>CAWFMN010000004.1:0-1420603 GCA_963817005.1 uncultured Acidimicrobiaceae bacterium
GTCCTCAGGATCGCCAAGGCCTCTTCTGGACCTGCATCCCGCAACCGCAGCCGGTAGTGAGGCTGATGCCGGATGCGGTTCATATGTTCCGAACCTCAGCCTCAGTCCGGCTGAGGACGGAGGTGGTCAGGTCGCTTGGGCTCAGTAGCATGCAGTCTGAACCTGACGTGTCCTCGGCAGCCGGTTTGGGTCAGTGCAACCGCACGTTGGCGGATGGCTCACCCATAGCCGGTGCCAGTGGGCGCCCCTCAAGGCCAGCTGATCAAACCCCCTGTACAAGGCATAAGCGGGCCTACCACATGCGCAAGCGGGAACGCTCACGAAATGGCTATCGAGAGCACCTTGGTGGCCGTGTTCTGTGTGGCCGGCTGGCCCTTCACCCGGACCTTCTTGTCGACCACCTTCACAGTGAAGGTGTAAACGCCGCTATCGCTCTTGTAGGGCTTGCCCAAAATGACCCCGGTGGACCTGTGGAGGTGGAGGCCGGTGGGCAGGTTGCCCGACACGATCGACCATCTTGTACGGCGGGTTTCCCCCATTGGCCGTCAAGCTGGCCGTGAAGGCCGTCTTCACCGTTCCTCCAGGTAGTGATGTCGTAGTGACCTGGAAAGGCGGCTCGAAGTTGTAGACCGTGGTCTGGGTTGAAGTACCGATCGTGAGTGCATCAGTGTCGCCGGTCATCGCCGACCAGCCGCTACCCACGTTCACACCGAACCCGCCGATGATCTTTGCGTTCGGATATGTCGCGCAACGAAACTGCTCCAGGGACAGGGGGGAGCTGTTGGGCGTGCGGTCAGATGGGTACCCCACACTTTCCCTGACAGGATGTTCCAGGCCTGCCAGGTCGTCGGGGTTAAACCGGCGGGTCTGGAGATAGGGCTCGAAGTTGAGCGTCGAGTAAGTCGCACCTGCGTCGGTGCCCGTCGTGTTGCCGGGGTTGATCTCCATTTGCAGAATCGGGGCGGTCGTGGCGTTGTCTGAATATGTCGAGTAGCCGAGCGCCACGATGTCCGAAAGCTTGGTGCCCTCGTGGTCATAGTTATAGACACTCCAGTGATCCGCTGCGCCTGTCACGGTCATCTGGAGGCTCTTCCTTCCCTAGCGGAGGCGTCGCCGGACCGAACGCCAAGCCCACTCCTCCGAGGCCACCGCTCTGGTTGGTCACAACGAACTGACCCGGCGCCGGGGACCCGGTAACCAGGTCTGCCGAGGAGACGGTCACGGTAGTGGTGGATGCCGAGGCTACCGACGAGATTGCGACGCTCAATCCGAGAATGAGAGCGGCACCCACCCCTACTGAAATGATTCTCCGCATGGTTCCCCCTTTGCCCGTCGTTTTGCGGAGCGTAACAACAAATCCGGACAGGGCTCCGGAGCACTGGCCGACATGTGACTTCGTCGGTGCCGGTCAACCCGACCAATCAGTCACCTGCAGCTTGAGCGGAACGTTCGAGTTCGGTCTGGGATCTCAAGGGATTGATTCGTGGGATTCCCGGCGTTGATGCTTCTCGAGAATGGGGCCTTCTCGATGGGGCCCTCCGGAAGGCGAGGTCGCTGAGAACTTGTTTCGCAAGGCTCACGGTTGGTTCGCAAGAGTGGCGAGGTGTGAGGCCAGCCAGGAAGCATCGGCTTGGATGGCGATATCGCCGGCCGACTTCGCGAGGGCCTTGGCTGCGGCTTGCGCCTGCAGCGCTGCTGAGTTGAAGCTGCGCCCTTGAAGGTGGTGGAGAACCGCGGTCAAGTACTTGGCGACTCTGGTCTGGATCGGCAGGGCGATATTGGAGTTCGCCACATCAGCGATCAACGTGTCTGCGAGTGAGTACGCCATGGACCATCGTTCAGGAGACGGGCTGTTCATTGTGTCGTTGAACCAAATCGTTGAGTACTGACCGGGCGATCGGGGTAGGAGCGCGTTGGCAATCGACTCGAGATCGAACGTCACGCCGTTGGCATCGCTGGTGATGATTGCCTGGTCATACAGCACCTTGCTCGTATCAACTGACCACGGGTTCGAAGACTGATCGATACCGTCATCGGGCACGTAAGCAACGTTGCTGCCGAGGCCTGCCAGGCGTGTATAGGGAACGGCCACTGGTGGCGAGGTAGGCGTGAATGTCAACTTCAGCGGCGTATAGGGGTCGAAGTCGATCGGCCTGGTCGTGGTTATTGCCTCGGTGAAGCCGTTGAGCGGCAGAACTGTAGGACCTAGGACGGCAAAGTCTGGTCCAAAGGTTCCAAAGGTGGTGAAATCGATGGTCTCGTCGATCGGAGAGTCATCGTCGTACCTGCCGCTGATCCTGACCGCTGCCGCCACGTAGGCCCTTGGGGACGGAGGCGGCGCGCCCAATACCCACGTCTGGGTGAGGGTCTTGCCCGTGAGCGCCGCTAGTTCAGCTTGTAACTGATCGAGGTCAGCGCCTGCTTGGTAGTACCTGACGACGCCGGTCGGATCGACAAGGACGTAGGTCGGATAACCGGGAGAGTTGTTGCCATTCGCACTTGCAAACTGGGAAGTGAGGTTGCGCAGTGGCGAATTCGGGTCGCCATTGCAATGCAACACGATGTCGCTGCACAAACCGAAGGTTTCAGCCCATCGCTCAGCGTCGAGTCGGGTCGAAGCTTGGCGCTGCGCATTCTCGACGACGACTGAGAAAAACCGGAATGGGATGCCGTTCGCCTGCATGTTCCGCTGGAACTCTGCGTGTCGTGTTGCCGAAGCCTGACAGGGCTCGCACCACCACGGGCACAAGTCAATCAGGACCCAAGAGCCGAGGCTCTTCGCGAGTTTACCCGTCGTGTTGTATTGGTCTAAGCCGAAGCAACTGGCTCCATCTCTGTCAAGCGGACTCACCCTCCGGCGGGCGTCGGTCACTTGTTGCCGACCGAGACGGGTGCCATACCTGTTGCAGGAGTAGAGGAATCCGACTGCGGAGCCCGATCTTGGCGCGAGCGTGCAACTCGATGCTGTGTTAAAACTTCGCACGAGCTTCGGGGGGACCGGAGTCGGCCATGACTTAGGTGAGGTGGGCATGAAGCGTGGACTGGCCGTTCCGGTCGCGATTCGCAGCGGCTTTGTCGTTCCTGGCCTTCTCCGACGTGTCGGGAGCAACGAGTCCGAAGCCTCCAAAGCCGGTAGTCACGGGATTCGCCGCCAACTACCCGACAGTGGGTATGTATGGCGGTTCGATCACCGTATCGGCCGCCGTGGCCAATGCCACCACGTGTTCGTTGTCGTCCAACAAGAGCCTTGCCGGATTGCCGAGCCCGATTGACTGTTCGAACGGTGCCGTCAGTCAGACCATCGCGTTCCCCGCCAACCCAGGCAAGAAGGCCTTCATCTACAAGCTGACGCTTGCGGCCACGGGGGCGGAGAACCAAGAAGGCCAAGGTCACGATCACGGTTGAGCCGACATCGTGCTCGTACTTCGTTCCCTATTCCAACTTGGCCAACTGCAATCTCTTTGGCGCGGACATGCATAACGCCAACCTGACAGATTCCAATTTGTCCGGTGCCGACTTGTCCGACGTCTACCTGGTCGGCGGCATCCTCACCGACGCCGACCTGACGAATGCCAACCTCTCCGGTGCCAACCTGGACGCGAAATCTGACCGGGGCAAATCTGACTGGCACGAACCTCACGAGCACCAGCTTTGCTCACGCCAACCTCACGGGAGCGAACCTCACCGGTGCCAGCATGGCTCTCGTGAGTTCCGTTGGCATCACCGGCACCCCGTCGGCACTGCCGGCGAACTGGCAGTTGATCGACGGATACCTCGTCGGCCCCCATGCCGAACTGTACGAGGCCGTCCTCTCGGGCGCCGACCTGTCCGGTGCCGACCTGGCAGGTGCCGACCTCTACTACGCCATCCTTTACAACGTCGACCTCTCCGGCGCCGACCTGTCCGGTGCCCGCCTGGCCGACGCGGGACTGTCGGGCACCAATCTGACCGGCGCCAACTTGACCGGCGCGAACCTGACCAGTGCCGGCCTGAACGGGGCCACGTTGTCCAGCGCCAACCTCAGCGGCGCGAACCTTTCCGGTGCGCCCTGAAACCTGAACGGAGCCAATTTGTCCGGTGCCGACCTCACCAACGCGAACCTGACCGGTGCCGTCCTCTACAACGCCCTTCTTCAAAACGCCGACCTCGCCGGTGCCGACCTCACCAACGCCAACCTGACCGGTGCCGACCTGAGCAGCGTCACCTGGACCGCTACCGTTTGCCCGGACGGGTCCAACTCAGATGACGACGGCGGCACCTGCGTGAACAACCTGTAGGCGTCGCGCCTGTTCAACTCAATCGGGCCACTCTGATCTGTCGGCAATATCGAGGGTGTGCTGGTAGTCAGGGCATTCGGCGATGCCGACTCCAGAGGTCCCGGTGTAGGCGCATCATCGGGTTGCCAACTCGTGTGGTGTCGTCTTTCACCGTGGGATCGGTGGAGTGAAGCAACCATCCCAGGGATGTCCCCGGACGCTCCGCCGCTGGTACGCGAGGTCATGGCACAAGTGCCGACGGGAAGGAGTGCCAATTTGAGAGTCGTCAGTGGCGATTTCGCCATCTTCTGGCTGGCATTGAGTCCCAACCTCAGCCGTATTGGGGGCTGCGACTCCTGAACCTGTGGATGCAAGACCTCAGCCTTAGCCGGGCGGAGGTTCGGCGTAAACCCGATCTCGGGGCCAAGGCTGTAGGCAAGCCTCATCACTACTCCTGCGGGGGTTGGCCAGAGGTTGGTTCCGAAGTCCCAGATAGCTGCCCCACCAGGCCGTCCTCGCCCGGGACCAACACAGCCAAACAGAGTCGCATCCGGGCCAATGTCAACGCCTGACGCCGGTGTTAGCGTTGGTGGACGGAGATGCCTCTCTGGACATCAGGACCGACGGGCGTCCCTCCCATCCAGTTTAGGTGCGCAGCCGTCAATGCGGGACCTCCTCTTTTGGGCTGCGCCGGAAAGTAGGTCACGATGAAGCGGGTCCTCAGTTGCCTTGGTTGCACGATTGTCGGTCTGCTGGTGCTGGGGGCGGCAGCGATCCCGGCTCAGGCAGCAAAAGGGCCGGTGAAGACGTATCGAGAACGTGTCGTAGGGACGATCGTCTCAACCTCACAGAACGTCACATCTTCAGCAGGTCGGATCAACGGGACTCCGATTGCCCGAGGGACCACCAGCGGAATGCAGGCCGCGGCATCGACGCCCCCACTATGCACCGTGGGGAACAGCCCTGCGTCGGGAACGAGTACCCTCGTTGCTTCCAACGGGGACAACCTCTATACGTCATTCACCGGCACCGTCTGTGAGTCTGAATCCACGTCGAACTCTGGGACCTACATGCTGACAGGGACCTTCACGATCGACGGTGGGACGGGCAAGTTCGCTGGGGCAACTGGCGGCGGCACGACGGACTCCACCCTGACGCTTCATGCCACACCGCAGGGATCGCAAGGACCATTCGTATCCCACAGTCTCGGCACCATCACTCTGGCCCACTGACCGCTTGCAGTCTGGTCCACCCTCCAGGCCAAAAGCCGCCTGGTGGGTTCCAGGGCTAAGCAGTCACTTGAACTACGAATGGCCCACATATGTGGTGTCCCGGTTTGCGTCGTTGTACATTTCCGACACGATGAGCCAGGTTCCATCAAGCTGACGATGGAGAACACGCAGGGAGTAGTTGTCTCGCACTTCGATCTCGCCGCCTCCGACCAATTTCTGACCCTCCACCTGTAGGTGGGCGTTGACCAGGAGCACATCAGGAGTCAACACGCGGAAGCTCGTCTCTGGAGGGGCCTTCACCGTGCCTGCGTTGAAGTTGGCATCTGCAAACAGGCCCCGGAGATACGTAACGATCTCATCTGCACCGTGTTTGACACTCCCGAATGCGTTGACCCAGTCGGCGTCGGCGCTGTACACGCTTGCCAACTTGTCCACATTGCGCTCCCGGAACCCGGCCAGGAGCGAGGTGAGCGTCATGCCAATGGCGTCCTGGTCGGCCTGGGGAAGGGATGAAAGGTCGTCCATGTCAGACTCCTTGGCGCGGGGGATTGGGCTTTGGAATCACCATTCTGCTCAGCCCGGGCTTCGTGCGCACGGGTCCGAATCCCACCCCCGCCGGCTACCAGGGGCGTTTGACCTCGGTCTGGGCTGGCCGGCGCCGAAGTGTTGGACTGACCGGCTGGGGCAATTGAAAATAGTTAGGCGCCTCGCGGGCCGGATGGCCAGACATAGGGAAACCCCCGCCCCCGGGCGAGGGTTAGCGAAAGCGCCGCCCACCCGGCGGTCAGGGATAGTCGGGGAATCAGGGTCCAGGGCAGAACGATTCGTCTGTGTCGACGGGGTATGTCACACCTCCGGTCGGGTAGAGCCGTGACCGTAGGGCGGCCAGAGCGATTGTTGCCGGAATGGTTGTGATCCGCCCCGGGAGAGGAATCTGATTATTGGGGCCGAGGTCGGTCCATTGGTGGACGAACGTCGCAACTCGGGTGGTTGGGTCGTAGGAGAAGAGCGCCGAAGGACATGGGCCTCCACGGTTGAATGAGCTGAAGACGAGGTAACTTCTGCCGGTACCTGCCTTGGCAAGGGCCAAGACGCGCGCCAGGTCATATGGCGATGGCGGATAGACGTTGCCATTTGGATTGCCTTGCAGCACGCTGTCGATCGAGATACTCCCGGCAACACCATGGTTGACCGGGTGATTGACGGTGACGATCGCCACTGTGGTGGCAGACGATGCCAGGACGGTGATGGCGTCAAAGTTGGATGGGTAGCGACACCCTGGTGGACAAGCGGGCGTCGGCGACGGGATCGGGAGCGTGGAGATGGTCGCTGGCGTGGTGGTTGGCCCAACCGGCGAAGAAGCTGAGGTGTGTCCATTATGTGGTGACGACGGACGACTGTTCGCGGATGGCGAAGTGGTGCACGCCGAAGCAGCAAGCCCAACGCACAGAAACGCTGCCCCAACTCGAACGTTCATACATGCTCCATTCGCCGAAACCACCGTAGCGCCGTGGATTGACCCGAACCATCCCACGGACCCGGTGTTCAAGAACACCTAGCCGCATCCCGCTGTCCTCGGCAAAGATGTGGTTGTGCAATCCACATCTCGGAGGGTGATGCAAATGGTCCGTAGTCGATTGACCATGTCGACAGCTGGAGCATCCCTACTTGCCGGTTTTCTTGGTATGGCGATCCTGACTTGGAGTTCTCCTGCCGGTGCCGTCACGTCGGGTCCCTCGTACAGCGCCACTGGCGTGTGTGTGGCAGGGCTCCCGGAGCTCGCATTTTCGTTTACCGGTTTCCCGGTTGGGCAGAGCACCAGTGTAAGTCTCTTCCTCTACGACGGTCCCGACGCCACGGGGGCCCAAACGGCGACTGTTGGCCCCAGCGGTACGTCCACCGTGCTCTGGAACACGTCCTCGCCTCTGTTTGGGCCTGGACAACACGTCATTGCCGCTCATGTCGGCTCGAATGGGCTTGCGGCGCAGAACCTGAGTCCCGTTGCGCTCTGGCCGATTGCGAACTCCTACACCGTCACGCTGCCTCATTGCGGGGCGGGAACGCCGGTGTTCGTTGGTCTTGCCAGCTCACCGGATGGGCAGGGTTATTGGCAAGCCACGTCTGACGGCCAGGTCCTGGGATTTGGAGTCGCACGATGGTTCGGGTCGATGAGCGGTAGCCCTCTCAATCGTCCCATTGTCGGGATGGCATCCACTCCGAGCGGCAAGGGCTATTGGCTTGTTGCTTCCGATGGTGGAGTCTTCAGTTTCGGAGATGCCCAGTTCTACGGATCGACAGGCGGCATGGCGCTGAACAAGCCCATTGTGGGCATGGCGCGCACCCCTGACGGCACGGGGTACTACCTTGTCGCCTCCGATGGTGGAGTCTTCAGTTTCGGAGATGCCCAGTTCCAAGGGTCGATGGGCGGAAACCACATCAACCAACCGGTTGTCGGAATGGCGGTCGATTCGGGTACCACCGGATACTGGCTTGTCGCTCGAGACGGCGGGGTGTTCTCTTTTGACGCTCCCTTCCTCGGTTCTACGGGCGGCATCCGACTCAACCGGCCCGTGGTCGGAATGGAGGCGGGGACAGGAACGGGTTACCGTTTTGTCGCCGATGATGGCGGAGTGTTTACTTTCGGCACCAGCGGCTTTTTCGGGTCTCTCGGTGCCTCGCCTCCATCCGACCGCGTTGTGGGCATCGCTCCAACGACGGATGACCAGGGCTACACGATCATTGATTCAGCCGGAGGCATCTATCCCATCGGGGATGCCAGCGGTGTTGGATCGGTGTTCGGCGCATCTACTCTCCCATAGGACTTCGTAGCCCCACATCTGAAGGCCACCGCAGCGTCCACTATTGACGTTGATGTCTGGGGGATGACGTAGGGCATCCGTCCCATGTCTGAGACAAGCAACTGAGTTTTCCACACGCCCGAATGTGTTGTTGGGGGCAGGGGTGCCATCGAGTCTTCAGGGGCGATATGCCTTATTCTGGGCATGTATCGAGCCCTGGATCTCAGCCCACATCTCCCGAGTTGGCCTCAGCCTTATCGAGGCTGAGTCCACTTAGTTCCCGTCAGATCCGAGTACCTCAGCCTTAGCGGGGCCGAGGCATCTCGGAGGTCTCGCAACACTCATGTAGGATCCTTCCCCTTCTCCGCATGGCATGACCGGCCGTATGGGATGGTCCACGAAAGACTGTGAGAGTGCGCAAGCAATACAACCTCTGGCCCAGTGAGCATGGTCTTGACGCCTGGGACGTCGATCGCTTGATCCAGTTGAGCGGAGATCTGCCCATTCGCGACGTACTCCTTGATGCCATCACCGAGGTCGACACCGACTACTGGTTTCGTTACGGTCCGATCGTGCCCACGGTTCGTCGAGTCGTCGAACACATGCAGCTAGCGGCTGATGTGGACATGTCGTATCCGATCATCCTCGCAGCCAATGGCCGTGTTATGGACGGGATGCACCGTGTGGCCCGAGCCATCCTCGATGGGAACGCAACGATCAAGGCCGTTCGGTTCGTGGCTGATCCTGAGCCCGATTACCGGAACTGCTCACTAGAGAATTTGCCTTACTGATGTGTCCCACCGACCCGGCGTTCGGGGCAGGGGGTCATAGCCCGCTGCCATGAACCATCTGGCTGAGAGAACAATCCCCCTCCCGGTTCGTCGATCCATTCGACGAACCCGATAGAGGTGGCGAATGAAAGCCCTTGTCCCGGCATTCTCCGGGCAGCCTGCGAATTTCGATCGACGCTGGGGCCTGAGCTAACTCGTCAAGTCGGCCACCTGTCGTGACGACATTCAGATCGTGTACTCCAGCCCTCCTGACGGCCCAGCGCCTAATCAAGTACCCATGTGGCTGATCGTGGTCGGCGGGGTCGGCATCCTCGCATTCATCTCAGCCCTGGTCGGATGGCGATATGTGCATTCAGTCTCAACCGAAAGGCGAAGCACCCTGCCTGAGGCCCAGGCTCCCAGCAACCTAACGGGTCCGTTGAAAGGAGCGGACCAGCTGATGGTGGCGAGTGGCGTGAATCTTCAGGCTGCGGACTTCCCAACCTGGTGGAAGACCAGGAGAACCGGCGGTTACCACTCGGTTGACAACACCGATCGCACGTCACGACTGTCGTCGTGTCTGGGGTCAAGCATCGGTGGAACAGGTGTGCTCACCGGCGAGGCCTCCAGCGAGACGGCACCGCGGGTCTACTCATCTGATTCATTTTCAACGTCCTTCCTGGCGGGTGCCCCGAGGTATTCCTATGAGTCCTACGTGGTGACCGTTCGGTCTGCACCTGTGGAGCGATCGGATCTGGCTCGCTATTCGAGCACGCTCTGGGACCGTGCATGACCCAGTGGGCGGTAGTCCACCCTTCCGCCTATCCACAGACTCCGACCTACACGCCATTCCAGGTCAAAAGGATCGCCGGGGTGCAGGCCATCGGGTTCCACGTCCGCTTCCAGATCGGCGGAGGTGGGAGTGAGACCTTCCAGTTCTCTGATGAGCTAATCATTCTTGGGAGCGGTCGGATTGAGGCAACAATGGCCGCTTCCTGTGCGGTTCTTCTCGGCACGGCGGAGCCGGGTTGCCCTTCACCCAGTGCCGAAAGTTCGACCACGAGGGCCCTCATGGTTCGAGCGGCTTCTGCCGCTTCGTAAGGGGTTGATGCAACCGGCTCAGCGAGGCCTCGCTCGGACCGATGTGCGGTGTCGGCCATGGCCAGGTCCCGATTCAAGCGGCCAGTAGCACTGCCATCGATGTGCCGGTCAGGGGCAGTCAATACCCGCCGCAGACCCGGCGAGCGGAGGCAGGGCAACATCGGCGGATTTGAGATCGCTGAGGATTGCCAGGAAGGCCTCCTGCCAACTCGGAACTTCTGCCATTCTCACCTCGTGCCCATAAGGCCCCTGAAACTAGAACCGCTCAAAAGCATGGACGCAATGATGCCTAGAGGCAGGACTCCCCAATAGCCGAGGGGGTGGCCGACATTGCCGAAGAAGAGCATTAGTAGCCAGGTGGCAGGAAAGGTGGCGACAAGAAATACGAAGATGGCAAACAAGATGGCTCTGATCATGGTTGGTCACTCCTCAGGATGTAAGGCCCGACGCAAGGATCGAGGGTACTGCGGCTACCGCCTGCGCAGGGCGACCCGACTCCGTCCCGGTGTTCTGTGGCACCCGGGCGTCGCCACTTCGCTGGCATACGATCAGACCATGCCCGTCGTACTGATTTCGGCAGGTGCCGTCTTGATCGTGCTTACCTTCCTGTTGGTGTTCACGATTTACGGGTTCGTCGCTGCGGTCGTTGGGTTGGTCTGCATTGCGCTTGGAGCCGTCATGCTCAGCAGACGGAGACCTGGACCGAGAGCTGACTAAGCAGTGGTCGTTCGGGATATGCGCCGCCGAGCCGGCGATCAGGGATGCCAGCTACGCACCATCAGGCGCCGGGTTCACCCGATCATCGACCCATCGAACTCGGTCACTCGGACGAACCTCAGCAGCTTCCAATTGATCGCTCTGGACAAGCTCGTTGATACAGGTCCGGCTACCTCCGACGTAGGTTGAGACGAAGTCGATCTCCGAAGCGACGAGCCAGGCACGATCGTCAGGCCAGCAGAGATTGGCCGACCGATTCCCCGGTGGGTCTTCAACATCATCCAGCAGCCCTCGACGGGCCCTTCCATGAGGTGATACCGGCGGTTTACGCCTTCACGACTATGCGGAATAGGAAATCACAAGGTTCTTGTTCTTAGACTGCCCGCTCTTGAGCCGCACCGAGGTGGGAGTGGTCCCGATGGTGCCCGTGACCGAGGTTTCGTAGCCGGGATAGAGCAGCCACTTCCCGGGCGGGAGCGTATTGATGCTGGCACCGTGGCCGGGCGCTGCGAAGCCCTCTACACATTCGATCGGCACGACGCCACCCGTATAGGGCGCAATGGTCGGGCAGGCGAGCAAGACCGTTGCCTCGATGGTCGTCCCTGCCGGAACATTCGTCACCGTGATGGTGCTCGTGATGGTTGCCGGAGCGACGTAGGGGACGGTGAAGTTCAAGTGGAGGATGGCCCCACCATTCACCGTGGCGCTCTGGATGGCGCTCAGGAACTGCCCGCCGAAGGGGGCCAGTTCATAGAAGCCGGCCAGACCCCAGGAACCCTCGGGGAGGAGCAGCGCATAAGCGCCGCCCGGTCCAGCAAAGGTGTACTCAGGAGACGGACATGGGCTCGATCCCGTGGTCGAGCCACCGCTCGTCGGGCACCCGCCCACGCCGAAGAGCGGCGAGAACCCAGCTGGCGCGCCAGTGATGGTCACCGTCCCTTCCACCAGGCCGTTGGGTGGGGCTTGGTAAGTGACGGAGAGGTTGTCGGTCAGTGACTCACCCTTGACCAGTTTGACCATGCCGGGCGCCTGGACGGTCGTGAGACCGAACTCGGTGTAATAGCCGACGTAGAGGAGCCACGTGCCCTTGGACAGCGTGGGGATCGAGTACCGGGAGGTCCCCAGGTTCAAAAAATCGGTCGCACAGAGGGGCGACAGGTTGTTTCCAACAATGGGTGATGACGAGGGGCATGCGATGACCGACTGCTGCTCGATGGTGACGCCCAAAGGTACGCCGCTTACCGCCACCGTCCCGGAGACGGCACTTGGCTCTTGGTAGGCGATGGCAATGTTCTGACGAACGGTCTGGCCCGCCCCGATGGTGACGATCCGGGGCCGGCCGATGAAGGCGCCCCCCCCGTAACCCAAAGAGTAAAACTCACGGACCTGCCATGTCCCGACGGCGAGTGAAAGGGTGTAGCTGCCACCCGACCCGGACACCGCAAACTGCGGCGAGGAACAGAGGCCAACCGATGCCGCCGCTGCTGTACCACTGGGGCAGACCGCCACGCCCACCTCACCGAAGAAACCAGCAGGAGCACCCTTGACGATGACGTTGCCCGTCAGGATGCCGGTGGAGCCGGTCGAAGCCCCAGCCGGACTCGCTGTGACCATCAGGCTCGCGAGAGCCGCGCCGACCAACACCACGCAGGCCAAGAGGACAGAGCCATCGATAAAGAGACGTTTGCCATCATGCCGAGCAGCGTCGTGAGTGGATGTCCCCCGCGTATCTAGGGTCGAAATCCCTGGCTTCATTGAAGCCTCCCATCTCCGTCTGGACAGGACTATAACAACCCTCTGGCGAGGACATCCTCGAAGCACAGCCACAGAAACCACCGCACGAGCTCGGTGGCCAGGGCCACGACGAACAGCCAGGTCCGGGTTGGCGTTTTGGGTGGAGAAGGAAACCGCAGGAGCACCGACTCCTTCAGGCAGAGCATGTGACCCACCACGTGGGCGTGCCCGCATGGCACGATCGAGCTCAACCGAGCGCCCTCGCAGTCGGTCACGCGGGCCTCGACCTTCCTCCGAGCGTCGTCCTCACTCGCCGGTCCGCCATCGTTTCATGATGCCGTGTGACGCCCCACTCAGGCCATAGGTTGCGTGCAACGGGGGTGGCAGCTATCCACACGTCCGGATGTGACGGTCGGGGGCAGGGGGGGTGTCGTCGAGTACTAAGGGGGGTGACCATATTCTTGGCTGAGATCAACCCCAAGCCTCAGCCTTACTCCCACGGAGGGAGCTCGGCGCAATTCCAGTCTCGAGGACCCAGGCCACGCGGGAACCGGACAGGTCGCCGCGACGGTCTGTTCGAGCACCTCGGGATCCTGAGGGGAGCGATCGGTGCCAAGAAAGGCTCCGCTTTGGTGGGGCCTTTCTTTTTCATCAGTGGTATCAGGTCTGACCGACACGTGCCCTAGGGGGACTTCCTTCTGGGACTCCAGACCTGTCGAGAGAGTTCACATCGAACTCACGAAGTTGCCACAGCTTTGTGGTCCAAGGTTCATTCCCTCTTCAGTTCCGCGTAACTGATCGGCCACCTGAGCGAGTTAGCGTCAACCTAGGCCCGTTGGGCTGATGTGTGACTTGGGTCCTCGGGCCGGTGTGTTGGGGGCAGGCAGTGCACGACCCGCAACCAACCAATGAAGGAGCCGCATCTATGAAGCTGAAGCGTCTTAGCCTGAGCGCGCTTGCGTTCACCGGAATCGTTGGGGTGGGCATGGCCGGCGTGAGCGCAGCGGGCCCGTCGAGTACCCCGAACAAAGCCATCCCCCGCTATCAACACATCGTTGAGATCATGATGGAGAACACCAGTTACGGGACCATTATCGGCAACTCCAACGCTCCCAACATCAACGCGTTAGCAAGCCAGTACGGTCTCGCCACCAACTACTGGGGAGTCACTCATCCGAGCGAGCCGAACTACGTCGCCAACATCGGAGGCGACTTTTTCGGGATTCAGGATGACAACCAGTTCTACTGCACGCCTGCGCTGGCCAGCACCGATCCGAACTGCGCCGGCACCACCGTTGACCACACGGTCAATTCGCAGTCCCTAGCCGATCAGCTCACGGCCCACGGCATGACATGGAAGGGGTACTTCCAAAGCCTTCCTCCTACACCGCCACCGGGACAGTTGGTTGTTACCGGTCCGAACGCCAATGGGCCGTACACCTTCAAGTACCCGAATAGCACTGTGGCTCTGTATGCGTCCAAGCACAATCCGTTCCTGAACTTCACCGGAACCCAGGGATTGATCGCCAACATGGTCCCGGACACACAACTCGGTACCGACCTGGCCAACAACTCACTTCCCAACTTCAGCCTGGTGGTTCCCGACCAGTGCCACGACATGCACGGCACCGGCACCTGTAGCGATGAGAACTCGCTGATCTCGACCGGTGACACTTACGTGGGCAACACCGTGGCGGCGATTACCGCGTCGAAGTCCTGGCAGCAGGGTCGCAACGCCATCGTGGTCACCTGGGACGAGGACGATTTCTCTGACCAGGGACTCCCTGGGACCGGCTGCTGCGGGGCCGACCCCGGAGGTGGCCACGTCGTGACCATCGTAATCACCAACAAGGCGAATCACTACCCGATCACCGACGGCACCGCCTACAACCACTACTCACTCCTGGGTTCCTACGAGGCTGCCTTCGGTCTGCCGCCCCTCGCTCACGCGGGTGATGCAGTGGTGCCTCCGATGACCCCACTTTTCCACCCGTAGTCTGTGCCTATTTCAATCGGCTGAAGACGGCCGGCGTTGCCTCCATTTGGGCATCGCCGGCCGTCTTGCTGCTATTAAGGGTTCTGCAGGAAAACCCCCAGCGCTGCGGCCTCGAAGGCCTGGCCCGCCTACGGCCAGGGCCCGGAGGCCGGCCAGCGAAGCCGAAACTTGGCGCAGCCATTCATGGGCAGTTAACTAACCGCGAGCTCTCCCGCGGTTCACTGCAGAGGACGCGACCCCGAGCCGGTGATCAGTGGAAAGTCGTCAGCTCGTCCGCCGGATCGGTCATCGGCGTGTAAAGGTCACGTGGGTAACGCCGGTCGGTGACGAGACTGCCTCGAGGTTGTAGCGCTCCTCGATGCCTTCGAGGCCGTCCCACAGTCGAACACCTCGGCCGAGCAGGATCGGCACCAGCACGACGTGGAGGGCGTCGATGAGGTCGGCAGCGAGGAAGTCGCGGACGACGGTCGGGCCACCGCCGATGCGCACGTCGAGGTCACCTGCGGCCTCCCGGGCGAGGTCGAGGGCCTCCTGCGGAGAGGCGTCGACAAAGTGGAACACGGTGCCGCCCTCCATCTCGATCGACGGGCGCGAATGGTGCGTGAGCACGAACACCGGCGTGTGGAATGGCGGGTTCGGCCCCCACCAGCCACGCCACTCGTCGTCGGCGCCGACATCGGTCCACGGGCCGGTCTGCGGGCCGAACTTGGCCCGACCCATGATCTCGGCGCCGAACCCGACATTCAGGCGTTCCGCGAACGCGTTGTCGACACCGGTCGAGCCGCCTGTCTGACCCATGATGATCGAGCGCCCGAACTGGGTGGCGATCATCCACTCGTGCAGACGATGGCCGGCGTGCCCGAACGGGGCGTCGAACGTGAGGCCTTCACCGGTCCCGAACCCGTCCAGGGAGATCGAGAAGTTGTGGACACGGACCTGGGACATGGCGACCTCCGAAGCGTTGGGTGATTGCGATGCAATCGTTTGACGCTATCGCCGAGCGAGGCGGGCCGCCTGTCACCGAAGTGCTGTGTCCTCAACCGGTCAACGCAACGGCGTCGGCGAACGCCTTTGATGGTGTCATCCAGTCGAGCGTCTCTGGTGACACGTCGGCACCGAATCGGGCGACATTTATGGGCTGCTCATTAACGGCTCGACTCAATGCCTTTCAGCTGTAGAGCAGGGCACAACGAGACCCAGACTTGAGGTACGAAGGTGGGAAAGTATCGCATTCCATTCCTGGTGGGAAGCGTCGCCGTCATCCTCGCTGGATCAACTCTTGTGGCAACGCCTGCCTTCGCGGGTGTCTAGGGCAACTACAACCTCGGAATCGACGGGAACCTCGTGGGAACCATGACGATCACCACGCACCACGTGTTCTCCGACGGGTCTGGGAATGGCGCAAAAGATTCCGGCATATGGGCGAAGGCGAAGCAGAAGGCGCTCACGCTCACGATCACCAGTAGCAGTTACCCCCCCCGACGTCGGGTGTGTTCTCAGCGGTACGGTCGTTAAGAACGGCATCAACACCCCGTCCTCGCCAGGATCGTACACATGTCCCAATGGTCCGGCGGGTCCATATACGGGCACCTGGTACGCCGTTAAATCGGGGACATCGGGTGCCCATGCGAATGCGAATGGGGTTGGTCACTCAGACGGCTTCGCTGGGTAACGGCGACATCTCAGAGTAGCTAGTGCGCTGCCGCGCTGCTCATACTGGGCCATATCACTCTCGGGGAAGCATCCCATAATGCTCTTGGCACTGAGTGTGCACCGGATCACCGGATCTGCGACGGTCGAGGGCTGTCAACGCCGGTGCGAGTTGCCAGGACGAGAAGGTCCACTCGTTGACTCCGTCAGTTCTCACCCGGCCGTTGTCGGCTGAGCATGAATGCGCCCGCCACAAGACATGCGATTCCGAGCACGGCCGAGAGCACCCCGAAGATCGTGAAGGCAAGGAGGAAGGTGAGCACGATCAGGACACCACCTACACCGATCAGGACAGCGGGCACGGATGAACCGTACGCCGGATAAAGCGACCCTGCCTCCGAATGACGGAAGCGGGTCGCCCAGGCAGGCGAGGGAATCGGTCAAGGGGATGCCATGACAAGCCGATTCAATAGTCATGCCGACTTTTGACCCACCGGCGGTGGCGGAACTTCGAATGCTGCACCGCTGCTCAACGTGCCAGAAGCGTTGCTTCATCCCGTGCAAGTTCACGGCTACTGAGTTTCAGCAGATACTGCAGGAAAGACTCGCCTCGCAAACTCTCGCTGCTGCGCAGGATGGAGACGACCCTTCAACACTGATTTAATCCTTGATCACCCTTCCAACCTGTCGGCGAAGATCGATAACGTCCCGAGCCGGTGTTTGGGGCAGGCTGGCCCCCACGATTTGAAGGAGCCCGGCGATCCAGTCTGCGTGCGTCTAAGCGTCCGGGAGACGCCACACGCTGACATGCCAAGGGCTCTCACCCGTGAACGGCGAGCGATCCCACCATTCCCATCGATGTTCCAGCGTCATTCCTGCGATCCGAGCCATTAGGTCCAACTCAGCCGGCCACACATATCGGAACGGTGCCGCGAATTCGGTGAAGCTGCCATCAGGAAGTCGGTTGAAGTGCCGCGAACGGGAGATCTGCTTGTGTGTGCGGTCAATGAAGTCGTCGATGCCGATGTAGTCCTCCGTCAATGCAAACGCGACACCGGAGTTGCCCGGTGGTAGCTGGCGAAGACTGGGCACGCTGGTCTCGATTACAAAGCGGCCACCGGGGCGAAGGTGCCGGGCAGCGTTTTCGAAACACGCCACTTGTTCGTCCTGCGTCGTCAGGTTCTGGATCGTGTTGAAGACCAGGTAGACAAGGGAGAACTCGCCCTCCACGAATGTCACGGCCATGTCGCCTTCGACGGCCGTAATATCGCTCGCTTCGGGTTTCGACCGCAGTACGTCGAGCATGTCTGCGGATAACTCGATCCCGGCGACCGGAACACCCCGGGCAGCCAAAGGAACAGCTACCCGGCCAGTCCCAATAGCGAACTCCATCGCCGCTCCGCCGTCGGTCAACTCGACCAGACAGTCGACGGTCGCTTCGAGAACGCCGTCGGCGAACATCCCTGTCCCAGGTTGGTCATAGGTTCTGGCGATCTCGCCGACGAATCGGTTTTCGGGCACGCTCCAGCTTGGTCCCACCTGAGTCAGCTTGCAACGTCCTGCCCCTATCCCATAGGTGCTGTTCATGGGCGGTTAGCAAATGGCAAGCACACGACCCTCGATAACGCGCCCCGAGCCGGTGATCAGGGGGCACCCTCCTTGCCAATCACTTGAACGGTCTCCAAGAGTCCACGCCTACTCGTGCGATACCCTCGCCAGCAGTACATCTCCGCCAATCGGGCGGGTGCGAAACTCATCAGGCTCGGAGGCTTCCATGAGAGAGAAGGCGGTTCTTGTTCATCTTGGGTCGATGAGTGCGCCTGAGAAGCGAGACCTCTATCTCAAGTTCGCCGAGAGCGAACTCCAGGCGTCGATGCGGCGATCCTGGTCAGTTAGCCAGACGGCTCGCGCCGCAAGGGCAACTGCTGCTGCCACGTTGGCCCTGGCGTTCGCCCAGGAGGTGCAGGAGTCGAGCCCATAAGCCGTCACTCCCCTCGAATAATCGCCGCACAGCCGGCGGTCTGGTGCACCCTGGTGCTCCTGCCCCCGAGCATCGCGGGCAGCGAAGCCACCGGCTCACTTGACGACGAAGACGCAACTGTTCTGATCGCTGTTCGGGCACACTCCTTGGACCTCACGAGGCGAAAACGTCTCGGTGGTTCCCTTGCCGTCGGCCGTTTGCTCCTGGATGGACGTGTACGCTCCATCGACTGGCATGGTCAATGTCAGCGTCACCGGGTAGGGCGTCGCGGTTCCCTGAGCACAGTCCGGGACACAGCTCAACTCCTGCCTGACCGCATGCCCGATCGCCTCCGACTGGTCCCAGACGGACCACGTGATACCAGTCGCAATGTCCCCGGCATCTCCCGAGAAATACAGGGTGACGGGCTCTCGGCCTGTCCAACTCGCGATTGTGAGGGTGGGTAGGGATAAAACCGGAGCCGCCGAGGTCGATTTAGTCGTTACGACGCCAGATTGGCTGACCGCCGTTGATGCCGAAGTGGTGCTGGTCGATCGGGGCCGGGTGGTAGTCGGAGTGTGCCGAGCTGCCTGAGGAGACCCACCACACCCAGCAATCAGAAGCATCGCAGTCGATACGATTCCCAACGGTGCCATTCGCCGCACAGTCTGATTATCTCACCCGGTCTGGGGATGCGTCACTTGGGAGTCGGTGGCATCACCTTCTATCGGGACGGGAACCATACAAGCACGTCAGACGGTGAGGACGGGTGACGGCGAAGGCGATGATGTCAGCGATGTCCTCTGCGGAGATGGCCATCTGCTGGTACCTCTGCTCGGCTGACTGCTTGGCGTTAGGGTCGTTGATATGGTCAGTCAGCTCGGTAGCTACGGCACCAGGTTCAATGACCATGACACGGACATCAGGGTGCAGTTCTTGGCGAAGTGCCTCGGACCAGCCGTTCATCCCCCACTTAGTGGCGGAGGAGACGGCGTTCCCGGCCCTGGCTGTGCGCCCCGCCACCGAGGAAAGATTCACAAGATCCCCATGGCTGTCCCGGAGCTGATCGAGAAGGACTCGGCGGCATTCATGGCACCAAGCAGGTGGTCTCGATCATCCGTCGATGTCCTGATGGTGCTCGTCGGTAAACGGAGCAAGCAACATGATCCAGGCGTTGTTGACCAGCACGTCGGTCCGACCCAACTTCTCCTCGACCTGCTCTGCCGCGGCAACGAGCGAGGCAGATCAGTGGCAGGCGATAATCGCCTCCGAACCGGTGTTCTGAGGCACACTCGCCGCCGCCTCCCCCAACCCGTGGGGCAGGCTCAAATGTGGAAGAGCCCCTCATTCTGGAAGTACTCCGACCCAGGTGGGACCCCCCGTGATGGGTTCACCATGTATTCGCAGAGCCTGCCCCTGACGTGGGACCCCGCGAGGGGCCCAGAGACTACGGTGCCACCCGTAAATCTAAACGCCGCAGAAAGAGTCGCGAAGGCGAGCACCGGGCACCGTCGGTCACTGATCGGGGTTGAGGAACTAGGTGGGGACATTGTCGATGTCTGACCATTGGCCCATTGAATGGTGAGCCCGCTGTTGGTGACGGTCCCGTTTCCGTAGGCACAAACTGCTTGTCCGCTGGCTGGCGGGCTGTACCCATTGAAGACGGTGCAGGTGGTCTTGGCAGGATGACCAGTTGCGGCCGCAACATTGGACACCGCTCCAATCGCGAGTCCACCTCCAAGAGAGGCGATTGTAAGAACCAGGGCTAAGCGACGCATAACACCCTCCTGTTCCCCAGAGGCATCTTTGAACCTAGCAGCGACGCTGGACCAGATGCACGACTACCAGCCCGACGAACACCAGGCCGACGACGGTGTGGTACGCGATCCGAACATGCAGTAGCTGAAGCGTGCCGATTGAAGCGGCGGCTGAGCACAGTAGACCGAGATGGACTGCGAATCGGGCTCCGGAGCCCCTAACCGTCCGGCGGTCGGCCGGTGGCTGATCCGGGCTCTCTACCTCGCCTGTCGTCACATGCCAAACATAAGAGAAACTTGGTTCTTGAGGGAATGCGGACAACCGGATTCGTCCGCTGGGGATAGCCCCCTTCCAGCACATCCAGGCGTGTTTTCCACACGCCCACATGTGCCGTTGCGGGCAGGGGTGCGATGGAGGCCTCAGAGGCGCTTTGGCAATCTACTGGGCTGGCATGGAGCCCCGAACCTCAGCCCTCGTCCGAGGGAGGTCCAGAGCTCGGCGTAGCTCCAAACTCGAGGTCGAGGTGGTTAGCGCGGGGGTCATATTGGTGCTTGTTGCCGGGCTAGAGCTTTCCTCCAGCCGTCGAGCTCGGGGCCACCTTCAGTGGTCGCAAAGGGGCCCTGGGTCGTCTTGCTACCTTGTGAAATACCCCAATGGTCACAGGTGTCCTTCCAATGGGTCAGTAGGGTCTCCCAGACCGGAGATGGCAGCCGCCGTGGAAAGGTGCTAGGCCGAGTGCAGGCACGTTTGCTTGCCGCGGGCCTGGAAGGTGGTGTGGGCCATGGTCTTGCTTGGTGGCAGGAGTGTGCGAGCCCTAGCGGTCGGAACGTTGATTTTCGGGGGTCTGACAACCGTCTCCGTAGCCGCCAGCACCACATTGGGTGTAGGACCTGCCGGGGCCACTACCGCCACTCTGTTCTCTTCGAGCACTGCCGGGTCGTACTCGGTCGTGGTCCCAAACGGGGTCACCAGCGTCGCCGTCACCGCAGTCGGCGGGAGCGGCAGCGCCGCCTCCAACGGCGTTGGCGTCGTTTGGCCGGGCGGCGAAGGTGCCATTGTCACGTCGAATGTCAGCGTGACTTCGGGCGAGCTACTTGTCGCCACCGTCGCAGCCAACGGCAATGATGGCGGCACTGGTGCCGGAAACGGTGGTGCCGGTGGAAGCGGAAGCGGAGGCGGCGGCTCGGCGGTCTTCGGCGATGGCATCTATTTGGTCGTCGCCGGCGGTGGGGGAGGTGCCTCCAACAGTGGCCCCGGAGGCAATGCGGATCAGGCTGGCGGAGGGCCCTTTCCTGGGGCTCCGGGAACCTTGAACGGACCGGGTGAGGGTGCTCAATTTGGCCCCCACATGAGTTCCTCGTCGGGAGATGGAATGATTGGTGGCGGTGGTGGTGTCAACGACAATGCTGGCGGCGGTGGCGGATATTTCGGCGGTGGCGCCGGATTTGCAGGCGGTGGAGGGGGCGGATCGAGCTACCCGACGCCCGCTACAGAGTGGGATGCAACCGCAACGCCATCGCTGACTATCACCACGTCGGACACCATCAGCCTTCATAGTGCTAGCACTGGAAGAATCACGTGCACGGCGCTGTCAGGAAACACCACGAGTACCATCACGGTGAGCGGATGTATCGGTGGTAACACCGGGGGAAGCTCGGTGTCGATGCCTGCCACCACCTTGACGGGTGGTGGAACAATCAACTGGCTGTCCGGAGGCAGCACAACGATCGGGACTCCCACGCTGTCGGCCACGTCTGCTGCGAAATGCCCGGGGTACGCCAGAAAGGCGGCCAGCAATCCCACCGCCGAGACGTTCGCAGCTTCGGTGACCGGGGATACCGGTGACGGTATCTTGATTCCGGGAACCGAAAGGGGGGCGGTGTGTATCGGGACGGACAACTCGATCACCATCAGACAAGCACTGAAATTCTCGTGGACCGGGAGTTCCATCGTTTGCACCACGATTACCGGAACCGCGAACATAGCGGTATCTGGGTGCAACGGGGGCAATACCGGCGGAGGCTCACTGATGATGCCCTCAACCACCCTGACAGGCGGTGGAACGATCAACTGGCTGTCTGGTGGCAGTACATCCATCGGCGTTCCTACGCTGTCGCCCAGGTCCGCTACGAAGTGCCC
Organism: uncultured Acidimicrobiaceae bacterium; assembly: GCA_963817005.1. Lineage (GTDB taxonomy): Bacteria > Actinomycetota > Acidimicrobiia > Acidimicrobiales > RAAP-2 > Bog-756. Next base: position 22,112 of record CAWFMN010000004.1, read on the forward strand.
CGGATACGTCAAGAAGGCAGGCAACAATCCCACCGCCGAGAAGTTCTCGGCCGAAGTGACCTCGGACACCGGGGATGGCCTCAAAATTCCGGGGTCGGCCAAAGGCGATGTCTGTATTGGGACCGACGGCTCGGTAACGGCCCTTGAGGTCTTGTCGGTCACGTAACCAGTCCCCGTTGCATCAAACGATTCGCATGGACCCTTCGCCGATGCGCTGATCCAGTGAGGGTGCGGAGGAGCTGTCTTTGAAAACAGACCGCTGCTTGGCCAACTGGTCATTCGAGTTGGCAACCTGTTGGGGAGGCGCCTGGCGGGTCCGATAGTTGACAGGCGTCAAAATGGCATCAGTGATGTCAACACGATCGGCGTTCCGGGGCACTTCAGGACTGCTCCGGTCACCCTCTGTGGGCTGTCGCGAGCGGGACCTACGGGTTACCGGATGCACTCCTCTCGAGTTCGAACAGAATGATCGACATTTATCAGGGTGGCATCAGAAATCCCACCAACCGTGCGCGAAAAGCGGGTCAGCACCAGGCTGGCTCGGGCTAGGTCCAGGTCAACAATCCTCCTACCAACCCAGAGAAAGAGGCGTAAGGTTGGAGTGAAGAGTCGCCGCCGGCCGACCAGCGGAAGGGACTCACCTGCTACCGACGCTCGGGCCTCCACTTCGACTCCGATCGACGCAGGGGAGAGCCGATTGTGGGCAAGCAGAAGGGGTCTGGATCGAACCGAGAATGGGATGGCAGAAATGGTACGAGGCAGGCTGATACTGATTTGTTCGGGCTTGATGCTCGCGGTGATCGCAATGAGCCCCACGGCAGCGATGGGTGCGGCAAAGGGAACTGACCGGTCGCTAAGAGGCACAACCACATCCATCACGACGGTTAGTCTGATCACGGGGGTGGGGACCACCGTCAGTTCCGGTCATCTCTCCCATTTGGGAGCAGTCACTGGCAGCGGAGATGCGCAGTTCGTCCTGGTGGGTTCGAACGGGTTCAGTCTGACTGGAACGGCGACCACCGTCGCGGCGAACGGCGACAAGCTGTTCACGAGCACCTCGGGGATGGGGACCCTCGGACCTCCGGTGCAGAACATGGTTGTCAACACGATTACGGGCGGCACCGGTCGGTTCTCAGACGCTAGTGGGATGTTTACGACCACGGGCGTTAGCACAACGGTCTCGATCGTTGGATCGACCGAGACGGTTGCAATAACCAGTCGTTATACGGGAACTATCAGTTACTGAGCGACACTCACCACACCGCGCTCCGACACCTGGAAAACCGCTGGTGGGCAGGCTCAATGGCTTCCTCACCAGGCACACCGCCTACGACGAATGCAGAGCCTGGAGCCACCGGGCCGAAGTCGACTCCGCACGAGTCGCTGGACAGAGAAGACGCGATGAAGCCGAGGTAGGGGGTGCTGGACCTCAGTCCCTCTGTCTGCTGAGATTCGATGAGCGGCTGTGGAAGAAAGTCGAGTCGAGTCTGGCGCCCAGAATGGCCATGGTGTCGCAATGAGCCGGTGGAATGGGACTGCGCCAGGTAGGTTGCGATCCCAAGATCACCAATCAACTCAACGAGGCCCCCTGTACTGGGATTGGCTGGTCAGGAGATCTGAATCGAGAGGATCACCGAGGCCGTGTACTGCGACGAGGGGGTAGTCCGCGTCCGCCGGATCCTCTTGTCGACGGCTTGCACGGTGAACGAGTAGGTCCCTGCAGTTGTCGCTTTGCCCGAAATCACACCCGTGCCCCTGTGGAGGGTGAGGCCCGGAGGTAAGGATCCGCCCGCCAGCGACCACTTGTACGGAGGGTTCCCGCCGCTCGCAACGAGATCAGCCAAATAGTGGGTCTTGTTGGTTCTGCTCCACATCGATCCGCTGGGAAGTGATGATGTCGTGATCCTGAGCTCCGGGCCTTGAGGGGAGACGACCGTGAATGGGGATTCGCCGCCAATGAATTGGACTGAGGGCGGAGGACCTGGGCTGAAGAGCACAACCTGAATGTCGTAAAGCCCGACATACGCACCCAAGGGGATGGGACAGACATCCTGTTCGATACCGTCAGTCGAGGTTCCGGAAACAAGAGTACCTGTGCAGGAGAACGGATCGAACTCATCGTTCAGGTCTGTGATGACGAACCCGAACTCGGATTGAGGGGATCCACCCGAGTACTGGAGTGTGATGGTGAGGTCGGTTCCGACGACTGCGGGGTTTGGGGAGACCGTCAATGAATCAATTTGAGCCGTGGACGCGGCTTGACCAGCGGACGTAGCTGAGAGAGTGGCCGCGGCTGAACCCGCGTGGCGCTGGAAAGCGGTCTGTCCGGCTCCCTTTGCGCTCGCAGTGCCAACTCCGGCTGAGGCACCAACCGCCGACAGAATGACCGCCACCGTGGCCACCGTGAGCACGGAGCCACCACTACGGCGCCGCCGCTTCATCGGGTGGGCGCTCGCCGTCTGTGGATAGCTCCCAATGTCGCACCTCCGTGTCGCGAGACAGGCTTAGCACAGTCATAAGCCGTATGCCCTGGCCACCTTGAGGGTGGAAAAAGAGGTCACCTCCCGAAGGGCTGCATCTGTCCGGCCTGGGTGCTGTCAGGGACTCGGAGCAGCAGAACACCGGCCGCCGCTCCGCGTTTTGATCACTGCGTCTGCAAGGGAATCAGTGACCGCTCGTCGGAGAGAGCCAAAACGATCCTCGGACGAGGCGGAAGCCGGACTCATCAGCCGGTTGGCCCGATCGAATGTTGAGGGGACGGAAGGCTTCCAACTAGCAACCCACGGGCAGGCCCCCCGTCGGTTCTACTGCGAATCCGCTCTCTCCAAGGTAAGGCAGATCAATCAATCCAAAATATTCGGAACCATTCCAAGTGCTCACCGAGACACCGCCTTCCGCGAATGTCTCGGTGAGAACGCCATCAACGACCGAATAGCTCCCGCCACCAAAGGCAGCCAAGTTACTCGTCGACGTGAACGTGAATCCAGGACCAAAGGTCTCCTGGAAACTGAGGGCGGGAAGCTCCGGGATGCTGAAATCCCAAGTGCTGCCGGTCTCGATGCAATCGGGGACTGGCGGGATGGGTTGAGTGGTCACGGTTACCGTCAGCAGCGTGGCTCTCGTTGCACCTCGACCGAAGACTTTCAGATGAAAATTGTACTTCAAATCCCTTTTGCCACTATTGGCGGGAAGGGTGACACCCGTTGCCGTCACAGGGCCGTTTGCGCAGGGAATGGTCGTCGGCATTCCGGCCACCAAGCGATTCGTGCTGAAGAAACAAGATGTTGCGTTGGAGACATCAGCCGTCAGTGTGATCGGTCCGCCCGAGTTGTAGAGGACAAGCGGAGAGGCGGTCAGCACTTCGTTGGGTGAATCTGCGGAGGCAGTGAACGACGAGACGGTAGGCTTCGGTTCCCTGGCCCCAGCGGTAGGCGAGAAGCTGAACATGACCAATGCAGATATCGCCGTCAGGCCAGTGAGCTTTGTGATCGTCCGTTTCAAAAGGATCCGATCGAGCACGGGAACTCCTCACTCTCACCGGAAGTACAAACGTCCGGCACGAGTCAACGCTAGTGCGGCCAGACCACAAATGCTTCGGATCGTGGTGGCATCAAGCCATCTGCTTCCTCGGTCCCGATCGGCAGCTCGGCGAGTGCCCCACTCGTGGCTAGTTCGGGGCAGGTGGTACCGTCGAGCCCTCAGGTCGCTGTGGCCATTCTCTGGGACCGCGATCAACTTCCACCCTCAGCCGTCGCGGGGTCGAGGCCGCATAGGGCCCGTTAGATCCGAGGACCTCATGCGTACGTCTCCTGAGGTCACGGCGACCGGCCGTTATGCAAATGAGCCTGGTGCCCAGAACGGCCGGGTGCCCCGCCGACCCGGCAGCGGTATGGGACGTCTCGAATTGCCGTCACCGAGGATCCTGCAATGCACCAACACCATTTGCCTCGGCCAGGTGGGCCTGTACTCGATGACTATGGCGTGGAGATGCCTTCTGTGGAAGGCTCACAAACGGGGGAGAGGGCAACGAAGTTCTAAGGAGCCCGAATGCGCAGTCGTCGAAAGATCCTGGCAGTGGGAGGTTGTCTGGTGGCGACCGCGGCGGTGTCTATCAGTCTTGCGGCCCCGGCCTATGCGTGGAAATCCCAACTCATTGGTCCACCCACCAATGTGCAGTTGATCCCACTCCACACCGCCGTCAGTGTCTCATGGACGCCACCGATCAACACCACCGGCCAGCAGATCGACGGTTACATCGTGACGGCGACCCACAGGGATGCGACGACGGTTACTTGCGACGCCGATGGCACTACCTCGTGTCCCGTCTATCCATTGGCCAACGGGAAGAACTACCGCATCTCCGTTGTGGCAGCCCGTGCATTGCACGGTGATGGCGGAATCTACGGTTGGATGCCAATTGGCAAGCCCTCCCGAAAGATCACGGTGAAGCCGACAGCAGTACAGAACTGCTCGTATTTCGGGTACTTCGCCAACCTTCAAGGTTGTGACCTGAGCCATGCCGACCTGACTGGGATTGCGCTGTTCAACGCCGACATGGCGGGTGTCAACCTGACCAATGCCAATCTGAACGGCACCAATCTGGCTCTGGTCGATCTTCAGAATGCAATATTGACCGGTACCAATCTGTCTCAAGCTTTCTTCAATCAAACGGTGCTTACCGGTGACAATCTGTCCGGCGTGAACCTGCACGCAGCCGACTTCAACGAGACCGACATGTCCGGACTCGATGTCTCCGGTGCCGATTTGTCAGGATCTGGTTTGATCTCGGGCAATCTGAACGGGACCAATCTGACCGATGCCAATCTGACGGGGGCTTCAGTGGGCTACTCCACGCTGACCAACGCGAACCTCACCGGTGCGAATTTGACCAACGGGTCATTCGGCCAGGACAATTTCACCGGTGCCGAATTCTCGGGAGCCACGCTCACCGGAGTGTTCTGGAACGCCTCGACTTGTCCCGACGGCACGAATAGCAGCAACTACTCACCGCAAACCTGTGTCGGGCATGGTATCTGACCGAGGCAGCTGGGGACGCAAATTGGCGTTGAGACGGATGGGAGAATATTCACCGCATCTCCATATGAGCAGTAGATCGAGCAAACCGTTTGACCCCTTACTCAACGTCAAGTTCGCCTTCGACAATGACCCCGATGCGTCGTTGGAGGGAAGGGAGTCCCATCGAGTCTTCAGTGCTGGGATGTCCACCGGCTGGCATCGAGTCGCAAGCCTCAGCCCCAGTCCTGTTGAGGTCGTTGGATCAGTAACCCTGCAATTGGAGCAACCCCGAAAGCGCAGCGCAGGCCAGGCGGCGGGCCCGGGACTAGGGAGGACGAGGGAGGGCGGCCGGGCCAGGACGGACGGCGCCCGGAGGCCGGCGGCCGCCCGGGAATCCCACCCGAACGAGGAGGGCAGCGGCGGCACGGGAGGAGAGGGCCTGAGACGCCTAGTGCCGGTTTAGGCGTTGAGTAGGTATCGACAAGACCAGTGGTAATGGTCACATCAATGGGTTCGGGCGAGCCGATCGGCTCGGTAACGCGGCAATACCCGAACTCTCTCGAGCGGGCTGTAGGTCATCTCCAGGGGGGCCGGTGTGCCTCATGTTCCCATAACAAATTGGGAGTAGACATCTCTCGAAGCACCTAGAGGTGGGGGTAATGATCATGATCGGAAAGTCCGCCGGCGCCGGCATCGGCTTGTGTTTGGCCTTGATCGCGTTGGTAGTGGCGTGGGCCCCGCAATCCGGCGCGAGCGCCGCCCCTCCCACCCGCTACTACCTGGCCCTCGGCGACTCTCTCTCGACGGGCGGTGGTGCCGACCCGGGTCACAGTTATGTCGATGACATCTACTCCCAACTGAGCACTCACAATCCGGGGCTGGTCCTCAAGAACCTTGGCTGTGCTGGTGATTCGACCACCAGGATGATTCACGGTGGGCTGTGCAAGAACTACACGACCGGGGACCAGCTTGGGGACGCTGAACTTTTTTTGCAAGACCACCCGGGCCAGGTGGCGTTTGTCACCATTGACATCGGAGGCGATGACATCGATGGGTGTGGCATCACTGGTGCCCTCAGTTCAACCTGTGTGACCAGGTCTCTGGCCGCCATCAACGCTAACTTGGCGACTGTCATGTCGGGGCTGCGTGGCGCGGGTGGCGGCGTGCCCATCGTCGGAATGACTTACTACGACCCCTACCTGGCGGCCTGGTATTCGGGGGCCTGGTTCAAGGGACCACCGAGCAAGGAACTCGCTAAAGAGAGCCTTCCTGTTCTCCGTAGCCTTAATGCGGAGCTCAAGACCGTCTACGGCAGGTACGGCGCCAACGTGGCCAATGTTGAGAAGCCCTACCAGTCCAACGACTGGAAAGTCACCGGGTCATATCTCGGCACGGCTCTTCCTCAGAATGTGGCAGATATCTGTAACTGGACGCACATGTGCATGACTGGCGGAGGAAACCCCAACATCCATGCGACCGACTATGGCCACTCACTCATCGCCGCCGCATACGAGAAGGTGCTTCGTATTCCGCCGACAATCTCCGGGTCGCCTCCTCCTGGGGCCGTTGGGGAGCCCTACTCCTTCCAGTACGCGGTTGGTGGATACCCGATGGTCAGAGTGTCAAAGGCTGGAAAGTTGCCCAAGGGCTTGGCCATTTCGAAGGAGGGGTTGCTGTCGGGGACTCCGAGGTCGGTAGGTAGCGTCAGGGTGACCATCAAGGTCAGCAACTCAGCAGGTTCTGCCATCGACAGCCAGGTACTCGTCGTCTCCTAGCTCTCTCGCCCCCGGCGGTAGTGCAACGACAGGGACCATCACTCATTGACCCTACATTCGTCGTCGCTCAGCCGTATTCCCTTCTGAGATCTTCGACGACCGGCAGTGGGATTAGGAAGGAAGTGTGGCGCCGAGAACGGCCAGGGATGTCCCGCTGACCCGACAGCGAGGGCGACCCTCCGTGTCGATCAGAACCAGGGCGGGCTATGTCCGTCGCGCAGGTCAAAATCGTTTGCCATATGTGTTGCATCGACTAGCGGAGCCCGACTGTATGTTTGCCCGAACTGAAGCAAGTGACCAGCGATTCAATTGGTGATAAAAACCCTGACAGGCGGGTGCAGGATCGGCACCCAGAGCGGAGGGTGCCACCTTGATGGCCATTCGTCGAGGAAGAAGTCTTCGGGCCGCGGGTGGGCGGTTGTGAAGCTATCGGCACGGGCCTTGCGCTGTGCCGGCCTCTCGGTCCTCGTGCTCGGACTCACGGCCGCCACGGTGATCGACGCTGACGGCGACCTCACGACTACGAATCTGCCGTCCATTGCCCTCGTGAGCACGAGGCGTCTTCAAGCAGTAGACCGTGGGGAGTTCGACACCCGCAACTCGGACGCTCCGACGTACGAAAAGAAATCCGCTGTGCTGGTCCGTCGGCTCCGTCGGCTCCGTCGGCTCTTTGGGTCTCTCGGAGTCAAAGGTCAGTTGCACCTCGCAGTGCGATCGATACGGGGTCCTTAGTCCCAACTCAGTTGATCGGCTAGGTCTGACCACAGGCTTCCATCCGTTGCCTGACGCGCGGATGGCTCACGTAGGCCCACGCCATCAACGATGGGTCAACGTTCGATTTGAACTCACCGTCCACTTCCCCGTGGCGGTGTATGCCGTCCCTCGGGGCCGCTATCGGCACCGGTGCGGTGCGAGGCCAGGTTCGCTAACTCCCGTGGACCATCAATTTTTTGAGTTCGAGAAAGAAGGAAAAGAGACATGTCAAGGAAACGTCTTGCAGCACTTGCGACGAGCGTCCTCGTGCTGACTGGCACAGCTACAGCCGCTCCGCTTCTTGTCAGCGGCGGGGTTGCCGGAGCAAGTACGACGACTCAGTTCACAACACCCGGGTGCTCGGTCTACACGGTGCCGCCGGGGAGGAACCTGATCCAAGTCGATGCGTTCGGCGCTCAAGGTGGGTCGACCCCAGGGTCATCGGGCGCAAGTGGCGGCCTCGGCGGCCACGCCGCTGGCCTGATCAACGTGAGCCCAGGCCAAGGACTCGACGTGTGCGTTGGTGGCCAGGGCAATGGCACGACCCCCGGCTTCAATGGTGGTGGGGCAGTGCTGAATACTGCGACCAACCTGCCTGCTGGGGCCCCGGGTGGAGGCGCGTCTGATGTGCGGACAGGTGCATTTGGGATCAGTGAGAGGGTCCTCGTGGCTGGCGGTGGTGGCGGCGCGGTAGCCCTCAATGACATTGCTGGAGCGGGTGGCGGTGCCTCGGGGACCGACTGCACCGCCCAGGACCAGGGTTGCGGGGCGGGCGGTAGTCAGGTGGGCGGTGGCGCAGCGGGTGCATCGCCCAGGGGTGACGGCGGCTGCCTTGTCGTTGGTCACGCCACCTCAAGTTCCCCGGGAAGCCTCGGCATGGGAGGAACCGGCGGAGACGTATTCGCGGGCAACGTATGCATTGCTCCCGTCGGGCAAACGTCGACGGGTGGCGGCGGCGGTGGTGGCTATTACGGCGGCGGCGGTGGCGGTGGCGGAAGTGCCGGTGGCGGAGGTTCGGGCTTTGTAACACCATCGATCCAGGCCAACGGGGCTTGGGTGAACACCGGTGGTGTGCGCTCTGGCAATGGCGAGGTCGACATAACTCCGGTTGGCTCATTTTCGATATTGACCACCTCAGTTCCGCCCGCCTCACGAGGTGGGGCCTACGGTCCAATGACCCTCCAGGTGGCCAACATCGGGACTAGCAGCAGTCCTTATACGACCACCCTCAAGTGGCACAAGCTGTGGTTGCCCAAAGGGTTGACGCTGTCTGCGGCAGGTGTGCTGTCCGGGACTCCGAGCACGAAGTTGCCCGCCTTTGTGTACCCAGTGTCGGTCAACGTGACCGAGACGGTAACCACGCTCAACGGAACAAAGAAGGTCAAGACCAAGACGACCGTTCAGGCCACTATTCCGCTAACCATCAACTGATCCACCCCGTCGAACAGCGACGGCCCCCGGTTTCGGCCGGGGGCCGCTCGCGAGGAGGTCCAGGGACGGATGTCCCAGTCGTACCGTTGGGGGGCAGGGGGTGCCGTCGAGTCCTAAGAGGCCGAGGCCAATCTTCTCGGCTGAGATCGAGCCCTTGCCTCAGCCCTAATGAGGCTGCGGTCACATAGGGCCCGTTGGATTCGAGGACCTCAGCCAATCCCACCTGAGGTCACGATGACCGGCCGTGGGACAAGGAGAGGATTTTGGTGCCCAGAAGGCCGGAGTGACTCACTGACCCGGTGATAGGGGCAGGGTCAGGACCCAGCCCTACCGTGGCAGAAGCTATTGGGCAATCCGGCTGATATCGACCGAGATCTCCACCGCCGGAACCGTACCTCTGTTCTCAAGCCAGTGGGTGGTGTTCCTATCCTCGGGCCAGCCCACTCCCGGCCCATAGTCCATAGCGGCTCCGTTTCTGTGGTCAGTGATCGTTCCTTCCAGTATGTAGACGATGCCTGGTCTGTCCTGATGGTCGTGAATCGGGCCGAAGACGGCTCCGGGCTCGAAGGTGAACATACGCATTCGAAGCTGTTGTCCCTCCATGCCCGCGATCTCAGGTCCAAGGTCGACTGTTGTAAGCAACTGCGCCGTCACGCCTATCGTCTCCGGTGCCGCCTCTTCATTGCTCATCGTGCTCACCTCTGTGCGTCTAGGACCCAACGTGCCGCCCCTCGTGCTCGTCCGCCGGGCTTCGGCCTGCTGAGTGAGGGGTCATTCCTCCACTGGGACAGTCTTGTCGGTCTTCGACCACTGCGCCCGGACACGCCACACTCAGCCCCGGCGGCTGAAACGGACAGCACGGAATTGCCGGATACTGATCGGGATTGCAGTGGTTGGAATTCGTGCCACCGAATTGCCGTTGGGGGCAGGGTGCCATCGAGTCCTTAGGGGCGCCATGGTCCGTCTTCGGGGCTTGCGTCGAGCCCCAACCTCAGCCGCAGCGGGGCTGAGAGTGCCATCCCCTTCGTCCGGTTGCCGACCAAACGAAGCGTCTAACTAGTTCACCGCTCGTTTCACCCACACGAAGTTCCAGGTGACATGCCACCAAGCACGATGACTTCGCCATGCGATCCCGGTTGCCCGTGTGATGGCAGACCCGGAAGGTATCGAGGTCAGTTTGAGCCACCCGTCCGTCGGGTAAGAAACATCGCCAGAGGAGGGACTGGCTTCCCCGAACCGGCCAGCCGCGTGTCTATGAGCGTCCTAGTCATTGTGATCCCGCTGATGGTGCTGGGAGTCATCATCGCTACCGTCCCCGTGCTCTTCGCATCCATCCGCCACAACCGTTCCATGCGGGCCGGTCAGATCGAGACCACCGAGTCGGCCCGGCAGGAGGCCGACTTCTGGCACCGGATGCTCGGCCGCCGAAGGGACCATCGCGTAGTCGCCACTCCTGAATTGGTGAGCGACGAGGAGGTTGCCCGCATCGGTGTCCCGACTGAGGCCCGTCACACCGTCAATGGGGAGTCGGTCTGGACCACACCACGGTAGTGGTGTCGGCCCGGTCCCGTGGCCTCAGCCTTACTCCTCCTGAGGTCTCGGCGACGGGAAGTGGGAAAAGAGAGGGAAGTGTGGCGCCGAGAACGTCCAGGGTGTCCACAGCCCGGTGGTGACGCCCTCAACCGGGATTTTGTCCGCGCGTTTTGGGACACCTACGGTCGGCGGGAGTCGTCGAACTGGTCCGCGGGCAGGGTGCTCGGGGTCCGATCTGCCGGGGGCATTCCAACCGCGAGCGGAGAGCAAGCATCCGGTCGTCAGAGCCCGAAAGTTTGTCTATCACCCGGCCGTCTAGGGCACCCCGGTGTGGCGATCTACTGTGTCAGTTTAGGTTGACACAGTAGCAGTGTCAGTTTAAACTGACACGCGTGGACATCGAAGAACTCAGCGCGAATCTCTCGTCGGATGACCCGGCAATTGGGCTTCGTGCCTCGTTGGCGCTCCATCGCCTGGCTGAGAGGGTCGAAGCGAACTACGTCGCGTCGGCCCGGGAAAAGAACTGGTCGTGGCAGCAGATCGGAGACGCTTTGGGCGTCACCCGCCAATCCGTGCACACCAAGTACAACAAGGAGTCATCATGACCACCGAATCCGTTATGCCAGAGATGCTTCACGGCTGGGCCATCTGTCTGCGGGCCAGTGAGGAGGCTCGTCGCCGAGGTGATCGCCGAACTGGCACCGATCACCTCTTGCTCGGCTTGTTGGAGGATCCCTCGATCGAAGTCGTGTTGGGCCTGACCCTGCAGCAAGCTCGCCAGGCCCTTGACTCGCTCGATCAGGAAGCTCTGGGCGCTCTGGGCCTGGGGTCCTGCACCGGCGCGCCCCCCTGTCGGTGCGCGCCGTGCCGAAGAAGCCGAGGTTCAGAGACATCGCGCAAAAGGATCGCCTCCGCATGACGCCCGCGGCAAAGAAAGTGCTTGAGGAAGCGTCCAAGCCCAACCGTCGGAGGCTCAAGGTCACGTCCCAGCAGGTGCTGGCCCAGATCCTCACTCTCCAACCACCAGATCCTGCGGCGGTGCTGCTGGGTGCTCTCGGCGTGAACACGTGGGAGGTTCGCCGCCGATTGGATGCGGTCACGCCTGTCAGCTGAGTCCCCAACGACATTCACGACTTCGAGCGAAGTTGTCGGGATCGGGCCGTTCCACGTGTGGTCAACTGTTGCAAACACCTGTTTCCTTGTGACGACGTTGGCGGCTCGGATACCCAGCCGTCGGCTTTCAGATCGTGGCTGAGTGATCGGTGTTTGTCGGCAACGTTCGACTATCTGAGGCGCCCCACTTTGACGCCGCCATATGCGAGTGGGGCAGGACTCCGATGTGCCGATTATGGGCAGTCATCTGACCGCGAGCAGCTCCCGCGTCCCAATGCAGATAACGCGACCCCGAGACCCGGTGTTGGGATAGCCCGTCACTGAATCACATAGACCGCAGAGGTGACCCGAACCGGATGACATGCCCATCGAGATCGGTGTGTGTACCTTCCCGCTTCCCGTAGTCGTAGTCCTCCGGACCGGCGACCTCTAAACCAGCCTTCCGCCATGAGTCTGCAAGCTCGTCGGCATCGTCACAGTGGAGATAGAGCTTGCTGGGCGTTGCGTCGTCGTCATGCCGGAAGCGGTCCCGGTTATTGTTGTGGGGCACGCTCCTTCCGACCGCCTGGTTGTTGCTGTTGGGTCCGCTGTATGCCACGGTTTAGGATGACTCGAAGGGCAGAGTGCGCTTGTGGGCGAGTACTGGTCACCGTTGAGGGCGAGCCTGTGGTCGTTGCAGCTTGTCATTGTGAGTTTTGCCAGAGGCGGACAGGCAGCGTATTGCAGGTCAGTGCCGTATTCAGCGAGGCAGACGTTTCCGTCGTGGGCGAGACCAGGATTTTCAACGGCGTGGAGGTCAACGGCGTCGGAACCTCCAACGGGGACGAGGTGAGCTACCACTTCTGTCCTACCTGCGGTTCCACGGTGTTTTGGAGGTTTCAAGGTCGTCCGACCGTGGCCGTTGCAGTGGGGGGCTTCGCCGATGCGGATTTCCCAGCGCCAACGGTCGAGTTACATACGCCCTTTCGGCATCATTGGATGCCGTCCATTGAAGGTGCCGAGCAGTACGAGGAGTTCCGGTCCAGGTAGACCTAAGTAAACAAATGGCCCCAATGTGTGGCAATGATGAGAAGCAGTCCAGCCACCGCAATGAGAACCCCCGCTACAACCATCCGGAATCGCTCCCACTTGTCCCGGACAAGCCAAGCAACTGCAGTCCAGACCCCTGAGATCAGTAGAAGGAGAAATGCCACCTCGGCAACTGTGACGCTCGTGCTGTGCGAGAACGCGAGGACAAACTTCACGGTCGACACACTACCCATCGTTCGACATGTCCGATCAAACGAGAGAACCAGGTCAGCCCCGGAATCTCATTCGCTCAGCCACACCTTCCGTCGGATGACGTCTATCCCCGGTCGAGGGCAGGCTGTATGCGCCACCTGCCCGTTGATCTAGGGCACCCGATTGCCGGAGCTGATGTGGCGTGTTACACCATTTGCAGGCGATGTGGGTACGGCTTGGAGGCCTCAAGGGAGGTGATCTTGCATGCACCGAATCGCACGGCTGACGGTCGCTGCCTTGAGTTTCGCGACGCTGCTTGGGGGGCTTCTCCTCGGCTCGGGGGCCATGGCCACTCCGGCGGGAGCATCAACGACGATCGGACAAACGGGTGCTGATTCGGCGAGAGGGTGTTTCGGGGGTACCGTCAACTCTCTCGTGCAGGTCTCTACTGGATCGGGCGTGCCCAGCTACGTCGTGCCGAGCGGGATCAACGAGATCACTTCGTGGAGTGCCCAAGGTAGTTTCACCAATTCTCTGATGGCCCTTGAAATCTGGCGGCCCACGACCACGCCCGGCAGTTACGTGTTGGTCGGAATCAGCCCGGCGGAGACGATCGTCAATACGCTCAACACGTTCACTTTGGCGTCGCCGATATCCGTACAGGCCGGAGACGTACTGGGCCAGGGGAGCAGCGCGTTATCCGACTTCTGCTTTGTGACGGACTCTGGTCCGGCGGGAGATGTTGTCGGGTTGGCAGCACTGGGGTCGACGTCACCCGGCACCACTGTGGCGTTCACGGACGTACCATTCGCAGGGGAGCTCAATATGGCCGCCTCCGGGATCTCTCTGACCCAACTCCGAATCACCACCACGTCTCTGCCCGAGGCCACTGTCGGTCAGCCCTACTCCTTTCAGCTCCAGGCCAGCGGGGGAACCCCGCCTTACACCTGGAACAAGTACGGGCCGAGAGGCCGAGGTGTTCTACCGTGGCGGGTCAGCCTTTCAAAGGGCGGTCTCATCTCGGGCACGCCTAAGAGGGCGGGAACGTACACGATCATCGTCAAGTGTCTGCAAGCGTCAGCACAGCACCCGCACCAGACGCAGGCGACACAGGAACTCACGCTCACCGTCAATCCGTAAGGGGCTCATCCACGAGCCCGGATGTGCCGTTCATGGGCGGTTAGCGGTTGGCAAGCACCCGTCACTGGATAACGCGCCCCGAGCCAGGTGTGATAGGAGGCACCTTCCATGCGAGCAGGCTTGACCTATCGTTCTCACGATGAGCAAGCCCGGCGAAGTGCTTGATGAGCACGCCAAAGAGGCAGGGGATCAGCACCGAGACGGGTGGGCTGTCTTTGGATTGCTCGGCGCTCTGACCGCGGTCGCCTTCGCACTGCCCCTGCTCGCCTATTTCTGGATCGTTCATCACTATGGCCTCAACGTCATCTACGCAGACAACTGGGATGACATCAGACTCATTGCACACTCGTTTTCGGGATCGCTCACCTTCGGTCAACTTTGGGCAGTGCACGGGGAGAACCGCATCCTCTTCCCCAATCTGTTGGTCCTAGCTATTGCCCACACGACCCACTTCAACATAGTCGGGGAGGAGTATCTGAACGCAGTCCTGTTGACAGCCACGACCGGGCTGCTCATCATGACTCATAGGAGAAGGTCACCCGACACTCCATGGCTCTATTACGCACCCGTGGCCTTCTTGATGTTGACGTTTGTTCAGGGGCACAACGCCATTTGGGGCTTCCAGCTTTCGTGGTACCTCGTATTGGCATCGCTGGCTGTCGTCCTGCTTCTGCTGGACCAGGCTCACCTTGGGCGGTGGGCATTTGCCGGTGCCATCGCAGCGGCAGTAGTTGGCAGCTACTCCTCCCTGCAGGGACTTCTCATCTGGCCTAGTGCCCTCTTCTTGCTCTGGATTCGGTCCCGGACGAAGGGGTTTCTCGTAGTCTGGATCATTGCGGCAACAGTCACCGTGGGAATCTTCTTTTATAACTTCCACTTCCAGCATGGTGACCTGGCCTACGTGTTACGCCATCCGATCGACTCAATCGCCTTCTACTTCTTCATCATTGGTGATGTCGTTGGTCTCCAAGCACCGCCTGACGGACACGTAGGCAATCTTGCAGTCGCCGCATTGGGGGCAGTGATCACGGGCGTCGCTGTTTGGTCAGTCATTCGCTACGGAATCAGACCCTGCCTCACGAGCCCTGGCGCTCTCGGGGTCACTACTATTCTCTTCGGACTGATGTGCGCAGGACTTACAACGATTGGTCGTGCGTCCTACGGGCCTTCCGTCGCCCTCCGCTACGCCGTATTCACGCTACTGGTCTGGGTGGGCTGTTACTTGACCCTCCTGAGCCGTCCCGCGGCAGAAGGCTCCAGATGGGACCGAGTGGAGTCACTGTCGATCATGCGGATCATCGTTGCCTTTGCCATCTGCCTCCAAGTCGTGTTGGGAACTGCGTGGGGCATCAGAGACCTCCGCAATTGGCATCAGACGGAGTTCAATGCGGGACGAGTGACCGCGGACATCCCTATGGCCTCGGATCAACTCGTGGTCAGCGCCCTGTACCCGAATCGCTACGTCACCGCTAGCTACTTACGAGGTCTCACGAGCGTGGCTGAGGTCCATCGCCTCAGTCTGTTCAATACGGGACCTTTGGATGCCCTGAGAAAGTCGGGCTTACCTGTGGATTCGGTCCCCCCGATGTCCTCAATTGTCAAACCAGAATCGGGTTCGATGTTGAATGGATTGGTGATCTTGGCTGCCACCGCGTCGGCAACGTCTATGTCGGGTATGTCCATCTTGAATTTTGGCGTGACAGAAGTTGATTTTGTGTTGGAAGGAAGTGATCGGAGGTCCCGCACTATCGCCTCGGGTGTTCACACTTCCTACGGATGGCTAGCCAAATGGAACTCCCGGAGCGTGCCTGACGGTGAGTACATCATTCGCAGCGTGGCGCACGCTACAACTAGTCATTCGGGCGAAAGCACCCCGGTCTCGATAGCGATTTCCAACTAGAACGACTGAGATCCGGCATCTCTGTCCCTGGACGAGGGGCACATCATTGGACACACCGCCGCTTGTCAGGACGGTACCCAGCCACGGACGACTCCACACGTCCGGATGTGCTGGTCGGTGGCAGTTAGCCGACGGCAAACAGACCCTAGAGATAATGCGCCCCGAGCCGGTGATCTGGGCACCCTGATGCTCCTGCCCCGAGCATCGGGGGCAGGAAAGCCACCGGCCCACTTAACGACGAAGACACAACTGTTCGGATCGCTGTTCGGGCACACTCCTTGGATCTCACGCGGCGAAAACGTCTCGGTGGTTCCGCTGCCGTCCGCCGTCTGCTCCTGATGGAAGTGAACGCTCCATCCAGATGGGCTGGGCTCAAAGGCGGCAACCGGGGTTGGGGAGGGTGAAGCAGTAGAAGGGGAACATGGCCACAAACACGATTTGGGAGGGAGTGCCGGCGCCGTGTGCATTTAGGGCTCTGACCCTGACCCCGTAGCGATAAAAGGGCCATTGTTCACGAAGCTTGAGGTTCGTCAGCGTGCAGGTCAGAGCACCTGTGGTGGAGCAGTGATGATCGCCGTAGGCGTCGACTCTGTAGCCGGTGAGAGGGGAACCCCCGTCGGACGCAGGCGCAGCCCACGAAACGACCGCAGTAGTTGGGCCATTGCTCAAATTGGTCGGGCCGCCTGGGATGGCGGTCACAGAGGTTGGTCTTCCCGGCGTTGTTGGCCCATGAACGACTGCGCCCACAGGTCCTGCCATCACGGCAATGGCCCCGAACAAAAGCCCCAGCACCAACCAGCGAACCCTGCTCATCCCTACCACCCCCGATGGCCCCCCGCACGATGATCTTGCTCCGTTTGGTGTGGTACGTCAATTGGCAATGGTGAAGGCCGACGTCGCGACGAGTATTGCGGGCGAATCGTGCGAGGACGACGATTTGCACGACCCAGACCGGCATACAGCTCCCGTTTCTGAAAACAAGCACCAGGACGTTACGTGGCCAGTGACGTCCGGGGCGAAGTTGGCCGGTCTCCAACTGACTTGAGGGCTGCCTATCGTTGGTCATAGGTGCCCCGCTCGTGCCGTTGGAAGCAGGGGTACCATCGAGTCTTCAGGGGCGCTATTGCCCTCTTCTGGGTTGGCATCGAACCCTCTAACCTCAGCCGTACGTCGGCGGAGGTCAAGAGTTCGGCGCAACTCCAGTCTCGAGGACAAGGTGATACACGACACTGAGCCTTGCCCGCGACAGCCGGAGGTAGCCTCATTTGAAAGGTCAGCTCAGATCGAGCCGGGCCAGGACGACCCCAGCCCCAGGCTGATGCAGTTCAATCTGCTGGACACAGGGCTTGGCGTCCCCAATTCGGATCCCTCGTCAATCGGCGGGAGGGAGATCCAGGGCCTGGCCCAGAGCATTTTCCAAGTAGGTGGCATAGGCGTTGCTCACATGCCATTTGTCAAGATACACGTCGAATCCATCGATGATCGCGGTGCACCTCGTCGAGCAGAACCAAGGTGTGGGATCAACGAACCGCTCCCCGGATGCTTTGGCCGCATTTCGTTCGATCGAGTTCAAGGGCGAGGCTGATGCCGCTGACTTGTCCACCGAGCAAAGTTGAGCGTCTTCGGAGTGATCGGCGAGGCATGTTGGCCCAGACTGGGAGAGCACGGGAATATTTCCCAACATGTCAACGGTTCTTCCGGGCTTCGAGATGAAGGCAAACAGCTCCCTCACTCCTCGCCGCCATTCAGTCGGAGTAAAGGATCCATATTGCGAGTGAGCGGTGCGTGGCGTCGCGTAGTTGTCTTCCTCGGAAACGACGATGACCCGAGGATCGAGTTCCGCGATCTCCTTGATGGCCCATCGGTGCCATGCATCGCAAGACACGTACGGAGAACCCAGTGGGGCGGCGCTGGGATTGCTGGCGACCGTGACAATTGCCGCTGGGCACGACGGCTTGCCCAGCACGACTAGTCGCCAGTGTGCAGCCGATGCGATTGCCTTGAGTGGCGACAGCCACATAAGAGCATGAGAATCACCGTAGAGGACCATGAGCTGTTTGCCCGTGCGATCGCCTAAGACACAGATCGGTTCTGAGGTGTTGGTGAAATCTCCCTGGCACCGTCCCGGCTCGTGGTACGCCCCATAGTCATCGACGGCGCGAAACGGCGCCGGATTGATGGACGATGGTACTTGGGTGATGCGTGTGGCAGAGGCCACATTCCGGACGACGACGCCAAGATTTCTAGCGGGTACCACCGGGTGGGTGTCATGGACAACTGACTGACTCACAATGAGCAGTGAGAGGACCGCCACCGTCACAGCTACGAGCGAGACGCCCACCAGAACTGTCTGCATCGAGGGCCGACCAAGATGACGTATCGGGTTCTCGACCAGAGAATAGGTGGCGACTGTGAATGCGAGAGCACCAGCGACGAGCATGAGATTTTGGAAAGTCGAAAGGCTGCTCCTACCCGCGTACTCGGCGGCGATGACCAGTATCGGCCAGTGCCAGAGATAGAAGGAGTAGGAACGCCGTCCCAACCATTGGAAGGTCCGATTCCTCAAGATCCACTCGGGTCCCCAGCGCAGTACCGGGGTTCCACTGGCGATGACGAGCGCCGTTCCGACTACTGGAATGGCAACGATCGACCCCGGATAGGCAGTCTGTCCGTTGAAAAGAAAGGCTGAGGAGATGACAGCAACCACTCCGGCCCAACCGAATCCGGTTGCCAATGACCGATGGCCATCCCGCAAGCCAGGTGAGGCGACCGCCACAAGACCCCCGATGGCCAGTTCCCAGGCGCGGGTGAATGGCGAGAAGTAGGCCGCAGTGGGACTGGATGCCGTTTGCACGATTGACAGGCCATAGGAAGCCACCACGACAGCGGTGAGGAGGAATGCAAGTCGGAGCCGGGATGTGGCGAAACGCCTGATTCTTGTGGCGAGCAGAAAGAGCGTCGGAAAGACGATGTAGAACTGTTCTTCGACCGACAACGACCAATAGTTTTGCAACGGAGACGGGGGAAGCATCGAGGTCAGGTAGTTCGTGCCGGCCTTTGCGAAGTGAAGATTCGACAGGAAGACGGCTGCCCATCTCCCGTCGTTGGCGACGCTGTCCCCCGACACGTATCCCAATAGGAGATACGAGGCCACCACGGTTGCCAGGATGACGAGGGTGGCGGCAGGCAGGATCCGCCTGAGCCGACGAGCGTAGAAGTTGAGAAGGGATGACCCGCCGGTCTCGTTCCGTTCCCGTAGCAGTACTCCGGTGATTACGAATCCCGAAATGACGAAAAAGACATCGACTCCCACATAGCCACCGCTCAATGCAGGGACTTGGGCGTGGTAGAGCACGACCAAGACAACTGCGACGGCGCGAAGCCCTTCGACGTCAGGACGGAACCGGCGATCACCGGGGGAAGTGCCGGCTTCTTCATCGGCCCCTATTTGACGATCCGCCAAAGCAGATCCGCTCGACAACAGCTCCATGCGCCTGACCCTCCTGGCCAGACACTACTGATCGGCGCCTCGGTCGTCCCAAGAGGCCGCCGGGATGTGACTCATGCGGATTGGGCCAATCCCACGCTGACCCGGCAGGCGAGCGTGGCCGACGAGCTGATCAAGCTGGCGCAGCTCCGAGACGCCGGGGTTCTCAGCCCTGAGGAGTTCGAGGGGCAGAAGGCCCGGGCGATGCTGGGGCTGACCCTCACCCTCTTGGGTGTGCGCCCAGAACCGGTGTTATTGGGGCGGGCAAATGCTCCAGCGTGGATTCGGTTTGCGACTTACAATCCCGGGTTGGTGGCTAACACCTCGATTTCATCTGAGCAGGCGGGCGACTACCTCGATCACTTTGTCGCATGGTGCCGAGCCGAGCGTTCGGTTCGAGGCGTGATCCTCCTGGGATCAGCCGCACATGATGGTGCAGCCGATCCGCTTTCCGATCTTGACCTAATGGTCATAACCAACCAGCGCCGACGCCTTTCCTCCCCGGAATGGCTGGATTTGATTGATCCGCCACCCTTGTTCTCATGGACCTATCAGTCGCCGGTCGGCGGTCAGACAGTCCGCCAAGCGATCTATGGCGGACCGCTCGTCGTTGACATCGCGGTCGTGTCCAGCGTCCAAGCCGTTCTCCTTGGAACGGCTGTCCTAGGTCTCTCCCAGTTCTCCGCAGCTCGTCGTCATCTGCCGGTTTCGCTGTCTTTGCAGCTTGAAGCATGGCTTGCCATCACTGACCGAGGGACGAAAGTGCTACTCGACAACCAGGGCGTGGCCAAACGGATGGTGGCCTCGGTGGCGGAAGCGGCTCCCAAGGTCCCGACGCAACGCATGTACCTCAACAATGTGCACAGCTTGTTCGGGCTGATCTTGTGGGAGTCGAAACAGCTCGTCCGTCATGAGCTGTGGATGGCGTTAGGGACCGTTGATCAGCAGGTGAAGCAGTGCCTTCTCACGATGATCGAATGGCATTCCATCGCAACTAGTCCAGAAGTTGGTGACACCTGGTATGGCGGACGGCGGGTGCAGGAGTGGGCGGATCCGAGGTGGGTGGCAGCCCTCCCTCAAACGTGGCCAACCTATGACGTTGAAGGAGCCTGGGACGCGCTTTTCGCCACGTTGGAGCTGTTCTCGCAGGTGGCCAAGGAGACAGCACAATCGCTTGGGCACCGGTACCCGGTCGATGAAGAGCTGAGAGTTCGGAGTTGGATCAATGCTCGACGACCAGTGGCCTCGTCTGATGATTGACTAGCGGTCACATGCCCTCACACACGACGATGACGGTCGAAGTACCTCTTGCTCGGACTACCACCGGTGAACGCCCGTTGCATGGCATGTCGGTTGGCCGTCCAACGAGAAACTGAGGGCTACTACCGATGGCCCTGTAGGTGCCCGCTGGAAGTCGCACGGTGAACTGGCCGTCGTTGGCGACATTCACAACTCGCCCAGCGCCGTGCTGTCCAACAAAACGGACGGTGCCCGGTAGGGCGTGATACCCAGAAGCAGCTACTCCGGCATCGAGCATCAGCCTTCCGGTGACTACGCCTGCGTGAAGACCTCCCAGGGGTGACGCAGGCACTGGGCGGCCGGAGGAAGGACCTTGTGCACCCGACCGAGTTACACCGACCGCCACAAGAACCAGCAGGAGAACAACTACAGCGGTCACAATCCCGCCGATTGCCCAGCGCTTCCTGCGCCGCTCTTTGGCCTCGGCAAAGAGAAGTTGTGGTTCATCGGCAAGCGCTCGCCTCGGAGGATCTTCAACGAGTGTCACTTGGCCCGTCCCCCTCTTCCGATATTGGAACCAGTTTGGAACTAGTATTGCTAGCACCATGTTTCCTGTCAAGGTTGACAGAGGCATCCGAAGTGTGGACGAGGTTCTCGGAGGAAGACCAGAAGACGATCGGGGACATGCGGGCGTCGTCGGCCTGTGTCTCGATCCCCACTGCTGCCGGTGCCAAGGGTGCAACACAAAAAAAGTTTTCGGCCCAACAGCATGTGATCGCCTCCGAGCCGGTGTTTAGGGCCGGCGCTCGTGGTGATCGTCAATGTTCCGGCGTAAGTGGTCCCGGTTGAGGTTACCAGTGCGGTAGCGCCTCGCCTTCTTGATTCGGGAAACTCACTGCATTGTCCGTACTCTCCGAGCAAGTCATTTACAGCTCGATGTCCGCATAGAGGTGGTGGCGGTCGAGCAAACTGGAACACCGGTCTTCGCAGACTTGGGCGATGTGGGGATCGATCTCGTACTTCGCTTTGGCTGTGGATGTCGCCGGTGTCGTGGCTTTCAGTGCAGTGACTATGACGTCGGCGACTTCGTCGATCTCGTCTGGCCTAAATCCCAGCGTGGTCAGCGCCGGTGTGCCAAGTCGAATTCCCGAGGTGTACCAGGCGCCGTTGGCGTCACCTGGCAATAAGTTGCGATTGGTGACCACGCCTGCGTCAAGCAGGGCAGCCTCAGCTTGACGGCCGGTGAGTCCGAAGCTGGAAGCCACGTCCAAGAGCACCAGGTGGTTGTCGGTCCCCCCAGTGATGAGCCGTGCACCCCGCCGTATCAGACCTTCCGCCAGAGCACGTGCATTATCTACGATGTGGACGGCATAGGCGGCGAACGAGGGCTGGCGAGCCTCAGACAAAGCAACGGCCTTGGCGGCCATCATGTGGGGCAGCGGGCCACCGAGGACCATCGGGCATCCATTGTCTACGTAGGGTGCATATTCCTCGGTGCAGAGCACTAGTCCACCCCGAGGTCCGCGCAGTGACTTGTGGGTGGTGGAGGTCACGACATCGGCGTGAGGCACCGGATCGAGGTCACCGACCAGCACTTTCCCGGCCACCAGCCCAGCGAAGTGGGCCATGTCGACCATGAAAGTAGCCCCGACGTCGTGGGCTATCTCAGCCAAGATGGCGAAATTTGGGTTCCGGGGGTAGGCCGAGTACCCCGCCACGAGCACCAGCGGACGGAACTCTCTCACCTGGGCCGCGATGGCGCCGTAGTCAAGGAGTCCGGAAGCGGAATCGACCCCGTAGCTAGCCTGGTCAAAGAGCTTCCCAGAAATATTGGGTCGGAACCCATGGGTGAGGTGCCCACCGGCGTCGAGAGCCATGCCCATCATGCGCTGGCAGTGCAGTGCGTTGCGCAGTTGGTTCCAGCTAACGGAGTCAAGGTCGTTCACGTGACCCGCCCCTGCCTCGTTGAGGAAAGGCTGCTCGACTCGGCGGGCAAGGATGGCAGAGTAAGCAACCAAGTTGGCGTCGATCCCCGAATGAGGTTGGACATAGGCGTGATCGGCGCCGAACAGTGCTGTGGCGTGGTCGCTAGCCAACGTCTCAATCCGGTCAACCATCTCGCATCCGGCATAGAAACGATGGCCCGGAGTGCCTTCGGCATACTTGTCCGACAGCCAGTTGCCCATGGCCAGCAGCACGGCCGGTGAGGCGTAGTTCTCTGAAGCGATCAGCTTCAGTTGACGCCGTTGGGACTCCAGCTCACCGATGATGGCCCCTGCCACATCTGGTTCGACGGCAGAGATCACCTCCAACGCCGATCGATAGGCACTCGCTACGACTGGATCGGGCACCACACGCTCCTTCGGACGACATCGAGTCTTCGCCCAGGCGCACGGCTATATCCGGCAGGCTGCCGGCGGGTCGGTCCCCGGTGGTACTCCACCCAGACGCCAGTAACGACCCGCTCCAACGATAGCCCCAACGAGATGCGAAGAGGCATGGGCCCGGTCGAAGGATGACTTGGATGCGCCCGTGGAAGGATCGGCCCGCAGGCCTCCACTCAGGGCTCTGGAAATGCCCCCTAACCACGCGGCCCATATCTAAGTGAGGCATGCCTTCGATGGGCCGATCATGGCAGTTAGCGGACAGCGAGCACCGCTTGCGTCTGAACGAAGATGACGCGACCCTGAGCCGGCGATCGGGGGCACGCTCGGCATTGTCAAGCCGCACGGTATGGGACACCTGCACCCGGAGGACCAGAGGCGACGACGACGGTCGAGGTGCGCTGGGTGACGGTCAGTGCTATTGACTTCCAGTATACACTGAGAGTATTCTCTCAGGTATGAGCGTACCCATGGCCCTCCTCGGGCTCCTCGATCGCGAACCGATCCACGGTTACGACCTGAAACGCGACTACGACATCTACTTCGGCCGGGGCCGGCCGTTGCCCTTCGGTCAGGTGTATTCCACCCTCGCTCGCCTAGCGAGGGACGGAAAGGCGGTCGCGGGGGAAGCGGAGCGGGGTGCTGGCCCGGAGCGCAAGCGCTACAGCATCACCGAGACCGGGAGGTCCGAGGTCGAGTCGTGGCTGGCCCAACCCATAGCGGCCGAGCCCTACCTCCAGACAGATCTGTTCGTGAAGGTCGTGCTCTCGCTCATGCTCGGACGCCCGGCGGAGGAGTACCTCGACGTGCAGCGAGCCGCGCACCTGCAGCGGATGCGGGAGCTCACCGAGCTCAAGCAGGCCGGAAACCTCGTCGACGGCCTGCTTGCCGATCATGGTCTCTTCCACCTGGAAGCCGATCTGCGGTGGATTGATCTCACCGACGCACGCCTTGCCGCCCTCGCCGAGGAGGTGGTCCCGTGACCAGTGTGAGCGGGTCCCCATCCGTCCAGGTCGGAGGCGTGCTGCTCGAGGGGCTGGACCTCGTGCTCTCCTTCGGGGAGACGCCCGCCCTTCGGGGTGCCGGTCTCACCGTGGAGCGCGGCGAAATCGTGGCCGTGATGGGCCCGAGTGGCTCGGGCAAGTCCACCTTGCTGCACTGCCTGGCGGGCATTCTCGTGCCGGAAAGTGGCCGGGTCACCTTCGAGGGGCGTCGAATCGACACGCTGCGGGAGTCGGACCGTTCTCAACTGCGTCGTGACCACTTCGGGTTCGTCTTCCAGTTTGGTCAGCTCGTCCCCGAGCTCACCGCCGAAGAGAACGTCGCCCTGCCACTGTTGCTCGGTGGCATCCGCCGGAACGAGGCGCTGCGTCGGGCCCGTTCCTGGTTCGAACGGCTCGAACTCGATGGCTTGGAGCAGCACCGTACGGGGGAGATGTCCGGGGGACAGGCCCAGCGAGTGGCACTGGCACGTGGACTGGTCGCCCATCCAGCGGTGCTGTTCGCCGACGAGCCGACTGGCTCACTCGACTCGCTGAGTGGGGAGCTCGTCATGGGTCTGCTGACCGACGCGGCCCGAGAGCAAGGGGCCACCGTGATCCTAGTGACCCACGAACACCGGGTAGCCGCCTACGCCGACCGGGAGGTCATCGTGCGTGACGGGCTCGTGGCCACTACCGCAGCGGCCTTGCGATGATCCGCCTGGGATTGCGCTTGACGCTCGGGAGCGGTCGGGACGCGATCCTGCGGGTGCTCGTGACGGCCGCTGCCGTTGCACTTGGCGTCGGTCTGCTCTTGGCCGTGCTGGCTGGAGTGAACGGCCTCCATGCTCAGAGCGACCGGGGTGCTTGGCTTGACACCTCGGCCCAGGCCTCCGTATCCATCCCTGCGGCTAAGAGCCTGTGGTGGCTGGCGAGCACCGACCAGTTCGGCAGCCAAGCGATCGACCGGATCGATGTTGCCGCCGGTGGGCCGAACGCTCCCATCCCACCGGGGACCTCGCGGCTGCCGGGACCGGGCGAGTACGTTTCTTCTCCGGCGCTCACGGAGCTTTTGCGGACGGTGCCGGCCAACCAACTGGGTGACCGCTTTCCGGGCCGACAGATCGGAACCATCGGGCCGGCCGGCCTGCCATCTCCGAGCTCACTTATTATTGTCGTCGGCCATACGCGCGAACAGCTGTCTCGGGCGCCTGGGGTCGTCAAGGTAGGAACTATTCAGCGCTCGCCGGCCAACTGCGATGCCTGCCAGAGCACAATTGGCAGTGGACCTGTCCTGCAGTTCATCTTGGTGGGCGGTGCGGTGGCCTTGTTGCTACCTGTACTGATATTGATCGCCACCGCCAGTCGGCTCTCAGCTGCTCGGCGAGAGGAGCGGTTCGCTGCAATGCGACTGGTCGGCGCCACCCCGCGTCAGGTCGCAGTGATCTCGGCAGTTGAGGCGGTGGTGGCGGCAGTCCTCGGGGTGATCGTCGGCTTCGTCCTGTTCGCCGTTCTCCGACCGTTGCTGTATCACGTCTCCTTTACCGGGGTCCTGCTAGCACCCGGCGACCTGTCCTTGGGGATGTCCGACGTGGTGCTCGTCGCCGTTGGCGTTCCACTCGCCGCAGTGGTGTCCGCCCGTCTAGCGCTGCGCCGAGTGCAGATTTCGCCGCTCGGGGTGACACGGCGTGCCTCGTCGCGCCCGCCTCGGATGATCCGGATTCTTCCGCTGCTGGTCGGCATCGCCGTCCTCGCTTATTTCGACGCCGCTGGCAAGCCGGGCAGCAACGGGGGTCAACTGCTGGAGCTGCTCGTGGGCTTCGTGCTGCTCATTGTGGGGTTGGTCCTAGCTGGTCCGTGGTTCACGACGGCCGGGTCTCGCATGATGACGAAGCGCGCAAATCGTCCCGCCACACTGTTGGCCGGTCGCCGGCTGCTGGACAACCCGAAAGCCGCCTTTCGATTCATCAGTGGGCTCGTCATCGCCCTCTTCATCACGAGCGCCATCGTCGGTGCCTTGAGTTCGATTTCCGCCGACACGAGGACCTCCGGCGGAGGGAGCGCAGGGCAGGGCACCCTCGCTGACCCATTCTGCAGCTTCTCTAGCTCGAATTGCCCCGTTTCGGCCCATGTTCAATCCGTCTCCAGCCAAGTGCTTGCCGAGCTACGCACGACGCCCGGGGTTCGGGCTGTCACGGTGGTTCACCAGAAGTCGTCCCAAGGTGCGCTGGGCAATTCGTTCGGAGTCGTCGCATGCGACCAGTTGGCGAAGACGTCCGCCATCGGCAAGTGCGCACCGGGTGCGACAGTGGCGAGTATCGGCTACTTTCTGTCGAATCTCCTTGGGCACAACTCGCACGCCTCATCGACGGTCTGGCCATCCGCGCATCTCTCGGCGACGGGCGTCTCGAGGCTCCCGGTGGACGCGGTCGTTGTCGCCACGAACGGGTCGTCGAGTTCGATCGAACGGGCACGGACCACGCTCGAACGGGTATTCCCCTTCCAGGGAGGGGGAACTGCAGTTGATACATTCGATCCGTCGACGGCGCGCCTCCTCGCGATGATTCAAGCCATGACCGAGGTAGTCATCGTCGCGAGCCTGATCATTGCCGCATGCAGTCTTGCGGTGAATATCGCTGCTGGGCTTGGCGAGCGGAAGCGTCCATTTAGCCTGCTTCGGCTGACTGGCGTCCCGACGTCACTCCTGCACCGCGTGGTCGCGCTTGAGAGTGCGCTGCCACTGTTGCTCGTCGCTGCCGTGTCGATCGTGGTCGGCCTCGTATCGGCTGCCCTCTATCTTCGCTCGCAGGTTGACATCGCCTTTGTCTTCCCGGGACTTGGCTATTGGGCGACAGTGCTCGGGGGACTGGCGGCTTCGCTCGCCATCATTGGCTCCACGTTTCCGCTGCTTGATCGGATCACAGGACCCGAGGTCGCACGAAACGACTGACCCCACCGCACCCTTTTCGTTTCGACATCGCGACCCCTTGTGCAGCGATGGGTGCACCCCTTTGACATCGTCATATCCGAGTGGGGCATGCCACCGACGTGTCGATCAGCCACGGTCGATAACCCGCCGCTGACCCGGTGATCAGGGATGGGTGAGACATCGGGCGTACCGTGGGTGAATGACTCTCACGATCTTCGGCGTCGTCGTTCTAACGTTCATGATGCTCATGTACGCCTTGGAGCGGAAGGGGCCGGTGTTTATCCTGGCGTTCGCCCTGGGCTGTGGTCTATCGAGCGCCTACGGGTTCCTGTCCGGTGCCTGGCCATTTGGCTGTGTCGAGGCGATTTGGACGGTCATCGCCATCCATCGCTACTGGGGGACGACGCACAAGGTGATTTCCAATTAGTTGGGCCCATGGGCCGTCTGCAGTGGATCGGTATCGGCCCCTGACCCTGTGTTCGGGGATACCACCTACGCACCATCAGGTGCCGGGTTCAGCAGATCATCGGCCCATCGGACTCCGTCACTCGGACGAACCTCGGCAGTTTCCATTTGATCACTCTGGACGAGGTCGTAGATGCAGGTTCGGCTTCCTCCGACGTAGGTTGAGACGAAGTCGATCTCCGAAGCGACGAGCCAGGCACGATCGGCAGGCCAGCAGAGATTGGCCGACCGATGCCACGGCGGGTCTTCGACATCATCGAGTAGCCCCTCGACGGGGCCTTCCATGAGGTGATACCGGCGGTTGGGAAGGTCGAACGTGGGTGCCGACCGTACGCTGGGACTGAGCGCACCGTATCCCTCCCAGACTCCGAAGAAGCACTGTTCAGGGGTCGAGGTCCACTTCCGGAGGATATCGACGAGCGGGGCCAACTCAGACCTCGGAAGTGATCCCATGGGTGGGTGTTGATCCCACACGCCTGGCATCGAGAACCTGTCGCTTACTACTCCCATGATCGATGGCCACTGCATTGCCGGATGGTCGACACGGTTCGTGGCCTTGGCAACATCTCTCCATCGGACCGGTACGCCGTTCAGCGCGGCCGGGTGAAAGATGCGGGCATACGCCTCATATCCCGCAGGCACGATCGAGAGGACGCTCTCTGTGAACCCAACTATGCCGGTACGGACCCACTCCGATTCGTCGCATTGCTTAGCTGGGATGAGATGTCCGATGGCCATGATCAGATCATGGCACCGACCGGCGGGTACCTCAGCGAACCGGTGGTATCGGATACCCGGAGCCCACCTGGATCGGCATTCTGCGGACGGTCTACCCGCTTCGTTTTGTCACGGCGATCAGGTGGGCACTCAGCCCACTGAGTGACGGCTCAGACTCGACCGCTTGGGCCGAAAACATGATCGCGTCCCTCGCCTCAGGGTTCGACCATCGCTCGCCCAACTGTGGAAGCCAACCGGCAAGTCCCTCAACGCCAATGACGTCAAGAACCTCGACCCCTGCGGATTCGGCCTCCTGCCGCAGTTCGTCGGGGTGGTGGAAGTAGGCGGTCGTGAACCAGTGCGGCGTATCCGTGGGATTGCGATGCTGTCCCTCACGCAGGTCACGCTGGGCGATCTCGCGAAACGAAGGATCGAAGAGGAACCCCCGGGCTAGGCCATCGAACAATGAGGCGAACCGGGAGATCGCCGCCGCGAAGATGTACCCGCCCGGGCGCACGGCGCGCTGTGCTTCTGACCAGGCCAGGAGCCGGTCGGCTCTCTCGGTGAGGTGGTAGAGCGGCCCGAAGAGGAGCACGGCGTCGAACGTGTGGTCGGAAACGGGTAACGCCCGCGCATCACCAACCTCGCCGGTGACCTGTCCAGGCGAGGCTGCCTGTTGAGAGGCCGCCTTCACGTGATGGAGCATCACATCCACCACATGCACATTGTGGCCCAGAGCGGCCAGCCAGGAAGCGTGGACTCCGGTGGCACCACCGATGTCGAGTATCGAACGCGGGGATGTTGGCAAGTATCGGCCCAGCACCTCTTGGGTTCGAAGAAGCTCCAACTGGCCCAAGCCTTCGGTGATACGACGGCCTTCCTGGATCAGCTCGTAGTGCCGCACGATCTCCGGCGGTAGAGGGTCCATGAGTGGAGCTTACGGCCCGACCAGCGTCCGCCTCGAATGCCGTATGCCGCTTTTGGAGCGGGTGCTCCACTCGATTCGTGAGGGGCAGGGGAGCGCCCATCTTCGAGCTGGTTTCGACTGGTTCAGGCGGCCAGTCGGATAGCATCATGGAGGATGGCGACGGCGAGGTTTAGCGGCCACTCACTTGAACCGATACCGCCGAGCCGGTGACGTCATCAGCGGCGTTCTTATCAAATGTCAACGGCGTTGCTTGTGTCTGACCTATTTTCAGCACGAAAGCTTGAATTACCGGTCCTTCTCGGTAGCTCCCGCCGAACACATCACTTCCCGAGGGTGACCATGTTGCCCAACCTGCGGGTTCCCCGATCTGTATGAGCGTATTGGCGATGAGCCGCACCGAACCGGTGTTTGGATTCACGAGTACGAGTTGGGCATTCGGCCAATCATGGGGTCGATATGCCGACACGAATGCGGCGAGCTGTCGGCCATCGGGGGAGAATGCCCCCCCGCCCAAGAAGTTGCTTCCGAACTCCACGACATCCGATCCATACTGCTGGACCGCCGACGAGAACACTCCACTCAGCGGACTGGAAATGAGGCGGGTCGTCATCGTTGCGGTGTCGGTAATGGCCAACCGGTTGACATCCACTCCGGCACCGCCGCCGTCGATCCACGCGAGCAAGCTGTGGTTCGCCCCTGGCGGCGTGTACGAGCCGATCACAAAGGCGTCGCGTCCGAGGACGCGGATGGTCCCTCTGCTCGGATACCAAATAGCCAGAACATACGCACCCGAAGGCGATGGGCGCGTAGATTCGATGGCGATTCCGCCCGCCACCGCAGCGAGCGGGTGCTGGGAAGCGTAGGTATTGAGTGTGTAACCGGACGGAACTGTCCAGACTGGCGAAAGTCGAGCACCGGTGGGGGAGAGTCTAACGAGGTGGATGGGATCGAGGGCGACGAGAAGATCGCGCCCGTTGGTGGTGGTTGTGAGATTGATGCCAGCTCCGAGAGAATGCACACGGCCAGACCCAATGTCGAATACCGCAATGCGGTTCCCGCCATTCGCTGCGGAGACATCGGGACTACCTCGCCGAAAGAAATATACCCGACTCCCGATGCTGACCAGGCGGGTGGCCGTCGCATCGACCCGAGCAACGACGCGGTCAGAACCCTGGTTCGGATTTCCGAGGTGAAGTCCCCCGGAAGCGAACCACACCAACTCGGTGGTGCCCGGCAGAACCGAGTGGTTCAGACGCACGCTTGGCGGGATTGCTTTCAGAGTTGAAAATGAGATTGGGGTGGTGTCTCCGCCTCGGCCGTTGGCCACGAGACCTGCCGCAATACCAACGAGCACGAAGACAACGACTATTAGTACTGCGACGAGCCACCTCCGTCGACGGCGTTGGCGGGCCTCACGGAATAGAAGCTGCGCCGTGTCGGCCTGGGGCTCTTCCGGTGGCGAGGCAACAATCGTCACGCGGAGCCTAGCAATCCGACCGTCATAGATCTACTATGCCTAGTACCATGTTTGATGTCAAGGTCGACCGGACAGAGACCACGCCCCTTCACGATCAGGTGGCTGCCGAGATCCGCAGGGCCATCGCCGAGGGTGAAGCTGGACCCGGAGAGCGCCTTCCCTTGGCCAAGGACATGGCAGCCGTCCTCGGCGTGAACAAGAACACTGTATTGCGAGCTTTGCACATCCTCCGTGAGGAAGGTCTCCTCGACTTCCAGCGTGGCCGCGGCATCACGGTGGCAGGGACTCCTCAACAGGGTGTCGTCGTGAAGCGTGTCCGCGAGCTGATCGAGTTTTGTCGACTCCAGGGCTACAGACGTGACGAGATCATCGAAATTATTGAGAGTCTCCCGTGAGTCGGCCGAAGGTCAGGGGGGAGCGACGGCTCGGATGGGCGACCCGGGATAGCTCGACCAGCACTACCGGGCTACGGTTCGCCCATGGATCAGCCGAACATCTTGCTCATCATGACCGACGAGGAGCGCTATCCGCCGCCCTATGAGGTCGACAGCGTGCGTGCTTTCCGCAACTCGCAACTGACGGCGCGAGAGTCGATCAGATCCCGTGGGTTGGAGTTCCACCGCCACTACGCCGGATCGACAGCCTGCACGCCCAGCCGGGCCACCCTGTTCACGGGACAGTATCCATCGCTCCATGGAGTCAACTCGACGGACGGCACCGCCAAGCAGAACTCCGATCCGGGGATGCACTGGCTGGACCCAGATTGCGTGCCGACGCTGGGTGACTGGTTCCGGGCTGGTGGGTACCGCACCCACTACCGGGGGAAGTGGCACATCTCCTTCGCCGATCTGATGATACCGGGCACCCACGAGGGGCTGAAGGCGTCAGACGACGAGGGCAGACCGATAGGTGATGCGGTCACGGCCTACAAGAAGGCCGACCGGCTCGACCCCTTCGGGTTCTCCGGGTGGATCGGCCGTGAACCTCACGGTGCGGCCAAGTCCGACTGCGGAACGGTTCGCGACGGAGTCTTCGCCGATCAGGTGGTGGAACTGTTCCATGAGCTCACCGCTGTCCGAGACGACGGTCCCTGGCTGACCGTGGCTTCGTTTGTGAACCCCCACGACATCGCCTTCTCGGGGTTCGGCTGGGAGCAGATGCTCAAGTTCGGACCACCCGACGACACGGTCCCCGAAATTCCCGAACCGCCATCCCAGTCCGACCCGTTCACCGGTCGGCCCGCCTGCCAGGAGGCGTTCAAGGCCATCTGGCCGCAGATGATCTTCGAGACGGCCACCGACCTCGGCTACCGACGGCTGTACTACTACCTTCTGAAGCTGGTCGATCAGGCCATCGGGAGGATCCTCGCGGCATTGGAGGACTCCGGTATGGCCGACGACACCATCGTCGTGTTCACCTCGGACCACGGGGACCTGCTCGGAGCGCACGGTGGTCTGATCCAGAAATGGTGCAACGCGTTCGATGAGGCCACCCGGGTGCCCCTGCTAATGGCTGGTCCTGGGATCGTGCCCGGAGGCAGCGGAGTGAACGCCCCCACCAGCCACGTCGACCTGATCCCCACCCTGCTCGGGCTGGCCGGTATCGATGTCGAGCAGTCCGCCGCAGGTGTCGCTGCTCACCACGATGAGGCCCACCCACTGCCGGGTCGTGACCTGAGCGGGATAGTGCTCGGCAAGTCTGCCGCTCCGACTGAGTCCCCGATCTACTTCATGACGGAGGACGATGTCACCCGGGGCGTGACCCAGGTGAACATCCTCAACGGCAGGCCCTTCGAGCCGGTAGCCCCGCCGATCAACATCGAGTCCGTGATTACGTCATTGCCGACCGGTGACGGAGGGGAACCGGAGCTGTGGAAGCTCAACCACTACTACGAACGATTGGACGACTGGTATGCAGCGCAGGGCGTCGCGCCCAATCCGTTTCTCCCTCCGGCCGCCGAACCCGAGTGGGAGTTGCACAACCTGACCGCTGACCCCGACGAGCGCCACAACCGGGCCACTGATAGCCCTTCGACCGTGTCGACGATGAAATCAGTGCTCGAAACGGAGCGGGACGCCAAGCGGCTGATCCCCGCGCTGCGCAACGCCACTCCGTAGTCCTCTGACGCCCAAAATCCCAAAACGCACAGTCAGTTCTTCGATACGCCCGAATGTGCCGTCGGTGGTCACGGTACGGACTGACGACCTCAGCCGTAGGTCTCCTGAGGTCACGACGACCGGCCGTGTGACAAGGAGGGGAGTGTGGTGCCCAGATCGGCCAGGGTGTCCCACTGACCCGGCGTTCGGGGCAGGGGTGCAATCTTCGAGATCCCCCTGTTGGGGAGATGAGACCAATGAACTCCGGTCCGGGTGTGAGCGGCACCGACCTGGGAGGGGCTCATTTCGGGGGACCGCGACCGGACGGTGGCTGGTAGGTCCGGTACAGTCCTGTATCGACCAAACCCACCGACGAGCGGATCTCGGGGCCTTGGCGTTCTCCGACGGCCCCGACGGGCAATCCGGGTCGGTCCTTCGCCTCCCTCACCCGGTGCGGGTCCTGCGTCACGCCCTTCCGGTCATCCTCGAG
The DNA here is from genome assembly GCA_963817005.1 of uncultured Acidimicrobiaceae bacterium. GTDB lineage: Bacteria > Actinomycetota > Acidimicrobiia > Acidimicrobiales > RAAP-2 > Bog-756. The sequence continues at coordinate 55,186 of CAWFMN010000004.1, forward strand.
AGCGTCATTGCGCCAGTTGCCGCGTACTACTTCGTCCTCCTCCTGGCGGGCTTTCGTGGGGCATTGCTCGCTGCCCTGGCCTGGTCGTACTGCCTCGTTGCCCGACGGATCTGGCGGCGGGAACGGGTCTCCACCCTGCTCCTGCTCGGCACCGCCCTGCTGACCCTCCGTACCGTCATCTCCTTCGTGACCGGCAGCGCCTTCGTGTACTTCATCCAGCCCACGGTGAGTGCGTTCCTGGCCTCCATGCTGCTGGTGCTCAGCGCTGTTGCCGGTCGACCTTTCACCCAGCGCTTCACGCACGATTTCTGTCCTCTCACCCCCGAACTCCTGGCGCGCCCGAGCGTCCACCGCTTCTTCGTCCGCGTCTCCTTCCTTTGGGCGGTGACCATGTTCTTGAACGGAGCGATCGTCCTGGTCCTACTGCTGACGTCGTCGACTCAGTCCTTCCCGCTCGAACGACTTGGGGCGACACTCTCTCTGACGGCAAGTTCCATTGCACTCTCGATTGCCTGGTTCGCCCGGAGCATGCGGCACGATGGGGTCACTGTGAACTTCGGCGGCCACCGGCCCGCGGCGGCCGTGTAGGCCAGTCCACACCGACGGGATCTTCAGGCGCCGAGCGTGAATAGGCAAAGCCGCGTGCCGTAGGCCCTCCCGACGACGAAGACGATGCGACTCCTCTGGAGGCTGGATCGCTGAGCTCCCGGAGACGCAAGCCTTCAGAGGGAGAGGCGAACGTGGGATGCACGTGGCAACTTTGAATCCATCGGCTCGTATTGGCAGAGCATAAATCCCAGTCCCCTGCCGATGTCCAAGCAGGGAATAGTGCTGCCTGCCGGTCTCGGCTGGCAGCGACCACCGTGGCCCAGCCGTTGTCACCAGGGTAGCTGCAGCACCCGGTTGTTGTTGGTGTCGGCGATGTAGACATTGCTGGACGAATCGGTGGCCACGCCGTGCGGCGAGCGGACCGCGGACCCACACGGCGCCGTGAATGCTGACCTGGGCGGTGGCAACGAAGTCAACTCGGAGTAGCATCACTGGCTCCGCTATGCCGGCGTGCTCCGAATACCCGGCGTTCGATGACGGTTCGGTAAAGCATGCATGGACCACTAGCTTGCGCGACCGCTCGCTCCTGTACGCTTTGGTGGTGCCCGGAGAGGTTCTGAGCACTATCAGAGAGAGAGGTGCGAAATGCGCCGTGTCCTCTTAGCAGCCTCAACGTTCATTGCGCTCGCCGCTCCGGCCTCGGTCGGTCTCGTCGGGAACTCGTCGCCAGCCTTTGCTGGTTCAGGCCTGACCTGCGTGAAGGTCTCTGGCAACTTCAATACCAGCATTACAATCAGGAAATGCAGTGTTCCCTTGGGCGACACGAAGAGCTATAAGGCTGCATCAGTTGTGGTCTCCACACTGGCTAGCGGTGGAACCTTTACTTGGACCAAGAGCGGAGCGACAACGACGCTTGGTCCGGCAGCGATCTCATCGCCCGGCCGTGGTCGTTGCGGTCCGTACGACACCGAACGGGACATCACCGCGGCCGTGACTGGCGGAACATCCGTCGTCACAGGCGGTGGCGAGGCCTTGTCTGTCGATGTGTGCGTTTTTAAGACCACAACGGGTCACATGAGCGGCATGACCAAGTTGGTCAAGGGGACGACGGCAAGCATCTGACTCGGCCGTCCGGGTGGTGTTGCACCACCCCTAAAGTGCCGTTCATGGGCATTGGCTGACAGCGAGCAGTTCCCGCGTCCCAATGCAGATAACGCGACCCCGATCCCGCGAGTTGAGAGACACGATCCGGTCCTCCCACATGCATCGTCGTCTTCTTGGTGAGTCTGTCAGCAACTGCCCAGCAGTCGACGGATCCAGTCGCTGGACGCAGCAGCTGCGACAGTCTTACCGTTCCCATCAACATCGGTCGGTTTCGCGCCATGTTCAAGTAGCAAGGCGATGATCCGGCGCTGCTCGGTCTTAGCGGCGTCCGAGCCAGAGTTGCTCTTGCCCGTGTTCTGGACGGCCAGGTGCAAGGGGGAGGAACCACTCTTGTTCTTCAGCCGCGGATCTGCACCGTGCGCAATAAGGGCGCTGACCGCGTCGGAACAACGGCTCCGGACGGCTCGGTGCAGCGGTGCGACGCCGCTCTTGTCCATGGCGTCGGGACGTGCACCTGCTTCGATGAGGTAACCGATTACCTCACGCTGAGCGCCTCGGCTCTGGTAGCCCGCACTGGGACTCCCGTCCGCGGCATAGTGCAGCGATTCGGCACCCCTTCTGTTACGAGCACGGACATCTGCGCCTCGCGCTACAAGAGTCTCGGCGAGTTCTGGTTGATGTGCGGCGGCAGCAACATGCAGTGCTGTGTCACCCGCATACACGTAGTGATGAATCTCAACGAGGAAGTACGTGTCGGGGTCTTGGCGGCTCGCTCCGATACGGAGTGACCGGGTTACCAGATCGGGCGTTGCGTCGAGTCGCCGCATTGTCTCTCGATGATCATTCGAAGCGATGGCACCGAACAGGGCGAGTAGCGCAGCGTCGTCGGCCTGGTCGGGCTGCCGACCTGTTTTGCTCACCCGCACAGCATGGCTGATGTCGCTGGAGAAAGGCAGGGCGGAAATCGACCTCTCCTACCTCCATCGGAGGCACTGACAAGGTGCCTGCCCATGAACGGCACTTCAGCCAACCCCCACGGGGGTCGTATCCGAAGGCGGCGCTGGCATTTTCCGGGCGGCTAGGTGTTGACACATACCTATATGGGAATATGATGTGGAGGTGGCCCGCCTTCCGACGACAACCGATGCATTCAATGCAGTTGCTGACAGCAGCCGACGAGCGCTACTGGACATCCTCGGGACGGATGAGGCCACCGTCGGCGACCTCGTTGACCGGCTAGGGCTTAGCCAACCCCAGGTGTCGAAGCACCTCGCAGTGCTCCGAACCGTGGGGTTGGTGTCGGTCCGTTCCGATGGACGGCATCGCTGGTATCGGGTCAATGGACCCATGTTGCAACCCATCTACGAATGGGTGTGCGGTTTCGAGTCCACCTGGAGCGCCCGACTCGACCAGCTCGACAATGTGCTCGTTGAGCTCCAGACAAAGGAGAAGCAGACATGAACAATGCAATTGGCAACCGCCACGGCTCCGCCGTCTTCACATTGCCTTCCGACACTGAAATCCTGATCACGAGGGAGTTCGACGCCCCAGCGGACCTCCTGTTTGAGGCTTGGACAACCCCCGAATTGGTGAAGCGTTGGTGGGCTGGCGACCGAGGTGAGGTGACCGATGCCCAGATCGACCTGCGGGTTGGCGGGAGTTGGCGGTGGGTCATGACTGCCAATGGCGGCTTCGAGGTGGCCTTTAGCGGCGAGTATCTAGAGATCGACCGGCCGCATCGCATCGTCAGGACCGAGGTGTTCGAGATGCTCCCCGATGCTCATTCCATCAGCACAACCACTTTTGAGGAAGCTAATGGCGTAACCACTCTGAGGATTCTGGGCCGATATCCGAGCCAGGAGCACCGGGACGCAGCTCTCGCATCGGGGATGGAAGGTGGCCTGCAGACCTCGCTCGATGAGTTGGAGGAACTCGTTCGGCAAGGGGCGTAGTCCGGCACAGGGTGGAGGTACCGCGAGGACCTGCACTTCTCTCGACTTCACCAACCACCTACGTGGGCTCGGCCTGGTTCCGTCCTATGGATCGGCTGGCGACTGCTATGAGAATGCGCATCCGTCAACCGGCCAGCTGCTGCGAATAAGCAAGCGGGGTCTGGGAGTCCGGGATCCCGTCCACACTGACTCCCGGCTCCGGTCCCGAGAACGCAGCGGGGCCGGCTGGTCCGACGGGTGCGCCCCAACGGCACTTCTGCCATGGTTGGCGTTCGATTTCTGTCGCACATTTGGGGACACCCCCGTTCATCATGTCGCCGGGGTCAACGTCCAGATCAGAATTAGTCGGTTAGATGCCCCGGGTTCCCGGACGTGCCAAAGTGAGTCGTCGAGCGACCGAGCGGAGGAATCGACAGGCCAGCAGATAGCAGCCATGCCATGGACCACATGGTCGTTGTCCTGTTCGAGAACCGGTCCCTCGACAACGTGCTCGGCCGTCTCTACGGGCCCGACGACGACAAGACCTTCGAGGGCGTGATCGGCAAGGATCTTTCCAACCCCGTCCCCAACTGGGCGGAGCACGGTGCCGACCGCAAGGTCGTTCCCTACGGCATCGCCATTGGCATGGACTCACCCAATCCCGACTCGGGCGAGGAGTACTTCCACACCAATACCCAGCTCTTCAACACCCTGGACGATCACAATCGGTTCAAGATCGGGGAAGGGGTGAGCGAGCCGTGGAATGCGCCGTCGCCGGGTGCGACGCCGACCATGGACGGGTTCGTGACCGACTACATCTCCACCTTCACCGGGGAAGTCGGGCGCCAGCCCACCTACGACGAGTATGCGCAGATCATGACCGGCTACACCCCTGAGCAGCTCCCAGTGCTCAGCGGCATTGCTCGTGACTTCGGCGTCTTCGACCACTGGTTCTCCGAAGTTCCCTCCCAGACCTTCATGAACCGCTCGTTCTGGACGGCCGCCACATCCTCGGGACTGGTGGTGAACAGCCCGGCGACCAAGTGGATGACCAAGAACAACGCAGAGTCCCTCTTCGAGCGGTTGGAGACCCACGGCAAGACATGGAAGGTCTACGTCTGCGAACCGATGCCCCTCTCCTTCACCGGCGTCATCCACTTCCCCCGATTGCAGGAACGACTGGCCACCCACTTTGTGCCCTTTAGTGAGTTCGAGAAGGACGCCGAAGCGGGCACGTTGCCCGACTTCTCCCTTATCGAACCGGACATGGCCTCGGGACACAACGACTACCACCCAGCCCTCAGCCGCTCGATGATCGGTAACGACGCCGACTTCGGGTTCGACCCACCGTCATCACTACTCGGAGGCGAGACGTTCTTGCAGCGCATCTACGACACTTACCGGTCGATGACCTCTGCCTCGGGTGTGAATGTCTGGAACACCGCCCTCCTGATCGGGTGGGATGAACCCGGCGGCACGTACGACCATGTGGTACCGGGACCTGTCCCACCGCCTGATGCCGCTGGACCGGCTGGAGAACTCGGCTTCACGTTTGACCGATCCGGCTACCGGGTCCCGGCGATCATGGTGTCTCCGTGGGTGGAGTCGGGATCGGTGTACAACGAAGAGTATCGCCACACATCCCTCATCGCCACGCTGCGGAAGAGGTGGGGCCTGGGGGATGCCTTCACCCAACGTGACGGATCGGCACGCACCTTCGACGGGGTGTTCTCCCTAGACACTCCCCGTGACCCGGACACATGGGCCCAGGTAGAGGCCCAGCCTGTGCCCCAATGGACGCTCGACATTGTTGCAGCCGGTGGAGCACTGAGCACACTCGGCAGGGCCATCGGACCGGGCGTCATCGACGCTGCCAACAGGATGGGGATGTCGCTGCCCTCGGAACTCGACGGACCCGATGCAGAGTTCACTCCCGAACTCCTGATCACGTTCCTCCGACAGATCGGCTGGCATTTGTTCCCGCGTCTAGAGCCGAGTGGTGTGACTGCGTGAGAACTGCCCCATAAACGCTCTGGCGGACCGAATCCTGGTATCCCAGACCTCCGGATATGCCTGCCCCTGACCCATGCACGTCAGGGACAGAGTGCACTCCTGTCCTAATGGCAACAGGCTGAGCTTGACTTGAGGGTGGGAGAACCCGCCTCGATCAGCCAGGAGCGGGAGATGCGAAGGTTGCGATGCCGACGACGGGTGCATTCAGGGGCTTCCCGCCCATCGAGCCCTCGAACGGAGCACTCCCGAACGAGAACACACCTCCGTCGGCGGCAACCAGCCAGTAGCCGTTGCCGTCTGGCGTGGCCGCTATTCCCACTACTGAGGCGTTCAGATGCACCCCACCCATGGATCCTTCAAATGGGGCGTCGCCGAAGGCGAAGACCCCTCCGTCGGCGGCAACCAGCCAGTAGCCGTTTCCATCCGGAGTGACCGCTATTCCCACCACTGGGGCATTGAGGTGCATCCGACCCATGGATCCTTCAAATGGGGCGTCGCCGAAGGCAAAGACCCCTCCGTCGGCGGCAACCAGCCAGTAGCCACCGCCGTCGGGTGTGGCCGCCATTCCGACAACTGGCGCGTTGAGATGCAGCGACGTCAGGCCGCCAAACGGCGGCGGAGCATCTCCGCAACCGAGCACTGCTCCGTTGGAGCTCGTTGCCCAATAGCCCGCTCCGCTGTTCGACGACGCAATACCGGTCCAGAGACCAGATGCACCGTTGAGCGAGGTGCACGCTGGGTTTGGCCCCGCTTGACCATATGGGAACGCGAGTTTGTAGGCGTTCAACAACCAATACCCATTGCCTTTGGGGATTGCCGACAATGCGCTGCATCCAAGTCCTCCGGACAACGTGCTCGGCGGCTGGGGATTGAAACTGCAGGGTCCGGGGGCTCCGGGATGGAACGCTCCGGATCCGTAGAACGGGGCGTTGAAAGCAAAGACCCCTCCGTCAGCACTGGCCAGCCAATAGCCAGGTGCGGGCCCAGCCGCTGCGGCGTTTGCGGCTGTGGTGCCTGCCAACAGCACCGCAATGCAGGCGCAGGCCAGCAGAGCCACTGTTCGGCGGATGGTCGTCAATTCAACCTCCTCGACGTTCCTTGCAGCAAACATACTCAACCGTGTGCAGCGGCGACGCTTCCTCATCGAGCCGTTCAGTCCTCGGCCCCGCTCATTCTTTGAAGGTCACCGGCCCGGATCCTCGGCAGAGTGTGTCCCTAAACACCAGGTAGGCGGCGCTTATAGCCTGCTCTCGACCGGCACGTTGGCGATGCTTGGACGCCAGGATCGGGGAGGCTTGCGCAAGAATGACAACCATGATGCGGCGGGCAACCAAGATGGTCGTCGTAGCGATGGCCGTTATTGCACTTGCGGGTTGCGCTCGTTCCGGCGGGGACCCCAACGGCACCGTGCTTCAGTCGTTGAAACAGACGACGAGGGTCGTGCCGTCCACCGCATCAAACGTGAGCGTCCGGTCACTGAGTTCCGTTTGGACATCACCGTGTCCAGAGTTCCCAGGGGCGCACGCTGGTTGGAGTGCGGACCAGGTATTCATCAGCTTCACTGATTCGACCCCCTCGTCCAGCATCATTAGCCATGTGGATGCAGCGCTTGGGCGGTTGGGATGGCACCGCCACGACACCGTGATTACGCAGGGACAGGGGCCGGTGCCTCACTGGACACTTCGCACTCCCAACAGCCCCAAGGCACATGTGTTTGCATTCCAGGCCCCACCCATGTCGGGCCATTGGGCCGTGGACTCAAGCTGGCAACCACCTGGTCCGAAGGCCGAGGGGTGCCCCTGATCACCGGGTCAGCGGCGCTTGTCGACCGTGGCTGACCATCATGGGAACACCCCAACAGAGTCACCAGGTGCCCCAAACAACGGGTCGGGCGACAATGGTGAGATGGGTCCGAGTGATGCAGAATCCGAAGTCGCCCAACATGGGAGTCGTGAAGTGTGAGCGATGTCGCCCAGATTCGCGAACAGATCGACTTTTACCGTCAGGAAGCGCGCCAGTTGGCGACACTCGGTCTCACCGACATGGCTCCAGACGAGCTTGCGTCGGCGGCGTTGGGAACGCTCACCGGGGTCCTCGAATCATACTGTCCACCAAGCTCGCGCTGCCTTGAACTTGCCTCAGGATGGGGTCGTTTCACTAGACCTCTACTTCAGCTGTGTCAGCAGTTGACGGCCGTCGATGCTTCTGCCGAGATGCACGAGATCAACCGTGCGCTCAATGACGACGCGAGAGTGGAATATGTCGAAGCCGACCTGTTCGAGTACGTGCCCAAGGAGCGCTACGACTTGGTATTCGCCGGGTTCTGGCTGTCGCACGTCCCCGAGACGCGTTTTGAGCCCTTCTGGGACATGGTTGGGACAGCGCTCGCGCCCAACGGGTGCGTTGTGATCATCGATGACGGAATCTGTGATTCTGACGGCGTGCCAAGGTTCGCCGACGATCCAACTGGCAGTGATGCCCATCGCAGACTCTGGGACGGCCAAGAGTTCACCATCATCAAGAACGCCTACAACCCGGCAGAGCTGGAGCACCTCTTGAGCGACCTGGGCTGGAGCGCTGAGGTCTCGCCGCTAACGCCCGAGGTCTACGTAGTGGTTGCGAATCGGCGATGAGCGGTTGCGGTGCGTCCCATAACGGCGGCTCGGGGTCGCGCAATCTGCATTGGGACGCGGAAGTGCTCGCGGTCAGCTGACCATCGATGTTCGACGCCCCAGGCAAACCGGTCTTTGGCAGCAGGCATTGGGACAACATCAAGTCCACAGTCGACGAGATTGCCGACTGGTGACGCATCCACTGAGGCACCCGGCCCGGGCCTCGTACCTACTTCCAGAACGGCTGTTTCCCGGCCTCCTGGGTCATCCTGTGCGGATCAGCGGCAATCCGCTGGACCGAGTCCAGGCCTGCCCTGTGGCCATGCGCTGCTCGAATAGAGAAGCTTCAGGTACCGACCGAGGAGCGTTGGCAATCTGGGGCTGCACCTCCAGGGGGCGGTCAGAACGTCCAGACAGTGCCAGGCGCGAGGCGGACGCTTCCATTGTCGCCGGGCAGACAGACGGTGGCGGCCACGTGACCGCGGATCGATGCCGCCGCCCCCGTACTTGACGTAACTCGGCCAGAGAGGCCCAATGCAAAAGTTCCTGTCGGGCACGGCGCGGCCGGGGTGGCTCCGTTGGTGAACTTGAAGGTGGTCGTTCCGCCGTTCTTCCAACGGACGATGTCCGTGGTCAGGCGACGGCCGGCGGTTGCCAACTCGAACGTGCCCCGGCCACCGGTGGTCGACCGGGTGCATCCCGACAGTCGCCCCGGGCCCGCCACTGGGCCTGCAAGGACAGTGCACGTGGTAGCGGGCGTGGCAGCGCCGGCCGCGTGGTCCAGGGGCAGGGCGATCACCATTGCCGGGGAGGCCAGCAGCGTCACGGTGAGAAGACGGATGGAGAGGATGCGCACGGGGATGTCCTCCTGCCGGTCCACGAAATTGGAAACGCCCCCGCCACTTGCAAGGTACTACGCCGGCTGGCGCGGCACCGGAACCTCGTAGGAGAGCCGTCGGCGTTTGAGTTGACCTCGACGTCAGACCAACCAGGGCACCTCGGCTCGAGTGCCCGGTGATGTTGCGGTCCTCTGGACTGAGTCCAGGTCAGCTCGGTGACCGTCGCGAGCCTCGACTGTGTGCCACCTGCCGGCCCGCGGGCAATCCTGAGACGGTGGTCAAGCGACCACTGAGCGAGGTTTCCTCAGGCCAAGGCCTCCCGAGTCCCTCACCATCCACTGGTCGGTCGGCATGCGGCCCTCCGAGCCGCTTGTCGCGTCGACCGCTCCCGAGTCAAGGTGGCGGCGATCGTGACGAAGGACCGCCGTCGCTGGGCCTGCTCAGGGCCCTTTCTGGGCCAAGCGACCCTTGCTCCCCAGTCCGCCGTTGCTCCACAAAGCTCCCTCAATGTGGCCAGAGGGTCACTGGCGCAATCGCTGTGAGGGCATCTAAAATCCTCCAATGCCCAAGCCATCGAGCAAGCTCCGCGAGTTGCCGAATCCCGAGACTCCCAAAGGCCGGGTGGGCATGTTCTGCGGCGTGGTCGCGGCCGACGGGCGGGTCTGCTCCCTCTCCCGGTCTCACGGCGGCCCACATCTTGGAGAGAGTTGACGCGCCTGACCCAACCCCGACCATTTCAAGAGCTCTAGGGCAATCCTGAGCGGAGCGGATGGTTTCAGCGACATTCGGCCATTCCCACGATGGGCACGGCGGGCGTGGCAAAAGCCGCTGTCGGCCAGGCGCCATGGGAAGCCCGGTCCTGGCCGGCTAGGTGTAGGGACCTACCTCAACCCCGCCCCTGGGTCGGAGTTGAGGCTTCATTCGGTTGTGTCTTCTTTTGTGTCTTCTTCTGTGTCTTCTTCCTTTGGCAAGGCAGAACTGACCAAACTATCGATGCGCCTCAGCGCACCTTCTAGCTCCCGTGCACGGGCATCGGCGGCATTGCGTTCACCTTCAGCAGCACGAACATCTGCCTGGTCGCGTTCGTGGGCTTCTTGGCAGGCAGCGACATCACGCTTATAGGAAGCAATGTCCTTCTCTGCACCCGCTACGCGGTCACGAAGCTCCTGCATTTTCTCGCCGTCCGCGAGCAACTGGGCGTTCGCCCCCTCCAGCTCTGCAGCGAGTGCGGCCCTCTTCTTGGCAAGGCGAGCACACTCAGCGGTGGCGATCTCAAGCGCCCTAGCCAGGTGCCCGCTCGCACCGCTCAGCGACTCCTCGGTTCGCTCCTGGCCGGGTTCTGGCGTCGGCTCCGGCTCCGGCTCTGCTGGTGCCACCGCCAGTTGAGGAGGATCGACTACTTCCACAACCCTGTACGCCTTGAGCCGCACCTCCACCGGCCCCTTCTTCGCCAGTGACCTTTTCCGCTTCATCGTGATCTCCTCCACCGCTGCCCGTCGGGGCCAGATCATGTTCGATTGCGCGCCACTCGGAAGGCCAGAGGGAGCCAGGCTCGAAGGTCGCGCTGTCGCGTGGTGAACCACCGAGCCAGCGACCCTGATATTGAGCAGCGAATCTCATGGTCTGGCTACACCTACGCCTTTACTGTAGAACGTAACCAATCGGACGTTTGGTGGTGGGACTTCTGCCCGTCGGAAACGTGGCCCCGCAAGTCTCCAGCAGCTCCGCGGCCGACTCCGAGATGCGCTTCAACAGGTCATAACGAACGCCACGGGTGAGTAGGGGAGCGGGGTATCGGGACGGCCGAGTCTTCCTACTGAATTACTGAATCTCGCGTGCTTCGCGCTCGTGGTCCCGCTCACCAGCGCTGATCGGGAGCATCTCGATCTTGTGGCCGTCCGGGTCGACAATAAACACCGTGTTGCGCGGTGTCATCTCGAAGGTGTCGATCCCAGCCCCCAAGAGCCCCGCTACGACCTGCCCCACATCGTCAGCGTCCACATTGAGGGCCATGTGGTTCATCTCCTCGCCGCCGTGGACGTCACGGCCGGCAAGCTCGAACAGATCGAGACCCTGCATGCCACAGCGGAGAAAGCTGGCCTGCATTCCCCGTGGGCCGTCGGACATGGTGCCGCGGTGCTCGAAGCCAAGTATCTCCATGTAGAACGTCTGGGAACGATCGAGGTCGGCGACGTATAGCACCACGTGATTGATACCCGTCACCTTGAGCCTCGGATTGCCCATCAGCCCTCCTCGTGGCGGCATTGGCCGAATGAGCCTCGCCGATCGTCGGAGACTCAGCTCTCATCATTGCACCGAGTGGCGATCCGGAGTCGACCCGGAGCCGTTCGTCAGTGAGCGGCCGCGAATGCCGCGTTGGCGTCTTCGGCGCTCATCGGAGGCCCGACCGGCGTGAGATCGTGGGTAGCCGCGACGCGCACGAGTTCGTCCATCGGTGGAAAGGCCGGCTGGGTGGGAAGGACATGAGCCTCGGCAGGTACACCCAGATCGCGGATCAGATCTCGGAAGCTGGGGTTGTCGTGAACGAGGAGGATGCGTGCGTCCGTGTCGCCCACGACCCGGAATGTGTGCGGTACACCCCGCGGCATCGACACCCAATGGCCGGCGCCAACGGCCAGGGTGTCTTCGCCGCAGGTCACGATCATCTCACCCTCGAGGATGTACCAGGTGTCGTCGAGCGTGTCGTGGACGTGCAGCGGTGCAGAGGACCCCACTGGCAGGGTCATCTCGAGCACGACCGTGTCCATACCAGGGGCGCAGCGATGTTCGACGACCAGAACGTCGAGAAACCACCATGCTTTGGCCTGCTCGTTGAGGGGACTGTCGACCATTGCTGCACTCATTGGAATTGCTCCTTGGGATGGGTGATCCGGGGGAAGGGCTGAGCGCCCCGGCTCGGTCAAGATGGTCAGGATAACTTATCGTTTATCGTATGGTATCCTTACAATCATGTCAAGCACAATCATGTCAAGCGAATCGACGCGTGAAGGTCCTCATCTGGGCGCGATGCTTCGAGTGACTTGGCAATCGGTCTGGAAACAGATCTACGACGGCGTGGTCGCCGCTGGATACGACGACGTGAACCCAGCGCATGTGGGACTGTTCGGCTACCCCGGCCTCGACCAGCAGCGCCCCTCCGAGCTCGCCAACCGACTTCAGATCACGAGGCAATCGGTCAACGATCTGCTGGGCCACCTCGAACACCATGGCTACCTCACCCGAGAGCCGGATCTCAACGACGGCCGCGCCCGGATCGTTGAACTCACGCCGAAAGGTCATCAACTGCAAGGGGTCATCCACGGGCGAGCCCGAACGGCGGAACAACTGATGGCCGTCACCCTGGGAGCTCGACGTTTCACGGAGTTGCGGCGGGCTCTTGAAGACCTCAATGCTTCGTCTTCGATGCTGTCGGCCCGTCTCCCGTCGGCAGAGTAGATCCGCCGGGATTCAGTGCATCTCCTCTCAGTTCGGTCGCCGATTGCGTTCGACAATTGCGTCTAGCGCAGCGTGGAACAGGGATGCCCACGGAGTGTCGCCGTCGTGCCTGGTTGGGGTAGCAATACCTCAGAGTTCTTCGGGGCACGTCGACCGCCTGGTCTGAGATCGAGTTCTTCCCCTCAGCCTTACGGCCCCTGAGAGTGCCATGCTGTTGTCCGCCATCTTGGTTCGAGAACTCGGTGATATCAGCACTCAGCGGCTTCATGGGCGGATGCCTGCCAAGGTCCTCAGTTTGCTAGGCACCTGCAGCCCGACCCTCGCTGCCACTGCGACGCGCCGCCCCAGACCCGGAGCACCCCGTCGCGCGGTCAGCTCGTGCCGGCAGAGAACCCGCTGTGTGGGACCCCTAGGTAGGGGAAACTTGGAAGGTACATCTCGTCGCCGTTCGCTGTGACGTCTGTCGGGTTCGAAGTCAGCCCGTCGGTGATTGCCCCTGCGGCAGCATCGGGGGAGTAGCCCTTATCGACCAGAGGGAGCGTGGCACCGGCTATCGCACGTAGTTCGATGGTGACCACGTCGTCGAACACTCGCCGACCGTTGGGATAGCCAGCGGCATCCTTGCCGATGAGCCCAAGATTGCTCATACCAGAGGTCGTTGGAGGAATCGCCATATTCAGGCGCAGCATGTCCGCTTCCGTGGTCCCCATACTGTTCTGAAAGCCGGCCACGATGCCGCTCGGAATTCCGGTGAGGAAGATGGCCAACAGGTCGGCCCGATGCGGCGACTTTGCGTTGTAGGCCGCGAGGTTCGGAAATACGCCAGGGTAGAGAGTGGGTAGTAGCTGAGCTAGTTCGGGATTGGCCACTGCAGGAGCGAACTGCTTGTCACCGCCGGGTGTCTGAGCATTCCAGTAATCCTTCTTGGACATTGGAACCACCACCTCGTTGACCAGCGGATTCCCGAGCCGGGAGACCTGGACCCAGGGTCCGGTTTGAACGGAGTTGCCTTCGGACGCCTGAAGGACGCGTGCCTTCTGGCGGCTGGCTGTCGTCCACACGCCAATCACCGAGGAGGATGAACCCACACTCTTCGGGGCAGCCCCGCCCTTGGCAACATCCGACATGGGTACTTGGAGGGCAATCGAATGGACGTTCACACCCTTGGTCGAGTTCACCCCAGCGGCCATCGCCCCGAGACCAGTGTCGGCGAGACCGAATGTGGCATGGTCCTGCTGGAAAGGCCGCAGGATGGCCAGATCGAATATCGAGCCCAAATCGACGAAGAAGCCTTCGGCCCTCTGTCCGGCGAACACCTGGCCACCATTAGGGAGGGCGTGGATGGCAGCCGCGGCCAGCGATGGGTAGTTCGGTGTGGAGAGCGGCCCTATATTGCACGGCGGGCACGCCAGATTGCTACCCAAGGTTGTTGATTTTCCGTTGGCAATGCGCGTGACGGTATAGAACTGGCGTCGATTCCAGGTCACGTCGGTCAGGCTGGTGATGGGGCCTGTGTTGTACAGAAACGTCTTCGGGTCGGTTATCTTGTTTGAAAACCGGAACTCGTATGCGACGTCAGGGTGCCCGTCGCCGGTATTGTCAATGTTGATCGAATAAAGCACGTCATCGCCGAATTCGTAGAAGTTCGGCCCGCCGTCCGGTGCCTGTAGTGGGACGTAGTTGGCAATCAGCGTCACGGTGTTGGGTTTGTCAGGGCTGACGAACGCATACAGATCGGTGCTGTCGGCAACCGCGTCTTTGGATATCTCGGGCGCTTCGCGGTGAGAGGACATGCATCACCTCGGGAAGTAGATTCGATGACCGCCCCGGTTCGGATGGCCGCCCGGCACGCACCGGGCATAAGAGATTCGGCGTGACTCCCAATCGGGATGACATTCGGTCACAATTTTTCTTTGGATTGCGCATGAAGCTAGTCAGGACGACGAATTGTCGAGATACTTCGTTGCAACTCCCTATGGAGACATCCGACGTGAGTCCGGCTCCGGACCTGTTTGGCTGGGTCCCTCCGACCGCGTTGGTCCCAGCTAGCAAAATGGAGCCAGAACATGAGCGACGCTGAGCCGGAGGACGCCCCCACCCGAGGACTTTGAGTCAACCCCTGTCGTCGAGGTCGTACTCGGCCATGAAGTACGGGTGCTCCGGGTCGTAGGTGGTGAGAGTCGAGGGACGCTCGACCCGGCCGATCGGGCGGACGCCTCGACCCTCGACCCCCAAGCGCCCATCGCCGAGCTCGCGACGGTACCCCTCGACAGCCGCGGCCAGCCGCTCCACCACCGCGGGAAGCGCCCAGCCCACCTCTGCGGTCTCCCCCGGGTCTTCCGTGAGGTCATAGAGCTCCATCACCTCCTGTCCCTCGCGGGCGACGTGGAGCTTGTAGCGGTGGTCGCGCACAGCCTCAAGGCTGTTCCCCCGGTAGTACGCAAACGTCTGGTGCGGAGACCGGGCGGTGGGGTCGCGCCAGACGTCGAAGATGTCGAGTCCGTCGATGACCCGGTCGTCGGGGACCCGCGCGCCGCAGAGTCCGGCCAGCGTCGGATAGAGGTCCATCGACGTCAGCAGCTCATCGCAGACCCGGCCTCCGTCGAGGGTTCCGGCCCACCGGACGATGGCCGGCACCCGCATGCCACCCTCCCAAGTCGAGCCCTTCGCCCCCCGGAGGGGCAGGTTGCTGCCGCCGAGGGGCACACTCGACCCCCAGGGCGGCGGGACGTCGCCCAGCGAGCCGTTGTCGCTCGTGAAGATCACGATGGTCTTTCCGTCGAGGTCGAGTGCGCGCAGTTCGTCCAAGAGCGCGGAGGTCGCCCAGTCGATCGACTCGACCGCCGCACCGTAGGGGCCGTTGTGCGACCGCTCGAGGAACTCCGGCTGTACGTAGATCGGGAGGTGGACGTACATGTGCGCCAGGTACAGGAAGAAGGGGTCGTCCTCCGCGTCGCGCGAAGAACGACAGTGCCTCGGCGACGTAGCGGCCAGTGAGCGAGCGCTGGTCGGGCTGCTGCTCGATGACCTCGTCGTCAGCGAGCAGGGGTAGCGGCGGCAGGGACCCGAAGAACTCCGGCGTGTTCGCCTGCCGGCCCATGTCGTTGCTGTAGGGCAGGCCGAAGTAGTGGTCGAAGCCGTGGTTGACGGGCAGGAAACCGGGCTGGTCGCCGCAGTGCCACTTCCCGATCATCTGGGTGCGGTAACCGGCGTCCGAGAGCAGGCGGGCGAGGCTGGTCTCGCTTTGGGGCAGGCCCAGCGGCTGACCGGGGAAGAGGACAGGCAGCCCCTCGAACAACCCGAAGCTGATCCTGGGCGGATAGCAGCCGGTCAGGAGGGCGGCCCGCGACGGCGAGCACACCGGAGAGGCCATGTAGAAGGAGGTGCACCGGATCCCCTCGTCGGCAAGCTGGTCGATCGCCGGCGTGGCGTTGCGCGTGGAGCCGTAGCACCCGAGGTCGCCATACCCCAGGTCGTCGCAGTTGATAAGGACGACATTGGGGCGAGGCGGCACGGCCGTTTGCACCGGGGAATCCTAACGCGGCTCTGCGCGATGCAAAGTCGCTGACAGTTCCTGATCCGATCAGTTGATGGAGTGTCGGATGTGATTAGGGTGGGCGCCCCACGCGGGTCTCAATCGGGTCCTGTCGGTGGAAGTCGATGATGGACCCCAGCAGTTGGAGATGCCTTCGTCCGTTCCCGAGACTGCATAGAGCTATCCAATCCGGAGATCATCAGCCACATGTGAATTGAATGTCATGCTGCTCCGGCCACAGGATGAGTGGGAGTGTCTATCCGGAATGGCGCGGCGTCTGACTAGCCGCGGCGATTTGGATACCCCATGCCTCGTCCTGGAGGCGGAGCCCCTCAGCCCACGACGGCCTCCGGCTAGATCATCTGGCCCGCCTGGGCGGCTGCCCCCTCCATCGCTCCCAGCCAACCCGGCCAAGGGGATCGAGGCGTGGCCGCAAGGACAGTCACCGTCAGCACCAGTGAGAACGCCATCCGTGGGGAATCGCTGCACACTACGCAAGCACTGGACCCGTGCTGAGGCCCTGCACGCGTTCACCCGGGCAACACGGCTTGTCTCTTGCTACGGTTCCCTCAACTGCCGCATCAGGCGGTGGGCGGACACAGGAGGGGTCAAATGAAAGGCGGCACCTCATGGGAAAGCACAAAAAGGCGACAGCAATCCTCCTAGCGGTGGCGTTGGCGCTGGGCATCGGAGTTGTTGGAGTGAGGATGGCATCAGCGTCCTCCCCCGGGACCAGCGGTGGCTTTACCAACCCAGGTGATGGCAGCACCATTACCTCCGCTCCGATTGGCAACATCGTCAGCCTGACCGTTACCGACACCCAGGTGTCGCCGGCCGTCCCTAACGGGGGCTTCATGCTCAGCTGGACACAGGGTGATTTCCGCTACTTGGGGAACACTGACGTTCAAGCTGGGACTACCTGTGGCCCCGCGGTGGGACTCGTGAAGAACGCCGTCCTCTGTAGCTACACCGATTTGATACCGTCCCCGAAGAGTGACACCTTCAACTTCGAAGTGACCGGGTCACCGGGGACGGGCCTGCACGCCATCAATGTGATGGTCAACAACTCCGGAGGGACGAGCTTCTCGGCGGTGGCCTTCGCCCTGACGGCTGTTGCCACCACGGGCGGGAGGCAGGGCCCTGTCGGTCCCGCTGGCCCGACCGGTCCCACCGGGCCGCAGGGCCCACCCGGGACGACCACGGTCAACTCGGGGCACGGCTACTACGAGGTGGCCTCTGACGGGGGCGTCTTCACCTTCGGGGACGCCAAGTACTACGGGTCCATGGGTGGGCAGCCTCTCAACTCGCCGATCGTAAACATGGTCGTTACGCCCAACGACTTGGGTTACTGGCTCATCGCCAAAGACGGTGGGGTGTTCTCATTCGGGAACGCCCAGTTCATGGGGTCCATGGGCGGTACCCCCCTGAACGCTCCGATCGTGGCGGGGGCATCCAGCTAGGGGCGGGCACCCAGGACCGCCGCACGGGGCGGCCAACCTCAACGAAAGGTCGATGCTGAGCGCCGCCCGCCTCCGGCCGGGGGTCTTTCGCGGGAGGGGCGCAGCGGAGCAAACCGGTCCAAGCGACGCAGAGAAACGGTAGCTTGGATTTTGATGTTGCTGGTAGGCACGAAGCAGGGCCTTTTCGACCTGGACACGAGCCACACCCTTGTCGACGGGCACACAGTCACCGCCTTGGCGCCTGGTCCGAGGAGATGGCACGCGCTCCTGGACCGCCAAGTCGTCATCCGCCTCGACGATGGAGAGGTCATGACCGTCGGCGAGCTACCCGCCGACGACGGCCAGAGCTTGGCTGTCCTGGCCGACGGAACCGTCGTGGTGGGCCGAACCGGTGCCCGTCTTGCCATCGTCGGCGACCAGCTGGCGGACGTCACGTCTTTCGAGCAGGTGCCGGATCGAGACCACTGGAAGAACCCTGCCAATGCGACGCCCGATACCCGGTCCATGGCGACCAGTGGAGACGATCTGTGGGTGAACATCCACGTAGGTGGCCTGTGGCACTCAGGCGACCGAGGGGAGAGCTGGCACGGGATCATTGAACCCGGGGCCGACATCCACGAGGTGCGGGCGGAGAACGGATCGGTGGCCGTGGCGGCCGCGGTTGGATTCGGCTGGAGCGAGGACAGCGGGAAAACGTGGTCGTGGAACACCGAGGGACTTCACGACGGGTATCTGCGGGCGGTGTGCATCGACGGCGAGACAGCCTACGTTTCGGCGTCAGACGGGCCGTTCACAAAGCGCGGTGCCGTGTACCGGGCACGGCTGGGGTCGGCGTTCGTTCGTTGTGAAGCGGGTCTGCCCGAATGGTTCCCGGACAACGTCGACACGGGACACCTTGATGCTGGCGGCGGTCGTGCCGCCATCGGTTTCGGTGAGGAGGTCCATCTCTCTGAAGACGGCGGTGAGTCGTGGCACGCCAACAAGGTTCCCGGCGTGATCACGGTGGTCCGCCTCGTCCAGAACTGAGGACCCTCCCGCCGGGCATTGCGGGGTCGTCCCTCGCGTGCTAGTGCGGCCCCTCCACCTCGCGGTCCTCGGCAGAGGTATGCAGCTCGACCGACCTTGCACGGGTGGTGCCATGGCAGACCAACCACAAGCGTCGGCTGTTGCGAGAGTGCCAGGAAGCGGCTCCTGGGGAACCGATGCCGGGGATGGCGTGGAACGGGATCGCGCTCGGGGTCAATGTCGAGAGCACCGAGGTTGTCGACGAGACGTTCCGTTCGGCCTTGGCGGCGGGGGCTCGGGCGGTCGCCGGGCCGGTCAAGCGTGAGTGGGGGGTTATTCGGGGTACCTCGCCGACCCGGAGGGCAACCGATGGGAGATCGGATGGGCACCCGGGTCGTAGCTGGATCGAACACACGCCATTCCCGGATTCCGCTCTGGTACGTCCGAATGCACCGGTCTTCCGCGGTCGATAACCGCCACCGAGCCGGCGTCGATGTGGAACGGCCTCTCAACTTCCGCGCGAGGCTCGTTTCACTGTCCTTTGAGCGCGGCGCACCAGAGGTGCAGCGCCTGATCGCTGTTCAGCAGTCGGTGGGGGTCCGGTGTCAACACGGAGTGCCCGAGGCCCAAAGGATGAGGACCACGGTGTTGACACCGGGGTGGAGGCTGCTACTCGTCTCCCCATCCAGGGGGCGGCGGCATGATAGGGGTCACATCAGGGCTAGAAGAGATCTCGAATGAGGTGGACGAGGGCAGCGCCGACCGTGAGGATTAGGACGACACCGCCCATCCCTACCCCGAGGCCAATCGCCAACGCGAGCACGTCCTCAAGGATGATGGCGAGGGCGACGAACACGGCACCAAGCGCTGGGAAGGTGTCAAGCCCGGAGAACGGAGGCGCAACCGCGGAAGCAACGGCCAAACCGGCGAAAACTACTCCGAGGATCCGCAGGAACCACCGTCGATCGAACAGAGACGCGGCCCGAGGCTTGGAGAATCTCTCCAGCCAACGGATGCGTCGCATCATGAAGGGGATTGCCTTCTCCGTTGTTGTCGCACCGAGGGCACGATCCTGCCAGCGAGCGGGGAGCCAGATCGATCGGGCGCCGAACACCATCTCCACCGCCAACAGAACGGTTATCACCTCGAACACATGGGTGACACCTCCCGTCGGAAGTGGCAGGGCAGGGAAGAACATGAGGAACAGGATCGTGACGGCGAAGCTCTTTTCCGAAAAGACGCGGCCGAGATCGCCGATCGTCTTCGAGCCCTCTGCATTTAGCCATGCCTCCAACTGGTCACTGAAGGCAACTTCGGTCGTCATCTGCCGCAATTCTGCCGATCTGGGCCGGTCCCGTTCGACACTGCTTCCGCCGACCATTACATCACCGGATTCATCCGGGTTCCCAACGGGTCATGGAAATGGCAGCCCACTGCGTGCAATCAAAATGGCGATAAGCCACAGTCCCTGACCACCACCGACTCGGCAGGGACACCCACAGGCATCATCCCGGGGTCAGGGTGCCATCGAGTCCTCGGGGGCGCTAGGGCGATCCTGGGCTGACGCCGTGCCACGACCTCAGCGCTGCGCCGCCTGCGCAGTCTCGGATGGGATCGGCATTGGCACTCGGTACAGGCGTTGGAGGCTGAGGGCCTCGAGTTTTCGAGACAATCCTGACCTCAGCCTTATCCCGGCGGAGGTCCGATTTCGTGACCTCAGGCTTGCACCCTCAGCCACTTAGCTCGCATCGTAGTGAAAGTCTCCGGACCGGAGGATGACTGAGTTCAGCCGATGTCAGATCACCCGCAGCCACAATGCCTACCGAGATTCAGTACGAGATTCTTCATCAGCCTAAGGTGCCGTTTGGCCACGGGCGATAGCGGCGGCGGGGCCACCTTTGATCCTTCCGCTAGAGGCTATGACCGGTAGTTCAAGTACAGAACGCCATTCTCGTATCGCTCGCAGTTCACGAGCGCCCAGTTGGCGGGCTTTGTGTTCTCGACGAAGAGGCGAGGACCTGGGCCCCGAGTCAACGGGTATACACAGAGGTGAAGTTCGTCAACCAGCCCTTCGGCGAGGAGCTGCCGCACTAAGGTGCCGCTGCCGCTCACATAGAGACCCCCGTCGTTATCGTCCTTGATTCTTCGGATGACCGTCGAGTCATAGCCGCCGATGATCTTCGAGTTGG
Source organism: uncultured Acidimicrobiaceae bacterium (assembly GCA_963817005.1). GTDB lineage: Bacteria > Actinomycetota > Acidimicrobiia > Acidimicrobiales > RAAP-2 > Bog-756. The sequence continues at coordinate 75,879 of CAWFMN010000004.1, forward strand.
CCCAAGTGGCCTCCTTGAGCGTCGACGAGACAACGTACTTGGTCGTGCCGTTCATGAACGGCGCACCTGGATCCTCCTCCGCCGTTCGCTCCGACCACGCAGGGGCGAACATCTCGTAGGTGTTGCGGCCGAGCAGGATGCCGGTGCACCCGTCCATGGCCCTGGCAATGGCTTCCCCCATCTTCGGATCGAAGCCGAAGTCCATCGTCCACGTCGGGGTGTCGATGACACCGTCTAGGCTCATGAACTCGTGCACCCGAACCTGTCCCATCAGTGGTTCCCTTCTCCGGATGTTCCTGAACATACGCTAGGCGGGAACGGTCACGAAGGCTGCCCACGTTGGTGTTCTCGTTGCTCGGAGGGCGAAGGCCTACACGAGGGGTGGGGTCGGGGTCTGATCCATTCCAGGAGCCATGCGATTCGAGCACCTGGAACCGGGTGAACGACGTTCGGTCTGCCGTGCCCAGCTCCCGGTAGCGGTCAACCTGCGACCTATGTTCGCCAGCTCGGTAGGCGAAGGCGCGCATGGCGGCATCATCTCGCCAGAAGGTGACAGTCACCGTGTCATCAGCAAACCGTGGAAGGTTGAATATCTGTCGTGAGCGCAGCCCATCCACGGAGACCATGGACGTTCGGACCAATTCGGAGCTGCGGCGAAGTCTGCAGCCTTCGAGGGGTATCTAGGCATCGAACTTTAAAATCACCCGGCCCCCCCTTGCCGCTCTCCTCGATCGACTGGCATCTGAGGGCGAGGATCGCCGCCTCATCGTGGAAATTTGACCCCGGTTGGGCAGCGGAATCGGTCCGCTGCCAGGCGGAGACAGCTTGGTCGGCGATGACCCGAGGAATGATCACTTCCACGCCGGATGTGTCGATTCAGGCCGGAAACCGATGTCGATCCTCACCAGCTGCGTCGACGCGGCCGACAACCAGAGCCTGGTGAAGCACACCACATTCACCCTCTAGCCAGACCGGCGGCTTACTCCGCCCTCACAGAAGTCAACAGACCCCGCCCCTTCGGCGGGGTCTGTTGCTGTTCGGGGACAGCCAAGTTCTGGATGTTTGAGAGCCAGTTCCTCGGTGGCGGACCCCATTGGCCCGCTCAAGACCAGCGCCACCTCGGCCGGGTTGTCAGGGTGGCCCAGAAGTGCCCGAGTCACGGCAGATAGCGCCCCCGAGCCGGTGGTATGGGATACACAGACGCCGCTCGCTATCGGCCGTGGTCTCAGGTGGTCTACAACCACTGTCCGGTCAGCGGATCCTCCTGATGCGGTCGTTCGCCATCGCTCAGGGACACGTGGACTGGATTGAGACGTATGGGCGCCCAAACGCTCGTCATGAGCCTTGTGCCCAGCGTTCCCGCGTTGAAGGCTCGCATGGCGTCTCGATGGACGGTCTGTCGTATGCCGGTGACGGCCTCCACGTCTCGCCACGCCGTGAACGTGTACTGGCGACCGCCAGCTGTGGCGAAGACCGATCCCAGATAGCCCTCTTGCGCCATCAGTTCGGTGACGATCTTCTCGGTGAAATCATTGACCTCCCATGCGGACTGTCCGGCCACATCAATCGACGTGACGGTGAAGCACCCAGGTGACATGGGATCGCCCTTTGTGGCCCGGACTCCGATGCCGAAGTCGATGAGCCCTGGAACCCCGGCTGGAGACGGGTGCACTTGCAAGCCCATGGTCGCTAGGAAGCCTCCAAGGTCCCAGTAACCACGAACGCTGGTCAGCAGCTCGCGATCGAGATCCCACGTAAAGAAGTCCGCGCCCGGAAGGGTACCCACCTGCCCGGACGGCGGGCCCAGGGGCGTTGCGCCCGTATTGGTTCCGCTCATGAGGTACTGGGCAGCCGCAGAGCTTGTACCGCGTTCGATGCGGACCTCGGTGAACGAAACGTCGGGGAATCCGACGAACAGTTCATTCGCCGTCTCGCCGATGGCGGAGCCTGTGATGGGTCCTCCCGTGGTGGGGTCCTGAAAGGTCCCTTCTTCGGTGAAACACGCCATGACTGACATCAGGATCGTGAGCATTCCACGCCGCGAAGTACCGGTCGATCAGTTCCATCGTTCTCCTTTGTCCGAACGCCTCGATTGCCTACCGTTGAGTTCACTCGACCTGAATGATGCCATCGGATCAACCTTGTCGAGGCGGTCACGATGCTCGAAGCGTTAGAGACCGGGGGTCTGAGACCTCGAAAGTGGTGCGATACCGGCGAGTGCGTGGGTCTGGACCAAACGGGAATGCCATATATCGGTCTGCCGCGATTGATCGCCGACTGTCCCACTCGTGCCGGTCGCGGACAGGTCATAAGCGCCGCCTGCCCGGTGATCGGGAATACCCGATCCTGTGCGACGCAAGCGGGGCGGAAAGCCCGATCGGGCTGGTCTAATCACAGTGGTGGCGCAAGGGCTGCTCGAGTCCGCGCAGTCGTTGCCGGAGTCGGTGCCGTTCGCGGCCACATAGAGCGTGACCGGTGTTGCGGCCGATGGGGCTGTGCAGGCCCAAACATCAAGGCAGTCAGCGCTCCTGCTGGCACCAGCAGGCCTGCCGCCACCGCTCGGAACCTTCTGTGGGATCGACTGCGCAAGAGACAGCCTCTCTCCGTGTATGTCACCCGATAGTTGCTCAATCGTACTAACACATCCAAACGCCGGCGCCCCGGTCGCCCGTTGGTCGGGAGATCGGTCCTGGGCCCCCGACTCAATCGGCGCCCTTGAACGGTGTGCCGAAGCTGAAGATGCCGCCGTCGGAGGCGATCAGCCAGAGCCCGAGGTGGCGGAGTCGACGGCCAAGCCGGCTACCGGCAGCGTTTACTGGCGTGGCCGCCATCGAGCCGATGGAACTTGCCTCAGAAGCGCCGTTAGGCCACGGTGATAGTCGCCACTGAGCCGGTGATCGGGGGCACGGATCAGCGTGCGATAATTCGCCAAGAGGATTACCCCCGTGGCGGTAGCGTTAATTAGTCGGGCCGGCCGAGCCTGGGTCCTACCACCCAGCTCTCGGTCCGGCTCTCGACATACCGTCGAGCGGGTTCCGCCGCCCAGATCACACTCTGTTCCGATCGGGCGTCAATTCCTAGTGCAACCTCAGTTGCATCCGGCCCGGCCCTGGCGCACGTCCGGCGACAGGGGCAGTCGTGAGTGTTACCAGGTGGCCGGATCGAATGCCCATCTGGTCACTTCAGTCGGCAATTTCGACACTGTTTCCGCGGGTCCGATAGCTTTTCCTACATGGCAACGAGTGACGAAGAAGCGATCCGTTGCGCCGAGCACCTAATCGAGGCCATGCAGAATCTGCGCCGAGTTCTCGAACGTCGCGAGGAGAGTCTTCGGAGGTCTCTGGAGATCCGTGTGACGGAAGACGAATATCGCACCGTGTTCAAGGACATCAACATTACCGAGGAGCGCGAAGACCTGACTGAGGCTCTCTTTGAGTTCGATCGATGTCGACGGGCATCACGCGTCGCGTCATTTCGCTCAGCCCTGGAACACGGCATGTCGATAAACGAGCTGGCTCGAATTTGGGGTTTCTCACGGCAAATGGCGTCTCGATACGCCAAAGAGGCGCGCGAGGGGATCTGAAGCAGCCGTGGACGATGTTGCAGACGGGTAGTCAACTCCAATTGCATGCAATGCCGGTTGCATGCAATTGGAATTGCGCGTAAGCTGAGTGAGTAACTTCAGTCGCCATGCCCGTTGAGAAGGGTTCCGCCGCCCGACTCCAGGCATGGCGGCTGAACCAATTTGTTTAGCGCGACGGGCCCCGGTTGCAGCCGGGGTCTTCCCGTGTCTGGGACCCCGAGCACCGTGAGGCGGTTATCCACACGCACGCGTGTGTGCCGTTCATGGGCACTTAGCTGGATCGCGAGCAAGTCCCGCGTACCATTGCAAACAACGCGACCCCGAGCCGGTGATCTGGGACACTCTCGACCAGCCGTTAGGACGCTTTTGGGACCAATGGCCCTTCTGGCACATCGACGTGACCGGCAAGACTTGCCTAGTGGGATTCGATGAGGTCCGGCGAGTGATCGTGTGCGACCTGTGGGGGTGTTGGAACGAGCTGCAGGTTCCTGCGCTCCGACCTGTTCGGGCCGTCGCGAACGACGCGGATTGGACCTACGTCGATCGGCACGACCTTTTTCGATGCCCCGACCATCCGTTCCGTGAAACCTAGGGAGTTCTGACCGCCCGGTGCATATCCGGTGATTGGGGACAGGTGCGTGCCCTTCGGGAACGAGTCTGACCTGGTGGGCGCCAGACGACCGTCATCTCTCGGTGGAGGCCAGGAAATGGTTTTACAACGTGGCTAGGCTTCGGTCGACCGCCATCGCGGTTGCAAGCCCCACCAAACGAAGGGGGGCACATGAATGCAACCTTGGATCAGACGTATCGTCGTTTCACAGGAGGTGGACGCAAAGTCCTCAGCCTGGGCGTACCGGCGTTACTTGCTGTAACCGCCTTGACGTTTGTGGCCAGCGTTCCCGCCGCCGCTCGGGCGCCCAGGATCAAGAAACCGGGAGCCCCTACTGCGGTCTATGCAACACCGTTCAATGCAGCTGCAACGGTGTCGTGGATGGCGCCGACATCTGATGGCGGTTCCCCCATTACTGGCTATACCGTCACCTCGCGTGGTGGCCACTCCTGCACCACGACCGAGGCACTGACCTGCACGGTGACCGGACTCGCCAATGGACATCTCTATACGATCAAAGTTCGAGCTTCTAACGCCAAGGGCGAAGGTCCCGGTGCACGAGTCCAGGTGACGCCGTCATCGTCGCCAGATTGTGCCAACATTGCGCCCGACGCCAATCTCCAAGGCTGCAACCTGAGCGGCGCCAACCTGAGCGGCGCCAACCTAGGCGGCGCCAACCTGACCGACGCCAACCTGAGCAGCGCCAATCTCACCGACGCCAATTTGACCGACACCGCGCTGGGCGGTGCCTACCTGATCAACGCCGAGCTGGGCGGTGCCAACCTGAGCGGCGCGGACCTGACCGTCAACGGCGTAATGGGGGTGTCTTCGGGCGGGATCACCGGGACGCCGTCTGCCCTTCCCTCTGGCTGGATACTCTTCAGCGGTTACCTGGTCGGCCCCACCGCCTACCTGGCCGGCGCCAACCTGACCAACGCCGACCTCGCCGGCGCCAACCTGACCAACGCCGACCTGGAGGCCGCAAACCTAAACAACGACAATCTGACCGGTGCCAACCTGACCGGCGCCTACCTGTATTTCACCTACCTGACCGACGCCACCCTGACCGACGCGAACCTGAGCGGCGCCGACCTCAATCTCGCCCACCTGTCCGGCGCGGTTTCGGGTGGAATTACTGGAACGCCGTCAGTATTTCCCGGAGATTGGAGTCTCGTAGATGGTTACTTGGTTGGTCCCCTTGCCAATCTGACTGGTGCCAACCTGACTGGTGCCAACCTGAGCAGCGCCGACCTTGGCTATGTCACCCTGACAGACGCCAACCTGAGCGGGGCGGACCTGAGCGGCGCCGACCTGGTTAGGGTCATTTCTGGCGGGATCACCGGAACGCCGTCTGCTCTCCCCTCTGGTTGGCTACTGGTCGACGGCTACTTGATTGGTGGAACCGCCAACCTGATTGACGCCAACCTGAGCGGTTCCAACCTGACCGACGCCGACCTGAGCCTTGCCGAACTGATCGGTGCCACTCTGGCTAACGCCGACCTGAGCGGTGCTGAGCTGAGCGGCGCGCAGTTGTACGACGTGTCTTCCAGTGGGATCACCGGAACGCCATCGACCTTGCCTGGCGGCTGGTCAATCATCAACGGTTATTTGGTCGGTCCTGGCGCCAACCTGACCGACGCGACTCTGAGCGGTGCCAACCTGAGCGGTGTCGATCTGACCACCAGCAACCTGACCGGTGCCAACCTGACCGGTGCCAACCTGACCGGTGTCATCTGGTCGAACACGACATGTCCCGACGGCACAAACAGCGACAACGATGGGGACACGTGCGTCAATAACCTCGGCTAATCGAATGTTGGACGGCCCTCCTACCTCGGTGAACCGCTGCTTTCGGATGAGTCGGACACCGCCGCCCCAGACGACGCTGTCTTCGCCGCCCGACAAGGGGGATCCACGATCACGCGGGCCTGATCTGACCGAACGCCAAGGGGGTCGGCTTTCACTTCCAAGGTGCGTCACCGCAGTTATCCACACGCCCGAATGTGCCGTTCATGGGCAGTTAGCTGGCCGCAAGCATCTCCCGCGTCCGAATGCAGATAACGCGACCCCGGGCCGGTGGTTTGGGGCACCCAGGATCACCAGACCAGGGTTATTCTGGCCTCGCATGCTTCTCAGCTTCCAAATGCTGCCCGAGCAGCCCGCACACGAGCTGCTTGATGCCGTTGTGCTAGCCGACAGGCTTGGCTACTACGCCTGTTACAGCGCCGACGAGATCTACCACAAGGATGCGTGGCTGCTCTTTGCCGCTCTCGCGCAACGCACCGAGCAAATCCGACTCGGCCCCTGCGTCGCGCCGATCTACATGCGGGAGCCGACCTACGTCGCTCAACTCGCAGGCACGCTCGACGAGCTCAGTGACGGTCGAGCTGAGGTTGTGTTCGGGATCGGCAACATTGCAATGCTCGAGCAGTACGGCGTCGAGTGGCGCGGGACTCGACCGATCGGTCGCTTGCGCGAGGCCCATCAGGTCATGCGCATCCTCCTCGACGAGGGTTCGATCGACTTCGATGGTGATTTCTACAGCTACTCGGGGGTAACAACTGCGGCCCGACCCGTGCAGGAGCACCTGCCGCTGAAGATCGGAGCAATGGGGGGTCCTGAGTCGATGGAGCTGGCTGGCGAGATCGCCGACGGCCTGCACACCGCCTGCGCGTACTCACCGGAGGCGCTGGGCTACGCGGTTAAGCACTTTCGGGTCAGGAGTCAAGCGTGCCCACCGAATCTCCGACGGCCTCGATCTCGGCGACTCCTTACTGGGGGCGATCGCACCTGACGGCGAGGTCGCGCGCCGAGCGGGGCGAATCCTGGCGGCGTTCTACATCCCGTCGATGCCGCCGGCGCTTCTGGAACGCCACGGTATCGATCCAGATCAAGTCGCCCCGGTCAACGAGGCCTTCGAAGCGGGCGACGTTCACAGTGCACTAGAAGCGACTCCGGAGGGGGTTGCCGATCGGATCATGGTGGCTGGCACCCCGGATGACTGGGTGCGGTGGCTCACGGAGACCTATGCCACCTCGGGCCTCGACCACGCCTTGGTGTCGTTCGCGGATCCATTCACCATAAAGGCCTGGGCCGGGTTGGAGGTCGAGGGCCTACCCGATTTGGGAGAGCAAGTTCGGATATTCGGCGAGCGGGTCATCCCCGAGCTCGAGGCGCTTTAGAGATTCCCAACGATCACGTACGGTCCTTTGACCGCAGTAGTTCTGGACCTTCGCCCGGGTATGGCAGAAGTGCCGTTGAGGGGCAAGGAACAAGCGCCAATCTTCGAGCTGATTCGACTGGGTCAGGCGGCCACTACGAAGCAAAAGGGGAGTTCCAAATGTCGGTTTCCCTGCGTACGGGACATCGCCGGGACCGGAACAGATCGGACGGGACTGCGCTGACTGGCGGAAGTCGAGCACCGGTAGGGCAGACTTTAACGAGGTGTATGGGATCGAGGGCGACAAGAATTTCGCGGCCGCTAGGGGCGGCGGTCGATAGCTGACTCGGTCCGGGTGATCAAGGACTCTGGTGACGGAGGAACACACCTTCCACCTTCTGGCAGGATGGCGCTACAGAGGAGGAGGAACAGCGGCAAATGGCGACAGACCCCGCACAAATGGAACAGATTGCTGGGCAAGTTCAAGTGGCGCTCCAGACGGCCGATCTGACCGGCTACCGTGAGTTGCTCGATCCGAACGTCACCTGGGGAGCCCCGGACGATATGAAACCCAGTTGTGGGAACCGAGACCAAGTGCTGGCCTGGTATCGGAGTGGACGAGCCAAGGGGGTGCGAGCGAACGTCATCGAGACCGTGGTTCGAAACGAGAAGATCCTGGTCGGCCTCAGTGTTTTCGATGGTCAATCGCCATCCGATTCCCAAGACGTGGCCAATCGCTGGCAGATTCTCACTGTCAAGAATGGGCTCGTGGTCGATATCCGAGGTTTCGAAGAACGGGATGCTGCGATCTCCCGCATGAAATGAGTCTCGCAACCGGCGTACGAGGGCAACCGAGGGCGAGTATCTCAAGCACCTGTTATGGTCGCTTCTGAGAGGATTCACACATCCCCAACGGCCCTCGGGTCGCAGGTGCCGAAGAGCTCGTGACCCCATTCGGTCGCAGACAACTCCTCGACGAGGTTCCGCCTCGCTGTAGCTCGTCTTGATGTCATCTCGATAGGGCTGCAGTCGCTCCGTCGCCTGGCTGACGTGTGCGTTCACCCGCATGACGCCGCACATGGCGCGAGAAGCACATCTAGACAAGAGGAGATCCACAGTGATCGCTGTATATGTGAAGCCTGAGACGCTGACCGTTGAGCAGTACAACAAGGCTCGCAAGGACTTGGACGCTTCTGGAGCAAACATAAAGGGGCGCAAGCACCACTCCTGCTTTGGGGAAGATGGGCAACTCATGGTCTTCGAGATCTGGGATTCCAAGGAGAGTTACGACGCCTTCGGTAAGTTCCTGATGCCCATTCTCCAAGAGGCCGGAATAGTGCCTTCATCGCAAGACATCATGGAAGTCGTGAACCTCGAGCAATAGAGTTGGATTAGGTCAGCAACCGATCATCACCCCTGACCCATGTGGGCCCTTTAGCCACGGTCCGCAACCGCCGCCGACGCGGCGATGTGACGCAGGTCATGGTCGCGTCCCAAGTGCTGGGCAACTCATAGAGCCCGCGCCTAGGGTTCCCAAAACGAGCCTCGACTGGGGCCGGCTGTGGAGTAGAGCGCCAAGGGACAGAAATGTGGGGGTCGGTTGCGGCACTGCTGACGAAGGCGTGAGGCATGAACCATCGGGTTGCGTACCGGTGAGGCGCGCTGTGCTTGGCTGTACGGCGTCGTAGTCGCTTCGGCGTGATTGGCAGCCCGATTCAGCTTGCTCGTTTGCCCTGGAAGACAGCATCCCCGAATGACAATTCCTCGGTCCATTCGGAGTGACAATCAGGGCAGTGGAGCGAGGTGATCAGCACGGGGTTCCAGATGCCTACTCCCGATCGAACCACCACGCTTGGCAATGCTGGTGAATCGCAGTTTGGGCAGGCCATGCCAGTCCCTCCGATCCGAAAAGGAGAGTGTTCCCAACCTAGACCTGATCCAAACAACTCGGCAACGTCCAAACAAGGATGGTCTTGATGTCCTCGGCATCGGGCACAGAATCAGCATCGTCCACAGCCTCAGGCTACGACCGAGGATGGGGGAGCACTCATCGCTCCGTCATTAATACGCGCCACTATCCCGGCGAAAGGGGGCCCCGCTCCGACGAACGGTTGATCGCAGGACGGCAGTTGGGTCCTAGTTGGCTAGCTGTGGGCTTAGCCCGTCCACGTGCATCTCGATGTACTCATTGTTTGCCCACGGTCCGACTGCACCTTCAACCACCTCTCGGACGCTTTCGACCGACTCACCTTCCCAGATGCAAATGCCGAAGGTGTGATCGTCGTTTGATGCGTGGATCGGCAACGCTACGTGTGATGGAAGTCCAGCTTCAAGCGCCTTAGCCTCGGCTGCCTCAAACCCCTTGGGGTCATGAATACGGTGAATGACAGTCACGAACATTAGATTTCCCTCCGCTGGGAGTTACTTCGCCGCCGTTGCGACTCTCACTGCCTAACACGGATCGACAGTCTGAGCGAGTGCCTTTCTCAATCGCCACCCTTCCAGGTCGGCACCGGTCGGGGGCGCCAATTTGGGCCACGACCCGGCGATTTGGTCGCTACTGACGCTTACGGTGGTTGGGTTCCTAATCGGCCACCGTGTCAGCCCTTCACGCAAGCGTGCCGGCGAGGACCGCTTCGATTTGCGAGAAGACAATGCGCATGCCTTCTTCGATCCCCATAACGAGCACCTCCTCCATGCCCGCCTCCGAGTCGAAGTGGGTGCGGATCGCCATCACAGCGCCCCCGCCGTCGCGCTCGTCGATGGTGATGATCATTGCCGTCATCGCGTTCCCGTCGTTCGGGCGGCCGTCGTCGTCGACGTCGGCATCCCGCAGCTCGAGGTGGCGGGGCGCGTCGGCGGCAATGACCTCCCACGTGCTGTCGTGGCGCTCGCCCTCCGTCCCGGCCATGAAGAAGGTGATCCGCCCGCCGGCCCGAAGGTCGTGGTCGACCACGGTCGCCGGGTAGCCAGGGGGCCCCCACCACTGCTCGAACTGGCGGGGGTCGGCCCACAGCTGCCAGGCCCGTTCGACGGTGGTATCGAGGTCCGCCGTGACCGTCATGGTCAGGGATTCCGGGTCCTTCTCGACGCTGGTCACGCTCATCGCTTGCCTCCAGTGGTTCGCTTCTCGGTTGCCAGAAGGTCGTCGATCCGGTCCACCCGCGCCCGCCACATCTCCTCGATGCCATCCAGGAGCATCCGGGCCCTCTGGACGGTGTCGACGTCGGTGCGCACGAGCCGCTCGCGCCCCCGCCGCTCCTTTGTGATGAGCCCAGCACCTTCGAGCACGGCGACGTGCTTCTGCACGGCGGCGAAGCTCATCGGGTAGCGCTTCGCTAACGCCGACACGCTGTACCTACCCCCGACGGCGAGGGCGATGATGTCGCGCCGAGTGCCGTCAGCAAGGGCGTGAAAGATGCGGTCTACGCCAACGTCGGATGCCGGATCTACAACCATCTGGTTGTATGGTAGCGCAGAAAGATGACGGACACAAGATCAGCGAGGTTCAATGACCGGCTCAACTGGAGGTCTGGGGTGGTGCGCAGTCCCCGCTCTTTCCCTCTACGAATCGATGGTTGAGATCGGACTTACGGCGTCGTGGCGGTCGGACCGTCAGAAACTGCGTTGATCCAGAACTGATCCTCAGCGTGCTGGTCGAGCGACGCCTCCCAGAACTCAGTCACTTGGGTCCCGTTGACGTGGAACACACGGACCGTCGGTCGGACGAAGCGGTCACCATCATGCTCAATGGTCCCGGTCACCAGCGAAACAACGTGATCGTCGTCTCCTGTCACCGAGTGGACCTCAAACCCGCCGTCGGCGCTCTCACTCAGAGCGGCAACCTGAACCAGGTAGCCGAAGACATCGGTCTTGCCAACATAGGTACCAGATAGCGGATGGCGACCGGGTACGTGGCATACCACGTCGTCGATCAACAACTGGTCGATCACCTCGATGTCGGCTGCGGCGTAAGCTGACTGGAGCCGACGGATCAACTTCACATTATCTTCGGCCCTCATCCGCGGAACATCCTCCTTTAGAAAAAGCCTGGATTCCTGCTGGCTACGTATGACCAGCGCTGCCGCACCTTGCGCCCTCGCACGTCGAGCGCGACCATACGACCGTGCGCGCTCGCTCGCTCGGAGAGCTCTCGTCGAACGGCTCGAGGCCGTCTTACAACGCGCAAGAGAGGCACCGCCCCATGCGTCCCCGAAGTGCTGTGTCCTCACTCCTCACTTGGATGTGTCAAGCCTCGACGGAGAACAGGTTCCAGCAGCCCGGAACGCCCTTGAGGTCGTGCTCGCCCCGATCTGCGAACTCGAGACCGGAGCCCGCCACGAGATCGGTTACCGTGCGCGACACCAGTACCTGGCTCGGCTGGGCCAGCGAGGCGACCCGCTCCAAAATGCACTCCGATTCCTCCCAGGTCAGCGCCTCGTTGTACGCATTCACCTGTGTGGACCCCGGCGCGCAACTCGAGACGGAGTGGTCAGTGGTCGGATTCGATCGGGACTGGACATGGGTCGATGCCCGGTCGGGTTGTCGAATGGTGCCTTCACAGGTGGATAACGACGCTCCATGGCCAGATCGGTAAGACTGCCTGCCATGGCGTTCGGTCAACAGTCAGGCCCACAGGCATCGGCGAGGGAGGTCCAGGAGCTGCTGGCACTCCTCAGGGATGCTGGCCACACCGACTTCCGCGACGCACGTGGCCCAATGGGGTTCACCCAGCGTCAGGCTGCCGGCAAGTTCACTCGCGACGAGGCGGCCGCGTTCATTAGCAAGCTACAAGATGCAGAGTTCACCGGGATCACTCCGGTTGCTGTCCCGACGTGGCGGCTAACTGCCCAAGAGCAGATGATGCGTCACATGCCTGCTGACCAGCTCGCTGCCGAGCTTCGTCGTCGCGGTTGGACCGCCGTCGAACCCTAGAACCGGCGTCTGGTGGCTGGGTTCTAGACTCGGGAGAGTGATCATGCGATGTGCGGGTTGCGGTTGCCAGGTTGACCGTGGTGAAGTCGTGGGACGGTGTGGCAATCCTGAATGCTGCTGCAAGGACCTTCCTGACAAGCGGTAGCTGTGGGATGCCCCGGATTCCGCCACCGCCCGACCGTGCCGGATACCGCTCCGCTGCCGGTGCCCCATCATGGTGCGATGCGCGTTGAGGTCCGGCGTTGCCCTGTCTCCGATCTGACGGCCTCCATAGTCGGATGGTCCGAAATTGACCAGGCTCTGGTCCGCAGGCAGGACCCGCTACCGGCGGGAGGAGCCAAGGTCTCGATCGTGGTGTCCTTCCCGTCACGCTCATGTTGATGTTGCTGTTCGTTTGCTCCCAGTAGGCGGCCTTTGGCGATGTTGTTGTCGTTGCGGCGACCGCGAGTCCTCCGGTCACTCCAAACAATCCGGCGATACCGCCCGCACTAATTGGCGTTCGCTTCTTGTTCACCGTGGTACCCCTTCCGATGAGACTCGAAAGATGGACCGTTACCGGGCTTTGCCCCAGTTTTGCCGGTGAGGGATGGTCAATAACCGCCGGCGGTCGGGGCATAAGGACCCGGTTCAAGGCGTTGTGCCTCCTGTGGGTCAGCGATGTGCCATTCTGCTCATCTCGGGAAGCCTGCGGCGCGCCTCGACCAACACGGCACTCCTGAAAACGGCCGAGGTTGTTGCGCCATCTTCAATCAAGCTTCTGCTGTATCCGGGGGTTCCAGATCTACCCCACTTCAATCCCGACCACGACGCACCGCCGGGAGACCCAGCCGTCGGAATCCTGCGTGCGTCGATCCGATCTGCAGACGCAGTCCTCTTTTCGTCTCCCGAATATGCCGGCGGGCTTCCGGGCTCGTTCAAGAACGTCCTCGACTGGATGGTCGGAGATGACCAGGTCGGGTCGATATATGAGAAGCCGGTGGCATGGATTAACTGTTCTCAACGGGGGGCAACGGATGCTCATGCTGCCCTTCGCAAGGTGCTCGGGTATCTCGGAGCGAGGATCGTTGAAGATGCATGTCTCCACATTCCCATCGGAACGGATGCGGTGGGGCTCGACGGTTTGATTGCCTCCCCGGATGTCCGCCGTTCACTGGCTGATGCACTTGCTCACCTTGCCAGAGCCATCTGAGCCGAATGTGCCACGCGTATCTCTGCCCAAGGCGGCGTCTCTGCGTTCGGCCTAGTCAGCCTTCCCCCCATCGCTGCGCTTAGCTTCAAGCCTCTTGGGCCACGGTCCAGTTCTTCGACCAAGCACGTCAGGTACTCGGATCTGGTCGGGTCGCCTTTGGCGTCAAACGCTTCATGACTGTCCGCGCCCAATGTCCCAAAACCGTCCGGGCGTTGTGGGACAGGCCCTCGAGCGGAGCAGAAACGTCAGAAAGGCGTTCAGGAGCGACGCAATTGCCCTGGAGTCACTCACTTCAGCGGGCCTTACGATCAACTCACCGATTTTCGCAGAGCCTCCCTGCTGCTGTCTCGGATGCACCCGTAATTTGCGGTGGCCAAGGGGTACCGTGGATTCGGTTGCGAGCCTTCACGCCCTGCCCAACCTTTGGCGTTCAGGCGTCCCGGGTGACCATTCGCCACGCCCCGAGTGCCGTCCATACGACAATCCAGCCCACGACGACGCAGATGGCAACCGTGGTGGACTCGGTCACCCCCGGAACTCCGGGTTGTCCATTGTGAGTCCCGCCGAAGACCGAAGGCAGTCCAGCGGGTTCGAAGTGGGTCGCGGCAATGCCCACGAGACCTCGCTGGAGGTTGACCAGGTGGTTGATGGGTGAATGCGACAACAGCGGAGTCAGCACGATCTCGAGCACGATCAGCAGGATCACGGGGACCGTCCGTTGACCCATCAGCGATGACAGGCCCAGGCCGACCAGGAACCCAATGGCCGCGTACAGCTCGATCCACAGCCCGGCCCGGATCATCAGCGAGATCGAAGGCGAGATGAACTGGCCCGAGTAGTCGGCATAGTTTTGGTCCGCCATGAGGCGAGCCACAGTCTGAATCTGGGCCTTCGTGGGCGGCGGCTGGGTCTGGGGGCCAGGTCCGATTTTCACCGGGCCGCCACCAGGCCCGTTTGCACACGGGACGCTGTTGAGCACGTCCATGATCAGGTTCGGCGCGTTCGGTCCGATACTGAGGTTGAAATTGCAGATGACCTTGTCAGGGTGGTCGGTGGCCCAGGAATCGAATGCCGCGTGGGACAGCCCTGGCGGCACAGTCACGCCGTCGTAGTCGAGCTGGGCCGGTGCCGCGAAGACGCACACGGCACACACAATGGTGAAGCCGACGGCGACCAGGGGGACGATAATGGCCAGCCCCGCCGGAATTCGCGCCAGGTAGAGCGCCAGGCGCGATCGGCCGGTTACCACAAGGTGGCGGAACATGCCTTCGGTGAGATCGACCGACCCGGCGGTGCAGCCGAGTGTGGCGGCCACTATGAATCCGAAGATGAATAGGACCCCGGCCACCAGGGTGGAGAAGATGGCGTAGCCACCGGCCGGCCCGTAGGAGTGAGGAGCGAAGGTGTGGGCCAGGAGCCGGACGGTGAGGAACACGGCAGGGATGCCGATGTTGACGACGACCAGCGCCACCATGAGGCCCCGGCGCTTGCGGAGCTCCATGAAGCGCGTGGCGATCATGGCACCATTGGGCACCCAGGACCCCCGGTGGTCGTGGAGGGTGCCGTCTTGTCCCGAGGGAACGGGCCCCGGTGCTGCGGCGTCGATCGCGGCCGAGGTGGTCACTGCGGTGCTCCCAGTCGGGTGGTGACCTCGAGGAACCAGGACTCGAGCGAGGCATGGACCTCCTGGAGGCGGTACACGGCGACGTCCCCTTCGACGAGCAGACGGTTGATCTCGGCCACGACCTGGCGGTCGGTGCCCGCGACCAGGGCAATCCGCAGACCCTCCGGGCCCACAACAGCGCCGGAGCCCCACTGCGTGTCGGCCAGGAGCGCTCGCGCCCGGTCGGGCGTGGCGCAGTCGATCTGGAGCTCGAAGGCGGAGCCGGCCAGTAGGTCGGTGATCGACCCCTGCCGGATGACCTTGCCCCGATCGACAATGGCCACGGCGTCACAGGTCCGCTCGACCTCGTCAAGCAGGTGGGACGACAGGACGACGGTCCGCCCCTCGGCCACCAAGGACTGGATCATCTCGCGCATCTCGAGCATGCCGGCGGGGTCGAGCCCGTTCATCGGTTCGTCGAGGATGAGCAGTTGCGGGTCCCCAAGGAGGCAGGCGGCGACGCCCAGGCGCTGGCGCATGCCCATCGAATACTTGGACACCTTGTCGTCGGCCCGTTGCAGGATGCCCACCCTCTCGAGCGAGGCATCAATGCGGGTGCGCGCTGCCGGCTCCCGGGCGGCTGCCAGGATCTGGAGATTCTGACGACCGGTGAGATGGCCGTGGAACCGGGGCTCGTCGACGATGGCACCGATCCGGGCCAGCGCTCGGTCCCGGTGGTGGGGCACCGGGTAGCCGAGGAGGGACATCGTCCCCGCGTCGGCACGGGTAAGTCCGAGCAGCACCCGGATGAGGGTCGTCTTGCCCGCACCGTTCGGTCCGAGGTAGCCAAAGGCACAGCCCCGGGGGACGAGGAGCTCGACCCCGTCGACGGCGACGTTGTCGTTGAACCGTTTCGTCAGCCCGTGGGTCTCGACGGCCCAAGTGCTCTCGTCGGACCGCTCGTTGGGTTCTGTGGTGAGTGTGGAAGTCATCCGGCGGGCACCTTGCGGCCGGCGTGGTGCCCCGATGCTGACCGCCAACCGTGTGTTCCCCAACTCGAAACGCTCGTCGGCACCGTCGACCCCGCTCGTCACGTGTCCGGACCAGTTCACGGACGTACCTCTGATCATGACAAGGATGGAGCTACCCGACCATGGGGGATACCCCCCAATTGTCCCTGAGGTCGCTAGAGGCTTCCTACGGGATTACCCGGATTTGGGGTCCAGTTGCCCACTCGTCCTCACCGCCTCGAACCAGCTGGCCACCGAGCATCTGGCCGACAGCGAGGCCATCGACGCCAAGATCAAGGCGAGCGGCCTCCAGATCACCGCCTGGGCGAAGGCCTCGGGGACGGAGCTTGATCGACCCCTACGGGATCGGGCTGATGACCGGGTCGATCCTGACCGAAGTGGACGTGGTCGCCCGGTTCCCGACCAAGGACCACTTCGCCTCCTAACAACGGGACGGCTCCATCGACGCCGCTTCGGGCGGTCAGGTACGTCACCGCCTGTCACGGGCCGGGAACCGCCGACTCAACACGTCGTACCTCAGTCCGGAGGGCGCTGCGTTGGTCCTCGGGCCGCGGTCTCGATTGCGAGGATGTCGATCTTCGTCATCGTCATCATCGCTTCCATAGCCCGCTTCGCAGCGGCCTCGTCCTGGCTGTTCATTGCCTCCAGCAATGCTCGAGGCGTGATTTGCCAGGAGAAACCCCACCGATCTCTACACCAGCCACACGCGCTCTCCTCCCCGCCGTTGTCGACGATCGCGTCCCAATACTGATCGGTCTCGGCCTGGTCGTCGGTCAATACCATGAAACTGACGGACTCGTTCGGGACGAAGTTCGGCCCACCGTTGAGACCCACGAACGATCGGCCGAGCACCGTGAATTCGACCGTAAGCTCGTTCCCGGCCGATCCGTCGGGGTAGTCCGACGGAGCTAGGTGGATCGCGTCAACGTGACTGTTGGGAAGGGTCGCCGCGTAGAACTCGGCTGCCTTGCGGGCCTCACCGTGATCGAACCACAAGCAGGTTGTCAGTTTGTCGGACATCTAAATCCTCGCTTCACTCTCCGGTGCCGTGAACCTCTTCTCCGACCTACCCCGTTACGTCCGTCCTATTCATTCCCCGTCGACAACTGGCCATTCCGTGCCCTCGGTATCGTTGCTTGGACCCTTCAAACAGCGTCTTCGACGCTAGCCGACCCCGCCGCCGTGCCTACACCCTGTTCAGGTCCGACTTGCCGCTTTGGCGACAGTCAGACCACGATCAGGGCGACTTTGGTCCACGCGCTGCTCGGATGAATGAGCCTGTTCTCGCAACGACGGAATTGTTCCATCGGAAGGCGAAATCCCTCACGGTTGTTTCGCAGAACTCACGGTTGGTTCGCAACGGTGGTGAGGTGCGAGGCCAGCCAGGAAGCATCAGCATGGATGGGTAGGCAAATAACCACCTCCGACCCACTGTTCACGGCACACAAGTTGTCCGCGACGGGCACGGGTCTGGTTGGATCAAAGCCGAACGCTGCCGGATCCGAAACCTGAGGGGCTCAGTATTCGCCTTTGATCACGAAGTACGACCCGCGAATCGTCCCCGCCAGCTTCGACTTCTGTCGTGCGAACTTGAACGAGCCGAGTTCGTCGGGGACCTCCATCCCTTCAGAGAGCTTGAACCCTACCGCCCGCTTCTGTCCGTCGAGCGTGTACAGGACGTTGATCGAGAGTCCGTTCTCGTAGAATACGTAGGTCCATCGGATGTTCTCGACCTGAAACATCGTTGCCTCGAGCGGGGGAGTCGTGACGACTATTCCGCGCTCCTCTTTGAGGATCCGGTGCACCAAGTCGATTGCCTTCTTGGCCTTGGCGGCCGGTTCGACCGTGAAGACGTGGTCGTATTTGTTCTTGAAGTAACGAGCCTCGTTCGCCCGCAGGCCAGCCAGCGCCGCCGCCACCGGCGACGACTCCAGGCCGATCGTGGATACGTTGACGAAATCAACGGCATAGCTCATGGCACGCGAGCATACGTCGTCGGCGGTACCCGTCGACGACGTCGGACGCGGCAAAGTTGGACGAGTGACGCTTGGTGGTGCCCCACATAGTGGGTATGCCCGTTTGAGGCAGCCTTCGCATCCGCTCGGTAGCGGAACATCCCATCGGTCGACCGGACGAGAGACTGCCGCATCCAGGACGAAGCCGCGAGGGGAGGACTGGTCAGGGCCGCTGAGCGTGGACGCTGTCGTGGATGAGCATGAACCGCATCGACCAGTACCCAGGCCGTGGCTCGGGAAGCTCGTTCCGGGACCAGAGGAACCCTACCAACGTGACGATGGCGACGGCCAGCCAAGTGATCACCCCGATAGCCAGGACCCACGGCGTGGAACCCAATGACAGCACGATCAGGCCCGCGATGGCGATGGACAGTCCGAGATACCCCACTCGGAGGGCCCAGACAGCCATTCTCCAGTGTCCGTTGTATCGAAGCTCCGGCGGCTCGGCCATGCCAGAGATTCTACAACCGTTCCATCATCATGGTCACTGGTCCCTGGGTCAGGGCGTCCTCCCGGGTCCTTACCGGTGCGGGCATTTCACACACCACCTGGGACAGCGGCACTTGCCCGATGGAACGTTGGGGGATTTCGAAGGACACACGTGTATCAAACGGCGACCGGGCACCCACCAGGCCGGTTCAAACCGGGAGGGAAATTCCTGCCGACTAACAGTGGAGAATCCGGCCAGCGTTTTGCTGACTACCTCCGTCAATCCCAACGGCCCTCGCCAGCGTGGTCACCGGCCGGTTCGCCTCCCATCATCCGAAGCATTGGGATGCCTCCGGTTCGGACGAACCGATAGGTAAGTCCGGCTGCCAGCAGGAGGGCCAGGATGTTGAGCACCGTGGTGTAGTTCCATTGAATGGGCGTCTCACCGACTTTGGCGTTGCGCTCGGTGGGGACGAGTCCCAACAGGGAGAACAGGATCTCGACGATGTACCCGGCCGCAACCATGGTCGCGTAGAAGCTGCCGAGAATGAACAGCATCATCCTTGTGCCGTAGTACTTCTTGTAGATGGCCAGAATCGGAAGGATGATCAGATCGGCGAATAGGAAGCTGATTACCCCGCCAAAGCTGATACCTGCATTCCATAGCACACCGGCCAGGGGGACATTGCCGATGGAACACACAAAGCTCATCATGCTGACGATGGGTCCAATCAAGGGACCCCAGACCTTCGACAGCAAGGGATGGTCGACTGCGAAGAAGCGGTGCCAGAAGCTGTCGGGAACCCAGGCAGCTATCGCACCGGCGATCAACAGACCGAGAACGATGTCCCGGATCACAGCCGCCCACTCCATGATGAAGATGTGAGACACCGAGGTCACACCCTCCTTGGACCGCAGACGGTGCCACAAGCTGCCCTCCTCGCTAATGGTCATGTCCATGGCCGCGTGGCCCTCCATCGAACCCGCCAGCCCTCTCTCGCTCTGAATCCTGGCGTCGTCGATCAGACGTTGTCGGAGGAATAGTCGGAAGACGACGGCGATGAGCACGATCATGATGGGACCACCGACGAACTCGGCCAAAGTGAACTGCCATCCGATGAGCACGGCCAGGATCACCCCCAGCTCCACGACCAGATTGGTCGAGGCGATCTCGAATGCCATTGCGGCCGTGAAGCTGGCTCCCCGCTTGAACAGAGCGCGGGCGAGGGCCACCGCCGCATAGGAGCATGAAGACGACGCGACTCCGAACCCGGTGGCGATGAGCAGCGTGCGTGGCCGATCATCTCCCAGGCGCTTCACGATCGTGCTCCGTCGAACCACAGCCTGGACGACCGCCGACAGAACAAATCCCAAAATCAAGGCCCAAAGGATCTCCCAGGTCATCGACGCACTGACGGTGAGGGCATGCCCCAAGGCATCGAGCACCCTCATGGAGCGGTATCGCAACGGACAGCGGGACATTCGTTCACGAACCCATCAAACACCCGATTGCAGTTAGGAAGGGGGTGTGCTGGTGCTGAGCAGAACCGGCGATGGAACGTCACCCCACTCGGAGTCTCCAATTGGCCGTAGTGCCCGGAAGGTGCTCGTGGCGTGCCAAATAGCTGCCGGTCGGGGGCGAGTAACAACTGCCCAGCTCCCGGCCCTCTGGGCCACTGCCATTGCGGGAGGCGGTCGATTCTGAGATTCTCTCTCTGATGCCCCAGCAGTCTGGAAGTGACCTGGCGGGAGTTGCGGTGCTCAATGGCGGCCCGATCGATGGACGTGAGCAGCCGATCGAGGGCGATACAGATGAACTCTGCGTGGTCATGACGGATGGCCAGCAGCATCGCTACGTCCGTACGGTCGAGAGCGAACCGCTGCCAGATGGCCGGTCGGCGGTGGTCTTTGAGTGGACAGGCCGCTACTACGGTCCAAAGTAGCCAGCTCGCCATCCCACCAACCCGGTGGTCGGGGGTCAGATGGTCAAGTCCACCGTGCGGCACTCAGAGATAGTGGGTTGTCCGGGCTACCCAAGAAATGGGGGCTGGTCATAGAACTCTGGACGGACTCCCTCGTCAAGAGATGCAAGGGCCTTCTCCAGATGACCGCTCGCCACGATCAACTCACCAAATGCTGCATCGTGTACTTCCCGTGATGACCAGGTCTGGATAAGGCAGAGGACCGTGGATCGGTCTGATCTCGGAGGAGGTCTAATGACTCGCAGCCTTCGGCAGCCAGCATCCGCCGACGCCCTCGGACTGCAGTTCGAGAAGAGTTCTCTTGGCCTTCGGCGGCGTGAAATCGGGTGACGGTCGTAATGCTCATGGAGTTGCCCCAAGTTCTCGGGAGGGGATCGGCCTGACCGGTACGGCACTGGTGGCAGCGTCACTCCAATGGTCACCAGCAGCACGGCCATCGCACATGTCGTTGTGCCCACCCAACCGGAGGTCCGGGATACTCGTGCGGCGGGCTCCAGTCACATCTCTGCGACACTACTTTGTGCCACTTGATCCCGATCAACGCGTGGGATAGACCTACACGGAACAACAGAGGGCCTGTTGACATGGGGGGATGTAATGTTCAAGAGGCTTCTGGTGGGAACGGCCGCACTGGTTATCGGCACCACCGGGCTCGTCGTTGTGACTGCGGGAGTGTCGGGTGCCGGCAAACCGATCATCATCGCTGGACCGGGTAGCAGCGTCAGCTGCAATATCACTGCTTCAGTCAAGCTTACTCCACCGCTCAAGAACGACTGGGTGGCAGCTGCCCACGCGAGTGATCCGGACCCTGCGGTCGTCGCTCTCCCCAACGCGTCGTTTGGATTTGGATTTAGCGGGCCGGTGCTGGTATTGCTCAAAGGGTCCGGCACCTGCACCGGAACGGTCACCGACGGTGTGAACACTGCATCGGTCACCGGCGTCAAGTTCTCGTTGTCCAACGATCCCGCCCACCTCGGAAGCAGCTCAGACGCAACCTGCTCCAGCTTGGTCACCGGTGTCCCACCGAGCACCGCCGAGTACGACACCCTTGTCGGGTTTACCTCGTCAACTGCGAAGATCATGCCGACGACCGTCACTGACCAGACCATTCCACCGGCGAGCTTTTCCACCGGAGGTGGCGTCATCACAGGGTCCTTCGCGGGTGGGTCCGCATCGTCGGTTGGTGTTCCGGACTCAACAACGATCGGCGCAATCACCCAAAGCGCGCCCACGTCAACCAATCCGGTTCCTACCTACCCGCAGTGCCAGCCATCCCTCAAACTCAAGACGGGCAAGGATGGGCCGGAGGCGACATTGAAGGCTCCAAAGGGTCTCAAGAAGATCTCTCTCGTCACTGGGTCCACACTCGATTTCTCTCGCTGAAGGGTTCAGCCAGCCACTCTAGGGTGTCGGACCGCCCTCGTGGCTCTTCGTTAGAACCGGCCGCGCCTGGGCACTATCCACACGCCGGAATGTACCGCTGTGGGCAGGGGGTGCCGTCGAGCCCTAGGGGCGGCGGTGGTCATCCTCTCGGCTGAGATCGAGCCCCAGCCTCAGTCTTACGGGGACTGCGATCTTCACCTCAATTCCTCCTGAGCTCGCGACGAACTGCCGGTGGGATATAGAGAGGAGTGTGGCGCCCAGACGTTCAGAGCGTCCCACAAACTCACCGGTCATGGGCACGTCAGGTCCTGTCAGGTGGGTCCCCGGCGGCTCGCATAGCGGCAGCCCGTGTGTCTCTTAGGGCTGTCTGAATGAGCGGATGGCAACGGGTGGAGCTGCGCCAGGTCGGGGAGCAGTAGAGGAGTCGTTCTCCAACAAGCCCGGAATAGTCGTGCGGTTGAGGCGCGCCCTGCCTACGACCTGCTGATCAAGGCCACCCAACAACAGACCCCATCTCAAAGTCTGCTGTCAGAGCCTCGCCGAAGAAGAGGAGCGAGTGATTCGGCTCTGGTAGGCCGTCTCGGTGTGGTCGGGACACAGGTAACCGAAGGAACGGGACCAGGTCCACCGGTCCTCGGCACTCACGACAGATAAGGCATCTTCGCCCGGAGCCAGAGGCAGGGCGTTGCGGCACCCGTCTGCATCGCAGCGGACGACAGGCCCAATTTCGACTCCCATCGTCATATCTCCTTGATTTACAACTATTTCCGTACTTCACCTTGCTACCGGAGAGTAAGAATCGCACCCAACAAGGAGTAAGAAATCGGTAAAACCGACCGCCCCGTCGAAAGTTACCCATGGACGCCCCGGGGCCGAGACGCATCCCCGACGTGCTGGTATGTCCCTCCGATCCGGTGCTTACGACCGAGGGGGGCTCCATGAAGAGGGGAGTGGGGTGTGATTGGGTCGAAAGACGAATTTGCTTGCGGTGGTTCAGTTCAGCCGGAGACTGCGTAGAGCATCCAGCTCCCCGGCACCCCCTTCAGCACGTGCTCACCTCGGTCATCGAACTCAATGCCCGAGCCAACCACGAGGTCCTTGACGGTGCCCGAGACGAGAACCTCGCTCGGTGAGGCCAACGAACCGACGCGAGCTGCGATGTGAACGGCGAGGCCGCCCAGATCGTCGCCTCTCACCTCGCATTCACCGGTGTGGAGGCCCATGCGCAGCTCGATACCGAGGGCTCGGGTGGCGTCGATGATCACTTGGCCACAACGGATGGCTCGAGCCGGACCATCGAATGAGGCGACGAAGCCGTCTCCCGTCGTGTTGACTTCCCGACCTCGGAAGATCCGGAGCTGTTCGCGGACAATGTGATCATGGCGATCCAACAAGGACCGCCACCGTTGATCACCCAGCGAGGCTGCACGTTCGGTTGATCCGACGATATCGGTGAAGAGTACAGAGACCAGCACTCGGTCGATATCGGTCACTGGTCTCGTACCGGTCAAGAACTCGGCCACTTCATCGAATACCAGGTCCAGCTGGCTGAAGATCAACATGTCGGCGCCCGGCAGCGCGACGAACTTGGATCCCTCAATGTGCTCAGCCACATAACGCCCATGAGCAATGGGCAGGAAGCTCGGATTGTCGGCGCTCAGGACCAGCGTGGGCAGCCGGAGGAGCGGGAGCACCGGTCGCACATCGAGGTTCCGAAGCAGGTAGTCGTACTGAGCGGCCGCGGTTCTCGGGGTGACCGACGACCGGAAGAGCCGAGCAAGAGCATCGCGGCGAACTGGATCTTCCGGGCCAGCTGCACCAGCAAGCGAGAGGAACTCCGGCGTACCCCAGTGGGTCCGGAGGAACTCGATGACGAAATCGAGCGCCTCAGGTGTGAAGCCGATCGGATAGTCGTCGGCGACCAGATATCGGGCAGTGGTATTGCACAGCACCAGGGAATCGACCCGTTCGGGATGTGCAGCGGCATAGAGGATCGCGATCGGGCCAGCGTCGACCGTCGCGAGAATGGAGGTCCGCTCGGACCCGACCGCGTTGAGAACGCTCTCGATGTCTTCCGTCCACTCCTCCCAGGTGGGCAATGCGTTACGAGGCACACCGTCAGATGCCCCTGTGCCTCGTCGATCGAGAAAGATCAAGCGGCGTAACGACGCCAGCCGCCTGAGGAAGTCGGCAATGTCGGGGTCCTCCCACACCATCTCGACGTTGCTGCCGAGTCCATTGAAGAAGAGGAGGTCGGAGGATCCCTCTCCGAGGACCTGGTAGGCAACGTCCGCATCTCCGACGGCCACGTACTTGGTGTCCGGACGGCTCATGAGGATACAGTCTGACTTGCTTTCCAGCTCGATGCTGACTTGTTCTTCGGCGACGTCTTGCTGCCCGAGCCGATCGACCGGACAATGTCGTTCATGGACCCATACGCCAACGCGGGCAGCCGTTCGGCAGCGCTTGGCGATCCCTACCCCATGGGTTGAGGACACACTGGTTGAGGGTCACAGGTGGTGTGGGCACTACGCTCGGTACAGGACGTGCGCGCTGGTGTGGTGGTGCATGTTGTGGAAGGGGGTCAAGATGCCTGACCTGGATTCTGAACCTGGCAGCAGGAAAAAGCCCCGACTCGGTGGCGGAGCGATTGCAACTCTCATCGCAGTCGGACTGCTTCTGATCTTCATCATCCAAAACACCGAGAGGATCAGACTTCACTTCTTGGTCTGGAACTTCTCTTGGCCGTTGTGGCTCTATACCATCGTCGTGGCGGTCTTCGGAGCCTTGGCCTGGTTCGGACTTGGTGTCATGCGTCGTCACCGACGCCGCAAGGAGCGCCGCGAAGACAGACGGGGATGACGTGAGAGGTTGTGCCGTCCTGGACTCAGTCCAGCGAATCCCTGTCGCTCCGAACGGGATACCCCAGATCGTCCGCTCTGGACGGAGGCACTGCGCCCTGAGCCCTTAGATGAACTATTGGCCACAGGGGTTGTCAATTGCATCGCATGGGACTACGGTGAATCTTGGCGGAACAACGGCGGAAGCCTCCTACTGGGCGGAAGTCACTGTGCGGGAGCAGCGGACCCTCTCCCTTCCCCCCCGAGGGGGAGGGTTTTCTGCTGCCTGGACAGGAGGCCGAGTGGTCCTTATTGGCTCGAGAGGACCCTCCGATAGGGACCGGGACGACCTCTACCCAGTCCATCGGATCCCTGCCACTCCGGACGGGATGCAGAGGGCCCACTTGCGTTCTGGACGCAGCCACGTGGCGAGCGGAGCCGAGCCTGGACTCCTAGACCTTCGGACCTGACTGCATCGCCTATGTTCCATACCGCTGGTTGGCAGCGCGGTTGTCCGGCGAGCACGCTCGTGTGAGGGGTCTCAGTGGCTGAAGTGGACCACAGCCGACCCACAGCCGACGCCTTGTACCCAGACATTCTGGAAACCGGGGACATCGGGAGCGAGGTCCTCGGTCGACACGAACATGTTGGCGGTGAATGATTCGTTGTTCCCGTCGCCGGCTCGGTAGAAGTCAGCCCGCAACACAGCGGTGTCGTCAGTGGTGGTTGCGGTCTTGACTCCCGAGGGATCGGTGGCGGTGCACTTGAACGGGGTGCTTTGCAGAAGTGCTGCGGTATCCCAACGAACGCCCTGTCCGGCCAGGCATCCGACGAGTGGCCCACCGTTTACTGTCGAGGTGCACTTGAATCCGCCGGCGGAGTGGACGAAGCCCGAGGAAGTGGAGTCATAGGCGCCACCACCGGTCAAGAAGACCGAACCCGAGCCACCGGAGATACTCGGCGCGTTGAACCCAAAGCCGGTGTGACCGTTCGACGCGAAGGCCGCGGATGACCCGAGCAGGACGGCCACGAAAGTGGCGGCCACGGCAGGCAATGCATGCCGTGGCCTCAGCGACGCCGTGACGGCTCCGCAGTCGTGGGGAGGGGTTGTAGCTCATCTGGATGTTCCTCTCATTGGTTACTTATGCTCGAGGACGAATGCGGCAGTCGTCGGGTGCGTGGATTGGGCACCCTCTGTGGTCTCGCCCAGCAGAAGCGTGCGCACCTTCATGAGGCCCAGACGGACACGAGCCTTGGCCGTGCCCAAGGGGATCGCCTCGGCCTGGCTGATCTCTCGGGCCGTGTAGCCGTAGAAGGCGGCGAGGACCAGGGCGCGTCGCTGTTCGACGGGTAGGCGGGACAGAACGGTCCTCACCTGATTGGTCTCGTCGGTGACGGCGGCCGTGTCTTCGGGCGTCGATCCGGGCGCCGGTTGGTTCAAGAAGATCACGGCTCGTGGGTCAGCCGGCTGGGCGCCCTTGCGTCTCAGGGTGTCCACGGCCAGGTTCCGGGTGATCGTCAGCACCCAGGTGGACACCGAGGCGCGGCGGGAGTCGTAGGAGCGGGCGTTTCGCCAGACGCGGATCAAGGCCTCCTGGGCGATCTCCTCGGCCTGTGTCGGATCCCCCACGATGCCCAGGGCCAGCCCGTAGACACGCCGTTGATACCGGCACACAAACGTGCGCTCCGCATCTGGGTCTCCACGGCCAAGTCCGAACAACAGAGTTTCGTCGGAGGGGCTGTCGTCCGACCGGGAGCGTGGCGAGGTCGCTCTGTGGGTGTACGGGTCCATCGGGTCCTAATTCCAGACAGCGAGTATCGTTACACTCTGACTATAAACCTCCGATATCCATTACGCAAGGTACTGTAAACTAATCATTGGAAACTCGGCGCAGGCCAAGGAGAGGAGACGAATGGCTCAGACAGACACCGGCGGGCAGGGAGGCGGGGACAATGGGGACGGTGGGCACCGACGCCCGGGACGACCGCGCGACCCTGGCTACGACAAGGTCATCCTCAATGCCACGCTCGAGATCCTCAATGACAAGGGCTACGCCGGCCTGACCGTCGACGGTGTCGCGGCCCGGACGGGTGTGGGCCGACCCACGATCTATCGGCGGTGGCGGTCCAAGCCGGCACTGGTCATTGCCGCCCTCACCCAATCCCCGCGCCTGTCGTTGGCCCCCGACACAGGGTCTCTTCGTGACGACCTGCTCGCCTTCCAGCGCGATCAGGTGAAGGTTATGGACATGCCAGCCTCGCGTCGCATAACCGCCGGCCTGGTGGCCGATCTCGTGGCCGACCCCGAGCTGGCCGAGACCTACCTCGGCGACTATGTCGGGCTGCGCCAGACGTCGGTGCGTCTGGCACTCGAGCGCGGCATCGAACGCGGCGAGCTTCGGGCCGACGCCGACCTGTCTTTGATCTATGACCTGTTGATCGGTCCTCTCTTCATGCGCTCGGTCGTGCGCGGCGAATCGCTTGGACCCGATATGGCGGAACAGACGGTCGATCTGGTCTTGACCGCATTCGGGACTCTCGGCAAGGGACAACGACGCCGAGAGTCCTCATAGCCCCGCGCAAGATGCTTGCTGCTGCGCTGCTGCTCGAATCAGTGGACTGAATCCTGGGCAGCATTCAGTTGGACACAGGACGAATTCAGTTACGCCAGCCAATCACTCCCGGCCTGGGTGCCGAGTGGTGACCTCTTGGACGATCCACAGATTGGCGTCGGGATCGTTGAAGGAGCAGAAAGACCCGTAGCTGGTGTGCTCGGGGTCGGGGCCGGGCTGGCGTGCCTCGAGGGGGAACGGGGGGCCGTGCCAGATGTCGCTCACGTCGATGCCACGCTTCATGAGCGCGTCATGGGCCGCCTCGATGTCGGTGACAACAAGCGTGCCTTGGATCGATCCTGGCGCGGCCGTGGGGAGTCCCAGGCCGAAAGTGATTGAGGCCCCCGATCCCGGGGGAGTGAACTGGACGAAGCGGATTCCCTCCATCGGCGCCACGTCATCGTCGAGCCTCCAACCCAGTTGCTCGTAAAATACCTTGGCTCGGTCGACGTCGGTTACGGGGACGATGTGGTTTTCGAGATTCATTTTTTCGGTTGCGCTTTCCATGGCCATCTCCTCTTGTGGTTTGTTTATTGATCCTCTTTCTCACTCAACGCTTGTTCTGGTCCTGGGTCCACGACTTATGACCAAACTGTGGTAGGCCCCGCCTATCACCCCTGTACCATCGACTGCATGGAACTGCGGCAGCTGAGCTATTTCGTCGCCGTTGCTGAGGAACTGCATTTCGGTCGGGCCGCAGAGCGGCTTCACCTTGCTGGACCTTCGCTTTCTCAGCAGATCAGCAGCCTCGAACGTGAGCTTGGGACCCAGCTCCTCGTCCGCGACCGCCGACACGTCGAGTTGACACCCGCTGGCAGCCAGTTTCTGACCGATGCTCGGGAAGTGTTGGGCGCCGCTGCACGTGCATTCGATCGGGCCCGTACCGGAGCCGGAGAGTTACCTCTGCGGCTGGGCTATGTCAGTTGGCTTCCCTCAGAGGCAGCAGCAATGCCCGACCCTCGGATCCGTGTCGACGAATGGGTCCTACCTTCACACACGCAAGCAGCGCGGGTGGCCGAGGGAAGCCTCGACCTGGCGATCGCTTGGGTTGAGGAGGCGGACGTCGAACGGCACAACTTGACCGCCCACCTCTTGCGGTACGAAAGATTGGAGGCCGTGATGCCACGCGCTCATCAGGCAACTCGTCACGAAAGCGTGCCAGCAGCCGAGATCGCGGTGCTCGTCGATGTTGACGAAGCATCGTGGTCGTCATGGAACCGCTATGCCTGTGCCTTCGCGAAATCGACCCAGGCGTCAATGACCAATATCGACGACGGCGGCATTGCTGGGCCTGCATTCTTTGACCACGTTGCCCGCTTGCAGCAGCCGGTGCTCGAATCGCCTAAGCGGCACGTGGCAACGATGCCGCCGACGTTAACTCGCCGGCCTGTCCGATCGCCCGTGCCACTATGGGCCTGGGCGTTACTTCACCGCGCAGATGACACCCGGACGATGGTCACTCATGCCACGCGGACTCTGATCGACCACGCTTCGGCCCTTGGCTGGCAAACACTTCCCTCTGAACGATACTGGCCTCAAGCCAGCGAGAAGAGTTGACCTCAAAGTGCGGTCGGTGGCAGGGCGTATCCGGCGATCAGGCACAGGTGGATCCGAAAACAGCCACCTGTGATGATTCCGTGATGGCCAACATCAGGATCTCGCATTCCGAGGACGGCGTGGCAACTATCGCCTTGGACCGGCCACACAAGAAGAACGCCCTCTCCGTGGCCCTACGCGAAGAGATGCTGGATGCGTAGGAACACCTTGGTGCGGACGACTCGGTCAACTGCCTCATCGTAACCGGAACTTCAATCTCTTGGTCAAGATGGATGCGATGGGTAGCCCGTCGTTGCGGTCTTCGTTGTCGGATCTCGAAGAGTTCGGACTGGCAGGAGTCCCACCCCAAATCCGAGCGCAAGACCGAGCACGATAATCAGATCGGGCGTGACCATGCTCCAGCTGAATACACCGTAGAGAGTGGTCATCAAGCTCACTCCGATGCCCAGGAACAGGCCAGCGAGGGTATTGGCAAAAACGTGTTTGGCTCTGGTGGGCTTCATGTCCCTCCCCCCCGATCACTCGGTCGGACAAGGACGGGTCTGGTCAACTTGGAGATGCCGAATACGGAGATCATGACCAGTCCGACGATGATCAAGATGAACGCCAGCCACCACAGAGGATTGCGACCGGGGCTGTCCATCACCCTCACCGAGATCACTCCCGTGCACACGGCACCTCCCACACCAGCCACCCTGAAGCCGACTTCATACCTTCCGGGGAGTGTGACGGGCTCGATGGAGCTGGGGGTGAACGCCCCGGCGAATGAGGTGCTTCCCTGACCGCTGTCAAAGGTGCCTTTGAGCCCATGGGTATGGCCGGTCACGAGTTCTCCCAAGGCGAAGAGCCAAGACGGATTCTGAACGGTCAGCTGCCATGTCCCACTGGTCATTGCTTGAAGGGTCTGGCCTGTCCAGGTGACGGGCACTCCCCAGTAGAGCTGGAATGGGCGGGCATTCGTCCCACTGGGGCCAGCGACGGTGACCTTGTCGAGGGGTGCACCCTGATCACCGACCGAGGAGATGGAGCCAGCGCAGCCTTGGCTGGTGGCGGCAAGGGCGGGAGATGCCAATGGTCCGACCAGCAACAGGGTGACTATCGCCACGAGACCAGGTGCCAGCACCTTCATGGGAGGGTTATCGACAGTTGTCCAGAACTACTGAAGGAAGTGCGATCCCGATGAAGCCTTGAAAATCGGCAGCTCCATCAAGCCACCCGTTGGGGGGCACTCTCGGTCGGACATCGCACGACACGGTGAGGAGTGCAATGGCCACGGGGACCGTCCTCGACTCAGCCCGGGCAACCGACAGTCACTGCCGTCGAGTACGAGCTCTGCACCCCTCCCCACAGGCACACTGGGGCCCGTTCTTTCTTTGACCTGGATGTTCGGGGTCGGCGGTGGCGCTCTCAGCCTGACTATTCATCGTCTCCTACACTGGTCATGCTGTAAGGAGCAGATGCTCGGCATCGCCCGGCATCGCTATGCCAGCTGGCGTTGAACCCGGCCAACGAGGCAGGGGGCACAGTGAGACGACTCAGGTTGATGCGAGTTGTGGCCATCCCCGCATTCGTGGCCGTGCTGGGGTCGTTACCGACGTCAGCTGGGGCATCGGCAGCCACGGTGTCTACGCCGGGGCCGCCCACTGGGGTCCATGCCTCCTCCATTGCTGGCATTCGTGGAGCAACCGTCTCTTGGGGGGCGCCCGTCTCAGATGGCGGTTCGCCGATTCTGTTCTATGTGGCGTCCAACTACACAGGGAGCAACTTCTGTGTTTCATTCGATCCGGGACCTGGCACCTGTCACATCGACGGCTTCCAGGTCGGAATCGTAAGACCCTCTATCCGAGTAAGAGCAGTCAACGTGAAGGGTCGTGGAGCAGTGGTCGTGACACTGCCGGTCGTCACGCGCCAAATCCAAGACAGCGGCAATACCTCTCCACCGATGTCTTCTGGGGCAAGTCTGGCTAGCGTGAGCCAGATCACGCCCACCTCTGCCTCCGGCCCCACAGGGGTGTCCGGCACGAGCACCGCTTTCAGCACGAGCGCTCCGACACAACTGCCATTTTCAGGCGCTGACGTAGAGGCGTTGACTGTCGCGGGTGTGAGCCTCGTCCTTTGTGGACTGCTCATTCTCGGCCCGTTCGGCCAGCGCCGGCGCGGTGATGAGTTCGCTGCCTCGTCGTTCCAGCAATAGTAGTCAGTATCGTTTGTTGACCGGTGCCCGAGGACCAACATTGCGAAATCCGCCAGTAGGGCCTGAAGTTGACCAGACACACGCTGCGTCGACAGACGCAATGCCCTCGATCGCCAGTCAGGGGGACACGTCAGCACCCTTGGGACGTCGATTGGCTGTAGGGCGTCAGATACACCTACTCGCCCTGTGCTTTGGACCGGCGGACGGCCACGATGGCCACGTCATCTTGGACTCCGTGTTCCACCATTGCTCGTGAGAGGCGCCGGCACACGCCCTCGGCACTATCGGCACTATCGGCGATGAGGAGATTGCGAAGCCGTTCCATACCTTGGTCGAGAATTTCTCCCCTGCGTTCGATCAGACCATCGGTGTACAGCACCATTACCCCCCCTTCGGGGAGCGGCACCACGGTTGAGGAACGAGTCTCGCAACGAACTCCGAGCGGTGGTCCAATTCGCAGGTCAGCGAAATCGCCTGGCCCGTCCACCGGAACCAGAAGGGGAGGGGGATGACCGGCCGTAGCGATTCGAAATTCGTTGTAGGGGAAGTAAGAGGTGGCACACACGGCGGTCACCATGGTGTCCATTTCGAAATGCTGGACCTTACGACTGGTCAATTCCAAGACCTCGGCCGGGTCACTGCTGACCAAGGCGTAGGAACGCAAAGCGCTCCGTACCCGACCCATCACCACCGCCGCATGGAGGCCGCGGCCAGCAACGTCGCCAGTCACAACCCACAGCTCACCGGATGGGACGGTAAACACATCGTACCAATCGCCGCCGACGAGCTCGTCGGGGGTGAGGTAGCGCGTTGCGAACTCCAGGCCCGGACACTTGGGCAGCCGGCCAGGAAGCAGGCTGCGCTCCAGGAGGGCGGTCGCTACTCGCTCCACCGCCAACTGCCGAGCCTGGATCGCCCCGCGAGCCGTTCGGCGACCACTTGCAGCAGCTCGGCATCGGCAATGTTGAACGCGTCGGGATGAAGCCGGCCTACGTGGAGCACACCGATCAGTTCGTCGTCCGCCACGAGGAGCGGTACGCCGAGCATGGTGCGGATCCCTTTCTCCCAAAGGATCGGGTTCGCTACGGTGGTCGAATCGACCCGATCCAGCCGTACCGGCTCTTTTGACCGAGCGATACGTCCGGCAAACCCGACACCGACCGGAACACGGACGCCCTGGCGGACCTCCTCCTCGATTCCGCATGCCGCCCGGGCCACGAGATCACCAGAATCTTTGTCGAGAAGCAGAACGGCCGCAGTGTCCGCGTCAACGATGCTACGCACCCGTTCGAGTAGCTCGATGAGCAGGTCCTCAACATCGAGGCGGCCCAGCTTGCTGTCGGTGACGGCCCGAAAGTTGGCCAGTTGGTCCTGGGGGCTCAGATCACCGTTGTTGTTCACGCGCCGAGCGTACAGGGGCGCCTGCCGGGGCGACGGAGCGGTTCTGCCGTCTCAGGCTGGCGGGTGCTGCTGCGCGATGTCAAATGATCTCCGCCCCGAACACGCTGCATCCGAATCTCCGGTTCAGATGGCCGCCAAGGAACCGTCGAGGTGGCCTTCACCCCGGAATCAGGCATGGAAGCTGCACTCTCACGGATGCTGCCTTACATGGTCCGTAGTTGGACTCGAGCCAAGGTGCCGTCAAGGTCCCGCTGAGGGATGGTCAACAACCGCCACCGACCTGGCGAGAGGTGACACCCCGAGCGACCGACACGGCGGGTAGAGGGCGCTGACGGGAACGCGGCTGATTCCGCCTTCCGCCCGGGTTCCTACACGCTGCCGCAAAACTCGGCAATTCCTGCGCGGTGTTCCGGGGCCTCCGATCGAATCTGGGGCAGCGTTACCGTGTGGACCTCGCTCACTTGTCACGTCCGGTGACTCGCCCGGTCCTCCTCGGTGGCGAGGTCGCCGTACGTAGGTACGCCGGCAGTTTCGTAGGCGAGCTGGATCGTGCCGTTTGGGTAGGTGACCGATTCGGTCAGTCGCAGCGCCGTGGGCACGGTCCCGGCGCCGAACACCTGCTTGCCGCTGCCGAGCAGCAGCGGGTAGAGCCACAGGCTCAGCCGATCGACGAGGCCGAAGCGCAACAGTGACTGCACGAGGTCGAGGCTGCCGATGACGTGGACTTCGTCGTGGCGCTCCTTGATTGCCGTAATGCCCTCCGCGAGGTCGCCAGCGACGAGCGTCGAGCCCTGCCAGGCGAGAGGGTCGGCGAGCGTGCGGCTGGCGACGTACTTGGGGACACCGTTGAGCAGGGCGGTGAACGGCATCTCCTCCGAAGCTTTCGGCCAGTAGTTGGCAAAGATCTCGTAGGTCCTTCGGCCGAGGAGCAAGGCGTCCATGCTCCTCGCTTTCTCGAACACGACCCCGCCGGACTCCTGGTCCAGCAGCGGCGCCTGCCATCCCCCGTGCATGAAGCCGTCGTCGCGGTCTTCGTCAGGCCCTCCAGGCGCCTGTGCCACCCCGTCCAGAGTCACGAACTCGGTCACGATGAGCTTGCCCATGGTGTCCTCCTTGCCTGGTAGCGACGTCGTCCCATTTGTAGATGCCGCAGCCCTGCCGATGTCATCGCCGGCGCCGCGAGTAACTGCTCGTCGTCACGAGGTTAGGTGCCGCCGGGTCTGTGCACTTGTGTTGGTGTGTGGGAAGGGCTGGTCGGGAACATCCAGATGCAGAGCCGAACAGATCGGCTCCCAGCCCTCCTCCGGACGCCATTCCAGTAGGCGATCCTTCGGCGCAGTCGTTCGCACGTGTTCATTGTGGGCAAGGTACGCGGACTTGGCTGACGTCTCGTCCTGCCATCGAGGGGAGAAGGCCGTCATCATCCCGCGTCCCATCCGGGTCCAGCCATCGTCCGGCGCGTTTGGGGCGAAATAGGTCGCCAGTGCAGGGAAGATCGTGCTGGAAGCGCTCTGCCACCAGGCGTCTGGGTCTCGCACAGAGAGAAGGATGAGCCCCTGTGGGAAGGCGCTGCTTATCTCTGCCCAGAAAGGGGCCGCTGGCCAGTCCACTGTCGCCCGGTATCCCTCGAAGAAGCTCTCCCATGGCGGAAGGTGGCCTTGATAGGCATGTCCCCACGCGTCAGCGTCAGCGGTTCGCTCTTGGACCTCCGCCATGTGATAGCAGGGCCCACCCAGGAGTTGTTCAAGAGCCAGCTTCAACGAGGTGGTTCCGGTCCTGCCCAGACCTGCGCCGATTACCTGAAGCGCCATGTCGCTCCGTCCTTCTGCCAAGTTCAACTCCACGAAAGGCGCGGTTGGCTCCACCGACACCCCGACAGACGATTCCAGCCCTGTCATTCTGAGCCAGCATTCGGACGCAACCACCAACCCGACGGCAACGGCGCTTCGCGGGTGCTTTGTAGCTTGTTCCGAGCTAGGCCTGGCCAACAACCTCGCAAACGTCCACACTTACAAAGACCGCCGGTGCCTCGGGCATCTCCCGCAGGGTGTTGAAGGTCGTTTCTGCGGACCGAGCGTTATCCTCGGTATCGAACAGCCAAAACGAATGTTGGATGAGGTCCTCGCTATCGACGGTTCGGGCCCAATAGCCACCGTGGGATCCAGTCATACCCTGCAACATTGTGGTTCCATGATCGCCGATCATGCCAAGGGTCTCGTCAGAGCGACCCGGCTTGATCTTCACCCGTCCGACCAGTGCATACACGATCACCCTCCCCAGCTTTCAGGTCAACCGAATGTTGGTGACAGGCAGCCAGTCTTGTACAGGATTCGGACGACGGCCACTGGTCTCCCGGGCCATCCCGAATGCGGCACGAAGAGGGATGGTCAATGACCGCCGCCACAGCGATCAGGAAACGTCCGCCAATCGGTCGTCAGAGGGCAGGGAATCTCCAGGTTCTCAAGGCACTTTGGCCTGCTTCGTGGGGCCATCTTCATACCGAGTGTCGGTCAACTCACCGGCGATGATCGTCGAGGTGAAGTCATTCGGGTGCTCGGGAATGGGCGGTTCTCCGACGCAGTGGCTCGGATCCCGGAGCGCTGGGGGTACCCACCTGGGAAGAACGAGGCGACTCA
Organism: uncultured Acidimicrobiaceae bacterium; assembly: GCA_963817005.1. GTDB lineage: Bacteria > Actinomycetota > Acidimicrobiia > Acidimicrobiales > RAAP-2 > Bog-756. The sequence goes on from CAWFMN010000004.1 coordinate 111,039, forward strand.
GGAACTCGGAGATCGACGACTTGCACCACTCCTCTCTCCGAAGACAGACGCGTCGTCCACCTGAAGACCGGACTCACCTGGTCGACCGAGTGAGTAGGTATCGTTCAAACCCTCGGCCTTGGCCCCTCATCTATTGGCAATTGACTCCACTGCCATTGTGTCGTTGTCAAAATCCCCTGGAAGAGTTCGGCCAGAAGCATAGGTAGGGGAGTGGGGTATCCGGACGTCCGAGTGGTCACGCTACAGTGCCGAACTGGACGCCCGGCGATACGGGATGGTCGAGGAGTCTTACGAGGCTGACTCCACCGCTTTGGAAATTCGGAGTGGGAGGCTGCCCGTACACTTGGGGTGTGGCCTCAAACGCCTCGTCGGTGCATGACCAGGTTGCTCTTGGGCTCAAAGAGCATCCGGCCAAGAAGGGACTGCCCTTCAACATCTTCGTCACCGTCATCGAGATCGGCGGCAGTATCACGCTGTTCCACGTCGCTCAACGAATGGGCGCCGGTGACGTGGTCAGCTACCTGATCGGCAGCATCGCCCCAGTCGTCGGTGGGTTCGCGATCTGGATCAAGGCCCGCAAGTTCAGCGGAGCCTCGGCCGCGATCTTCGCGTTCACCTTCATTTCCGCGGTTATCGCCCTGATCGGAAGGACCAGCCCAAAGGCGCTGCTTTACAAAGACTGCGCGGCAACGGCCCTGATCGGTCTGGTCTTCTTGGGTTCATGCGTCCTGGCACGCAAGCCTGTCGCGTTCTATTTGGCTCAGCGGTATGGCACGGACGGCACCCATGACGGGATGTCAACATTCGACACCATGTGGGACGCCTACCCCGACTTCCGCAGAGGTTTGTACGTCACCAGCTACCTGTGGGCGACACTGTTCCTGGTCCAAGCAGCTACGACCGCGCTGATCATTCGCCAGGCCGACTACGCCACCGCTTACAATTACGACCAAATCCTGCCTGTCGTCGCCATCGCGCTGGGCCTCGTCGGATCGATCGCCATCGGCCGCTACTTCACCAGGAAGGGGAAGGCACGAGGTGCCGTAGCCGACGCTGCGCGGACCAAGCAGACCTGATCGACCGGACGTCAGCAACGCTCTTCTTCGCTAGCCCATCAAACACATCCCAGATGTTGGAATGCCGATCGAAGTGCGAGTCGTCATGCTGTCTTATCGGTGCCCAAGTATCCCGACGGCCGGCACTCCGGAGGCGCCCCACGAGGTCCGCTTGGGTCCCCGAACGCTGGTTCATGGCGGCATATCTCCAAGGCCTCTGGCATCATTCAAGAGTGACGCAGCAACGCACGATCATCATCATTGGTGCGGGTATAGCTGGTCTCACGCTCGCAGCAGCGCTGTCGAAGCGGGATGTTGGTCTAGTTGTGCTCGAGCGGAGTAACAACTTCCCGGAGATCGGTGCGGGCATCTCGTTGTGGCCAAATGCAATGGCAGCACTCGACTCAATCGGGGTGGGCGATGAGGTCCGAGAGGCTGGTGGAGCGGTCGCTTCCGGTGGCGTGCAGCGGCCCGATGGAACGTGGATACGAAGTGTTGAGTCGAGGGCAACTGAGAAGGCGCTCGGCGAGGCCATGGTGGCCATTCATCGCGGAGACCTTATGAGAATCTTGGCATCACACGTGCGAGACGGTGCATTGAGATTTGGCAGCGGTCTCAGTGGATTCGAGATGGCGAGTGGTGGCGTCCTTGCCCGTCTCGGCGACGGAAGCGCGGTTCAAGGCACCGCGATCGTTGGTGCCGATGGAATCAACTCGAAGATTGCGAAGTGGCTGGACCCGGTGCTCTCGCACAGCTATTCGGGCTATACGGCGTGGCGTGGAATAGCGCCTATCAGGTCCTCCGACATTCTCCCGAGCGAAACATGGGGTCCGGGATGCGAATTTGGTTTCGTGCCGATCGGCCCAGATCGGACCTACTGGTTTGCCACTGAGAATGTCGCAGAGGGCCTACCCAGCCCGGCGGGTGAGCATCAACATCTCCTGCAAAAGTTCGAGGAATGGCACGATCCCATACCGCGCCTCGTCGCGGCCACCAGTGAGCTGGACGTACTTCGCCACGACATCTACGACCGTACTCCGGTCTCAAACTGGTCGAGGGGGCCGGTCGTGGTCATCGGGGATGCTGCCCATCCGATGCGCCCCCATATGGGTCAAGGCGGGTGCCAGGCCATCGAGGATGGCGTGTTGTTGTCCATGAGGTTGGGAGCCAATACGAACGTCGCCCTGGTCTTTGCCGAATTCGCCAAAGAGCGAGCCCGCAGGGTCAAATCCATTGTGCGTCAATCGGCGATGATGGGGAGGGTCATTCAGGGAGAGGGAGTCGTTGCTTCTGCGGCAAGGCAGCTCGGTGCCCGAATTCCGGTGAGAATCGTAGTCAGGAATCTCAGCCAAGTGGGTAGCCGAGACGCATTCGACAGGGCTGCCGCCAAGATCTCAAACAGTGGTGGACAGCGGTAGCGAGATCTCTACTATCGCCGCGGTGGACCCTCATTGGAGCTCAATTGACATTGGCGCTCGGGGCAGGCGATGCAGTGGGTGTCCCGTCCGGGGGATCGCTGCGCCAGACGTCCAGCGGCCAGCGATGAGACCACAATGCCCAGGGTTGCCGCCGTGAAGTGGCGTGGCCGGAGCCTTCAATGTGGCCTCCCGATGGGAACGCTCCCAGTGCGAGGCGCTCGGCTGGAGCGGGCGGCATACGAACCATCGAGACTGCCGTTCCAGATCATCCCCCCCACGGGTACTACCCCGCCCGAAGGCGTCTTTCGGCCTCGATTCGATCGTTGGCACTCGTGACAGCCAGTTCTACAAACGCAATCGCAGCGCGCACCTCGGAATCGCGTACGGACCAGATGATCGACAAGTCCCGCAGGACGAGGGGTCGACCGTAGGCACTTTCGACGGTGTTCCGAATATCTGGATCCGTACTGACTGAATCAAATACGGCGATCCACTCGCTGGTCGGTTCGGAATCCAAGGTCCACGTGATCGTTACCCGCCCCGGCCGGCCCTCGGCGACCGAGACCCTGACCAACGCCGGCATCGGTACGGTCCATGACTGGGTCATTTCATCCTCCTCACGATCACCCTCAGCCCGGTCGCTTCCGGGGACGTCCGTCGGGACACCATCGGTGACCCGCGCTCGGCGCCTCGGCGGCAACGTGCCCTGGCCATCGGGCCACACGCCCTTCCAGGTTCTAGCAGGAGGCGTGTCAACGTCTTCTGAATTTCTGATGAACCTTGAGTGGCAGATCATGGATCCACGCCATTCCTTGAACGGCAGAGAGCGTTTCACAAGGGCCCGCTCCGTTGCACCAATCGGTCCTCGGATGCGTGCCTGACAGTCCCGAATGGGACTCACAAGGTCGGGTTACGCCTCAGGGTCAGAAGCACAAGAAGGACGATCCCCTGGTCTCGTCAATTCCAATCCTCGGGATGAGCTAGCAGACCGCTGAGCAGCATCCACGATGCCCCAGAGTGGAGTGCCGAGCACGATGACCACTCCAAGGCATTTGATGCGTCTAGGGCCATGTCGACCTCGACCTCCTGTCAATCGGCCTCGTCCCAATTCTCGGGAAGCCCGTTGATGAGGTTGCCCCCCGAAGCCCGACTTCCTCCTATTCACATGCGACTCTGAGTCGCATGTGAAAGCCTCATGAGGTGCTAGAACGGTCAATCTCGGCGGGAGCATTCCCAGTGCGGCACCGCCTCGAGGATGGGACCTCTGCCGACGGACCCCACGTCCCGTCGGCGGAGGTTGCATCCCTCTGGTGTGGCTGGTCCGGAGGGCGCCGTTGACGGCGTCGCCATATGTGTTGCGTCTACTAGCGGAAACCGACTGCGTTTTTGCTTCGACTGTAGTAAGTGACCGACGGTTCATTGGGTAGTAGAACTCATCGCTAGGCGGACGCGTTCCCGCACGTACCGCCTCGCAGGATGGGCCTCTGCCGGTGAGCATCCGCCGCCCGTCGGCAGAGGCCGCATCCCTTTGCTGCTGGGCGCTCGGGTCCAGGCTCTTCCCAGCCGGTAGGCGAGCAGTTCCGACGAGCTCGCCGGCACCTGCCGCTCCGTTCCCGATCAACAGGTGCTGCCTCGGTCCCGAACATCCAGGGTCCGGGGACCTCCGAGGACTCTTGGAGGCGGCCGGTGAACTTTCGCGAACTTGCCCACGTTCCCGTTGACGGCCGACACCCGACGCTCCAATATCGAGATGTCGCAAGGCACCGAGAGATTGGAGGCCACGTGGAGCAGGTGGATACGACGAGCCGGATCGCCGGCCGGGATCTGTGTGAGATCCCCAGGGCAGAATTGCTCGCCAGGCGCGACCAGCTCGATGAGCACATTCGCGCAATAAAGGAGCTGATCCGACAGCTCGAAGTGATGCTGACGACGGGCTGAACCTCACCCGGATAGTTGCTCGCTCCGAGTCCGCCATCCGGGATACCCAGTACTCGCCCGGGCGATCTGGACGAAGTGATCGAAAGGCCAGATCTTCGGGGGACGCGGCTCAAGGAAGTAGCCCTCCGTCAGGAATCTTCCCGATACCCGCATGATGGGCCGCCGTGCAAGGCTGAACGGGTGATAGAAGCCCGGGGGCTCTCAAAGCGGTTCGGCAACGTGGTAGCAGTTGACGACCTGTCCTTCGACGTGGGTCCAGGGACCGTAACCGGATTTCTCGGACCCAATGGTTCGGGCAAGTCGACCACGATGCGGATGATCATGGGCCTCGACTATCCGGCGTCGGGCACCGTCACCGTCTTGGGCCGGCGCTATCACGATCTCCCCTGGCCGCTGCGGGAGGTGGGCGGACTTCTCGAAGCAAGGGCCATCCATCCCGGTCGCTCCGCCCGCACCCATCTGCTGACCCTGGCCCGGAGCAATGCCATCGCTCGGGAGCGCGTCGACGAGGTGCTGGAACTCGTGGGTCTCACCTCGGTGGCCGGCAAACGGGTGGGCAAGTTCTCTCTCGGAATGGGCCAGCGCCTGGGCATCGCCGCCGCCCTGCTCGGCGACCCGGGAGTTCTGCTGTTCGACGAGCCTGTGAACGGCCTCGACCCCGAGGGAATCCGGTGGGTGCGCACGCTGTGCAAACGGCTCGCTGGCGAAGGTCGCACCGTGTTCGTGTCGAGCCACCTCATGGCAGAGATGGCGCTTACCGCCGACCATCTGGTGGTCATCGGCAAAGGCAAGCTGATCGCCGAGACCTCGGTGGCCGACTTCGTTGCCCGAAGCTCTCGGCGGTCGGTCAAGGTGCGGACGTTGTCACCACAACCCTTGTCCGACGCCGTGACCAATGCTGGCGGGACCGTCATCGCCGACCCCGACGGGTCAATGACGGTCACCGGCCTGTCGGCACCGGAGGTGGGTGACCTGGCCGCGGCGATGAGCCTTGCCCTCCACGAACTGACCCCCGTCGCGTCACTGGAGGATGCCTTCATGGAGCTGACCGACGAAGCCGTCGAGTTCCGGGGTGGATCGTGACTGCGGTGGTGGGGGCTCCGGCCCGCTTCGAGACTCCGTCGTCCATGGGCCGCGTCGGTCTGCGCCGGGCCATGGCGGCCGAGTGGACCAAGCTCTGGTCGGTCCGGTCAACCATGTGGACGCTCGTCGGAACAGGGCTGGCTGTGCTGGGCCTCTGTGCACTGACCACAGGCACGGTGAGCCCCACCGACGTCATCGAGGATCCCACCCGCCGGAGCCTCATCGGCATCTTCCTCGGCCAGCTCATCTTCGGGGTCCTGGGCGTTCTGGTCATGAGCGCCGAATACGGAACGGGCACCATCCGCTCGACTCTGTCGGCCGTGCCCCACCGCCCCCTCGTGCTGACCGCCAAGGTCATTGTGTTCGGAGTCGTGGCAGTGGTGGTCAGCGAGATCCTCGTGTTTGTCGCCTTTGCCCTCGGCCAGGCCATTTTGTCGGCGAAGCACGCTGTCGGGACGTCGGCCGCGGTCGCACAGCGCGCCCAGCAACTCGGGGTGAAGGTGCCGCACGGCCTCCAGGCCGTGCTCTCGAACGGCTCCGCGTCCTTGGGGCAGCCAGGCGTGCTGCGGGCTGTAGTGGGGGGCGGTCTGTACCTGGCCGTGCTTGGGCTGCTGGCGCTGGGGTTGGCCACGATCATCCGGCATACCGCTGGGGCTATCTCGACCTTCGTCGGGGTCGTGCTGGTCCTGCCCCTCATCGTTCAGGCGTTGCCCGCGTCGATCAGCGACGCCGTGGCCCGCTACCTGCCGGCCAACATCGGCCTGGTCATGTTCTCCACCCATGGCGCGCCCGACCGACTCGGACCGGCCTTCAGTCCATGGACGGGCTTCGCCCTGCTCTTGCTGTATACCGTGGTAACGCTGGGTCTGGGCTGCTGGGTCCTCGTTCGCCGCGACGCCTAGCACACCTGATCGATCTGCTCGGCAAAGTGGGGTCGTGGGTCATGGCCCACTGCCTGGCATGTCCAACTTGCGAACGGTGCTGTGGATCTGCCTGGCGGTCTGATTCACGGAACGCCGTGTTGGCGACGCAGCTGGCTGCAGCTGAGGGCCGTGAACGCCGAACGCGTGCACCATCGGGGCCGAGGGTGCCCCGGACGTGCCGTGTGACCATGATCGATAACCGCCACCGAGCCGGCGTTCCAGGTCACTCTCGAGCCGACATTGAGGACTGCCAGATCCCCGGTCCTCCGCCGACCGGAGGTCACCGCTGCAGTTCCGCCACCTTTTCCAGCCATCCCAGCTTTTGCGGGTTGCGAATGGCGTAGATCCGGGTGATCCGGCCGTCCTCGACCACCAGACTGACCGCGGTGACTTCGCCATCGACGTCGAACCGGGCACCCGGCATCCCGTTGAGCCAGGCAGTGGTCGCCACGAGGTCCGGGAGCTCCACCACGCGGGCAAGGAACGCCGCCACCTTCTCGACTCCGGTGATGCGGCTTCCGAGCCGCCGGCACCAGGCCGCCGCCGTCGGCGATCAACACCACGTCCGGGGCGAGGACCTCCACCAGTCCCTGTAGGTCGCCAGAGGAGATGGCGGCCATGAACTTCTCGAGGGTCGCCTCCTGCTGGGCTCGGTCCACCTGCATCCGCGGCCGCCGTGCCGCGACGTGCTCGCGGGCACGGTGCGCGATCTGCCGGACCGCGGCCGGGGTCTTGCCCACGACCTCGGCGATCTCGTCGTACGGCGTCTCGAACACCTCGTGCAGCACGAACACGGCCCGCTCGGCCGGACCGAGGGTCTCCAGTACCGTGAGCATGGCGATCGAGACGTTCTCGGCGAGCTCGGCGTCCTCGGCCACATCGGGACTGGTGAGCAGCGGCTCGGGCAGCCATTCCCCGACGTACTCCTCCCGGCGGCGGGACACCGTTCGGAGCCGGTTCAGCGCCTGCCGGGTGACGATCCGGACGAGATAGGCCCGCGGGTCACGCACCTCGGCCTGGTCCACGTCGGCCCACCGCAGCCAGGTCTCCTGGACGACGTCCTCGGCGTCGACCGCAGAGCCGAGCATTTCGTAGGCGACGGTGAAGAGCAGGCCGCGGTGGGTGACGAACGGGTCGTCGGTCATGCCGACGAGGCTAGGGCGAGCGGCTTGAGGTCACAGGCGGCCGAGAACTCCTGCGACTCAATGCCCATCGCGACGTTGGAGCGGGCCATGAGGTTGGCCAGCGCAATGAACATGGTCAGCTCCACCAGGGCGGCCGGGCCGAGCGCCTTCAGCAGCCTGGCCGACAGTTCGTCGGTCACGGTCGGTGGGGTCTGCGTCATGGCCTCGGCGTACTCCATGACGTCGCGCTCCAGCGGCGTGAAGACATCCGACACACGCCAGCGGGGCACCTCACGCGCCTTGTTCACGTCGAGTCCCTCGTTGTGGGCGTGGAAGTAGCCGAAGTCCAGGCAGAAGCTGCAGCCGACCAGGCTGGCCGTGGCCATGTGGGCGAACGACTTCAGGTTCTCGTCACACTGGTCCCACTTCTGCGCCTTACGACCGACGCTGAAGCTGAAGTTCAGCACCTTCCGGTTGTGCCACATCACCCCTACCGGCTCGGGCACCTCGCCGAACATCTTGCGGGACATCCGCTTGACCATGGCGCCGTACAAGCCGGTCAGCTCCGCCTTGGGGATCCTGGGACTGCTGGACATGATGTCTCCTCCGATTCATTTGCTCTCGGCATAGAGACACCGACCACGTATCGAATGTGACACCTGAGCCGGAGATTTGCTGCCCGACCTGGAAGTGGGTCTGCTGCTCCGACCTCCTCCCGACCGGTTCGGACGCCACCCTCTGGGCTGGCAGCTCCATGAATCTAAAGGGCGAGCCGAGTGGCCACAGGATGGGTAGGGGAGTGGGCATTCGGAACAGCCCGTACGTCCCACTGATCAGGCGTGTCGGTCAGGCAGGAGCAGTTGGATCAGAACTCATCGCGATGATGGCCTCTGAACGGTACGACGTCCAGGTCGATGGCGGGATCGTCTTCCGGCGAAACATGTTCTCCAAGGTCCCGGCTGAACGCCGTAGTGGCCTCCTGCTCATACAGGGCCCGCAGGTTCGCTTCGTGAGTGGTCCACAGGCCCGCAGCGCCCATGTACTCGATGAGTCCGTACAAGGCATCGCTCGGGTCCGACATGTCGTCATCCAAGAAGCTCAGTGCATGATCGAGATGGGTTGGCGCGTACGAGTGGTCTTCGCCGGTCCAAGGGCTTGCGAAGGGCCTGAGCATGGTGACGAGCGCGTCGGCTTCCTCGCGGGTCAGTTCAAGGTTGCGGCCGGTGATGAACTCCATCGCCCCCCGAACGATCACCTCTTCAGAAACCCGCGAACTGTCCATCACTCCTGATATCGGCCGTCGTGTTCGGCTCCTGGAGACCCAGCATTCAATCGTAATGCGATCGCAAAGGACCCCTCAGCGATGGGGTGGGTCTCAACGTCCAATCTGAGGCTTCCGATGTCCACGGGCTGCAATTGACCAACTTTCATGGACAGTCATCTCCAGCCGGGTGCCTCCGAGCTCCCAGGGAGCTTCGCCCAGCTTGGGCTGAGACAGAGCTCCCAGCCTCAGCCGAAGGCGTCCGGAGGTCACGACGACCGGCCGAAGGACAAAGGGAGTGCGGTGCCCAGAACAGCCAGGGTGTCGCACTGGACGCTGGGGGATACGGCCCATGGCGGCGCGCTTGACAGGGGCTGTGAATCGGGGAACCCTTTCTACATGCGGCGGCTCAGCGGAGCCTTGGCGGGGATTCATGCACCATAGGTGCCTGCGGATCGCACGCGGGCTCTTCGTCCTATGGCTCATTCTGATACTGGCGGTCCTGACGGTCATTGATGCCGATGGGGATCCGACAACGTCGAATCTGCCGTTACTCGTGATTGCTCAGGCAAACCCTGACGAAGCCGAGACGCGTGCCATCGTCAGAGAATCACGATCCCTCGTGACGAACAGACCGACATTCTTCCATCGGCTCCGTCGTAGGTTTCGTGGCGCCGCAGAGGCCGTCGGACGGTTCTACCAGAGTCTGGAACTACCGATCCGGGGGCCTTGACGGTCCTTCAGCCCTCGACGCACCCAATGAAGTAGCAACCAGCCCCGTCGGAGGCGCCCGGGCAGCGGACCTCGTGGCAACGACGGAGCGCGCTTCACGCTGAATTGCGCGGCACCCAAAGCGGCGCGAGGGCCAAACGGACGAACCCCTGAGCACCGCCATGTCCTGACTATCGAGGAAGAAGGAAGTGAAGTGGTAGGAAGGCGATTTGCAGCCTTTGCGATGAGGGCCCTCGTGTTGGCCGGCACAGCTACAGCCGCCCGCTTCTTGTCGACGACAGCACGGCTGGGGCTTATTCCGGCTCCCATAGGGCCGTGAACATCACCATTGCTGGCGCTGCCCCCGAGGCCAAGCTAAACGTCGAGTCCGCATGCTCGGCGATCACTGGGGCGTATCCCATGGTGATCAAGAGTCCCAACGTGGTTGATCCGACCGGGAGTTCCCTCGTACGTGGGATTGACGGGTTGCAGTCCCAAAGAGCTGCCGCAGAGTCCACAAGTTCGGGAGCAGGCATTTCCGTCCCGATCAGTCAGGGCGCCGCCACAGGCCTAAGGGCCGCCACAGGCTTAAGGGGAGCTACCTCTTCAGACGCAATTCCGCCCAGCCCTTGTTCTTCCAACAATCAATTCCTAGCGGTGGATCCGGTCAATGGCGGCCACGGATTCAACGTCCAGGGGACTCTGAACTAGGAGGTAGAAGGGGTGGGACAGGCATCTGGGATGGCGGCTCCGAGCGGGACGGTCACTTTGTTGTTCACGGACATCGAGGGATCGACCCGGCTCTGGGAAGAGCACCCCGAGGCCATGGCGGTCGCACTGAAGCGTCATGACGAGTTGATTCGGTCGGCCATCGAGTCCACCCAGGGCTACGTCTTCAACACCGTCGGGGATGCCTTCTGTGCAGTCTTCGCTTCAGCCCGGAACGCACTTGCGGCTACTGATGTGGCCCAATCGGCGCTTCAGGCCGAAATCTGGCCCGAGGGCATCTGTCTGCGGGTGCGCATGGCGCTGCACACCGGCAGATGTGAAGAGCGGGACGGCGACTACTTCGGTCCGACCGTGAACCGGACGGCCCGCCTGGAGGCCACCGCCCACGGCGGTCAGGTAGTCCTTTCCCAAGCCACCGCGCAGCTTGTCCGGGATTTCTTGCCCGAGCGCATGGGGCTGATTGATTTGGGCTCGCACCGCCTCAAGGATCTCGGCCGTCCCGAGCATGTCTTCGGTCTTCACATCGAAGGGCTGACAGAGGACTTCCCGCCTCTGCGGTCTCTCGACAACCCTGCTCTCCCGAACAACCTCCCGGCGCAGTCCGCCAGCTTCGTCGGACGGGTTCGTGAGGTCAACGAGGTCCGAAACCTCGTAGAAGTGAATCGGCTTGTGACCCTAACGGGTGCCGGGGGATCAGGAAAGACCCGACTGGCCCTCCAAGTGGCCGCGGAACTACTCGATGGGTCCGGCGACGGTGTATGGCTCGTCGAGCTCGCCGCCGTGTCCGACGAGAACCTGGTGGCCGCAATGATGAGCAGCGCCCTCGGGGTCACCAGTCAACCTGGCCAGTCTGAATTCGATACGCTCCTCGCCGCCCTCGAGCCCCAGCGGACCCTCATCGTGCTCGACAACTGCGAGCACCTCATTGGAGCGTGCGCCAAGGTGGCCGATGCCATCCTGCGAAGGTGCCCGGCGGTCCACGTGATGGCAACCAGCCGCGAGCCACTCGGCATCGCAGGCGAAATCATCTACCGCGTACCTTCACTGTCACTGCCGGATGATGCAGTTGCCATCACGCATGGGGAGTCCGATGCCGTCGCGCTCTTCGTGGACCGGGCCAGGAGCCAGGGCATCAACGTCCCGCTCGACGAGGTGGCAGGGCCCCTAGTGGCGTCGATCTGCCAGCGGCTCGATGGTATGCCCCTCGCCATCGAGTTGGCGGCGGCTCGCTTGCGGTCCATGTCGGTACCCAGCCTTCACGACCGGCTCGACCAGCGCTTACGCATCCTCACCGGAGGCAGTCGGAGTGCGCTGCCTCGCCAACAGACGTTGCGGGCCACGGTTGACTGGTCATACTCACTACTCACCGAGGTCGAAAAGTCCCTGTTTCGGCGGCTGTCCGTGTTCCCCGATGGCTTCGACCTCGAAGCAGCTGAGGCCGTCTGTCCCCAGGGCGATATCGATGTCTCTGACATCGCGGACCTCCTGGGATCATTGGTGGACAAGAGCCTGGTGGTCGCCGATCAAGTTGGAAGCGGTGTCCGGTACCGACTCCTGGAGACCATTCGGCAATTCGGTGCAGAGCACCTCGTGGAGAACGACGTCGTCGAGGCCGAGGCCGTAGCGGAGGCCCACTGCGACCACTTCCTGTCGCTGGCCGAGCAGATCGATCGGCAACTGACCTGGTCCCAGCGGAGTGCTGGGTTTTCCCGCCTGGACGCTGACTACGCCAACCTTCTCCGCAGCATCGAACGAGCGGTAACCGATCCGAAGGGCACGGGCCTTGCGCTGAGGTTCGCCGTCGCCCTCCATCGCTACGCTTGGGCCCGCCATCGGGCCAATGAGGCGATGGCGCTGATCGTGCCAGTCCTCGACCGGCCCGACGCGTCGATCGATGCTGAACTCTTAGGTCAGGCCCTCGTGAGCGTCTTGAATTGCAGGGGGTCCATGGACCATACGATGGCCCAGCGCCTGGGTGAGCGGGCCGTGGCAATGGCTCGCGACGTTGGCGATGACAGGTTGCTGGCGAAAGCGCTCGCCGCACTGTCGATGGAGTTGTCCATGGGCGGACACTCGGATCGAAGTCTCCCGCTCGCCGAAGAGGCAGTTGAGCGCGCAAGAGGGGTTGACGACGACGGCGTCTTGTGCATCGCTCTGGCGGCCCACCTCGAGGCCTACAGCTTGGGTGACCCGATGGGCACCGACCTGTCTTATGACGAGGCCCTCGAAGCCGCAGAGCGCGCTGGTGACCTCATCCTCATTGGGATGTTGAACAACAACGCGGGCTGCCGGGCCCTTCAACTTGCGGCCCTACCTGATGCCCGGCGCTATTTTCAACGAGCGGAATGGGCCTTCGGCGTTATCGCGGATGACCAGACCCACACGGTGACCAACCTGGGCTGGGTGGCGCGTGAAGAGGGCGACCTAAGGGGAGCAACCCTCAGGTTCACCGAGTCGATGCGTATAAATCGTCGCTCCGGTGACGGTACCGACATCGCCTATGCACTCCTGGGCATTGCGTGTGTGGCCGGAGATGAAGCTGCCTGGCGGACCAGTGTCGTGCTGCACGGCGTGGCCCAAGCCATCATGGACAAGCGGGACGAACCGTGGCAATGGCCTGAGGCCGGCTATCGCCAGAGAAGCCTGGACGAGGCCAAGGGTTCGCTGGTCCGAGGCCACTTCGAAGAGGCCTACGCCGAAGGTATGGCCCTGAACCTGGCCGACGGCATCGAACTCGCTCTCAGTAGGTGATCCACAAGGTCAGGGCCCACTTTTCGTCGCACCCGCCAGCGGCGTTTCGGCCAGTCGGAGCACCGCTTCTTGAGGTTCTTCCGGGCTGAGTTCGAATCCCAACCCTCGGGCCCTGGGTTCACGCGTATCGAAGCTGAGGGCGCTGGAGCCCGTCGATACCTTGGTCCATCACTCGGCACTACTTTCATTCGGCTCATAGATTGCGCGCGGCGGCGGCCGCCCCCCGGAAGCGGACGCCAGTCCGTGAGCGCATGGGATACGCCCCCTGTGTTGATTGGAGCAGGTCGACCCCTTGGGCTGTCCACGGCCTGAGGCGTAAGTTAGTTAACTCACTTGACAGCAGGGGCGATGCATCCAATACTGAGTGAGGTAACTCACTATCAGGAGGCCCACGGGATGGAATCAAGGCACCGGCGTCTACCCAGCCCGGATGAACAGTCACGACTCATGCTTCGAACCAGGATGGGGGCGATCACTTTGGCGCTGCTGTGCGCCGTGCAGTTTCTCGACATCGTCGACTCAGCCATCGTCAACGTTGCCCTGCCGTCGATCCAGCACAGCCTCCACTTCTCCCAGCAGAACCTGCAGTGGGTGGCGAGCGGCTACATCCTGACGTACGGCGGCTTTCTCCTCCTGGGGGGTCGCCTGGCCGATCTGTTTGGGCGTCGCCGCATGTTGCTCGTCGGTCTGGGCGTTTTCGCCTTGTCGTCTTTGACCGCCGGGCTGGCCCAGGGTTCGGGACTGCTCGTCGCTGCGAGGTTGGTTCAAGGAATCGGTGCCGCACTCATGGCCCCCGCTGCATTGTCGGAGCTCACGACCAGTTTTCGGGAAGGCAAGGACCGGAACACGGCGCTGGGTGTATGGGGAGCCATCAGTGGCATGGCAGCTGCTGCCGGCGTCTTCTTGGGTGGCGTACTTTCCGCCGGACCGGGATGGCGCTGGGTCTTCTTCGTCAACCCGCCGATCTGCGTCCTCGTCGCCGTAGGGGCGGTGGTCCTGCTGACCAGCGACCCTGGGCTGCGGGACGGCCAGACCTCGTTCGATTCGCAAGGCGCCGTCCTCGTGACTGGGGGTATGCTGTTGCTCGTCTACAGCCTGGTCCGCGCACCCATCGTCGGCTGGGGATCGATCCAGACAATCGCCACGCTGTCCGCTGCCGCGGTTCTGCTGCTCGCATTCGTTGTCAACGAGCTTCGAAGCCGATACCCGCTGTTACCCATCGCCATTCTCCGGGTCAAGGGACTGGTGGCGGCAGACCTCACCCAGCTGATCGCGTTTTGTGGCTTCTTTTCGATGTTCTTCTACGCCACCTTGTATATGCAGGAAGTCCTGCACTACTCGCCGCTCAAGGCCGGCTTTGCCTATCTTCCGATTACTGCCGGGTTCGCGATTGCCGGGGGCCTGGCCTCCCAACTCGTCACCCGCATTGGTACCCGCCCGGTCGTGGTGGCCGGTTGTCTGATCGCCGCATCCGGTATCTACTGGGTGTCCCGGGTGCCGTTGCACGGCTCCTATGTCACCGATCTGCTGCCTGGGTTCGTCATCATGTCCCTAGGAGCAGGTTCGGTGTTCGTCTCCGTCACCGCGGCGGCCAACGCGGGAGTGCCGGCAGACAAGGCGGGGCTGGCCGCCGGGTTGCTGAACTCGTCTCAACAGGTGGGGAGCGCTCTGGGCTTGGCCATCCTTTCGGCGGTCGCGATCACACACACCGACAACCTGGTGGCTTCGGGCACGTCACACATCGTGGCATCGGACGACGGGTACCACCTCGCCCTCCTGGTCGGCGCAGTCATGATGGCCGCCGCGGCTCTCATCGCCCTGCGCATCGGCAACACCCGCCAGGCCGCCCCGTTGGTGATGGTCAGCGCGGACACTGCTCCTGAGCCTGTGTCGGCAGGCCCGTGAACTGCACGGCCGGGCCCAGCCGGGCGCTACTCTATCAAGTGAGATGACTGACTCACGGTTGGAGAAGACCGCCGTCGTCGAGGCGCGACCAGGCAAGCGCGACCGGCTCATTGCAGCGGCTGCGCAGCTCGTGCATCAGCACGGCATCGAGCGGACGACCTTGGCGGACATTGCACAGCTCGCCGACGTCCCGGCCGGCAACGTGTACTACTACTTCAAGACCAAAGACGACGTGATCGCCGCCGTGGTCGGGATGCATATCGAACAGGTCCGGAGGACGCTCGCTACGATCGACTCGAACCACCGGTCGCCCAAGGCTCGGCTGAAGGCGCTGGTACGCGAGCTCGGCGGCCAGAGCGAACTTGTGGCCCAGTACGGCTGTCCATTGGGAAGCCTCTGCTCCGAGATCGACAAGCGCGCCGACGCGCCGGAGTTCGCCGTGGCCGAGCTGATGCTCGTGATCATGGCCTGGGCTGAAGAGCAGTTCCGAGAGATGGGTGAGAGCGGCCAAGCACACGACTACGCCGTCGATCTGCTGGCTGCCTACCAAGGCAGCGCCCTGCTGGCCAACACATTCCGCGACCCGAAGATTCTCTCTGGAGCGGCGCGAAGACTAGACCGCTGGATCGACGCACTGTGAGCCCCTGGCCACCCCAACCCCGCGAATGCAACGCTCGGGCGATCGAATGGACTTGGCACACAGCAGCCGACGGGGGGCAACCGACAACGAGACAATCTTCTCGGGGGCGCAGCTTACGGGGCCACCTTGTCGGTCAAGTGTTGTCTCTTTCGACCTATCAGCCAGTAGGCCGCCGAGTTGCCCATGTTGAGTGGGGCGAACACTCGCCAGAACCACCGTGGTCCACGGACCTGGGCGTCACTCTGCCGTTTGAGGTCCCGTAGCGTGATCGCCGTCACCATGATGTGGAGGATCGCTAGGGCGACGATGACGGGGCGACTCGGCTTCCAACGGCTCACAGGGTGATCGTACTTCCACACACCCGTCCGATTACGCGGCGATCTGGGCGGTCCTAGCGGCCCGACGAACGCAGGCTTCGCTCCTCGGGTTCCTCGTCGGGAGTCTCGCTGCCCACCATTTCTGCAGTTGCGAATCTCCCTCTTTGCCTTCCGAATGATTCCACCACTGGAGGGACAAATTTCCGCCGGCTCATGCTCGCCTAAATAACACCACTGGGCGCTCATACTGGTTGTGGTACTCGCCGACAATCTCCGGCGGTCATTCCCCAGCGTGCCGTCTGGCGGGCGGCGGCAGCCGGTTGCCTGGCGTCGCTCATTGTCCTCTCGCCCGTTACTCTCGGCCGCACAGGTCAACTACGGCTTCTTCGCCGCCCGGGTTTGGCGGCGAGAAGTTACCCGACGACATGGCCCTGTATGCCCACCTCCACGAGGACCAGTCGGGTGCGGGATCGCTGGGCGGGGCTCCCTGTCGGAGTGACGGGACCGGGCGGCGGCCTGTCGAGTCGCTGGTCGCGAGCTCCATTAAGTGTCTTCGAGGAGACACACGGAGGGACGTTGCGGCGAATCATGCACTTTCATGCCCCCGCCGATCCGCGCCTTGTGATCAGCGTGATAGGCGGCAAGCCAGTGACGGTGGTGGTGCACCTGCCGACGCTGTGGGGAATGATTCCGCTGACCTGCGCCGGGACCGTGACCCGTGGGCAGTTCGCACGAAAGGGGCGCGATCACATCGGCCGCTCGCAGCTCAACCCGCCGTCACGATGACATCTTGATCACGGCAAGAGCCGCACCGTCCGGGTCGGCCAGGACCGCGAAGCGCCCCGGAGGAATGTCAGTTGGGGGAACAAGCGTGGTTGCTCCGAGCTCAGCTGCCTTGGTGACCGAGGCGTCGGTGTCGTCTACGCCGAAGTAGACGAGCCAGTGTGCCGGAACCTCCGCGGGGACCATGTCGGGCATTGCCATCATGCCTGCCACCGTCTTGTCCCCGAGCTTCCACTCGGTGTAGCTCATTCCCTCCATGTCGAGATCGCTGGGCTTCCATCCGAACACATCGGCGTAGAAGGCTTTGGCCGCCGGGAGGTCCCGGGTATTCAGCTCGTTCCATGCGAAGGCCCCGGCCTCGTTGGCCAGCTCAGCTCCCTTGAAGGTCTTGGGCTGCCAGACGCCAATCGCCGCCCCCTCAGGGTCAGCGAATACTGCCATGCGTCCGATGTCTGCGACGTCCATCGGCTCGACGAACACTGTGCCTCCCGCCTTCTTGGCCAAGTCGACCGTTGCGTCAGCATCATCAACGGAGACGTAGGTGATCCAAGCGCTGGGCTGGTGTTCGTCCATGGCCTTCATGTTGCCGGCCACGGTCTTCCCACCCTTGCGAAGAAGGGTGTAGTGACCCATTGCCTCTCCCTGGTCGTCGGCTTCCCAGCCGAAGAGAGTCCCGTAGAAGGAGTTGGAGGCTTCGAGGTCCTTGCTTGCGTGATCGACCCAAGATGGGGTCCCGGCATCGTAAGAGGTGAATTCTGGCATTTGCTCCTCCAGTCTGGTCGCTCTAGCCCGCCCTGTCGGACCGTAGCTTAGCGGGCCTGCCGCGGGTGATGCCCTGAAGACCCTCGGCCTGAACTGGGAAAACACGGTGCCGGTGGACCCCGTCCAGGAGCCGTCGCAGGGATCGGGGTGGGACACTCAGTTCGTCCCCAGGTGCGCCCGGAGCTGCCTTGCGTCGCTGAGTCGGTCGCAGTCCTCACGGGCGGCGAACCGGCACCTCCCTGGACGTTTGTCGGAATCTGTTCCCACGGCTAATCTCACTCGGTCGGCGAGGGGTCGCAGCGGAGGGGCGGGAAGGTGTCTCTGTGACCCAGGAATCACCCATAGCTACGGATGGCTCGCGGGCCGCTGGCTGGCGTCAGAGCCCATGAGGGTCTGCGGGTTCTGCCATCAGCCATTGACCTACACCAAGATCGGTACCCTGCCCGGCCTCTACGTCCACACCTCTACCGACGTATTTTTCTGCCGTGACGAGAACGGCGAGGAACACGATTGCAACACGAAGAACATCCCTGTCACTCAGTGGGAGGTTCCAGGCGGTGAGGTCAGGCGTTGGTGGCGCAGGCGGAAGCGTGTGCGAGAAGCACGGAGGGTCGAGAATCCGGCCCCCGGCGTGCGAATCATCCGCGAGGACTGGGACGACGAGCACGGTGCCGCGTGAAGCGCCACGAGGCATGCCGCTGAGTCCCGCGTCGGACACCGGACCGGCCTCATCCATCGGCTCTTTGCTGGCCCAGATGACCTGCCATCCCGAATTGCTGGGCTGCTTGCGGCTGTCGTGGCGGTCGCATCAAGCTTGGCTGGTCAGCTCAGAGACAGTCTTTAGATCCATCACCCCATCTTGATTGGGTGCCCACGATGGACTGTCGTAGGCTCAGTTCGTGGAGTTCAGCCGGGAGCTTCGTGCCTCTGTGCTGTCTGGTGACATCACGGTGACGTTCCGCTTGTGGCGGCGCCCCCAGGTGAAACCTGGCGGTCGGTACCGCGTGGGCGACGGCCAGATCGAAGTCGACTCTGTCGAACTGGTTCCCTTCGCGTTCATCGACAACACCGACGTCCGCCGAGCTGGCGAAACCGACCTGGAGTCACTCCGACGACGGGCCGCCCATGCTGGGCCAATCCACGACGAAACCGTCCTCTATCGGATCGAATTCCATGTCGTCGGATAGATGCCGTCCATCGTCGCCCTCTCCCGGCGGTCGGGCACTCTGGAGCACCGCCATCGGGCGTCTGTTCCGACCAAACATTGTCGGGTCGGCGCTCTTACGATCAGCAGGTTTCAATCGTTCAGGGCTGAGATGAGAGGGTCGCAGCTCCGCGTGGAAGATCAGTCCTTCTCCACCGGGTGGAGCAGTACCACGGGTATCTCTCGTTCGGTCCTGAGCTGATAGCCGGCATAGTTGGGGTGATCGGCGGTGATCAGTGGCCACAACCTCTTGCGATCCTCGGGATCGGCTATCTCGGCTCGCATCCGCTGAGCGGCTTTCCCGCCCACGGACACGGATACCACGGGATTGTCTCGCAGGTTGAGGTACCACGCAGGATGGTGGTCGTCGCCTCCACGCGACGCTACGATGACGATCGTTGAACCCTCCTGATACGGCGAGGTCAGCATGGTGGCTCGGGGACGGCCGCTGCGCCGTCCAGTAGTGGTCAACTCGATCACTGGCATGCCACTCGCCCTCCAGCCGATCCGGCCGCCCGTGGCTCCGAGCAGCAGCCGGTGGACACGATTCATGGATTTGAGGGCCAGGTCCGAGGGCACGAACAGATGTTAGGTGATGCCCCGCAGTGGTCCGGTCAGAGGGAGCGCAAAGTATTGGGCGATTCCCGGGAGCGCACACGAATCAGTCTCACTGACCCGCGGTGTTGACATTCCGGCCGTTCGATCGCGACAACGCGATCGACAATTCGAGGTGGCTAGTTCAGAATTGGGGTTGTCATGCCTGAACTACCTGCACCGATGGCCGGCCGGTTCCTCATTCGACGGCTGGCATGGGTGCTGGGAGCGGCCGCCGCCGTCACCATCTCTTTGGCGGTGTTCGGGGCCGAACACACGCCCAACTACACCTTCAATCTATTTGGGTTCTCAGCTACGAACGGGTTCAGCTTGAAGTCCAAGGTTGCAACTGGAATCCTGGCACTGGCCCTTCTGCAGTTGCTCCTCGCCCTCTGGATATACGGGAAGACTCCTGGCGGAGTCTCGGCGCCACACCATGTCCGGAACGTCCATCGGATCTGCGGGATCGTTGTGTTCCTGGCCACCCTGCCCGTCGCCATCCATTGCATGTATGCCTATGGAGTGCAAACGACCTCGGCGAGGGTCACCGTCCACTCGTTGGCCGGGTGCTTCTTCTACGGTGCATTCGTGGCCAAGGTCCTCGTCGTTCGAAGCCGGCGGATGCCGGGTTGGGTCCTCCCGGTTGCAGGTGGCGTGCTCGTCTGCGTTGTCGCGGTGCTGTGGTACACAAGCGCCCTGTGGTTCTTCGACGGATACCGCCTTCCGGGCTGAACCCGGAGTCCTCGGAGCGGAGATGTGCCGCCCGCGTCCCGGCGCCGCAGAGTGCACTGATGTTCGGACGCAAGCGGATGTGACTCGACAAGTAGCTGGCCGACCGTACCAACGGTCGACCGTTCGTCGCCGCTCCATAAGCTCATTCGTCCGCGGAAGATGTCTGAGGGCTGGCCGTGGCGCGTCGCTGGTTCACCGATCCTCGGCCTGGCCGGCTCACCGCGTATCGTCGTGGCCAGTCTGCAGAACGGTGAAGCGGTCGGCAATCGCATCGGCGGGCAGGAGACGACATGGAAGTACTACGGGGACGGAACGCCGTTGGCCACAGCCCCCGTGGTCAACAACGGGAACATCTTCGTGACCGGCCTGGACGGTAATTTGTACGTCCGCGGTACGCCGGGAAGACAGGCCTACTAGGTCTCGTTCCCCGTTGGTTGGATCGCCCCGTTTCAGGACGATCCGGTCCGAAGACGGCGACGGGCGCGGGATCCGAACTCTGACCTAGCCGTGTCGAGTCTGGAGAACGTGACCTCGACAAGCGATCGTCACGGCGGCCGTGACCGCAAAACCGACCAGAACCCTATTTCGCCAGTTCGGGAGAGTTGCGACCCACACCGGTCCGTGGCTTGGCTCATAGACGGTGAGGCCCGGCGGACCCTGGTCCTCTGGAGTGGGACACCAGTCTCTCAGTGCATCGGCCATTGTTCCCTCCCTCCACCACGACCGTTGTATCACCGGTCGGCCTAAGGGTGGTGCACCCTCGCGTATCCCGACGAATTCATTGATGGCCAATCAGTCAGGTGTGGCAATGACCGATTGAGGACACAGCATCGGGTCATGAGTATGCGTCCGGTGGTCCACCTCACTGCCGCTGACAAGCTGGTGTGGACTACCCGTCCTTTGTGTCGACGACAGATGCATCAGGACCTGGGAAGAATAAGTCCTCATTCCCTGTGTCGCCCCATCGGACGACGTACGGCGGTTCCCCGTTCGCGTGACGAACTTCGAGTACTTCGCAGTTTCGATCGGGCTGCCCCACCCGACGACCGCCGATCACGATTCGGTCTCCAATTTTCGCTTTCATCGAGGCTCCCTTCCTGTTCCCTGCACTACCTTCCATGGTCATCCGATGGCCGGCCAAGTGCAAGAGCGAAGTCCCTGTTCCCCACTCGTCCCGCTGTGTGGCCGGGGCAACGGGCAGTGACCCCACCCTGCGGGCAGGGCCATAACTATGACGTTTGCTCACCGTGGGATTCGCTACCGATGTCATGGCCGTCGTGGTTGTACCCGAGTACTTGCCCCTCCAGGCGATAGCCCCTCTACGGGAAAGTGCCGCAGCTGGGCCGTTGCCCTACCAAGGCCACTGCCCGGCATCCATTGGACGTGAGATTCCCGGTGGCCGATCCTGTCACCTTCGTGCATGACGCAGGGGAGGTGGCTCTGGGCCGGCCAGGGAAACCAGCTCTGCCGCGATGCCGCTACCGGCATCGACCCGGACGATGGCCACAGACGTCCAAGGCTGCGGTCGGTCCGGTGCAGCAGGAGTTGAGGCCGCCCGACGCCCTGATCAGGGACACTGATGAGATTTGGCCCTCCCGCGCCCCTATGCCAGATTGGATTCTACGTTAGGGTTGCATTCTTGGGGTGAGGGGTTCCGATGGTACAGCGGCAGGTGCCGGCACAGGGGTGGGGTACGACGAGGCGGCGGAGACAGGTCGGACCAAGTGTTGCTTCCGTAGGAGTCCTACTGCTCCTTTTGGTAACGGTGGTGACGACGGCGACGGAGGGGACAGCGGTTGCCGGACCGTCGGATGCCCCGCTGTCGGTCACGCCTTACGCCGGATTCGACTCCAGCCTCACCCGGGCGCCCTATGTGACAGACCTCACCCAGACCTCAGCCCTCATCAATTGGGCCACGTCGTCCAGTGCTCCGGGTTCGGTGAAGGTCGCTCCGATGGCCGGTGGCGGCTGTCCCTCGTCCACCACCACATGGTCGAACGGCGCCCTTCCGGTGCCGACCTCCATCCCCCTGATGTCCGGGGGCGCCACCACTGCGCCCTGGGCGTTCACCGTGACCAACGGGGTGGGCACCACGATCAAGGAATACCAAGCTACGGTGCCGACCCAGCACCTCGCTCCCAGCACCTCCTACTGCTACGCCGTGTTCTCGACCAACCAGGCCGGAGCGATCGATCTCCTTCCCCCGTCGAAGGCGTACCAGACCTTCACAACACTCGACCCCGCGAGCACGTCGTCGACGACCCCAGTGACCTTCGACGTCATCGGCGATACCGGTGAGAACTTCGCAAACTCCAGCGCCACCAGTGACGTCCCGTTCCCCGGTGCCGATCCCAACAATCCGATCAATCCCAACCAGGCCTCGATCTATCGACAGATCGGAAATTCCGGCGCTCGCTTCCTCCTTGTCGCCGGCGACGTCGCCTACAATGGTGGCAACCAGTCCACCTACGGAGACCTCCAGCAGACAGGTAGTGTGCCTCCGGCAGGCAGCACGGCTCCCGAGGTCAGCAATATCTTCGGTCCCAATTATTTCCCCCAGACCAGTGGCATCCCCACATTCACCGCTGACGGAAACCATGGGCAGAACGTCACCACACTCAAGGTGTGGCCCACCCCAATGACCACGGCTTCGTCGGGCGGTACGTACGCCTTCAACAGCTACAGCGGCATCGACGGTATCAGCGGCTCATTCCCCGACGACTGGTATGCCTTCTCCACCGGCAACGTCCGGATCTATGTCATCGACGGGGCATGGTCTGACGGCACAAGTGGACCGACGGGCACGGGCGATGCCACCGGTTCGCTGTGCCCGACCCCTTCCTACTGTGAGGGCTATCAGGCCGACGCCGACGAGCACTGGCAGCCCAGCTCTCCCGAGTACCGGTGGTTGAAGGCTGATCTGGCCGCCCACCCGGGAGGCATCAAATTCGCGGTGATGCACTATCCGGTGCGATCGGTGAACGCCACTCAACCATCGGATCCGTACATCCAAAACGACAGCTCGATCAATCCTCAGGCATCGGTCAGCCTGGAGAAGCTGCTAACCGGTAACGGCGTCCAGATGGCCTTCGACGGCCACGCCCATACCTACCAGCGCATCGTCCCCGACGACTATCAGGAGAAGGGCCAGCTGATCAACTACGTCACGGGCGGGGGCGGCGGTGTGCTCGAGCCCGTGACCGGAGGTTCATGCATCTCCATGATGCAGACAGCCAGCGTCTACGCCCTCGGTTACAGCCCGACTGGGGGCGCCGGCTCCTCCTGCGGCCAGGGTGCGCCAGCCGGCAATACGGTGGCCGCGGCGGATGTCTACAACTTCCTGCAGGTAACGGTTGCGGGCAACACGGTCACGGTCAGGCCCCACAACGCTTCCGGCGCCGTCTTCGATTCCCAGTCCTACACCTTCGCTCCGACCACGACCCCGCCATCGGGTGGCCTTTCGTCGCCTGGTGGCCCGAGCGGGTCGACCGGGTGCATCAGTCACCTTCCGGCTGGGAGCGTGGTGGGAGGTGCCGCCGCCAAGTCCGGTTCCGGCTACTACGAGGTGGACACCGCCGGTGACGTGGCCGCCTTCGGGGGCGCAGCGTGCTACGGCGCCATGACCGGCACGCCTCTCAATCAGCCCATCGTGGGTATGGCCACCGACACCACGGGACTCGGGTACTGGTTGGTGGCCCGTGACGGTGGAATCTTCGCCTTCGGCGATGCCCAATTCCACGGGTCCACTGGCGGGATCCATCTCAACCAGCCCATTGTCGGCATGGCCTCGGATGCCACTGGACAGGGGTACTGGCTGGTGGCCTCGGACGGCGGCATCTTCTCCTTCGGCGACGCCCAGTTCCTGGGCTCGACCGGGGGGATGCACCTCAACCGACCGGTGGTGGGCATGGCGGCCGACGCCACCGGTCACGGCTACTGGTTGGTAGCTACCGACGGAGGTATCTTCTCCTTCGGCGACGCCGTGTTCCACGGTTCCACGGGAGCCATGCACCTCAACCAGCCGGTGGTGGGCATGGCCTCGGATGCCACGGGACAGGGGTACTGGCTGGTGGCCTCGGACGGCGGCATCTTCTCCTTCGGCGACGCCGTGTTCCACGGCTCCACCGGTGGGATCCGGCTCAACAAGCCCGTGGTGGGCATGGCCTCGGACGGCACAGGTCAAGGCTACTGGCTGATGGCAACCGACGGCGGCATCTTTGCCTTCGGCGATGCTCCATTTCTCGGTTCGGCGGCGTAGCCAAACTCGACCTGACAGTACCCGCAGCGTGCGGCGCTGCTTGCGTGGTAGTCCCTCAGCGAGGACTGGCCTTCACCACCACGTGAGACTGCTCGGGGTACGTGGCCTAGGGACTCGGTGCCAGCCCTGATCTACCGCCGTTGATCGAGGTCTCTCAACGAGGGGCCTGCTGGTGGGGAGAGAGTTCCATAGTCCTGACCGCTCCCCCCCCCCGATACCTACGATCAGTCCTCGGGAAGCGCGGCAAAATCGCGCTTGGCGTTCCGGTACCAGGCCATACCCGACAAGGGATGCCGCCACCTACCCTTCATAGCCTTCAACGCTTCCTTATGCGTCTCATCACCGCCAGCGACCACCGTTTTCAAATGGCTGTCCTGCGCCTTGATCACCTCGTCAGCAGTAGTTCCATGGAGCGGGAGATCACAAGGTCCTCCGAGCTGCTTGCAAGTCATGGTCTTCATAGGTCGACTCTCCTTTCGTGTATCAGCCGTCAACCAGGTTCAGCTTGCGAAGACGGTGACTGCCGTGCGATAACAATAGGTGGGACGTCACGCCGAGTGCTTCTCCGATCGTGCTCGGTGCTGGGTGGACCCGACGTCAGTTGTCCGTCGTCCCCACCGGTTCCAAGCAGTCCGTCGCCCTAGGGCGCAGCGCTCATACCCAGCTTCCAGCCAACTGGTCCACCTGCCCAGCTATCCGGGCCCGGTCAACGCCCCCAGCGCCAGACGAGGGACTCCGGACCTCGGATGCAAGGATCCGTGAGCGTGTCGAGCGGCCACGAGATCAGTAGGGGAGTGGGTATCCGCAAACGGCGGGGATGTCGCTGCTACCCGGCAGCCTTCCGGGTGAAGTCACAGAGTCACCGATGATTTGCGCCACCTGTCGTCCGTCGCAGAGTGACGCCGCCTGGCGATCAGCGATGCCAGAGCAGTAGGTGGGTTACTCCGCTGGGGCTGGCCACGGAGTCGAGGTGGAAGCGATCGAGTAGCTCGGCTTGGGACTTCCACAGGCGTTCACCGCGGCCGAGCTCGATTGGAGCGACAGCGATGTGCAGGGTGTCAATGAGATCGGCGTGCAGGAACTCGCGGACGGTTGCGACGCCGCCGCCCAGCCGCACGTCCTGTCCGCCTGCGGCGTCCTTCGCTCGTCGCAGGGCTTCATCGGGAGTGGCGTCGAGGAAGTGGAAGGTGGTGTCGGACAAGGTGAACGGGGGGCGCTCGTGATGGGTGAGCACGAACACCGGAGTGTGGAACGGTGGGGTGTCGCCCCACCAGCCCTTCCACTCGTGATTCTCCCACGGGCCGCGCTCGGGTCCGAACTTGTTGCGACCCATGATCTCGGCCCCGATGTTGCGTGTCATGTCGCGGGTGAAGTAGTCGTCGAGTCCTCGACTGCCGCCAGGATCGGTGCGGTTCACCCAGCTTGCCGTGGCGCCGGCCCACGAGAACAGGTCTGCGGGGTTGGCGTGCCCGAATGGGTGCTCCAGGCTCTGGCCCTCACCGGCGCCGAACCCGTCTTGCGATACGTTGAAGCACTGTACCCTCAACAGCTGAGGCATCCTGCTCCTTCCCTCGGCCCCTCAGGTCAATGGGATGCAGACCGTGGACAAGCACATTAGGCGTGTCATCCAAGTGCCGGGTATGCCCCACCGACCCGACCGCGTTCAGGGATGCCCCGGTTCAGCCACTGAGGTGCGGTAGTGGACGAACACGACACCGCTGCGGAATCGACGCTCGCTCAGCAGCTCGAGGTCAAGCCGGACACTGTTGGGCAGTGACGGTTTGCCACCCCCCACGACAATAGGCGTCAGGAACAACTGGCATTCATCGACGAGCCCAGCCTTGAACGCCTGAGCCGCCAGGTTGGGACCCCCCACGGTGATGTCGTGTTCCCGGGTGGATTTCATCTCTTGGATCGCGTTGGGGTCGAACCGGCGCTCGAGACGCGTTCTGGCGCTCGACACACCATCCAGCGACTTGGAGTACACAATCTTGTCGGCCGCCTGCCATAACTCCGCGAACTCCCGCACGCAGGGTGGCTGGTCGGCGAGAGTCTGCACTGTCTCCCAGTAGACCATCGTCTCGTACATCTGGCGCCCGTAGAGGTAGGTGCCGACCGGCCGTTCCAGGTCATTGACGAAACTGTGCACCTCTTCGTCCGGCGCTCCCCAGTCGAAGTTGCCTTCCTCGTCTTCGATGTATCCATCGAGCGATGTGATCGCCGAGAAGATCAACTTGGCCATGGCGATCCCCTCTCGGAGGGTCGGAGCTGGGTCCCAAGGTAGTACGGCGGCCAAGAGCCCCTCCTACTGAGCCGTGATCGAGCTCCTGCTCTCAGCCCGCGGCATGTTGAGCTCACCATGCGCGGCCAGCGGACGAGACAGGCGTATCCGGAGCGGCCGGGGTCCCACTGACCGGGCGACTGAGAACAGACATCGTTAGGAGCAAGCCTGGTGGACCAGACGGGCGACCACGGTCGGGTTCTCCATCTGAGGAAGGTGAGCCGTGCCGTTCAGCTCGACGAATCTGCCGGACGGAAGGCGCTCGGCAAGCTCTCGGCTTCTCTTTTTGAGGAAGGGCACGTCGAGATCGCCACATGCCACCAGGGCCGGTACCCGAATAGTATCGATTCGACCCCAGGCGTCCAATCCGCTGGCCCCGGCCTCCTCGGGGACATCGTTGCGGAGGATGATCTCGTTCATCTCGAGAGCAAGAGATCGAATTGGCTCTCCAACTCGGCCTTCTGGTTGCCCTGGTCCGTCCAACCACAGCCAGGTCTCCAAACGGTTGATCTCCTCGAGGCTCCCTCCCTCGATGGCATCGTCGAGCAGTTTGTCGATTCGGGAGGTCTCAGGGTCCAGCTCGAACTCGGAGCCGCCACTTACTGCCGGGGCAATCAGCACAAGGCCAGCCACCAGCTCAGGAGCCGTGAGCGCTGCATCGAGTGCCAATCCACCCCCCATGGAACTGCCCACCAACCATGCGGGTTCGTCAGCTACGACTTCAAGCAGGGCAAGCAGGTCATCGACATGAGAGAAGGGTGCCGGCGAGAGGGGGGTCTCTCCGAACCCCCGTCGGTCATACGTCACAGGCGTCACGGACTGGACGAGCTGTCCGACGACCTGGTTCCAGCACCGGCGATCCGTCACTCCCGGGTGGAGAAACACTGCCGCGGGACCCGTTCCGCGCCACCGCTCTCCCACGAGAGCGATTCCATCCATGCTCATTCGTAGCGGAGTGCTGACAGCCACTCATGCATTCTGTCGCGTTTGGAATCGCTCCGACGAGCGATGGCGGGAACAGGGAGAACCGTAAGGGGGCCTCTGGTGCACGGGGGCGGACTCCCGGCGATTTTGGAGCATCCGGAGCTCGGGTTGCGGAAACGAGGGCCTGCGACGAAAGTTCACTACAAGTTCCCGACGGGTGTCGAGCCGAGTCAGATGACTCGCCTTCGACGATCTGGGGCAGCCCCGGTAGATGGCTGGAGGAGGACGGCCGAGTCCGGAGGAGCCGAAACGGCAGCGCCGAGGCAGAGGATTCCTACGGGATCCAGAGGCCGTGGTTCTGGGCGATGTGAACTGAGACGCTCGGGCCGGTCGACCCGTCCGGGGGCTACGCCGTGAGGAGTGACAGGTCGAACTCCGAGCAGTCGGGACAAAGGAGCCGAGCGGAGTCGCTGAACGGCCGATCGAAGGCGCCGTCAAAGTCGGGAAGAGGCCTGAGCCATACCTCGCAGGTCGCGCACCTGGCGTCCTGCCTGGCGTACAGCTCGATCATCCGCGCCTTGAACTCTTCTTCTTCGCTGGTCATGTCAAAGACATCGGCGCCACACGGGTTGGTCTTTAGAAGCCCGCGGACGCAGTCGTTGCCCCATCGAGTGGTGGGCAACGTTCGAGCAGTTCGCCGGGGTCGTCGTGACCGATCAGCCGGTGGGCAGCGGTGCCCAGGGCTGGACGGTGACCCAGCATGTGGCCGGCGGCGGATGGCCCGCGCCCTGCTTGCACAGCGAGGATGGTGGCGAGTTGATGTGCAGCCTGACCACCTGGTACTCGGTGGGTCCGTAGCGCTTGTTCGGGCCGTAGCTGAGCACGGGGGACCAGGTCCCGGGATAGTTGTTGATCCGGGACATTGCCGCGACAAACGTGCGCCGATTGAGGCCGGGTCCGGCGGCTTTGGCCGCCGTCTCGAAGAGATGAATGGCCTGGCACCATCCGACAATTGGCCCCTGCTCCTCGATGAAGTCATTCATGTTCCCGGGTGGCACCTGCGGGTAGACCTTGTGCCAGACCGTCCAGCACCGGCGCACGGCGGTGTCGTAGCCGCCCTGGCTCTGAGGTCGGTCGTCGTCGATCCCGCCCAGGGTCTCGGTGGTTACTCCCTCTTGGCCGTCGAGGGCCTTGGCGTAGGGAATGGGGATGAGCCCGAGCGATGAGAGGATGCTCGACTCGTAGTCGCTGAGGAGGAGCCGGGGGAAGTACTGTTGCGCCGTTTCGGCCTGGAGCACCGGATAGAACACGTTGAACGGCATCAGCGGGATGAGCGAGGTCACGCCGGCGCTGCGAAGCTGTTGGATGACCAGCGGGGACTGGGTACCGGTTGTCGCGGTGTCGTTGGGGTCGGCGTCGATGGTCTTCACGATCGGGTCGACGCCGGCGGTTCGGAGGTCGGGCAGGAGATAGCGGTTGAGGGCGACCTGATCCGAGGCCCGGCTGCCGGCGATGACGCCCACCTTGATCTTGCCACCGATCAGGTGGGCGCCCAGTCCCCAGTTGACCACGGCCTGCAGGATGGTCGCCTGGTCGGGACCGGTCCACCAAAGGTAGGGCGAGCCCTCTTTGGTCCAGTTGGAGACTGTCGACCACGCGCCGATGAGCGGGGTATGGCCTTCCTGGGTCACGCAGAGCTGGTTGTCCCCGGTCCAAGCCCCGAGGCCGTCCAGCACCGCGAAGGCCGCCGGTGACCCCTGTGTCCAGGTCTTGCACAATGACCGCATCTGCGTTTCGTTGGTCGGGTCGTAGCCGCTGATGATGGGATCGATCCTCCGGCCGTGGATGCCCCCATCCTGGTTGACCTGTTTCACGAAGAGCTTGATGGCCTTGGTCTGCTCCCCGTACTCGGCGTCCTCGGCGAAACCCTCCCGGCCGGCCAGTGAATTGAGCGAAACAACCGGGAAGACCACGGCGATGCCGGTTTTGGTCACCCCGCGGCTGGAGGAACTGGCCGAGCTGACCGGCGAGAGCAAGGCCCGCGTCGATGGAGCCGCGGAGGTCGCCCACAAACCGGCGGCCAGAAAGACGGCCGGACCCAGCGCCGCCAGAACCCGGATCCGAACGGACCGGAGCCGGCTCCTCCGTGATCGCCTTCGTGGCACGGTTGAGTTCCCGCGTCTCATTGCGTCCATGTCGTGTGGACGGACCGTGCCGGTGGGGCAGAAATGAACGTCACCGATCCCCCGCTCTCTGGCCTGGGCCACCGTTCGTCCAACCTAGCCAGTCAGCCGGTCACTCGCTCGTCACAGGCGGAAGCCCAATCCCGATTCCGGTGTGGTACGGCCTGGCTGTCGCCAGCCCGGCGCGGGCCAGGGCGACGTTGCCGGCGGACCGAGAGTTGTCATGCCCACCGAGTGGAGCAACATCCTGGGTCACGACAAACGGCCACGGACGTGAGGGGAGGGGGAGCGGGGTGTCCGCAACGGCCAGGGTCCCTCTGACCTGGCGGGGTCGGTCATAGCCGATCGGACCGTCGGAGTGGCGGTTCAGGTGCCGGGCCACTCCTCCAGAGGTGCATTTCGCGGCAGCAACCACACCAGACTGAGGCAGAGCGCGGCAATGCCCCCGATAATTGCGATGCTCACCGTCATGGCGTGCGTCGGTCCATGGGCGGCGCGCTGGCTGAAGTACACCGTGGTGACGAACGCTGCCCCGACCGCGGCCGCCAGCTGCTGGACCGCACTCAGAGACCCACTGGCACTCCCCCCTTCGGAAGGAGCGATGGTTCCGAGGGCAACGTCGTAGATGCTTGCGAAACAGGCACCCATGCCGATGCCGACCACCAGCAGGGACGGCGCCATGGCCCAGAGGCTCACCGTGATGCCCTGGAGGGCAACCGTCACCAAGAGTCCGACGGCCCCGGCCAGGGTGACGGCCAGGCCGAGAACGACGAGCCGCCGGCCCAGTGCCCCGATCAGTGGCCGACAGACGAGGCTGGCACCGATGATCCCGAACATCACCGGTGCCAGACCGAGGGCCGCATGAGATGGTGAGAGCCCGAGCGCCGTCTGGAAGAACAGGGAAACGACATAGGCAAATCCGTTGACCGCCGCAAAGTAGGCGAAGCCGAGGAGCATGCCGGCCGTGAATCCCCGGTTCTTCAGAAGGGACGGGATGATGAGCGGGTGTGTCTCGGTGCACTGGCGGATGCAGAATCCACTCATCGACATCACCCCTACCACCAGGGAGAGGATCGGGCCAGCTGTCCAACCCGTCGTCGAGCCTTGGATGAGCCCGAACATCAATCCGAGCATGCCGACGCCCAACAGCCCGGCGCCGAGCCCGTCGATCACCACGCCCGTGTCCGGGGCGTCGTGGGGTAGGAACTTCAGGGCTGCGGTGAACCCCACAGTGCCGAGAACGATGTTGATCAGGAAGATCGGGCGCCATGTCAGACCGCCGATGTCGGCGTCGATCACAAACCCGGCGACGATCGGGCCGAGCACGGCAGAGATGCCCATCACCGGCCCGAACACCGTGAACGCCCGGGGGAGCTGTTCACGGGTGAAGGTGGCGGTCAGAATGCTGATGCCCTGAGGTATCAACAGTGCCCCGAAGGCTCCCTGGACCAGCCGAGAGCCGATGAGCATGGCCGGGGAGACAGACAGTCCGCACAGAAGGGACGACGCCACGAAGCCGACGATGCCGACGAGGAAGGTCCGGCGCCTGCCGTAGCGATCGCCCAGACGGCCGCCCACCACGAGGAGGACACCCATGGCCAGGGCGTAGCTGGCCCCGAGCCACTTGATGAGCGATTCGCCTCCGCCAATGTGGTGCACGATGGTGGGGGCCGCGACATTGGTGATCGTGCTGTCCATCAAGTCGAGAACGTCGGCGACCAGGATGACAGCGAGGATGATCCGTAGGCGAGTTGTCAGCCGGGACGGGTCGGTGCCTTCCCCTTGGATGGGCTCCGAGACGGCGATCGCGCTCACGGATGATCCGGCCCGTCGTTCACTTCATACGAGCGGGGCACATGAGCGCTTTGTCGGGCGGCGATCCCCACGAGCAACACGTCGATACCCCAGCGGAATCGTTCCTCGGCCTCGCCGGCGAGGAGAACGCCCTTCAGCGCACAGATGTGGGGGTATGCATCGGCCGTCACTGTTCCCAGGGCGGCCGCTAGGTCGGACTCCTCGCCCGTGGCGTCAGGCCGCTGGTCCCTCGTCCCGTGCTCGGCGGCCGTCGCCGTGGCGTACTGGAGGAGCAGGTCGACGCCCCAGGCTGCGGCTCCGGGCTCGACTCCGGCTTCGTCGAGCAGGGCGAGCAGGGACTCCAAGAGGCGGAGGCTGTTCGGTCCGCTCGGCCGCGTGAAGATGCTCAGTCGGGCGATGCTGGGATTGTCGAAGAGGACCCTGGTGTAGGACGCCAACACAGTGGACAGGCGGTCCTGCCACGGTCCACCGGGGCTGCCGGGAGACAGGTCGACTTCGCCGAGGAGCTCGTCGAGCAGCGCCGCATACAGGTGCTCGACATTGCGGAAGTAGACGTAGAGCGAGCCCGCCCCGGTGTCCAGGGCTGTGGCCAGCCGGCGCATGGTGAGCCGCTCCAAACCGTCGCTGCGGAGCACCCCGACCGCCGCCTCCACGATGGCCTTCCGGCTGAGGGGGGCCTTGGCCGGACGTTGTCGACGACTGACCGGCTGTGTCGATGGTGCACCCATGCCGCAGAGGGTATCACAAACATGTTCGTGACGAACACGTTCGCTCCCGGACTGAAGGTGGTCCTCCGGGCCGGCGATCTCGGTCTCATCCGTTCCGTCCACGGTTGACCGGAACAAGATGTGTCGGGGACGTCCGACGGGCGCCCCCACAGACCCCCTCGGAGTCAGGGTTCGCCTCTCGGCCGGAACGGACCGTCAGATGCCCGGCAGCGCACGGTGAGGTACCCGTGGCGGCATGGTCGGGAGCAAATGAAAGCCCTGCGGGGCCCTGGATGAGTGAGAGTGTCAGGTGACAGGGTCGCTCAGATCACTGACCGGCGCTTCACCAGCGTTCGCCTGACGTCTTGGGTGCACGCAGCTAACGGGCGTCAGTCGGCCAAGACATCGAACGGAAGCGCCGCAGGATGCTCATGCCCGGCGCCGGATGGCGGGATATGGCCCGTTGCCTCAGCTCATCCGTCATGCGCTCAATTTCCAGCTCCATATTGACCAGGATCTGACTGACGACCGGGGAGCTCCCCGGATTCAGCGTGAGCTCATCCAGCTGGAGCCGGAGGCGGCGACGCTCGATGATCAGCTGGTCGTCGGTGAACAGCCTGAAGCCGATGCCCGCATCAATGCCCGTCCGGCGCTCTTCTGCGGCCGGTGTCCTTCGGGCCGTTGTCGGTTGCATCAGACCGACTCCCGGACTACCGGGTAGAGCTTGAACAGGGGATAGGCCGCCTCGCCGTAGTGGGGTACGAAGTGGTTCCTGCTCTCCGCATCGAACCGCACTCGGTCGTTGCGCAAGCAGATCATGCAGGTCCTGGGGTTGTGGTCCATGGCTTCTCCCATGCGCTCAACGCCCCTCTTCCCCTTGTATCGGCAGAAGGCGTCCATTCCTTGACTGCGGAGCTCACTACGAGATCCGAGAGCCGGACCGGAACGTCGTATTCCCTGTTCAGACCCCAATTATTGGTCGACCAGCGCCGAGCTTCCGCGACGCCCATCGAAGTGGCCGTTCCCGTGACAATGCCGCGCCGATCCGGCACGACCGTCAGCCTCTGACCGGTCTCGGATTGGCGTTCTGTGCCCTTCTACGAGTCGCCAATGTGGCGATCAGGGATCGGAGCGAGGCGGCTCTGTCGGTGACCAGTCAGAGCGCCCTGATGGTCGGTCCATGGGAACGCCCTCCCACCATCACATCGTCCGACCCCGACGGGTCCGAGGTGCCACGCGAGAGGGTGGACCGATATGGGGTTCCGACACGTCGGTGATTGTCGGGAGGACGGGACGCTGTTACAACAGTTCGAGTAGCCGTTCTGGTGGTCTTGCAATTACGGCTCGGTCGCCGACGACGAAGATGGGTCGTTCCAGGAGGATGGGATGTTGGTTGATCGCCGCCAAGAGCTGATCGCTCGATGCATCACCCAATCCCAGTTCGTCGTACACCGGTTCGCTGGTGCGCATCATGGCCCGCGGATCGTCGATGACGAGCAAGGACATCAGTCGCCTCAGCTCGTGGGTGGTGGGCGACCTATCGAGATAGCGCACCAAGGCCGCTTCGATGCCGTGCTCCTTCAGCAAGGCGTCAGCCGTTCGGCATTTTGAGCATGATGGGTTGAAGTAGAGGGCAGGCTCCGTTTCCATGGGCACACAGTACGATCCGACGCCCGGCCGCGCTGTTCGCTGAACCCTGTCGAGAAGGCGGTTGTGGGCCCGCTCCCACCGTGATGGCGAACCGCTCGTGTCTCCTCCCGGCGCCGTGGTCCGGGTGGCCAACGGAGCGACGTGCAAGACGGCTCGTGACCGAGGCCCATCCGAACGGGGGGAGGGTAGGGGCAGTGCCGGGGGTTTGGTTGGCGGTACCGTCTCGCTGGTGGCTCCTCTCAGGTAGCAGCGGTCGTTCCGGTCACCCGACCATGGTCACCGTGTCCATAGCCACCGTTCCCCCGGTGCCCTGGTTGTGCGACGTCACGGCAAGGCCGCGCTGGATCGGTCCGCTCAGCCCGGCGAGGGTGACCGTCGCCCCGGGCACGGCGGTCCAGGTTGATCCGTCGGGCGACGTGTAGGCCGTGAACGAGGACCCGGTTCGGGCCACTCTGAGGTAGACGGGGACGGTGCCGGTGCTCTTGATCTGGGCGGTTGTTCCGCCCTGGGCCGTCCGCCACTGGACGACGATCCCGTTGGCGGGCGTCACGAGGACCGTGTAGTCCGGCGACCCCGGGTCGGTGCTGGCCCGGAGCATGACGCCGGCCTTGGCCCAGACGCTGGTGTTGGCCTGGGCGGTCACGTGGGCCGAGATGCTCCCGTCTGCGGTCAGGGACTGGCTCACGTAGTGGAAGGCGTCAGCCGTCCCCCAGATGTCCCCGCCACCGCCGGACAACGACCATGCGCCGCCGGTCAGCGTCTGCTGGCCAACGGGCAGCGGACCTCCGATGTCCGAGCAGGTCCAGCCGGTCGGGCAGCCGGTACCGGGCGGCGGGTACTCGGTCGCCGTCACCGACACCGTGTCGAAGCCGACCGTCGAGCCGGTGCCCTGGCTGTGGGAGGTGACTGCCAAGCCGGCCAAGAGGGCGCCGGTGAGGCCGGTCACCGACTTTGTCGAACCGGGGACGGCCGTCCACGTCGTGCCGTCGGGTGACGTGTAGGCCGTGTAGGAGACGGTGCCCCCGGCCGTGTAGCGGGCGATGCGCAGGTAGATGGGCGACGTCACGGCCGTCGACGTCTGCGAGGAGGAGCCGCCCTGGGCCGTCCGCCACTGGACGGCCACCCCGTTGCCGGGGGTGATGAAGGCCGCATAGTACGGCGACCCCGGGTCGGTGGTGGCCCGGAGCATGACGCCGGCCTTGGCCCAGACGCTGGTATTGGCCTGGGCGGTCACGTGGGCGGTCACGGTGCCATCGGCGGCCAGGTTCTGGTTGACCAGGTGGAAGGAGTCGGCGGTGCCCCAGATGTCACTGCCGCCGCCACTGACCGACCAGGTGGAACCGGTCAGCGTCTGCTGGCCGGCGGGCAGCGGACCCCCGATGTCCGAGCAGGTCCAGCTGGTCGGACAGCCGGTACCGGGCGGTGGGAACTCGGTCGCCGTCACCGACACCGTGTCGAAGCCGACCGTCGAGCTGGTGCCCTGGTTGTGGGAGGTGACCGCCAAACCGGCGAGGAGGGTGCCGGTCAGACCGGGCACCGTCTGCGTCGAACCGGGGACGGCTGTCCACGTCGTGCCGTCGGGTGACGTGTAGGCCGTGTAGGTGACGGTGCTCCCGGCCGTGTAGCGGGCGATGCGCAGGTAGGTGGGCACCGTCCCGGGTGTCGACACCTGCGAGGAGGAGCCCCCCTGGGCCGTCCGCCACTGGACGGCCACCCCGTTGCCGGGGGTGATGAAGGCCGCAGTAGTACGGCGACCCCGGGTCGGTGGTGCCCCGGAGCATGACGCCGGCCTTGGCCCAGACGCTGGTATTCGACTGGGCGGTCACGTGGGCGGTCACCGTGCCATCGGCGGCCAGGGTCTGGTTGACCAGATGGAAGGAGTCGGCGGTGCCCCAGATGTCCCCGCCACCTCCACTGACCGACCAGGTGGAGCCGGTCAGCGTCTGCTGGCCGGCGGGCAATGGCCCCCCGATGTCCGAACAGGTCCAGCCGGTCGGGCAGGCGGGCGGAGGGGGCGGAGGTGGTGGTGCTGCTTGGAAGTGGGCAAGTACCTGGCTGGAGGACAGCTCCGAGTTGTAGAACGCCACGTCCGAGATGCTGCCGGCGAAGTAGTTGCTGGTCGGCGAGTTCGACCATCCGGCCAGATTCTCGGCGCCCACCCGCCAGTAGCCCAGGTAGCTCTGGGCTCCCGAGGTCGTGTTGCTTACCACCTGCTGCCCATCGACGTACAGATGCATGCCGTCGGGCCCTTGGGCGGCGACCAGGTGGTGCCATTTGCCGTCGTTGTAGGAGAGGGGGGTGTGGATCGTGATCGAGGTTCCGGGGTAGACGCCGAAGTAGATCTGGCCGTTGTTGGCCATGAAGGCGATGCGGTCCCGGCTGGTCGACGTCGTGCCGCTGGCCGCGGTCCCGAACCCCATGAGGGTGCCGCCGGTCGTGGTGGTGGTCTTGAACCACATCTCTTCGGAGTAGGTGGTGGGATTGGTGATGGGCTGGGAGGCCACGATCTGGCTGGTCGAGCCGTTGAGGGTGACGC
This sequence comes from uncultured Acidimicrobiaceae bacterium, assembly GCA_963817005.1. Classification (GTDB taxonomy): domain Bacteria; phylum Actinomycetota; class Acidimicrobiia; order Acidimicrobiales; family RAAP-2; genus Bog-756. The sequence continues at coordinate 147,323 of CAWFMN010000004.1, forward strand.
CCTGGCCCCCGGTTCCCTCGACCGGGCTCGGGACCCCGTAGGTGAATCCGCCGCCGAGGTAATTCGCCGTGTCGCCGTTGCCGCTCAGATCGGCCGCCGTCGAACCTCCGGTGTCGTTGAGTGGCCAGTAGGCGGACGGTCCATCCCCGAAGACCGCCTGACCGTAGGGGTTCGACGGTGGCTGGGTGGCGACGTTGGTGATCGAGATGGTGGAGGAGACGCTCGGCGTGCCGCCGGCGTCCAGGGCGAACAGCATGTAGGGACCGGGAAGGGCGATGCCGGGGTCGGAGGGGATGGCCAACTGGTAGGTGTTGCCGCTCGACGACACAATCGAGAGCGGCACCCGCCGTTGGTCGTTGTCCACCGAGTGGGTCGACTCGCCGTAGCGCACCATGGAGAACTGAGACACGGGACCTCCGGTGGTCACGGTGATCGTCTGTCCAGTGCTCGCCGTGGTCGGGGCAGAGGCGATGGTCGGGCGGGTGCGGAGCGAGCCGTCGGCGTTCAGCAGGTAGGGAGGGGTGAAGATCTGCCCGTCGGGGTGGTTGGTCGAGCAGGTGCCGCAGAGGCCACCCCCTCCCGAGAACACCGTGCCATCGGGCAGCAGAATCGCCACGGAGTGGTAGTTGCGGGGTTCGGCCTCCGGGGCCATGACGGTGAAAGTGCCGGTGGTCGGATCCCACAGTTCCGGGTTGAGCACCGAGTTGGAGTCGCTGAACGGCACCGCGTAGGTCTGCCCACCCATGGTGACGACCTGCCCGTTCGGCAGCACCACGCTGTTGGCGAAGGCCCGTGGGTAGTTCATCGAACCCACCTGGGTGACCGTCGGAGCGCTGTTCACGGCGTTGATCTGGATCTGGTACGCCTGGTTGGTGGCGTTGGAGTTCTGGTAGCTGGGAGCGCCACCCATGGTGATCACCTTGTTGACGTCGTAGTACACGGCGTTGCCGTTCATGGCGTCCGCACTGGCACCCCGGTTCCCGGCCGGGGTGATGGTCCCGGCTCCGGTGGTACTGATCCAGTTCATCTGCTTCGACGGTCCGGCCTGGAGGACGTTCCCCCCCGAGCTGGCGACGAACCAACCGTGGTTGTCGGCCCGGTAGACCCCCTGGGCGTCGGCGGTGTACATGGGTGTGGCCGGGACACTGGTCAGCTCCCGCCACCTGCCGGTGGGTGACCAGACTTCTCCGAGCTTGCCGCCGAGGACCCCGGACCACGAGCCACCCAGGGTGAACGCCTGGCCGTTCGACAGCAGGGTCATGCCCTGGTAGCCGCGGCCGATATTCATGGCCGGACCGGCCGTCCACAGGTTCGTCTTCGGATCGTAGATGCTGGTCTGCTGGTTGGAGATCCCACCGGTGACCATGATGTCGCCGTTGGGCAGGATGGCGACGCCGGGGCAGAACATGTTGTGGCTGGTGTTGGTGACGGTGTCTTCACTGACCGCTCCTGTGGTCAGGTTCAGGATGGCCGTCTGGGTGTAGGGGTCGTTGCTCCCGCCGTAGGCAAGGGCCTGGTCCGCCGACCACACCAACATCTCGTTGTTGGGCAGCAGGGCAGCGGCTACGGGAATGAGCGGGAAGCCGATGGTCGGTCCCCACTCGCCGACCACGGCCGGGTTCGGCGTCTGGGCTGCCATGAGCGTGGCCGGCTTGGTCGACACCGCAGCGGCCTGGACGTGGGGGACTCCCTGCAGGTAGAGCTCGGCCGCAGCTACCCCGGTGCCGCGGCCGGCGGCGATGGACAACGCCGTCAGCCGCACAAATCGGACGTCGGCTGGGTCGAAGCCGACCTGCTTGACGGCGGTCGTGTTCGCCCAGGTGCCGGTGGCGACCGTTGTGAAGTTGACACCGTCATTGCTGACGCTGACTTGGTATTGGCCGATCACGCCCAGGGGCGACGGAGTCTGCGCCGGCTCGTAGATGAGCCCGGACACGACCTGGGGTGCCCGCATGTCGATGGTGATTGCTGCGGGTGTGGCCGACCCCGTCCTGGCAACCCAGTCACTGAAGGCGTTGGAGTCGAGTGCCGCTTCCGCGGGATCGCCGCTTGCTTGTTGGTTGGCCGACGCCGTCCATCCCTCACGTTGGAGTGTCGAAGCATCGGGCGTGTAGGCAGCCAAGGGAACCGTCACCCGGCCAGACTTGTTCGGCGAACCAGTCGTTGCTTTCGGCCCGGTCACCGAGACTGCGATAGCGGCGAAGGATGAGATGACCACGGCCATCACGACCAGCGCCTTCAAAGCAACACGGACCCGCGTTCTCCGCATACCCACCGACCGGCCCCTTTCACACGGGCAATGGTCCAACCGTTGGAGACCACCGCCGTGGGCCGAATCTAACGATGAGCGTCCCTCGAAACAAGGGAAGCGTGAGAACAATGCGGGCTCTGTGATGGTGGTGTCACGCACGGTGGCACTTCAACCAAGACGAACGCGGGAGCAATGTTCAGATTCCACCCGCCGGTGTTCCGTCCGGACCCGCCCAGCTCTCGGCGTGGCCCAGGGCGGCACGACCGGGCGTGCCGACGCTGCGTGCGACCACCACGTTCGAGACGGCGAGATTGTTGTGCATTCGACGGATGTCTGACAGGACACCCAGAGTGACCTGGGGTTCCTTCGCTATACGCCGGTCGGACCTCGTCCAACCGGTCGGTCAGCTGCGAATCCAGAGGAGTTTACGATTCAGGTGTAGCGAGAGCGGGCCGATATGACACGTATGGAGTTGAGAGTCCCTTCATGGATATCAAGTCCATGAACGAGCACGAAGACACCGGACGCGCTCGCAAGCAGCGACCCGGCGTCTGCCATCGCTGCGGTTGGGCCCGACCTGTTTCGAAGGTTGGGCGGGTGGACCGCAAGCGGTTGGGGACCTCATTCGCACGTTTGTGTGACGAGTGCATCGACGAGCTGCTCCAGCAGCAGTCGGCCACTGAGGGTACGAAGAGCTCTCGGAAGGCCAGGCTCAGGGTCCTACGCCACCGCGACGTGGCGTAACCTCTCGCCGTCGCGAGCGACCGGTCCACCGTCCCACTCGCAGGCGTCCCACGTCGGCCCTCTGAATGACCAGCTCGCCCCTTCGGACGCCGGTCGCCGAACATCCGGGCAGAGACGGTCAGCGCCGATCTGCCGACCATCGGTCCAGCCCGGTTGGATACCACCCCGCGCTTGACGTCCGAGCGCCGTCTGCATCGCGATGGGCTCCCAACTCTTCACCGCTGCCATAGGTGTTGCACTTCGGAACCTCGATTTGTTCCATAGGTGTTGCACGAATAAGAGAAGGCTGGCTGCGAAGTTGTTTCGACGGTACGAGGTGACCAAGGGTTCATTTGGTGGTAGACCACAGCTCCGGCGGAAATGCGCTCCCGCACGTCTCCGTCGTCGTAGCAGGTGCGCGGTCGCCACTTGTCGGATCCCAGTCTGGCGAGTGGCGGCAGCCTCCTTGACGAAGTTGCGCTGCGGTGGTCCCACGGGCCAGAGGCGAAGGGATGAGTGTCCACCTCTCCGCACTGAGGCCGGCTGACCCGATCACCCACGAAGCCGTAAGGAGGTCGAGGAGTCGACTTTCCCCACGAGTGGCTGAGCGGGGCAGGCAACCCACGATCCATCGGGCCGGACCCCGAGGCCACGTGCGGACCGGATGATCAGGGAGGGGGCTCGGCGAGCGAGCTCCAACCGTTAGCTTCGCCGGCCACGCCCGGAGCGGTCTCGGCCACTTGCTTCGCCCATCGGTAGTCGGCCTTCCCCGACGGGGAGCGGGGGACTTCCTCGACCACCGACATCTGGCGCGGCACCTTGTGGCCGGCGAGGTGCCGGCGGCAGTGGGATTGAAGCACCTCGAGGCTCGACAGGGCCGATCCGGCGACGGGCTGAACGACGGCGGCCACCCGTTCGCCGAACCGGGGGTCGGGGACACCGACGACCACGGCATCGGCGACGTCGGGATGGGATTTGAGCACGGCCTCCACCTCTTCGGGGTAGACCTTCTCTCCTCCGGTGTTGATGCACATCGCCCCCCGCCCGATGAGTCGGATCGTGCCGTCGGCCTCGATGCTGGCCATGTCACCGGGGAGCGCCCACCGGACACCGTCGACCACGACAAAGGTCTGGGCAGTCTTCTCCGGGTCGTGGAAGTAGCCGACCGGCACCCTCCCTTTGGTGGCCAGCCTCCCCACCGTCCCCGATCCAGCCTTGACCGGCCGAAATCGTTCGTCGAACACCGTGGTCCGCTCGTCGGCCCGAAATCGGAGCGCTGGCCCAGCTCCCTGCCCCCGCACCGTCACCGAGACGGCCTGAGCCGGTGATTCGGATGATCCGATGGCCTCGGTGAGCACCATGGCCGAGGGGAATCCTGTGAACAGCCGGTCCTTCACATCGGCCGACATGATGCTTCCCCCCGACCCCAGCATCAGCACCGAATTGAGGTCGTAGCGGCCCGGACTCGCCTCGACGGCCTCCACGATCGGTCTCCCCATCGAGTCACCGACGATGGTGAGCATCGTGGCCCGCTCATTCTCGATGGTCTGGAGGACGGTGCCGGCATCCATGGCCGGAGTGGGGTGGAGCACCGACCGCCCGCCGCTCAGGATGGCTCCCCAGGCTGACCAGTGCCCGCTGACGTGCATGAGCGGCCCCAATGCATACGAGACGAAGATGTGGGGCACCGCGATACCCTGGTCGGCCAAGGACTGGAGTCGCGGCGGGACCGGTGCCACAGCATTGTCCGCCACTTCCTCGGGCCGGGTCACCGCCACTCCGGGGGTCATGGTGGCGAAGAAGATGTCCTCGTGGCGCCAGAGGACCCCCTTGGGCTGGCCGGTGGTTCCCCCGGTGTAGGCGATGTACGCGTCGTCGGCGGACCGGGGTCCGAAGCCCGACGTCGGCACGTTGGCGGCGAGGACGTCCTCGTAGGCGACCGCGTCGGGCAGCGCCTCGGCCTCGTCCGACCCGTCATCGACGACGATGAAGTGGTCCAGGTGGGGGAGCTGCTTGCGGATCGAGGCCACTATCGGGGCGAAGCCGGCCTCCAGCACCAGGACCCGGAGCTCGGCGTCGTCGAACAGATAGGCCAGCTCCTCGCCGACGTAGCGGTAGTTGACATTGATCGGGACTGCCCGTGCCTTGTAGGAGGCCACCATGGTCTCGAGGTATTCAGGCCGGCTGTACATGTACACCCCGACATGGCCGTCGAGGCCGATGCCCCGAGCTTCCAGGCCGTGGGCGAGCCGGTTGGCCCGCTGATCGAGCTGGCGATAGGTCAGCCTGGTGTCACGCCAGGCCACGGCGTCGCGCCCCGGGACCCGGGCGGCGACGCTCTCGAACAGATCCGCCAGATTGAATTCCAAGTTGCGTCCTCCTCAGGCTTCGTGGGCCTCAACCATGCAGGTCCCGGAAGGCCCGGTCCTTGTCGACTCGCGGGTCCTGCGGCAGACCCAGGACCCGCTCGGCGATGACATTGCGCTGGATCTCGTCGCTGCCGGCGGCGATCCGGAGCGAGGGCGAGCTCAGGAACTGCTGCTGCCAGTAGCCGTGCTCCGGGGTGTCCTCGCCGATCAGCGCTCCGCGGGGACCCTGGACCGCCACGGTCAACTCGGCCATGTCCGTGGCCATCTGGGAATTGCACAGTTTGAGGATCGTCGACTCCGGTGTGGACAGTCCCCGGCTGACGGCGGTCTGGGCCCGGAATCCCAGGTACCGGACGATCTGACCCCGGACGTAACAGCGAGCCAGTCGCTGCCGGACGAGTGGGTCGTGGGCAACACCGCTGGTCCGAGCCAGCTTGAGCACCTGGGCAAAGTTCGACGTCCCCCCGCTCAGGCTCCGTTCGTTGGCCAAGGTGGTCATGGTGGCACGCCATCCACCGTTCACGTCACCCACCACGTTGGCCACCGGCACCCGGACGTCGGTGAGGAACACCTCGTTGAAGGTCGCCCCACCGGTCATCTGCCGGAGCGGGCGTACGTCGATCCCGGGGGAGTGCATGTCCAGGACGAAAAAGGTGATCCCCTGGTGCTTGGGGACTGTGGCGTCGGTGCGGGCCAGGAGGATTCCCATGTCGGCGTGGTGCGCACCCGAACTCCACACCTTCTGGCCGTTCACGACCCACTCGTCCCCGTCGAGTTCGGCGCGGGTGGCGAGGCCGGCGAGATCGGATCCGGCGCCGGGTTCGCTGAACAGCTGGCACCAGATCTCCTCTCCCCGCAACATGGCCGGAAGCCACCGGGCCCGCTGCTGGTCGGTGCCGTGGCTGATGATCGTCGGACCGGCCATCCCGATGGCGACGGCGAACAGCCCGGTGGTCACGTCGAAGCGCGCCTCCTCCTGGCGGAAGATCATCGACTGAATGACATCGCCGCCCCGGCCACCGAACTCGAGTGGCCAGGCGATACCCGCCCAGCCGCCGTCGAACAGGCGACGCTGCCAGATCTTTCCCTCGGAGACGAAGACGTCGTCGAAGTCGTAGAAGGAGTGGGACGCCGAGAGCTGGCCGGGTTGCTTCTCCTTGGCGTTCTCCCGGAGCCAACTCCGAGCCTGGTCGCGGAAGGCCGCTTCCTCTGGGGTGTCGTCGAAGTCCATGTCGTCCGTCCGGGCTCAGCCGGCGGCGGGTCGCCAGAACGGGAGTCCGACGTCCTCGGTGGCGGTCAGCAGCAACACCTCGAGCTCCATGCCAACATGCAGCGATACAAGGTCGCAGTCCACGATGTTGGACATCATCCGTACTCCCTCGTCGAGTTCGACGATACCCACGACATAGGGCGAAAGGGCGGCGAAGGCCTCGGACCGATTCTGCCGGACGACCGTGTAGGTGTAGAGCGTGCCGTGCCCCGAGGCCTCCACCCACTCGGTCTCACCAGTGCATGAAGAGCACAGAGCACGCGGATAGAACTGGAACTGGCGGCAGGCGGTGCATCGTTGGAGGACCAACGTGCCGTTTGCCGCGCTCTTCCAGTAGTGCCGTGAGGCGTGGTCAGGCTGGGGAAGGGCCCGGAGGCCGAGCGTTTCAGCGATCTGTCCGATCCTCACGACCCGCTCTCCTTTCCGAGGACCACCGTGGCCATGGTCGACAGATATCCACCTGATCCACAGGCCACGGCCACCTCGGCGCCGGGAACTTGGGCTTCACCTCCGTCACCCCGGAGCTGACGGACCGCTTCATTGATCAGGAAGATACCCCGCATGCCCGGATGACAGGCCGACAGACCGCCCCCGTCGGTATTGAGCGGTCGGCGCCCCCCTCGCCGGAGTGCGCCCGTCTCGACAAAGGGACCCCCTTCACCTTTCTGACAAAACCCCATGTCCTCCAGGAGCATCAGCACGGTGATGGTGAAGCTGTCGTAGCACTGGATGGTGTCGACATCATCAGGGGTGATCCCGGCCCGGCCGAACGCCTCGGGGCCACATTGGGCAGCCGCCGTCGTCGTGAAATCTGGCATCTGACTGATCGTCCAGTGCGTCTGGGCCCCGGCGGCGCCCAGCACGAACACCGGGGGTCTGGGCAGATCTCTGGCCCGTTCCCGCGTGGTCATGATGAAGGCCCCGCCCCCGTCGGAGATCACGCAACAGTCGAGTTTGTGCAAGGGGTCGGCGATCATGCGTGAGGACAGCACATCGTCGACGGTGATGGGATCCCGATACTGGGCTCGTGGGTTCAGCCCGGCATGCTCGCGCACACCGACGGCGATCTCCGCCAACTGTTCAGGGGTCGTACCGAACTCGTGCATGTGTCGCCGGGCAGCCATGGCATAGCTGCCGGCCAGCACATTGCCCCAGGAACACTCGAACTGCGGCGGACCGGCCACCCGGGTCGATGCGCCCGAGAACGTGCTCGTCCCGAGCATTCGCCCCATCCTCGACAGCATGTCCGAGCCGTAGGTCACCAGCACCACATCACACATGCCGGCTTCGATGGCGGCGGCGGCGTGCTGGACGTAGAACTCGAAGGTCGAGCCACCCACCGATGTGCCGTCGATCCAGCGGTGGTTGATCCGAAGGTACTCGGCCATGTTGGGGGCATCGTCGGTGTTATTGGCGAAGCCGGTGCCGGCGCACATGTAGCCGTCGATCTCGGATTTGTCGAGCCCCGAGTCGGCCAACGCCTCGCGGAGGGCCATGGCATGGTGCTCCATGGCATCGAGCGCCGGGGCAACGGGATACTCGCTCCACCCGATTCCGACGATGACCGGATCACGCGATCCCATGGCCGCTCCTCCGCGATGGTGCCGGGCGCGGCGGGTGGGCTGGGCCGAAGTGGCTACCGTGGGACCTGGCGGAGACGAACGAGAAGGGGGACCAATGGGGATCGCGCCGGCACCGGGCAGCGCTGGAGGGGGTCCGCTCACCGGTCTCCGCATTGTCGAGATCGCCGGCCTGGGTGCCGGCCCGTTCTGCGCCATGATGCTGGCCGACATGGGGGCCGACGTCGTGCGGATCGACCGTCCCGGTGCTCCGGGTGACGGAGGGGTCCTCGGCCGCAATCGGCGGGCCATCGAGATCGACCTGAAGTCGGAGTCCGGTCTCGCCCTCCTGTTCGAGTTGATCCGGCGGGCCGACGGACTGATCGAGGCGTTCCGCCCCGGAGTGGCCGAACGGCTTGGATTCGGGCCGACGGCGTGCCTCGGGGAGCGACCGAGTCTGATCTACGGGCGGGCCACCGGATGGGGCCAGGTCGGCCCCTGGCGGATGATGGCCGGCCACGACATCAACTACATCGCCCTGTCCGGTGTGCTCAGCATGATCGGCCCCAAAGGAGGGGATCCGGTCCCGCCACTCAATCTGGTGGGTGACTTCGGTGGGGGAGGGATGGTCCTGGCCTTCGGCATGGTGTGCGCGCTGCTCGAAGTCCGGGCCTCGGGCGTGGGCCAGGTCGTCGACGCCGCCATGACCGATGGGAGTGCCCTGCTCGCCACCATGTTCTTCGAGTTGACGGGCCGTCACCGGTGGACCGAGGAGCGGGGCACCAATGTCCTCGACGGCGGTGCTCCCTACTACGACACCTACCGGACCGCGGACGGAAAGTGGGTGGCGCTCGGGGCCGTCGAGAGCCAATTCTGGTCGGCGTTCGTCGATCTGGTAGGCCTCGACGTCTCCGACCTCCCCGACCGGGGAGACCGCTCCTCCTGGCCCCGCCTGCGGGAGCGGATCGCTGCAGCCATCGCCACGCGCACCCGCGACGAGTGGGGAGAGCTGGTCAGCGGTACCGATACGTGCCTCACCCCCGTCCTCACGCCCCGCGAGGTCCACGACCACCCCCACCACCGTCTGCGGGAGAGTTTTGTCACGGTGGGCGACACGCTGCAGCCTGCCCCGGCGCCGCGGTTCTCCCGTACGGTCCCCAACCGGCCGACTCCGGCATCTGCCGCTCGGACCGACGGTCGGGATGTGCTGGCTGACTGGGAACTGATTGACGACGAGCCCATCGACCACCGAAGCAGGGGTTCCTCCGGATACCGAGCCTGAGGGAGCGTGCCCTCGGCTGTTCATGGGGCCCGCCGAACGCCTGGCTTCCGGACGGTCATCGGCCCCAGCACGCGAGCCTGACAGGCCAGCCGGATGATCTTCCCGTGGTACCACGAACGCCCGGCGAACTGCTGCAAGGCTGTCCTCTCGAGCTCGCTGGGTGCCTCGAGCTGATCGACCCCGTCCACCACCTCGAAGAAGCAGGTGTGGCACTCGGCCAGCCCATGGCAGACCGTGGGCCAGGCAACGCCTTGAGCCTGGGCAGCGCTCATCACGCTCTGGCCCACGTCCACCTCCACGTCGAGGCCCGCCGGCACGACGTGGACCGTCACCATGGTGTACACGGGCACGGGGGTCGATGAGCCCGCTGCGGGTGCGCCCAGATCGGAGGGCGACGGCCGGGTCCGAGCCGGGGGCTACGAGCAGAGATACTCGTCGATCACTTCGTGCATGTGGATCACGTTGTGCTCCTGTCGAGGGTTCAATCGGAGCCCCCTACAGCCTCTCGACTTCATGCCCGCCTGGACGTGGATCATGTTGCCGTAGTCCTGGTTGGTGACGAGGCCCCAATCCTTGGCGGTCCAGTCCGGATAGAACTTGCGCTCACACATCTCCCGCTCGTCATCCGAGGACACCCACTCCAAGGTCCACAGATCCTGGATCGAGCTGTCGGGGTCCAATCCGTTCGGCCGGATCCGGAACAGCGTGGTGCTCCCGGGATAGATCGGGCCCACGACGTTGGGGAAGAAGTGCACATCGTCGGAGCTGAGGAGCTGGTCGTCGGTCAAGTTGGCCACGTCGCTGCCTTTGCTGCGCAGCATCTGCACCCTCAGCTCGTTGTAGACATCCATGGCCGACTTGCCCTCGGGGAGTGGCTTGATCTTCAGGTCCTCGATCTTCTCTCGCTCTTCCTTCAGGAACAGCCCGCTGAGCTCGTCGAGCATGACGGCCAGCAATTCCCGCTCGTCGTAGTCCCCCGGTTGGAGTCCCAACCTCGGGCTGGGACGGATCTCTCGCTTGATCTCACCCATGTTGCCCATGTGGTTGTGCTTGCCCAGCGGTCCGTACCGGATCGATGTGTCGTCGGACCATCGGAGAAGCTGCGGGTGGGTCCCTTGGACGTGGTAGCTCTCGTTGAAGGCATCAAGTACGGACTTCCAGTTGGCCGGGAGGATGACCGACCGGTAGGAGCGGAACCGCATCTTCTCGAACCGGTAGGGCTCGAGGAGCATCGGCAGGGGATCGAGGAACGAGCTGAGTGGCTCACAGTCGGGATCCATGTTGATGAAGACGAAACCTCCCCACCGACCGACTTGGATCTGGTTGAGGCACACATCGTCGTCGGTCATGGTCGATGGGAAGTCGATGCGGTCGACGACCTCCTTGTTTGTTCCGTCGAGCTCAAATCGCCAGGCGTGGTACCTGCAGCGGATCTCGTTGGTCGCGAAGTTCCCCACACCCGCGGCCAGTCGGGTACCGCGGTGCGGGCAGGTGTTGTAGAAGGCCCGAATGGTGTCGGGATCACTGCGGGTCACCAGGATCGTCTCTTCCCCGATGACGTACTCGAGGTAGTCGCCGGTTCGGGGGACCTCCTCCTCACGGCAGGCCATCTGCCAAACCCGGGGCCAGAGGCGCTCCATCTCGAGGTCGAAGAAGTCACGGGAGACGTACCGCTCCTTCGGGATGAGGTGCCGCTCTCCAGACTCGACCAAGGCTCCGTCGCGGGCAATTGTCATGACCATTGGCGTCACCTCCCGGTCCCCACCCGGGGCGTTCTCTCGACCGTCACCTCAACGTAACAGAGTACTCTGGCCTCGGCAGTCGATCGGTGGCTGGCTATCGGGCACCAAGCCCTCCCGGGGGCACGCGGACGGAGGCGGACGGAGAGTTGGAGGGTCGGGGGTGGTCCCAACAGGATGGGATGGTGGGATAGGGCCCGTGTGGGTGCCGGAGCCCCCGAGACCGTACGGCCCGAGCCGCCACCCAGCATGAAGTCTGAGGAAGACCTGCGCGGGGTCGACATGGGCTGGACGGTCGGCGGCACGGTGCCGAGCCCGGTGTCGAGCCCGGTGTCGATGGCGGAGGCCTCGCCGCCCGCCGGTCAGCGGACCCACGACCAGGGGTGGCCGACCACCCTCGCTCGGCCCGTGTTCGGGGTCGACCCGTGACCGGCGGTCCCCTCCCGGGTCTCGCTGGGCTGCAGGTCCTCGACCTGTCCGATGACGTGTCCGGGTCGTACTGCGCCAAGCTCCTCGCCGACGCCGGCGCACAGGTGACAAAAGTCGAGCGCCCCGAAGGCCATGGTCTCCGCCGCTGGTCGGTTTCGGGATCGGTGGGTCGTGACGGTGACCCCGATGGTGTCCTCTTCCGATTCCTGGCTGCGTCACAGCACAGCCTGGTGATCGACCCCGAGTCGGCTCAGGCAGCGCAGTTGTGCGACGAATTGGCGTCCAGCTCCGACGTAGCGATCGTGTCGACGCTCGGGGATCGGACCGGAGGCCGCTCACCGGCCGTCGATGCCGGCGACCTGACTCGGCGTCACCGAGGACTGGTCGTGGTGAACCTCTCCGCTTTCGGCCTGAGCGGGCCTCGTGGGGGGGAGGAATCCTCGGACCTGCTCCTCCAGGCCCTGGCCGGCTCGCTGTACAGCCACGGGAACGACGACCGGGAACCGCTCGCCGTGGGCGGGGGCATGGCCGGGTGGACCGTGGGCACGTTCGGTGCGCTCGGTGCGCTCAGCGCACTGAGCGCTCGCCGTCGGTCCGGACACGGGGACCTCGTCGACGTGTCGGCACTCGAGTGCATGGCCATCACCTTCATCTGCTACCCGTCAGTTGCGGCGAGCATGCCCGGGGGACAGCGCATCCGGCCCACCTACGTGATGGTGCCGGGCATTGAGCCCTGTCTCGACGGCTATGTCGGGATGGCCACCATCACCACGGCCCAGTGGCACACCTTCCTCGACATGATCGAGCGCCCCGACCTGGCCGGCGACGAGTCGCTGTACGTGCAGCGCAATCGGGCCCGGTCCGATGTGGTCGAGGCCGTCCAGCAGTGGACGCGCCGGCACACCGTCGACGAGGTGGTCCACATCGGATCGTTGTACCGGATCCCGACCGTACCCATCGGGAACGGAGCGAATTTCCCCCGATTCGACCACGTGACGAGCCGGAAGCTCTACGATGCCAATCCCCGGGGTGGGTTCCCGCACCCCCGGACCCCGTTCCTGTCTACTGCGACCGACCGGCGACCACCCGGAGCGGCGCCTACGCTCGTGCCGCGAATCGAGAGCGTCTTGGGCGCGGGGAAGCCGACGGCAGCCCCGAGCCGTGTCCCCCGGCCCTTCGTCTCCAAGGGCACCCCGGTGGCGGACCATCAGGATCTTCCCCTGGCCGGTGTGCGGGTCGTCGACTTCACCGCCTTCCTGGCCGGGCCCATGTGCACCCAGTATCTGGCCACCCTGGGCGCGGACGTGGTCAAGATCGAATCGACCCGGCACCCGGACCCCATGCGCTTCAGCGTTCGGGTCGACCCCACCGTGGACCAGTGGTACGAGCAGGGGGCCATCTTCCAATCGGCCAATCTGAACAAGCGAAGCGTCACCCTCGACCTGTCGGACGACCGCGGCCGGAACCTCGTCCTCCGCCTGGTGGCCACCGCGGATGTCGTCGTGGAGAACTTCACGCCGCGGGTCATGGAACAGTTCGGACTGACCTATGAGGACCTGTCGGCCGCCAACCCGAGCATCATCATGGTGCGCATGCCCGGCTTCGGCCTGGACGGACCGTGGCGGGACCGTCCCGGGTTCGCGGCGTCGATGGAGCAGGTATCCGGCCTGGCGTGGACCACCGGCTACGCCGACGGTCTCCCGTCCATTCCCGGCATTTGCGACCCACTGGCCGGGATGCACGCGGCCTTCGCCGTGCTGACCGCCCTGGAGCACCGGCACCAGACGGGCGACGGCCAGCACGTCGAGCTGGCCATGATTGACATGACGGCCACCATCGCCGCCGAGCAGATGCTCGAGCACGCCGTCTATGGCCATCTCATGACGCGGCAGGGGAACCATCAGCCCGGTGCCGCCCATCAGGGCGTCTACCCTTGCCTCGAACCCGACCAGTGGGTGGCTGTCCACCTTCCCTCGGATGAGGCGTGGCGGTCGCTGCGCACCGCGCTGGGATCGCCGGAATGGTCACTCGATCCGGGACTCGACAAAGCTGCAGGACGACAAGGAGCCGCGGGGCTGCTCGACGCTGGACTGGGTGCATGGTGTGCGGGCCGAGGCCAAAAGGAGGTCCTGTCCGCTCTTCGGGCCGCCGGGGTGGGGGCCGAACCGGTCGTCCACTCCTACTCTGTGGACTTGGACGAGCAGATGAATGCCCGGGGCTTCTGGGAGGAAGTGCGCCACCCGGTGGTGGGCCCGATCCGCTTCCCTGCTTGGCCGATGCGGTATGCGTCTCGGTCCGCACCCTGGTACCGGCGTCCCGCCCCGCTGCTCGGCCAGCACACCGACGAAGTCCTCGACGACCTTGGCATCACCACCGAGGAACGTGCCGCCCTCGAGGCGGATGGGATCATCGGCACCCGGCTGGCTGGAAACTGAGGGTCGGAGGCCTCCCACCTGGCCGCCGTCTCGGGGCTACCCACCACCCGGGTCCCCCGCCGACGACGAGACCTCGAGCACCCGGTCAACGGCCGTGCGGTCGTCGACTCACCGGTCGTCCCGGTTCAGGGGATGGCAGTGGTGGTCGAGCCCGTGGGGACAGGATTCAGAGGTCGGGGAGGGTGCCGGTGATGTCGGTGGTCGGCCCGGCCCGGCCCACCAGGTCGAGGATCACCTCGGTCAGCTCGTCGGGCTCCCAGTGGGAACCCTTGTCCACGCTCGGACCGGCCCGCCAGCCCTCGGCCACGCTGATGTAACCGCCGTGCACGTTGAAGATCCGCCCGGTCACCTCGGCCGCCGGATCGCTTCCGAGCCAGACCACCAAGGGGGAGATGTGTTCGGACGCCAGCGGGGAGAACCCACCGGTGGGGTGTGCGGCGGCGTCCTTTCCGAATGGCAGATCGGCGTTCATACGGGTCAGGGCCATCGGGGCAATGGCATTGACCGCTACTCCGTAGCGGTCAAGCTCCTTGGCGGCGATGACGGTGAACGCGGCGATGCCCGCCTTGGCCGCTCCGTAGTTGATCTGCCCGACGTTACCGTAGAGCCCGGTGGCGGAGCTCGTGTTGACCACGCGGGCGTTGGCCCGCTCGCCTGCCTTGGCCCGCTCACGCCAGTGAAGGGCCGCCCAGTGGGTCGGCGCAAAGGTGCCCTTCAAGTGGACCCGCAGGACGGCATCCCAGTCATCCTCGGTCATGGTGATCAGCATTCTGTCCCGGAGGATGCCGGCATTGTTCACGAGGGTGTCAAGCCGGCCATAGGTGTCGATGGCGTGGGTCACCATGCGGCGAGCCCCCTCCCAGTCCGACACATCGTCCCGGTTGGCCACGGCTTGGCCTCCGAGGGACACGATCTCGTCGACGACCTGGGTCGCCGGGTCGGCCGAGGTTCCCTCGCCGTCGATGGAGGACCCGATGTCATTGACCAGAACGCGGGCGCCCTGGCGAGCGAACTCGAGCGCATGGCTCCTTCCGATCCCACGTCCGGCGCCGGTGATGGCCACGACCCGGTCGCGGCTGATCCCGCGCACGGCTCGTCCGGTGCTCATTGTGGTTGCACCCCGTCCACGGAGGCTGGATCGCGGAAGGCCAGGCGTCCCTCGTCGATCGCGACCGTTCCCGGCTCCGTCTCCACGAGGAACGTTGCCCGGCCGGCCTCTCCTCGCCAGACGTGGACGACCAGAGGCTCGCCCGGTCGTACCGGACGGGCGAACCGGGAGTGCATCGAGACGAAGCGGGACGGATCCGATTCGCACAGGGCATGCAGTAACAGGCGACCGGCGAATCCAAAGGTGCAGAGGCCGTGCAGGATCGGAGTACCGAACCCTGCCCGTTGGGCGAACGCGGGGTCGGAATGCAACGGATTCCGATCACCACTGAGCCGGTAGAGCAGTGCCTGATCTCGCCGCGTCTCCGCCCGGAGGACGAGATCGGGCTCCCGGTCCGGGCGGGTCCGAGCGGCAGCCGGTCCCCGTGGTCCTCCGAACCCGCCCGCACCCCTGACGAACAGAGACGAGCTCGTTGTGAACATCAGTTCCCCCGAGGCGGCATCGACCGACCGGGCCTCCGTGGTCACCACCGCCCCCGATCCCTTGTCGAAGATCCCCGTCAATCGACCGACCGTGACCACTCGGCCCTCGGGCGGGAGGGGTCCTTCGAGGCTGATCCCCTGTTCGCCGTGAACCGACAGCGTGGGATCGAAGGATCCAGCGAGGGAGAAGGCCGAGTTCTGGAAGGCGATGGCGACGCCGAAGGTGGGCAGGACGCGTTGAGCTGTTCCCTGGCTGTTCTCGGTGGTGAAGCCGAGTTCGAAGCCGAAGGGATCTTGGACTCCTGCTCCTACCCCGAGGGAGTAGAGCAGCGCATCCTTCGACGTCCACGAGTGCTCGACCGGTGCCACCTCAGCGCCCACGGCATCGAGGTTCCAACTCACCGATCGCCCTCTCGATCAGGCAAATCCACCACCGTCGACCACCAGGCGCTGACCCGTGATGTTCGAGCCACCGTCGCTCACCAGGAAGCTCACGGCGGCGGCGATGTCTTCGGGCTCACCGACGCGGCCGAGCGGAAAGCGACTGTCCAAGTCGTGGATGTCATCCACTTTCATCGCCGCCTTCACCAGTCGGCGGCCCATGTCGGTGTTGGACAGTCCCGGAACTACGACATTGACTCGGATGCCCGAGCGAGCTTCCTCCTTGGCCAAGGTGAAGGCCAGCGCTTCCTGGGCGGCCTTGGCCATGTTGTAGGGGCCGCCATAGGGGTCGGTCTGGATCGCCGATTGACTCGAGATCATGATGATGTCGCCCCTCGGCTGGTCGCGCATGCTCGACAGCACGAGCTGGGACATGTGGTGAGACCCGATGGCCATCGTGCCCATCACCCGTTCCAGCTCCTCGACTGGCGTCTTGGCCACCGGTGTGCCCCGGTTGGTGATTCCCGCATTGTTCACCAAGATGTCCACGTGTCCGAAGCGGGCGAGGACGCCGTCGACCACTGCGGTTGCCTCCTCGTAGGAGCTCACGGACCCCTGAAACGGGGCAGCGTCTCCACCTCCGGCCAGGATCGTCTCGACCGTCTCCGTGGCCGCAGCTTCGTCCTTCCGGTAGTTCACCGCCACGCCGGCGCCATCGGTCGCCAACCGGAGGGCGATGGCCCGGCCGATACCGCGTCCGCCGCCGGTCACCAGGGCCACTCGTCCCTGCAGGCTCATGAGTCGTCCTCCTCGTTTCCGGGTCCGGCCCTCGGCCCGCCGGGTCCGGGCTCTGCGGTGCCTCCACCCCGGCTGTTCGGGTGGGAATGACCGCGGGGTCGCGGTATCGCCTTGTTCACGGCGTCTGGCGGAGAATAGCGCCGCATCGGACCTCTCGCCTCCTGCCTGATCCGAGCCGGGCTCGGGGAAGCGGGTGAGTCGGCTGCTGCGGGCGAGGCGGTCGGCGACCGAGATCGCCGACCGCCGCGACGGCGCCTCGGCTGCACCGGATGAGCCGGGCGACTGACGGGCCGCGGCGATCCGAACGGTCCGCGGTGACTCAGGCCTTGGGTTCGCCCTCGGGATGCGAGTGGTGCCGCCGCGAGCGCACGGACCTTCGCCCTCGAGGGCCACAAGTGGAGAGGTCGAGTGGACGCCGGGTTCGTGACGGTGGCGGAAGAGCAGGGGAGCGGCCGTGAGCCGAGCGCCCTCAACTCCGAGTAGGTCGGAGGGGATGGTGCCGGTCCGGAGCACCTCTGTTCGGGTCAAGCCTGAGCTGGGTCGTGGACGCGACACCAGCCGGGCGCCACGAGCGAGAACGAGTTGGAGCCTTGGCCCAAGCAAGTGGAGGCCAAGGCCATTCCTCAAATCGACCAGTCATCCACTACGGTCAGGTCGGTGAACTCCGGAGCTCCATCGAAGATCTCCATCATCGTCGCCCTGGCCTCAGTGAGTCCTTCGTCGCGACGGGGGTCGCTCTCGCGCTCCCGAGCTTTCTCTTCACTCTCGAACACAACCAACATGACGACCCGGCCCGGGTCGTTCGAGTCCCGCATGGCCGTCGCGTGCACGAGACCTGAATCCGGCTGCTCGGCCGCCTTCAACTGTGCGGTGAGCGTGACCAGGTCGTCTTCCCTCCCTGGCTTCAAGCGCGACGTGATCATCTGTGCCCACATACCGGCCACCTTCCGTAGTTGGTCACGCTGAGACTAGTCACGTCCCGATCTGTCTTCACTTGGCCGACCATGCTGAGGATGCAACCTCGGTGTATCCGGCCCGGCCGTCGTGCCGACGACGGCCGGTTGAGGTACCGACTGCACATCGACCCAACGACTCTTGGCCTGCTGACTACTTCCAGTGCCAACCATCCACGATGAGCCGTGCGTCCGTTTGGGACTGGGCCAAGGTGGAGGTTGTCACCGTGATGATCTCAATATGCGACTTGTGCACCGCATAGAACTGGTCGCCAAACTGGGGCGGTGCGCCCTTCAGGTTCAGCTCGTATGTAACCTGGGCCGCGGCACCGAGTCGATTGTGGACGATGGACGTCTTCATGTGGCTTGTGCCGACTTGGGTGAGTTGGATCTTGGCTTCGGCCACTGCCGCTGATGCGAATGCGTTCCCAGTCGGTGCACCAGCAGACGAGGTGACAATGATGTTCACATTCGCCACGGTGGATCCACTGACCGGGCCGACGCCGAACACCTTGATCCCATTCGAGGCGGCCGCCTTGACTTCGCCAGTGAGCGCACTGGCCAGGGTCGGATCATTGTGAGCTGCGGCATTCAACAGCGCGGTGACGTCGCTGCCGTTCAGCGGCACTTGCTTCCAGTGGACCGGAAGGGTGAAGGAGAAGCCGTACTTGCCCTCGTTGACGACGGTGGCCGAGGCGGCGCCAGCTCCGGTCTCTCCCAGCGCGAGGAGACTTGCCACGAGTATGGCCGATGCTCCACACAGGGCCATCCACCGCCTCGGACGATCTCGCCCCATCCCGGTATCTCCTCCATGTCGAATGGTGTCGAGCACCGACGAAAGGCGGCGACCCGACCATCTGCTATCGGCACCTTCTCCCGGAGGGTTGAGGGGCAAGCCACGTGGATTGCTTCACCCGGACGCATCGACAGCTCGACCGGCCGCCACATCTCGCCCGGGCGCTACCATGACGCAGTGCCAGCCCCCTCGGCGCTCACGCGCCGGCAGTTCTTGGCTAGCGCCGCCGTCGTGGCGACCACGGCCGTGGCCGGTGGTTGTACCACCACGCCACGCCCGGACAGTTCGGTGCGAGGGCGTGTTGCGGTGGTGGGGGCCGGACTTGCCGGGTTGGCCGCGGCCCTGGCCCTTCGTGCCGGGGGCTGGGACGTGGTCGTGCTCGAAGCTCGCGATCGTGTCGGCGGCCGGGTGCACACGCTGCATCAGCCGTTCACCGATGGGTTGCACGTCGAGGCCGGCGGGGAGTCCATCGATGACAATCACGACCAGATCCAAGCCCTGGCCCGGCACTACCAGCTGGCGCTGGCCCATCGGCCGGGGGACAAGCTGGAGACCGCCGCCGTGTACCTGGACGGTAGACGGAGTGGATTGACGGCGTTTTCCAACGCCGATCCCGGGGCATTGGCTGGATACGCCGCGTTCGGCGATGCTCTGGTGAGGATGGCCGGGGACCTCGACCCGGCCCACCCTGATCTCGCCCCCCAGGCGGAGCTGTGGGACGGCCATTCACTGCAGGACTTTGCCTCCACCCAGGCGCTCGACGCCGGTGCCGACCTCCTCGTGCAGTCGGACTACCGGGGCAATTTCAACGCCCAGTTCGATCAGGTGTCGCTGCTCTTCGTGCTCCAGCAGTCCGTCGCCGATGCGGCGTTGCCCGAATCCGGGGTCGAGTCGATGCGGATCGCGGCAGGGAACAGCGCGCTGCCCCGGGCGATGGCGCGTGACCTGGGAGCGACTGTTCGGCTCGGTTCGCCGGTCACCAGGATCGAACAACATCCGTGGGGTGTCCGCGTGCACAGTGGCGCGGCTCCGAGGGATGTCGCCCCGGTGGACGCTGGACATCTCGTATTGGCGGTTCCACCGCCGGCGCTCCGGGGGGTTACCTTCCTCCCCGCGCTGCCCCCGGCGGTGGCGGCCATGATCGATGAGCTCGATCTGGGCCATGCGTTGAAGGTGTCGACTCAGTACGACCGGAGGTTCTGGTTGTCCGAGGGTCTCTCGGGGTTCACGATCACGGACCAATCCTTCGGCATCGGTTGGGACGCCACCGACTCCCTGCCGGGAGGTGCCGAGCGGCCCGGTGTGCTCACTCAATTTGTGACCGGAGATGCCGCCCGGTCGGGCGCCGCCCTCAGCGATCGGACCCGCATCGCCGCATTCCAGCGGCAGCTCGATGTCGTCTACCCGGAGGGGAGCCGACAGAGAAGCGAGATCGCCACCACCGTGGCCTGGGCCGACGAGCGCTACACGGGAGGCGGCTACGCGGTGTACGCGCCCGGCCAGATGATGCGTTTCTGGCCGCTTCTGCGCCAAGCGCACGGCTCCATCTGGTTTGCCGGCGAACACACCGAGACCCTGGCGGGCTACATGGAAAGTGCCGTGCGCTCGGGCCACCGTGTGGCTGCGGCCATCGGGCGGGCGCCTCGCTGAACCGGTGGTCGGTCGGCTCAGCCTGTCAGATTCGAGCCCCTCTGGCCGCGCCGGTCGGGCATCGTGCGGATCCGGGATGCCGACTTCGGTCTCGGCGTCGACCGGCCCGGGCTCTCTTGGACGCCGTTGATCAGCTGACATGCAAACGGCCCAGCGCCATCTGGTCCGCCACAGACGCGCTGGGCCTGTTTGCTGGGGTTCCCGCCAGCGCCATTTTGGTTGATCGGCCCCTCGAATGCAACTGCGAATTGCAACGATCCTCCAGCCGTCGCCGCGGCCTCCACAGCTCGCCGCGGAGGCAGGTCGGGAGCCACGGCCCGGATCCGGGTGTCCAGGCACCCGCCGCGTTTGGTGTGGCTGCCCTAGACCTAGGACGGCGGGGTGAACTCAGGATCGAGCTCGAGGAACTGGTCGACGAGCGCTTCGAGCCCGACGGCGAAGAGCGACCACTGCTGATCTTCCCCGAGCGGACCCGTCGGACGGGTGACCATCTCGACGTGATCACTCGTTCGTTCACGAAGTCCGCATCCCTCGGCGAAGGCAATTGCCGCCATCGTGAACTGGTCCATCGACCAGGGGTGACGCACCCGAAATCCGAGTACGCCGATGAGAACGTCGAAATTATCGCTCCAGAACGTTGTGACCGACCGGTATCCGTCCGTCAGGGCCGCTTTGATGCGCTCCTGCCGATCCGGTTTCGCCGTGGCAATGGCGATGGCAATGACGCTGATCCACAGTGGCCAGCTGGTCGATTCATCGATAGCTGTGCTGCTCGCGTTGCCCTCCACCCGGCACACCTCATGGAGAGCTCGAATGCGGGATTCCGGGGTGGTGAGGTCGAGAGTGCCCAGCATGGCCACGGCTCGCTGTCCGCTTCCCTGAGCTCGACGCGCTTCATCCCGGGCGATGGTGACCAGGACGTCGGTCTGGAACTCGGCCTGGTTGTCCCAGATGCGCTTGATCACCGACGCGTTGGTGATCCGCGAGCCCGTCTTCGCCTCGACCCGTTCGAAGACCCTCTTGAAGGTGAGATTGCTCGAACCGGCCTGGAGACCTTCCTCGAAGAGGATCTCGCGCCCCTCTTCGAGGAGCGTGGTCCGCAGCTCCTCTCGTCTCCACCTGGTCGCCTGCAGTGTGGTCACGGGTCTGGCTCCGAGCCCTTCATCGGGTGTGGGCACCCTGGTATCACACCTACCTGCCTATGAGGGTACCCCGGATCCACGAAGATCGCCCATGCCGGGCGGCGTCCTTCGCCGGAGCGGTAGACGAGAAAGGGTTGGTGGCCGCTCGTTTGGATCTTCCACAGTGACGATCGGGGGTGCCGATTTTGGGCTGGTCGCCCTTCCCGAGCCACTGCCGATCGCCCAGTCGGCACTTGGCAACGGGGCTGTGGGATCACGCACCGACCACGTTCGAAACGGTGGAGTCGTCGACGCCGGGCGTCGACCACTCGGGGTCCAACTCGAAGAAGGCACTCGACAGAGCATCGAGCGCCAGCCCGAACAGCGACCATTCCTGCTCCTCGCCGTCGGGTCCGGTGGGGCGGATGATCCCATTCATGTGCTTCGAGTCGACCCGGTCCCGCAGGACGCAGCCCTCGGCCAGCGCCGCGACGGCGATGGTGAACTGACGGACCGTGAGCCCCGGGCGTACCCGGTAACCGATGAAGTCCATCCCGGCCTGATAGATCCCCTCCATCCGCTCGGTGACCGCCTGGTAGGACTGTTCCAATGCGGCATCGATCCGACTCCGGCGATCGGGTGAACCACCCACAGCCGTGATCGCCCAAATGCCGATCCAGATCAGCCAGTCCGTCGACTGTCGAAGAGCTCTGGTGTTCGATGCGGTTGAGATTCGGCAGACCTCACGCATCGTCGATCGTCTGGACTCCTCGGATGAGGGATTCATGTTCATCAGGACCGGTGCCAGGTCCGCCAGGGTGTCGGCTATTTCGGAGGCGCTGTCGTCTGCTGCGGCGGCGGCCAGCACATCGGTCTGGTAGTCGAACTGGTCTATCCAGATCCTGCCGATCAACGAAGCGTTGGTAACTCGGATTCCAGTCTCCGCTTCGACCCGCTCCCGTGCCCGCTTGAAGGTGAGGGAGTCACCGCCCGCGCCGACACCTTCCTCCCGGAGGATGCCGCGTCCGGCCTCGATGAAGAGTTCGCGCAACTCGTTCCGACTCAGTCGCGGGCGTTCAGTCGCCATGAGCATCCCCTCGCGTGCCAGGTGGGCTGCACCTCAGCCCCGCCAACGCATCGGCAAGCCAAGACCAGACTACAGGCCGACGAATCATGTTGTGAAGCGTTGACCGAACACTGAACGGACCATGGTCATGCTCTCGCAGGAGGTCCGGTTGTACTCGGCGCTCACTCAACCTGTCGGAGACAGGACCGGCGACCGGTGTCCTCCACTGCACTCCGCTCATGCGGACTTGACCGGGCCGACTCCAAGGCGTGGCAGAGTCCGGCGACCGCTAGTCCGGCCGACGTGAGAAATCCCAGGGCGATCGATGCGCGAGTGGCCAAGCTCCACCGGCTCCGGCGATAGGTGTTGGGCTCGATGAGCAACCCGACGATCCCCGCAGTGCCGATGCCGGCGCAGACCAGCCCCGGTCCGAGACTTGCGTCGTCCGGCCCGGCGCGGGTGGCGGCCACCAGTGCGGCAACGGGCATCGGCCATGGAGCGGCGACTGCGGCCCCCCATCCGACGAGGATGGCGGCCGGCACGGAGAGCGGCACTTGGATTCCCAATGGTCGCCCCGGGAGGTCGTCGCGAATGGCGACGACGGTTCCCAGTCCGACATTGCAGGCGAACCCGAACGCGGCAGAACGAAGCGCACGGTGGGCGTTGTCAGCCATTTGCTCCTCCGTACACGATGACCTCCCCGGCCCGAGCACCGCGCCATGCGATGACCGACCCAAACAAATGTCACACGATCCCAGGACCGGATCAAGGGTCAGGACCTCCCATCGAGCCAGTCCTCCTACGGCTCCTCCGGATTCGGCGCAGGGTCAACGCATTGCCACGCCTGCACGACGCCTCTGCTGGGAAAGTCGACGTCTACCAACCCCGGTCTCGCCTCGGTACTGTGCCTAGTATCCCGTTGTCAGAGACTGTAGGAGACGGCGTGGCCACACTTCGAATAGCTGGTGCGGAGCTGTACTACGAGGTCGCCGGCCACGGCCTCCCGGTCGTCCTGGTCCACGGGCTGGCGCTCGACGCCCGCATGTGGGACGAGCAGGTGGCAGCCCTTTCGGATATCGCCACGGTGATCCGGTATGACGCACGAGGCTTCGGCCGATCGACGCTCGATGACCCGGACATCCTGTACACCCACTCCGGTGATCTTTGGCAGTTGCTGGATCACCTGGCAATCGATGCCGCGGTCCTGGTTGGTCTGTCGATGGGAGGTCGGATCGTGCTCGAGGCCGCACTGACCGCTCCCCTGCGGACGAGTGCGCTGGTGCTGCTCGATGCGGTGCTCGACGGAGTGCGTTGGGATCCTCAATCCGATCGGGACATGCAGGCGATCTCCACCGGGCTACGTGCAGGCGGCCTGGCCGCGGCCAAAACGGCCTGGCTGCACCATGGCTTCTTCACCCCGGCCCGGCGTCAACCGGAGGTGGCCAGCCGATTGGAGGCGATGGCGGCCGACTACTCGGGCCTTCATTGGATGGGGCCGGATCCACACGGTCCCCACCCCGACTGTCTCTCGTTGCTCCCGACGCTCGAGGTGCCGACCACCGTGGCCGTCGGGGAGTTGGACGTACCATGCTTCAGGGACATGGCCGATGTATTGGCCGGGTCGATACCGCAGGCCCGCAAAGTGGTCGTTGGTGATGCCGGACACATGGTCAACATGGAGGCGCCGGCCGAGGTCAATGCGTTGTTGCGGGAAGTGGTGCTCAGCGCCGGGAGTCGGGCGGGATCCGGGAGACGAGGGGACTGATCGGGCGGTTGGTCCCGCCCCGGCGGGTCCGCGCTCCCGGGCACCTGCCGCCGACTCGGCGCGGTGGGTCCCGGAGTGCCCGCCAGTCAGCCCGCTGCGGGCGGCGTCCTTGCCGCGGCACGTGGCCCACCCGGTGTCACCCGGTGAGCAGGGTGGTGACGTTCTGGTGGAACAGCCCGGGGGCGTCTCGCACATCGCACCCGGCACGCTCATAGTCGTCAACCGGAGACGCGGTGCCTTCGGAATGGGGGTAGTCGCTGCAGAACATGAACAGGTCTCCAGCCTTGGCACGTAGTCGAGTCGGCTGTTCGTAGGAGAAGGACGACACCCGGACTTGGCTGCGGAAGTACTCACTCGGGCGCCGATCGAGTGTCGTCGGGGCCCTGCCGTTGAGCGCCGAGGTGAAGTCCCACCCCCCGTCGAGCATCAGTAGGTACTGGGGGACCCAGATCGAAGACAGCTCGACCACCCCGATATGTAACCGAGGGTGCCGGGCCAATGTGCCATTGACGATGAGGTCGGTGATGGCGATGGCCGGTGGCACCCACAGGAAGACCGACTCCAGTACCGGTACGAAGCTGTCGTCAGGGTCCGAGTAGAAGGCCTCATCGAGGACACGGGGTTGATCGGCAACATGAAAGACCGGGGTGATTCCATGGTCGACAAAGGACGCCCACAGCCGGTCGTGGTCGGGATGCGAGAGGGGCCGTCCGTCGACGGCGGCCGGAGCGATCATTCCGAGGTGTACACCGGCCGACGACAGCGCGTCGAGTTGGGCTTCGAGCCACCCCGGGTCCCGCAGGGTGAGGTGTGCCACCGGGTGGAGTCGACCTCGACCTTCGGATGCCACCACCGCGCACCAGCGATTCCACGCTCCCATGTTCGCCGTCAGCGCGGTCAGCGACTCCGATAACCGGCGTTCCCAGAGCAGCCCGAAGTTCGGGAACACCACGGCCTGGTCCAGAGCCATGGCATCGAGCTGGCCCACCCGTGCCGCAGGGTCCCAGTACTGTGCCGGCAGGGCCTCGTCGTAGACGTACTCGGCAGGCAGATGTGCCCGCTGTCGCTGTCGGTGGCGGCCCAGCTCCTCGGTGGCTCGAGGGACCTGTACATCGGCCACGTCGAGGCGACGATCCCGCCAGGTCAACCAGGGATAGCCGTACTCGTCATCGACGATGGCCAGGGCTTCGTCTCTGCACCCGGGGTCGATGTACTCCGACCAGAGCGTGCGTGTCTCGTAGAGATGTTGGTCCGAGTCGATGATGGCCATCGCCGCGTACCTCCTTGCCACCAGTATGGCCCATCGATGGGGTTGGCGGCCGGGGGAGTGGCCGCCCCAGCCGCATGGAGGCTGACACGCGCAACTGCCCGGTACCGCGGACAGGGTTCTCGGGTCCGACAACGACGCCGGAAAGTCATCTGCTCGCTCCCCCCTGCGTCTTCTCGCGCGAGCCGTGGGGCCCCCGGATCTGTAGCATGGAGGGCGCAACCGGTACCCGCGTCAGAGGAGATCGCCCAGTGACGGTATCGCTCCTTGCCGTGATCGTGGATTGCCGAGATCCGCGTGAGCAGGCGGCCTTCTGGGCCACCGCTCTGTCGCACCAGGTCGTCGAACGCAACCCCAGCGAATTCCGAGTGTTCAATCGAGATGAGCCCGGGCCGTCGCTCTACTTCATGAGGGTGGACGAGCCCAAGGTCGTCAAGAACAGATTGCACCTCGACCTGCTCGCCAAGGGGTCGATGGAATCTGAAGTTGCCCGTCTGGTGGCGGCGGGCGCCAACGTGGTTGGAGTCCGCGAGGATCCCGATTCCGTCAAGAACCGGGACAGATGGACGGTGATGCGGGATCCGGAGGGCAACGAGTTCTGTGTGACCAGCTCCGTGAGACTCACTGGCTGGACCTGAGCAGGCCGATCGCCGCGGCGGCATCCCTCTGTGGACGCTTCCCTTGAGCCAACCCTCCTCTGCCCTTGGTGCGATAGGGGAGTTCGATTCGGTGTGGGTGAAGGGCCAGCTCCCTGGGAGCGGGGAGCGGGGAAGGGAATTGCTCAGCGACGGGGCCGTTCGTGACGTCCTATGCCGATTCCGCAGTCTTGCCCTCCGGCTGCCCCGGGTAGCCTTGCGAGTCCCCGACTTCCACCGTGACCTCACCGTCGTCGCCCGGTCGTCCCTTGACAAAGCGACTTGCCAGTTGGTGGGACACTCCGAAGGCCTTTCCGACCTCGGTGATCGTCATTCCCTCTTCCCGTAGGACTGCCGCGGTGGACGAGCGAGTCTCACGTCGACATCGTTCGAAGTCGTCGAGCAATTCGGCCACGGTTCTGCTGAGGGTGGCGGAATCGCGAATCCTGCACGATTCAGTCAGGCTCATGTCGTTCGACAAGTCATCGAGAGCTTCTCGGTTCATCGCGTTCAACGAACTGACCCCGGCCACCAACCGTTCGCCCGCCTCGACGTAGCGCTTGGCATCTCGAATCAATTGGTCTCGTGCCGCCGTCATCTGGGTGAGTGTAACCGACCCCGAACCACCCGAGGCCCATGATGCGGCATGACCTAGACCGGAGTGACTTGACCGCCTTTGCCGGCAATTCGTTTGACCAATACCGAGGCGATCAGCACCACGATCATGGCGCCGATGACGGCGCCGACGATGCCGCCCCAATCGAACTTCTGGGTGTCGCCGATACCAAAGATTCCGTGAAAGATCCAGAATCCGACCATGGCACCGAGGAGCCCGAGTCCGAGCGACACCAGCCAGGACCTCCAGCCCCGCATGTGCCGGAAGGCGTCGTTCGGAATCAGTGCTCTGGCAATGGCCCCGCTGACGAAACCCAGTGCTAGCGCGGCGAGGAAGCTACCGAGATTCAAGGCCTTCCTCCGATCTGGTCGATGCAGTCGTAACGTGGCACCCCTTCATCGTCTGGGAACGATGGGCCCCTCAAGGCGTCTTACCACGGTGTCCCGCAATCAACAACCCCTGACCTGCTCGGGGTCCCGCCGCCTCCTGGGTCCTGCGGATGGCGACCGCCGGATGTTGACCCCCCGGTCGGTCCCCTGACAGTTGTGTTGAGCGAAGAGGTCCGCATTGCCCCCGATGGTGCTCCTCGGACTGTGGCCGGGAGCGCCACGACTCTTCGCATTCCCCCCTGAGGAGCAGCCGAAGCGGTCTCCGAACCTAGAGGTAGGCGGTCACCTCGAGTCGACGACCATCGGGGTCCTCGAACTGAACGGTGGCCGAGACCCCGCCGGTATCGATGACCTTCCCGTCCGAGGCACCTCGATCCTGCAAGCGGGAGCGGATGGCTTCGAGGGCGTCGCGATCGGCGGCGAAGAGGGAAATGTGGTCGATGGCGTCACCTTCATAGAGGAGGTTGCCGCCGGCCGGACGGGTGAGCCGCTCCCTGGTCGCGTCGGCTGATCCGTCGATCAAGTGGAGGAACGACGAATCCGGGAAGAACAGCAGTACATTGCGCTCCTCCCCGGGGACGCTGATGTCGCTCGGCTGCAGGTCGAAGACCGCTGAGTAGAACTGGACCGTCTTGTCAAGGTCACGACTGGCGAGAGCCACGTGGTTGATGCCTCTGAGCAAGGGTTCTGTCACTGAACTCTCCTTGTCTGGACCTTGCCGAGCACAATAGACGACGGCGACGGCCGACACCCCGGCCCGTTGGCTGCCGGACCAGGCAAACCGAGCGGTGACCAACCGGTCCCCTTCAATCCAGGTGATGCCGTGGACGCAGTTGCACCGAGGCTGAGACGATCCCGGTGAGCCCGGGTCGGGTACCGACAGCCATCGTGGCGGCCCGGTCGCCGCGCCGGGACGGCCCCACCGATCCCACATGGGTGACCACACGTTCTCTGTCCTCGAGGTGGCTCCGGAACAAGGCTGGACGTGGTGAGGCGTGCCGCAGGCATGGATTGGGGCGGCTATCGGGCGCCTCCGTTGCCCCGAACTACGGAGTCGCCGGTCGAGGACTCATCGGGGCACAAAGTACGGCTGGTCACAGCGGTAGCCATGGGTCGTCGCGCTCACCGCCGGGTCGTCGAGGCGCTGGAAGGTGCCGCTGACAACCCGACCGATGAGGTAACAGGTGGTAGGCACCTTGCCGGCCGGATTGCTTGCTGGAATGAGATTGCCGCTGGAGAAGTTGGTGATGTGCCGGAGGGCTTGCAGCACGCTTCCCCGGCTCGGGTGCGTGCCGGCATTGTGGAGGGCGTCAGCGAAGAGTTGGGCACACAGCCAGCCGGCCAGCGTGAAGTAGTCGGTTTTGAACCCGGGCGATACCTTCTGGACCCAGAAATTGAACGCGGAGACGGACGGGATGGCCTTGGCGTCCCCGCCCAGGTACAGGGAGGTCGGCTGTTCGAGATACGCGCCGTCGACGTTCGCTGCCCCTCCGGAGTTGGCCACCAGTACGTTGCTGTAGGCCGGCGCACCGAGGACCACGATCGGGTGGAAGTTCTGCTGGTCCAGATCCTTGAGGGCTGCCGAGGCGTAGTTCTGGGGCATTTGCTCGAGGAAGACGATCTGGATCCCAGCGTTCTTCATGGCCACGACGTTCTGGGTGAAGTCGGTTGTCGTCGGAGGAAGCGCTGGGTCGTACTGGACCCGATAGCCGAGGTGCTCCATGGCGGCCTTCTCGTTGTTCCAGGCCTGCACGGTGGGCGGCACCGCGGCGATGATCGTGCCGGTATGAAGAATCTGGTGGGGGAACTTCTTCTTGAAGTAGGCGAGGGGACCGAGTGGCCAACCTTGCGCCGCGGGAGCGGGACTGAAGTTGTTGGGCAGTTTTTGGGTGGCCGGGTCAAGGGATTCCGAAACGTCGGGGAACTGCGGGTTGGCGGCCAAGACCGATCCACCGAAACTGTCTTCCAGGGACAGCCCTCCGACCGTGGCGAAATCGTTCTGTACGGCGACCTCGGTGAGCTGCTTGTTGAGGGCGCCGGTGAACTGGTCGTCGGCGCTCCGCACGACAAGTTTCCGTCCGTGGATGCCGCCATTGGCGTTCACATAGGCGGCATACGCCTCGGTGCCGACCACACCCCCCTTGAACAGACCGCCGACCTGGGTGGAGACGTTGCCGATGGTCACCGAGTGGGCGGTGATCCCGGTGAAGTCCTTGAACGCGGAGGCCGGAATGGGCGGAGGAGTGGTCGAATTGGTCGCCGCGTTCGCTGGGCTCGCCGTGCCCACGCTGGCCACCAGCGCGGCCAGCGCGGCCAGCACCGTGACGCTCCCCACCAGGGTCTTCCTGGTGCGGACCATGGTCTTGAATGTCTGGCCCATGTTCCCCCCGGATCATCGTCCACCGGTGCGCAGTCTGGATCCGCCCGGCACCTGTCTGACAGGAACCTACACATCGCGGGCCATCCGTGCAGGCTTACTCCAAGGCTCGTCCCGGACGGTGAGATCGGCCGCGTTGTCGGATGGCGACGCTAGGCGGCCCGAGCACCCACGACCGGGGTGCGGCGAGCGATCTCACCGGGTGTCGGCCTCGAGCCACTGGACGACGGCTTGCACCCTCCGGTTGCCGTCGCTGTCGTCCGGCAGGGTGAGCTTGGTGAAGATCGAACGGACGTGGGACTCCACCGTCTTCGGCGAGAGGAAGAGGCGCGCGCAGATGGCCTGATTGCTCAGGCCCTGAGCCATCAGGGCCAGAACTTCGCGTTCCCGGTTGCTGAGCAATGCGACCGGATCGGAACTCTGCCGCCGGTTGAGAAGCTGATCGGCCACCAGTGGGTCAATGATACTTTCACCTGCGGCGACGCGACGGGTCGTCTCGACGAACTCGTCCAATTCGCCGACCCGCTCCTTGAGTAGGTAGCCGACCCCTGCAGTCTGGCCGTCGAGCAGGTCGGCCGCCGCGGACGCTTCGACGTGCTGGCTGAGGATGAGTACGCCAACGTGGGGATGATTGGCTTTGATGTGTGCGGCGGCACGCAGGCCTTCGTCGCTGAACGTCGGCGGCATGCGGATATCGGTGACGACCAGGTCCGGCGGGTCGCGGTCGATGGCCGAGATGAGGCTGTCGTAGTCCGCCGCTTCGGCGACGACGTCGAAGCCGTTGTCGGTCAGGAGTCGTACAACGCCTGTTCGGATGAGAGCAACATCGTCGGCGACGACGACCCGCAACGGGATCTCGTCGGGAAGTGGAGACCACCGGACCTCGGCCGCCTGCATCGCCTCGGGGATCCCTTTGAGCGCAACGGCATCGCGCCGGGTGAACGTCATGTCGGGCCGATTGCCCACCAGCAACCGTACGACATCGGAGACCAGCACCTGTCCCGGGTCGGCGACATCGCACAGCCGCCGGGCCACCACGACGGCGGCGCCGAACATGTCGTTGGCTCCATCGTCGATGACGTCACCCGCGTGGATCCCGATGCGGAGGCCCAGCGCCGGGCTTTCGCCTCGACGGGCCGTTCGCTCGACCATCTGCTGCATGGCGGTGGCCGCCAGCACCGCGTCGTAGGCGGTTGTGAAGACAGCCATGACACCGTCACCGAGGGTCTTCACGACCTTTCCGTTGCCGCGTTCGGTCTCGCCGCGCAGCAAGCGCAGATGGGCGGTGATGGCAATCGTCGCATCTGCGTCGCCCAGCGAGTGGACCAGGTCCGTGGAGCCGACGATGTCGGTGAAGACGATCGTGGTGGTCCCGGCCATGGAGGGTCAGCCTGCCACAGGCAGGGTGACGGTGGTGCCCTGAATGCACCCACCGAGCACCTCGACGCGGTCGACCAGCGCCGAGCCCTGGGGCGGTGTCGACAGATCGATGATGAGCTGGCCGGGCTCGTCGGTAATCCGGGCACCGGGGTCGCCGTAGGCCGCCAGGAAGGCGGTGATTTCGATGGCGGGGGCGAACCTCCTGGCCGGGACCTGAGCGTCAGGGAGCGCGGCGGCCAGTCCGGCATGGACGAGCTCGGGCGGGAACAGCCCGTGCGAGATGCGCCGCACGTCAGCGGCGACCCCCTGGAGGCGATCAGCGGCCACGGTCAGATCGCCGCCGCCGCTCAGGGCTGTCTCGATATCGTCGAGGTCGCGCAGTGGTCCCTCGACCAACTGGGACCGAAGCTGGGCACGGGCGTCCTCTGCGGAGGTGACCAAGCGAGCGGTGAGCCGACGGGCGTCTTCGGTTCGGGCGTTGGCCACGGCCACGAGACGGGCGTTGTCCATGGCCAGAGCGGCCGCCGTGGCGGCCAGTTCGACGGCGTCCGGCGCGGCGGCCAGGGAGGCGTCGAACTCGATCGCACCGAGCAGGGTGCCCTCTCGTCGCACCACCATCACCGCCCGATCGGCATCGTCGGCGGCCGGCGTGGTTGCGTGCCCTGCTGCATCCACCCACGCAGCCTGGCCGTCGGGGTTTCCAAAGACGACCCTGATCGAAGGGTCGCCCAGGGCACCGACCAGGTACTCGGTCACGTCGGTGGAGCCGGGTTGGGAACCGATGGTTACTCCGGCCGTCGTACGACGCAGGCGAGGGACGATGAGGCCAGTCCACGCCACCCCGGCCAGGATGCCGCTGACAGCGAGCAGCGGCACGATCTGCAGGAGGAAGGTGGCCGGCTCGGTGAGTCCGGTCCCTCGGGGTTGCAGGGCCCACGCTGGCCCGGCCAGCAGGGAGAGCTGGCTGGCTCCGGTGACGAGGGCCCAGACCAGCCCGGGCACGAGGACCGGGCCGAGAAGCCGGCGAAGGGTTCGGTCGGCTCGCACGAGGCGGATGGCGACGGCCACGGCCATGATCGACACCGTGGTGACGACGACCGCCGCGTGCACGGCGAACAGGGTGTGACCGAGCGGGAGGGCTTGATGGACCGCCGGCGTGCTCCACCAGGTCGAGTTGGCCCCGCTCCGGCCGTGGACGGCGAGCACGATGAGCATGCCGAGCACCGTGGTTACCGAAACCGCTGCTCCGAGGAACCAACGCAGCCACCGCTGCCGGATGCCGTCCGGGTGGGCCAGCACCAACAGCCCGGGGAGGAGAATGGTGGCGAGCCAGAGAGCGCCGAGGACCGCGCTGATCTTGCCGAGCCCGCCGAGGCGGGCTGCGGAGGCGAAGCTCGTCAACGCGACCAGCTGCACCAGCTGTCCGGTCCAGCGCTGCGGCTGTCGGTGGGCCAGGAGCGCCCCGGCGGTGAAGAAGGAGAGCGCCGCGACCGTCAGAAACCCACCCGTCGGTCCGTCATCGGCAACCGGGCCATTGAGCGCGGCAAGGGTCCACAGGCCGATCACTGAGGCTGCGCCCACCACCGCGAGACCGATCCAGGCGGTCGACTTGATCATGCCGCGACCACTGATTCGGGGTGCTCGAACACCACCACCAGATCCGTGCCTCCGCCGATCGGGCTCGACACGGTCACGGTGCCCCCTGCCTCCGAGGCTCGGTCGGTGATGGCGGGAGGTGGTGTGGTCACCCCCCCACAGCCGTCGTCGATGAGCCGAAGGGTCGTCGACGTGCGGTCGACGCTCAGCTCGATGCGGAGTCTCGATGCACCGGCGTGTTTGACCGTGTTGGCCACTGCTTCGCTGGCGATGAGCCAGGCGGTGCGGGACAGCGGGTCGTCGGGGTCCAGGTCGCCCCGCACCCGTGCCTCGGCGTTGAGCGGGGTCATAGCCGCCAGTGTGGTGAGCGCCGAGGCCAGTCCGCCGGTCAGGACGACCGGGACCCCGCCGTCGAGCAGTTCGACGAGGGCGGCCCTGGCCGCACCCACTTCGGCCCGTACCTCCTCGCCGGCCGCGGGTGTCGGGGCACGTTCCGCCAGCCGGGCGGCGAGGATCACCCCCACCAGCCGCTGTTGGGCACCGTCGTGCAGATCCCGCTCGAGCCGCTGGCGAGCGGCGTCGGTGGCATCGAGCAGAGCCAGCTGCAGCGACGTCAGCTCCATCAGACGAGCCTTGGCCACCGCCGAAGCTCGCTCGTTGGCCAGCCGAGCCGCGATGGTGGCAGCCCCGATCTCGATCAGGCTGGGGTGCGCGCCGACCGCGGTATCGGTCTCGATGGCGGCCAGTGGGGTGCCATCGGGGGTCTCGACCGGGGTCACCATCCGGTGCTCGGCGGGCCGGACCGCTGTCGACCGGCCGTCGGCATCCACCCACGTGCCGTTCGGGCGGCGATAGAGGACCCGTGCGGTCGGGTCATCCAGGAGGTCCATCAGGGCGGCCGACGGGCTGGTCGACGTGGTGGCCCGACCGAGATCGAGCTCGAGATGCCTCGAACCCTCGTGCACAGCCCGCTGCCGATAGCTGAAGGCCACCAGGAGACCCACTGCGGCAACCGTCGCCTGCAGGTAGTTCTGGGTGAGGTTGGCGGTACCGAGCACGGTGGCATGGTTCGCGGTCTGATCCCACATCAGGTTCGAGTTCAAGGTGCTGACCACGGTGCTGATCAGATCCGAGCCGGCGACGACGACGCCGGCGACGGTGATGGGGGTCAGGAGCCGGCGTGCGTCCCTGGGAAGACCCCGTCGTCGTCGGACGAGGATGACGACGACGGCCAGCGTCGGGATGAAGAAGAACAGCCAGGTGCTGATGGAACCGAAGACCGAACCGACCCAATCCACGGCGAAGACCTGCAGCGGGTCCTGAGGCCAGGAGTTGTGTAGGGACGCCCGACCGAACAGGTTGGTGACGAACTCCAGGACCACTGGGAGGACCGTGAGTGCCACGATCCATCGGCAGATCTGCCGGGAGGGCCGTCCGGTCGGCCATCCGAGAAAGGCCATGGCCAGTGCCGGCCGGAAGAGGTAGATGGTCCACCAGAGCTGCATCCCCCCCGGGCTGGGCCAGTAGGTGCCGACGAACCAGAGGCCGAGGGACAGGCCCGCCAGCCACAGCCACCGCCCGGTGGCGTTGCGCGGGGCCCGCCACCACAGCCACAGGCCACTCAGTTGGGCCACCAGCACGCTGACCCAGCCGGCGGCGAAGTAGGCCGACTCGTTGGTGGTCCACCTCAGTCGTGCACCGCTCGTCCCTGGCGCGAGCTGGTAGTGCGAGACCCAGTTGGACCCGCTCAGGACGACGACGGCGGCGGTCAAGAAGAGGGCCAGAAGCCCAACAGGCTCAGGAGCAGCGCCAGACGCCTTCGATCCGGAGAGAGGCTCACCCCGTCACCAGCATGCAGAGAGCATTGGCGTCCAGTCGGTCCTTCCCGAGAAAACCGATCACGCCCTGTGTCCGCACTTGACCACCGTAGGCCTCAGCGTCGCGGCTGGACATCAGCACTGTGGGCGGCATGGAGTCGCCCATGGCCTCCAGGACATCGAATGCGGACCCATCCCCGAGTTGGACGTCGAGCACCACGAGGTCCGGACAGTCGTCCGCAAGCGCAGCCAACGCGCCCACAACCCCGTCGGCTTCGGCGACCACGGTGAAGCAGGTGCCGTCCAGCATGGCTCGGACCACCGAGCGGTACCACGCGTGATCGTCGACCAGGAGCACTCGCAACATACAGGCAGTATGGCAACCGACCCTTGCCCCGGCATCAGGGATAGCCCTGAACCGAGCAAGAGGAGAACCGGGTCAGCCCTGATGGCATCGAGCGGCTTGGCTCGTAGCGTCGACAACATGACCACGGTCACCACGACGCACCCATCGGAGGCCATCGTGCTTGCGGCGCCGGCAACCAGGCGCCCGGCCATGGTGGCCACGGCATTGCTCGCCAGTCTCGTGGTCGCCGGAAGTATCACTGCGGCCGGACTGCACCTCCGATCGGGATCGCCGTCGGTAGTTCGCGACGACCCGGTCGTCCAACCGACGACTCCGGTACCCACATCGGGAATGGGCGTGAACGACACTGCGCCGCCAGTCATTTCCGTCAGCGGCTGCCGACTGACCGGTCATGGGGGCACGTACCTGAGCGTCTCCGGATCGATTCGAAATCGTTCCCCCGAGACATCGGACTACCGGCTGGTGGTCGACTGGTTCAGGGGTTCCGCCCCAGTTGCCCGATCGGACATCTCCAGGACCGCTGTGTCGCCCGGACTGAGCGCTCGCTGGTCTGCGGTCGCGGCGGTGGCCGGCGAGACCGCCGGACCCGTGAGTTGCCGAGTCAGAGCCGTGACTCGGCAACTCACGTACCCCTGACCCGCGCCCGGGGGCAGGGCCTGATCGGGGACGGAGCACCCGCCGATCGGGCCGGGCCCAGCCGTGGGATTGCCGTCGCAATCGCTCCGTCCACACTGGCCAATACGGTCTCGGCACCGGCCGCGTATAGCCACGTACCGTGGTCCCCCTTTCTCCTCTGGAGGGCGCTGTCGGTCGACGGGGTGCGGGCAGTTCACCGGGCATAACCGATGGGATTCCGGCCCGGAGCCCCGGGTCGTCCCGACGGTCCATCGCCCCCGGCCGCGCCCATGGCATCCGGTGGCGACCGCCGCCCTCCGGCGATCCGATGAGCCCGTGACCTGGTGGACGGCCCGAGCCCGTGCTCCCGGGAGGGACCCGTCGGTCGACCTCCCTGGGCCGCTCCGGTCGCATGGGCACGGTCACGGGGAGTGAATGCGATCTCACGTAACCGGCCATTGATGGCACCCACTTTTGAAGTATGGGAGAGTCCTGATGTCGTAGATAGAAGGTGAAGCGATTCACCTGAATAAGAGGGGTGATCTGATGGGTAGGAATCGAGTGGTCCGGCTTGGGGTGGTCGCGCTGGCGGCATCGGCCGCCTATCTCACCGGCACGATCGGGAGTGCGGTCGCCGGTCCGGTCTCCGCCGGGCACCAGCGGACCATCACCTGTGGCTCGCTGAGCGGCGTGAACAGCGACGATCACACGCTGACGTTCAGCCACTGCACCGGACCCACCGGTGGCTACGGGACGCTCAAGGCACCGATGCACAGCCCTGTCACCATCCATTGGGCCAGCGGCCAGTCCACCCAGATCAGCTTCACCGCCCACAGCGTGCGGGCTCCCCGATCGGTGTGTTCGGGTCAGACCCGGGTGGTGGGTCAGGTGACTCAGACCTCGATCAAGGGGTTCAAGCTGCTGTTCGCCGGCTCGTACTGCTCCGACTCGACCCACCACGTGACCCTGGTCCCCAACACCCGGATCAAGTTCTGAGGGCTGGACCGGGCCGGCTCGGCCACCCGCCGCTGGGGTAGTAGGTCGGACACCGACCGGGACCACCCGGGGAAGTCCTCGAGCCACCGTGGCCTTCCGTTCGTCGACACCCGGGGAGGCCGCGGCGCAGTGAGTGGCGATCGCACCGTGCCTTCTCCGTGGGTAGCGTTGCGTCACCGGGAGGAGGAGACGATGCGTCGGCAGCCGTTGGTGATCGTCGGAGCACTGCTCGGCGTCCTGGTGCTCGTCTGCGGGGCGGCCGTCTCGACGCCGGAAGCATCCGGGGCCGGCACCGACGCCGGCACCGCCACGGCCAGCCCCTTCATGCGGGTCTGCGGTACCCAGTTCTGCATCGGGTCGAACGTCTTCTTTCCCTACGGGGCGACGACCTACGAGTCGACCGTCCAGGCCGGAATCGACAATCCCGTCGGCGCCATCTCGTTGGCTCGAAGCCAGCATCTGAACTCGATCCGGCTGGTCAACTTCCTGAACCACGACGGGGCTCCGGGGTCGACACCCTACGACGCCACCGCCTGGGCCAAGGTGGACCGGTTCATCGCCGATGCCGAGTTCGCCAATATCAGGATCCTGCTGGATCTCTCGGACTACAAAGCCGAGCTGTGGAACGCCTGTTCGGATCCGTATACCCACTCCTGGAGGAAGTTCCTGACCTTCGTCGCCCGCCGGGTGAACACGGTGACGGGCGCGACCTACCAGGGCGACCCCGGGATCATCCTGGTCACCTTCACCGGCGAGCCGCTTCCCGCCGGAGCCCATACCTTCACACGGGCCAACGGGAAGTCCTGCACCATCTCCTACACCACCGCACAGCTGACCCAGTTCTACGCCACCGTCGAAGGTCGGTGGAAGTTGCTCGATCCCAACCACCTGACGGCCGCCGGTGGGATGTCCAACATCGATCGGCCCAACTCGGGTATCGACTGGCAGTCCATCTTCGGCAACGGGGCCAACGACGTGTGCTCCTTCAAGACCTACGGGGACATGTTCTCCTGGCTCCCCACCGGCGCCGACTACTGCCGCAACGTGCTCCACAAGCCGTGGTTCAACGACGAGTGGGGATTCACCCAGTCCATGGGGGACGGACCTCGGGCCCAGTACTTCGATGCCGAGTTCGCCAACAATCGGGCCAACGGTGCGGCGGGGAACTTCTACTGGAACGCCAACTACCTGATCGCACCGACGACCTACGACGTGGGTCCGGGGACACCGCTGACCCAGGCCGCCGTGGTGGCCAACGCTCCCGGTTAGCACGGCCGAGGGAGGGTCCGAGCAGGAGGGGAGCCTCGACGCCGATCGCCCCGGAGGCTCGGCTACGAGTAGGCGGAGAGCACCAGCGCATCATTGAGGACGCGGGCCAGGTAGACGGCGTAGGCGAGGGTGATGTGGTAGTCGTCGTAGTACACCTCGTACCGGCCGATCACCGCCGTGCACGTGGCTGAGCAGAACCACGGGGTGGTGTCGAGATAGCGTGCGCCGACCTGGCGCGCCGCCCTCTGCTCGGCCCTGTTGGACCTGACCAGGAAGCCGGGGAGCGGCGCCGAGCACGCCTGGACGTCCGCTTCGTGGCGGGACAGGCAGAGGGGTGGGCTGACTCGGAAGCTGGGAATGTTCCCGATGACCACGATCCTGCTGGCCGGCACCGGAATCGTCCGGAGCGTGTTGACCATGCCCCGGTACCACGCGCCGGCTGAGTAGGCGCCGTTCGGACCGTCGGACAGCTCCTGGGTGACGACGACCAGGTCGGGGTGGAGCTGCTGGATGCGCTGGAGGGCGAACCGGTGCCACGCATCACATTGGGCGTACACCCCGTTTGGCCGGCCGAAGCCGATGGGATTGGCGTAGGGGAGCATGTTGGCGGGGCAGTAGCCCTTGCCCAGATAGGCCACCCTCCAATGGGCCAAGGTGGCGATCACATCCAGCGGTTCGAACCACATGGCGGCGTGCGAGTCCCCGTAGACGACCATGGTGCGGGACCCGTGAGGATCGCCGAACACGCATGCGGGGATGCTGGTCTGGCCGGTGGCCGGCCAACAGGGGCCCTGCGGGCCCGCCCAGTCCGCTGGCACGTCGGCGAGGGGCGGGGTGAGGTCGGTGGGGATGGACGTGATGCGGGTCGCGGCATCGACCAGATGCTTCACCGTGGTGACCGACTGGGCCGGAACCGGGAGGTCCAGGGGATCGAAGTGGCTGGACCGCGCCGGGGAGGACGTTGTCACGGTCGGCCCGCCGTGGGTGTTGAGCTGGAAGGTGGCCACGCCGAGGGAGACGGCGATCATCAGGACGCCGAGTCCGATCGGTGCCCAGCCCGCGGACCGCCGAAAGCGGCGGAAGGATGCCCGCCGAATGGGTGCCTCGACGAGATAGAACGAGATCACCGACGCGCCCAGCGCCACCAGCAGCCAGCGCACGTTCTGCCGGAAGGGAAGGCTGGCGCTCCCCGCCGCATCGGCGGCGATGACCAGGATGGGCCAGTGCCACAGGTAGATCGAGTAGGAGAGCTTCCCGATCCACCGGACGGGCGCCAGGCCCAGCACGGATTCGGCCGCCCTCCGGGGGGTGTTGGTACCCCCGGCGATGACCAGGCAGGTCCCGACGACCGGGATGGCCACCAGCGAGCCGGGGTAGGCGGTCTGGCTGTTGAAGCGGACGGCCCCGAAGGCGATGGCGGCCAGCCCGCCCCACGTCAGCACGGCCCCGATGGGCCGTGGGAGGGTGAGGAGCCACTGCGTCCCCACGGCCACCAGGGCGCCGAGCGCCAATTCCCAGGCCCGGGTGAACGGGGAGAAGTAGGCCACGGTCGGGTCGGACGCGGTCTGGACCACCGAGAGGGTGAACGAGGCGACGACGACGGCAACCAGTCCCACGACCAGTTTGGCCCGCAGGGTCCATCGACCCCGAAGGGCGGCGATGACGAGGAACAGCGTGGGATAGACCAGATAGAACTGCTCCTCCACGGCCAGCGACCAGAAGTTGAGCAACGGTGATGGGGGCTGGTGGGCGGTGAGGTAGTTCGTGCCTACCGAGGCGAAGTGGAAGTTGGCCAGAAAGACCGCGGTCCAGCGTGCGTCGACGGCCGTCTGGTCGCCGTAGATCACACCGAGGACGATGGAGGCGACGATGACGGTGACCACGATGACCACGGTGGCGGCGGGGATGATGCGACGGCTCCGCCGGCCGTAGAAGCCGAGGAGCGACGTCCTCCCCGTCCTTCCGTGCTCCCTCAGGAGGACGCCGGTGATCACGAAGCCCGAGATGACGAAGAACACGTCGACGCCGACGTAGCCCCCGCTCAGCCCGCCGACGCCGGCATGGTACAGCACCACCAGCAGGACGGCGACGGCACGGAGTCCCTCGATATCGGGACGGAACCGGCGGTCTCCGGGGGCGGTGCCCGCCTCGTCGGCCGCCGGAGGGAGCTCCGTCTCTCCACGTGTCCGACCGACGAGCTCCATCCCCACCTCCCGGCGAGACACTACCGTCCGGGGCCCGGGTCCTCCGGACTCGGTGATGCACCAGCGGTGGGCCGTCCGCCGACGTGTCGTCGCCGTCGGACCGCCGGGCCACCCGTGGTGGCGGACGGAACACCGCGACGACGGCCCGGACCGGTCGCCCAGCCGTGCCTCGGTCACCTCGATGCCTCGTTGTTCACGGTGTGTTCGCCCACTGTTCGCGGTGTTGTTACCGTTGCCCGCCGCGGTGCTGTCGTCGGTGCTCCACACGCCACCGACTTGCTCCATCACCCTCCGTGAACCCAGATGACAAGACCTTGTCCGCGTGTCAGAGTGCACCCATCCGCTGAATTGGCGGCAGGTGAACAACACTGCAGCGGATCTCCGGAACGGAGAGGAAATTCGCAGTACGCGAGACCTGGGGGCAGGGAGTCAGTACCGGGCGGAACAACTCGCTCGGGGGGCAACGCAGCACCGAGGAGGCGTGGCAAGCGATGGGCACAGCAACGGTTGGTCGGAGCCGTGGGCGGAGCAGTTCCCGCGCCTGGCGGCACACATCCCCGGACGAGGCGGCGTTGCATCCTCGTCGTTCCCTCATCCGACGCGTCGGCGTCATCACCGCCGCGGCAGCCACCATGGCCCTCGGGTTGGTCGCCGTCGCCGCGCAGCCTTCGGCGTCCGCCACCAGCCCGGTGGCCATCGCCGTCGTTTCGTCACCGTCGCAGGCCGCCTCCACCCAGGCCGTGGCCTACCGCATCACCATGACCAACAACGGCGCCTCGGCGGCCACCAACGTGACCCTCTCCGACGCCTTCAACGGGCTCGGTCTCGGCCAGATGGCCCAGCCGGCGGCCACCTCCACCCTGGGGACCTGCACCTACACGGCCCCCACCGAGACCTGCACCGCCCCCACCCTGGCCGCCGGCCAGGTCTGGACGGTCACCATCACCGTGGCCGTCAGTGCCGCCTCGTCCACCGCCTACTCCGATACCGCCACCGTCACCGGCACCGAGGGCACCGCCTTCACCGCCTCGGCCACCGCCACCTCCACGGCCAACCCGTCCCTGCCCGCCGGGTTCACCCAGACCAAGCTGGCCGGGGGGCTGGCCAAGCCCATCGTGCTGGCCTTCGCGGCCAACGGCGACCTGTACATCGGGCTGCAGGGGGGCAAGATCGTCGTCTACCGCAACGGGGCGGTCCAGCCCACCCCCGTCCTGTCCATAACCGTCTTCGAGCAGGGGGAGACCGGCCTGTTGGGCATGGCCCTCGATCCCAACTTCGCCACCAACGGCTACCTCTACGTCTCCTACACCGCCGCCCTCACCAATTCGGTCGGGCCCAACCAGCCCTACGCCCGTCTGTCCCGCTTCACCGTGGTCAACGGCGTGGCCAGCCCGGCCAGTGAGAAGGTCCTCTACACCGGCAACCAGGTCCAGCTGGAGGACGGCACCGGCGGGAACTACGACCACGCCGGCAACGACCTGAAGGTCGGGCCCGACGGCAAGCTGTGGTGGAGCGTGGGGGACAACGTCCCCTCCATCTCCAACGGCGAGAACCTGGCCAACATCTACGGCAAGATCCTCCGCTTCAACCTCGACGGCACCGTACCCGGCGACAACCCCTTCGTCGACGTGCCCGGCGCCGTCCCGTACATCTACGCCTACGGCCTGCGCAATCCCTGGCGGTTCACCTTCCTGCCCAACGGACAGGCCATGACCGAGGACACCGGCTCCAGCTACTGGGAGGACCTCGATACCATCCAGGCCGGGGGCAACTACGGCTGGCCGTTCAAGGAGGGCGGCTGCGGCAGCTGCGGCTACCTCAATC
Organism: uncultured Acidimicrobiaceae bacterium; assembly: GCA_963817005.1. Taxonomy (GTDB): domain Bacteria; phylum Actinomycetota; class Acidimicrobiia; order Acidimicrobiales; family RAAP-2; genus Bog-756. The sequence continues at coordinate 188,852 of CAWFMN010000004.1, forward strand.
CCGCCTTCGAGTACGGCCACTTCCCGACGGACGGGGCGGCCTCGGCCATCGCCGCCTACTCGGGCAGCACCTTCCCCACGGCCTACGACAACGTGGTCTTCTTCGGGGACTACGTCCGCCGCGACATCGAAGCGGTCAGCTTCGACCCCGGCTATCGGACCGGGGTCACCGACAACATCTTCGACCTCAACGCCGGGACGATCGCCGACCTCATCGAGGGGCCCGACGGCAACCTGTACTTCGTCAGCATCTTCGAGGGCACGGTGTCCGAGATCTCCGCCACCGGGCCGTTTCCCCCGACGGCCTCGGCCACGGCCACCCCCGGCGCCGGAGCCGCACCGTTGTCCGTCCAGTTCTCCTCGGCCGCCTCCACCGACCCCTACGGGAAGGCTCTCACCGAGTCGTGGGACTTCGGTGACGGTTCACCCGTCTCGACGGCCGCCAACCCCGTGCACAGCTACTCGACGACCGGCACCTACACGGCCACCCTGACCGTCTCCAACGGCACCCAATCGTCCACGACCACCACCAAGGTGGTCGTGGGCCCGTCCCCGCCGGTGGCCTCCATCACCGCGCCGTCGACCTACGACGCCGGCCAGACCGTCTCGTTCTCCGGGACGGCCACCGACCCGACGGACGGCACGTTGCCGCCCTCCGCCTACACCTGGACGGTCGACGAGTACGCCAACGGCGTGCTCCAACCCAACACCTACGCCGAGGTGGCCGATCCCTTCTCCGGCCCCACGACCGGCTCCACCTCCGGCTCGGTGACCATCCCGACCGACCCGTCCCAGGTGCCCAACAGCTTCTACCGCATCACCCTCTCGGTCACTGATTCGCAGGGCCTCACCACCGTGGTGACCAAGGACCTCCATCCCAACCTGACCACGTTCTCGACGTCGACCAACGTGCCCGGTACCGGCTACTCGGTGGACGGCGCCTGGGAGACCGGTCCGGCGACCTTCAGCGGAGTGGCCGGCGTGGTCCATGTCATCGACGGGCTGCCCCAGGCCCAGACGGTGGGTGGGGTGCGCTACCGGTTCGTGGGCTTCACCGACGGCAGCGCCCTCAGCGACACCATCACCGCCGGGTCGGGGCCGGGCACCTACACCGCCCAGTACGAGCCGGTGGTCAACTCGGTGCCGTCCCCCTGGGCCAGCGCCGACATCGGTGCCCCCATCTCGGCCGGCACCGCCGACTACTCGGCCGCCGACGGGAGCTTCTACCTGGACGGCGGGGGAGCCGACGCCTTCGGGGCCAACGACCAGTTCCACTACGTGTACCAGACCCTGGCCGGGGACGGCACCATCACCGCCCGGGTCCGCTACCAGTCCGACTCCAGCGCCTGGGCCAAGGCCGGGGTGATGATCAAGCAGTCGCCCACCGCCGGCTCCACCTTCGTGGACGCCCTGGTGGCCCCCGACGTCAGCCCGACCACCCCCAACGTCAACGGGATCGGGTGCACCCCCGACGGCTGCCTGGCCCCCCTGCCCTCGGTCAACCCGGCCATGGGCTACGGGGCCCGCATGCAGTACACGGGCTCGAAGTCGAAGACCCCGGCGAGTTACCCGGCCGGGTTCACGTCGCCCGACAAGTGGATCAGGCTGTCCCGGACCGGCAACCTGTTCATGTCCTGGATCTCCTCCGACGGCGTGAACTGGTCCCTTATCGGCTCGACCACCGTGTCCATGACCGGTCCGGTGACCATCGGGCTGTTCGACACCTCCCACAACATCGGCGAGGACAGCACGGTGGCCTTCGACCACGTCCAGGTGACCGCGCCCACCCCGCCGGGACCGCTGCCCTCGCCGTGGACCGACACCGACGTGGGCTCGCCGGCCGTCGCCGGCTCGGCGTCCTATGCCAACGGGGTGTTCACGGTCAACGGTGGCGGGGCCGACATCTGGGGGACCAACGACCAGTTCCACTATGTGGACCAGCCGGCCGCGGCCAGCGGCTCGATCGTGGCCCGGGTCACCTCGGTGAGCAACACCAGCTCCAACGCCAAGGCCGGGGTGATGGTGAAGCAGTCGACCATCGCGGGAAGCCCCTACTTCCTCATCGCCGACTCACCGTCGGGCCTGATCAAGGTCCAGTACGGCTTCAACGGCTCGCTGACCTCGCTCACCGAGCCCTTCCCCAACGGCTGGATGAAGATCAGCTGGACGGCAGCCGGCAAGTACACGGCGTCGCTCTCCACCGACGGGGTCACCTGGACCCCGGTGCTGACCAAGACGGTAGCCATCACCAGCCCGGCCACCGCGGGGCTGTTCGAGTGCTCCCACAACGCCGGTGCCCTGGGCACGGCCACGTTCGACAACGTGAGCTACTCCAGCCCATGATCCCCGCCACCTCAAGGAGAGGTGTGATGCGCACGTCTGCTGAGGGGCGAGGGTTGACCACGGGGGCGGCGCACCCGGTGCGCCGTGCCGTGGTGGCCGTGGTCGGTGCGCTGGCCGTGGTCCCGGCGACGCTGACCGGGCTGTCCGCGCTGGCCCCCTCGCCGGCCTCCGCGGCCCCGGCGGCCCAGGACTGGCCCACCTACCTGCACGACAACGCGCGCAGTTCCGCCACCACCGACCCCTCCCTGAGCCTGGCCACCGTTGGCCAGCTCCAGCTGGACTGGGCCGCCCAGACCGGCGGACCCATCGCCACCTCGGCCTCCATCGTCGGCACCACCGCCTATGTGGGCTCCTGGGACGGGAACGAGTACGCCATCAACACCGGCACGGGGACCGTCCTGTGGAAGACCAACCTGGGCATCACCACCGACCCGGGGTGCAACCCGTCCACCATCGGGATCACCTCGGCGGCCACCGTGCTCAACGGCGTGGTCTACGTGGGTGGTGGCGGCCCCAACTGGTATGCGCTCGACGCCACCACCGGGGCCGTCCTGTGGAGCGTCTACACCGGCGACAACAGCCAGGCCGGCGCCCACTACAACTGGTCCAGCCCGCTCATCGTGAACGGCTACGCCTACGTGGGCATCGCCTCGAACTGCGACAACCCGCTGGTCCAGGGCCAGTTGCTCAAGGTGAGCCTGGCCTCCCAGTCCATCGTGGCCACCTACAACTTCGTCCCCAACGGCCAGGTGGGCGGGGGCATCTGGACCTCGCCGACCTACGACCCGGCCACCAACAGGATCTTCGTCTCCACCGGCACCCTGGCCGGCTACAACCAGACCCAGTCCCAGGCCATCGTGGCCCTCGACGCCGGGCACCCTGGCCTACGACGACTCGTGGCAGCTCCCCTTCGGGGCCTCCGTCGCCGACTCCGACTGGAGCACCACCCCGACCCTGACCACCGACGCCCAGGGCGACCAGCTGCTCTCGGTGTCCAACAAGAACGGGGTCCTCTACACCTTCAACCGCAACAACCTGGCCGCCGGGCCGATCTGGCAGCGGGCCATCGCCATCGGCGGCAACTGTCCGACCTGCGGGGACGGCATCCTGCCCTCGGCCATCTTCGCCAACAACGTCCTGTTCGCCGCGGGCGGCCACACCACGGCCGGGAGCCAGGGCTCGATCAGCGCCATCGACCCGGCCACCGGCAACGTGCTGTGGACCCGACCGACCGACCAGCCGATCCTGGGCTCCCCGGCCTATGTGAACGGGATGATCGCCGAGGTGGAGGGGTCGACCTTCGAGGTCCTGAACGCCCTGACCGGCTCGCTGGTCTACTCCTACGTCCTGCCCGCCGCGGTGTACGGGGGCATCTCCGTCGCCCAGGGTCAGTTCTATGTGGGGGCCGTCGACGGCAAGCTCTACGCCTTCGGCACCGGGCCCGCACCGGCCACCCCCCCGACCGACGTCAACTGCCCGGCCGGCTTCACGTGCCAGGACATCCACGCTCCGGCCAAGGGGAGCGAGTCGACGGCCGCCGGTACCCTGACGGTGACGGCCGCCGGGACCGGGATCAAGGGGACCGGCGACCAGTTCCGTCTGGTGGCCGAGCCGGTGACCGGCAACTCCCAGGCCAGCGTGACCGTGACCGGCCAGACCCCACAGGCTGGGCCTCACCCAGCAGGCCGGGCTGATGGTTCGCCAGTCCGCCGTGATGAACTCACCGTTCTACGCCGTGCTGGCCTACCCAAACGACACACCTCCCGACGTCCAGGTGTGGGCGCGGTCCTCCTTCGGCAAGAACCCGGTCCAGCTGGCCAAGGTGCCGCTCGCCGCGCCGGCCTCACTGATGGTCCAGCGCACGGGCAACCAGTTCTCGGCCGGTCTGTCCACTGACGGGGTCACCTACCAGCTGGTCCCGGGCTCCACCTCCGGGCTCGACCTGCCTGCCACCAGCCTGGAGGGCCTGGCCGTGTCCTCCGGGTCGGCCAAGGCCTACGGCACCGCCTCGTTCACCGCGCTGTCGGTGGGCGGCGCCCCGAGCACCACCCTGGCCTCGGCCGCCCCCGCCGACCAGTGCCCGACCGGCTGGACGTGTGCCGACGTGGGCAACCCCTCCCCGGTGGGCGACACCACCGGCAGCGGGAGCTCGCTGACCCTGGCCGGCACCGGTTCGGGGTTCCTCGGCTCGTCCGACTCCATGCACTACGTGTACCAGTCCGTCTCCGGTCCGTCCTCCCTCTCGGCCCGGGTGGTGACCCAGCCCGGCGCCTCGGCCAAGGCCCAGGAAGGCCTGCTGGTGCGGGCCGGTTCCAGCCCGACCGCCCCGGAGTACGGCGTCTCCTTGCACCCGGGAGGGTCGGCCACCATCCGGTGGCGGGTCAACGACGGGATCGCCCTGAACCACACCCTCCCCCTCGCCACCTCGGTGTCCCCGGCCTACCTGCGCATCGTGGTCTGGCCGGACACCCGGTTCAGCCCGGCCCAGACCACCCTGTCCACCTTCACCTCCACCGACGGCGTGACCTGGACGCCGGTGCTGGGCTCGACCCAGGTGCTCCCCTTCGGCCCGACCTACCTGGCCGGCCTGGCCGCCACCAGCGGGGTCAACGGGTCGACGGTCCCGGTGGTCTTCGACCACCTGGCGGTGGCCGCAGTGAGCACGCCGCCCCCGGGGGTGTGCCCGACCGGCTGGTCGTGCGCCGACATCGGTGGTCCCGGCGTCCCGCCCGGCAACCAGCTGGTCAACGGAGGCAGCTGGACGGTCCAGGGCAGCGGTGACATCTGGTCGGTCTACGACGAGTTCCGCTTCGAATATCAGCCCTTCGCCCCGGGCTCGGCCAACGGCGACGGGACCATCTCGGCACGGGTCACCTCGCAGAGCGGCGGTGGGCCGTGGATGCGCTCGGGGGTGATGATCCGTTCGGGCACCGACGCCCAGGCCCCGTACTACGGGGTCTTCCTCACCCCGTCCAACGGCGTGGCCGTGCAGTGGCGTGCCTCCCAGGCGGCCCAGACCCAGCAGGTGGCCGAAGCCGGCCTCGTCGCGCCGCAGTACGTCGAGGCGGCCCGCTACACCGACCCGGCCTCCGGCAACGTCTTCTACGCCGCCTACTCGTCCACCGACGGGGTGACCTGGACCTACGTGCCCAACTCCCAGGTGGCCCTGACCCTGCCCGGACCGTTGGTGGCCGGACTGGCCAGCGACGCCAACAGCTCGCTCAACCTCACCGTGGCCACCTTCGACAGCGTGGTCCAACAGGCCACCGAGCAGGCACCGCCCCTCCTCTGCCCCAGTGGATGGAGCTGCAACGACATCGGGGGAGCCCTACCCCCGGGCCAGGACTCAGTGGTCAACGGGTCGTGGACCGAGACCGCCGGTGGCGGGGACATCTGGGGTACGGCGGACGCATTCCACCTGGTGACCGAGCCGCTGGCCGCCGACGGGACGGTCACCGCCCACGTGACCTCCCAGCAGACCACCAACGCCTGGGCCAAGGCAGGGGTGATGGTGCGGGCCACCACCGATCCCGGCTCGCCGTACTACGGGGTGTTCGTCACCCCCGGCAACGGCGTGGCCGTGCAGTGGCGGGCCACCCAGGGCGGTGTCAGCACCCAGATGCTCGCCGCGGGGACGGTACCCGTCTACCTGCGGGTGGCGCGCTTCACCACCTCGGGCTCGAACCCGCAGACCTACTACACCGCGTACACCTCGCCGGACGGGACCACCTGGACGGCGGTACCCGGGTCGACCGTGGTCCTGGCCGTGCCCGGGACCCTCCTGGCCGGATTGGCCCTGACCTCCCACGCCCAAGGAGTGGGGGGCACCGTCACCTTCGACTCGGTGGCCGTGACCCCGGGCGAGGTTCCGCCGCCAGCCTTCGTCTGCCCGGCCGGCTGGACCTGCGGCGACATCGGGACGGCCTCGCCGGCCGGGTCGCAGAGCCTCAGCGGCGGGACCTGGACCATCCAGGGTGGGGGAGCTGACATCTTCGGAACCGCCGACGCCTTCCATTTCGCCTGGCAGAGCCTGGCCGGGGACGGGAGCCTGAGTACCCGGGTGGTGTCCCTGAGCTCGCCGAGCGCCTGGGCCAAGGCCGGGCCGATGCTGCGGGCCACCACCGACCCGGGATCGGCCTACTACGCCGCCTTCGCCACCCCCGGCAACGGCGTGGCCGTGCAGTGGCGCGCCGCCGCCGGCGGGTCGACCGGCCAGGTGACCGTGGCCGGGGTGGCCCCGGTATACCTCCGGGTGACCCGGGCCGGCACCACCTTCGCCGCGTCCACCTCTCCCGACGGGGTCACCTGGACGACGGTGCCGGGCGCCACCAAGACCCTGGCCGGTCTCACCGGTCCCCTGCTCCGCGGGCTGGCCGTGACCTCCCACAGCAACGGAAAGGTCGGCACCGTGGTCTTCGACTCGGTGGTCGGGAGCCCGTGATGGCCGTGCTCCGCCCGCGGCCGGAGCGGTGGTCGGCGACAAGGACGCTCCGGCGGACGAGAGCCGGCGGGATGGTGGTGGTGGCCGCGCTGGCCCTGGCGCTCGGATGGGTCGGGCTCCGCGCCCTGCCGTCCGCCGGCGGGGCCTCGGCGACGGCCGGCGGGCTGTCGGTGTTCGTCGGCTACGCCGAGGACAAGGAGACCATCAACCCCGATCCGGCCAGCTTCCCGGTCCCGTGGGCCGGGTCGCCGGGGGTCACCTTCCTCGGGGGCACGGTGCCCGGCCAGGCGGCCTGCGGCACCCTGGCCACCTGCTACGACGCCGGGGCCATCCGGCTCGACAACCCGACCACCGCCCCCATCACCGTGTCGCGGGTCACCGTGGACGACCACTCCTCCCTGCCCGGCGGCAAGGTGTTCGACAACCTGTGGGGCTCCTTCACCGTCCCGCCGGGCCAGAGCGTCATCCTCACCGAGAACCCGCCGGCCTCCAACCCCGGCTTCGACAACTTCGACACCAGCGGCTTCCCCGCCACCTGCACGCCCATCACGGTGCCCCCGACCGTGACCATCACGGTGGGGGGCAACCCGACCACCCTGGCCGACACCACCCACGTGATCGACTCCGGCGGCATCGACGCCGGGTCCTGCTCGCCCAAGACCGACGAGTCCATCCAGTGGCGGCCCATCGGGTCGCCGGGGACCACGAAGGCCAGCCTGACCCTGGCGCCCTCGTCGGCCACCGCCGCCGCCGGGTCGACCGTCACCGAGACGGCGACCCTGCTCGACGGCAGCGGCCAGGGCATCCCCCATGCCGCCGTGGCGTTCGTCGTGACCGGCGGACCCGACGCCGGCACCACGGGGACCGGCGTGACCGACACCGCCGGCAACGCCTCGTACCCCTTCTCGGGGACGCCCGGGGAGGACACCGTGGTGGCCCAGGTGACCACGGTGGGCACCTTCACGTCCTTGCCGTCGCACGTGCTGTGGACCGACGACACCACGACCGGCTGGACCGGTACGGACATCGGCGCCCCCCTGCCTCCGGGCGGCCAGTCCTTCGCCGCCGGCTCGGGCACCTGGACGGTGTCGGGCGGCGGCACCGGGCTCGGGGGCACCGCCGACCAGCTCCACCTGGTGAGCAAGGCCGTGACCGGGGCCGGGGGAGTGGCCGCCCGCGTCACCTCCCTCTCAGGGGGCCGGGCCGGGGTCATGCTCCGGTCCACCGCTGATCCGGCCTCGCCCTACTATGCCGCCATGGTCGCCCCGGGCGGTGACCTCGAGGTGCTGGACCGCACCACCGCCGGCGGTCCCACGGCGACCGTGGTCGACACGTCGGGAGGCGTGCCCGCCTCCCTGTGGGTCGCCCGCGCCGGTTCCCAGCTGACCACCTACACGTCGCCGGACGGGATCACCTGGACCCCGGTGCCCGGCTCGACGGTGGACGCTGGACCTCGGTGGGTCGATCACGGGAGGGCTGGCGGTGAGCTCGGGCCAGCCCGGCTCGGCCGCCACCGCCACCTTCGACTCGGTGTTGGAGAGCGCCAGCCCACCGTCCCCGCTCCCCCCGGTGGCCTGCCCCGCGCCGTTCAGCTGTGCCGACATCGGCAGCCCCACCCCGGCCGGGAGCCAGTCCTACGACCCCAACGCGGGCACCTGGACCATCGCCGGGGGCGGGTCCGACATCTCGGGCCCGGCCGACCAGTTCCGCTTCGTGTCCCAGCCCCTGAGCGGTGACGGGACGGTGAGCGCCCACGTGGCCACCCAGTCCAACTCGGGGAGCCAGGCCAAGGCCGGGGTGATGGTGCGGGCCACCACCGACCCCGGCTCACCCGAGTACTCGGTGGTGGTCTCCCCGGGGGCCGGCATCAAGGTCCAGCTGCGCACGACCCAGGGGGGGAACACCACCAAGCTGGCCAACCCCGCCGGTACGACGCCGGCCTACCTCGAGATCACCCGGGCCGGGAACACCCTCACCGCGTCCACCTCACCCGACGGGACGACGTGGACCGCGATCCCCGGCTCGGCCACCACGCTGTCCCTCCCGTCCACGGTGCTGGCCGGGCTGGCTGTCACCTCACACAACTCCGGCCAGCTGAGCACCGTCACCATGGACACGGTCTCCCCGGGTGTCCTCGGAGGGAGCCCACCCACCACGACCACCACCACGACAACCTCCACCACGACCTCGACCACGACCACGACCACGACCACGACCACGACGCAGCCCACTCCGTCGTGCCCGGCGCCGTTCAGCTGTGCCGACATCGGTGGTCCCCTCCCGGCCGGCAGCCAGTCCTATGACGCCTCGACGGGCACCTGGACCATCACCGCCGGCGGGGCCGACATCTTCGGCACCTCCGACCAGTTCCGCTTCGTGTCCGAGCCGATCACCGGCGACGGGACGCTGAGCGCCCGGGTGGTGAGCCAGACCCGCACCAGCACCAACACCAAGACCGGCGTGATGTTCCGGGCCACCACCGACCCGAGCTCGCCCGAGTACTCGGTGGTGGTCACCTCGGGCGCCGGCATCAAGGTGCAGGTGCGGTCGAAGCAGGGCGGCAGCAGCCAGACGCTGGCCAACCCGGCCGGGGTGATGCCCGCCTACCTGGCGGTGACCCGGTCCGGGAACACCTTCACCGCATCCACCTCGCCCGACGGCGTCACGTGGACGCCGATCGCCGGCTCGTCCTCCACCGTCGCGCTCCCCGCCTCCCTGTTGGCCGGCGTGGCCGTCACCTCGCACAGCCAGGGCCAGGGCAGCACGTCCGTCGTCGACTCCGTGACCAGCCGGTGAACGGAGGCCGACTGCCGGCCCGCCGAGCCACTCAGGGAGCGGGATGGTGTCATCGCCACCGCCGAATGGGTGGCAACCGGTGCCGGACCCGCCACTGACGGCACGGCCGCCGGCACCCTGACCCGGTCTGTCTCCCGCAGCGGAGCTGCGCCCAAGCCGGAGCCCGACGACGGACCGGCACCCGGTCCGTCGACCCCAACACGGGCAGAGCCAGACGGGGGACGGGTCCATCAGCGTCGACATGGTCGCCCGGACCGACCCACCTCAGATGCCGAAGCCGCGGCGATGCCGCGGGTGTCCACCGACCCGGGGTCGCCCTGCTACGGCGCCGTCGTGTCCCCGGGGGTGGGGGACACGGACACCCGTTCCCGGCTCGACGCTCACCGTTCCCGACTCGGCCCGACCATGCTCACCGGTCTGACCGTCACCCCGACCGCCGACTCCGTGACCGGGTGGTGAACAGAAGGCTAACCGAACGCGATCAAGCACCTCACTCTCCGTATTGAGTCGAAGAGCGATGAAGCGATCACTGCGTGTGATGGTCGCTATGTGGTTGGCGGATCCTCAATGAGATCCGAGGTGGCCCCACCACGGTGCGTGGTCGGCCGAGCGATTTAGATATAAATGAGTACTACCGACGGTAGTGAAATGGACACAGTGAGTCCCTATGGAGTCGAGTGGCAACACTAGGTGTCAGTCGATCCGTTCTCGCAGTTCAGCAAATAGATCTTTACCAGAAGGTGTTCGAATCGTTTCCATGTCATGAACGAGTGATTGCCACGACATTTCATTTGACTTTTCCGCCTCCATGTGGATGGAATGGGTACAACTGTTACGCACTCATTAACATCGTCCCTACGCGTGGACTGCCCCGATGTTTTGTGGTTGTTTGGCAGTACACCTCGCCCGGCGCCCGGGCCCGACTATCGGAGGCGGAACAACCGATGACCACCGAGCCCCTCGAGGCCCATGCTCGCAACGGCGCCCCGAGCGCGCTGGGACACGCCGTGTCCTTCGTGCTCCCGGCCTTCAACGAGGAGGAGAACGTCGACAAGGCCATCGACGACACCGTGGCCATCGCGTCACGCCACTGCTCGACCTTCGAGATCATCGTGGTCGACGACGGCTCCACCGACCGGACCGCCGAGCTGGTCCGGGCCAGCGCCGTCAGCCATCCCGAGGTCCGGCTGGTCCAGCACCCCCGCAACCTCGGCTACGGACAGGCGCTGCGCTCCGGGTTCGCCGACGCCCGGTTGGACTACGTCTTCTACACCGACAGCGACAACCAGTTCGACATGAACGAGCTGCCCCTCCTGCTGGCCTGGGCCGACCAGGCCGACGTGGTGGCCGGCTTCCGGCGCGTGCGGCAGGACCCGTTCATGCGGAGGGCCAACGCCTGGGCCTGGAACCGGCTGGTGCGGGCGCTGTTCTACGTGCCGGTGCGCGACGTGGACTGCGCCTTCAAGCTCTACCGCCGGGAGCCCCTGGCCTCGGTGGACATCGAGAGCCGCGGGGCCATGATCGACACCGAGATCATGGTCAAGCTGGCCCGTCGGGGCTCGGCCATCGTGGAGGTGGGCGTGACCCATCTGCCCCGGACCGCCGGCACGGCGCGCGGGGCCAAGCCCAAGGTGATCCTCCGGGCTCTCGGCGAGGTGTGGCGGATGTACCCGCAACTGAGCACCCTCGACCCCGGGGCTCCTCCGTCGCCACCGGATCGGCCGCGACCGGAGTCCGACCTCGCCACCGGACGGCGCACCGACCTCGATCGACCACGCTGCCGTCGCCCGGCGCCGCCGGCAGCAAGCGGCCGTGTGAGCGGGCTCCTCCCGACCGGGGGCAGCAGCACTGGGGTAGGCACGCGCAGCAAGGAAAGGGCAAGGGCAGGGGCATGAGGTACGGCAACACCGAGCGGGCGACGGTCCGGCGCGGGCCCGGGACCCGACCGCGGGCCGGTGATGGCCGGCCGGCCACCGTCCTCCGGGTGTCCCTGGCCGTGGTGGTCCTGGCCGCCGGACTGGTCACCATGGTGGTGGCGGCCAAGCCGGCGACGGCGGCCAGCTACCAGGACTGGCCCATGTTCCTCCAGAACACCTCGCGCACCAACGCCACCGTCGACCCCAACCTCAGCGTGGCCAAGGCCCCCACTCTCAAGCTCAAGTGGTCGTTCCCGACCGGGGGGCCCATCGCCACCTCCACCTCCATCGTGGGCACCACCGCCTACATCGGCTCGTGGGACGGGTACGAGTACGCCGTCAACACGGCCACCGGCGCCCTGATCTGGAAGAGCCCGAGCCTGGGGATCACCACCGACCCGGGGTGCAACCCCTCCACCATCGGGATCACCTCGTCGGCCGACGTGGAGAACGGTGTGCTCTACGTCGGCGGCGGCGGTCCGTACTGGTACGCCCTCAACGCGTCGACGGGCGCCATCCTGTGGAGCGTCTACACCGGCGACAACAGCCAGGCCGGGGCCCACTACAACTGGTCCAGCCCGCTCATCTACAACGGCAACGCCTACATCGGCATCGCCTCCAACTGCGACAACCCGCTGGTCCAGGGCCAGCTGCTGGAGGTCAGCCTCACCACCCACCAGATCGTCAACACCTACAACTTCGTCCCCAACGGCCAGCTCGGCGGGGGCGTGTGGACCACGCCCACCCTCGACACCTCGACCACTCCGGCCACCATCTTCTGCACCACCGGCACCCTCAACGACTACACGCAGACCCAGTCCCAGGCCATCGTGGCCCTCAACTCGACCACCCTGGCCTACGAGGGGTCATGGCAGCTCCCGTTCACGGCGGCGGTGTCCGACTCCGACTGGGGCACCACCCCCACCCTGACCACCGACGCCGGTGGCACCAAGCTCATCTCGGCGGCCAACAAGAACGGCATCCTCTACACCTGGAAGCGGTCCGACCTCGAGCTGGGCCACACCGATCCCAACCCGCCGCTGTGGCAGCACCAGATCGCCATCGGCGGGGCCGGCCCGACCGAGGGGGACGGGAGCATCGCCTCGGGCATCTTCGCCAACGGCACCCTCTTCTACGCCGGGGGCCACAGCGTGATCAACGGCAAGGGGTCGGGCGGGTCCATCGGGGCCTACGACCCGGGGACCGGGGCCACCAAGTGGGTACGCCAGACCGAGCAGCCCATCATCGGGGCGCCGGCCTACGTCAACGGCATGGTGGCCTACGGGGAGGGCAACACCTTCGAGGTCGTCAACGCGGCCAACGGTCAGCTGCTCTACTCCTACCAGCTGCCCCAGATGACCTACGGGGCGACCTCGGTGGCCCGGAGCCAGTTCTACATCGGCGACCTCAACGGGTCGGTGTACGCCTTCGGCCTCAACAGCTCGACCACCACGCCGCCGGCCGACCCCAACTGCCCGGCCAGTCTGAACCCGGGGAGCGGGACGGCCGGCCCGGTCACCTGTCAGGACATCCGCAACCCGGGCGTCGCCGGGTCCGAGGCGACCACCAACGGGACCCTCACCGTCACCGCATCGGGCGCGGCCATCCACGGCACCTCGGACCAGTTCCGCTTCCTGTCCACCCCGGTGACCGGTGACAGCCAGTCCAGCGTCCGGATCACCGCGCAGTCCACCCAGAACCTCCAGCCCCAGGCCGGGGTGATGATCCGCCAGTCGACCGACCCGACCTCGCCGTTCTACGGGGCCTTCGCCTACCCCAACGACTCGACCGAGGGCAACCCGCTGCCCGAGATCGTCTTCTGGTACCGGTCGGCCTTCGGGAGCAACTCCATCGAGCTGACCAAGCTGTACCCGGCGGTGCTGCCGCAGTACCTCATGGTGCAGCGGGTCGGGAACCTCTTCAGTACCGGTGTGTCCACCGACGGGGTCCACTACACCCTCATCCCCGGCTCCACCGTCGATCTCGACATGCCGGCCACCACCCTCCAGGGGCTGGCCGTCGACTCCGGCGCCACCAACAACACCGGCACCGCCTCGTTCACCAACCTGGCCGTCGGTGGCCCCGTGACCACCACCCTGGTCCCGCAGGCCCCCGCCCATCCCTGCCCCACCTCGTGGACCTGTACCGATGTGGGAAGCCCCAACCCGCCCGGCGACACCACCAGCACGTCGCCCACCAGCTTCACCCTGTACGGCACCGGCACCGGCATCGGGGCAGGCATCGACTCCTTCCACTACGTGTCGCAGTCGGTGACCGGCAACCAGGCCCTGTCGGCCCAGGTGGTGACCCAGGCCGGGTCGCCCACCACCGCACAGGAGGGCCTCATGATGCGGGCCAACCTGTCGACCACCGCGCCCTACTACGCCGTGCTGTACAAGCCCGGCGGGTCGGCCACCCTGGCCTGGCGCTACTACGACGGCTTCGTCGACGGCGGCAACACCCTGGCCCTGCCCGGGGTGACGTCGGGCACCTACGTCCAGATCGACAGCTACACCGACCCGACCTCGGGGATCCAGTCCTTCACCACCCTGACCTCACCGGACGGCGTGACCTGGACGCCGGTGCTCGGCTCGACCCAGAACATCCCCATGGGCACCAGCTACCTGGCCGGCATGGCCGCCGATGCCGTGGCCGCCCGGGTCACCCCCGCAGTGGTCTACAACGCCGTCACGCTGGCCCCGACCACCACCCAGCCGGCCGGGGTGTGCCCGACCGGGTTCAGCTGCGCCGACATCGGCGACAACATCCAGCCCGGCAACCAGACCTACATCGACTCGGCCATGCCCACCTCCAACTCAGGCGTCGGCACGTGGACCATCAAGGCCAGCGGCTCGGACATCTGGTCGGTCTTCGACAACTACCGCTACGAGTACGAGGCCTTCCCGGCCGACCCGGCCAACGCCCCCAACGGCGACGGCACGGTCAGCGCCCGGGTGGTGTCCCAGACCGGGTACACCGACGGGTTCACCAAGACCGGGGTCATGATCCGCCAGGGCGGCACCGACCCGCAGGCCCCCTACTTCGGCGTGTTCGCCACCCCGGCCAACGGGGTCATCGTCCAGTGGCGGCCCACCGAGGGGGCCCAGACCAACCAGCTGCTGGCCAACCCGGCCGGCGGGAGCTCCAACCTGCCCCCCGTCACCCCGGTCTACGTGCTGGCCGAGCGGTACACCAACACCACCACCGGGGTGGTGTACTACGCCGGCTTCACCTCCTCCGACGGGAAGAACTGGACGTGGATCCCCGGCTCCACGGTGGCCCTGACCCTCACCGGCCCGCTGACCTCGGGCATCGCCACCGACTCCCACAACGACGCCACCTACACGGTGGCCACCGTGGACAACCTGGCCCAGTTCGGCGGGGCCTCGATCCCGCCGGGCGTCTGCCCCAACGGGTGGAGCTGCAGCGACATCGGCGGGGCCCTGCCCCCCGGCCAGGACACCCTGACCAACGGGACCTGGTCCGAGGTCGGCGGCGGGGGCGACATCTGGACCACGGCCGACGCCTTCCACCTGGTGAACCAGACCCTGGCCGGCGACGGCTCGGTCACCGCCCACATCACCAGCCAGCAGAACACCAGCCCCTTCGCCAAGGCCGGCCCCATGCTCCGGGCCACCACCGACCCGGGCTCGCCCTACTACGCGGCCTTCGTCACCCCGGGCCAGGGCGTCGCCGTCCAGTGGCGGCCCACCCAGGGGGCGGCCACCTCGCAGATCCTGGTGCCGGGGACCGCACCCGTCTACCTCCAGGTGACCCGGTACACCTCGGCGGCCACCGTCTACTACAGCGCCTACTCGTCGCCCAACGGGACCACCTGGACGCTGGTCCCCGGCTCCACCCAGGTGCTGGCCATGACCGGCACCCTGCTGGCCGGGTTCGGGATCACCTCCCACGCCCAGGGCACCGGTTCGGCCGTGACCCTGGACAGCGTGGCCGTCACCCCGGGGGAGACCCCACCGCCGGGCCTGTGTCCCACCGGGTGGAGCTGCACCGACATCGGGGGGGCCCTGCCGTCGGGCTCGGACAGCCTGACCAACGGGACCTGGTCCGAGGTCGGGGGCGGCGGCGACATCTGGGGCACGGCGGACGCCTTCCACCTGGCCGCCCAGACCCTGACCGGTGACGGCACCGTCTCGGCCCACGTCACCGCCCAGCAGAACACCAACGTGTGGGCCAAGGCCGGCGTGATGCTCCGGGCCACCACCGATCCCGGTTCGCCCTACTACGCGGCCTTCGTCACCCCGGGCCAGGGCATCGCCGTGCAGTGGCGCGGCACCCAGGGAGGGTCCAGCTCCCAGGTGTCGGTGCCCGGGACGGTCCCGGTCTACCTGGAGATCGGGCGGTACACCTCGGGACCCACCACCACCTACAGCGCCTACACCTCGCCCGACGGCGTCACCTGGACCCTGGTGCCCGGCTCGGCCCAGGTGCTCACCCTGCCCCAGCCCCTCCTGGCCGGCCTGGCCGTCACCTCCCACAACCAGGGCACCGGCTCGGCTGTGACCCTGGACACGGTGGCCGTCACCCCCGGCTCGTTCCCACCCTCGTCGATCAACTGCCCGGCCACCTGGAGCTGCTCCGACATCGGCGCGGTCACCCCCATCGGCGGCCAGACCACCAGTGGTGCGACCTGGACGGTGAAGGCCGGCGGCCCGGACATCTGGGGAACGGCCGACGCCTTCCACTTCGTGTGGCAGCCGCTGGCCGCCAACGGCTCGGTGACCACCCAGGTGACCTCGGACGCGGCGACCGACCCGTGGGCCAAGGCCGGGGTGATGGTCCGGGCCACCACCGACCCTGGGTCGCCCTACTACGCGGTCTACGTGAGCCAGGGGAACGGGGTCGTGGTCCAGGAGCGGACGGCCCAGGGCGTCAACGCCGTGCAGCTGGCCAACCCGACCGGGACCGCGCCGCTCTACGTGGAGGTGGTCCGGACCGGGACGACCTTCGCCGCCGCCACCTCGCCCGACGGCATCACCTGGACGCCGGTGATCGGTTCGGCCGCCACCGTGGCCTCCCTGTCCGGCCCGTTGCTGGCCGGCGCCGCCGTGACCTCACACTCGCCCGCCGCGTTGGCCACCGTCGGCCTCAACGCCCTGACCGTGACCGGGAGCTGACATGACGTGGACCGCCGACTGGCCCGACTGGATGGGCTTCGACCAGCCCGCTTCGGCCCGGGTCGAGTGGAGCGCCAGGGTGGCGACGCCGGCCCGCCTGGCCGGCCTGTGGCGGGCCCCGGCCGGCTGGGTCTCGGCCGTCTCGCCCCGGCACCTGATGGCCACCGTCAGGGGTGGCGACAAGGTCGTGGTCCACCAACGGCTCGGTGACCCGGCGGCTCTCGGCTCGGGACCGGGCCAGGTCATCGACATCTCGCCCGAGCCGCCCGGCCAGAGGCGCCCCCTCACCCCGCCCACCGAGCAGCCGACCGTCCTGTCCACCGGGCAGCGGGTCGGCTTCATCGGCCTCGCGGTGGCCCTGGTGGCCGGACTGGTGGTGGCCCCGGTGGCCACCATGGTGGCGGTGATGGCCGTGCTGGTGGTCTTCTTCATGGCCGCCAACGTCATGAAGCTGGCCCTGATCTCCAAGGCCCTCAACGATCCCCATCGGGTGACGGTGGACGTGACCGGCGAGCGGGTGGCCGACGACGACCTGCCCGTGTACACCATCCTGCTGCCCGTCTACCACGAGGCGTCGATGCTGACCCAGCTGGTGGAGGGCATCCTCTCGCTCGACTATCCCGAGGACCGCCTCGACGTGAAGCTGCTGCTCGAGGAGGACGACATCGAGACGCGTGCGGCGGCGGCGGCCATGGACCTGCCGGCCTGCTTCGACGTCCTGGTCATCCCCGACGTCGGGCCGAGGGGCAAGCCCCGGGCGTGCAACCACGGCCTCGCCCGGGCCCTGGGGGAGTACCTGGTCATCTACGACGCCGAGGACCGGCCGGAGGCCGACCAGCTCCGCAAGTCGGTCATGGCCTTCGCCGAGGCCGAGCCCGACGTGGTCTGCCTGCAAGCCCAGCTCAACTACTTCAACCGCACCTACAACCTGCTCACCCGGTGGTTCACCGCCGAGTACTCGGTCTGGTTCGACCAGCTCCTCCCTGGACTGCAGGCCATGGACGTGGTCATCCCCCTCGGGGGCACGTCCAACCATTTCGCCACCTCCCGGCTGGAGGAGCTCGGCGGGTGGAACAGCTTCAACGTGACCGAGGACGCCGACCTGGGCCTGCGGATCTACCTCCAGGGCTGGAAGACGGCGGTCCTCGAGACCACCACCTACGAGGAGGCCACCAGCCGGTACCGCAACTGGATCCGCCAGCGCAGCCGGTGGGTCAAGGGGTACATGCAGACCTACCTCTTCCACATGCGCCGGCCTCTGGGGCTGGCCCGGGACATGGGCGCCAAGTCGTACGCCGCCTTCCAGCTGTTCTTCGGGGCCGGGACCCTGTGCCTGCTGCTCAACCCGCTGTTCTGGCTGCTGGCCGTGCTGTGGTTCGCCACCAAGCTCCACCTCATCCAGTCCATCTTCCCGTGGCCCGTCCTCTACCTGGGCACCCTCGGCCTCATCGTCGGCAACGCCGCCTGCGTGCTGTCCGTCGTGAGCGGGTGCTTCGCCCGGCGCAACTACGAGGACGTGAAGTACGTCCTGTTGGTCCCCTTCTACTGGATCCTGATGTCCGTCGGGGCCTGGAAGGCCCTCGTCCAGCTGTTCACCAAGCCCTCCTTCTGGGAGAAGACCGAGCACGGGTTCTGCAAGTTCGAGGAGCCCGGCGACCCGCCCGCCCTGGCCGAGGACCGGATCCTGGTCGCCACCCGGTCGGCGTCCTGAGTCCCATGGCCCTCGTCACCCTTCCCCGACCGCAACCCGCCCCCGTCGCCGGGCCGGTCGTGGCGCCCGAGGCCGCCCGCCGCCCCGAGGCCGCCCGACCCCTGTACCCGCCGCCCCTGGCCGTGGTGGTGGCCGTGGTGGCGGCGGCCGCCGGCACCGCCTGGTCGGCGGCCACCCACTCGATGACCCTCTACGGCGACGCCCGCGCCCACCTGGACGTGGCCCGGCACGTCACCGACGGGCTCACCCCGGGACTGGCCCAGCTGGGGAGCGTGTGGCTGCCCCTGCCCCACATGCTCCTGGTCCCCTTCGTGGCCATCAACCCGCTGTGGCACAACGGGGCGGCCGGGGCCATCGTCAGCGGGCTGTGCTTCGTCTACACCGCCCTGCGCATCTTCTCGCTGGTGGAGGAGCTCACGGCCAGCCGGCTGGGGGCCTGGGTGGGGATGGCCGTGTTCATCGCCAACCTCAACATGCTCTACATCCAGTCCACCGCGCTCACCGAGCCGGTGCTCCTGGCCTTCTCGGTCGGTGCGGTGTTCCACCTGAGCCGGTGGATGCGCACCCTGGCCGTCCGCGAGCTGCTCTGGGCCTCCCTCTTCGTCTTCTGCGCCACCCTCACCCGGTACGAGGGGTGGGCGCTCCTGGGCGCCTCCCTGGTCGTGGTGGCCGTCTGGGTCCGGTTGGCCGACCGCCGGAGCAAGTCCCCCCAGGCCAGCCTGGTCCTCTTCGCCGCCATCGCCCTCTACGGCCTGGTCCTCTGGTTCCTCTACAACCTGATCATCTTCCACGACCCCCTCTACTTCCTGCACAGCGCCTACAGCGCCCAGGCCATCAACGGGGCCCAGGCCCAGTTCGGCCTGCTCGGGACCAAGGGCAGCATCGGGCAGAGCACCCTCACCTACGGCTGGGACATGGTGGGCGTCATCGGTGGCCCGGTCCTCATCCTCGGGGGCGTCTCGCTGGTGGGCCTGGCCGCCGTCCGGCATCCGGACCGTCGGCGGACCCTGTTCACCATGGCCCTGCTGGCCGCCCCGGTGGTCTTCGAGATCCTCTCCCTCTACGCCGGGCAGACCACCATCCGCGTCCCCCAGCTCTTCCCCCACGGGATGTGGAACGACCGCTACGGCGTGGTGGCCCTACCCCTGTGCGCCGTGGCCCTCGGCACCCTGGTCGGGAGGTGGCGCTGGACCCTGCCGGTGGCCGTCGGGGCCACGGCTGTGGCCACCTTGTTCATGGCCCTCGGCACCCCGCTGACCCTGGCCGACGGGCGCACCGGCACCTCCAGCGCGGCGGCCGGCCGGCCCGAGGTGGCCGCCCTCTACCTGGCCCACCACTACCGGGGCGGCGAGGTCCTGGCCGACGACTCGGCCGCCTCCTCCCTCATGTTTTCGTCGGGACTCGACCTGAGGCAGTTCGTCACCGTCGGCTTCCACCCGTACTTCGGCCGGGCCATCGTCGATCCGGCCGACCACGTCGCCTGGGTGGTGGCCTACCCCGGTGACGAGGTGACCGCCGACCTGACCGCCCACCCCGACCGGTTCACCGACTTCCGGCTGCGAGTGAGCCAGGGGCGGATCAGGGTGTACGAGCGGATCGGCCCAGCCCGTCCGGCCGGAGGTCCGTGAGGCCGCCGGACGCGGTCCTCGGGGGGAGCCCGGCCGCAGCCGGACGCGCCCCTCGAAACCCCGTCCGGCCCTTCAGCCGGACCACCGACGTGCCGATGCCAATGGCGAGTTGCCCAATCGCCCCCTCCCGCTGTCCGGTGCCGATGAGTGGCGGCGCCTACCGCCGTCCCCATGGCCGGCCGATGGTGGCGGGAACCGGGGGCCCGACCCGACGGGACGCGAGGTGGACGACATGGAAGGTCCTGCTGCCCCCATGGTGAGCGATCGGCGGGGGAGACGGCGCGTCGTCGTCCGGATGGCCCTGGCCGGCCTGGTGGCGGCCGTCGCCGTCGGGGTGGGGACGATCACCGCGGCGACCGGAGCACCCGGGTGCCCGTCCGGCTGGACCTGCCAGGACATCGGGTCACCGTCGCCGGCCGGGAGCGACCTGGTGTCGACGACCGGCTGGACGGTCGGCGGGGGCGGGGCCGACATCTGGGGGACGTCGGACGCCTTCCACTTCGACTGGCAGACCCTGCCCGGTGACGGCACGGTCAGCGCCGAGGTCGTGTCCCAGACCCGCACCGATCAGAACGCCAAGGCCGGGGTGATGATCCGGTCCAGCTCGGTGGCCGACGCCGCCTACTACGACGTGGTCGTGACCCCCCACCACGGGTTGGCCACCCAGTTCCGGACGGCGGCCGGTCAGTCGGCCACCAATGCCGGCGGCGAGGCGGCCGGCACCGGCGTCTACCTCCGGATCCTGCGGGCCGGTTCCACCTTCACCGCCTACACCTCGGCCGACGGGCTGACCTGGACCAAGGTGTCGGGGTCGACCAAGTCGGTCCCCGGCCTGTTCGGACCGCTCGAAGCGGGCCTGGCCGTGACCTCGCACCACCCGTCGGTGACCAGTCAGGCCGTGTTCACCTCGGTCCAGGTGGCGGCGGCCGGATCCGGCGGCGCCCCGACCCCAACGACCTCCACGAGCACCACCACGTCGACCATCAGCGACCCCGACAGCGACCCGACGACGACCACCACCACGACCACGACACCACGACCACGACCACCACCGGCTCGACGGGCGGGGCCGGCACCCCCTCGGGCCAGGTCACCGTGTGCGGGACGGCCCTCTGCGTCAACGGGTCGCCGTGGTCCATGTACGGGTCGACCATCTACAACCCGGGGCTCACCCCGTACCAGTCGGGGATCAAGGACCCGACCGGGACCATCGCCCTGGCCCAGCAGGCCCACCTCAACACCATCCGCATCACCGACTTCCTCAACGTCAAGGGTGACCCCTCGACCGATCCCTACGACCCGACCCGGTGGGCCTACGTGGACGCCATGATCGCCGCCGCCGGGGCCGCCGGGCTCCACGTGGACCTGGGACTGTCCGACTACCGGGCCATGCTCTGGAACCGGTGCGTCGACCCCTACACGGCCGATTGGAGCCGGTTCATCGCCTGGGTGGCCGACCGGGTCAACACGGTGAGCCACCAGGTCTACAAGGACGACCCCACCATCGCCTTCGTGTCGGCCGCCGGGGAGCCCCTGCCCGTCGGCTCGCACTCGTTCACGGCCAAGACCACCGGAGCCCCGTGCACCATCACCTACTCCACGGCCGACCTGACCGCCTTCTACGCCGCCGCGACCTCCGAGTGGCAGCAGCAGGGTGGGGCGGTGCTGTTCAACACCGGAGGGCTGGGCTACCTGAACGAATCAGGCGCCGGCATCGACTGGCGGTCCATCTTCTCCCTCTCCACCGACGCCTTCTGCGACATCAAGACCTACGGCGGCATGCAGGCCTGGGCGCCGGCGGCCGCGGCCTACTGCCAGTCGATCGGGAAGCCGGTCGTGGTGGAGGAGTTCGGCTGGCAGCAGGGGATGGGCGATGCGGCCCGGGCCCAGTTGTTCGCCACCATGCTCAGCCAGCTCCGGGCTCTGCGGGTGGCCGGCCTGGCCTTCTGGAACCTGGGCTACCAGCTGGGACCGACCAGCTACGAGGTGAACCCGTCCACGCCGGACACCTTCGCCGTGGTGGCGCAGAACGCGCCCTGATCCCCCGGCCGCCCCGGGGCCCAAGACCCCGCGGCGGTGCCACCACTCTCGACCCGGTGCCGGTGCTCAGCCGGCCTCGGCGTGGCCGAGGGCGGGGGCCCTGGTCAGCGGGCGGATCTCCTCGGCCAGTCGGGCCGTGATCACCGGCCGGGCGTTGAAGCTCAGGAGGCTCTCGAGCGAGTAGTAGCGCTTGAGCATGGCGAACGGGAGCTCGACCGGGAGCCAGATCAGGTCCCGGGCCTTGCCGTAGTAGAGGCAGCACCCGATCACGAACACCAGCTGTGGGATCACCCGCAGGGCCAGGATGATGGCCAGGTGGGCCAAGTTGATCTTCCCGCTGGGTTGGAGCAGCGATTCGGCGAGGATGTACATCAGGATGGCGAGGCGCAACGGCGTCAGCAGCCGCTGGCCGGTGGACCTGGTGCCGAAGAACCAGAAGCGCGGGCCGGAGAACCCGGTCACCACCGGGACGAATCTGGTGAACGACATGGTGCTCCCGCGATTCCACCGGGTCCGCTGGGCCCGGAGCTGCCGTTGGGTGTTGGGGACGTCCTCGAATGACCGGATCCGCGTATCGAGCTGCACGCGGTACCCGAGGCGGGTGATCCCGGCGGTGAAGTCCTGGTCCTCGCCGTACATGCCGTCGACGAAGCCGCCGATCTGGAGGGCCGGCTCGCGGCGGAACCCGGTGAAGGTGCCCGGGACGCACGTCACGCCGTCCACGACGTCCAGTGCGGGGCGGACAAGGCCGAAGTTGACCACCAGTTCGAACAGTCGGGCCCGGTCGATCCAGGTGGTGTACGGCTCCCGCGGCAGGGTGAAGGCACCCACCATGCCGATCTGGGGATCGGAGAGGAAGTACGAGACGGCGTAGGAGAAGGCCTTGCGGTCGACGATGCAGTCGGCGTCCACACGGAAGACGTAGTCGGCGGTGCACCGGGACAGTGCCTTGTTGAGTGCGGCGGACTTGCCGTGATGGCCGCCGTGGACGACCTCTCCGGTGGCGAAGCGGAGATTGGCCAGGGCCGATTCGGCCAGGGCGACGGTGTCGTCCGTGGATCCGTCGTCACAGATGATGGCCCGCACGGGTCCGCCGTAGCACTCGGCGGCCTGGTCGATCGACTCCAGGAGGTCGACGATGTTGATCTCCTCGTTGAACGCGGGGGTGATCACCTCGAGGGCGGGTCGTTGGTCGCTCAGTGCGACCGGACGATGGTGCACGAGCCTCACCAGGCCCAGGAACAGGACGATGAGCCGCAGGACGTACGGGCCGCAGCTGATCACGATGGCCGTGATGATCAGGGAGTTCTGGCCGAAGTGCCTGATCAGGTACGTGGCCATGCCGGCGACCACGGCGACCGCGGCCACGGTGGAGACGACCAGGATGATGTCGGCATGCCAGTCGTGCCCGCGTCGCAACGGAAACGGGGTCTTCTTCGGGAACTGGAACGTGGTGAACGCCAGCCGGAAGACGACCAACCCGGCGATGCCGTACTGGATCAGCAGGGCGAAGACCGGCGTGGGGCCCAGCGGCAGTCCCGTGGTGAGCACGAAGACGCCGAAGAGCACGTCGACGACGGCCGAGACGACCAGGAGCAGTGCGACGTTCATCAGGATCATGATCCGACGGGCCACCGAAGCCCGGAAGCAGACGGCGAGCGCCACCCCGGAGGCGATGACGCTCACCTGGAAGACGGGGGGGAGGAGGTGCACGTAGGCGTCCACCAGGGTGGGCTGGGGGATCACGGACAAGAGCATCTGCTCGACCACCCCGTAGTACACCTCGATCAGGGTGGGCGAGCGCAGCCCGACCAGGAGCAACGACATGAGGAAGCAGACGGCGAGGAAGGAGCCGCAGCGGGCATAGCTCGGGCGCAGCGGCGGAATCATCAGCACCAGCGACCCGTTCCCCTGGTCCGAGTCGTCATAGCTCCGGGACATCGGCTTGAGGACGACGAAGGCCAGGATCGCCACATCCACCAGCAAGAGGGCGAGCCCCCGCATGTCCACCGTGGTGACGACGGCCATCGTTTGCGCCCCCTACGACCGGACGGTGGCGCTCATCCCCGGGAGGAGACCGGGCACGGTGCGATCGAGCTTGACCACGACGGCGTAGGTCACGGCGGCGCTGTTACTGGTCGGGCTGAGGACCACCCCGGTGACGACGCCCTGCTGGGTGACGTTCAATACCGAGAAGGTGACGGTGGCCGGGTGCCCGACCTGGAACCGGCCGATATTCGATTCGGGGACCTGCGCGGTGACCTGTTGGATGCCGCCGATGATCTCGACCAGCGGCTCGGTGCCGCTCGCCGACGAGGAGCCCGCCGGCGTGGGCTGGGACGGGAACAAGGAGAACCCCGACGGCTGACTGGCCGGGATCGAGGCCGGAGCCTTGTAGGCGGGGACGCCGGCCGGGCCGAGGTTCTCGCCGGTGGAGCCGTTGACCTGGGCCACCACACCCGCGGCAGGCGCCACGATGGTCGCCTCCTGTACCTGCTGCTGGACCTGGGCCATCTGCGCGGTGGCCTGGTTGAGGGCCGCCTGGGCCTGGGCCTGGGACGCCGCCGAGCCCGGAGCCTTCTGGAGCGTGCCCTGGTACTGGGCCAGGTCGAGCGCCGCCTGGGCGGCGTTGACGGTCGCCTGGGCGGAGCTGTCCGCCTGCATGGCCTGGGCCTGCACCACCGGTACCTGCGCCTGGGCCTTGGTCACCGCGGCCTGGTCGGCGTCGGAGGTGCCCTGGAGCTGCTGGCAGTGGGTGAAGAGGTTCTGGGCCGACACCAGAGCCGCACCGGTGAGGCTCGGGTCCGGGGGCACCGGCCCGTTGGGACACGCCTGGGTGTACAGGGTGTTGTTGCCCTGGGCCACGGCCTCGGCGGTGGTGACGGCGCCCTGCGCGGCGGCGACGTTGGCTGCTCCCGTCTCCGTGGCGGCCGTGAGTGCACCTTGCGCGTTGGCCAGCGCAGTCTGCTGTTGTTGCACCTGCAGCCCGTTCTGCTCGTTCTGGGCGTTGGTCAGCTGAGGGGCACCGGCCTGTTGCAGCGCCGCCTGGTCCGCGGCCACGACTTGTTGGTCGGCGTGCAGCTGGGCATCGAGGGTGCCCAGGTCCTGGGTGGCCAGGACCTGTCCCGCCGTCACCTCCTGCCCGGGCTTGACGTTGATCGCCACCACCTTGCCGGTGTTGGCGAAATTGAGGTCGTACACCTTCGAGGTGCTGACCACCGCCGGGAACGTCTGGTCACCGGCGGTGGCGGCGTCCACCGTGTAGACCGCGGCGACCAGGGCCAGGGCGGCGAGCACCAGGGCGAGTGCCAGTTGACGGCGGCTGATGTGGAGCCGTCCGGGATCCCGCTCCGACAGGGCCGGGCCGTCGATCACGCCGACACGGGAGTTCGCCCCGCTGTCCGGAGGTCCGGGCGTCCCCTCGCCGTCCGGGGACGAAGAGGGCTCGTCGGACGCGACGGCGTTGGACATGCTCAGTGAGGCGTTCATGCCCCTCACCTTCTCGGTCTTGCGATGGGACCGAACCGTGTTCATCGCACCTCCCCGTGGCGCCCGATCGAGCGCATCGTCGACTTCGTGTGGCACCGTCTCATGGCCCTGCCAACCTCCGCTTCAACCGCTCGTCCTTGACCCAGGTCACGAGCATGTAGGAACCCCCGACCAGCATCAGCAGCACACCCACCAGCACCGCGGCCCGGCCGAAGCCCCGCCGTCCGATGAGCGTCCCCCAGAGGTCGAGGGAATTCGGGGGCCCGACCGGCAGGCTCGACCCCGGCGCCAGCGCGGCACGATCGGACACCGTCGCCGTGAGCGGGACGCCGAACGGGCCCAGCGCCGGGACTCCGGGCAGCCGGAACAGCGGGGGAGCCGAAGGGTCGGCGGTGAACAACGGGGCCAGCTGCACGCTGGTGGGGGGGCTGACCGACTTCGCGTATTCGGCGTCACCGTTGTAGGCGGCCGTGAGGACATCGGTGCCCGCGGGCAGGCTGACCGTCGTGCAGCCCGAGCCCGCGCCGATGGACAGCTGCTGGCAGCCGACGACCGGCGTCCCGTTGCTGTAGAGGCTCACCGAGCCCCCGTAGTCGGAGACGACCTTTGCACTGATGTGGACGGCCTCGGCCTGCCGGGCGGACGAGGTGGACACCGACAACGAGGTGGTCGAGGCCTCCACCGGTGGCTGGAAGCGCCGGTCGTTGGCGAGGGCCTGGAACTCCGAGTAGCCCGACGCGTCGAGGGCGTACTGGTAGGTACCCCCCTTACCGGGGGCGTCGAAGTACAACAGTCCCCGGAGCATCGGGTAGCCGTTGTCGAGCAGGTTCTTGACATCCGACAGGTACTGCGCCTGGGCTCCCGACAGGGCCGCGGTCTCCGCGATCATCATGGGCTTCCCGAACGAGGCGAACGTCGAGTACCAGGCCCCGAAGCGCTGAGCGAACTGACCGGCCGTGTACGTCGCCGAATTCCGCAGGTACCCGTCCACCGCGATCCAGTCGACGTATGCCGGTCCGGGGTAGTACTTGATCCAGTCCTGGTCCTGACCGGCCGCGGAGATGCACCACACGAAGGCCACGTTGTTCGCCCCGGCGGCGGTGAAGAGGGCGTGGATGTGTCGGAAGGCGGCGGCGTAGCCTGCGGGCCCGAGGCCGGCGATGCACGACAGGTAGTTCGGGGAGAAGGGGAAGTTGAACTCGTAGAACCACCGCAGGAAGATCGGGGCCTTGAGCTGGGCCAGCTCGGTTGCGAAGTTGGTGATCAGGGCATCGTCACGTCCGGCGATGATGTCGGCGTCGCTGGGGCCGCATCTCCAGTCGATCATCGGCGTCGCACCGCTGGCCAGCACCTTCTGCAGCGTCGGCAGCGAGGTCGGGGTGGCCCAGTCCTGGTAGACGTGGACGACGGACAGGGACCGGTCCAGTCCGCTGTTGAACGACGGGAGCTTGCTCAACTCCTGGTCGACCGGTGTCAACCGGCCCACCGGGAGGGGCCGCACCCACGCACCCAGGTAGGCCGTCCCCACCGGAGGGATGTACGGTCGCCCCCGCAGACCCGCGGTGGGCTTCACGTTGACGGCGACCGGTGTCGATCCCGACGGCGCGTAGTCCGCGTCGCCCAGGTAGTCGGCCACGATGTCATTGACGCCACCGGCCAGTGACGAGGTCTCGCAGCTGCTGGCGTTCAGGACGGCGACGTTCTCACAGCCGGCGATGGGGGACCCGTTGTCCAGGAAGGACACCGTCCCGCCCAGATCCGAACCGGACACCGTGGCGGTGATGACGAGGACCTTCCCGTGCGGGGGCGCGCCATCCGATACCGACACCGAGGTGCTCGTGCCCGACCTGACCGGTTGGAAGTATGAGCCGGCGGACAGCGAGTCGAAGGCCGACTGCCCTGCCGGATTGAGTGCGAAGTCGTAGACGGTCCCGGCCGGCGGCACCTTGTCGGAGGCGTCGTCATAGATGACCGCCTTGATCAGAGGGAACGCCGATGGCAGCGCCGTCCCGAGGACTGTCAGGTACGTGGCCTGCAAGGAATGGTTCGGACCGGCGATCGCACCGGTGTCGGAGATCATCAGCGGCTTCCCGGAGGGGGCGAACTCCGAGTACCAGGCCCGGAACTGCGTCTTGACCCAGTCCGCGGTCGCCGGGCTCGAGGATGCGTCGAACCCGTCCGCCCCGATCCAGTCGACGAAGCCGCCGCCGGGGTAGTAGGCGCTCCACGGCGTGGCCGGACTCTGCGGACTGTTGGTGTCGACCGACCACACGAATCCGACATTGCCGGCACCGGCCAGCCGGAACTGCCGGACGATCTCTCGGTAGGCCTGCACATAGCCCGTGGCACCGGCCTTGCCCAGGCATTTGTTCGTATCGCTCGGGACCGAGCCGGGGTCGGGGAACCAGCGCAGCAGTACCGGGATCCCGGCGGATGCCAGCGCTCGCGCATCGGCGGCGATGGTGAGGTCGTCGGTCCCGTTGGCCACCTTGAGGTCCGAGTCCCCGCAGGACCAGGTGACCATGGGGATGGCGCCCGTGGCGAAGACCTGCCCGAGCTGGGTGGCGTTGAACGGCGCGTTCCACGTCTGATCCAGTTGGACGATTGACACCGGGCGGCCCCCGCCCTGGTTGAGGGCGGCAAGTGCCGCAGATTCGGTGGTGCCGCTGGGATCGACCGAGGCACCCAGGTAGGTCTGGCAGGGACCGGGCACGACCGGCTTGTGCACCGGCCCGGATGGGGCGGTGGGGGCCGGCCCGACCGGGCCACACGCTGCCGGGCCGGGGCCGGCCTGTACCCGAGGTGCCGACGTTGCCGGTGACGCCGGGCCGGTACCGTCCGCCGGCGTGGGCACCACGACCACGGAGAGGGGGGTGGAGTCCGAGGGCTCGAAGGCGGCGTCCCCGCTGTAGGCGGCGACGATGCCGTCGGTCCCCACCGGCAGCGTCGACGTGTCACAGCCCACCGAGCGGGCGACCGGTAGGTCCGAGCA
The DNA here is from genome assembly GCA_963817005.1 of uncultured Acidimicrobiaceae bacterium. Lineage (GTDB taxonomy): Bacteria > Actinomycetota > Acidimicrobiia > Acidimicrobiales > RAAP-2 > Bog-756. Next base: position 217,345 of record CAWFMN010000004.1, read on the forward strand.
GCCGGCCAGCGCGGAACCGTTGCTGAGGTAGGTGACACTGCCCCCGTGGTCGGGAACGTCCACCGATCCCGTGATCGACACTGGCTGACCCTCCGTGACGTGGGTCACGGGGGCCGTGATGGTCGTGGCCGACGGGGACCGGGCCGGCTGGAAGTAGGGCGCCCGTGACAGTGCCCGGAGTGCGGCCTGCCCGTCCCCATCCAGGGCCAACTGGGCCTGTGTCGCCTCCTGCGGCGCGTCGAAGTAGACGAGGCCCTTGACCAGGGGGTACCTGGACGGCAGGTCGGAGCCGACCTGTCTGAGGAACTGGCTTTGCAAACCAGGTGCGACCCCGGTGTTCGAGATGAGCAGTGGCTTCCCGTAGGTCGAGAACGTGGAGTACCAGGACCCGAACGCCGTCGTCAGCCCCCCCGGGTCCTCGGGTCCGGCGGACGGGTCGTAGCCGTCGGCGGCGATCCAGTCCGTGCTGCTCGGTCCCGGATAGAAGCCGGCCCACTCCGAGCCGCTGCCTTGCGAGCTGTCCACCGACCAGACGGTCGCCGCATTGGTGGCGCCTGCGGCCACCAGGAGCTGCTGGACGTGCCGGAACGCCGCGACGTAGCCGGACGCCCCGGCGGCGCCCAGGCACCCCTGCGTGGCCGGGTCCGTCGCCGTGGGATCGGGGAACCACCGGACCAGGACCGGTGCGCCGAGTGCGCGCAGCTGGCGGCCGAACGCGGTGATGAGCGTGTCGTCCGTCCCGGCGGCCACGTCGGCGTCCGTGTCCCCGCACTCCCAGGTGATCATCGGGACGGCGCCGGTGGCCACCACCCGCCCCAGCTGTCCGGTGTCCACAGGGACGTCCCATCCCTGGTCCACCTCGACGATCGACAGCGGACGACCCAGGCCCTGCTCGACGCTCGGCAGGGAGCTCAGCTCGGCGGCGACGCCTCCCGCTCCACCGAGCGGCGTGGCCCCGTCGAGCGCCCGTCCCGACGGGTCGACGAAGGCACCGAGGTAGGCCGAGCCGGAGGCCGGCACGACGGGGGGGCTCAGGACCGCTGGGGCGCGGGCGGGTGGCGCCGTGGAGGTCCCGGCCGATGCCGCCGTCGAGTTCGTGGACGTGCCGGATGGGCCTGCCGGAGGCGTCGTGGGCGATGGCATCCCCGAGGACGGGGGCGCCATGGACACCAGACCGACGAGACCGGTGGCGAGAGCGATCACCAGTGGGAGCGCCCGCCTCGTTCGGCGGCGCCCAGTCGGTGCCGTCACGAACCAGTCCCCGGATCCGTGCCTCTGTCACTGATCCGGCGACCACGATCGACGTCCCGGCACGGCCGGGGGCGGACGAGGGCGGTCCCGCCCGCGACCGTCCTCACCCTGTTGACGTGTACTCCCGCTGCTCCGTGTTGGCCCACCGGCGCGCCCCTCGCCTATCCATCTCGACCTCTGTGTACGCATGAGCACGCGAAGTGTCTCCTGCCCGAGGGTGAATCTAGCAGATAATTCACCTTAAGCGGTCATTCGACCACTTAAAGTGGTCGAATCCAGCGTGCAGTGCGGGTGGGCTGGGCGATGACCGTGGCCGAGGAGCCCTGTGGACGCCCGGAGACGGCGCCCTAGCCCCCCGATGCGGCGTACGACTCGATGAACGACACCGCGGGACCGGCATCGACCTGTCCGCAGTTCGGGCACTGGGGTGACACGCCCGGCACGTTCAGCCAGTAGCCGTCGACCAGTGACCTGGTCGCCGCCACCACGCCGGTCAGGGTCGACGGACTGACGGCACCACTCCCCGGTATGGCGGAGGTGATGCCGAGCAGCACCGGATGGGACGGGGCGGCGGTCCTCGCCTGGAGGGCGGCTTGGCGGACAAAGGAGGTGAACCCTGGTTGATCCTCGGCCTGCTGACCCTGGACCTCGACCATGTCCGAGACCGCCGCGCCCTGGCCCGCCATGTTCAAGCCCAGATAGCCCGAGAACTTGCTCTTGCCCGACCCGAGCTGGTTGGAGGTCGTGTAGCCGGGGCTGAGCTCCGGGGACAGATTGGCGGCCGGCGTGAAGATCACGCGGAGACCGTGGGCGTGGGCCAGGGCCAGGGTGTCTGCCGCGTACGTGAACGGTGCCGCCTGCTCGTTGCTCGGCGTGAACGGCCAGTCCTCGTTGTCGTACAGGACGTACTTGACCCCGGGCTCGAGGGTCGATCCCTGGATGGCCGCCTGCATGGTGGCGAAGCTGGCGAAGGACTCGACCTTGGTGGCCAGGGGGACCAGCGAATCGGGAACGCCTCCACGCGGCCGGACGATCAGGAGCGTCCGCGGCGAATTGAAGACCTTGGTGATCGTGGCGGCGGGCAGGCCGTTCCTCTCGAGCAGGGCCAGCGTGAAGTCCTCGACCAGCCAGTACGGGCCGGCGAGGGCGGAGGGGCCCGGCGAGCCCGATGTCGGCCCGGTCGACGTCGTCGCCGGTGGGACGGTCGACGTCGTCGTGGTCCCCGAGGCATTCGGGCTCGTCCCCCCGGAGCACGAACTGAGCAACGCCACCGACGCGCACAGCACGGCAATCGTGCCGGTCCACCGTGGCGCTCGACGAGTCATGGCCCCTCCTGATCGGGTGGCGTCCCAGGTACCAGGCGCAGCTCGTCCGTCCTCCGCTGCCTGTCCACCGACCGAGCGGGGTACACGCTACAGCGGACCGTGTCCCGTCGAACGGCGGGTGCCGAGCCGATGTCCGGATGGAGGCCGGTGGCCGTGGGCCCACCGGCCCCATCGCGGTCCGGGAAGGTGGCGGTGGGGGCCGGGTGGACCTGCTCAGCCGCGGGGCCGGCGCCGGCCGGACCCGGACAGCGGGTTGGACACCAGGATGTCGCTGACCGCGGCGCCGAGGAGGACGGCGGCCACGGCCGCTACCGCGGCAAGGATGGCGCTCCGGGCCCCCGTGAGCCTCCGGCCAGGGGCGATACGGGGGGCGAACCCCTGGTCGGCATCGGCCGGTGGCGGATCGGGGTCCAGCACCCCGCCGACCGGCACCGGGACCGCCTCCGGGGCCTCGACCGGTTCCTGGCCGGCCGGACGCAGTGCCTCGGCGACGACGTCGTTGAGCCGGGCCACGGCGGGCAGGCCGGCATCGATCACCGACAGCATGGGGTCGGGCCGCCCGGCCAGCTGGGCTGACAGCCAGTGCTGGAGCTGGGCCGCCATGGCCTCCACCACCTCGGGGTGCTGGTCGGCCACGTTGCGTTGCTCGTCGGGATCCTCGGCCAGGTCGTAGAGCTCCACACCGTCGCGGCCGTAGATGGTGGACTGCATGAACTTGATGTACTTCCACTCGGGGGTGCGAACGCCCCGGGCCGCCTGCCAGGTGGACTCGCTCAACATCACCGCGTCGCGGTGGGTCGCCACCTCCCCCCGGGCCAGGGGCAGCACCGAGCGCCCGTCGATCCCCTCGGCCTCGGGCAGCCCGAGCACCTCCAGGATGCTCGGCAGGACGTCGACCAAGGTCACCATGGCCGACGACTCGGCCACTGGGACCTTGCCCGGTGCCCAGAGGATGAGCGGTACGTGGACCACCGAGTCGTAGAGGCCGGCGTGGTCGAACCAGGCGTCGTGCTCGGTCATGTTCTCGCCGTGGTCGCCGAACAGGACCACCATCGTGTCCTCCAGCAGGCCCCGCTCGCCCAGGTGTTCGAAGATCCGGTTGATCTCGAAGTCGAGGTAGGCCACCTCGGCGTCGTACAGGTCGGCGATGAAGTCGAGGTTGGGCATGGCGTCCAGGAAGTCGTAGAGGTTCTTCTTGAACAGCGGGTAGCTGGGCCTCCCCTCGAGCTTCTCGGTGATGAGCGGGTCGATCCGGCCCGCCGTCCGGTGGGAGAAGCGTTCCTTGAACGGCGAGGGCGGCAGGTAGGGGATGTGGGCGTCCCAGAAGTGCAGGAAGAGGAAGAAGTCCTCCTCGGCGTGCGCATCGATCCAGGGGAGGCCGATCTCGTTGATCACCGAACCGGGCGAGCGCGACCGGCCGGGGGGCGGCATGTAGTCGTCGTAGCCCCGGATGAACCAGTCCTTCATGGCGAAGAGGTGGTCCACCGCCCCCGTGGTGTACCCGTGCTTGCGCAGCAGCGAGGGCAGCCACAGCGTGTCCTCGGGCAGGTAGGCGGCCGGGTGGAAGTGGGAGACGATCCCCGTGTGGACGCCGAACTGCCCGGTGAACACGGCGGTGTGCGACGGCTGGGTCGGGATGTCGGTGGCGAAGGTCTGCGTGAACAGGGCCCCTTCCGAGGCGATCCGGTCGAGGTTGGGGGTCAGTCCCCGTTCGTTGCCGAGGCAGCTCAGGTGATCGGCCCGGAGGGTGTCGAGCGAGCAGATGATCAGGTTCATGCCCGAGCACCTCCGATCCGGCCGGCCCTGCGATCGACCGTCCCCGGTGCGGTGGGTGCTCGGCGCAATTGCGCCCGTCGAGTCTGCATGCGTCCCTGCCCTTCGCTCCACGGACGCACCAGCGAGCCAACCCCGTCGCCGCGCACCCTGCCCAAGCGAGGAGTGTAACTCGGAAGCCACGGTTAGTGCACGAACAACCACGGTGAGTGGTAATCTTCGGACACCCCGCATGGGGCGTCGACGCCGGCATACCCGGGCGCGCGGCACGAACGGGAGTGGGGTAGCCGCCGGCTGATGGACGTTGAATCTCCTCGACGGCAAAACGGCGACCGGTCCACGGTCCTGCTCGGATACCGGCCTCCGGCGTCGGGCGGACTCCATTCGACCATCACGGTTCGGACCCGCGGGTCGGGAGGACCGTTCACCACGATCCGCGGCATGCGGGGCCGGCGGTCCCGACGATCCGGGCAGGGTCGGGCGTACAATGACCGGCGCCCGAGCGGCACGGGTGGCGCTGGTCGGACGGACGGTTCGGACAGGGACCTCCGCGCTCACGTCAGCAGTCACGTCGAGGGGATGAACGCACCATGAGGTTGATCTACTTCGACATCGACACCCTACGGGCCGACCACCTCGGCTGCTACGGCTACCACCGGCCCACCAGTCCCACCATCGACGCCCTGGCCGCCGAGGGACTCCGGTTCGACAACGTCCACGCCTCGGACACCCCCTGCCTGCCGTCCCGCTCGGCCCTGTCCTCGGGCCAGTTCGGGATCCGCAACGGCTCCATCAACCACGGGGGCCCGGCGACGGACCCCTTCCCCGAGGGCCGGGACCGTCAATTCCAGACGGCCCTGGCCCGGACCGGCTGGATGAGCGCGCTGCGGGCCCAGGGCGTGTGGACCGCCTCCATCAGCACCTTCGCCGAGCGGCACTCCGCCTACCACTTCGAGGCCGGGTTCAACGAGTGCTTCAACCTCGGGACCCGGGGCCTCGAGACGGCGGACCTGGTGTCGACGGTGGCCCGGGACTGGCTGGCCCGCAACGCCCACCGGGAGGACTGGTTCCTCCACGTCCACTTCTGGGACCCCCACACCCCGTACCGGACGCCGGCCTCGTTCGGGGACCCCTTCGCCGACGACGCCGTCCCCGGGTGGCTCACCGAGGACGTCAGGGCCGCCCACTGGGAGCTCCCCGGGCCGCACTCGGCCCAGGAGGTCGCCGGGTTCGGCCCCCGCACGGTGTGGGACGAGTGGACCCGCCAGCCCCAGCAGGTGGCCGGCCTGGACGACGTCCGGCGGGTCTACGACGGGTACGACATCGGGGTCCGCTACGCCGACCATCACGTGGGCCAGGTCCTCAACCAGCTGGACGAGCTGGGGCTGCTGGACGAGACGGCGGTGATGGTCTCCTCCGACCACGGGGAGAACCTCGGCGAGCTGGGCGTCTACTGCGACCACCAGACGGCCGATCAGTTCACCACCCGTCTGCCCATGGTCCTCCGGTGGCCGGGACTCGACACCCCGTCGTTTCCGGTGCAGGACGGGCTGCACTACCAGATCGACGTGATGGCCACGGTGCTGGAGCTGTGCGGGGCCACCGTCCCTGATCGCTGGGACGGCATGTCGTTCGCTCCGGCGCTGACCTCCGGCCAGCCGAGCGGGCGTCACCATCTGGTGCTGTCGCACGCCGCCTGGACGGCCCAGCGGTCGATCCGGTTCGGGAACTGGCTGTGCATGGAGACCTACTGGGACGCCTTCCACGGGTATCCGGAGATCATGCTGTTCGACCTGGCCGACGACCCTTACGAGCAGCACGACGTGGCACCGGCCCTCCCCGATGTGGTCCAGCACGCCCTCGGGCTGCTCCACGAGTGGAAGGAGGACGCCATGAGCCGTTCGGCGCACGGCATCGACCCGATGTGGTCCGTCCTCCACGAGGGTGGGCCCTGGCACTCGCGGGTGGACGTGGAGTGGTACCTCGAGCGGCTGCGGTCCACCGGGCGGGGCCAGTGGGCCGACCGGTTCGAGGCCCGCGGCCCGGTGGGCGGGGTGTCCCCCGATCCGTCCGATCTCGACCCGACCATGTGACGGGGCGGGGAGGTCGGCGGGGCCTCGCCGGGAGGGCTGGTGGCCCGCCGGCCGGGGTCGTCTCGGCCCCGGTTGACAGATCCGGCCGAGGGGACGAGCATGGCGGCAGCCGACTAGGGAGGGGGGGCGTAATGGTCTCCGACTGGCGGGTCTCGTCGTTTGCCGTACGAAGGGTTCTCGGTATCGGTGTGGCCGGAATCGCCGTGCTCGCCGTGGGCCTGGTCGGGTTCAGCCCGAGTTCGTCGGCCCGGACCCCGAGGTTGAAGAAGCCGGGACCGCCCACCTCGGTGGTCGTGGAGCCGGTGGACGGGGGAGCCGTCGTCTCCTGGGGGCTGCCGGGATCGGACGGCGGCACTCCGGTGACCGGCTATGCCGTGAGCGTGGGCAGCGTCACCCGGGGCTTCACCTGCTCGACCACGAGCGAGTTGACCTGCACCGTGCACGGGCTCATCAACGGACGGCAGTACCGGGCCAAGGTGCGGGCCGTCAACGCCGTGGGTCAGGGCAAGCCGGCCGAGAGCGCCAAGTTCGTACCCGGACGATCGGCGGACTGCTCCGACTTCCAGCCCAACGCCGTGCTCACGTACTGCGATCTGGTCGGCGCCAACCTGTCCGGTCTGGACCTGACCGGCGTCGACTTCTACGGTTCGAGGCTGGTCGGCGCGAACTTCTCGGGCGCCAACCTGTCCGGGGCCTTCTTCGGCGGTGACACCGGGGCCCAGGAGGACCTGACGGGCGCCGACTTCTCCGGCGCCACCATGGTCGGCACCACCCTGGACACCATGTACCTCTACACGGTGTCCTTCGTCGGCGCCAACCTCACGGACGCCGACCTGTCCGACTCCACCATGATCTTCGACTCGTTCGCCAACGCCGATCTGACCGGGGCGAACCTCGCCGGCCAGCTCACGTTCCCCACCTGGTCCAACACCATCTGCCCCGACGGCGTGAACAGCGACGACGCCGGCGGTACCTGTGACGGCCACTTCTTGTGACGCCGGGTGCACCGCGGCCGAGGAGGCGGGCGGCGGTCAGCCGGCGAGGGCGGCCGCCTCCAACTGCTGTGCCTCGATGACGCTCTTCGCCGAGCTCACCAGGGCGTCGGCCAGGTCGTAGCCGACGAATTCCTCGAGCCAGGCCCGTACGGTGCCGGGGGTGGCCGACGTGTGAGCGAGGAATTCGGTGTGCACCAGCTCACCGTCCCGATCGGTGATGCCGAGCCACCAACCGCCGACCACGAAGTCCTCCGAGTTGAAGTAGCGAAGGAGGCACTCGCCGTGCGCGAACGCGCAGACCACCTGGAATTGCGCCCCTCCGAACCCCATCGATCGAACGTACCCGTCGGCAATTACCGTACGCAACCGCTCTACGAGGTAGGTCGGGTACTCAACGTGGTGGCACTCGGCGGGCCGGTCGGGGCCACCGCTCTGGGCCGGCCTGGCCCCTAGCGCGGGATGGCCCCCCGGCCTCGCAGGAATTCGATGACCTGCTCGACGCCGTCCTCCACGGCCTCCTCGGTGGTGTCCACCCTGATGTCGGGGAAGCGGGGCTCCTGATAGGGCGAGTCGACGCCGGTGAAGTTGGTCAGCTCGCCGCGCCGGGCCTTCCCGTAGAGGCCCTTCACGTCCCGCTCCTCGGCGACGGCCAACGGGGTGTCGACGAAGACCTCGCAGAACTGGTCGTCCCCGATGAGCTCCCGGGCCATCTGCCGCTCGGCCTCGAACGGCGAGATCAGGGAGACCAGCACGATGAGGCCGGCGTCGGCCATCAGCGAGGCCACCTCGGCCACCCGCCGGATGTTCTCGACCCGGTCGGCGTCGCTGAACCCCAGGTTCTTGCTCAGGCCGTGGCGGACATTGTCGCCGTCGAGCAGGTAGGTGTGCCGGCCGAAGGCGTGGAGCCGCTTCTCGACGGTGTTGGCGATGGTGGACTTCCCGGCGCCCGACAGGCCGGTGAACCACACCACGCACGGCCGCTGCCCCTTGAGGTCGGCGCGGGCCTCCCGGTCGACCTCCAGAGACTGCCAGTGCACGTTCTCCGATCGCCGCAACGCGAAGTGCAGCAGGCCGGCTCCGACCGTGCTGTTGGACAGCCGGTCCACCAGGATGAAGCCACCGGTCTCGCGATGGGACTCGTAGGGGTCGAAGGGGATCGGGCGGTCCAGGGTCAGGTTGCCCACCCCGATCTCGTTGAGCTCCAGGCCGCTGGCCGCGGTGTGCTCCAGGGTGTTGACGTTGACCTTGTACTTGAGTTGGCTCACCGTGGCCCCGGCCGTCCGGCTGCCGAGCTTCATGAGGTAGGGGCGGCCGGGGAGCATCTCCTGCTCGCTCATCCAGATGAGGTGGGCCTCGAATTGGTCGGCCACCCCAGGGGCGTCGTCGGCCGCGGCCAGCACGTCCCCCCGGCTGATGTCGATCTCGTCGGCCAGGGTCAGGGTGACCGACTGGCCGGCCACCGCCTCCTCGAGGTCGCCGTCATAGGTGACGACCCGCTGGACCGTGGTCGTCCGTCCGTCGGGCAGCACCCGGATCGGGTCGCCCGGGCGGACCACACCGCTGGTGATCCGGCCGGCGAAGCCCCGGAAGTCGAGGTCGGGGCGGTTGACCCACTGCACCGACATCCGGAACGGCTTGGCCTGCTCCTCGGCCTCGATCTCGACCGTCTCGAGGTAGCCGATGAAGGTCGGCCCCTCGTACCAGGGCATGTTCGGGCTCGGCTCGGTGATGTTGTCGCCCCGCAGCGCCGACATCGGGATGCAGGTGACGTCGTCCAGCCCGATCCCGGAGGCGAACTCCCGGTAGTCGGCCTCGATCTGCAGGGTCACCGCCTCGGAGTACTCGACCATGTCCAGTTTGTTGATGGCCAGCACCACCTTGGTGATGCCCAGCAACGAGACCAGGTAGCTGTGCCGCCGGGTCTGGGTCAGTACGCCCTTGCGGGCGTCGACCAGGATCACCGCCACATCGGCGCTCGAGGCTCCGGTGACCATGTTGCGCGTGTACTGCTCATGGCCCGGGGTGTCGGCCACGATGAACTTGCGCTTGTCGGTGGAGAAGAACCGGTAGGCCACGTCGATGGTGATGCCCTGCTCCCGCTCGGCGGCCAGTCCGTCCACCAGGAGGGCGAAGTCGAGCTCGCCGCCCTGGGTGCCGACCTTCTTGGAGTCGGCCTGCAGCGCCTCGAGGTGGTCCTCGAAGACCAGCTTGGACTCGTAGAGGAGGCGGCCGATCAGGGTGCTCTTGCCGTCGTCGACGCTCCCGCAGGTGATGAAGCGCAGCAGGCTCTTGTGCTCGTGGACCTTCAGGTACTCCTCGATGTCGTCGAGGGCCAGGTCGGGTGTCATGGTCATCAGAAGTACCCCTCCTGCTTCTTGCGCTCCATGGAGCCGCTGGCGTCGTGGTCGATGACCCGCCCCTGGCGCTCCGACGTGGTGGTCAGCAGCATCTCCTGGATGATGCCGGGCAGGGTGTCGGCCCGGCTCTCGATGGCGCCGGTCAGGGGGTAGCACCCGAGGGTGCGGAAGCGGACGGAGCGGAGCTCGGGCTCCTCGTCCGGGGCCAGGGGCATGCGGTCGTCGTCCACCATGATGAGCGTCCCGTCCCGCTCCACCACCGGCCGGGGTGCGGCGAAGTACAGGGGGACCATCGGGATGTCCTGGAGGTAGATGTACTGCCACACGTCCAGCTCGGTCCAGTTGGACAGCGGGAACACCCGGATGCTCTCCCCGGGGTGCTTGCGGGCGTTGCAGATGCTCCACAGCTCGGGGCGCTGCTGCTTGGGGTCCCACCGGTGCTGTGCGGTCCGCACCGAGTAGACCCGCTCCTTGGCCCGAGACTTCTCCTCGTCGCGCCGGGCCCCGCCGAAGGCCAGGTCGAAGCTGTACTTCTCGAGGGCCTGCTTGAGGCCCTCCGTCTTCCAGAGGTCGGTGTGGACGGCCGACCCGTGGGTGAACGGGTTGACCTCCTGGGCCAGACAGTCGGGGTTCTGGTGGACCAGGAGGTCGACCCCGAGTTTGTCCACCATCTCGTCGCGGAAGTCGTACATGGCCCGGAACTTCCAGGTGGTGTCGACGTGCAGGAGGGGGAAGGGGGGCAGTCCGGGGTAGAAGGCCTTCATGGCCAGGTGGAGCATGACGGCACTGTCCTTGCCCACCGAGTACAGCATCACCGGCCGTTCGGACTCGGAGACCGCCTCCCGCATGATGGCGATGCTCTCGGACTCCAGGCGCTGGAGGTGGGTCAGTCGGGCCATCGTCCCTCGTTTCGTCGGTGGTCGGGCGGTGCTGGTACGTCGTCCGGCCGGGCTCGGTGTCGGTCCCGGCTGCCCTGGCCGTGGGATTGTTCCCTGCCGGATCGCCGGCGTGCCACAAATATCACGTCGCGTGTCGAGTAAGTCACTAGGAGTGGTGAGATCCGCTTTCTCAGTATGGCCGGTCCGCACCCGGTTTGGAAAGTGGGACGGCCGGGGATTCGTGTCGGGTCGGTGACGAACGGCGGCATGTCACGCGTTCTGGTGGCGGTCGGTGTCCGGGGTCCGGGGCCGGGGACCCTTGGCCACGGCTGCCGGGCAACGACGGGCATCAGGAGTGCGATGGGGTCAGGAACACGGTGATCCCCGCGGTGATGCCCTGCGCCGCCCGGGCCTGCCACGCCGGATCGGTGAGCAGGGAGGCGTCGGTGGCGTTCCGCATGTTGCCGCACTCGATGAACACCTTGGGCACCGTGGTGAGGTTGGTCCCGGCCAGGTCGTCCCTCGACTGCAGCCCGTAGACACCGTCGTAGTCGCTGATGGGCATGCCGGTGGCCGGGAGGAAGGCGTCGCGCACATCGATCCCCAGGGTCTGGGACGAATGGATGACCCCGGCGTTCACCCCGTCGTCCACCGGGAGGAGGAGGGCGAATCCCCGACCGGAGGCGGGCCCGCCGTCGGCGTGGATGGAGACGACGGCGTCGGCGTGGGCCCGGTTGGCGATGGCCGTCCGCTGGGTGATGCAGGGGCCCACCCCGGTATCGGTGGTCCGGGTCAGGATGACCGTGGCCCCGTCGGCCTCGAGGTCGGCCCGGGCCAGCGTGGCCACGACGAAATTGAACCGCGACTCGGGGTAGTCGGTATCGGTCTCGGTGCCGGTGGTGTCGCATGCCTCCATCTCCCGTCCGTTCCAGACCAGCCGGTCGATGGTGGAGGGTGCGGTGCGGTTGCCACCGTCGTGGCCGGGGTCCAGCACCACCACGTCGCCGGCCAGGGGACGCGGGCTGGCTGACGTTGACGGCGCGACCGGTGCGTGGGGTGGGGCGACGGGCGCCGCCGGATGACTTCCGACCAGGTGGGTGCCCACCACGCCGGCGGCGAACACCGCCGCCACGCCGAGCCCGGCGGCCAGGGCCACGCGACGCGGCCGAGGGCGTCGCCGCGGGTGCATCAGAGCTGGTTGGGCTGCCACTGCCGCAGGCCCAGCGAGGTGGCGATGGGGTTCCAGATCGACGCGAACTGCTGTTTGGCCGTGGACGCATGGCCGTCGGCCGCCAGGGCCGACTGGTAACCCGGGTCGGTGCTGTCGTTGGGGACGCACGGTTTGGCCTGCTCGTCGGCGGCCCACTGCGCGTAGGACCCGTCCGAGCTGGCCGAGCTCTGCCAGGCGTTGGTCAGAGCCGTGATCAGCGCCGCCGAGTCGGGGAGTGGCGCGAGGTCGAGCTGCCCGAGCTGGCTCAGCAGCGTCTGGCGGCTGGACTGCGCCGCGGCCAGGGCTGACTGGGCTCCGGCCAGATCACCGCAGGAGGCGATGGCCACGGTGGCCGTCTGCACCTGGCTCCGGCTCCCCGAGCTCTGGGTCAACAGGGCGGTGAGGGACTGGCCGGCAGGCAGCGCCTGAGCCGACAGGGTGGTGGAGGTCGACGTGGTGGACGGCGCCGTGGTGGGCGACGGGGCGACGGGTGTGGTCGGCGTGTCGCCGGGGACCGTGCCGGCCGTGTCGGTGCCGCCCGAAGACGTGGCCACCAGGGCGACGACCACGCCGACCACGGCGGCGGCCAGCACCGCGATGGCGACGAGCAGGCCCCGGTGCCCACGCTCGTCCGGGCGTGCCTCGTTCCCGTCGGTGGGCGGGATGGGCACCGGCACCACGGGGCGGGTGCCTACCGAACGGGCGGAGGGAGTGCCTGGATCGGTGCGGGGCGGGATCACCGCGGTCGTCGGGGGCACGACGGCAGTGGTGGCCGACGGCGTCCCCGACGGTTTGGTCATGGACCGGCCGCACTCCCGACAGAACCTGGCGTTGGGCGCGTTGTCGTGGCCCACCGGGCACGGGTTGATCAGCGCCGAGCCGCACGTCGGGCAGAACTGGGCCAGGGAGGCGGTGGCCGGTACGGGATGGCCTTGCGGGCAGAGCATCGTGGACCTCGGATGGGCGGGGGAAGGGCCCTCGACGGGCGGGTGCCGGGACCTGAGGCCGGCGAAGCAAGGGTCCATGGTAGGCGACCTCGGCCCACCTCCCCGGGTCACCCCCACCCCGTCGGCAGGTGGTCACGGGCCGCCCCGCTCCGTCCGGGCCCGCATCCGGACCGATCCGGGATCGTCCCGCTCGCCCACGAGTGGCAGCGGCGGCACCCATCCGGCAGACTGGCCGCGGCCACCGGGCCCCCCGGAGGCCGCTCATCCGGGGCACCGGTCGGACTCGGCCGACGCGCCCGACACGACGGCAACCGGGCGGCCGGCGATCGGACAGGGAGGGAGGGCCATGACAACCATCGACCTGGGCGACGTGCTCCCCGACCCGGCCGAGCACCCCAGCGGGGTCGTCGTCGGTTGAGCACCACCGAGTCGGGGGCCGACCGGGCCCCCGGTACCGACGCCGACGGGCTCACGGCGCCGCTGCTCGACCCGGAGTTCTATGCCGGCGACCCCTTCCCCGTCTACGCGCGGCTCCGGGCCGAGGCCCCCGTGGCCTACAGCCGGTCCGGCGGCTTCTGGGTGGCCAGCCGCCACGAGGAGGTGGTGGCCATCTCCCGGGACCCCGAGACCTTCTGTTCGGGCAAGGGGATCCTGACCATGGAGATCGGCGCCGAGTACCCGGCGCCACCGACCATGATGCACACCGACCCACCGGACCACGACCGGTACCGGAAGCTGGTGCAACCGGGCTTCCGCCCGTCCTTCATGCGGGCCCTCGAGGACGGGATCCGGACCCGCACCGTGACCCTGGTGGACCGGATCGAGGCCGGTGTCGCCGTCGACATCGTCCCCGAGCTGGCCGTCCCACTGCCCCTGCAGGTCATCTCCGACCTGCTCGGCGTGCCCGAGGACGAGTGGCCCCGGTTCTTCCGGTGGTCGGAGGCGGTCATCCCCGGGGCCACCGACTGGCCCGAGGAGGAGCGGGCGGCCCTCAGCGGCGAGATGGTCACCTACCTGTTGGCTGCGGCGGCCGACCGCCGGGCCCACCCCAGGGACGACATCATCTCCGAGCTGGGCGCGGCCGAAGTCGACGGGGACCGCCTCACCGATGCCGAGCTCGGCATGTTCCTGGTGCAGCTGCTGGTGGCCGGCAACGAGACCACCCGCAACATGATGTCCGGTGGCCTGCTCGGCCTGGCCTCGTCCCCGGGGGAGTGGGAGCGGCTTCGGCACCGGTTCCTGTCCTCCACACCGCGGGCGTTGCCCCTGGCCATCGAAGAGATGCTGCGGTGGACCTCGCCGGTGGTGGCCTTCATGCGCACCACCACCCGGCCGGTGGAGTTGGCCGGCCGGAGGCTGGACGCCGACGAGCCCGTGCTCATGCTCTACGCGTCGGCCAACCGCGACGAGTCGGTGTTCGGGCCCACCGCCGACCGGTTCGACGGCGCCCGTGACCCCAACCCGCACGTGGCCTTCGGCTTCGGTGCCCACTTCTGCATCGGGGCGGTGCTGGCCCGCCTCGAGGGCCGCATCCTCCTGGAGGAGCTGCTCGGCCGGTTCGCCTCCGTGGAGGTGGCCGGTCCGGTCGTTCGGACGGCTTCGCCGGTCATCGCCGGGGTCAAGTCGGCACCGCTGGTGTTCGGGGCGGTCTGACCGGGCCGCAGCCCCCGGTCCCTCGCCGAGTCACCGCCGTCCCTCGGTCCGGTGGACGGGACGGTGACCCCGCACGGCTCCCCCGACCTGGGAGAGTGGGCCGGTGTTCGTGACCAACCACGTGCTGTCCGGCGTCCTGATCGGCCGGGCCCTGGAGCGTCGGCCGGTGGCCGCCTTTGCCGTCGGCGTGGGGTCCCACCTGCTGCTCGATGCCATCCCCCACTGGGGATGTGACCGATCGGCCGATGACGCCGGGGAACGGTTCCTGACCGTGGCCCGTCGGGACGGACTGCTCGGCCTGGCCGCCATGGCCGCCGGTGCGCTGGCGGTGGACCGGCGGGCCCGTCCGGCGGTGGTCGCCGCCATGGCCGGCGCGGCGTTGCTCGATCTGGACAAGCCGATCGAGCACTTCTTCGGGATCTACCCGTTTCCCGACCGGATCCGTCGTCTGCACGTGTGGATCCAGAACGAGTCCACCGCCGGCCTGCCCAACGAGCTCGGCTCCGGGATGCTGCTCGCCGTGGCCGACGCGCTGGCCGCAGTGGGCAGTCGTCGCCGGAACCGACCGGCCCTGAGTGAGAGGAGTGCCGCCGGGCCACCCGGCCGCCTCAGGGCATGAGCGCGGGGGCCTCGGGCATTCGGCGCGACCACACCGGGGTCCTGCTCATCGAGCTCCGGGCCGCCCGGGTCCGGACCGCCGTCAGCCGGCGGCCCTGCGGAGTAGGGCGAGCTGGTCCTCGGTGAGCTCGATCGTGGCTGCCCGGCAGTTCTCCTCCACGTGGCCCGGCGACTTGGTGCCGGGAATGGGCAGCATCACCGGCGACCGGTGGAGCAGCCAGGCCAGCGCCACCTGGGACGGGGTGGCCCCGGTGGCGGTGGCCACGGCGTCCACCGGTCCGCCCGGACGGGCCAGGACTCCGGCGGCCATGGGGAACCACGGGATGAATCCGATCCCTTCGGCCTCGCAGTGGTCGAGCACGTCTTCGGACGAACGGTCGCTCAGGTTGTAGAGGTTCTGGACGCTGACCACCGGCACCACGGCCAGCGCGGCCTCGATCTCGGGCACGGCCACCTGACTGAGGCCGACGGAGCGGACCTTGCCCTCGTCGATGAGATCGGACAGCAGCCCGAACTGCTCCGCCGCCGGGACCTTGGTGTCGATGCGGTGGAGCTGGAACAGGTCGATGGTCTCCACCCCGAGGCGCCGGAGGCTCATCTCGCACTGTTGGCGCAGGTACTCCGGTCGGCCCACCGGCAGCCACCGGCCGGGCCCCTGGCGGGTCAGTCCGGCCTTGGTGGCGATGAGGAGTCCCTCGGGATAGGGGTGGAGGGCCTCGAAGAGGATGTCCTCGGACACCTCGGGGCCGTAGGAGTCGGCGGTGTCGATGAGGTCGACCCCGAGCTCGACGGCCCGGCGCACCGTGCGCACGCACTCGTCCCGGTCGGCGGGCTCGCCCCAGACGCCGTCCCCGGTGATCTGCATGGCCCCGTAGCCCAGGCGATGGACCTCCCGCCCGCCGAGGGCGAAGGTGCCGGACCGGTGGACGGGCTGGGCCGACTGATCGGTGGTGGTCATGGACCCTCCCTGGCGAGCGTTGGTCCCGGGAAGGGGTTCCCGGTCATCGGTTCCGTTCTACCCGTTCACGAGCGGCGGTGAACCGCCGCCTCGAGAGGTGTGTCGGCGCCGCCACCGCCGGCCTGGGGTCAGCGCCGCCGGTACACCGGGGGGCGCCCTTCGGCCCGGGCCGCCTTCATCTCGGCGTAGTCGCCGGAGGCGAACACCATGGACTGGGCCACGGCTTCCTCGGCGATGGACCGCTGGACCTCGTGGACACCGAGGCCGTAGAGCGTCCGCCGGGCCATCTTGACCGTGAAGGCCGGGGCCCCGGCGATGGTCTCGGCCATCTCCCGGGTGACGGCGTCGAGCTCCTCCTCGTCGGCCACCAGTCGGCTGATGATCCCGTGGGCCAGAGCCTCCTCGGCCGTCATCACCCGGCCGGTGAGGGCCAGGTCGGCGGCCACGCCGTGACCGACCATCTGGAAGAGCCGGGCCATGCCGCCGGTGTCGGGGATGACCCCGTGGACCACCTCGGGTAGGACCATCTTGGTGCCGACGGCGGCCACCCGGATGTCGCACAGCAGCGAGCGCTCGAAGGCCCCGCCGATGACCCAGCCCTTGAGGGCGCAGATGATCGGGGCGGGCATCGTGAAGAACATCTGGGACGGCCGGTGGCCCCGCTCGATGAACTCGAGATCGGAGATGTCCTCGGTGCGGATGCCCAACTGGTCGGTGTCCCGTCCCGAGGAGAACGACTTCCCCTCGCCCCGCCAGATGACGGCCCGCACCTCGGGCAGCTCGTGCACCTCGGCCAGTACCTCGAAGAGGCGCCGGTCCATCTCGTCGCTCATGGCGTTGTGCTTCTCGGGACGGTTGTTGGTGATCACGGCCACGTGGCCGTCCACCTCCAACGTCACCAGCCGCCGGTCGTCCGGGCTCAGGGTGCTCATGAGGGGGCTCCTTTCGGGGGCCTGCTCTCGCCGAACGGCGGGCGGTCGAGCTGCTCTCGGATGGGCGTGAAGGGCGGCTGGACGGTGTGGCGGCGCTGCCAGTTGGCCCCGTCCACCACCAGCGAATGGCCGCTGACGTAGGCGGCGTAGGGAGAGCACAGGTAGGTTGCAGCCCAGGCCAGCTCCCGGGGGAAGCCCACCCGGCCGGCCGGTACCCGTGAGTCCTGGCCTTCGTACTTGCCGGGCACCGCGGCGATGGCGGCCACCTCGTCCTCGTGGGGCATGAGTCCGGGGACCAGGCCGTTGACCCGGATTCCGTAGGGGCCCCACTCGACGGCCAGCGTCTCGGTCAGGTTCTTGACCCCGGCCTTGGCCGCGGCGGAGTGGGCGAACCCCGGGCCACCCGTCCAGGCGTAGGAGGCCCCGACGTTCACGATGGCCCCGTCCCGCTCGGCCGGGATCAGTCGCCGGGCCAGGTCACGGCAGCACAGGTAGGTTCCGTTGAGCACGATGTCCACCACCGTCCGCCAGGCGTTGGGGCTCATGTCCTCGGCCGGCACGGGGAAGTTGCCCGCCGCGTTGTTGACCAGCACGTCGATGGGACCGAAGGTCAGCTCGGTGGCGTCGAAGGCGTTGGCGATGGAGTCGGCATCCCGGATGTCGCACGGGGTGGCGAAGGCGGTCCCCCCGGCCTCCTCGACCGCCGCGGCACCGGCCAGACGGTGCTCCTCGTCCCGGCTCAGGATGGCCACGGACGCGCCCAGCCGGCCGAACTCGGTGGCGATGGCCTTGCCCAGTCCGGTGCCGCCCCCGGTCACCACCACCACCGAGCCGTCGTAGGTGCCGGGGGCCAGGGCCGAGCTCCCGGTGGGCGGGGGAGGACGCAGTCCGGGCGGAGTCATGGGCCGCAGCCTACTGACGCCGTGTCAGGCGGGTGGCGCCGCGCCCGACGGTGCTCGGTCGCCCGGGCGCTCCGGTCCATCCCCTCCGGGCCGTCGGTCAGACCGCCGCCGGTCCCCGCTTTCGCCGCCTCCCCGCATCGAGGACTGCGCCGCCCACCGCGGCCAGCGGCGAGGGGCAGGGTCGGTGTGCACGCAGACGTTCCTCCGTCGGCCTGTCTCCGGCCCGGTGCCGGCCACGTCCTGGCCCGCGCACCGGGTGCCACTGATGGGCCATGACCTTAGAAAGGACGATGAACGCGGGGCCACGGTTGCTTGAACTCGGGATGTGATCTCTCGCTGACGGCTTCGCGACGGCCTGGCGACGGTTGTGCGAAGTCCTACCGGGGGCCACTGGGCCGGCCCGCAGGTGCCCGCCGGCTCGGGTCATGCCGCCGCCGATGACCTGGTGGGGTCCCACCGACCCCTCGGGTAGCCTCGTCGTCCGTGGACTTCGACCTCACCCCCGAACTGGCCGAGCTGCAGCAGAGCGTCCGCCGGCTGGCCCAGGACAAGGTCAAACCGCGGGCCCGCGCCATCGACGCCACCGGCGACTACCCGACCGACCTCTTCGAGGCGTTCCGGGATGCCGACCTCCTCGGCCTGTGCCTGCCGGTGGAGCTCGGGGGGTCGGGGGCCGGCATCCTCGGACTGACCATCGCCATCGAGGAGGTGGCCAAGTACTCCAATACCGCCGCCCTGATGCTCCTGCTGACCCGGCTCCCCGTGGGGCCGGTGCTGATCGCCGGCAACGACGACCAGAAGGAGCGCTATCTGCCGGGCATCGCCACCGGCGACCTGCGGGCCGGCTTCGGTCTGTCCGAGGCCGCAGGCCGGCAGCGACGTGGCCGGCATGCGGACCCGGGCCGTGCCCGACACCGGGTCCGGCCGGACGGGGACTGGGTGCTCGACCGGCACCAAGTGCTGGATGTCGGAGTGCGTCGAGGCCGACTGGTACACGGTCTTCGCCAAGACGGGCGACCCGTCCAGCCGCGCCCACGACTCGATCACCGCCTTCATCGTGGAGCGGTCGCTGGGACGGGCGTCGTCGGTGGGTCGCACCGACCACAAGATGGGGGTGCGGGGCGTCGACACCGGCGAGCTGGTGCTCGACGACGTGCGTGTCCCGGCCGAGAACGTCATCGGCGAGGTGGGCGGGTTCCGCCTGGCCATGCTGGGCCTCAACGCCATGCGCCCGATCGTCGCCGCCCGAGGCATCGGCCTGGCCGAGGGCGCGCTCATGTACGCCACCGAGTACGTGAAGGAGCGCGCAGGCCTTCGGCCAGACCATCGCCGACTTCCAGGGGATCCAGTGGGAGATCGCCAAGGTGGCCGTGGACATCGAGGCGGCCCGCCTGCTCACCTACCGCGCCGCCTGGCTGGCCGACCAGGGAAAGTTCACCAAGGAGTACGTGCCCTACCTGTCCATGGCCAAGTACCACGCCACCGAGCTGGCAGTGCGGGCCTCGGGCCTCGCCGTCCAGTTGCTGGGTGCGGCCGGCTACATGGAGGACCACCCGACCGAGCTCTGGTACCGGGACGCCAAGCAGTTGACCATCGTGGAGGGCACCTCCCAGGTCCAGCTCGGCCTCATCGCCCGCGGGGTGCTCGACCACGATCTGTGGTGGGACTGATGGTCGGGGACCCGATCGCACCCACGGCCGAGGGCACGCCCGCGACCACTGCCTTCGAGGCACTGGGAGGGTGGCCCGCCGTCCTCACCGACCTGTTGTCGGCGACCTCCCTGACCGCGGAGACGGCCGAGACGGTGATGGGCCAGGTACTGGCCGGGGAGGCCTCGCCGGCCCAGATCGCCGCCCTGGCCATCGCCCTCCGGGCCAAGGGGGAGTCCGTGGACGAGATGACCGGCTTCGTCCGGGCCATGGTGGCCCACGCCGTTCCCCTCGATCTGCCGGCCGGTCTCGAGGTCATCGACACCTGCGGCACCGGCGGCGACCGGCTGCGCAGCATCAACGTCTCCACCATCGCCGCGTTGGTGGTGGCGGCCACCGGGGCCAAGGTGTGCAAGCACGGCGGACGGGCCTCGTCCTCCGCCGTGGGCGCGGCCGACGTCCTGGAGGCCCTCGGGGTGGTGGCCGACCTGGGACCGGCCGGGGTGGTCCGGTGCATCGACGAGGTGGGCATGGGGTTCTGCTTCGCCCCCCGCTTCCACCCGGCCATGCGCTTCGCCGCCCCGGTCCGCAAGGAGCTGGGCGTCCCCACCGTCTTCAACTACCTGGGCCCTCTGGCCAACCCGGGCCGGGCCCGGTACCAGGTGGTCGGGGTGAGCAACCCAGCCATGGCCGACAAGATGCTCGGCGTGCTGGCCGCCAACGGCGCGCAGCGGGCGGTGGTGGTCTACGGCGACGACGGTCTCGACGAGCTGAGCACCACCGGGCCCTCCACCGTCCACGAGCTGATCCGGGGAGACGACGGCCGGTACGAGACCTCGGCCTACCGGGTGGATCCTCGCGTCCTGGGCTTCGAGCCGGCCTCCATCGAGGACCTGCGCGGTGGGGATGCCGCGTTCAACGCCGCCGCCATCCTCCGGGTCATCGGGGGACAGCCCTCCCCGCACCGGGACATCGCCGTCCTCAACGCCGCCGCCGCCCTGGTGGTGGTGGGAAAGGTCCCCGATCTGCCGAGCGGCATCGTGCTGGCCGGGCAGGTCATCGACGGCGGGCAGGCCGCTGAGGTGCTCCAGTCGCTGATCCGGGTCTCGGGGGAGGCTTCGGCCCGGGAGGCGGCAGGGTGAGCTCAGGCGGCTGAGTCCACCGCGGACGGTGGCCCGAGCTGGCGACCGCACAGCTCGGCCAACTCCGGGATCCGGTGGGCCGGCATGACCATCCCGAGGGGCGACTCGACCTCCAGGATCCGGACCCTGCCGGTGTTGCCGGCCAGCCACCGGGCCACGACGGACCGCTCGCGGTCGGCATCGTCGGGTTCGTGGGCCACGTCGCCCGGACTCCTGCCGGCCCCCGGCTCGCCTCCGACCCAGACGCCCCGGTCGAGAACCACCCGACCCTCGCCGTCGACGGCCAGGACCATCCGGCCGGCCTCACGCAGCGACGTCTCCCGTCGGTGACGGTCCAACCGGACGCGGAGCCGCTCGGCCTCGTCCCGGACGGCACCGGCCTCCTCGTAGCGCTGCTGGGCGGCCAGTTGGCTGACCCGCTCGGCCAGTGGGGTGAGCAGGACGACCGGGTCGCCGGACAGCTGCTCGTCGGTCCAGACCCGGCCCCCGGCGCCCGCGGCCCGCCTCTTCGGTGTCCTCCCGCGCCTGGTTGAACGGCGGGGCCCACGTCCGGATCAGTCGGCCTTCGAGCACCGACGCGGTCAGCGGACCCGGGCACCGCCGATGGTGGACGGCGGCGAGCTGGCGCGAGCAGCCGCGCCACCGCCCGCCCGCCGTCGGGCCTGAAGTACGAGCGCACCTGGGCCCGGATATCGTTGGCCCGGCCCACGTAGAGGACGTGACCGGCGGCGTCGGTGAACCAGTAGACACCGGGCCCGTGGGGGAGCCGGACGGTGAGGCGGAGCTTGGCCCCCTGGGGATGGCCCACCAGCCGGGGCAGGTCGAGCAGCTCCCCGAGGTCGAGGATCCCGAAGGAGCCCGCCCGCTCCAGCATGGTGTGCAGCAGGTCGCCCGTGGCCAACACGTCGCTCAACGCACGGTGCGATGGCCGGTGAGGGAGGTCGAGCGAGGCGGCCAGGGTCCCGAGCTGGCAGTTGTCCACCTGGTCGCCCACCAGCCGCCGGGCCAGGGCGAGGGTGTCGACAGTCTGGTTGGCCAACCGCTCCCGACCCGAGGAGAGGAGGGCATGGTCGAGGAAGGAGAGGTCGAAGCGGAGGTTGTGACCCACCACCACCGACCGGCCCACGAACTCGAGGAACGAGGGGAGCATCTCGCCGGCCCGGGGGGCGTCCACCACCATGGCGTCGTCGATCCCCGTGAGGTCGGTGATGAACGGGGGGATGCGCCCGTCGGGCCGCACGAAGGTTCGGTACGTGCCGAGGAGTTCGCCGCCCCGGTACGTGGCCGCCGCCACCTCGGTCAGCGAGCCGCTGGTCGGTGATCCGCCGGTCGTCTCCACGTCGACCACCACGAAGGTGACCTGGTGGAGCGGGGTCCCGAGGTCGCCGGGGGACCCCTGGAGGGTGACGGTCATGGCGCCACTGTAGCGAACAGGTGTTCGATGAAGGGGGAAGGGCAGGCGCGGAGCCCGTCACTCGGCCCGGAGCAGCAGGGCGGTCGGCGTCCTGGCCGCCATGCGCCCCGGCACCGCAGCCACCAGGTTGGCCAGGACGAGCGTGCCCAACGCCACGAGCACCACCGACAGCACGGGAACCGCGGGCTCGGGGACCGCCTCGATCTGGTGGGCGAACAGGGTCCACAGGGTGCGCCCCACGGCGATACCGATCGGCACGCCGACCAGGACACCGACGGCCGAGGAGACGGACGCCTGCCAGGCCACCGCCGCGGCCAGCTGGCGTTGGGTGAAGCCGAGGGACTTGATCAGGGCGAGCTCCCGTCGCCGCCGGCGGACCGAGGCCACGAGGGTCAGACCCAGGGCCACGACGGCCGCGGCGGCCAGGGCCGCGGCCAGCAGGGCCGGTGTGACTCCGATCGTGCCGTAGTCGACGATCTCGGCAGGGCGTTGGACGCCGACGACGGAGACGGTGTCGCCGGCCGCCGCCCCCCCGGGCACGGTGGCGAGGACGCGGTCGGCGGCAGCAGTCACCCGCTGCAGGTCGGCTCTCCCGGCCGCCGCCGACAGCCCCTGTCGCAGTCGCACGAAGACCAGGTTCGGCCCGTTCAGGGCGGCGATCGAGCTCTGCGTGGCCTGTTGGAACGAACGGGGCAGGCTCGACACGTCGATGAGCGCACCGGTGCCCATCGAGGTGTGGTCGTCGATGACGCTCGAGTATCCGACGGCGGGCATGGTGGCCGTCCCCACCACCACGAAGCGGCGGGGGGCCACGTAGGTGTCCCCGTCCTGGGGCGTCCCGTAGGAGACGGTGACGGTGTCGCCCACCTGCTTGTGCAACCCGGCGAGGGTGGCGGCCCCGACGACGATCTGATCCGGGCCCTCGACGGCGTGGCCGGCCAGGATCGGCGGGCTGATGGGCGGTTTGAGGTCGGAGTGTCCGAATTCGAACAGGAAGGGGACGGCCCGACCGTCGAGCTCGGCGACGCTGTAGTCGTACCCGTCCCAGGCCACCACGTGGGCATCGTGGTCGAGGAGCCGCAACGTGTCCGGCGGCGTGGTGTTGGTGGCGTTCAGCAGGTAGGTGAAGTTCCAGCCGTAGAGGGACGGATGGGACACCAGGGAGCGCAGGCTGTTCCCGAAGGTGAGGGTGGTCACCATCAGGACCACGGCGAGGACGGCACCCAGGAGGGTCGAGCGCACCGGCACCGTGGCCCGACCCCGGCCCGGATCGAGGGCGAAGCGGACCCCGAGTTGGGTCGGCGCCGGTACCCCGGTCGAGGCCAGGGCCTGCACGGCCCTCGACGGGGTGGGTGCGCCGGCGCGGCTCCGCTCGGCGACTCGATGGGGCAATCCCCGCCGGGCCAGCAGCAGGGCGGCGGCACCGAGCACGATGACCAGCACCGCCACCCCCGTCCCGAGCACCGTCCCGTCGACGGCGAACCCCGGGTCGGGGTAGACCGGTCGAACCGGCCCCAGAGGGGACAGAGGCGAGAGGATCACCGCCACCGCGGCGGCCACCAGCGACCCGACCACGAGCGAGGCCGCCACGCCGATCAGACCGTCACCCAGCAGAGCGGTCCGATCGGCCCCGATGGCCCGGAGGACGGTCAGGTCCGCGGCGGCGCCGCCCAGCAGGCGGGAGATCAACTGGACGGCGATGAGGAGCGCGGCCAGCAGGGCCACGCCCCCGAAGACGCCGAGGGCGATGACCAGCGGCCTGATGGTCCGTTCCACCTTGACCTCGACGGTTCCGGTGTCGTGGAAGCCGTAGGTGTTGTCCGGTGGGGACACCGACGCGAACTCCCGTTCCGCGGCGGGCACTCCCTGGTCGCCGCGGTCGAGCCGGAGTCCGTAGGTGATGGCACCCTGCGCCCCCTGTCCGGCATCGTCCACGATCGAGCGTCCCATGGCCGGAGTGAAGAACTCGAAGGTGGGATAGCGGTCGATGTCGTCCTGGACGACGGCGTTGCTCACCTGCACCAGCCCGACGAGCGTGGCGGTGAACCGGCGGTGGGGTGGGACCGACGCTGTCCCGAAGCCGGGTTGGCCCTGTTCCGCCTGGTTGTAGAGGCCGTAGTGGATGACCTGGCCCACGTGGACGCCCATCAGGTGGGCGGCCAGGGCCGTCATCTCCACCTGATCGGCCCGCCGTGGATCGGCCAAGTGTCCAGCCACCAGGGCCAACCGGTCCTGGTGGAAAAAGAGCCCGTCCACGCTGGCGACGGGTTGGACGTTGTTGATGCCGGCGAGTTCGGGTGCGCCGTTCCGACCGAGCGGTGCGGCGGCGACGGGGACGGCGGCCTCGACCTGCCTGACGCCGGGCAGTCGGGCGACGCCATCGACGGCCGAGGTGGAGTAGGCCGGCGCCGCACCTCCACCGTTGCCGACCCCGCCGAAGACGGTGATACTCAGGTCGGAGGGGTTGGTGCTGGCCAGGTAGGTGGCGAACGAGGTCTGGGTCCGACGGGCCGCCGCCATCGAACCGAGGCCCAGCCCTCCCACCAGGCCGATCAAGAGGACCAGCGACAGGTAGCCGCCCCACCGCTGCCGGAAGGTGGCCCGGAGCCGGTAGACGGCCACGGGTAGCCCCGGGCCGGTCAGGGCCACCTACCGCCCAGACGTGTGGTCACGATCCGTCCGCTCTCGGCACCCGGGTGTCCGCCTCCTCCTCGATCAAGCCATTGTGCACCGGGCCGGCGCCTGAGCCAATGTGGTCAGCCCCTCGACTTGTCGTCGTGCTACCACCCCACTGGCGCGAGCCGGGGATACTGATCACCATGACCGACCGGCCCCCGTCGTCCTCGTCGTTCTCGGCTTCCTCGAGGTCCTGGTCGACCCGAGTGGCCGAGGCGGTGGGACCGGTCGAGGAGTCCCGCCCCGTCTCCGGGAGCGTCTGGCTGGTCCGGGTGGCGGGGCGGAACCTGGTGGTGAAGGTGGGAGCCGGCGCGGTGGACGAAGCCGAGGGGCTCCGGTCGCTGGCCGGTGTGGGCGGGGCGCCCCCCGTTCCGGCGGTGGTGCTGGCCGAGCCGGATCTGCTGGTGACCACTCGTGTGGAGCAGGGGCCGAGGACCCCCGGGCACGAGGAGGAGCTGGGGCGCTCGCTGGCCTCGCTGCACGGAGCCCCCTGGGCCGTGTGGGGCGGTGGCTCCTCGTGGATCGGGACCTGCCGGGTGGATCCCGCCGAGCAGCCCGACGCTGCGGCCTTCTACGGCGGTCGCCTGCTCGGACTGGCTGCCCGGTGCCGCATGGCTTCGTCCGTGCAGAAGGTGGTCGACCGGCTCCCCGAGCTCGTCCCGTTGGACGGCCCCGCCCTGGTGCACGGCGACCTGTGGTGGGGCAACGTGCTGTGGGGGGTCGACGGCCGGCCCTGGCTCATCGACCCGTCCGCCCACGGCGGCCATCCGGAGGAGGACCTGGCCATGCTGGGCCTGTTCGGCCCCGTCCCCGACCGGACGCTGCGGGCCTACGAAGAGGTCCGACCGCTCGATCCCGGGTGGCCCGAGCGGGTCGACCTCTTCCGCCTCGTCCCGCTGCTCGTGCATACGGTGCTGTTCGGTGGCGGATACCGCGCCCAGGCTGTCGCCGCCGTCCGCCGGTACACCTGACCGGTGGTCACGGCGCTCGTGGCGGTGACTAGCCGATCGGGCCGCGGGAGGAGGGGTGCCTCGAGCGGGCCCGCCGGATCAGCTCGTCGGTGATCCGTTCGATCTCACCGTCGAGGCTGACCAGGAGGGAACAGACCGCGGAGCGGTCCGGGTGCCGGGTGAGCTCGTCCAACTGCCGCTGCTTGCGGTCCCGCTCGCCGAGTAACCAGTCGTCGCTGTGGGCGCTGTAGTCGGCGTTCGCCTCCAGGGTGCCGGCCGGGTCGGGACCTCTGGTCCGGCTCAGGAAGTCGGGGCGGATGTGCATGGCTTCACATCGGCGTGTCCGGTCAGGGCCTTGAATCGAGCCCTCCCGGTGGCCGCCCGGCGGGCCCGAGCCCTGACCGGACAATGAGCCAGGTCATGGGGCGGTGACCGTCTCCGTCCGGGCGCCACGGTCGCGGGACAGCTGGGCCTGCGTGTAGGGCAGCGGTACCCAGTGCCTCTGCGAATAGAGCTTGGTCATGTTGTCGTACCACGGGGAGGCGGGGTCGGTGGCCTGCGAGTAGGTCAGGATGCCCTGGCTCACCGGCCCGGCCGGCGTGAGCTCCGTGGTCATCACCAACGAGGAACCGTCGTAGACCTCACCGTACGGTGCGGCGGCGAGTGGTCCACCCTGGCCGTCGGCGGCGTAGATGGCGTTGAAGCACCCCGTGTCGCAGCCCGGGATGGGGATCTTGATGCCGTGCCGGGTGACGTGCTGGACGTCGCCGTAGGTGGCGTCCAGCGCGATGTGGTGGGACTGCAGGATGAGCACGGCGTCGGCCAGGGCGGTCAGGACGGCCGGATTGGTGGCGTCGAGCTGCGACGGGGTGGTCAGGGGCTGTGCGGGGTTGAAGGCGTCAGACCAGAAGCCGCTCGAGGGGGCGAAGGACGACCACTCCGAGAAGAGCCACCCCCCGCTGGCGTCCAGGTTTCCTGTCTTGTCGTAGCCGGCCAACGCCGAACAGGCTTCAGTGAGGTCGACCGTCGTGCCCTTGGTGGACTTGGCCGAGGGCTGGGCCCGGCACGCGGCAACGAGCGAACCCAGCACCAACTGGGCCTGGAGCGACTGATTGCTCTCCCACATGGCCTGCAGTGTGGTCAGGGTGAACTTGGGTACCCCCAGTCCGTCGGTGCCGGCCACCCGCTGGGCGATCATCTGGTTGCCGAGACGGGTCCTGAGCCCCTGCTCGACATCGACGTGACCGATGATCGGCGAGTAGGCCGGGAACGGGGCACTGGGGTTGGCCAGCCAGTAGGAGTCGTTGGAGTTCTCCACATAGTCGGTACGGATCGTGTGGGGCAGGTTGGAGGCGTTGAAGATGCCGGGTACCGGCGTGCCGACATCGTTCTGCCACGCGCACGAAGAGCGGGAGCCGTCCAGCGTCACGACACCGGCGGCGTTGTAGACGAGCTGGGCCAGGCCGGGCGGCGTGCACGAGGTGATCAGCGATTGCGGCACGTTCGGCGTGTTCCCCACGTCGCCGTAGTAGGCGCTTCCGCTGTCGTCGGAGGCGATCGTGTTGAACGTGGGGATGGCCAGGTACCGGGACTCCACGGCCAGCAGGTTCTGCACCGACGAGGCCTGTCCCATGCGCAGGTACTGGTTGGCGGCCCGGTAGCTGTCGTTGCCCATGGAGTCGGCCACTGCGTAGGCGGTGGTGTTGGTCCAGTGGTAGCCGGCCTGGGCCACGTCGGCGACGGTGCCCCAGCGGGTGGTGTAGTAGGTGTGGGTGGCAGTGCCGTGGCCGGTGTCGACCGAGACGGTCAGCCGCCCCATCTTGTGGACCTGGCCGTCCACGGTGTAGCTGGTCGGGTCACCCGGGACCAGGTGCAGTTGGTAGAACGTGAACCGGAAGCTGGTGGATACGGTGTGGGTCCAGGCCAGGTGCCGGTTGAAGCCGATGCCGACGAGGGGGAACCCCTCCAGGGTGCCGCCCTCGACGTTGTACTGGCCCGGCACGGTGAGCTGGACCATCCAGAAGCGCTCGGTGCCCCGCCAGGGGAAGTGGGGGTTGGCCAGGAGCATGCCGTCGCCGGCCGCCGTGTCCTGGGACCCGATCCCGATCCCGTTGGAGCCCAGGGTGTCGTTGCCGTTGGATCCGAAGTCGGCCACCAGTGCAGAGGCGTTCGGTGCCGCGCTCCCGACGGAGGCGGTGGTGGCGGTCGCCGTCGAGGTGGGGGTCGTGGCCGAGGGGGAGGGGGCCGGTGGCTTGGCCCTGGCCTCCATGGTGATGAACTGGGCGCTCGAGGCCTCGATGACCACCTGGTAGCCCCGCAGCAGCATGTCGGTGAGCGTGATGGGCCGGACCCACGGCTTGCCGGCACACGCCGGATCGGTGACCTTCCCCGAACGCAGATAGGTGTTGTAGCCCGAGACGAATCCGTTGTAGACCGCCAGTATCTGCGGGAGGGGTCCCAGCGGCGGGGCCTGGTGGATCTCCTTGGTCAGGAGGCCGCGGGCCTTCACCGACTTCCAGAAGAAGTCGGAGTCGAGGTTGGTGTCGGAGGCACCGGCCGAGTAGTTGAGGCTGAGGGCCTTGGGACCGAAGTACTTCGATCGTTGGCCGTTGACGGTGACGAAGTCCTGGGCGAGCGTGCAGAAGTTGTCCTGCGAGAAGGCCAGGGCCTCGCCGTAGCCGAGGGCGGTGAAGTTGGCCGCCCTGATGTGGGGGATGCCGGCACTGTCCCGGGTGATCGCGACCTTGCCCCCCGAGGCGCCGCCGGAGGCGCCGGCCGCCGCAGTCGGTGGCATCGACGCGGCGTCGGACGGAACCGACCGGGCCGCCAACCCCGCGGTCAGCAGTAGTGCTGCCGCCATCACCCCTGTCCCGGTCCACCTCCCCCTCATCCGGAAGAGGGTAGATCACCGGGCCCGAGGCCGCCCTCGACCGGTCAGGGCGCCGGGCGGTACACCTGCAGGAGGACGCCGCTCGAGTAGCGGACGAGCTCGATGAGCTCCAGGTCGACTTTGGCGCGGTCCTCGGGGAAGATCGTCAGGCCGCCCCCGACCAACACGGGGAAGACCATCAGCCGCAACTCGTCGACCAGGTGGTTGGCCAGCAGGGTGCGCACCAACGTGGCGCTCCCGGCCACCAGGATTGGACCTCCGTCACCCTCCTTCAGACGGCGCACGCCGGGGACCACGTCCCCGACGAGTGCCTCGGCGTTCCAGTCCAGGTCGTGGAGGGTGCTCGTCACCACGTGCTTGGGCATGGCGTTCATCTTCTCGGCAAACTCGCCGTCCCGGCCCGGCCAGGCCGCCGAGAAACCCTCGTAGGTGGTGCGGCCCAGCAGGAGCGACTCGGCGTCGAGGGTCTCGACCAGCTTGTACTGGTAGAGCTCGGGGACGCCGAGGGACATGGTCCAGCCGGCGTGGGGATGGGTCGGTTCGCCGCCGGGTGCCTCGACGACGCCATCCAGGGTGATGAACTCGGTGACGATCAGGGTGCGCACGGGGGTTCCTCTCGGTTGGACTGTCCAGGCAGAGACGGCCCCGGAGTTCGGAAGTCATCGCCTGTCGCACGTCCGCCTCACCCGCCGAGGCCATCGCCGCCGAGGGCCTCGAGCAGCTCGGCCAGGTCGCCCGGCCGGCTGATC
Organism: uncultured Acidimicrobiaceae bacterium; assembly: GCA_963817005.1. GTDB lineage: Bacteria > Actinomycetota > Acidimicrobiia > Acidimicrobiales > RAAP-2 > Bog-756. Next base: position 246,707 of record CAWFMN010000004.1, read on the forward strand.
ATGGCCATGTGGCCGGCGTCCAGGTCGACGACCTCGGCGTGCGCCAGATTCTCGATCATCCGGTCCTGGGCCTCGAGACTGATGCTGGCGTCGCGGGTCAGCCGCACGTACGCCCGGGGGATCGGGTGGCGCAGCCCGGTGAGGTCGGTCGGCTCGGTCAGGGCCGAGGGCGCCTCGGGGACCATCCGGGCCAGCGTCGACGCCGTCTGGTCCTCGTCCATGTCGCTGCAGAACATGGCCCGGGCCAGATCGGGGTGGAGGGCCCCCGAGCCGTCGACCAACGCCTCGCCGAGCCGGTCGGCGATCTCGGCCACGGTGGGGCCGAAGCCGCCCAGCACCTCGGCCAACGGGATCCCGTGCGGCGGCACGGCGCAGGAGACGAAGACCAGGCGACGGAGCCGGTTGGGCACGGCCTCGGCCACTCCGGGGAGGGTGAGCCCGGCCATCGAGTGGCCCACCAGTGTCACGTCGGTCAGGTCCCGCTCCACCAGTTCATCGACCACTGACGCCACGAAGTCACCCACGGTCAGGGTGGCGAGGTCCCCCGGCCGGCTTGCCCGTCCGGGCAGGTCGACGGCCACGCTCGGTCCGGCGAGTACCGGCCGGAGCTCGTCCCAGCACGATCCGGTGAAGCCTCCTCCGTGGACCAGCACGTACGTCATCAGCGCAGATTTGCACGGCTCCGTCGTGGCCACAACCGTCGGTGCGGGCGTCTGCCTCGCCGGTCAGGGGTGTTGCCGGTCGGGTCCGGGCCCCGGCCCGGCCGGGACGGTCATTTGCGCCGAGTACCGTGGGGCCGATGAGCACCGACGCATCGTCCGCTGCCCCTGAGGCCGGCCGCCCCTCCGCTCCGGCAGGAGCGTCAGCCGGACAGGCCCGCTACCGCTGCACCGCCTGCGGGAACCTCACCCGCTTCGACGTGGTCACCAGTCGCCGCACCAAGGCCTTCCACCACTACTCGGTGGGAGGTGATTTGACCATCGAGGAGGTCGACGTGCTCGAGGAGGCGGTGGAAGAGGTCTCGTGCCGCTGGTGTGGGAACGGAAAGGCCATCGAGGTCATCGAGGACGGGGACCCGGAGCCGGCGTAGCCCGGCCCGTCCGCCCGGGATGACTCGACCGACCGGTCCCGACCGGCCCTCCCCGCCGACGACGGGTCCCGGCGGACGCCGTCACCCCCTGGACGATCCGGCCTTCGTGGCCGGGCTCCGACCCATTCCCGCCCGACCGGAGGTCCCCTCGGAGCGGTGGCCGGCCGCCGACGTCGTGGGCGAGGGCCCGGACGGACAGCCCGTTGGGATCGGGTTGGGTTCGCTGCCCGGCCCGGTGTTGCTCTGCTTCCTCCAGACCCGGTGCGACGGCTGCGAGGGGTTCTGGCGGGGCCTGGGCGACCCACCGGTGACCGGCTGGCCCGATGGGCTGACCGTGGTCGCCGTAACCAGGGGTTCGTCCACCGTCGATCCGTCCGAGATCGCCCGGCTGGCGGTGGGAGCGGAGTCGGTGCCGGTGATCATGAGCGATCAGGCCTGGGCCGACTACCGGGTGACCGGCTATCCGTTCTTCGTGCTGGTCGACCCCTCGACGCGCACCGTGGCCGGAGAGACGGTGGGCTTCGGGTGGTCGGACGTCGATGCCATGGTCCGGGCGGCCGGGTCGGTGAGTTGAGGGGTGCGACCCCCCGGACCCCTGCTGGACTCGGCCGGCATCCCCGCCGGCCGGGTCCGGGAGTCGGTGCTCGGGAGGCTCCGGTCCGCCCCGGCCGCCGCCTTCCTGGCCGGCTTCGACCGGTCCGCCATCGGGGAGGAGCTTCCCGGCGTGGCCACATGGAAGTCGGAGGACCCCAACATGACCGCCCAGGAGCGGGAGGCCATGGCGGCACAGTCCGTCGGGTGGACCGGCCGTCGGGTCACGGAAGTCCACCGGCCGGACCCAGGAGACGCGCCGGCGTCGGACCACGGTGCGATCCGCGGCCGCACGGCCTCCTGGCACCCCGTCTCCGTGGCGACGATGCTTGGTCGGATGTTCCACGCCTGCGCCCTCTCGATGGAACTCCGGATCCCCGTCAGTGGTTCGCTCAAGGCCAAGCGGGCCGTCGTCAAGCACATCGTGGAGGTGGCCAAGTCGCGGTTCGGCGTGGCCGCCGCCGAGGTCGGCTACCTCGAGCAGTGGCAACGCTCGGAGCTGGCCTTCGCGGCGATCGCCGGCACCCCGGGCCACGTGGAGGAGGTGCTCGACGCCGTGGAGCGTTTCGTCTGGTCCCATCCCGAGGTCGAGGTCCTGGGCGAGCACCGCAGCTGGCTGGAGACCGGGCAGTGAGGCCCCCGCCGACGGGACCGGACCGGGCGTAACCTCGGCCCATGGCCACCCTGCCGGAACTCCTCGACGACCTCGACGACGAGTACGCCGACTGCCGCCGTCTGGTTGCCTCCTGGCCCGCCGCTTCCCCCGAGTGGGACCTCCCGACGCCGGCCGAGGGCTGGGCCGTGCGGGACCAGATCAGCCACCTGGCCTTCTTCGACGACGCCGGCCGGCTGGCCATGGTGGAGCCCGAGACCTTCGCCCGTTTGGTCGAGCAGGCCATGGCCCAGCCAGGGGATCCCATGGAGGTCCACCTGGTGCGGGGCCGGGCCGAGGACGGCGACGGTCTGCTGTCCTGGTGGGACAGCGCCCACACGGGCATGATGGCCGCCTTCGCCGACGCCGATCCCGCCGCCCGGGTCCCCTGGTTCGGACCGCCGATGGGGATGCTGTCGTTCATCTCGGCCCGGCTCATGGAGACCTGGGCCCACGGAACCGACGTGGCCGATGCCCTGGGGCTGTCACGAGAGCCCACCGATCGCCTGCGGCACGTAGCCCACCTGGGCGTCCGGGCCCGGGACTTTTCCTATCTGGCCCGCGGCCGTGACGTACCCCCGGGACGCATCGACGTGGTGCTGACTTCCCCGGCCGGGGAGCCGTGGAACTTCGTGGCCGGACCAGCCGGGATCGACGGACCCGTGTCGTCGGTCAGCGGCCCGGCCCTCGATTTCTGCCTGGTGGTGACCCAGCGCCGCAACGTGGTCGACACCGCGCTCGTCGTCGACGGCGACCTGGCGTCCGACTGGATGTCGGTGGCCCAGGCCTTCGCCGGTCCGCCCGGACCGGGCCGGCCCCCGTCGGGACCCGCCGCGCCGCCTTGAGGCACCGGGTTGGAAGGCCGCCGCCGGGTGCGGGCCGCCGGGTTGCTACACCCTCCTGGTTCACTGTCCCCATGGCAGTGATGGCCCCCGAGACCGACCGGCCCGACCCTCCCGACCGTCCCGGGGCCGCCTCCGACTACGCCCAGGCCGAGGCGGCGGCGGCGGTCCTGGCCCGCATCGTGGCCTCCCTCGAGTCCGAGCGCTACTCGGGGGAGGACTCGGTCCGGTGGGTCCGCCTGTTCACCCGGGTCGAGCGGTGCGGGGTGGCCGGCAAGACCCTGACCGCCCGGCGGGTGGGGGAGTCCAACCTGCACCGGCGGAGCGGCCACCGGTCGGCGGCCGAGTACCTGGCCGCCGAGACCGGGGACTCGGTGGGCGAGACCAAGGACCTCATCCGCCTGGGGGAGCAGCTGGGTGACCAGCCCGAGCTGGCCGGGGCCTTCTGCGAGGGGTCGGTGTCCCGCCGACGGGCCGCCCAGGTGTCCGACGCCGTGGCGGTGAACCCGGGCAAGGAGGCCGAGCTGGTGGCGGGGGCCAAGGCGGACACCGACGCCCAGCTGCGGGAGCGGTGCCAGCGGGCCAAGGCCCAGGGGCGCACCGCCGACGAGGAGGCCCGCCACTACCGGCGCCTGCACCAGAACCGGCGGTGCTTCACCGGCACCGACACCGACGGGGCCTTCGTGCTGCGTGCCCTGCTCGCCCCCGACGCCGGGGCCCGGGTCCGGGCCGCCCTGGAGGCCCAGGCCGAGCGGGTCTTCGAGCAGGCCCGGACGGCGGGGGCCCACGAGGGCGGGGACGCCTACCGGGCCGACGCCCTGGTGGCCCTGGTCACCGGCCGGGGCGTCCTCGGCCCGAGGGGCGAGGAGGCCGGTCCCACCCCCGACCCCCGGGCCCAGCTGTTCATCCGGGCCGACCTCACCGCCCTGCGCCGAGGGCACGTGGCGGGCGACGAGCTCTGCGAGATCCCCGGGGTGGGACCGGTGTCGGTCGAGACGGCCGTGGCCCACCTGGGGGAGGCCCTCACCCGCCTGGTGGTCACCGACGGGGTGGACGTCACCACCGTCTACTCGCCGGGCCGCCACATCCCGAGGTCGGTGCGGGCCGCCCTGCTCGAACGGGACTCGCGGTGCGTGGTCCCGGGGTGTGACGCCCGGCTGGGCCTCGAGAACGACCACTGGGTCACCGACTTCGCCCAGGGCGGCCCCACTGCCCTGGCCAATCTGGCCCGGCTCTGCCACCGCCACCACCAGCAACGCACCCACCAGGGGTTCCAGCTCCTCGGAGGACCAGGCCACTGGCAGTGGATCACCCCCGAGCCGCCCGTCGTCCCCACACGGTCCCGACCCAGGCGGAGGGCCCGTGGCCCGGCCCCGCCCGCCCCGGCGGCCGACCCACCCCGGTTCCGCCGGGAGGAGTGAGGCGCGGCCGTCGCGGCCTCAACCGGCTCGGTCCGGGACCCCGACCGCCCTGACCAATGGACTGGTCTGAGCTGGTCATTCGGCGGGATGTGTGGGCAGGCTGTCGCGCCCTCACGGAGGCTCAGTGCCCACCGTCGTCCGAGGTCGCGACTCAGACTCAGGTTTGGGCGGCTCCGGGCCGATAGAGACGGTGGATGGGCGTCAAAACTGCCCTCCACGAAGACCGGGAGATCCGCCTGCCGTGCCTATGCATCCGAATCGAGTGTCAGCCGCCGGCAACCGGCGAGGCGCGCGTGGGGGGACTTTGGCCGTTCCCTCTCGGTTCCCCTCACCTCCGGGGTTGGACGGGCATGGTCCGCCGGCCGGACCGGGTCTGATTCTCGGACGCCCCCCGTCCCGGGCCGACGGTTAGGCGCGCGCCGTGTCGATGTGGACCAAACGGGAGCACCTCCCGACCTCGCCGCTCGCCAGTGTGCCCGAGTACGCCAAGGAGCTCTTCGAGATCCTGGAGATGCGGTCGCTCACCCCGGACTACTTCGAGCGGTTCGAGGATCGAGTGCCGGGCCTCGGCGCCGAGGCCGAGGGCTCGTGGACCATCGGACTGTTGCTCGGCCCGGACACCGTGGCGAGCAGTGCCGGTGCCGGACCCGTCGCGCTGACACCGGTGATCCTGCTGGTCACCGCCGACAACCTCGTGCTGTTCGAGGAATCGTCGACCGGGATCGTGCTCTCGAGCAGCTGGGACCGCATGTGCCGCATCGACCTGAAGCCCGTCGACGAAGGCGACTTCCAGGTCTTCGCCCTCTCCTTCTTCATGTCTCCCCTGGCGATATCGGAGCGCTTCCCTGGTCCTTCGTCGATGCCACTCGATCCTTCGGAGATCGGGGTGATCTACCTCTACATGCACGCCAACCCGTGCACGTACAAGGAGATCGACCGGCACTGGAGCCCCGTCCACATCCCCCAGGAGCTGCATCAGATCCCCGGCCTCGTTGCCTGACGAGACCGCGAGGCCGCCGTCGCCGGCTTAGAACAGAGGGGGAGGACTCCTCCCCACGCGACCGGCACCTGACCAGACCGGGTCAGCCGAGCTCGCCCATCACCTCGGACACCAGTTCGACAAATGCGTCCACGTCTTGCTCGGTGGTGTCGAACGATGCCATCCACCGTACGACGCCGGACGCTTCGTCCCACACGTAGAAGGGGTACTCGGCCTGCAGTGCCTCGGTCACCGCCGGAGGCAGGACGGCGAACACCCCGTTCGCCTCGGTGGGGTAGGCCAGGGTCACCCCGGACAGATCGGAGACCCCCTCGGCCAGTCGCCGGGCCATGGCGTTGGCGTGGGTCGCATTTCGCAGCCAGAGGTCGTTCCGGAGCAGCGCGTCGAACTGGGCAGCGATGAAACGCATCTTGGAAGCCAGCTGCATGGACTGTTTGCGGATGTAGCGCAATCCGGCAGTCTCGGCGGGCAGGAACGACACCACGGCCTCCGCTCCCATGGCCCCGTTCTTGGTCCCGCCGAACGAGAGGACGTCCACCCCGGCGGCCGATCCGAATGCCCCCAGGCCCAACCCCAATGATGCACAGGCGTTGGACAGCCGGGCCCCGTCCAGGTGGAGCCACATACCCCGTGCGTGGGCCCATTCGGCCAGCGCCGACGACCTCCTCGATCCGGTAGCACGTGCCCACCTCGGTGGACTGGGTGATCGACACCACCCGGGGCTGCACGTGGTGCTCGTCCCCAACGCCGCCGGCCGCCGCCTCCACCAGCTCCGGGGTCAGTTTCCCGTCCGGGGTCGCCACAGCCACCAGCTTGCTGCCCAGGAAGCGTTCGGGAGCGCCGCACTCGTCCACGTTGATGTGGGCAGATTCGGCGCAGATCACCGCCTCGAACGGACGCAGCAGTGCTTGGAGTCCCACCACGTTGGCCCCGGTGCCGTTGAAGGCCAGGACGATTTCGGCTCCCGCACCGAAGTGATCCCGGAACAGGGCGTGAGTGGCCTGGGTGATCGGATCCTCCCCGTAGGCGGGCACGTGCTCACCGTTGGCTGCGACCACCGCGGCCATCACCTCAGGGTGCACGCCGGCCCAGTTGTCGCTGGCGAACGTCCGGCCCTGGCTCCTCATCGTCGACCTCGATCGGTCGCCATCGACGTCAGTCACGGACCAGGGGCTTGTAGCGGATCCGGTGGGGCTGGTCGGCGTCGACGCCGAGCCGCTTCTTGCGGTCGGCCTCGTAGTCGCTGAAGTTCCCCTCGCACCAGCGGACCTCGGAGTCGCCCTCGAAGGCCAGCACGTGGGTGGCGATGCGGTCGAGGAACCAGCGGTCGTGGCTGATGACCACGGCGCACCCGGGAAAGGCGAGCAGCGCCGTCCTCGAGGGCCCGCAGCGTGTCGACGTCGAGGTCGTTGGTCGGCTCGTCGAGCAGGAGGACGTTGCCCCCGCTGCTCAGCACCTTGGCCAGCTGGACCCGGTTGCGCTCGCCGCCCGAGAGCTCGCCCACCTTCTTCTGCTGGTCGCTGCCCTTGAACCCGAAGCTGGCCACGTAGGCCCGGCCGTGCAGCTCGCGGCCGCCGACCACGATGCGGTCGACGCCCGCCGGTGATCTCCTCGAAGACGCGTGGCGTCGGCGGTCGAGCGTCGTCCCGGGACTGGTCGACGTAGGCCAGCTCGACCGTGCGCCCCGACGTCGAGCGTGCCGCGCGTCGGGCTTCTCCTCGCCGACGATCATCCGGAACAGGGTGGTCTTGCCGGCGCCGTTCGGTCCGATGACGCCGACGATGCCGCCCGGGGGCAGGAGGAACGACAGGTCGTCGATCAGCAGCCGGTCGCCGAAGCCCTTGACCACGTCCGTCGGCCTCGACCACCCGGTCGCCCAGGCGGGGCCCGGGCGGGATGGTGATCTCGAGCTTGTCGGCCCGCCGCTCGGCCGCCTCGGCCTCGGCCACCAGGTCGTTGTAGGCGTTGATGCGGGCCTTGCCCTTGCTCTGGCGGGCCCGGGGCGACATGCGGATCCACTCGAGCTCCCGCTCGCAGGGCCTGCTGGCGGGAGACGTCGGCCTTCTCCTCGCCGGCCAGGCGGGCCTGCTTCTGCTCCAGCCAGGACGAGTAGTTGCCCTCCCAGGGGATGCCCGCGCCCCGGTCGAGCTCGAGGATCCAGCCGGCCACGTTGTCGAGGAAGTAGCGGTCGTGGGTGACGGCCACCACGGTGCCCGGGATACTCCTGCAGGGTCCGCTCCAGCCAGGCCACCGACTCGGCGTCGAGGTGGTTGGTGGGCTCGTCCAGCAGCAGGAGGTCGGGCTTGGACAGCAGCAGGCGGCACAGCGCCACCCGCCGGCGCTCGCCGCCGGACAGGGTCGCGACGTCGGCGTCGCCCGGCGGCAGGCGCAGGGCGTCCATGGCGATCTCGAAGGTGCGGTCGAGATCCCAGGCGCCGGCGGCGTCGATCTTGTCCTGCAGGTCGGCCTGCTCGGCCAGCAGCTTGTCGAAGTCGGCGTCGGGCTCGCCCATGGCCGCGCACACCTCGTTGAAGCGGTCCACCAGGTCCTTGGTCTCGCGCCACGCCGTCGGCGACGTTGCCGAGCGACGTCCTTGGCCGGATCGAGCTGGGGCTCCTGGGCCAGGTAGCCGACGGTGAAGCCCGGGGTCAGGCGGGCCTCGCCGGTGAAGCCGTCGTCCTCGCCGGCCATGATCCGCAGCAGCGACGACTTGCCCGAGCCGTTGGCGCCGATCACGCCGATCTTGGCCCCGGGATAGAAGGAGAGGTTGATGCCCTTCAGCACCTCCCGGTCGGGCGGGTAGAAGCGGCGCAGGTCGCGCATGGTGTAGATGTACTGGGCTGCCATAGGTCCAGTGTGGCCCAGCCGGAGGGGCCGTGGGACACGGGTGAAATCAGGGGAGCTCGGGGTACTCCGGGGTCAGGGCGGCAAGTAGCGTTGGGGCGGTGACCGAAGGGGCGAATGACGTGGGGGCTGCGAGCCCGCCGGTGCACCCGGAGGGCGCGACCCGATCCCCGAACCCGGGACCGGTCACTGCCGACGCGACCGATCCGGACACCGGTACCCGACGGGCCAGCGTCTACAGCCAGCTGCACCGCATGGTGGCAGCCATCCGCAACGGTGACGATGCCCTGGTGGAGAGCGTCATCCTTTCTCTCAGTCAGCGCAGCCGGTTCCTCGCCCCCCTGACCCTGGTGGTGGGGGCGTTCGCCATGCTGTTCCAGGGTGTCAAATTGCTGTTCACCAACTGGCGGCTGACCCTCATCCAGGTGCTGCCGGCCATGCTGATCTGGCTGGCCATGCTGGACCTCAAGCTGCACCTGCTCCGGGGCAAGAGCCTGCGGGTCATCGAGGGACCCATTCTCATCCCCATCGTCCTGGCTATCGCGGCCGTCACCGCGGCGGCCTACTTCCTCAATGCCGTGTTCGCCTTCTCGGTGGCCGATCCCCTCCACCCCGACATCCGCCCGGCCTTCGCCCGTGCCCGGAAGCACCGCAAGACCGTCCTCGGCTGGGGGTTCGTTATCGGGCTCGGGCTCGGGTTCGCCACCATGGTCATGGCGCGTTGGGGCAGGATCTGGTTCGCGCTCGTCCTGAGCGTGGTCGTGGCCATCATGATGATCACCTACGTGGCCGTCCCGGCCCGGATCATCGGGGTCAAGTCCGACCGCTCGAGGCGGGACAAGCTCACTGCCACGGCGATCGGTGGCGCGGTGGGCGCGGTGGTCTGCTCCCCGCCCTATCTCCTGGGCCGCGTCGGGATCATCCTGCTCGGTATCCGACCGTTCTTTGTGGTCGGAATCATCCTGCTGGTCATCGCCGTCCCCCTGCAGACCGGTGCGGTGACGGCCACCAAGGCCGTCAAGTTCAGTGCCAAGCTGGTGACCGGCCAGGCCGTCGAGGTCGAAGGGGCGTCGGAACTGGACAGTCCCGCATCCACCGAACCGGCCTCAGCCCCCTCGACGGCCTCGTCCCTCCCGGCAGCATCCGCACCCACCCCGGCGACCCAACCGGCCCCGACCCAACCGGCACCGACCGGATCAACACCCTCCGGTCCTCCGGTCGGATCGGTCACGCTCGACGAAGCCTGACCACCCGGACAATCCCCCCGACGCGTGATGGGCGTCCACCAACCTCGAACACCCCCTGTGGTCGCCGTTGCGCAGTAGGTGATCGACTCTGATCGGCCCATCTCCCGAGTCGAGGTCCGGAGTTCGCGGCCGTCCGCTGTCCGAGTCGGTGCGGTCGTCGATCGGCCCCGTGGTTGCCTGCGGTCGAATCCGGTAGCGCGGACGCTGCGCCGGCCGAGGAGCCGATTCCGAGAAATGTCTTCGGTGGCAAGTGAAAACTCCCGGGGCGATCGTGACGTGGCGAGGGGGCCGGAGCAGGCCTGACGATCCTGCAAGGTTGCGGAGCGACCGGGAGCAAGGTTGCAGAGCGACCATTGAGCCGGTGATCGACCGTTGGACCAGCCCCCTCGAGCCATCGTTGGAGCCATCGCCCGTTGCATCGGTCCGGGACCGAAATAGTTGCACGCAGCATGCAGTCTTCGTGGCCCAGCGGCAGAGTCGTTCGTATCGTCTGCTCGCCATGGCGCAGGAGCATCGACAACGGTCGGCAATTCGGGTGTGGGGATCGCTCCGCGGCGATCGCCACCGTCGCAGCCGTCGCAGCCGTCGCAGCCGTGTGCGCAGTCTGCCTGCTGGACGTGGACGCCGCCTCCGCTTCGGCGTCGGGGTCCGAGGGCCCCGGGGGAACGGTCTCGGTGGGTGCTTCCGACGGGGGCTCGTCTGCGGGAAGCCCCGGCACGACGGGTGCTGGGGGGATGCCGGGCACGTCCCGAGGCGGCACGGGATCCGGAACAGGTGTTGGCGGGGGGAGTCCCTGGGCCTGTACCTCCACGTCGTTGCTGCTCAACGATCTAGGAGGCTTCGCCCCGGGCGGCCCGACCCCGGGAGGGTGGTATTCGGTGACCTGTATCGACCGGCTCAACGGGGCCAGCACGACCCAGACGGAGTGGATTCCATCGGCTGCACCCTCCCCGCCGTCTGTCCCACAGGGATCTCCCGGAACCGATCCCCGGGGGCTGGCCCTGCAGGCGGAGAACTCCTTGCGCCTGCCCGCACCCGACCTGCACTTCAATCCGGCGTTCTCCTCGGTGGTCAACCTGCCCACGTGGTTGTGGATCGGTCCGTCGATCTGGCACCCACTGTCTGTCACGGCCACCGCGGGGTCGGTGAGCGCCACCGCGGTGGCCACTCCGGTGTCGGTCACGTGGGAGACGGGCGACGGTGGCCAGGTTGTCTGCGGCGGACCGGGTCGACCCTTCGACTTCGCTGTGTCGGCGCAGGAGCAGGAAACCGGATGTCAGCACACCTACCGGGCCTCGTCCATCGGCCAGCCGTCCCCCGACGGGAACCCTGACGATGCGGCCTATCGGGTCCGGGCCACCGTGACCTGGTCGGTCTCGTGGGCCGCGGTGGGTGTCTCCGGTCAGGGCGTCCTGCCGCCGCTGACCACCGCCGCCTTGGCCGCCGTCCGAGTGGTGCAGGTCGAGAGCGTCAATTCCGGATTTTTCGGCTTGTCCGCCAAGCCCGGAGAATCCGGTCCCCGTGCCCTCTCCGGAGCAGCCCCGTTGTGACCACGCTGCTCGAACGCACGACGAGGCCGCAGACGACCGACGGCAGGAGCCAGTACCGGCTCCCCGTCGTGCCCCGAGGGCGGAGACCTGTCGTCACCGTCGCTTCAGCCCTGCTGGTCCTGGCCAGCATCGCCATCTTCGCCAGCATCTACTCCTCGGCTGGCCGCCGGGTGCCCGTCCTGGTGGTGACGTCGACCATCCAACAGGGGCAACGCATTGTTTCGGCTGATCTTGGTACCGCCCAAGTGGCCAGCTCCGGAGGCCTGGCGACCATCCCGGTGTCCAGTGCCGATGAGCTGTCGGGAACGTGGGCAGCGGTGACCGTCCCGGCCGGTTCCCTGTTGACCCGAGGCGACGTGACGGCGCACCGCCCGGTGTCGGGTGGGAACGCTGTCGTAGGCCTTGCCCTCAAGGACGGACAACTGCCCTCGACCGGTCTCGTCCCGGGTGACGAGGTCATGGTCGTCCAGACGCTCGGCGCCGGTACAGTCCTCCCGCTGGCCGGGACCGGAGGGGACGGCACCACCGTCAATGCGGGTGCCGGTGCAGCGGAGGGATCGAACGGAGGCGCCCCGTCATCGACCGGCGTGCTCGTGGGCCAGGCCACGATATTCCAGACCGCCGTCCCTTCGGCGACCAGCCCATCGGGGGCCTCCGAACTGGTCTCCGTCGAGGTGCCGTCGACCCTGGCCGCTGCGGTGGCCACGGCCGCGGCGGCGTCTCAGGTGAGTTTGGTACTCCTCCCGGCTGGAGCCCAGGGCACTGACGGTGGATCGGGCTCCTGATGCGCGTGGTCACCTTCGTCTCCGTCAAGGGGGCCCCGGGTGTGACCACGTTGGCCTGTCTGGTCGCTGCCACCTGGCCCGACCATCGTCGCGTGGCCGTGGTCGAGGCCGACCCGTTCGGTGGTGACCTTGCCGCCCGGTTCCGGCTCTCCACCGCGCTGGGATGGTCCAGCTACCTCACCGCTTCGCGCCGCTCGGAAGGGGAGGTTCCCCTCTCACCCCATCTGCAAGCGCTCCCGGGCGGCCTGGACGTGCTGGTCCGTCCGGATGGACGGCGGGAGGCCAGCGCCGCGGTCGATTCGCTCCTGCGCAGCTCGTGTTCCCCTGAGCACGTACAGCGGGATCTCGTGGTCGACGGAGGGCGACTCCCTGTCGACGGTGGGTGGGCTGGCACCCGTGAGGTCAACGGCGGCGACGATACTGAGACCGGCCCTTGGCTCGATCGCTCCGATCTCGTGGTCGTCGTGACACGCAGGGACCCTCCGTCGATCCTCAAGGTGCGCGAGCGGGCCCCGGGCCTGGCCGAACGGTGTGGCGATCGGGTACGCCTGGTCGTCGTCGGGCCAGGACCGCACGACAGTGCCGCTATCGAGAACTTCACCGGGCTCTCGGTGCTGAGCGAGGTCCCCAGCGACTCGCCCGCGGCGCACGTCGCCGCGGGCGAGGCCGGGAGCGCCCGTCAGCTGTCCCGTTCACTGCTCGTGGCCTCGGCCCGCCGGCTGGCTCTGACAGTGGCCCGAGACGGCGACGTGGAAGGGGACGCCCCCGGGGTCGGGGAACAGGAGGGCACAGTCGACCGGACAGGGAAGGGGGAGGACGACAGCAGAGCGGGCGAACGGGATCAGCGCCATCCATCCGGCATGGGGCGAACCGCCGAAAGGCGATCGGCTCGCCGGCTGACGCACTTCTTCTGGCGAGAGGGGCGCCGGAGAGGGATCAGTGGGTTGGCCGGCGATGTCGAGCCCTCACTGCGATCGGCCTCGACACCCGAGTCTGCATGGGACCCTGCCGAATCCCGGGCCCTTGCACCCGTCCCGGCCGAAGCGGCAGCCGACGGGCCTCGGCGCGAGGAGATGCAGTGAATCGGACACTGGCGAGCGAGATCCGTGAGCTGGTGGCCGAAGACCTCGCCGGGAACAGCGCGCTTGGACTGACCGGCGACAATCGCAGGGAATTCGCCCGCCAGCGGATCTTCGTCCATCTCGATCGCATCTCCCACCGCGGGGCCACAGGACGGGTCGGGACTCCTCCAGCCGACGTACTGACTGGTCCCGGGGCTCCGCCCACCACCGTCGCTCCGTCAACGCGTGGATTGCCCAGTGATCCGGATGAGGAGAGGATCCTGGCCCAGTCGGTCCTGGATGCCCTGTTCGGCATGGGGGGCCTCCAGACGCTGATCGATGATCCCGAGATCGAGAACATCGACATCAACGGATGCGATCGGGTCTGGGCCACCTTCGCCGACGGGTCGAAACGCCTGATGCCGCCGATAGCCGGATCTGACGAGGAGGTGATCGAGATGGTGCGGACAGCCGCCAGCCGGTTCGGCCTGGCTGAGCGGCGGTTCGACCTGGCCCGACCGGAGGTGGACCTGCGACTTCCCGACGGGAGCCGGCTCTCGGCCGTGATGGCAGTGACCACGCGACCGGCCGTCTCCATCCGTCGGCACCGATATGCCGCTCTCACCTTGGGCGACCTGGTCGACCTCGGGACGATCAGTACCGAGCTGGCATCGTTGTTGGCCGCCGCAGTCCGAGCGCGCAAGAACATCGTGGTCTCCGGGGCCATGAACTCGGGCAAGACGACGATGCTCCGGGCTTTGGCCGCCGAGGTCCCTCCTCGTGAGCGCATCGTGACGATCGAGCAGGCCCTCGAGCTGGGCCTCGAAGCCGACCAGCGCCGGCACCCCGACCTGGTGGCGCTCGAGGCGCGGCCGCCCAATGTAGAGGGAGCAGGGCTGATCGCCGTCTCCGATCTGGTCCGCCGGGCGCTCCGGATGAATGCCGACCGGGTGATCGTGGGGGAGGTGCTGGGCGACGAGGTGTTGCCCATGCTGAACGCCATGAGCCAAGGTCGGTCCGGATCGATGTGCACCATTCACTCCGATTCCTCGGCTGGCGCCTTCCGGCGGATCGCCTCCTATGCCATCCAGGCTCCGGAGCGCCTCCCGCTGGAGGCGAGCAACCTGCTGATTGCCGGTTCTGTCCACTTCGTCGTCCACCTGGACAGCGAGACCGGTGGTCCGGAACCATCCGCGGGCGTCGACTCGCATGGGCATCTAGAAGCAGCGACGTCCGGCCTCCCTGGGGTCGAGGACTTTCCCGCCGTGCTGTCGCGTCGCCGGTTCGTGTCGTCGATCCGGGAGGTGGTGGACGCCGATGGTGTCCAGGTGGTGTCCAACGAGGTCTATCGGCCCGGTCCGGACGGGCCCGCAGTGCCGGCGTCTCCGCTTCGCCAGCGGACGGTGGAGGAGCTGCACCGTGCCGGCTTCGTCCCGACCCGGTCGCCCAGAGTGGGGACGCCGGCATGAGCTCGATGGCGGGCGTAGGCGCGGTGCCGTGGCTCACCGTGGCCTGTGGGCTGGGTCTGGGGGCAGGACTGGTCGGTCTGGTGCTGTCGTGGTGGGGCGACCACACCGACCACACCGACCACACCGACCACACCGACCACACTGACCGCACCGACCAGCACCGACCACACCGACCACACCGACCACACCGACCACACTGACCGCACCGGCCGAATGGCTTGGGCGGCCGGCGCATCCGGCAGACCGGGACCGAGGCGTTCCACCGCCCGGGTCACGACATGGAGCAGGCGGCCGGGTGGCTGGCGAGTCCTGCTGCTCGCCGCCATGGGGGGAGTAGTGGCGTTCCTGGTCACCGGATGGCCAGTGGCCGTGCCGATTGCCGGAGTGACGATCGTCGGCCTTCCCAGACTGCTGAGACAGACGTCGAACTCGGCAGCGATCACCAGGATAGAGGCCATTGCCACCTGGACGGAGATGCTCCAGGGGACCCTCACCGCGTCGGCCGGCCTGGGCCAGGCCATCACGGCCACGGCACCGTTGGCACCTCTGCCCATCCGGCCCGCCACCGTCCGATTGTCCGCCCGGCTCGAGGCGGGTGCTCAGCCCAGGGAGGCGTTCCTCCAGTTCGCCGACGAGTTGGACGACCCGAGCGCCGACCGTGTGGTGTGCGCCCTGCTGTTGGCCACTGCGGCCCGAGCCCAGCGCCTGGGGGATCTTCTGGCGGCCCTGGCCGACTCCACGCGGGACGAGGTCGCCCTGCGGCTGCGGATCGAGACCAGTCGGGCGTCTGTGCGGAGCGCGGTTCGTACGGTGCTGGTGTTCTCCGTGTCGTTCGCCGTCGGACTGGCGGTCCTGGCCCGCCCCTATCTCGCCCCTTTCGCAACCACGGAGGGACAGCTCGTGCTGTCCGCCGTCGGGGCCCTCTACGCGGCGGGTATGACACTGATGGTCTGGTTGGCCCGACCTCCAGCGCCGGTCCGACTGCTGGGTGCCGAGGTCGTGGCCGGGTGACGGTGGGGATCGCGATCGGCGCGTTGGTCGGACTGGGCGTCCTCGGTGTCGTCCGCGGAGCGTATCCGCCGCCGACCAGCCTCGAGGCCCTGGTCGTCGCACTCGACCGGCCGGTCGGATCGACATCTCCCGAGGAACCGGCTCGCTGGCGGTCGGAGCGTCTGGGATCCGAGGTCGTCGCCCGGCTCGAGCTGGGCCGGTTCTCTGGCCACCCCCGTTGGACCAGCGTGCTCTCCTGCCTCGAGGCGACCGGAGAGTCGATCGAGCAGTTGGTCACGAAGATGGTCATGGCCGGTGCGGCCGGCTTGATGGTTCCCCCGGTGCTGTGGGCGCTCGCCTGGTCCGTCGGACAGTCCGTTCCATTCGGAGTGGCGGTGGCGGCCGGCGTGGTGGCCGCCCCGCTCTGCGCCGGCGCCCCGGTGATGGGACTGCTTGCTCGGGCCAGGGAGCGGAGGCGGCATTTTCGCTGCGTGGTGGGGTCCTTCGTGGATCTGGTGGTCCTCAGCCTGGCCGGGGGCGTCGGAATCGAGGGAGCCCTTCTGGCTGCCTCTCAAGTCAGCTCGGATTGGGCCGCCGGCCGTATGCACCGGGTCTTACTCCGGGCGCGGGACAGCGGCGAATCGCCGTGGGGCGCGCTGGGCCGTCTCGGGCGAGAGCTCGGTGTGCCGGAGCTGGTGGAACTGTCATCGACTCTTCAACTGGCCGGCACCGAAGGAACGCGGATCCGGGAATCCCTGAGCGCCAGGGCGGTGTCGTTGCGCCGGCACGAGCAGGCCGAAGCGGAGTCGGCCGCCAACGCCACGACCGAGCGCCTCTTCCTGCCCGGTGCCCTGCTGCTTTTGGGGTTCCTGCTCTTCGTGGGCTATCCCGCCGTCAGCCGGATCCTCGGAGGCGGGTGATGGTGCACCTTCCGTGTCCTCAATGCGGAGCGGGTGGTCGGCCACCCCCCGGGGGCATCGCCCTTCTGAGCGGGCTGCTCCCGTCCAGCACACCGCTGAACCAGTCAGAACCGGGCCTTTCGCCCCCGCCAACAGGAAGGAACCATCATGCATCCTCACCACGTCACGCTGCTGTGGACCTATCTCCGTGCCCGGACCCGGGCCGCCGGTGGGTGGAACGAGGCCGGTACCGTCGTCGAGAAGGTCATCCTGACGGCCGTCTTTGCGGCTCTGGCCATCGCCGTCGGCGCCATCATCGTGGCCAAGGTCACTGCCAAGGCCAACTCGATCAATCTCAACTAGATGAGGGCTCGGTGGTGGTCGAGGCGGTGCTGGTGGTCCCCGTCATGATGCTGCTGCTCCTGGCGGTGGTCCAATTCGCGCTCTGGGCCCACGCGGCTCAGGTGGTCCAGCTGGCCGCCTCCGAAGGCGACCGGGCGGCGCGAACCGTGGGGGGTGGCGTCGCCGCCGGGCAGGCCCGGGCCGATGCCGTCCTGGCCGCCTCGGGGTCGACGGTCACCTCGGCGTCCGCCGCGGTGTCGCTGGAGCCGTCGGAGCGGTCCGAGGTGAAAGTGACGGTGACGGGTCGGGCCGAAGCCGTGCTCCCGTGGCTGAACCTGCCCGTCTCGGCCACCCAGGTCGGCCCCCTACAGCAGTTCCGACCCTCCGGATGACTCGACGGTCACCCAAGGAGGAGCAGGGAAGCCTCACCGTGGAACTGGTGACACTCACCCCGGTGCTACTGATGGTGGTCCTGGTAGTGGTGGTGCTGGGCCGGGTGGCCGAGGCCCGCCAGCAGGTGGTCGAGGCGGCACGGGCAGGGGCCGAGGTTGCCGCGGTGGAAGCGGACCCGGCCAGCGCCCGGGCGGCGTCGGAAGTCAACGCGGCCATCAGCACCTCGGGCCAAGTCCGGACCTGCCCGGTGCGTCAGGTCCTCACCGACGCCAGTCACTTCTATCCGGGCGGGTACGTGACAGTCACGGTGGTGTGCCAGGTCCCACTGGCCGACGTCGCCGTTCCCGGGCTGCCCGGATCGACCACCGTACGGGCGTCGTCGACAGCGCCCATCGACCCCTACCGATCGGTGCGTGGAGGGTGAGCGGGGTGAGGGGAGACGTCGATCGGGACCAGGACGGATCCCTGTCCGCCTTCGTGGTGCTCTGCCTTGTGGCCATGATGGCGCTGTTGGGGTTGGTCGTCGACGGGGGCTCCGCCCTGGCCGCCCGGCAGTCCGCGGCCGACGAGGCCGAACAGGCGGCGCGGGCGGGTGCCGGCGCCCTCTCGGTGGAGGCCCTTCGTGCCGGTGCACTTCAGCTCGACCCCTCGGCAGCGGTGGCCGCCGCCGAGTCGTTTGCTCGGGCGGCCGGCTACCCGGGGACGGCCACCGTCTCGGGGGGCGTCGTTACGGTGCGGATCCGTTTCCGGGTCCCGACCGAGGTCTTGGGCATCATCGGCATCGACTCACTGCCCGTGTCGGCCCAGGCCTCCGCCGTGGATGTCCAGGGCGTCACGGTGGGCTCACCATGACGAGGGGCATCTACCCGGTGGCTACCGACCGCTGGCGTCCCGTGAAGGTGGCGACGGCGGCGGCCGTTCTCGCCGCGTTGGTCGTGGGGATCCCCATCGCGCTGATCGAGCTGGCCGGTGTGCCATTCTCGCACGGCGGGGTGGGGCAGATGGCCGGTCGGGTCGGTGCCTCCCACCTCAGCGACACACCGCAAGCGGCTGCTCGTTGGATCGCCGGAATCGCCCTGGTGCTGGCCTGGTCGTTGTGGGCGTGGATGGCACTCTGCGTCGTCATTGAGACCCGCTCCTGGGCCACCGGTCGCACCCCGGTCCGGTTGCCCGCCAGCCGTGCCGCGCAGTCCCTGGCCGCCTTTCTGGTCGGAACCACGATGGCCGTGTCGACGGTCGGGCGAGCCGTGCCCGCTCACGTGGGCCGGACGGCAGGCGCGGCGGCGGTCTCGCTGACTCCTCTGGTCCCACCGGACCCGACCGACGACGACCTCGTGCCCATCGCCGCACTGCTCACGGCTGCGCCTGCCAGTCGCAACGGGCACGCCGGCGATGCTGCGGCGTCGGCTGAATCCTCGGTCGGCACCCCGGTGGCGGTGCTGGCCGAGTGGCCCGACGCGCCCTTCGAGGACGCGCCGTTCGAGGACGTGGAGCCGTCGGAGCAGGTCGGCCCGATGGTCCGGGACCTCCCGTTGCGCGACGAGGAGGCGACGTCGTCGAGGACCTCGGGCCCGGGGCGCGAACTCACGGACACGGGAACGCCCTCGGGGCCGACGGAGCCGACGGAGCCGACGGAGCCGACGGAGCCGACAAAGCCGACGGAGCCGACGGAGCCGACGGAGCCCTGGGGACGGGCGGAACCACTCACCCCGTCGACGCCGCCGGATCCGATGATGGTGCCGAAGACCCACCTGGTCCGTTCGCGGGAGACCCTGTGGTCGATCGCCGAGGACGAGCTCGGCTCCGCCCTTCGCTGGCACGAGCTGGCCCAGCTCAACTACGGAATCACCCAAGAGGACGGCCGAGCGCTGGATGCAGGGCACTGGATCACGGCGGGGTGGAGACTTCTACTTCCCCCCAGCGCTCCGCCTTCCGATCCTCCCCGGCCTCCCGCGCCATCGACGCCGACGGCGCGGGCAGAGCCGGTCCCCGCTGACGCCGATGGGGCTCCGGATCCCATACTCCGTTTCGGGCACGAAGGTCGCTCCGAACCTCGACGCGAGAAGGTGCTCCGACCACCTCCGGAACCTCGGTCCGAACTCCGATCCCGCCCCGGTGCCGAGCGCTCGGGCGCACGCCATTCCGAGGACGACCTCACTCCCATCGCCGACGGCAGCGTCGGTCCGAGGTTGCCTCGGGCGCCCGTCCCTCCGGTGGACCCGGTCGGCGCTGGGGTGGTCGGCGCCGGCGTGGTCAGGCTGCTCGATCGAATGCGGCGGGTGCAACAGCGGTACCGCCCCGAGGGTCGTTACATCAGGCTGCCCGAGGGCGACCTCAGCGGGTTCGAGCAGAGGCTGCGGGTCGGTGACGGATGGGTCCTGACCTACGAGGTGGAGGCGGCCATCCGCCAGGTGACCGGCCCCGTCTCGGTCCGGCCGGACGAGCTTCCGCGGGTACTCGGTGTTCGTGTGCACTCGGAGGTAATCGAGCTGGTGCTGGCTGACGCTGAAGAGCCGTCGATCGTGGTGGATCGGTCCAGTCTGGCCTCGTCACCCCCGGACACGACCGGACAACCCAGTCGGGAGTGGCCGCTCCGCTCCCGCGCCCGGGCCCTCGCTCCGATGCTGGCCACGGTCGGCCACAGTCGCACTGGGCTGGTCATGGTCAACCTGGAGTCGCTCGGTTCGCTCGTGGTCCGGGGGAATCCGGCCGCCGCCGACGCCGTCGTGCGGGCCCTGGCACTGGAGCTCAGTACGTCGTTCTGGGCCGGCCAGTTCTCGCTCGCCGTGGTGGGGTTCGGTTCGGAGCTGGAGAGGTTCCCGGGGGTCCGGTCCTATCCCGAGTCCGACGAGCTGCTCGACGCCCTGTATCGACGGAGGCTCGGTGGCACGGAACTGCTGGAGGCCGGAGGCTATTCGTCCTTCGCCCACGCCCGTCACGTCGAGGACTCGGATCGCTGGGCACCCTTGGCCGTGATCTGCGGGCCCACGGTGGACGACGCCGAGGTGGCCGAGATCCTCGACACGGCGTCTGACCCGGCCCGCGGCACGGCGGTTGTGGCCGTGGGAGAGCGGGTGGACGCCCAATACTCGGTCCGACTCACCGGCGACGGATTGGCGACGGCACTCGAGCTGCTCGGCTCTGTGGTGTTCCCTCAGCAGGTCGATGGTGACGAGCTGGACAAGGTCGCGACATTGCTGGACACTGCGGCGTCCCGGCAGTCGGTGCTCTCTTCCGAGGAGCCTTACGTGACGATCCCCATCCGACTACCGCGGACGGTGAACGGCGACGGCTGGCAACCGCCCCGGGCCGGGCCGGTAGCGGTACCGGTGCCCAGCCCCGCGGGGTCCGCCACCCCACCCGCCCCCACTGGGGCTCGCGGTCCCGCGTCGCCGACCGACCAGAGCGTGGCCGCTCCCGTGGCGACCGACTCGGGGCCGAAGCGGAGCACCCCAATGGTTGGGGTCGGGCAGTTGGCACCAGACGCGGACCGGGAGTCGGAGGCTGAGGCGGACCGGGAGTCGGAGGCTGACGCGGACCGGGAGGCGGAGGTGGAGGTGGCCGTTCTCGGACCGATCGATATCCGGGGCGCGGCCCGCGCTTTTTCGCGAGCGTGGGCTGAAGAGCTGGTGGTTTATCTGGCCATGCATCCCAACGGTGCGTCCAACGAGGCCTGGGCCACCGCGCTCTGGCCCGATCGACTCATGGCACCGTCGAGCCTCCACTCGACCGCATCGGTGGCGAGACGGTCGCTGGGTCAGAGCGCCGATGGCGCCGACTACCTGCCGCGGTCACACGGAAGGTTGGCGCTGGCGGCCACGGTGGGCACCGACTGGGGCCGGTTCGTGGCCCTCGCCGACTCCGACCAACCCCACCAGTGGCGCCAGGCGTTGACCCTGGTTCGAGGCCGGCCGTTCGACGGTCTGCGGGCTTCGGACTGGCCCATCCTCGAGGGGATTGCACCGGCCATCGAGGCGGCGGTGGTCGACCTCGCCGGACGGCTGGCCGGTGCGTGCCTGCAGCAGGGGGATGCCCGGGGTGCCGAGTGGGCCGCCCGGAGGGGCCTGGTGGTCAGCCCCTACGACGAGCGCCTCTATCGCATGCTGATGCGAGCATCTGACCTCGGGGGCAATCCGGCCGGCGTGGACGCCTTGATGAGCGAGCTGCTCACCCTGGTGGCCGAGGGGATCGAGCCGTTCGACGCCGTCCACCCGAGCACCATGGAGCTCTACCGCCAGCTGAGCCGGCGCCGGAGGTTCGGGAACCCACGGGGGTGAGGGGACTGGTCATGGACCGACCCGGCCCCCGACATCCACCGCCGCGGCGCCTACAGCACCAACTCGGCGATCGTCTGCAGGGTGTCGGGGCCGCCGGACACCAGCAGCGTGGTGGCGATGGATTCCTTCCACCCTTCGAGGTCGTCCCGGATCTTCTCCTTGGGCCCGATGAGGGCGGTGTCCTCGATGAGTGAGGTGGGGACGGCCGCGGTGGCCTCGTCCCGGTGGCCGGCCAGGTACAGCTCCTGGATCTTGGTGGCCTCGGCCTCGTACCCCATGCGGGCGTACACGTCGAAGTGGAAGTTCATGGACTTGGCCCCCATGCCCCCGATGTAGAGCGCCACCGACGGCCGCATCAGGTCGGCCGCCCGTTCGACGTCGTCGTCGATGATGGTCGGCGCGAAGGCGATGACCTCGAAGTCGTCGGCCGTGTGGCGGGCCCCGGGTCGGGCGAACCCCTCGGCCAGTGCCGGCTCGAACGCCTTCACGGCGTTGGGCGAGAAGAAGATGGGGAACCAACCGTCGGCGATCTCGGCGGCCAGGGCCACGTTCTTCGGCCCCTCCGCCCCCAGGATGATGGGGATCTCGGGTCGCAGCGGGTGCACGATGGGCTTCAGCGGCTTGCCCAGCCCGGTGCCGCCCGGGTAGGGGAGCGGGTAGTGGGGGCCGTCGTTGGTGACCGGCCCCTGGCGGGCGATGACCTGGCGGACGATGTCGAGGTACTCGCGGGTGCGGGCCAGTGGCTTCTCGAACGACTGCCCGTACCAGCCCTCCACCACCTGGGGACCGGACACTCCGAGACCCAGCACGAACCGGCCGCCGGACAGGTGGTCGAGGGTGATGGCGGCCATGCCCATGGCCGTCGGGGTCCGAGCCGACAGCTGGCACAGGGCGGTACCCAGCCGGAGCTTGGTGGTCTGCGACCCCAGCCAGGCCAGCGGGGTCAGGGCGTCGGACCCGTAGGCCTCCGCTGTCCACACCGAGTCGAACCCGAGGCGCTCGGCCTCGGCCACCTGCTCAGGGGCGTTGGCCGGCGGGCCCGATCCCCAGTACCCGAGCTGCAGTCCGAGCTTCATATCCCTCATGGATTCCTCTCCTGGGCCGTGATGCACCCGACCCTAGTAGCGGGTGGTGGCATCGATTGCCGGGCCCGCCGTCGAGCCGGGTCCCGGGCCGGTTACGCCGATCGGTCGGATCCGGTGCAGAATCATTCCATCCCCGACCCGGCCAAACCAAGGGGAGTCCAGGCGACCGTCCGGGCATCCGGCTCCAACCAACCGACCCGACCGACGACCCCGAGCCGACGAACCACCGACACACCCAAGCGAGACAAGGAAGAGGACAGCACCGGTGACCACCATCAGCGTCTTCGACGGAGCTCGGCCCACCCGCCAGGGCGACCTCACCCTCGAGACGGCCGGCATCGTCCCCATACCCGAGGACGGCCGCTACGGGGCCAGCTGGCGGAACTTCACGGTCTGGTTCGCCCCCAACATGGAGCTGTCCGGAGTGTTCACCGGCACCCTGGCCGCCACGCTGGGCCTCGGACTGGCCACCGGCATCGCCGCCATCGTCGTCGGCGTCCTGCTTGGCGCCGCGCCGGTCGCCGCCCTCTCCCTGTGGGGGCCCAAGACCGGCATGGCCCAGCTGCCCCTGGCCCGCCTCCCCTTCGGCAAGTCCATCTCGGTGCCTGCCCTCGTCCAGTGGCTGTCCGCCGTGGCCTGGGACGCCCTGGTCGGCCTGTTCGGAGGCCAGGCCGCCCAGATCCTCTTCCATGTCCCCTTCGCAGTCGGTGTACTGGTGGTACTGGCTCTGGAGGGCCTGGTGGGCTTCTTGGGCTACGAGTTCATCCACCGGCTGGAGACCTGGGGCGCGGCCATCCTCACCGTCCTGTTCGTGCTCCTCACCTTCAAGATCCTCGAGCACCGCGACTTCCCGGTGCACAACAGTGTCCACGGTGGGGTGGCCGTGGCCATGTTCTTCCTGATGATGACCATCGCCTTCTCCGGGGGATTCAGCTGGGCCACCTACGCCGCCGACTACAGCCGCTACATGGCCAAGGACACCCCCCGTCGGCCCCTGTTCTGGTTCACCTTCGCCGGCCTGGCCGGCTCGTTCCTGTGGGTGTACACCATCGGTCTGTTGGGGGCCAAGACCCTCGCCAACCAGACCGCGGCCGGCGTGCAGCACCTCATGGGCGGGGGACTGCTGGGCGGGCTGGCCCTGGTGGCCATCATGTTCGGCGCCGTGACCAGCAACGCCCTCAACGACTACTCGGGATCCCTGGCCGCCCAGGCCGGAGGGGTGCGGATCAAGCGCCACGTCTCGGCCATCATCGGGACAGTGGTGGCGTACTTCCTGATCCTGTGGCTCGACACCGGAGACGTCTCGGCCAAGTTCCAGAACGTCCTGCTCTTCACGGCGTACTGGATCGCGCCCTTCCTGGCCGTGGTGGCCATCGACTGGCGGGACCGTCGGAACGGGGTCAACCGCGAGACCCTGGTCCACATGCTGGAGTGGCGGAACCTGCGGTCGGGGTGGCCCGCCCTCCTCTCGTTGGTGGTGGGCTTCGGCCTCATGGTGCCGTTCATGGACACCGGTCTCGTGGTGGGCCCGGTGGCCAAGCAACTGGACGGGGCCGACCTGTCCTTCCTGGTCGGCTTCGTGGTGGCCGGGGTCCTCTACTACCCGCTGCGCGGACTGGCCGCCCATCCGGACCAGCCGGCCGCCGATCCCGACCGGCCGGCCGCCCATCCGGATCAGGCCGACGTGCAGGCCCACGAGCAGGTCGCCGCCACCGCGCCGGTGCTCGGCGGCTCCTGACCGTCCCGGCCAGGAGCCGGGCGTCCCAGCGCCGCCGGCGGCACAGCGCCTGCGGACCCCGCCCACGGCCGCCGTCACCGTGACGACCGGGGCATCCCGTCGGCCCCGGCCGGGCCGATCCCTCAGCCCATCGGGGCGATGAAGTGCTCGGCGAACTGTTCGCACGCGGCGAGGCGGGCGGCGTGGACCGACTCGGGCGTGTCGCCCTCCTTGGCCTCGACCGCCATCCACGGCGCGCACAGCAGGTCGGTGACCCCGGCGTCCTCCAGGCGGCGGAAGAGGTCGAGGTCCGGGAAGGCCT
Organism: uncultured Acidimicrobiaceae bacterium; assembly: GCA_963817005.1. GTDB lineage: Bacteria > Actinomycetota > Acidimicrobiia > Acidimicrobiales > RAAP-2 > Bog-756. The sequence continues at coordinate 271,284 of CAWFMN010000004.1, forward strand.
TGACGGCCACATAGATCGAGAAGGGCTCGTGCTCCCGGCCGGCCCGCTTGACCGCGTCCTTGATGGCCGCCACCTCGGTGAAGGCCTGGTCCGGGGAGGCGGCACCGGTGTTCACCCATCCGTCACACAGCGTGGAGGCCCGCAACAGGGCGGCCTCCGAGTTCCCGCCGCCGATGAAGGGGACGGGCTCGGTGGGCGATGGGTTCATCTGACAGGCCGGCACGTCGTAGTACTCACCGTGGAACTCCACCCAGCCGCCCTGCCACAGGGCCTTGAGGGCCGGGATCATCTCGTTGAGCCGTCGGCCCCGGGTGCGGAAGTCCTGGCCGGTCTGGACGTACTCCTCCTCGCACCAACCCACCCCGACGCCGAGACGGACCCGGTTGCCCGACAGCACGGCGGCCGTGCCCACCGTCTTGGCCACGGTGATCAGGTCCCGCACCGGGGCGATGTAGATGCCGGTGGTGAAGGTCAGGTTGGTGGTCACCCCCGACAGTGCCGAGATGAGGCACATGGGATCGGGCCAGGCCGTCTCCTTCTCCCAGAACGGCGAGCCGTCCGGGGCCTTGGAGTAGGTGTACTTGGACTGCAGGTCCTTGGGGTTGAACAGGTGGTCGGAGAGGTAGATCCCCGAGTAACCGAGGGTGTCGGCCGCCTTCGACAGGCTCACCACCTCGTCGAGGGGAAGGAAGGTGACTGCTTGGTGGAACCGCATGCGCTGGGCGTCCGTTTCTGGTCGGGATCGGAGGTTCTGGGCTTCGAGGGTTCGCCGTCGTGGGCTCGGAGGTCGGGAGCCCCGGTTCAGCCGCCGACCGGGGCGGAGGGGGTGAAGGCCACCGGGATGTGCTTCACGCCGTTGATGAAGTTGGACCGCAGCCTCTGGACCTCGCCGTCCCGCCGGATGTCGGGCATCCGGTCGAGCAGGCGGTCGAACATCACCCGGATCTCCATGCGGGCCAGATTGGCCCCCAGGCAGAAGTGGGGGCCGCCCCCGCCGAAGGCCATATGGTTGTTGGGGCTGCGGGCGACGTCGAAGGTGTTGGGGTCGGTGAACACCGACTCGTCCCGGTTGGCCGAGATGTGCCAGAAGACCACCTTGTCACCCTCGGCGATCTTCTGGTCGCCGATGATGACCTCAGCCGAGGCCTGCCGTCGGAAGTGCATGACCGGCGAGACGTAACGGAGCATCTCCTCGATGGCCGACGGGAGGAGCGAGCGGTCGGCCTTGAGCCTCTCCCACTGGTCGGGGTGGTCGAAGAAGGCCACCATGGCCCCGGAGATGAGGTTGCGGGTGGTCTCGTTGCCGGCCACCGCCAGCAGCATGAAGAAAAGGTCGAGCTCCAACTGGGAGAGCTTGTCGCCCTCGACCTCGGCCTGGGTCAACACGCTGAACAGGTCCTCATGGGGGTCGAGGCGCTTCTTCTCGCACAGTTCGTCGGCATAGGCGAACAGCTCCATCGAGGCCTGCGCGCCGGCGTCCACATCCAGCTGGTACTCGGGGTCGTCCGAGCCCACCATTCGGTTGGACCAGTCGAAGACCAGGTGGCGGTCCTCCTGGGGCACGCCCATCAGGTCGGCGATGACCTGGAGGGGCAGCTCGGCCGAGATCTGCTCGACGAAGTCGGCCGAGCCCTGTTCGCACACCGTGTCCAGGATGGCGTCGGTGGCCGCCACCACCTTGACCTCGAGGTCCCGGATCATCCGGGGGGTGAACCCCTTGTTGACCAGTCGGCGGTACCGGGTGTGCATGGGCGGGTCCATGTTCAGCATCATCATGCGCTGCTGGCCGAGGACCTCCTCGTCGAAGTCGTGGAACAGGGTGGCGGCGCGGTAGGACGAGAAGTGCTCGTAGTCACGGTTGACCCCCACGCAGTCGTCATAGCGGGTCACCGACCAGAATCCCTCGGCCGAGCCGTCGGGGTCCGGGTGCCACTGGACCGGGATCTCCCGGCGGAGGAAGGCGAACCACTCGTGGGGGACGGCGTCCACGAACGCACCGGGGTCCGACAGGTTGATATCGGTGACTTCCATGGTGTCTCCCCTGGTCGGTCTCGGTTCGGTCCTGGTCGGTCCTGCTGCGCCCGTTCGGACCGGACCGACGGGACCGGTACGGTGCCACCTGGCGCCCACCCCGGTTGTCACCTGCGGTCGCGACCGGCCTGCTGCTGGTGCCGGCCGGCTGTCGGAGTGCAACCGATCCGGCCAATGACGTTTCTAGAACGTGTATCAGTTATCATAGGCGAGTCGTACCCGAGGCTCCACCGGCGGTTGGCCGGGGAGCACTTGGCACGACGATGATGCGGTACCGGGGGAGAGAGGCCCGACGGGGGCGGCGACCGCCACCTCGACCTCGTCACTCTCACCCGAGCCACATCGTCGGTCGGCCGCAGTGTCAACGACTATCAGCCGGCGTCAACGCCTGAGCGTCAATGAGTGGAGGGACCACCCGTCATGCACCTCGAAGAGACTCCCGAGCAGCTGGCCCTGCGAGCCGAGCTACGGGCCTACTTCGCCGACCTCCTGACCGACGAGGCCCGTCGGTCCCTGGACAGCGAGACCGAGGGCGGGGCCATGCACCGCACCCTGGTCCGCCAGATGGGCAAGGACGGCTGGCTCGGCATCGGCTGGCCGAAGGAGTTCGGCGGGCAGGGCCGCCCGGCCTCCGACCAGTTCATCTTCTTCGACGAGGTCCAGCGGGCCCGGGCGCCGTTCCCCTTCGTCACCCTCAACACGGTCGGGCCCACGATCATGCGGCTACGGCACCGAGGAGCAGAAGAGCTACTTCCTCTCCGGCATCCTGGCCGGCGAGATCAACTTCGCCATCGGCTACACCGAGCCCGGAGGCCGGCACCGACCTGGCCTCGCTGCGCACCCGGGCCGTGCTCGACGGCGACGAGTAGATCATCAACGGCAACAAGGTCTTCACCAGCGGCGCCGACCAGGCCGACTACATCTGGCTGGCCGCCCGCACCGACCCCGACGCCCCCAAGCACAAGGGCATCTCCATCTTCCTGGTGCCGACCACCGTCGCCCGGGTTCTCGTGCACGCCCATCGTGACGGTGGGCAACGTGGTCACCACCGCCACGTACTACGACAACGTCCGGGTGCCCCGCACGGCGCTGGTGGGCGAGCTCAACGAGGGCTGGCGCCTGATCACCACCCAGCTCAACCACGAGCGGGTCGGTCTGGGCGCGCATGAGCGCGCCTTCCGCACTCGCGGCTCTGGGCGGAGACGGCCGCAGTGGGCCGATCGACGACGGGACGTGGCCGACGTGGACTGGGTCCAGGCCGACCTGGCCCGGACCTACGCCCTGCTCGAGGCCCATGAAGCTGCTCAACTGGCGGATGGCGGCTGCCGTGGCCGACGACACGCTGGGCCCGGCCGACTCCTCGGCGGTCAAGGTGTTCGGCACCGAGACGCACCGTCGAGGTCCTACCGCCGGCTGCTCGGCATCGTGGGCTCGGCCGGCTACCTCCACCCCGACTCCCCGGGGCGGCGCTCCGGGGCGAGCTCGAGCGCGCCGGCCGCCAGGCCCAGATCAACACCTTCGGCGGCGGGGTCAACGAGGTCCAGCGCGAGATCCTGGCCATGGCCGGTCTGGGCATGAAGCGGTCGTCACGGTGAGCGCCGCCGAGGTGGCACCGAACGCCCCGTCGCTCGACGAGCGCCTCCAGGCCTTCGTCGGTCTGGCCTCGGGACCGGCCAGCCAGGCCCCCGACGCGGTCAACCTCCCGATGATCCGCCACTGGGTCGAGGCCATGGGCGACCACAACCCCGTCTACGTGGACGAGGAGGCGGCCCGTGCCGCCGGATTCGACGGGATCATCGCCCCGCCCACCATGCTGCAGGCCTGGATCATGCGCGGGCCTCCGGGCCATCGCTGGCCCGGGACGCGTCACGGGCCAAGGGAGAGGCCGAGGGCAGCGCACCCAGCGACACCCTGATGGCCCTGCTCGAACGAGGCCGGCTTCACGTCGGTGGTGGCCACCAACTGCGATCAGCACTACGTGCGCCCGCTGGTCCTCGGCGACCGTGCTCGAGGTCACTCGGTGATCGACGTCGTGTCAGCGCCGAGAAGCGCACCGGCCTCGGCACGCGGCCACTTCATCACCACCCGGCTCGACTTCACCGACCAACACGGCGAGCCGGTGGCCACCATGCAGTTCCGCATCCTCAAGTTCAAGCCCCGGACGAGCGGGCGCCAGAGCCGCAGCCCCGCGCCCGAAGCGCCCGCGGCCCGCCCTCACCCACGACAACGCGTTCTTCTTCGACGGGCGCAAGGAGCACCGGCTCCTCATCCAGCGGTGCACCGCATGCGGCACGCTGCGCCACCCGCCCCGCCCGGCCTGCGCCAACTGCGGCTCGTTCGAGTGGGACGCGCTCGAGGCGTCCGGCCGGGGCACCATCTACAGCTACGTCGTGAACCACTACCCCCAGGTGCCGGCGTTCGACTACCCGCTGCTGGTCGGCGCTGGTCGAGCTGGAGGAGGGCACCCGCCTGGTGGCCAACCTGGCCGACATCACCCCCGAGACGATGGCCATCGGCATGCCGGTGGTGGCCACCTTCGAGGCCTTCGACGACGAGCTGACCCTGCCGGTGTTCCGTGCCCGGCGCCGCCCGACCGGCGCGCCGGCGGCACCGACGACGAGGAGGATCCTGATGGACTTCACCTTCAACGAAGAGCAGAAGGCGGTGCAGCAGGCAGTGGAGGGCATCTTCTCCGGGCTGATGACCCCCGACCGGGTCCAGCGGGTCGAGGCCACCGAGGACCGGATCGACCGCGAGCTGTGGGCCGCGCTGGCCCGGGCCGACCTGCTCGGCCTCGCCCTGCCCGAGGCTCACGGCGGCGGCGGCTACGGCCTGGTCGAGCTGTGCCTCCTCCTCGAGGCGTCAGGGGCGTTCGGTGGCACCGGTCCCGCTGTGGGCCACCCTGGTCCTCGGGGCGCTGCCCATCGCCGAATTCGGCTCCCCGACCCTCAAGGACGCCGTGCTCCCCGGGGTCGTCTCCGGCGACCAGCTCCTGACCGCGGCCCTGGCCGGGGTGGCCGACGACATCGCCCGCGGCGGCCCCGGCCGGCCTGCGGTGGCCGGCAAGTCGGGCGCCGACGGCCTGGTGCTGACCGGCACGGCCTTCGCCGTGCCCTCGGCGCACGTGGCCGACCGGGTGCTGGTCCCGGTGTCGCTCGGTGACGCCGACGACGGCCTGGTGATCGCCGTGATCGACCCGAAGGCGGCGGGGGTGACGGTGGAGCGGGCCGTCACCACCAACCGCGAGATCCATCCCCACCTCCACCTGGACGGCGTGGTGGTCCCGGCCGACGACCTGTTGGCCGACGGCGACCCGACCCGGGGTCACGAGGTGCTGTTCTGGATCCTCAACCGGGCCTGGACCGGGACTGTGCGCCCTCCAGGTGGGGGTGACCGAGGCGGCGGTGGCCCAGACGGCCGAGTACCTCAACACCCGCGAGCAGTTCGGCCGGCCGCTGTCGCACCTTCCAGGGGACCATGCTGCGGGCGGCCGACGCCGCCATCGACACCGAGGCCATCCGGGTCACGATGTGGCAGGCCGCCTGGCGGCTGGACAACGGGCTCGACGCCGACCTGGCCGTGAGCGTGGCCTCGTGGTTCGCGTCCGAGGCCGGCCAGCGGGCCGTCCACGCCACCCAGCACCTGCACGGCGGCATGGGGGCCGACGTCGAGTACCCGATCCACCGCTACTTCCTGTGGGGCAAGCAGATCGAGCTGCATGCTCGGGCGCGCCCGAGCGCACAGCTGGCCCGTCTGGGTCGCCAGCTGGTGGCGAGAGCTCCGGGCCGGCCACCAGGTGACGGTATGAGCGGGGCGACCGATACGGCCAGCGGGCGCCGCACCACCACGCGCGGCCTTCGAGGAGGTGGCCGTGGGCGACGAGCTGCCCGACGCTGGTCGTCCCGCTCACCCGCACGCTGATCGTGTCCACGGCCATCGCCTCCCGCGACTACCAGGACGTCCACCACGACTCGGTGCTGGCCGTCGAGCGCGGGCTCCAAGGACATCTTCATGAACATCCTCTCCACCAACGGGTTCGTCGGACGCTACGTCACCGACTGGGCCGGGCCCGGGCGCCGTGCTGACGGACGTCAACATCCGGCTGGGCGCGCCCAACTACCCCGACGACACCATGACCCTGACCGGGTCGGTCACCGAGCAAGGCCGACCGCTGGCGCGACGACGGCCGACGGCGCGGTGACGGTGACCGTCCGCGGGCGCCAACGACCTCGGCGACCACGTCACCGGCACCGTCCGCCTCCTCCTCCCCAAGGGTCCGGTCCCGACGGGAGGGGCCCGATGAGCCGGCACGACCACGCATTCACCGGCAACACCGCCATCGCCGGCATCGGGGCCACCGAGTTCTCCAAGGACTCCGGGCGCAGCGAGCTGCGGCTGGCCGTCGAGGCGGTCGACCTCGCCCTGCGGGACGCCGGCATCGAGCCGGCCGAGGTCGACGGGCATGGTCACCTTCAGCTCGGACACCAATCCCGAGATCGAGATCGCCCGCAGCCTGGGCATCGGCGAGCTGACCTTCTTCAGCCGGATCCACTACGGCGGCGGCGCGGCGTGCGCCACCGTCCAGCAGGCGGCCCTGGCCGTGCCAGTCGGGCGTGGCCGACGTGGTGGTCTGCTACCGGGCCTTCAACGAGCGCTCGGGCAACCGGTTCGGCACCGGCGTGCAGGACCGCGCCCCGGTGCCCAACGCCGAGAACGCGCCAACTTCGCCTGGTACGCTCCCGGTCGGCCTGCTGACCCCGGCCCAGTGGGTGGCCATGGCCGCCCAGCGCTACCTGCACGTGACCGGCGCCACCACCGAGGACCTCGGCCGGGTGGCCGTGGCCGACCGCCAGCACGCCGCCACCAACCCCAAGGCGTGGTTCTACGAGCAGCCGATCACCCTCGAGGACCACCAGGCGTCGCGGTGGATCGTCGAGCCGCTGCACCTGCTCGACTGCTGCCAGGAGACCGACGGCGGCCAGGCCCTCGTGGTCACCTCCCTGGAGCGGGCCCGCGACCTGCCCGGCCACGCCGGTGGTCATCGAGGCGGCGGCCCAGGGCGCCGGGCGCCGGCCAGGAGATGATGACCTAGCTACTACCGCGACGACCTCACTCGGTCTGCCCGAGATGGGCGTCGGTGGCCCGCCAGCTGTGGCAGACCTCGGGCCTCGGCCCCGGACGACATCCAGACCGCCATCCTCTACGACCACTTCACCCCCTACGTGCTCTACCAGCTCGAGGAGTTCGGGTTCTGCGGCAAGGGCGAGGCCAAGGACTTCGTGCGCGACGGCAACATCGAGCTCGGCGGCGGCGCTGCCCATCAACACCCACGGCGGCCAGCTCGGTGAGGCCTACCTCCACGGCATGAACGGCATCGCCGAGGGCGTCCGCCAGGTGCGGGGGACCTCGGTCAACCAGGTGCCCGACGTGCGAGCACGTCGCTGGTCACGGCCGGCACCGGGGTGCCCACCAGCGGGCTCATCCTGGGCGTCGACCGCTGACGCCCGGCGGGGACGGCCACAGGGCCGGCTCCTGTCGACGCCCGTCGGTCACCGGGTCACCACAGCCCGGCACCACGCCCGGCACCACGCCCGGCACCAAGGACTGGGCCGAACCGAACCATCCTCCGCCTTCCGACGCCTGCTTGCTAGGTTGCGCCGGCGAGGGCACTGGTCGGCCACCGTCTCCCGGCGGGCGGCCCCGGCGAGAGATCAGAGGGACCGACCATGGTGATGCCGTCATCGATACCCGTGAGCCCCGAGGTGTCGACTCCCTTCGAGATGACGTTCGGCCAGTCCGTGCCCCAACGGCGGTTGACCGTCTTCTTCCGGCCCATCCTGGCCATTCCCCAGTACATCGTCCTCTACTTTCTCGGCATCGCTGCCGCCGTCGTGGTGGTCCTCGGATGGTTCGCCGCCCTGTTCACCGGCCGGCTCCCTGATTCCTTCGCCCGGTTCATCCTCGGCTACATGCGCTGGAGGGGGCGCGTCGAGGGCTACATCTTCTTGCTGACCGACCGGTACCCACCATTCTCACTCGAGCCCTCCGCTGCGTACCCCATCGACATGGCGGTCCAGACCGGCCGGTTGAACCGATGGGCTGTCCTGTTCCGTTACTTCATCGCCATCCCCGCCGCCATCGCCGTGGCCCTCCTGTACGTGGGGCTCAGCATCTTCTGGATCGTGACGTGGGTGGCCACGCTGATCAAGGGTCGGGTCCCGAGGGGACTGTTCGAGGCCAACGCCGCCGCCCTCCGCTATGGCTACCGGTTCTTGGCCTACTTCTACATGCTCACCTCGTTCTATCCCGCCGATGTGCTGGGGGACGACGGCCTTTCTGGTCTGACCCCCGCGTCGCCGACGAGTCCACCGCCACCTGACTGGACCCCGCCGACCGGAGCCCCGCCGACCGGAGCCCCGCCGCCCCCCGGCCGGGCGCCGCTGGCTGCGATGCCCGGTTCGGCCGGTCCGGTGGTCCAGGCGCCCGCGCCAGTACCGAACGCCGACCCGGCACGAACCGCCCCTCCGGCCCCGGACGCCACGCCGGCTCCACCCGCCCCGACATCCCCCGCGCCCGGGCTGGCCGGCATCGACCCGAGCTTCGGGGCGCCTCCTCCGGCCTCGCCGGGTCCGCCGGCACCCGACCCCGCCCTGACGAGCCAGCCGCCGCCCCCGGACCTGCCGCCTCTGGCGGTCCCGCCCTACCCCGGACCGGGTGGGCCGTCAGCCCTGTCCCCGGCGGCAGCCCCGGCGGCAGGCTGGCGACTCGTCCTCTCCCCGGGGGCACGAAAGCTGGTGGTCACCTACTTCATCGTGGGAGCGTTGGGATTGGTGGCCTATGTCGGCATCTTGGTGGCCATCACCTCGAGTTCGGTCTCGACCACCAGCCAGGCCATTGCCGCGCAAAACGACTTGATCACCGCCTACAACCAGCTGGGCCGGGAATCGCAGGCCTTCAGCACCAGCGCCAAGATGTGCCCGTCGCCGCAGACCTCGGCCGGGACCCAGTGCCTGGCCGCGGCCGACGCCCAATTGGCGGCCGAACTGCACACGTACCAGAACACCGTGGCCACCATCGACTTCCCCGCCCAGGTGGCACCCCAAGTCTCCGCCGTCACCTCGGCCGCCGGAGCGGCCGCGGGCAGGCTGGAGCAGTTGGCCCAGTTGGGCTCCGATCCCCAGGCCTATGCGACCGCTGCCACCAGCGCGGGCCTGGCCACGGCATTCCAGCAGGTCGACACCACCACCCGGTCGCTCAACTCCGCCCTCCTGGCTCTGTAGGGACCCGGGGGCCCCTGGGATGCCGGGTCCCTGGTGGAAGGAATCGCTAGTCCCGACCCCCACCCCCGGCGGACCGCCATCCACGGAACAGCTCGGTCAGTTCGTCCAGCACCTCGGGGGCCAGGTCTTCGGCCCGCAGCGTGCCGGTGGCCCGGATGGTGGCCCGCATCTGCTCGAGGTAGGCGGTGCAGTTGGGGCAGTGGCGGAGATGGGCCTCGAACCGCCTGCGCTCCTGACGCGTGAGGGCCCCGTCGAGGTACTGGGTGACCAGCTCCACCACCTGCTGGCAGGCCAGGTCGGCCGGTCGTCGGAGGAGGTGCACTACCGCCCCCTCGCCCCGAGCTGGGTCTCCAGCAACGACCGGAGACGGCTCCGTCCCCGGTGGAGCAGGACCCGTTGGTTGCCCTGGCTCACCCCGAGCACCTCACACACGTCCTCGCTGGCCAGGCCCTCGACATCGCGGAGGATCACGATCTCCCGCTGCCGGGGAGGGAGCTCGTCCAGCGCCGTGCGCAGGGACCCGGCCCAGGCGCCGGCCACCAGCCGGTCATCGGCGTCGGCCTCCCACGACTCGAGGGGCTCGGCCCACGCACCGTCGGCGGTGAACCGCGATGTCGACACCGCCGGCTGGTCGTCGGTCAACGGCAGGTCGCGGGGCTCACGCGTCCCGGCGGTGCGAGCCCGGTTGACCAGGATGCGGAACAGCCAGGTCTTGAACGACGACCGGCCTTCGAACCCCTCGATACCGCGGACCACGCCCATCCAGGTCTCCTGGACCACCTCCTCGGCGACGGCCTCGTTGGGAACGTAACCGCGCGCCACCCGGAGCAGGGAGCCGTGGTAGCCCTCCACCAGGGTCACGAACGCCGCCTCGTCGCCGGCCCGCACCCGGGCGAGCAGTTCGGCGTCGGAGTCCACGGGCCGAAGCGTAGGGCCGGGCCCGGTGATCCGGCGGGCGCGACCCCTCCGGGCGCCGTGGTCGGGGCATGGGCTTCCTGTCTCGTGAACGGAGGTACAACGCTGTAGTCGCCCGGCCTCGTCCGCCCGTTACACGGCGCAACCCAACCCAGCTCAGCCCGCACCCCGGCCCGTGCCGCTTTGCTCGGCCCGTCCCGGATTGGCTCGGTCCCGCCGGGACCCGTCCTACCGCTGGGCCACCGCCCGGTCCAGGGCATCGGCGTCGGCGTCGGTGAGCAACCGGTAGCGGGCATCCTTCTCCGGTCGCCACCACACCGGCTCGGGGCAGCGCCAGCCCTCGTTGCGCAGGACCCGCTTGAGCACCTTGGTGGTGGCCGTCTCGGGAAGATCGTCGGTGACCCGGACGTAGCGGGGTGCCCACTTGGTGCCCAGGTCGGCCTGGCCGGCCAGGAAGCCGGCGAAGCCCGCCGGGTCGAACGACCTCCCCGGAGCGAGCAGCACGGTGGCCATCACCTGATCGCCCACGGCGGTGTCGGGCACGGCGTAGACCGAGGCCAGGACCACGTCGGGATGCCGCTGGAGGATCCCCTCGATCGGGGCGGCGGCGAAGTTCTCCCCGTCCACCCGGAGCCAGTCGAAGTCCCGGCCGGCGAAGTAGAAGAAGTCGTCGTCGTCCCGGTAGGCCAGGTCACCGGTCCAGTACCAGCCGTTGCGCACCCGGGCGGCCTCGGCCTCGGCGTTGTGCCAGTACCCCTCGAAGCCCGCCCCACCGGTCTGGTTGACCATCTCGCCGATGGCCTCCTCGGCGTTGAGCAGGCGACCGTGCTGATCGAAGACGCGCCCGCGGGCACTCCTCGCCCGAGTCCGGGTCGATGATCAGGGTGCCCGGGCAGGGCCCGGCCCAGGGCACCCCGGGGGGTGTCCGGCGTGCGGGTCACCGTGGCCCCACCCTCGGTCGAGCCGTAGGCGTCCTGCACCGTGCAGCCGAAGCGCTCGGCGAACCGGGCCACGTCGGCCTCGGCCGCCTCGTTGCCGAAGCAGCGTCGGAGCGGGTTGTCGGCGTCGTCGGGACGTTCGGGCGTGGCCAGGACGTACGACAGCGGCTTGCCCACGTAGTTGAAGTAGGTGACGCCGTAGCGCCGCACGTCGGGGAGGAACTGCGAGGCGCTGAACCGCTCCCGCAGGGCCACCGTGGCCCCGGCGGACAGGGCCGGCGCCCATCCGGCCATCAGGGCGTTGGAGTGGAACAGGGGCATGGCCAGATAGCAGACGTCGTCCTCGGTCAGCGCGAACATCTGGGCCACGATGCCGCCGATGCGGGCCAGCCGCCCCTGGCTGCACAGGCAGGCCTTGGGGGCGCCCGAGGTGCCCGAGGTGAACAGCAGGTAGTCCGAGCGACTCCTCGGTGACCGCCGTGTCACCCGGGTCGGGGAGGGGGGCGCCGGTCGCCGCCCCGACCAACGCGCCGTACGGGCTCGCCGGTGACGACAGGTCGCCGCAGGGGTCGTCGATGACCAGGACCCGATCCGGTGGCAGCGCCGTCCCCAGGTCGTAGCCCGTCGACCAGGGGGAGGTAGTCGCCGTTGGTCACCAGCAGCTGGCACTCGGTGTGGGCGAGGTCCCGGGCCAGCTCGTCGCCCCGGTGGGTGGGGTTGGCCCCGACCAGCACCGCGCCGGCCAGGGCGGCCGCCCCCATCCAGAACACGTACTCGGGGACGTTGTCCAACAGCAGGGCGACGTGGAACGGCCCCGGTCGCCGGAGCGAGGCCAGGACGGCGGCCCGGGCGGCCTGGGCCTGGACCACCTGGTCGTGCGTCCAGGTGCGGTCGACGAACAACAGGCCCGCCCGGTGGTCGCCGATCCGCTGGCGGATCAACTGGTCGATGGTCTGCATCGCTTCCCCCTGGTCGCCGGCCGCGGCGCCCGTCGTTGGACGTGTCGCCGGCAGGCCACCGTAGGCCCGATCGCCCACTTGGGGGGCGAGCTAGGCACAAATCTGGAACACGTTGCAATTTATCAGGCCTGCGTGTTACCGTAAATGCGCACCCTGGCGCGGACCGAGAGGAGCACCACCCCCATGGAGTTCGGAGTCTTTCTCAACGGCTACCTGCCCGGTCAGGCCGCGCACGATCCGGCCTGTGAGCACGAGATGTTCAAGCGGGAGATCGGCTACGTCGTCGCCGCCGACAAGTACAACTGGAAGTACGCCTGGGTGGGGGAGCACCACTCGCTGACCGAGTACAGCCACATGTCCGCCCCCGAGGTGGTGATGGGCTACCTGGCCCATGCCACCGAGCAGATCCACGTCGGCACCGGCATCATGAACCTCTCGCCCCGGGTGAACCATCCGGTCCGCTCGGCCGAGCGGGTGGCCATGCTCGACCACCTCTTCGAGGGACGCTTCGAGTGGGGCACCGGGCGGGGTGCGGGCAGCCACGAGATCGCCACCTTCAACAACCTGGACAAGAACTCCACCAAGGCCGAGTGGAACGAGGTCATCCGAGAGATCCCCCGCATGTGGGAGGAGCAGGATTACATGTACGAGGGCGAGAGCTTCACCGTCCCCTATCCCCACAACATCCTGCCCAAGCCGTACCAACGGAAGGGCCATCCGCCCATCTGGGTCGGCTGCGGCAACCCCGGAACCTTCACCCAGGCCGGCGAGCTGGGCATCGGGGCCATCGCCTTCAACTTCGAGCCCGTCTACAACCTGAAGGGCCGGATCGAGGCCTACAAGGAGGGGATGGCCAACTGCACCGAGCCCCTCGGCCAGTACAAGAACGACAACGTCATGATGACCAACGCGGTGATCTGCCTCAACGACCGCAAGCGGGCGCGTGCCGTCGCCCTCCGCCGGGGTCGGGGCTACCTGTACTCGCTGGTGTGCAACTACCACGACACCATCCCCCATCAGGAGGGTGTGCCGATCTGGCCCGAGCGGCCCCACACCATCGGCAACGAGGAGCAGCTCGACTACCTCATCGAGAACGGCTGGCTGCTGTGCGGTGAGCCCGACGAGGTGGCGGAGCAGGCGGCCCGGTACCAGACGGTCGGCTGTGACCAGCTCGTCTTCGGTCTCCCGTCGGACTCCCTGATGGAGGACGAGGTCCACGAGATGCTCGAGGTGTTCGGGACCAAGGTCATCCCGCAGTTCGACTCCGACCCGCTGCACTCCACGACGCGGTACCGGGACGCGGCCCGGCCCAAGTACCAGCCGTTCAACTTCCCCATCCCCGACATCACCGTGGAGGAGCTGCCCACCAACGCCATGATCCAGTTGGACGGGTCCCGGACGCTGTAGTCGCCGGTCGCCCAAGTGGCCGGAGCTACGACGCCATCCCCGCCGCCGCCGGACCCGGGCGACGACCCGGAGCCTCTGGGCCACCCGACCCACCATCCGGAGGATGCAGTCTCACCGTGTTGTAGAGGTGCAGCGTTTGAAACCCGCGCTCTCCCTGGTCAGGACCGCTGTGGGTCGGGGTTCTCGGATCATCCGGGTCCTACACCGACCGACCGACCCCGCCCGGCCCGCGACCATCCGACCGTCCCGGCTCAGCCCGCCCAGACGGCCAGCAGTTCGTCCACCGTGGTCAAGGTGGTGATGAGGGGGAAGGTGTTGTCCAGCACGGCATCGGCATACTCGACGGGGAGGCCGGCCACCGTGTCACGGGGTACCACCACCCGGTAGCCGAGGTTGACGGCCTCGATGGCCAGCCCCAGGACCCCCAGGTTGACCGAGACCCCGGTGGCCACCACCGTCGTCACCCCGAGGCTGCGCAGCCAGGTGTCGAGGGCGGTGCCGGTGAACGGGGACACGCCGTGGAGGCGGTTGGACACCAGGTCGCCGGGCTCGGGGCCGAGCTCGGGGACCAGCTCGGTGGCCGGGCGTGCCCACCAGCAGGTGGTCGGGGTTGCGCACCATGGCGGCGATGAGCGAGCAGTTGACCGTGGACCCGGCCCGGTCGGCCCGGAACTCAGCCGTGCAGTGGACCACGGGCACACCCCGGCCCCGGGCGCCGGCCAGCAGGCGGGCGGTGTTGGGGACCACCCCGACGGAACGGGCCGCCTCGGCCAGCTGCGGGAAGGAGGTGAGGTCGCCGACCACGCCCGCGCTGGATCTCCTGGTCAGGACCGCGCACCCCTCCGGGGCGGCCAGCTCGCTCAGGTCGACAGGCACCGGTTGGGCCCTACTCCGCGGACGACGAGCACCGGACTCCACAGACGACGAGCACCGGCGTCACTGTCCCGACGAGGTCCGGAGCCCCCCGCTGTCGGTCTCCTCGGGCACCCCGGCCACGATCTCCGCCGCCCAGCGGTAGTCGGGCTTGCCGCTGGGCGAGCGCACGATGGCCTCGACCACGTGGAGCTGGCGGGGGACCTTGTAGCCGGCGATGGCGTCGCGGCAGTGGTCCTGGATGTCCTCCAGCGACGGGTGCTTGTCCGACCCGGGGCTGGATGATGGCGGCCACCCGTCTGGCCCCAGCGCTCGTCGGGGGCGCCGCACCACGATGGCGTCGATCACGTCGGGGTGGGACCGGACGGCCGACTCGACCTCCTCGGGGAAGATCTTCTCGCCGCCGGAGTTGATGGAGATCGAGCCCCGGCCGAGCAGGGTGATCGAGCCGTCCGCCTCCACCGTGGCGAAGTCGCCGGGCATCACGTAGCGGACGCCGTCGACGTGGATGAACACCTCGGCCGTCTTCTCCGGGTCGTTGTAGTAGCCCGACCGGGATGTCGCCGGACCGGGCGATCTTGCCGATGACGCCCGACCCGGGCTCCACCAGCTTCAGGTCCTCGTCGAAGACCACGGTGTTCGCCCAGCACGGTGCACGGTCGGCCCGCTCTTCATGGCGGTGTTGTCCGGTTGTCCATGGTCACCATGCCGTTGTTGCCGCGACTCCGAGGAGCCGATGGCGTCGATGATGACGAGGTTGGGCAGGTGCTCGAAGAACTCGTCCTTGACCGGCGCGCGAGAACAGCGCCGCCGACGACATGACGGCCAGCAGCGACGAGAGGTCGTAGGCCGCGCCCGGCGTCGTCGAGCGCCTCGATCAGCGGCTTGCCCATGGCGTCACCGGTGATCATGACGGAGTTGACCTTCTCGGTCTCCGACCAGGCGCCACACCTCGTGGGGGTCGAACTTGGGCACCAGGATGATCCGGTTGCCGACGAAGCTCTGGCCCATGACCGCACCACTGGGTGGCCCCGTGCATGAGCGGGGCGATGGGCAGCAGGGTGAGCTGGCCGCCCGTGCCCTTCTCGACCATCTCCTCGGGCCGCTCCACCCGGGTGTTGGTGTGCGGGTCGACGCCACCGCCGAGCGCGTAGAAGACGTCCTCGTGGCGCCAGACGACGCCCTTGGGCATGCCGGTGGTGCCGCCGGTGTAGAGGATGTAGAGGTCGTCGCCGGACCGGGGGGCGAAGTCCCGCTCGGGGCTCGCCCGAGGCCACCGCCTCCTCGTAGGGGACGGCGCCCCGGGCGAGGGGCTCGACCGGACCCGTCGTCGATGCTGACCACGCAGTCGGAGGTCGGGGAGCTCGGGCAGCAGCTCGGCCACCTGGGGCCCGAACTGGCCTGGTGGACCAGGGCCACCAGGTCGGCGTTGGTGAACAGGTAGCGGAGCTCGTCCTTCGACGTAGCGGTAGTTGATGTTGATCCAGACGGCCCGCAGCTTGAACACCGCCCAGGCCGTCTCCACCCACTCGACGCTGTTGAGCGAGTAGATGCCGACGTGGTCGCCCGGGCCCGATCCCCTGGGCGGCCAGGATAGTGGGCCAGCCGGTTGGCCCGGGCCTCCATCTCGGCGTAGGTGCGGCGCTTGCCCGCCGCCACCAGGTACTCCCGGTCGCCGAAGGCGTCGACGGCCGCCTCGAACAGGTCAGCGAGGTTGAACGTCATCGGCCAGTCAGTAGAACACGTTTCGATTCAGGCGGCAAACACCTGAGGTGGGGGGCCGGGAGGGTCCCGACCCGGTGGCGGGGGCATCCCGGGGCCGTCGGAACGGGGTCAGTCGGCCGAGTCCTGGGCCGTCAGGGTGGCCGGTTGGGGAGTTGCGACCGGGGCCACCGGCCCGCCGGCCACCGGCCGGGAGACCGACCCCAGCGCTCCGCGCACGGTGCGGGCCAGCCCGTCGGCGTCGAGGCCCAACCGCGCCAGGATGCGGTCCGGCTTGTCCTGGGGGAGGTACGCACGGGGGATGCCGAGGGTGAGCACCGGGGGGGCCACGCCCTGGGGGCACGACGCCTGCAGGGCGTCGGCTAGGAACATCCCGGCCCCGCCCTGGCGCACGCCGTCCTCGGCGGTCACCACCACGTCGTGGCGGAGCGGCGTCGGCCAGCATGGCCGGATCGGGATCCGACACCACCCGGACGTCCCACACCGTGGCGTCGACGCCCTCGTCGGCCAGTGTCCGGGCGGCCTCCTCGGCCGCTGTGACCATCTTGCCCACCGCCAGCACGCAGACCGAGCCGTCCCCGGCCCGGACCTGGCGGGCCTCGAGCCCCGAGCCCACCGGGACCTGCGTGCCCGGGGCCACCCACGGCGCCGGCGTCTTCGGGAAGCGGATCATGGAAGGGCCGGGGAGGGTCAGGGCCTCGGCCAGCATGACCTCGACCTCCTGGGCCGAGGACGGGGCGAAGACGGTCATGCCCGGGAATGGACAGCGCCGAGGGCCATGTCCAGTACGCCGTGGTGGCTGGGCCCGTCGTCGCCGGTGATGCCGGCCCGGTCCAGCACCAGCACGACCGGCAGCCGGTGCAGTCCGACGTCGAGGTTGGCCTGGTCGAAGGCACGGGAACGAAGGTGGAGTACACCGCCACCACCGGGCGCAGGCCGGCCATGGCCATGCCGGCCGCCGCCGTCACCGCGTGCTGCTCGGCGATGCCCACGTCGACGAACCGGTCGGGGAAGCGGGCCTGGAAGGGCAGGAGCCCGGTCGGCCCGGGCATGGCCGCGGTGATGGCCACGATCCGGGGGTCGGCCGCGGCGTGCCGGAGGAGGGCGCGGGTGAAGGCGTCGGTGAAGGTGGTCACCGGCAGGACGGCCGCCACCGCCGGAACGTCGTCGGGGGCCGGTCCCGCGGCCCGAGGGTCCACGTCGCCGGGGGCCGTCACGACGCGGGGGCGGCCCCCGGCGACCGGGGTCTCGTCGACCAGGGGCTCGTCGGTGGGGGCCACGGCCACCTTCACGTCGTGGAGTCGCTGGACGTCGTCCTCCTCGGCCGGCGCATAGCCCCGGCCCTTCTGGGTCAGGACGTGGACGACGATGGGACCGAGCCACTCCGAGGCGTTGGCCAGGGCCTGCTCCACGCCGGCGATGTCGTGCCCGTCGATGGGCCCGGCGTAGCGGATGCCCAGGGCCTCGAAGAAGGTGTGGGGGGTGACCACCTCGCGGAGGGCGCTGGTCAGGCCGTGGACGCCCGGAGTAGGCCAGGTCGCCCACACCGGGCAGCTCGCGGATGAGATGGCGGATGCGCTGGCGGGCCTGGACGTAGGCCGGATTGAGCCGGAGGTGGGTGAGGCTGAGGGACAGCCGGGACACCGTGGGGGCGTAGGAGCGGCCGTTGTCGTTGAGCACGATGACCACCGGGGTGCCCGAGTGGCCCAGGTTGTTGAGGGCCTCGTAGGCCATGCCGCCGGTGAGGGCCCCGTCGCCGACCACGGCCACCACCCGGCGCTGGCTGCCCTGGAGCTGGAAGGCGCTGGCCAGGCCGTGGGCGTAGCTGAGGATGGTCGAGGCGTGGCTGTTCTCCACCCAGTCGTGCTCGGACTCGGTGCGGTTGGGGTAGCCCGGACAGCCCGTCGGCCTGGCGGAGCTGGGTGAACGCCGTCGCGGCGCCCGGTGACCAGCTTGTGCACGTAGGCCTGGTGCCCGGTGTCCCACAGGATCACGTCGCGGGGCGAGTCGAAGATCCGGTGCAGGGCCAGGGTGAGCTCGACCACGCCCAGGTTGGAGCCGAGATGGCCGCCGGTGGCCGTCACCGCGTCGACGATGAACTCGCGGATCTCGGCGGACAGGAGCGACAGCTCCTCGGGGCCGAGGGCACGGAGGTCGGCGGGGCTGTCGATGTGTTCGAGGATCATAGGTATGTGACGGTTCCTTTGCGATGAGGCTACCAGCGACCCACCCGGCGGCCCGCTGATGGCGGGACCCACGGCCCGGTGCGGCCCGACCCGACCCCCGACTCCACCCCGACCCCCGCCCGGCCCCGGCCCACCTTCACCGCTGACGGCCCGTCAGCTAGGTTCGGGAGCCGGCCGGTCCGGCGACCGGCCGACAGAGGCCGTGACGGCAGGAGGGGAGGGAGCGCAGTGGTCGACCACCACCCGGACGACGAGTTCCACCCCGCCGACCCGTCCGACCCCTTCTGGACCGAGACGTGCTGGTTCACCTTCACCGTGCCCGAGCGTCGCCTGTCGGGCCAGTTCTATCCGTTCTTCCGGACCACCCAGGGGGTGCTGTCGGCCGGCGCCTACTTCTGGGACCACACCGGCCGTACCCCGGCCGACATCCTCCACGCCCGCCACTTCTGGCATCTCCCCATCCCCGACCAGCCCCTCTCGGACATCCAGTTGCCCAACGGCATCGCCTACCGCTGTGTCGAGCCCCTCCACCGCTACGAGGTGTCGTACCGGGATCCCGACGGCGAGGGGACGGCGGGCGGGGACGGACCGGTCATCAGCGTGGACCTCACCTTCACCGGCATCGCCCGCCCCAACTATCTGGGCCAGACCCACCTGGACCAGCCCGGCCGCTACCAGGGCACCCTCACCCTGGCCGGGGAGGAGCTGGCCGTGGACGCCTACGGGTTCCGCGACCGGTCCTGGGGGCCCCGGTCGCAGTTCGGCTACGGCATCCACGGCACGCCGGCCCGGTGCGGCGGCTACAGCTATGCCACCGCCTCGGACGCCGACGGCTTCCACGCCATCACCATGGACTTCAGCGGCGGGTTCGGGGACGGCAGCACGGCCATCCACGGGTACGTGCTGCGGGACGGGACCTGGTCCAAGGTCGCCTCGGGCCGCCGGACGGTGCTGGCCCGCGACCCGGGCACCGCCTACCCCGTGGCCGTGGCCGTCGACCTGGCCGACGAGCTGGGGCGTGCCCTCCACGCCGAGGGCCGCTGCCTCAACGGCCTCGGGCTGTTCCTCAACCCCAACCTGTACTCGGTCAACTGCCTGACCGAGTGGACCTTCGACGGCACCACCGCCTACGGCGAGGACCACGACAACTGGAGCGCCACCGGGATCCGGGAGTTCCTCCGCTCCGGGGCCGGCGACTGACCCACCGATCCTCCCGACCCCACCGACCCACCGACCCACGAGGTGCGCCACCCATGACCATGACCGACGGACCGAGCAGCGAGCGGCCCAAGACCTCGACCCGCGACTACGGCCGGCTCCGGGCCCAGCTGGAGGGCTGGCTGCAGGAGCGGGTCCCCGGCGCCACCGTGTCCGAGCTCATCGTCCCCGAGTCGAACGGCATGTCGTCGGAGACCGTGCTGTTCGACCTCACCGTGCCCGGCGAGCCCGAGCCCCGGGGCCTGGTGGCCCGCATCGCCCCCGACCCGGCCGCCGACCCGGTGTTCCAGACCTACGACATGGAGCGCCAGTTCCGGACCATGCAGATGGTGGCCGAGTACACCGAGGTCCCGGTGCCCACCGTGCTGTGGCTGGAGACCGGGACCGACGTCATCGGGGTGCCGTTCTTCGTCATGGAGCGGGTCGACGGCATCGTTCCCCCCGACGTGCTGCCCTACACCTTCGGGGACAATTGGTTCTTCGAGGCGGCGCCGGCCGACCAGCGGCGCCTCGAGCGCACCGCGGTGGAGGCGCTGGCCGCCCTGCACGAGCTGACCGCCGACGGCCCGGCCGCCTTCCTGGCCGGGGCGGACGACGGGCTCAGCCCCCTGCGCCGCCACGTGGAGGGGCAGCGGGGCTACTACGACTGGGTGGCCGCCGACGGGGTCAGCTCGCCGCTCCTCGAGCGCGGCTTCGCCTGGCTGGAGGACCACTGGCCGGGCAACGAGGACGACGCGGTGTTCAGCTGGGGCGACGCCCGGGTGGGCAACATGATGTTCGAGGACTTCGAGCCGGTGGCCGTGCTCGACTGGGAGATGGCCTCGGTGGGCCCGCGGGAGATCGACCTCGGGTGGATGATCTACATCCACCGCTTCTTCCAGGACCTGGTGGAGGACCTCGGCCTGCCCGGCATGCCCCACATCCTGCGCCGTGACACGGTCGCCGAGCTGTACCGGTCACTCACCGGCTACCAGCCCAGGGACCTCGACTTCTACACGGCCTACGCCGCCCTGCGCCACGGCATCGTGATGTTCCGGATCACCCGACGCGCCATCCGGTTCGGCGAGGCGGAGATGCCCGAGGACCCCGACCACGCCATCCTCCACCACGCCCATCTGGCCCGCATGCTGGACGGGGTCTACTGGGACGAGGTCAAGGGCTGACCGGCCGGCCGGGCCGGGTCGGTCGGGTCGGGGTCGGGGTCGCCGCCCTAGCGCACGTTGGACAGGAAGGCCTTCCGGTCCACGACGACCCGGATGAGCTTGCCCGCCGCCACCAGGCCGGCGCTCTCCGACACCGAGAGGGTGAAGACCAGCCGGCGACCCTCGATGCGGTCGAGGGTGGCCTCGGCCCACACCGTCCCGCCCACACCCACCGGGACCAGGTGGTCGAACTGCAGTCGCTTGGCCACCGAGGTGCAGTTCTCGGGCAGCTCCTCCTCGACGGCCTGGCAGCTGGCCTCTTCGCACAGGGCCAGCAGCCGCGGCGTGGCCAGGACCGGCACCGTCCCGGATCGGAAGGCCTCGGCGGTGTCGGCTTCGGTCACCAGCAGTTCGATGCGGGCCGACAGACCGGTACGGGGAGCCACGCCGGTACGATACGTGAGATACGCAGGCATCGGCCACCGGGCGCCGGGCAGTGCAACGAGGAGGCTCAGTGATCGATACCCCCGTACTCGAGCGGGTGCTCGGCGAGGCCCTACGCCACGGCGGTGAGTTCGCCGAGGTCTTCGCCGAGGACCGGTCGACCTCGTCGGCCCTGCTGGACGACGGCCGGGTCGAGGAACTGTCCTCGGGCCGCGAGCGGGGTGCCGGTATCCGGGTGGTGTCCGGGGACACCACGGGCTTCGCCCACACGGCCGACCTGTCCGAGGCCGGACTGCTCCATGCCGCCGAGGCGGCCTCGGCCGTGGCCCGGAGCGGCGGGGGTGGGACGGGCACGGTGGCCGTCGCCCCGCTGCGCACCGCCGGCCCGCCGCCCGCCGGCGGGGACGTCGAGGACGACGCCTCGGCGTCCCTCTCGCTGGCCTCGAAGGGGGAGAGCCTCGACCTGCTGGCTCGGGCCGACGAGGCGGCCCGCGCCTCGAGCGCCGCCATCGTCCAGGTCCAGGCCGGATGCGGGGGATCCAGGCGCCGGGTCCTCATCGCCAACTCCGAAGGTCTCTACGCCCGCGACGAGCAGGCCCGGACCCGGTTCTCCGTGTCGTGTGTGGCCACGGGCGACACCGGCCTGCAGACCGGCTTCGAGACGGCGGCCCGCACCCTGGGCTTCGAGCTGTTCGACGAGGTGTCGGTCGAGGAGCTGGCCGACCTGGCCGCCCGCCGGGCCCTGTCCAAGCTGTCGGCCCGGCCGGCCCCCTCGGGCGAGCTGCCCGTGGTGCTGGCCGGGGGCAGCGGTGGCATCCTGTTCCACGAGGCCTGCGGCCACGGGCTCGAGGCCGACCACATCGTGAAGGACGCCTCGGTCTACACCGGGCATGGTGGGCCAGCAGGTGGCCAGCCCGCTGGTGACCCTGGTCGACGACGGCACCGTCGGTTCCGAGTGGGGGACCTTCGCCGTCGACGACGAGGGCCGCCCGGCCCAGCGCAACGTCCTCATCGAGCACGGGTGTCCTGACCGACTACCTGTGGGACTACCTGCGGGCCCGCAAGGAGGGCCGCGTCTCCTCGGGCAACGGTCGCCGCCAGACCTACCAGCACCTGCCCATGGTGCGGATGACCAACACCTTCCTCCTGCCCGGCACCGAGGACGCCGACGAGATCGTGGCCCAGACACCCAAGGGGGTGTACGTGGCCAAGCTGGGCGGCGGACAGGTCAACACCACCACCGGCGACTTCGTCTTCGGGACCACCGAGGCCTACCTCATCGAGGGGGGCAAGATCACCGAGCCCCTGCGGGACGCCAACCTCATCGGCAACGGGCCCGAGATCCTCAAGCGGATCGACGCGGTGGCCACCGACTTCGCCATGACGCCGGGCACCTGCGGCAAGGACGGCCAGAGCGTCCCGGTCGGGTGCGGCCAGGCCACCATGCGGCTGACCGGCGTGACCATCGGCGGGACTGCCGAATGAGCGCCGTGACCGATGCCGCGGCGGCCGGGCGGGTCGGGGCCGAGGGGGCCGGTCCCGACGACCTGCTGGCGTTGGCCGACCGGGTGGCCGGTTGGGCCCGGTCCGGCGAGGACCTCGAGGTCTACGTGGCCCGGGGCGACGAGACCGACATCCGCGCCTACGACGGCGAGGTCGAGTCCCTCACCTCGGCCACCTCGGCCGGCATCGGCATCCGGGTGGTGGTCGACCACCGACTGGGTGTTCGCCTGGGCCGGCTCGCTCGATCCGGCCGTGCTCGAGGAGACGCTGGCCGAGGCCCGCGACAACGCCGTCTACGCCACCCCCGACGAGCACGTGCAGCTGGCCGTCCCCGACGGGGTGGCCGCCGTCCCGGTCGACCTGTGGGACGACGGACTGCTCTCGGTGGCCACCACCGAGAAGGTGGCCCTGGCCCTGGCCCTGGAGGCCCGGGCCCGCGGCGCCGACCCGCGGATCCGTCAGGTCGACCACGCCGACTACGGCGACGCCGCCGTGGAGGTGGCCCTGGTCTCGACCACCGGCATCCGCTCGTCCAGCCGGAAGACCTCCGGGTACCTCTCGGTCGGGGTCATCGCCGGCGAGGGCGAGGCCAGTCAGACGGGGAGCGGCTTCAGCGTCGACCGGGGCTTCGCCGGGCTCGACCCGGACAAGGCCATGTCCGACGCGGTGACCCGGGCGGTGCGGATGCTCGGCGCGGTGAAGGGGCCCTCGGGTCGGTCCACGGTGGTCTTCGACCGCCGGGTGGCCACCACCCTCCTGTCGGTGGTGTCCTCGGCGCTCTCCGGTGAGGCGGTGGCCAAGGGGCGGTCGTTCTTCGCCGGCCGCATCGGCGAGCTGGTGGGCGCGGTCGGGCCTGACCCTGGTCGACGACCCCACCGACCCCCGGGCCTACGGTGCCGCGGCCTACGACGCCGAGGGACTGGCCTGCCGGCGGAACGTCCTCATCGACCAGGGTGTGCTGCGCGCCTTCCTCTACGACACGGTGTCGGCGTCGCGGGCCGGCGTGTCCTCGACCGGCTCGGCCGTGCGGGGTGGCTTCTCGGGCACGCCCGGCCCGGGCTGCCGGGCCCTCATGCTGGCCCCCGGCCCGGAGGGCTACGACGAGGACGAGGTCCTGGCCGCGGTGGGTGACGGCCTGTTCGTCCAGTCCATGACCGGGGTGCACTCGGGGGTCAACCCGATCAGCGGTGACTTCTCGGTGGGGGCGGAGGGCCTGATGATCCGGGACGGCCGGCTCGCCGAGCCGGTCCGTGAGATCACGGTGGCCTCGACCCTCCAGCGCATGCTGCAGTCGCTGGTCGCCATCGGGGCCGACGTGGAGTGGCTCCCCGGCATCGCCGCCGGCCAGACCCTGGCCGTCGGCGACATGCAGGTCAGCGGCGTCTAGGGGCTGGACGAGACCGGGACGGACGACGCCATCCATGCCTTCCTGGTCCGTGCCGGCAGCTCTTGGTTTGCGACCGGAGCGGTCCGGCGATGCGGGAACAGTCAGTGGACGGCCGCCGTGGCCTTGGTGCAGGCATCCAGGGCACTCGGCGTCGAGGTGTAGTAGATCGAGCCCGTCGATGGCCAGCGTGTACGGGACCGGCGCTGCCCGGGGTGGCGTTGCCCGCCCGTCCACAGCGGCGGCTGCCGCAGGCGGAGACCGAGTCGTCCCCGTCCGACGAGCTGGGGAGCCGCCGGTGGCCGCCGGAGCTCGCCGGGGTGCCGTAGGCCGAGCTGAGGTTGAGCGTTCTGGATCACGAACAGGCGGGGGAAGCCGTCCAGGTCGTCGATGAAGGCGTGGATCTGGTCGTAGTTGCCGGTGACCGCCAGCGTGGTGGGCACGGCCACCACTCCGGCGGGCGTGGACTCGTGGAGCCGGGCGCGGGGGCCGGCGTGGCCTGTGCCGTCGTGGCCGGGGCGAACCCGCTGAACTGGGTCAGGGTGACTCCCGATCCGGCCGACGAGACCGTTGAACTGGTTCTCGAAGGACGACTCTTCGGCATCGACGTCGGTCGGGCTCTGGACGCTCGGAATCTGCGTGGCGATCTTCTGGAGGTCGGCACAGCTCGAGGACAGCTTCTGCTGCTCGGTCTTCAGCGACGCCAGCTTGGCCTGGAGCGTCGTCTGCTGGGTCTGCAGCGTGGTCTCCTGGGTCTGGAGGCTGGAGAGCTTGGAGCTCTGGGGTGAGATGAGGATCGCCCAGAGCAGGAGGGCCAGCCACCAGCGTCCCAGCCGCCATCAGCAGGGGGACGCGGTACTCGCGGACTTCGTTCATTTCAGGCTCGCATTCTTGGAGAGGCTGGCATTCGGAGTGATGGACAGGGTGAACGGGAACGAGATGGTCCCGTCCGGATTGGCCGTGGTCGGCCCCTGCAGGGGGTTGGCGAAGAGCTGCGACGAGGACACGGCGTTGATCCACGCCTCGGAGATCGTCAGGCTCGGCCCCGGCCCGGTCACACCCAGCTGGACGGTCCCGATGGCGGCCGACGTGGGGGCGCTCGAACTGCCGGCTCCGGTCGTGCCCGTGCTGGTCGACGCAGCGGCGGACGAAGCCGTGGTGGTGGCGCCCGCCGCAGTCGAGCCGGTCGTCACCGTGGCGGCGCCGACGAACGCCTGCACCTTGGCGCCCGGCGGGGTGATGGCCACCAGGTTGTTGAACACCAGGGGCCAGTCGATGGCCGAGTCCAGGACGGAGGCCCGGCGGGCCACCCCGGCCGAATAGGCCTTGTTGGCCGCCACCACCAGGTCGTACTTGGGCACCTGCGCGTTGAGCGTGGTGATCTGCGACTGCAGCGAGGCGACGTTGTTCTGCTCGTTGTGCACCTGGAGGAACTTCCAGGCGCCGAAGGCCAACAGGAGGATGACGACGCCCACACACCCCACCAGCGTGCGCTCCTGGATCCTCTTCATCCGGGTGCGCTTGGCCACCTCGGGCGGCAGGAGGTTGAACTTCTTGACCGTCTTGTCGGGCTCGGGGAGGGCCAGGCCGATGGGCGTGGAGAGCACCGGACCCACCTCGTTCATCTGGAGGTCGGTGAGATCCAGCTTCGAGGTGTTCAGGCGAGCCAGGGGTGACACCGGGAGGACGGGCAGGTGGACCTGGTCCTCGAGCATGGGAAGGAGGCCGAACAGAGCCGACCCGCCGCCGGTGACGAGCACCCGCGACACGGGGAGGCGACCGGGGAGCGAGGCGAAGTACTGGATCGAGTTCCGGATCTCGCCCACCAGCTCCGACATGCTGGCCTGGGCGGCCCGCCTGGCCGTGAGCAGCTGGGGGTCGTCCTCGCCGAGCCGGCGCTTCATCCCCTCGGCGTCGGAGAGGGGAAGGTCGAGCGCACCGGAGATGGCTGCCGTGGTGGCATTGCCACCCATGCCGATGGTCCGGACGAACTGGGGCCGGCCGTTCTGGTGCACGACGACCACGGTCAGACCCGCTCCGACCGACACGATGGCCTCGGGCTGCTCGGACTCCTCGTGCCCGCCGATGGCCCGCACCAGGGCAGACGAGATGAGGTCCACCCCGATCACGGTCAGCCCGGCCTTCTCGACGGTGTCGATGACCCCGTTGACCAGGTCGGTGTGGGCCGCGGCGACCAGGACCCGCCGCATCTTGTCCCCTTCCGGCGACGTGTAGTCGGCCAGGATCTGCGACGAGAGGATGGTCTGCTCGGGTGGGAAGGGGATGACCTCTTCGGACTGGAAGCGGACGGCGCTGTCGACCTCGTTGTCGGGGACGAAGGGCAGGTCGATCTCCCGGGTGATGGCCCGGAGCCCGGCGATGCCGACAATGACGGTGGAGCCGGAGAACTGACCGTTCTCCCACAGCTTCTTGATGGCCTCGGTGACCGACGATCCGTCTCGGATCTCGCCGTCCACCAGGGAGCCAGGAGGCAGCCCGACCTGGCCGTAGGTGAGGAGCACGGGCTGGGAGTGACTGATGTCGAGCTCGGCGGCGCGCACGGCGCTGGTGCCGATGTCGAGTCCTACGACGAGCTGTGCCATGTCAGCGCCCCCCTGCGGTCAAACGATGAGCATCGGATCCTCGGCCGCCACTACCGACGACGACAGACACCACATCCCCAACAGGGTCGGGGTGGGTACCTCGCCTGGCCTCCATCTCGATGTTCACTGTTGTGTCTCCGGTCCTTCGTGATCGCTCAGGAGCAATCCGTGGTTTGAAGGTGCCGAGTGCAAGGGCACCAGACTGTACGAAGATCTATCGGACGAAATGTCTCCCGGCTTGAGGCTCTGTCTTGTCGAAAAGTAGGCACCGTTCCGGACCGCTCATCCAGGCTGTATGCCCCGCGGTGGCCACGGCCCGCCCGTGGTGGGTGCCAAGCCCCGAGGCCGTGGGCGCGGCTGCGCTGGCGCCCGGCCGAGTCGGTAGGGGGACCCGCCGGCGGGAGGGGAGAATGGTGGTCAGGCGAAGGTGTTGGCGAACTGGCCGGTCTGCATGATGCCCTTGCGTTCCAGCATGACCTTGAGGTCGTGGGGATTGGTGGCCGTGTTCATGGCTTCCTCGAGATCGATGGTGCCATCGGACAGCAGCGTGACCAAGGACTGGTCGAAGGTGAGCATCCCGTAGTACTCGCCGTCGGCAATGATGCCTTCGATGTCACCGGTGAGCAGAGGATCGATGATGGACTGCTGGATCCTCCCGTTCACCACCAGGAGCTCGAGCGCCGGGACACGGCCTTTTCCGTCCGCCGTCGGGATGAGCCGCTGACAGATGATGCCCTTGAGCGACCCGGCCAGGCTGACCCGGGTCTGCTGCTGCTGATGGGGAGGGAAGAAGTCGACGATGCGGTTGATGGTCTCCGTGGCATTGATGGTGTGCAGGGTCGAGAACACCAGGTGCCCGGTCTCGGCGGCCGTCAACGCGGCCGAGACCGTCTCCTGGTCACGCATCTCGCCCACCAGGATGACGTCGGGGTCCTGGCGGAGCACCACTCGCATGGCCGAGCCGAAGGTGTCGGTGTCGAACCCCACCTCCCGCTGGTCGATGTCGGCCAGGTCGTCGGTGTGGAGGTACTCCACCGGGTCCTCGATGGTGACCACGTGGCACGATCGGGTGTGGTTGATGTGGTCGACCATGGCCGCCAGGGTGGTGGTCTTCCCCGATCCCGTCGGTCCAGTGACCAACACCAGGCCGCGCATCTCCTCGGCCATCCGGGTGACCACCTCGGGCAGACCCAGCTCCTCCACGGTGGCGGCGTTGGCCTTCACCCGGCGCATGGCCAGGGCCACCGAGCCCCGCTGGTAGTAGGCGTTGACCCGGAACCGGGCCGTTCCGGCGAGCGAGTAGGCGAAGTCCACCTCGTGTCGCGCCCGGAAGGTCTCCAGGATCGACGGCGCCATCATCGACTCGGCGATGGCCAGGGTCTCCTCTTGGGTGAACCGCGGTTCGTCGTCCATGGTCCGCAGGGCTCCGGCCAACCGCATACGGGGAGGAGATCCAGCTTTGATATGGAGGTCCGAACCATCTAGGTCGGACAGCATTATCAGCAAACTATCGAGATCAGAGAGGTCCACGGCCACCATTGTATGAGCAAAAAGACCCATTTGGCCAGGGATAATTCCAAATTAATTGGTCCTCAAGATCGGGACGGAATGAGCCGATACTACTGGGTTGGACGACACATTTTGATTCTATGTGTCGGACTTCTTTGATGATGTCGAGGCCGGAACTGGCGGCGCCGAAGGCGTAGCCGATTTGGAACCCGAGTCCGACGACGACGGCTTGGCTGCACCGTTGCCGGCCGAGGTGGTGGCCGGAGTGCCGCTGTCCGATCCCGAGCCTTCCGACCCGGAACCGTCCGACCCCGACTTGTCCGGCCCGGAACCGTCCGACCCGGAACCGTCCGATCCGGAACCGTCCGATCCGGAACCGTCCGACCCGGCGGCGGCCGCAGCGCCTTCGGCCGGCGCCTTGCCCGATCCGCCGGACCGGCTGTCGTTCTTGTAGAAGCCGCTCCCCTTGAAGACGATCCCGACATTCCCGAAGACCTTGCGCACCGGGGAACCGCAGGTGGGGCACGATGTCAACGGGTCGTCGTGGAATGACTGGACGACATCGAAATTCTTCTCGCAGCTGTCGCAGCGGTACTCGTAGGTTGGCAACCGGGTAGTCCTCTCGATCCGAGACCTGGGTGAGATTGGCAGTCTACTTGAGAGAGTGCCAATGCCGACCTGCGGGCCTGGTCTCCCGTACACTGGGGCCGTGACCGACGGCCTCGCCCCATGACCGACCGCAGCCTCAGCCACCTGGACCCATTCAGCGGGACCCGTATGGTCGACGTCTCGCCCAAGGAGGCCACCCACCGCCGGGCCCTGGCCCGGTGCAAGGTGGCCATGAAGCCCGAGACCACGGCCAAGGTGGCCAACAACGCCATCACCAAGGGAGACGTCCTGGCTGCGGCCCGGGTGGCCGGCATCCAGGCGGCCAAGCGCACGGCCGATCTGGTGCCCATGTGCCACCCGCTGCTCGTCGGTGCCGTGCACGTCGACTTCACCATCGGCGACGACTTCGTCGAGGTCGAGGCCAAGGTCGAGGCCGTGGACCGCACCGGGGTGGAGATGGAGGCCATGACGGCGTGCGCCATCGCCGCGCTCACCGTCTACGACATGTGCAAGACCACGGACCGGACGATGAGCATCGGCCAGCTGATGCTGTGGGAGAAGACCGGCGGGAGTTCCGGTGTGTGGAAGCGGGACTCCCTCTCCTGAGCGTTGCAGTTGAGCGTTCGGGTGGGAACGTCGGGGCGGCTGACCCGCCGATCGACGCAGTGGATCGTCAGCGCGAGGTCTTCCAGGGCTTCCGCTTGGCCTTGCTTCGAGACGAGGTGATGAAGAAGTCGGGCGCCATCGGTGACTCGCTGGTCCACGTCGGGATCTCGAAGGGCACCTCGAGGTCGAGGTCGGGGACGGGCCGCGGCTTCGGGGTCTCGGCCACCGTGGGCGGCGGAGGCGGTGCCGGCGCGGTGATCGCCCCCTGGTCGTCGGTGTTGAGGGCGAGGATGTCGTTGGCCATGGCGGCGCTGGCGGCAAAGTCGGCGGTCACTCTGGGCGCAGCCGACGGAGGGGGAGGTGGGGGCGCACATCACTCACCGCGAAATTCTGGTACCCGTCCTGCAGCAGCCTCGCTGCCCGTCGAGCTGATGGAGTGGTCGTAGTTCATGTGTGTGAGGGTGCGTGACCCGGCACGGGCCCCTGATCGTGCAAGCGGTTCGTGACCAGATTACCGGCTCGATGCCCGATTCCGACAGGGGCTATTCGGGAAATTTCTGGAGCGTCACCGGGAGGCCGCCACGAACCCGGACCCCTTCGGCGGTCCTGCCGGAGGGCCCGGATGCGCGACGGTGCCAGGTCGGGAACCGCAGGGGGTTGTCAGCCGCGAACTGCAGAACGCAGATCGCGGAGGGAGAGCTCCGACGTGGCCTCGCCTCCGCACTGCGAGCAGTGCTCCACATGCCGCCAGCTGCGCAGCAGGCGGGTGCCCTCGGGATTCAACAGCACCACGAACGACTCGGAGAGCGGGTCGATCTCCACGCCGTAACAGGGCTGCCACTCGGTGGAGGCGGTGGTGTGATGGTCCGATCCCTTGACCAGCCGACGGAACCTCGAGTGCTCCATGTCGATGATCCATGTGCTGTGGCACGACTCGATGACGATCTGTTCCACTGAGCCAGTATCCCATAATTTGGGGAGATTCCCCCCTCGATTTCATGTCGGTTGAGTGACAGTTGCGGATCCCTGACGGGATGCTTCGCCGGAGCGACGGGCCGACTCGACCGTGCAGACGCCGACTTGATGATGAATCCGTGGCAGATGACTCATTTTCGGTCGAGAATCGTTGCCGGGACCCAGACGTCCACCGTGGTTCCCTTGCCGAGTTCAGAGTGGATGACCAGGCGGGATCCGATGAGGTGGGCCCGTTCGGTCATGCCCGGGAGGCCCAGAGAGGAGGAACGGCTCCCGTCGGGTCGGGCCGATGCGTCGAATCCCACTCCGTCGTCCTTCACCAGGAGCCGGAGCCCTCCGGCTTCGAAGTCGATTCCGACGGCGACCCGCTGTGCCGCCGCATGTCGCTCGACATTCGACAGGGCTTCCTGGGCCATCCGGAACAGCGCCAGCTCCACTGGGGGGGACAGTCGCCGCTCCACGCCCGTGACCCCGAACGACGTCTCGAACTGCTGCCGCTCGCCGGCGTCGGTCAGCATCTGATTGATCGAAGCGACCAGACCGAGGTCGTCGAGGACGGACGGGCGCAGACCCTTGGCGATGGAGCGCAGCTCGGCCACCGTGTCCTCCACGATGGTGCGGAGTTCGGTGAGCGGTGGTGCATCCGGTGGGGTGCTCCCGGTGTGCGCGGCGTCGATCTCGTCGATCTGGCGGCACAGGTGGATGAGCGACTGCAGGGGCCCGTCGTGCAGCTCCTGCGCGATGTGCCGGCGCTCTTCCTCCTGGCCGAGTACGACTCGTGCCGCGTAGGCCTCCATCCGGTCGTGGCGTCGGGTCTCCGCCGTGACGTCTTCGAAGATGACCTGCAGTCGCTGGCCGCCCTCGGTCGGTCCCAGCATGGTGGCGGTGGGCCGGAACAGCCGATGCTCGTCCCCGACGTCGAAGGGGATGGGCTCGACCCGACCGGGGTCGGCCGACGGGTCGTCATCGCGGTTCGCCGCCGGGCGTCCGCCACGAGATGAGTTGGGTCAGGACGCGTGCCAGCCGCCTGTGGTCCGATCATGTCCACCAACCGAGGCGGAGCGGCCGCGGCGGGGGCGGTGGGCCGGTCGAAGGCGTGCTGGGCTGCTGCGTTGGCCTCCACGACGAAACCGTCACCGTCGACGATGAGGATCGGTGCCTGGTTCGAGTCGAACAGGTCGCGGTACATGGCTTCGGCATTGAGATGGGCTTCGCGGGAGATCTCGGCCAGACGGCGCGCCGCCCGCTCGGCC
This sequence comes from uncultured Acidimicrobiaceae bacterium, assembly GCA_963817005.1. Classification (GTDB taxonomy): domain Bacteria; phylum Actinomycetota; class Acidimicrobiia; order Acidimicrobiales; family RAAP-2; genus Bog-756. The sequence continues at coordinate 302,841 of CAWFMN010000004.1, forward strand.
GACACCCGCTGGCCGATCAGGAAGGCCAGGACGTCGAGCAGCACGACCTGCATCAGTTCGGCCCAGGCGGCCACGTACTCGTGGGCGGAGATTGCGGCGAAGAACCGCGGGATGGCCAGCACGGTCAGCCAACCGGAGGTGAACAGCGCCCCGGCGAGGCCGTAGTTGAGGGCGGCATAGACCACCGGGATGAGGAAGAGGGCCAGCGTGGAGAACTCGAGGACCAGTGACGTGGTGTCGAGGTGGAACGCCACGGTGGCGGCCACCCTGACGAGCGTCAGGGCCAGGACGATCAGCTGCAGGATCCAGAATCCCGAGCTGGTCCACGGGCGTTCGTCACGACCGGACACCCTCGACGGTTCGGATCCGGGTACCGGCTCGGATCCAGGTACAGGCGTCCGGGATCGGACTCGGACGCCGGAGCTCCTGGCAATCCGTCGCTCCACGATCGCCGTGACGGGGCCACCGACGGCGGGCCGGTGCCGTCGGACCCGTGGTCCCGCTCCACGGTGGGCGCGTCGAGCCTGGTCACCGTCGTGGTTCCGAGCGTTCGTCCGGTTCCCGGACGAACAGACCACTGGCCAGCGCGTAGTGGACCAACTCCGTGCGCGACGTCGACCCCACCTTTTCGAACACGTGGTTGAGGTGCCCTTCGACGGTACGGGGACTGATGCCGAGGTGGTGGGCGATGGCCTTGTTGGACCGGCCCCGGGCGACCTGGCGCACTACCTCCTGCTCCCGCGCGGTGAGCCGGACCGCGCCGGCGGCCGGGTCGGTCGACGGTGCCTTCTCCCCCCACCCCGAGGAGCCCCGACCGAGGGAGAAGCCGTCGCAGGCGTCCCGGATCGATCGGACCAGCTCCTCGCTGGGCGTGGTCTTCAGCAGGTAACCGGCCACACCGGCCGACAGCGCCGCCCGGACGTAGTGTTCGTCGTCGTAGGCACTCAGGATGAGCACCGTGGTAGCCGGGTGGCACTCCACGATTCGGCGGGCCAGGTCGATGCCATTGATGGAGGGCAGCCGGATGTCCACCAGCACGACGTCCGGCTCGGTCTCGTCGATGACCCGGAGCGCGGCCTCGCCGTCGTCCGCCTCGCCGACCACGGTGAACCCGCTGGCATCGTCCAGGATGCGCCGGGTGCCGGTCCGGAGCAGCTCGTGATCGTCGATGACCACCACCCGGCGGACCGGCGGCGCGGTGACTGACCCGGGCGCGCTGGCGGCGGGGACAGCGGAGTGGAGCGAGCGTGTGTTCACGGAGTCCATGACTTCAGCGCACCCCTACGGCCAGCGAGGCGACCATGGCCACGGCGATGGCCGTCACCAGGGGAGTTCCCAGCACCGGGTGGAGCCTTCGGTCCGGCACCATCGGTGCGCCGCCGGTTGACACTGCCGACCGGGTGGTGGCCCGGGCGCCGACCATGCAGGCCAGGTAGGTCACCATCCCACTGGAGACTGCCACCGTCGTGGCGGCCAGTCCGAGGCCCCCGGCCCAACAGCCGACGAGGACCAGGCCGCTCCGTCCGTACCACCGGGCATCGGTGGTGTCGGCATCTCCGGCGTGGAGCAGGCCGCAGACGGCCAGGGCCACGACGGTGCCGGCCATGGACCCGACGACGACGGTCCACCGATGCTGCCAGGCTCCACCGACGACGATGATGGTCTGGGCGAGTCCGGTGCCCACGGCGGCCACCGAGAGCGGGGCTCGTTGCCCGCCGTACTCGATCAGACCGACGGCGATCATGGCTGCCGCCAGCACGCAGTAGGCCGCGGCCAGAATCGTGCCGTGCCATGCCCAGGTAGTGACGGCGAACGCCGCGCCGGTGGCCAACTCCACCAGGGGATACCGGATCGAGATGGCTTCACGACACGTCCGGCACCGCCCCCGCAGACCGATCCAGGAGGCCACGGGCACGTTCTCCCACCAGAGCAGTGGCCGGTCGCAGGTGGGGCAGAAGGACCGCGGGGCCGAGACGGACAGCCCGAGGGGTGTCCGGTAGATGACGACGTTGAGGAACGAGCCGACGCACAGGCCCATCATGCCGGCCAGGGAAATCGTCAAGGGAAGCATCGAAAAGTACTCAGAACGCATGACACGTGGTCCGAACGCATCAGCGGGGCAACACGAGTGGGTCCAGCCACCATGGTTCGAGTCAGCCGGAATCCGTCCGGGAGCCCGGCTGGGCGAGGGTCGTCGGAGTGGGCGTTGGTCGGCATCGGAGGTCGTGGCACACCCGCAGCCACTGCGGGCATGGCTCCACGGGTTGAGTATCGGCATCCACCCGCATCGGCCTTGAGCGCCGGAGGCTGCGACCGGGCCCCGGACCCACCCATACCCGGTCCGCCGCCGGCCCGCGGACCGTGGTGGCGGGTGGTCCGGTTGTCGGTCTCGCCGGGCCCGGGCGGAAACATTTGGATTCCGGTTCAATCTCGGTCCGCAGTCTGCCGATGGTGGTGAGATGAGCGATGTCGATGCCATTCGCCAGATGGCAAGCGAACACGACCTCGAGTTTGTCGATCTCGACACCTACGGGGTCGACCCCACCGCGGGCGAGATTCTCCCGGCGTCGCTCGCCCGGCAGCACCATGTGGTGGCGGTCAAGCGCAAGTTCGGTACTCCGGTCATCGCCACCGCCGACCCCGACGACCTGACGGCCCAGGACAGCGTGCGCACGTCGATCGGCCGCGACTTCATCTCCGTCGTCGCCGCGCCCGACCAGATCGGCGACTACCTCGATCAGCTGTTCGGTTCGGACGCCGGGGAGGCCGCGCCGGAGGGCGGCTCGGAGGCCTTCGAGGCGGCGGACGAGATCGACATCGAGGTGGAGTCCGAGTCCGTCGACGCCTCGGTGCTGGTGGACACCGACGGCCGGGAGGGTGTCGATCCCTTCGATGAACTGCTGGTCGACGAGCTCGAGGAGGTGTCCGGCATCGTCGAAGAGGCTGAGTCGGCCATCGCCGACGACGCCGGAATCGAGGGCGATCAGTCCGACGAGCCCGGTGGGGGTGTCGACGAGGCCGCGGCGAACGAGGAAGGAGCCACCGGAAGGTCGGCGCTGGAGATCTCGCCGGTGACCTTCGAGGCCGAATGGCACGAAATTCCGACAGAAGAGCAGGTCAACGGTAGTGGTGCTGAGTCGGGCGTCGAGCCGGAGGTCGACCAGTACCCGGTCACCGAGCAGGTGGCAGCCGAGCCCGAACCCGAGCTGCCGATCGATCCCGGCGACCATCGACCCCGATGACGGCACGGGATCCGGGGACCCGGTCGACGACCTCACCTTCGAGGAGCTCCCGCCCCCCCCGCCCCCTCCGCCTCCCGAAGCGCTGGCCGGGACCGGGTTCGGAGAGGGCCTGCCGAACCTCGAGCCAGCCACCAGCGTGCTGCCCGCCTTCGGATCCGACGCAACGACCGACGATCCGTCGTCCCTGGGCATCAACGCCCTCGCCGGCGGTGTCGATGAGCTCGAGGAACTCGCCCGCTCGGTGTCGGGCGACGCCGGCATCCCAGACCCCGACTCAGCGGCGATGGCTGCCGACCTGGTGGCAGAGGCCGTGGCCTCGTTCAAGGAGCAACACGGCGATGAGCAGGTCTTCCTGTCCGACGATGGCCCCGGCTCGTCGGCCACCGCCCACTTCCCGCCCCTGGCCAAGGCCCTGGTGGACGGGGAGCGGGTCTCGCTGACCGACATGGAGGCGGTGCTCGAGGAGCACCGGGAGTCCCGCCAGAGCATCGCCCGCATCCTGACGGCCCAGAACCTGGTGACCGAGGCCGATCTGATGTGGGGCATGGCCCAGGAGATGGGCCTCGAATTCGTCGATCTCGACACCGCCGGCGTCGACTTCGTCGAAGCCGGCGCCATCCCGGAAACCACCGCCCGGCACCACAACGTGCTGGTCATCGGGGCCAGGGACGGCGTTCCGGTGGTGGCGGCCTCCAATCCCACCGACGTCTTCGCCATGGACGACCTGCGGACCATCATGGGCCGGAACTTCACGTGGTGGTGGCCACCAGGACCCAGATCACCGCCTACATCGGACAAGGCCTTCAACAGCGGCAGCGACGCCGCCGACATGGCCATGGAGGCCTCGCTGAGCGTCGACGGCTCGAGCTCCGAGTCGGGTATCGACGACATCCAGGCCGTCACCGAGGAAGCACCCATCGTTCGCTACGTGAATCTCCTCATCCTGCAGGCCCTCAACGAGCGGGCCTCCGACATCCACGTCGAGCCCACCGAGACCGACCTCCGCATCCGGTACCGGATCGACGGCGTGCTCCACGACGTCTCGACGGCACCGCGGACCATCGCCCCGGCGGTGACCACCCGCCTGAAGGTCATGGCCGACATGAACGTGGCCGAGCACCGCGTTCCCCAGGACGGCCGCATCTCCCTCAATGTGGGGAGCAAGGGTATCGACCTGCGGATGGCCACCCTTCCGACCATCCACGGCGAGAAGGTGGTCATGCGGGTGCTGGACAAGTCGAGCGTCGTGCTCGGATTCGACGACGCTGGGATTCGACGACGACCTCCTGGTCACCTACGAGAGCATCTACACCAAGCCGTACGGGACCATCCTGGTGACCGGCCCGACCGGTTCGGGCAAGTCCACCACGCTCTACACGACGCTGACTGCGCTCAACTCACCCGAGAAGAACATCATCACCGTCGAGGACCCGGTCGAGCTGCCCCTGAAGGGTGTCAACCAGGTGCAGCTCAACCTCAAGGCCGGCCTGAACTTCGCCTCGGCGCTCAAGTCGATCCTCCGGTCGGACCCGGACATCGTCCTGGTCGGCGAGATCCGGGACCAGGAGACGGCGGTGATCGCCATCGAAGCGGCGTTGACCGGCCACATGGTGCTGGCCACGCTGCACACCAACAGTGCCGCGTCCACGCCGATGCGTCTGATCGAGATGGGCATCGAGCCCTTCCTGGTCACGTCGTCGCTGTCCGCCGTCCTGGCCCAGCGCCTGGCCCGACGGCTGTGCGTGCACTGCAAGGAGCCCTACGAGCCCACCGAAGCGGACATCGTCGCTGCCGGTTGGACTCCGGACGAGGTCAACGATGACGGGGGAGATTCCCCAGGTGTACCGGGCCATCGGTTGCTCCGCGTGCTCCAACACCGGCTATCGCGGGCGGAAGGCACTGGCTGAACTGATGCCCCTGAGTGAGGAGATCGAACGAATGATTATCGAAGGAGGATCGGTGGAAGACATCCATAGGCTCGCAGTGGCCCAGGGCATGATCACACTGCGGCGAAGCGGCCTTCGCAAGGCCGTCGAGGGCGAGACGACCCTCGAGGAAGTGCTGCGGGTGGTCGCATGAGCCCGCTCACCGCAACATCCCGAAGCGAGTGGTCGGGCCGGCTGGCCCAGGCCCTCATCCAGGGTGGCTACGAGACCGAGTCCAACCTGGCTCCCGTGATGGAGGAAGCCCGGCAGACCGGGCAGTCCCTGGCCTCCGTCCTGATCAGCCGGAACCTGGCGCTCCCCGGCGTCGTGGTGGGGGCACTGGCCCATCTGGCCCAGCTTCCCGCCGTCGATCTGGCGGCCATGACCCCGAGCCCCGAGGCCCGGACGGCCATGCCCGATGCGGTGGGCCAGCAGTTCGCCGCCATCGGGCTCCAGTTCGACGGGAACGTGTTGGCCGTGGCGTTCAGCGAGCCGCCGTCGCAGGAGGACGTGGACGCCCTGGCCGCCAAGGTCGGATTCCGGGTCAATCCCGTCCTGGCCGACCCGACGGTCATCGCCCAGCTGCTCGGACTGCCCGACGGTGGCGTCCCGCCGCCCCCGCCCGGTCCGACATCGGCATCGCCGCTGGTCGACGACGGCAGTCCGCCTCCGGCCGAGACCGCTGGAGCTCCGGATGTGGAGGAGCTGCTCCAGACGGGAATCCCCGCGCAGGCCACCAACGGCACCATGCCCCTGCACATCGACGACCTCCTGCGGTACGCCGTGGCCGTCGGGGCCTCGGACCTCCACCTCACGGCGTCCCAGCCCGGGTCCATCCGCCTCCACGGCGCCATCCGTCCCATCGAGGGCTGTCCGGCGCTCGACAACGAGCAGATCCGGGACATGGTGTTCGGCATCCTGCCCGCCTCGCAGCGTGAGCGCTTCGAGGAGGAGCAGGAGCTCGACACCTCGCACTCGATCACCGGGGTCGGTCGCTTCCGTGTCAACGTGTCGCTGCAGCGGGGCACCATCGCCGCCGCCCTCCGGCCCATTCCGCACGAGATGCCCGAGTTCGACTCCCTGGGCATCCCGGACGCGGTGAAGGCGTTCACCGACCTGCGCCGGGGACTCGTCCTGGTCACCGGTCCGACCGGGTTCGGGTAAGTCGACCACGCTGGCGTCGCTCATCGACATCATCAACCGGACCAAGCCGCTGCACATCGTGACGGTGGAGGACCCCATCGAGTTCCTCCACGACCACAAGCGGTCCATCATCACCCAACGCGAGATCGGCGAGGACACCAAGTCCTTCGCCGAGGCCTTGCGGCGGGTGCTCCGACAGGACCCCGACGTGATCCTGGTCGGTGAGCTCCGGGACCTCGAGACCATCTCGACGGCGCTGACCGCCGCCGAGACCGGCCACCTGGTGTTCGCCACCCTGCACACGCAGGACGCGCCCCAGACCATCGACCGGGTCATCGACGTGTTCCCGACCAACCAGCAGGAGCAGATCCGGGTCATGCTGGCCGCCACCCTCGAGGGGGTGGTGACCCAGCAGCTCATCGTCACCGCCGACGGGACCGGCCGGGTGCCGTGCTGCGGAGGTGCTGGTCTGCACGTCGGCCATCCGGAACCTGATCCGTCAGTCCAAGACGCACCAGATCTACTCGCTCATGCAGGTGGGTGCGTCGTTCGGGATGCAGACGATGGACCAGGGCCTCGCCGCCCTGGTCAAGCAGGGCGTCATCTCCGAGGCCATCGCCTACGACCGGTCCTCCAACGAAGAGGACCTCCGCAACCACCTCACCACCTAGTGCACTCCATCCATGTGCTTGATCAACGAATCGGGGAACCGTGGCACTGACATTCGACTACAAGGTCCGGGACAAGTCCGGCAGCCTCGTCGAGGGCCAGCTGGAGGGCGACAGCATGGCGCTCGTCGTCCGGCGCCTCCGCGAGATGGGGTACATGCCCATCTCGGTCACGCCCAAGTCGGCGGTCAACCTCAAGACGGAGATCAAGATCCCGGGCATCTCCGACCGGGTGAAGCTCCGCGAGGTGGCGGTCGTCACCCGACAGCTGTCCACCATGGTCGACTCGGGTCTGTCGGTGGTGCGCTCGCTGGGGATCCTGGCCGCCCAGGTCGAGAACCCGGACCCTGGCCAAGGTCCTCGGCGAGGTGCGTCTCGATCTCGAGCACGGCTCGTCGCTGTCCGTCGCCTGCGCCAAGCACCCCAAGGTCTTCTCCCATCTGTTCTGCACCCTGGTGCAGGCCGGTGAGGTGGGCGGAAACCTCGACGAGGTGCTGCGGGACTCTGGCCAACACGATCGAGAAGCAGGCACAACTGAATCGCACGATCCGCTCGGCCATGACCTATCCGGCGGTCGTGTTGTCGGTCATGGTCGTCATCTTCACGGCCATGATCGTGTTCATCGTGCCGGTGTTCCAGAATCTGTTCACGTCACTGGGCGGCAAGCTCCCGTTTCCGACCCGAGTGCTCATCGAGATCTCGGACATCATCACCAGTCCCTGGGTGCTGCTCCTCATCGCCATCGTCATCGGCGGCGTCATCGGTCTGCAGGAAGTGGATCAAGACCGATGAAGGCCGCCGCAAGTGGGACAAGCTGATCCTGAGGCCCCCCGTGTTCGGTCAGCTGTTCCACAAGGTGTCGCTGGCCCGGATGACCGGAACCCTGGCGTCGTTGATCGGTTCCGGCGTCCCCATCCTCGAGTCGCTGGACATCTGTGCCGACACGTCGGGGAACCGGACCGTCGGAGACGTGCTGCTCCTGGCCAAGGAGGGCGTACGGGCCGGTCGGCCACTCGCCGATCCCCTTCGGGAGCACGAGGACGTCATCCCGACCCTGGTGGTCCAGATGGTCGAGGTCGGCGAGCAGACCGGTGCTCTCGACGGCATGCTCAAGAAGGTGGCCGAGTTCTACGACCAGGAGGTCGAGGTCACCGTCAACAACCTCACCGCACTCCTCGAGCCGTTGCTGACGGTCTTCATGGGTGCCGGCGTCGGCGCCATGGTGATCTGCCTCTACCTCCCGATGTTCGACTACATCAAGCTGATCCACAACTGACGTCGAGTCGTCAATTCTTCTCCCGTTGCCTCGAAGCCGGCCGGAGGGGCGGCGTGCGATTTCGACCGGTCAGCCGTTCGGCCCTCGGCCTCGGGGTCCGGCCGGGGAGCGGTCGGCATGTCGCACCCCTCTTGAGCCAGCGATGCAACGGTCGATCCGGGGGCGCGGGCCCCGGTGGTCGGTGTACCGGGCGGTGTCGCGGCCGCTGAATCGTCGTGTCAACCCGCAATTCCAAGGTCATTTCAAGCTTTTGACCTGGATATTCTCGCTACAGGTGCTTGCCAATACTGCCGATGATCAAGGCATGGGTTCTACCTCTTCCTCCGCTCCGACAACGCCGAGGGGTTGGCCTCGGCGGTCTCCTTCCATCGTGGAGGTGCGGGATTCGCGTCGGTCCCGTGCAGCCCGCGGAATGCTCAGGCCCGAGGAATCAGATGTCCAGTCCGGAGCCGGCGAAGACGCCGGATTCACCCTCATCGAGCTCATGGTGGTCCTGTTGATCCTGGCCATTCTGCTCGCCATCGCCATCCCCACCTTCCTGGGTGTGACGAAGTCGGCGAACGACCGGGCTGCGCAGTCGAACCTGAACACCGCCCTGCTGAACGCCAAGGCGCAGTACCAGAACAACAGCCAGGCCTATCCGACCTCGGCCAACCTGGTCACCGCCCTGACGTCCGCCGAGCCGGCGCTCAGCTTCCAGCAAACAAACTCGACCGACCAGAACCACATCTCGGTGTTCGTGTCGGCTGACACCAACGCCCTGGTCATGACGGCCTACTCCAAGGCGACCAGCAACTGCTGGATCGTGGTTGACACGCCGGTGGCTACTGCAGTGGCGACTCCGTTCGCCGCCGCACAGACGCCGACGGTGGCTGTGGACACGACCCTGGCGGTGGCGGGTGCTTCTGCGATCAACTTCTCGACGTCGCACCTCGGCCCCACCTACGCCGAGATCAAGACCACTACCGCGGGTAACTGTGTTGCCAGTGCCCCCAATGCACCTGCAGCCAGCTCGTACCGTTACTCCTTCACCGCCTTCCCGAGCATCTGATGGCGTTCCTGATCATCTGATTCGGGGGGTCCAACCTTCGGCTCAGCCGGCCGAGCGTGAGACCGCCGTGGGCGATTCCGGAGACGGTCGTGCCTCGCCGACGCACGGCCGAGAAGACCAATGTTCAGTCGAATCGATCTGTCCATCGGATGTCCAAAGAAATTGCTAAAGGCACCCGACAACGCGGCCGATAGCAACGGAGGCTACCCAAACGGGCAGCGACATTGATGCATCAATACTCAAGAGGAGGCAGTATGTTTTCCACTGTTATGCAGCGCCTCAATGACAGGCGCAGTGCCGAGGGAGAGGTCGGCGAAGACGCCGGATTCACCCTCATCGAGCTCATGGTGGTCCTGTTGATCCTGGCCATTCTGCTCGCCATCGCCATCCCCACCTTCCTGGGTGTGACGAAGTCGGCGAACGACCGGGCTGCGCAGTCGAACCTGAACACCGCCCTGCTGAACGCCAAGGCGCAGTACCAGAACAACAGCCAGGCCTATCCGACCTCGGCCAACCTGGTCACCGCCCTGACGTCCGCCGAGCCGGCGCTCAGCTTCCAGCAAACAAACTCGACCGACCAGAACCACATCTCGGTGTTCGTGTCGGCTGACACCAACGCCCTGGTCATGACGGCCTACTCCAAGGCGACCAGCAACTGCTGGATCGTGGTTGACACGCCGGTGGCTACTGCAGTGGCGACTCCGTTCGCCGCCGCACAGACGCCGACGGTGGCTGTGGACACGACCCTGGCGGTGGCGGGTGCTTCTGCGATCAACTTCTCGACGTCGCAGCTTGGCCCCACCTACGCCGAGATCAAGACCACTACCGCGGGTAACTGTGTTGCCAGTGCCCCCAATGCACCTGCAGCCAGCCAGTACCGTTACTCCTTCACCGCCTTCCCGAGCATCTGATCGGGAGGCTGACCCTCGGGTAGCAGGCCAAACACCGGCTGTCCGAAGTCAACTGACGAGAGTGCCCCCTCCTCCGGGAGGGGGCACTCTCTATCTACCGACCCGAGTCGGTCAGCCGGCGGGTCCGGCGCTAAAGGCGGGGCCGTACCGGCACGATGGTTAAGGATGGACCAGTCCCTCTCGGTTGAACCAGGCGTGGCGCCGGGCGACAACTTGTCGATGGGCCGATCGGATGCATCCGATCGTGACAACACCGTCGCTGCGGATCCCGGGACCATGACGGTGACGGCGTCGTACCCTGAGCTCGAGGTGACGAACGGGCTACCCGAATTGGTCGTCGAGCCAGGGGATGACGACCGACCGGGCCCGTGGTCCTGGGCGGTCGCACATTTGCGTCGCCGACGGTGGCCGTTGGCGGTCATGCTCACCTTCGTGATCGTGTCCATCGTCTATTCGCTGTGGTGGAACCCGGTCGTCCATCATGCTCATGACTGGGTGATCCCCGGAGACATCTGGTCCACGTTCCGGGCGGCCCACTGGGTGGGTTGGGGTGACATCGGCGGAATCTACGGGGGTGACACCCAACTGGTGACGTTCCCCGGGATCGCCGTCCTCTTGGCGCCACTGGCCATGGTGAGTGGCGCACTCGGACTGGGGGAGTCGCATCGCACCGATCTTCATCAGCCAGCCCACCTCCTGGTTGTTGCTCGGACCGGCCATCCTGCTCCTGGGATCGTCGTGTCTGGTGGCCCTGGATGCGATGGCGGAGGAGCTGGCCGTCACCCGCTGCCGTCGGATCGTCCTCAGCTTCATGGAGTCCGTTGTCGTGTTCCAGGTCGTCACCCTCTGGGGTCACCCCGAAGACATGCTGGCGCTGGCCCTCGCGCTCTACGCATTGATGGCGACGTTCCGTGGTCGATGGTCGCTGTCCGGATGGCTGTGGGGGGCGGCCATCGTCTCCCAGCCTTTGGTCATCCTGATGGTCCCCCTGGCGTTCGTCCGGACCCCCGCGCCGCAGCGAGCTCGACTCTGCCTGTACGGCGCGCTCCCCTCGGTCCTCCTTCTCAGTGCCCCACTCGCCACACAGTGGCACCAGACCTCGGCGATCCTTCTGCACCAGGCCAACGCCAGATATCTCGACCACGCCACCCCCTGGATCGCCCTCTCGCCCACGTTGTCGCGGACCACGGTCGGGGCCGGACCCGGACGGATGCTCGCGGTAGTGGCGGCCGTCCTGATCGGATGCTGGGCGTATCGGAGGCGCCCGTCGATCGTGGGCCTCCTCTGGCTGTCTGCGTTGGCGCTCAGTCTGCGCTGTTTCTTCGAATCGGTCATGGTCGCCTTCTACCTGGGACCGCCTCTGGCCGTCATCATCCTGACCGCAGCGATAGGTGCGAGCCGACCGCGGCTGGCCGCCGCCGGAGCCGTCGCGGTGCTGGCAACGGTCTTCGCCTTCCATCGCGCTTCCGAGTGGGGGTACTGGAGCCCGATGGTGGCCTTCTTGGCCATCGGGTTGGCCTGTGCATGGCCGGGCCGCTCGTCGGTGGGCATCGGTGGCGGCTCTGCGCCGGTCGGCCTGGCCGCGATCGATCATTGACGCCCTCGACGGACCGACGACCGACCTACAGCGGCCCCACCGTGTGCTTCCGGCCCGGCAGCAGCTCACGGGCCGTGGCCAGTGTCGAGAGGGCCTCGGCCACCACGGACCGGGTGGACGCCGGATCGATCACCGCGTCGACGAACCCGCGCTCGGAGGCCTGGTAGGGCGTGAGGAACCGCTCGGTGTACTCGGCCTGCAGGATCTCCCGCTCGGATGGGTCCTCGACCCGCCGGTGCAGGATCTGGACCGCCCCCTCCGCTCCCATCACCGCGATCTCCGCACCGGGCCAGGCGAAGCACAGGTCGTTGCCCAGGCCCTTGGAGTCCATCACGATGTACGCACCGCCGAACGCCTTGCGCAGGATCACGCACACCCGGGGCACCGATGGCCTCGGCGTAGGCGAAGGCCAGCTCGGCGCCGTGCCGGATCATGCCCCGCCACTCGAGGTCCTTGCCCGGCAGGAAGCCCGGGGTGTCCACCAGGGTGATCAGCGGCACGTTGAACGAGTCGCAGAACCGCACGAACCGGGCGCCCTTCTGCGAGGCGGCGATGTCCAGGGTGCCGGCCAGGGCCTGGGGCTGGTTGGCCACGAAGCCCACGGTGCGCCCGTCGATCCGACCGAGGGCGGTCACCAGCTGGGGTGACCACCGGGTCCACAGCTCGGTCACGTCGTGCTCGTCGGCCAGGGCCGCCGCCACCTTGCGCACGTCGTAGGAGCTGGTGGTCCGGACCGGGATGATCTCCCGCAGGTCGTCCACCTCCCGTCCGGCCGGATCGTCGGCGACCACCGTCGGGGCCAGCTCGTCCAGGTGGGCGGGCAGCAGGCCCAACAGGTGGTCGACGTGGGCCAGGGCGTCCTCCTCGGAGCCGGCCTCGATGGCGCACAGTCCGCTGGAGCGGGCGTGCATGGCCGTGCCGCCCAGCTGATGGATCCCGATCCGGACCCCGGTGAACTCCTCGACCATGGCCGGGCCGGAGACGAAGGCGAAGGCGTCACTGGTCATGACCACCAGATCGGCGAGGCCCAGGATCAGCGCCGGTCCCGAGATGGCCGGCCCGGTGACCACCACCAGCACCGGGACCACGCCGGAGCACCGGGCCAGCGCCCTGGCCGCCTGGCCCCACCCGTGCAGGGAGGCCACGCCCCCGGACACGTCGGCCCCGCTGGAGGCCAGCACCAGCACGATGGGGATGCGGAAGCTGAGGGCGGTGGCCGCCGCCACCCGCATGGTCTCCCCGTCCTCCACCGAGAGGGCCCCCCGGCGGAGGCTGGACACCGTGCGGACGACCATGGCCGGCCGGCCGCCCAGCTCCTCGATCCCCGCCCGGACGGTGCCGGTCACCAGTCTCCGGAAGATGGGAGCGCTGGGGGCCACGGGGGCGACGGGGGTGTCCAGGGTCACCCGGCCATGCTACGGAGCCCACCACCCCTCCGCCGAGCATCCCCGCTCAGGCGTTGTCGGGGCCCTCCCCCTCGGGCGAGTCGCCGCGGTGTTGGTGGTCGGTGAGATCGCCGCCCGGTCCTCCCGGAGCCGGATCGTCGGCGGGATGGTCGACCTTCCCAGGAGCCGGGTCGCCAGACCGGGGGGCCTTCCGGTCCACCCGCTCGAACTGGCGCTCCACGTCGGCCCACACCAGGGGGTCGTCCCGGGTGAACTCCTCGTCGGACAGCGGGGCCCGGGACAGCACCACGCCTCCCACGATGAGCAGGACCAGCAGCATGGACAGCTTCGACACGAAGCCGGCGATCTGCTGGTCGTTGAGCGGTCGCATGCCGATGGCCGCGTGGGACCGGGCGAACTGCGGGTAGAGCGGATGGTTGGAGAAGATGTAGATGAAGGAGAGGAAGGCCGGAACGACGGCCTGGGCCACCAGGTACCCGAACCGCACCACCGGCTTGAGGCGGGGGATGCCGGGGATCCGCCCGACGACCGGGATCCACAGGACCAGGCCGGCCACCACCATGGCCAGGTCCAGCAGGCCACGGGCCCACGGTGACGTCGCCTGGGCCCGCACCAGGGCCGGGGTCATGGAGCCGACCACCAGGACGGTCACCACCGGGATGGCCACCGGGGGCCGGTGGAGCCGCAGCAGGAGCGCATCCACCCACCGGGGGCGGGTCAGCCACTGGACGAGGTCGTAGGGCAGGCCCAAGAGCAGCAGCGGCGCCACCGCCAGCACCAGCAGGACGCGCTGGACCACCAGGGCGGTGAGGGACCAGTGGGCCGCCACCGTGCCCAGCGGCCAGGTCAGGGCCAAGGCGGCGACCAGCCAGGCGCCGCCGAAGGCGGCCATCTGCCGGCGCGTCCACGGGATGGGGTGCTCGCTCGACCGCTCCAGCCGCCGGTGCCCGAGGATCACCGACCCGCCCGCCGCCACGAGGACGACCCAGGAGAACGCATGGGGATCCCAGGCGTAGGGTCCGGCGCCGGCCACGCCGATCATCGCCCCGCCCGCCCCGCCCTAGATTGACCCCGATGCAACGTCTCGATCGGCTCGAGCGGGTCACCGACCTGCTGTTGGTGCTGCTCGACGCCCCGCGCCCGCTGAGCCTGCGGGACATCGCCTACCGGGTGCCCGGCTACCCCGACAACCACGTGGCCCGCCGTCAGGCCTTCGAGCGGGACAAGCGGCTCCTCCGTGACGAGGGAGTGCCGGTGCTGGTCGTGCCCATCGGAGGGGAGGACCAGCTGGGCTACCGCATCGACCCCGCCGCCTACTACCTTCCCGACCTCGGACTCGAGGCAGAGGAGCAGGCCGCCTTGAACTTGGCCGTGGCCGGCGTTCACCTGGGTGAGCCTATCGGCCGGCAGGCCCTCTTGAAATTGGGAGCGGGGGGCGAGTCGCCGCTGCGGGACGCCCCGGTCCCGCTCGTCGACCTCCCCTCCTTCGGTGGCCTGCCCGCACTACCCCCGCTGTTCGAGTCCATCCGCCAGGGTGCGGTCGTCACCTTCGGCTACCGAGGACAGCCCCGGCAGGTCGACGTGGCCGGACTCCGGTTCCGGCAGGGCCACTGGTACCTGGTGGGGTTCGACCGGGACCGGGGGGAGGCCCGGACCTTCCGGGTCGACCGCATCGACGAGGTGCCCGAGCTCGGCGAGCCGGAATCGGCCCGGGTGCCCGGCGACTTCGACATCGACCAGGCCTTCGCCCGGGACCCTTGGCAGTTCGGGACGGGGGAGGAGGTCGAGGTGGAGGTGGTGGTCGACGGGGCCGAGGCCGGGCGGGTCGTGGCCGAGCTGGGGCCGGAGTCGGTGGTGGGGCGGGCCGACGACGGTGCCGTGGTGGTCCGCCTGTCGGTCAGCGACGTCGGGGCCCTGATCCTCTGGGTCCTCGACCTCCTGGACCACGCCGAGGTGATCGGCCCGCCGGAGGTCCGCTCCGCCGTGGTCGAGCGCCTGCGGGCCACGGTGGCCTCGGCGCCGGCCGGTCTGTCGGATCCGGACGGGCCCCCGGCGTCGGACGGGCCGGGGAGCTGACCGTGCCCGAGCGCACCGCCGACCGGTTGCGACGGCTGCTGGCCATCCTGGCCTGGCTGGCCCAGGTGGGGGAGGCCCCCATCGACGAGACGGCCCGACGTTTCGACCTCACGCCCGCGTCGCTGGTCACCGAGCTCGAGATGGCGGCCTGCTGTGGCGTCCCCCCGTACACCCCGGACCAGCTCATGGAGATCGTGGTCACCGAGACCACGGTGTCGGTCCGGGTGGGCACGTCGCTGGCCCGTCCCCGTCGACTGAGCCCGTCCGAAGGCTTCGCCCTGGCCACCTCGGCGCGGGCGCTCCTGGCCGTCCCGGGGAGCGACGAGAGCGGCGCCCTGTCCCGGGCCCTGGCCAAGCTCGATCGGGCCCTCGGTGGCGAGGAGATCGAGGTGGAGCTCGACGCGCCGGTCCTGCTCCCCCTGGTCCGGGGGGCCGTGGCCGACCGCCGTCCCCTCCATATCTCCTACTACTCGGCGTCCACCGATCGGGTGACCGAACGGGAGATCGCACCCCTGCGCCTCTTCGCCAGCGAGGGGCACTGGTACGTCGACGCGTGGTGTCGCACCGCCGGCGACCTGCGCCGCTTCCGGGTGGACCGGATCAACACCGCCGAGGCCCTCGACGCCGACTTCCCGCAGGAGGCGGTGCTGCTCGCCGAGTCCCACCCCGCGGCCGCCGGAGCGGGCGGGGCCGCCGATGGGGGCGGGGCCGGTGCGGGCGGGGCCGGTGCGGGCGGGGCCGATGGGGGCGGTGCCGGACCCACCGGGACGCTCGACCCGTTCGTTCCCGGTCCCGACAGCCGCCGGGTGCGACTGTCCCTCGACCCGGCCACCGCATGGCTGGTGGAGTCCGTTCCGGCCACCGGCCCGGCCATCGAGGCCGGGGACCGGATCGAGGTGGAGCTGTTCGTCGGGGGCGACGCCTGGCTGGCCCGGCTCCTCCTCCGCCTCGGTCCCGACGCCCGGGT
This sequence comes from uncultured Acidimicrobiaceae bacterium, assembly GCA_963817005.1. Classification (GTDB taxonomy): domain Bacteria; phylum Actinomycetota; class Acidimicrobiia; order Acidimicrobiales; family RAAP-2; genus Bog-756. Next base: position 319,103 of record CAWFMN010000004.1, read on the forward strand.
GATCGAACCCCCCGGCTACCGGTCCCTGGCCGCCGAGGCCGCCGCCCGGGTGCTTCGACGGTATGAGGATGAGAAATCATGAAACATACTGAAATTGATTGAAACCACATAATTCGATACCATCGGGTCCGGAGGCTTCCCGGTGGTACTCACGATCCATGTCGTCCGCCAGGGCGGCCACCACTACTACGTGCACGACCTGGTTCCCGGACGGGCCGAGGGCGGTCTGGTCGCCGGCGAGGAACCCGGAGTATGGACAGGCGCCGGCACCGGCTCGCTGGGGCTGGCCGGCCCGGTGGGGTCGTCGGACTTCGCCGAGGTGCTCGAGGGACGGGACCCGTGCACTGGCCTGAGCCTGCGGCGTCCCAGGGGTGACCGGAGCTCGGCCGGGTTCGACCTGACCTTCAGTGCACCGAAGTCGGTGAGCCTGCTCCACCTGCTGGCGCCCGGGGAGATGAGCGCGGCGGCCGGGGCCGGCCACCAGGCGGCCGTGGCCGACGCCATCGGCTATCTGGGGCGGGAGGGTGTCGGGGTCCGGCGCACCCGGAGGGGGCAGGTCGCCTTCCTGCCCACCACCGGGCCGGTGGCGGGTGCATTCCTCCACCGGACCAGCCGGGCCCTCGATCCCCACCTCCACACCCACGTGGTGGTGGCCAACGTGGCCCAGGGTGTGGACGGGGCCTGGTCCAGCCTGGACAGTCGGCGGCTCCACGCCCACCTCACCGCGGCCCAGTCCGTGTACCACGCCCGCCTGCGATTCGAGCTCGGCGACCGGATGGGGGCGGCCTGGGAGCTCCGGCCGTCCGGGATGGGCGACGTGGTCGGCGTGGAGGGAAGCCTGCGGCGGCTGTTCTCCCAGCGCACGGCCTCGATGGACGAGCACCACCACCGTCGGGGGGGCCGTGAGCCCCCGGTGGGCGCACCGGAGGCCGGTGGCCTGGCCCACCGACCGCCCACCGGCTCGCGTCCGGGACGCACCCTGGCCGACTTCTACGCCGACCGCCCGGAGAAGGACACCACGGTCACCGTCGACCAGCTGAGGGACGAGTGGCGGCAGCGCGCCGCCGAGTTCGGGTTCGACCTCGGGGACCTCACCCGGGCCGTCGGTGTCCACCGCCGGGATCCCGAGCCGGTGATCGACCCCGAGCGCCTGTGTGACCAGCTCGCCGGGTTGACCCGGGACCACCGTTCGATCGGTCGCGAGGCGGTGGTGGCCGCAGTGGCCGCCTCCACGCCCGGTGGAGCGGTGGGGCTGGCCGTGGAGACCGCGGCGGCCCGGCTGATCGAGGCGTGCGCAGCCCAGGACGGACCGTGCCGTCGGCCGGGAGCCTCCCCGCCCACCGGTGTCGCCGCGGGCCGATGGAGTCCCGCCGACCTGCTCCGCACGGTGGAGGGTGGGCGGCTCGCTCCCTGGTTGGCCGAAGGGGCGGGGCGGGACCCGGTCGCCCTCACGTGGTCCCGCGGCGGCGACCGGGCGCTCGAGGGCTCGGTCGGCCGCGACCGCCGGATCGACGGGCCCGGGCCGCCGGCCCGCTCCCTCGGCCTCGAGCGGTGACCCGGCCGGCGCCCCGCCCCCTCGGCCTCGAGCGGTGACCCGGCCGCGCCCCGCCCCCGGAGCCGGCCCCGCCCCGGGTTCAGCGCTCGATGCCCACAGCCGGCCCGGTGGACCGTTCGGCGACCCGATGGGGACGGAGTCCCCAGTCGTGACCCAGGTCGCGGAGGGTGCGCCAGGGCTCGGTGGCATACGAGGGGGCCAGCGGGACCCATCCCGGACGATTCCGTTCGTCGAAGGCCAGCAGATGACCGGCCACGCCCCGGGTGATCACGTCGGGAGGCAGCCGACGACGCCACTGGGTGGTCACGCTCTCCCCGCGGTGGGGCCGCCCGCCGGTCAGCACGTCGGTGAACGGACGGTCGCTGACCGCCCGTCCGGCCGAGAGCGTCCGGACGATGAGCTCCTCGTCACCGGCCAGCGTGGACAGGGCCTCCAGGGTGGCCACGTCGCCGATCCCGGGCAGTACGACAGTCGTGCCGAAGAGGGATGCAAAGCCTTCAGCTCGCCCGGGCCATCGCTGTCGGGCCTGGGACAGGTCCTGCAGGCAGGCCAACGTGATGACGCCCTGACCTCCCCCTTCGCTGACCATGGCCGGCAGGTCGGGAAGGGGGGCGATGTTGGCCACCTCGTCGAGGGCCAGCAGCAACGGGGGGCGTACCGCCGGTGTCGGCTGCTCGACCGCCGACGCATGGCGGGCGTAGGCGGCCCGCCGGACGTCCTCCAGCAGGCCGACCACCATCGGGGCGACCGCGGCCTGGTGGTGGGCCGACGCCGCGATGTAGATGGTGTCAGCCGACTCGACGAACCCGGAGGCATCGAACGTGGGGTCGGCGGTGGCCTCCAGCGCCTGGTCGGATCGGAACCCGGTCAGCGAGCCCGAGGCGGTCGACCAGATGCCGCTGAGCTCCCGGGCGTCGGTGGCCGCGATGCCGTCCAGCAGATTGCGGGCCAGCCCGGTGGTGCGGCCGGGTGCGCCGGCCAGGATCTGCTGGGCCGGGAGGGCCTGATGGCGATCGACCCAGGTCAGAAGGGTGCGCATGTCGGTTCCGTCGAGGGCGGCGGCGTGCAGCAGGGGCGCCAGCAGGGCCTGGGCCCGCTCGGTCCAGTGCGACCCGCCCCCCGAGTGCCCGCCGTGGCGGTTGACGGCCGATCCCACCTCCACCAGCGACCGGCCCATGGACAGGGCCCCCGGCCAGGTGCCGCACGACTGGAGCGGCGACCATCGCAGCGGAACCAACTCTCCGGTTCTGCGGACCGAGCCGCTCGGGTCGAACAGGTGGCACCGACCCAGTGCCGATCGTGCCGCCACCGTGGCATCGAGCACATCGGGTTTGGTCGATGTCGAGACCACCGGTCCGTTGGCGGCCAACACGTTGGGAATGATCAGTGATGACGTTTTTCCCGACCGCGGCGGGCCCAGGATCATCACCGAATGTTCGGGCGGAACGAAGCGCCAACCGTGTGCATCGTGACCGAGATACGCGCCGTGCCCGGCGCGCGCCAATGCGTCCAAGGCGACGCGATGTTGCGTTGTCGTGCGTTGTGAAGGTGGTGAAGCGGAAAAATTGTTCATCGATCATCCATCCCGTACACCGGTGATTCGCTGTCGGTAGAAGGCGGCGGACGACGGATGCCGCGAGTACGGCGCGTGATGCGACGATGCGAATAATCCTTGCAAACAAACGGTTTTCTGTCCATAGTCGGTTTGTCGGCGCGTTGATCGGCGATCCTGTCGACGCGGTGGATGCGCATACAGGCCGTACTGGCGACAGTGGTTCGTACGCGCTTCGCGGTGATTGGTGCTTGACCTGGGCGAGAAAAGCCATTTTGCTGGTAGTTGTTGCGTATCGCTGAGGAGGTGATCGTGAACAAGTCTCAACTCGTCAAAGCAGTGAGTGATTCGACGGAGTCGACTCGACGAACTGTGGAAGACGTGGTTGATGTTCTGTTCGACACGATCGTCACCGAGGTTCGGTCCGGACGGAAGGTCACAGTGGTCGGGTTCGGTTCATTCAACCCGATCGACCGTGGTCCCCGTGTGGGTCGAAATCCGAGGACCGGTGCAGTGGTACCCATCCCGGCGTCGAAAGGCGTTCGGTTCGCCACCGGTTCGACGTTCAAGACGGCGTTGAACCCTAAGGAGGAAATAGGAATGGCAGTGAAGAAGGCAGCAGCCAAGCGGACGGTCAAGAAGGCTCCGGCCCGAAAGACCACAGCCCGCAAGTCGACAGCCAAGAAGGCGGTGAAGAAGGCTCCGGCTCGTAAGGCTCCGGCCCGTAAGACTGCAGCAAAGAAGACCGCAGCCAAGCGCACGGCCAAGAAGGCTCCGGCCCGGAAGACTTCGGCCCGGAAGGCTTCGGCCCGCAAGGCCGTCAAGCGCACGGTCAAGAAGGCGTCGGCCCGCAGGGCCACCGCCCGCAAGGCCGTCAAGCGCACGGTCAAGAAGGCGCCGGCCCGCAGGGCCCCAGCCAAGAAGACCGCGGCCAAGCGCACGACCAAGAAGGCGCCGGCCCGGAAGGCTCCGGCCCGCAAGGCCGTCAAGCGGACGGCCAAGCGCAGGTAGTGCCGATTCCGGCGCCTCTGGCGTCGTGAACCCGTGCTCACCGGGGGCCTTCGGGCCCCCGGTGACGCGTCCGGGCCCGATGCGGACGCGTCCGGGCCCGATTCAGACGGCGGTGATGCGGTGGAACGCCTCGCCCGAGGGCCGCTCGGCCAGGGAGCCGTGCTCCATCAGTTGGTGGCGCAACTTGGTGGCAAAGGCCGCATATCCGTCGTCGACCGGCCGGCCCGTCCCGGCTGGGCCGGCCGGGACGCGTCGCTCGCCCGTGGGCTCCGCCGGGTCACGCTCGTGGGTCGCGCCGGGCTCGGGGATGCCCATGGTCGACTCGAACTGGCTGTGGTGGCAGAGGAGCGCCTCGATCTTCTGGCTCTCGAAGCCGCCGGCGTCCTCCACGTGGTTGGGCAGATCGGCCTCGAACAGGAGCAGGGCGCCCGGTCGGTGCGGCGCCAGTCCCAACTCCGGGAAGAAATGGGGATCGCGCGCCGCCACCAGGGCGTCGAGGGTGAGGAACCCGGCCGCCCGGTGATCGGGATGGAGGCGGTACCGGCGCCAGGGGTCGTGGCCCAGCAGGACCTCCGGCCGGAGGGACCGGATGATGCGGGCGACGTCCCGTCGCTCGCCGACGCCGTTCTCCAGCTCGCCGTCGACCCGGCGCAGGAAGAGCACCCGTGGCACCGGCCCACCCACGGCGCCGTCACCGGAGGGCCCAGCACCCGGGCTGGTCGTGGTGGGAGGTCCGTCGATGACCGCGGCCGCCGCCCGGCACTCCGCTTCCCGGGCCGCCACCAGTTCGTCCAGGTCGGCGCCCGGATCCCAGCTCCCCTTGGAGCCGTCGGTCAGGACCAGGTGGTGGACGTGGCAGCCCGACGCCGCCCACTTGGCCAGGGTGGCACCGCAGCCGAACTCGATGTCGTCGGGATGGGCGCCGATGGCCAGGGCGCTCCCCGGTACCGGCTGGTCCAGGGTGACCGGACCGACGGCCAGCAGGTCGCCCACCGGCAGGCCACTCGGCTCCGGCGGACGTCCGGCCTCGACGGGCCCGGCGCGGACGGTCACGACGGCCCAGGACCGGCGGTCATCACCGGCACCACGTCGTCTGGCTCGTCGACGTCCCAGGCCAGGTCCGGCCGGTCGAGGACCCGCACGGGAACCCCCAGGCGGAGGGCCTCGGCCCGATGGCGGGCGAAGGAGCCCGGCCCGTACGAGAACTGGAAGCCGGTGTCGGTGGGCAGGGCCATGACGTTGGTCCCGTTGCCGTAGCGGTCGGGCACCAGGGTGATGCCGGTGGCGTCGCCCACCGCGGTCAGGTCCGAGGCACGGGGCAGGTCGCCGTGGGCCACCGTGACCTGGACCACGCCCAGGGACGCCAGGTGCACCACACCCGCCTCGACCGCGCCGTTCAGGCCCCGTCCCGGTTCCCAGATGACCAGGGCTCCCCGCGTCCGGGCCCATTCGGCGACGTCGTTGTCGTCGCAGACCACCGCCACGGGCAGCGGATGGGCCGCCCCGAGCACCCGGTCGGCCATGGCCCGGGACAGCTCGGCCCGCTCGGGTCCGCTGAGGGCCAGGTGCAGGCGTCGCTTGGCCTGGTGGAACGCTTTGACCGGGATCAGGACGGCACGCGGTCCCATGCGGGGCTCCTGTCCCGGCCGCGTGGACCGTGGGGAGGCGGCTGCCACCGGGCCAGTGTAGGTGGCGGCCCTGCCCGCGCTCCCCGGGACCGGGTGGGTGCCTCCGGCCCCGCTCATTCCGAACGGCACCCTGCCCGGGCAGCTCCCCCGACGTCGACGGGCGCACCGCCACGCCCCCGGTAGGGTGTGCCCGTGCCGGACGACCAAGACAGCACCGGTCAGGCGCACCACGACGCGTTGGTCCGGGTGCGCGCCCTGCTCGAGGACCTCGGCTGCACCGACCAGGAGATCGACCGGGCGGTCGCCGACGACGTGGTCGACCTCCTCATGGTCGATCGCCTGGTGTTGCCCACCGAGCGTCGCATGACCCAGGCCGAGGTGGCCGAGACCACCGACATCCCCATCGAGACCGCCCGACGGTTCTGGCGGGCCCTGGGCTTCCTCGACGTGGGGGACGACGATCCGGTCTTCACCGACATGGACATCGAAGCGGCACGGCTGTTCCAGTCCATGGTGGCGGTCGGCCTGATCGACACCGACACCGCCGTGCAGATGGCCCGGGTCATCGGCTCGTCCATGGCCCGGATCGCCGAAGCCGAGGCCGGACCGGGCTCCACGCCCATGCTGGTCTCGTCGGGTGACAGCGTCATCGACGCCGACCAGTTCGCCCGCCAGGCCGGTACCTCCCTCCCGGCCATGGCCCGGCTCCTCGAGTACGTCTGGCGCCGGCACCTCCAGGCCGCCACCCGCCGGGCCATGCTCCACCGGGCCCGCCGGGGCGAGGACGGGATCAGCCCGGTCATGGCGGTGGGGTTCGCCGACATGGTGGGCTTCACCATGTTGAGCCAGCACCTCCGCGACGAGGAGCTGGCTGCGGTGGTGGCCCGGTTCGAGGCCCTGGCCCACGACACCGTGGTGGCCCTCGGTGGCCGGGTGGTCAAGATGATCGGTGACGAGGTCATGTTCGTGGTGCCCACGGCCACCGGGGCGGCCGCGCATCGGGTTGAGCCTGGCCGAGGCCTACGCCGTCGGACGATCTGCTCTCCGACGTCCGGGTGGCCCTGGCCATCGGCCCCGTTCTGATCCAGGACGGCGACTTCTACGGCCCGGTGGTCAACCTGGCCAGCCGGTTGGTGGGTGTGGCCAATCCCGGGACCGTCCTGGCCTCCGAGGAGTTCCGCTCCGCCCTGTTGGCCGAGGCGGAGGCGGCGGCCGAGACCGGGGGCGGGTCCGATGGCGGGGGTGCGGGGGGTTCGAGCTGCGCGCCCTTCGCACCCGAAACCTCAAGGACATCGGCCGAGTCCAGGCGTGGAAGCTGTCCCGTGCCGGTGCCGATCCCGGGCACCGACCGCCGGCGGAACATGCGGTGGGAGCGGTTGGAAGGGGTGCTCCGCGAGCTCGACGACCTCCGCGACCGCGGCGAGCAGGTGGTCCATCGCGTGCCGCGCCAGCGCCCGCGCCCGCGGTCGACGGCGGCGGCGACTCAGTCGCCGTCGAGCCGGACGGTGGCGATCCCCTGGGACCGGAGCTCGAAGCTTCCCTCGAACGGAGCTGACGGGACGCCCGCGTAGGTCGACCAGCCAGCCCGATCGGTCGGCGATCTCCACCGTCGCGGCCGTCGGGCGCCGGGTTGAACACCCGCACCTCCACCCGGCCGGCCTTCCGTACGCACCGCGGAGACCTCGGCGCCGCGGACGCGGAGGGCCGAGCCCCGTGCCGGACGGTCACCGCCGCCGAAGGAACCCGTGGTCAGCAGGGGGTCCAGCACGTCCGTCGGCCAGCCGGTAGGGGTCGTCCCCGTCCACGGCCAGGGCGTAGTGCACCTCGACGGGACCGAGCATCTGGGGCCCCTCGAGGGGCATCATGGGACCGGCCGGGAGCGGTCGGAGCGTCATGCCCAGACGGGAGAGCATCCCGGTCGCCCGCAACAGGGTCAGCGCCAGGGTGGTGGCCCGCGTGCCGCTGCCCGGGCGCTCCTCCAGGTCGACCAACTCGTACTCCAGCAGCCCCTCGTGGACCACGGTCAGGCCTCCGGCCGAGACGAACCGGCGGGACGGGAAGGTCGGGATACCGGCCTCGTCGGCCGCGGCCCTCGGCCACGAGTCCGCGCTCCACCACGGTGAAGGCGCACTCGGCCTGCGAGGTGGCCGCCGGCCGGGGCAGGGGGAGGTGGACCCGCAGACGGTGGTCCCGGGAGGGGTTGACGAACCGGGTACCGACCCGGACCACGGGCTCGTCGGCCCTGAGCTCGACGGTGGTCACCACCTCGACGGTGTGGGCGCCGACCCGCGACTTGGTGGAGTCGTCCACCCGGTCGGGCCAGGTGTAGGTGGCGGTGACGGTGGCCACGCGCCCGGACCGGCCCCCGCTCGTCGACGACGCACCGACACCGCGTCGGGCGCGTCCACCTGCGCGTCCTGCTGGGGCGGCGAGTAGTTGTAGGTGTCGCCGTGGTCGCCGTCGTCGACCAGCCGCCCGTACCCGGGCACGCCGTTGAGGGCGAAGGTGCCGTCGGTCGGGTCGACGGTGACGGTGACCAGTCCGTTGGTCAGGGTCACCGGAAGGGCGCCCTCGGCCCCGTCGACCTCGCCCACCTCCTCCCGTACCGGGTGGGCCAGGGTGGCGGCGCTGAAGCGGGACCAGCCGAAGCCGGGCACCGCGTCCTGACGGGCCAGGATCCGACGCACCGGGGGCTGGTCCAGCGTCAGTCGGACCTCGGTCTGCGGATCGGGCCGTGAGCCTGGTGTACAGCTCACGTTTGATCTCCTCGACCGGCACCCCGTCCCGAGGTTCGCTGCCGATGACCAGGGTGATGTCGAGGCCGGTCTCGTCCACCGCCAACGAGACGTCGGTGACGTAGGCGTCGTCGCTGATGCGGGCCCCCTGGAGGAGCCCCAGCATGTTGAGGACGGTACCGCCGTCGACGGTGAAGGAGCCGGGCAGGCCGGCCCGTTCCGACATCACCTGGACGTCGGCGCCGGGCGGTCCGTCCACCGGCACCACGACCTCGACCAGCCCGCTCCGGTCGCGGGCCGACGGGTTGACCACCACCGGCCCGGGTTCGGCCATGGACCGACCGAGTGCGGCCAACGCCTCGCTCGGTCAGGCCCTCGCCGATGTGGCGGGCCTCGGCGTAGCGGTGCAGCACCGCATCGACCACGTCGTCCACCGAGCAGGCGCAGATGGAGTCGTGGGCGGCGTTGCGGATGATCAGCGTCCAGGCCAGGTCCAGCAAAGGTCGCCGGCCACGACTCGGCCGGCAGGAACAGCGCCGACAGCGGCTCGGCCAGCCGCTCGAGGGCCCGCTCGGCCCGGGCCGCCGCCTGCTTCACGTCGACCCGGTTGGACCCCACGCCCATCAGCAGGTTGGAGCGGGACCCCGACCGCAGCTCGCCGCTGCCACTCGGGCAGCCCCTCGGTGGGCGCCGACCGCAGGTAGTCGGGCAGGGAGCGTCACCGCCAGGTCGAACTCGCCCTGGGCCCGGTTGGCCTCGGCCACCACCCGGCCCAGCCAGGGCTGGGGTCGCAGGTGGTCGGAGCCGTTCATGAGCAGGAGGGGATCGCCGGGCCGGAGGAACGCACCGAATCTCCTCGACGTGGGCCTGGAGCCGGCGTACCAGCGCCTTGGCGTCGTCGGGGAGGGCGGCGCCGTTGCCGTACCCGGCCACCAGGTACTCGGCCCGGACCCGGGATCCGTCGGGGGCCGCCCAACGGAAGGCGTTGCGGTCGATCGCCGAGGGCACGCCCCGCCACACCACGGCGTGCTCGAACCCGGCCTCGGCCAGGATCTGGGGCATCTGGGCCACGTGGCCGAACATGTCGGGCAGGTAGCCCGACGTCCATCGCCCCACCGAAGGCCGCGGCCCGCCGGAGCCCGGCCTGCAGGTTCCGGACGATGGTCTCGCCCGACACCAGGAATTCGTCCATCAGGATGTACCAGGGGCCGACGGTGATCCGCCCCGCCGCGGTCAGGGCGGCCAGTCGGGCCTCGTGCTCCGGACGGATCTCGAGGTAGTCGTCGATGACCGCCAGCTGGCCGTCGAGGAGGAAGTGGCGGTACGAGCTGTCCTGCTCCATCTGGTCGAGGAGGCCGTCGATGAGCCGGACCAGCTTCAGGCGGAAGGTCTGGTACGGCTCGTACCACTCCCGGTCCCAGTGGGTGTGGGGGACCACCGCCACCCTGCGGGGCGCCCCCGGCGGCGACTCCTCGGCGGTCATGCCCCGATGGGCCCGTACTCGGCCTCGTAGGCCTTCAGTTCCTCCACGATGTGCTCGGCCTGCTTGGTGTTCTCGTCGCTGCCCTTGCCCACGTGGTCGGCGTAGATGGCGGCACCCAGGTCCCGGAGCAGGCCGTCCGCCTTGTGCTTGGCCTGCGCCGCATCGAGTTTGGCCTGCCCGGCCTTGCCCGCTTCGCTGGCCTTGGCCAGGCCTACCTCGGCCGTCGCTTTGACCTTGTCCATCAATCCCATGAGCTCGTCCTTTCGGTCCCTCCGACCTGGCGGTCGGAGATTGGCGCCCTGTCTCCCGGGCCCGGTGGCAATGGACCCGTCCGACTCCTCCGGTGTAGCAGACTTCGTTCCTGGAGCGCACGGTCTGGGTGGGCATCCGGAGCATCGAGTGGAGAGGAGGTGTCAGATGGGGACCCGGCGACCGAAGAGACCGAAGTCACCCAACGACCGCCTCGAGCGCTCGCTGGTCACCGACGGGTTCCCCCTGGTGGCCGGGCTCGACGAGGTGGGACGCGGGGCGTGGGCCGGACCGGTGTCCGTGGGGGTGGTGGTCCACTCGTTCGCCACCAGGCCACCCGCGGGTATTCGCGACTCGAAGCAGCTGTCGGAGCCCCGGCGCGAGGAGCTCTTTCCCCGGGTGGCCGAGTGGTGCACCGAGTGGGCTGTGGGTCACGCCAGCGCCCAGGAGTGCGATGCGCAGGGGATGACCCGGGCCCTCAGACTCGCCGCCCACCGGGCCCTCGCCGAGCTGTCCGCTCCGCCCGCGGTGGTGCTCCTGGACGGGTCGTTCGACTACGTCACCGACCCCGACACCGACATTGGCCCCGACATCGACCCCGCAACCGAGGGCCCCGGCGCCGAGGGCCCCTACGGCCGGTCGGTGGCCACCCCGACGGTCCGAACCGTGGTGAAGGGCGACGCCACCTGTCTCTCGGTGGCGGCGGCCTCCATCATGGCCAAGGTCACCCGTGACCGGATGATGCGGTCCTGGTCCGAGAGCTTCCCTCCCTTCGACTTCGACCGGAACAAGGGCTACCCGTCGCCGTCCCACCGGACGGCGCTGTCCGGCTTCGGACTCACCTCGATCCACCGCCGCTCGTGGTCCTTCGTCGACGACCTGGTGTTCCGGTAGTCCGCCTCCGCCGGAACCTGCCACGCCGCCTGGCCGTCCCCCCGCCCACCAGTGCTGTTGGTCCCGGTGCTGTCACACCCCCGGTGTTGACTGTCCTCGTGGCTCCCGACACGGTGCTCGACGACCTGGAGGCGGCGGTCGACCGGCTGTTCGCCGCCGGCCCGGAGGCCGGTGGCGATCCGGAGACCCTGGCCGGCCTCCTCGGCCAGCAGGCCCGGCTGGGGGCCTTCGTGGCCCGGGCCGTGGCCGCCTTCGACGCCGGGGGCAGCTGGTCGCTGTCGGGGGCGAGGTCGGCCACCGCCTGGCTGCAGGCCGAGGCCCGGCTGTCCGGGCGGGCGGCCCGGGCCCAGGTCCGCCGGGGCCGGGCCCTCGCCCGCCTGCCCGAGGCGGCCCGGGCCTGGGAGCGGGGCGAGCTCACCGGGGAGCATGTGGACGTGCTGGCCCCCCTCCTCACGGGACCCACCGGCCGGTACGTCGAACGGGACGAGCACCACCTGGTGGGTGAGGGGTGCCGGCGGACCCACGAGGAGTTCGTCCGCATCGTCGAGTACTGGAAGCAGCTGGCCGACCCCGACGGCACCGACCGGGCCGCTGAGGCCCGCCGCACCCGGCGGGACGCCTACCTGGTCCGGAGCGTCCACGGCCGGTGGCTGGGCCGGCTGACCCTCGACCCGGTGTCGGGGGCCGGCGTGGGCAACGAGCTCCACCGCCTGGAGCAGCTGCTGTTCGAGGCCGAGTGGGCCGAGGCCCGAGAGCGCCTGGGCCGGGAGCCCACCGTGGCCGACCTCCCCCGCACCCCCGGCCAGCGCCGGGCCGACGCCTTCGTCGAGATGGCCCGACGGTCGAGGACCGTCCCTGGGGACGGCCGGCGCCCCGCCCCCCTGTTCACCGTGCTGGTGGGCTACGAGACCCTGCACGGGAGGATCTGCCAGCTGGAGGACGGGACGGTGGTCCCCCCCGGCGAGCTCCTGGACTGGCTGCCCGGGGCCGACCTCGAGCGGGCCGAGTACCGGTCGGACGGACGGATCGGCATCGGGGCCACCGCCCGGTGCCGGACCGTGGACGCCTCCCGGTTCGCCGAGGCCGTCTTCGCCCCCGTCCCCCGGGTCGAGTGCCCGCCGACCCACCGGTGTTTCACCGGGGCCACCCGGCGGGCCATCGAGGTCCGGGACCGCGAGTGCTGCCACCCCAGCTGCCACGTCCCGGCCGCCTGGTGCCAGGTGGACCACATCCGGCCCTTCGCCGAGGGCGGACCCACCACCCAGGAGAACGGGCGCCTGCTGTGCGGCACCCACAACCGGATGCGCAACCACGGCAGCCAGCGACCGCCGCCACGGGAGTGAGCCGGGCCGGGGGGAGGTGGCGACCGTCAGGAGGTGGCGGTGCTCAGCGCCCGCAGCCCCGCGCGCCCCGAGATCCGACGGACCCGGTCAGTTGCCCACCGGCTCCTTGGGCAGCCCGAGGACCCGCTCACCGAGGATGTTGCGCAGGACCTCGTCGGACCCGCCGGCGATCCGCATCCCGGGGATCCCGAGTACGAACTCGGACCATGCGTAGGTCCCCCAGGCACCGGTGTCGGCGATCAGGGCCGGCCCGAGAGCCGTGGACAGGAGGTCGCAGGTTCGCACCATGTTGGTGGTCAGCGCCAGCTTGGCCAGGGACATCTCCGGCCCGGGAAGCTGGCCCACGGCGATCTTGGCCATGGCCCGGAGGTTGGTGTACCGGGCCACCCGGTCGTTGATGACCACGGTGGCCAGCTGCTGGCGGATGAGCGGGTCCTGCGAGCGACCGAGGGCCCGGCACATCTCGATCAGTCGGGTCGTGGTCGGCAGTCCCACCCCGCCGCCACCGCCGCCGATGGCCGCCCGTTCGTTCATGAGCGTGGTGAGGGCCACGGTCCAGCCGCCGTTCACCTCACCCAGCCGATGGGAGTCGGGAATGCGGACGTCGGTGAAGAAGACCTCGTTGAACGAGGCACCCCCGGTCATCTGGCGCAGTGGACGGACCTCCACCCCCCGGGCGTGCATGTCCACCACGAAGCCGGTCAGGCCACGGTGCTTGGGCAGCTCGGGGTCGGTCCGGCAGATGATCTCTCCGATGTCGGAGAACTGGGCCCCCGAGGTCCACACCTTCTGTCCGTTGACGATCCACTCGTCGCCGTCACGGACGGCCCTGGTCTGGAGGGAAGCCAGGTCCGAGCCGCTGCCAGGCTCACTGAACAGCTGGCAGCCCACGATGTCCCCCCGGTGCATCTTCCGCAGGTAGGCGAGCTTCACCTCCTCGGTGGCGTGCGCCAGGATGGTGGGCGCCACCATGCCCAGGCCGATCCCGTAGGCGGCCATCGACGGGGTGGCGTAGTCGGCGGCCACCGAGTTGTAGATCCGCTGGTAGTCGCGGGGCAGTCCCCGGCCCCCGTAGGCCGGCGGCCCGCTGATCCACCCGAAGCCGGCGTCGAAGACCGTCTGGGCCCAGGCCCGGGCCGCGGCCAGGTCGGACAGCTCCTGCTCGGGCGTCCGCTCCGGGAACAGGCCCACGTGCTCCGATCCGGTACCCCACACGAAGGTCTCGTCCGGTCGCCTGGTGGCTCGGGACTCGAGGAAGGTCCGGGCCTCCGCCTCGAACCGGTCGGGCCCGATCGCCTCCGACCCCCCTCCGGCGCCCTGGTCCCCGGGCCCGGCTTCGGTGACAGTGCTCATGTTGGCGTCCCCTTCACGGTGTCGATGCCCGACTCGGTCCCTTTCGAACCGCCCTCCCGGACTCGCCGACAGCGTAACCGTGCCTATTGTCGCGAGGCGATCTGTGCCATAGGCCCGTCCCTGGTTCTCGTCCGCGGCCGATCTCCCCGGTCTCGGTCAGCCGGCCGGTCAGCCGGGACCGGTCAACACCGAGCGGACGGCACCGGGCAGCTCGGGGTGGGCGAACGAGTATCCCGTCGACAAGAGGACCCGGGGGAGGACCCGCTGGCCACCGAGCACCAGCTCGTTTGCCATCTCGGCACCCAGGAGCAGTCGCAGGCCGGAGGCCGGCACGACCAGGCGAGTGGGCCGGTGCAGCACGGTGCCGATGGCGCCGGCCAACTCGGCGTCGGTGGACGGCGCCGGTGCGGTGGCATTGACCGGACCGGAGGGGCCGCCGTCGGACAGGCAGTGCAGGATCGCACCGATCTCGTCGTCCAGGGTGATCCAGCTCCGGAACTGGTCGCCGGAGCCCATCCTCCCACCGAGCCCCACCCGGAACAGCGGGAGCTGCTTCCCCAACACCCCACCGCGACGGCTCAGGACGATGCCGGTGCGGAGCAACACGGTTCGTATCCCGGCATCGGCCGCCGGGTGCGCGGCGGTCTCCCAGGCCCGGCACACGTCGGCCAGGAACCCGGTCCCGGTCGTCGAGGCCTCGGTGAGCTCCTCGTCGCCCCGGTCGCCGTAGATGCCGACGGCCGAGGCGCTGACCAGGACCGGGGGTGCCGCCGACAGGCGGAGCAGGGTGTCGACCAGCAGGCGGGTGGAGTCGGTCCGGCTGTCGAGGACGGTCCGCTTGCGGTCGGCCGACCACCGCCGATCGCCGATGCCGGCCCCGGCCAGGTGGACGACGCCGTCGAAGGGGCCGGCCCGCTCCAGGGCCGACACGTCGATCTGGCCCTGCTCGGGGGCCCAGGTGACGGCGGCGGTGCCCCGGCTCGGGCTCGAGCCGTTCCGGACCAGCCGGGTCACGGTGTGCCCCTCCCGCCGGGCCCGTTCGACCAGCGCGGTGCCGATGAGCCCGCCGGCCCCGGTCACCAGCAGCTTCACGCCGACGACGCCATTCGGTAGCCGGCCCGGGCCACCGCCGAGCGCACCAGGGCGGCGAAGGCGTCCGGGTGGGTCAGGTGGGCACCGTGGGAGGCCCCGGCGATCTCGACCAGTTCGGCCCCGGCGACGTGCTCGGCCAGCCAGGCCACGGTGTCGCGGTGCCGAGCGGAGGACTGCTCGCCCCGTCCGAAGGTGGCCGGTATGGTGAGCCGGGCCACGTCGAAGGGTTGCTCGCTGACCCGGATGGCCGCCAGCTCGGCCTGCAGTGCCGGCCCGTCGGCCCGTCGCTCGTCCTTGGCCGACTCGGACAGCCGGTCCCAGGCCCCGTCGCCGACCATCCGCCGGAAGAAGCGCTCGGCTTCCTCCGGCGCGCCGAGCCCGGTCGCCGGACCGTGGCGCCCTCCGGACCGCATCGCCGCGGCGCTGGCGGTGCTGCGGGCCCAGAATCCCAACCACGGCATGGGTGGCTCGTAGGCCACCACCGAGACGATCCCCGAGTCCGCACCGCCGCGCAGCGCCGCCCCGACGGCGACGTCCCCGCCATAGCTGTGCCCGACCACCACCGAGGTCCGACCGTCGATCACCGCCAGCAGGTCCTCGATGTGGCCGTCGAGGTCGGTGACCGGGGGCACGGCGCTCCGTGAGCCCTGATAGCCGCGGCGGTCGTAGGCCACCGTGTGCAGATCGTCGAGCCGGCGCTGGACCCGGGTGAAACTGGCCGCCCGGTCGAGCGATCCGTGGACGAGGACCACCAGCGGAAGGCCGTCGGCACCGGAGGCCGGGACGCGTTCGGTGACGGCCAGCGGAAGGGGATCGGGCATCGCCGATCCAGACTGTCAGGTGCCCCGGAGGAATGCCATATTGGCAGCTCCCGCCGGGATCCGGCACGGGCCCAGGGGTGCGGAAGGCCCGGAATTCCGGGCCTTCGGGGGTCAAATGCACACATGGCACGTTCAGATCGTGCATTGTTGTGGCTTCCAAAGATGAAGGAGAGACAGTGCCCCTTACCAAAACCGATCTCATCGCGGCTGTGGCCGCTCACACCGGTTCGACCTCCAAGGACGTGGCGACGGTGCTGGCCGGCCTCGAAGATGTCGTGGTGGCCAACGTGGCCAAAGGCGAGAAAGTGGTCATCACCGGTTTCTTGACCTTTGATCGGGCCCAGCGTGCCGCTCGTACCGGTCGCAACCCGCAGACCGGCGAGACCATCAAGATCAAGGCCTCGAAGAGCCCCAAGGTCTCGGCCGGAGCGTCCTTCAAGAAGGTCGTGAACGGTCAGGCTCCGGCACCGAAGATCGCCAAGGCCAAGTAGCCGGCCGTCGCAGGGCTGCGTCCACATGCAGCCCGTCTGCAGATCGGTGGGCCGTGACCCGGGTGAGATCCCCGGGGCGCGGCCCACCGACGCGTCCAGAGGCACCGACCTCGTGTCGACCGCTCGGGACGCGGGCGGCGGGTCCCGATCGACGGGCCGATCGCCAGGGTGCGCCCCAGTAGGCTGAAGGGCCATGGGCGGCCGCGACGAAGGAGACGGAACCGGGGAGGCCGCGGGCCCGTGGGCCGGCGCGGGGACAGGGGCGTTCGGTCCCAACGCCTGGCTGGTCGAGGACATGTACGACCGGTTCCTGGACGACCCCACGTCGGTCTCCGCCTCGTGGCGCGAGTTCTTCGCCGACTACCGCCCGGCCGGCGCGCCGGCGCCGGCGCCCTCGACCCCCGGCGTCCCGGCGGTCACCGCCGACCCGCCCCTGGCCGTGCCGTCGGCCGGTCCGGCAACGCCGGCTCCCTCCGCCCCTGCACCCGTGCCGGCCGCGGCCGCACCGCTCCCCGCCGCCGCGGGATCCGTCCCCGGACCTGCGCCGGTCGGCCCCGCCACCCCGGCGCCGGGTGCCGAGCTCGAGGCGGTCACCCCCCTCCGGGGCGCGGCCGGCCGGATCGTCGCCAACATGGAGGCGTCGCCTCGGCGGTGCCCACGGCGACCAGCGTCCGGGTGGTGCCGGCCAAGCTGCTCGAGGTCAACCGGGTCATCGTGAACAACCAGCTGGTCCGGACCACCGGCGGGAAGGTCAGCTTCACCCACCTGATCGGCTACGCCGTGGTCAAGGGCCTGCAGCGCCGTCCCGGCCATGAACGCCACCTTCGTGGCCGACGCCGACGGGAAGGGCACGCCCGGGGTGATCCGCCACCACCACGTCGGCCTCGGTCTGGCCGTCGACGTGGAGAAGGCCGACGGGCACGCAGGACGCTGCTCGTGCCCGTGCATCAGGACGCCGACACCCTCGACTTCCGCGGCTTCGTGGCGGCCTACGAGGACCTGATCCGCAAGGTCCACACCAACAAGATCGCGCCCGACGACTTCGCCGGCGCCACCGTGACCCTGACCAACCCGGGCACCCTCGGCACCGTGCAGTCGGTGCCCCGGCTGATGCCCGGGCAGGGCGCTCATCGTCGGCGTCGGCGCCCTCGGCTTCCCGGCCGAGTTCGAGGCCGCCGACCCGCGCACCCTCGCCGATCTGGGCGTCGGCAAGATCGTGACCCTCACCTCGACCTACGACCACCGGATCATCCAGGGGGCCGAGTCGGGTCTGTTCCTGGCCCACGTGGCCGAGTGCCTGATGGGCGAGCACGGCTTCTACGACGAGGTCTTCGACGTCCCTCGAGCGTGCCCTACGAGCCGGTCGCGGTGGCAGCGCGACGTCAACGCGCCGGCGACGAGGCGACGCGGACCACGCTCCGGTGCAAGCAGATCCACGTCCAGACACTGATCAACATGTACCGGGTGCGCGGCCACCTCATCGCCCATCTCGACCCCCTCGACGCCGAGCCGCCCGAGCTCCACCCCGAGCTCGACCCGCTGCACCTACGGGCTGACCATCTGGGACCTCGACCGCGGCGTTCGTGACCGACGGCCTGGCCGGCAAGGACGCTGGCCACCCTGGACGAGATCCTCCACATCCTGCGCGACGCCTACTGCCGCACCCTCGGCGTCGAGTACATGCACATCCAGGAGCCCGACGCAGAAGCAGTGGATCCAGCAGCACGTCGAAGGGGTCTCCGTCGCCGCTGCCGCCCGACGAGCAGCGCCACATCCTCGGCCGGCTCAACGCCGCCGAGGCCTTCGAGCGGTTCCTCCACACCCGGTACGTGGGCCAGAAGCGGTTCGGCCTCGAGGGAGCCGAGTCGGCCATCGTGCTGCTCGACACCGTCCTCGACGAGGCGGCCGCGACGGGCCTGCACGAGGCGGTGCATGGGCATGGCCCACCGGGGCCGGCTCAACGTGCTGGCCAACATCGTGGGCAAGTCCTACGGCGAGATCTTCGAGGAGTTCGAGGGCAACCTCGATCCCGACTCGGTCCAGGGTTCGGGCGACGTCAAGTACCACAAGGGGGCGATCGGGGAAGTTCGTCGGCCGCATCGGGCGGCACCATCGCCGGTGACCCTGGCCTCCAACCCCTCGCACCTCGAGGCGGTCGACCCGGTGGTCGAGGGCATGGCCCGGGCCAAGCAGGACCTCGAGCTGCGAGCGAGCGACGGACTCGACGAGGCGCGTCGATCCCGTCCCCGTGCTCGCCATCCTGCTGCACGGCGACGCCGCCTTCGCCGGCCAGGGCGTGGTGGCCGAGACCCTCAACCTGTCGGGCCTGGCCGGCTACCGCACCGGCGGCACCGTCCACCTCGTCATCAACAACCAGCTCGGCTTCACCACCGCGCCGGAGTCGGCCCGCTCGTCGGTGTACCCCACCGACGTGGCCAAGATGGTCCAGGCCCCGATCTTCCACGTCAACGGCGACGATCCCGAGGCCTGCGCCCGGGCCGCCCGCCTGGCCTTCGGCTTCCGCCAGGCATTCCACAAGGACGTCGTCATCGACATGGTCTGCTACCGGCGGCACGGCCACAACGAGGGCGACGACCCCAGCTACACCCAGCCGCTGCATGTACGCGCTCATCGAGGCCAAGCGCTCGGTGCGCAAGCTCTACACCGAGGCGCTGGTCCGGCGGGGCGACATCACCCTGGACGAGGCCGAGCAGGCGCTCGACGACTTCTCAGCCCGGCTGCAGGCCGCCCTGGACGAGACCCGGCCAGGCGGCGCCGCCCCGGCCGACCGTCGCTGCCCGCGCCGCCGGCCTCGGCGTGCCCGACCTGCGGCCCGCCGGTCGAGACCGGGGTGGACGCCGACCGTGCTGTCCCGGCTGGCCGCCGAGGTGCGCACGGTGCCCGCAGGGCTTCGCCGTCCACCCCAAGCTGGCCCGGCAGTTCGAGCAGCGGGCCAAGGTGGTGGCCGACGGCGAGGTCGACTGGGCCCTCGGCGAGGCCCTGGCCTATCGGCTCGCTGCTGCTCGAGGGCACCGACGTCCGCCTCACCGGCCAGGACACCCGGCGGGGCACCTTCTCCCAGCGCCACGCCGTGCTGGTCGACTACGAGACCGGCGCCGAGTACGTGCCCCTGGCCGCGCCTGGCAGGCGCGGGCCGGTTCTCGGTCTACGACTCGCTGCTGTCCGAGTACGCCGCGCGTCGGCTTCGAGTACGGCTACTCGGTGGTGGCCCCGGACGCCCTGGTCGCCTGGGAGGCCCAGTTCGGCGACTTCGTGAACGGCGCCCAGATCATCATCGACAAGTTCCTGGTGGCGGCCGAGGACAAGTGGGGCCAGACGTCCGGGCCTGGTCCTGCTGCTGCCCCACGGCTACGAGGGCCAGGGCCCCGAGCACTCCTCGGCCCGCATCGAGCGGTTCCTGACCCTGTGCGCCGGGACAACATCCAGGTGGCCGACCCCACCACCGCGGCCCAGTACTTCCACCTGCTGCGCTCGCCAGGTCACGGGGGCCGATCGCAAGCCGCTGGTGGTCTTCACCCCCAAGTCGCTGCTCCGGGACCGCCGGGCCCGCTCACCCATCGAGGCCTTCACCTCGGGGTCGTTCCTCGAGGTGCTCGACGACCCGGCCGCCGGGGACGAGGGGTTCGACCGCAGTGCCGTGGACCGGGTGGTCCTGTGCACCGGCAAGGTGGCCTACGACGCGCTGGCCCGGCGGGACGAGCTCGGCGCCGCCGGCCGGGCCGTCGCCGTGGTGCGGGTGGAGCAGCTCTACCCGTGGCCCATGTCGACGATCCAGGACGTCCTCAAGGGCTACCCCCAGGCCGAGGAGGTGGTGTGGCTGCAGGAGGAGCCCGAGAACATGGGGGCGTGGAACTTCGTCCACGGCCGCCTGCACAAGATGCTGCGCACCTCCCATCTCCTGCGGCACGTCAGCCGGGCCGAGTCGGCCAGTCCGGCGTCGGGCAGCGCCGCGCTGCACCGGCTGGAACAGGACGACCTGTTGGACCGTTCCGTGGGCTGAGGCGGGAAGACGGGGCCAGGGGCGGTCGGTCTCCGGTCGGGCCGTTGCCGCGACGCCTAGACGAGGAAGTCGTGGGCCAAGGCGATCCACATCTCGGTGGACAGCCTCAGCGACTCCACGTCCACCCGCTCGTCGATCCCGTGGAACATGGCGCCGTACTGCTCGAAGCCGATGGTCTCGCTATGGAGGCCGAACCCGTAGGCCACGCTGCCGAGGGCGCGGTGGAACCGGGCGTCGGTGGCCCCGACCGTCAAGTAGGGAATGGTCCGGGCCCCGGGGTAGAAGATCCGGCTGACCCGCTCGAGGGCGTCCCACAGCGGCGTGTCGACCGGAGAGGTGGTGGAAGGATCCTCGAAGTCCATCTCGATCGTGACGTCGTCGGCGAGGTCTCCGATGACCTCGTCGAGCATGGCTGCGACGTCGGTGGCGTCCCATCCGGGCAGCGAGCGGATGTCCACGCCGAGTTCGACCCGGTCGGGGATCACGTTGACCTTGGTGCCGGCCTGCATCACCGTCGGGGCCATGGTGGTGTGGGTACAGGCGTGGGCCTGCCTGGCCAGGCCCACCAGGGGGAGCTGGTCGCAGAACTCGTCGATGCGGTCGGGGTCGAGGAGCGGTTCGGCCAGATCGGGGGGGAGGCCCAAGCCATCGACGAACCGGGTCCACGCCTCGTGGAGTTGCGCCTGTGGTCGGTACTCGTCGATGCGGCGGACCACTTCGGCCGCCTTGACCAGTGCGTTGTCGGTGCGTAGCGGCTGGCTCCCGTGCCCCGAGGTGCCCTTGATCACCAGCCGGCACCAGAAGACGCCCTTCTCGCCCACGATCACCGGCAACCGAGTGGTGCCGTCGGCCGCTCGCATGGGGAACCCCCCCGACTCGGTGATCACGTAGTCGGCGTTGACCTCGTCGGCGACATGGTCGCAGAGCCACTTGGCCCCGTGGTTTCCCAGCGCCTCCTCGTCGGCGACGGCTACGTAGGTCAGGTCACCCGCCGGCCGGAAGCCGGTGAGGGCCAGGTGTCGGAGGGACGTGGCCATGGTGGCGGTGAGGTTGAGCATGTCGACGGCTCCCCGACCCCATACCTCCCCGTCGATGAGCTCGCCGGCGAACGGGTCGTGGCGCCAGTCGTCGGTGTTGGCCGGGACCACGTCGGTGTGGCCCAGCAGGGTCAGCGACGGCGCATCGGGATCGGAGCCGTGCAGCTTGGCCACCAGGGACGTCCGCCCGGGAACCGGCTCATAGGACTCGATGTCCACGCCCGAGCCCTCCAGGTACGTGCGGAGCAGGTCGGCGCTGCGTTGCTCCTGGCCCGAGGCGGCGGTGCCGTCGTTGACGCACCGGTTCCGGATGAGGTGCTGGAGGAGGTCGGTGGCTTCCCCGGTCCGGTCACTCGCAGATGCCACGCCGTCATCCTAGGGTGCCGGCCCTCCAGCCGAGGGCGGGTATGGTCGGGGACCTCCTGGTCAGATGGTTGACTGGTGACTTCTATGGAACAAGAACTTCCCGACCGCCGGCGCGTCGTCGTCGACGGGTCCAACATCGCCACCGAAGGACGGACCCTCCCCAGCCTGGCCCAGCTCGACGAGGCCATCCGGGCCTTTCTGGAGGAGTACCGCGGCTTCACCTCCTCGGACGTGACGGTGGTGGTGGACGCCTCGTTCGGGCACCGCATCGACCCCTCGGAGGTGGCCGACTTCGAGCAGGCGGTGGAGCACGGGGAGATGGTGGCCCCTCCTGCGGGGGCGGTGGGCCGGGGCGACGGGTTCATCCTGCGCATCGCCGAGAAGTCCGGTGCCCTGGTCCTGTCCAACGACTCCTTCCAGGAGTTCCACGCCGAGCGCCCCTGGTTGTTCGAGCCCGGTCGTCTCATCGGCGGGAAGCCGGTCCCCGGCGTCGGTTGGATCTTCACCCCGAGGACCCCGGTCCGGGGGGCGAAGAGCCGGTCGGTGACGTCCAAGTCCAAGCGGGACGCCAAGGCCGCCGGGGTGGAGCAGTCCGGTTCGGGCAACGAGCAAAATCGGCCGGACTCGGGCCCGCGTGCACAGTCGGGTCGGGGCGACCGACCGGCGAAGGCCGCCGCCACCAGGGCCACCGGCACCAAGGCCGCCGCCGGCAAGGCGGAGCCAGCCGTCAAAGCGGAGCCGGCCACCAAGGCGGCCAAGTCCGCCAAGGTCTCGAAGGCCACCAAGGCGGCCAAATCGGCCAAGTCCGCCAAGTCCGCCAAGTCCACGAAGGCGGCCACAGGCACGAAAGCTGAGCCGACGGTCAAGGCCACGAAGGCCACGAAGGCCACGAAGGCCACCAAGACCGCCAAATCGAGGAAGGCCACGGGCACCGCCACCGCGGTGAAGGCCGGTAAGCCCGCCAAGCTGGCGTCGCCGGCCGAATCCGCCGCCACCGCACCGTCATCCCGGAGCGAGGCCCTCAACGAACCGATGACGTTCCTGACCTTCGTGGCCGACCACCCGATCGGCAGTACCTTCGAGGGCACGGTGGTGTCCTTCACCTCCCACGGGGCGCACATCGACGTGGGCGGCATGCTCTGCCATGTGCCCCTGCGCCTGTTGGCCGATCCGCCTCCCAACAAGGCCCGCCAGGTCCTGACCAAGGGCGAGATCCGTCCCTTCACGCTGGTGTCGCTGGATGCGGCCCGTCGCCGGGCGGAGTTGGCCCTTCCGGAGATGGCCGGATAGGCCGGGCCGCCACGCCCCGCCTTCCACCGGAGCCATGGCCGGGCGGGGACCGATAGCCTCGGCTGTCGTGCGAGCCGAGGACTACCTGCCCCACCGAGACCCGTTCCTCTTCGTGACCCAATTGGATGCCGTCGAGCCGGGCCAGTCGGCGCTGGGGAGTTGGCAGCTGACCGGGGCCGAGGCCTTCTTCGGCGGGCACTTTCCCGGTCGTCCCACGCTCCCCGGGGTCCTGATGGTCGAAGCCCTGGCCCAGCTGGGCGGGGTGGCGGTGCTGGCCGATCCCGCCTATGCCGGCAAGCTGCCGCTGTTCGGAGGGATCGAGAAGGCCAGGTTCCGTCGCCAGGTGGTGCCCGGCGACCGACTGGACCTCGAGGTGACCCTGGGCCGGATGTCGGCCCGGGCCGGCAAGGGGACGGGCCGTGCCACCGTGGGAGGTGAGCTCGCCTGTCAGGCTGAGCTGCTGTTCGTGCTGGTGGACGCCGAGTTGACCGATGCCGATGCCGATGCATCCGGCCCGGCCTGAGCGCCGGCACCCGAATCCGGAAGGCCAAGGAACGACGACCGAGGATCGAGGGCCGCTGTGACCATGCGTATCGCCACCTGGAATGTGAACTCATTGACCGCCCGGCTCCCGCGGGTCGAGGAGTGGATCGAGTACGCCAAGCCCGACGTCCTGTGCCTGCAGGAGACCAAACAGGCCGAGTCCGCCTTCCCCGTCGCCGCCTTTGCCGCTCTGGGCTACGAGACGGCCCACCACGGGGACGGCCGGTGGAACGGGGTGGCCATCGCCAGCCGGGTGGGGCTCAGTGGGGTGGCCAAGGGACTGGGGCCCGGGCAGGAGGACCAAGGATCACGGGCCATCGCCGCCGACTGCGACGGGGTGCGGGTGGTCTCGGTCTACGTACCCAACGGCCGGAGCCTGGACAGCGAGCACTATCCGGCCAAGCTGGCCTGGCTGGCGCGTCTGCGGGAGGTCCTGGACGAGACGACCTCCCCGACCCGGCCGGTGGCCGTGTGCGGCGACTTCAATGTGGCGCCCGAGGACCGGGACGTCTGGGACCCGACCCAGTTCGAGGGCATGACCCACGTCAGCGCACCGGAGCGCGACGCCCTGGCCGACCTGCAGGCGTGGGGGCTCGTCGACGCCTTCCGTCAGATCTACGACGAGGACCGCCTGTTCAGCTGGTGGGACTACCGGGGCGGTTCGTTCCACCGCCATCAGGGCATGCGAATCGATCTGATCCTCGTCACCGAGGTGCTGGCCGCGGGGACCACCTGGGCGCTCATCGACCGCAACGCCCGCAAGGGGGAGAAGCCCTCCGACCACACTCCGGTGTTCATCGACACCACCGCGGTCTGACTCCCCTGCACGGCGAGCGGCTACCCGGGCGTCCGTCTCGGGATCAGCGTCCGAGGCCGGCCCGCATCTCGGCGATCATCCGGCCGGTGTCGCGCCGGGTCGCTCGCCCGGTGCCAGCCCTCGAGACCCGGGCCACCGCGGCCAGCCACGGTGACGGCTGCCGCTCCATCTGACGTCCGTTGGCCATCCGGCGCGAGCGCGCCCAGGAGCAGTGGAGGTCCCTGGACGCCCGGGTGAGTGCCACGTACAGCAGCCGGCGCTCCTCGTCTCGGGCCTCGGGGGAGTCGGCGTACACGATGGGCACGAAGCCTTCCTCGACGCCCACCACGTGGACGGACCGCCACTCGAGACCCTTGGCCCGGTGGAACGTGGCCAGCTCGACCACATCGTCGCCGGGGTCGGGCCCCCGGCGCACCCGGGCCCGGCGGTCGGTGCCCTCCCCGCTCGGGGATTCGGGACCCGGGGCCATGCGGTGGGGGATCCCGGCGCGGGTCAGGGCTCGGGCCACGGTGGCCAACTGGTCGTGGGTACGGGCCAACACGGCCTGGTCGGACCACGGCGCGCCGTCCTCCGAGCCGTCGAGCAGCGCGGCCGCCACCGCCTCGGCCTCGGCACCGTCGTCGTCGTAGGACGTCACCACCGGCATCGGTCCGTCATCGGTCGCCGACCGGGGAGGCACGACGACGGTGCCGCCCAGCGCCGCGGTGGCCGCCGCCACCACCTGTGGCGTGGACCGGTGGTTGTCGTCCAGGCGGCGCACCTCCATCCCCACGACCACCTGGGGGAGGCGGGCCAGCAGGGTGGGATCGGCCCCGTTCCACCCGTAGATGGCCTGGTTGGGGTCGCCGACCGCACACAGGTCGTCCCGGTTCCCGAGCAGGGCGCCGATCAGGCGGAACTGGGCCGGGTTCACGTCCTGGAACTCGTCCACCGACAGGTGCCGGTACCGCCAGTGCATCCGCTCGGCGAAGCCGGTGTCGTCGTGGAACAGGTCGGCCGCCCGGACCAGGACGTCGTCAAGGTCGAGTGAGTGCCGTCGGGCCAGCGCAGCCTCGTACTCGCCGAAGGCCCCCTCCACCTGCTCGGGCGTCACCGGTGCCGACCGCTCCGCACCCGAGGCGGCCTCCGCATAGGTGCCCGGTCGGAGGCAGCGGGCCTTGGCCCAGCCGATCTCGGTGTCGACGGCCGACGCCGTGACCGGATCGCCCACGATGCCCATGATGGTTCGCCAACGATGCTCGGCCACCAGGGGCGGGGGCTGCCTGGTGTCGAGGGCGTGGCGACGGAGGAGGGTCAGCGCCAGCTGGTGCAGCGTGCCCGCTCTGACCCCGGGTCCCGGGGCGCTCCCCGGAGCGGCCGGCGTCGACACCGCCACGCCGTAGAGCCGAAGGCGCCCGCGGAGCTCATGGGCCGCCTTGCGGGTGAAGGTGCACACCGCGGTGTGGTCGGCGTCAGCGGAGCCGTCCCGGATGCGGCGGGCCACCCGGAGAGTGAGCACCCGGGTCTTGCCCGACCCGGCCCCCGCCACGATGCACAGTGACCGGGCCGGGGAGTGCACCGCCTCCCACTGGCCCCGGGTGAGCGAGCCGACGGCGCGGCTGAACTCGTCGTCCGGCGCCGGCGGCCGGGCGTTCGGCAGGGCGCCGGACTCGGGGGGTTCCACGAGCACCGAGAGTACTGGCCGGGTCTGCCATCACCCCGACTCATCGGTGCCAGGGTCCACCCGACCCGCCGACCCGCCGACCTGCCGACCTGCCGACCCGCCGACCTGCCGACCCGCCGACCTGCCGACCTGCCGACCCGCCGACCTGAGACCTGCCGACCCGCACGCCGCCATGGTGCCACTGGGCCGAGCCGATCGGTAGGGTGTGCCGGTGCTGAAGTCGTTCGCCGGCGGTGCCCTGTTCGGCGGGGGCTGGGGGGAAGGCACGCCCACGGTATTGGCCCTGCACGGCTGGCGGCGCACCCACGACGACTTCACGCCGGTCTCCCGTGCCGCCGCCGACCTGCCCGGTGGCCCTCTGAGCGCCCTGGGCCCCGACCTGCCGGGCTTCGGGGCCACGCCACCCCCACCTGAGGCCTGGGGGTCCGAGGAGTACGCCCGCCACCTGCTGCCCCTGTTCGAGGAGCCGGGTGTCCTGGCCGACCGCATCGTGCTGGTGGGCCACTCCTTCGGCGGGCGGGTGGCCGTCCATCTCGCTCCCCTGGTGCCGGACCGGATCGAGCGAGTGGTGCTCACGGGCGTGCCCCTGCTCGACCGGGAGGGACGGCGCGCCCGCCCGCCACACGCGTACCGCCTGGCCCGGCGTCTGCACCGACTGGGCATCGTCGGGGACGAGCGGATGGAGGCCATGCGTCAGAAGCGGGGCTCGCCCGACTACCGGGCTGCCCGGGGGGTGATGCGGGGGGTCTTCGTACGGGTGCTGGCCGAACAGTACGTCGACCAGATGGCGGCCATGCCCTGCCCGGTGGACCTGGTGTGGGGTGACGGCGACACCGAGACCCCGTTGGAGGTGGCGGTACGGGCCCGACCCATGTTCCCCTCGGCCCGGTTGGTGACCTTGCCGGGGGTCGGCCATCTGACCCCCACCGAGGCCCCTCGGGCGCTGGCCGGGGTCATCCTGGGCCGGGACCGGGCCGGTCCGCCGACGTGACGGCTCTCCTGGGGCCGGCCCGGCTCCACCATGGCGTGGCCTGGCTGACGGTGGCCGCCTGCGTGCTGGCCTGTGTCCCGTCCGGCCTCCGGTGGTTGCGGGTGGCCCAGCGGGAGCACTACCTGCCCGGATCGGCATCCCGGTTCGCCGTCCGCTGGTGGCGGGTCACCCCTTTGAATCTGGCCCTGGCCGTCGTCGTTCTGGCCGGTCTCGTGCTCTCGGTACGGTGGCCGCTGGCCGGACTGGCCGCCGCCGTGGGGGTGGCGGCCGGGCCCGTCGGCCTCTCGTTGCGGGGCCGGACCTCGCCGCTGGCCTGGACCCGGCGCCTCAGGACCCTGGCCCTGGTGTGGGCGGGGACCGAGCTGGTGCTGGTGGCCGTCGGCGCGGTGCTCGGACCGGCGGCCCCGGTCGCCGCCCTGGCCGCGGTGGCCGTCCCCCTCCTGGTGGACGTGGCCTGCCTGATCACCGCCCCGGTCGAGCGCCGACTGGCGAACCGCTTCGTCGAGGAGGCCGGCGCCCGCCTGGCCCGGGTCCATCCGACGGTGGTGGGCATCACCGGCTCCTACGGAAAGACCTCGACCAAGGGCCACATCGCCCAGCTGGTGCGCCCCTCCCGGACGGTGGTGGCCACCCCGGCCAGCTTCAACAACCGCGCCGGCCTGGCCCGGGCGGTCAACGAGCACCTGGCCGACGGTACCGAGGTGTTCGTCGCCGAGATGGGCACCTACGGCCCCGGTGAGATCGCCGAGCTGTGCCGATGGTGCCCGCCGGACATCGCCGTGATCACGGCCATCGGGCCGGTCCATCTCGAGCGGTTCGGCTCCGAGGAACGCATCATCGAGGCCAAGTCCGAGATCCTGGTCACTGCACGGGAGGTGGTCCTCCCGGTGGACGACACCCGCCTGGCCGCAGTGGCCGCCGGAGCCGCGGCCGAGGGGAAGCGGGTCCGGAGGTGCTCGGCGGTGGACCGGCGGGCCGACGTCTGCGTGGTCCGCTCGCCCGACGGCAGCACCGTGTCCGCCTACGTCGGCGGCCGGACGGTGGCCGAGGACGTGACGGTGCCCACCGGCACGCAGCCCACCAACGTGGCTTGCGCCGTCGCCGTGGCCCTGGCCCTCGGCATCGATCCCGCCACCATCGGCGAGCGGCTGGCCGCCCTGCCCTCGGTGGACCACCGCCTGCAGGCAGCCCGTTCTGGCGCCGGTGTCACCATCCTCGACGACACGTACAACGCCAACCCGGCTGGCGCAGCCGAGGCCCTTGCCGCCCTGGAGCTGGCGGTGCCGCGACCGGCCACCGACCCCGCCCGCGCCTCATCCCCCGAGCACCGCCGCGTGGTGGTCACCCCGGGCATGGTGGAGCTCGGCTCCCGCCAGTTCCACGAGAACCGGGCGTTCGGCGCCGCCGCCGCCGCCGCGGCCGACCATCTCCTCGTGGTGGGTCGCACCAACCGACGGGCCCTGCAGGCCGGCGTGGCCTCGGCGTCGGGGGCCACCGTCGAGGTCGTCTTGGTGGACCACCGGGAACAGGCGGTGGACTGGGTGCGGGAACACCTCGGTCCCGGCGACGCCGTGTTGTACGAGAACGATCTGCCGGACCACTACCCTTGACAGGCTGAGGCGCCAGCCGGACCCGGACCCCGGACCCGGCCCGCCCACCTGTCCCGCCGATCGGAGGAGTCCCCGCACCGTGCCCGACGTAGCCGTCATCTTCGGAGGACCTTCGCCCGAGCACGACGTGAGCGTGCTCACCGGCCTGCAGGCGGTCCGGGGTCTGGGCGCCGGCCCCGGACCGACGCCCTCCGTCCGGGCCCTGTTCTGGTCCAAGACCGGCGAGTGGTACGAGGTCGACCCCACCTTGGAGGCCGAGGCCTTCGTGGAGGGGGTGCCCCGGGGCGCCAGCAGGCTCCAGCTCCACGCCACACCCGGCGGGGGCTTCGCCGAGCCGGGGGGGCGGCTGGGCAAGGTCCGGGCCCTCGAACTCGACGCGGCGCTGGTGTGCTGCCACGGAGGTCCGGGTGAGGACGGCACCCTCCAGGCCGCCCTGGACCTGGCCGGCATCCGCTACTCCGGTCCCACGGTGGCCGGGGCCGGCCTGGGCATGGACAAGCTGGCCTTCGGGGCGGCGATGGCCTCGGCCGGGCTGCCCACGCTGCCCCGGATGCTCCTCAGCGCCGCGGGACCGCCGCCGCCGTTCGACGGGCCCTACATCGTGAAGCCCCGCTTCGGCGGTTCCTCCATCGGCATCGACGTGGTGGAGGACGTGGCCACCGCCACCGCCCGGCTCCAGGCCAACCCGCATCTCCGGTTCGGGGCGGTGGTCGAGCCCTACCGGCCCGACCTCACCGACCTGCAGGTGGCCGTGCGGAGCTGGCCCTCGCTGGAGCTCTCGGCGGTGGAGCGGCCCATCCGGGCCTCGGGCGGCGCCGACATCCTGGACTACCGGGACAAGTACGTGGCCGGAGAGGGGATGGCCGGCGCCAACCGCGAACTGCCGGCCCGGATCCCCGCCGGGCTGGAGAAGGAGCTGCGACACGCCGCCGAGACGGTGGCCGCGTTGACCGGCGTCCGCGGGGTGGCCCGGATCGACTACCTGTCCGACGGCGAGCACTTCGTGGTCAACGAGATCAACACCATCCCGGGTTCGCTGGCCCGCTACCTCTGGGTGGATCCGGCGGTGCCGTTCGCCACGCTGCTGCACGACCTGCTGGACGAGGCCCGTGAGCGCCCCACCCATGCCTATTCGGCCGCAGGGGCCGACGGGACGGTCCTGCGGACGGCCGGATCGATCGCCGGCAAGTTGGGCTGAGGCGTTTGGCCGTCCACCGGCTCCAACTCCTGCCCGACGAGCGGGTGCTGGTCGACATCCGACCCCACTGGACGTACCTCTCGGGCCCCCTGGCCGTGGCCACGCTGGTCATCGGTGTGGGGGTGGCGCTCGACGTCGGATTCCCGCACACCTCGGTGACGGTCCACTGGATCGAGGGACTGGTGGTGGCGGTACCCTGCCTGTGGCTGGCCACCCGGGCCGCCCGCTGGTGGACCAGCAGCCTGGTGCTGACCTCGGTCCGGCTGGTCGAGCAGTGGGGAGTGCTCTCCCCGCGGCACGCCGAGACCCCGTTGGACTACGTGGTGTCGGTCCTGGCCGTCCAGTCGCTGGTGCGCCGGGTCCTCGGCACCGGCCACCTGGAGCTCGAGATCCGCGGCGAGGAGCAGATCCGCCGCATCGACGACGTGCGCAAGCCGGTGATCCTGCAGCGGATCATCACCCGGCGGCTGCACCCCTACGGACAGGACCAGAGCCAGCTGGGCTACGGGTAGCGGGGCCGGGCCGGACCCGGCCAGGACCCGGGGACCGGTCCGCCGAGCCGGTTCCTACTACCGGATCACGCCCTCGCCGCCACCGTCCCGTCGGCGGCCCGGACGGCCCAGGCCCTCTTGGGCCACGCCGCCGTGTCGACCGCCCCCGGCCGGGTCAGGGCCACCACGCACCCCCCGAAGCCGGCGCCGGTCATCCGGGCCCCGAACACCCCCGGGGTGGAGCTCAGGGCGGCGACCAGCCCGTCCAGCGCCGGGGTGGTGACGGCGAAGTCGTGGGCCAGGCTCCGGTGGCTCTCCGAGAGGAGCGCCCCCGCTCCGGCCAGGTCGCCGGCCATAAGGGCGTCGGCGGTGTCGCGGACCCGCGAGCACTCGGTGACGACGTGACGGGCCCGGCGGCGCAGGACCGGATCGTCCAACGCCCCGAGCAGGGCGGGCAGGTCGCCGGGGCGGTACCGTCCGAGCGGGCCCACCTCGGCCTCGGCGACGCGGCACTCGGCCACGCGGGTGGCGTACTCGGAGGCCTGCAGGGTCCGGGACTGTCCACTGTCGACCACCACGATCTCGACGTCGGCCGGGATGGGCACGGGCAGCACGTCCAGCGTGTCGAAGTCGATGAGCAAGGCGTGCCCGGCCCGGCCCCCGGCGCAGACCAGGGGATCCATCAGGCCCACCGGCACCCCCACGGCGTGCTCGGCCAGCTGGCACAGGCGGGCGATCTCCACGGCGGTGTCCGGCCCCCCGAACACCTCGGCCAGGGCGACCGAGACGGCCGCGCTGGAGGACAGCCCGGATCCCACCGGGAGGGTGGACTCCACGGTCAGCGTGCCGCCCGTGCGGACGTGGCACAGGGCGGCCACAGCCACCGACCAGGCGGGCCCACGCCGGCTCGAACGACGCTGGATCCGTAGCCGGGCCCGGCCCGTCGGCCAGGGGGACGGTGGCCGGCTCGGCGAAGGCCGAGGAGGCCACCTCGAGCGTCCGGCTCCCGGTGGGGGTGAAGGTGACGGTGACTCCGAGGCCCACGGCCAGGGGCAGGGCCACGCCGTGGTTGTAGTCGGTGTGGTCCCCGATCAGGTTCACCCGACCCGGTCCCACCGCTCGTCGGGCCTCGGGCAACGGCGCACGCTCCTCGGAGGGAAGGGCTCGGGTGACGGTCGGGCGGGCCGGACGGATCCCGACCCAGCGCGCAGGCTACCCGGTCCGACCGTGCGCATTTGACCCCCGGGGGCCGGAAGGGCCACCATCCGCCCATGACAATCACGTTCTCGTCCGGACCGGACGCCCCCCGGTGAGCGGCCCCCTCGACGGCGTCCGCATCGTCGAGCTGGCCGGGCTGGGCCCCACCCCGTTCGCCGGCATGATGCTGGCCGACGCCGGCGCCGACATCATCCGGATCGACCGGTCGGACCGGGCCTCGTACCCGCCCAACACGGCCCCCCACGTGGACCTGATGAACCGGGGCCGGCGCTCGGTGGCCGTCGACCTCAAGCACGCCGACGGGGTGGCCCTGGTCCTCCGGCTGCTGGACGGCGCGGACGGCCTGATGGAGGGCTTCCGCCCCGGCGTCGCCGAGCGGCTCGGCCTGGGGCCGGAGGTCTGCCTCGAGCGCAATCCCAAGCTGGTCTACGGCCGGATGACCGGGTGGGGCCAACAGGGGCCGATGTCGGCGACGGCCGGGCACGACATCGACTACATCGCCCTGGCCGGGGCCCTCGAACCCGTGGGTCGGGCCGGCGACCGGCCGGTGCCCCCGCTCAACCTGGTCGGCGACTTCGGGGGTGGGGGCATGCTGCTGGCCTTCGGCATGTGTGCCGCCATCATCAGCGCCCGCCAGACCGGGACCGGCCAGGTCATCGACGCGGCAATGGTCGACGGCGCCGCCTCGCTGATGACCATGACGTACACCCTGATGTCGGCCGGCATCTGGAAGGACCAGCGGGGGACCAACCTGCTCGACACCGGCGCCCACTTCTACGAGGTGTACGAGACCTCCGACGGCGGGTACTTCGCCCTCGGGGCCATCGAGCCCCAGTTCTACGTCGAGCTGATCCGGCGGCTGGGGCTGGAGGGGGAGGAGTTGCCCGACCAGATGGACCGGGAGGCGTGGCCCCGGATGAAGGAGCGCTTCGCCGCCCTGTTCGCCACCAAGACCCGCAAGGAGTGGGAGCTCATCTTCGAGGGGAGCGACGCCTGCGCCGCCCCGGTGCTGTCCCCGGTCGAGGCACCGGACCACCCCCACATGAAGGCCCGGGGGACCTTCACCGAGGTGGCCGGCGTGATCCAGCCGGCCCCCGCCCCGCGGTTCGAGGGCACGCCGGGGGCCATCCGGTGCCCGCCCCCCAACCCCGGCCAGGGCGGCGATGAGGCCCTGGCGGACTGGGGACTGGAGCCGAGCGAGGTGGCCGGCCTGCGCGGGTCGGGGGCCATCGCCTAGACCGACCGGCCGACCGGTCTAGGCGATGGCCGCGGCCTACAGGTTGACGACCGGGCAGGTCACCGTGCGGGTGATGCCCTCGATCAGCTGGATGGCCCCGACCACCATCCGGCCCAGTTCGTCCACGGTCTCGGCCTCGGTGCGGACGATCACGTCGTAGGGGCCGGTGACCCCCTCGGCGGCCAGCACGCCGTCCAGGGCGGCCACGGTGCGAGCCACGGTGGCCGCCTTCCCCACCTCGGTCTGGATGAGCACGTAGGCGTTGACCGGCATGGGACTCCTCCGTAGCGGTAGCGGGCGGCGATGGTGCCGATGGTACTGCCCGCCCAGGGCCGGCCCGTCGGTCGTCGCACCGGCCAGGAGGACGGTGGGCCCGTCCCGGAGGGCCGGACGCCTACCATGCCGTTGTGGGTGTACGGGAGCGCAGCGACCAGTTCAAGCGCTTGGCCCGCTCGGCCATCACCGACCTGTTCGACCAGCGCCGGCCGTTCGGGCGGCTGGCCCTGACCCACGTCCTGATGACGGCGGGCGACACCCTGTTCGCGGTGTCGCTGGCCGGTTCCCTGTTCTTCTCCATCTCGCCCACCGCGGCCAAGGACAAGGTGTTGCTCTACCTGCTCTTGACCATGGGACCGTTCGCAGTGGTGGCGCCGGCCCTCGGTCCCCTCATCGACCGCAGCCGGGGGGCCCGGCGGGCCATGGTCGTGGCGTCGGCGGTGGGCCGGGCCGCACTTTGCCCGTTCCTGGCCCGGGACATCCACTCGTTGCTGCTGTTCCCAGAGGCCTTCGCCATGCTCGTCCTGTCGAAGTTGTACCTGGTCACCAAAGGGGCCCTGGTGCCGGAGATGGCGGCGCTGGGCATGCTGGACGAGGCGGCAGGGTCCATGGAGGGCGCCGAGGCCGAACCGGACCGTGCCGTCAGGGCCGCCGAGGAGGAGGCCAGGACCGCCGCCTCTCGCGCCGCCGGGCCCCAGCCGGCCCTGGGCCCCGATCCCACGCCGCCCTACGGGACGCCGGTGATCCGGGTGGAGGACCCGGGCACCGGTGAGGAGCTGGTGGAGCCGGACCTGGCCACCCTCAACGCCCGCTTGGGCCTCCTGGCGTCGCTGGCCGGCTTCGCGTTCGCCGTCCCCGCGGTGATCATCCTCAAGCTGGGCGGGGCGGCCAGCGTGATCTGGGTGAGCATCGCCGTCTTCGCCGCCGCCGCGGCGGCCGGCGCCCGATTGCCGGTGCCCCGTCGGCTGGCCCGGAGCCTGACCGCCCGACGCTCCGGGGGCCGAGGGGCCCGACACCGGACCCCCTATGACGACTCGTTGGAGGACGCGTCGGTCCCGGCGCCCGACGCGGGGATCGGTATGGCACCTGACTTCGACCCGGAGTGGGCCGGCGACGAGGAGGACCTGGCCGCCTTCCGGCCCATCGCCGACACCGAGGTGATTCTCGCCCTGATGCCCATGTCGGTGCTGAAGGCCCTGGTCGGGTTCACCACCTTCCTGTTCGCTTTCGGGCTGCGCCGTTCGGGGGCGGCCACCTGGTGGTTCGGCTTCGTGCTGGGTGGCCTCACCGCCGGGGCACTGGTCGGGGTGCTCCTCGTGTCGAGGATCCGCCGCTACCTCAACGAGCAGCAGATGCTCACCGGCTCGCTGCTCCTCGTGTCGGCGGTGACGGTGGCCGGCGCCTTCTACCCCGTGCGGTGGTTCTGGGCGGTGATCGCCCTGGTGGTGGGGTTGGCCAGCGCAGTGGCCAAGCCATCCTTCGACGCCCTGGTCCAGCGGCACGTCCGGGAGTCCAACCAGGGCCGGGCCTTCGCCCGGTTCGAGACCCGGTTCCAGCTCATGTGGGTGGTGGGTTCGTTCGTCCCGGTGGTGCTCTCCCTGCCGGTGGCGGCCGGCAGCCTGGTGATGGCGGTGGTGGCCGCAGTGGGAGCGCTCTCCTACATGAGCTCTCGGCGGGCGGTCCAGGGGAGCCAGAGGGTGCGCCCGGCCATCTGACCGGGGAACGGCTCCGTCGGGCCGGGCGCCCCGGTCCCGCTCCGCTCAGCCCAGCCGCTCCTCCAGCCGGTCCACTTCGGCGGCCAGTTGGTCGGGAAGCTTGTCGCCGAATGTGGCGTAGTGCTCGCGGATGCTCGGCACCTCGGCCCGCCACTCCTCGACGTCTGACGGTGAGGAGCTTCTCCATGTCCTCCGCCGACACGTCCAGCCCGTCGGTGTCGATGGCCCCGGCCGCCGGGATGTACCCGATGGGGGTCTCGGTCGCCTCACCGGTGCCGCTCACCCGCTCGAACACCCACTCCAGCACCCGGGAGTTCTCGCCGTAGCCCGGCCACAGCCAACGCCCGTCCGCATCCTTGCGGAACCAGTTGACGTAGAAGATCTTGGGGAGCTTCTCGGGATCGGCGGACGCCCCGATGGTGAGCCAGTGGGCGAAGTAGTCGGCCATGTTGTACCCGCAGAAGGGGAGCATGGCGAAGGGGTCGCGGCGCAGGTTCCCGACGGCACCCGCCGCCGCCGCCGTGGTCTCCGAGGCCATGATCGATCCCAGGAACACCCCGTGCTCCCAGTCCCGCGACTGGAAGACCAGCGGCACCACCGAGGCGCGCCGTCCGCCGAAGAGGATGGCGTCGATGGGCACCCCGGCAGGGTCCTCCCACTCCGAGGCGATGGCCGGGTCCTGGGAGGCGGGGACGGTGAAGCGGGCATTGGGGTGGGCGGCCGGGGAGCCCGACTCGGGCGTCCACGTCCTCGCCCTTCCACGACGGTCAGGTGGGCCGGGGCTTCGTCGGTCATCCCCTCCCACCACACGTCTCCGTCGTCGGTCAGGGCCGTGTTGGTGAAGATGGCGTTGCCGTCGAGGGTCAGCATGGCGTTGGGGTTGGTGTGGCTGTTGGTGCCCGGGGCCACACCGAAGAAGCCGGCCTCCGGATTGATGGCGTAGAGCCGGCCGTCGGGACCGAACTTCATCCAGCAGATGTCGTCGCCCACCGTCTCCACCTTCCAGTCGGGGAGGGTGGGGATGAGCATGGCCAGGTTGGTCTTGCCGCAGGCCGAGGGGAAGGCGCCCGTCACGTACCGTGTCTCACCGGCGGGGGACGTCAGCTTCAGGATCAGCATGTGCTCGGCCAGCCAGTTGTCGTCCCGGGCCATGACCGAGGCGATGCGCAGGGCGAAGCACTTCTTGCCGAGCAGGGCGTTGCCGCCGTAGCCCGAGCCGTAGGACCAGATCTCACGGGTCTCGGGGAAGTGGACGATGTACTTGTTCTCCGCGTCGCACGGCCAGGCCACATCGGCCTGGCCCTCGGCCGAGCGGGACGCCCACCGAGTGGAGGCACGGGACGAATTCGCCGTCCTCGCCGAGGACCTCGAGGGCCCCCCGCGCCCATGCGGGTCATGATCCGCATGGACACGGCCACGTAGGCCGAGTCGGTGATCTCGACGCCGATGTGGGCGATCGAGGAGCCCAGCGGTCCCATCGAGAAGGGGACCACGTACATGGTCCGGCCCTTCATCGATCCCCGGAACAGATCGGTGAGGACGCCGCGCATCTCGGCCGGGTCCCGCCAGTTGTTGGTCGGCCCGGCGTCGGACTCGAGGGTCGAGCAGATGTAGGTGCGGTCCTCCACGCGGGCCACGTCGCCCGGGTCGGAATGGGCCCAGTAGCTGTTGGGCCGCTTGGCGTCGGACAGCTTGGTGAAGGTGCCGTTGTCCACCAGCAGCTGGCACAGGCGGTCGTACTCCTCGGCCGACCCGTCGCACCACTCGACTGCGGCCGGCTCGGCCAGTGCGGCGATCTCGTCCACCCATGCGATCAGCTTCTTGTTGGTGGTCGGTGGCATGGGCTGGGTGGTCCTCCTCGGGATTCCGGCGGCGCGCTGCCGGCGAACCGGGCCTCGGTGCGGCCTGTCCACCGGATATCCACCGATTGTAGTGGTGCTAGGGCCCCTCAATGGTAGGCAAGTGGGGTGCAGAGTCCCAATTCCGGGGGTGCCCCGGGCCGTGCGGCGGGCCCGCCGGGACCGGTCGACGAGTTCGATGCCATCGCCCTGCTGCGCAACCAGTTCGAGGCGGCGTCCCGGCAACTCGCTCCCGGTGGCCGGGTCCCTCCGTTGGGTGACACCTGGATCGGGGACGACGCCGCCGTGCGTCGGCCTGCCGTCGGGGGAGCGGGCCGTGGTCGCCAGCGACCTGGTGGTTTCGGGCGTCCACGTCGACCCCGACCTCTCGAGTCCCGAGGACATCGGCTACAAGGCCTTGATGGTGGCGGTCTCGGACCTGGCGGCCATGGGGGTCCGGCCCGACTACGCCCTGGTGTCGGTGGCCGGTCCCCCGGGCACGGCCCTCGAGCGGCTGGGAGCCGGACTGGCCGAGGCCGCCAAGGAGAGCTCCTGTGTGATCGTCGGCGGTGACCTGGCCTCCTCGCCGGTGCTGGTCCTGTCGACGGCGGTCCTGGGGATGGCCGGGTCCGGGGGGCCGGCCCCGCTGTTGCGATCGGGTGCCCGGGCCGGGGACCGACTGTTCGTCACCGGCCACCTGGGCCGGTCGGCCGCCGGCCTGCGGTTGCTGCGCACGGACGGATCCGACCGTCTCCGCCCGCCCGCCCCCGACCTCGTCCGGGCCCACCGCCGACCGACGGCGCGACTGGCCGAAGGGGAGGCCGCCCGGCGCAGCGGGGCCTCGGCGGCCATCGATCTGTCCGACGGACTGGTGGCCGACGTGGTCCACCTGGCCGAAGCCTCCGGGGTCGGGGCGGCCCTCGGGTCCGTGCCGGTGGCGGACGGTGCCACCCGGGATGAGGCCCTGGGCGGGGGAGAGGACTACGAGCTGCTGGTGGCCACCGGGGCTCCGGACGGCCTGGTGGCCGCGTTCCGGGAGGCCGGGCTGAGGGCCCCGCTGCCCGTGGGCTGGTGTACCGACCACCCAGGGCAGCACACCCTGGACGGGGATCCCCTGCCCCCGGGGGGTTGGCGGCACCGGTTCTAAGGAAACCCACAGAATCATCCGTCACCATGGGGGGATGCGCGGGATGGTCCGACAGGACCGAACGGATGGCGGCGGGTGGTGACGGAGACATCGGCCGGGCACCGCATCCTGGTGGTCGACGACGAGCCGAGCATCACCGACCTCCTGGCCATGGCCCTGCACCTCCAGGGGGCGACAGTGGAGGTGGCCCATACCGGCACCGAGGCCCTCCGTGCCGTCCAGGCCTTCCGGCCCCACCTCGTCGTCCTGGACGTGATGCTGCCCGATCTCGACGGCTTCACCGTGCTCGAGCGCCTGGGCCACGAGCGGCAGACGTCGGACATCCCGGTCCTGTTCCTCACTGCCCGCAGCGCCCTCGACGACCGTCTGCGGGGACTGGCGCTGGGCGGTGACGACTACATGACCAAGCCGTTCAGTGTCGAGGAGATGCTGTTGCGGGTCAACGCCATCCTGCGCCGGGCCGAGGGTGACACCGACGTCGGGCCCCGGCTGGTGGTGGCCGACGTGACGCTGGACGAGGAGAGCCACGAGGTGCGGCGCGGCGGCGTGGGCGTGGAGCTCACGCCCACCGAGTTCCGGCTCCTCCACTACCTCATGGTGAACGCCGGCCAGGTGGTCTCCAAGGCCCAGATCCGGGACCGGGTGTGGGACTACAGCTTCGACGGCAAGGTCAACATGGTCGAGGTGTACGTCAGCTACCTGCGCAAGAAGCTCGACGCCCACGGCCCGCCGTTGATCCGCACCGTGCGGGGCATCGGGTACAGCATGCGTGTCCGACCGGTGCCCGGTGGCCCGGGGGACGCCGCCGGGCCGGGGCGCCGGGAAGGGGGCACGTGACCCTCCGCCTCCGGCTCCTCCTGCTGCTGGTGGGGATCGTGGCCGCCGGCCTGATCATCTCGGACGTCGTGACCTACAACGCCCTGCGGTCCTTCCTGACCACCCGGGTGGACCAACAGCTACAGGTGGCAGCCTTCCCGGTGGGCCGGGCCCTCCTCTCGTCCTCCGGCCTCGGCCCGCAGGTGCCGGCGGCCCCGCCCGACGTTCCCGTCGGCCCTGGCACGTCATCCACCGGCCCGACCCCGACGGCTACGACGCAGGCAGGCGGGTCGCCCACCCCCACCAACCCGTTCGCCTCGCCGGGTACCTTCCGCAACGGCGGAGGCCTCTTCGGGCGCGGCCGCGCCGCCGACCGAGGGGTGCTGGTGCCACCGGGCACCTACGGTCAGCTGCGGAGCCCTCAGGGCACCGTCCGGGCCCACCTGTTCTTCGCCTACGGCGGCCAGGCCCCTTCGGCCCCGACGATCCCGGCCAAGCTGCCCGGCCGCGGCCTGCCGGCCAGTCGGGACTACTACTTCACCACCTCGGGCACCGGGCCCGGGGCCGTGAACTACCGGGCACTGGCCAAGCCCCTGGCCAACGGGAGAGGGGTGATCGTCGTGGCCGTACCGTTGGGTGACCTCGAGTCCACGCTGCGGCACCTGCTGTGGATCGAGCTCGTCGTCTCGGGGTTGGTGCTGGTCGGATTGGGCGTCCTCTCGTGGGTGATGGTGCGCCGGGACCTCCGCCCGCTCGAGTCGATGACCCGCACCGCCGGGGCTATCGCCCAGGGGGACATGACCCAGCGGGTCTCCCCGGTGTCGGGCGGCACCGAGGTGGGCCAGCTGGGCGAGGCCTTCAACTCCATGATCGACGAGATCGAGATGGCCTTCGCCCAGCGGACGGAGTCCGAGGACCGGCTCCGACGGTTCCTGGCCGACGCCTCGCACGAGCTGCGCACCCCGCTGACCTCGATCCTCGGGTACTCGGAGCTGTTCGACCTCGGGATGCAGGACCGGCCGGCCGACCTGGCCGTGTCCCTGCGGCACATCCGGGACGAGGCCGGACGCATGGCCACCCTGGTCGACGACCTGTTCCTCCTGGCCCAGCTGGACCACGAGCGACCGATGCGCATCGAGCGGGTGGACCTGGTCGAGCTGGCCCACCGGGCGGCCGACGGGTTGTCGGTGTCCGCCCCCGACCGGCCGGTGGTGGTGGAGGGGGACGGGCCGGTGGAGGTCGACGGGGATCCCGACCGGCTGCGCCAGGTGGTGGACAACCTGGCCGGCAACGCCGTGGGCCACACGCCACCCGGCACCGCCGTCGAGATCCGGGTGGCGGCCGACGCCGCACGGTCGGCCACGGGCGGTCCGGCCGGGGCGGTCATCACCGTCCACGACGACGGGCCGGGTATCGACCCGGTCGAAGCCCCCCGCGTCTTCGAGGCGTTCTACCGGTCGGACCCGTCGCGGTCCCGGTCGTCGGGTGGTGCCGGTCTCGGCCTGGCCATCGTGGCCGCCATCGTCGAGGCCCACGGGGGCAGCGTGGCCCTCCTGCCGGGACCGGGGGCCACCTTCGAGGTGCGCCTCCCGGTCACCCAGCCTCCCCCGTGCCGAACGATGTGACCGAGGTCGCCTCGGCGACGACCGCTCCGGTCACCCTCCCGGCGCCCCCATCCCGACCGGGCGACGGCTGACAGACGAACGGGAGAGCCGGGCGTCCGTGCACGGCCGCGCCGGACACCGGTGTGCGGAAACCCGCGTCTGGGGCGGCGGTCTTCAGGATCGCCGGGCGGCGCGGCGGTGCCGGTCGGTCCGGCCGCACGGTGCCGAGTCGAAGACGCCGAGACCCGGCGCCACTTGGACCCGCGGGCAGGCGGACCGGGGGCTTCAGGCCGGGATGTTCCGGACCGGCGGCTTGGTGACCTTGCCGGACCGGATGCAGGAGGTGCAGACGTTGAGCCGCTTGGGCGAGCCGTCCACCAGGGCCCGGACCCGCTGGATGTTCGGGATCCCAACGGCGCTTGGTCCGGCGGTGGGAGTGGCTGATGTTCATACCGAACGACGGCTTCTTGCCGCAGACCTCGCACACCGCTGCCATGACACTCCGACTTCCTCGTAGGATCCTCTGGGTAAGGCACAAAGGTTAGCATCCTGGCCATGGTGGTCCTCGACGCGCTCGGTGCAGCGGAGCTGTGTGACGTGATCACCGAGTTCCGTGACGGGCTCCGGTCCCACCGCGAGTTCATCAACCGGCTGAACGTCTACCCGGTCCCCGACGGCGACACCGGCACCAACATGGCCCTCACGCTGGAGTCGGTGACCGACGAGCTCGACCTGTTGGACTCGCCCGACCTCGACGCCACCTGCCGGGCCATCGCCCACGGCTCCCTGATGGGGGCCCGGGGCAACTCCGGGGTCATCCTCTCGCAGCTCCTCCGGGGACTGTCCGAGGGGCTCAACTGCCCCTCCGGCCGTCCCGGGCCGATCGAGCTGTCCGAGGCGCTGACCATCGCCGACAAGCTGGCCCGCGAGGCGGTGATGCGGCCGGTCGAGGGCACCATCCTGACCGTGGCCCGGGGGGCGGCCGAGGGGGCCAGCTCGGCCGGTGGAGGCAGGCCGGCCCCTGGTCGACGTGGTCGAGGCGTCCCGGGCGGCGGCCGCCGACGCCCTGGCCCGGACGCCCTCGCTCCTGCCCGTGCTGGAGCAGGCCGGGCGTGGTCGACGCCGGCGGCACCGGCTTCCTGCTCCTGCTCGACGCCCTGCTGACCGTGGTGGACGGGCGGGCGCATGCCCGAGCCCTCGGAACTGCCCGACACCGTGTTCGGCCCCTCAACCCCGAGGCTCCGGGTACGGCAGCACCGGCCACGTCCGGGAACCGACGAGGCCGAGGCCGCCCAGCGCGCCCTGGCCGGGCTCCGCTACGAGGTCATGTACCTCCTCGAGGCCCCCGACGACACCATCCCCGTCGTTCAAGGAGGTCTGGGCCGGACTCGGGGACTCCATCGTGGTGGTCGGCGGCGACGGGCTGTGGAACTGCCACATCCACACCGACGACATCGGGGCCGCCATCGAGGCCTCCCTCGACGCCGGCCGACCCCGCAACCTGCGGGTCACCGACCTCCTGGAGCAGGTGGAGGAGGAGCGCTGGGTGCGCGAGGGCGCCGGCACCGTGGGCACCGGCCCGTCGGCCACCCCACCGGGCCGCCCCCGACCACCGGTGTGGTGGCCGTGGCCACCGGTGACGGCATCGGGCGCATCTTCCGGTCCCTCGGCGTCCAGGGGCTCATCGCCGGCGGGCAGTCCATGAACCCGTCCACCGCCGAGCTGGTCGAGGCGGTGGAGGCGGTCCGCTCCGACGTCGGTCATCATCCTGCCCAACAACGGCAACATCCGGCCGGTGGCCGAGCGGGTCAACGACTCTGACGTCCAAGTCGGTGTGGGTGGTGCCCACCGACACGATCGCCGAGGGGTTCGCCGCCCTGCTGGCCTACGACCCCGAGGCCGACGGCTCGGTCAACGCCCAGACCATGGAGACCTCGGCCCGCAGCGTGGTGGCCGGCGAGGTCACCCGGGCGGTGCGGGACTCCGACAGCCGGGCCGGCCCGATCCGCGACCGGTGACTGGCTGGGCCTGTCCCGCAGCGGCATCGAGGTGGTGCGGCGACTCGCTGGCCGGCGCGGCCTGCGCCCTGCTCGAGCACGCTGGTCGACGAGAGCCACGCCCTCGTCACCATCATCGAGGGCGAGGGGTCGGGCGCGGCCGACACCCGCCGGATCACCGAGTGGCTCCGCGACCAGCGACCCGACGTGGAGACCGAGGTGCACCACGGGGGCCAGCCCCTCTACCCGTACCTGTTCTCCATCGAGTGAGCCCGGCCGCCCCGACCGAGCGCACCGGGAGGACCGAGCGCAAGCTCCGGCAGCTGGCGGAGCTCCCGGTGGCGGAGCTGCGGACGGTCGGACCGAAGACCGAGCGCGAGCTGGCCGAGCTCGGGATCGAGACGGTGCTCGACCTGCTGACCCACTACCCCCGCCGCTACATCGACGGCACCCGCCTGCTTCCGATCGCCGAGCTGGCGGAAGGGGACGAAGGCCTCGGTGCTGGCCCGG
Organism: uncultured Acidimicrobiaceae bacterium; assembly: GCA_963817005.1. Classification (GTDB taxonomy): domain Bacteria; phylum Actinomycetota; class Acidimicrobiia; order Acidimicrobiales; family RAAP-2; genus Bog-756. The sequence continues at coordinate 361,695 of CAWFMN010000004.1, forward strand.
GTGGTCCGGCTGGGCCAGGCGTCATCCGGCTACGGACGCGGCCGGCGGCGCGGGCCGTCGAGGGTCGAACTGCAGATCGCCGACGACAGCGGTCGCCTCCGGGTGGTCTTCTTCAACCAGGCCTGGCGGGCCAAGCAGCTGCCGGTGGGGACCCTGGCCCTGTTCTTCGGGACCATCGGCTCCTACCGGGACGCCCTCCAGCTGAACAGCCCCATGGCCGAGGTCCTCGAGCTGGCCGGCGGAGACGGCGAGGACGGTGCGGACGGACGGCAACGGACCGGGAACCCGGGAACGAACGGGACGGAGGGGCACTCCGCGGGCGGATCTATCCCGTCTACCCGCTGACCGACAAGGCCAAGCTCACGTCGATCCGCGATCGGCGCGATCATCGGCGAGGCCCTCGATCGGGCCAGGGACTTCGCCGATCCGGTGGAGCCGTCCTGGCGGGACCGCTTCGGGCTGGTCGACCGCACCGACGGCCTTCGACCACATCCACCGCCCGAGCCGCCATGGAGGAGACCGAGCCGGCCCGTCGGCGGCTGGCCTTCGACGAGCTGTTCCGCCTGCAGCTCGCCCTCGTCCTGCGCCAGGCCCGACTGCAGCGTGACGCCCGTGGCATCCGCCACGTGGTCGACAGCGGCACCGATCGAGCGGGCGCGGCTCCGACCCTGGTCCGGCAGTTCCTGGCCCGTCTGCCCTTCGAGCTGACCGCGGGCCCAACAGGACGCCATGGCCGCCATCCGCGCCGATCTGGCCGGCCCGCTGCCCATGCACCGCCTGCTGCAGGGGGACGTGGGCTCGGGCAAGACGGTGGTGGCCGTGGCCGCCATGCTGACCGCCATCCAGGGCGGGCACCAGGGCGCGCTCATGGCCCCGACCGAGGTGCTGGCCGAGCAGCACGCCCAGGAGGTCCGGACACTGGTCGCCGGCCTGACCGTCCCCGACCCGTCGACCCTCGAGGGCCATCGTCCGCTGGGGGTGGCTCTGCTGACCAACCGGAGTCGGTGCTGGCGAGCGGAGTCGCATCGACGCCGGGTTGGCCGACGGCACGGTCGACATCCTCGTCGGCACCCATGCCCTGCTCACCGACGAGGTGGCGTTCTGCATCGCTCGGGGTGGTGGTCATCGACGAGCAGCACCGCTTCGGGGTGGAGCAGCGGGCCGCCCTGCGGGCCAAGGGCCGTGGGGAGGACGGTACCGGTCGGGACCCCGACCTGCTGGTCATGACGGCCACGCCCATCCCGCGCACGGCGGCCATGGTGGTCTTCGGCGATCTGGACATGACCATCATCGACGAGCTGCCCCCCGGGCGGCAGCCGGTCGCCACCCGGTGGCTGCGCACCCCGGCCGAGGCCGAGGAGGCGTGGTCGCGGGTGCGCGCCGAGGTGGCGGCGGGTCATCGCGCCTTCGTGGTCTGCCCCCTGGTGGAGGGCTCGGACCGGGTGCAGGCCACCTCGGTGGTGGCCGAGGCCGAGCGGCTGGCCGCCGCGGAGCTGGCCGGTCTGCGGGTGGGGCTGCTGCACGGCCAGCTGCCGTCGGCCGAGAAGGAGCGGGTCATGGCCGACTTCCGGTCCGGCGCGCTGGAGGTGCTGGTGGCCACCACGGTGATCGAGGTGGGGGTGGACGTCCCCGAGGCCACGGTCATGGTCATCGAGGACGCCGACCGGTTCGGTATCGCCCAGCTGCACCAGCTGCGGGGCCGGGTGGGCCGGGGGACGGAGCCGGCCTGGTGCTACCTGCTGTCCGAGAGCGAGGCGGCCGAGCCGGAAGCACGACTGTCGGCCATGGAGGGCACCACCGACGGCTTCGCCCTGGCCGAGGTGGACCTCGCAGCTGCGGGGCGAGGGCACCATCCTCGGGCGCCCGCCAGAAGGGACGGAGCGACCTGCGCCTGGCCAGGCTCATCGGCGACCAGGATCTCGTGGTCCGGGCCCGGGAGATGGCCGTGGCGCTGGTGGGCGAGGACCCCGGGCTGACCGAGCACGAGCTGCTGGTCGACGAGCTCCGCATCTTCATCGACGACGACGAGGCGGAGTTCCTGTTCAAGAGCTGAGTACGACGTGCCGCTGGCCGCCGCCACCGCTTCCTGGCCGGAGGAGCCGGCCGGTAGGCTGGGGGGGTGCGTGTCATCGGTGGAGACCTCCGTGGCCGCCGCCTGGCGGCACCCGCCGGGAAGTGCGGTCCGCCCCACCTCCGACCGGGTCCGCGAGGCCATCTTCGACATCCTGTTCAGCCAGGGTGGGGTGGAGGGGCCGCAGGTGGTCGATCTCTTCGCCGGCACCGGCGCCCTGGGCATCGAGGCGCTGTCGCGTGGCGCGGCCACCGTGACCTTCGTCGAGCGGGACCCGGCCGCCCTGGCCGCCATCCGGGCCAATCTGGCCTCCGTCGGTCTGGGCGAGGCCGAGCGGGACGGGGACGCCACCGTGGTCCGGGCCGACGCCGAGTCCTGGGTGGCCTCCACCGCGTCCCGCTACGACCTGGCCCTCGTCGACCCGCCCTACCAGTTCGCCGGGTGGCCGGTCCTGGTGGCGACGGCTGCCCGCCGATCTGGCCGTTCTCGAATCCGGGGCCGAGATCACCGCTCCCGAGGGGTGGGTGGTCATCAAATCGAGGCGGTATGGGGGTACCATCGTCACCGTGGCCCGTCCGGAACTGGTCACGGAGACCCGTCCGGAAATGGCTGCGGAGAAAGGTGCCTCGTGAGGATTGCGCTCATCCCTGGGTCCTTCGACCCGGTGCACAACGGACACCTCGAGGTCGATCGAGCGGGCCGGCGCGCCTGTTCGACGAGGTGGTTGTGGCCACGCTGCGCAACCCGCAGAAGAGCGAGGCCCTCTTCGACCTGGACGAACGCCAGGAGATGCTCGAGGAGTCCTTGGCCCACCTGGCCAACGTGCGCATCGTGTCGGTGACCACGTTGGTGGTGAACGTGGCCGACGATGTCGGGGCCAGTGCCATCGTGAAGGGGCTGCGGGCCGTCTCCGACTTCGAGAACGAACTGCAGATGGCCCAGATGAACAAGCAGCTCTCCGGCGTCGAGACCCTCTTCATCCCCACCAGTTCGGCCCACTCCTTCATCGCCTCGAGGCTCCTGCGGGAGGTGGCCCGGTTCGGCGGCGACGTGACGTCCTTCGTTCCCAAGGTGGTCGCCCAGCGGCTGCAGGAGAAGTATTCCAATGAGTGATCTCTTCGAGGACCTCGACCGAGAGCGGGCTGCCGGCGAGGAGCTCGATGCCGAGGCGCTGATCCGGAGCGCCCTGGACCTGGTGCAGACGGCCAAGGCGATGCCGCTGTCGGCCTCGGTGCTGGTGTCGAGGGAGGAGCTGGCCGAGCTGTTGCAGGCCGCGCTCGATCGGATGCCCGACGAGCTGCGCCAGGCGCGGTGGCTCCTGAAGGAGCGGGAGGAGTTCCTGGCCGAGAAGGGCCGCGAGGCCGACGCCCTGCTGGAGGAGGTGCGGGTCCAGGCGGAGCGGATGGTCCAGCGCACCGAGATCGTCCGGCAGGCCAACCACGTGGCCCAGCGCATCCTCGACGACGCCAACGAGGAGGCCCGCCGCATGCGCCACGAGGCCGAGGACTACGCCGACCAGAAGCTGGCCAGCTTCGAGATCGTGCTCGACCGGACCATGAAGACCGTCCAGGCCGGCCGCGAGAAGCTCCAGGTCACACCCATCCCCAACGTCGACATCGGAGAGGGCGGCTTGACCTCGGTGGCGCCCTCCGCCGGCACCAACGGGACCGGGAGCCGGGCCGACGAGCCGGAGGGCTTCTTCGACCAGGACCTCGCCTGAGCCGATCGAGCCGGTGAGGAGCGACCCCACTCCGGCCGGGCCCGTGAAGGCCGTGGAGCCCGAGACCCCGCCCGCCGGCCCGGTCCCCGAGTGCGACGAGGGTGCGCGCCGTCGAGCCCCGCGGCCGTTCATGGTGCAGGTGGCGGCGGTGCGCAAGGTGGCCGGCACCACCCGGCAGGTGACCCGATGCGGGGTGATCGACGGACTGGCCGCCGTCGGGGTGTCGGTGCCGACCGGTTCCCCCATCTGTGCCGATGTCGAGCTGGCGTCGTACCCCGGGGGCATCACGGTCTCCGGTACGGTGACCGCTCCGTGGGAGGGCGAGTGCCGCCGGTGCGGTGGACCGGTGACCGGCCAGGTGACGGCCCAGGTACGCGAACGCTACGCGCCGGACGGGGGCACCGATGCCGACGAGGAGGCCTACCTGCTGGCCGGGGACGAGCTGGACCTGGAGCCGCTGGTCCGTGATGCCGTGCTGCTCGACCTTCCCCTCGCCCCGCTGTGCTCCGAGGAGTGCCTGGGCCTGTGCCCCCAGTGCGGGGCCAACTGGAACGAGGGGTCCTGTGGCTGCCCTCCGGTCACCGATGCTCGGTGGGCGGCCCTCGACCGCCTGCGGGACTCGTAGGGTGGTCCGGTCCCCGCCGCCCGGTCCGTTCCCGAGCGGTCCGAGCGGGGGGCGTGCTCAACGGCGTGCCGGCATCGCCTAGGATGCCGTCCCTATGGCCGTACCGAAGAAGAAGACTTCCAAGGCGAAGAGCCGCAGCCGCCGGGCATCCAACTGGGTGCTGAAGGCGCCGGCCCGCTCCGTCTGCCCCCAGTGCAGCTCCGCCAAGCTGCCCCACGTCGTGTGCCCGAACTGCGGTTGGTACAAAGGCCGACAGGCGATCGAAGTCGACTAGTGGCGCGAGGCGTCGCACGGCCGGCGGGTGACGCGTTGGCCGCACTCCCGGTGGCGGTCGACGCCATGGGCGGCGACCAGGCCCCTGACGACATCGTCGCCGGGGCCCGACAGGTGGCCGAGCAGACCGGCATCAAGGTGGCCCTGGTGGGCCGACCGGGGGAGATGGGCGACACCGGCGACCTCCCGTGCTTTCCGGCCAGCGAGGTCATCGGCATGGACGACGACCCCGGGCAGGGGGTGCGCCGGAAGAAGGACTCCTCCCTGGTGCGGGCGGCCGAGGCCGTCCGCGACGGGAAGGCCATGGCCATGGTGTCGGCGGGGAACACAGGGGCCACGATGGCGTCGGCCCTGCTCCGGATGGGGCGTCTGCCCAGCGTGATCCGGCCCGCCATCGCCACCCCCATCCCCAACCTGAAGCGGGCCTGGCCCACCGTCCTGCTGGATTCGGGGGCCAACGCCGAGTGCACGGCGGCCATGCTGGTGCAGTTCGCCCAGATGGGTGCGGCCTTCGCGGCCAAGCGCTACGGGGTGGACCGGCCCAGGGTGGCCCTGCTCTCCATCGGCGAGGAGAAGTCCAAGGGCACGCCACTGGAGAAGGAGGTCCACGGCCTGCTGGCCGACGGGGCCGGGGGGCCGTCGTTCGACTTCGTCGGCAACGTCGAGGGTCGGGACTTCTTCGACGACACGGCCGACGTGATCGTGACCGACGGGTTCACCGGCAATGTGGCCCTCAAGACCATGGAGGGGACCCTGCGGTTCCTGATCGGGGCCCTGACCGAGATCCTGGGCCGCCCGGAGGCCGCCGAGGCCGCCGAGGCCCTCGCCCCCCAGCTCCTCCCGCTGGCCGCCAACCTGGACCCCGACACCACCGGGGGGGCCATGCTGCTGGGGGTGCACGGGGTCTGCGTCATCAGCCACGGCTCGTCCTCGGCGGCGGCCATGGTCAGTGCCATCACCGTGGCCCACGACCTGGCCGTGGCCGGCCTGGTGGAAGCGGTGGCCGCTTCGGTGACCCCGACGGCGGCGGACTGAGCCACTCCTCGGGCAGCGGCGCCGGCTGGCCCGTCGGGGAGCCGAAGGGTCAGCCCCAGAAGGTGGACAGCATGCCGGCGTCCTCGGAGGCCTGCCGGGCCCCGAGGGCCAGGGCCCTGGGCACCGAGGACGGCTCCATCAGCATCATCAGGTCCACTTCCGACGGCACCCGCAGGACGACCTCGGCGCCGGAGGCCTTCAGGTCGGCGAGCTCCTGGAGGCCGTCGCCCGGATGGGAGGTCATCATGCCCTCGGAGATGTCACTGCCGTCGGTGAGGGCCAGGACCAGGACCCGTCGGGCCCCGCCGAACAGGTCGAGGTGCGTGCCGGTGCCACTCACCCCGCCGTCCATGCACCGCCGGTCGCCGATGGGCTGGGGTGCGAAGACCCCGGGCACTGCGCTGCTGGCCGCCACGGCCCGGGGGAGGCTCGTCCCCGACTGCTGGGTGACCACGCACCGCTCGCCGGTGTAGGCGTCGACGCAGGTGATCTGGAGGGCGCCGGACGTCCAAGGTCCGGTGCCCACCACCAGGGAGATGTTGCGGCGCATGAACTCAGGCCTGGGCGCCGCCGCGGCCAGGGCGGCGTGTCCGATCTCCTGCACGGTCGACCGCTCCCCGTCGGTGGCCTTGATGAACAGGTCCAGGGCCCGCTGTTGGCTCGGGCTCAGGGTGGAGGCCGGGGCCAGGGCCGAGACCAGGGAGGGGACCTTCGACAGCAGGGACACCTCGGCGTGGAAGCGCTTCAGCTTCCCGCTGGTCAGCGCCGTGGCCACCATGGAGCCGGCCGAGGTCCCCACCACCCGATCGGCGTCGTCGAACCGGATGCCGAGGTTGGCCAGGGTGTGCAGGTAGCCCACCTGCCATGCCACGAAGTACAGGCCACCCCCGCCCAGGCAGAGGCCGCGGTCCACGTCCCTGCCGTAGGCGGCCCCGAAGTCGCGGGGGCGGGCCAGTTCGAGCGAGGCGGTGGCGAGCGAGGCGGCGGACCGGACGCGGCGGGGCATCGACCAACTGTATCGGTGGGCGCCAGCGCGTCGGGCGGTCGGACGGGCGGCGCAGTGGCGGCCCGGGACCGGTACTGCCTGCACCAATACCGACTGACCGGAGACCTAGCCCTGGAGCAGGTCCTTGGCGATGTGGGTGATCTGGATCTCGTCGGTCCCGGCGTAGATCTGGAACACCTTGGCGTCACGGGCCAGCTGCTCCACCCGGAACTCGGCCATGTAGCCGTTGCCGCCGAACAGCTGCACGGCCTCCATGGCCACCTCGGAGGCGGCCTGGGCCGAGTACAGCTTCATGGCCGAGGCCTCGGCCAGCGAGAGGCTCTTGCCGGCGGCGGACAATCTCGATGTGGCGGAACACCAGGTTCTGCACGTTGAGCCGGGCCACCTCCATCCTGGCCAGCTTGAGCTGGATGAGCTGGCAGTCCCCGATGGGCTGACCCCACAGCATGCGGTTCTTGGCGTACTCGACCGAGAGCTTGAGGCACTCCTCGATGAGCCCGAGCGACATGGCGGCCAGCCCGGCCCGCTCGGTCACGAAGTTCCCCTTGGCCGAATCGCGGCCGCTCCCGCCGCGCTCGTCCTCGGTCTCGCCCAGCAGGTGGTCCCTGCCCACCCGGACGTCGGTGAGGAAGAGCTCGCCGGTGGGCGAGGAGTGCAGCCCCATCTTGCGGAAGGGCTTGGACTGCTCCAGGCCCGGGCATGCCCCGGTCGAGGACGAAGGTCAGGACCTGGCGGTCGCGGACCGGGGTGTCGGAGCCGTCGTCGAGCTTGGCGTAGAACACGATGGTGTCGGCGTAGGGCCCGTTGGTGATGAACGTCTTGTTCCCGTTGAGGATGTACTCGTCGCCGTCCCGTCGGGCCATGGACTGCATCCCGCCCAGGGCGTCGGATCCCGAGTTGGGCTCGGTGATGGCCCAGGCCCCGACCTTTTCGACGGTGAGCAGGTCGAGCCCCCAGCGCTCCATCTGGGCCGGGGTGCCCTGCTTCATGATGGTCCCGCCGGCCAGGCCCAGGCTGACGCCCATGGCCGTGACGATGCCCGGACAGTAGTGGCACAGCTCGATGATGGGGATGAGGGTCATGGCCGCCGCACCCCCGTCCCCGGCCCGCCCGCCCCGATCCTCCTCGGACTCGGCCCCGTCCCCGGCCGCCTTGCGCTCCAGCTGCCTCTTGAAGCGGTCCCGAGCCATCTGGTCCATGCCGAAGGTGGCGTACAGCTTGCGGATGATGTCGTAGGGGGGCAGGTCCCCGTGCTCGAGGGCCTCGATGTTCGGGACCACCTCGGCCTCGACGAACCGCCGCACGGCCTCCCGCACCATCAACTGCTCTTCGGACCACTCGAACACGATCGACCTCCGGAGTACCCCGACACCACGTCGTGGTGCCTTCGAGGCTAACCGAGGTCCGCCTACAGTCGGTACGTGCGACTGACGCGTCAGCCGGAGCAGGCCCCCTTCGAGCGATGGGGCGGCGAGCCATTCTTCACCGCCCTCATCGACCGGTTCTACGAGGGCGTGGCCAGCGACCCACTGCTCCGGCCCATGTACCCCGACGACCTGACCGACTCCAAGGCCCACCTGGCCCTGTTCCTCATGCAGTACTGGGGCGGCCCCCGTGCCTACAGCGAGCAGCGTGGCCACCCCCGGCTGCGGATGCGCCATGCCCGCTTTCCCATCGGGACTGCCGCGGCCGACGCCTGGCTCCGGCACATGACCGAGGCCGTGGGAGCCGCCGGCCTCGAACCGGACGACCGCCAGGAGCTGCTCGACTATCTGGCCATGGCGGCCCGGAGTCTGATCAACCAGCCGGGCTGATCGGACCCGGTCTCCGACTGGCCGGTGCCGGCCGGACGCCCCCGGCGTGGGCGCGGGGAAGGCACCGTGTTCGCCCACACCCCAGTGACAGATCGGGGATGGGTCAGACGGGTCGCCGGCGTGTTTCGACTCCGTGAATGCCCCGGTCCGATATGCTCATGCCCAGGTGAGAGGTACCGGCCTGGGCGGGCGCAGGGTGTCTCGGCGCCGAGCTGACGACCGGCCCGTGCTGAGCGCGAAACCGGTGGTGGTGCCCGGGGCCGGGGAGGCCCGCGGCCCGTCCGGACGGCAGTCCTCATCGAGGGGCCTGGATCGACGAGACCGCTAGCCAACAGGAGACACCGTGCCCGCAGAGACCCACGTGGACGAGGGTCCGCTCGACCGCAGCAAGGTCCTGGAGCTCATCCGCGAGCTGCTGGCCGACATCCTCGAGATCGAGCCCTCGGTGATCACCGAGTCCTCGTCCTTCGCCGAGGACCTGGACGCCGACTCGCTGGCCCTGATCGAGCTGGTGGAAGGACTGGAGGAGGAGCTGGGCGAGCGCTCGGTGGGGTTCCGCATCGATGACGAGGACCTGGAGGAGCTCCGCACCGTGCGGGACGCGGTGGACTACGTCTACGCCAAGCTCGGAGGGGCCTGAGGCGCCCCATGGCGCCCTCCTCCGACTCGGGAACGCCCGGGCAGGACCGGCCGAGCGATGCGCTGCCGGACGAGGGTGACTGGACAGGCGACGGTCCGGCGGGCGGCGACTGGTCCGAGCAGCGGATCGGCTACCGGTTCGCGGACCCCAGCCTCCTGGACCAGGCCATGGCCCACCGGTCGTGGTGCGCCGAGCAGCCGGAACGCACCTCCAACGAGCGCCTCGAGTTCCTGGGCGACGCCGTGCTGGGCCTGGTGGTGGCCGAGTACTCCTTCCGGAACCACCCGGAGCTGTCCGACGGGACCATGTCCAAGGTGCGGGCCTCGGTGGTCAACACCCGGGTCCTGGCCGAAGTGGCCCTCGAGGTGGGGATCGCCGACCACCTCCGGCTGGGCCGGGGAGAGGACCTCTCGGGAGGCCGGGCCAAGGAGTCGATCCTGGCCGATGCCACCGAGGCCGTCTTCGGCGCCGTCTACCTCGACGGGGGACTGGCCGAGGTTGAGCGAGTCATCCTGTCCCTGCTCAAGGGCCGGATCACCCTGGCCGTGGGCGAGCCGGGAGAGTCGGACCACAAGAGCCGCCTCCAGGAGCTGACCGTCCGTCTGGGCCGGGGTGTCCCCCACTACGACGTGCAGGGCTCGGGCCCCGACCATGCCCGGCGGTACCTGGCCACGGTGTACGTTGCTGGCCAGCGCCTCGGCACGGGGGAGGGGCGATCCAAGAAAGACGCCGAGCAGATGGCCGCCCAGGTCGCCTGCGGATCGTTGGAAGTCGAGAGAGGCGGGGGGAATGCCTGAGCTTCCCGAAGTCGAGACCATCCGGCGTGATCTCCAGGGCGAGGTCGTCGGCCGGAAGATCAAGTCGGTGGAGGTCCGCAACGGTCGGACGGTCCGGCGCCATCCGAGCGCCAAGCAGTTCCGCGCCCGGTTGGAGGGCCACACCATCAAGGACATCGGTCGGTCGGGGAAGTACCTCCTCCTGGGGCTGGACGACGGCGCCACCCTGGTCGTCCACCTGGGGATGAGCGGCCAGCTGCAGCGGGCCAAGAGCGCCAAGGAGGCCAAGGCCCCCCACACCCATGCCGTCCTCACGTTCACGCAGGGGGGCCAGCTGCGTTTCGTGGACCCGCGGACCTTCGGGGAGCTGTTCGTCTCCGCCCCGCCGGCCGAGGGGGAGCGGGCACTGCCCGAACTCGCCCACCTGGGCTTCGACCCCCTCGAGGACATCATGAGCTGGGAGAAGTTCTGGGTCCTGCTGTCCCAGCACAAGAGCGGGCTGAAATCGCTGCTGATGGACCAGGAGTTCGTGGCCGGCATCGGCAACATGTACGCCGACGAGATCCTCTTCGCCGCCGGGCTCCGCTACGACCGGCTGTCCAACTCCCTCTCCTCCCAGGAGGTCCGGCGGCTCTACCGCTCGATGGTGGAGACCCTGGCCGAAGCGGTGAAGCGGCGAGGGTCCTCGCTGGCCGACGAGCAGTACCGGGACCTGTTCGGCGAGATCGGCGACTACCAGGACCAGCACCAGGCCTACGACCGCGAGGGCCAGGCCTGCCGGCGCTGCCGGGCCACCATCGTCCGGGTGAAGTCGGGCGGGCGATCCACCTTCTTCTGCGAGCACTGCCAGGTCTAGGGCGCCCGGGCCGGTCTCCGGCCCGGAGCAGCCCACCCGTCGGACCCGCGTCGGCCCCGGCCCGCCCGGCCGGTTTGGCCCGCCCCTCCCCGGCGCGGCCAGGGTCTCCCCGCGAGGGTGGCGTCGGCCGATAGGGTGAGCGCGCAGTGTTCCTGAAGTCGCTCTCCCTCAAAGGGTTCAAGTCCTTCGCCGACCCGGCGCTGCTCGAATTCGAACCGGGCATCACCGTCGTGGTCGGTCCCAACGGGAGCGGCAAGTCCAACGTGGTCGATGCCGTGGCCTGGGTGCTCGGCGCCCAGGGCCCACGCACGCTGCGTTCGGCCAAGATGGAGGACGTCATCTTCATGGGCACGGCCAACCGGCCGGCGCTGGGCCGGGCCGAGGTCACCCTCACGATCGACAACAGCGCCGGCAAGCTGGCCACCGACCTGGCCGAGATCACCATCACCCGGACCCTGTTCCGCTCGGGCGACAGCGAGTACTCCATCAACGGGGCGCCCTGCCGGCTCCTCGACATCCAGGAGTTGCTCTCCGACACCGGGGTCGGGCGCCAGCAGCACGTGATCATCAGCCAGGGCCACCTGGACGCCATCCTGGAGGCCCGGCCCGAGGATCGGCGGGCGGTGATCGAGGAGGCGGCCGGCGTCCTCAAGTTCCGCCGGCGTCGGGAGCGCTCGGAGCGACGGCTGGCGTCCACCGAGGAGAATCTCGAGCGCCTCTTCGATCTGGTCCGTGAGGTGAAGCGGCAGATCCGGCCGCTCGAGCGCCAGGCCGCCGCCGCCCGTTCCTACACCGGGCTCTCCGACGAGCTGCGAGCGGTCCGCCTGTACGTGGCCGGCTCCGAGCTGCGGGCGCTCGACCAGCGGCACGCCCAGGGGGCCGGGGCGCAGGCCGAGCTGACCGCCACCGAGGCACGGCTCCGGGGTGCACTCACCCAGCTGGACGCCGACACCGAGCGCACGGCCGACGAGATGTCGGCCCAACGGGAGTCCGACCTGGCTTCGGCGCTGGGGCGGACTGAGGGCATGGTGGAGCGGGCCCGCGGCCTGTCCGGCGTGCTCCGCGAGCGACAGCGCTCGCTGGCCCAGGCCCTCGACGCCGCCGCCGACGCCGACGTGGTCTCCACGTTGGAGGCCGAGGGCGCCCGCCTGGCCGGCGAGCTGCAGTCCACCGAGGCCGAGGTGGCCACCCTGGCCCCCGAACAGGACGTGGTGGCCGCCGCCGAGGCGGAGGCCGCCACCGAGCTCCAAGTCCACCTCGACGCCTGGGGGGACGGGGCCGAGCTGCGACAGGCCGAGGAGGCGGTGACGGTGGCCGAGGGGCAGGTCGGCTCCCTCGAGCACGCCCTCGAACGGGACCGCCGGGCGCTGGCCCAACTGACGGCCCGGCTGGCCTCCACCGAGCGTCGGGCCGGACTCCTCGAGGGCGAGGATCACGAGCTGAGCGAGCGGGTGGCCGAGACCGAGCAGGCCCGCCACCACCTCCAGACCGTGGTGGCCGAGACCGAGGCGGCTCACGGACGGGCCATCCGGCGGCTGGACTCGGCCGAGCAGACCCTCCGCCACGCCGAACAGGAGCTGGCCCGGTCCACGGCCCGGGCCGATGCGTTGGAGCGGGCCCTGGACGAGGCCCGGGGCGCAGCGGGTGCCGAGCTGTTGGCCGGCATCGACGGGGTGGTGGGCACCCTGCTCGACGTGGTCGAGGTGGACACCGGGTGGGAGGACGCCTTCGAGGCGGCGGTGGGGGCCTCGGTGGCTGCCGTGGTGGTCTCCGGGAGCCAGCCGGCCAAGGCCGCCCTGTCCCGGCTCCGCCAGGGTGGGGCCACGGGCGCGGTGCTGGCCCTGACCGGCGCCACCGCCGGAGGCGGCGCGGCGGGTCCCGGTGGAGCCGGGTCCGGCGGTGTGGTCCCGGTCCCCCCGGGGACCGAGTCCATCCGTCGCCATGTGCGACCGCACGCCGCCGGCCGGGACATCTCCGGGCTGGACTCCGTGCTCGACACGCTGCTGGCCGGCTCGTGCTGCGCCCAGGGCGGGTGGTCCGAGGCCATCGACCTGGCCCTGGCCCGCCCCGACCTCGTGGTCGTGACCCGCGAAGGCGACCGGTTCTCGCCCAGTGGCTGGCGGGTGCGCGCCGCCGGGGGGGTGGTCACCGCGGCGCTGGTGGATGAGGCGCGTTCGCGGGCCGTGGTGGGCGCCGTGGCGGCCGGCGAGGCCACCGAGGAGCGCAGTCGGGCGCGGGCCGAGGTCGAGGCGGCGAGGACCGCGGCGGCCGAGGCGGTGCGGGCCGACGACCGGAACGAGGTGGCCCACGAGACGGCCCGGGTGGCCCACCAGCGGGTGGCCAGCGACCTGATGGCGCTGGCCGCCGAGCTCGAGGAGGTCCGACGCGACCACGCCGAGCTCGACGAGCGCATCGTCCGGGACACCTCCCGGGCCGTGGCCCTGCGGGCCGAGCTGCCCCAGCTGGAGCGGGCCCGGGCGCGGGCCGGGGAGCGCGTGGCCGAGGCCCGCCAGGAGCGCCAGGCCATCGACGAGCGGATCGCCGAGGCCGCCCTGCTGCGCAACGAGTGGGAGGTGCGGTCGGCCGGCCTGGTCGAGCGCCGGCGGGTGCTGACCGAGCGGCTCCAGGAGGTGGAGCGGCGGCTGACCGGCCATGCCGATGAACGGCGCGAGGCGGCGGAGCGGCGGACACGCCTCGAAGCCGACGCCACCGCGGTGGCCCGGCTCCTCGAGGTGGTCGCCGGAGCCCAGGCCCGCCTGGACTCGGCCCTGGCCGAGCTGCGGGAGCGCTACCGGCTGCAGCTGGAGGCGGTCAAGGCCGGCGGCGCCCGCCTGGAGGAGCTCCGGCGGCAGCGCTCGGCCAGCGAGCACGAGCTGGCCGCAGCCCGGGGCCGCCTGCAGAAGATCGAGCTGGACCTGGTGGAGGCCACCATCCGGCGGGAGACGGTGGTCGAGACGCTCCGCCACGATCTGGCCTGCACGCCCGAGGACGCCCTGGCCGCACCGGCGCCCGAGCTGGCCGAGAGCACCGACCCGCCCTCCCGCATCGAGCAGCTGGAGGCCGAGCTGGCCGCCCTGGGACCGGTCAACCCCCTGGCCCTGGAGGAGCTCTCCGAGCTCGGCGAGCGCCACCAGTTCCTCGAGGCCCAGGTGGAGGACGTCCGCAACGCCCGACGGGAGCTCCACCACGTCATCCGGACCCTCGACGAGGAGATCATGCGCGTCTTCGACTCGGCCTTCGCCGACGTCAACGAGCACTTCTCCACGCTCGTCGACTCCCTGTTCCCCGGGGGGACGGGCCGGCTGTCCCTCACCGACCCCGAGGACCTGCTGGACACCGGGGTCGACGTGGAGGTGCGGCCGGCCGGACGCAACGTGCGCCGGCTCTCGCTGCTCTCCGGGGGCGAGCGCTCGCTGGTGGCACTGGCCTTCCTCTTCGCCGTGTTCCGCAGCCGCCCGTCGCCCTTCTACCTCATGGACGAGGTGGAGGCCGCCCTCGACGACGTGAACCTGCAGCGGTTCCTCGGGCTGGTCCACGAGTTCCGGGGCGAGGCCCAGCTCATCATCGTCAGCCACCAGAAGCGCACCATGGAGGCGGCCGACGCCCTCTACGGGGTCACCATGGCTCCCGGTGGCTCGTCCAAGGTGGTGAGCCAGAAGGTGCCCCGCGACCGGGTCGGTCCCGACCTGGGGGTCGACGAGGCGGCCGCGGCCAGTGAGGCGGCCGCGGCCACTGAGCGGGCGTGCGGCGGGCGCTGCCACTGAGGCGGGCGCTGCCACTGAGGCGGGCGACACCGCCGGAGTGGCAACTGGCGGCACCGCTGGAGTGGCAGCTGGCGACGACCTCGAGGGGAGCGAGGGCGATGGTTCCCGTCCGCTGGTGGCGCCGGTGCGGGAGTCCGTGTCGGCCGAGGACCTGCCGCGGACCGCGGCGTCCGAAGCGGCCGAAGCGGCCGAGCCCGGGGTGATCGCCGACCCCGCCGCGGAGCTCGAGCCCGACGGGATCTCCGCGGACCTGGGGTCCGACGAGCCGGCCGGCGCGCCGGCCGTCACCGGTTCTGAGGACCGATCCGGGTTCGTCCCGGCACCCCACGTCGAATTCGTCCCGGCACCCCATGTCGAATTCGTGCCCGCTCCCCACGTCGCCCCGGTGCCGGTCCCCGACACCGGGTTCTCGCCGGAGTTCGTCGCCGAACTGGCGGCCGACGAAGCTGCGCCGGGGCACGCCGAGCAGCAGCCCTCCGAGTACCCCTCGGCCACGCACGAACCTGAGCCGGAGCCCGGTGACTCGGAACCGGCCGACTCGGAACCGGCCGACTCGGAACCGGCCGACTCGGAACCGGCCGACTCCGATCCGTCGGACGAATTCCGGCTCGAGGACGCCGTCAACGACGAGCCGTACGCCGAAGGTGTCCCTGCCCACGAGCGCGGGACCGAGCCCGAGCGCGGGACCGAGCCCGACGGCGGGCCCGCTCCCGAGCCCGAGCCCCGGTCCGAGCCGGGGATCGGGTCCACCGGCTGGCAGCCGCGAGTCGTCCGGCCCGAACGGGTCGGGGGAAGCGAGTCGTGATCGAGCCGTCCCTGATGGCGTCGGGCTCCGACGTGGTCATCGGACTCGTGATCGCCATTCCGGTGCTGCTCGTCGGCGGTGGGGTGGCCGTCGGGATGCGGTTCCGGGGACGAGGGCGCAAGAGCGCCGTCCCACCCGGCGAGGTGGCCAGCGACGCCCCCACGGACATCGAACTGGCCCGAAGTGCCGAGCGCGACCAAGGCGGGTCCGGCGGTGGACCGGACCGCGGACACCGTCACCGTCCCAACCGGCCCGGCGCCCACCCCCGCCCCGGAGCCGGAGGCGGCCCCTGAGCCGGCCACCTACCGGGGCCGACTGGGCAAGGCCCGGGGCCTGCTCTCCGGCTATCTCGGGGCGGTCCGCTCCAAGGGGCGGATCGATGACGCCACCTGGGACGACCTGGAGGAGGCCCTGATCCGGGCCGACGTCGGGGTGGGGGCCACCGACGGCCTGCTGAACGACCTCCGGTCCCGCGTCAAGGGCGGGGAGATCGGCGGTCCGGACGCCCTGGTCGACGCCCTCAAGGACGATCTGGTGGCGATGCTGTCGACGGCCGATGCCTCGCTGGCCCTGCCCGGGGCCGGCTCCCGCCCCGGGGGCGCTCCCGACGGGGGGACGCGCCGGACGCTGGGGCCGACCCGGTCGAGGTGTGGCTGTTCGTCGGGGTCAACGGCGTGGGCAAGACGACCACGGTGGGCAAGGTGGCCAACCGGCTGTCGACCTCGGGCACGCGGGTCCTGCTGGCCGCCGGGGACACCTTCCGGGCGGCCGCCGGTGAGCAGCTGGCCATGTGGGCCTCCCGGGCCGACGCCGACATCGTGCGGGGCGCCGAGGGCGGTGACCCGAGCTCGGTGGTCTTCGATGCCGTGCAGCGGGCCGGGGCCAAGGGCCACACGGTGGTCCTGGCCGACACCGCCGGCCGCCTGCACAACAAGGTCAACCTGATCGAGGAGCTGAAGAAGATCCGGAGGGTGGCGGGCCGCCCGCCCGGCCGGGTCACGGAGGTCCTGCTGGTGCTCGACGCCACCACCGGCCAGAACGGCCTGGCCCAGGCCAAGGTGTTCCTGGACGCTGTGGATGTGACCGGGGTGGTGCTGACCAAGCTGGACGGGACGGCCAAGGGCGGCATCGTGGTGGCCATCCAGCGCGAGCTGGGCCTGCCGGTGAAGCTGGTCGGCCTGGGCGAGGGCGTGGACGACCTGGTCGACTTCGACGCCGCTGCCTTCGTCGATGCCCTGTTCTGATCCCGATCGGGTTCCCGGGATCCCTCCCCGTCGGGACCCGGCACCCCCGGGACCGGAACCGGGGAGCCGGGACGGGACCCGGCGGGCCACAGTTCCACCCGGGCTCCTGTAGCCTGAGGCACCCATGTTCGAGAGCCTGTCCGACCGATTCGAGGGGATCCTCAGCCGCCTCCGCAACCGCGGCCGGCTGACCGAAGCCGACGTCGACGAGGTCCTCCGCGAGATCCGTACCGCCCTGCTGGAGGCGGACGTCGAGATCACCGTGGTCCGGGGGTTCACCGAGGCGGTACGGGCCCGCTGCGTGGGACTCGAGCTGTCCCAGGCCCTCAGCCCGGGCCAGCAGGTCATCAAGATCGTCAACGAGGAGCTGGTCGGCCATCCTCGGCGGCGAGACCCTGCGGCTCACCTACGCCGGGCGGCCGCCCACGGTCATCCTGCTGGCCGGCCTGCAGGGCTCGGGCAAGACCACCACCTCGGCCAAGCTGGCCCGGTGGTTCAAGCAGCAGGGGCGCAACCCGCTGCTGGTGGGCGCCGACCTCCAGCGACCGGCCGCCGTCGAGCAGCTGCGGGTGCTGGGCGGGCAGGCCGGCGTCAGCGTGTTCAGCGAGCCCACCGACCCGGTGGCCGTGGCCACCTCGGGTCTCGAGGAGGCCCGACGGCTGGGCCGCGACGTGCTGATCGTCGACACCGCCGGCCGGCTGTCCATCGACGCAGGACCTGATGGAGGAGATCCGCCGGATCGCCGGGGCCGTCGACCCCCACTACACGTTCCTGGTCATCGACGCCATGACCGGCCAGGACGCCGTGTCCACGGCCTCGGCCTTCCACGACGCCCTCGACGCTGGACGGGGTCATCCTGACCAAGCTGGACGGTGACGCCCGCGGCGGTGCCGCCCTCTCGGTGAAGGAGGTGGTGGGCCGGCCCATCGCCTTCGCCTCCACCGGCGAGAAGCTCGACGACTTCGACCTGTTCCACCCCGACCGGATGGCCGACCGCATCCTCGGGATGGGCGACATGCTCAGCCTCATCGAGCAGGCCGAGCGCACCATGGACAAGGACGTCGCCACCAAGGGTGCCGCCGCCATGCTGGAGGGCCGCTTCACCCTGGAGGACTTCCTCCAGCAGCTCCAACAGGTCAGGAAGATGGGCTCGGTCTCGGCGGCATGATGTCCCTCATGCCCGGGGGTGCCGAAGGACCTGAAGCAGGCCTCGTCGCAGATCGACGACCGCCAGATCGGCCAGGTCGAGGCCATCATCCAGCTCGATGACGCCCAGGGAGCGCACCGATCCGGCCATCATCGACGGGGCCCGTCGGGTCCGCATCGCCAACGGCAGCGGGACGGCCACCTCCGACGTCAACGCACTCCTCAAGCAGTTCAAGGAGATGCAGAAGATGATGAAGGGGTTCGGCAAGGGGGGCATGGGCGGGTGCCCTGAGCGGTCTGGGGGGCATGTTCGGACGTGGTGGTCCAAAGCTGTCGCCCCAGGCCATGGCCGAGATGGCCGAGCGGGGCGGCCTCGACGGGGACGCCTTCGGGCTGGGAGACATGGGCGGTCCGGCCGGCGATCCGGCCGCCCTCGGGGCCGGATCCATGGTCCCGTCCGGCGGCCGGCCGGTTGGCTCCCGGGGCACGTCCAAGTCCAAGTCCAAGGGCAAGGGCGGGAAGAAGGGCAAGGGCGGAGGACGGGTCACCCCCAAGGCCCGTTGACCCGACCGGCGTAGGGCCGACGACCGCTCCCGAGGACCGCCCCGGGGACGGCCGATCGGGCCTGTGCACGCTTCCCCCGGTATTGGTGGGAGACTATCGGGCGCTATCGACAGAATGCAGAGGAGTTCACCGTGGCAGTAAAGCTCCGCCTCGTGCGGATCGGGAAGAAGAAGCAGCCGACGTACCGGCTGGTGGCGGCGGACAGCCGTTCGCCCCGCAATGGTCGTTTCATCGAGATCGTGGGGACCTACGCACCCCGCGGCAAGTCGTTGGCCGAGCCCGACGCGGTCATCGAGATCGACAACGCCAAGGCCGTGAAGTGGCTCGTCCCAGGGAGCCACACCGACCGAGCGGGTCGAGAAGCTCCTGAAGAAGTCGGGCGCCCTCGACGAGTTCGCCACGGCCAAGGCGGCCAGGTGAGCGACGAGCTGGCGGTGGACTCCGCCGACGACGTCAACACCATCGACGACGACGAGGGCCACGAGGACGACGACGCCGGCAACCGGGTGTCCGGCGGGACGCCCCTGGCCGTGGTCACCTATCTGGTCAACTCCATCACCTCCGATCCCGATGCCGTGGTCATCAACACCGAGGAGCGCGGCGACTCGATCCGCTTCCGCATCCACGTGGCGCCGGACGACATGGGCCGTGTCATCGGCCGGCGCGGACGGGTGGCCCAGGCCATCCGTACCGTGGTGGCCGCGGCCGGGCGCCACGTGACGGCGTCCAGACCAGCGTCGACATCGTCGACGACTGAGCCGCCCGTCGTGGTGCGCGGACCCGCCCGCCACGAGGGCGACGGGGACGCCGGCACCGACGCCGATGCCGCCTCCGGCGAGTCTCCCCTGCTCCACGTGGGCCGCATGGTCAAGCCGCACGGGCTGCGCGGCGACATGATCGTCTCGCTCACCACCAACCGGGTCGAGCGGGTCGATCCGGGCTCCGTCCTGACCACGGCCGATGGCCGGCAGTACCGGGTGGTGCGCTCCTCGCCCCACGGGGGCCGCTTCATCGTGGCCTTCGACGGGGTGGTCGGTATCGACGACGCCGAGCAGCTGCGGGGCACCGACCTCCTCGCACCCGCCGCTGGAGGATCCCGACACCCTCTGGGTCCACGATCTCATCGGCTCGGTGGTCGAGGACACCGGGGGCACCCGGCTCGGGACGGTGGTGAGCGTCGAGGCCAACCCGGCCAGCGACCTCCTGGTGCTCGACGGTGGCGCCCTGATCCCCCTCCGCTTCGTGGTGGGTTCGGTGCCCGGCCGGCGTGTCGACCGTCGAGCTGCCCGACGGCCTCCTCGACCTCGCGTGAGCGGGGCCGCCCCCGTGGCCCCGGCGTTCCGGATCGACGTGTTCACCCTCTTCCCCGAGGTCATCGACCACTACGCGGCCGCCTCCATCCTCGGTCGGGCCCGCGTCGGCGGTCTGCTCGATCTGCGCACCCACGACGTCCGGGAGGCCACCACCGACCCCCACCGCTCGGTGGACGACGCCCCCTTCGGCGGCGGTGCCGGCATGGTGCTGAGCCCCGAGCCGGTGTTCGGGGCGGTGGAGCGGGTGGCCGGCTCCGCCGCCGGGCTGCCCCGGCCCCTGGTCCTGCTGTCGCCCTCGGGCGGCCGGTTCGACCAGGACGTCGCCCGCCGGCTGGGCCGGCTACCGGGCGGCTTCTCACTCCTGTGCGGCCGCTACGAGGGGGTCGACCAGCGGGTGGCCGACCACCTGGTCGACGAGGAGCTCTCGGTGGGGGACTTCGTCCTGGCCGGAGGCGAGCTGGCCGCCCTGGTCGTGGTGGAGGCCGTCGTCCGGCTCCTGCCCGGCGTACTGGGCAACGACCAGTCGGCCGGTGACGAGAGCTTCACCGCCGGGCTCCTGGAGTACCCCCAGTACACCCGACCGGCCTCGTTCCGGGGGTGGGAGGTGCCCGAGGTGCTCCGCTCGGGCGACCACGGCCGGGTGGACCGGTGGCGCCGGGCCGCAGGCCCTGGCCCGCACCCTCCGGCGCCGGCCGGACCTGATCGAGGCCCGGGGTGGGCTGGACCCGGACGAGGTGGCCCTGCTGGTCGGGCACGATGAGGTGCAGTTGCTGCGCGAACACGGCTACGATTGGTGAGCCTCGTCGGCGCCGGCCTGTCCGGTGATCGCCATCGATGGCCCGCATTGCGGAGGACTCCCTGGTCAGAGCGACCGTTCGGCGACGACTCCCAGAAGGGCATCCGGCGGGGGAGAGTTCGAACGATTCCTGGAAAGACGCGCCCCATGAACCCGACCGACATCATCGACCGCGACAGCCTCCGAGACGACATCCCCGACTTCCGGCCCGGCGACACCGTGAAGGTGCACGTGCGGGTGGTCGAGGGCACCCGCGAGCGGGTCCAGGTGTTCCAGGGCGCCGTGGTGCGTCGCCAGGGCACCGGCGTCCAGCGAGACGTTCACGGTGCGCAAGGTGAGCTTCGGCGTCGGCGTGGAGCGGACCTTCCCGGTCCACTCCCCGGTCATCGACCAGACCGAGGTGGTCGTCGCTGGGCGACGTGCGTCGGGCCAAGCTCTACTACCTGCGCGACCGCCACGGTAAGGCCGCCAAGATCAAGGAACGGCGGACTGCCCGTCCTTGACCCGGTGGTCCCGTCGTGGGTCGGCCGTCCGATCGGGCCCGGCGCCGGAGCCCGGTCGTACATGAGCGTGTCGCCGGTGGCGGCCGCCGAGCGCCAGGTCCGGTCGACGGCCGAGGCACGCCGGGACGGTGGCGTCCATGAGCGAAGAGGACCTCGAGCGGTACGAGTCGGAGATCGAGCTGGCCCTGGTCCAGGAGTACCGGGCCGTCCTGCCCGCTCTTCGCCTACGTCGTGGAGACCGAGCGTCGGTTCTACCTGGCCAACACCGTCGAGGTGACGGTCCGCTCCGACTCCACGCCGGCCTGTGTCGAGGTCAACCTGTCGCGACGCGTGGGTGTGGGACATGTACCGGCCGGCCCGCTTCGTGCCCTCGGTACGGATCCTGACCTTCCGCGACGTCAACATCGAGCGGCTCCCCGAGAAGGATCTGTGAGCGGGGGCGCGTCGGGGCGCCCGCACCAGGAAGACGACCCACGTCGGACTCTGGGCGCCGCGCGGCGAGGACCTGGCCGCCCGGTGGTACGAGGAGCAGGGATACGAGGTCCTGGAGCGCAACTGGCGCCGCCGTGAGGGTGAGGTGGACCTCATCGTGCGCCGGGGTGCCACGGTGGTGTTCAGCGAGGTGAAGACCCGTTCGAGCGACCGCTTCGGCACCGGTGCCGAGGCGGTGCTGCCGGCCAAGCAGCGCCGGATCCGCCGCCTGGCGTCCCGGTGGCTGTCCGAGCTCACCCCGGCCGTGGGCCGGGCCCGGGTGGCCGTCCGATTCGACGTGGTGTCCATCACCTCCGGCGCGGTGGACGTCGTCGAGGATGCCTTCTGACGCTGCGGGTGCGGGTGCGGGTTCGGGTGCGGGTGCGGGGGTGACGGCTGCGGTTGACGTCGACGCCGGTCTGCCGGCACCTTCAGGGCCTCCGGCGACGTGTCTGTGACACCCCACCCCTAAAGTTCGGTCGCAGTGCCCTCGAGAGGCCGCCGGCACCCACGGTGCACGTGGCGAGCAGCCCTCCCTTCCTTCTCCCTCCGGCACCGCTCCGGCCCTCGGGGCCGCGGTGCCGGACCGCATCGATCGGAGGGCGCCGTGATCGCCTCCATTCCCTCTGCCGTGCTCGTCGGGGTGGACGGCAAGCAGGTCGCCGTCGAGGTCCACGTGTCCAACGGGCTTCCCGGGTTCACCGTGGTCGGACTGCCGGACACGGCGGTGCGCGAGTCCCGCGACCGGGTCCGGGCGGCACTGCTGTCGAGCGGCCTGTCCTGGCCGCTCCGCCGGGTGACGGTCAACCTGGCCCCGTCCGGCATGCGCAAGGGGGGCGCCGGTCTCGACCTGCCCATCGCCGTCGGGGTGCTGGTGGCCTCCGGGGTGGTCGACCCCGCCCTGGTCGAGGGGCTGGCCTTCGTCGGCGAGCTGGGCCTGGACGGATCCCTGCGGGGGGTCCCCGGAATGGTGGCGCTGGCCGATTCGCTGCGCCGGTTCCGACTGGTCGTTCCCACGGCGAGCGCCGACGAGGCCCGCCTGGCCGGTGGGACCGATCTGTTGACGTCCGCCACCTTGGCCGGACTGGTGGCGGGGCTGTCGCATCAGGAGCAGTGGAGGGTCGCCTCCCGTCGCCGAGGGGGACCGGCGGGGATCGACGGCCCCGGCACGGGTGGCGGCCGGTCGGGAAGGACGGGGGTCGGGCCGGCTCCCGACCTGGCCGATGTACGTGGTCAGCGGTTCGCCCGGCGAGCTCTGGAGGTGGCGGCGGCCGGCGGCCACCATCTCCTCCTGGTGGGTCCACCGGGCTCGGGCAAGTCGATGTTGGCGGCCCGGCTCCCCGGGCTGCTGCCCGACCTCTCGCGGTCGATGGCCCTGGAGGTGACGCGCATCCACTCGGTGGCCGGGCTGTCGTTGCCACCGGCCGGCCTCATCGAGCACCCCCCGTTCCGCGCCCCGCACCACGGGGTGTCCTCGGCGGCCATGATCGGTGGCGGGACGAGCTGGATGCGCCCCGGCGAGATCAGCCTCGCCCACGGTGGCGTGCTGTTCCTCGACGAGATGGGGGAGTTCCCGTCCCCCGTGCTCGATGCCCTGCGCCAGCCCCTCGAGGAGGGTGAGGTGCGGGTGAGCCGGGCCCGGGGCTCGACCTCGTTCCCGGCCCGGTTCATCCTGGTCGGTGCCATGAACCCCTGCCCGTGCGGCGAGGGGGCGGGCCCAGGTCGTTGTCGGTGCAGTGCGCTGTCACGGGAGCGCTACGCCCGGCGCCTCTCCGGACCCCTGCTCGACCGGTTCGACATCACCGTGCGAGTAGACCGGCCCGAGTCCGACGAGCTGTTGGCACCGACGGCAGGGGAGTCGTCCACTGCAGTGGCGGCGCGGGTGGCGGAGGCCCGCCGTCGGGCCGCCGAGCGCGGCGTCAGCACGAACGCGCAACTCCCGACGCCCGCACTGGCCGACCTGGCCCCGATGAGCCCCGCGGCGGCCGCCCTGGTCGAGCGGAAGCTCCGCTCGGGTGCCCTGAGCGCCCGCGGCCTCCACCGGGTGCAGCGGCTGGCCCGGACGCTGGCCGATCTGCAGGGGGCCGGGATCGTGGTCCAGGAATCCCACGTGCGCGAGGCCCTCGTCCTTCGGTGCCAGCGCGAGATGCTGCTGGGAGGGGGAGGGGGATGAGCGGAGCCGAGTCAGCCGCCGCCCACGCCGCCGCGCTGGCCGGCCTCCCGGGAATGCGCCCGATGCGTCTGGCCGGACTGCTCGATGGGGTGCCTCCGGCCGACGCCTGGGAGGCCGTGAGGTCCGGGACCCATCCCGCGGACCCAGGACGCCGGTTCACCCGTTCCGCCCGGGCCACGCACGTGGACGAGGTCGGCGAGCGCTACCGCCGAGCCGGGGTTACGGTCCTGCTCCGCGGTTCGCCGAGCTATCCGTCGGCACTGGCCCAGGATCCCTGTCCCCCCGCCGTCCTGTTCGCCCTGGGCGACCCGTCGGTGGTCGAGGGTCGGCACCGGGTCGCGGTACTCGGCACCCGATGGCCCACGCCATACGGTCAGGGGGTGGCGTCCGAGCTGGCGTCCGACCTGGCCGCCGGGGGTGTCGTGGTGGTGTCGGGATCGGCCGTGGGCATCGAGGCGTCCGCCCACGCCGGCGTGCTCCGGTGTGCAGACCGGTCGATTGCTCCGCCGGTTGCCGTCATCGGCACCGGGCTGGACCGGCCCTCGGCGTCACCGCGTCAGCCACTGTGGGACGAGGTCGTGACCACGGGTGCGGTGTTCTCCGAGGCGGCCCTGGGGACGCCGTTCGACTCCGCCATGTTCCCGGCCACCCGCCGGATCATCGCCGGATTGGCCGACGTGGTGGTCGTCGTGGAGAGCCGCCACGGGGACGGCACCGACGTGATCGCCGAAGCGGCCACTCGACGATCCGTTCCGGTGTGCGCCGTTCCCGGCTCGGTCCGGTCCCGGGCGTCGGACGGCACCAACCAGCTGATCGTCGACGGGTGCGCACCGGTTCGGGATGCCACCGATGTGCTGGTGGCCGTGTACCTGGCCCGGCTCGGGAGCGGACGACCGATGGGGCCCTGTGTTCCCGATCGGCGAGCAGAGCGGTGACCATGCGGCGGAGCGAAGGCCGACCGGGTGCTGGGGGCGGATGGTGGTGGAGGGCCGGCTCGTCGTGGAAGGTGGCAGACCGCGGGCTGGCGTCAGGCGGTCGGGAAGCTTCCCTGCTGCCAACCGATGCGGGACGAAGTCACCGCTCCGGCGCTGGGCGCCGAGGTCAGGGCCGGGGCGGTGCAACTGCCCAGGCCGGTCTGGGCGCCGTACCAGGTGGCTGTACCGTCACCCTTCCACACCAGCCAGCACGTCCCGTCGGAGGACCGCGCCGCCAAGGTGACGGTGCCGCTCCCGGCGTTGCCGCCGCCCTCACCACCGGTACCGGCGTCGGCGCCGTTGATGGCTGCGCCGACGGCCCCGCCGGGCACCCCGGCACCGGCCGAGCTGCCGGACGCGCCACCGGTCACCGCGATGCTCACCGTCGATGCACTGGTGGTGGGACCGGCGACGTAGGAGACGGTCGGGTCGGAGGCAGACAGTGTGGCCACGTCGAGGGCGCCGTAGCCCCCGGCGTTGGCGGCGGCGGTACCGACCGAGGTCAGGGCGGTGGACAGGGCCTGCTGGGCCACCAGGTCGTCGGCCTGTGCCACTCCCGGGGAGCGGGACACGTTGGTGCTCGAGCCGTCGCCCGAGTGGAAGGTCGTGCTCAGCAGGACCAGTGAGAGCAAGGCCGCGGCCACCAGGCTCAGCAGGGTGGCGATCATGGAGAACCCGGCATCCGTGGTGCCCGAGTCCGACGGCGGTGCCGGTGGCCTAGCCGCTCCGGCGGTACCGGACGGCCGAGGGAGAGGGGCGGCGCGGTGCCGGACTGCCGATCGGTGGCACGCTGTCGCCCGGCCCCCGGACGCGTCGGTTGGTCCTGTTCCCACCGTTGAGTCATCGACCGACCTGTCGTCGCACTTGAGGGCCCGGCGCGGCCGGAACGGTACCCTGACGGGCGTGGATCCAGCCCAGGCCCCGCGACACGTGACCCGGCTCGGTTGCTGGATGACCGGGCCACTCGTGCCCCCCGACGGGATCCGCCCGCTGGAGTGGGTCTGCGCCGTGGCCGGGGCCGCCGAGGGAGCGGGGTTCGACTCGTTCTGGGTGACCGACCAGGTGGCTACCGGGGATTGGGACGCAACCGCCCGCCCGCCCCTCGAGGCCTATTCGGTGCTCGGGGCTTTGGCCGTGCGGACCCACACGGTTCGTCTCGGAGCGATTCCGCTGGGGTCCGATCGCCGACCACCGTCGATGCTGGCGAAGATCGTGACCGGGATCGACGTGATCTCCCAGGGACGGGGAATCCTCACCTTCGGGATGGAGGAGGGGCGGGAGGACGGCGAGGGCGACCACCGGGCCGAGGGCGCCGGGCCCGGCGAGCAGGATTGGCGGGTGGTCGAGGCGGTGCAGGTCGGCCGGGCGATGCTCGACGACGAGTCCCCGACGTTCTCGGGTACCGCCTACGCGATCACCGCGGCCTACAACCGCCCGAGGCCGGTGCAGGGGACGGGGGTGCCGGTGGTGGTCGTGGTTCCGCCTCGGACCGGTCCCGTCGGACTCCCGGCGGACTCTCTGGCCGCGTTGGTCGGTGCGGCTGACGCGGTGATCGTCCGGGCCGGTCCCGGCGATGTCGGCGGGATGATCGCCGGGGTGCGAGGCGCGGCGCCCACCGGTACCGGGACGACGGCGCGGCGTGCGGCGCTCCAGTGGCTCGGGGTGGGAGAGCAGTTGGGCGGGCTCGGACCCCCTGGCTCCCGTGGGCCGGTCGACGTGGTCCGGGTGGTGAATTCGGTTCGCCATCTGTTCGGTGCCGGCGTCGACGGATGCCTCGTTCCCGTAGACGCCGGCACCTCACCCGAGGACGTGGCCCGGGTGGGAGAGGCGCTGGCCGGCAGCGCCGCCGCCGCCCGCTAGGTCGGAGTGAAGCTCGGATCCGAGTGCTCGGAGCGACCGACCACACCCGCGGGCGCGCCAACTGCGCCGCTCCTCAAAAACCGGGGACGCTCGCCGGACGACGCCGGACGACGCCGGACCGAGCCGGTTGAGGCCGCGACGGCCGCGCCTCACTCCTCCCGGCGGAACCGGGGTGGGTCGGCCGCCGGGGCGGGCGGGGCCGGGCCACGGGCCCTCCGCCTGGGTCGGGACCGTGTGGGGACGACGGGCGGCTCGGGGGTGATCCACTGCCAGTGGCCTGGTCCTCCGAGGAGCTGGAACCCCTGGTGGGTGCGTTGCTGGTGGTGGCGGTGGCAGAGCCGGGCCAGATTGGCCAGGGCAGTGGGGCCGCCCTGGGCGAAGTCGGTGACCCAGTGGTCGTTCTCGAGGCCCAGCCGGGCGTCACACCCCGGGACCACGCACCGCGAGTCCCGTTCGAGCAGGGCGGCCCGCACCGACCTCGGGATGTGGCGGCCCGGCGAGTAGACGGTGGTGACGTCCACCCCGTCGGTGACCACCAGGCGGGTGAGGGCCTCCCCCAGGTGGGCCACGGCCGTCTCGACCGACACCGGTCCCACCCCGGGGATCTCGCAGAGCTCGTCGCCCGCCACGTGCCCTCGGCGCAGGGCGGTGAGGTCGGCCCGGATGAACAGCTGGGCCCGGGGGTCGGGGGTGGGACCGGCCTCCTCGCCCCTCGGGCCGAGGACGCCCCGGCCGGTGACCAGGGCCACCAGGGCGTCGGCCCGGTAGGCGTCCCCGCCCTCGTGGGCCCCCGCCGTCCGGGCCTGCTCGAAGACCCGCTCGGCCTGGGCCTCCAGGGCGGCCCGGACCCGGGCCCCGGCGTCGGGGGCGAGCAGGGCACGCAGCACGAAGGCCCCGTCGGTGTCGGTGCCGGTGAAGCACCGCCGGTTCTGGTGCAGGCGCCGGTAGTGGCGGGCCTCCTCGTCGGCGGTGCGCCCCTGGGCCTTGGCCCGCTGGCACCGCTCCCGCAGCTGGGCGTCGGTGTCCGCCTTGGCCCCCGCCACCAGCTCGGCCTCCTTGCCCGGGTTCACCGCCACGGCGTCGGACACCTGGGCGGCCCGTCGGCGGGACACCGACCCCTCGCAGAAGGCCCCGGCCAGCTCGGGCTGGTCACCCAGCTGCTCCCCCAGGCGGATGAGGTCCTTGGTCTCGCCCACCGAGTCCCCGGTCTCGGCGGCCAGGTACTCGGCCGCCGACCGGTGGCCGCTCCGCCGGTGCAGGTTGGACTCCCCCACCCGCCGGGCGGTCAGGGTCTTGCCGGCCACCCCGCACCGCTCGACCCGGGTGAACAGGCGGACCCACCGGACCGAGTCCTCCCCCGAGTAGCGCTCGGACTCGAGGGAGGCCACGATGCGGGCCAGGACCGCCGCCGCCGCCTCGGCCTGGGCGTAGTCGGAGGCGGCCCCGGGACGGTCGGGAGGGTCGGGCCGGTCGGTCTCGGGGGCCATCACTGCCATGGGGACAGTGAACCAGGAGGGTGTAGCAACCCGGCGGCCCGCACCCGGCGGCGGCCTCCAGCCGGCGGCCTTCCGGCCGCCGCCTCAAGGCGGCGCGGCGGGTCCCGACGGGGGCCGGCCCGGTCCGGGCGGCGGAGTCGAATCCGAATGGCCCTGGGCTACGGTGCGGGCATGCGCATCGGAGCCCACGTGCGGGCCGGCAAAGGCCTGGTGCCGGCCCTGCAGCGCGGTGACGAGATCGGAGCCGAGGTCGTCCAGATCTTCACCCAGAGCCCCCGTATGTGGAAGCCGTCCCAGTACGGCCCCGAGGTGCTGGCCGGTTACCGGGAGGCCCAGGCCGACCACCCCACGGTCACGTCCACGTTCTGCCACGCCACCTATCTCATCAACCTGGCCAGTCCGGATGCGGCCCTGTCGGCGAAGTCGCGGGCCTGCCTCAACGCCAACCTGGCCACGGCCGAGGGCTTGGGCTCGGACGGACTGGTCCTGCACATCGGGAGCCATCGGGGCAGCGGATTCGAGACCGCCCTGCCCGGGATCGTCGAGGCGCTGGTCGAGGCGCTCGACTCGGTGGAGGTCTCCGGGGACCCCTGCCCGATCCTCCTCGAGAATGCGGCCGGTGCGGGGGACACGGTCGGGCGCTCCTTCGAGGAGCTGGCCGTCGTCATCGAAACGGCGGGCGACGACGAGCGACTGGGCGTGTGCCTCGACACCCAGCACCTCTGGGCCTCCGGGGTGCCCTTCGCCACCGTCGGGGAGGCCGACGACCTGGTGGCGCTGGTGGCGGACACAGTGGGTCTGGACCGGCTCCAGTGCCTCCACCTCAACGACTCCAAGGTGGCCTTCGGCGCCAACCGGGACCGCCACGAGAACATCGGCGACGGGACCATCGGCTCTGAGGCGCTGGCCGCGCTGCTGGGTCATCCCGACCTGCAGGGTCTCCCGGCCATCCTGGAGGTGCCGGGCGAGGGGGACGGGCCACGGGCCGAGGACGTGGCCACGGCCCGGCGGGTCTGGGAGGCGGGGTTGGAACTGCGGGCCTGACCGCCGAACTCGGTGCCGCTGCAGATCTCGCATCAAGCGCGGGTCGGTTGTAATGAGAACCATTCTCGTTTAAGGTGGCCCGAGAGGCACCGTCCCCTGGGTGCCGTCGACCGAAAGCCCGCCGTTGTCACCGATCCGATCACGTGGCCCGTACGCCCAGCGACGCCGTCCCCGCCGGGCCCCACCCCGGTGGTGGCCGGTGGTGGGGGTACTGCTGGCATCTTCCCTCGTGGCAGCGGCCTGTGCCGGCCCGGGCCCCACGCCGGCGTCCTCGGGCGCCTCGGGCAACTCCGGGTCCGCCCACGCCAGGGTCGTCCAGGTGGTGGCCGCCGAGAACTTCTGGGGCAGCATCGCCAGCCAGCTCGGCGGGACCCACGCGCACGTGCTGAGTCTCATTACCAATCCCACTACGGATCCGCACTCGTACGAACCCACCGCCGCCGATGCCCGCCTCCTGGCCGGCGCCCAGATGGTCGTCGAGAACGGGATCGGCTACGACCCCTGGGTCGACAGGCTGCTGTCGGCCGACGGCGGGGGCATCGTGCGGTTGGACGTGGGCACACGGCTCGGCCTGGCCGACGGGTCCAATCCCCATCGGTGGTACGACCCCGACGATGTGCGGGAGGTGATCGGACAGATGACCTCCGACCTCCGGCGGCTCGATCCGAGCGACGGGGCGTACTTCGCGGCGCGGCGCCGGCACTTCGAGACGGTCGCCCTGGCGCCCTACGACGCCGCCATCGAGGCCATCAAGACCCAGTACCGCGGCACGCGGGTCGGGGCCTCGGAGTCGATCTTCGCCATGCTGGCCCCGTCCCTCGGTCTCGACCTGATCACGCCGCCCTCGTTCCTGAAGGCCGTCAGCGAGGGCACCGAGGTCTCGGTGGCCGACAAGGAGACCATCGACACCCAGATCCGGGACCACGACATCGAGCTCTACGTCTACAACAGCCAGAACGTCACTCCCGATGTCCAGGCGCAGCTGCACGAGGTGAAGGCCGAGCACATCCCGTACGCCACCATCACCGAGACCCTGCAGCCGGCCAACACCACCTACCAGGCCTGGCAGACCCGACAGCTGCTCGGCATCGAGACAGCGCTGGCCCGTGGGCGTGGCTGAGGCCATGAACCCCACCGGTCGTGCCGCGGACCCCGGCGGTCCCCGACCGGGAACACCGGACCCCGCCATCGCCTTCGCCGATGCCGAGGTGCGGCTGGGGGGGCGCTCCGTCTGGTCTGGCGTGAGCCTGGAGGTGGGAACCGGCGAGTTCGTGGCCGTCCTGGGGCCGAACGGGGCGGGGAAGTCGACCCTGGTCAAGGCGGTGCTGGGCATGTTGCCGCTGTCGAAGGGCCGGGCCACCGTCCTCGGGCGCCCACCGGGCCAGTCCGGTCGGGAGATCGGCTACCTGCCCCAACGCAGGAGCTTCGATCCCAACCTCCGGATTCGCGGCATCGACGTGGTGCGGTTGGGCAGTGACGGCGACCGGTGGGGCCTCCCGGTCCCCGGGGGCTCGTCGCTCTTCGCCGGCGGTCGGCAGCGGCGCCGGCGGGTGGCCGAGGTCATCGAGCTGGTCGGGGCCTCGTCCTACGCCCACCGGCCCATCGGGCAGATGTCGGGCGGCGAGCAACAGCGGCTCCTGATCGCCCAGGCCCTGGTCCGGCGACCCAACATGTTGCTGCTGGACGAGCCCCTCGACAGCCTGGACCTCCCCAACCAGGCCGCGGTGGCCGCGTTGATCTCCGAGATCAGCCAGAGATCCGGCATCACCGTGGTGATCGTGGCCCACGACGTGAACCCCATCGTGCCGTACCTCGACGGTGTCGTCTACGTGGCCCGCGGCGGCGCCGTGTGCGGGTCGCCCGACGAGGTCATCACCTCGGAGACCCTGACCACCCTGTACGGGACGCCCATCGAGGTCCTGCGGACCTCGGACGGACAGATGGTGGTGGTGGGGAGCCCCGAGGCGCCCGCCCACCACGCCGACCGCCACGCCGACCGCCACGCCGACCGCCACGCCGACCGGCCACGCCGGGCATCAGCACTGATGGCCCCGACCGTGCCGTCCCTTCCCGTACCGACCGTGCCGTCCCCCCTCGTCCCGACCGTACCGGCCGGGCCGATGGCCACCGCCGGCGGGGGGGCGAGCTGGAACCTCGGTGCCGACCTCCACCAGCTGCTCTCCCTCCACTTCATGGTCAACGCCTACCGGGCCGGGACCATCGTGGCCGTCATCGCCGGGGCCGTCGGGTGGTTCATGGTGCTCCGGCGCCAGAGCTTCGCCGGACACACCCTGGCCGTGGTGTCGTTCCCCGGCGCGGCCGGGGCCATCTGGCTCGGCATCAGCGCCACGGCCGGCTACTTCGCCGGGAGCATCGTGGCCGCGCTGGCCATCGCCATGGTGCCCCGCTCCACCTCCGGTCGGGCCCGGAGCGAGGAGTCGGCCGTCATCGGCACCGTGCAGGCCTTCGCCCTGGCCTGCGGGGTCCTGTTCGTGAGCCTGTACGGCGGCTTCCTCGACAGTCTCACCGGGCTGCTCTTCGGCACCTTCCTCGGGATCTCCGACACCCAGGTGGTCACCCTGGCCCTGGTGGCCGTGGGCGTCCTGGTCGGGCTGGCCCTCATCGCCCGCCCGCTGCTGTTCGCCAGCGTCGACGCCGACGTGGCGGGGGCCCGCGGCGTCCCGGTCCGGGGGCTGTCGGTGGTGTTCCTGCTGCTGCTCGGATGCGCGGCCGCCGAGGTCAGCCAGATCACCGGGGCCCTGCTGGTCTTCGCCCTGCTGGTCATGCCGGCCGCCGCCGCCCAGCAGATCACCGCCCGACCCGCCCTCAGCCTGGCCCTCACCGTGGTGCTGGCGCTGGTCGTCACCTGGGTGTCGTTGCTGGTGGCCTTCTACTCCGTCTACCCGGTGGGCTTCTACGTGTCCACCATCGGGTTCGGGGTCTACGTGCTGGCCGCGGGGGGCCGGGCCCTGGGCGACCGGCTCGGTTCCCGGGCACCGGGGCCGGCCCGGCGGGCCCGGCGGGACCTACACGGGCCGGCCCCTACCGCGGCGGTGGGTGGATGACGACGACCTGGCAGCTGGCGGGGGCCGTCAATCCGCTCGTCGGCCTGGCCCACATGCTGGACCACCCGTTCCTGCGCTCGGCGTTCGCCGCCGGGACCTGCATCGCCCTGGCGGCGGGGCTGGTCGGCTACGTGGTGGTGCTCCGGGGCCAGGTGTTCTCGGCCGACGCCCTCTCGCACGTGGCCTTCACCGGGGCGCTCGCCGCCCTGGCCTTCGGCGTCGGCCTGCGGGCCGGCCTCTACGGGGCGTGCGTGGGCTTCGCCGTCCTGCTGGCCGCACTGGGTCGGCGGGCCACCACCGACGACACCGTGACCGGTAGCGTCTTCGCCTGGGTGCTCGGGCTCGGCGCCCTGTTCCTCTCGGTCTTCACCACCACGCAGAGCGGCACCGGCACCGTGGGGTCCGACGCCGGCGTCAACGTGCTGTTCGGCTCCATCCTCGGGCTCTCCCCGTCCCAGGCCCTGGCCGACTCCCTGGTGGCCCTCGGCGTGGTGGTGGTCTTCGTGGCCGTCGGCCGACCCCTGGTCTTCGCCAGTCTCGACGAGGGCGTGGCCGCGGCGCGGGGGGTGCCCGTCCGGGCCTTGGGCTACGCCTTCTTCGTCCTGTTGGGCGTCACGGCCGGCGTGGCCACCCAGGCGGTGGGCGCCCTGCTGCTGCTGGGGCTGGTGGCGGCGCCGGCCGGAGCCAGCCAGCGCCTCACCTCGCGGCCCTTCGTGGCCGTGTGGCTCTCGGCCGGCATCGCCGTGGCGTCCGTGTGGATCGGGTTGACCGTGGCCTACCTGGCCCCCGGGGTGCCCCCGAGCTTCGGGATCATTGCGGTGGCCACGGCCACCTACCTCGGGGCCATCGCCGCCACCTCGGGCCCGCTCGGGCGACGGCTCGGCCGGGACCGGAGGCAGACCCGGCGCCGGGCGGACGGGTACGGGCCGGTCGACGCCGTACTATCGGGCCGATGATCGCCGCTTCGTCCGTCCACGAGCAGGTGGCCCTGCGGCTGGCCGGCCACGAGCAGCGCTACACACCGGTCCGCCAGGCGTTGGTGGCCACCCTGGCCGACGCCGGACGTCCCCTGTCGATTCCGGAGATCCTGGCCTCGAACCTCGAGCTGCCCCAGTCCAGCGCCTACCGCAACATCACGTCCCTCATCGAGGCCGGCGTGGTGCGCCGGGTCACCGGGGTCGACGACCACGGGCGGTTCGAGCTGGCCGAGGAGCTGGCCGGCCACCACCACCACCTGGCCTGCGGCCGGTGCGGCAAGGTCGAGGACGTGGCGCCGTCGGCCCGGCTGGAGCGGGCCATGGCCGAGGCGGCCCGGGTGGTGGCCGAGGAGCAGGGCTACGAGGTCACCGGGCACCAGTTCGACCTGGTCGGGGTGTGTCCCAGCTGCCGGGAAGGCGGCGGTTGACGGTCGGGGCCGGGGCCGGGGCCGTACTACCCACGGGGCGCGCGCACGGTAGGGTCACCGCGCGCCACCGGGGGAGCCTGTTCGACCGAACGACCGAAAGGACGCCGCCATGACCAGTGAGACCGGCTCGCCGACCCGCACCGAGACCGACAGCATGGGGGCCATCGAGGTACCGGGCGACCGGTACTGGGGGGCCCAGACGGCCAGGTCCCTCCACCACTTCCCCATCGGGGACGATCGGATGCCCAAGCCGCTGATCCGGGCGATCGGGATACTGAAGGAGGCCTCGGCCCAGGTCAACGCCGATCTGGGCAAGATGAGCCCCGAGAAGTCGGCCCTGATCATCGCCGCCGCCCGGGAGGTCGCCGACGGCGAGCTCGACGACGAGTTCCCCCTGAGCGTGTGGCAGACCGGGAGCGGGACCCAGACCAACATGAACGCCAACGAGGTCATCGCCAACCGGGCCATCGAGCTGGCCGGGGGGGTGTTGGGCTCGAAGGACCCGGTCCACCCCAACGACGACGTCAACATGTCGCCAGTCCAGCAACGACACCTTCCCGACGGCCATGCACATCGCCGCGGTGGAGGAGATCACGCATCGCCTGATCCCGGCCGTCCGGACCCTGCGGAATGCGCTGGCCGCCAAAGCCGAGGCGTTCGCCGGCATCACCAAGATCGGCCGGACCCACCTGATGGACGCCGTGCCCCTCACCCTGGGTCAGGAGTTCTCCGGCTACGTGGCCCAACTCGACGCCGACCTCCGCCGCATCGAGCTGACCCTCGACGACCTCTACGAACTGGCCGCCGGGGGGACGGCGGTGGGCACCGGCCTCAACACCCACGCCGAGTTCGGGACCCGGGTGGCCTCGGCCATCGCCGAGCTCACCGGGCTGCCGTTCGTCACCGCCCCCAACAAGTTCGCCGCCCTGGCCGCCCACGACGCCCTGGTCATGACCAGTGGGGCGCTGCGTACCACGGCCGCCTCCCTGATCAAGATCGCCGACGACCTGCGCTGGCTGGGCTCGGGCCCCCGGAGCGGGCTCGGCGAGCTCAACCTCCCCGAGAACGAGCCGGGCTCCTCCATCATGCCGGGCAAGGTCAACCCCACCCAGTGCGAGGCCATGATCATGGTGTGCATCCAGGTCTACGGCAACGATGCCGCCGTGGCCATGGCCGGGGCCCGCGGCAACCTCGAGCTCAACGTGTGCAAGCCGGTGATCATCCACAACGTGCTCCACTCGGTGCGGCTCCTGACCGAGGCCTCGCTGACCTTCACCGAGTTCTGCGTGGACGGCCTCGAGCCCAACGAGGACAGAATCCGTCAGCATCTCGACAACTCGCTGATGCTGGTCACCGCGCTCAACCCGCTCATCGGCTACGACAAGGCGGCCGAGGTGGCCAAGAAGGCCCACCGAGAGGGGAGCACCCTGCGCGAGTCGGCCCTCGCCCTGGGCTACCTCACCGGTGAGCAGTTCGACGAGGCGGTGCGGCCGGAGTCGATGACCCATCCCTGACCGGCGGCCATCCCCGGCCGGGGAGCCTCCCGACGGTCTCGGGGACCTGGACCTCACCGACCTCGACCGGTTCGTCCACGGCTTCCCCGACGAGGTCTTCACCCGGCTCCGGGCCGAGGCGCCGGTGTGGTGGCACCGGCCCACCGGGCACACCCCGGACGGGACGGGCTTCTGGGTGGTCAGCCGGCACGCCGACATGGCGGCCGTGGCCGCCGACCCCGGGACGTACTCCTCCGAGCGCGGCCCGGGGGCCTCGGGTGGCGGGACCATCCTGCAGGACCTGCCCTACGGGTTCGCTCCCGGCGTCCTGCTCAACATGACCGACGATCCCCTGCACCACCGCATCCGGCGGCTGGTCACCCCCTCGGTGGCGCCCCGGGCCCTGGCCCGGATGGAGCCGGAGCTGGCCGGGCGGGCCCGGCGCATCGTGGACACCATCGCCGAGCGGGGCTCGTGCGACTTCCTCGCCGAGGTGGCGGCCGAGCTCCCCATCCAGGCGGTGGCGTCGCTGATGGGCGTGCCCGAGGAGGACCGCCACGACCTGATGGCGTGGTCCAACACCACCCTCGACTACGAGGGCCGGGAGCTCGGGGAGAGCAGCGACGAGGTCGCCGCCGCGGCGTCGTCGATGGCGGCCTACGGGAGCCGGCTCGTCGCCGACAAGCGGGCGGCCCCCGACGACGGGATGATCTCGGTGGCCGCCCACGCCCGGATCGAGGAGGACGGCGGGGGGATCCGTCCCCTCAGCGATCTCGAGCTGCTCATGTTCTTCAACCTGCTGGTGGTGGCGGGCAGCGAGACCACCCGCAACTCCATCGCACTGGGCATGGTGGCGCTGATCGAGCACCCGGACCAGCTGGCGGCCCTCCGTGACGACCGGTCGTTGATGCCCTCGGCGGTGGAGGAGATCCTGCGGTGGACCACCGCCACCCTCTACAACCGGCGGACGGCCACCCGTCCGGCCGAGCTGGGGGGTCAGGCCGTCGCCGCCGGGGACAAGGTCACCCTGTGGTGGCCGTCGGCCAACCGGGACGAACTGGTCTTCGACCGGCCGTTCCGGTTCGACATCACCCGTGACCCCAATCCCCACCTCACCTTCGGGCATGGGCCCCACTTCTGCCTGGGGGCCAACCTGGCCCGCCTCGAGATCCGGGTGATGCTGGGGGAGGTGCTCGACCGTCTCGAGGGGTTCGAGCTCCGGGGGCCGGTCGAGCGGGTGCGCACCAACAAGCACGCCGGGGTGAGCCACGTGCCGCTGGCCTTCCGCCCGCGATCGGGACGCCGGTGAGCCGCCCGCCTCGTCCCGGCCGCCGTCGTGCCGCCGCCGGAGACCTGACGGTGTGTCAGATGACGGGCCTATACTTCGGCGAGGATCCGGGCCACACGGGTGGCGGCCGGCCTCGAGACCACGGGGAGAGCGAGCGATGACCACACCGCCTGCCGAGCTGACCATCGGGCTGGCCGACGGCACCTTCTACGGCGGGGATCCCTTCCCGGCCTTCGCCTGGATGCGCCGGCACGCGCCGGCCTACTTCGACGAGTCCTCCGGAGTGTGGGGCATCACCCGTTACCACGACATCCGGGAGATCTCGAAGGACCCCGACACCTTCTCCAACGCCGGAGGGATCCGCCCGGACGGCTTCCCGCTGCCCATGATGATCGAGACCGACGCTCCCGAGCACGTGCGCCGGCGGCGACTGGTCAGCGAGGGGTTCACGCCCGGGCGGATCAAGGAGAGCGAGGCGGGCATCCGTACCATCTGCGACGCCATCATCGACCGGGTGTGCGAGGCCGGGACCGCCGACTTCGTCAACGACATCGCCGCGCCGCTGCCCATGATCGTCATCGGCGACATGCTGGGGGTGGCCCCCGAGGACCGCGACGACCTGCTGCGGTGGTCCGACGACATGCTCAAGTCCCTGGGATCGCCCGATCCCGGTGCCATGGACAAGGCGGCGACCGCGGCCATGGAGTACGCCGAGTACATCACGGCGGTGGCCGAGCAACGGCGGCGGGACCGCCAGTCCGACGACCTCATCGGGACGCTGGTCCACGCCGAGATCGAGGGGAACCGCCTGGACGAGGGGTCGATCATCTACGAGTCCCTGCTCATCCTGATCGGGGGGGACGAGACCACCCGGCACGTCATCAGCGGCGGCATGTACGAGCTCCTGCAGCACCCCGACCAGCTGAAGAGCCTGACCGCAGACCGCACGCTGCTGCCCGCCGCAGTGGAGGAGATGCTGCGGTGGGTCTCACCCATCAAGAACATGGCCCGCACCATGACCAGGGACGTCGACCTTCACGGGGAGACCCTCCGCCAGGGCCAGAAGCTGCTGCTGCTCTACCCGTCGGCCAACCGCGACGAGCGGGTCTTCGACAACCCCGAGGTGTTCGACATCACCCGAACGCCGAACGACCACATGGCCTTCGGGTTCGGCTCGCACTTCTGCCTGGGCAACCGGTTGGCCCGGATGGAGCTGAGCGTGATGTTCGACCGGCTCCTCGACCGTCTGCCCGACCTGACCCTGGCCCACGACCGGCCGCCTCCCACGCGGGCCGCCAACTTCGTCTCCGGGTACGAGGCCATGCCGGTGGTCTTCACCCCCTCGGCCCCGGTGGGGGTGTCGGCCTAGATGTCCGAGCCGGTCCTGACCGAGGCCGAGGTCATCTCGGTGCTGTCCGCCGACGACGGGCCGGCGTGGCACCTGATCGCCGGCAAGCTGGTCAAGACGGTGGCCTGTGCCGACTTCGTCGGGGCCCTGGCCTTCGTGGGGGAGGTGGGCCGGCTGGCCGAGTCGGCCAACCACCACCCGGACATCGACATCCGCTACAACCGGGTGTCCCTGGCCTTGATGACCCACGACTCGGGGGGCATCACCCGGCTCGATCTGGACCTGGCCCGGGCCATCGACCGGGTCGGGATTCCCGGTCCGGCCTGACGGGGCCCGCTACGGCTCGGGGGTGACCCCGTGGCCGGCGGAGGTCAGCGCGGTGACGGCGTTCCCGAGGTCGTCGGCCCGCACCAGGACGTGATCGGTGTCGAACGTCGACAGCACGAAGACGCTGATGTCGGCGTCGGCCAGGGGAACGGTCAGGGCGGCCAGCACGCCGACCAGGGCGAAGTCCAGCGGGCCGGCCACCGAGAGCGCCCGCCATCCCGGCTCGATCCGGGCCCCGGCGGGAGCCAGGTCGGCTCGACAGACCAAGGACCGCTCGTCGCCGGACCAGGTGGCGGAGAAGAGCGACCCGTCGTCGGGGGCGCCCGGGAACGGCTGTCCGGGCGGGAGTCGGCACACGGTCAGGGTCTCGGGCCGGAGCAGCAGGTCCACCGGGTCAGCGGGCCCAGCGGGCGGCACGAGCCACAGAGACGCCGGTGACCGGAGGGGAGCCGACGCGGACGAGCCGCCGGGCCGTCACCCGACGGGCAGGTCCCAGAGCGGGAACCACCGGTCGAGATCGGCCTCCACCGTGAGATCGTCGGCCACCAGGCTCTTCAGCTTCAGCTCCTGTTCGGTGTCCCGGCGCTCATGCCCGTCGGGCACGAAGGGGTAGAAGGTGCCCCGCTTGAACAGGTAGACCAGGAAGGCCGTGGAGCCGAGGAGTCGCCCCGGTCCGGCCGAGGTCTCCACCAGGGCCGCCGACTCGGCATCGGGACCGGGGGCCGCAGCCGCCGAGTCGGCCGACAGGTCGGCCAGTCCGAAGACCGAGCAGAGGAGCTGGGGACCCCACCCCGAGTCGGAGAGCGAGGAATTGACCAGGTGGATCCGCGTGACCAGCTGCTCGATGTCGGTGTCCTCCACGACCAGCCACTGGTAGCCGAAGCTGTCCTTCTCCTGATGGAGCCCGCCGGTGCCGTCCATGGACAGCAACGAGACCACTTCGGACTGCATCTGCTCGAACCCCTGCCCGGTCGGTGGCTTGAAGCAGACCCCGGCGTGCCCCGAGCAGGACATGCCGGCCGCGCTCTGGAGGGTGATGGAGGCCGAGGGGAGCGCGAACAGCGCGTCGAGGTTGGCCTGGACGGGCTTGGTCTTGCCCAAGATCGAGCTGAACAGTCCCATCAGCCAGGAGCGACCGGGGGTCGCCGTCCCGTCGTGACGGTGGTCCGGCTCACGAGGGGCGACCCAGCTCGGCCTCGATCTTGGACAGTTGGGCCAGGCGCTGGTCGAGGGAGGGGTGGGTGGAGAACAGGGTGGACAGGCTGACCCCGTTCTTGGCGATGGCCGGGGTGAAGTAGAAGGCGTTGAAGCTCTCGGCCGAACGCAGGTCCCGGGTGGGGATGCGGGACATCTCGCCGGTCACCTTGACCAGGGCGGAGGCCAGGGCCGACGGCCGGCCGGTGAGCAGGGCCCCCGAGCGGTCGGCGGCCAGCTCCCGGTAGCGGGACAGGGCCATGGTGAGCAGGAAGCTGATGGCGTAGACCACCACCGACACCACCAGCACGAGCGAGCTCGACCAGGGCGGCGTTGTCTCCGCCCTGGTTGTTGTTGTTGTTGGAGCCACCGCCGAACCCTCCCATGAGCCCGGTCCACAACATGATGCGGGTGATCAGGCCGGCCACCATGCCGAGGAAGCTGGCGATGGTCATCACGGCCACGTCCCGGTGGGCCACGTGGCTGAGCTCGTGGGCCAGCACCGCCTCGAGCTCGGACTCGTCGAGGCGCCGCATCAGCCCGGTGGTGGCGCACACCACCGCCGAGTTGGGGCTGCGACCCGTGGCGAAGGCGTTGGGCACGTCGGTGTCGGCCATGGCCACCCGGGGCTTCTTCATGTCGGCCAGGGCACAGAGCCGGTCGATGACGCCGTGCAGCTGGGGGGCCTGTTCCGGCGTCACCAGGTGACCGCCCATGCCGAACAGGGCGATCTTGTCGGAGAACCAGTACTGGACGAAGAGGATGACGGCGGCGAACACCAGCACGATGCCGATGGACAGGCCAAAGGCGATGAGGAGCCCGATCACCGCCCCGTACAGGATGACCAGCATGAGGCCGGTGGTGAACATCCGGACGGTCAGTCCGCGGTCGTTGGGGATGTTGCGTGCAGTGCTCATCAGATGGACCTCAGCGGTCGTCTCCTCCGTTGCTCTCGCCGTGGTCGGCCAGCATGGCCTTGGTCTCGTCGAGCGTCGCGTCGGCGAACGGGACCACCAGGTCCGAGGGGGCGAAGGCGTCGTCGGCCAAGGCATCGCCGGCCGAGCGCACCTCGGCGGTCAGGGCGGCCAACGCCAGGCCGAACCGGGCCTCGTCCCCGGCGTGGACGGCGGCGTCGAGGTCGTCGTCCAGCTTCTCCAGCGCGGCACGCTGGTCGTCGGGCACCTCGTACTGGCCCTCGCCCAGGATCCGGACGATCATGACGGCGACTCCTCGTGGGCCGCCGCGGTCTCGGCTGGCTCGGCCGACCCGGCTGCCCCCAGTTCGGGTGCGGGGGGCGCCCCGGCGCCCACCTCGGCCTTGAGCGCGGCCAGCTCGGCGTCGACGGTCGAGGTGGTGGACACCTTGTCCAGCTGGGCCTGGATGTCGTCCACCGGATTGGTCAGGTCGGTCAGGGCGCCCGAGGCCAGCAGCTCGTCCATGGCCCCGGCCCGGGCCTGCATGCTGTCGATCTTGTCCTGGGCCCGCTGCATGGACATGCCGGCGTCGCTCATCGACTCCGAGATGCCCGAGACGGCCTCGCCGATCTTGGTCTGGGCCTCGGCCGCCGTGTAGGTGGCCTTCATGGTCTCCTTCTTGGTGCGGAAGGAGTCCACCTGGGCCTGGAGCTTCTGGGCGGTGTCGATGAGCTTCTGCTCCTGGGCCGATACCTGGTCGTGCTGGGTCTTGAGGTCGGCGAGCTGCTCGGCCAGGGCGGCCCGGCGGGCCAGGGCCTCGCGGGCCAGGTCCTCGTTGCCCTGGGTCAGCGCCGCCTTGGCCTGTTCCTGGAGCTTGTCGGCCTGTCTCTGGAGCTGGGAGGCCTGCAGCTCGATCCGCTTCTTGGCCGTGGTCACGTCGGCCACGCTCCGGCGCACCTTCTGGAGGCTCTCCAGCTGCTTCTGGTACGAGAGGTCCAGCGACTCCCGCGGATCCTCCGCCTTGTCGAGCAGCTTGTTGGTCTTGGCCTGGACAATCCCAGTACAAACGCTTCATCACGCCCATACCGTTGGATCCTTCCTCGATCGTCGCCAGTGAAGCTTAGGGCTTCCCTGCCCGATAGCGTGATCGGCGTGCCCGAACCGCTCTGCCTGCTGACCGTCCACGCCCATCCCGACGACGAGTCCTCCAAGGGGGCCGGCACGGTCGCCCGCTACCACGCCGAGGGGGTCCACACCGTCCTGGTCTGCTGCACCGGCGGGGAGGAGGGGGACATCCTCAATCCGGCCATGGACACGCCCGAGGTCCGTGCCCGCCTCGCCGATCTGCGGCAGGAGGAGCTGGCCGAGGCCGCCCGAGTCATCGGCTACGACGAGGTGGTCATGCTGGGCTACCGCGACTCGGGCATGGCCGACTCCGAGGCCAACGCACAACCCGGCCAGCTTCGCCCAGGCGCCCCTCGACGAGGCGGTGGAGCGCCTGGTGGCCGTCGTCCGGCGGGCCCGGCCCCAGGTCATGGTGATCTACGGCGACGAGCAGTCCGGCTACCCGCACCCCGACCATCTCCGGGTCCACGAGATCGGCGTGGCGGCCTTCGAGGCCGCCGGCGATCCCCGAGCGCTACCCGGACGCCGGCGCACCCTGGCAGCCCGCCAAGCTCTACTACACGGTGTTCTCGGTGACCCGCTTCAGGGAGATCCACGACAAGTTCGAGGAGCTGGGCCTCGAGTCCCCGTTCGACGCCGAGTGGCGGAAGCGGTGGGAGGACATCCCCGCCCCTTCGGTGACCACGTCGATCGACGTCTCCGACTTCGCCGACGTCCGCAGCCGGGCGCTGCTGGCCCACGCCACCCAGGTGGACCCCAAGTCCCCCTTCTGGTTCGGTCTCCCGCCCGAGGTGATGCGGACCATCCACCCCTACGACGACTACCGCCTGGCCCTGGTGGCCGGAGCGGACGGCACCGTGGCCCCGCCGGGAGCTTCGGACCCCGGTGGTCCCGAGGGACCGGTGGAGTCGGATCTCTTCGCCGGCCTGCGGCCCGCCGAGTGACGGGACGGGGCGCGGCGTGAGCAGGTGGTTGTCGGACGAGTGGTTCGCCCGGGTGCTGTCGCTGGGGGCCGACCTGCCCGAGCGACCGGGGCTCACGGGCAGGATCCAACTGCTGATCACCGGGGGCCCGGACGGGGACGTCCCCTGTGCGTGGGTGCTCGAGGACGGGCGCCCCACGTCGTGGGCGGTCGGGTCGCTCGACGCACCCGACGTCATCGTGACCCTGTCGTGGAGTGACGCCGCCGCCGTCCAGGCCGGGACCCTCGACCCCAGTGTGGCGTTCATGCAGGGACGGATGAAGGTGACCGGGTCGATGGCGCTGACCCTGGAGCTCCTGTTGGCCGCCCGAGCACCCGAGCGTCAGGGGGTGCGGCGCCAGGTGGCCGAGCTCACGGAGTTCTGAACGCCCCGGGGTCCCGATGGCTCCGGCCCCGGAGCCGGACCCCCCGAGCAGGGGAAGGTGGATGGTGCCGGCAGCTCTGCAGCAGGATCAGGGTCACCACCGAGGCGATGAACACCAACAGCAGGACCACCAGGTACGGCTGGGCCCGGGCCCAGCCGGCCGGTTTGGGTGGCGGACGCCGGGACTGTCGGCGCTCGACGTCGTGGCCCCAGTCCACCACCCGGGTGACCGTCGACGCCGCCGCCGGTCCCTGGTGTCGGACGGCGAAGGCCGTCACCCGGCGCGACAGCTCGGCCGGGTCTCCGCCGGGGAAGAGGAACCGGTAGGTGCCGTACGAGGTCTGGATGCCGATCAGCGCCCCGGCGGCCACGCGGGGCCGTGGCGGTGGCGGTGGCGGTGGTACCGGGGCCGTTCCGGCCCATGGCTCCTGGCCACCGCCGGCGTCCTCGGGTTGCAGCCAGTGGGCCGGGATCTCCCCACCCACCCACTTCTCGACGGCATGGGCCGAGAGGGAGGTCCACGGCAGTACCCGGGGCCGATCGCCGCGGGCGCGGATCACGCCGATGCCGTCGTCGGCGAAGAGCATGGCTTCGATGGCCACCGGCTCGGTCCCGGCCGTGTCGAGCAGCACCAGGCCCTCGAGCCGGACGGTTCGGAGGGCGGGCCCGGCAAGGGCGAGACCCCGCTCGGTGGCGGCACCCTGCGATTCCGGCTGGTCACCCTCGGACACGTCCACTCCCATCGAAGGTCCACACGATACCGGTGCCCTCCCGACCATCGGGGAACCGTGCGCCGTCCCGCGCCTCCGGGGCCGGGTCTCGCTCAGGCCTGGCGCATGGCGTCCCGGAGAGGTCGGTACCCGATGAGGACCACGCCGGCTTCGGAGACCATCTGGTCCAGGCCCCGATCGGCCACCAGCAGCACCTCGTCGGCCACCCGGGCCCGCCAGTCGGTGGCGACGGCCCGGAGCTCCGGGGTGTCCACGGCGGGCCGGAGGGACAGCTCGGTGAGGCCGGGCTCGAGCGTGGCCAACAGCTCGGAGAAGGCGAGGCGGTTGCGGACGGCGGGCAACGAGGCGAAGCGGTCGGCGAACAGCACCCCCTCGTCCGAGGCCAGCTGCCGGACGGGGAAGCCCACATTGGGCTCGGACTCGGCACCCAGCAGGCGCAGGGGAAGGGCGAAGTCCA
Organism: uncultured Acidimicrobiaceae bacterium; assembly: GCA_963817005.1. GTDB lineage: Bacteria > Actinomycetota > Acidimicrobiia > Acidimicrobiales > RAAP-2 > Bog-756. The sequence goes on from CAWFMN010000004.1 coordinate 405,357, forward strand.
CGGCCAGTTCGAGGTAGACGTCGAAGAACTCCGGCCGCAGCAGCAGGGCGTCGAGGTGGGCGGCCAGGTGGCTGATGTCGAACCCCCAGAGGACCGCCCGCTCCACCTGGGCCCGGCACTCCCGACGCACCTCGTCGAGATCGGCGTGGTCCCACACGTCGGTGACGGTGCGGGGGAACCCACCGTCACCGTCGAGCAGCGACGGCGCGTGGGTGATCGGCGCCCAGCGGTACCGGTCGTGTTCGGCGTTGAGGGTGAGCTGGACCCCGACGTCGTCGCCCCGGAACCGCGAGGCCGACTCGCGGGCCCAGGGGGCGGGGACGATGAGCGAGGCGCTGGTGCCGATCCCCTCGCGGAGGGCGTCGTACACGCCCACCGTGGCCGCGTGGCAGAGCCCCAGGTCAGCACAGTTGATGATGAGCAGCTTGGCCTCGGGCGGGTGACCGAGACGCTCGGCGACGGTCGGCATGGCCATGACCGTAGTGCGTCGGCCGTCAGGCGGCGCGCCCGGCCGGACCCCTGCGGTCCCGTCGACCCTCGTCGCCGGAGTCGGATGGTCGCAGTCGGGCCCGGGCCAGGGCCACGCCCCGGAGCCCGATCTCGCGGGTCCGGTCATCCAGCCGCCACTCCGGCTGGTGTGCGGGCGTCGGCGGGGCGGGCGGTTCGCGTAGAGGCAGCTGGGGCTGGCCGGGACTGACCTGGCGGTGGTGGCGTCGGTGGGCTGGGGTCATGGGTACAGCATGCCGGGAGGGTGTATCACTGGGGTCATGGCTGACGATCAGACGGCTTCGGTCGGGTGGGTCCCGGTACGGGATCACGGTCCCCTTCGACGGGATCCCCTTGGCCGATCACCGCAGGTGGTACGAGGAATTGCTGCGGTTGGGATACACCGACGCGTGGTCGGCCGAGACCGACGGAGCCGACGGGCTGACGCCGCTGGCCCTGGCCGCGGCCTGGACCCCCGCGCTGCAGCTGGGCGTGGCCATCCTCCCCGCCTACACCCGGGGTCCGGCTTTGCTGGCCCAGAGTGTGGCGGCCATGGCCGAGGCCGCGCCCGGCCGGTTCACGGTGGGCCTCGGGACGTCGTCGGACGTCATCGTGAGCCGGTGGAACGACGTGGCCTTCGAGGAGCCCTACAAACGGGCCCGGGACACCATCCGGTTCCTGCGGGCCGCCCTGGCCGGGGAGAAGGTGGACGAGCAGTACGACACCTTCCGGGTGCGGGGGTTCCGGCTGGCGCGTCCGGTCGAGCACCCGCCGCCGCTCTTCCTGGCCGCCCTCCGTCCCGGCATGCTCCGGCTCGCCGGCCGTGAGGCCGATGGCGTGATCATCAACTGGCTGTCCGCCGAGGACGTGGCCACCGTCACGCCGGAGCTGGGCGCGGACATCCCGGTGGCCGCCCGCATCTTCGTCTGTCCGTCGGAGGACGCCGACACGGTCCGGGCCGTCGGGCGCCGGATGATCGCTGCGTACCTCAACGTGGGCGTGTACGCCTCCTTCCACCGCTGGTTGGGCCGGGGGGCCAGACTCGAGCCGATGTGGGAGGCCTGGCAGGCCGGTGACCGCAAGGGGGCGTTGGCCGCCATTCCCGACGATGTGGTCGACGCCCTGGTGGTGCACGGCTCCTACGACGAGTGCCGGGCCCACGTGGGCCGCTATGTCGCCAACGGGGTGGACATCCCGGTGATGGCGGTCATTCCGCTGGGGGTGTCGCTGGAGGAGGCAGTCGCCGGGCTGGCCCCACCCTGGAAGGCGTGAGGCGGCCCGGCGACCGGCTGTCCGACCCCTGACCCGCCTCGACTGGGCCGGCTGTGGCCGCCCTGTCCCTGAGTGAGGCTGCCGGGGCGCTACTCGGCGGGGTAGCGGGCCACGATCTCGGCGTCCATGTCCCTGACCTGGTCGGCCAGGTCGGCCACGAACCGGTCCAGCTCGGCGGCCAGGCGCTCGTCGGACAGGGCCATGATCCGGATGGCCAGCAGGGCGGCGTTGCGGGCCCCGTTGACGGCCACCGTGGCCACCGGGATGCCCTTGGGCATCTGGACCATGGCCAGCAGCGAGTCGAGCCCGCCCAGATTGGCCAGGGCCACGGGCACGCCGATCACCGGCAAGGGGGTGGCGGCGGCCACCACTCCGGCCAGGTGGGCCGCCCCCCCGGCCGCGGCAGATGATCACCTTGATCCCCTTGTCGGCGGCCCCCCGGGCGAAGGCCATGGTGTCGTCCGGGGTGCGGTGGGCCGAGAGCACCCGGACCTCGGCCACCACCCCGAACGATCGGAGGGTCTGGACGGCGTCGTCCATGATCGACGCGTCGGATGAGCTTCCCATCAGAATGGCTACGGACATGCCCGCATTCTGCCCGAAGCGAACCGGTCGGTCACATCTCGATTGTCCGGGGCCACGGAGACCCGATGCGCCACGAGCCGGCGTCCGGCCACGAGGGCCGGTACGGTGGGGCGCCACCGCGGGACCGTCCGAAGGAGGAGCACTGTGCGCATCGGCGTGATGTTCGAGACCGAGCGACCATTCGAAGATGTGGTGGCCCAGGTGACCGGCTTGGCGGATGCCGGTATCGAGACGGCCTGGGCGTCGCAGATCTTCGCCTACGACGCGCTCACCACCATCGCCGCGGTCGGTCGGGAGGTGGCCGGCATCGACTTCGGGACGGCGGTCGTGCCCACCTACCCGCGGCACCCAGTGATGCTGGCCGCCCAGGCGCTGACCGTGCAGGCGGCCACCGGCGGCCGCCTCACCCTGGGCATCGGACTCTCGCACCAGCTGGTCATCGAGAACGTCTTCGGCCAGTCCTTCGACAAGCCCGCCCGCCACATGCGGGAGTACCTCTCGATCCTCATGCCCCTGCTCGAGGGGGAGCCGGCCAGCTTCGTCGGCGAGACCCTGAGCGCCTCCACCTTCGGACCGCTCCAGATCGAGGCGCCGACCCCGCCGGTGCTGGTGGCGGCGCTGGGCACCACCATGCTGACGCTCGCCGGAAGGCTGGCCACGGGCACGGTCACCTGGATGACCGGCCCGGCGACCATCGAGTCCCACATCATCCCCACCATCCGGTCGGCCGCCACCGCCGCCGGGCGGCCCGAGCCGCTCATCGGGGTGGGCCTGCCCGTGTGCGTCACCGCCGACGCCGACGCCGCCCGGGCCAAGGCCGCCGAGCTCTTCGTCATCTACGGCACCCTGCCGTCCTATCGGGCCATGCTCGACCGTGAAGGAGCCGGGGGCCCGGCCGATGTGGCCATCGTGGGCACCGAGTCCGAGGTGCAGGCGCAGATCCGCCGCCTGGCGGCGATCGGCACCACCGAATTCTGCGGGGCCCCGTTCGGTTCGGCCGACGAGATACGGGCCACGGTCGGTGCGTTGGCCGGCCTGGTGGGTGACTGACTGGGCGGCCGGGAGGAGAACGGGCTCAGGTGGCCAGGCGGGTGTGCTTGAACTCGTTGAGGTCGGGATGGTCGGTCATCAGCCCCAAGACCCGGTCGACGGTGTCCCGGGCCTTGCCGGCGTCGCCCTCGGGACGGGTCATCAGCCGGACGAACACCGCCTGGTCGCCGACGATGAAGGTCGGGACGCCGAACACCCCGAGGCGGGACAGCGACGTCCTCGTGCTCGGCGCGGACCTGCTTGGCCGGCCAACCGGCGTCCACCTCGGTCAACACGGCGTCGGCATCCACGCCGCCCCGTTTCAGGGCCTCCCGCACCACCGATCGATCCCGGAGGTCGCCTCCCTCGGCGTGGCGGGCGTCGAACAGGGCGCGGTGAGCGGCGAAGAACTGCTCGGGATACCGGTCCCTCACCACGACCCCGGCGGCCAGGGCCACCAGGTCGGACTGCTGGGCGGGGTCCTCCCACGACGGGATGCCGCCCTCGGGGACGTGGGACTGGTTGAGGAAGAAGGGCACGAAGGTCACGTCCCACGGGGCACCGTCCTCCAGGGCCTCGAGGATGTGCTCGTGGCCGATCCGGGCGAACGGGCATCGATAGTCCCAGGTCACGGCAAAGGTCTGTCGGGAAGTCATGGCTCTTCAACCCCCGGTGGGGAAGATCCATTCCGGGGACCCGGCCCAATCCTGTAGCGACAGCGCCCGCTCCCGTCGGCTCAGGGTGACCGGCGACCTGTCAGAGGAACCGGCGACCGATCAGGCCCAGGGCCACGCCGATGGCGGCGCCGCCGAGGACGTCCGAGGCGTGGTGCGCCCGCAGGTGCAGGCGGCTGAGGCCCACGAGCGACGCACTGGTGAACAACAGGGCGTTGCCGGCACGATCACCCCGCTGGCTCATGACGGTGACCGCGCAGAAGGCGGCCAGGGTGTGACCGCTGGGGAAGCTGCTGGACGTCGGCTCACGGACCGGCACCCCACCGGCGGCGAGGGCCAGGCCCTCTGGATCCGGCCGTGAGCGGTCCACCACCACCTTCAGTGTCCGGTTGACGATGGTCGACTCGATGCCGGCGATGGTCAGGGCGCGCACGGCCCGGGCCCGATCGGGACCGGAACGTCGGGCCCGCCACACCGTGGTGGCCGCCCACATGATCCCGTGGTCCCCGAGACCGGTCACCACCTTGGCGACGCCGTCCACCGACGGCCTTCCCCGCAGGGGCTCGAACCAGGCATCGACCCGGTCGTCGACCCGATGGACCAGGTCGGACAGTCCGGACAGGCCGGCCGGTGACGACGAGTCGGACGTGGGAGCGTGCTCTCCGCCTGCCGGGGCGGCATCGGCCGCCCCGGGACCCAGATCCGAGTCCGCCCCTTCGGCGGACAGCGCCGGCGTCAAGCCGCACCACCCACCGTGGCACCGAGCACGACCGCCGCCTGCTCCGGACTGCCACCGTAGGCCGGGCAGAAGGCCTGGAACCGGCAGAAGCGACAGAGCGGCGAGGTCCGGGGCCGGAAGTCCTCGTCGCGGCAGGCCCGCTCGATGGCGGTCCAGATGGCCAGGGCCTTCTGACGTTGACCCCGGACGGCCTGCTCGGAGGGCTCGGCGATGATGGCCGTGGGTTCCTTCAGGTGGAGCAGCTTGACCTGCACCGGGCGGCGCCCCAGCACCTCCTCGCAGAGCAGGGCGTAGATGTTGACCCCGACGAGTTTGGCGTGCTCGTAGGCCGGGGACGGGGCCCGACCGGTCTTGTAGTCCACCACCACGAGCTCGCCGTCGGGGGTGCGGTCCAGCCGGTCGATGATCCCCCGGAGCCGCATGGTCCCCACCCGGGCCTCGAGCAGCAGCTCCACGCCCACCGGGGTGACGTCGTTGGGGTCCTCGAGGGCGAAGTAGTTGTCCACCAGGGCCAGGGACTCCGTCCGGAACTGGTCGGCCTGGTCGGGCGTGAGGTCCAGCGACAGGTAGTCGGGATCCCTCTGCAGATCGGACCAGGCCCGGTCCAGCTGGCTCCGGGCGGCTTCGGGGGTCCGGTGGCCGGCCGCGTGCTGCCAGAACAGGTCCTCCAGCACGCTGTGGACGAAGGTGCCCCGGACCGTCCAGATGGTGGGGAGGTCCGGTAGGTGGTCGATGGCGTTGAAGCGGAAGGCCAAGGCACAGTCACGGAACGAGGTGACCTTGGACGGCGACAGGGTCCGGGGGAGTTCGAAGGGCACGGGTACAGACTACGACGGGGGTGTGCCATCGACGGGGTTCACCGAAGCTCCCGCCACCGCCGGGCCGTCGCCGGTAGGACCCGCGTCCATCTCGAGCGCCTCGAAGGCCTCCACCACCGAGGTGGCCACGGCGTCCGGCCGCTGGAGGGGCCCGAAGTGGCCCATCCCCGGCAGGACCTCGACCCGGCCGTGTCGGATGGGCTCGGCGTCGGCCCGCATGAGGCGGGGACCGAAGGCATCGGTCTCCGCTCCGCAGCTCAGGGTCACCGGGCAGCTGACCTCCCCGAGATGGGCGAAGGCCTCGTGGTCGACGGCGGCGGTGAAGACGGCGGCCTCGTCCTGGCGGCGACATCGGAGTCGGATGGTCCGTCCGTCCCCTCCCTCCGCCGCAGGGAGGGGTTCGAAGCCGGTCTCCACGTAGAGGCGGAGGGCCTCAGCGTCCAGCTCGCTGTACGGCGCCTTCGAGGCGTAGTTGGCCAGGGCCACCTCGGCCGACGGAAAGGTCTCCCGCCGCCGCCGGGCGCCGTCGGCCAGTGGGTTGCTCCCGGCGATGCGAGCCCGGGCGGCGTCGGGCATGACCACCGGTTCGAAGCAGTAGAGCGAACGGAACCGTCCGGGTCGGGCCTGTTCGGCCAGCAGGACCGCCGCCCCTCCGCACGAGTGCCCGAACCCGAGAGGACGGTCGAGACCCAGGTGGTCCACGACAGTCAGGACGTCGGTGGCGAATCCGGACCAGGCATAGTCCCCGTCGGCCGGACGGTCGGAGAGCCCGTGGCCGCGGAGGTCCAGGCCCCAGCAGTGGAACCGGCCGGCCAGGCGCCGGGCCAGCGGACCGAAGGGCCCGGCGCAGAAGCCGGTGGCGTGGACCAGCACCAGGTCGGGGCCCTCGCCCCCGAAGTCGTAGACGGCGACCCCCACGCCGTCGGGCGTCACGCACCGTTCCCGAGGGGGCGACCCGAGTCCGTCGTTGGTGGTCACGGAGGTGACGGTAGCCCAGCCCGGGTGAGGATCCGGCTGCCCCGGCCCCAGGGCACCCTGGCCCCCTGGCCTCCGGGGGCTGCGGGCCCCGTATCCGGCGGGGGACCGGTCCGACCACGGGAACGGCAGCTGCCGACGACACCGGCCGGCATTGCCCCGTGCGGGAGCGGGACCGACTAGACATTGTTGGCTTATGGAGCATTTTCTCGAGACCTGGGGCTACCTGGCCGTCTTCGTGTTGAGCTTCATCTCCTCCATGGGCCTGCCGGTGGGTGCCGAGGTGGCCATCATCTACGGCGGGGTGCTGGCCAGCGGCCAGATCCCCAACGAGCCCCACCACCTCAACCTGGTGGTGGTGATCCTGGTCGCCACCCTGGCCGAGGTGCTGGGATCCCTGGCCGGCTACCTGATCGGCTACTACGGGGGCCGTCCCCTGGTCGACCGCGTGGGCAAGTACGTGCTGTTGACCCACAAGGACCTGGACCGGGCCGAGGCCTGGTTCGCCCGCCGGGGCGAGCCGGTGGTCCTCTTCGGCCGGTTCGTCCCCCTGCTCCGGTCCTTCGTGTCCTTCGCCGCCGGCCTGGGGGAGATGGCCCTCGGCAAGTTCCTGGTGTTCACCGTGATCGGCTGTGCCATCTGGTGCACCGTCCTGACCAGCGTGGGCTACTCCCTCGGGTCCAGCTACACCCATGTCCTCAAGGCCTTCAGCTACGCCGGCTACGTGGCCGCCGTGCTGGTGGTCATCGCCGTGGCCGTCCTCTTCTGGCACCGGCTCCGGGTGGTCCGGGAGGAGCGGAAGTGAGCCGGGCCCGCACGTCCGCGGTGCGCCGCGCTGCGCTCGAGGCCTCCGACCACCTCGAGCGCTCGGAGGCCTGGAACGGTCTGCGGGCCGGCGACCGCGTGGTGGTCTCCGGCCTGGCCGCCCGCGGCGCCGAGTGGCGGTTCCGGGCCCACGTGCTGAACCGCCACAACGGGACGGAGTCGATCGAAGTGGTCGGCGGCCGGCCGGGGGAGAACAAGATCCGTTCGTTCGGTCCGGAGCGGATCTTCGCCGTCACCAAGAGGAGAGGGGCGCGGCCCGGCGGGCGGAACGCCACCTCGGGCGAGCTCTCGCTGGCCGAGGCCCCCCAGCTCCCCCTCGCCTGACCGACCAGGCGGGCTGTCGACCGGGCGCTGGTCGGTGGGGCCGGTCGGTCGGCGCGACGGTGGCAGTAGGGTGCCCCTGATGGCCACGATCGTGTTCTTCCACGCCCACCCCGACGACGAGGCCATCGCCACGGCGGGGACCATGGCCTCGCTCTCGGATCAGGGTCACCGGGTGGTGCTGGTGACCGCCACCCGGGGTGAGCTGGGGGAGATCCCCGAGGGCCTGCTCGGACCCGGCGAGACGCTGGCCGAGCGGCGGAGGATCGAGCTCGACGAGGCCTGCCGGATCATCGGCGTGGCCCGGCAGGTCTATCTCGACTACCTCGATTCGGGAATGGCCGGCGAGGACACCAACCACCGTGCCGGCAGCTTCGCCGCCGCCGACGTGGACGAGGCCGGCGAGGCGCTGGCCGCCATTCTCCGCAGCGAGTCGGCCGACGTGCTGGTCACCTACGACGAGCACGGAGGCTACGGGCATCCCGACCACATCCAGGTGCACCGGGTCGGCATGGCGGCCGCCGACCGGGCCGGGACACCGGTCGTCTACTTCGCCACCATGAACCGCGACCAGGTCGGGGAGCTGATGAGCGGGGCCGGGGGCATCGACGTGGAACCGCCGGAGGCGGTGGCCGAGGGAACGGAGGAGATGGGTGAGCCGGCCAGTCGCATCACCACCGCGGTGGACGTGGTCCCGTGGATCGACCGGAAGCGCCGGGCCATGCAGGCCCACGTCAGCCAGATCAGCGCGGACAGCTTCTTCCTGTCCATGACCGACGAGGTGTTCGAGCTGGTGTGGGGCCGGGAGTGGTTCATCCGGATCCGGCCCGAGCCCGAACGGTCCGGGCCCGAGCACTGGGAACCTGCGCTGCTGGTGGACGAGGCCACTGCGACCGGTGGTGCGGGCGGGGACGCCGATCCCCCGGGAGTCGACCGGGTGGTCCCGAGGTGAGCGCCAGCCACCGGGTGCTCCGGGTGCACGGGGGACGGCTGGTGGTGGACGAGCGCCGCCTGGAGCTGGAACAGGGGCTGGACGCGGCGGCCGTCGAGGGGTTCGAGCTGATCAACTCGTTCGCCGTCGACGACAGTGTCTACCTGGTACTGCGGCGTCAGGGCGGTTGAGCCCCGGGGCCCCACGCCCTGGCCTCCGGGTCGGATGGCCGCCCGGTCGGATCAGAACTCGGTGAAGGACTGGATGGAGACCACTCGGTTCCGTCCGGACTCCTTGGCCCGGTAGAGCGCCTGGTCGGCCCGTTCGATGAGCGACGTGATGTCCTCGATCCCGTCCCAGCTGGTGAGGCCGGCGGACAGGGTGATGCCGAAGTCGGTGGTGGCGTCCCGGCCCCCCTCGCGGAGCTTGTCGAGGAGATGGTGGCCACCCAGGATGTCGGTCTCGGGCAGGACGAGACAGAACTCCTCACCGCCGTAACGAACCACCAGGTCCTGACCTCTGATGTTGGACACCATCAATGCGGCGATGGAGCGCAGCAGGGTGTCCCCGGCTACGTGGCCGAACTGGTCGTTGTAGTGCTTGAAGTGGTCGAGGTCGACCATGGCCACGGTCAGGGGGGTGTCGGACCGGAGGGCGTGCTCCATCTCGATCTCGATGCGCTCGTAGAGCGTGCGCCGGTTGGCCAGCCCGGTCAAGGGGTCGGTGCGGCTCTCCGCCTGCAGGCCGCTCACGAAGTTGGCCCGGCTGGTCACCCGCAGAAATGCCGCCGCGATCAGGGCGGCACCCTCCTCGGTTTGGACTTGGGCCGAGCCCCCGACCTCCTTCCGGGCCACCACCAGGACCAGCTCCCCTTCGGTGCAGTACCCGATCGGGATGACGCAGTGGGTCGGGCTGACCACCACGGCGTCGGCCCGGAGGGCCTGCGGCAGTTCGGACAGGCCGGCCAGGTCGGTGGCGGCGTCCCGGAGATCGGGCCAGGTACCCAGGTTGGTGAACCGCCCCACCCGCCCGTTGCGGGCGAAGACCGCCACCCGTTCGGCCGGGATGATGTCGGACACCACGGGGAGACCGCGTCGGATCACGTCGGCGATGTCGTCGCCGTTGGTGGTGGCATCCCCAGGGTCTCCGCCGTCGAAGGCTTCGTTGAGGGTGTTGATGGCATGCCGGAAGTTGACGTTCTGATTCAGTGACCCCACCGTCCGGGCGGCGATCCAGGTGATGATGACGATGGTCGAGGCGTAGACCAACTCCACGGCCACCAGATCGGAGCCGCGCACGCCGCCCACCCAGCTGACCACACCGATGAGGACGATGGTGAACCCGTCGATCCCGACCCGCATCCACCGGTCGCCGATGATGCTGATGAAGATGACCCCGACCATCATCGCCGGCGTGTAGGTCCCGAAGGTGGTCGACGAGCCGAGTTCGATGAGCCCGAGGGCGGCCATGGCCAGGCACACCATCGTGAAGACCATCCCGGCGCGGGTGGCGATGTCGAATTTCTTGGAGGTCAGGACCATGAAGAAAGCGGCATAGACGACCGAGACCAGGACACAGGCCACTGCGGCATCGACGTAGGCCCACCGTATGGGGCGGTGTCCCACGAAGTTGACCGTGACCAGGAGGGGGATGATGATCGACACGGCGATCAATCCCGAGATCAGGCCCTCACGGAATTGATGCTCCATGGGCCGGTTGAGGTCGAACTTCACCCTCCGGGTATCGGCCCCCGCCAGGACTTTCTTGAGCACCGTGCGCCGGTCCGCACTTCACTGCACGTTTTCCCGGTATCGCCTCTGGGAGGGACACCGGGACCCGAGGCACCCTTCGGGGCCTGGCCGGATCGCTCCGCAGGGGGTCCCGCCCCGAGGTTCCCGAGTGCGGCCACCAGGGACTTCCAGGCGACCCGGGCCGGGTGGTCGGCCGGGTCAGCCGGGCGCGCTCGCCCCGACGGGCGGGAGGGCACGCCGCCCGTCCGAACGAGACCGCCGGCCGCCGGCCACCGTGCCTCCGGCTGACGATCAGCGCCCGGAGCCGCGGCCGTCCGGATGCAGCCCCCGGAACAGCCGACTCGAATGGCCGGTCAGCTCGGTATCGGTCCGGGCCCGGGCCGATGCGCTGCGGGGGAGGTTGAGCAGAGGGCCGAGCTCCCCGAAGTAGTTGCCCGGTCCGATGAGGGCCCCGGGCGAGAGCGGGTGAAGGGAATCGAACCCTCGTCAGCAGGTTGGAAACCTGCAGCTCTACCATTGAGCTACACCCGCGGGCGGCGTCGGCCATCCCCGTGGCCTCACCGGTGAGTCGGTACAGGTTAGCCCGGCCCCCACAGTGGCCGGTCGACGGTGAAGCCCACCGGTGCACCCCATCGGTTGCGGTAGGAGACCTCCTGGACCGGCCGTCGGGGGGCCACGCCCCAGGTGCCGGTGGGGTAGCCGAAGCTCACACAGCAGGCCATGACCCACTGCTCGTCGGACGGGACCCCGAGGATCTCGAAGACCTCGTCGGGGTGGAAGAAGCCCATCATCACCGTGAGCGCGCTGCCCACACCCTCGGCCCGGGCGGCCAGCTGGGCACTCCACACGGCCGGGAAGATCGACCCACCGGTCGGATCGGACTGTACGAAGCCGAAGAGGAACAGGGGGACGACGTCGAAGTGGTCGGCCAGCCACTGGGCCGAGCGCTGGAGCCTTCCGAACTCGATACTCGACTCGGCGTCGGGATCGGCCGACGCGGCCGCCACCCGATCGGCGTAGACGGTGGCCCACAGCTGGCGGGTGGAGTCGCGGTAGAGCGGGGCGATGCGGCCGATGACCAGAGGGTCGTCCACCAGGAGGAACCGCCAGCCCTGGGTGTTGCCGCCCGTTGGGGCACGGATGGCGGCGTCGAGGATCTTGGCCTGGACCTCGAGGGGGACCGGGTCCGGTCGCACCCGGCGCATGGCCCGGGTGGTGTAGAGCGCTTCGTTGATGTCCACGGCAGCCTCCCCTGGGACCGCCCGGCGCCGGGCCGGGCTGGCCCGATCACCGTAGTGCCGAGGGACGGCACCCCCGCGGGACCGACGCCGGAGGCCCTCCGATCGGGGATCCGCCGGTGGGTGCTAAGACCGGGACCATGGCTCCCCCGAACGCCTCGTCCCCCGGGTCCGACTCCCCACCGCCGGTGAGGATGGAGCTCACCACCGGGGCCATCGCCGCCGGGGGCGGGTGCGTGGCCCGGGCCGAGGACGGCCGGGTGGTGTTCGTCCGCCACAGCCTGCCCGGCGAGCGGGTGGTCGTGCAGGTGACCTCGGAGACCACTTCGTTCCTCCGGGCCGACGCAGTCGAGGTGCTCGAGCCGTCGGCCGACCGGGTGCCCGCGCCGTGCCCGCTGGCCGGACCCGGACGGTGCGGTGGGTGCGACTTCCAGCACGTGGCCGTCCCGGCCCAGCGGACCCTGAAGGAGTCCTTGGTGGCCGAGCAGCTCCGTCGCTTGGCCGGTATCGACCGGAGGGTGACGGTGGAGGAGGTGCCGGGGTCGCCTGAGGGCTTGGGGTGGCGGACCCGGGTACGGTTCGCCGTCGACCGGACCGGGCGGGTCGGGCTCCACCGTCACCGATCGCACGAGATCGAGCCGGTGGCCCACTGCCCGCTGGCTACCGCGGCGGTCGACGGGGTGGGGGTCGGCGAGGCCCGCTGGGAGGGGGCCCACCACGTCGAGGTGACCGCCGCCCCCGGGGGGCGGTCACCGGTGGTGGCGGTGGAGACCGGCCGACGCACCCTGGTGGATCCCCCCGGGGTCCGGGCCGGGTTGGTGGTCAACGGCCGCACCCGCCGGCGGCCCGACCGGGTCCAGTTCCTGGTGGGTGGGGAGACGTTCGGCGTGAGTTCCGGCGTGTTCTGGCAGGTCCATCCCGGCGCCGCTGCGGTGTTGACCAGGCGGGTGCTCGACGGCCTGGCCCCCCGCCCGGGCGAGCGGGTGGCCGATCTCTATGCCGGTGCCGGGCTGTTCACGGTGCCGCTGGCCCGGGCGGTGGGTCCGAGGGGTTCGGTGGTGGCCGTCGAGCGCAGCGGCCGGGCCTGTGCCGACGCCGTGCGCAACGCCGCCGACCTGCATCAGGTGTCGGTGGTCCGGTCCGACATCGACCCGCAGCTGGTCGCCGACGGCCTGGGCCGGCCGGACCTGGTGGTGCTCGACCCCGCTCGCCAGGGGGCCGGCCGGGCGGTGATGGAGGCGCTGGTGTCCCTCGATCCCGCGCCCCGGCGCGTGGCGTACGTCTCCTGTGACCCGGCCTCGTTCGCCAGGGACCTGCGGGTGGCCCTCGACGCGGGGTGGACGGTGGGTCAGCTGCACGGCCTCGACCTATTCCCCATGACCGAGCACGTGGAGCTGGTGGCCATCCTTCTGCCGGCCGGGGGGCAGGCGGTGACCTGACCAGGACCGACGCGGGTGCGCTGGTACTCTCGCCCTGTGCGTGGACGGGGAGCGGTGCTGCTGGCGCTGGTTGGGCTGCTCGGAGCGGGATGCTCCAGCGGAGCGGCCACCACCCCGACCACCCGGGCCCCCCAGCCGGCCGGGACCAACCCGTCCCCGATCTCGGTCATGGTCTGCGCACACGAGGCGGTGAGCGAGATCGATTCGGCGCTGGGGGAGCGGGCCACGGTGTCCAAGCCGACCTGGGCCGATCACCGCTACTCCTGCCGGTACGGCTATCCCTCCGGGTCGATGGAGGTCTCGGTCAAAGAGCTGTCCAGCTGGACGCAGACCAAGCAGTACTTCAACTCGCTGGCTGCCACGCTCGGGAGGTCGCGCGAACTCCCCGGCCTGGGTCAGGGGGCGTTCCAGACCACCGACGGCTCCGTGGTGGTGCGCAAGGACTGGAAGGTCCTACTGGTGGACTCCTCGGCGCTCCCGCCCCAGTTCGGCGTCCCGCCGACGAGCTCGGGGGACGTTGCCGTCACCGTGGGTGACGTGATCCTCGGCTGCTGGGCCGGGGACTGAGGCGGTCGGGTCAGTACACCGCCTTGCCCGTAGCCGAGACGGTCTGCACCGAGCCCAGGCACATCTCGTCCGAGGATCCGTCCCCCCAGGTCACAAAGCGCGGCGGGAGTTTCCGCAGCTGGGGGAGCTCCTGGCGCAGTGTCGGGTCATAGGTACAGGTGACACCGATGGTGTCGCCCGCGTGGGTGAGCACCGGCGTCTTCAGCGTGTACGACCGCTGGTAGTCGAAGTTGTAGTTGGTGACGTCGAGCAGCGTCCTGGCCGAGGGCGTACCCGGGTCGAGCACGATCTTCATGCCCCGACCGAGCAGATGCATATGGACCCCGAGGCGGACGATCTCCCGTCCTCCGTCCACCGGCCAGGTGCAGGAGGTGGTGTCACCGGCCGGCGGATCTGTCATCGAGCGCCCGCAGAAGCGCTCGAGGAAATCGACGAATCCCACCTGGCGCCACCCCGAAACGTTGTCCCAGATCGACCAGGGAGGCGGCCCGGTCGCACAGTGGTCCGGTCACACCGGCCGGGCACGGGACATCCGGCGGAGCCGGCATCAGTTCCAGGGACAGCGGCTTCAACGGCGTGGCGGCGGGCACCGTGTGCAGCGTGAGTCTGGCGCTCACCGGCTTGTGGCCCCGGAGGAGGTTGTAGTGGATCTGCATGATCACCATGCTCCCGGCCGGCAGCCTGACCCCCGTTCCCTTCGGCACGATGTCCTCACCGTGCCCGGGGGCCCATGCGGTCAGCCACGGGGTCTGGGCGATCTGGGCGAGGCCGGTGCCGGGCAGCGCGGTCTCGCCGAAGCAGGTCCAGCCCTTCCCACCCGGGTTGGCGGCATTGGCCGCCGCCACCTCGCTCGGAGGGACGAGGAACAGTATGGCGTGATGGACCTCGACACTGTTCGGGTAGAACTGGCTGGAGACGATGAACGAGTTCTGGGTGACGTGCGGATTGACCAGCGTGCAGTGGTAGTCGTCGGTACCCCCCGACGGCGCGTGTGGTGTGTAGGCGTTGGCCTGCATGCTGATGGTGGTGACCTTGGGAGTGGACGCTCCGGCGCTGGATCCGATCGCGCCGGTGGCCACTGCGGCAGCGGCCAGCAGTCCTACCAAGGTCAGGCGAATTCCCCGAGTTGACATGCGGTGAGCCTATCGGCGTGGGGTTGCCTCATGTCGGCATGACTGTCAATTGACCGGGTGCGTCGAATGATCACGTCACGTGTGCACGGAGCCACGCAGCGTGGTGTCATAGCCTGACGGCCCCCGGTCCGGCTGTCCCCGCTATCCCCGAGGGACCGTGACGGCCACGGTGAACGAGACGGTGCCCGTGCCGTAGGGGGTGGTGACGGCGAACCGCCAGGGGCCGGGGGTGAGCACCGCCACCTCGCTGAAGTGACCGGGACTCACCGTCAGCTGGCGGAGCAGGCGGGGGGTGCCGCCGTCGGGGGCGGCGGTGACGACCGGATGGACGGTGGCCACCACCGAGGGGCTCCCCGAGAAGACGAGATGGAATTGGTTGACCCCGGGCCGTCCCGGCTCGACGTAGGTCTCGACCGACCCGCCCTGGGGCAGGGCCCGGGTGGCGATGGACGGGAGATCGGGCAGCAGGGACTGGCCGCGGGCCGGCGAGACGAGCTGGCTCACCCCGATCAGGCCGGCGAACAGGACGACGGGGAGCACCACCGACGCCGCCACGCCCCGCCGTCCCCGGAGGACCCGCGGGGGTCTGACCCCGGAGAGCCCGGATCGGCCCACCCGGGTCAGCCGGAGGCTGTTGAGGACCACGATGATGCTGGACAGCCCCATGGCAACCGCTGCGACGAGCGGGTCCAGCAGTCCGAAAGCGGCCAGGGGCAGCGCGGCGAGGTTGTAGCCCATGGCCCACCCGAAGTTCTGCACGATGACCGCGTAGGTCGAGCCGGCCACGCCGATGGCGGCGGGGACGCCCTCGAGGTCGTTGCCCAGGAGGGCCACGTCGCTGTTGGCCAGCGCGGCCTCGGATCCGCTGCCGATGGCACAGCCGACTTCAGCGGCGGCCAGGGCCGGGGCGTCGTTGACCCCGTCGCCCACCATCATGATGCGACGGGACGCCGTGCGCATCTCGGCGAGGGCGGCCAATTTGCCGTCCGGACTCAATCCGCTGCGGGCATCCCCGATGTCCAGGGCGCTGGCCACGGTCCGCACGGCCGGCTCGCTGTCGCCGCTGAGGATGGCCGACCGGAGGCCCATGGCGTGCAGCCGCCCGACGGCCGCCGCGGCTTCGGGACGGAGCGGCGTGGTCACGGCGATGGCACCGAGGGGCGTCCCGTCCCGTTCCACCATCACCACTGTCTCCCCCCGTCGGTAGCGCTCGATGACGCCGGCCCGCAGCGACGCCGGAAGGTCCTCGGGCACCATGCGTCCCACCCGCACCGGGTACGTGCCCACGGTGCCCACCACTCCCACCCCGGGGACGGAGCGCACGTCGGCGGCGGGGATCGGGGGCCCCGTCCCGTCGGCCGCGGCCAGGGTGATGGCCGAGGCGATGGGATGCTCGCTCTCGGCCTCCACGGCCGCGGCCAGCGACAGCACGTCCTCGGTGGTGGCACCCGGGCCTGCAGTGACCGCCGTCACCTCGGCGTGACGTTCGGTCAGGGTGCCCGTCTTGTCGAACGCCACCCCGTCCACCTTGGCCAGGCGCTCCAGGACGTCACCGTTGCGGATGAGGATGCCCAGGGCCGCAGCCCGACCGCACCCGACCATCATGGCCACCGGGGCGGCCAGGCCCATGGCGCAGGGGCAGGCCACCAGGAGGACGGCCAGAGCGGACAGGACAGCCTGCCCGGGGTTGCCGACCGCCAACCACCAGGCCAGGAAGGTCAATGCCGACCCCACCAGCACGGCGGGAACGAACACACTGCTGATCCGGTCGGCCAGGCGCTGGAGCGGGGCCTTGTCCCGCTGGGCGTCGTCCACCAGGCGCTGCAACCGGGCCAGTACCGATTCGCTGGCCACGGAGTCGACCCGGACCACCAGGACCCCTTCGCCGTTCCGGGTCCCCCCGGTGACCGCATCGCCGGGCCCCCGCTCCACCGGTAGGGGCTCGCCCGTGAGCATGGACTCGTCGACCGGAGACCACCCCGCCACCACTGTCCCGTCGAGGGGAAGGGCTTCGCCGGAACGGACACGGACCAGGGCTCCCACGGGGACGCTCTCCGGGGCCACCAGCTCGCCGGTGTCGTCGTCGGGGCCCGCCACCACGCGGGCGGCCGGGGGCCTCAGGGAGAGGAGGGAGTGCAGGGCCCGGCCTGCCCGGGCCCGGGCCCGGGCCTCGACGGCCCTCCCGCTCACCAGGATGGCCACGATGAGCGGGGCCATGACCCCGTGGAGTCGGGCGGCAAAGGCGCCGCTCCCCCCGAGATGGACGTGGCGGCCACCGAGGGCGATGGCTTCGACGGCACTGACCGCCAGGGCCGACAGCGTGCCCAGGGCGATCAGCGTGTCCATGCTGGTGGCACCGTGGCGCAGGAGCCGTGCGCTGTCTCGCAGGAAGGGCCAGCCGCCGGCGAACTCGACGGCCACCGCCAGGACCAGCACCGTCCAGCCGGCGGCGGCCGATTCCGGCGCGGTCAGGGCCACCACCAGCGCGGCCAGGGCCAAGGGCCACGAGACGGCGGCCCGTACGAGCCAGTGGTCCGGATCGGACGGGCCGGGACCGGACTGGTCGTCGACGACCGGGGCTGCGGAGTAGCCCACCTCGGACACGGCGCGGCACAGTTGGTCGGTGTCCAGCCGGGCCGGGTCGTAGGAGACGAAGGCCCGGGTGGTGGCCAGATTGACGGAGGCGCTGGCCACGGCAGGGAGGCGGCCCAGCGTCTTTTGGATGCGGGTGGCGCACGCGCTGCAGTGCATGCCACCCAGCTCCAGCTCGGCTGTGGCCAACAGGAGGTCGTCCGGCCCGACCGTCAGCGGGGCCGCTCCGGGGGCCGTGGGCATGGCGGGTCCGCCTAGCCGACCGCGGCGGCGGTGTATCCCGCCTCGGCGATGGCGGCGCACAGCTGATCGGGACCGACCAGGGCCGGGTCGTACGCCACCACCGCCCGGGCCGACTCGAGGTCGACGGTGGCCGTGGCCACACCCGACTGCTCGTGGAGGGCCTCCTCGATGAGGGAGACGCACGATCCGCAGTGCATCCCTTCGACCTGCAGCTCGGCGGTGGTCGCTCCACCGGTGTCCCCGGGGCCGTCGGCGGGCCCGGGGACGGCGGTCGGTGGGGTCGAGGTCACCCGCACAGCGTAATTCTTCGGACGGCCGCGGCGGACATCGGCGGGCGGCACGCCCGGGCTATCCGTCGATCAGGCGCTGAAACTCCTCGTCGTGCACCCCGGCGGCCTGTTTGTCGGCGAGGTCCTCCAACCACTGACGAGCCGGATCACTGGCCATGGCCTCGACCATCTGCTTGGGGATGGCCCGCATCACGTACCCGGGCGGCATGACCGGGTCCTCTCGGTGCCGGCGGGCCAGGGCCGTGTCGATGAGCGGCTCCCACTTGGCCGCCTTGGCCCGGCTCGCCGCCTCGTCCCGTTCGACGAACTCGGGGAGCACCTCGGTCCCGAACAGCTCGATCGACTCCATGATGTGCTCGTGCCGGTTGTGACCGGCCTGCATCACGAAGATCAGCTGGTCCACGCCTGCGGCCTCGTAGCGCCGGAGGAATTCGCGGAGCTGCTCGCGGGGTGCCGATCGCCCCCCGCAGCCCCGTCTGGTCGCCGGCCGCCACCTTGGCCCCGAGGGTCTGGTGCCGGGCGGCCAGGGCGGCCTCGGGGGAGTAGCCCGTCGAACCCCGGCGGGCGAGGAACTCCTCCCAGACGTCGGTGGAGGCCGGGACGTGGTCGCCGAACACGTAGTAGTGGGCCAGCGAGTAGCCGAAGAAGTTGGCCCCCTCCAGCCCGCGGGCCAGGGCGTCCTCTTCGCGCCGGGCACACATCATGGGCGTCACGCAGGCCACCTGCGGATTGACTGTCAGACCCACCGGGATGCACCGCTCGCGGAACACCGCCTCGTAGTCGTCCACCCACTGCCGGGCGTCCTCGGGCTCGACGAAGGCGAAGCTGAGGGCACCGATGCCCTTCTCGGCGGCCAGCAGGATGGTGTCGCGCCGGCTGCAGGCGACCCAGAGCGGGGGGTGCGGCTTCTGGACGGGCTTGGGCACCACGTTGCGGGGAGGCATCGACACGTACCGTCCCTCTACGCCGCCGAACGGGGTCTCGGTCATGCACCGGACCGCCACCTCGAGGCCCTCCAGCCACGCCTCCCGTTTGGTGTCGCGGTCGACACCGAACCCACCCAGCTCGGCCTCGGAGGACGACTCGCCGGTGCCGAACTCGACGCGGCCGTTGGACACCAGGTCGAGCATGGCGATGCGCTCGGCGATGCGGGCCGGGTGGTTGTAGCGCGGCGCCGTCTGGACCACACCGTGACCGATGCGCATGCGCCGGGTGCGCTGGCTGGCTGCGGCCAGGAACACCTCGGGCGCGCTGGAGTGGGAGTACTCCTCGAGGAAGTGGTGCTCCACCTCCCAGAGGTACTGCACGCCGAGCCGGTCGGCCAGTTCGATCTGGTCGAGGGCGTCGTTGATCAGCTGCTGCTCGCTCTCCCCGGTCCAGGGGCGGGGGAGCTGGTGCTCGTAGAAGATCCCGAACTGCATGGTGCACCCTTTCGCCCGGTAGTGCCGGTGGGGAGTCGGTGGGTGGGATTCGAGTGGACGGGGCGGCGTCCGGTCCGCTCAGCCGAGCGCCAGCGTGCCGGGCGGATCGGACAGGGTCCCGTCGGGCGCCCGTACCACGGACCCCAAGGACAGCATCTCCTCCACCAGGTCGCCGGCGTCGGCCCGGCCGCTCAGCGACCGTTCGATCTCCGCCATGACGAACCGGAGGTTGTCGCCGCGGCGCAGCAGGAGGGAGTCACGGAGGGCCCGGTCCCAGAGTCGCCCGATCATCTCGGCCCCGGTGTAGGTGCGACCACCGTTGCCCACCCAGGTCCGGTCGCGCATCTCCGAGAGGGCGGTGCGCAGCCAGGCCACGTGGGGCGT
Source organism: uncultured Acidimicrobiaceae bacterium (assembly GCA_963817005.1). Lineage (GTDB taxonomy): Bacteria > Actinomycetota > Acidimicrobiia > Acidimicrobiales > RAAP-2 > Bog-756. Next base: position 425,070 of record CAWFMN010000004.1, read on the forward strand.
CTCGTCACTGCGGATGTAGGAGACCAGGGTGGCCGCGGCCCCGTCCCCCGCCACCAGCTCGGTGTCGCCCAGCACCTCCTCGGCCCACCGGAATCCGTGGAAGGCAGAGATCTCGATGAGCAGCAGGCCGATCATCCGACCGACCACGCTCTCCAGGGTGAAGTCGATGTCGTCGGGCAGGACCCGGGCCTCCACGGCGGCGCGGCGGAGGCGGCCGATCTCGTCGGGTGACTTGGGCCGGGTGTCGATGCCCATCCGGGTCAGCATGGCCGCGGTCTCGTCCTCGCTCACCGGGTTGTCGAAGGCGATGTCCCGGGCCACGAACCACATGCGATCGTGACCGGCCTGCTCGTCGAAGCCGGACTCGTCGCGGGCGTGGGCCTCGAACAGCCCGCCGCCGATGTGGGCCACGGCGGTACCGGCCGACGTCCTCCTCGAAGGCCCGGGCGAAGTCGGGGACGGGCAGGAGCCGGAGCATCCCCCCGAAGCCCTCCACCGTCCCGATCCGGGTCAGGGCGCTGATGATGGCCTCGGGTGCCCCCGACCGGATCAGCAGCTTGGACTGGGCCACGTTGGGGAAGTGCTCCGGCCAGGTGTCGAGGGGCACGTCGAGGAGGGGTGTGTCGAACTGGGCCCGGCGCTGCTCCTCCCAGGCCTCGATGGCCGGCCACCGGAACTTCGTCCGCGGGGAGACGTATCGGCCCTGGTCGTCGAACCCGCCGTGGCACCGGACGCCGCCGACGACCAGCGGCTCGACGGTATGGTGATCGGCCAACAACTCGGCCCGGTGAACTCGGTCTGGGCGGTGGTCATCGGTCAGCCGCCATCGGCAATCGCCATCGGGGTCCCCCTGGATCGGTTCGGCGCTGGTGCCGTCGAGTGTAGGGGAGCGTCCCGACGGCGGCTTCCCCCGTCCCGCGGCCCGGTCCTGCGGCCGGCCCGGGTCGGCGGTCACGGTCACCGACGGTCACCCGACGGCGGCACTCCCGGCGTACTCGGTGATGAAGCGTCTCCGCGGCGTCGGGGCCCAGGGGTCGGGCCATCAGGAAGCCCTGGCCACGGTGGCAGCCGAGTTCGACCAGACGGTGGAGTTGGCTCTGGTGCTCGATGCCCTCGGCGATGACGTCCAGGCCCAAGGTGCCGGCCAGGCCGATGATGGCGGTGACCAGCGCAGAGCTCTCCGGGCTCTGCAGGGCCAGGGGGTCGATGAAGGACTTGTCGATCTTGAGCACGTCGACCGGGAACCGCTGCAAGTGGCTGAGCGACGAGTATCCGGTACCGAAGTCGTCCACGGCGATGCGGATGCCCAGGGACCGGAGGTCGGACAGGGCCTGGGTGGCCCGGAGGGGGTCCTCCATCAGGACGCTCTCGGTGACCTCGAGCATGAGCTGGTGGGGATCGACGCCGCTCAGGGCCAGCGCCGTCCGCACCTCGTCGGTCAGGTGGGGTGAGATGAGCTGGCGCCTCGACAGGTTGACCGAGAGGGTGAGCGGCTGCCCGGACTCGGTGCTCCAGGCAGCCAGCTGCTCGCACGCCTCGACGAGCACCCAGCGCCCCAGGGGCACGATGAAGCCGGTCTCCTCGGCGATGGGGATGAACCGGAGCGGCTCGACCTCGCCCAGGCGGGGGTGGTTCCAGCGTACGAGGGCCTCGAAGCCCACCAACCGCTGGTCGGCCAGGGACACGATGGGCTGGTACTCGAGGAAGAACTCGGACCGGCCCAGCGCCCACCGGAACCCGCTGGTGAGGTCGAGCCGCTCCAGCATCCGCGAGCGCATGGACGAGCGGAACACCTCCACCCGGTTCTTACCGGTCTCCTTGGCCTCGTACATGGCGGAGTCGGCCTCACTGAGGAGCTGCTCGGTGGTCTTGCCGGGCTCTCCGTAGGCGACGCCCACGCTGATCGACAGGCCCACCTGGGTCCCCTCGAAGTCCGGCGCGTCCCGCAGAACGGCCGACGACGCGGTGGGCGAAGTCGACGGCGGCGTCCGGGCGCCCGACGTCCACCATCAGGACGGCGAACTCGTCACCGCCCAGCCGGGCCACGGTGTCGCCCGGGCGCACGATGGAGGTCAGCAGCCGGCTGGCCCGGACCAGAACGCTGTCGCCGACGTGGTGGCCCAGGGTGTCGTTGACCGTCTTGAACCCGTCGAGGTCGCCGAAGCACAGCGCCACCGTCTGGCCGGTGCGTTGGGCCGAGGCCAACGCCTGCTCGACCCGGTCGTGGAGCAGCGCCCGGTTGGCCAGACCGGTGAGCTCGTCGTGGAAGGCCAGGTGCCGCAGGTCGGACTCGAGCGCCTCTCGTTGCCGGAGCGACGCCTCGAGGGCGCGGGCGTGGGCCTCGATCTCGCTGGTCTGCCCGGTGATGGTGCCGATGAGCCACATCAACCGCAGGTAGATGAGGGCGAAGACGGCGATGCAGATGCCGGACAGCACGGGCACGTTGACGGAGGCACCGAGGCAGATGGCGACGAGCAGGAGACTGGGAGGGACGAAACCGGCGAAGGCCACCACGGGGATGCGGCGCCGACCGTCGTTCTCCCGAACGTAGATGTTGGCCTTCTGCTGCGGGGTGGGCGTGACGGCCTGGGCCATGGACGGGTGGAGGGCGGCCGCGCCGATCAGGACGTATTCGAGGAGGAAGAGGGCGTCCACGGCATTGCCGGTGGCGTACTGGTTGCGCCGTACCAGCAGGTCGTAGACGAAGTCGGAGAGGAACATGGCCCCCAGGGCCAGGGCCAGCAGCTTGTGGAAGGGCTGGTTGACCCGGCCGAACAACAGGGCCCGGAACACGATGAAGACCAGGACCACGTCCATGATCGGGTAGGCCAGGGTCAGCAACTTGCCGCTGGCGGCCAGGGATTCGTTGTGGACGTAGGAGTCCATCAGGAACTGCCACCAGACGGTCAGTCCGGCCATGGCCATGATGGCGGCGTCGGCGTTGTCCTCCCGGCGGGCACCCCGACCGGGGCTGCTGGTGAGCCGGAGGATCCCGGCGAAGATGAAGGGGTAGCCGGCCAGGTAGAGCAGATCGCCCACCGAGGGGTACGGCACGGCCCGGTGGAGGATGAGCCCATAGGCGTTCTGGGCGGCGTCGCCCACGGTGAAGCAGGCCCCTCCCAGCGGCCAACAGGTACCAGCTGAGGCGATCCTGGGGGTGGTGGAGGGCGGTCCCGATGAGGATGGCCGCCACCGAGGCGATCCCGATGACCAGGTAGATGACATCCTGGGCGGTGGGCCCGGGGAGCGCGAAGTACCCGGCGACCACCAGGGCACCACTGATCATCCAGTACTTCCAGGCGTGTTGCCTCATCCGTCGGTCTCCACATCGCCCCGGGCTCGCTCCCCCTCTATCGGCTCCGACCCCCCTGGTATTGAGCGTTTGCTCGGGGCGGTCGGTAACTTTGCAGTCGACTGACGGGGGACCGGGAACCCGGGGACCCCGGCCCGCCTCGGGGGCCGGTACCGTGGCCCCCGTGCCGACCATCGTCGACCGAGACCGGTCCACCGACCTCCTGCGGAGCGAGTTCGCCGCCATCGCCGGGCTGTGCTCGGTGCTCACCGACGACGAGTGGGCGACGCCCACCTGCCTGCCGGGCTGGTCGGTCCAGGACGTCCTGAGCCACATGGTGGGGACGGAAGCGATGCTGTCGGGCACGGCACCGCCCGTGGCGGACATCGCCCATCTGTTGCCCATGAAGAACCCCATCGCCGAAGCCAACGAGGTCTGGGTGGAGTCGATGCGGTCGCTCGGTGGTCCCGAGGTCCTGCGTCGGTGGGAGGCGGTCACCGCCGGTCGTCTGGCCGCGCTGGACGGGATGACCCAGGCCGAATTCGACGCACCGTCATGGACACCGGTCGGCAATGACGAGACGTACGGACGGTTCATGAGGATCCGACACTTCGACTGCTTCATGCACGAGCACGACATCCGGTTCGCCCTGGGTCTGCCGGCCCGGCCCGCCGCCGATCACCAGGCGTCCTGTCTGGAGGAGGTGGCCACCGGGCTCGGCTACATCGTGGGGCGACGCGCCGGTCTGCCCGACGGTTCGCGGGTGGCCATCGTCCTGACCGGCGAACCGGCTTGTACGTACCTGGTCCGGGTGGACGGTCGGGCCTCGGTGGTGGAGGCCCTCGACGGTCCCGTCACCGTGGGGATCGAACTGCCGGTGCCCCTGTTCCTGCGTCTGGCCGGTGGACGGGACGACGGACCGTCCGGACCGGGCGGCGAGGTGCGGCTCACCGGTGACCCCTTGCTGTCCCGGCGGTTGGCCGACCACCTGGCGTTCACCATCTGAGGGAGCCCACCCCAGACCGGCCGGTCCCCGGCCTACTCCGTCCCCTGGGTCGGCCGGGAGTGGGAGCCGGTGGCCAGGGTGGCGAGGGCGGCGCCCGACAGGCGGTAGCCGATCCACTCGTCGAGGGGCTCGGCCCCGAGCGAGCGGTAGAAGGCCAATGCCCGCTCGTTCCAGTGGAGCACCGACCACTCGACCCTTGCGTGTCCCGATCGGTGGGCCATCGAGGCCAATTCGGTGACCAGTGCCCGTCCCACCCCGGCGGAACGCGCCTCGGGCCGGACGTAGAGGTCCTCCAGGTGGATGCCGCTCCGCCCGGTCCAGGTGGAGAAGGTGAGGAACCAGATGGCCATGCCCACCACCCGGTCGTGCTCCACGGCCACGTGGGCGAAGACGGTGGGGGACGGAGTGAAGAGGGCGTCGCCCAACAGTTGGGAGGTGATCTGCACCGACTGGGGCGAGCGCTCGAAATCGGCCAGGTCGTGGATCATTTGCACGAGTTCGTCCACGTCGTCGGCGACGGCAGCTCGGATCACGCGTGCAGGCTAGCCACGACCGCGGTCACCGGCACGGGCGGCGGGCCGGCCGGCCGTGTGGGGTCACGGGATCAGCAGGACCCGGCCGAAGGCCTGCCGCCCCTCGATGTAGGCGTGGGCCTCGCCTGCCTCCTCGAGGCTGAACCTCCGGTCCACCACCACTTGGAGCCGGCCGCCGGCCAGGTCGTCGAGGTGGCCGGCGATCATGGCGTGGGCCCGCCCGCCGAGGAACAGCTCCGCACCGAGGAAGTATCCCACCAGGGTCTGGTTGTTCCCCCGCATGGTGGCGATGTCCAGCGGGCCGGAGTCCTCGCGGCCGGCGTCCCCGAAGGAGACGCAGCGGCCGCGGTAGGCCAGGCAGTGCAGGCTCCTCTGGAGATTCGATCCGCCCACCGAGTCCACGATGACGTCCGCCCCCCGACCGTCGGTGGCCTGGCGGACGGCGTCGACGAAATCCACGGCGGTGTAGTCGATGCCCTGATCCAGGCCCAGCGGCGCCAGCCGGTCGAGGCGCTCGGGGCTGGAGGCGGTGGCCAGGACCCGGGCCCCCGCCCGCTTGGCCAGCTGAATGGCCGCGATGCCCACGCCGCTGGCCCCCGCATGGATGAGCGCGGTCTCCCCCTCCTGCAGGCGGCCGAACTCGAACAGGCAGTCATCGGCCGTGCCGAAGGGGACCGGGACACAGGCCGCCTCCTCGGTGGTCAGCCCGGGCGGGACCAGCCAACAGAACGGCTCGGCCACGGCCCGCAATTCGGCATGGGACCCGTCCAGGCCGACCGTCACCACCCGGTCCCCCACGGACAGGCCGGTCACGGACGCACCGGTGGCGAGCACCGTGCCGGCGCACTGGTAGCCCACGATGTGGGGGACGGCGGTCATGGCCCCGCCCAGGCGGTTGAGGGTGTCGCCGCCTTCGATGCTCACCGCCTCCACCCGCAGGAGCACCTCGTCATCCGCCGACGGTGGGGTCGGGAACGTCCTCGTACCGGAACACCTCGGGACCCCCCGTCTCGTAGTACACGGCTGCCTTCATCGGGATCTCTCCTCCATCGTCCGGGAGGCCACCTTACGCAGGAGACCGTCGGGCCGGCACCGTGCCGTCGGAGGTTCCGGACACGAGACGCGGGGGCTCACCGGCTCCGAGTGGTGGGGGAGCGGATGCGGCCGTCAAACCCTCAACCCTCAACTCTCAAGATAACGCTCTAGTGGAGGGAGAGAGTAGGAGGTGGTTCTCCGGGTCGCCGGGCTCCCACCGCTCTGGCGGCCGGACGAACCGACCTGCTCAAGGGGGCTTCCTGCGGTGCCGATACTGCAGTGTGGGGAGTGATCCGGAGGGCGGCGAGATGCTGGAGCGACGGTCCCACACGGTGGACAGCTCCTCAGTCGACGTGGCTACCGAGGAGCGAGCCGAGGCCCAGGGATCGGGCAGCCTCTCCCCGCTGGTGCTCGCCTACGTGGTGGGCCCCTTGGCTCTCGGGCTCCTGCTCGTCTTCCGGTACTTCGGCCTGGTGGCCCGCGTCCCCGTCTGGGCGTATCTGGCGGCCATCGGCGGGGCGGCGCTGGGGTCGGTGCTGGTGGAGCCGTGGCACAGCGCCCCGGCCGGCTCGGTCAAGCTCAACGCCCGCATGGCCATCCACATCCTGGCCGTCACCGCGGTGATCTACATGTCGGGCTGGGGCCCCGCACTGGGGATGGCGTACGCCTTCGTGGCGCTGCAGGAGCTGCAGACCTGGGGGGCGTTCCTGTGGCGCTCGGTGATGGGATGGTCGCTGCTCAACATCGCGGTGGCCCAGGTCCTGATCTGGTACGGGCTGCTGCCCTCGATGCTGACCCGGTCGCAGGCTGAGACCATCGGGGCTCTCGGGGCGTTCGTGCTGGCCATCGTGATCCGGATGGCCGGGGCCACCGGCGAGAAGAAGGAACGGGCCGAGAGCCAACTGGCCCACCAAGCGCTCCACGACATGCTGACCGGCCTGCCCAACCGGGCCATGTTCTACGACCGTACCGAGGCGGTCCTGGCCGGTGCGGTCCTGGATGGCTCCTCTACCGCGGTGATGTTGTTCGACCTCGACCGGTTCAAGGAGATCAACGACACGATGGGCCACAACTACGGCGACCGGGTGCTGACCGAGGTCGGGCCCCGGGTGACCTCGGTCCTCCGGGCCGGGGACACGTTGGCCCGGCTGGGGGGCGACGAGTTCTGCGTGCTCCTGCCCCAGGTGGACGGGGAGTCCGACGCCCTGCAGGTGGCCAACCGGATCATCGCCGTCCTCGAGTTCCCCTTCGAGGTGGAGGGGACCATCCTCGGGATCGAGGCCAGCTGCGGCATCTCGATGGCCCCGACCGACGGACGCAGCGCCGAACTGCTGTTGCAGCGGGCCGATGTGGCCATGTACGTGGCCAAGGAGTCTCAGGAACACGTGGTCGTGTACCGCGACGAACTCGACGTCAACACGCCCGACCGCCTGGCCCTGTTGGGCGACCTCCGCGCCGCGGTGGGCCGCGGTGAGTTCATCCTCCACTTCCAGCCCAAGGCCTCCTTGCGGACCGGGCGGGTGGAGGGGGCAGAGGCCCTCATCCGCTGGCGGCATCCCAGCTTGGGCCTCCTGTATCCCGACTCGTTCATCCCCGAGGCCGAGCGGACCGGGCTGATCGAGCCCATCACCCACTGGGTGCTGGACGAGGCCCTGCACCGGTGCCGCCGCTGGATGGACGAGGCCGGGCCGTCCGGTCCACTCGAGCTCTCCATCTCGGTCAACCTGTCCACCCGCAGCCTGCTCGACGCCTCGTTGCCCGAGGTGGTCCAGGCGGCGTTGGCCCGCTGGCAGGTCCCGGCCCATCTGCTCGACCTCGAGATCACCGAGACCATCATCATGACCGACCCCACCCGGGCCCGGCGGGTGCTCACCGAGCTGGCCGACATGGGCGTGACGCTGTCCATCGACGACTTCGGGACCGGGTACTCGTCGCTGGCCTACCTCGCGCGACCTGCCCGTCCATCAGTTGAAGATCGATCGGACCTTCGTCCAGGACATGGGGGGCGACTCCGACGACGAGGTCATCGTTCGGGCCGTGGTGGACCTGGCCGGCAACCTGGGCCTGCGGACCATCGCCGAAGGGGTGGAGGACCTGAGGACCTGGGAACAGCTCAGCCGGTTGGGTTGTGACAGCGCCCAGGGCTACTTCCTGGCCAGGCCCATGGCACCGGAGGACTTCTGGGCGTGGGTACAAGAGCGCGGTGGGGTCGCTGTGGCCCCCCTTCAGGGCCACGACCACCGCGACGCGATGACGTGGGGTGGGCTGACCAGGGTGCAGCACTGATGGCAATCGCGGTCAAGCTGCCCGGGCAGCCTGCCGGCCTCCGGGGCCACGGAACGCCACCCGTGCTGGGGTCGAGGGCCGTCCCCACGGGACCCCGTCTCCAGCGCCGGACACCGACGGCCGGGCGGAAGGCGGCGGGGCGAAAGGCGGAGCGGTGGATGCCGCGGTGAGCGCAGAGCGGAAGGCCCTGGGGCGGGCCCTGCTGGCCCGGGCCGACGAAGTCGGGCGGATGGTCGACGAACAGTTCGCCGTGGACCTGCGGGGCAACGCCTACGTCACGGCCCGACTGGGCACCGAGCTCATCGGCCGATGGCTGGTCACCGACATGGCGGCCTCCGACGAGGACGAGGCCGTCCTGGCCCAACAGGGGGAGCAGGCCATCCTCGAGGATGCCGTACTGGCCAGCGTGGCCAAGGCCTACTTCGCCTGGCGGGACATCACCACCGCGGTGCTGCACGAGGAGGGTCGCCGCTTGGGCGTGAGCGAGCCCCTCCTGGTCCTGGCCACCAATGTGGTGCGGTTCAGCTGCGACGGGAGTCTGGTCCGAATCGTCCGCCAGTTCGACGACACCCGGCGCTCCCTCCAGCGGCGCCTCCACGAAGAGCAGGCCCGTCTGGCCCACCGGGCCCTGCACGACCAGCTCACCGGACTGCCCAATCGGGCCCTATTGGCCGACCGGCTCTGCCAGGCGGCCGGCTCGCTGGACCGACGGGGCACCGGTGCAGTCCTGCTCTATCTGGATCTCGACAACTTCAAGGCCATCAACGACCGGTTCGGTCATCCGGCCGGCGACGTGCTCCTGGTGACGGTGGCCCAACGCCTGCAGGCGCTGGCCCGATCGGGCGACACCGTGGCCCGGCTGGGCGGCGACGAGTTCGTGGTGCTGGCCGCCGACCTCGCCGACCCGGAGGCCGCCGCTTCCTCGCTGGCCGAGCGCATCCACCTGGTCATGCGGGAGCCGGTGACGGTGGGGGAGCGCCAGCTACACAGCTTCGGTGAGTATCGGCATCGCCTCGGTGCTGCCCGACGCCGATCCCGAGGTGTGCCTGGCCCAGGCCGACGCCGCCATGTACCAGGCCAAGCGGGGCGGCCCGGCGCGCTACGAGGCGTACAACCCGGTGATGGGGGAGGACAAACGGCGCAGCAGCCAGCTGACCCACGAGCTGCGGGTGGCCCTCGAACTGGGTGAGCTCTCGGTGCACTACCAGCCGGTGTTCACGTTCGAAGGACGGATCGTGGGCATGGAGGCCCTCCTCCGGTGGCGGCACCCCGAGCTCGGTTCGGTGGCGCCCGACGAGTTCATCCCCCTCCTGGAGCGGAGTCGCGAGATCGTCCCGGTCGGGCGTTGGGTTCTGCACGAGGCGACCCGGCAGTGCCGCACCTGGCAGGAGGAGGGCCATCCCGACCTCACCGTGTCGGTCAACGTGTCGGCCCGTCAGTTCCAGGATCCGGACTTCGCCGAGGACGTCCGCCACGGCCTGACCCTGGCCGGCCTGGACCCACGCTGCCTCATCCTGGAGATCACCGAGTCGGCGCTCGTCATGGACATCGCCCGCATCCGCGCCGTCATGCAGGAGCTCCGGGAGCTCGGAGTCCACATCGCCCTCGACGACTTCGGCACCGGCTACTCGTCCCTGCTGTACCTGAAGGGCTTGCCCATCGACCGGCTCAAGGTGGATCGGAGCTTCGTGTCCGGGCTGGGCACGGCCGGGCAGGACACGACCATCGTCGCCACGGTGGTGGACCTGGCCCACAAGTTGGGCCTCCAGGTGGTGGCCGAAGGCGTGGAGACCGAGGCCGAGCTCCGGGCGGTCGACGAGATGGGCTGTGACGAGGTCCAGGGCTTCCTGCTGGGTCGACCCGGCCCGGCCGAGGCCTTCCCGACCGAGCGGCGGGTGCTCAGCGAGACCTAGCCGGGGGTCGGGAACGAGCCCCGGCGTCACCGACTGGGGTCAGGCGTCGCGCGGGGACCGCCTGCTGGGCGTCCATCATGTCGGCCATCACCAGCCTTGATGAAGTCGTCGGCCTCGTCGGTCATCCCCCCGGCCACCCCGCCGTAGACGGCTCCCGAGGCCGGTGCCTCGGCGGCGTGCTCCTTGGCGTAGGCCACGCCGTCGGCCAGATCGGTGGCGAAGGCGTCGGCCACGCCGGGCTGGGTCTGCGGACGGGTCACGGCCATGTGGAGGGCGTTGGGGTACTGCTGGCCGTTGAACCGCCAGCCCCTTCTCCGCATGAAGTCGTTGACGTGGTAGATGTCGAACTCGTCGGAGGTGAAACTGAACAGGAAGGTCGGGTTTCCGAGGATCCGGAGCTCCGGATGGGACCGGACCGCCTCCTGCATGGTGGCCGACGGTCTCGAAGATGGCCCGGGCGTAGTGCCGGTAGCCCTCGCGGCCCAGCTGGACCATGGCGGCCCAGGTGGCGGCGATCAGGCCGCCCGAGCGGGACCCCTCCATGCCGGGGGAGCAGTACTTGCCTCCGCTCCAGTCGGTCAGGAAGAAGTACTGGGCGTTGCGCAGGGCCTTGTCCCGGAAGGTCAGGACCGAGGTGCCCTTGAAGGCGTAGCCGTACTTGTGGGTGTCGGCGGAGATCGAGGTGACGCCGGGAACCCGGTAGTCGAACACCGGGATGTCGTAGCCCAGCTCCTGGCCGAAGGGCAGGATGAACCCGCCCAGGCAGCTGTCCACGTGCAGGCCGACCCCGCGGCGTAGGGCGAGCTCGGACAGAGCTCGGCGATGGGGTCGATGGTCCCGTAGCCGTAGTTGCAGGCCGAGCCGATGATGGCCACGGTGTCTGTCGTCGATGTGCCGGTCGACCCACTCGACGTCGACCTGGGTGGTCACCGGGTCGACCGGGGCCACCCGCAGCTCGATCCCGAAGAGATGGCAGGCCTTGTCGAAGGCCGGGTGGGCGGTCTCCGGCTTGATCACGTTGGGTCGGCGTGATGCCCCGGGTCTGCGGCGCCGTGCTCGCGGTAGGCCAGCATGGCGTGGCAGATGCTCCCGGTACCGCCGGTGGTCACCAGCCCGCACGGGATCGCCGTCGGCGACGGCTTCGGCGTGCAGCAGGTCGAGGGTCATGGCGATGATCTCGGCTTCGAACTTCGTCGCACTGGGACACATGTCCCGCTGCAGCACGTTGACGTGGGCGAAGAGGCCGAAGGCCTCGTTCATGAAGTTGTAGTGGTCGTGGTCGCCGCAGTACATGGTGCCCGAGCACTTCCCCGATCTCCCAGGAGGCGTCCTCCTCGGCGGCCATGGTGTGGAGGGCCTCGAGGATGTCGGAGCGAGGGGTCCCGTGTTCGGGGAGGACGCGGTGGACGGGGAACCGGCCTTGGTAGGGGAACGGACTCATGGGACTGCCTCCTTGCCTGGCGGGATCACTCTCCGCGGGGGCGCATGTTGGCTGCACGGTACACGGCATCGATGACCGTCATGTTGGCCACGGCATCGTCCGGTGGGGTCAGGACCGGTCCCCCTCGCACGACCGCGTCGCAGAAGGCGTCGAGCTGGTAGGCGTAGGTCGGTCGTCGCGACGTGAGCTCACGTCGGCGTCGGGCACCGGTGCGCACGGTGAGCCAGCTGAACGTCTGGGGGGCAATGGGGTTGAACACCCGGAGCTCCCCCCGGTCGCCGGTCACCCGGGCCGCCAGATGGAGGACCGACCGGGACCACATCGAACAGTGCACGGTGCCGGTGTGACCGCTCGGGAACAGCAGGTCGGCGTCCATGGCCCGGTCGATCTCCGGGTTGCGCAGTTTGGCCGTGGCCGAGACCACGCTCGGTTCCTCCCCGCCCAGGAGGCGGGCCCAGTGGACGACGTAGGACCCCATGTCCATCATCGCCCCGCCGGCCAGGTCGGCCTGGTACCGGATGTCCGACTTGTTGGGGATGGGGGCGCACAGCCAGGCTTCCACGTGGCGGATCTCGCCGAGCTCGCCGCTCGCCACGATCTGGGTCATGCGATGGGCCAGCGGGTGGTAGCGGTAGTGGAACGCCTCCATGACCACCAGGCCGTCCTTCCGGGCGGCGCTGTCGGCCGCCGCGGCCACCCGCTTCGCCTCGACGGCGTTGGCGGTGAAGGGCTTCTCGCACAGCACGTGCTTGCCGGCCTCCAGGGCGGCCAGCGTCCACTCGGCGTGGAGGCTGTTGGGCAGGGGGATGTAGACGGCATCCACCGAGGGATCGGACACTACGGCCTCGTACCGGTCCACCACTCTCGGGATCCGGTGCTTGGCGGCGTAGTCCACGGCCCGGGCCAGTTGGCGGGCGGCCAGCACGTCCACACTCGCCTCGGGGTGGGAGGCCGCCGGCTTGAGCAGGGCGGCCGGGGTGATCCGGGCGGCCCCGAGGACTCCGAATCTGACTGCGTTGGCCGGCATGGAGGCGGCTTTCCTGGGCGGACGGGACAGGGAGGGAGGATATCGTCGCTACTGTGCCCGTGCCGCTCCCGGACCCGTCCACCGAGAACCGTCGGCCCCCCGACGCCGCTGAAGTGCTGACCCTCAGTCGGGGCGTCCTGGGTGTGGTGGCCCCGGAGGGTGGGCTCACCGAGCTGCAGCGCATCCTCATCGAGGCGGTGGTGTCGGCCATGACCGGGTTCGCCCCGGACCTGGGGGCCGAGCCGGTCCTCCCCGAGGAGTTCGCCCAGAGCCTGGCCGCCCGCAACCTGGCCTTCCGGACCCGCATCGTGCAGATGGTGATCCTCTACGTCCTGGTCCTCCAGCCGGTCCCCCTGGCCGTGGTGGACCGGGTGGACCGGTTCGCCGGCGAGGCCGGCGTCGCCGAGGACATGCTGACCGTGGCCCACGAGTTCGCCGCGGGAAGCCTCGGGCTGGCAGCTCTGGACTTCGAGCGCAACGGGTACGCCTCGACCTGGACGCCGGGGGACGAGTCGACCCTGCACCTGTCCACCCACCTGGCCGGCGCCTGGGACGCCGTGGCCGACGACCCGGCGCTGGCCCAGCAGTGGCGCGAGTTGGAGGTCCTCCCGGCCGGGACACTGGGTCGCCAGGTGGCCGACTTCTATCGCGCCCGGGGATTCACCTACCCCGGCACGCCCGACTCCGCACCTCCGTTCCTGGCCCAGCACGACTGGGTCCACGTACTGGCCGACTACGGCACCACGGTCGAATCGGAGCTCGAGGTCTTCGCCTTCATCGCCCGGGCCAACGACGACATGCGGGCCTTCTCGCTCCTGGCCATGGTGGTCTCCCTGTTCGAGACGGCCTATCTGCCCAGCGGAGCCGGCCTGTTCCAGTCCGACGGCGGCCACCTGTCCCGAGCCGGCGTGGCCACCCGGCTGGGGGATGCCATGCGACGGGGAGCCCTTTGCACGGGCAGCGTCGACTTCCTGCGCGTGGACTGGTTTGCCGTCGCCGACCAGCCGGTCGCCCGGGTGAGGAGTCACTTCGGGGTGGTGGACAAGGCTCCTGGGGCGGTCGAGCAGGGCTCGGTGGGACCTTGGGAGCCCGGCGGTATCAGCCCCTTCCAATGGGAGGCAGGTCAGGCGATGGCCCGCACCCTGGGCCGGCCCTACGACGCCTTCGGGGCCAGCCGGTAGCCCGCCTCCCGCAGCGGGGTCGCCTCCAGGGCGCAGTGGGTGAGCTGTTCCGCACGCTCGGCCGCCGGCCGCCCTTCGCTCCGAGGTGGGTTGCGAATGCCCATCCCGGCCAGCACGCCTCCGGCCACGCACCACGACCCGGCGATGAGCACCGCCTGCCGGAAGCCGTGCGCCAGGGCCTGGGGGTGCAGGTAGCTCAGCCCGGTGATGCCCCCGAGCGCCGGCAGGACGGCCACGGCGATCAGGCCGCCCAGCCGGGCGACGTCGTTGTTGACCGCCGAGGCCAGCCCGGCGCGGTGCTCGGAGACCGAGTTGAGGGCGGTGGAGGTGAGCGGGGCCACGGTGATGGCCAACCCCGCGGCCAGCACCAGGACGGCCGGCAGCACCTCGGTGACGTACGAGCCGCTGTTGGGGGCCCGGCTGAGCAGGGCCAGGCCGCCGCCCACCACCACGGGCCCCACGGTCATCTGGAGCCGGGGGCCGATGGTCGTCGCCAGGCGGCCGGAGCGGGCCGAGAAGGCCAGCATGACCAAGGTGATGGGGAGCAGGGCCACCCCGGACTCGAGGGGGGAGTAGTGGTCGACCACCTGGAGGACCACGGGCAGGAGGAAGAGCACACCGCCCAGTCCGGCGTAGACCACGAAGGTGACGCCGTTGGTCACGGCGAACTGCCGGTTGCGGAACAGGCCCAGTGGCAGCATGGGGGCGGGGGACCGGGCCTCCGTCACCAGGAAGGCCACGGTGCCGAACACCCCGACGGTCAGCGACGCCAGCACCGCCGGTGCGGTCCACCCGCTCGCCGGGCCGTCGATGAGGGCGTACGCCACGCCGGCCAGGGACACGGTGGCCAGCGCCGCACCGGTCACGTCGAGGCGGCCGGTGGCCGCCGGGTCGTGCGACTCCGGCACGTGGCGGGCCGTGACCAGCAGGACCACCACGCCGAGAGGGATGTTGATGAGGAAGATCCAGCGCCAGGAGGCCGCGGTGATCAGGTACCCTCCGAGCAGGGGACCGGCGGCGGTGGCCACCCCGCCCAGACCGGACCAGGCCCCGATGGCCTCGCTCCGGTCGTCACGGGCGAACGACGCCTCCAGGATGGCGAGGCTTCCCGGGGTCAGCAGCGCACCGCCGATCCCCTGGAGTACCCGGAGCACGATGAGTTCGGTGGAGCCCGAGGCCAGGGCGCAGGCCGCCGAGGCCAGCGAGAACCAGGCCACACCGATGACGAACACCCGCCTCCGTCCGAAGCGGTCTCCGAGCGAGCCGCCCAGGAGGAGGAGGGAGGCCAGGGTCAGGGTGTAGCCGGTGACGACCCACTGGAGGGTGCCCAGCGAGGCGTGGAAGTCCCGTCCGATGGTGGGGAGGGCGATGCCGATGACGGTGGCGTCGATGGCTGCCATACCCGACCCGAGCACTGTGGCGGCGATCACCCACCGTCCGCGGGCCGAGCGGTACCGCAGGCCGTCGGCGTCGGATCCGGCCGGAATCTCGGGCCCGGAGGTCATCACGACACCGTCCCACACGGTGACGACGTGGGCACGGATCGACCGGTGAGGCACCCGAGAGGGTCCTCGAACCGGTGGATGCCGCCGCGGGCCGGTGCCGCGACGAGTCGGGGTCAGGGCCGGCGGGCGTTGGGCATCAGGTCGCCCGAGCCCCACTGCTCCAGATCGTTGAGCTGGACGTGGTCCCCGGTGGCCTCGACGATCCGGTTCCCGCCCACGTACAGGGCGGTGTGGTACACGCTCGTCCAGTCGGTGGCGCTGGTGCCCCAGAACACCAGGTCCCCGGTGCGGAGGTCGGTCATCGGGACCGGGGTCCCGGCGGTGTGGTACTGGTCGTCGGCCACCCGGGCGAACGACACGCCGGCACCGTTCCGCCACGAGGCCAGCGCCAGTCCGGAGCAGTCGTAGCCCACCGGTCCGTTCCCGCCCCAGATGTACGGCTTGCCCAACTGCTGGAAGGCGAAGGTGACGGCCTTGTCGCCCGGCGTCACCGGGGCGAACATGAGGGCCTGGGCCGGTGGGGCGGCCGGGCCGGCATCCCCGAAGGGGGTGGCCGTCCCGTTCTGCTGGACCACCCAGTAGCCGTGACCGGACGGGGAGGGGACCAGGCGCTCGACCGGATCCTGGGGTGCGGTGGCCGTCGACCCGTAGAAGGCCGCGTCGCCGAAGGTGAACACCCCGCCGTCCGAGGCCACCAGCCAGTAGCCCCGGCCGTCCGGGGTGGGGGCCATGCCCACGATGGGCTGGTTGAGCGCGATGGAGCCGGTCGACCCGTAGAACACGCCGTCGCCGAAGGTGAACACCCCGCCGTCCGAGGCCACCAGCCAGTACCCCCGGCCGTCCGGGGTCGGGGCCATGCCCACGATGGGCTGGTTGAGGCGCGATGGAGCCGGTCGACCCGTAGAACACGCCGTCGCCGAAGGTGAACACCCCGCCGTCCGAGGCCACCAGCCAGTAGCCCCGGCTGTCGCGGGTGGGCGTGAGGCCCACGATCGGCCGGTTCAGGTGGATATTGCCGGTCGACCCGAAGAAGTGAGCGTCCCCGTAGCTGAACACCCCGCCGTCCGAGGCCACCATCCAGTAGCCCTGCTGATCACCGGAGGCGGCCATGCCCACCACGGGCCGGTTGAGCGGGATGCCCGGAGCGCCGTACGACGGGACTCCGAAGGCGGCGATCGATCCGCTGGGAGTGGCGAGCCAGAAGCTGTCAGGCGCCGGCAGCCCCGGCGTCCGCCCGGCCACGGCGCCGGCCCCGTTCACGTGCCCGGCCACCGGGACGGTCGCCGGGTCGCCGGCCAGCGGCAGTGTGGCTCCGGCCGGCGTCGGGAAGGCGACCACAGCCGCGAGGGCCCCCCACGCCATCAGCCCGGCGGCGCCGGCCGACAGGCGCACGCTCCACGGATGCCCCATTCCACGCCCCTCTGTGCCCCTGGGCGTCGACCGCCAACGCCATGAGTAGTTAGTCTGCCACGCAAAGTGGTGATCAGGCAACCAGGCGGAGCTGGCACGCCTTCCGCCGGGGGCGCGGGACTCGGTTGTCGTCGCCCCTGGCAAGCCCGCTGGCTCAGGCGGGTCACCCCGGCCCCAAGCAGTCGGACATCGGGCCCGAAGTCCTGCGAAACTCAGTGCGACCGGCACGTCCCGCGACGGGTCCGACCGGTCGCCCATCGTCGCCCGTCACACCTGTGACAGCCGCCTGAAGCAGAGGAGTCCACCAGCCGTGAGCCATCCCGGTGTCGAGATGATCAGTTCGTTCCTGGCCGACTCCGGGATGACCTCGGGTACGGTGGCCGAACGCCGCGCCGCCCTGGACCAGTTGGCCGAGGGGTCCCCGGCCCCGGAGGGCGTCGTGGTCGAGCGGACCACCCTCGGAGGCCGGCCGGCCGAGCGGATCACACCCGACGATGCCCACGGGCCCACCGGTGACGCCGAGGCCGGTCCGGTCGTGCTGTACCTGCACGGTGGCGGCTACTGCAGCGGGTCCCTCGACAGCCACCGTCAGCTGGCCTCCCGTCTGGCCCTGTCGTCACGCAGCCCGGTGGCCCTGCTCGACTACCGCCTGGCACCCGAGGACCCGTTTCCCGCCGCCGTCTCCGATGCCACTTCGGCCTTCCGTGATCTGCTGGGCCGGGGCGCCGATCCCGCCCGAACGGCCATCGCCGGCGATTCCGCCGGAGGTGGCCTGACCATGGCCACCCTGTTGGCCCTCCGGGAGGCCGGCGACCCGCTCCCGGCCGCCGCGGTCTGTCTGTCCCCGTGGGTCGACCTGACTCAGTCGGCCCCGTCCTACGACTCGCTCGGCGACCTCGACCCGATGGTGTCCCGTGCCGGGCTGGACGAGATGGCCCGGTGCTACCTGGGGGAGGCCGACCCCCGGGGGGAACTGGTCTCGCCCCTGTTCGCCGAGGACCTCACCGGACTGCCTCCCGTGCGCATCGAGGTGGGAGCCCACGAGGTGCTGCTCGACGACGCCACCGGCCTGGCCGACCGTCTGCGGGCGGCCGGCGGGACGGTCTCGCTCACCGTGTGGCCGGAGCTCATCCATGTGTTCCAGGCCTTTCCCGGAGCGATCATCCCCGAGTCGGACGAGAGCATCATGGCCATCGGTGCCTTCCTGGCCGACCACCTCGGGATGTCGGCCGGAGTCCCTGGGCACCCGGCCGCCCACTGAGTGCGGCACCCGACTCCGTCGACGAGAGGACAGCGCGCATGCAGGAGTTCCGAGGAAAGGTCGCTGTGGTCACCGGCGCGGGGAGCGGGATCGGCCAGGCATTGGCCCTGTCCCTGGCTGCCGAGGGCATGCACGTGGCCCTGGCCGACCTGGACGGCGAGGCCCTGTCCGTCACGGCGGGCCAGATCGGGGAGCGGGCTTCCTCGGTGGAGTGGATGACTCAGCTGTGTGACGTGAGCCGGGCGACCGAGGTCGACGCCCTGGCCGACGCCGTCTTCGACCGCTGGGGCCAGGTGGATGTGGTCTGCAACAACGCCGGCGTGTTCGTGGGCGGGGTGATCTGGGACCGGCCCGTCGAGGACTTCGAGTTCGTCCTGGGGGCCAATCTGTGGGGGATCCTGCACGGCATCCGGGCCTTCGTGCCCCGGATGCTGGCCCAGGACACCGAGGGCCACATCGTCAACACGGCCTCGGTGGCCGGGCTCCTCGGAGCACCCTTCGAGGCGCCCTACGCCATCTCCAAATTCGCCGCCTTCGCCGCCACGGAGTGCCTGGCCAACGACCTGGTGGCCACCGGTTCGAAGCTCCGGGCCTCCGCGCTGTGCCCGGGGATGATCCGCACCAACATCCTGGACTCCGAGCGTCACCGTCCCGATCGGCTGGCCACCGAGTTCACCGAGGACCAGAAGTTCGTCTCGGAATTCCTGGCCGAGGCGGTGGACGCCGGGATGGACCCGGGCGAGGTGGCCCGCAAGGTGGTGGAGGGCATTCGGACCGAGCAGTTCCTCATCCTGACCCACGAGGCCTACCCGAAGAAGCTCCTGGACCGCGCCGCCGCGCTGGTCGCCCGCCGGCTTCCCGAGCTGCCCGAGTTCGACTGAGGCCGCACGCACCGTTCCGGACGCCCGGCCGGTGTCTCCCTCAGGCGGTGGTGGCGATGCCGCCGTCGACCGGGATGACGGCGCCGGTCAGGTAGGCCCCGGCGGCGGAGGCCAGGAAGATGGTCACGCCGGCCATGTCGTCGGGCCGACCGATGCGTTTGAGGGGAGCCGAGGCGGCGATCTGGTCGCCGAAGGCCTCGAGGGTGGCGGCCATCATCTTGGACTCGAAGGGGCCCGGAGCGACGGCGTTCACGGTGACGGTCGGGGCCAGACGCTTGGCCAGGTGCCGTGTCAGCTGGTGCACCGCCGCCTTGGACGCCGAGTACGAATAGGACTCGAGCACGGGGACATGGATGCCATCGATGGAGCCGATGTTGATGACCCGGGACGGCGTCTCCGCGGTGCCGCGGACCTCGAGGAGCGGTAGGAAGAACTTGGTGGTGTGGAAGATGCCCTGCACGTTGAGGTTGAGCACCCGGTCCCAGGATGCGGTGTCGTGCTCGGCCAGCGGCGCCCCCCAGGTGGCTCCGGCGTTGTTGACCAGTACGTCCACGGCGGGATGGTCGGCGCCGACGTGCTCGGCGAATCGCCGGGCCCCGTCCTCGGTGGACAGGTCGGCGGCCACCCCCGAGCAGGTGCCGTAGGGCGAGAGTTCGGCGACGGTGGCCTGCACCGCCTCGGCCTTGCGCGACGCCACCACCACGGTGGCTCCGGCGGCCACGAACCCGCCGGCGATCATGCGGCCGATGCCCCGCGTGCCCCCGGTGACCACCACGGTCTTGCCGGCCACCGAGAACAACTGCTCCGGGGGGGTGGGGGCCGGGGGCGGGGTGACGTCGCTCATGGAAGGTGACGGTAGTGCAACCTCGTCGGCCGGGCTTCGACCGATCCGTCCCGGGCCCGCGGCCGGTGGGACGGCCCCGGCCACGGCGGACCGCTCAGTCGGCCAGGGTGATCCGCTCCCGGAGGTGGGTACGCTCCTCGAGGCAGTCCACGACGCCGTCGGCGTAGTCGGCGTAGCTGATGTGGCTCTTGCCGTCGTCGGCGAACAGCATCAGGTGGTGGCCCAACTGGTAGTCCTTGACGTGCGGGCCGGGACCGATCTCGGCCGCCGGGGAGATGTAGGTCCAGTCGAGGTCGGCGATCGTGCGGTAGTACTCGAGGGCCTGCCGCTGGGCCAGGGCGTTGGGCCGGTAGGCCTCGGGGAACTGCGGGGCGTCGACTGCCTGGAGGCCGGGGGCCACCTCGAGGCTGCCCGCCCCGCCTACCACCAGCAGCCGGCTGACCCCGGCGGAGCGGACTCCGGCCACGAGGGCGTGTGCCGCCGCCACGAACGGCTGGGGCTGGCCGGAGCCGAACGCCGGACCGATGGCCGAGATGACCGCGTCGGCCCGCCGTGCCACCGCGGCCACGCTGGTCGGATCGGTGGCGTCGCCGGTCCGCAGGGCCACACCGGCCCGCGCCGCCGCGCCGGATCCTCCCGACCGGGTGACCCCGGTGACCGAGTGGTCACGGGCCACCAGCTCGGCGGCGATGGCCCCGCCGATGTTCCCGGTCGCTCCGAACAGCACGACGTCCATGGTCTCCTCCTGGTCGGCCCCATCCCGGCGGTACCGAGGGTCCGGGCTCAGAGTAGGAGTTCCGCCGCCCGGGCCGAACGCGTGCCGACGGTCCGACGGCTTCCGGTTGTTAGGGTTCGGGCGGACACGGGAGGGTGAGGATGCACCTGGCACTGACGGACGAGCAGCAGGGGTTGCAGGACCGGCTGCGGGCCTACTTCACCGGACTGGTCGAAGAGGAGAGGCGGAACGACGACCCGGAGCCGTCCTACACCCGTCTCATCCGGCGGATGGGCCACGACGGATGGCTCGGCCTGGGCTGGCCGGTGGAGTTCGGTGGCCAGGGCCGCGGCCCCGTCGACCAGATGATCTTCGTCGAGGAGTCCCACTGGGCCGGCGTACCCTTGCCCCTCCTGACCCTCAACAGCGTCGGCCCCACGTTGATGACGCTGGGCACCGACGAGCAGAGGACCCGCCTCCTGCCCGGCATCCTCAAAGGTGAGGTCCACTTCTCCATCGGCTACACCGAGACCACGGCCGGAACCGATCTGGCCTCGCTGCGTACCCGGGCCGAGCGCGACGGGGACGAGTACGTGATCACCGGTGAGAAGCTCTACACCAGCGCGATCCAGTACGCCGACTACGTGTGGCTGGCCGTGCGCACCGACCCCGACGCTCCCAAGCACAAGGGGCTGTCGGTCTTCATCGTCCCCACCGACGCGCCCGGCTTCAGCTGGACGCCGTTGCGCACCGTGGCCGGCGAGTTCACCAGCGCCACCTTCTACGACGGAGTCCGGGTTCCGGTGACCAACCTGGTGGGCGTGGAGAACGAAGGGTGGAAGTTGATCACCAACCAGCTCAATCACGAGCGGGTGGCCATCTGCCCGGTGTCGGGCATCCTGCGCAGCATTGCCGACGTCGAGGCATGGGCCCGGGAGACGCCGGTCCACGGGGGCCGCGTGATCGACCGGCAGTGGGTCCAGGTCCATCTGGCCCGCGCCGTGGCCCGCGCCGAGTTCCTCAAGCTGCTCAACTGGAAGGTGGCGTGGGCGGCCGACAAGGGGCTCAACCCGGCCGATGCCTCGGCCACCAAGGTGTTCGGCACCGAATTCGCCCTCGAGGCCTACCGGCTCCTGCTCGAGGTGGTGGGCCAGGCCGGCTACCTGCCCGAGGGCTCGCCCGGCGCCGTGCTGCGGGGCCGGCTCGAGCAGGCGTCGAGGAGTCAGACCATCTTCACCTTCGGGGGCGGGACCAACGAGGTGCAGCGCGACATCATCGCCATGATCGGCTTGGGCATGCCTCGTGCCCCTCGCTAGACGGCCACGCCTGTGGCCGGTCGACGACCGCGGGACCGGCGCGGACCGGACAGCCTTCCGGTGCCAACCTCTAACCTGAGGGGCCCGGGCCGAAAGCATGCCCGGCCACCAAGGAGGCAGCCGTGGACGACCACGAGATCATCACCCGGATCGGGAGTCTGGCCGAGGAGGAGCAGCGCCTCGAGGAACGGCACGTCGGTGAGGGGCTCTCGGACGACGAGCTGGCGCGCATGAAGTCCCTCGAAGTCACCTTGGACAGGATGTGGGACCTGCTCCGCCAACGCCGCGCCCTGCGCAGCGCCGGCCGGAGTCCCGACGAGGCCGCCCTCCGCTCCGAGGACACCGTCGAGGGCTACCGGCAGTAGTCCGGTCGGGTCCGGCCGCGCCGTCGGCTCCGGTACGGGCGTGCCGCCGTCCGCTGGCCTACGCTCACCGGACGAGATCAGCCACGAGGACCCGCCCGCCGGTGCGCACGACCGCCCGCAGCGCGAACTGCGGGCCGACGACAAGGAGCCCCCGATGACCCGTGCGTCCCTCAACGGCGTGGACGTGGCCTACGACGACACCGGCGGCGACGGCCCGCCCGTGGTGCTGGCCCACGGGTTCATGATGGACCGGACCATGTTCGAGCCCCAGGTCGAGGCGCTCGCCCCGCGGTTTCGGGTGATCACGTGGGACAGCCGGGGGCACGGAGCCACCGTCGATGCCGGGGAGCCCTTCTCGTACTGGGATCTGGCCGCCGACTGCCTCTCCCTGCTGGACCATCTGGGTATCGAACGGGCCGTCATCGGCGGGATGTCCCAGGGCGGCTTCGTCTCGCTGCGGGTGGCCCTGAAGGCGCCCGAGCGGGTACGCGGACTGATCCTGCTGGACACCCAGGCGGGGACGGAGGTCCCCGACGTGGTCCCGCTGTACCAGGCCATGCTGGACGAGTGGGTCCTCCGTGGGCCCTCCGACGAGATCGCCGAGACGGTCTCGGGCCTGATCCTCGGCGACCCCGACCTCAGCGAACAGTGGGTGCCCCGCTGGCTGGCGCGCCCCAAGGAGTCCCTGGCCGAACCCGGCCGGGCCCTGATCGGCCGCGACGACATCAGCGACCGGCTGGGTGAGATCGACGCACCGGCGCTGGTGGTGCACGGCACGGCTGATCGGTCGATCGCCATGGACAGAGCCGAACGGCTGGCCGCCGGACTGCCCCACGGCGGCGTGGTGGTGGCAATCGACGGCGGGACCCACTCGGCCAACCTCACCCATCCCGGGCCGGTCAATCGGGCCATCCTCGACTTTCTGGACGGCCTGCCGGCGTAGGGCCGACTGCCCGCTACCGGGGAGCGGTGCCCGCCGCCACCGGCAGGGAGACGCCGATGTGGGTGAAGTGAACGGACCCACCGAGCTGAGGTCGGGCGTAGGCCACCGTGGTGGCCGCCAGCTGCAGGTCGACGGAGGTCTGGGGCCGGCCGGTGTACGCCACCATCTCCAGCGGTACCGACGTGGTGTGGCTGTGGCCGTCCAGGGTGACGGCGATGGGGGTGACCTGATTGCCGAGTACCAGGCCGGTGGAGGGGTCCACCAGTTGGGCGAAGATCCTGGTCGGACGGGCCCTGGCGGCCACCGTGCCCTGGTAGGTCAGGGCCAGGCGGGGTGCACCCACGACGACAGCGGCCCGCCGTCCGAAGGGGACCGGTACCGTGACGGCGTTGGCCGCCGCAGTGTGCCACCGGCCATGATCCGAAGCAATCCGGGCGGCCCGGCGGCACCGGGGGTCGGTGGCGGGTGCCCATCCTGGTGTCACGGGCTCCGACCAGCCCGAACGCGCGGCGATTTGATGCCCCCACCTTGGTCGAACTACTACCTGGTCGATGTCCGCGCCATCCTGCCCAACGGTGGAAGGGCGGACCAGCCGCCGGCGGTGGTGGGCCCTCGTCGTGGTGTGCCTGGGCATGTTCATGAATTCCCTGGACGCCTCGATCGTCAATGTGGCCCTGCCGGCCATCCAACGAGACCTGCACTTCAGCCAGTCCGGCCTGATCTGGGTGGTGGACGCCTTCCTGGTCACCTTCGCCAGCTTCCTGCTCATGGCCGGCCGCCTGGGTGATCTGGTCGGCCGCAAGCGGGTGTTCCTGGCCGGCATCGCCGTGTTCACCGCCGCCTCGATCGTCTGCGGGACGGCCGTCGGCCCGGCCATGCTGGTCATCGGGCGCTTCGTCCAGGGCGTCGGCGGGGCCCTGTCGGCCTCGGCGATCCTCGCCATCATCGTCACCGAGTTCCCCGAGCCGGCGGAACGGGCCAAGGCCATGAGCGCCTACATCTTCGTGGCCGTGGGAGGGGGCGCGATCGGGCTGCTCGTGGGAGGCGTGCTGACCCAGGCCCTGTCCTGGCACTGGATCTTCTTCATCAACGTGCCCGTCGGGGTGTCCACGTTCGTCCTGGGCCGGGCCCTCATCCACGAGAACGTGGGCCTGGGCATCCGTCAGGGCGTCGACGTCACCGGCTCGGTGATGGTCACCCTGGCCCTCATGCTCGGCCTCTTCGCCATCATCGAGGCCACCCAGTACGGATGGGTGTCGGTCCACACCCTCGCCTTCGGCGCCGCCTCACTGGTGCTGTTGGCCGGCTTCGTCCTGCTCGAGTCCCGTCTGGCCAACCCCATCCTCCCGCTGCGAATCCTGCGGATCCCGACGTTGGTCAACTCCAGCATGATCCGCGCCTTCCTCATGGCCGGCATCAGCACCACGCTCTTCCTCGGGGCGCTCTACCTGGAGAACGTCCTCGGCTACGGCCCGATCATGACCGGCCTCGGCTTCCTGCCCATCACGCTGGTCATGGGTCTGCTCGCCACCGGGTTGACCGCACGGCTGGTCACCCGCTTCGGCGCCAAGCGGGTGCTCGTTCCCGGGATGACGGCGGCCACGGCGGGCCTCTTGTTGTTGACCCGGATCGGACCGGGATCGTCGTACGCCACCGTGGTGGCCCCGGCCTTCGTGCTCATCGGGTTCGGGGCGGGGACGTCCTTCATGCCCCTCCTCTCCATCGCCATGGCCGACGTACCCAACGCCGACGCCGGACTGGGCTCGGGCATCGTCAACGTCTCCATGCAGATGGCCGGGGCCTTGGGGCTGGCCCTGCTCGGGACCATCGCCACCGAGCGCACCAACGGGCTGGAATCGGCGGGCCAGTCGTCCGCTGCCGCCCTGAGCGGCGGCTTCCGCCTGTCCTTCCTGGTGGCGGCGGCCAGCGTCGGCGTGGGAACGGTGATGGCGATGGTCCTGCTCCGAGGGGTGCCGCAGGAGCAACTCGATCCCGAGTCCCTCCGTCAAGTGGAGATCGAGAACGCCGGCGAGCCGCTGGCTACGTGATGGCGTCTCGGTTCGGGGACGCTGGTCGGGACCGAGGTCGCCCGTCGCCGACGCCCCACCCGACGACCCGGTGGGGCCGGTCAGCTCAACACGTCGCGACGGTGGAACGCCACTGCGGCGGCCGACAGGAGGACGACGACGTAGGCCCCCTGGACGGTGGCCAGGTGGGGGAGCCCGCTCCAGTCGGTGGGAGTGAAGAACAGGCCGTTCCAGACGTCGGTGCCCTTGTCGGTCAGCGGGAGCCAAGGGGTCAGGGCGTGCAGGCCGGGGATGTTGTCGAGGGAGCGGGACACCAGCCCGAACAGGACGCCGCCGGCCACCGCGCTGAAGGCCCGATCGGTGAGGGTGGAGCACAGCAGGGCGAAGGCAAAGGTGCTGAGCATGGTGACGGCCACGACCAGTACGGCCAGGCCCAGGCGGCCCAGTGCGGCCAGGGGGGTCAGGGTGGACTGCCCGCTGGAGAACGGGGTGCTGTGCTGGAGATCCAACACGGCCAGCGAATGCCAGCCGAAGGCCATCACCCCCGAGAGCACGCCGGCTACGACGACCACCGCCACCGCTCCGAGAGAGAGCAGGGCGGCCACCACCGCCTTGCTGGCCAGCACACGCTCCCTCGACACCGGTCGGGTCAGCACATAGCGAAGGCTGCCCCAGCCGGCGTCCCCCGCCACGCACTCGCCGGCGAAGACGGCCACGGCCAGCGGGATGAGGAAGAGCAAGAGGGCGTTGAGGCCGATCAGGCCCATCGTGAAGCCCGAGGAGTTCGGGACCACCGATCCCCAGTTCCCGATCCGCTCGGGTGTTCCGGCGCTGGTCAGGGCGATGATGAGCGTTACCACCCCGGCCACGCCGGCCAGGACGCCGAAAACGATCCACGCCCTCGGTCGACGGAGCTGTTTTACCAGCTCGATGGCGATCAATCGAGGATGTCCTTTCGGGTGAACCACCAGTGGGCCAGTCCCATGAAGACCACGAAGTACACCGCCTGCAGGGTCAGGAAGTGAGCAAATCCCTGGGTGACGACGGGGCGGGCGAAGAGGTGGTTCCAGAGATCGATGTCGTTGTTGGGCATGTACCGGTTGACCACGGCCACCCCGGGGAGGTAGTCGGCGTTGAAGACCCGGGAGACGATGGTCAGCGTCACGCCCCCGGCCACCGCCACCAACGGCCGGCGTGTGGTGGTGGACAGGAAGAAGGCCACGGCGAAGATGCTGGCCATCCCAGCCATGACGTACAGCGTGGACAGCCCGAGGTCACCCAGCACGGCGCCGGTGGACAGCGTGGCCCCGATCGGGTGACCCGGAGTCGAGGCGCCCCCGTCGATCACGTGCAGGGGGTGCCAGCCGAACGACAGGCCCCCGACCAGGACGGCCACGACGCTCAGGGTGACCACCGCCACCAACGACAACACGGCCGCCACCGCGGCCTTGGACCAGAGCACCCGGGCGCGGGACACCGGCCGGGCCAGCAGGTAGCGGAGGCTGCCCCACCCGGCCTCGCCGGCCACCGCCTCGCCGGCGAACAACGAGACGGCCAGCGGGAGGAAGAACTTCATCGTGCTGTTGAGGGCGATGACCGGGACACTGAGCCCGGAGGTCCTCGGCACCATCACCAGTGGAAGATCGCCCACGAACTCCACCTGTCCCGGGCCGGTGACGGCCAGGGCCACGGTCAGCACCAGCGCGAAGCCGGCCACCATACCCAAGGTCACGTAGGTCTTGGTCCGCCGGACCTGCTTGGTCCACTCGACGGTGATCAAGTCACTCCGGGAGTGACTCGTCGTCAGGACTGCTGCCGTCCTCGAAGAGTGCGAGATAGGAGTCCTCGAGCGTGCCGCCGCGGAACTCCGCCACGGCGATCCCGGCGGCGTCCAGGGCACGGACGAGGTCGGCCGGCCGGACGGACCTGCCCTCGACGAGCACCGCACTCTCGTCCACGATGTCGGCCCGGGTGACGCCGGCCACGGCCCGGAGGACGGGCAGCGCCCGGTCGGGCGTGCCGGTACCCAGGCGGATCCGCGGACGCTGCCCGACCAGCTCGGCTATGGATCCCGATGCCACCAGTCGGCCGTCCCGCAGGACGGCGGCGTGCGTGCAGACGAGCTCGATCTCCGAGAAGTCATGGCTGGACAGCAGGACGGTGGCACCGGCGGCCACACTGGTGGCGATGGCCTCGCGCACCTCCAGCGCCTGGGCCGGGTCCATGCCCGTGGTGGGTTCGTCGAGGATCAGGAGATCGGGCCTTCCGAGGAGGGCCTGGGCCATCGCCAGGCGGTAGCGCATGCCGTGTGAGTAGTCGGCGAACGGTCGGTCGATGGCCGTGCCGAGGCCGGCCATGGCCACCGCTCCCTCCAGGTCGGGCAGGCCGCCGGCCAGTCGGACCAGTCGGCAGGCCAACTCGAGGTTGCGTCGGCCGGACAGGTGGGGGACGAACCCCGGGCCGTCCACCAGGGTGCCCACCCGCGCCAGCACGGGGGCGCCGGGCCGGACCGGCTGGCCGAAGATCGAGGCGCGGCCGGCGGTCGGGCGGACCAAGCCCAGCAGGATCTTGAAGGTGATGGTCTTTCCAGATCCGTTGGGTCCGACCAGGCCCATCACTTGGCCAACGTCGACGGTCAGGCTGAGATCGTCCACGGCCGTGACGCCGTTGCGGAGCCGCTTGGTCAGGTGTTCGATGTGGACAGCCGGTGGGTGGGTGTCCGACCGGACCCGGGACATGGTCACGTCGGGCTCCACGGTGCGCTCAGGCCCCATCGGAGTCGCCCCCGTTGAGGGCTTCCTGTTCTCCGCCGGGGATCATGGCGGCGATGTCGACCACCTTGGTCCGCGGGGGCTTGGTCGCCTGGACCTCCGATCCGAACCGGTGGAGCGACAGGGTCACGGTCCCGATTCCCGCCCCCGGGGGGGTCACCCGGACTCCGATGACGCGACCTGTCGCGTCGACCCATGCGTCCATGGGGATGGAGACCGGTGCCGCGAACGGATTCCCCCCCGATGCCGCGATCTCCGTCGTGATGGCCTGGACGAAGACGGCGGCCGCCGGGCCCGAGGCACGGGCCAACGCCCGGTCGAGGCTGACCGTGGCCCGGTAGCGATGGGTCTTGACCCCGTCGAAGGTCACCGGGCCGTAGGGGGCGGCCTTGGTGGTTCCCCATGCCAGCTCGGCGAGGGCCAGGGCCGGATTCACCGATTCGGTCTGCACGACGTACGGGGGGAACTTGACATCGAATTTGGCGATGTCGGCGAAGTTGGCGAAGATCCAGGGCCGCCCCGGCTGCAAGGGGGAGCTCGATGGCGGGGGCTTGACGAAGACCGTTCCCGGCAGGAAGATCATCTGCTCCCGTGCCGCCGGCCCGCCGGGCAGCTCGAGGGTGATGGTTCCCGACGGGGCGCTGAAATCCACCCGCCCGTACGCTCCCACCGGCGTCGACGACTCCATCGACGCCGTGGCGGGGCGGAAGGCCATGGTGAAGGCGCTCCGGAGCATCGTCGTCTTCGCCGCGGCCGCCGTCACCACGGCACCGGTCGATGCGGTCGATGGTGAGGATGGAGGATGGGTGGTCGCCGGGGGTCGGGCCGAGGCCGAGCCGCACGCCGTCAACGCCAGGCCCACCGCGATCATGCTGGCGATCGGGACGAACCGGCGCCGACGTCGTGTCCGATGATGGCGGCCTGAACCTTGCGGGCTCGCTTCGACGAGGGTCTTCTGCATCAGGCGCTCCACCGGCGGACGATACCAGCCGCGCTCTCGAACCTCCCTTCACCAAACCGCCGTTCACCGTGGTCGGCCCCCGGGGCTCCGTGAGCTCCGTCAGTACAGTCCGACGATGTCTCCGTTCTCGTCGAGGTCGATGTCCTCGGCCGCCGGATGCCGGCTCAACCCGGGCATGGTCCGCATATCCCCACAGATGGCGTAGATGAAGCCAGCCCCTGCGGAGGCCCTCACCTCGCGGACCGGAAGCCTCCACCCGGTGGGGGCGCCCTTCAGGGACGGGTCCGACGAGATGGACAGGTGGGTCTTGGCGATGCAGAGGGGAAAGCTCCCCAACCCGTTGGCTTCGAACAGGTCGAGGCTGCGGGAGGCCGCGGGCAGGTAGTCGACGCCGTCGGCGCCGTACACCTGGGTGGCAATGGTCTCGATCTTCTCCCGGAGCGAGGCTTCGGAGCGATAGAGGAACCGGAATTGGTTGGGTTCTTCGGCGGCTGCCACGACGGCATCGGCCAACTCAGTGGCACCGGCACCACCGTCGCGGAAGTGGGTGGACACCGCGCAACGGACCCCCATGGAACCGGCGATCTCGGCGATGGCGGCGTGCTCGGAGGAGAAGTCCTCGGGAAAGGCGTTGACGGCCACCACCGGCGTGACGCCGTGGAGGAGCACGTTCTCGATCTGCTTGCGCAGGTTGGCACCCCCGGCGTACACCTCGTCGGGGTTCTCGGACAGCAGGGCCTCCGGCAGCGGCTTGCCGGCCACGATCCGGTGCACGCCCGAATGGGCCTTGAGGGCGCGGACCGTGGTCACGATGACTGCGGCGTCGGGGACCAGTCCGGAGACCCGGCACTTGATGTTGAAGAATCGCTCGGCGCCCATGTCGGCCCCGAACCCGGCCTCGGTGATGAGGAAGTCGCCCGTGTGGATACCGATCAGGTCGGCGATCACCGACGAGTTGCCGTGGGCGATGTTCCCGAACGGCCCGGCGTGGACCAGGACCGGCGTGTTCTCCAGCGTTTGCAGCAGGTTGGGTTGGATGGCGTCCCGCATGATCACCGCCATGGCACCGGCGGCACGGAGCTGCTCGGCCGTGACGGGGGCGCCTTTGGGGGTGAAGCCGACGACGATCTCTCCCAGTCGGCGGCGCATGTCGGACAGGGACGTCGACAGGGCCAGGATGGCCATGACCTCACTGGCCGCGGTGATGTCGAAGCCGCCCTGGCGGGGCACGCCGTCCTGGCGGGAGCCGAGGCCCAAGACAATGTTGCGAAGAGCCCGATCGTTCACGTCCAGCGCCCGGCGCCACGTGATGGTGGAGGGGTCCACATCGAGCTCGTTGCCCTGGTAGAGGTGGTTGTCGACCATGGCAGACAGCGTGTTGTGGGCCGCGGTGACGGCGTGCATGTCCCCGGTCAGGTGGAGATTGAGGGCCTCGAAGGGGGCGGCCTGGCTGTAACCGCCGCCGGCCGCCCCGCCCTTGATCCCGAAGGTCGGGCCCATGGAGGCCTGGCGGATGGCGGCCGTGGCCCGTTGGCCCACATGGCGCATCCCCTGGGCTAGGCCCAGGGTGGTGGTGGTCTTGCCTTCCCCGAGCGGGGTGGGGGTGACCGCCGTGACCACCACGTAACGGGCCTTGGGTCGATCGGCCAGGGCCTCGATGGTGCCGAGCCGGACTTTGGCCACGTATTCGCCGTAGGGCTGCAGACTGTCCTCGGCAATGCCCATGTCGCGAGCCACCGAGGTGATCGGGAGCAGCGTGGCCTTGCGCGCGATGTCCAGTGCGGTGAGGTGGTTCGCATCGGTCAAGGTCGTGGATGCTCCCGACGTCTGGTTGGCATTCCACCCCTCGCTCCCGGTTGCCCGGGGTACACAGACCGGGCTCGCCGGAGCATCGTAGTGCTGTCGCCTGACCGGGGCACGAGAGCGGGGGATAGGTGTCCCTCAGGCCAGGACGGTGGACCAATCCTGATCCACCCGCGCCATGAAGACGGTGGTGAGGGTCATGCTCCGGTGGAGCCAGACACCCTCCACCCGGGCGTACTCGTCGTCCTCGAACCCGCACATCCACCAGGAGGTCCCGTCGGGCCGGCGACAGGGGCTGAGAAGATCCCAACGTCCCGTGGCCCGGTCACCGTGCACGTCGATGCGGGGCTTGACGAAGAGGTGCCTGGCAAAGGTGAGGGTCGGCTGGGCCAGTCGGGCGGCAATGGCCGACCGACCGACCTGGCGTCCGAGTCCCGGCCCACCGTCCCAGACGGCGTCGGTGGTGAACAGTGCGGCGGCGGCCCGGGCGAGGGACTGCAGGCTGTCGGGGTCGACCGGCGAACCTCGCGAGAACCGCTGGTCGACGAGGTCTCCGTACCGGGCCTTCAGGTCCTGGATCTGGAGGACGGACTCGGCGGCCTCGACCCGGCGGCCCAGGGCGGTCACCTGGTCGGCCAGCTCCTCGATGGTGGGCATGTCCCCTCCCCGGTCGACCGTGGTGAGTGGAGCGGGACCTCCCGAGCCCGCTCCGGGGTCGACACTATCGGCACCTCCCTCGCCGTGGCAGCCCGCGGTCGCCGCCTATGCAGTGTCGTGCCTCGGGCCTACCGGCCGGTCCGGGCGTAGGTCTCGGTGTCGTAGACCACGTCGACGGTCCCGTCGATCGCCGCGCACCGCTCCTCGACCTGGTCGTAGTCGTCGGCCGAGCCGAAGGCGCTGAAGATGAACTCCCCGAGGCCCAGTCGCCAGTCGACCGGGTCTCCCGGCAGTCGGTTGATGGTGATCTCGTCCACGCCGGGCACGTCCTGGAGGTGCTCGTGCCCCACCATGCCGACCACGCGGTGGGCGGTGACCGGCGGCGTGGCGATCCTGCGGTAGGCCACCCGGGGGAAGGTGAGGGGGAGCTCGACCGATGGCGCCATTCCGAGAGCCAGTTCGACGGCGACCCGGTAGAGGGACACCTCGCCGCCGGCGAGTGCCATCAACTCGGGCACACCGCCGCCGACCCGGCCGTTGACCTCCACTACCGCGGGTCCTTCCGGCGTGAATTTCGAGCTCGGTGTGCTGACACCCGGTTCGGATCCCGAGTGCCGTCACCGCGGCGGATGCCAGTTCGCAGGCGGCCTGGGCGTCGCCCGCTTCGAGATCGGCGGGGAGCACACTCCCCGTCTCTCGGAAGGGCTCGGCGAACGGGAAGCGTCCGGTGACGGCGAGATGCTCGATGGCACCGTCGCGGACGAAGCTCTCGACCGAGACCACGTCGGCAAATCGGGACACCGGTCGGGTGGTGCCCGCGAGATAGCCCTCGAGGAGCCAGCCGCTCCGTCCGGTCGTCGACGACGTGGTGACCAGTCGGACGAACTGCTCGACGGAGTGCACCTGATGGACGTCGCGGCTTCCATCGCCGGCCCGGGGCTTCAGTACGGCCGGGAGGTCCACCGACCCGGCCAACAGCTCGGCGTCGTGTTCCGTGAGCCCGTAGGGGACCTCCCGGAACGGCGGGACGGGAAGTCCGGCGGACTGCATGGCCTGGCGCTGGAGCAACTTGTCCGACAGGCGTCGGGCCACCTCCGGCGAGTGGAAGTCGAGGCCCAGGCCGTCAGCCGCGGTGGCGAGCAGGGAGAGGCGCCGGTCGTTGAGGGCCACCACACCGGTGGGCCGGGTGGCACCGAGTGCGTGCACCGTCTCGGCTGCTGTGAGCCCGGCGACGTCCACCACGCGGCCAACCCTCGACAGGAGGCGGGCGGCCTTGGCCATGTCCGGTTCAGACAGATCGATCATCCACACGATCTCGCAGAGGCCCCGGGTGGCGTCGCGCAGAGAGAACACGGACGGCGTGGTCGCCTCG
The DNA here is from genome assembly GCA_963817005.1 of uncultured Acidimicrobiaceae bacterium. Lineage (GTDB taxonomy): Bacteria > Actinomycetota > Acidimicrobiia > Acidimicrobiales > RAAP-2 > Bog-756. The sequence goes on from CAWFMN010000004.1 coordinate 457,615, forward strand.
TACGAGACGATGAGCCGCTCGACACGACCGGCGCAGCCGACCGGCTCGGTCATCACTCGGTGGCATGGTGAGGTGACGCCATGATCAACGGAGCCCGGTCGGGCCCGACCAGCGTCAGTGCGTCAGTCCGGCCCATGCTCCAAGTATCGTCGTCGACGCGCCGAAACTGCAGCGTTCAGCATTGCGTTTGCGTGACGATGCGCCCCCCAGGCGGCTGCTCGGGGCGATTTCTCAGGTCAATCTCAGATTGTCTGGGTACGTTCGTCGCCGTTGGGTCTTGGGGCGAGGAACCGCCGTCCAAGCTCCGGGCCCAACCCTTTCTCATTCCGTCGTTGGGGACGGGGTCGCCGGGACTGGGCCCTCGGCCCCGTCGCTACGACGACCCGGAGTCTCCCGCCGGCAGCAGGGGCCCGAAGGCGTGTGCCTCGATGTCCGACCTCGCTCCGGTATGGACGGTGAGCTGGATCACCGGGCGGGCATCGGCCGTCCCGGTCATCCGAAAGGGCAGGTCGGAGGGTCCCCGCGTTGCCGTGTTGCTGGCCGCGGCAGTGGCCGCCGAAAGTGACCGCGTTCGGGTGACGTGCAGCCAGCGAGACTCAGATCTCGTCGACCGTCCTCGGGGTGCGCAGGATCATCATCGATGCGGCGACCAGGAGGCCGGCACCGACGACGGTGAAGACGAAGTGCCACCAGCTCCAGCTGAACTGCCTGGTCACGGCCACAGAAGAGGCTGCCGAGCAGCTCTGGTAGGTGGGACACGTGGTGGTGGACGGTAACGAGGTGATCACCGTGCTCGTGAAGCGATTGATCGTCCAGAGCACCCACATGGCCCACAAACCGACGACCACGACGATTCGCAACGGCTGATTACGAATACCCACGGCGGTGATCTTGACAGATCTGGCTGCTGAATGACTTTCAGGCGCCGGTTTCCGTGGGCCGCGGGGAACCTGTGACCGACTCGATCCGGCCGGGACCTGGGGGAAGTCAGCCCAGGTCGATTCGTCGATCGATTCGCCCCGCGGCGGGCTGGGCCCGGCTGTCGATCAGTCGCGGCAATCGTCCATGGCCACGACTGGGGGTCGGCCCGTCGCTTGGCCCGCTGATCAGGGTCCCAGCCCCAGCGGGAGAGTCGTGGGCGTGGTGTCGGTCGTCGTGGTGGTGGTCGGTGGCGTGGTCGTCGTTGTCGTTGTGGTGGTGGTGGTGGTCGTCGTGGTCGTGGTGGGCGGAGGCCCGGTCGTCGTCGTGGTGGTGGGCGGCGGCGGTGGCGGCAGCGGGGCCGTGGTGGGTGTCGTGCCCGTCGGTATCGTCACTGGGCTCGGCGGGGGGGTCGACGCCGGCGGCGGCGTCGGCGTCGGCGATGCGAAGGTGAACGGCAGCGTGAGGAAGGAGGGCAGGGCGGTCGCCACCGACGATGTCGACGCAGTCTTGCCCTTGCCCTTACTGTTGGCCTTGTTGGCCTCTGCGATCAGGAACGGGAATGGTGACGGCAGGGTCCCTGTGGGCGCCGCCGTCGGGGAGGTCGGGGTATTGGTCGGATTGGTCGGGTCGGTGGTCGGTGTGGTGCCGGTCACGAAGGGCAGTCCGCTCTGGAGCGGCGACGTTGTGGCCGTCGCCGACGAGTTGGCGGTGGCGCCCTTGCCCACGAGGAGGAGGGCGCTGACGGCCGCGACGATCACGGCGCCGGCGATGAGGATCGACCAGCGCCAGAAAGTCTCGTCCCCACTCGTCTCATCGGCCACTAGGGCTCCTCCTCGTCACCTCTGCACACCTCCGCTTGCTGGAGCCGCACCGTCGTCCATGCCGTCCGCCCCCTGCCTACCACCACACGGTCCCCGTCGTCGTGCATCCCGGACGGGACGGCTGCCCGCTCGATCGATGGCGGAGCTATCGCCCAGGTCGACCCGAGTCCGGCACGACCGACCGGTGGAGACGACCATCACGATGGGAACCGCCCGAACATCACCGATCGTGGCACGTCCGGGGCGCCTAGGCCAGGGTGGTCACGGGCGGTGCCGGCAACGTGTCACAGAGCGCGAAACCCGTGGGGCTCCGCCGAATCTGCTGTCAGAAGCTCTGACAATACTATGGCGCCTCGGGAAAGAAGCGAGGCAGGAAGCGGCGGTTGGCGGCGAGCAGGGTATCGGCGAGTCGTTCGGCCAGGGGGTACTGACCGACGAGCGGATTGGCAACCAGGGCCCTGACCATGGCGGTCCGGCTGCCCGACAGCGAGGCCTCGACGGCCAGTCGCTCATAGGCCTTGCAGTGGGCCACCAGGCCGGCCATCTCGGGAGGCAGCGCACGTTGTGCGATCGGGTGGGCGCCCTCGTTGTCGACCGTGCAGGGAACCTCGACCACGGCGTCGTCGGGCAGGCCGGGGATACTGCCTTCGTTGCGTACGTCGACCACCTGGACGTCGCCGGTCCCGGCATGGAGCGAGGCGATCAGCCGGACCGCTGCCTCCGAGTAGAAGGCACCTCCGCGGTAGGAGAGCTTGTTGGGCTTGGTGTCCAGGGCGGGGTCGCGGTACTGGGCGAGCAACTCGGCCTCCAGCTCGGCCACCACCTCGGCCCGCGAACGCCACCCCGGTGCCGACTGCTCGGCCACGTCGTGGTCGAGGCAGTAGTAGTAGTGGAGGTAGTAGGACGGCAGGGCGCCCAGGAGTCGGAGCAGCCCGGCAGGCACACCGCTCTCCAGCTCGAGCTCGGGGCCGAATCGGTCCAGTAGCTCGGGCAAGCGGTCGACCCCGTCGATCCGCGCCGACCGGACCCAGGTGAGGTGATTGAGCCCGACGTGCTCGATGGCCACGCCGTCGGGATCGGTGTCGAGGTAGTGGCCGATGCGTCGCTGCACGTGGATGGCGACATTGCACAACCCCAGGGCCCGGTGCCCTTCGTCGACCAACGCCTGGGTCACAATGCCGACCGGGTTGGTGAAGTCCACCAGCCAGGCACCAGGTGCGCCGCGTGCGGCCGTCTCCTCGGCGATCTCCAACACCAGGGGAACCGTTCGGAGGGCCTTGGCCAGCCCGCCCGGTCCCGTCGTCTCCTGGCCGAGGCAGCCGAAGCCGATCGGCAACGTCTCATCGGTGTGCCGGGCGGCCTGACCTCCCACCCGCAGTTGGACGATCACGAAGTCGGCACCGTCAAGGGCCCGGTGACGGTCGTCGGTGGTGACCAGGTCTCCGGCCCAGCCCCGGCGCCGGAGCATCCGTCCGGCCAGGCCTCCGACGACCTCCAGCCGCGTGAGGTCCGGGTCGAGCAGGACCAGCTCGTCCACCACCAGGCGGTCCTCGTGGTCGCACAGACTGTCCACGAGTTCGGGTGTGTAGGTGCTGCCACCCCCTACGACGGCTACCTTCGTTCCCACGCGCTGAACGTAACATCCCCCTGTGGACGGAAGCGAGGCTGAACGGTGACGGAAGGCCCCACGCCTGACGAGCTGCTCCTGGCCGTCGATGGCGGGGCGTCCAAGACCGACGTGTGGCTGCTCACGGCGGACGGTCGCATCGTGGGCTCGGCCCGGGGCGAGGGGTCCAACCACCAGTTCTCGGGGTTGGACGGCGCCATGGACGCGCTCGGTTCCACGGTCCAGTCCGCCGTCCGCGACGCCGGCTGGTCCGGGGCCTTGCCCCCGGTCGCCCGCATCGGCGTGTACTGCATGGCCGGTCTGGACCTCCCCGTCGACGAGGAACGGTTGACCGAGGCCATCGAGTCGCGTGGCTGGACCGCTACCACCACCGTGTTCAACGACTCGCTGGCGGTTCTGCGAGCCGGGGCGCAGGCCGGCTGGGGGGTCGCGGTGGTGTGCGGCTCCGGGCTCAACTGCGTGGGTCTGGGACCGGACGGGTCGGTGGTCCGATTTCCCTCGCTGGGGGAGCTCTCCGGTGACCTGGCCGCCGGAGGCTCATGGCTGGGCGTGCGGGCCTTGGGCCTGGCCCTCCGATCCGGTGACGGACGCGGCCGGCCGACCGCGCTGACCCAGTTGGTCCCGTCGCACTTCGACCGAAGCGATCCGGAATCGGTGCTGGGTGCGGTCTACACGGGTGAGGTGCCCTACGGGCGACTGTTCGAGTTGGCTCGGGTGTGCCTGGAGGCCGCCACCGCGGGGGACGAGGTGGCCGCCGGAGCTGTGGATGCGCTGGGCGACGAGGTGGTGGCCATGGTCACGGCCACGACGAAACGGCTCGGCGTCGTCGACGAAGGCGTCGAAGTGGTGTTGGGCGGCGGACTGTTCGAGAGCGAGTACGCGGCGTTCGGTGGGCGCATCGAGACGGCGATTCGAAAGGTGGTCCCGCGAGCCCGGTTCCGTCGGCTCGACGCCGCTCCGGTGCTGGGCGCCGCCCTATTGGCACTGGACGCGGTCCGAGCACCAGCCGAAGCCGAGGTCAACCTCCGGCGTGAGGCGCCATCGGGGGGCGGCGGCCCGGAGTGAGTGGCGCACCGGCGATCGGGGCGGTCCGGCCCCCGAGTGGCGGACCAGGAGCACTCCGATGCCGAGACGCGCGCAATGAAGTGCGACGACCACGCTTCGCAGTCTGCTCTAGGCAAACCGATCGGAGTGGTTCATAATCCTCGTCTGGCCCTGTATCGGCATCGTCAACGAATGTGGCACTGGGCCATTCGAATCGGGCGGACGGCAGCCAGGGGGGTCGTCCGCCGATTCGAAAGTCGTGGAATCAACGGGCGCGCTGGGGGCAGCCAGTGGAGACATTCGTCGAGTGGCAGAGGGGTTTCGCCCCCATCCTTGCCACAATTGTGGCCGCTCTGGACCAGTGCGACGCGACGGCCGAGCGACGGTGGGCGCCCGCCCTCGTGGCCAACGCCGATCAATTGAGGGCCGCTTCGGGGACCTGTCGGCGGTGGAGCACGGACCATCCGAGCCCCGATCCTGACTTCGATGTGCAGCTGGCCCGGCTGGCACGGTCCTATGCCAATGCGGCAACCACGCTCGAATCCGTGGCTACGGGCTCGTCGAGCACCTGGTTGGTGGTCGACCGGGAATTGAAGGGGCTACACGCCATGATGGCCAAGGTTCTCGCGCCGCGGTGGGCGAGCTCGAGAGATGCTCGTCCCGGAACGTCCGTCTGACTCCTCCTTCACGACGCATCGCGAAGCCCGGGAGCGTCCCATTCGAAGCCGCACACCCAACACTGCTTGACCCACCGGTCGGACGTCCCCCTTCCGCCAGGCTTCGCCGGCCGCACGACGTCCTCCGTGCTTCCGATCGATCCACATCTCAGGCAGACGATCGAGTTCTGGTCCTTGCCCATCATGGCCTCCGAGGTACTACTACCCCCATGGTTCGACTGTGCACCTGCCTGGTCGGACAATCAAGAGGCGGGCGGTGAAGTGGTCAACGGAGGCTGCGACCACCCCCCAAACGTCGAGCCCGACCCGTCTTCTGGGCGGCCCAAATCCCTCCGGATCGCCCTCCGAACGGTGCGCGGCCGGTCGCCGCGGGACGAGCATCCCCTCCCGCGGGTCTGGGGACCCCTACAACGTCAACTGGTTCCCGGCGGTCGTGCCGCGTCGGTCCGGGACGTCGATCCGAATCGAACCGGAGAATCGCTGGGCGGCGACATGTTCCCGGAACAGTTGGAACTTCTCCCCGAGTATTTGGACGACCGGTTGCTGATCGTGTGCGAAGCAGCCCGACCGCTGTTCCACGATGTCGGCAAGTGTCGCCAGTGCATTCTCGATCATGTCGAGTCGCTCATCTGTGGTCATAACCCCAACCTGCACCTCCCGGGCTGGGGAGTCAATCGCCACTCGAGCCAGAGATAATGCAGTCGATTGCAAGATTCGCCTACCATCGAGCCTCGGCTGGGGGACCGGGCACCGATCCGACGCCAATCGGGCCAAACCAAAGCCGCGGGTGATGCCGGGTGCCTCTCGACGGTCACGGCCGTCACCGACGGTGCGACCGTGCCGGGCCCCCGACGGCCGAGGATCGGGTACCTGGCGGGCGGGACGTGACGGGCCGGTGCCCCTGCGGCCCGCACTCCGATGAAGTCCGGGTCACACCTAACTCCCAGGCACGTCGATTAGCTTGAACCCGGTCCAGGCCGGCCCTGGACGTCCGCCGATTCGGTGGACCGGATCCATCACCGGAAGGAACCCGTTTCGTCATGACGGCACCAGGCAGTTACACCACCCAGACCTCGGACATGATCGCCGTTCATCAGGCTCTGGTCGGAGCATTGGACGCGGCACCAGCCCTCGTCGGCCGAGCCGGTGACCAGCCTGAACGCGTCGAGGTGATCGGGTCGTTCTGCGAGAATGTCCTGGAGTTCCTGCACGCGCACCATGCCGGCGAGGACGAATTGATCTATCCGGTCCTGGAGGAGCGCTGCGCCGGCGAGAAGGCGGCCCTTGAGCGGATTGACGCCCAGCACAGCCTGCTCAATGAGCCGATGGAAGAGGCACGGGTGGCGATCGCCGCCTGGCGGGCCGACCCCTCCGTCGACGGCGGTCAGGCTGTCGTGAACCTGATCGGAACGGTCGACGAGACACTCCGACCCCATCTGGCCGAAGAGGAGAGCACGGTGCTTCCCATTGCCAGCGCCTGGATGAGCCCGGAAGAATGGGGTCAACTCCCCGGTCATGCCCTACGGTCCATCAGAACCGACAAGCCATGGCTGGCGCTCGGACTGGTGCGGGAGCGGTTAACGCCCGAGCAGAGAGACCAGATGCTGTCTGGCATGCCACCCGAGCTCCAAACACTCTGGACGGAGCAGTGGGAGCCTGCCTTCACCGTTTCATGGCTGAGGTCCATCAGTAGCTCCTGTTCGTGAGGGCGCCAGTCTGCGGCCGAGCGATTCTCAGCTGATTTCAAGGGCCGGATCTTAGCGTTGCACTATCCCGGGTCGGCCCCGGATTCCGCCTCCGGTTGATCGGATCCCGCCAACCGGTCATGAAGGCCGGCTCGGGCTCTTCTCGACTCCCATCGACGTCTTGGCCCGACCCTTACGTGAGGTCCGGGCGGCGCCTGGCGGACGCCGACAGCTCGGCGGATGCTGCCAGCGGTGTCGCTCCGCAACCCTCACCCGTCTGCCACCGGCCGGTGTCCGTCCGTACAGCGAACCTTTGACCTTCATTTGGGTGGGCGGCACCAACCGCTGAGCTCTGCTCACGAACGGACCTGGGGGTCGACGGACCCTGGCGGCACCCGGGTCCGCCGGTCCCGAGTTCCCTGCCAGCCCGGTTCCCGCCGGAACTCGGAAGATACGCCGCCGAGAGCGCGATTGCAACTGCTAATTGCAATAGGTGCCTCAGTTGCAATAGGTATGGCGGTCTTGGCTTGTGGTCGCCCCGAGCCGGCCCTGTTCCGCCACCAGATGACCCGGTTCCCGCCAACCCGGCTACGTAGGCCGGCTCGGGGCCTACCGCTCCTGACCGGTCCCCGTTGGGTGGAGGGGGGGTCGCCACCCGGACTCCGGGGCCGGTCAGGAGTCGTTAGACCCGACCTACCCTCACATCGTGCGCTTCCATCACCAACCCGTCTGTCACCTGGGCGACACTCAACCGAATTGTTGACCTCCGTGCGGCCTCAGTGGGATGACGTCTGAGGAATCCGTCCGACCGGGGTTCCCGGGTCGGCGGGCAGTCATACCACCGGCCGTGGTCGTCGGCCAGGCGTGTGCGGTCCAGCCGGGCGTGCCTTTCCGGCCTCCTCGAGAACTCAGCTCGTTCGCCCAGCCATTCGGTTCGCCAGGTCGTTCCCTGGTCAAGTCCACGTTTGCCGTATTGCTGGTAGGCATGGACCGTCCCATCGAGAGGAGTCCCGACCTCACGGAGCATCCCAATGTCGAGAGGGTCCGTGACGCCTATGAGGCTGTCGCCAATCTCGATGTTGACGGGGCCTCAAGGATCTCGCCTTCTATGCCATCTTCCACTTCACCGGCTCGGGTCCGCTCAGCGGGGATCACACGGGGGCCAAGCATTGCCGCGGCACTGATCGGTACGTTCGAACTGACCGGCGGAACCCAGAAGCTGGAGATCTCCGGCATCTTCGCCGACGACCGTCACGCCGTAGTCGTGGTCTATGAAACGGCGAGCCGTCCAGACGGAGCCACCCTCGATGTCGACGAAGTCCATCTGCTGGCGCTGGACGCTGATGGTCGAGTCACGGACCTGTGGGACCTGCCGAACGACCCTGAGGCACACGATCCTTTCTTCGACGGCCTGTAGGCCACGAAGCGGAAGGCCCGGCACTCGGGCAGGCACGGCCAGTGCTCGCCGCCGAAGTGGGCCGGCGGCGAGCACTGAGTCCCGCGCCCTGGGCCGGAGGGGGGAATCGGCCCGCAAAATGTTGTAGCAAGTCGTGAACCGAAATGGACGTCGCGCCGGATGAACGTTTGGCAAACACCCTCCGCCTCCAGGCAGGGGCGAGACCGCCATCCGCGGCATCTCGACCACGGAACGATGTCGACTCTGGTCAGGGAGTCGGGACTTCCGTCAGAATCAACACTGGATCGGCGGTGTCGGTTTCCGCGAACCGCCCTTGCCAATCGCCGGTCCCGGACTCGGTGCGGGTGGGTGGGGACCAGGGGCTGCCCACCCGCCACCGGGCGATCCAGCCGATCCGTTGGACCGCGTCACCTGTGAACCGCACCAGCGCGGCCGCGTCGTCGCATCGGACCGCCGTTCGGTCGGGGAGGCCGTGCCGAGATTGCCCGGCTCTCCGGATTCTCCCGTACAGGAGCAGGCCGCGGTCCTCGGTACTGGAAGCATTTGAATTGCGACCCGGACCTCGGCCGACACTCGGCACGGGGAGCGCCCACCGTCGATCCGGGGGGGATGGTTCGACGGTGGCGCATCACCCGTGACGGCCGGATCACACTACCGACCCGCTCCCCGTTGTAACACGACCACCCTCTCGATGGGTTGCAGGATTGTGAACATCGGACCTCAAACACTCGTTTGGACGGTCGGTCGCCTCCGCGGCGCACGATGTTCGCCCGCCGCTGTTCGTCCGGATCGGCACTCCCGGGCGAAGGCCCAGGCTGCAACGGGACGTGTTGCCCGCATGGACGGTCCAGGCGGCGGATCGACCTCGACGGGTGGTCCAACCGGTTCTCGTCGTTGGGGTGGTCGCAGCGATCCTAGGGCCCGCGTACCTCCTGGCACGACCCCCCACGGTGTGGGCGGCGGAGCCGGCCGATCTCCGACAGGTGGTGACTGCAGGACGAGCGGTGTTGTCGAGCGCACAACACCTTGCAGCAGCTCCCGTGGGTTAGCGTTTGGCGGTGCCCGTCAGGAGCGTCGACCCGGCGAACCTGGCGGGGCGGCTCAAGGCGACTGCTTGGGCATGCGAGGTGCCTCGGTCGTCGTCGTCCATGACGCGAGTCCGGTTGTCCAATTCCGTGAGCCGGTGGCGAAGCTCAAGGCGGCGCACGTGTGGGCCTGGCGGCTGCGGCCGAAAGGGCCAGGGTGACAGGGAGGCCAGGGTGACAGGGAGGATGGAGAAATGGCACGACACTCGCTCAGGAGCCAGCTCTACCGAGCGGCCAGAGACCTCGGCAACGTCCAGGCCGCCAGTAGGGGTCCAGGTGCCTACGCCAAGCGAGTGGCCCGCCGGAAGGTGTACCGCACGACCAACGGCATGACCCTGCACCTTCTCCGGGAGATCAACCTCTAGTTGACGTGGGGGAGGAGGACGGGATATCGGACGACCTCTACGGGGCCACGTCTGGACCGCACCGGGGCATGGAGACTGATGAGGAAACTGGCTCTTCGGTCCCTCCCGGACAAAACAGGCAGTCTGTACCCTACGATCTCCGACACGCCTTCGTGACGCTCTCACTGGACGCTGGAGCGAGCCTGAGGGACGTCCAGGATGCTGCTGGTCATGCCGACCCCAGGACTACCAGGCGGTACGACCGAGCCAGGAACAATCTCGATAAGCATCAGACGTATGCGCTCGCGGGGCTGGTGGTGACAACGACCCATAGTGCGACGGAGTGAAGTCGCCCAGGGGGAGAGTGGGTTCCGAGAACAGGTATGCCGCATCCCACTACGGGGAGATGTGGACTGAGAATTATCCAGAGCGGGCAGGGTCTGACGAGATGTCTCAGGTTCTCCGCCGTGAGCACTGCTAATCCAGAGTTGGCGCAGGAAGGACAGGACCGCCTCTGCCGCCCAGAGCCCGGACAGCCGGCAGACCTGAGAGCCATAGTTGGACGGAGCGAGATAGCCGAGCACGGGCGACGCCCAAAGTGCTCCACTTGCTCCTCAGCTGAGCAACTTCGCGGGCGCAATTGGCCCTTCTGGGTCGGAAGCCATTTAGGTGGTGCTCTCCGACGAGGGTGGCGAAGGTTCACCTGCGTCGTACGCCAGCGACAGGGTTGTGACCGGGCATCGGTCGCCAAGGTTCTGTCAGAGGCCCGCCGTTGTCCCAGGCACCAGACTGACGTGGCCTCCCTTGGTGACACAGACTCGTAGCGATACCGGATCGTAGAGCTGAGTGTACGTCGACGTGCCGCCCCTCACGATTCCAGAAATGTCGCGCTCGGTCGACTTCGTATTGCATGCACCTTGACCCGGCAAGGTTTGCCGGAAGGAAACGAGCGTCGATTGATTTGTCCTCGACCACGTCAGGCTGAATCCCGAAAAACTCAGATAGCCGCCAGGTGTAGTCGCCTTCTTGTCCAGCCTCCCCATGGGAGGCACACACGAGGTGAAGTTGGTGGTGTGCGAGACGTAGACGTTCCCCCCGACCTTTGAGCATGTGACGCTGGGGGCCGGGTTCGTGACCATCAGAGAAGCGTCGTCAGACGACGATGCGAAGTTGCCGTCACCGCTATAGGACATGTGGACTTCGTCGAATCCGAGTGGAGCCGTCGTCGCCGAGCAGCTACCCCCGCCCCCAGAGACCGGCGCCGTACAGAGTGTTGCGTCGCCGATGCTGAAAGTGACGGTGCCCGACGGCTGGATCACCTCCCAATACGGGCTGATCAAGGCGCCGAAGGTCACAGGAGATCCCACGACAGGATTCCAGGGTGTGAAGTACGGCGTGATGGTCGTCGGAATGAGCGTGACGGTCAGGATCGTGGTCCCAAATGAGGGGGCGAACTCGGTGTCGCCGCTGTAGGTGGCTGTGACGGTATCGACGCCGACAGGTGCGTTCGATGTGGTGCATGAACCGGTGCCACCGGAAAGTGTCGCCGTACAAAGCAGAGTCGATCCGATAGTGAAGGTGACAATTCCAGTCGCCGTGCCGGGCCCCGTCACTGCAGCGGAGTAGGTCACGAAACTGCCGGCCGATACGGAAGAGGGGGACACGGAGGCAGATGTTGAGGTCGAGCCGGGCGGATAGCTGTTCGTCTCCACAAGTGCCTGTCCATTCCGGGATTGACCGACGGCCTCACAGTTCGATGGGCTGATGCAGGTGACGCCCCAGAGGTCGCTGTATGGGCGCAACAGGGTGGGACTCGGAGTGAGCGACCAGGCGGTCCCGTCCCATGTCTCGATCAGTGTCCGCGCCCCCTGGACGTCCGCGACCTCACCGACGCTCACGCAGTCTGATGCAGTGGCGCAGGAGATTCCGAAGAGCTCGCTGTAGGGGCTCACCGGGCTCACACTGGGGATTACCGACCAAGCCGTCCCGTCCCAGCTCTCAACCAGAGTCTCATCCTGCGACCCGTTGGCGTTTCCGGCATAGCCGACCGCCACACAGCTCGATTCACTTGTGCATGAAACGCCATTCAGGACGCCCGCCGCGCTGGAACTGGGGCTGGGCGTCACCGCCCAGTTGGTCCCGTCCCAGGTTTCGATGAGCGGCTGATTCGCCGTGCTCGCGCTCAAACCCACAGCCACGCAGTCCGATGCGCTCGTGCAGGAGATTCCACTCAGCACGATCGCCGCATCCGTGGCCGCACTGGGGACCACCGTCCAGGTGGTCCCGTCCCATGCCTCGATCAATGCCTGCGGACCCGCACCAGTCTGCTGAGATCCGACCGCCACGCAGTTCGATGGGTCCGTGCATGTCACGTCGTTGAGGACATCCACGTTGCTGGGATTGGGGCTAGGGGCTACTGACCAAGCCGACCCGTCCCACATCTCAATCAGGGTCTGATACGCACCGGAACTTGTTACACCGACAGCCACGCAGTCCGATGCGCTCGTGCAGACGACGCTATTAAGGTGGCTTGTCGGACCCGGGGCCGGGCTGGGGACCACCGTCCAAGTGGTCCCGTCCCATGCCTCGACCAGGGTCTGCTCCACCGAACCGTCCGATTGGTTTCCGACGGCGATGCAGCTTGATCCGCTGGTGCAGGAGACGCTTTGGAGGTCGCTGTAGAGACTGGGACTGGGGACGGGACTCTCCAACCACGTAGAACCTGCGCCTGCGCCCGTAGGGCCCAGGGGAGACAGGCCGACAACGGCCCCAGACAGGACGAAGCCCTTCACTCTTACCTCCTTCGACCTGATGCCGCCAGGACCGGTGGCGGTGAGGGTGATCTTGTAGATAACGCCACTCTTTGGATTTGGCGACGAGTTGTGGGGGAAGGCCACGACCTGGTTGACCGTACCGCCCGAGCAGCCGACCGAGCCGGCACCAGCCAGCAGTGCCGGCGTGGCCGAGACGGTGCACGAGGTGGCATTCGACACCAATGCCGATATCGTCGACTGGCCGGAGACGGTAGTAACCGTGGTGGGTGAGGCCGACAGCCCGGTGATAATTGGCCTCGGTGTCTTGGCCCAAGCCGATCCGGCCGACAAGGGCCCGGCTACGCCGAGGAGAACGAGCACCAGTACGACCCTGATCCGCCTCGTCGCCATCGCCACCACCTCCGGCCGGTTGCTCCCCTCTGCAAGAAACGTATTCCTTGTAAGGCCGTCCGGATAGGGCCGGAGGTCCCGTCTGACCGAGCGCTACCCAATGGGTCAAGCTGACGTCAGCTCCACAGCAGTGGATGTTCCACCCGCCCCATTGCTTGCCATTTGGCGCGGAGGGAGGATGACCCGGGCCGCCGACCTTCCGGTCCGTTTCGCCTTTCCCCACGCAACGGCGACTCTTGACTGGTTGGGTGTGGCAGCGTGACCGACGACTTAGACCTCGAGGACGTGGTCGGGTGCCCACATAGCGGAGGAGTCCTCTCCGGCCCTTGGGAGGACCACTCGCCTAGCTGCCCTGCCGGCGGGCAAGGTCACAGTTGCCGGAAGTGTGACGCCTCCGTGGACGAGTTCGCCGTCCGGAGGCTCTGAGGGAATGTTTCAACAGGCCGGCGCTGGGTATCTGCAAGTACGCCCCGGGCCCGGCCCTGGTTCCGCCGACCAGATGACCGGTTCCCGCCGATCGGGTCATGTAGGCCTGGCCCGGGGCCGTAGTACCTACGTCCAGAAGGGACGATTGCGAGCCTCCTGGCGCATCCTGTGCGGATCGGCAGCGATCCTCTGGACCGAGTCCACATCGTCCCTGTGGCCGCTACGTGCGGCGACGGAATGACCTCGAGCCCAGCGCTCGGTAGTATTCCTCTCGACCGAGAGTTGGAGGTGCCACCGTGCTGCGACGGCCCGTTCACGCGCTGGTCATACTCCCGCTGATCGCCACTTTTGTGCTGCTCAGCCCGGCCGAACCGGCGGCTGCGGGCACTCCCTGGGTGTCGGGCACTTACCAGGTCTTTGTCCAGGATTTTGGCACGCAGACCCTCGTCCTGTTCCGCGACCACACCGTCGGACCTCCCCCCAACAGCGGCACTTGGGCCGTGCATAACCGCGAGGTCACCGTCGATGTCGTGGGGGGACAAGCTCCAGTCATCACCTGTCTGAGGGCCGGGCAGGGTCCTACCTGCTATTTCAGCGACCGATACAGCGGAGCGAGGACCCCTTCGGGTATCGCCAGCCAGGCAGCTCCCGGAGTGGCGAACGCCTACGTGGGTTCACTCCTGCTGCTCTCGGAGCCGTTTTGGGCTGTGCGCACCGGCGGGGTACGCACAGCCACCTGAACAGTCACCTGGGTTGAGGTGCGAACACCTCGCAGTAGTGGGCGAGCCGGGCCACCGAACCAGGGTAGGGCGGGGGAGTGACAGGTGGGCCCGACCATTTCAGGGGCTCCGGGGCAGTCCCGTGCGGAGTGGAGTGGTCCCACCGATCCTCTTGACCGAGTCCAGGTCCGCCTTGTGACCATCGCAGGACTCGACGGTATGCCAGTGCCCAGCTCGGTCTTTGAACCGCCCACGCCACTCGGTGAAGTACGGGCAGTGCTTCGCGTGCCCCGTTCCGTCCTCAGAATGGACTAGCCCGAAGCAGCGCTCCGACTCGAGCGAGAAGGCCTCGCAGTAGTGGGCGAGCTGGGCCACGCAGGTCAGGGTAGGGCAGGGCAGCGACGACTAAGCCGGCAGCGGGCCGGGGTAAGGGGATCGAGATCGTTTCCGGGCCGTTGAGATGTCGATCACGCTTGCCTTGATCCGGCTCCAGTCGGTGAGGTGGCCGGCATGACCGGAGCAGGCCTCTACTGAGTGCCAGGTGCCCCTCCAGTCCCTGAACCGCCCCTCGAACTCGACCGGGGAGGAGCACGGGACGAGGGACTCAGAGTCCGCCACGAGCCAGAAGCAGTGCCCTGGGGCCTGCGGTGATGTGTCGAAGGTCTGGTGCACATCGTCCATGGAGCTATCAGACGTAATCCGTCGTCGGGAATCATCGCCCGGCTTGATGGTCCCCAGTCGGGCGTATTAGCGATGCTCCGGCGTGCCCCGTGTGCCCTTTTTGTGCCCTCTGGGACCCTGACGGCCAATAATCCGGACAAGACAATGCCCTGACCTGCGGGAAAACAGATCAGGGCATCGTGGAGGTGGCGGGAATCGAACCCGCGTCCTCCGGCTTCTCAATGGGTCTTCTCCGAGCGCAGCCGGTCATTAGATTGTCGGGACCGGCTCCGCTACCGGCAGCAGAGTCGTTCCGTATCCGACTGAGGTGTCCCTGACCGCCCGTCGGCGCAGCCGTTCAGGTAAGCCCCACTAGATGACGCCCGTTTCCGACCCGTAGGGACTGGGACCGGTCGGACGTCGCTAGTTTCTAGGCAGCGAGCGCGAGCTGAGGCTCGGCGTTTGTTTTTGGTTCCGGCTCTTTAACGTGGCTCCGGAGACCACGGCTCGCTTCTCCTACCTCGACGACCAGAGTCGAAGCCAATCACCCCCTGGGGTTTCTCCAGACGGCCGGACGGGCGCCCGCCAGTCGACGAGCCCCATCTTACCCGCTCAGCGGAACGAACTGCCCTTGGCCGCGGCCCTCGCCTCCCGCGCCGCCTCCCGGCTGGCGTCCCTGGTGGCGATGACGTGGCGCTTGTCGTAGAGCCGCCGACCCCTGGCCAGGGCCAGCTCGACCTTGGCCCTGCCCTCTTTGAAGTACAGGGAGAGCGGGCACCAGGGTCAGGGACTGCTGCTGCGGTCGGCCCATCCAGCTCGTCGATCTGCCGGCGGTGGAGGAGGAGCTTGCGCCTGCCGGTCGGGGTCGTGGGCACCGAACCCGTTGGCGTGCGCGTAGGGCGGGATGTGCACGCCGAAGAGCCACATCTCGCCGTCGTCGATCCGGGCGTAGGCATCGCTGCAGGGCGATCCGGCCGGCCCGCAGCGACTTGACCTCGGAGCCCTGCAGGACGATGCCGCACTCGAGCGGTCTCGAGGATCTCGTAGTCGTGGCGGGCGCGCCGGTTGGAGGCGACCGCCTTGTCGGCCTCGCTGCCTGCCGTCTGCCCTGGGCTGTCGGCCGGGCCCGACCGGCCGGAGCCGACGGCGGTCGCCTTCTTCTTCGCTGCGCCATGCCCAGGGACGGTAGTCGCCCGATCCGGCGACGGCTTCCTCTAGCCTGCACTCCACCATGCTCCTGCTCCCGAAACTGGTGCACGACCAGATGGTGGCCCACTGCCTGACCGGCCTGCCCGACGAGGCCTGCGGCCTGCTGGGTGGCGACCTCGGAGACGGGCGAGGCGGTCACCTGCTACCCGACCCGCAACGCTGGCCGCGTCGGCCAAGCTCTACACCGTCGACCCCAAGGACCACCTGCGGGCCGACCGGGACGCCGAGGCCGCCGGGCACTCGACATCATCGGGGTCTTCCACTCCCACACCCACACCGAGGCCTACCCGTCGCCGACCGACGTGGCCCAGGCTCCGGACCCCGGCTGGCACTACGTGCTCGTGTCGCTCCGCGACGCGCAGCCGGTGGTGCGGAGCTATCGCATCGTGGACGGCGCGATCACCGAGGAGCCGGTCCGGCTGCAGCCCCGGTAGAATCCTCACCGAACTCGTCAACATTTGCCGCCGACGAGTGGTCGGAATCGAACCGGAACCCGATCCAGAGCCAGAGGAGACCCCGTGCCCGTCCAAGTCAACCTACCGACCGTCCTGCGGTCCCACGCCGGCGGCGTCAAGGCCGTGTCCGTGGACGGGACCACCGTCGGTGAGGTCCTGGTCGCCCTCGCCGGCCGGTACCCCGGCCTCTCGGGCCAGGTCCTCAACGACGACGGGACGCTGCACAAGTTCGTGAACGTCTACCTCAACGACGACGACGTCCGGTACCTTTCGGCCCTGGACACCCCGGTCACGGACAGCGACGAGATCTCCATCCTCCCCGCCGTGGCCGGGGGAGCCTCGGACCCAGCGGAGCCCCGACAGCGATGACGCGCTACGGCTCCGCTCTCGAGCTGATCGGGAACACCCCGCTGGTCGACATCAGCGCGCTGAGCCCGAACCCGGACGTTCGCATCCTCATCAAGCTGGAGGGGCAGAACCCGGCGGCTCGGTCAAGGACCGGATCGCGCTGTCGCATGATCGAGGAGGCGGAGAAGGACGGCGTTCTCAAGCCCGGCCAGACGCTGATCGAGCCGTCGTCGGGCAACACCGGCATCGGCCTGGCCCTGGTCTGCCGGGTGAAGGGCTACCACGCTGAAGGTCGTGCTGCCCACCAACGTGTCGGTCGAGCGGCGCCAGCTGCTCGAGGTGTGGGGTGCCGAGATCATCGAGTCCCCGGGTTCGGAAGGGTCCAACGGAGCCGTGCGCGAGGCCCAGGCGCTGGCCGACGAGCACCCCGAGTGGGTCTTCCTCTACCAGTACGCCAATCCGGCCAACCCCAAGGCCCACTACGAGGGAACCGGGCCCGGAGATCTGGCGCGACTGCCCCGAGGTCACCCACTTCGTGGCCGGACTCGGCACGTCGGGGACGCTGCTCGGGTGTGGGCCGCTTCCTGAAGGAGCAGAATCCCGACGATCAAGATCTGGGCCGTCGAGCCTCCGGCCGGGGAGATGGTCGACGGGCTGCGCAACCTCGACGACGGCTACATCCCGCCGATCTTCGTCGAGAACCACGGGGCGCCGAGCTGCTGGACCGCAAGACGCATCGTGCGGCCCCGCGAGTCGATCGAGTGGACCCGGCGACTGACCGAGGTGGGCATCTTCGCCGGAATCTCGTCCGGGGCGGCCCTGGCCGGCGCGGCCAAGACCGCCAACCGTCTGGACGCCGGGACCATCGTGGTCGTGGCCGCCGACGGCGGCTGGAAGTATCTGTCCACCGGGGCCTGGACCGACGACCTCGACGTGGTCGACGGAGCGGGCCAAGGCCATCATCTACTTCTGACGCCGTCGATCCAGGCCCTCCTACGGTGCGCCTACGCTGAGGCGGTGCCTGACGGTTCCACCGCCACCGAACCTGGTGCCTTGAGCGGGGGTGCGGTCCGGCTGTCCCTCCGGGTCCTCGGTTGCGACGGCAGCTGGGCTGGGCCGGGCGGGGCGGGGAGCGGGTACCTGGTGACGGCGGGAGGCACCCACGTGGTGGTGGACCTGGGCCCGGGCACCTTTGCCACCCTCCAGGCGTATCTGGACCCGGCACTGATCGGCGCCGTGGTCATCACCCACCGGCACCCCGACCACTGGACGGACCTTTATTCGCTCGTCACCCACGCCCAGTTCGCCCTCCATCGCGAGTCGATTCCCGTCTACGGGCCGGCAGACCTCCTCGATCGAACCGGCCTAGTCGGGACACCGGTCATCGACTGGCGTCCGGTGGCGGGCGGTGCATCGGTCCGGCTGGGAGCACTCGACCTTTCGTTCCGTCGGACCGACCACGGCGTCGAGACCCTGGCCGTCCGCATCGACGGAGCCGGTCGGGCCCTGGGCTACTCTGCCGACACCGGGCCCGGCTGGTCAGTGGGCGAGCTGGGTGCCGGTCTGGACCTCGTGTTGTGCGAGGCCACCTACACCGCCGAGCATGAAGGGACCGCCGGGCACTTGAGTGGACGCCAGGCAGGAGAGCAGGCCAACCGAGCCGGCGCACGGCGACTGGTGCTGACGCATCGGTGGCCGACCATCCCGGCCTCGGCCGTGGTCGCGGAAGCCGTGGCCGCCTTCGGCCGACCGGTGGAGCAGGCGGAGATCGGAAAGGAATTCATACTGTGACAGAGGGTTCGACGGCCCGCGGCGACGGTCGGGGCACCGATGCGCTCCGGCCGGCGTCATTCGAACGGGACTTCACCGTCTTCGCTCCCGGGTCCGTGCTGGTGTCCATGGGACGGACCCGGGTGCTGTGCACGGCATCGATCGAGGAGCGGGTGCCTCCGTGGATGCGGGGGAGCGGGAAGGGATGGGTCACCGCCGAGTACTCCCTGCTCCCCGGATCCACCGGTGAGCGGGTCAGCCGGGAGGCCGCCAAGGGCAAGCAGTCCGGCCGGACCCAGGAGATCCAGCGCCTCATCGGCCGGTCACTCCGTTCGGTGTGCGACATGGTGCTCCTCGGCGAGATGCAGATCACCGTGGACTGCGACGTCCTCCAAGCTGATGGCGGCACGCGCACGGCGTCGATCTGCGGCGCCTACGTGGCGCTGCACGACGCCCTGACGCGGCTGATCCAGAAGGGAAGCCTCCGGGACAATCCCTTGACCGAGGCGGTGGCGGCGGTGTCGGTCGGCGTGGTGGACGGCGTCTGCATGCTCGATCTTCCCTACGAGGAGGACAGCCGGGCTGAGGTCGACATGAATGTGGTCATGACCTCGTCGGGCCGGTTCATCGAGGTCCAAGGGACCGCCGAGGGGATGCCCTTCACCAAGGGCGAGCTCGACGAGATGCTGAGCCTGGCCGAACACGGCATCGCCCAGCTGCTCGACCTTCAGACCGAGGCACTGGCCATTCCGCCGACCCCTCGGTGAGCGGGCGACGGTCTATGAAGGGCCTGCAGCTGGTGGTGGCGAGCGCCAATCCCGACAAGGCGGCCGAGATCACCGCCATCCTCGGGTCGGTGGCGGGCGTCGAGCTCCGTCCCCGCCCCTCCGACGTGCCCGATGTGGAGGAGACCGGTGCCACGCTGGTCGACAACGCCCGCCTCAAGGCCGTGGCCCTGATGGAGGCCACCGGGATCGCCGCGGTCTCAGACGACACCGGACTCGAGGTCGACGCCCTCGGGGGTGCGCCCGGGGTGTACTCGGCCCGGTTCTCGGGGGCACACGCCACCTACGCCGGGAACGTGGCCAAGCTGATGTCGGAGCTGGAACGCGTGGGGGCCACCACGCCTGCGCAACGTAGGGCGGTGTTTCGTTCGGTCGCGTTCGTGGCCTTTCGCGACGGCGGCGAGGTGTGGGCTGAGGGCACCGTCAACGGTGTCATCAGCCTCCTCCCGGCGGGTGCCGCGGGCTTCGGCTACGACCCGGTGTTCGCGCCCGACGGATTCGGCGGTAGGACCTTCGCCGAGATGAGCTCGGCAGAGAAACATGCGATCTCCCACCGCGGCAAGGCCTTCCGGGCCCTGGCCGATCGGTTGGCGGGGACAATCGGATCCTCCTGAGCGCAACGGGCGGCGGCTAGCGTCGTGGCTCTGGAGACCGGGGAGGACCTGTTGTGAGTGAGGTGTCGCAGGGGCCGGGTTGGTGGCTGGCTTCGGACGGGCGGTGGTACCCGCCCGAACAGGTCCCCGGGCCCTCTGCCCCTCCGGTCGTCGCCGCGGAGGCACGTCCCACTGATGGTGACGCCCATCTGGCCGCTCCGTGGGCTGGCGGTCCCGCGATCCCGGGGCCGGCGGCGGGGTACCAGGTGCCTGGCGCCGTGCCTCCAGCCGGGCCCGGCTACGGGCCACCCCCCGGCCCGCCGGGGTACCCGCCCGCCGTCGACACGGGCTTCGGACCGTCCCCGGGACCGCCCGGCTACCCACCGCCCGGTCAACCCGGACCGCCCGGCTACGGACCGCCTCCCCTCCCCCCGGGACATGCGCCCCCGATGGATCCGGGATACGGCTATCCGTCCGCGGGGCCACTGTACGGATACGTGCCCGTACAGAAGACCAACGGGTTGGCCGTGGCCTCGCTGGTGTGCTCCCTGGTGTGGCTCGGCGGGCTCGGCTCGATCTTGGCCATCGTCTTCGGCTTCATGGCACGGTCTCAGATCAAGCGGTCCGAGGGAAACGTCCAAGGCAGTGGACTGGCCGTGGCCGGGATCATCATCGGCTTCGTGGGGCTGGTGGCCGTCATCTTCGTCACGATCGCGGTGATCGCCCTGGTCCATCACTGCGACCAGACGGGCAACTGCACCACCAACACCTACAACTTCGGCAACTAGGAGCGAGCCGCCGGGCCCGTCTCGAGATGGGTGTGTGTTGTCGTCCTCGATGGCGGCGTGGCTCAGGCCACCCCGTTGTCGCTGGCGCTGGTGGTCTCGGGCGACGGCGCCCAGGGATCGTCGGCGATGGGAGGGGGCATGATGGCCACCTCGGCCAAGTCGTCCTGATGGCCGTCGTCGGCGGCTGGGTCCTCGTCCGACGGGGGAGGGGAGGTGGGCAGCGTCTGGACGTCATCGATGGCGGCGTGTGTGAAGGTCGGAGGGTCCGGCACCAGTGTCACCTCGGCGCCGTAGTCCACCGGCGATCGGAAGGCCAACTCGGAGTCCCGGCTCACCTGGTCCGAAGAACCGCAGTCGAGTTCGATGAGGCCGGCTGCGTGGAGGTCCCGGAGGGTGCGGAGGCCGACTATCTGGTCACCACCGATCTGCTCGATCACCGCTCGTACCGAGTGACCCGTGGTGCCGACGGTGGTCAAGACCCGCCACTGGTCGTTGCGGATCTGGACGTCCTGGCCCGGGGGGTTGGGAGCCAACGTCACCACGGCCTCGAGGGGAACGTCCCTCCGGATCTCGCGCCACTCGTCGACCTGGGGACGGACCTCGTTGAGCACGGCCAGCACGGGAACCGTGGGCTGCCCACTGGAGGAGACGACGCCTACTGTGAAGTAGAACCAGCCCTCGCTGATGCAGGCCAGCTCGAAGACGGCCTGGCCGATGGTGGCGGCGGCACCCACGTTGGCGTTGGAGAGCTCGCCGTCGGCCAGCCACACCTTCCCGTCGGTCGCCTCGCTGACCACCTGCAGCTCACCGGTCTGCTTGGTGGAGGCGAGCATGGAGAGGATGTCCGACAGGGAGAAGGCGGCGAGCGACCCCACCAGGGATGCTGCCGGCGCCTCCTCGGAGGACTCGTGCTGGTTCATGCTGGGTTCCTTCCCCTCTATGGTCGTGTCCGACAACATTGCGCCGGGCACCAGGACGGTTCCTGCCTCGGACTCCGATGCGTCGGCCGCCGGCTGGCCGAACTCCTCGTCGATGCTGCTCAGCTGCTCGTCCATGGGTGATCCTTCCGAGGACCGGCGTCTCCAAGCCATCTCCGTGTCCTTCGTTCGCGACACCTTCGGTTCCTACATTAACCGCGATAAGTGGCCTACTCCACACTTTAAGTGGTTTTTTTCCACAAGGAGGCCACGGTGCCGGT
Organism: uncultured Acidimicrobiaceae bacterium; assembly: GCA_963817005.1. GTDB lineage: Bacteria > Actinomycetota > Acidimicrobiia > Acidimicrobiales > RAAP-2 > Bog-756. The sequence goes on from CAWFMN010000004.1 coordinate 479,351, forward strand.
TTCCGAACGGGGGTTCGGGCAGCTGGGCAGCTCGGGGCGGGTTCGCCGGCTGTCCCGGCTCAGGCCATGATCAGTGCCATGGCCGACCCCCGACCGCTCCCATCATTCTCGTCCTACGCCGACTTCCGGCATCTGCGATTCGAGCGCCCGCACGCCGGGGTCGTGCTCATCACCATCGACAGGCCGGACGTCCTCAACGCGGCCGACGAGCGGCTCCACCGCGAGTTCTCCGAGATCTGGCCGGTGGTGGACGCCGACGACTCGGTGGCCGTCTCGGTGGTGACTGGAGCCGGCCGGGCCTTCTCGGCCGGTGGTGACCTGGCCATGGTGGAACGGATGACCACGGATCACGCGGCCGTCGTCGAGCAGTGGCGGGACGCCAATGCCGTGGTCGAGGCCATGCTGGCGTCGGTGAAGCCGATCGTCTCGGCAGTCAACGGTGTGGCCGTCGGGGCCGGCCTGGCCGTCGCCCTGCTGGCCGACGTGAGCATCATGGCCCGGTCGGCCCGACTGTCGGACGGCCACACCCGCCTGGGGGTGGCGGCCGGCGACCATGCCGCCATCCTCTGGCCGTTGCTCTGCGGCATGGCCAAGGCCAAGTACTACCTGATGACGGCGGATTTCATCGACGGACCCGAGGCGGAGCGGATCGGCCTGGTCACGAAGTGCGTGCCTGACGGGGAGGTCGTCGAGGAGGCGCTGGCCATCGCCGGCCGCCTGGCCCAGGGGAGCAGGACCGCCGTGCAGTGGACCAAGCGCGTCCTCAATCAGTGGATGGTGACCAATTCCCCGGCGTTCGGCGAGTCCCTGGCCCTCGAGATGCTGGGCTTTCTCGGTCCCGACGCCGCCGAGGGACTGGCCGCGGTCCGGGAGCGCCGCCCACCCGACTTCCCTTCGGCCCGTCTGGCCCAGTAGCACACCAGACTGCGGGCCACCGGGCCGGGTTCCGGTTCAGGACACGGTGACCAGGGTGCCGATGGGCGTCAACGGGTAGACGACCGCCGCGTTGGCCGGCGGCATCTCGACGCAGCCGTCACTCTGCGGGTAGCCGTAGCTGCCCCGCACGAAGCCGTGCAGGGCGTCGCCCCCGTTGAAGTAGCTCACCCAGGGGATACCGGGGTCGACGTACTTGGAGCCGTCGGGATTGGTGCCGGACATGGTGGTGACCTTGTACCGCACGTAGACCGGGAAGGTGCCCGAGGCGGTGGGCGCCGCGGCCACCCCGGTGTTGGCCCGGGTGGAGTACACCGCGGACCCGTTGCTGTACACGGTGGTGGTCTCGGGGAGCGACTTGGAGACGTAGACGTAGTTGTACGGCGAGGGGTCGACCGTGCCCGCGGCGGCGTCGCCGAGCAGCTGCTGCCACACGGCCGGACCGGCCACTCCGTCGGTCTTCATGCCGTGCTGGGACTCGTAGGCCATCACGGCGCCCTTGGTGATCTGGTTGGTCGTCCCCACTGTCCACAGACTCACCAGGGGGGCGGGCTCGGTCCACCGCCAGCTGAACGAGCCCTCCTGGGCCTGCGCTGCCTCCTGGGGTGCGCTCAAGGGCCGGGCCGGGGTGAAGCTGACCGGGAGGTAGCCCAGCTGGGCCAGTAGTTGCTGGAGCCGGAGGGTGCTCCCGGTGGCCACGGTGAACGTGGCAGTCGAGGACTCGGACAGGTGCTTCCCGCTGGCGCTGGTCACCCCTCCGCTACCGCCGGGGACGGTGAGGGTCTCGGTGGTGGAAGGGACGAAGGGGGACGAGGCGACGAAGGCGAAGGTGTCCGCGGTGATCTCGTGCCACGCGCCGGCCACGGCCGGAGTCAGGGACGGGGTGGCGGAGTGGGGGTCGAGGGGGAGTGAGAAGTGCACCGACACCGTGGCGTCGGTCGGTACGTCGGTGGCTCCGGCGGCCGGTGTGGTGGTGACCACGGCGAGGGGCCCTTCCTGGGCCGCGGCATCGACGGCATGGACCGCCGTGGTGGTGGGCGATGCCGCGGCACGATTGGCTCGGTAGCGGGTGACGCCGACCAGCACGGACACGACGACCACCGCCACAGCCACCATGGCCACGACGATCGGCATGGCCCCGCGGCCCGATCGGGCGCGTGGGGGCGATGAGGATTTCGAATGTGCGTGCTGGGACGGCATGTCTCTCCTCCGGAGGCACCATTGTACTGGTCCACCGGGGCATTACCGCGGCAGCGCGTGCGCTGCGTCAAGGTGTGCTGGCACCACCGGCCGGCGTCAGCCGCCGGCCGCCCCCGGGGCGGCCGGCTGGATCCGGCGGCGGATGGCCGTTTCGACGTCGGCGATCAGCTGCAGATCGGTCAACTTCCCACCGTCCGGGCCGCGGACGTAGAAGGCGTCGACGACCGCCGAACCAAAGGTGGAGACCTTGGCCGAGGTGACGTCGAGCCGGCAGTCGACCAGTGCCTGGGTGATCCGGTGGAGCTGGCCGACCACATCCTCGGCCCGCACCTCGACCACCGATGCTGTCGCCGAGGCGTTGTTGTCCACGCTGACCTGGGTGGACACCAGGTGGGGCGTCACCACCCGGTGCTCGTTGCGATAGGTCCGGGCCCGCTCGGCCAGCTTGCGCTCGATGGACAGCGACCCGTTCATCACGCCGGCCAGATCGTCGGTCAGGCGGGCGGCGGCCGGCCAACGGCCACGGGCCGGCTCGACGGTGAAGATCTCGACGGCCACGCCGTCCTCGCCGGCCACCACCGCCGAGCGAACGTTCAGTCCGTGGAGGGCCAGGACGCCGGTCACCTCGGCGAACAGCCCGGGGCGGTCCGGGGCCACCACGGTCACCGTGGGGTCATCGACGGAGAGGGCGGGGACCTCGTGGACCCGCACCGTCTCCATGATCACCCGGAGGTCGTCGGTGATCCACGGCGTCGGGGGGGCCAACGGCTCGCCGGCCAGGAGCCGACCGGTGCGCTCGACCAGTTCCGCCACCAGCCCGGCCTTCCACGGTCCCCACGCGGAGGGACCGGTGGCCTGGCTGTCCGCCTCGACCAGTGCGGCCAGCAGCTCCAGGGTGGAGCGACTGCCCACCTCCTTGGCCACCCGTTCGGCGGTCGCCGGATCGTCGAGGTCGCGGCGGGTGGCGGTGTCGGGGAGGAGCAGGTGAAGCCGAACCATGGTGACCAGGGTGTCCACGTCGTCGGGGGGAAGGCCGATCCGGTTGCCGATGTCGGCCACCACGGCCATGCCCACCTCGGTGTGGTCCCCCGGGAAGCCCTTGCCGATGTCGTGGAGGAGGGAGCCCAACAGGAGCAGATCGGCCCGCGAGACTCGGTGGGCCAGCGTGGCCGCGTTGGCCGTGGCCTCGAGCAGGTGTCGGTCCACGGTGAAGCGGTGGTACGGGTTGCGCTGGGGCTTGTTGCGGACCGAGGCCCACTCCGGGAGGTACCGCTCGAGCAGGTGGCGCTGGTCGAGGGCCTCCAGAGCGGCGATGGCGGGAGGACCGGTGGCCAGCACCCGCACCAGGGTGGCCCGGAGTTCGTCGGGCCAGGGCTCGGGTGGTACCGGAGCCTTCCGGCCAAGCAGGTTGAGGGCGTGGCGGGCGATGGGCAGGTTCCGCTCGGCAGCCACTGCGGCGAGCCGGAGGACGAGGGAGGCGTCACCGGTGACATCGGCCGCCGGCGTGAGCACGACCTCGTCCTCGGTCAGTCCGATGTCGGGGTCGCCGGGCGGCGGGGTTGCCTCCGGTTCCGGGCGGCTCGAGCCTTCGCGGCCCTCCGCCCGGCGACCGGACCGCCCGGGCTTCTTGGACCGCTGCCATGCACCGCGGCGTCGCCATGCATCGTCTCCCTCCCAGGCCACGGTGCGGCCGGCGGTGGCGACCGCCGCCATCAGCGCATCGGAGTCCGGCTGGCCCAGGGCGTCAGCCACCTGGTCCTGCTCCTGGAGGAGCAGGCGGTTCTGTTCGCGTCCGGCACGCCGGTGCAACTCGACCCGGATGGAGGTCAGGACGGCCCGGGCACTGTCGACGGCCACGGTGTCGATGTAGTCGGCCAGGACCGGCACTGCCTCCATCATGGCGAGGAGGGCGGCGATGTCCCGGAGGCCGCCGTGGGACTCCTTCAGGTCCGGCTCGAGCAGGAAGCCGACATCACCGTTCGAGCGGTGGCGCTCGGCCACCAGGTCGGCCAGGACGCCGAGCCAGGGCGGCTTCTGCTTGGCCCAACGGTCGCGGGCCCCCACGATGACCGGCTCAGCCACTCTGGGATCCCCGCACACCACCCGGGCGTCGAGCAGGCCGAGGGCCACCCGGAGGTCCTCGCCGGCCAGCTCGAGGGCGTCCCCGGGCCGACGGACGCTGTGGTCCAGGGTGATGCCCTCGTCCCAGACCGGGATACCAGATCCGGTCGGCGGTGGCCGATACGTTTCGCCGACCCTTGTGGATGAGGACCACGTCGAGATCGCTGAACGGGCAGAGCTCGCCGCGGCCGTACCCGCCCACGGCCATGAGGGCCAGGCCCCGGTGGTCGCCGCCCGTGGCCTCGCCGAACAGCCCGGTGAGCCACTCGTCGGCGGCCCCGGCGTAGGCGCGGCAGAAGTCGTCTCCGTGGAGGTCGGTGCGCTCGATGAGCGCCTGCCGTCGGGCGCGCAGGGACACGGCCGGACCGTACCACCGCCCCGGGTCGGTCCCGCCGATTCCGGGGCCCGGCCGTCGGGGGTCGGGCTGCGCCTGAGACGACCGGACCGGGCCGGGAAGGGGTGCCGACCGAAGTAGGGCGGCGACCGTTACGCTGTAGGCATGGCCGAAGAGGAACGTACCGGACTCAGCTTGTTCGACGGGGTGCTGATCATCGGAGGGGGTGTGATCGCCCTCTTCGTGGCCTTCGCCCTACTCAGCTTCGTGGCCGGGATCATCTGGTTCGCTGTCAAGGTGATCGTGGTGGTCGCCCTGATCGCGTTGGTGGCCAAGCTGGTGTTCCGCCGGCGCTCCTGAGCGCGTCGGCTCAGGCCGTCATCGATTCGAACAGTTCGATGTGCTCGGCCACCATGCGGTTGGTCGAGAAGTAGCCCTCGACGGCCAGCCGGCAGTCGCTCCGATCGAGCTGATCGAGTCGGCCGATGGCCTCCACCATGGCGTTGTCGTCCTCGCAGATGAACCCGGTGCGCCCCTCGTCGACGACCTCGGGAGCGGCTCCCTCGGGAAAGGCCAGGACCGGGGTGCCGCAGGCCATGGCTTCGATCATGACCATGCCGAACGGCTCGTTCCATCGGATCGGGAACAGCAGGGCCGAAGCGCCGGCCAGCAGCTCCAGCTTGCGCTCGTGGGAGACCTCGCCGAGGTAGAGGGCGTCCGGTCCGAGCAGCGGCTCCACCTGTTCGGTGAAGTAGCGCATCTCCCACGGCTCGCGCATCTTGGCCGCCATGAGGATCCGGATGCCGGCCTTGCGGGCGATGCGGATGGCGCGGTGCGCCCCCTTGTCCGCAGCCATCCGACCGAGGAACAGCACATAGGGGCCGTCCTGGTCGCCGCGGCCGTCGCCGACCGGGAAGTGCGAGGCGTCGACTCCGTGGTGGATGACCTTGGCGATGGGGATGTCGGGTGCCGCCCGCCGTTGCGCGTGGGAGATGGCCACGATCGGGACCCGATCGGCGTTGGCCCGGTAGATGTCGGTCAACTCGTCGTTGAAGGGCCCGTGGATGGTGGTGGCCACGGGAAGACCGGGATAGTGCTCAGAGTGGAACGGGCCCATGACGGTGTGGTCGTGGACCACGTCGCAGTGACGGACCGCCTCGTAGGCGTGGATGACGTGCCGGAGCTCGGGCACGGCGCTGCCGATCCGGGTGCCTTCGGCCGCCGGCAGCACCCACTTGCGGGGTACCGGGCAGGTCGAGTCGCCCGTGGTGAAGAGGAGTACGTCGTGGCCGGCGTCCTGCAGACCGCGGGCCAGCTGATCGACCACCAGTTCGATCCCCCCGTACAGGAGGGGGGGGATGGGGGTCCACGGTGGGGCGATCATTCCGATCCGCATGGAGAGATTCAAGCATCCCGGCGGGGAGGGTAGGATCGCCGGACGCCACGGCGGCGTGGCCGAGTGGTTTAGGCAGGGGCCTGCAAAGCCCCGTACGGCGGTTCGATTCCGCCCGCCGCCTCCATGCGGAGCACCGCGGCATCGGTGCCGTCCCCACCCTGTGGGGCCGTCCCCACCCGGTGGGGTCGGTCGGCCTGAGGCAGGCGCCCCACCCGCTCGGGACGCGGACGAGGCGATGACGGTGCGGTGCCCGGATTAGTCGGGGTCCCGAGCATGTGGAGTACCTGGCGTGAGGGCGTCCTCGAGGTGTCCGGGCCAACGAGAGGATGCAACAGCCGTCTCGGCTCAGGAGGGTGAGGCGTAGTCCCACACCAGATGGGTGTCCTCTGAACCCTGGAGGAGGAGGTTGGCCGGGATCTGCTTGTCGATGTGGCCTATCAGGCCCCGATAGACGCCGAAGCCGACCAACTGCTGCAACCGCGGGCTGAAGTGCCGAACGGTGTCGACAGACAGTCCCAGTTGTTGATTCTCCTGCTGGCGGATGTACCCGGCGCAGTAGTTCATGGCGATGCCTACCCGCCGGACCGTGGTGGTGTTGGCTCCTCCTCCGTGCCACAGGCTGCCGTGCCAGACCAGTACGCTTCCCCGCCGCATCTCGGCAGGGACGGAGTCGTAGCTGCGGCTCAGGTCGGGTGACTCGGTTGCCTTGTGTGAACCGGGGATGATCCGGGTGGCGCCGTTGGCGTCGGTGAAGTCCGTCAGGGCCCACATGGTGTTGCAGACTGTCGGCGGGTGGGGTTTGGGCAGCGGGATGACCTGGTCGTCGGCGTGAACGGGCTGCGGCGTCTCCCCGGGCCCGATGGCGATCGAGGACAGGGACGACACGAGTAGTCCCTCGTCGAGCACCCGTTCGCAGATGGGCAGGATGGCGGGATGGACTGGGATCTGCTCGAAGTGGGACCCGTGGGCCAGCAGGTTGTAGATGCGGGTGGTGTGCACTCCTTCGAAAGTGTTGCGGGCCGGCACCGCTCCCAGGTCATGCTCCAGCCGGTTGAGGTCCTCGGCCAGTGCGTCTACCAGCTCAGGCGCGATGGCGTCCTCCACGATGGTGTACCCGTCGCGCTCGATCCGGTCCACATGGCCCCCGACGTCGATCACCATGGCCTCCCCCTTCACCAACTCGTCACACTCCGAGCCTATGGTGCTGAGGTGGCCAGGAAGAAACGCAACCGGCGACCGGACAACTTCTACGAACTGATCACCTGCGGTTGGAAGGACCATGCCCTGGTGGGCACCGATGTCGCCCACCTGGTACCCGAGGATGCCATGCTGGCCCGCGAGGGGGACGGAATGCGCTGGTACCGCTGTCTGCGATGCGACGCCTGGGTGGTCGATTCACCACCCTCCGAGCCGACCCGTGACCGGATGCCGGACCGGGAGGAGATCGAGGTCCCCCTGCGTGGCCCCATGCTCCGGGACCGCTACGTACTCCGCCTGATCGCCGTCGACCGGGCGGTCCACGTGATCGTGCTGACCGCGCTGGCCGTCATCCTCTACACGTTCGCCCGGCACGACGCCACGCTCCATCGTGACTACGTCAACATCATGAGCGACCTGTCGGGGACGACCCCGGGCGAGTCCCAGGTGAGGGGGGTCCTCGGCTACCTGGGTCGCGCCTTCAAGTACTCGCCGGCCCGACTGATCCAGCTCGGCCTGCTGGTCACGGCCTACGCCGCCCTCGAAGCCACGGAGATGGTGGGTCTGTGGTTCTCCAAGCGATGGGCCGAGTACCTGACCCTGGTGGCGACAGTGGCCCTGATCCCCATCGAGCTCTACGAACTGTCGCTGCGGGTCAGCGTCTTCAAGGTGATCACGCTGGTCATCAATGTGGCCATCGCCGTGTACCTGTTGTTGGCCAAGCGACTGTTCGGCCTACGGGGAGGCCATGCTGTGCAGCTGGAGCGGCATCGCGAGTTCAGCGGATGGGGTGCGATCGAGCGGTCGACGCCGGCCGTGTCGTCGGCGGTGCCCTAGGACGATCGGTCGGAGCCGGCGACTGCCGGGCCCGGTCGCCGGGGCGGAAGGGACGGCGGTGGTATCGTCGAACGCCTTGGGCCGTTGGCGCAGTTGGTAGCGCACTTGCATGACACGCAAGGGGTCGTGGGTTCAAGTCCCGCACGGCCCACCAGAAAACCCCAGGTCAAGTGACTGCTTGGCCTGGGGTTTGTCGCGAAGACGGGCCGACCAGGATGCTGCGAAGGGCGGCGAACCGGACTGGACGCTCAGGACGCTCAGAACCCCGTGGCGCTGTCGATGGCCCCCTCGGCCCGGTCCCTCATCGAGGTGGGATCGAATACCTGGCTCTCGGCATCGTCTGCCCGCTTCAGGTCTCCCCCATTGCCGGGCAGGTCAGAAGCCCATGGTTCCATCTCCGGGGGTAGGGGCAGGGCGGGTGGGGGATCCTGGGACTCAACGGTGCCATCGCGAACCAATGAGGTGGGGTAGCCACCTGAGATCCACCGAGCTTCATGGTGTCCGTAGGGGTCGATGTACCAGCCTTCTTCGTTCATGGAACTCCTCCTATCGATGAAGTGATCGACGCCGTAGGACAATCACGCCGCCTCCGGTTAGGTCGAGGGTAAGAGCGGGGAAGGCAAACGTGTAGTGGGTCTCATACTTGGTCAATCAACCCGTCGCGGCTTGTGATGCCAAGGGACCCCGGGGCCTGTCTGGCCCATCATGTCAAAGGCCGCGAGTGGTCCCGCACTTGGGTCGTAGGGTGCGGCATCGCTGTCCGATCGACGAAGGTCCTCGCCATTGACAGCCTGTCGACCCGCAAGTCGAGTTAGTTCCCCACTAAAGGTGTCGCTCGGAGGCTCATCACTCGACTCGGCTGCACCGTCCCGAACAAGGGAAGTGGGTGACCCATCAGAAAACCACCGCGCCTCATGTACGCCGAACGGATCGATGTACCAGCCTTCCTCGTTCATGGATTCTCCTCTGATGAGTGAAGTGACCTGCGGCGTCGGACCATGCCGGTGCCGCCGATGATCCCGAACGTCAGGATGGGAAGGGATACAAGGGATTGCCTCGATCGCCACACTCGGAGCGCGCCCCCCTGCAACCTGGCCCATGGTCCCCCTCAGGATCCGCCACCCGATCAACGGATTGTTTCGGAGATAGGTGAACGCCAGGGTGACGTCGAGGTGAACAGTTCGCGACAAATGACCCATATCCGGGGGCGATAGCGACCGATTACCTCGGGTCCTTGTCCTTGACCTGTCGCCCCGGGAAGTAGAGGGTTCACAATGAAACCGATCCGTCCGGCGACGCAACGGAGGCGACGTGACACCTGACGACAAGCTCCCTGAGGAAGAAACGGTAGAAGACAATGGCGGTGGCGGGGGAGGCGGGGACAGCAGTAGCTCCGGGGGCGGTGTGGTCAGTGGGGGTACCGGCTCCGGCTCCGGCGGCGGGGACAGCAGCGTTGGGGCCGGTGACCCGGTCCCTGGTGACTCCTTTGGAGAGCAGTCGACAATGTCCATCTCGACTCAGGGGCAGGCTGGGTCGTCCCAGAATCCCATCGTTGGCGATGGCGTCATCCAATCGCCATACGACGCGGGACCCGGCTACCAAGCGACCCCCGCAGGCGGGTACTACGCGGTGGAGGAGTACTTCGGGCCTGACCACAAGTGGCATCTGCGCGGAATACCTCGGCCCGTCACGTCCTGATTCAAGGTTCCCAGTAAGAAGATTCCAGTGGCGACTCCGGTTGCCATGCCGATACGCTCATCCACGACGGGGCACGACTTGTCGGAGGTCGAAGCGTGAGCGATGCCCTGTATCGGTGCCCGGACTGTGGATCGACAGAGATCCCGAAGCTGGTGGTCAGAGGCTCAGGGATGCGTGGTCCCGGTGTCTCCCACAAATGTCGATCGTGCGACTCGGAGTGGGCCGATGGCCCGCCTGTCGGGAAAGCGTGCTGAGTCACCAAAAGTTCATCGAAGCGTCACGCGGCGGTCGCTTAGCCAGCGGTACAACGGATAGAGGGTCGGCACCCATCCATGTTCCGGTCCGCCACGGGCTGAAGCTCCGCCGTCGAAGGTCCCCTTGTTAGTGAGTACGCACATCGGCACCCTGCAGCGGATCGTCATGTCCCAGGCTGCTGCTCGGGCGTATCCCGATCGCATTCAACTCTTGGGCCACTCGACCACCATCAAGGACCAGCCAACTTAGGGGTAGACCCCTCAGTGCATCTGTGGGGGTGTGTAGCCGGTCTCACTGAGACAGAGTTGGACCCAGTCGGGTGGTCGGTCATGTGGTGTACTGAAACGGGTGTAGACCTGATGGTGTCGTCGGGTCAGCGGTAGTAAGAGGGGATTCCGTAGCTGGCCTGGCGACGGGCAGGGGAGCGGAAGGTGCCCCCACCACCCCCACCTACGAGGGGCAGGGGACACCGACGAGTAGTGGACGCCATCCTCGACGCCGGCGTCGACGAGCTCGCCACCGGTCGTGGGCCGCAAGGCCGCCTGTGCGGCCCTGGGCCGGTCCCGGGCCAGCCACTACCGGGCTCGCCGGCCGCCGCGGTGCTGGGCCACCCGCACCCCGGCCGTTCGACACCGGGCGGCTCGGCCCGAGCCGAGGCCGACGCGGTGATCGACACGCTCGAACGCCGAGCGCTTCTGCGACGAGGCCCCGGCCCAGGTGCTGGGCCACCCTGCTCGACGAAGGCACCTACCTGGCCTCGGTCTCGACCATGTACCGCCTGCTGCGGGAACGGGCCAAGTGCGCGAGCGCCGGGCCCAGGCCCGCCGCCCGCCCCGGTCAAGCCCGAGCTGGTGGCCACCGCCCCCAACCAGGTGTGGTCCTGGGACATCACCAAGCTGGACGGGCCCGACAAGTGGACCTGGTTCCAGCTCTACACGATCCTCGACGTCTACAGCCGCTACGTGGTCGGCTGGCTGGTGGCGCCCCGGGAGTCGGCCAGCCTGGCCGAGCGAACTCATCGCCGACGCCGTCGACCGCGCACGAGCGTCGCCGCCGGCCAGCTCACGCTCCACGCCGACCGGGGCAGCTCGATGACCTCGCAAACCGGTCAGCCAGCTGCTGGCCGACCTCGGCGTCCTCCAGAGCCACTCGCCGGCCCCACGTCATCCAACGACAACCCCTACTCGGAGTCCCAGTTCAAGACCCTCAAGTACTCGCCGACCTTCCCCAAGCGCTTCGCCAACATCGAAGCCGCCCGGGCCTTCTGCGACGGTTCTTCGAGCACTACAACCACGAGCACCGGCACTCGGGCATCGGGCTCCACACCCCGGCCGACGTCCACTACGGCCTCGCCGAGTCGATCCGAGAGCAGCGCCAGGAAGTCCTCGACGCCGCCTATGCCGCCCATGCCCGGACGGTTCCGAAGCCGCCCCGCGCACCCCGGATCCCCGAGGTGGTCTGGATCAACCGACCCGAGGAGGGAGGCAGGTGTGATGGGGGCAGCACCGACAGTACTTCTGTGAAGGATCCCTGACAGTGGTAGACCTGTTCTCAGGCGGAGGCGTTCCCGCACGCGCCGCCTCACAGGATGGGCTTCTGCCGGTGGGCCTCCGCCGCCCAACGGCCTTGGCTGCATCCGTTGAGGAAGGCCCTGCGCTCGCCACCAGCGCGCTCGCGGACCTGGATGCGCTCAGACTGACCGACCACGTTTGGCGAACACTCGGTTACAGGTGGGTGGGACCCTATCCCCACCCACCTGCACCGAGTCCCAAGGGACCGGCGGGGCAACTTGGCTCGCGGATACCAGGTAACCGATCCCCAGTTGTGAGTTTGAGGGCGTCTGAGCAGATTGACCAGCGCCTGCTCAGGCGCGACGAGTCGGGCCGCCCGTGGACGGCGTGAGTGCCTAAAGTTGGATGGGTCCGGGAGTGACTTCGCCGAAGAGCCGGCCATCAGGATGCAGAGCCGGTCACGCTGGCTATGAGTCGTTCCCGCTTGTCCTCCCGGGCCCCTACTTCTGTGCGTCGATGAGGAGCTGCCGATAGACGGAGTTGCTGACGTGACGCTTGAGGGACCGGATGGCCTCCCGCTTGGTCTTGCCCTCGGCCACCCTCCGCTCGAAGTAGACCCGACCCGCCGAGTCGGTCTGGCGGATCTGACAGATGGCCACCAAGTGGATGGCATGGTTGAGCTGGCGGTTGCCTCGTCGACTGAGGCGATGGACGATCCTGCCCCCCGAGGACAGCTCGATGGGAGCCACACCGGCATAGGAGGCGTACTGGTCTCGACTGGTGAACCGACGGACATCGCCGGTGTAGCCGATGAGCTCCTTGGAAATTCCGCCTGGTGAGAGGTTGAGCAGCGCGGCGTGCAGCCTGGACACGACGATGTTGCGCAGCCTCCCGATCTCGTGGTTCCGCTTGGCCAGCAGACGAAGGACCTCGCCATGGTCAGCCGGCACCACCGACCGGAGCCCCAGCGAACGGAGGGCGGCGACGGCCACCGACCGGGCATCGTTCGGATCGTTCTTGTTGGAGCGGCCGGTGCCGAGCACCCGCACCCTCGAGGCCAGCGTGGCCGGCACATCGAGGACATGTTCGCCCGCCTCCACCAGTTGCTGGGACAGCAGGTAGCCGAGGCCACCGGCTGACTCCACGGCCCACGTCCGTGGTCCGAGGGGTTCTGCCCAGGCCAACAGCTGAGCTGTCTGCTGGCCGGTGGCTCGCACCTTGATCTCGGCCAACTCCTGCTCGTTGCAGCTGATGGCTACTGCCGTGTGGGTCGCCTTATGAGGGTCGATCCCAATGATCACCGTCATCAGTTCCTCCTTCGTGGTCGATTAGGAACCGCGAGGGCACTCCTGGTTTCGAAGTCGTACTTGTTCCTCTTTCGAGCCACCCGCGGCAAGGCCCAGACAAGAGCTGCTCGGTCGAAAGCCAGTCGGCCGGAGCCGACGACAGGCACTCAGAGAGCTACCCCGTCTGGACCTCTAAACGCTACGAATGGGCCAAAGCGTCTGCCAAGAAGTCTCAACCAGGCACTTTTGATGGCACCGCTTTGTTGTGCCGGCAGCCATCTCCATTCGGCATATCAATCTATTTGACACCTGAAGGTCAGGGAGTAGCGTCGCTCGCAGGAGAAGGCAACCGCAGCACGAGTCCTAACGAGTGGCCCATTGGTTGTGGCTGGTTTCATCATCCGGATGGAGGGTTCGCCGTGCTTCGTCGCTCGATTACTTCGTTGGCCGGACTTTGCATGGCCGCGGCCCTTGTGGTGCTGGGAACGACAGCCTCGTTGGAAGTCACTAGTGCTGCACCGGTGAGTGCGGCAGGGAGTTCCGTCGGACTCTTCGCTTGGGGCTACAACAGCCATGGCCAGCTCGGTGACGGCACCCGTGTCGGCCCCGACTCGTGCGCAGCGGGCTCGTGCAGCACCACGCCGGGCCTGGTATTGCTCCCCTCGGGCGTCACCCCAACTGCCACCGCCGGGGGTATTACGAGTGGATTCGCCATCGGCTCGGATGGACACCTCTACGCCTGGGGCTCCAACGAATCTGGCGATCTTGGTGATGGCGTCAGCGGCTTATTCGCCAGCACTACACCGGTAGTGGTCTCGCTACCCTCGGGCGTCACCCCAACTGCCATCGCCGCTAGCGGGTACGAGGGATACGCCATTGGCTCAAATGGAAGCCTCTACGCCTGGGGAGACAACTACTCCGGCGAGCTGGGCGACGGCACCAGCGTCGGCCCCGACGTGTGCACCGACACCCGGCAACCCTGTAGCACTACTCCGGTGGTCGTGTCGCTTCCCTCGGGTGTGACCCCGACAGCCATCGCCGCGGGTGGAGTTGACGGATACGCCATTGGCTCCGACGGGCACCTTTACGCCTGGGGCGACAACGGCTATGGCGAGCTCGGCGACGGCACTGACACAGGTCCTGATATCTGCGGCTCTTCGGAACAGTGCAGCACCACGCCGGTGGTGGTCTCGCTTCCCTCGGGCGTCACCCCGAAGGCCATCGCCGCCGGCGCGGACGGTAGTGCCTACGCCATTGGCTCCGATGGGCACCTATACGCCTGGGGCGACAATACGTTCGACCAGCTGGGCAACGGGACTAGCAGTGATCTCAGCACTACGCCGGTGATGATTTCGCTTCCCTCGGGCGTGACCCCGTCAGCCGTCGCTGCGGGTCAAGTTGACGCATACGCCATTGGCTCCGATGGACACCTCTACGCCTGGGGCTACAACGACGAGGGCCAGCTGGGCAACGGATCCACAATCGGAGCCAGCGCCACACCCGTGATGGTCAGGCTCCGCCCGGGGGTTACGCCCAGTGCCATCGCTGGGAACGATGGCACTGGATACGCCAGCGGCTCCGACGGCCACCTCTACGCTTGGGGAAGCAACACCGCCGGCCAGCTCGGCGACGGCACCAGCGTCGGCCCCGAGGTGTGCACCGGAGAACCATGCAGCACTACGCCAGTGATGGTTTCTCTGCCGTCCGGAAGTATCCCCGAAAGCTTAGGTTCAGAATCAGATTCCGCGTCGGGCTATGCCGTAGTGAGCGCGCCGAACGTTGCTCTCACCATCACCACAACATCTCTGCCTCCCGGCACGGTCGGGGTGCCCTACTCGGTTCAACTCGAGGCCGTGGGTGGCACCCCGCCGTATGCCTGGAACAAATATCAGCCGAAAGGAATGGGTACGCTGCCCCGCGGTGTAATCCTCTCCAAGAGCGGCCTCATCTCGGGCACTCCGAAGCGGGCTGGCGCCTACACAATCGTGGTGAAGTGTTTGGATTCCAGTCACTCCCACAAGACACAGGCGATCCAAACGCTGACGCTAATGATCAACCCCTAGAGCTTGGTGGTGCGCCCGGACTGCTCCGCGGGCTGCGAGAGCCTGCACCCGAGTAACCAATGGAAAGGATGCAGCCCCTGCCGACGGGAGGCGGAATCCTACCGACAGAGGCCCATCCTGCGAGGCGGTGCGTAGCGGGAACGCTTCCGCCTAAACCCTCTTTCTGCCCGCACCAGGGATTCCTGACCTAATGGCTCAATTTCGCTGGGATCCCAGCCGATGGTGAGGGGCCTGGCCGTATCGGGGGTCTGGCACAGAGGCGGTGGAGCCGGGTTCGAGGGTGGGAGTCCTGGGCTCGGCTCCATTCGCCAACGGCCAGAACGGACGATTGCAGCCGCATTGGCTCACAGGGGCACAGCTGCCGGGAGTGCGACGCCTCCGTGGAGGATGCTCAGCCAGCCGCGCGTACTCCGCCGGTTCGGACTGCATAGAAGGAGTCCGAGAGGACGGCCTCTGTTCCCACGTAGTCCGTAACAGTTCCCTGATCCGTAGAGCTGGCGATTCCATTCACCGACTTGGGGCCGACGTAGGTGCTACTGGCGAGGCAGTTGGGCGGTTGTCCGGCGTGAAGACAAATGATTGGTCCGGCCGGAGAACCTTCTAGGTGGACCGTAACCACATGTCTAAGGACAGACCAAGAACTCGACGGGTCGCTGACCCCCGCCGAGGCGACCGTATGGTTGCGTTCCAAGACCCAACTGAACGGCGCCGACTGACTTACGTACACCTCGTAAGTACCGACCGTCGGCTTCAAGGCCGCACCTGCGGTCGCCGTCGGAAAGAACGTGGCGACCAGCGCTCCAAGGATGATCGTTGTTGTGCAACCGAGCCGTCGCAGCATGCTACACACCTCCCGAGGTCCACTTAGTGTCCAACTTACCGCGAGCCGTCTAGAGCCGCTTCGCCGGCTGAATGCCGCCTCGGTGGCCCTCGCGAGCCTCGAACGTGCGCAACTTGCCGGCGTTGTCCTTGAACCGTCAACGCGACTCGGTGATGTAGGGGGCAGTGCTGGGCATGCCCCGTCCCGTCCTCGGCAAGGATCAAGCGGAGGCACCGCTCCGACTCAAGCGAGAAGACTGGAAGAATGAACCGAACAACTGGGCCGGTGGATCGAAGGAAGTGGATTCCCGAGGCACGCTTAACCCCTCCGCGATGCAGAGCCGCCTTTGCGCCGTAGGCGCCGATATCGTCCGTTCCATCCCGGAGCACTGCCGTTGGCCGAGATATAGGGTGCTCTGGTGGCCGACCAACGAGCCGTGGTGGTAGTGGGGACTGGGGTCGTGAGCGGCATCCCAGATCACTGTGTACTCCAGCTTTCCTTGAACGGGATCGGAAACACTGCGGCTGAGTCCTTGGACGTTTGCTCCACAGCCGCCCGTGGGGCTATTGACGCCGTCATCGACGCAGGTGTCGCCCGAGAGGACATTCGGACAGTGAACATCGCTGTCCAGGACTACTTCGACCCGGCTCAACAGAAGGTCACCGCCAGAATCGGTAGCTATCAAGTGGAAGTGGTGGTGCGGAGGTTGGACGACGCGAGTCAGGTACTCGGCGCGTTGTCTGATTCAGCAGGTGATGCGCTCCAGATCCGGGGACTGCAACTCGGGATGAGGGATGCCGAGTCAGCGCGGAAGACGGCGAGGCGCGAGGCGGTCCGGGATGCCCAGGAGAGGGCGCGAGATCTCGCTGAGGCGGCAGGACTGCAACTCGGGGAGATCCTGGCCATTGAGGACAGCGACAGGTCAGGATTCAGTGGCGTTAGAGCTATGAAGATGGCATCGGTTCACCAAGCGGCATCCATGCCGGTGGAGCCGGGTCAGATAAGCGTCTCCGCCTTGGTGACGATTACCTACGCCATAGCTGGCTGATGCTGCTGATCGATCTGGCCAATGACCTCAAGAGATATGGACCGGACACCTTTGACGGTCGCTGCATGACCGCACCTTGTCGTCGGATCGTCGACCGGTTCGATGGCGGGTAGCACCTGGTGGGACTATGTCTTGTTGTTCCTTGCGGTGACGGCATCGTGGGCTGGCGTGCCCCTTATCGGCAGTGCGGCTGTTGGCGCTGCTGCGGTGGGCGCGAGCCAGGGCAATCTCGAACTGGATGTGGTCATCGTTGTGTCTGCCCTTGCGGGAGAGGTAGGCGGGTTACTTGGCTACTTCATCGGGGATCGGTGGGGAACGCGTATCTTGGCTCGCCCAGGGAAACGCCAGGTTGGTCGACAGAAGTTGATGGACAAGGGCGAGCGAGCCTATGCGAAATGGGGGCGATTGGCCGTCTTCGTCACCCCGGCGATTATTTCAGGAACGGCCAAGATGAAGCTGAGCCAGTTCGCCCTTTGGAACTTCTTTGCATCATTGACGTTCACAATCTCCGTGGCTGCCACGGCGTATGGAGTCGGCCGGGTGGCGACAGGCCATCGCTCCGCACAGGACATACTCATCCTGGTCGTCGGTCTGGTGATGAGTGCTCTGTTGGTCGTCGTGATGGTCCGGCGTCACCGTCGTCATAAGAACCAGGTCGCGCCAGGTACCTTCTGAGCTAGACCGGAGTCTCGTTCTCGGTCGACTTCCGGTCGCGTTGTATTGCCTGCCTCCAATACGGCGCTGCGGGGACTCCCCGATGTGGAGACGACGATCACGATGTCTCGCTGGTGACCGGGACCATTGAGCATGACGGTGTCCGCTTCGTCCGACCGACGCTCATGTGTTCCACGTCAACGAGACCCAAGTGACGGAGTTGTTGGGAGGCATCGCTGGACCAGCACGCTGAGGGTCAGTTGGGGATCAATGCAGTTGCTGAAGGCCCGACCGCCACGACGCTGTAACTCCGAGCTCAACAAGCAACGCGCGACCGGAGCGAACGGGATTCGACGGTACTTGGTAGTGTGGATGACTCATGGCGTCTGCCCCAACAAGACAGCACGGCAGCCTCGGAGGATCCTTGGAACTCGGCAGTCTGTTGTTCGTAGGCACGCTTGCGATTGCCGTGGCCGTCCTCCTTCGGGTCAGTTGGAAACACTTCCGGGCGAAAGAAGTGCCGGCGGATGCTCCCATTGTTGTGGATTAGCGAAGGATCGCACCCTCTCGGACTCCTTCCAGAGGCGAGGAGAACACCTCGCCAAGTGCCGATAGAAACTCCTTGTTGAGCGACCTACCGGTCTGGCGGCGGCCCGGCCGGAGCGCGGAAGGGGGGTCCTCGCTGCACCGGTATCTGGAGTTGGACCGGAAGCCGGGCCGAGCGGGTTCTCAACCCTTCATAGAATCCTCATCAAGTTGATTCATCATGGCGTCGTAGGGTGCTTCGATGAATGAGGTGATTGGCCAGTGGCTCGGTCGCGAACTGTCGGAAGAGTGGGCGTTGCGCTCCTTGGGTTCGCCATGGTCGGCGCTGGATTCGCGGTCCTGGTGGTCTCGTCGCCGTCACCAGGCTCGGCCTCCACCCAACCCGGGCTGGTGCCGGTGTCGGTCCTCTACGGGCAAGGCACCTCGGAAGGCGCTCGTCCGGTCGTGAATGTCCGCGTGGGGAATTCGCCGCCCGTCCCCGTGCTCCTCGACACGGGTTCCTCCGGCCTCCATATCTTCGACACGGCCGTGAATACCGGTTCCGGGTCCGGGGTCACGCTCACCTCGACGCCAGCCAACATCACCTATGCCGGCGGCCACCGGTTCACAGGTGTTGTCGGTCGTGCGGTCGTGACCCTCGGGTCGTACCCGACGAAAGGCCCAATCCCATTTGCCTACGTCAAGCAAGCCCGCTGCATCGCCGCCAAGCCAACCTGTCCCGCTGCTGGAGGCATCCCTGGATTCGAGCGGTCCGGTGCCTTCGGAATCCTGGGGATCGGAACCCAGAGCAGTGGAGGAGGGGTCGTCAGTCCCATCTTGGCGATGCCCCGTGCTCTTGGGAGAAGGTGGAGTCTCCACCTGGCCGGCACATCCGGCGCGCTCGTCCTCGGTGCCCACCCACCGTCTCGCCGAAACGTCACTACGTTCCAAATGAAGCAGATCGGATCGTCGGCGGGCAATGCCCTCTGGGCTGATAGCCGTTTGCCGGTCTGCGTCTCGGTTGCAACGGTGAACGAATGTGTCCCTGGCCTGTTCGACTCGGGGACCTACACCGTGCAGATCTCTGGACCAGCCCTCGATCAAGCGCCCGTCCTCCCCGCGACCACCCATGTCCTTCCGGGCACGCCGGTCTCGGTGAGGGCCGATGGGGCGGCCTCACCGTTCTGGAGCTTCACCTCCGGTGCCATCAAGTCGAAGAATCTCCTGACGGTACGGTCTGACCATGGGCCATTTCTCAACACTGGGGTCCAGGCGTTTTACGACTTCACGGTCAGCTATGACGACGTGAGGGGACAGATTCGGCTCTCCTAAGACCGGCGTGCCGCCGGCCGAGAGGATCACTGCCGAGACAGGTGCCCCATCTGTTCGTGGAGCATGTTGCAGAACTCCGCCACCACGTCGCGAAGGTGCCGGAGCTCCCGATCCACGACCAGCCAGGTGATCGAAGATCCCCTCGCCACCGATTCGAAGCTGACCCCCGCGTACGCATAGGCCAGGGAGATTCGTCCGAGCTGGCCATCGAAGTTGCTGAGCGGGCACGGGTGATCAGTGCTCCACAGCCGCACCGTGGTCGCCGCCGCGCTGAGCTGGTCGGCGTGGGACAGGAGGGCAGGCGCCCACCGCCGCTCGTAGGTCCGGTCGCATTGATCGAGTGCGGTCAGGATCGCCCGGACCACGGGCACGGACTCCGCCTCCCAGTCGCTGAATGTTTCCACTGACTGACCTCCGTTGCGCTGGTCGGGACGTTGTGGTCGTCCGACACCCGGTACAGAGGTCATCGACGGTCCGGCGGCTCAGGTTGAGTGAACACTTGGCTACGTCTCCGTGTGGTCACGGGAGTTGCTAGCGCCGGGTCCGGAGCACAGGGGGGAATCACCTGGCTCATCGGACTCGGCAGGGATCAACCTACGGGTAGCTCCTTAGCGCGACCTGTGAGGAGTGTTGCAGTTCGATCTCAGTAGCGGACGCAGCTGGTAACCACAGACAGCAGCTCGGGCGGCCTACCCCTGTGGCCAGGGAGGACGTCGGATGACACCACCAGTTGCAGATGGGGGAGGCACTCGGCATAATTGCCGGACGGGGAACCGTTGAGGCGGAGGTCAGCATGGAGAACCCGAACGAAGAAGAAATCCGGGCGATGACGAACCGCGAGTTTGCCGCCCTTATCCATTTCCAGGCTGCTGAGACGGAGCGGACCATGCAACGAGACGAGATCTCGGACGCCAAATCCGACCGGTGGCGCAGCTCCAACCCGTAGTTCGCGGCCCGGGGCGGGAAACCTGGCCCACCGCGAGTCGGCGGGTGCGCCGCGACGACCGGGCACACGCCGCCGGTAGGCGTTCCGGGACGATTGACGGCAGATCGGGGTGAGCCTCGGTCAAGGCGCTTGGCCGAGGTGCGAACGTTGCGACCTCCGCCAGGGCGTCGAGCGGTCCACTCGGGGACGTCGTGAGCTCTGGTCTCGTCCATGGCCCACAGGAGCGACCCCGAACGACAGAGCCGCGTCATGCAGCCACCGGGATCCGGGGGTGGATCGGGTCATCGACCGGTCCCCGTCATCGACCGTCTGGCCACGCTGTCCCCGGCTCCCGACGCCATCCGAGCCGGTGCCGGGGCCCGTCGGCTCCGCTGAGTGCTGAGGGCAACGCGTTGGGCGGTGAGGGTCGCAGCGGCGGCCGGTCGTCGGTACAGTCGGCCGGTCGTCGGTCCTGCGAAGTGACCGGCCAGAGCGCCTGGGAGGCACCATGTCAGCACGGGGTCGCCGAATCCGTGGACGTTCGCCTGGATGGGTCGGCCTCGTGGCCGGCCTGGGCGTGTCTCTCGCCGCCGTGGCCGCCGCCGGCAGCGTTCCCGCGGCCGCCCAGACGAGCCGCGTCGCCGGCCATGCCTCGTTCAACTTCGTCGGCATGGCCCCGACCCCTTCGGGGAACGGGTACTGGCTCGTGGCGTCGGGCGGGAAGGTGGAGGCGTTCGGGGACGCCGTGTCGTATGGAGACCTGTCCAACGTGCCCCTGAGCGCGCCGCTCGTGGGCATGGCGGCCACAGCCGACGGACACGGCTACTGGCTGCTCGGCGGTGACGGTGGGGTGTTCTCGTACGGCGATGCTCCCTTCTACGGGAGCACCGGCAACATCCATCTCAACAAGCCGGTGGTCGGCATGGCGGCAACACCGGACGGACTCGGCTATTGGTTCGTGGCGTCCGACGGTGGGGTCTTCGCGTACGGGAGCGCCGGGTTCTACGGCTCCATGGGTGGGATGCACCTGAACAAGCCGATCGTCGGCATGGCCCCGACGCAGGACGGTAAGGGGTATTGGCTGGTCGCCTCGGACGGCGGGATCTTCAGTTTCGGTGATGCCCGGTACCAGGGGTCACAAGGAGGCGCCAAGCTGAACCGGCCAGTCGTCGGCATGAGTGTCGACCGGGCCACCGGCGGGTACTGGGAGGTGGCGGCCGACGGTGGCATCTTCTCCTTCGGCGCCCCCTTCCTCGGTTCGGCCGGCAACATGACCCTGAATGCCAGCATCGTAGCCATGACCAGCACTCCCACCGGCCAGGGCTACCGCTTCGTGGCCCACGACGGGGGCATCTTCGACTACGGCGATGCCGTCTACGCCGGGAGCGGCGCGTAGTCGGGCCCGCCGGTACCCCCCGTGGGGCCAATCCACTCCACGCTGACGGAGGTGTCCGACACCGGGGCCACATTCGTGCTAGAAGTTCAGGGCCGTATCGGCTGGGTCTACGGGGGTTGTCAGTTCGTGGACCAAGGGGAGATCAGAGCAGCGGAGAGAGCAGGGGGAAGCATGCGCATTCGCAACAGGGTTGCCGTCGTCGTGTCCGGAGCCGTCCTGGTGGGCACGGCGTCCCTCCTGGCCAGTCTCCCGACCGGCCTGCCGGCCGGGGCGGTCAAGGCCCTCTCGGCCCCGGTGTTCGTGGGCAACGCCACCATCAAGGCCACGGCGGGCAAGCCCCTGGCCCACACCCTGAAGGCCAAGGCCAACCCGGTCGCCTCGATCTCCGTGGTCGGGGCCCTGCCGCCCGGGGTGACCTTCGTCCCCGACGACACCACGGGCACGGGCCTGCTCGCCGACCCCACCCCGCTGGGCGGCAGCTACCCGATCACCTTCCAGGCCACCAACTCCCAGGGCACCACCACCCTGAACGCCACGCTGGTCGTCAAGTCCAAGCTGCCCCCGCTCCGCCACGTCTTCGTCATCATGTTGGAGAACGAGGGCTACAACGCCACCTTCGGCGGGCCGAACAACTACCTCAACACCACCCTGCCGGCCCAGGGGGCCCTGCTGACCAACTACTACGGGGTGGGCCACTTCTCGAACGACAACTACACCGGGTTCATCTCCGGCCAGCCCCCGACGGCCGACAACCAGATCGACTGTCTGGGGACCAACGGGTTCACCGACTTCCCGGCCGGTTCAGGCCTGGACGCCAACGGCATCCAGCAGGGCAACGGCTGCGTGTACCCGGCGGGCGTGCCCACCTTGGCCGACCAGCTCACCGGTGACGGGCTGACCTGGAAGGGCTACCAGGAGGACATGGGCAACGTCCCGACCCGCGAGTCGGCCACCTGTGGCCATCCGACGGTCGGCACCACCGACGGGACGGCCGCCGCCGTGCCCGGGGACGGCTACGCCTCCCGACACGACCCCTTCGTCTACTTCCACTCCATCATCGACAACACCACCGAGTGCAACCAGGACGTGGTCCCGTTGGGCGACACCAGCGGGAACCTGCCGGCGAGCGCCCCGGCCGGCACCACCGGCCTGGCCACCGACCTCCAGTCGGTGGCCACCACGCCCAACTTCAGCTTCATCACCCCCAACCTGTGCAACGACGGCCACGACTACCCGTGCCACAACGTCACCAGCCCCGACACCTCGGCCGTCAACGACATCAGCGACTGGCTGCAGACCTGGATCCCCATCATCGAGGCCTCGCCCGCCTACCAGCAGGACGGCCTGATCGAGGTCACCTTCGACGAGTCCGACGTGGCCGGGGGCGACGCCACCGCCTGCTGCGGTGAGACCCCGGGCCCAGCCGCCCTGGCCGGCGGCAACGGGCGCACCGGCCCGGGCGGGGGCCGGGTCGGGACCATTCTGATCTCGCCGCACATCGCCCCGGGCCTGGTGGTGACCAAGACGTCCTACAACCACTACTCGTCGCTGGCCTCCATCGAGGACCTCTTCGGCCTGCCCCGGCTGGGCGAGGCCAAGACCGTGACCACCACCTTCGACAAGAAGATCTACACCCCCTAGGCCGCCCGGAGGCGGGAGGCGGCCCCCTCGAACGGGTGCGTCGGACCGGCGGCCGGCTGCCTCCTGGACCGCCACCCGGCGTCGGTGGGCTGGAGGTGTCGGCCGCACCCCGGCGGTTCGCCCACCGGCATGATCGAGGTCACCACCCGACGGGCGGAACCGCCGGTCGTCACCCGCGGTCGGGGCCCGACACACGAAGGTCCGCCCACCGGTAGCCCGACCGGTACTGTGGGCCCCTGACGGTCGAGGGTCCGCCAGTTCGGGCGTCCCACCGGTCACGGATGCGGAGGTGGCGGTCGCATGGCCGAAGGGACGACGGGATCCGAAACAGCCGGAGGCAGCACCCAGAAACAGCAGCGAGACGAAGTCGATCACGACTGCCGGCCAGGAGAGGAGAGGATGATGACGACGTCCGAGGGACGGTTCGAGTTCGGAGGGGTCAACCATCTGGCGCTGGTCTGTCGGGACATGGAGCGCACGGTCGACTTCTACAGCGGGGTCCTCGGGATGCCTCTGATCAAGACCATCGAGCTCCCCGCCGGCATGGGCCAGCACTTCTTCTTCGACTGCGGCGGGGATGATGCCCTGGCCTTCTTCTGGTTCCCCGACGCACCAGAGCCGGCGCCCGGGGTGTCGGCTCCGACCGGCCGGCCGGACCAGGGCAGTCTGACCAGCGCCATCGGCTCGATGAACCATGTCGCCTTCTCCGTTCCGGCTGACCGCATCGACGAGTACCGGGAACGACTGGTGGCCGCCGGTGTGGCGTGCACCGAGGTGGCCAACCACGATGACAGCGAATGGGGCATCGCCGACGAGGTGCACCCGGGGGTCTTCGTCCGATCCGTCTACTTCCAGGATCCCGACGGGATCCTCCTCGAGCTGGCCTGCTGGACCCGACCGTTGGGCGCCGAGGACGTACACCACCGACCGGCCCGGGCCGCGGACCGGGTCGCCGGCTGAGGCCGTCGTGCCGCGACTGCGCCAGGTCCCGCGGGCCGAGGCCACCGCTCCCATCGTGACCACCATGTACGACTACCTCTTCGAGGACCGCGACCCGGTGGCCGAGCCGGGGGCCGGCGGCGGGACGACCGGTGACTGGTGGACGGTATTCGCGTTGGTGCCTGACGTGCTGGAGCACGCCGTCCAGGGTTTCGGCCTCTACCAGAGCCCGAGGCGCCGACTGGCCCCGCGGCTCCGCGAGCTGGCCCAGGCGCGGGCCGGATGGGCCGCGGGCAGCCAGTTCGTCTACTCCCAGCACTGCAAGGCCCTCCGGGAGCTCGACGTCGAGGAGGAGCTCGTCGATGCGCTGCCCCACTGGGCCGTGGCCCCGTGCTTCGATCCCACCGAGCGGCTGGTCCTGGCCTACACCGACTGCCTGGTCTACGACCGGGGCCGGGTACCCGACGGCCTGTTCGAGGCACTGCGGTCCCAGCTCGAGGACGAGGAGATCCTCGAGCTGACCTACATCGGCGGGCTCTACCTCCAGCACGCGGTGATGTCCCGTGCCCTCCGCACCGAGTTCGACGATCGGCCAGAGCCGGTGGTCGAGGTGTTCGGGCCCGAGGCGCCGGCCCGCCCGGGAAGGCGGTCGTGAGCGCCCTGACCCGAAGCGATCTGGTGCGGCGGCCGGAGGACCTCACGGCCAGGTGGCTGACCGAGGTGCTGGCCGGATCGGATCTCCTGGATCCGGCGGCCTCCATCGATTCGTTCACGGCGGAGCCGGTGGGCACCGGGCAGATGGGCGACACCGTCCGTGTCGCGTACCGGACCGGACCGGACGGCACCGGGGCCCGCTCGGTGATCGCCAAGTTCGCGTCGGCCGACGAACAGAGTCGCTCGACCGGGCTGATGACCCGGGCCTACGAGGTCGAAGTGGGCTTCTACGGCGAGGTGGCCCCCCGGATCCGCACCAGGATGCCCCGCTGCTACCACCGGTGGTGCGATCCCGACACCGGTTGGTTCGTCCTCCTGCTCGAGGACCTGTTCGGTGCGGTGCAGGGGGACCAGCTGGCCGGGTGTGGGGTCGAGGCCGCCGCGGCCACGCTGGAGGAGCTGGCCGGACTCCACGGACCGACGTGGGGCCGGACCGACCTGGCCGGCCTGGAGTGGTTGCAGCGGGGGGGCGACGAGGCGGACGACTTCCTGGCCGGGTTGGTGACGTCCCTGTGGCCCGGGTTCGTCGATCGCTACCGGGACCGGCTCGACCCCGACCACCTGGCCCTGTGCGATCGTTTCATGGGGGTGCTCCGGCCATGGTTGGCCGCCCGGCCGCCGGCCACCGCGGTGACCCACGGGGACTTCCGTCTCGACAACCTGCTGTTCCGACCGGGGGACGCCCGCCCGTATGTGGTCGACTGGCAGACCGCGGCCTGGGGCGCGGTGGCGTCGGACGTCGCCTATTTCGTCGGTGGGTGTCTCACCACCGACGACCGGCGCCGGCATGGAGAGGACCTGGTCGACGCCTATCACGCGGCCCTCGAGACCATGGGGGTGACCGGGTTCGACCGGGACCGGCTGGACCGCGAGTTCCGCTATCTGTGCTTCGGGGGACTGGTGATGTCCGTCGGTGCCTCCATGCTGGTCAAGCGCACCGACCGCGGTGACCAGATGTTCGTGACCAGCGCGGCGCGCTACGCCCAGCAGGTGCTGGACCTCGACGCCGAGGCGGCACTGCCGGCACGGGCACGCCGATGAGCCGCGCCGCAGGGCGGAATCCGTCGGCAGGGAGCCATGCGGTCGACCCCGACGACGAACTGGTGCATACTCCGGGGCCGGAACCCCTGTGGAACGAGTCCTACTACCTGGACTTCGTCACCGACGAGGATGGTGTGGCCGGCTACGCACGGATCGGGCGCTATCCCAATCTCGGGGTCACCTGGTGGACCGCCGCACTGGTGGGTGCCGGCCGGCCGGTGGTGGTCTCGGTGGCCCACCATCTCCCGGTGGCCGGGGGGACCGGGCTGGTCCTGGGATCCGACGGCGTCGACCTACGCGGCGCGCTGGAGACACCGCTCGAGACGATGAGTCTCCAGGGCACCGCCCCGGCCCGTGGCCATGACCGGCCCGAAGCCGTCTACCGGGGGGAGCCGGGCGCCCCCACCACCATCGCCCTCGACCTGTCCTGGGCCACCGACGGTGTCCCGTACCACTACGACCTGACCTCCCGCTACGAGGTGCCTTGTCTGGTCACGGGCGAGGTCACCATCGGCGACGAGCGACTGGTCGTCTCGGGGCAGGGGCAGCGGGACCACTCGTGGGGCGTGCGGGACTGGTGGGCGTTCGGCTGGTGCTGGGCCGCGGCGCGGCTGGACGACGGGACCCGGGTCCACCTCGCCGACATCCGTATCCCCGGCCAGCGCCTGGGGTTCGGCTACGTGCAACCTGGGGATGGGGCGGTCCTGCCCGTGGCCTCGCTGGACGTCACCGAGACACTGGGCCCCGAGGGGCTTCCCGACGTCGGCCGTGCGACGGTCGAGCCCGGGAGCCTCGACCTCCGGATCGACCCGGTGGCCTTCGGACCCGTGGTGCTGGAGGCCCCGGACGGACGGGTGAGCCGCTTCCCCCGGGCACTGGCCCGTTTCGCGGCCGCCGACGGTCGTTCGGGGCTCGGGTGGATCGAATGGAACCAGCCCGACGGTTCGGAGGGTCCCGAGCCGGCACGGTAGGTTCGGGGAGTGCGCCTCTCCCTCGTCCCCTCGAACGATCCGGACGACTACAAGTTCGTCCATCCGATCCGCACTCGATTCGCCGAGACCGACGCCATGGGGATCATCCACCACGGTTCCTACGCGCCGTACCTCGAGGAGGCCCGGGCCGCCCTCCTGCGTGACGTCGGCCACCCCTACGACGAGGTGCGGGCCGAGGGCATCGAGTTCGCCGTGCTGGAGGCCTACGTGCGTTACCGCCGACCATTGCGTTTCGACGAGGTGGTCGACGTCCACGTCGCCGTGAGCAACCTGACCCGGACCACCTTCCAGGTCGGCTACCTCCTGACGGTGGCCGGCGAGAGCCGGGCCACCGCCGTCACCGTCCATGGCGCCGTGGACGCCCGGGGGAGAGGCCAGCGCGTGCCACGCTGGTTGGAGACCTTGGTCGCGCCGTCGACCTGATCGGGCGTCCGGCCCGATCGCCGGTCCGGCTGCGGACGTGGCCGGGGAACGAAGGAGGACCGTCGTGCAGGTGTCAACCAGGCCGCCCACTCACCGGATGGACGGCGGCGAGGCGCGGCTCGCCTCCGCGGTCGGGCACCGGTCCGGATGCGCCGTCCCCGGTGCGGTGGGTCCCAGCCCCGTGCCTCGGTGAGGGGCCCGGACCGGGCATCCCCGAGCGAACGCCTCGCCCGGTTCTTCGGGTCGGACATCGCCGGCAGCTGGGTGCTGGTGGTCGCCGTGGGCGTGGCCCTGCTGTGGGCCAACAGCCCGTGGGGTTCGACCTACGCCTCGGTGTGGAACCATCCGGTCCACGTGGGCGGCTCGACCTTCTCCGAGTTCACCACCGTGCAGTCGTGGGTGAACGGCGGACTGATGGCCGTGTTCTTCTTCGTGGTGGGCCTGGAGATGGGGCGGGAGCACCGCACCGGCGAGCTGGGCCACCTCCGTACCGCGGTGGTCCCGGTGGTCGGGGCGGCCGGCGGCATGGCCGGTGCCGGGCTGGTCTACGCCCTCTGCAATCACGGGGGGCCGGGGTCCTCCGGCTGGGGGATCCCCATGGCCACCGACATCGCCTTCGCACTCGGAGCCCTGGCCCTGCTGGGCCGCCGGGTGCCGCCCGGACTTCGGCTCCTGCTCTTGACCCTGGCCGTGGCCGACGACGTCGGCTCGGTCGTGGTCCTGGCCGTCTTCTACTCGTCCCGCACCCATCCCCCGGCCCTCCTCGGGGCTCTGCTCGTCACCCTGGTCATGGTGGCGGCCCGGCGCCGGCCCGGTCTGCCGACCTGGCCCATCCTGGTCGGCGGGGTGGCCGTCTGGGTGCTCCTGGCCGTCGGGGGAGTGGAGCCCGCCCTGGCCGGTGTGGTCGCCGGCGTGCTGGTCCCGGGCCGTCGGGCCGGAGTCCCGGGAGACCCGGCCGAACGGCTGGAGCGTCGGACGGCTCCGATCTCCGCCTTCCTGGTCCTTCCACTCTTCGCCCTGGCCAATGCCGGGATCGTGCTCCACGTGGGCATGCTCGACCCCCCTGGGGCCACGGCCGTCTTCGTCGGGATCACCGCCGCCCGCGTCGTGGGCAAGCTGGTGGGCATCACCTCGGCGTGCTATCTGGTGGTCCGCACGGGACTCGGCCGCCTCCCCGACGGGGTCCGGTGGAGCCACGTGGCCGGGGGCGCCGCGGTGGCCGGCATCGGCTTCACCGTGCCCTTGCTCATCGCCGAACAGGCCTTCGCCGACAACCCCCCGCTGGTCGCTGCCTCCGAGCTGGGCCTGCTGGTGGGATCGGCCTTGGCCTTCGGGGTGGGTGCGCTCCTTCTGGTCGCGGCGCGCCGGCGGACGGACTGGTCGCGGACGCCGTCCACCAGACGGCCGTCAGGTCCCGACGACGATCCGTTCATCCCCTGGTGATGAACCTGGACCGGGTCCCCATATGCTGCACCAGACCGTGCACCGCCCGTGGTGCACCAGACCCCAAGCCCCCAGGAGGAGACACCATGGCCATTGCCGTCGGCGACACCATCCCTGACATCCGAGTGATGACGTCCGGGCCCGGAGGCCCCACCCACGTACAGACCGGTGAGGTACTCGGCTCGGGCAAGGTGGTCCTGTTCGCCGTGCCGGGTGCGTTCACGCCGACCTGCTCGGACTACCACCTGCCCAGCTACGTCATCCGCCACGACGCCCTGCAGGCCAAGGGAGTGGACACCGTAGCCTGCATCTCGGTCAATGATCCGTTCGTCATGGCCGCGTGGGGTGAGGACCAGAACGTCGGGGACGCGGTCACCCTACTGGCCGACGGCAACGGCGAGTTCACCGCCGCGGTCGGGCTCGAGATGGACGGCAGCGGATTCGGCCTCGGCACCCGCTCGCAGCGATACGCCATGGTCATCGAGGACGGCGTGGTGACCGCACTCCACGTGGAACCGGCCGGGGGCCTCACCGTCAGTTCGGCCGATGCCGTCCTCGAGGTGCTCTGACCGGCCGGACGCTCGACCGGGCGGACCCGCGCCCCGGCCGGCCGCCGGGCCGGCCGGCCTAAGGAGCCCTGATGGCCGTCGTCGAGCTGCCGGGTGCCGTGGTGGTGGATGTGGTGCTGCCCGGGGAGGTGCTGCCCGGAGTGGGGGTGCCTCGGGCGGTGCCGCTCACCGGGGGGTTCTTGACCGTGAACGGCGTGCCTCCGGCGAAGTCGGCGGCGAGCGTCTGGGACACGGGCCCGACGATACCGGGATCGCTGGTGGTCAGGCCCAGTTCGCGGTTGTGGGCGAGGCCCGCGTTCGAGAAGTTCTGGGACCCGACGAACGCGGTCAGGTCGTCCACCACGATGGCCTTGGCGTGAATGTAGAGGGCCCCGGGTACATCGGGGTAGGTCGCCACGTGGACGCCTGCCCGGGTGAGCCCGCTCCAGGCAGCCTTCCACGCCGGGCTGCTCGTCATGGTGACCGTGACGAGCACACCGCGCCGGCTCGCCGCCTTGAGTGCCGAGATGATGGCCGGTGCGGCCATCTCCTCGTTCTCCACCGACAGGGTGTGGTGGGCCGAGTTGATCAGTCCGACCAGCTTCGGCCGTGCCCCCGGGGTCCACACCAGTCCGGCCACGGCAGGGCCCCGGCTGGTCGCCCCTCCGTTCCAGTCGCGGTTGAAGACACTTTCGATCGCCCTCACCGCGGCGGGACTCCGGTCGAAGACCACGAAGTCCCGGTTGGTGGGGTAGTCGCTCGACGTGAGGTTGCCCGTCATGATGGCTGACTCGGTGCGGTCGGTGGTCAGGGTCTTCTGGTGGAAGACGACTGACGCCGGCGCCCATCGGACCGGAACATTCAGGCTGGTCAACTGGGCGTAGGCGCCCTGGTTGACACTCGCCCCGGTGCCGTCGTGGTCGAGGAGGACGCGCACGGCCACGCCGCGGCGGTGCGCGGCGGCCAGCAGTTCGTCCACTCGGGGGTCGGCCAGTTCGTACATGGTGAGGTCGAGGCTGTGCCGGGCGTTGCGGACCATCCTGTAGATGGACGCGTACTGGTCGGCCGGCTCGATGGCCAGGCTCAGGTTGGGCGTCGGTGAGGTGGTGGTCGTGGTGGTCGAGGGCTCGCTGATCGGCGTGGTGCTCCGCGGCGGCGTGGCGGTGGCGGTGGTCTGGGTCCGCGATCCCGACCCGGAGGACGAGCAGCCGGCGAGAAGCGAGGTGGTGGCCAGCACGGCGGCGAGGACCGGGACCCGGCGGGCCATCGAGGTCCTCACCGCGGGTTGGGTGGTTGAACGAGGTCGGTGCCGGCCACGATTGGTTCACCTCGGGGTGGTTCGGACAGGGGCGTAACGACGCCCGGGTTCGGGGCGGCTGCTGCCCGGGCGGGCGACCAGTCAAGCAGCTGGGGGCGGCGCCGTCGACCGCGGGCCGGAACGACCACGGAGCGGCGTCGCGGCCGCTACCGTCGGTGGGATGGAACTGATCGAGGCCTTGCGGGGTACCGGGGCGGTGCGGGAGTTCGAGGACACCCCCGTGCCGGACGCCACGGTCTACCGGATCCTCGACACGGCCCGATTCGCGCCCAACGGCGGCAACCGCCAGGCGTGGCGTGTCGTCGTGGTGAAGGACGCCGTCCTGCGCCGGGCCATGCGCCAGGCCTACCTGCCCGGCTGGTACCAGTACCTGGCCCAGGTGTCGGCGGGTCTCACGCCATGGGCCGTGGTCACCGACCGTGAGCTCGAGCGCCGGGCCATCCTCGAGGCGCCCGAGGTGGCCGAGACCGCGGCCCAGGGACCCGGCGGGTTCGCCGAGCACTTCGACCGGGTGCCGGTGATGCTGGTCCTGCTGGCCGACCTGTCCAAGCTGTCCACCGTTGACCGTGACTGCGGTCACTACACCATGGTCGGAGGGGCCTCCATCTACCCCTTCGCGTGGAGCGTCCTGCTGGCCGCCCGGGCCGAGGGTCTGGCCGGGGTCATGACCACCATGGTCGTCCGGGACGAGAACGCCGTGAAGGAGCTCCTCGGGGTGCCGGACACTGTCTCGGTGGTGGGTGTGCTGGCCCTCGGGGTGCCGGTCCGGCAGACCACGAAGCTGCGGCGCGGGCCGGTCACCTCCTTCGCCACCGTCGACCGGTTCGACGGCGATCCGTTGGCCGAGGCGTGACCCGGCGGCGGGCCCGGCGCGGCGTTCGGAGGGACGGGCCGTGAAGGTGCGCATCGGCGTCGGCATGGGGGTGGCATCCGGGGGAACGGCCGACGGTTTTGCGCGGCTGATCGACGATCTCGACGAGCTCGGGTTCGACTCGATCTGGATGCCCGAGGTGTTGACCGCACCGACCCTGGACCCCCTGTCCGGTCTGGCCTTCGCCGCCGCCCACAATCCCCGGCTCAAACTCGGCACCACCATGCTTCTCCCCGGCCGCAACCCGGTGCGGTTGGCCAAGGAGCTGGCCACCCTCGACGTCCTGTCCCGGGGCCGGCTGCTGTGTACCTTCGTGCCCGGGCTGCCCCGCGATCCTGAGCGGGGGGCGGTCGGGGTGGCGGGACCGGACAAAGCCGGGCTGATGGACGAGATGCTGCCGCTTCTCCGAAACCTGTGGTCGGGGACGCCGGTCTCTCATCACGGGCCGGCCGGCGACTTCGACAGCGTGACGCTCGCTCCGCTCCCGGTCCAGGACCCCCTCGAGTTCTGGACCGGTGGCATGGTTCCCGCGGCCCTCCGGCGCTGCGGCCGGTTGGCCGACGGATGGCTGCCTTCGGCCTGTACCCCCGCCGAAGTGGCGGCGGCCCGGGTGGTCATCGACGACAGCGCCGCCGAGGCCGGCCGGGTCATCAGCCCGGAGCATTTCGGCGTCTCCATCGCCTATGCCAGCGAGCCGCTCTCCCCGCGGGCCGCCCGGGCCCTCGGGTCGTCCCGGCGGGGGGTCGACCCCGCCCTGGTGGTCCCGGTGGGGATCGACGGGCTCCGGTCGATGATCGAGCAGTTCCTGGCCGTGGGGTTCTCCAAATTCGTGGTCCGTCCCTTGGCCGATCCCGGATCGTGGCGGGCCGAGCTCGAGTCCCTGGCCGCCGGCGTCCTCGACCTCCAGACGTGACCCGGAGCCGTCCCGTCCGATTCGAATTCGTGGCCCACGACGATCCCGAACTGATGGCCCAAATGGCCCGGGTGGCGGCCACCGGCACCGGCTGGATCAACGTGGACCCCATCATCGAAGAGGAGCACGAGCCTCCCGCTCCGGGACCGTTCGCCTTCCTCGGTGGCTCCACCCACCAGGTGCCCACCGTCACCTGGATGCCCGGCAAGCGACTGGCCAACGGCACCACCCGATCGACCACGATCGGGCTCCAGCACGCATCCGGACCTCATCTGGCCTGGAAGCTCGCCGACCTCGGCCTGCCGCTACCCGAGGGGTGGCGGGTCACCCAGGACCATCCCCGCCGGGGCCTGGTGGCCATGGTGCCCGCCGACGTCGCACCTCGCACGGTGATGGATTGGCTGCTGGGACTGGCCGCTGCGGTCTGTACCGTCCCGGCCACCGGTCGCTGGGAGGCGTCGGTCCACGCCGGTCTACCCTAGGAGCCTGCCGGTTGCGCCCGGCGGACGACCGACCGCCCACGGCCGCGGCCGTCGGGGAGGTCGCCGGTCCGTGGCGGCGGCAGTCCTGATGAGCGAGCAGGCGCGGGACCGAGGACAAGGAGCAGACGCCGCATGGTGAAGGAGTTCAAGGAGTTTCTGTTGCGGGGCAACCTGCTCGATCTGGCGGTGGCCGTGGTCATCGGCGCCGCGTTCACCGGTGTGGTGAACGCCTTCGTGAGCAATCTGCTCACCCCGCTGATCAAAGCCGTCTTCGGTGGCAGCACCCAGTTCAACAGGCTGGCGTTCACCGTCAATGGGTCGAAGATCACATACGGGGCCTTTCTGGACGCCGTGCTGTCGTTCGTGATCGTGGCCCTGGTGATCTTCTTCTTGGTGATCAAGCCGGTCAACGCCCTCATGAAGCGCATGGGGCGCACCCCCGACGAGGACCCGCTGCGCGAGTGCCCCGAGTGTCTGAGCAAGGTGCCCGAGGCGGCCAGCCGGTGCGCCTACTGCACGTCCACGCTCACGCCGACCGTGTCGGGCACGGCCGGCTGAGACAGGGCCGGCGCCGGGCCCGCTTCGGGCATCGGACCGACGGCCGTCGCCGCCCGGACCGATCCGGTTCCGTTCGGCAGTCCGGGCCGCCCCACCCGGCCCGGCACCGTCCACCACACGACGGTGGCCACGGCCAGGCCCAGTGCCCCGGTCAGGGCCACGGCGACGAACGGCAGCCACGAGGCCACGGCGAAGGCGGCGCCGGCCGCCGCCGCGGCCAGAGCGGTGCAGGCGGTCTGGCTGGTGGCGAACAACCCCTGGATCCGACCGACCTCCGAGGTGGCCGATCCCTGCGTCAGGAGCGACTGCACCGCCGGCATGGCCGCGGCGAAGCCCAGGGCCTCAGCCGCCCCGAGCAGGACCAGGGCGGGGACGTTGTTGATGAAGGGGTAGGAGGCGCACAGCACCGTGGAGGTGCCGATCCCCAGCAGCACCAGCATGCGCCGGTCCATGTGATCGGCCAGCCACCCGCTGGGCTTGGCCGCCAGGACGAAGGGAACGGCGAACAGCGTCCACGAGATGCCGATCTCGAGGCCGGAGGCCCCACGGGCCAACAACAGCAGGGTCCAGCAGATGTCGTAGACGCCGCTGGCCAGGCCCAGGGCCGCTCCGCAGATGAGGGCGCCGGTCATGGACCGGTTGGCCCGGACGCGGCGCAGCGGACGCAACGACCCGTCGGCCCGCCTGCGGGCGGCGAGCGCCTCGGCCACACCGTCCGGCTCGTGGAGCGCCAGCGCGGGCAGGCAGGCGCCGACCGACAACAGCCCCGAGACCAGGAACATGGCCCACATGTAGTGGACGCCGACGATGCTCCCGACGAGCGGGCCGATGGCCATGCCGGCCAGCTCGCCCCCGTAGATGGAGGCGAACGCCCGCCCCCGCCGCTCGACGGCCACCGAGCCGGAGATCATGGCCAACGCCGCCACCGTCGCCGCGCCGGCTCCCACGCCCTGCAACGCCCGCAACCCGATGGCCGTCGAAGCGTTGATGGGTAGGAGGAAAGAGAAGCTGGCCACCCCGTAGGTGATCAGCCCGGCGATCAGCACCGGTCGGCGGCCGATCCGGTCGGCCAGCCGGCCGAGCGGGTACTGGGACAGGACGCCGGCGGCGAAGAAGGATGCCATGACCACACCGGCCAGGGCATCGGTGCCGCCCAGGTGCCGGATGTAGACCGGCAGCATGGGCACGATGGCGCTGGCCCCCATCCACTGGAGGAAGACGGTCAGCGTCAGGGTGCGGATCAGGCGGCGCGACCGGCCGTCGTCGGGAGAAGCCCCGGTCCCGGGGGCGACGGTGCTGTCGACGGCATCGAGGGTCACGATGGCCCCCGGGCCAGCTGGTCGAGGGCACGTCCCACCGCGGCACGGCGGGCGGCGGCCGGTGGGGCGAGACCGAACAGATCGCACATCCACAGTCCGTCACAGGCCAGGCGCAGGAGCGTGGCGGTGGTGGGGTCGAGCCCGTCGTCCTCCAGTCGCCCCTGCCAGCGCTCGGCGGCCCGCTGCAGGGGGGCCAGCAGTTCGGGCTGGGCGGCGGCGGCGGCGATCAAGGCGGCGCCCAGGCGGTCCTCACGGTCGGGCCGGGGGTCGCTCGGCTCCATGGTGGCGCCGATATAGGCCCGGGTGAAGCAGCCGGGCCGGCCGTCGGCCTCGAGGCGACACTCGATGTCGTGGTCGAACTCCTCGATGATCTTGGCGACCATGCCGGCCACAAGGGAGTCCCTGGTGGGGAAGTGGTAGAGGATGCCACCCTTGGACAGTCCGGCCTCGGCCGCCGCGGCGTCCAGCGTCAACCGGGCCACGCCGTCCCGCAGGACGACCTCCTCGGCTGCGTCCAGGATGCGGGCCTTGGTGTCGCCCCCGCCCCGGGCGGGGGCGTGACCGGCGAGTGGGGGGCTGTGTGGCACGCCCTGACTATACCGTCCGGACGGTACAGTCAGGGCGCCCTGTTCCCCAGGTGCCAACCCCCGCAGAATCCGCACCGGTAGGGGTCGAGGTCGGCGCCCTGGTCGAGGCGCAGGCGGAGGGAGGCGCGGTTGGCCTCGTCCTGGGAGGCGAAGCGGGTCTTCGGCCGGCCGTCGGCCCGCCAGTGCTCCCGCCCGGTGAGGCCGGGGGAGGACTCCGCGGCGGGACGGGACCGCTTGCCGCCCCGACGGGCCTTGGCCATGCTCGGTCCGCTCCTCGCTACTCGGTGTAGACGGGAGGTCGTTTCTGTTTGAACGCCGCCGTGGCCTCGTTGAGGTTCCCGGTGTGTCCGGCCAGCAGCTGGGTCCGGTTCTCGAGGTCCACGGCGGCCCGCAGGCTGCCCACCTCCATGGCCGCCCACATGGTGTCCTTGGTCAGGGCCAGGCCGAACGGACTGAAGGCACACATGGCCTCGGCCATACCGACGGCGTGTCCGAGGAGCTCGTCGTCCGGCAGCACCTGGGACACCATGCCGATCCGGAGCGCCTCGGCCGCCCCGACCTTCTTGCCGGTGAGAAGGATCTCGGACGCGTGGGAGGTTCCCACGGCCCGCGGGAGCAGCCAGCTGACCCCGAGCTCGGTGCCGGCCAGTCCGTTGCTGATGCCCGCTCCGCAGAACAGGGCCGACTCACCGGCCAGTCGGATGTCGGCTCCCAGTGAGAGGCACATGCCTCCCCCGTAGGCGGGACCCTTGATGGCAGCGATGACGGGTTGGGAGATGGCCCGCAGGGCCGGCACGATCCCGCCCATGTACTCCATGGCCCGCAGGCCCATCCGGTGACGACCCATGTCCTCGGTCCCCGGGGGCATCCCGGCGTGCTCCAGCTCGAGGCCGGAGCAGAAGGCCCGGCCGGCGCCGGTGAGGATGACCACCCGGCAGCGGTTGTCGGCCCCCACCTCGTCCAGGGCGTCGTAGAGGTCCGAGACCAAGGCGAAGGAGAGCGAGTTGAGGCGGGCCGGATTGTCGAGCCACACGACCCGGACGTGTTCGCTCACGGATTCGATGGTGACGAGTGCCATGGCCCCAGCCTCACCGAACCGGGCCACCGGCGCCACTCATCACTCCGGTTGGGCCATCATCGAGGTGTGCCGATGGAACCGTTCAGCCCGTTCGAGCCCTACGGAGGCGCCGCCCCACCCGACCGGTTGATGGGCCACCTGCTGGTGGCGAGCCCGCGGCTGGCCGATCCCAACTTCAGCCGACGGGTGATCATGGTCCTCGATCACGGGGACCATGGGGCCCTCGGTGTGGTCATCGACCGCCCCGGGGGTGTGGCGGTCGGGGAGCTGCTGCCGCAGTGGCACCCGTTGGCCACCGCGCCCGCCGAGCTGTTCACCGGGGGCCCCGTGGCCCGCAACGCCCTCATCGGACTGGTCCGGATGGCCGCCCGACCCGATGCTGCCGAGGACTCGGTGACGGAGCTGTCCGGATGGAGGCTGCTGGTGGACGACGAGCGGCCGATCGGCACCGTCGACCTCTCCTCGGACCCTTCGCTTATCGCGGAGTCGATCGTCGGGGCCCGGCTGTTCTCCGGCTACGCCGGGTGGGACGCCGACCAGCTGGAGGCCGAGATCGACGAGGGGTCGTGGTACGTCGTACCCGCCGAGGCCCGCGACCCGATCTCCGCCGATCCCGAGGGACTGTGGCGGCGGGTGCTCAAGAGGCAGGGTGGTGCCATGGCTGTGGTCTCGGGGTTCCCCGAGGACCCCTCGATGAACTGACTCGACGGCCTCGCCGGGGGTGGACCAACCGGCCCGCCCCCGCGCCGGACCGGCCGTCGCGGAGACCGCGTCCGGCTACCATCGCGGCGTGGAGTCCGGAGCTGGTCGACCGCCAGTGCGGCCGGTGCGCCGGGCCGACGTCCCGACGCTGACCGAACGGCTGGTCCGGGCCTTCGCCGACGACCCAGTGGCCAACTTCATGTTCGCCGGCGACCGCCGCCGGCGGCTCGGCCTCCACTCCTTCTTCACCTCGCAGATCAACCGGCAGTACCTTCCGGGCGGGCACGTCTACACCACCGAGGATCTGGCCGGGGCGGCCGTGTGGGGATCGCCGGATCGTCACCGCAACGGGCTGACCGAGCTACTCCAGCTGCTGCCGACGGCGCCCTTCTTGGTGAGCGCCCGCGCCGTGCGGGCCCTCCGCCTGCTCTTCGAGGTGGACAGCCTGCACCCGAAGGAGCCCCACTGGTATCTGGCCACGCTGGGCACCGCACCCGAGCGACAGGGTCAGGGGGTCGGTGCCGCACTGCTGCAGCCGGCCCTGGCCCTGGCCGACCGGGACGGCATGCCCGCCTACCTCGAGTCGTCCAAGGAGCGCAATGTGTCGTTCTACGCTCGCTTCGGCTTCGAGGTGGTCGAGGAGCTCCACTCCGCCGTGGGCAGCCCGCCGATGTGGAGGATGTGGCGCGAGCCCCGGGTTCCCGAAGACTGAGCCGGTCCGGCGCCGCTCGCCGGGCTCCGGTCAGTCGCCGACGTGCACGCCGCTGGGCCGGTCGTCGGGTACGGCGACAACGGCCCGCAACAGCTCGCCCAGCGCCCGGGTGGGAGCGGACGGCAGGCCGCGGCTGCGCTGGGCCACGCCGACCCGCCGACGGGGCAGGCCCTCGATCGGCACCGGGTGGAACTGCGAGCGGAGGTAGGAGGGGATGGCGGTGGCCGGGAGGATGGCCGGTCCGTAGCCCTCGAAGGTCAGGGAGGCGATGAGCCGGAGTCCGTCGATCTCCGCGGCGGGGAGGAGGGTGATCCCGAGGGGCCGCGTCACCGCATCGAGCTCGTCCCGGAAGGCGGTTCCCGGGAGGGGGAGGATCAGCTCCATCTCGGCGAGGTCCTCGAGGGTGAGGAGGTGGTCGGGGTCGGCCATGGCGTGGCCCTGGGGGACCATCAGCATGAGGTCCTCCTCGAACAGGAGTCGGGCCACCAGGTCCCGGCCGGAGAGCGGCAGGTTGAGGACGGCCAGGTCCAGATGTCCGTTGGCCAGCTGCGGCTCCAGACTGGTCCCGATGCCCTCCACCACCACCAGGCGCAACTTGGGATGTCGTTGGCGGGCCATGTCCATGACCCGGGGCACCAGCCAACGGGCCGTCGTCCCGATCATCCCCACCCGCACGGTGCCGGTGACCTCGTCCTTGCAGGCGGCCACGTCGGCCACCAGGGCATCGAGCTCCGACAGGATGCGGCGGGCACGGGCCACCACGACGGTGCCCTCCTCGGTGAGCCGTCCGTCGGCCCGGTCGACCAGGGGGGCACCCAGCTCGCGTTCGAGACGGGCCACATGGGCGGAGATGTTCGACTGCACCGTGTTCAGGTGCTCGGCGGCGGCCGAGAACGTACCGTGGTCGCTGATCGCCGTCAACGCCTGCAGGTGTCGGAGCTCCATCGCCTTAGATGATAGCAGGTATCAAGATTAGCTCCTTGACTGATTGCTCGCGGCCGTTATACAGTGTCTGCAGACCACAGGAAACAGGAATCCCCCTCCTATCTTGTTGAGTCAGTGCGAAGGGACCGCCTTTCCCCCCCTGGCGGTCCCTTTGCCGCGTCCGGGGACGGATCCCCCACGGCGCCCTGGTCCAGGCGTGACATCCGACCCCGCCGGCACGAGTCGGTCGCCTGGCCCCGAAGCCCTTCCCGACCCGGAAGTCGGGCGGTAGCGTGTGGCATGGCTCCTCAGACCGGTGCGGTGTTCGTCGATCTCGACCGCACACTCCTCCGATCGGCCAGCGGGCCGGTGGTGCAGGAGGCCATGGTGTCCGAGGGGGTCCTCGGCGAAGGGCGCCACGTCCCCGGTGAGAGCCTCCTGTACGGGTTCTACAACCGGTTCGGGGAGTCGCTGCCCTCCATCGGTCTGGCCCGGGCCGCCGCCCGGTACATGCGGGGCCGGCCATCCGACGCCACCCGCCGGGCCGGCAAACGCGCCGTCGAGCCCCTCGTCGACCTGGTCCAGCCCTGGGCCCTCGAAGCCCTCCAGGCCCACCGAGCCGAGGGCCTCAGGATCGTCTTGGCCACCACGTCGCCCCTGGATCTCATCGCCCCCCTGGCCGATGCCCTGGGCTTCGACGACATCATCGCCACCCGGTACGCGGAGCGAGAGGGCCGGTACACCGGGCGGCTCGACGGCGGCTTCGTCTGGGGACTGGGAAAGCGGGCGGCCGTGGGCCAGTGGGCCGTCGACCACGCCGTCGACCTCGGGGCGTCGCACGCCTACACCGACAGCGTCTTCGACCTACCGCTGCTGCTGGCAGTCGGGCACCCCCACCCCCTCAACGCCGACCCCCGGCTGGTGGCCGTGGCCCTGGCCCGACGCTGGCCCCTCGAGCACTGGGACCGCCCGCCCGGCATCCCTTCGGTGATCGGCCTCGAGCCCTACCACCTCATTCGCCCGTTCTTCCGGCCCGAGGCGTTCCCGTACGCCCGTTTCGACATCAGCGGATTGGAGCACATCCCGACCCGCGGGCCGGTGCTGGTGGCCTCCAATCACCGCAGCTACTTCGATGTCGCCGCCCTCGGGGTGGTCGCCGCACGATTGGGGCGCCCGGTCCGCTTCCTGGCCAAGCAGGAGGTGTTCGACGCGCCCCTGGTGGGCCGCCTCGCCCGATCCCTCGGCGGCATCGCCGTCGAACGGGGGGCCGGCTCGTCCGAGCCCATGCGACGGGCGGCGGCGGCCTTGCGGGCCGGCGAAGTGGTCATCGTCCTACCCCAGGGGACCATTCCCCGCGGGCCGGCGTTCTTCGATCCGGTGCTCCGGGGTCACACCGGGACGGCCCGCCTGGCCGCGGAGACCGGTGCCCCTGTCGTGCCCGTTGGCCTGTGGGGGACCGAGCGGGTCTGGCCGCGATCGTCCAAGGTGCCCGTCATGACGGCGCTGCCCCACCCGCCGCGGGTGACGGTGAGGGTGGGGGAGCCGGTGACCCTCGACCTGGAGGACGCGGTGGTCGACACCGCCGTGGTCATGGGGGCCATCGCCGACCTGTTGCCCGAAGAGGCCCGGATGCCGCACATCCCGACCGACGAAGACCTGGCCCGCACCCAACCCTCGGCGTGAACGGATCGGACGGCGTGGCCTCCTCCACGGTGCTGTCCTGGCGCGCCTCGGCGGCGGTCCGTGGCCTCCGGACCGCCAACCGCCTGTCCCGCTCCCTGGGGCGGGGCAGCGGGACGGTGGCCGGCGGCCGGGTCGGTCTGGCCCTCGACCCCTCGCTGCTGGCCACCCTGGCCCGGGGCCACCGGGTGGCCCTGGTCACCGGGACCAACGGCAAGACCACGACCACCCGGATGCTGGTGGCTGCGCTGTCCGCGGCGTCGGGTCCGACGGTGGTGTCCAACGAGACGGGGGCCAACATGCCCGCTGGCCACGTGGCCGCCCTGGCCGGTGCCCCGGCGGGGGCGGCCACCGTGCTGGAGGTCGACGAGGGGTACCTCGGTCGGCTCATCGAGGAGACCGACCCTCGGGTGGTGGTCCTGTTGAACCTCTCCCGTGACCAGCTGGACCGGATCTCCGAGGTTCGCATGCTGGTGGAGCGCTGGCGGGCCGCGCTGGAGCGCCTCCACGAGGGACCCGAAGGGTCGGGGACGGTGGTGGTGGCCAACGCCGACGACCCCATGGTGGCCTGGGCTGCGGCGGCCGCCCCCGACGTCCGGTGGGTCGGGGCCGGGCAGGTGTGGCACCTGGACGCGGTGGGGTGTCCGGCCTGCGGCGGCCGAATCGTCTTCGAAGGGGCCGGGGGGTGGGCCTGCGACCGGTGCGCCTTCGCCCGTCCGGAGCGGGTGGCCTGGCTGGAGGGCACCGATCTGGTGCTGGCCGGAGGGCAGCGGCTCCCGGTGGTGTTGGGCCTGCCCGGCCAGTTCAACCGGGCCAATGCCGCCATGGTGGTCGTGGCCGCGTCGGCCATGGCTCCGGCCGGCGACGCCCGGGGGACCGGGGGGCCGGTGCCGGCTTCCGACCCCCGGTCGGTGCTGGCCCGGGTGGCGGCGGTGGACCAGGTGGCCGGGCGCTTCTCCTCGACCGCCCGCCACGGCCGTCCCGTCCGCCTGCTGCTGGCCAAGAACCCGGCCGGATGGACGGCCATCTTCGACCTGCTGGAGGAGGAGGGGACCGCCGGGGGACCGTTGGTCCTGTCCATCAACGCCCGGACGGCCGACGGGTTCGACACCAGCTGGCTCTGGGACGTGCCCTTCGAACGCCTGGCCGGCCGGCCGGTAGTGGCCACCGGCGACCGGCGCCTCGACCTGGCCGTCCGTCTGCGCTACGCCGGGGTGGTGACCACCGTGGTCGCCGACCCGTTGGCCGCGGTCGACCGGGCTGTCGATGCGTCGGACGCGTCGGACGCGTCGGTCGGCTCGGCGGCGCCCGTCGACTTCGTCGGTAACTACACGGCCTTCGCCGATCTCCGGGACCGGGTATGACGGCGGGCGCCGGACCGGACCCGGCGCGCCGGGCGGCCCTGACCGTCGCCGTCGTCTATCCCGACCTGCTCGGCACCTACGGGGACGGCGGGAACGGGCTGGTCCTGGCCCGGCGGGCATCGTGGCGGGGCATCGATGCCCGACTCCTGCAGGCCGACTCGGGCGCACCGCTCCCGACGGCCGACATCTACTGCCTCGGCGGGGGCGAGGACGGGCCCCAGGTCCGGGCGGCCGAGGCGCTGGTGGCCGACGGGGCGCTCCACGAAGCGGTGGACCGGGGTGCGGTGATCCTCGGGGTCTGCGCCGGGTACCAGCTGCTCGGCCACTCCTTCCCCGACAGTGCCGATCGCCCCCATCACGGCCTGGGCCTCTTGGACGTGGTCACCCGCAAAGGGACGGGTCGGCGGGCCGTCGGGGAATTGGTGGCGACGGTCACGGCCGGGGCGCCCCGGTTGCCCGGTGGGCAGCTGCTGCCCCGACTCACCGGATTCGAGAACCACGGCGGGGTGACCACGGTGGGGCCGGGGGCCCAGCCCT
The DNA here is from genome assembly GCA_963817005.1 of uncultured Acidimicrobiaceae bacterium. Taxonomy (GTDB): domain Bacteria; phylum Actinomycetota; class Acidimicrobiia; order Acidimicrobiales; family RAAP-2; genus Bog-756. The sequence continues at coordinate 521,668 of CAWFMN010000004.1, forward strand.
TGGCCCGGGTGGACCACGGCGTGGGAAACGGTGGCGGTGACGGCACGGAGGGCGCCTGGCGGGGCAGGGTGCTCGGGAGCTATCTGCACGGCCCGCTGCTGGCCCGCAACACCGCCCTGGCCGACCTGTTGTTGGGGTGGGCGCTGTCGCCGCCGGCCGAGCCGGCCGAGCCGGGGGGCTGCTGGACCCGGCCGAGCCGGGGGGGCTGCTGGACCCGGCCGGGCTCGACCCCCTGGACGACACCCAGGAAGCGGCCCTCCGGGCCGAAAGGTTGGCCGCCGTCGACGGGGCCGGTCGGCCCGGACGCTGGGGGTGGCCGGGGTGGCACGGGCGTCCCCGGCTCCGGCAGCGCTGAGGCCCCGGGGCCCCGGGGGCCCCGCCTCGACGACGCGATCGGGTCAGCGGGAGCGCCTGGGCCAGTCGGTGTCCGCCTCGGCGTCCCGGTCCCGCCGGTCGGGCGCCTTGGCCAACATCCACGACCGGCGCCACGGGGCGGCCTCGGGTCCCTGCAGGGCCGGGGTGGTCCCGGCCGCGGCCTGTCGCCGCGCCGTCCACCAGTCGGTGTCGGCCTCATGGGCCATGGTGGCCACGGCCGTCTCGATGCGCACGGCGAACCGCCGGGCGTCCTCGCCCTCCTCGGGCCACAGAGGGGTGCCGAAGCTCACGGTGGTGCGGGTCCGGCGGACCCCCTTCCTCCCCTTGGGGAGGATGTGCCGGGTCCCGTCGAGGTGGACGGGGACCACCGGTCGACCGGTCCGGGAGGCCAGGTAGGCCGCACCGCCCCGGAAGGTCTGGGCCCACCCGTCCGGGGAGCGTCCGCCCTCGGGGAAGATGACGAGGTTCCACTCGTCCTCCAGCAGCTCGGCGGCCAGGTCGGCCGACCGCCGGTTGACCTTGGTCCGCTCGATGGGGATGGCGGCCAGGAAGAACGACCAGGCGTCGGCCTTCCACCGGCGGTCGAAGAAGTAGTCGGCGGCGGCCGCCACCACGGTCCGGTGCCGGAACCGCAGGGGCAGGCAGCTCAGCAGGAGCGGTGTGTCGACGTGGCTGGCGTGGTTGGCGGCGAAGATGACCGGCCCCTCCAAACCGACCAGGGTCTCCCCGCCCCGGATCAGAGGCGAGGCCACCACCTTGGCCACCGGGCGGGCCACGTTGTCCAGCACCATGGCCCGGGCCAGGCGGACCGGGTACTTGCGGGACCACGCGGTGTCGTAGTGCACGCCGAGTTCGGGCGTGGGCGCCGGGCGGGGGACCGACTCGGGCCAGTTCGGTGCGGCCAGCGGAAAGCGGGCCCTCCCGGCCCGCGACAGCAGGCCCGACGGCGTGATCCCCCGGAGTAGGCGTCCAGGCCCGGCGCCGACCCGTTCCCCCGGCGCATCGCCCAGGGCCGCATCGGTGCGCACCGCCCGCCTGGTCCGCAGCGAGTTGGACGAACCCTTCGGCGGCCGTCCCGTCGGGTCGGGCGCCGCCGGTCTCACTGGACGTCCGCCATGAGGATCGGCGGGGCGTGGAGGTGGGTCAGCGTGGGTGACGGTCCGACCACGTCCTGGGCCATCTCGAGGGCGTCGTCCAGGGTGGAGGCGGCCCGGAAGCCGAGGCGGCGCACGGCGGCCGGGTCCCCGCCCACGATGATGACCCCTCCCAGGTGCTGGAGGGCGTGGGCGCACCAGTACCACATGTAGAACGGGTGCACGCCGTGGTAGGCGTGGCCCGTGCGGTAGAGGTGGATGTACCAGGGGTCGGTGGCGAAGGACTCCTCGAACTCGGTCGTGCGATCTCGACGGGGTCGGTGGTCTCGGTCAGCACCTGCTCGAAGAAGTCGATGTAGCTCGGGTGGTGGACCGGGTGGAACTCCCACGGCGTCGGGTGGGTCATGATCAGCGACGCCGCCCTCGCGGACCAGGGGCTTGCCCCGGTACATGTTGAAGAAGTAGCCCGAGCCCCAGGCAGGCCACCAGGATCGGGTTCATGATCGAGTTCACGTTGTAGGGGCAGATGTAGGGCAGCCCCATGGTGAGGATGTCGGTCTGGCCCTCCACCACGACGCCCTGCTGGGCGCCAGACGTTGTCGGTGGTGAGCTCGTGCACCGCCTCCACCTCGCCGGCCTGCACCGAGGTCATCCTGTGGGGCGCCTTGATCGAGTGGAAGATCTGACGTGCGTAGCGGGGCGGCGTCCGGTCGAGGGCGGTCGACGGCGGCCACGTAGGCGAGCCCGGTCCCGCGCCGTCCACTCCCACTCCCGCTTCTGCAGGAACCGGAAGGTGGTCGGGGAACGTGTCGTTGTTGAGGGTGGTCTCGATCTGGAAGATCTTGACGCCCGCGCTCGGCGATGAGCCGGCCCATGCGCCAGTTGGACGAGTGCAGCTCCGAGCGGTGCTGGTCCATGAACGACCGGCGACTGCTGCATGGTCTGCGGCGTTGTGGTGGTGGCGCAGGCTCTTGTAGCTGGCCAGCCCGGTGGCCACGCTCTTGTGCCCGCCGTCCATGGCCACCAGGTTGATGTTGACGTAGACGAGCAGGTCGCACTCGGCGGCCCGCTTGTTGATCTCCACGTCCTCGCCCTGGTCGGTGAGGCCCAGATGGACGAGGTGCGTCGGGGTCCTCGGCGTCGTGCTGGGTGAGCAGGCCGTGGGGGGCGAAGGCGTCGTAGACGCGGTCGCCGACGGCGTGGCGCAGCTCCGGCCTCGGTCATGCGCCGGTGCAGGGCCAGGGCGACGATGAGCACGACGTCGTCGACGCCGGCCTCGGCCGCCATGTCGAGCACCTGCTCGATGACCAGCTGGCGGATGTCGGGCGCGCTCCATCGGCGGCAGCGGCAGCGAGATGTCGTCGAAGGCGATGGTCAGCTTCATGCCCGGCCGGAGCAGCGCCGGCAGGGGCTCGCGGTCGCCGACCGGGTGGGCGAGGGCGTGGCGGATGGCCGCGGACGGGTCCTTCGAGCGGGTCGATGGGCTCGGGCGCGTAGATGACCCGGCTCCCCTCGGGCAGCCGCTCCAGGCTGAACCCCTCGCCGCGCCAGAACAGGGTGGGCGGCGTGGAGCGGTCGACGTCGAGCACGAAACCGGGCCTGGGGCTCATCGGGTGCTTCCTTTCCGGTTGCGGAGGTCGAAGACCACCTTGACGGCACCCCGGCGGCCGGCCGCGCCGGCGTGGGCGATGGCCTCCTCGTAGCGCTCGAGGGGGTAGGTGGCCGACACCAGGCGACCGAGGCCGGCCGCGGCCACCAGGTCGATGGCCAGGGCGAAGGTGCGGTGGGGCTCGGCGGACCCGGGCAGGCGGTCTCGGTGCCGTAGGCGTAGGCCCCGGCCAGCGTCACCTCGCGGTGCCACAGCGGGGCCAGGTCGACGCTGACCTTGCCCGGCATGCCGACCAGCACCACCGGCCGCGGGGCCGGACCATGGCCAGGGCCTGGGTCGATGCGACTCGGCGCTGCCGACGCAGTCGAGGACCACGTCGGCCCCGCCGGTCAGCTGTCCGCGCCAGGACCAGCGATCCGCGACCGGCGCCGGACGGCCCGGGCCAGCTGGTCGGGCGCCACCACCGCGTCGGCCCCCAGCGCCTCGGCCCGAGTCGCGCTGGTGGGCGTGCTTGGCCCCGACCGTGACCGTACAGCCGGTGTCGGGGCGGACCAGGTGGCACAGCGCCGCCGTGCACGCCAGGCCGAGGGTCCCGGCCCCGACCACGGCCACCACGTCGCCGTCGACCACGCCGGCCGCGAGCACGGCGTGGACGGCGCAGGCGGTCGGCTCGACCATGACGGCGTCCTCGTCGGAGAGCGACGTCGGGCACGGCGTGGAGCTGGACGGCGTGGGCCACGAGGCCGCGGTCGACCAGCCGCCGCCGGTGTCGGCGCAGAACCCGGTCTGCAGGCCGGGCTCGAGGTGCGCCGAACGGCGACGTTGCCGCACAGCACCCGTCTGGCCCTCGGCGCAGGCGGGGCAGAGCGGGTCGATGTCGCCGGGCGGCGCAGCCGAGGACGGGCTCGATCACCACCCGGGTGCCCGGGGCGAGCAGCCGGCCGGCGTGGTCGGTGCCCCCCGTCGAGGGTGCCGACCACCTCGTGGCCGGGGACGAACGGGAAGCTGACGACGGTCCTCGAAGTAGCGCGAGCTGCGCCCGTCGAGCGTGGCCAGGTCGGAGCCGCAGATCCCCGCCAGGAGGGGCGCGAGGCGGACCCACTCCGCGCCCGGGCAGCTCGGGCGGCATCGACGTCGACGCAGCCGCAGCGGGCCCGACGCCCGCGCCCCGGCCCGAGCCGCAGCACCGACGCCACCCGGGCCGCGGCGAAGCGGGGCAGGTTGCGCTCGAAGACGAGGGCCTTCATCGCCGTGCCGCTCGGCGCCCCGGTCGACCGGCCGTGCCGTCGGCCGGCTCCGGCGCGTCGCCGCGCGACACCCGCGGTCGACGGGCCGAGCGGCAGCGGCGGTCGGGCGCCGCCCTCGGCCTTGTCCCAGTGCTCGACGTGCCAGCCCCGGCGCCGGGCGATGGCGGCCAGCTTGGCCTCGGGGTTGACCGCCACCGGGAAGCCGACCGCCTCGAGCATGGGCAGGTCGCTGGCCGAGTCGGCGTAGGCCACCGACTCCTCGAGCTGAGAGCCCGTGCGCGCTCGGCGTAGTCGGCCAGCACCAGGGCCCGGGCCTCGCCGATGGGCGGGCAGCTCGTCGAGCCGGCCGGTGAAGCGGCCGTCGCGCCGTCCCCGAGCCGGGCGCAGACGATGTCGTCGAACAGCGGCCGGAGCGGCTCGACCACGAAGTCGAGCGCCCCGGTGATGAGCAGCGTCCGGTGGCCGAGGGCCCGGTGCTCCCGCACCCGGGCGAACCCGGCGGGGAACGACTTGGTCAGGAGCAGGTGGTGGAAGAGCTCCCACGCGTCGTCCCGCAGCCGGTCGACCGGGGCGCCCTCGTAGCGGCGGTAGAAGGAGCGGAGGAAGTCGCCCCGGTCCCGGCGGTCGAGGGCCAGCAGCGACGGCGCCTCGGCGCACCAGGTCGGCCACGAAGGCCGCCCGCTCGGCCGGCGGCCAGGTGGCGGATGGCCAGCCAGGCGTAGGAGTCGACCACGTTGGAGGCGATGAGCGTGTTCTCGAGGTCGAAGACGGCCAGGTGGCGGTCGGGCGAGAGGATGGCCTTCGCTGGCCCGGTCGGCCCGGTTGGGCTTGCTCGACTTGCCCGGCGTGGTGCGCACCCGGGCGTGCTCGACCACCGACGGCAGGTGGATGTCGCGGACGTAGTGCTCCCAGTCGATGACCGCCGGGTCGAAGCCGAAGCGCTCGCGGTCGTCGGCGTCGCAGCGGTCCCACAGCGCGAGCAGGCGGTCGACCCGGTAGCGCGCCTCGGTCTCGGTGTAGGCGCCGTAGAGCTCGACGTAGCCGAGGGCCCGCTCGGCCAGGCGCGTGCTGCTCCTCCAGCGCGGCCGTCCACGCGGCCTGCTTGCCCCGGATCGGCAGCGCGCCGAGCACCTTCTCGGCCAGGTCCATGGCCTTGGCGCCCGGTGCAGCTGGCGCTGCACCCGGCCCCGGCCCGGGAAGGACCACTCGGGCACCACGATGGGCTGTCCGTCGCTGTCGTAGAGCGGGTGCTCGGTGAACCAGTCCTGCGACCAGGTCGACCAGCTGGCCGTAGCGCAGCGGGTTCCGCACGCCCGAGGCCACGTGGTACACGGTCGGCCCGGCGCCGGCGTCGGGCCCGCGCGCGGCCACGGCGATGATGGCCGCCACCACCAGGTCGACCGGGATGACGTCGACGATGCCCTCGGGCACGCCGGGGAACTCCGGCAGCAGGCCGCGGGCGTAGGAGATGATGATCGGCTCGGCCATGCGGAAGCCCCGGATCCAGCCCGGGCCGCGGCTCGGCCAGCGCCGACTCGATGATCGACGGCCGCACGATGGTGATGGGCACGGCTCGCCGACTGGGTCGACCAGGGCCCGCTCGCCGAGGGCCTTGGTGTAGGCGTAGGCGTCGGGCCAGCCGAGGGACTGGGCCCGGGCCTGGCCCACGCGTCGACCATCTGCTTCTGACCCAGTCCTCGCGGAGCGTCTCGGCCCGTTCGGCCAGCAGGTGGAGGCCGGCGGCGCCGAGCTCGCCGCGCGCCTCCTTGGCGAACTGGGCCAGCCGCTCGGGCCGGCGGGACTCGGCCTCGGTGTCGCCGCGCGGCGCCGGGCCGCTGTCGACCTCGGTCCTGCCAGTCCACGTCGACGCTGAAGCGGTTCCCGTCCAGCAGCTCCTCCCGGGCCTCGCCCTGGTGGGTGCCGGCCACGTAGGCGGTCGAGACCGCGACGAGGTGCACCGGGCCGTCCCGCCCCTGCTCGGAGGCCAGCGCCGAGGCGGCCACGATGGCCGCGGCGACCCGGGACGGGCCGAGCAGGTTGACCTCGACGGCGGCGTCGAGGGGGGAGTCGAAGCTGACCGTGGCGGCGGAGTGGATGACCACGTCGCATTCGGCCAGCGCGCTGCCGGCCCTCCTCGTCGAGGCCGAGGCCGTCGGCGGCCACATCGCCGGCCACGGCGGACACCCGGGCGGCCACCTCGGCGTCGAAGCGGTCCCCGTACTGCTCGCGCAGCCGGTCGAAGCAGTCGTTCTTGAGGATCTCCTTGGCCGCGCGCTGCATGGGCGTGGCCCGCCGTCCCGGCCGGACCAGCAGCGCCACCTCGCAGTCCGGGACGCTGCGGAGGATCCGCTCGACCAGGGCCGTGCCGAGGAATCCGGTGGCACCGGTGATGAAGAACTGCCTGCCGGCCAGGGCGTCACGGACGCGGGTCACCAGATCTGTCTACCATATGGTAAGTGAGCGAGTCGACCATTGGTGCGGTGGCACCCGCCGGGCGGGATCGGAGCCGGCCACGGGCGGTGCCGGCCGGAGACGGGTCCCGGTCGCCCGGAGCCAGCACGTCCGACCGCATCCTGGATGCCGCCCTCGTCTCCTTCGCCACCCGGGGCTACGACGCCACCTCGCTCGACGCCCTGGCCGCCGGCCTGGAGATCCGCAAGCAGACCATCCTGTACTGGTTCCCCTGCAAGGAGATCCTCCTCGAGGCGGTCATCGACCGCAGCGCCGTCGAGCTGTCGGTCGCCCTGGAGGAGGCCCTGGCCGCGGCGGGATCGGGCTGGGCCCGGGTGGAGGCCGTGGTCCGCTCGGTGTTCCGCCTGGCCGCCCGCCGGCCCGAGCTGCTCGGCCTGGTGCGGGAGATGGGTCGCCTGGGCACCCCGGCCGCCACCCGTCTGGTCACCGCCCTCGACCCCCTGGTGAAGCGGGCGTCGGAGTTCCTCGGAGCGGAGATGGACGCCGGGCACATGCGCCGGCACGATCCCCGGCTGCTGCTCCTGGCCATCTACTCCACGGTCATCGGGATGGTCACCGAGGTCGAGGTGCTGCGGGCGTTCGGGGAGGAGCCCACGGCCCGCTCACTGGTCCGACGGCGCACCGAGATCCTGGACCTGCTGCGCTCGGCCCTGGTCACCGAGCCGGGACAATCCGGTCCGCCGCCGGGTCGGACTCGCTGACGGCCTGCCGGCCCGCTGACCTGACCCGGGAAGCCCGCTGACCTGACCCGCCGAACCCTGGCCCCTACTCGCCGGCCCGGGCCGACTTGCGCTCCCGCCGGGAGGGCTTGGGAGGCGGGGGAAGCGGTCGCTTGGGCGTATAGCGCTTGTTGGCCTCGGGCTGGGTCGGGCCCTTCTTGGACGCACCCTTCGAACCGGATCTGGTCGCGGCCGACCGGCCCGTGGGACCCCGGGACCGGGAGGACGGAGCAGGCGGGCTCTCCGCCATGGCCGCCCGTCGGTCGGCGGCCGCCTCCTTCTGGTATTTGTACGAGCGGTAGAGCAGCCAGACGGCCAGCACCAGGAAGGGAATGCCGGAGAAGTACTGGGTCCCGAAGGCCAGGAACACGAAGAGGGAGACGAACCCGACGGGCGCCCGGCGTCCGATCAAGGTGGCCACGAGGAGCAGCGCGCCGGTGATCAGGCCGATGACCAGCGAGGTCTGCGGCGTCAGTTCGCCCTTGCGCAGCCGGAAGTTCTTGTTCTCCGTCTCCACCACATAGATCAGCACGCCGGTGAGCACGGCCAGTCCGGAGGCGGCGAAGCAGATCCGTCGCTCACGGTCGTCCAGCCGCTCGATGGCCCGCCTGGTGGAACGCGGGTTCCGGGCGGAGCCGGTCCCGGTGGGCCGGATGCCGTTGCGCACCCGGTCGGCCAGCGAGGGCCTCGCCGCGCCCTCGGTCGATGCCCCGTCGCCGACATCCTCGCTGTCGCCTGTTCCATCCTGGTATCCGGTGGCCACAGGAACCAGGCTATCGGGCCCGATGGGGGCCCTCCGACTCCGCCGCCCGGACCGGGCCGGCCCCCGTCGGGACCCGCCGCGCCGCCTTGAGGCGGCGGCCGGAAGGCCGCCGGCTGGAAGGCCGCCGCCGGGTGCGGGCCGCCGGGTTGCTACACCCTCCTGGTTCACTGTCCCCATGGCAGTGATGGCCCCCGAGACCGACCGGCCCGACCCTCCCGACCGTCCCGGGGCCGCCTCCGACTACGCCCAGGCCGAGGCGGCGGCGGCGGTCCTGGCCCGCATCGTGGCCTCCCTCGAGTCCGAGCGCTACTCGGGGGAGGACTCGGTCCGGTGGGTCCGCCTGTTCACCCGGGTCGAGCGGTGCGGGGTGGCCGGCAAGACCCTGACCGCCCGGCGGGTGGGGGAGTCCAACCTGCACCGGCGGAGCGGCCACCGGTCGGCGGCCGAGTACCTGGCCGCCGAGACCGGGGACTCGGTGGGCGAGACCAAGGACCTCATCCGCCTGGGGGAGCAGCTGGGTGACCAGCCCGAGCTGGCCGGGGCCTTCTGCGAGGGGTCGGTGTCCCGCCGACGGGCCGCCCAGGTGTCCGACGCCGTGGCGGTGAACCCGGGCAAGGAGGCCGAGCTGGTGGCGGGGGCCAAGGCGGACACCGACGCCCAGCTGCGGGAGCGGTGCCAGCGGGCCAAGGCCCAGGGGCGCACCGCCGACGAGGAGGCCCGCCACTACCGGCGCCTGCACCAGAACCGGCGGTGCTTCACCGGCACCGACACCGACGGGGCCTTCGTGCTGCGTGCCCTGCTCGCCCCCGACGCCGGGGCCCGGGTCCGGGCCGCCCTGGAGGCCCAGGCCGAGCGGGTCTTCGAGCAGGCCCGGACGGCGGGGGCCCACGAGGGCGGGGACGCCTACCGGGCCGACGCCCTGGTGGCCCTGGTCACCGGCCGGGGCGTCCTCGGCCCGAGGGGCGAGGAGGCCGGTCCCACCCCCGACCCCCGGGCCCAGCTGTTCATCCGGGCCGACCTCACCGCCCTGCGCCGAGGGCACGTGGCGGGCGACGAGCTCTGCGAGATCCCCGGGGTGGGACCGGTGTCGGTCGAGACGGCCGTGGCCCACCTGGGGGAGGCCCTCACCCGCCTGGTGGTCACCGACGGGGTGGACGTCACCACCGTCTACTCGCCGGGCCGCCACATCCCGAGGTCGGTGCGGGCCGCCCTGCTCGAACGGGACTCGCGGTGCGTGGTCCCGGGGTGTGACGCCCGGCTGGGCCTCGAGAACGACCACTGGGTCACCGACTTCGCCCAGGGCGGCCCCACTGCCCTGGCCAATCTGGCCCGGCTCTGCCACCGCCACCACCAGCAACGCACCCACCAGGGGTTCCAGCTCCTCGGAGGACCAGGCCACTGGCAGTGGATCACCCCCGAGCCCCCCGTCGTCCCCACACGGTCCCGACCCAGGCGGAGGGCCCGTGGCCCGGCCCCGCCCGCCCCGGCGGCCGACCCACCCCGGTTCCGCCGGGAGGAGTGAGGCGCGGCCGTCGCGGCCTCAACCGGCTCGGTCCGGCGTCGTCCGGCGAGGCTGTGGGGTGGCGCGATCAGTCGGCCGTGAGCACCAGACGTAGTCCGGCGTTGTCCTCCGCCCCGATGACCCAGAAGGGGCCCGCAGCAGGGTCGAGATCGAGCCCGATGGTGCCGAGGTTGCCGGACACCGTGTCGGGAACGGCCGCGGGCTCGTCGACGGTGAACTCGATGTGGTGGATTCGGCCGGTGCGGTCGCCGAGCCACCGGCGCAGCGACGTGGACGAGGGATTCCGCGTCGGGGAGACCAGCCGGAGGGCCAACGGTCCGCCCCAGCCGAGTTCCATCCACCGGTGGTCGGGGCGGGTCCCCTCAGCGATGACGTTCGCGCCGAGCAGGCTGACGAAGAGGGCAACGCCCTGGTCCAATTCGGCCACGGCGTGCACAACCCGGCGGAACGACGCCGAGGGAACGGGACCAGAGCCGTCCTGTCGTCGCCGTCGTTCGGTCGGGTAGTCGGCGGGCGGGGGGCTGGTCCACGCATTGGGAGCCTCGGCTATCTGCACGACCACCCCGGTGGCGACCTTGGGGTGGAGGAAGGCCTCCATCCACTCGGGATCCGTCCGGTTGATCCCGATGGGCTCGAAACCCGCAGCTCGTGCCCGTTCGACGGCCTCCGACAGATCGGGGACCTTGAAGGTCAGATGGTGCGGACCGGGGCCGTTGGTGGCCAGGAATCGCTGGAGGAAGTCGTTGACGTCGGGGTCGTAGGGCATGAGGACCTCGATGCGGGCGCGGTTGGCGAACCGGAGTTGTCCCGGGGCGAAGCCGGGTCCCGGGCCTCCCGAATTCCAGACGGCCCCGAGGTCGACGGCGTAGCGGTTCCAGACGTCCTGCCAGCGGGGCACCGCGTGGGCCACATGGTCCAAGGCCACACCGCCGATCACGTGTCCGGACATCCCCTTACATTGCTCGCCCGCCGGCGCCGCTGTCGAAACGGAGCCACTCCCACTCCGGTCCGGCTCGGAGCACCTTGCGTCCCGGAGCGGTCGAGTCGACGAGCGCTCCATGGTTCCTGGTCGGGCTAGCATGTCCGTCTGTTGTGCCGTGACTCCATTGAGGTCCCTGTCGGCATTCGGGCGTTTAGCTCAGTTGGTTAGAGCGCAGCCTTCACACGGCTGAGGTCGGAGGTTCGAGTCCTCTAGCGCCCACTCCGAAAGCCAAGGTCAGCGGCCATATCCGTGGTGCGTAATCTTGCGCACCACCGAGTGTGACAGGAGGCTGACACACTCCATTCAACCGATGGACGTGACCGAGGCTGCGTCTGACACGCCAGAGGCCATCGCATCGAGGGCAGCGTTGACCTTGTCCTCGGATCCCGGGAGCAGATGCCCGTAGCGGTCGAGCACGGTCACGACGGAGCTGTGGCCGGCTCTGGCTGCGATCTCTCGAGGGCTGGCACCCGCCGCGATCCACAGTGCGACAGCAGTGTGCCGGAGGTCGTGTGGACGAAGGTGCTCGAGGCCGGCCTTCCGTACCGCCGGCTCCCACACTGGGTGTCGCCAGTTGGACAGTCGGGTCGGGTCACCTTCGGACGAACGGAAGACAAGATCCTCTGGGCTCGTGGGCAACCCTGAGCGGATGGATGCGACCTCTGCCGGTGGGCGGCGGAGGCTCACCGGCAGAGACCCACCCTGTGAGGCGACGCAAGCGGGATCGCGTTCGCCTAGGACAGGTCTAGCACTGTCAGGAGACCTTCACTCGGGTACGGTCGGTGCTGCCCCCATCACACCTGCCTCCCCTGCCCCTCGTAGGTGGGGGTGGTGGGGGCACATTCCGCCCCCCTGCCCGACGCCAGGCCAGCTGAGGAATCCCCTCTTATTACCGCTGACCCGACGACACGGTCAGGTCTACACCTATTTTGGGACCACCTCGACCGGGCACCACAATGCCCTCACACCTAACCCCCGGCAGGCCCACTTCATCGGCTCTGGAACAACAACTTTCCGGCCCCGCCAACGCCCAACGACACCGAATCGCCAGGGGGCGTAGTCTCCGAGTACCTCTTTCGACAAGTAGCGAGGTTGAGATATGACCCCGGCTGAGTTGTCGACCGCCGTCGGATCGGTCGAATTCGTGACTCCGACGTGCCCCACCTGCTGCAGCTTGGACGTTCGACGGCTGCTTGCCACTACTCCAGCCAGGCCCGAGGTTCACGCCGTGTTGCGATGCTGGACGTGCGATGGCGGATGGGAAATGGATGGACGCGTACTGATTGACGAGTTCGAGATTCAGCAGATTCAATTCGCTATTGAGTGAGCGGGCGGATCCGCTGGACTGAGTCCAGGTCCGCCCTGTGGCCGTTGCAGGACTCCACCGTGTGCCACAGGCTGGGTCGGCGGGCAATCCTGAGTCGGTGGTGAAGCGACCACCGAGCGAGGTTCCCTCTGGCCAATGCCTCCCGAGCAGCTCACAATCCACTTGTCGGTCGGCATGCGGCCCTCCGAGCCGCTTGTCGGGTCGACCAACGCTCGGTGCGCGGGTGGGCTGAGAGGTGCAAGCCCACCCGCTCCCGAGCCAAGGGTGCCGGCGATCGTGACGAAGGACCACCGTCGCCGAGCCTGTTGAGGGGCTTCTCTCCCGATCTCACTGCGGGCCACATCTTGGAGAGCGTTGACGCGCAGCTGTGACCCCCACGCCTTCCGTTTCAGCGGCTTTCGGGGCAATCCTGAGCGGAGCGGAGCCGTCCCAGCGATCCTCTGGACCGAGTCCAGATCGGCTCGGTGCCCATCGCAGGACTCGACGGTATGCCACTTGCCGGCCCGATCTTGGAACCGCCGACGCCACTCGGTGATGCAGGGGCAGTGCTGGGCGTGCTCAGTCCTGTCCTCGGCTCGGATCAGCCGGAAGCACTGCTCCGTCGTAAGGTAGAACGCCTCGGCGTAGTGGGCCAGCTGGGCCATAGTGCCAGGCTAGGGCGAGCCGGTAACAGGGAGCCTAGGCTCGGCGAAACTCCGACGGAGGAGCTGACGATGACGCTGGCCCAAGCAAAAGAGAAAATGGGTATTGCGGTTGGGTATCTGGCGGCCAGCCCCTACCCGCTTCCCGACCGGCACTGCCAGGCCGTCGCCCAGTCCATGACTCAGGCTGTCCACGATGCCGAGGAGCAGGGCCCCCAAAACGCTCGCCAACGATTAGGTGAATAGGGACCGTGCTGGACTCCCAGTCCCGTCCTCGGCACGGATCAGCCGGAAGCAGTGCTCCGACTCGAGCGAGAACGCCTCGCAAGTAGTGGGCCAGCTGGGCCATGGGGCCAGGGTAGGGCGGGGGAGTGACTACTGGTCTGCGACGAGATCCAGCCTGGGGTTGTCCCGGACATATTGAGTGATCTTGTCAATCGTCGCCATTGCCAGAGAGCGGAGCTTCAACATCTTGCCGGATGCAGGCGCGATTCGAGCCTCCGGACGATCGCTCACCAAGGTTGCCGCTTCGCCATAGATTTCCTCCTGGGTCCCTGCGAACACCTTCCGCAAACCCTCCGGGACAAGCAGGGGATCCAGCCTGTGCCGGAGCCCCATGTCAGCCACCGTTTCCAACATCGCTAGGGCAACCGTCATGGATTCGGCCGAGTAAATCTCTTGAAGCTTGGTCTCATCTACGAGTTGGGCAGCAATCGCCGCCACAGCATTGTCTTCCGAGACGACGTCAGGAATATCAAAAGCTCGCCGCATGTAGAGTCGCCAGACTTCCGCCGGTTTCGCCATGATCTGAGTCTGACACGGACGTGACACACAACCTCGACAACACAGGGTCACAACCGGTAAACGCCGGTTAGGCTAAATCCCTACTCAGCCTTCGAAATGGCATATCTCGGGAGGTCAGAGAATCGGCTCCTAGCGCCTTCACACGGCTGAGGTCGGAGGTTCGAGCCCTCTAGCGCCCACTCCGACAGTTCGGTGCCGCAAGGAACGTGCCGCCCGGCCGGGCGGCCGAACTTGAGAGACATTTCTCGGCGCAGGCGTCAAACCCGGTTGCGCAACCGGTGTGGCTTGGGCAGGATCAGGGGTGCGAGGGTCCTTGGGTGGAGGTGGCGGTATGGAGTACCCGACGGAGGACGAGATTCAGGCCATGACGAACAGGGAATTTGCTTCGCTGATTCGCTCGCAGGCCGAGATGATCGACCGGAGCCTGCACCGCGGGGATGCTCCGTTTGCGGAGACCCAGACGCTCCCGTTGAAGCTCTGAGGGCTCGGACCGATTGCCGCGCTCTGGCTCGACGGCCTGAGCGGTCCCGTCGGGCGAGGATCGGTCCTGGGGGGATGCCTCTGGGGTGACGGACGTGGCGTCTAGGCCGGTGGGACCTCGCCTGTCTCCAGCAGCGTCTTCAGTGCCGAGAGTACGCGGCCATCCCTGACTGATGTTGGTGATGACCTTGCTCCCGGGACCGAAGCCGTCGGGCACCACGGTGAGTTTGACCAAGGCCCCTCCGGCTCGAGATCGAAGGAGACCCTGGACCGCGGCTCGTGGGAGAAGGCGGCGAGGTCCTCGTCGCTGACGTGGAAGTGGGCGGCCCACTCGGGCGTGAACGTATGCCACGTGTAGGCCAACCGCGGTAGGGATCTGCCTCCAGGACCACCTGTTCCGGATCGGCGACGGTGAGCCCGTCCTGTACCAGCGTCATGGTTGACCCCGCCCTCCAGTCCGTATCGAACGAGAGCTGCCAGGCCCTACGCCTCTCTCGGATCCTCACGAGCAATCGGTAGACCATCGGGTCCCCTAGTTCGTCAGGTCCACGCTTGCGTGTATTGGGGGCCAGCCGCAGACGGCACCGGCCGCGAGGGCCGGTGGGAGCTCGACGGAACGATCTTCGTGCACCTCGGCCGCAACCCTGCCATGGAGTGCAACAGAAATTCCGAAAAGTCATCAAAATGGGATGGATACGAACCACGGCTGTGGGTAGGTTCAGTGGTGCTTGCGACCAATGGAAGGCGGCAGGCTCGGGGTTGAGCGGTCTCGGTCTGGTTCGAGGCGGTAGTTGTTCGGGCGTCATGTGCAGGTGCCCGGATCCGCAGAGGAGCAGTGCATGGATCGTCTCGTCCGGACCGGTGCGAATGCCTTCCGGTGGCTGATCGGCGAGGGGGCACCGCTCGAACGCCGTACCCGTGCCGCATTGGCCGGTGCCGTCGCGGTACTGCTCGGCGTCGGTGCCGTCGCCGCCGGGTTCCTGCAGGGACCGGGCAGCACGGCGGCGTACGGCAACGGCGGCGGCCCCCCGGCGGCCGGCGGTCCGGCCGGTCGCGAAGCGGATCAGAGGCCCGTCATCGGTCCGGCACCCGCGAGGGCGTCCCACACCGTGCCTGCCACCGGGGCCCCCGGTGGCCCGACTTCGGCGTCCCGTCCCGGCGGAGTGCACGCCCTCAGTCTGACGCCGGTACTCGGCACGTTCAGCCCGGGCTTCTCCCGTACGGCACACGGTTCCCTGCCGGTCTCCGGCGCCGGCGCAGTTGGTGGCCGATCGACCAACGGCCCCCCATCGCCATCCACCGGTCCGGTCGCAGCAACCGACCCCGCCGCGGCCGCGCCGGCCGCGCCGGCCGCGGTGCCGCCCACCGCCGCCCCGGCCGGCGTGTCGGTGGACCAGGGCACGGGGTGGCTCGAGGTCTCGTGGAAGGCCCCGCCCCACCCCGACAGCGTTCTCCAGGCCTACAACGTCTACGTGGCCACCACGCCCGGGGGAGAGGGTCCCATCCCGGTCAACGGGGCGTCACTGGTCTTCGGCACCACCTACACCGTCTCCCACCTTCCCGTCGACGCCACCTACTACGTCACGGTGCAGGCCTTCGGCGGGGGTGGGCTCTCGCCGGCATCGGCTGAAGCCACGGCGGCCCCGGATCCCGGCCCACCCACCTCGAGTGTCCTGGCCGGCTCGGTCGTGGCCGCCGCGGCCACGCCGGACGGTTCCGGTTACTGGCTGGTCGACGGGCGAGGCGACGTCTCGGCCCATGGCGGGGCATCGTTCTACGGACCGGCCACGGCGCTGTCGCTCGCCGCACCGGTGGTGGGCATGGCGGCCACGCCTGACGGACGGGGCTACTGGGAGGTGACGGCCGACGGCCAGGTGTACGGGTTCGGGGACGCCGGTTCGTTCGGCTCGATCGGTGATCCATCGACCGGCGGGCTCACCTCCAGCGATCCCATCGTGGCCATGGCCCCCACACGTGACGGACAGGGCTACTGGCTGGTGGCCGTCGACGGCGCCGTGTTCCCGTTCGGGGATGCGCCGTTCCTGGGATCAACAGGGGCGTCGGCGTCCTCGGCGCCGATCGTGGGCATGGCCCTGGACCCGGCCACGGGCGGCTATTGGCTGGTGGACAACCAGGGTGAGGTCTTCGGCTTCAACGCCCCCGACGTGGGTTCGATGGCCGGCCAGCCACTCGACGGTCCGGTGATCGGCATGGCCCCCACCGGCGACGGACAGGGCTACTGGTTGGTGGCTGACGATGGAGGGGTGTTCGCTTTCGGGGACGCCGTGTTCGCCGGCAGCGGATCGGACTTCGGCTCCGGCTCGGGAGGTGCCCCCGGCTCGCCGACGGTGGGTATGGCGGCCGACCTGGCCACCGGGGGGTACTGGCTGGTGGAGTCGGATGGAAGCGTGTTCGCCTGCAGCGCACCGCTCCTCGGATCGGCCTGACCCGAGAGCTCCCGGATCGGCCGGGACCGGACACCGGTCCATCACAAGAGGTGGCACGGTCGTCTGCACGGGTCCTCGGTGGCCGGTCAGGTGGCCGCCTGCACCCGGCGGTCGGCCATCGTCAGGTAGCTGACGCAGGCCACGATGAGAATGCCGAAGAGCAGACTGGCCACCCCGTCACCCCATCCCAGCCCGCTGACGTGCTTGGGCTTGCCCAGCCAGTCGGCGATGGAGGCGCCGAGGGGCCGCGTGAGCACGTAGGCGGTCCAGAAGGCCAGGATGGCGTTCAGGTGGAAGCGCCAGAAGCCGACGGCGGGCACCAGCATCAGGGCGGCGAAGAGCACCGCCGAGGTGAAGTAGCCCAGTCCGAGGGTGGTGGCGGTGAGGTCGCCGGCCGCCGTGCCCAGGGCGAAGGTGGCCATCACCGCCGCCCAGTAGAAGAGCTCTCGTCGGGGGGTGACGATGCTGTGGATGGACAGTGTCCCCTCGACCCGGTGCCAGCTCACGAAGACCACGGTCAGCACCACGGCGAACAGGACGGTGGAGACGGCGTAGGGGACGTGGAACCGGATGTGCAGGACGTCGGCGGCCATGGTGCCGACGATGGCCACCATGAGCACCGTGACCCAGTAGATCCACGGGACGTACCGGTCGGCTCGGAACTGGAGCACGAGGGCACCGAGCAGCACCAGAGCGCCCAGGCCCACCGCCACCACCGGGTCCATCCGCTTGACCAGGTAGTCGGAGGTGGACTCACCCATGGCCGTGGTCAGCAGCTTGGTGACCCAGAACAGGGCGGTGATCTCGGGCACCTTGCTCAGGGACCGCCGGGTCAGATCCATGGCTGCGAATGGTACGGCAACGGGCGCCGCACCTGGCGTCAACGACCGGGGCGGCGACCTCGGTGAGGGAGGACCGAGTCGGCGGCGCTTGCGGGTACCGGCCGACCGCAGCCGGCGCGGCCCAGTCAGGCCCGGTGTGTCCGGATCAGTCGAACTTGCCCAGTCCGCGCAGCCAGGCGGTGGTTGCCACGAGCCCGTCGTCGAGGCTGATGGGGTCATAGCCCAGCCGCTTGTGGGTCTTCGACTCGGCCAGGCTGCGTCGCACCCGCCGGTCGGTGGCCGCCTTGGCGGCGATGGCCACCAGGGTGGGCCCGAAGACCCTGGCCAGTTCGGGATCGTCCGACGGCTCGATGTCGGCGACCCGGTGCTCCATCCCGGCCAGTTCGCAGATGCGGCTGCAGGCCTCGGCCGTGCTCACCACGTCTTCCGGCCGGCCGTCGAGCATGTACCGCTCACCGGAGACGCCGCGGTCGAGGGCCAGGATGCAGCCCCCGGCCACGTCATCGGCGAAGACCCAGCTCACCGGGAACCGGAGGTACTGCTCGATGCGTTGTCGGAGGGCGGACAGCAGCACCCGGTTGAAGCTGGTCCGGCCCAGCGCGTTGCTGACCACCGGGGACGGGCCGAAGATGGCACCGGGGTGGGTGGTGACCACGTCCTGGCCCGCCGCGGCGCGGGCCATGGCGTCCTCGAAGGCGGCCATCTTGGTGATGGTGTACGGATCGGAACTCGGCTCCTTGGACACCGGGGCGTCCTCCCGCTCCAGGCCACCCGAGGTGTCGAAGAAGGTCCCGGTGCTGACGGCCACCACCCGGCGCATGCCGAGGGCCTCGCCGGCGTCGAGCACGTGCTCGGGTCCCGTCCACGTTGACCGCCCGGAAGCGGCTCGATGTCCTGGCTGGCCCCACCGAGCAGCGCCGCGCAGTGGATGGCCGAGTCGCTGCCCGCGGCAGCCCGCCGCACGTCGTCGGCGTCGGTGATGTCGCCGGTGATGACCTCGACGCCCAAGCTCGGCCAAGGGGCCGGTGTCCGCTCCTTCCCGGGCCAGGGCCCGGACGGAGTCGCCCCGCTCGACGAGGAGCTTGCAGACGTTGGCCCCGGCCAGGCCGGTGGCCCCGGTGACGAAGACCGTCTCGCTCATGCTCGGCGCCGGCTCGGCAACGGCGGCCTGGAACGGTCGGTCGGCGTAGGCCGCGTCCACCTGGTCGGGGTCGTAGGGGATCACCGGCGGGCTCGTGCCGAACACGTCCAGGGTGTGGATGAAACGGTGGAGTGCCCATGGCGTTGGCACAGGTGAAGCCCAGCTCGACGATCTGTGCCGCCGTGAAGACCTCGCCCAGCTCGACGGTAGGTCTCGTCGTCGATGGCGTGGTGGTCGGCCGAGAGCAGGTCGAGGAACTCGACGGCCAGACGCTCCTGGTCGGTCAGGTCGGAGTGTCCCGGGGCGATCAGGCAGGCCACGTCCTCGTCGGTGATGGAGTCGTGCTTGCGCGACTGCATGCAGGGCTGGCACTCGCCCAGTTGGGCGCTTCGGATCCGGATGAGCTCGAGGATCCGTCCCCCGAGGAGGCTCTGCTTCCCCCAGGCGCTGCGGGCCATGCTGGTCTGGATGATCTGGGCCGTCCGGTAGGCGAAGATCTGCAGGGGGACCGGGGTGGCGTAGGTGCCGTCGGCCACCCCCTCCTCGATGATGCGTCGGGGTTCCTCGGCCAGCTGGTCCATCGGGATCGGCTCGATCCGTGGCATACACTCCCCCTCTCGATCGGTGTGACCGATCGTGCTCCTCGGTGATAATGCTCGTATTGCGAACCTATAAGGATCGAGGTCCCCATGTCCATGAACCCCTCCGTCAGTCGCTCCTGACCGACCGGGTTGCCGTCGTGACCGGCGGAGGGGCCGGGATCGGCCGGGGCATCGCCCTCGGCCTGGCCGCCTTCGGGGCCAGGGTGGCCATCTGGGAGCGGGATCCCGAGACCACCGCGTCGGCCGCTGAGGAGGTCGGCGGCCTCGGCATCCCCACCGACGTCCGCGAGTCGGCCGAGGTCGACGAGGCCCTGGCCCGGACCACCGCCGAGCTCGGCCCGGTGAGCATCCTGGTCAACAACGCCGGCGGTGTCTTCGTCTCGCCCCTGCTCGAGACGTCCGAGAACGGCTGGGACGCCCTCTACCGGGCCAACCTCAAGCACGTCATCCTGTGCACCCAGCGGGTGGCCCGGTCCATGGTCGAGACCGGCACCGGCGGCAGCATCATCAACGTCACCTCGATCGAGGGGGTGCGGGCCGCACCGGGCTACGCCGCCTACGCCGCGGCCAAGGCCGGGGTCATCAACTTCACCAAGACCGCCGCCCTGGAGCTGGCCCCCCACGGCATCCGGGTCAACGCCCTGGCCCCGGACATCACCCTGACCGAGGGGATGATGGCGGTGGCGCCCGCCGGGCGCCGAGAAGACGTTCGGCCTCACCGTGCCCATGGGGCGGGCCGGCCACGTCGACGAGATGGCCGGGGCCGCCGTGTTCCTGGCCGGTTCGACTGTCCAGCTACGTCACGGGACAGACCATCCACGTCGACGGCGGGACCCAGGCCGCGAGCGGGTGGTACCACCATCCCGAGACCGGGGCCTACATCCTGGGCTCGGCCTGAGTCGCCGGCGCTCGGCGACCCGCCCACTGCTCGGCCACCGGCCACCCCTCCACCCCGCCCGGCCGTCCCGGTCACCCCGTAGCCGGTGGCTCAGTCCTCCCGGCCGGCGCTCCCGACGTGGGCCGACATGCCGCCGTCGACGGCGATCATCTGTCCGGTGATGTAGCGGGACTCGTCCGAGGCCAGGAACACGACGAGGTTGGCGATGTCATCGGGCTCGCCCAGATGGGTGGTCAGGATGGCGCGGCGGAGGCCGGCCAGGATGTCGTCGTTGAGATGGGCCCGCACGGCGTCGGTGATGATCAGCCCGGGAACGATGGTGTTGACCCGGATGCCCTGCTTGCCGTGTGCGGTGGCCACGTACATGGTCAGGGTGTTGACCCCGGCCTTGGACACCCCGTAGGCCGTGCGGGTGCGGTCGCCCTTCAGCGAGGCACCCGAGGACATGTTGATGATCGAGCCGCCGCCGTGACGGACCATTTCGGGGATGGCGTGCTTGCAGGTCAGCATCTGGCTGGTGAGGTTGACAGCCAGCGTCCGCTCCCAGACCTCGAGGTCCAGCTCGGTCACGGGTGTGTCGCGCGTCAGGAAGTCGGACTCGGTCAGGGCGGCGTTGTTGTGCAGGATGTCGAGCCGTCCGAACCGGTCGACCACCGACCGGACGGCACCGACCACGGCCGGCTCGTCGGAGAGGTCGACGGCCACGGCGAGCGCTGCGCCGCCACTGTGGCGGATCTCCCCGGCCACCCGTTCGGCCCCGGCCGCGTCGATGTCGAGCACGGCCACCGACGCACCCTCGCGGGCCAGGGCCCGGACCGTGGCGCTGCCGATGCCACCGGCCCCTCCGGTGACCATCGCCACCCTGCCCTCGACCCGCCCGCGGCCCTCGCCGGCCATCTCAGGCCCTTCCTCGCCGGAGGTCGGGCCGGCCCGGCTTGTCGTTGCTGTGGTCATGGTCCCCCCTCTGCGCCACCGGGGCGCACGACGGTCGGTTGGAATCTGGGCACCGCGGTTCCGGCCTGTCCCACCGCCTCCCCGGCTGAGCGCCCCGGCTGAGCGCCCCGGCGATCCACCTGACGACCCCGGCCGGAGGTCCCGGCTACGGGGCCACCAGCACCAGAGAGAAGAGCAGGAACGTCATCGTACCCAGCAGGAATCCCGACACCGCGGCCACCGTCCCGAACGCCGCCGGACGGACCCGCCGAGCCACGGCCACGATGAGCGGGAAGGCGGTCAGCAGCACCCGGGGACGGGCACCGACCATGTTGGAATCGAAAGCCGAGAGCAGGATCCCGACGGTGTAGATCCAGATGATGGCCGGTGGTCGCCACCGTGCCATCAGGTACAGGCCCACCAGGGCGAACACCAGGCCCAGGGCTGGAACCACGGCCTCCAGGTCGTGGGGGTGGGTCAGGGACTGCCGGACGACGAACACCGTGTCGTGGGAGAAGCCGGTCCCCCCCCACTGGTCCCGCTCCACGTGGTACCAGCGTTGGATGTCGCCGGTGGCGTTCCACAGGTAGAGGAAGTAGGCGCCCACACCGGCGAGGGAGAGGGCCGGGGCCAGCAGCGCCCACCAGTCCCGGTCCCGACGCACCGCCACGGCCGCCGCCCACAGCGAGCACGCCACCAGGACCAGGGCCTCGGGATGGACCCCGGTGGCCACCCCGGCTGCGCATCCGGCCACCAGCCACCGCCGCTGGAGCAAGGCCAGCAGGCTCACCGCGCAGAGCAGGATGGCCAGTCCCTCGGAGTACACCATGGACAGGACCACCGCGCCGGGGAAGAACACCCACAGCACCACGGCCCGGTCGGCCACTGCCCCGTCGCACAGGTGGCGCACCAGGTACCAGAGGGCCACCGACGCGGCGGCCCCGAACACGAAGGCCAGCGCCACCCCGACCACGATGGGGGTCAGCCCGGTGACCCCGGACACGCCTCGGAGCAGCAGCGGCCAGACCGGGAAGAACCCGTAGGCCGACCCCGGGGCGATGGGGAACTGCGCCGCGGGGGGCGTGTAGCCGTGTCCGGCGATGAGCAGGTACCAGCTCCCGTCCCATGACCCCAGGGCCTGCAGGAAGAGCGAGGCCTTGGGCACCGTCGGCCACGGCCCCGCGAAGTGACGGGTGGCCAGGCCCTGGTTGACGACCAGCACCGATCCGAGGCCCATGGCCACGACCAGCCGGGACAGGGTGAACGCCCCGAGCGTCCGGCCGAGTGTGCCCAGGGTGGGGGCGTTGCGCCGGGCCCAGGGGGTCTCCCGGCGACGGTCCATGCGGGAGCGAGGGCGGCCACCCGGCTCGGTGACCGCCGACTCCGGGCCCGGGGCGGTGCCCGCCTCCGCACCCCTGACCGACCCGGTGACGGTGCCCGTTCCCGCAGGTCCCGATCCCGAGCCGTCCCGGTCGGCCGGCACCGGTACCGTGCCGTCATCGGTGGTCGGACCGGTCACCCGGTCACCCTAACCCTCGAGGTGTCCCGAATTGATGACCGCTACTCGGCCGCCTCGGCCAGGGCCTCCGCCAACGTCGGGTGGACCAGCATGGACTCCACGATGTCGTTGACGCCCAGCCCTCCGGTGACGGCCACCGCCAGGACGGAGATGAGCTCCGACGCGTCCCGGCCCACGATCGACCCTCCCAACACGATGCCGGTGGCCGGGTCGGTGATGATCTTCACGAAGCCCCGGGCGTCGTTGTCGATCAGGGCCCGGGCGCTTGCCGCGAACGGGACCTTGGTGACTCGGATCTTCCGGCCCTCGGCGAAGGCGTCGGCCTCGGCCAGGCCGACGTCGGCGATCTCCGGTTCGGTGAAGATCGCCGACGGGGCGCTCTCGTAGTTGGGGTGGCGGTGGGTCACGGTGTGGCCGCCCACCACGTACTCGGCCACCTTGCGACCCTGCATGGAGGCGACCGACGACAGGGGCAGCTTCCCGGACAGGTCGCCGGCGGCGAAGATGTGGGGCACATTGGTCTGGCAGTGGCGGTTGATGGGAACGGTGCCGTCCTCGGCCATCTCCACGCCGGCGTCCTCCAGGCCCAGCCCTTCCGAATTGGGCACCGAGCCGATGGCCAGCAGGGCGTGCGAACCCTGCACCACCCGCCCGTCGTCGCAACGGACGACCACGCCTCGGTCGTCCTGGTCCACCCCCACGGCCCGGGCCCCCTTGAGCATGTGGACGCCCCGACGGGAGAAGTCGGCCTCCAGCACGGCAGCCACCTCGGGGTCCTTCTGGGGGAGTACCTGCTGACGGCTGACGATCAGCGAGACGTCGCAGCCGAGCGACGAGAACATGTGTACGAACTCCACGCCGGTGACCCCGGAGCCGATGACCACCAGGCGGTCGGGCAGTACGTCGGGCGGGTAGGCGTCGCGGGTGGTGAGCAACCGTTCGCCGGTGAGGTCGGCCCAGACCGGGACCCGGGGACGGGAGCCGGTACTGAGGAGGATGGCGTCGGCCTCGAAGGTCATCGGACCCTCGGTCGTGTCGGCCACCACCGTGTGGGCGTCGACCAGCCGGGCCGTGCCCCGGATGACGGCCACGCGCTGGCTGTGCAGGATCTTCTCGTTGGTGACCTCCAGTTGCTCGACGATGGTGGTGATCCGGTCACGCAGCACCTCGAGGTCGAGCGCCCCGCCTGCGGAGGCGACGCCCATGCCGGCGATCCGCCGGAGGTAGGACATGGCCCCGCCGGTGGCGATCATGGCCTTGGACGGGATGCAGTCCCAGAGGTTGGCGGCTCCGCCGACTATGTCCCGCTCGATCAGGGTGACGTCGACACCCAGGCGGGCGGCGTGGGTGGCCGCCTGATTGCCGGCTGGACCACCACCGATGATCACGAAGCGCACCGGGTCAGGCTATGTCGGTACGGGTCGGTCGGTGCGGGTCGGCGGGTCGGGACCTGAGGAGGATCGGCGGTCGTGCCGACGCCACGGCGGGTTCGGGCGTCGCTACCATCCGGGGAGGGCTTCCCAGGGTCCCGCACCATGCCACCGTGGCGTCACCGTCCGGGAAACCGGGCGCTTCTCGTCCCGGACTGGTGTCCCAGGTCACCGAGCAGAAGCGCCACGTGGACCATGAACCGCCGCCGGAGTGCCAATGAGCAGAGACGTCGGATGGTCCGTCGGCGACGACGCGTCGTCGTGCTCCTGATCCTGGCGGCCGCAGTCGGGGTCGCCGTGGTGGCGACGGGCGACGGCCCCGCGTCGACCTCGTCGGGAGAGCCTCTCGATGCCGCCGTCTTCGCTGCCGGCTCGTGCCAGGCCTTCGCCCCGACCTCGGGGGACCGCCACGAGACCGTGTTCCTCGACGCCGGTCACGGGGGGATCGACCCTGGCGGCGTGGGCACCACCGAGTCGGGCCGCACCATCGAGGAGGCCACGGAGACCCTCCCCGTCGAACTGGAGGTGCGGCAGTTGCTCCAGGCCGAGGGCTACCGGGTCGTGGTGTCCCGAACCACCGACGCCACCGTCCTGCGTCTGGGCTCGGCGGACACCTCAGGCGGCCTCCTGTCGCTGACCGGCGCCCACGACGACGTGGCGGCGCGCGACATCTGCGCCAACGACGCCGGCGCCCAGGTGATGGTGGGGATCTACTACGACGCCGGGGCGTCACCCGACAACGCCGGCAGCCTCACCGCCTACGACACGGCCCGGTCGTTCTCCTCCGCCAACCGACGCCTGGCTGTTCTCCTCCAGCACGATGTGGTGGAGGCCATGGGCGCCCAAGGCTGGGCCATCCCCGACGACGGCGTCCAGACCGACGGGAGCCTCGGGTCGTTCGTCGGCAATGCCGGCGACGGCGGCATCGCCGGTCGGGCGGCGGCCTACCATCATCTGCTCCTGTTGGGTCCGGCCTCCCCGGGGTACTTCTCCACGCCGAGCCAGATGCCCGGGGCGGTCATCGAACCCCTCTACCTCACGGACCCCTACGAGGGCTCCATCGCCAACAGTCCGCTCGGACAGCAGGTGATCGCCCAGGGTATCGCCGCCGCGGTGGAGCAGTTCCTCAACCCACAGCGCCCGTCGGGTCCGTCAACCACCGCCGGCTGACGGCCGGTCCGGTCCGGTCGGCCGACGGTCCTACGTCATTGGGGAGCCGCCGGCCCGCAGGCCCGCAGGCCCGCCCGGCGTTCGAGGATGTCCTTCCAGTTGGTAGACGTACTGCGTCGGCCCGGGTGACCTTCGGCCGCCGCCGGCGTCGTCACCGCCTCCGGATCGGAGTGGTGGGCCGGACGGCCGGGCGGTACCCGGGCCGACGTCGGGCGGCCCGATCCGCTGCGGCCGAGCGGGTAGATTCCCGAAGGTGGAGGTCCGGTCGCTGGCGTTCCGTACCGACCTGATGGTCCGCCGGCTGGCCGGCTCGATCATCGTCGACAAGGGGCACTACCTGGTCGTCCGAACACCTGTGCGCCCCTGGTACCGCTGGGGAAACTTCCTCCTGCTGGACGCGCCGCCGGTCGGAGAGGCGATTGAGACATGGATCGACGTCTTCCACGCCGAATTCCCGGGAGCGGGACACGTCGCACTGGGGATCGACGGGACGGAGTTCCGTGAGCCCCTCGGCTTCCCGTCCTCGGTCGGACTGGAGGCGGATCCGTTCGGCGTGGTCCTGACCGCACGTCGGCCACCGGGACCGAGGACGGCCGCCGGTGAGCCCGTCATCAGACCCCTGCACTCGGCCGAGGATTGGCGCGAGGAGCTGAAGCTTCGCCGGGACGAGAGCGCGGAGGACGGCCCCCCGCCACCCCATCACGCGGAGTTCCTCCAGGGCGGCACGCTCGAGGCCTCCCGGTTGGTGGACCAGGGGCGGGCCGCCTACTTCGGAGCGTTCGAGGGTGACCGGCTGTGTTCGGTGGTGGGCATCGCCTCGGACGGCCGCGGCGTGGCCCGGTACCAGAACGTCGCCACCCGGACCGAGTACCGACGGCGAGGGCTGGCCTCGCGCCTGGTCTCCGAGGCCGGATCGTTCGCTGTCTCGACGATGGGTGCGGGACAGCTGGTCATCGTGGCTGACGTCGGCGCCCCGTCGGCCCGCCTCTACGAGTCCCTGGGCTTCGACCCGGTCGAGACCCACCTGGGGCTGTCGGTGTCCATTCCCCCGGTCGAGGGGCCTCGCCGGGTCGACGAGCGCCATCCGGTCGAAGGAAGCCCGAACGGCTCTGAAAACGGGACGCTGGACTGGGGGTCCTCCTAGGGGTCGGGCCGGGGCGGCCAGGGCCGCACGACGACCGGTCACGCTGCCGCGAAACGAAGGAAGAGAAGCGAGTTCTTGCGAATACTTCGAGAAATCTCGCAACTGGACCTTGCAATTCGTAGCCCAGTGGCGAATTGTGAACATACTGTGACCACTCGGTGACGGAGCCGTGCGATCGTTCCAATCTGCATTACGGTCCTCCGTTACCGGCGGGTAATCAGTGTGGTAGGCCATCGGGCCATCGAGAGTGACCGTAGAGGGTCACTAGAAGGATGGGGATTGAGGATGCGTCGTATAGGGAGAATTCGAAAGACCGCCGGGGTCGGGCTGGTGTTGGCGGCGGTCGTGGCCGGCACGATGACCTTGGCCCCGACCACGGAGAGCGGTGCGTCCACGCCCACTTCGGCCACGTTCGCCGAAGTGCCGCAGGGGCAACCGAACTACATCTTCCCGTTCATGGGCCTGGCCTTCTTCAGCGTCTACAACATCTCCCAATTCCAACAGCTGATGTACCGGCCGCTCTACTGGTTCGGCAACGGCTCGACCCCCAATCTCAACCTGTCCATCTCGTTGGCGCAGAACCCGACCTACGCCACGGACAGCAAGTCCGTGGTCGTCAACCTCGACAACTACAAGTGGTCGAACGGTGAGACGGTCACGGCGGAGAATGTCATGTTCTGGATGAACATGCTGCACGCCGAGAAGAACAATTGGGCCGGCTACTCGGCCGGCGCGCTCCCGGACGACATCGCGTCCATCACGGAGAACAGCCCGACCCAGCTGACCTTCAACCTGACCGGTCCGGTGAACACCTACTGGTTCACCTACAACGAGCTGTCCCAGATCACGCCCATGCCCAACGCCTGGGACATCAGGGCCAAGGGCGGGGCCCCCAACTCCGGCGGCTGCGCCGCCGGGGCCTACGGCACCGTCGACTCCCAGTGCAAGGCGGTCTACACCTTCTTGTCCAAGCAGGCCGGGTACGATCCGAACAACCCCAAGGCGAGCAACAACTCGCTGTCCACCTACGCCACCAGCCCGATCTGGAAGGTGGTCGACGGTCCATGGAAGCTGTCCAGCTTCAACGCTTCGGGCAACATCACCTTCGTGCCCAACCCGACCTACTCGGGCCCGATCAAGCCGACACTGAAGAAGTTCATCGAGCTTCCCTTCACGACGGATGATGCCGAGTTCAACGCCCTGGTCGGGGGCAAGGTGGACGTGGGTTACCTGCCGGTGCAGGACGTGACCAAGCCCACCACCAACGCCCTCAAGGCCGGCCCCAACAACCCGAGGCTGACCAACTTCACCATGGACCCGCTCTACACGTGGTCGATCAACTACTTCCCCTACAACTTCAACACCAAGGGGACGGCGGGCAAGATCTTCAACCAGCTCTACTTCCGACAGGCCGTCCAGTACCTGGTCGACCAGCCCCTCTACATCAAGAAGATCTACAAGGGCTACGCCGTGGGCACCTACGGACCGGTGCCGGTCACCCCGGCGAACTCGTTCGTGTCCCAGCAGGTCCAGGACAATCCGCTCAAGTACAACCCGGACATGGCTACCTCGCTGCTGAAGAGCCACGGGTGGAAGGTCGTCCCGGGCGGCACCTCCACCTGTGAGTCGCCGGGGACGGCGGCCAACCAGTGCGGCGCCGGCATCCCCGCCGGAGCCAAGCTGTCCTTCAACCTCCAGTTCGCCTCCGGGACGGCCACGACCACCCAGCTGATGAACGCCGAGAAGTCGTCGTGGGCCCAGGCCGGTATCACCATGAACCTGTCGCAGGCGTCGTTCAACACGGTCATCGGCAACGCCACTCCGTGCAAGTCGTGCTCGTGGCAGCTGGAGAACTGGGGCGCCGGCTGGATCTTCGCCCCGGACTTCTACCCGTCCGGGGAGTCGATCTTCCAGACCGGGGCCGGCTCCAACTCGGGCAGCTACTCCGACCCCACCAACGACAGCAACATCCTGGCCACCAACGTGACGCAGGCGCCGCTCACCCAGTACGAGAACTATCTGGCCGAACAGGTCCCGGGTGTCTGGCAGCCGAACCAGGTCACCTCGCTCACGGAGATCCGGAAGGGCCTCACCGGCGTCCTGCCCCAGAACCCCCTCCAGGACATCACGCCGGAGAACTGGCGGTACTGACCGGCGTACGCCCCGATCGATGGGCGGCCATCGATCGGGGCCACGACATCGGCGGACGGCTCACCACCTGTGACCTACACTCCCAGCCTGTGCCATGCCCCTGCGCCTGCCGGTTTCTGCAGGGAGGTTGACCGGATGGCTGAGCGGCGATGACCGGCTTCCTCCTCCGCCGGGTGGGCCAGGCCCTCGTCGTGATCCTGGGCGTGATCCTGATCACGTTCATCCTGGCCAAACTCATCCCCGGCGGCGAAGCCAAAGCCGTTCTGGGGCCCAAGGCCACGCCACCCAACATCGCCCGCTTCAACCGGCTCAACGGGCTCGACGCTCCGATCGTCGTCCAGTTCTGGCGGTACATCGAGGGGATCTTCGCCCACCTCAACCTGGGCTACTCCTACAAGTACAACGAGGGGGTGCGCCAGGTCATCGGCCAGCGTCTGCCCAAGACCCTCACGCTGGTCGGGGCCTCGGTGCTCATCTCGCTGGTCGTGGCCATCCCCCTCGGCATCCTCCAGGTGGTCCGGCGGAACAAGCCCATCGACTACGTGCTGACCGGCAGCTCGTTCTTCTTCTACGCCATGCCGGACTTCCTGCTGGGCACGCTGCTGATCGTGTGGTTCGCCTTCGACCTGCACTGGTTTCCCGTGTCCCCACCGTCGGACGCCTCGGCCTGGGCCGTCTTCACCGACCCGCGGGCGTTCGTCCTCCCGGTGGTCACCCTGGCCGCCACCACCGTGGCCTCGTTCAGCCGGTACATGCGGTCGTCGATGATGGACGCCCTGGCCGAGGACTACATCCGCACCGCCCGGGCCAAGGGGGCGGGCAGCGGACGCGTGCTCTACGGCCATGCCCTGCGCAACGCCCTCATCCCGCTGATCACCCTGCTGGGACTGTCGCTCCCCGCCATCGTCAGCGGCGCCCTGATCGTCGAGAACGTCTTCAACTATCCGGGGATGGGCCTGCTCACCGTGCAGTCCGCGTTCAACGACGACATCCCGGTGGTACTGGGGACCACCCTGGTCATCACCGTGGCCACGGTCATCGGCTCGTTGGTGGCCGACATCCTGTACGCGGTGGCCGACCCCCGCATCCGACTGGGAGGGGAGTGACGTGAGCGATCCCGAGGACATCCATCCCGACCGGATCTTCAACGACGAGGAGGCCCGCACGCCGCTTCCCATCGGGCACGGCCCCACCATGACCGGCGGACAGATGAGCGAGGCCGATGCCCTGGTTCCCGAAGGGGGCGACTCGAGGACCACCGGCGGGGTCTTCCGCCAGATGTCCCGGGTCTTCCGCGAGAACAAGCTGGCCGTCGTGGGCGTCGGGGTGATCATCTTCTTCGTGCTGTTCTGTTTCGTCGGTCCGCACCTCTATCCGACCAACCAGACCGACACCCAGCTGGCCCTGCAGAACTCCACGACCAATGCCCCACCGGGCAACGGGAACCCCCTGGGCACCGACGAGTCGGGCTTCAACATCCTTGGCCGGCTCATGTACGCCGGACAGGCCTCGCTCATCGTCGGGTTCGCCTCCGCCCTGGTGGCCACCGTGTTCGGCACGATCTACGGGGCCATGTCCGGCTTCTTCGGCAACTGGTTCGACTCACTGGCCATGCGGATCGTGGACATCTTCCTGTCCATCCCGGTGCTGTTCCTGCTCATCGCCCTGGTGACCATCTACCACCAGTCCGAGGCACTGCTCATCGTGGTCATCGCCTTCGTGAGCTGGCTGGTGCCGGCCCGGCTCATACGCGGGGAGACCCTGTCCCTGCGCAACCGCGAGTACGTCCAGGCCGTCCGGGTCATGGGCGGGAGCCGGTCCCGGATCATCGGCCGGCACATCATCCCCAACTCCATCGGGACCATCGTCGTGTTCGCCACCTTCCAGGTGGCCGACTCGATCCTGTTGCTGGCCGCCCTGGGCTTCCTGGGTCTGGGGGTGCCCACTCCCCAGACCGACTGGGGCACCATGCTGTCCAACGGGGTGGATGCCGCCGGCAACGGGTACTGGTGGCAGATCTACCCCGCCGGCCTGTGCATCGTGCTGGTGGTGGTGGCCTTCAACTACGTGGGCGACGCCCTCCGGGACTCGCTGGAGGTCCGGCTGCAGCAGCGCTGACGTGGCGCCGCCCGGCGGCGTCAGGCCCTGGCCGCGGGGCCCACGGTCGACAGGGTCACCGGGGTCTGGAGGGGGAAGTGGCAGGCGGCCATGTGACCGTTCCCGAAGTCCGAGAGCGGGGGCTCCATCTCGGCGCAGACGTCCTGGGCGGCCGGGCATCGGGTGCGAAAGCGGCAGCCCGAGGGCGGGTTCACGGGCGAGGGCAGCTCGCCCTGCACCGTCGTGTCGCTCCGGGCCTTGGCCCGGGCGGTCGTCACGTCGGCCACGGGCACCGCGTCGAGCAGGCCCTGCGTGTAGTGGTGCACCGGATGGTCGTAGATCTCGGCCGCCGGGCCCCGCTCGACCATCTTCCCGAGGTACATGACCCCGATGGTGTCGGCCATGTAGCGGACCACGGCCAGGTCGTGGGAGATCATCACGTAGGTCAGGCCGTGGCGGCCCTGGAGGTCCTTCATGAGGTTGAGGATCTGGGCCTGGATGGAGACGTCCAGCGCCGACACCGGCTCGTCGGCCACGATCACCTTCGGATCGAGGGCCAGGGCGCGGGCCAGGCCGATGCGCTGTCGCTGACCGCCGGAGAACTCGTGGGGATACCGGTCCACCGAGGTCCGGCTCAGCCCGACCTCGTCGAGCAGGGAGCCGACCTTCTCCTCCTGCGCCTGCCGGGAGCCCACCCCGTGCACCTTGAGGGGCTCGCGGATGATGGTGCCCACCCGCATCCTGGGGTCGAGCGAGGCGTACGGGTCCTGGAACATCAGCTGCAGGTCGCGTCGGCGGTTGCGCCGTTCGGTCGCCCCCAGAGCCGACATCTCGTCCCCTTCGAAGCGGATGGACCCCGACGTGGGCCGGTCGAGGGAGACCAGCAACCGGCCCACCGTGGTCTTGCCGCAGCCGGACTCACCCACCAGACCGAAGGTCTCGCCCTTGCGGATGTCGAAGGTGACCCCCGAGACGGCCTTGACACTGCCCACCTGGCGCCGGAAGACGGCGCCGGACAGCACCGGGAACTCCTTGACCAGATCGCGCACCTCGAGGATGTGCCCGGCCTGGACCAGGGCGTCGCGGCGTCGTGACTGGGTGGGTGACAGCACCACCGGCGGACGCGGGGTGGCCGTCGGCTCGGCCGGAGTCGGAGCGTCCCCGACCCCGTCGACGGGCTCCCCCGGCCCGGTTCGGGCCGCCGGCTCCACCGGATGGAAGCACGCGTAGCGGTGGACCAGCTCGCCACGGTCGTCGGTGTCGACCAGCGGCGGATCCTGGGTCCGGCACTGCTCGGTGGCGTACTGGCACCGCGGGGCGAACCGGCAGCTGGTGATGGTCTGGGAGAGGTCGGGCGGCAGGCCGGGGATCGACGCCAGACGCTCGTCCCGGCTCTGGTCCAACTTGGGCACCGAGGCCAACAGGGCTTCGGAGTAGGGGTGGCGGATCCGGTTGAACAGCTCACCGGTCTCGGCCTCCTCGGCCACCTTGCCGGCGTACATGACGACCACCCGGTCGGTGCGCCCGGCGATCACGCCCATGTCGTGGGTGATGAGGACCACGGCCATGGCCAGCTGTTGGCGGAGGTCGTCGATGAGGTCGAGGATCTGGGCCTGGATGGTGACGTCGAGGGCCGTGGTGGGCTCGTCGGCGATGAGCAGCTTGGGCTCGCAGGCCAGCGCCATGGCGATCATCACCCGCTGGCGCAGGCCTCCGGAGAGCTCGTATGGGTACTGGTCCAGCCGTTCGGCGGGCTGGGGCATCTCCACCAGGCGCAGGACCTCGATGGCCCGCTGCCGGGCTTGCCGGCGGGTCACGTCCCGGTGGAGCCTGACCCCTTCGGCGATCTGGCGACCGATGGACAGTGTCGGGTTCAGCGAGGTCATGGGGTCCTGCGGGATGAGGGCCACCTCGTTGCCCCGGACCTGACGCATGGCCTTCTCGTCCAGAGTGGCCAGGTCCCGCCCCAGTAGGGAGATGGTCCCCCCGGTCACATGACCGTTGGTCGGCAACAGCCGCATGACCGACAGCCCGGTGGTGCTCTTGCCGCACCCGGACTCGCCCACAATCCCGACGCTCTCGCCCTCGGACACCTCGAAGGAGACGCCGTCCACAGCCACCACGGAACCTGTTCGCATATGGAATTCGGTGCGGAGGTTCTCCAGCTGGAGGACCGTACGAGGCATCACCGGAGTGTACTCGGCCGGCCTCCCGGCTCCCCGGGGGGCGGGTTCCGCCAGGGGGCTCCGGCCAGGGGGCTCCGGGCCGGGGGACGCCCGCACCCCGGCCACCCGTCCGTCCCCCGGGTTCGGCGCTCAGACGGTCAGGCCGGCCTGCATCCGCTCCGTGGCCTCCACGTACTCCTCGACCATGGAGAAGACCACGTCCTTGGCCTTGCGGACGGCCGTGGCCCGCCCGATGACCTGGCCGCAGGGATTGAAGTTCACGTCCTTGGCCGCCTCGGGGTAGCGGTGGCCCCGGGACACGGCCTCGATGGCCACCATCATCTGGAGCGGCATGGGCAGCGGGTCGGGAGTGTCCTCGGCCTCCCAGGCGTCGGTCCAGTCGTTCTTGAGCATCCGACAGGGCTTGCCGGTGAACGAGCGGGACCGCACCGTGTCCCGGCTGGAAGCGGCCAGGTAGGTCTCCATCTGCTTGGGCGGGATGTCCGCCTCCTCGACGGTCAGCCACAGGGTCCCGGACCACACGCCCTGGGCGCCGAGGGCCAGAGCCGCGGCCATCTGCCGCCCGCTGCCCACGCCACCGGCGGCCAGCACCGGGATGGGGGCGACGGCGTCGACGACCTCGGGCCACAGCACGATGCTGCCGACGTCACCGGTGTGGCCGCCTCCCTCCGAGCCCTGGCAGATGATGAAGTCGAGGCCGGCGGCCTTGTGGTTGAGGGCGTGCTTCACCGAGCCGGCCAGGGCCCCGATCATCAGGCCCGCTCCCTGGACCCGCTCCACCACGTCGGGTGGGGGAGTGCCCAGTGCGTTGGCGATCAGCTTCACGTTGGGATGGGCCAGGGCCACGGTGAGCAGTCCGGCGGCGTGGGCCGCCGTCCAGCCGATCATCCCGTTCGAGCTCCGCTCCTCCTCGGGGATCTCCGGCACCCCGTGATCGGCCAGGATCTTCATGGCGAAGTCCTTGTGCTGGGGCGGCACGAGCCCCCGGATCTGGGCCTCCAACTTGTCGGGGTCCATCTCGTCCATGCCCTCGTACTTGGCCGGGATCACGATGTCGACCCCGTAGGGACGGTCGCCGACGTGCTCGTCGATCCAGGTCAGCTCGACCTCCAGCTGCTCGGGGGTGAAGCCGATGGCCCCGAGCACCCCGATACCGCCGGCGTTGGTCACCGCGGCAACCACGTCGCGGCAGTGGGTGAAGGCGAAGATGGGGAACTCGATGCCCAGCTTCCGTCGGATCTCGGTGTTCATGGCGTGGCTCCTTGTGGGGTCGGTACACGTTGTGGGGTCGGGACTGGTTCTGGGGTCGGCAGTGGTTCTGGGGTCGGCAGTGGTTCTGCGGTCGGTACGGGTTCGGTGGTCGGTGAGACTCGTCGGGTCGGGCCGGCATCCGCGGTCGGTCGGGCTGCTGCCGACCGCCGCCGGCCGTCTCGGGGAAAGGACACTCCGAGCAGGGCGGCCAGACCCCTGACGGCGAGGTCGTCGTCGACCGACGCCGGTTCGAGGCGCCGTTGCATGGCCAGCCCGGTGAGGAGCGCTTTGACCAGCACGGCCAGTTGATCGGGGGCGGCCACCGGATGGGCGTCCACCGCGGCCGACCACCCGGCCAGTCGGCGCGCCGTGAACTGCCTGGCCTCGGCGTTCCGGGTCCGTACCACGTCGGCCACCGCTCCGTCGCGGGCCGCCCGCAGCCACAACTCCTGCTCGAGGAGCGACCAGCTGACCGGGCCTTCCTCGACGGCGCCGGCGACGGTGCCCCATACCGCGGCCAGCTGGCCGAGCGGCGACTCGGTCACCGCCACCTCGGCCTGCAGCACGGTCATGACCGAGTCCTTCCACGAGTCGAGCAGCGCCAGCAACAGGCCCTGCTTGCTGCCGAAGTGGGCGTACACCGCACCAGAGGTGCGGCCGGCGGCCCCGGCCACGGCGTCGACCGACACCGCATCGATGCCCTGTCCGGCGAAGAGCTCGGCGGCGGCGGCCAGCAGGCGCGTCCGTGTTTCGGCCTTGCGCTCCTCCTGGGTCTGCGACACGTTCCCCCGAACCAGCGGGCCGCCCGACGGTCGGGCGCCCGAGGCGACAGTACATATATTGGATCCGTTATGCAACTGGGCGGCGCAACGCGGCCGCGGGCACCGCCAGCCGACCGCCCACCGTCCCCAGCCCACCCACCCGACGGTCGACCGGTCACGACACCTAGAGTGACGACAAGCACCAATCGACCACCACGGCCGGTCCGCACCGGCCCGTGCGAGGGAG
Organism: uncultured Acidimicrobiaceae bacterium; assembly: GCA_963817005.1. Taxonomy (GTDB): domain Bacteria; phylum Actinomycetota; class Acidimicrobiia; order Acidimicrobiales; family RAAP-2; genus Bog-756. The sequence goes on from CAWFMN010000004.1 coordinate 556,522, forward strand.
GGAACGCCATGGCAGCGATGGAGACCGACGTCCGGGACAAGTTCTACATCGGGGGGGCCTGGGTCGAGCCCTCGGTCCGGTCCACCATCGACGTGATCGACTCGACCACCGAGGCGGTGATCGGCACCGTCCCCGAGGGCACGGCGGCCGACATCGACGCCGCGGTGGCCGCAGCCCGGGCGGCCTTCCCCGCCTGGTCGGCGACCCCGGTCGAGGAGCGGACGGCCCTCATGACCAAGGTCAGCGAGGCCCTGGGCGCCCGCCTCGAGAGCCTGGCCGACCTCATCACCCATGAGGTGGGGATGCCCCAGGTGCTGTCCCAACTGGTCCAGGTGGGGCTGCCCATGGCCACGTTCGGCTCGATGGGTCCCATCGCGGCCGACTTCACCTGGGAGCAGGAGGTGGGCAATTCCCTGGTGGTGCGCGAGCCGGTCGGCGTCGTCGGGGCCATCACCCCGTGGAACTATCCGTTGCACCAGATCGCCGCCAAGGTGGCGCCGGCATTGACCGCCGGCTGCACCGTGGTGGTCAAGCCCAGTGAGGTGGCCCCCCTCAACGCCTTCGTCCTGGCCGAGATCTTCGACGACCTCGGCGCCCCGGCCGGCATCTTCAACCTCGTCACCGGAGTCGGCCCGGTCGTGGGCGAGGCCATCGCCGCCCACCGGGACGTCGACATGGTCTCGTTCACCGGTTCGACCCGCGCCGGCCGGCGGGTCGCCGAGGTGGCCGCCGCCACGGTCAAGCGGGTGGCCCTCGAGCTCGGCGGCAAGTCAGCCAACGTGCTCCTGGCGGACGCCGACCTGGCCCAGGCCGTGCCGGACGGCGTGGCCAAGTGCTACGCCAACTCCGGCCAGACCTGCAGCGCCCTGACCCGCATGCTGGTCCCGAGGGAGCGGCTCGCCGAGGCCGAGGACCTCGCTCGGGCCGCCGCCGAGACGTACACCCCGGGCGACCCGTTCGACGAAGCCACCCGGCTCGGACCCCTGGTCTCCGCCGTGCAGCGGGACCGGGTCCGGACCTACATCGACAAGGGCATCGGCGAGGGGGCGACCCTCCTCACCGGTGGGGCCGAGGCTCCCGACGGCCTGGATCGAGGGTTCTTCGTCCGCCCCACCGTGTTCTCGTCGGTCACCCCGGACATGACCATCGCCCGGGACGAGATCTTCGGACCGGTGTTGGTGATCATGCCGTACGACTCCGAGGAGGAGGCGGTCAGGATGGCCAACGACACCGACTACGGGTTGGCCGGCGGCGTGTGGTCGGGCGACCCCGAACGGGCCAAGCGGGTGGCCCGGCAGCTCCGTACGGGACAGGTCGAAGTCAACGGGGGCGGGTTCAACCCGATGGCCCCGTTCGGCGGCTACAAGCAGTCGGGCAACGGGCGCGAGCTCGGCGCCTTCGGGCTCGAGGAGTTCCTCGAGGTCAAGTCGCTGCAGCTCTGAGCTCCGGGTAGGGGGTGACCGGACCGGGGCCGTCGGGACCGGCTCCCGGCCCACCCGCCGCGGTGGCCGGACCACAGCCGTCACCGGACCCGCGGGCTCACATGCCCAGTTGGTCCTCGATGAGGCCGAGGTGGATCTGGGCGGCATCGGTGTAGGTCTTCTCGCCGATGAAGACGTGCTGGGTACCGGTGTACATGTCCCGGAAGGCCCGCTCCAGCCGGCTCCCCTCCCGGATGGCCGTCGTCCCGGCGGCCAAGTGGGCCCACTGGACGATCTCGCGGCTGGCCTCGGTGGCGTAGGTGGCGGCCACCCGCATCTCGGAGCGGAGCTCCGGGGTGAGGTCCTGGCCGTTCTTCACCGCCTGCTCGGCGTCGGAGAAGGTGGTGACCACAAGGAGGCGGGCAGCCTTCCACATGGCCAGGTGATGGGAGAGGCCACGTTGGAACGACGCCTTGTGGGCGATGGACGCCGCTTCGCCCATGCGCACCTTGGTCAGGGCCAGTTCGGTGACGTCGTCGATCATCGACTTGGCCACACCGAGGGCCCACGAGGCGTGCCCGGCGGCGGTGATGGGCATGAGCCCCATCCGGAAGGCCGGCGACCCACCCCGGCGGGGCGTGCGGGTGAACAGCTCGAAGGTCCGGTAGCGGGGGACGAAGAGGTCGGTCACGTTGTAGTCGTACGAGCCCGTGCCCTTGAGGCCCTGGACGTGCCAGCCGTCGGTGAACACGATCTCCTGGCGGGGGACCACCGCCACCAGCAAGGGCGGGATGCCCTGGTCGTCGACGACCATCTCCCCGTCCACGGTGGGCATGAACCCGGCGGCCACGTACTCCGAATGACCCGTCCCCGAGCCGAAGTTCCAGGTGCCGGTGATCCGGTAGCCGCCGTCCACCGTCTCGCCCAGCCCGTTGGGGAAGAACTGCCCACCGGCGGTCACCCGGTTGCCGTGGCCGGTGAAGACCTCGTCGAATCCCTCGTCGGGCAGGTAGGCGGCGCACGCCGCGGTCGAGGGCAGGTTGGCAATGCCGATCCACCCCAGGGAGCCGTCCTGCCATGCCAGTTCGATCCAGGTGTCGATCATCTCGGCGAATGACGGCTCACAGCCGCCGGCCTCGGTGGGATTGGCCCACTGCATGAGCCCGCTGTCCCAGAGGGCGGCCACGGTACGCGGGTTGAGGGTGCGGCGCTGCTCGGAGTCGGCCGACTCCTCGGCCACCAGGCCCCGCAGGGCACGGGCGGCCTCGGGTCCATTGACGGTCACGGTGGGCATGGGCTTCCTCCTGGGAGATGGGGCACGACGAACGGGGTGTGGGGTGTCGGCCGCCGCAGTCGGACGGGAGCGCAGGCCGTCACGAGATCACATGCCCAACTGCTCGAGCAGGCCCACCCGGAGCCCGGCCGTGAAGCCCCCGTCGACCACGAGGGCGTGTCCGGTGATGAACGAGGCGTCCTCGGAGGCCAGGAAGGCGGCCGCCGCGGCGATCTCCGACGGCCGGCCGAACCGCCCGAGGAGGTGCTCCTCCCGCAGCTTCTCCTGGTACAGGTTGAGCCCGTCCAGATCGGTGACCGACCGCAGCATCGGGGTGTCGATGCCACCGGGGCAGATGCAGTTGACCCGGATACCGCGACGTCCGTAGTCGATGGCCATGGACTTGGTCAGCATGACCACCCCGCCCTTGGAGGCGTTGTAGGCACTGCCCCCCTCGGTGCCCTCGAGTCCCTCGATGCTGGCGATGTTGATGATGGACCCGCTACCCCGGGCCAGCATGTGGACAGCGCTGTGCTTGTCCACCAGGAAGGTCCCCTTCAGGTTGATGTCCACCACCCGGTCCCACTCCTCCTCGGAGACCAGGTGGACCGGACCGCCACCGATGACCCCGGCCGCGTTGACCACCACGTCGAGGTGACCGTGCACGTCCACCACCGACCGGAACATGGCCTCGATCCCGGGCTCGTCCCTCACGTCGACCACGTGGTCCACCGCACCGGCGATGTCGAGGGTGACCACGGCGGCACCCTCGACGGCCAGGCGCTCGGCGCAGGCCGCCCCGATCCCGGACCCGGCGCCAGTCACCACCGCGACCGACCCGTCGAGTCGTCCCATGCCCTCCCCCTTCCCGGGTTGCCGATCTGAGCGAACGTAGGGTCGATCCACCCGGCGGTCAAGACGGCCGGACGGCACGGCCGCGCCGCCGATGGGGGTCGGGGCCAGCGCGGACGATCAGGTCGGGAGGTGGGACAGCATGTGCTGGCTGACGTCACCGACCAGGTCGATCAGGTAGCGACGTTCGGAGAACCCCCACGACCCGTCGGTCGCCGACCGCCGGAAGCGGTCGTGGTAGCGACCGGCCAGGATGGGTTGGAGGGCGAGGGCCGGAACGGCCTGCAGGACCACCCAGTAGGTCCGGGCCGCCGCCGTCCCGGCTTCGTCGTCGACGTCCAGGATGAGGTTGGTGGTGACGTGCTTGGTTCCAGGCGTCCCGTCCGGGTAGAGGCGGGTGGTGGAGGTGAACATGGCCAGGATGGCGTCCCGGCCGGTGAGCAGGGCGGGGCTGTCACCTTCGCCGACGGCGGCATCGCCCAGCAGATCGGCCACGCCCTCGAAGTCCCCGAGGTCGATGAGCTCGGCGTACCGGGCGATGAGATTGCCCACGGCTACGGCGGCGTCGGTCATGGTGTGCGTCCCCTCAGTGGAAGGTGAGGTCGGCGTCGTCCCAGTAGGCGTGCACCGAACGGAAGAGGCCATCGTCGTCGGCCGCGAACACCTCGATGCCCTCGATGGTCATGGTGGCCCCGCCGGTCTGCACGGCGATGGCGAAGTCCACGGCGACGTGGTCGCCGCAGGTGTGCACGGCCTTGGCGGTGAAGGTCCATCCGTCGCTGGCCCCGATGCCCTGCTCGAAGAAGGCGGTGATGGCGGCCCGGCCCAGGTTGGGCGGGTTCGACACCGGATCGGCGTGGACGGCGTCCTCCGTGAAGCGGGCGGCGATGGCCTCCGGATCCCTCGAGTTGACGGCCTCCACGTACCCGGTGATCCGCTGCCGGAGCTGCTCGGAGGTCAGCACGCTCACGCCCCCGTGGCGTGCACGCCGCCGTCGACGTGGAGGATCTCGCCGGTGGTCATGGGCAGCAGGTCGGAGAAGAGGGCCACGCACGCCCGGGCCACCACGTCGGTGTCGAGCACGTCCCACCCGAGCGGGGCCCGGTCCGACCAGGTGTCCTCGAAGGTGGCGAAGCCGGGGATGGACTTGGCCGCCAGCGTCTTGACCGGTCCCGCCGCCACCAGGTTCACCCGGATCCGGTCCCGGCCGAGGTCCCGGGCCAGGTAGCGGGAGAGCGACTCGAGGGCCGCCTTGGACACCCCCATCCAGTCGTAGGCCGGCCAGGCCACGGTGGCGTCGAAGTCCAGTCCCACCACCGAGCCACCGGCACCGCCGTCGACGCCCGCCGCCACCAGCAGGGGCCGGAAGGCCTCCACCAGGGCCTTCAGCGAGTAGGCGGAGACGTGCAGGGCCACCTGCACCTCCTCCCATCCGGCCTGGAACATGTCGCCGCCCAGGCACTCGGGGGGAGCGAAGCCGATGGCGTGGAGCATGCCGTCCATCCGGTCCCAACGCTCGGCCAGGACGGCGGCGGCGGCGGCCAGCTGGTCGGGCCGGGTGACGTCGATCTCGAGCACCTCCGCCTCCATCGGCAACTTCCGGGCCGTGCGCCGGGTCAGGGACAGTCCGCGGCCCGCCCCGGACAGCACCACCTCGGCCCCCTCGGACTGGGCCAGTCGGGCCACGGCGAAGGCCAGCGAGGCGTCGGTCAGCACTCCGGTGACCAGAATCCGTTTACCCTCGAGCAGTCCCATGAGCGAGTCAGGTTATCGTCATGCCCCATCCGGTCGGGACGGGCGGTGTGGAAGGGTAGGCCCATGCGAATCGGAATTCTGGGCGGGACCGGTCCCGCCGGCCGCGGGCTGGCCGTGCGGCTGGCCGCAGCCGGTGACGACGTGGTCATCGGCTCGAGGGATGCCGAACGGGCCGGCTCCGTCGCCGCCGGACTCACCGAGGCCTGGCCCGACCACTCCCTGGCCCTGACCGGTGCCTCCAACGAGCAGACGGCCGACGCCGACCTGGTGGTGGTGGCCACACCGTGGGACAGTGCCATCGCCACGGTGATGCCCCTGGCCACCGCGCTGCAGGGCAAGGTGGTGGTGTCGATGGCCAACGCCTTGGCCAAGCAGGGGCGCGAGTTCCTGGCCCTGGTACCGCCGCGGGGATCGGTGGCCTCCGCCGTGCAGGCCGCCCTGCCGGCATCGTTGGTGTCGGCCTCCTTCCACCACCTTCCGGCGTCGGAGATGGAGAAGCTGACCGCCCCGCTGGTGGCCGACGTGATGGTCTGCTCCGACCACCCCGAGGCCACCGAGGCCACCGTGGCGTTGGTCGACCGGATCGAAGGTCTGCGGGGCGTCGACGCCGGGAGCCTGGCCCAATCCGCCCCCATCGAGGCATTCACCGCCGTGCTCATCACCATCAACCTCCGTCACAAGGTCCATGTCGCCGTGCGGCTGGCCGGCTACGGCGCTCGCTGAGCGGCAATGGTGGAAGGCTGACCGGGTGGACGGGGGACGGCGAGTGCAGCTCTACGACACGGCCCGACGGACGGTGGCCCCGCTGGAGGCTGGACCGGTGGTCACCCTCTATTCGTGCGGGATCACGCCGTACGACTCGGCCCATCTGGGCCACGCCCAGGTCTACCTGACCTTCGACATCCTGCAGCGACGGCTTCGGGACCTGGGCCACGAGACGCGATGCGTGCGCAACGTCACCGACGTGGACGATGACATCCTCCGCAAAGCCCGCGAGCTCGGCGTCCACTACCTGGACCTGGCCGCGGAGGAGATCGCCCGGTTCGACGCCGACATGGCCGCGCTCGACCTGATCCCCGCCTTCTCCGAGCCCCGGGCCACCTCGGCCATCGCCGAGATACTGACCCTCATCGGGTCGGTGCTCGACTCAGGCCACGCCTACCAGGCCGGCGGCGCGGTGTACTTCGACGTGACCACCTTCGAAGGGTTCGGGTCGCTGAGCCACCTCGACGTTGCGACGATGCTGGCCATGGCCGCCGAACAAGGCGGGAACCCGGACGACCCCAACAAGCGGCACCCCCTGGACTTCGTCCTGTGGCAGCCGTCCCTGCCCGACGAACCGTCCTGGGAGTCGCGGTGGGGACCGGGCCGACCCGGGTGGCACATCGAGTGCTCGGCCCTGGCCCTCCGCGAGCTGGGCGAGACCCTGGACGTGCACGGTGGCGGACGGGACCTGGTCTTCCCCCACCACGAGTGTGAGACGGCCCAGTCCGAGTCGGTCACCGGACGGCCCTTCGTCCGGCACTGGCTCCACGTCGGCCTGGTCGGCCTGGACGGCACCAAGATGTCCAAGTCCCTCGGCAACCTGGTGTTCGTGGGCGACCTGGTCAAGGAGTGGGAGCCGGCGGCCATCCGGCTGGCCCTCCTCGGCCACCACTACCGGGCCGACTGGGAGTGGACCGACGAGGACATGCCCCGTGCGGCCGCCCGACTCCAGGCCTGGCGGGCCGCGTCCGCGGCCGTCCCCGGCCGGGTGTCGACCGCCGGAACCGCCGGAACCGCCGCACCGGCCGACCCTGGTCTGGAACTGGTCCGGACGCACCTCGACGACGACCTCGACACCCCCGGGGCCCTGGTCGCGCTCGACGTCGAGGCGGCGGCGGGCCGTTCGCCGGTCGCAGGGGCAGCCCTGCTCGGCGTTACCCTGTAGACCCCGGGAGATCCGGGCCGATCCCGCGAGCTCCGGATCGGGCGTCGCACCACCCGAAGGAGAGAGGCACACCCATGGCAGCCGTCAGCGTCCGACTTCCCGATGGCTCGACCAAGGAGTTCGACGCCGGCACCACCGCCCTCCAGTTCGCCCAGTCCATCGGCCCCCGCCTGGCCAAGGCGGCGGTGGCCGCCACCTTCGACGGGGCCGAGGTGGACCTCGACACCCCGCTCGAGGACGGCGCCCGGGTCAGCATCCTGACCGCCGAGTCCGACGGGGGCCGGGCCGTGCTGCGGCACTCGACGGCCCATGTCCTGGCCCAGGCCGTGCTCCGGCTGTGGCCGGGGGCCCACTACGCCATCGGGCCGGTGATCGAGGACGGCTTCTACTACGACTTCGAACTGCCGGGTGGTGCCCACTTCAGCGACGAGGACCTCGAACGCATCGAGGCCACCATGCGGGAGATCATGGCTGAGGACCAGCCGTTCGTCCGCCGGGAGCACACGATTGCCGAAGGGCTGGCCCTCTTCGAGGACCAACCCTTCAAACGGGAGATCATCGAGGCGGTGGGCGCCGGTCACGACGAGGTGGACGCTCCGGCCGACGGGGGCGACCGCGCCGAGGTGTCCACCTACTGGAACTCACCTGCCTTCACCGACCTGTGCCGTGGCCCCCATGTCCCCTCCACCCGCCGGCTCGGCCACTTCGCGCTGATGCGCGTGGCCGGGGCCTACTGGCGGGGCGACGAGAAGCGCCAACAGCTCCAGCGCATCTACGGGACGGCCTGGGAGTCCGACGCCGCACTGGCCGAGCACCTGCACCGACTGGCGGAGGCCGAGCGCCGGGACCACCGCAAGCTCGGAGCCGAGCTCGACCTGTTCTCCTTTCCCGAGGAGATCGGCTCGGGGCTGCCCGTGTTCCACCCCAAGGGCGGGACCGTCCGCCGGCTGATGGAGGACTACTCGTACCAGCGCCACAAGGCGGCCGGCTACGAGTTCGTGACCACCCCGCACATCACCAAGGCCGAACTGTTCGAGACATCGGGTCATCTGGACTGGTTCGCCGACGGGATGTTCCCGCCGATGGAGCTCGACGGCGGCCAGCAGTACTACCTCAAGCCGATGAACTGTCCGTTCCACGTCCTCATCTTCAAGAGCAGCCAACGCTCCTACCGCGACCTCCCGTTGCGGCTGTTCGAGTTCGGGACGGTCTACCGCTACGAGAAGTCCGGCGTGGTCCACGGGCTGACCCGGGTCCGGGGCATGACCCAGGACGACGCCCACATCTTCTGTACCCGGGAGCAGATGGCCGGGGAGCTGCACACCACGCTGAGCTTCGTACTCTCCGTGCTGCGCGACTTCGGTCTGGAGGACTTCTTCCTCGAGTTGTCCACCCGGCCGGAGGGCAAAGCGGTGGGCTCGCCCGAGGAGTGGGAGGAGGCCACCGAGACGCTGCGCCGAACGGCACTGGCCATGGACCTCGACCTGGTGCTCGACGAGGGAGGGGGCGCCTTCTACGGGCCGAAGATCTCCGTCCAGGCCCGGGACGCCATCGGACGGACCCACCAGATGTCCACCATCCAGCTCGACTTCCAGACGCCGCAGCGGTTCGGGGCGGAGTATGTCGGGGCCGACAACGCCCGCCACCAGCCCATCATGATCCATCGGGCCCTCTTCGGGTCGGTGGAGCGCTTCTTCGCCATCCTGCTCGAACACTACGCCGGGGCCCTCCCGACCTGGCTGGCACCGGAGCAGGTGCGGGTGCTGGGCGTCCGGGACGATCACGAGGGGTACGCCCACAAGGTGGCCGACCGCCTGAAGGCGGTGGGGGTGCGGGTCGAGGTCGACCCCGCAGACGAGAAGCTGGGGGCCCGGATCCGGAAGGCCAAGCTCCTCAAGGTCCCCTACATCCTGGTGGTCGGGGACGACGATGTGGCCGCCGGTACCGTCGGCGTCAACCGGCGGGGCAGCGACGGCGCCGACCGCGGGGTGGAGTTGACGCGGTTCACCGAGCTGTTGGAGGCCGAGATCGCCGAGCGCCGGCTTCCCGAACCGCTCCCGTGAGCCTCGACCATCTCTGGGCCGGGTGGCGTGGCGAGTACGTCACCTCGGTCGGGACCGGACCCGCACCCAGTCCGCCCCCGGTGGACGAGGACCGGGAGGGTGACGCGGCGGACCGGCCCGACGATCCCGCCCGGTGCGTGTTCTGCCGCCTGGCGGCCAGCGGACCGCCCTCGGCCGACAACGGCGTGCTCTGGGTGGGTACCGCCACCTACACGGTGCTCAACGCCTATCCGTACGCCAGCGGCCACCTGATGGTGGTCCCCGTACGGCACGTCGGCTCGCTCGGCGAGCTGACCGACGAGGAGGGGGCCGAGCTGTGGGCGGCGCTGCGCCGGTCGGTGGGCGCCCTCGAGGCGGGTCTCGCTCCCGAGGGGATCAACCTGGGCGCCAACCTGGGCCGGGCCGCCGGGGCCGGCATTCCCAGGCACCTGCACCTCCACGCCGTCCCGCGCTGGTTGGGGGACACCAACTTCATGACCACGGTGGCCGGCACCCGGGTCCTCCCCGAGACGCTGGCGGTGACCTGGCAGCGGCTGCAGCAGGCCTGGCCCTCCTGAACCGGTCGCGCCGGTCCGGCCCGGTGGCGGGGATCTCCCTGGCCCGGCGAGGAATCGATCCGACAGCCGTGCTGTTGGGGTGGGTGGAGTGAGAGGAGTGCGCTGATGGAGGTCAAGGAGCTCGGGCACCTGGTGCTGTACGTGAAGGACGTCCAGCGGTCGGCGGCCTTCTATCGGGACGTCCTCGGCTGGGAGGTGGCGTTTCCCACCGGGTTGGGGATTCCGGCGGCGGCCTTCTCCTCGGGGCGCACCCACCACGAACTGCTCCTCATCGAGGTGGGGGAGGGGGCCACGCCCCAGCCCCAGGGCCGCCACCTGGGGTTGTACCACTTCGGTCTCAAGATCGGTGACAGCGACGACGAGCTGCGGGAGGCGGTGGCCCGCCTGGAGGAGGCCGGGGTGCCCATCGCCGGCTCGAGCGACCATACCGTCACCCACAGCCTGTACATCCTCGACCCCGACGGCAACGAGATCGAGCTGTACATCGACGTGGCCGGCGTGGACTGGAGGTCCGACCCCGCACTGATCATGGCCCCGATCAAGCCGCTGATGCTCTGATGACCGGGCCGGGCCCCACCGACCGGCCGCCAACCGTGTACGGCCTGCTCCGGCTCGGTTCCCGGCCGCTCGGGCGGCCGTCGAGGCGGCTGCGCGCCAACTGCTCACTCCAGCTAGCAGGTGGTAGAGTGGGATGACCCTTCTGGAGGATCGGTATGTTTGACGGGCGATGGCGCGGCGCGGTTGACCGGAGCACCGGTCCCGTCGGCCAAAAACTGCAGCGCATAGGCGTCACCGCCGACATGCTGACCGCCACGGGGCTCATCTCGGCGACCGCCACCGCGTTCGCCGTGGGGACGGGCCATCTCCACCTGGCCATCCTGCTGCTCATCCTGACCGGCCTCCACGACCTGCTGGACGGGCCGGTGGCCAAGGCGTCGGGAACCTCCTCGGTGCGAGGGGCGTTCTTCGACTCGGTGACCGACCGGGTGTCCGACGCCCTCATCCTCGGCGGCGTGGCCTGGTATCTGGTCTCCACCCATCCCGGCCATCTGGTCCTCCTCCCCTTCGCCGTGCTGGCGGCCACCTCGTTGGTCTCCTACCAGCGAGCCAAGGCGGAGTCCCTCGGCATCTCGGCCCGGGGCGGACTGATGGAGCGGGCCGAGCGGATGATCCTGCTCGGCATCGGCTTCCTGTCCCCGGCATTCCTGGTACCCGTGCTCTGGACCATGCTGGGCCTGACCGCGGCCACCGCGGTGGGACGCTTCGTGAAGGTGTGGAGGCTGGCCGAGCCACCGGTCCCGCTGGACACCCCCCGGCGTCAACGGCGCAGCCGGGCCGGCACCCGTGCCGGCACGCGCCGGTCGTCGACCACCCCGTCACGGTGGCGGGCCCGCCGCCAGGGCGAGCTGGCCAGCCGGTCGGGTCGGACGTGGCGTGCCCGGCAGGCTCGCCAGGGTCTGCGTCAGCGCACGGGTCGACGTCACTCCTGAGCCGGACCACCGACCTACCAATCGGGGACGAGGGCTCGTGAACCAGGGACAGGCGCTCTTTCGCACCTACACCGGCTTGGCTCGCTGCCTGGCCGCGCTCCCCGAGCCGGTGGCGTTGGGCCTCGGCAATCGGGTCGGGGACCTGCTCTTCGCCGTTCGGGGCGAGCAGCGCCGGATGGTCTCGGCCAACCTGGCCCGGGTGCTGGATGCCGGGCCGGGCGACCAGGCCCTCCTCGACCGCTGGGCGCGCCGGTCGTTCCGGGCCTACGCTCGGTACTGGGTCGAAGGGGCCCGGCTGGGACGAACGTCGCCAGCCGAGGTCGAGGAGCGGACGTTCGTCCAGGGCCTCGAGTACCTGGCCGAGGGAGTGGCCTCCGGCCAGGGCGTCATCATGGCATTGCCACACGTTGGGAGCTGGGAGTATGGGGGCGCCTTTCTGGCCACGCAGAATCTTCCGATGACTTCGGTGGCCGAACGCATCGAGCCGCCGGAGTTGTTCGAATTCTTCGTGGAGCAGCGCGCCGCCATGGGTCTCACCATCGTGCCCCTGGACGCATCGTCAGGAAGCTCGGTCATGTCCACCCTCCGTGACGGGAAGCTGGTGGGCCTGCTATGCGACCGGGACGTGGCCGGGAACGGCATTGAAGTGGAGTTCTTCGGTGAGCGCACCACCATGCCCGCCGGACCGGCCACCCTGGCCCTGCGCACCGGGGCCCGCCTGGTCACCGGAGCCGTGTACAGCGGACCGGGACGCGATCACCGGGCCATCGTCGAACCACCGCTCGACACCACCCGCCAGGGCTCGCTCCGGACCGACGTGGCCCGCCTCACCCAGGCCATCGCCAGCCGCTTCGAGGGCCTGATCCGCCGGGCCCCCGAACAGTGGCACCTCTTCCAGCCCCTGTGGCTGTCCGACCGCCCGGAGCCGACGGGGTGACCAAATTCGAGAGCCGGTCCCTGCCCGGGGATGCCGCGTTCGAACCGTTGCGCAACGCGACGGTCACCGGCCGGGCCGGGCCCGGCCCGGACACCTCAGAGCACAACGGTCCCGGGGCCGGCGGCAACGGCCAGGTCGCCGGGCCCCCCGAGTTCCTGTTCCACTCGCTGAGCGAGCACGAGTTCGACGTCGTGGCCGTGGTCAGTGCCGAGGGTCGGTTCATGTTCGTGAGCGCCTCGGCCGAGCGGCTGTTCGGGTACGACGTCAGTGGTGTGGTCGGCCTGGACGCCTTCGGCCTCTTCGACTCGCTCAGCCTGGAGCCGGTCCGGGCCCTCTTCCGCGACCTGGTGGCCCGGCGCCGATTGTCGGTGTCGCTCGAGATGCAGACGGTCCGGGCCGACGGCACGACCATGGATCTCGACGTGGTGGCCGTGAACCACCTGTCCGATCCCATCGGCGGGATCGTGGTCAACATCCGCGACATCACCGGCCGGAAACAGCTAGAGCAGCGCATCCGTGACGAGGACCGCCGGCAGGCCACCATCATCGACTCGTTGGCCGACGGCGTGATGATGGTGGACGCCGCCGGCACCGTCGTGCGGGTCAACGAGGCACTCGAGGTCATGTTCGAGGCCCCGCGTATCCGGTTGGTCGGACGGTCCCTCGACGCCCTGCTGGCCAGCGGTGCGGCCCGCGGGATCGAGCTGGTCGACGGCCAGGGTGAGGTCCTGGCCGTGGCCGACCACCCCGTCCTGGCCAGCCTGCGCGGCGGGCGCCGGTCCGTCGGCGTGGCCCTCGGCCTGCGCCGCCCGGGTCGCCCGCCGATGTGGATCCGGCTCAACATCCAGCCCTTGGCCGGGGCGGACGGCCGGATCACCGGCGCCATCGCCTCGTTCAGTGACATCACCGCCGCCCGCCGGGCGGCGGCCGAGCTGAAGCGGGAGGAGCAGTTCCTCCAGGTGCTGTTGGACACCCTGGAGGAGGGCATCGTGGCCTGCGACGCCGAGGGCCGCATCACCGTTTTCAACCCGGCCGCCCGCCGGCTCCACGGCCTGGCCGAGACGTCTGACCCCATCGGGAGGATCCCCTCCGACCAGGGTCTGCGTCGGGCCGACGGCTCCCCCATGGAGCCCCGGGAGAACCCCCTGATCCGGGCCATGTCCGGCGAGCAGCTCCGCGACGTGGAGATCATCCTGGAGTCGGAGGCCGGTGACCGTCGGAAGGTCAGCGTGAACGGCCAGGCGCTGCTGGACGACGACGGGTGGAGGTTGGGCGCGGTGGTGGCCATGCACGACGTGACCGAGCAGAAACGCAACGAGGAGCGGCTGGCCGAACTGGCCCTGCACGACCCCCTCACCGGACTGGCCAACCGCACCCTGCTGGCCGAGCGCCTCCAACTGGCCATCGACGGCCTGGCCCGCTCGGCGGAGGCCGCCACGATGGCCGCGGCCACCGGGGACCGTCAGCGCCGCGGCGACGGTCAGCGGGGGGTGGCCGTCTTCCTGCTCGACCTCGACGAGTTCAAGGAGATCAACGACGTGCTCGGGCACGACGTCGGCGACGACATGCTGATCGCCGTGGCCCGTCGGCTCTCGGCCCTGGTGCGCCCCTCGGACACCGTGGCCCGGCTGGGTGGCGACGAGTTCGTGGTGGTGTGCGACATCGAGAGCGGTGAGGAGGAGATGCTCGTCATCAACGAACGGATCTCCACCGCCCTCGCCCGGCCCTACCGCATCGACGGCCGGACCCTCACCGCCCCGGCGTCGGTGGGAGGGGTCTTTGTGGACAATCCCGACACGGATCCCTCCAAACTCCTGAGCCGGGCCGACGACGCCATGTACGGGGTCAAGTGGAGCCGGCGCCGGGAGCGCCGCTCCACGGCGGACTGACCCGTTGGTGGACCCGACCGGGCCGGCCCCCCCGATCCTGGCCGTGGCCCTGATCTGTCCGTACAGCCTGTCGCGCCCCGGGGGTGTCCAGGGCCAGGTGGTGGGGCTGGCCCGGGCCCTGGAGGTCAGGGGACACCGGGTCGCGGTGTTCGCGCCGCTCGACCACCCCGGCGACGCACCGTCGGGGATCGAGGTGCGGGCCACCGGTCGGTCGACCTCCCTGCCGGCCAACGGCTCGGTGGCGCCGGTCACGCTGTCGGTCCCCGCAGTGGTTCGGGCCGTGCGTGACCTCCGGTCCGGGGGATTCGACCTCGTCCACGTCCACGAGCCCTTCTCGCCCGGTGTCCCCTTCGGCCTGTTGGTGGGCCGGGGCCTCCCCCCGATCGTGGCCACCTTCCACCGCAGCGGCCCCAGCCCGTTCTACGACGCGCTCAAACCCCTGACCCGGAGGCTGGCCCGCCGCTTCGCCGTGCGCTGCGCCGTCTCCCCGGCGGCCCGGGCCACGGCCGAGGACGCCCTGGGTGGCCGGTACGAGGTGGGCTTCAACGGGGTGGAGGTCGAGCGGTTCGGCGGCGTGGTGCCCTGGCCAACCTCGGGGCCGACCGTCCTGTTCCTCGGCCGGCACGAGGAGCGGAAGGGCCTCGGCGTGCTCCTGTCGGCGTTCGACCGCCTACGACCGGGGGCGGCGGGGGCCCTGCCGGGAGGGGGAGGGCCGGCGCCCACCCTGTGGGTCGGGGGGGACGGCCCCCAGACCGCCGCCCTCCGGGCCGCCCATCCCGACGCGGCGGACCTCCACTGGCTCGGAGTCCTGACCGAGGAGGAGAAGATGCGACGGCTGGCCGGGGCCGACGTGCTCTGCGCGCCGTCCCTGGGTGGGGAGTCGTTCGGGATGGTCCTGCTCGAGGCCATGGCCGCACGGACCGCCGTGGTGGCCAGCGACATCGACGGCTACCGGGAGGCCGCCGGCGGTCACGCCCGGCTGGTGCCGCCGGGGGACGCCCGGGCCCTGGCCCGGGAACTGGCCGACTGCCTGTCCGGGAACCCTGCCGTCGATGAGATCGGGGGGGACCCGGGGGCCGACCCGGGAGGGTCCGGGCCGGACGGGGGTGCGGCGTGGGCCGCCCACTGGTCGATGGAGCGCCTGGCCGGATGGTACGAGACCCAGTACCGGAAGGTCATGGTCCGGCCCGGGCCCTGAGCGGTCGTACACTGCTCGGACCATGGAAGGAACCGGACAGAGCGGACCCAGCCGACCGGGCGGCCCCTCGAACGGCCCGGGCGGGTCCGACCCGACGGGTGCGGGCCGAGGGAGCCGACCCCCGGGAGGTGGGGGCGGGTCGTCGAACCGCAACCGCAACCGCAACAGGAATCGGAATCGCAACCCGTCCGGTTCGTCGGGCGGCAGCGGCGGATCCGGCGCGAACCGCGGCGGCTCCGGAGGCGGCGGCAACCGGAGTGGCGGAGGCGGCTCCCGCAGCGGTGGCGGCGGGGGAGGAGGCGGCTCGTCGGGGAACCGGCCCCCCTCCCGGTCGGGCGCGTCGGGATCCTCCGGCTCCGGCGGCCAGCGTCCCGGATCCGGCGGCCGGGACGGTACGCCGAGCCCTGCGGCCAGGACCATGGCGGTGACCGCCAACTCGGGCCGGAGCCAGGACGGGGCCGAGGAGTCGCTGACCATCCGGACCAACCATCGTCGGGCGGTCAGACTGTGCCTGGTGCCCGGCCTGATCGTCGGGGCGATCGTCGGGGTGGTCCTGGCCGCCGTCGGCCTGCCCGTCTTCATCGCCGCAGCGGCGTTCGTCGTGGTGGCCGCCGGCGTCCTGCTGGTGCTGTGGCAGCGGGCCCCCGGTGCGGTACTCCGGGCGATCGGGGCCCGGCCCAGCCAGGAGGCCGACCGTCCCCGGCTGCACAATCTGGTCGACGGCCTGTGTGCCACCATGGGGCTGCCCCAGCCGGCCATCTACGTGGTGGACAGCCCGGTGCCCAACGCCCTGTCCATCGGTCGGGATCCCCGGTCCGCCGCACTGGTGGTGACGTCCGCCCTCGAACGCTCGCTCACCCTGGTGGAGTTGGAAGGCGTCCTGGCCCACGAACTGGTGCACGTGAAGCGCCACGACACCGTGTTGGCCACCGTCGCCGTGTCGGTCCTGGCTCCGTGTTCCTTGGTACTCGGGCTCCCGTCGGCCACCGACCACGTCCACAGCGTCGTCGGTCGGGGTCGGGAGTTCGATGCCGACCAGCGAGCGGCCGGTGTCGTTCGCTACCCCCCGGGCATCGGCTCGGCCCTCGAAGCAATGCTGGACGGCCACGACCGTGCCGGTCCCTGGCCCCCGGGGCGGGGGAGGACCGCCGCGCTGACCCGCTGGCTGTGGGTCGACCCCATGGTCGGGGCGGCGGCGGATCCGTCGACAGAGGGGAACCTCGACGACACACGGGTCCGCGCCGCCGCCCAGTCCTTGCGCTGAGGCCGGCGACCGACGATACCGGCCAGGGTCGACCGATCCGGCTCGTGGATCAGTCCGCCCCCGGGCACACGTCGGTGTCCTCCCGGGTCAGTCCCCACTCGCCTCCCGGGTCGTAGAGGTGGTCGCGGAGCCTCCGCAGCAGCGCGGTCAGCGTCTCCTCCTCGGTCCGGGTGAAGAGGTCGGTCAGGACCTCGTCGATGTGGGCGATGTGGTCGGGGATGGCCCGGTCCATGAGGTCCTGGCCTTCGGGGGTCAACACGGCGAACGACCCGCGACGGTCCTCGGGGCAGACCCGGCGGGCCACCAGGCCCTGCTCCTGGAGCCGGTCCACGGATCGGGTCAGCCCGCTCGGGGTGAGCGAGGTCTGAGCGGCCAACTCGCTCATCCGGAGCTCCGATCCTGGGCTCCGGGCCAGTCGGATGAGGACGTCGAACGACTGGTTGGTGAGGGACTGGCTCTCCTCCAACCGGCGTTCGAAGACCCGTCGTAGCCCCGAGGCCGACTCGAACAGGAGTCCCACGGTGGTCAGTCGCTCGTCGTCGAATACCGGTGCTCGTCCCATGCCGTCAGTGTACAGCTCCCTCATCGGTACTTGCTATCACAACTATTTGTGATATAGTTGCTTGTACAAACAGTAGTCGGGTGCACGGTGCGCCTGGCCCACGAGACCCAAGGAGTTGCTATGTCGTCAACGACCGAAGTGACCAGCAGGACGGTAGACGGGGTCGAGTACCCGGCTGCCGGTACGTACACCCTCGACGTGTCCCACACCAACCTCGGATTCACGGTACGGCACATGGCCGTCTCCAAGGTGCGTGGTTCGTTCAGCAAGTTCGAGGGCACCCTCGAACTGGCCGAGAGGCCCGAGGACTCCAAGGTGTCGGTGACCATCGAGGCCGGCAGCGTGGAGACCCGTGACGAGAATCGGGACAACCACCTGCGGACCAACGACTTCTTCGACGTGGAGAACCACCCCACCTGGACCTTCGTCAGCACGGCGATCAGGCCGGTGACCGCCTCGGCGTGGAAGGTCGACGGTGACCTGACCATCCGCGGGGTCACGAGGTCGGTGACCCTGGACACCACGCTGGAGGGTGTCGTGAAGGACCCCTACGGCATGCACCGGGTCGGGTTCAGCGCCGCCACCACCATCAACCGGGAGGACTTCGGTGTGGCCTTCGGTGCGGTCATGGAGGCCGGCGGGCTGGTCGTGGCCAAGCGGGTCGACATCGAGATCGAGGCCGAGGCCACGCTGCAGGCCTGATCGCCGGCTGCCGACCCAGCCGTCCCGACGGTGACCGTCTCACCCGAGGCGGTCGCCGTCGCGTCCGGACGTGCCGGATCGTCCACCCGGTCCGGCCGCCGTGACCGGGCCGGGGGTCGGGGACGGCAAGGGTAGAATGCGCACCATGGCCGAAACCCCGAATCCCTCCGAGACCAGCCGCGACGCCGGCCCAGGCGGCAGGGCCCGTCCGACCGGTACCTTCACCGTCAAGCGGGGCCTGGCCGAGATGCTCCGCGGCGGGGTCATCATGGACGTGGTCGATGCCGAGCAGGCCAAGGTGGCCGAGGACGCCGGGGCGGTGGCCGTGATGGCCCTCGAACGGGTGCCGGCCGACATCCGACGCGACGGCGGGGTGGCCCGCATGAGCGATCCCGCCCTCATCGAGGGGATCAAGGCCGCGGTGACCGTCCCGGTGATGGCCAAGGCCCGGATCGGCCACTTCGCCGAGGCCCAGGTGCTGGCCGCCCTCGGGGTGGACTACATCGACGAGAGCGAGGTGCTCACCCCGGCCGACGAGGCCCACCACATCGACAAGTGGGGCTACGAGATCCCCTTCGTGTGCGGAGCCACCAACCTGGGCGAGGCGCTACGCCGCATCTCCGAAGGCGCCGCCATGATCCGCTCCAAGGGCGAGGCGGGTACCGGCAACATCGTGGAGGCGGTCCGGCACCTCCGGTCCATCCTCGGGGACGTCCGCAAGATCACCGAGGCCGACTCGGCCGAGCAGTACGGCTGGGCCAAGGACCTGGCCGCCCCCATCGGGCTGGTCCAGGAGATCGCCGCCAGCGGCCGGCTCCCCGTGCCCCTGTTCTGCGCCGGAGGCATCGCCACCCCGGCGGACGCCTCCCTCGTCATGCAGTTGGGCGCCGAGGCGGTGTTCGTGGGCTCGGGCATCTTCAAGAGCGGCAACCCGACCCAGATGGCGCGGGCCATCGTGGAGGCCACCGCCCACTACGCCGACGCCGACCTGGTGGCCAAGGTCTCCACCGGCCTGGGCGGGGCCATGGCCGGACAGGAGATCGAGTCGCTCGGGGTGCACCTGGCCGAGCGTGGTTGGTGAGCCGGCCGCGGGCCGGTCGACCCATGGGGGGCACCGGTGACCGTGGGGGTGCTGGCTCTCCAGGGTGATGTCCGGGAGCACGTCGCCACCCTGGACGCCCTGCACCAGCCGGTCCGCCTGGTCCGCCGGCCGGAGGACCTCGACGGGCTGCGCGGACTGATCCTGCCGGGCGGCGAGTCGACCACCCTGTCCCTCCTGCTCGACTCCTCCGGGATGCGGGAGCCCCTGGCCCGGCTGCTGGGGAACGGACTGCCGGTCTTCGGGACCTGCGCCGGGATGATCCTGCTGGCCACCGACGTCCTCGACGGCCGCGACGACCAGCGACCATTCGGGCTGATCGACCTGGCCGTGCGCCGGAACGGCTTCGGCCGTCAGCGAGCCTCCTTCGAGTGCGACCTGACCGTGCCCGGCATGGACGGTGAACCGGTCCACGCCGTGTTCATCCGGGCCCCGGTGGTGGAGCGGGCCGGTCCCGGGGTCGAGGTGCTGGCCACCCTGCCCGCCACTTCGGCCGAGTCCGACCCCCAGCCCGTGCTGTGCCGCCAGGGAACGGTGCTGGTCAGCTCGTTCCACCCCGAGCTGACCGCTGACCGTAGGCTGCATGGGCTGTTCGTGGCCATGATGGAGGGGCGTGACGGCGGCCATGATGGGAGGGCCGTGACCAATCAGGAGAGGCGAAGGTAGATGTCGGGACACTCCAAGTGGGCGACCACCAAGCACCAGAAGGGCGCCAAGGACGCCGCCCGCGCCAAGGTGTTCGCCAAGATCATCCGTCAGGTCGAGGTGGCGGCCCGCGAGGGCGGCAGTGACATGACGGCCAACGCCAGCCTGCGGACCATGTACACGAAGGCCCGGGACGCCTCGGTGCCCATCGACACCATCGAGCGGGCCATCAAGCGGGGCACCGGTGAGCTCGAAGGCGTCCGCTACGAGTCCATCGCCTACGAGGGCTACGCCCCCGCC
This sequence comes from uncultured Acidimicrobiaceae bacterium, assembly GCA_963817005.1. GTDB lineage: Bacteria > Actinomycetota > Acidimicrobiia > Acidimicrobiales > RAAP-2 > Bog-756. Next base: position 576,459 of record CAWFMN010000004.1, read on the forward strand.
GGTGTGGCCGTGATCGTGGAGTGCCTGTCCGACAACCGGAACCGCACCGGCGCCGAGATCCGCAACCTCTTCAGCAAGAACGGCGGGTCCATGGCCGAACCCGGCGCGGTGAGCTGGCAGTTCGAGCGCAAGGGGGTCGTCGCCGTCCCCCGCCGGTTCGACGAGGAGCGGGTCACTCGAGGTGGTCATGGAGGCCGGTGCCGAGGATCTGGCCGACGAGGGGGAGCGGTGGCTGGTGACCAGCGCGCCGCCCGAGCTGGCGGCGGTGCACGACGGCGCTGGAGGCGGCCTGCCTCGAGCCGGGGGCCGTCCGAACTGTCCATGGTGCCCACCACCACCGTCGAGGTCGTCTCCGAGTCCGAGGCGAAGAAGGTCCTCCGTCTCCTCGAGGCCCTCGACGACCACGACGACGTCCAGAACGTGTACGCCAACTTCGACATCCCCGATACGGTCATGGCCGCCTACGAGGGGTGAGCGACGCGGGCCCCATCCCTCCTCCCGCCCTTTCGGCGGGTTAGCATCGAACGCATGTTCGTCCTGGGTATCGACCCCGGCCTGTCCCGCTGCGGGTACGGCGTGGTCACCCGGCGGGACGGCTCGCTGGCCGCGGTGGCCGGAGGGGTCATCTCGACGGAACCGGCCTTGCCCTTGCCCGAGCGGCTCCGCACGCTGTCGGACGAGCTGCGGGCCCTCGTCGCCGAGTTCGGCCCGGAGGCCGTGGTCGTGGAGCGGGTCTTCTTCCAGGTGAACGCCCGGACGGCCATGGCCACCGGCCAGGCCGCCGGGGTGGCCCTGGTGGTGGCCGCCGAGGCGGGTTGCGAGGTGGCCCAGTACACGGCGAACGAGGTCAAGCAGGCGGTGGTCGGCTACGGCGCGGCCACCAAGGAGCAGGTCCAGCGGATGGTGGCCTCGGTGCTCGGCCTGCCCGAGCCGCCGCGGCCACCCGACGTCGCCGACGCCCTGGCCCTGGCCGTCTGCCACCTCACGACCCAGCCGCTCCGGCAGGCGGTGGCCGCAGCCGCCGCAACGACCGGCCCTCCCGGATCCGGCGGACGGCGATGATCGGCTCGCTGCGCGGCGCGCTGCTCGATCGCCCCGCCCCCGGCGAGATCATCGTCGACGTGGGAGGGGTCGGCTACCGCGTCTCGGTGACCACCTCCCTGCAGGCCGCCTTGGGCGGCCCGGGGAGCGAGGTGTTCGTCCACGTGCACACCCACGTGCGCGAGGACGCCATCGTGCTCTACGGATTCGCCCACGCCGACGAACGCCGGTGTTTCGAGGCACTGCTCGGTGCGCACGGGGTCGGGCCGTCGCTGGCCCTGGCCATCCTCTCGTCCCTGTCCCCGGCCGCCCTGTCCACCGCGGTCCTGGAGGACGACGTGGACACCCTGTGCCTGGTGCCCGGGGTGGGGAAGAAGACCGCCGCCCGCCTGCTGCTCGAGCTCAAGGCCCGGCTGGACCTCCCGTCGCTCGGGGACCCCGGACCGTCCGATCCCGGCGTCGGCTCCACGCGGGGTGAGGTCCGGGCCGCCCTGACCGAGCTGGGCTATGGACCCGACGAGATCCGAGGGGTGCTGGAGGGGCTGGACGACGACGGATCGGTGGAGGAGCTGGTCCGTTCGGCCCTGCGCGAGCTGGCCCGCAACCGATGACCCCCGAGGCCCGACGCGAACTGTTGGCCACGGACGCCGACGACGATGCCCGGGCCGATGGGGATCGACCGGACGACATCCGTCCGGTCGATCCGGTGGCGGCGCCGGCCGAGGAGGTCGAGGACGCCGGGCTGCGGCCGCGGACCCTGGAGGAGTTCGTCGGCCAACGACAGCTCACCGAGCACCTGCAGATCGTGATCGAGGCCGCCCTCAAGCGGAACCAGCCCGCCGACCACCTGCTGTTCGCCGGCCCGCCCGGACTGGGAAAGACGTCGCTCGCCGGCATCGTGGCGGCCGAGATGGGTGTGGGCCTGCGCATCACCTCGGGTCCGGTGCTGGTGCGGGCCGGAGACCTGGCCGCCCTCCTCACCGACCTGCAGGAGGGCGACGTCCTGTTCATCGACGAGATCCACCGGCTCCACCGGGCGGTGGAGGAGATCCTCTATCCGGCCATGGAGGACTTCAAGCTGGACATCCTGATCGGCAAGGGACCGACGGCCCGCAGCATCCGCCTCGACCTGCCCCGCTTCACCCTGGTGGGGGCGACCACGCGCACCGGCCTGGTCGCCGGTCCCCTGCGGGACCGGTTCGGGTTCGTGGGGCGTCTCGATCTCTACGACATCGACGAGCTGCAGTCCATCGTGGTCCGCTCGGCCGGGATCCTGGGCGTCCCCGTCGACGCCGAGGGCGCCCGTCGGATCGCCGAACGGTCCCGGGGCACGCCCCGCATCGCCAACCGTCTGCTCCGTCGGGTGCGCGACTTCGTCGAGGTGCGCGCCGAGGGCACGATCACCTCGGATGCCGCAGTGGCCGGGCTGGAGGTGTTCGGCGTCGACGTACTGGGACTGGACAAGGTCGACCGCGCCATCCTCGACGTGCTGTGCCGCCGGTTCGCCGGTCGCCCGGTCGGCCTGACCACGCTGGCCCAGTGCATCGGCGAGGAGCCGGACACCATCGAGGACGCCTACGAGCCCTATCTGCTCCAGCAGGGCCTGCTCCAACGCACCACGCGGGGACGGGTGGCGGCGCCCCGCGCCTGGGCCCATCTGGGCATGACCCCGGTCGAGTCCACGCTGCTCTGACGCCGACGGCACCGTGCCGGGGCCGACCGACACGTCGATCGGGACGGTCGGCTGCCCCGATCGGATCTGCCACCATAGGGGTCATGTCGGAGCGGATCGGGGACCGGGTCGGTCCGGCCGTGGCGGTCCCCGGGGCGGCGCCCATGGACGCCTACGACTACGGGCTGCCCGAGTCGGCCATCGCCCAGTACCCCCTCCAGCCCCGGAGCGCCGCCCGCCTGCTCATCGGTCCGGGGCTGGAGGGCAACACCGCGCCCGTCCATGCCTCGGTGGCCGACCTCCCCCGGCTGCTGCGGGCGGGTGACGTGATGGTCGTGAACGACACCCGAGTGATGACCGCCCGGCTTCCCCTCCGCAAGGGCACCGGAGGCAGCGCCGAGGTGCTGCTCCTCGAACCGGTTGAGGGCCCCGACGCCACCTGGCAGGCCCTGGTCCGGCCGGGTCGGCGGCTGCCCGACCGCACCCTCCTGTTCGAGCCCGACGCAGCTCCCGGTGCGCCAGCGGTGGTGGAGGTAGGGGCGCCACTCGGGGGTGCCGACGACGGGAGGCGCCTGGTCCGACTCCTCGACCCCGGCGTGGTCGAGCGCTCGGGCACCATGCCCCTCCCTCCCTACATCCACCAGCCCCTGGGGGACCCCGAGCGCTACCAGACGGTCTACTCGTCGCCCCGGGATCTCGTGGACCGTTCCGTCGCCGCGCCCACCGCCGGTCTGCACTTCACGCCGGAGCTGCTCGCGGCGTGTGCCGCCGCCGGGGCCCGCGTGGCCCGTGTGGACCTGGCCATCGGGCTGGACACGTTTCGACCCATCACCGCCCGGACGGCCGAGGAGCACGTCATCCACAGCGAGCGCTACACCGTGCCACCGGCCACCATGGCCGCCTGCGCCGACGCCGAGCGGGTGGTGGCCGTGGGCACCACCTCGGTCCGCGCCCTCGAAGCCGCCGCGGCCACCGGGGAACTGAGTGGTCGTACCGACCTCTACATCCACGGGTCCTATCCCTTCCGGACGGTCGACGTACTGGTCACCAACTTCCACCTGCCCCGGTCCAGCCTCCTGCTCCTGGTGGAGGCGTTCTGCGGGCCGGTGTGGCGGGACCTCTACGCCACCGCCCTCGCCGGGGGCTACCGGTTCCTGTCCTTCGGTGACGCCATGGTGGTGGGCCGGGCCGGAGCGGGGGAGTGCGGGTCGTGAGCCGGGCCCGCCTGGACGTCGAGGCCACCGACGGGGCGGCTCGGGCCGGAACGGTGCGGACGGCCCGGGGCAGCTATCCCACGCCGGCGTTCATGCCGGTGGGTACCCGGGGGGCGGTGAAGGCGCTCGACAGCCGGGACCTCGAGGCCGTCGGGGCGCGCGTGGTCCTGGCCAACACCTATCACCTCATGCTCCGGCCCGGGGCGCCGACCGTGGCCCGGCTGGGCGGCCTCCACCGGTTCACCGGATGGGCCGGGCACACCCTCACCGACTCCGGCGGGTACCAGGTGCACTCCCTCCGCCCCAGCGTGGACGACGACGGGGTGACCTTCACCTCGGTCTACGACGGGAACCGAGTCCGGCTCACCCCGGAGGCGGCCGTGGAGGCCCAGGGGCTCCTCGGGGCCGACATCCAGATGGTGCTCGACGTCTGCGCCTCCCTCCCGGCCAGCCCCGAGGTCCTGCGCCAGGCCGTCGACCGGACCACGGCCTGGGCCGAGCGGGCCCGCCGTCACCACGACCGCCTCGAGGTCCGTCCCGAGGGGCAGGCCCTGTTCGGGATCGTCCAGGGCGGCACCGACCCGGCCCTGCGGGCGGAGAGCGCCCAGCGCACGGTGGCCCTGGCGTTCGACGGCTACGGCATCGGGGGGCTCTCGGTGGGTGAGCCCCGGCCGGCCATGCTGGACGCCCTGGCCACCACGGTCCCCTTCCTCCCCACCGACCGTCCCCGGTACCTGATGGGGGTGGGAGACCCCCTCGGGCTCATCGAGGCGGTGGCCCTCGGGGTCGACCAGTTCGACTGCGTGGCCCCCACCCGCATGGCCCGCCACGGCTCCGTCCTCACCCGGGCCGGCAAGCTCAACCTGCGCAACGCCGTCCACGCCGACGACGAGACCCCGCTCGACGCCGCCTGTTCCTGTCCCACCTGTTCACGGTGGTCCAAGGGTTATCTGCGCCATCTGCTGGGCGTGGGCGAGCCCACCGCCTGGCGGCTGCTCAGCCTCCACAACCTGGCCTTCGTGCTGGACCTGATGGCCGAGGCCCGGACGGCCATCGTCGAACAGCGCTTCGCGGGGCTTCGGGACTCCGTCGCCGAGGTGTGGGGAAACCGGGCCTAGCGGCATCGCTTGGCGGTGGGGCTGGGCTACAGTCGGACCGCTGTGTTGACCCCCGACCCCCCCCTCCGGCACCGATGACCGGCGCGCTCACGGCCGCGGCCTGGCTGGTGGCTGCTGCCGCTCCGGCCAAGAAGTCGAGCGGCATCAGCCCGATCATCATCATCTACGCGGTCATCGCCGCCGGGTTCTACTTCCTCTACTACCGACCCCGGAAGCGCAAGGCCCAGGAGTCCCGTGAGCAGGCCAATGCCTGGGACGTCGGGGACGAGGTCCTCACAGCCGGCGGCATCGTCGGGTACATCATCGACATCGACGGCGACCGGGTCACGCTCGAGACCAGCGTGGGCGCCTCGTTCGTGGTCCTGAAGCAGTACGTGCTGCGCAAGATCGACCCGGTCGTCGAGGACGACGACGACGACGAGGTCGACGAGGACGACGACGAGGACCACGTCGAAGACATCGACGAGGACCACGACGAGGACATGGAGGAGGCGGAGAGCCTCGACGCCGGGGACGCCGAAGACGCCGGAGACGCCGACGACACCGGGGCTGACGGGTCGGATGCGGAGACCCAGGACAGCCCCCACGAGACCGAGGTCGCACCCGAGGCGGGCAACCGCCGATCCCGACGGCGGGGATTGCGGAACCAGTCCCGAGGCGACGAGGACGCGAGTGACAACGACGGCCCGCCGACCGCCTGATCGGACATGAAGAACAAACGGTCGCTGTGGGTCAGCCTCATCTCGGTGGTCGCCATCGCGGCGATCGCCCTGGGTGCGACAGTCGCCGCGGGGTGGTCGCCCAAGCTCGGGCTCGATCTCGACGGCGGGCTCTCCGTGGTCTACAAGACCCACCGGTCGGTGACCAAGGCCCAGCTGGCCACCATCGTCACCATCCTCGGCGACCGGGTCAACGCCGGCACCACCGGCGCCAGTGTGGACAGCCAGGGCGGGAACCAGATCTCGGTGTCCATCCCCGGCGAGAAGAACTCGCAGAAGGTGCTGGCCGCCCTCGGGAACACGGCCCAGCTCTACTTCCGACCCGCCGAGTGCTACGCACCGGCCTTCACCGTGGCCAAGGGCAAGACCCCCACCACCGGCCCGCTGGCCGCGTGCGCCGCAGGCACGCAACTGACCGCCGCCAATCTGCAGGTCACCCCCGACTCGAGCAACGTGAACGGTTACACCAGCAACACCAACATCCAGCCCGACCCCCAGTTCGCCACCTACCCATCGACCCCCCCGCTCCAGGACAACAAGGGCGACACGGTCCTCCTGCCCGGGTCGGCCACCAACGGCTGCTACCCGCGGTGCGTCCTCGGGCCAGCCGGGATGACCGGGACCGCCGTGAAGTCGGCCTCCGCCCAACTCAACAACGGTCAGTGGGCGGTCAACCTCAACCTCACCAGTGAGGGGTCGAGCCAGTGGGACACGCTGTCCAAGGAGCAGTTCCACGCCATCATCGGGATCGACCTCGACGGGCGGGTCATCTCCGCCCCCATCACCCAGCCCACACAGCAGGCCTGGTCCTCGTTCAACGGTCAGGTCCAGATCTCGGGAAGTTTCACCGAGGACCAGGCCAAGACCCTGGCCACCGACTTCACCTACGGTGCCCTCCCGGTCAAGCTGGACCGGCTCACCGTCCAGACGGTCTCGCCTTCGCTGGGCAAGTCGTCGCTGAAGGCCGGCCTCATCTCCGGGTTGGCCGGCCTGGCCCTGGTCATGCTCTACATCATCTTCTACTACCGGCTGCTCGGCCTGGTGGTTCTGGCCGGCTTGGCGGTGACCGCCGCGCTGCTCTGGGCCACCATCGCCTTCATGGGTCAGAGCCTGAACACCACCATCAACCTGGCCGGCATCATCGGCCTCATCGTCTCCATCGGGATCACCGTCGACTCGTACATCGTCTATTTCGAACGCCTGAAGGACGAGACCCGTTCCGGCCGGACCATCCGGACCAGTGTCGATCGGGGCTTCTCCAGTGCCTTCCGGACCGTACTGGCCGCCGACGCCGTCTCGCTCCTGGCCGCCGTCATCCTGTATTTGATCTCCGTGGGTGACGTCAAGGGATTCGCCCTGTTCCTCGGCATCTCGACCGTCTTCGACATCTTCATCACCTACTTCTTCACCCGTCCGTTCGTCATCCTCCTGGGTCAGAGCGGACGGGGCTCCGAGGTGCACGGCATGAGCGTGGCCAGCGGGCTCGGCGTGACCGTGGGACAGCCGTCATGAGCGCACGCAGGTCACGCAACGGCGGCGGCGACGACGCCGAGCAGGGGGCCACGGACGATGACGCGGCGGCCATCCTCGAAGAGGACTTCGAGGAGGAGCTGGAGCTCGCAGAAGAGGAGTACGAACACGAGGCGGTGAGCGGGAAACGCCGGAACGTGCTGGTGCGCCTCTACCGGGGCGAGACGTCGTTCGACTTCATCGGCCGTCGCAAGGTGTGGTTTGCCGCCTCCGCCATCGTCATCCTGCTCGGGATCATCTCGCTCAGCACCCGCGGTCTCAACCTGGGGATCGACTTCAAGGGCGGCCAATCCTGGTTGGTGACGTCGCCGACACTGACCGTGGCCCAGGCCACCTCGGCGGCAGAGTCGGCCGGTGTGACCCAGCCCACCGTCGTGCAGCTCACCAATCAGGTCGACCACACCAAGCAGATCCAGGTCACCGTCGATCTCAATTCGAAGCCCGCGGCCGAGCGCGCCGCCATCGAGAACAAGGTGCAGGACGCCTTGGCGGCGGCGGCACACACCACGCCCGACAATGTGAACTTCAACGACGTGGGGCCGACCTGGGGAGGTCAGGTCACCAAGAAGGCCATCGAGGCGCTCATCGTGTTCTTCATCGCGGTGACCCTGTACATCTCGGTCCGCTTCGAATTCAAGATGGCGGTGGCGGCCATCGTGGCCGTGGTCCACGACATCCTGATCACGGTCGGGATCTACTCCATCGCCGGGTTCCAGGTGACGCCGGACACCGTGGTGGCCGTGCTCACCGTGCTCGGATACTCCCTCTACGACACCGTGGTGGTGTTCGACCGAATACGTGACAATGCCAAGGGCCTCGGCGCGTCCGGACGCATCACGTACTCCGAGATGGTCAACCTGTCGATGAACCAGACACTGGCCCGTTCCATCAATACCTCGTTGGTGGCCATCATCCCCGTGCTCTCGGTGCTCGTGGTGGGCTCGTTCCTCCTGGGCGCGACCTCCCTCCAGGACTTCGGGCTCGCCCTGGTCATCGGGTTGACCAGTGGGGCGTACTCGTCGATCTTCATCGCCTCACCGCTCCTGGCGTGGATGAAGGAGCGGGAGCCCCGCTACGTCACCATCCGACAACGGCTCGAGACGCGGGGGGACCGTGACGCCGTGCTCACCCCGGCCATGGCCGCCGCCATGGCCGGAGCCTCGGGCGGACCCGGTCGCGGCTCGGGCCGCGGTCGTACCCAGACCACCGGTGTCATCCGCCCCGGGGCGGCCTCGGCCGCCAAGCGGGCCGGGGGGTCGGCCAAACGGTCCTCGGGGGGCAACGGCACCGGTTCGGCCGGTTCGACCGGCTCGACGACCGCCTCGGGGGCCAGGGGCGCCTCCGGCGGTGGTCCTGCGTCCGGGTCGACCCGACCGGCCGGGAACCGGCCCCCACCGAGGCCCCGCAAGGGCAAGGGCAAGGGCAGTAAGGGAAAGCGGCGCTGACCAGGACCCCGTAATCCCCGTCGGTTCCCGGCCACGGGGTACCGATCGGGTCGCCTGGCCAGGTACCCTCTAGTGATGGCCCTGGCCACGCCCGTCCCCGCGGAGGGGACCGCCACCGGTCCGGTGGAGGGGACCGCCAACGGCGAGGAGCACCTCGCCGGCTCCACCTTGCCCGTCGACGAGGCCGCCCTGCTGGTCCCGGTCATCCAGTCCTTCCTTCGCCGCCATCCGGGCGACGACACCTCGCTCATCGTCCGGGCCGCCGAGACGGCCACGGTGGCCCATGCCGGACAGCTCCGCCGGTCCGGCGAGCCCTACATCACCCACCCCATCGCCGTGGCCGGCATCGTGGCCGACCTGGGCCTGGACGCCATGACGGTGGCCGCCGCCCTCCTGCACGACGCCGTGGAGGACACGGGGGTGACCACCGAGGTCATCGACCGGGACTTCGGGCCGTCCGTGGCCCTCATCGTGGACGGCGTGACCAAGCTGGACCGCCTCCAGTTCGACTCCAAGGAGGCCCAGCAGGCCGCCACAGTGCGCAAGATGCTCGTGGCCATGGCCAGCGACTGGCGGGTCCTGATCATCAAGCTGGCCGACCGGCTCCACAACATGCGCACCCTTTCGGTCATGCCCGAGTGGAAGCAACGCCGTTCGGCCCAGGAGACCCTGGACATCTACGCCCCCCTGGCCCACCGCCTGGGTATCCAGGAGGTGCGCTGGCAGCTCGAGGACCTGGCTTTCGCCACGCTCCACCCCAAGCGCTACGCGGAGATCGAGCAGATGGTGGCCAGCCGGGCCCCCCTGCGCGACGAGTTCCTGGCCCGGGTGCTGGTGGCGGTACGCGAGCGGCTGGCTGCTTCCGGGATCAACGCCGAGGTCACCGGCCGTCCGAAGCACCTCTGGAGCATCTACGAGAAGATGGTCGTCCGGGGGAAGGAGTTCGACGACCTCTACGACCTGGTCGGCATCCGGGTCATCGTCGAGGCGGAGAAGGACTGCTGGGCCGCCCTGGGCTCCATCCACGCCATCTGGCCGCCGGTCCAAGGACGGTTCAAGGACTACATCAACTCGCCCAAGTTCAACCTGTACCAGTCGCTCCACACCACGGTGATCGGACTGGACGGGAAGCCGATCGAGGTGCAGGTCCGCACCCACGAGATGCACCGACGGGCCGAGTACGGGATCGCCGCCCACTGGGGGTACAAGGAGAAGCCCGGCCGACCCGACCGGGGCCCCACCACGTCGGCCAAGAGCGGCAAGGAGACCGGCTCCGTCGGGACCAAGTCGCGCGGGGACAGGGCCGGCAAGCGGGGACCGGCCCCGTCCGTCCACGACGGCGGCAAGGCCGAAAGCGGCAAGGCCGACTCCGGCAAGAAAGAGTCGGGCCGGAAGGGGTCGTCGATGACGGCGGCCCAGCGCGCCGAACTGGCCGAACGGGACCGCCGGGCCGAGCGACTGGCCCTGGCCAAGGAGACGTCGTCCACCACGGCCGAGATCGAGTGGATGCAGCGGATCGTGGACTTCCAGAACGAGACGACCGATCCCATCGAGTTCCTCGAAGCCCTGAAGCTGGACCTCGAGGAGGACGAGGTCTACGTCTTCACCCCCAAGGGGAAGGTCATCGCCCTGACCGCCAACGCCACACCGGTGGACTTCGCCTACGCCATCCACACCGAGGTCGGCCACCGGTGCATCGGGGCCAAGGTCAACGGACGGCTCGTCCCCCTCGACACCCGGCTCAACTCGGCCGACACCGTGGAGATCTTCACCTCCAAGGCCCCGACGGCCGGCCCGTCGCGGGACTGGCTGGCCATGGTGGCCTCGTCGCGGGCCCGGACCAAGATCCGCCAGTGGTTCTCCCGCGAGCGGCGTGAGGACGCCATCGAGTTCGGCCGGGAGGAGCTGATCAAGGAGTTGAGGCGCGAGGGGCTGCCGGTCCAGAAGCTGGCCTCCGAACGGGCACTGGCCGAGGTGGCCACAGCCATGAACTACGCCGACCTGGACGCCCTGCACGCGGCGATCGGCGACAACCGGGTGTCGGCCCGGGCGGTGGCCCAGCGCATCCTGCGCTCCCTGCGGGGCGGGGCCTACGAGGAGCAACTCCCGGTCACCGCCCGTCAGCAGCCCACCGCGCCCCGGCCCGGCCGCGGCTCGGCCGTCGGCGTCTACGTCGAGGGCCTCGACGATCTCATGGTGCGGCTGTCCCGGTGCTGCACCCCGGTCCCCGGTGACGAGATCGTGGGCTTCGTGACCCGGGGCCGCGGGGTGTCGGTACACCGGGCGGACTGCGCCAACGCCGCCTCGCTGGCCAGCCGGTCACGCGAGCGCCTCATCGAGGTGGAGTGGGACCACCGGTCCTCGGGGGTGTTCGTGGCCACCATCGAGGTGGTGGCCATCGACCGGTCCCGTCTCCTCACCGACGTCACCAAGGTGGTCTCCGAGCACCATCTCAACATCGTCAGCGCCAACACCCAGACCGACTCCGACCGCATCAGCCGGATGCGATTCGACGTGGAGCTGGCCGACCCCGGCCACCTCGAGTCGGTCCTCAACCTCATCCGCCACCTCGACGCCGTCTACGACGTCTACCGCATCCTCCCGGGCAAGAAGGACTGAGCCCACCGTGCCCGACGACTCCCTGGCGGCGCGCGCCCCGAGTGGCACCCACGACGTCCTCTACCCCGAGTCGGCCCGCTGGGAGGCGCTACTGGCCAGGTTCGCCGCCCAGGTGGAGGCGGCCGGTTACGGGCTGGCCCACACCCCGATCTTCGAGGACGTCAAGGTGTTCCGTCGGGGGATCGGCGAGACCAGCGAGGTGGTGGGGAAGGAGATGTACGAGTTCGAGGACCGAGGTGGCCGGGTCCTCGCCCTCCGTCCCGAGGGGACCGCCCCCATGGTCCGGGCCTTCGTCCAGCACCGACCGCCGCTGCCCTGGAAGGCCTGGTACGCCACCCCGGCCTTCCGCTACGAGCGGCCCCAGGCCGGGCGGTACCGGCAGCACCACCAGGTGGGGGTCGAGGCCCTCGGACCGGGCGACCCCGACCTCGACGTCGAGGTGGTGTCCCTGGCCGACGGGTTCTTCCGCTCCCTGGGCCTGACCGACTTCGTCCTCCGACTCAACTCGATGGGCGACGGGGTGTGCCGACCGGGCTACCTGGAGCTGCTGTCCGAGTACCTGGCCGGGCGACGGGACGCAGCTGTGCCCCGAGCACCAGGGGCGCCTGGAGGCCAACCCGCTCCGGGTGCTCGACTGCAAGCGCGACGCCTGCCGGGCCGCCACCGAGGACGCCCCCGCCCTGGTCGACCACCTCTGCGATCCGTGCCGCGCCCACTTCGAGCGGGTGGTGGACGGACTCGACGCCCTCGGGGTGGCGTACCGGTTCGACCACCGCCTGGTCCGGGGTTTCGACTACTACACCCGGACGACCTTCGAGTTCGCCTCGGCAGCCCTGGAGTCGGCCCAGAACGGGATCGGCGGGGGAGGCCGCTACGACGGCCTGGTGGAGATGCTGGGCGGCCCACCCACCCCGGGGATCGGCTTCGGCATCGGCATCGAGCGGCTGCTGCTGGCCTGCGACGCCGAAGGGGTGTTCGCCGTGGCGCCCGTCCCCCTCGACGCCTTCGTGGTGGACCTGACCGGGGGTGAGGCGGCCCGGGACCTGACCGCCGAGCTGCGTCGGGCCGGGCTGCGGGCCGACCGGGCCTTCGACGGCCGGTCCCTCAAGTCGCAGATGAAGGCGGCCGACCGGTCCGGGGCCCACGTGGCCCTCATCGTGGGGCCGGACGAGACGGTCGCGGGTACGGTGTCCCTGCGACCCCTGCGGGGCGCCGGGGACCAGATCAACGTGCCGCGGGCCCAGGTGATCGAGGCGGTACGGGAGTCGGTCGGTCGGTGAGCCACCGGCCTGCCCCTACTGTGTCCCCGGTCCCGTGATCGGGTCCCGTTCCCGAAAGGACCTCCCGTGACCGTCCCCCTGCCAGCCGAAGCGACGTCGATGCGGACCGGCCTGTGCGGGTCGCTCCGTCTCGACGACGTGGGCGCCGAGGTGACCGTCTGCGGCTGGGTGGCCAAGCGGCGGGAGCACGGCGAGCACCTGGCCTTCATCGACCTGCGCGACCACTCCGGCATCGTCCAGTGTGTGATCCCGGGGACCGTCGACGTCCGCAGCGAGTACGTGCTCGCCGTCGAGGGCACCGTCCGCCCCCGTCCCGACGGGCACGGTCAACCCCGATCTGCCCACCGGGGAGGTGGAGCTCGGCGACTGCACGGTGACCGTCCTCAACCGGGCCGAGCCGCCTCCGTTCGCCGTGGACGACCGGGTGGACGTGGACGAGGGCATCCGCCTCAAGCACCGGTTCGTCGACCTGCGCCGACCCCGGATGCAGTCCAACCTGCGGCTGCGGGCCACGGTGAACCGGGCGCTGCGGGCGGCCATGGACCGACAGGGGTTCGTCGAGGTCGAGACGCCCCTCCTGTGGGCTCCGACCCCCGAGGGCGCCCGGGAGTTCGCCGTGCCCAGCCGCCTGACCCCGGGTAGCTGCTACGTGCTGCCCCAGAGTCCCCAGCTGGCCAAGCAGCTCCTGATGGTGGCCGGTGTGGACCGCTACTACCAGATCGCCCGCTGCCTCCGGGACGAGGATCTCCGCGCCGACCGGCAGTTCGAGTTCTCCCAGCTGGACATCGAGGCGTCGTTCGTCGCGCAGGAGGACGTGCTGTCCTTCGTGTCCGAGGCGGTCCTGGACGCGGCCGAGGCGGTCACCGGCGTCCGGCCCGGGGACATCCCGACCATGACCTGGTCCGAGGCCATCGACCGGTACGGCACCGACAAGCCCGACCTCCGCTTCGGGATGGAGCTCGTCGACCTCTCCGACGTGTTCGAGGGCACCGAGGTCAAGGCGTTCGGCGCCTCCACGGTGAAGGCCGTCGTGCTCGAGTCCGGTGCCACCCTCACCCGCTCGAAGCTGGACGGCCTCACCGACAAGGCGAAGCAGCTCGGCGCCAAGGGACTGGCCTGGTTCCGGGTCACCGCCGGCGAGGGTGGGGGCCTGGCCCTCGACTCGCCGCTCGACCGGTTCCTCTCCGACCGGGAGCGGGCCGGCCTGGTGGCCGCCACCGGGGCGTCGGAGGGCGACCTGGTCCTGGTGGTGGCCGACGAGTACCGCCTGGCCTGCACGGTGCTCGGCCACCTCCGCCTCGAATTGGGTGGCCGACCGGTGAGCGAGGGTCCCTACCGGTACCTGTGGGTGGTCGACTTCCCGCTGTTCGACGGCGTCGACGACGCCGGTCGTCCGGTGGCCGCCCACCATCCCTTCACCATGCCCCACCCCGACGACCTCGGGCGGCTGGAGTCCGATCCCCTCTCGGTCCGGTCCCAGGCCTACGACCTGGTCCTCAACGGGTGGGAGCTGGGTTCGGGGAGCGTCCGGATCCATCGGGGTGACATCCAGAGCCGGGTCTTCTCCGTGCTCGGCATCGGTGAGGAGGAAGCCGCAGTCGCGGTTCGGGTTCCTGCTCGGCGCCTTCCGCTACGGCGCGCCGCCCCACGCCGGGTTCGCCGTGGGCATCGACCGCCTGGTGGCCATCTTCGCCGGCGAGGACTCCATCCGTGAGGTCATCGCCTTCCCCAAGACCCAGTCCGGCTCGGATCCCATGACCGGGGCGCCCAAGCCCCTCGCCCCCGGGGCCCTGGCCGAGCTCGGGCTCCGTCCCGTCCCCCCCAAGGACTGAGTCCGGCACCGTGGCCGGTGACGACCTGTTCTCCGGTGCCGCCGAGGAGCGACTGGCGGCGCGGGCCCCGCTGGCCGCCCGCCTCCGCCCCCGGACACTGGACGAGGTCATCGGCCAGCACCATCTGGTCGGTCCGGGCGCCCCCCTCCGGGCGCTCATCGAGGCCGACCGGCTGACCTCGGCCATCCTGTGGGGACCGCCGGGCACGGGCAAGACCACGCTCGCCTCGGTGGTGGCCGCGGCCACGGCCAAGCGGTTCGTGCCCCTGTCGGCGGTGAGCGCCGGCGTGAAGGACGTGCGGGAGGTGGTCGACGGGGCCCGACGGCTCCTCGGGGAGCAAGGTCGCGGCACCATCCTGTTCCTCGACGAGGTCCACCGGTTCAACCGCGTCCCAGCAGGACGCCCTGCTCCCGTCGGTGGAGGAGGGCCTGCTGGTCCTGATCGGGGCCACCACCGAGAACCCCTTCTTCGAGGTCAACGCGCCCCTGCTCTCCCGTTCCACGCTGTGGCGTCTCGAGCCCCTCTCCGCGATCCGAGCTGGAGGAGGTGGTGGCCCGCGGCCTCGGGGCCGAGGAGACGACCGCCGAGCCGGAGGCCGTGGCCGCCCTGGTGGGTCTGGCCGACGGGGACGCCCGGGCCGTCCTGACCACGCTGGAGGTGGCCGTGGCCCTGGCCGGCACGGCCCCGGTCACGCTGGGGGACGTGGAGCGGGCCCGGCACTCGCGCCTCCATCACTACGGCGAGGACGACCACTACGACCAGGTCAGCGCGTTCATCAAGTCGGTGCGGGGCTCCGACCCCGACGCCGGCCTGTACTGGCTGGCCCGGATGCTGGAGGCCGGTGAGGACGCCCGTTTCATCGCCCGGCGCCTGGTCATCCTGGCCAGCGAGGACATCGGGGAGGCCGATCCCCTGGCCCTGGTGGTGGCCGACGCCGCCGCCCGGGCCGTCGAGTTCGTGGGCCTGCCCGAGGCCCAGCTGAATCTGGCCCAGGCGGTGGTGCACCTGTCCTGCGCCCCCAAGTCCAACCGGGTCACCGTGGCCCTGGGTCTGGCCCAGCGGGATGTGCGGGAGGGCCCCAGGGGGACGGTACCGCCCCACCTCCGCGACGCCCACTACCGGAGCGCCGGATCCATCGGTCACGGCGAGGGGTACGTCTATCCCCACGACCGGCCCGACGCCTGGGCCGACCAGCAGTACCGGCCTGACGAGCTCCAGGGCCACCGGTACTACGAGCCGAGCGACCGGGGCCACGAAGCCGTGGTGGGCGACCGCCTGGCCGCGTGGCGCGCCGGCGACCGGCCGGACGCGGCGACGACACCGGAGCCCGAGCCGGGTGACGACCGAGCACCGGCCGAATAGGTCAGACTGTCGCCCATGACGCGGCAGGGACGGGGCGTGACCGTGGCGGCGGCCGCACTCTCGGGTCTGGTGGCGGCAGTGACGCTGGGGGCCGGAGGGCCGACCCCGACGGCCGGCGCCGCCCCGTCGGACGCGGCCCTCTCGGTCCGGCTGGCCGGGCCGACACCGACCCTTCCCACCGGCACCGCGGTGGTGGGCCCGTCCGACGCCTCCGCCCAGGTCACGGCCGATGTAGCCCTCAAGCCCCGCGACCCGTCCGCCCTCGGTGCCTTCGTGGCCGCGGTGTCCACACCCGGCTCGCCCGAGTACCACCACTATCTCGGCGCCGGGCGGTTCGCCTCCACCTTCGGCCCGACGTCGGACACCATCGCCTCCGCCCGGGCCTGGGTCTCGTCGGCCGGGCTCCGCCCCGGGACCACCTCGCCGGACGGGTTGCTCATCCCGGTGACGGGGACCACCGCCCAGATGGAGCGGGCCTTCGACGTCTCGCTGGTGTCCGCCCGCCTGGCCGACGGTCGGGTGGCCCGGTTCGCTCCCGAGCAGCCGGCGGTGCCGGCCTCACTGGCCTCCCGGGTGACCGGCGTGGTGGGCCTCTCCACGGTGGCCACCCCCCAGCCCCAGCTGGTGCCGGCCGACCAACGCGACCCGGCCACCACCGGGGGGAACGGGTCCGGACCGGCCCCGGCCGTGGTGCCCGCCGTCGGTCCGGGGTCGTGCCCGTCGGCGGCCAACACCGGTGGGTTCACGGCCAACCAGCTGGCCGCGGCGTACGGGCTCGCCTCCCTGTACGGAAGCGGGTCGGACGGGGCGGGCGTCACCATCGGGATCTACGAGCTCGAGCCCTATACGCCGTCGGATATCGCCACCTACGAGAGCTGTTACGGGATCACCACGCCGGTCAGCAACACCAACATCGACGGGGGCGCCGGCACCACCGTCCAGCTCGGGGAGGCGGCGCTCGACATCGAGGACGTCATCGGGCTGGCCCCCGGATCCACCGTCAAGGTGTTCACCGGTCCCCAGACCGGGCCCAACAACGCCGGTCCCATCGACACCTACGAGGCCATGGTGGCCGACCCCTCGCTCAAGGTCATCACCACCAGCTGGGGCCTGTGCGAACCGCAGATGGCCCTGCAGGGGAACCAGCAGGCCGTGGAGTCCTCCCTGTTCGCCGAAGCCGCGGCCCAGGGCCAGACGGTGGTGGCGGCGTCGGGGGACTCGGGGTCGACCGACTGCTATCCCGGCCAGCCGTCGACCACGGTCACCGTGGACGACCCGGCCGACCAGCCCGACGTGACCGGGGTGGGTGGCACCTCCCTCCTGTCGGCCGGCTCGCCCCCCAACGAGACGGTGTGGAACAACCTCTACGGATCGGGCGGCGGCGGGGTCTCCTCGGACTTCGACCAGCCGTCCTGGCAGTCGGGGCCGGGGGTGGACGACCAGTTCGGCCTGGCCCAGTGCGCCGCCCTGGGACGGTCGAGCTGCCGTGAGGTGCCCGACGTCTCGGCCTCCTCCGACCCGGCCCACGGGTACGCCATCTACTGCACGGCGGGCGGTCCCCTCACCAACTGCGGGAACCGGCGGGGCTGGTTCGTGGTGGGCGGTACGAGCGGGGCCGCACCCCTCTGGGCGGCCATGGTGGCCGTGATCGACCAGCGCCTGTCCGGACCGGCCGGGCTGCTCAACCCCGACCTGTACTCGGCCGGTTCGTGCGCGGCCACGCCGTTCAGCGACGTCACCACGGGCAGCAACGCCTTCCTGGCCACCAGCCAGGGCCGGTTCCCGGCCACGGCCGACTTCGACCTGGCCACGGGATGGGGCACCCCGTCCGCCCCCCGGCTGCTCGCCGTCCTGGCGTCACCCCCCACCTGCCCGGTGATCACCGGTCTCCAGCCGACCAAGGGTCCGGTGGGCGGAGGGAACGAGGTGACGGTGACCGGCTACAACTTCACCGGGGCCACGTCGGTCCGGTTCGGGGCGACACCGGCGTCCTTCTCGGTCACCTCGCCCGGCTCCCTGGTGGCCCGGGTGCCGTCGGGACCGACGGCCGGGTCGACGGTGGACGTCTCGGTGGCCAACGCCGAGGGGTCCAGTCCGCTGGTGGCGGCCGACCACTACACCTTCACCCCACCGGGCTACTGGCTGGTGGCCAGTGACGGCGGCATCTTCGCCTTCGGCCGGGCCGGCTTCCTGGGTTCCACCGGGGGGATCGCCCTCAACCGGCCGGTGGTCGGCATGGCCGCGTCCACCGATGACGGCGGTTACTGGCTGGTGGCCAGCGACGGCGGCATCTTCGCCTTCGGGGACGCCGGCTTCTACGGCTCCACCGGCGGCATCCACCTCAACCAGCCCATCGTGGGCATGGCCGCCACGCCGTCCGGCCACGGCTACTGGCTGGTGGCCAGCGACGGCGGCATCTTCTCCTTCGGGGACGCCGCCTTCTCCGGCTCCACCGGCGGCATCCACCTCAACCAGCCCATCGTGGGCATGGCCGCCACACCGTCGGGGCACGGCTACTGGCTGGTGGCCAGGGACGGCGGCATCTTCTCCTTCGGGGACGCCGGCTTCCACGGCTCCACCGGCGGCATCCACCTCAACCAGCCCATCGTGGGCATGGCCGCCACACCGTCGGGGCACGGCTACTGGCTGGTGGCCCGGGACGGTGGCATCTTCTCGTTCGGGGACGCCGGCTTCCACGGCTCCACCGGCGGCATCCACCTCAACCAGCCCGTCGTGGGCATGGCCTCCGACCCGACCGGAGGCGGCTACTGGCTGGTGGCCACCGACGGCGGTATCTTCTCGTTCGGCGACGCCGCCTTCTACGGCTCCACCGGCGGTAGCCACCTCAACCGCCCCATCGTGGGCATGGCAGCGACCTGAGTCGACGCCGGTGGCCCCGGGACCCGGACGGACCCGGGCCTCCGGCTCGCCACCGGCCGGGTCACGGCGAGGATCTACACTGACCGGATCATGTCCGCCGGCCAGATCGCTGTCCTCGTCGCCTCCGTCGCCTGCGGCCTGGCGGTGATCGGCCTCCTCGTGGCCCTGCGGGCGTTGCGGCGCGAGGTCCGCTCGCTCCGCCGGGTGGCCGACGACCTGACGCGGCAGACGGTCCCCCTGGTGGCCGACGCCCAGCGCGTGGTCGACCAGGCCGCCACCGAGATGGAGCGGGTGGGTGCCGTGCTCGACTCCACCGAGTCGGTCCACGCCACCGTCGACTCCGCCTCGAAGCTGGCCTACCGCGCCTTCGCCAATCCGGTGGTCAAGGTGCTGGCGGTGCGGGCGGGAGCCGCCACCGGCATCCGACGCCTGGCGTCCCGACCGGCGCCGGGGGACCCCGGTAGCTCCGGTCCGTCGACCAACGGAAGGCCCTGAACGGTGCCCAAGCGCACCTTCTGGCTGGTCACCGGGGCGGCCCTCGGAGCCGGCTCGTCGCTGTGGGCCGAGCGTCGGGTCCGCCGGACCGTCCAGCAGGCCGCCGCCCGGCTGCAGCCGGACGCCCTGGTGGTCGAGGTGGGCCGCACGGCGCGCCAGGTGGCCGGGAGCGCGGGCGGCCGGGTCCGTGACGCGGTGGCCTCGGGCCGCGACGAGATGCAACGCCGCGAGGAGGAGCTGTGGGCCGACCTGGCCGCCCAGGGGGTGGCCACCGATCCGGCCGCCCTGGCCGCGGCGCCCGTCCCGCCTCCGTCGCTTGGACCGGACGTACCCGTCGCACCCGACGAGCCGCCCCGCCGGGGGGCGTTGGTCCGGCGGGGGAGGCGTCGACCGGCGAAGTCCCGCTCCCACCTGGCCAAGTAGGATTTGAGGTCGTGACCTCCGGCACGGCGCCCGACGCCGACCACCTCCGCGGCGCCTTCACCGGCTTCTTCGCCGGACGGGGCCACGTGCCCGTGCCCTCGGCCAGTCTCATCCCCCACGACCCCTCCGTCCTGTTCACCATCGCCGGCATGGTCCCGTTCAAACCGTTCTTCCTGGGCGACGAGGTGTCGCCCTGGCCCCGGGCCACTTCGGTCCAGAAGTGTTTCCGCACCGTCGACATCGACATCGTCGGCCTCACCGAGCGCCACTGCACGTTCTTCGAGATGCTGGGCAACTTCAGCTTCGGTGACTACTTCAAGGCCGAGGCCATCCCGTTCGCCTGGGAGCTGGTCACCGAGGTCCTCGGCATCGACGGGGACCGGATCTGGGTGACCGTCTACGAGAGCGACGACGAGGCCGAGCAGATCTGGCGCGACGCCGTGGGCGTCCCGGCCGACCGGATCCAACGACTGGGCGACGACAACTTCTGGAAGATGGGGGACACCGGTCCATGCGGACCCAGCTCCGAGCTGTTCTTCGACAAGGGCCCCCGCTACGGGGCAGACGGAGGTCCCGCCCTCGGGGGCTCGGAGCGCTTCATCGAGATCTGGAACCTTGTGTTCATGCAGTACAACCGCAGTGTGGACGGCTCCATCGAGGACCTTCCGAAGCCCAGCATCGACACCGGTGCCGGCCTCGAGCGGATCCTCCCGGTCATCCAGGGCGTGGACTCCATCTTCGCCACGGACCTGTTCCTCCCGATGATCGAGACGGCCCAATCCGTCACCGGTCGCACGTACGGGAGCGACCCCGGTGTCGATGTGGGCCTGCGGATCCTGGCCGACCACGGCAGGGCCATGTCCATGCTCGTCTCCGACGGCGTGCTCCCGGCCAACGAGGGCCGGGGCTACGTGCTCCGGCGGGTGATCCGCCGAGCGGTGCGTCGAGCCCGGCAGTTGGGATTTGACGGTGCGGTGACGCCGAGGCTGGTCGACACCGCCGTGAGCATCCTGGGCGCGGCCTACCCGGCGCTGGCCGAACAGCACCATCTGGTCCTCGACGTCGTCGGACGGGAGGAGGAGGGCTTCCTGCGCACCCTGGCCACCGGCTCCACCATCCTCGAGGAGGAGTTGGCCTCCGGGGCGGGGGCGGTCTCCGGGGACCTGGCCTTCCGCCTGCACGACACCTACGGATTCCCGGTCGAGCTCACCGTGGAGATCGCCGAGGAGGTCGGCGTCACCGTCGACCTCGAGGGGTTCGAAGCGGCCATGGACGTCCAGCGCGCCCAGGCCCGCGCCGCGGCCCGGGCCACCAAGACCCCGGCCGGCGAGCGGGCGTACCGCTCGGTCCTCGACGACGAGGGTCAGACCGTGTTCGTGGGCCAGCGCCCCGACGGCTACTCGGCCCCCGCCCGGGTCGTGGCCGTGCTGGCCGATCTCGATCCGGACCACGCCGGTCAGGCCGAGATCTTCCTGGACCGGACCCCGTTCTACGCCGAGGGAGGGGGGCAGGACGGCGACACCGGCACCATCGTGACCGAGACGGGCACGGCCGTGGTCTACGACACCGTCTCGGCCCTGCCCGGCCTGACGTCGCACCACGCCACCATCAATGGCGAGCTCTTTGCCGGCCAGGACGCCCTGGCCACCATCGACGGCGTGCGGCGGGACTCGCTGCGCCGCAACCACACCGGCACCCACCTGCTCCACGCCGCCCTCCGGACCGTGCTGGGCGACCACGTCCGCCAGCAGGGATCCCGCGTGGCGCCGGACTTCCTGCGCTTCGACTTCAGCCACCACGGGAGTGTGGCCCCCGAGGAGCTGGTGGCGGTGGCGTCCATGGCCAACGCCGACGTCCTGACCGACGCCGACGTCATCGTGGAGGTGACCTCCAAGTCCCAGGCCGAGGCCATGGGGGCCCTGGCCTTCTTCGAGGACAAGTACGGCGAGCAGGTCCGGGTGGTCCGGGCCGGTCCCCACTCCATCGAGCTGTGCGGCGGGACCCACGTCGGCGCCCTCGGCATGATCGGCCCCATCACCATCACGTCGGAGTCGTCCATCGGCTCCAACGTCCGCCGGCTGTTCGCCGTCACCGGCACCAGCGCCTTCGACCGCCTGGTGGAGCGGGAGGGCCTGCTCACCGAGGCGGCCGCCCTGCTCCGCACCGAGCCCGAGCACGTGCTCGAGGCCATCGACCGGCTGCTCGAGCGCCAGCGCGCCGCCGAGCGCTCTCTGGAGCAGGCCCGCAGCCGCGAGCTGCAGTCCGGTGCCGCCGCACTGGCCGCCGAGGCGCTGGACGGTGTCGTGGTCGCTCGCCGGGACGGCCTGGATCCCGACGCGCTGCGTGACCTGGCCCAGACCGTGCGGACCACGGCCGGCCTCCGGGCCGTGGTCCTGGGTGGGAGCCCTGACGGCTCCAAGGCCTCTCTGGCCGTGTCAGCCGATCGGTCGGGTGACGACCCGGTCCACGCCGGGGAGCTGGTCAAGCAGATCGCCCCCCTGCTCGGCGGGGGCGGCGGGGGGTCGCCGGAGATGGCGGTGGCCGGGGGCAAGGACCCGAGCGGTCTCGACCGGGCCCTGGACGAGGCCCGGCGAGTCCTTCGTGGCGACTGACCGGTCATGACCGATGACGCACCGATCCGTCGGGGTCGGGCCGTCGGGATCGATCTGGGCTCGCGTCGGATCGGCATCGCGGTGACCGACTCCGACGGCACCATGGCGTTCCCCCGGACCACGCTGGTCCGCTCGGGTGACGCCGAGCAGGATCGTCGACGGCTGGTGGAACTGGTGCTCGAGGAGGACGCGGTGGTCGTGGTGGTCGGGCTCCCGCTGTCCCTCGACGGCAGCCGCGGCCGCGCCGCCACCGAGGCCGCCGTCGAGGCCGACGCCCTGGTCGCGCTGTTGGCACCGCATCAGGTCGACGTGGAGCTGTTCGACGAACGCCTGACCACCGTCTCGGCCCACCAGGCCCTGTCGGCCGGCGGGGCCGGCGGACGCCGGCGACGCCCCATCGTCGACCAGGCCGCCGCCACCGTGATGCTCGAGGCGTGGCTGGACGGACGGCGGACCCGCCGGTGACCGGTGGCGGGCCCCCGGGGCCCGACGACTCCGACGAGCACGGCTCCTCCGACGCCTCCGGCGTCCCGGTGCCCGTCGCGGTACCCGGGGCCGACCCCGCGGAGGCGGGGGGCACGGGCCGACCGCACGCCCCGAGCCCGGCCCGGAGCCCGTGGTCGGGAGCGCCGACTCTGGCCTGTGCTCGTCGGGAGCCTGGTCGCGCTGGTGGTGTTGGTGCTCCTGGGCGGCTTCCTCTGGGTCCAGCACGAGGCCAGTCCCGGTGGCCCCCCGGGGGCCCAGGTCATCGCCACGGTCCGGTCGGGGTCCGGTGCCAGTCAGCTGGCCGCCACCCTGGAGGCCAAGGGGGTGCTCTCCAGCTCACTGGCCTTCCGGATCTGGAGCCAGTTCCACGGGACCCCGACCGTCCTGCCCGGCTCCTACGCCTTCAACAAGAACAGCAGCTTCGCCACCGTGGACCGGGTCATCTCGGCCGGTCCCAATGTCTTTCCGCTCGACGTCCCCCCGGGCTTCACCGTGGCCGAGGTGGCCACCCGGGTGGGCCAACTCCCCGGGCACTCCAGTGCCGCCTTCGCCGCCGTGGCCACGGGCGGCACCGTGCGATCCCCCTGGCAGCCGGCCGGCTCCACCAATCTCGACGGCCTGCTGGGCACCGGCCAGTACGTGGTGGTGCCCGGGGAGTCGGACACCAGACTGCTCACGATCATGGTGGACCGCTTCGATGACCTCGCCCAACGCCTCGACCTCGAGGCCGGGGCGGCCAAGATCGGGCTGACCCCCTACCAGGCCATCACCGTGGCCTCGATCGTGCAGAAGGAGGGGGTCATCGGCAAGAACCTGGGCCCGGTGGCCCGGGTGATCCTCAACCGCCTGGCCCGCGACATGCCACTGCAGATGGACTCCACGGTCCTCTACTCCGAGGGTCGGGACGGGGGACCGGTCACCTCGGCCGACCTGGCCATCCGCTCGCCGTACAACACCTACCTCAACAAGGGCCTCACGCCCACCCCCATCTGCTTCCCGTCCGAGGCCGCGTTGCGGGCCACCCTCGACCCGCCCAGCGGGACGTGGCTGTACTTCGTGGTGGTCCAGCGCGACGGCACCGAGGCCTTTGCCGACACGTTCCCCGAGCAGCAGGCCAACGAGGCGCTGGCCCAGCAGCGGGGGGTGGGCTGATGGACGCGGCGCCGGACCCCCGTACCCCGTCGGTCGCCGTTCCCGCCGGGCTGTCGGCCGCCACCACCATCGTCGGGGTCATCGGGGACCCGGTGGCCCACTCGCTCTCGCCGCTCCTGCACAACACCGCCTTCGCCGAGCTGGGCCTCGACTGGGTGTCGGTGGGGTTCCGGGTCCCGGCGGGCCAGACCGCCGCCGCCCTCGCCGGGGCCAGGACGCTCGGCCTGCGGGGGCTCTCGGTGACCATGCCCCACAAGGACGAGGCGGCCAGCCTCGTGGCCCGCCTGTCGCCCTTGGCCGCCCGGCTCGGGGCGGTCAACTGCGTGGTCGCCGAGGGGGACGGTTGGCGAGGCGAGAACACCGACGGTGCCGGCCTGGTGGCCGCCCTCCGGCGCCGGGACCGATTCGACCCCTCGGGTCGGCGCTGCCTGGTGGTGGGGGCCGGTGGGGCGGCCAGGGCGGTGATCGCCGCCCTGGCCGACGCCGGGGCGGCCGAGGTGGTGGTGATGAACCGCACGGCCGAGCGGGGCCGGACGGCGTTGTCCCTGGCCGGCGCCGCCGGCCGGACCGGAGGGCCCGAGGACGTCCCGACCTGTGATCTCGTGGTCAACGCCACCCCGGTGGGGATGGCCGGAGCCGGGCCGTCGACCGGCCGGGGTACCCCCCCGTGGCCGCTCGACCCCGCCCTGCTCCATCCCGGCCAGGTGGTGGTGGACCTGATCTACCACCCGGCCGAGACGGCCTGGTTGGCCGCGGCCCGGGACCAGGGGGCCTCGGTGTCGAACGGCCTCGGAATGCTGGTCCACCAGGCCGCGATCCAGCTCGAGGCCTGGACCGGAACCGATCCCCCCATCGAGGCCATGTGGCGGGCGGTGACCGACCGCCAGGTGGCCGGGGGTCACTGACCGCCGGGCGCTGGCGCGGGGAGGGGGCCCGAGGGGGGGAGTATCCTCTCCGGCCAGAGTCCCTTGGTCAACTACGCCCCCGCAACCGTCGCTGCCCGGACGCGAACCCGGACCCTGAGTTCGCGGTTCGATCTGGTCCTGGTGGGCTGCTCCGTCCTCCTCGGCGTGATCGGGGTGGTGACGGTGTACACCGCCACCAAGGGCAAGCTGGCCCTGCCAGGGAGATGACCCTCGGTACTTCCTGAAGCGACAGGCCGTCTTCCTGGTCATCGGCTTGGTGGTGATGGTGGTCATGGCCCTCTTCGACTACCGCCGGCTCGAACAGGTCAGCACGGTGTTGTACCTGGGGATCCTCCTCGCCCTGGTGGCCGTGCTGGCCACCCCGGCTCAGCACGGGGCCCAACGCTGGTTCCCCCTCGGTCCGATCCAGCTCCAGCCATCCGAATTCGCCACGGTGGTCTTGATCATCGCCATCGCCACCTACTGCTCGAGACGACCGGAGGGTCTCGAGTTCCGGGACCTGGTGCGCATGGTGCTCATGGCCGGGCCTGCCCATCCTGATGGTGTTCAAGCAGCCCGACCTGGGTACGGCCATCGTGATGTCGGTCATCCTGCTGGTCATGCTGGCCGTGGCCGGCATGCCGGGTCGGTACCTGCTGTTGCTGATCGTCGCCGCGGTGTTGCTGATCCTGTTCGCCGTCAACGTGGGCCTCCTGCACAAGTACCAGATCGACCGGCTGACCAGCTTCATCTCGCCGAACGGAGGCAGCCAGGCCGCCACCTACAACGTGGCCCAGGCCAAGGAGGCCATCGCCCACGGCGGCATGTTCGGTCAGGGCCTGGGCCACGGCGCCCTGACCAACCTGGCCTACGTGCCCGAGCAACAGACCGACTTCATCTTCTCCGCGGTGGGGGAGCAGGTCGGCTTCGTCGGCGCCAGCGTGCTGCTTGGGCATCTACGGGGTGGTGGCCTGGCGCATCCTCCGAGCCGCCCAGCAGGCCTGGGACAGCTTCGGCCGACTCCTGTGCACGGGAATCTTCGCCCTGCTGGTCTTCTCGGTGTTCGAGAACGTGGGGATGAACATGGGGATCATGCCGGTCACCGGGATCCCCCTCCCCTTCATCTCCTACGGGGGGTCGGCCATGATCGTCTTCTTCGCCGCCATCGGCATCACCGCCAGCGTGAACGCGCGGAGCGCTCGGTGAGCGAGTCGGCGGCCGGTCGGGTGGACGCGCCCGTGCCGGGACCCGCGGATCCCCCCACGCCGGCCGACGGGGGCGCCGAGGTGACCCCCGGGGCGGGCGCCACCGACGACGGAGCCGCCGTTGCGCCTGCGGACAGCCAGGCCGACGGTGCGGCAGCACCGCAGGACGGCGGGGTCGCCGGACCCGAGGCAGGTGGGCCACCGGCACCGGAGACCGAAGTCCCGCCCGCCACCCCATCGGCGGCGTCGCCGCCGATGGGCGACTACCGGATGGCCCTGGTCGCCGCGGTCAACGTTGACCTGCCCAACCAGCATCCGACCGTGGTCCTGCGGGAGACGGAGTCCCCGCGTCGGCAGCTGTCCTTCTCGATCGGCTTCCAGGATGCCGTGGTGCTGTCCCACGCCATGCGGAGGATCCCCACGCCGCGACCACTGACCCACGAGCTCATGAGCCAGGTGCTGCAGGGCTTCGACATCGACGTGGTGGCGGTGCGGATGGTCGGCCGCCAGGGCGCCGTCTACTTCGCCGAGCTGGATCTCCGGGGCCGGACCGGGCGGAAGATCCTCTCGTGCCGGCCCTCCGACGGGCTCACGGTGGCGCTCCTGCAGCCGGTGAGCGTGCCCATCCTCATCGACCGCCGGCTCCTCGAGCTGGACGGGGACGTGACCCCACCGGGTCCCGGATCGACCGTCTCGTAGTCCGACGCCGTGCTCCGGCGGCTCGATCGGCCGGGTGCCGGCACCTCGAGCCGGTCAGCCACCGCTCAGCAGGCGCTCGCGTCGTTCCTCGCTCTTCTCCCACTGGGCCTGGTCGGCGGCGTCCACCGCGGCACCGCCCTCGTCGGAGATCCTCATGAGGAGGGCGATGAGGACGTAGTTGGCGATGAGCGCCGACCCTCCGTAGGACACGAAGGGCAGCGTGATGCCGGTCAGCGGCAGCAGCCGAAGCACCCCGCCGATGATGAAGAAGGCCTGAAATCCGATGATCATGGTCAGCCCCACCGCGGTCAGCTTGGCGAACTCCGAACGGGCGGCCTGCGCCACCCGGAAGCCCGCGCCCACGAGGAGCAGGAAGGCCACGACGACCATGGTCGAACCGAGCAGCCCCATCTCCTCACCGATCACGGCGAAGATGAAGTCGGCGTTGGCGAAGGTGATGCGAAAGGCCCCCTGGCCCAGTCCGAGCCCGGTGCCGCCGATCCCGCCGCTCCCCAGCGCGTACCACGACTGGACCAGCTGTCCTCCTGACCCGTTGGCCAGTCGCCACGGGTTCAGCCAGTCCTCCACGCGAATATGGGTCTGGCTCAGGTACCGACCGGCGAAGTAGGCGCCGACGGCGAAGAGCACGACACCGAGGAGGAGATAGCCGGTTCTTCCCGTCGTCACCCACAGCAGGCCGATGAAGAGCGTGAACAGCATGGCCGAGAAGCCGATGTCGTGCTCGAGGCTCATCACGCCGATGGCGAAGATCCAGGCGAGTCCGATCGGAACGAGCGGCCGCGGGTCGAGGACCAGCCGATTACCCAGTCGAGCCGTCGGAATGGTCAGCAGCTCCCGCTTGTCGGCGAAGTAGGAGGCGAAGAAGATGCACAGCAGGATCTTGGCGATCTCGACGGGTTGGAATCGAATCGAGCCCAGGTGCACCCACAGCCGGGCTCCGTTGATGTTCTCCCCGACATGGGGGACGAGAGGGAGCAGCAGGAGACCGACCCCCCCGGCCAGGAGGAGGTACCGGTAGCGGTCGAGGTCCCGGGTCCGGCGGACGAGCACCAGGGTGAGCACGTAGGCGCCCACCCCGATGGCCGTCCAGGCCGCCTGCTGTGGCGCGTAGTAGGGGGGAAGCGACGCCAGGTCGATGCGGGTGATCATCACGTACCCCAGGCCGTTGAGCAGGAAGGCGATGGGGAGGATCACCGGGTGGGCACTGGGCACGAAGATACGGTTGGCGATATGAGCGACTGCGCCGAGGGCCAGGACGACGGCCAGGAGTGGCGCCACGTCCGTCGGGACCTTGGAGGTATTGCCCAGGATCATCAGCGTGTACGCGGCGATGATGATGACCGAGGCCGCCACCAGCAGTCCCAGCTCGGTCCGGCGACGCGCCTTGAATGCCCGGTGGGGGCGTTTGGTCGTCGAGGAGCGCAACGTCAACACCGGCATCCGGGCGAGCCTACCGGCGCCCGGCCCGCATTCGGTGGAGCCGGATCAGGGGCGGCAGCACGACGGACCCACGGGCCGGATCCGGGGCGGAGGCCCTGGTCACCGGGGGAACCGTGGTGACGGATGGGGGGTCGGCCCTCCCCTCCGGCGCGGCCCGGGTACCTCGGCCCGGCGGCCCGGCGGCCCGCGCGACCTGAACGTCGTCGGGGGCCGCTGTGGCCGGTCCTGACGGGCGTGGCCGAAGAGCCGAACCGGCAGACCCCGGGCAACGGGTACGGGGCCGGTGGGTCGCCCGCCCTGGGCCACGCCGGGCCGCTTCCTCAACCGGGAGCTGTCGTGGCTCGACTTCGGGGCCCGGCTCCTCGACCTGGTGGACGACGACCGGCTACCCCTCCTCGAGCGGATCAAGTTCCTGGCCATCTTCGCCGAGGGACTCGACGACTTCTTCCAGGTGCGGGTGGCCGGGTTGGAGGACCAGGTGGCCGCCGGACTACGGACCCCGTCGCCCGACGGGTTGAGCCCACGGGCCCAACTGGCTGCCATCACCAGCCGGGCCACCGAGCTGACCGAACGTCACAGTCGGGCCTTCCTGGCCGACGTCGGCCCGGCCCTGTCCGCCGCCGGTGTGGTCCTGTCCGACTGGCACGCACTCGACGAGCGGGACCGGTCCCACCTGGGCGAACTGTTCCACCAGCAGATCTTCCCGATCCTGACCCCGCTCGCCGTGGGCCAGGGGCACCCGTTCCCGTACATCTCCAACCTCTCCCTCAATCTGCTGGTGCGGGTGGTCAGTTCGGCGACCGGGGAGGAGCGCACGGCGCAGGGTCAAGGTCCCGCCCCTGCTGCCCCGACTGGTTCCACTGCCCGACGGCACGCGGTTCGTCCCCGTCGAGCAGGTGGTGGCCGCCCATCTCGAGAGCTTGTTTCCGGCCATGCACATCGAGGAACACCAGGTGTTCCGGGTCACCCGCAATGCCGATCTCTCGGTGGACGAGGACGAGGTGGAGGACCTGCGTGGCCGCCCTGGAGCTCGAGCTGCACCGGCGGAGGTTCGGCCAGGCGGTGCGCCTCGAGGTCTCCGCCGGTATCTCCAGCGAGCTCCTCGAGATGCTGGTGGCCGAGGTCGACGTCCCCGAGGCCAACGTGTACCTGTCCGACGCCCCGCTCGACCTCAGCGGCCTCCGGCAGCTGAGCGAGCTCGACCGCCCCGACCTGGCGGCCGAGCCCTGGACCCCGGTCACGCCGTCGTCGTTCGCCGGGGGCGTCGATCTCTTTGCCGTGGTGGGGGAGCGGGACGTGCTCGTCCACCACCCCTACGAGTCGTTCAGCGGATCGGTGGAGGCGTTCGTGGCCGCCGCCGCCGAGGACCCGGACGTGCTGGCCATCAAGCAGACCCTGTACCGGACCGGGGTGGACAGCCCGGTGGTGGAGGCCCTCATCCGGGCCTCCCTGACCGGCAAGCAGGTCACCGCGGTGGTCGAGCTCCGAGGCCCGGTTCGACGAGCAGGCCAACATCGCCTGGGCCCGGGCCCTGGAGGAGGCCGGCGTCCAGGTCATCTACGGGCTGGTCACCCTCAAGACCCACGCCAAGATCTGCCTGGTGGTCCGCCGCGAGGGCGACCGACGTCCGCCGGTACTGCCACCTGGGCAGCGGCAACTACAACGCCGGCACGGCCAGGGCCTACGAGGACCTGGGCCTGTTCACCGCCGATCCCGACATCGGGGCCGACGTGGGCGAGCTGTTCAACCTCCTCTCCGGATCGGGGGAGCCACCGAGGTTCCGGCGCCTGCTGGTCTCCCCGTTGTCGATGCGGGCGGGGCTGCTCGAGGCCATCGAGCGGGAGGAGCGGGCCGGCCCCGACGGGCGGATCGTCCTCAAGACCAACGGTCTGACCGACCCGGACGTCATCGACGCCCTCTACCGGGCTTCGCTCGCCGGGGTGTCGGTGGACCTGGTGGTGCGCGGCCGGTGCTGCCTCCGGCCCGGCGTGCCCGGCCTGTCCGAGGGCATCCGGGTCCGATCGATCGTCGGCCGGTACCTCGAGCACTCCCGGGTCTTCTGTTTCGGCGGGCTGGCCGGCCGGCCGGTGCGGGTGTGGGTGGGCTCAGCCGACCTGATGGAGCGCAACCTCGACCGCCGGGTGGAGGTTCTGGTGCCCATCGACGACCCCGGGCTGCAGCGTCGGGTGGCCGGACTCCTCGACTGGGCCCTGCTCGACCAGGCCAACTCGTGGGAGCTCCAGCCCGACGGCCGCTGGACGCGGGTGGCGGCCGACCTCCCGCCCCACGGCCTCGGTCTCAGCCTCCAGGATCTGTTCCAAACGCAGGCCCTCGCATCGCGGCGGTCTCGCCGTGACGTGCGCCGGACGGTACCCGTGGCCCTCCGGAGGGAACCGGCTCCGGTCCCCGAGGCGCTTGCGGACCGGGCACCACCGGCCGGCGCGGTGCCGTGGTCGGTGCCGGCCGCGCATCAGTCCCGTTCGTCCTCGAGGTCCCGGATCCCGCGGCCGACCCGGCCGCCGGGAACGGCGCCAGCGGCGTGGTGGCAGCGCTGGTCGCCGCGACGTCGCTGACCGCGGCGCCGGCCGGGGACGTCGGGGGCTCGGCGGCCAGACCTCCCCTCTGACGCAGGTCGGACGCGGCGGCGGAGGTACTCCTGGACCTTGCGGTAGCTGGGCCGGCGCTCGAACTCCAGTGAGGCGTAGGCCAGCCCGCCGAAGGGGATGGGGAGCCAGAAGTTGACGGCCCGGTAGGCCAGGACGGCCGAGAGGGCCTGCCCCGCCGTGGGCCCGAAGCCGGTGATCATCGACACCAGCACGAACTCCACCACGCCGAGGCCGCCCGGGGTGATGGGGATGGCGGCCAGGATGTTGGCCAGGCCGTAGGCCATCAGCAGGTCGACCGGCGAGACGAAGTGGCTGAAGGCGGCGACGAACACCCACAGGGAGGCGGCGTCGAGGAGCCAGTTGGCCGCCGCCCAGCCGATGGCCCGACGGGTCAGGGAGCGGTCCCGCATCAGGGCCGCGAAGCGATCGGCCAACCGCTCGACCAGGCACGTGGTCCGGTCGGCGTCGAGGAACCGGATGCGGCCGGCCACCCGCCGGATGACCCGGCTGGCCCGTTCCTGGCCCCGGGTCAGGAGGTAGAAGAGGCCGCCGAAGGCACCGAGCAGGATCACCCCCACCCCGGCGGCCACGATGACGAGGATCGAGGCCGACTGCGCCTGGCCGCCGTGGTGGCTGGCCGGGGCGTGGAAGCCGTGGGTCAGCAGGAAGGCCACCAGCGAGCACCAGAACATGACGTTGAGCACGACCGCCGACCCGATGCCCTGGGTGCCGAGGGCGAACCCGGCGTCGGACCCGGTCACCCCGGACTGGGTCAGCAGCCGGTAGCCCAGCGCGGCCCCCGGCGCCGTCCCCCCGGGGGAGACGTGGCTCAGGGCCAGGGTGGACATGTTGATCCGGAACAGCCGGAACCGTCGGGGCCCGTCATGGGGCAGCACCGCGTGGGTCAGCTGGGTGTAGGCGACCAGGGCCCCGATCTCCAGCAGCACCCCGAGGGCCAGATAGCCGATGTGGATGTGGGCCAGGGAGTTGACCTCGGCCCGGTGGCTGGCCAGGAGGGGTAGGGCCACGTAGAAGACAGAACAGGAAGACGAGCAGGGTGCCCACGCTGAGCCGGACCTCCCGGCGCACGAACGGTCCCCGGTGCCACCACCGCCGGCGTGACCGGGACGTCACGTCTGCCGTCTCGCCCTCCATCGCATCCATGTTGACACGCCGGACCCCCCTGGACCTGACATGCTGGCCGGGTGACGGAGCCGGTCCAGAAGGGTCCAGACGTCGCCGGAGACCCGCCCCGGGGGCCGGACGAGGCCCGGCCCGGGCCCCAGACGGCGCCGGGCCCCGGCCACAACGGGCCGCTCGCCGCCTCACACGTCACCGCCCACGGGCCGACCACCGTCATCAACGAGACCTCGGCCGAGCGCCTCGACCGCGAGGTGGGACCCGACGCCCCGCGGCGGGACCGGCTGTTCGCCGCGGCCTCGGCCAAAGGGGTCCCGCTCCGGACCATCCTGACCATCGATGCCGTGGTCATCGCCACCTGGGTGGTGTACCGGCTGCTCGGACGCCTCCGCGAGGTCATCCTGTGGGTCCTGATCGCCGCCTTCATCGCCCTGGTCCTCAACCCCTCGGTGAACTTCCTCCAGCGCCACCGCTTCCGTCGGGGCACCGCCGTCGGCGTGGTGCTCGCCGGGGCGGTCGTCGCCTTCGCCGGACTGCTCGGCCTCCTCGGCTACCCGCTGGTCAACTCCCTCACCCACGTGGCCGAGCGCCTGCCGACCATGGTCGACCAGGTCCAGAAGGGCCACGGTTGGCTGGCCCACACCCTCCAGAGGTTCCACCTGCTCTCCTGGGTACAGAAGAACGCGCCCAAGCTCAAGACGGCCGCCAACCATCTGGGTGCCCCGGCCCTCAACGTGGGCACCAATCTGGCCAAGGGTGTGCTCTCGACCATCCTGGCCATCACCACCATCGCCTTCCTCACGTTGTTCATGCTCCTGCAGGCCCCCAATCTTCGGCGTGGGTTCCTCGACAACATGCGGTCCGACCGCCGGGCCATGGTCGAGGACATCGCCCACCGGGTGTCCAAGTCGGTGACCTCCTATGTGTTGGGGACCATCGCCCTGTCGGTCCTGTTCGGGGTGGTGGTCCTGGTCACCCTTCTGATCCTCGGGGTCCCCTTCGCCCTCCTGATCGGGCTGTGGGTGGCCCTGGTGGCCATGATCCCCCTGGTCGGGGGGTTGATCGCCGGGGTGCCCAGTGTCATCATCGCTCTGCTCCACTCGCCCACCGCCGGCGTGGTCATGGCCATCGTGTTCGTGGGGTTCCAGCTGGTGGAGAACCATTTCCTCTATCCGGTGGTGATGAGCCGAACGGTCCAGATGAACCCCCTGTGGGTGCTGCTCGCCGTGCTGGTCGGCGCCAACCTGGGTGGGGTCTTCGGCTCCACCCTCGGAGCCCTCACCGGGGCCCTGGTGGCCATTCCGGTGGGTGGGGCCATCCAGGTCGTCTCCCGGGAGATCTGGCAGCGGACCCGGGCCGCCGAGATCCCTCCCGGTGAGCCGCTGCCGGAGGCTCGACCCGGCCCCGCCCCCGACCCGGGATGACCGCCGGAGCCGTGTTCGGGCGCGCACCGCTGTACGGCGAGCCGGTCTCGTAAGCTGGGCCGATGAACGTCCTGGTGGTCCTGCCCACCTACAACGAGGCGGAGAACATCGACCGGGTCCTCCGGAGGATCCGGGCCTCGTTGGAGGACGCCAGCGTACTGGTGGTCGACGACGGGAGCCCGGACGGCACCGCTGACGCCGCAGAAGTGATGGGCAAGGAGCTCGGCAACATCGAGATCCTGCGCCGGAGCCGCAAGTCCGGCCTGGGCAGTGCCTACCGCGCCGGGTTCCGGTGGGGACTCGAGCGGGGCTTCGACGCCTGTATCGAGATGGACGCCGACCTGTCCCACGAGCCCGAGGCTCTGCCCGGCCTGGTGGCGGCCCTGTCGGACGGTTGCGAGCTGGCCGTCGGGTCCCGGTACGTCCCGGGAGGGGTCATCCCCAACTGGGCGTGGCACCGGCGGCTCCTGTCCCGGGGCGGGAACGTCTACGCCTCGACGCTGCTGGGCCTCGGGGTAGCCGACTCGACGTCCGGCTTCCGGGCCTACTCGGCCTCGGTGCTCCGCCGGATCGAGCTCGACCGCATCCGCGCCGACGGGTACGGGTTCCAGATCGAGATGACCTACCGGGCCAAGCGGGCCGGAGCCACGGTGGTGGAGGTGCCCATCCGCTTCGTCGACCGGGTCGACGGCGAGTCGAAGATGTCCACGGTCATCGTGGTCGAGGCACTGGGGTTGGTCACCTGGTGGGGCCTGCTCCGGATGGTGGAACGGCTGCGGAGCAGACCGGCCCCGGCCCGGGACGCGGCACCGCAGCCATGACCGGCCAGGGGCGGATCCTCGTGGTCGACGACGAGCCGTACATCACCGACGTGGTGACGGCGGCGCTGCGCTTCGAGGGCTTCACCACCGATGAGGCAGCCACCGGGTTGGAGGCCATGGAGAAGGCCCGCACCGGTCGGTGCGACCTGATCGTGCTCGACGTGATGCTGCCCGACATCGACGGGTTCGAGGTCTGCGAGCGGCTCAGGGCCGAACACGTCGCCACCCCGGTCCTGTTCCTGACGGCCAGGGATGCCACCGCGGACAAGCTCGCCGGCCTGGCCCACGGTGACGACTACGTGACCAAGCCGTTCAGCATCGACGAACTGGTGGCCCGGATCCGTGCCGTCCTCCGCCGGTCGGGCCCCGACGAGTTCCCCGAGGAAGGGAGGCTGCGCTTCAGCGATCTGGTGGTCGACGTAGGCACCCACGAGGTCTGGCGGGGTGACCACCCCATCGACCTCACCGCCACCGAGTTCAAACTCCTGCATTTCCTCTTGCGCAACGCCCGCCAGGTGCTGTCCAAGCCCCAGATCCTCGACGCCGTGTGGGACGAGGGGTTCGTCGGGGACTCGAACATCGTGGAGATCTACATCTCCTATCTCCGCAAGAAGGTCGACTGCTACGACCCGCCGTTGATCCACACCATCAGGCGGGTGGGCTACAGCCTGCGAGAACCCCGACCATGAGGCTCCGGCGGCGGTTGTTGGTCACCATGATCGGTCTGGTGGCTCTCGGACTGGCCGCAGTGAACGTCATCACCCTCACCTCGCTCCACTCGTACCTCTACGGCCGGGTGGACGCCCAGCTCACCGCGGCCAGCCGGCAACTGGCCAGCTTGGTCGCCCGGGCCGACCAACGAGGCTTCACCGTCACCCCGGCCCTGATCGCCACCCACGTGAGCCCGGATCTCTATGTGGAGATCATCGATCCCGCCACCGGCGTGGTGATCTCCCGCCCCTCCGACACCCAGGCCCGGACCGACCCCCGACCGACCCTCCCCTCCGCCCTGCCCGTGCTCCCGGCCACGACGCAGGACCCGGACGCCAGTTCCGACCGCGCCTACCGGCCCAACTCGAACTCCCTCACCGTTCCCTCGGCAAGCGGGCACGGACCCAACTATCGCCTGCTGGCCACGTCCCTCCCCGGCCGGACCCTGGTCGTGGCCACCACGCTGAGTACGGTGAACGCCACTCTGAACTCCTTGCGCACCATCGAACTGGCCGTGTCCATCGGGCTGCTGATCGCCCTGCTCGTCCTCATGACCCTCCTCATCCGGCAGGGCCTCCGGCCCCTCGAGGACATGGCCAAGGAGGCCGACGCCATCGCCGCCGGGGACCTGACCCGACGGGTGCAGCCCACGGAGGGCGACGGGGAGATCGCCCGGCTGGGGCGGGCGCTCAACGGGATGCTGGCCCAGATCGAGACGGCCTTCGCCCAACGCGCCCTGTCCGAGGACCGCCTCCGCAGCTTCCTCGCCGACGCCTCCCACGAACTCCGCACCCCGTTGACCTCGATCCGGGGCTACGCCGAGCTCCTGCGCAAGGACGCCCTCGGGGACGGGACGGACCGGGACCGGGCGCTCTCCCGCATCGAGAAGGAGGCCGCCCGCATGGGCTCCCTGGTCGGCGACATGGCCGTCCTGGCCCGCGAGGGCGAGGGCCCCGAGCCGGCCCGCCACCGCGTCGATCTGGCTGCGGTGGCCGCCGAGGCGGTGGCCGACGCCAAGGCCATCGACGGCAGTCGCTCCATCACCCTCCACGCGCCCGGCGAGGTCCCGGTGTTCGGCGACGACGCCCGTCTCGAGCAGATGGTGCACAACCTGGTGGGCAATGCCCTGGCCCACACGCCTGAAGGCACCCCGGTCGAGGTCGAGGTGGACGTGCGCGACGAGCGGGCCGTCCTCGAGGTCAGTGACCGCGGTCCGGGGATGGACCGCGACCAGGCCGACCATGTGTTCGACCGCTTCTACCGCGGCCACGGGAACCGGGATGACGGGGGATCGGGTCTGGGGCTGTTCATCGTGGCCACACTGGCCCGCACCTTCGGTGGCTCGGCCTCGGTGGACACGGAGCTGGGCCGGGGGTCGACCTTCCGGGTGGTCCTCCCGGTCTTCGACGGCCAGGCCGGCTCCGAGCCCGAGCCCGAGTCCATCGACATGGGAGGAAGCCGCCAGCGTGCTGGCCTCCATTGACCGGGGGACGGGCCCGCCCGTCGTCCTCCTGCACGGGCAGCCCGGTTCCGGGGCGTCCTGGGACCCGGTCACCGAACGACTGGAGTCGGACTTCCGAGTGCTGGCCCCTGATCGGATCGGCTACGGCGGGTCCGCCGGCGAGGCCCGGGGGCTGGCTGCCAATGCGGACCTCATCGCCGAGTTCATCGCCGCACAAGGGGCGGGGCCGGCCACGGTGGTGGCCCACAGCTGGTCCGGGGGTGTGGCCGTCCTGCTGGCCGCCGGCCACCGATCGACGGTCCAGGGACTGGTGCTGGTGGGGGCGGCCTGCACCCCGGACAGTCTCAACGCCCTCGACCGGTGGCTCACGTACCGCGTCGTGGGCGATGCGCTCACCGTGGTCGGGTTGGTGGGCATCGGGGAGGTACTGCCGCGCCTGCGGCCGCTGGCCCGGTACCTGCCGGAGCGCTACCGCCGACCGCTGGAGACGGCCCTGCCCGACCAACGGGTCCTGGCCGGGGGCCGCGGCGCGCTCGGTCGGCACCGGCGGACGTTCATGGTCGAACAACGGTCCCTCACCCGCGAGCTGCCCGAGGTGGTGGCCGCCCTCGGCCACCTCGATCTGCCGGTCGAGGTGGTCTCGGGGGGGTGGGACCTGGTGGTGCCGTCCCGCGCCGCGGTGTCCCTGGCCCGGAGCATCCCGGGCGCTGAACTGACCATCCTGCCCCGGGCCGGGCACTTCGTGGCCCGGGACGATCCCGATGCCCTGGCCGAGGTGATCCGCCGGACGGCCTCGGTGCCGGACCCAAGTCCCGAACGGCGGCGCGCTTGGTCGTCGCCGGGGGTCAGCCCACCGCCCGGTGGACCGGGGGGCGGGCTCCGGTCGTGAAGCGGACCCCCGGGGCCAGGGCGTCGAAAGCGGCGGTCAACTTGAGGAGGGTCTCCACCCGCTCGGTGCCGGGGTCGGAGCCTTCGACCACCCCCACCCCGGCGGCCAGGCGGGCGTCGGGTCCCTGGACGGTGACCGAACGGATGCCCAGCATCCAGCAGCCGTCTCCCCGGGCGTCGACGTACCCCACCGGGCCTGCGTAGTGGCCCCGGTCCTCCGGCTCGAGGCGGTCGATGAGGGCCAGGGCCCGGTCACGGGGTACGCCTCCCACCGCCGGCGTGGGGTGGAGGGCGGCCACCAGGTCCAGGGCGGTGGGCACCGAGCCGTCCGACCGGCAGGCCAGCGTGCCGGTCACCGACGTGCCCAGATGGGTGATGTTGTGGAGATGGACCAGATCGGGCCGGGCGGGTACGTCGAGCTGGGAGCAGAGGGGACCCAGGGCCCCGCCGATGGCCTCGACCACCATACGATGCTCGGCGCTGTCCTTGACCGAGGACAGCAGCTCGCGGGGGAGGACGCCGTCCGACTCGTTGGCCCGGTCGGTGGTGCCGGCCAAGGGACGGCTGTGCACCCGGCGGCCCGACCGCTCCACCAGGAGCTCGGGACTGGCCCCCACCAGCTGGCCGTCCGGGGTGGGCAGGGAGAAGACCGAGCAGGTGGGCTCGAGGCGGTGCCACCGGTGGAGGAGGGCCACCACGTCGATGACCTCACCCATGGCCACGTCGACCTGCCGGGCCACCACCACCTTGGCCACGTCGTCGGAGGCCACGGACCGCACCGCCTCGGCCACCATGGCTTCGAAGGAGGCGTCCGACAGGCGGGGGCTGATGACCGGGCCCGACCCGGCAGGCCGCAGGCCGTGGCCCACGTCGCGGTTCGGCGGTACCGCCTCCGGGGCCGGGCGGCCGCGGCCCCCCCGGGCTCCGATCCCGGCCTGCAGCCAGGCGCGTGTCCCGGCTGACCCGAGCGGCAGCAGCCCGCGGTCGCGGGCCACGACCGTGACCCACTCCTCGCCGGAGGACTCGATGCCGTAGACGATCTCGGGCACGACCAGCGATCCCGGGGCCGACCGGTCGAACGGCAGGCTCCCGAAGGCCATGACGCCGGTGGTGCCGGGATCGAAGCGGTCCTCGCAGGCGATCGCCGCCAGCTCGGCGGTGAGCCGATCGACGTCCGGGGCGGCGTCGAGTCCGTGGGGGAGGGGCAGGGAGAGGGCGCACCCCAGGCCCACCACCAGGCGGTCGGGCGACTGGAAGACGATGCCGGTCGGCCCGGCCAGCGCGAAGGGATCGATGGCCGGCCCGGTGTCCAGGGGGAGCCGGACCGCCACCGGGGACGGTCCGCCGAAGGCCGACCCGGTGGCGGCGCCGGGGGCGGCGTCGGTCACGGCCGGCCGGCCCGGGTGGCGGTGATCAGTTGGCTGAGGCCTCCCGAGAGGGGGCGTTGGTTGACGGCGGAGAAGCCGGCGGCGGTCAGCATGGATCGGAGCTCGGAGGTGGCCGGGAGGTAGGCGGTGGAGCGGGGTAGGTACCGGTAGGCGGCACGGTCGGAGACCAGACCCCCGATGAGCGGGACGACCTGTCGGAACCAGATGCGATGGCCGACCTGGAGGACCCCGTGGTCGGGTTCGGCCACCTCCAGCAGGCTGATCCGCCCGCCGGCGCGGACCACCCGGCCGAACTCGTCGAACACCGACTGGAGTTCGGTGAAGTTGCGGAGGGCGTAGCCGCAGGTGATCCCGTCCACCGACGCCGTGGCCACCGGCAGCACGGCCCCGTCGGCCTGCGCCAGGGGGCGACCGGTGCGGTTGGCCCGGAGCATGCCCCAGGAGAGGTCCATGCCGACGGGGGACAGTCCGGCCGCCCAGAGGATGGCCAAGAAGTCCCCGGTGCCGCAGGCCAGATCCAGCACCCGGGACCCGGCCGGCAGTCCGAGGGCCCTGGCCGACCGTTTCCGCCACCGGACGTCGAGTCCGAAGGTCATCATGCGGTTGACCAGGTCGTAGCGGGGGGCGATGGTGTCGAACATCGAGCGGACCAGGGCCGTCTTCTCCGGGCCGGTCGGCAGGTCGGCCGCCACCGCCCGGGAGGCGGCATCGAGGGCCGCGGCGGCCGGCGGGGACGAGGGGCCGGCGGACGCGCCGGTCATGACCGTGCGCCGGCGGACCGGGTGCCGGAGTGGACGGTCGGCCCCTCGCCGGCGGCCGTCCCGGCCATGTCCAGGCCCGCCTGGTCCCCGATGGCCCGGCGTTCGGCGGCCGACCCCACCTGGTCGACGTGGTCCAGGGCCACGTTGATCAAGGTCCGGGTGAAGTGGTGGCCCACCAGGGTGTTCACCGCCGGCAGCAGTTCGGAGTACGCCTGGAGGAGGCGCTCGATGTGGGGCTCGTCCTCCGACCGGTCGGTCGGGGCGGTGCCGGCGGGGGGGTGCGCCTCGCGGAGGGGCCCGCGCACATGGGTCGAGAACATGGTCACGGCCTCACGGGCCACCGATTCGGTGGCCTCGTGATGACGGCGGGCCAGATCGAGCAGGGCCGAGAGGGGGATCCCCCACTCCAACAGGAGCAGCCCGGCCTGGGCGGCCGCCACATCCGCCTGGGTGTACCGGTTCTGGTCGCCGAACCGGCGGGGGATCAGGAGCCCCTCGGCTTCGACCGCCTTGAGCAGGGCCAGGGGGACGCCGGTGGCCTCGGCCAGCTCCTCGATGGTGAGGGCGGGGCCCTCCTCCGAACCGAGCGGCCCGATCACCCGCCCGTCGGGCCCGTGCCCCTCGGATCCGTCGGCGTCCGGGACCGGCGACGTCGACCGACCCGACTCGTCCCGCCACCCGGACAGCTCGCCGAGGAGGGCCTCGTCGGCGGCGTCGAGCTCGCCGGACACCAGGCGGACGATGGTGGCCAGGGTGAAGCCCCGCTGCTGGAGGGATCGGATCCGGTTGAGGCGCTCGAGGTGGGCCTCCCCGTACCAGGCCACACGGCCCGCCCGGCGGGGCGGGTCGAGCAGCCCCTTGCTCTGGTAGTACCGGATGGTGTCCACCGCCACGTCGGAACGGGCGGACAGGTGTTCGACCCTCATCTCCATGGTTCCACTCTAGGAGTAACCGCTCGTACGGTTGGAGCGGGTCCCGAACGAGCGGGCGGTGCACCGGCTGCCTGCCCGTACCTCCAGTTCAGCGGGGTACGGGCCGACGGTGGACGCTCAGTAGAAGTAGCGGTAGACGACCTGGGCCACGCAACTGGGCTTGGTCGAACCCTCGGTCTCGAAGGTCAGGTCCAGGGCCACCTGCACCCCTCCGTTGACGTCCTCCACCCCGGCCACGGTGGC
Source organism: uncultured Acidimicrobiaceae bacterium (assembly GCA_963817005.1). GTDB lineage: Bacteria > Actinomycetota > Acidimicrobiia > Acidimicrobiales > RAAP-2 > Bog-756. The sequence continues at coordinate 616,985 of CAWFMN010000004.1, forward strand.
ACCGAGCCGGAGATTGCTGTCCACCGGGACCGGGGCCGGGAACCGCACCTTGTTGCATCCGATGTTCACCCCCATGGACGCACCCTCCACCACCAGGACCTCGCCCAGCAGGACCGGGGCCAGGGAGAGGGTCAGGTAACCGTGGGCGATGGCCGTCCCGAAGGGGCCGTCCTTGGCCCGCTCCGGGTCGACGTGGATCCACTGGTGGTCCCCGGTGGCGTCGGCGAACAGGTCGATCTGGGCCTGCTCGATGCGGTGCCAGGCGGTGTAGCCCAAGTGCTGCCCGACCAGATCGTGGAACTTCTCGATGCCCTGCACGGTGGTTGCCATACACGAGACTGTACGGGACCCCGGCCCGTCCGACCACCGCTGCACGACGCGGACCGCAGGTGAGGTGTTCCTTCCCCCGGCCCGCAGCGCCTCCTTAGGCCCGGACGGTCGGTACGCTGCTCGACGTGGACATGGGACACAGCCACCGCAACCTCCAAGGAGGCGGGGCCCGGGCCGCCGTCTTCGGGGTCAGCGACGGCCTGGTGTCCAACGTGGCCCTCATCCTGGGCATGGCCGGCGCGCACTCCTCGGCCTCGGCGGTGCGACTGGCCGGGGTGGCCGGCCTCATCGCCGGCTCGTTCTCCATGGCCGCCGGGGAGTACGTGTCCATGCGGGCCCAGTCCGAGCTGATGGAGCGGGAACTGGACGTGGAGCGCCAGGCCATCCGGCACGACCCCGAGGACGAACGCCGAGAGTTGGCCGGGATCTACCGCAGCCGGGGGCTCGACGCCGACATGGCCGACGAACTGTCGGTCAAGATGATGAGCGATCCCGACATGGCCCTCGAGACCCATGCCCGCGAGGAGCTCGGCATCAACCCCGAGGAGACGGGCAACCCGCTCCAGGCCGCCGTGTCGTCGTTCGTGATGTTCGCCGTCGGTGCCTTCGTCCCGCTGCTGCCCTGGCTCATCACGTCTGGGACCAAGGCCACCCTGTGGTCGGTCGTCCTGGGTGCGGTGGGCGCCTTCTCGGTCGGCGCCGCGCTGGCCTTCTTCACCGGACGGTCGTGGCTGTGGTCGGCGTCACGCCAGCTGCTCATCTCGGGCATCGCCGCCGGCGTGACCTACATGGTGGGGCACCTCATCGGGGCCGGCTGAACCGGCCGAGCCGCCCACCGGGGCCCCCGGCCAGGCCCTCCAGCGCAGCGGCCCGCCGGCTTGCCGTGGGTCGGCGCCGACCGGTCAGGCGGGGGCCACGTCCCGGACGTAGGAGCGGTCGACATGGTGTTCGGTGAAGCCCATGGAGCGGTACAGGTGCACCGCCGCACGGTTGTCGGCGTCGACATACAGCATCCCCACCGACAGGCCCTGGCCGGCCAGCCAGGTGAGACCGGCTCGGGTCAGGGCCCGACCCCATCCACGTCCGTGGAAGTCGGGATCCACACCGATCACGTAGATCTCGCCCATCGGCGGAGTGGTGTCCGCATGGACCTTGGTCCAACAGAACCCGGCCACCCGTCCCTCGGCCTCCAGCACCCGGAAGCCCTCGGGGTCGAACCACGCCTCGCCCTCGCGCTCCATGAGGGTGTCGAGCTCCCAGTGGCCCTGTTCGGGATGGGAGGCGAAGGCTCGGTTGTTGGTGAGGAGCCACGCCCCCTCGTCCACTCCGGGCTGGAAGGGTCGGGTGTCGACCGTCACTTCCGGTGTCCCGCCGACCCCCGCCCGGTGGGCCGGGAGGGGGAGCGGGCAACGCATCTGGACGAGGTCCCGCTCGGGGGTGAACCCGTGGCTCCCCGCCTGCGTGTCGTCGGACCCGGTCGCCTGGGGCACCCACAGGCGCACGTGACCACCCCCGAGTCCCGCCACCTCCCCGAGGGTGGTCTCCAACAGGACGTCGACCACCTGGTCCGGCCGGCCCACCTGCGGATCGACCAGGAGCTCGACGTCGTACGACGCGGTCGACCCCTCGCCGCTGATCTGGGCGTACCCTACCGGCCCCGCTCGCGCCGGAGCGGTGGCGATGACGCCGAAGGCCGGGTGGTCGGTTCCCCGCCCGGCTGCTCCGCCGCCCCACGACGCCCGGGCCAGCACCATGCGCTTGTGCTCGCTGAGGGGGGCGTGGCCGCGGGCCGCCTGCACCCGTCCGAGCAACTCGACCACCGCGGCGCGGAGCGCCGGAGTCGGTGCCCGCGCCACGAAGGATTCGAGGCTCTCCATCCGCAGCACGCTACCGGTAGTGTGCCGAGCGTGGCCCGACCCCGCACTCCGGCCGGGCGAGCCCGGCGGACGGCCGACCGACTGGCCCAGGTGTACCCGGGAACGGCCGACGACCTCTGTGCACTGGACCACGCCGACCCCTTCCAGCTGCTGGCGGCCACCATCCTGTCGGCGCAGTGCACCGACGAACGGGTCAACCGGACCACTCCGGCCCTCTTCGCCCGTTTCCCCGATGCCTACTCCCTGGCCGCCGCCGACCAGCGGGAGGTCGAGACGCTCATCCGCTCGACCGGGTTCTTCCGGGCCAAGGCCCGCAGCCTGGTCGGCATGGCCTCGGCCGTGGTCGAACACTTCGACGGGCAGGTTCCCTCGTCCATGCGGGACCTGGTGACGCTCCCCGGCGTCGGACGCAAGACGGCCAATGTGGTCCGCAGCGTGGCCTTCGGGCTCCCCGGCCTGCCGGTGGACACCCACGTACAGCGGCTCTCGACCCGGCTGGGCCTCACCGGGGAGACCGATCCGGTCCGCGTGGAGGCGGTGTTGAACACGATGATCCCCGCCCACCAGCGCGGGGTCTTCAGTCTCCGGCTGATCCTCCATGGTCGTGCCACCTGCACGGCCCGGCGACCCTTCTGCGAGCGGTGCGTCCTCTCGGACTTCTGCCCGTCGGCCGGCACGCGGCCATCGGCCGGGACGCTCCCGCAGGCGGCCCCGTCGACGGCCGATGGGCCGGGCCGATGACGCCCGGCCGCGCCACGTTCGTTTCGGCCTGTCGCCCGCCGGACCCGCCTGCTCGGGCCGGACCCCGTCGCCGTCCCCGCCGCACGGTCCGGCCGCACGGTCCGGCCGAGCCGCTCCGGGCCGACGTGCGCGCCTGGATTTTGGCGTAGACACTGCCAATTTAATCGGGACCGGCGACGGCAGATCGCCGTCGAAAGGGCACTTGACGTGGACCGTCGCAAAAGCGCAGCGCGAGCAGGGGATATGGCGCGGGATCGACGGGGCGGGCCTCCCCGGGCCGAGAAATTTGCCGGCTCTGACTGGCAATCGGGCCGAAAACGTGATGATCTAGAGGTCTCGGAACCGGTTCCCGCCAACTGGTTCCGCAGAGCGGTGTTCGGGATCCGCCGCCCGACCCGCTCGCGCGAAGGCACCCTCCGGGGTGCCTTCGCCGCGTCCGGGGTCGCACAGCGAGCGGCACCCTGAATAACACCCGTGGTCATCGGCCCGGGACCGGTGCCGGGCCGGCGGTCAGCGGCGGCTGAGGGTCAGGGAGAGTCGGGCCAGACGACGGTTGGCGCTGTTGAGGGCGCGTTCGATGGCGAACAGCTCACGGGCGGTCTCCTCGTCCTTCACAGCGTCGGCGGCATCGGCGTGGACCGTGATCCTCCGGCTCAATTCGTCCAGTGCGGTGGCGAGCGAGGAGAGTTCTGCGGAGCTGGTGGCCATCGACCGATCATGGCACCACCGGCCCCGACGGTCACGTCTCCGGCCGCGGAGAGGCGCCCCGGTGCCCACGTGGCCCGGAGGGCGGACGCGGGCCGGTCCGGTAGCATCGACGGGCTATGGCTCTCCGTCAGCTGGACCTCCGAGGCTTCGCCGGAAACCGCCGGGCCCTGCGGGACGCCCTGCCGCGTCCCACCGACGAGCAGGACCGTTCCTCGGAGGCCGTGGCGGCCGTGGTCGCCGAGGTGAGGGCCGACGGTGACTCGGCCCTGCGCCGCCTGACCCGGCAGTTCGACGGGGTCGACCTGGACGAGCTCCGGGTGGAGCCTGCGGAGATCCAGGCTGCCCTGGCCCGCATCCCCGTGGCGCTGCAGGAGGCTCTCGACATCGCCCACGACAGGATCCTGGCCTACCACGCCCACGAGTCGGCCGATCCCGAGGTGGGCGACTTCGAGTCGGGGGGGATCGAGGTTCGGCATCTGGTGCGCCCGGTGGCCCGCGCCGGCTGTTACGCACCGGGCGGCCGGGCCCGGTATCCGTCGACGGTGCTGATGTGCGCGGTGCCGGCCCGGGTGGCCGGCGTCGGGGAGATCGTGCTGTGCGTGCCCCCCGGGCCGGACGGGCGGATCGACGACGCCACGCTTGGCCGCCGCGGCCGTCGCCGGCATCGACGAGGTCTACCGGATCGGCGGCGCCCAGGCCATCGCGGCCATGGCCTACGGCACCGAGTCGCATCGCGGCGGTCGACGTCATCGTCGGCCCCGGCAACCGGTACGTGGCCGAGGCCAAGCGCCAGGTCTCCGGCGTGGTCGGGGTGGCCTCGGCCTTCGCCGGGCCCTCCGAGGTCGTGGTGATCGCCGGCGCCGGCGACCCCCGCCGAGCTGCGCCGCCATCGACCTGGTGGTGCAGGCCGAGCACGGTCCCGACGGGCTGGCCTGGCTGGTCACGTGGTCCGAGGCTGTCGCCGAGGCGGTCATCGGCCGAGGTGGACCGCATCGTCGGCGCCTCGCCGCGCCGGGCCGACCTCGAGGCCACCCTGGGCGCCGGCGGGTACGTGGTGCTGGTCGACGGACCCGAGCAGGCCGTGGCCGTGGCCAACGTGGTGGCCCCCGAGCACCTCGAGCTCCTCACCGCACGACGCCGACGCGCTCGCTCGCCGCTGGTGCGCATCGCCGGGGCGGTCTTCCTCGGGCCCGGTGTCGCCGGCCAGCGTGGGCGACTACCTGGCCGGACCCAACCACGTGCTGCCCACCAACCGGACGGCCCGGTTCGCCAGCGCGCTCCGGGTCGACGACTTCCGTCAAGCACATCCACGTGGTGTCGGTCGACGCGAGACGGCGCTCGAGCGCGCTGGCGCCGCACGTCGTGACGCTGGCCGAGACCGAGGGTCTCCCCGCCCACGCCGAGTCGGTGCGCCTGCGATGGCCGCGGTCGAGGGCGGCGGCGTCGAGGAGCCGGACCTGCCCCCGGTGCGACCGGATCTGGTCGCGCTGACGGGCTACCACTCGCCCCAGGTCGAGGTGGAGGTGCGCCTCAACACCAACGAGTCGCCGCTTCGCCGCCGCCCGACGGGTGGCTCGAGGAGCTGCCGCGCCGGCCTCGGCGGCCATCGACTTCAACCGCTACCCCGACCGGGCGGCCACCGAGCTGCGCCGGGCCCTGGCCGACCTGCCACGGGGTCCGACCCGACGCAGGTGTTCTGCGCCAACGGCTCCAACGAGGTGCTCCAGTCGCCTGCTGCTCGCCTACGGCGGGCCCGGGCCGCACGGTGGCCCTGTTCGAGCCCACCTACGCCCTGCACCGCCACATCGCCCGGACTCACCGGCACCGCCGTGGCTGCCGGGCGCCGCGACCGACGACTCACCGCCTCGACCTCGACGAGGTGCGGCGGGTCACGCGAGGCCGACGCAGCCGGTCATCACCTTCCTCTGCTCGCCCAACAACCCCACCGGCCGGGCCGAGCCCCCTGGACCAGTTGGAGGCGGTGCTGGCGCTGGCCCCGGGCCTCGTGGTCGTGGACGAGGCCTACGGCCAGTTCGCCCCCTGGTCGGCCCTCGAGCTCCTCCGGGCCGGCGGACCGCGGGCGCAGCGGGTGGCGGTGGTGCGGACCTTCTCCAAGACGTGGTCGATGGCCGGGCTGCCGCCTCGGCTACCTGGTGGCCGCCCCCGAGGTCGTCGCGCGCCTGCGAGCTCGGTCGTGCTGCCGTACCACCTCGACGCGGCCAAGCAGCTGGCCGGGCGCCTGGCCCTCCGCTACGTGCGACGAGATGGAGGCCCGGGTGGCCGCTCCTCAGCGAGGAGCGGGGCCGGATCGCCGCCGCCCTGGCCGACCTGCCCGTCGAGACGTGGCCGTCGACGCCAACTTCATCCTCTTCCGCCCGGCGGCCGTCCCGGCCCGCGACGGTGTGGCCCGACCTCCTCGACCGCTCGGTGCTCGTGCGCGACTGTTCGGCAGTGGCCGGACTCGACCGGGTGCCTGCGGGTCACGGTCGGCACCCCCGAGGAGAACGACCGCTTCCTGGCCGCCCTGGACGAAAGCCTGCGATGACCACCGACCACGCCGACGCCATCCGCACCGAGGGCCGGTACCGCCCGCGGCCACCAAGGAGACCACCATCGAGGTCGGTCCTGGCCCTCGACGGCACCGGCACCACCGAGGTCGTCGACCGGCCTGCCGTTCTTCGACCACATGGTCGGCCAGCTCGGCCGGCACGGCGGGCTTCGACCTCACGGTGCACGGCCACGGGCGACCTCGCAGGTCGACGCCCACCACACGGTCGAGGACGTCGGGATCGTGCTCGGCGAGGTGCCTGGCCGAGGCGCTCGGCGACAAGGCCGGCATCCGCCGCTTCGCCTCGATCGCCCTGCCCCTCGACGAGGCGCTCGTCGAGGTGGCCCTCGACCTCTCGGGCCGTCCGTTCCTGGCCTACGACGTCGAGTTCGCCGCCGGACACCAGCCCGCCTCGGGCACGCCGCCGTTCGACCCGCAGCTGGCCGAGGAGTTCTGGCGGGCCTTCGTCACCGCCGCCGGCATCACGCTGCACATCCGCCTGGTCGACGGGCAAGAACACCCACCACATCCTGGAGGCGTCGCTTCAAGGGGGTGGCCCGCTGCCTGCGCGACGCCGTGCGGGTCGAGGGCGGCGGCATCCCCTCGACCAAGGGCACGCCTGTGGACGCCGACGGCCGGTGACGCATGGCCGGCGGTGATCGCCGTCCTCGACTACGGCATCGGCAACCTGCGCTCGGCCGAGAAGGCCCTCGCAGCACCTCGGCGCCGACGCCCGGCTGGTCGCCGACCCGGACGCGGCCGCCGGGCGCCGACGGCGTGGTGCTGCCCGGCGTGGGCGCCTTCGGCCGCGTGCGTCGAGGCGCTGCGCGCGCAGCGGCCTCGACCAGGTGCGCCGCCGACGCCGTCGAGCGCGGGCGTGCCCTTCCTCGGCATCTGCGTCGGGCTTCCAGCTGCTCTACGAGGGCTCCGACGAGGATCCCCGGCCGTGCCCGGTCTCGGCGTCCTCCCCGGCGCGGTCGCGCCGGCTGCCCGCCGGGGTGAAGCACCCGCAGATGCAGTGGAACCCGCTCGGTGCCGGTCGAGGCGGCGGGCTCCGGCCTGCTGGCCGGGGCGCCGGCACCGGCCTGGGTCTACTTCGTCCACTCCTACGCGCCCCGAGCTCGACCGCCGACACCGTCGGCCACCTGCGACTACGGCGGCCCGGTGACGGCCGTCGGCCGAGCGGGGACCGGTGTGGGGCGACGCAGTTCCACCCCGAGAAGTCGGGCGCCGTCGGTCTGGGCATCCTGGCCAACTTCGTGGCCGCCGTCCGCCGGGCCGGCCGGTGATGGAGCTCTACCCGGCCATCGACCTCCGCGACGGCGGCGCCGTCCGGCTGACCCAGGGCGACTTCGACCGCGAGAGCCGGCTACGGGCGACCCGGTCGCGCTGGCCCGCCGGTTCGCCGACGGCGGCGCGCCCGTGGATCCACGTCGTCGACCTCGACGCCGCCCGGACGGGCCGCCCGGCCAACCGTGCCGACGGTGCTGGCCATCGCCGCCGCCGTCGACGATCCCGGTGCAGACGGGCGGCGGCGTGCGCTCCGAGGCGGACGTCGCCGAGCTCCTCGACGGCGGGCTGTGCCCGGGTCGTCCTCGGCACCGCCGCCCTCGAGGATCCCGACCTCGTGGCGCACGCTGGCCGCGTCGGTTCCCGGGCCGGGTGGCGGTCGGGCCTCGACTACCGGCGGGGCCCCGACGGGCGCACCGAGGTGGCCGTCCGGGGCTGGGAGCAGGGCAGCGGGCCGCACCGTCGCCGAGCTGCTCGACCGGCTCGACGGGGCCGGGCTGGCCGCGGTGATCGTCACCGCCATCGACCGCGACGGCACGCTGGCCGGCCCCGACCTCGACGGGCTGGCGGCCGTGCTGGCCGGCCACCGCGCTCCCGGTCATCGCCTCGGGCGGGGTGGCGCGGTCGGCCGACCTCGCGGCCCTGGCCGGCCTCGAGTGCCGGCGGCCGACGGCGGCGCGGGGCCGCCGCCTGGCCGGGGCCATCGTCGGCAAGGCCCTGGTCGACGGGCGGCTGACCGTGGAGGAGGCGGTGGCCGCGTGCGCACGCGTCCGGGTGATCCCCTGCCTCGACGTCGACGCCGGCCGGGTGGTCAAGGGCGTGCGCTTCGTCGACCTGCGTCGACGCCGGCGACCCGGTCGAGCTGGCCGCCCGCTACGACGCCGAGGGCGCCGACGAGCTCGTCTTCCTCGACATCACGGCCTCCTCCGACGGCCGGCGACACCATGGTCGACGTGGTGGCCCGCACCGCCGAGCAGGTCTTCATCCCCTTCACCGTCGGCGGCGGGGTCCGCACGGTCGGAGGACGCCCGCCGCCTGCTCCGGGCCGGCGCGGACAAGGTGGGCGTGAACACCGCCGCCGTCGACCGACCCGAGCTGGTCGCCGAGCTGGCCGACGAGTTCGGGGCCCAGTGCGTGGTGGTGGCCATCGACGCCCGCCGACGCGCCCGAGGACGCCGACGGCGGGCCGGCTGGGAGGTGTTCACCCACGGCGGGCGGACGCCGACCGGGCTCGACGCCGTGGCGTGGGCCGAGCGGTGCGCCGCCATCGGCGCCGGCGAGATCCTCCTCACCTCGATGGACCGCGACGGGACCCGGGACGGCTTCGACCTCGAGCTGACCCGGGCCGTGGTCGACGCCGGTGCCAGGTCCCGGTCATCGCCTCCGGCGGGGTCGGCACGCTCGACCACCTGGTCGACGGGGCGCTGGCCGGCGGGGCCGACGCCGTGCTGGCCGCCTCGATCTTCCACCTCGGCGAGTTCACCGTCGGCCGAGGCCAAGGCCTACCTGCCGGCGCCGGGGTCGCCGTCCGCCCGGCCTGACCGGCCCGCTGACGCCGGACGGGCGCGCTCCGGCCTGCGGTACCGTGCCGGTGTGGCCACCACGACCGCCGAAGCCCCGACGACCAGCCACGTCGGCGAGGCCGGCCCGGCCAAGCAGGCGATCACCGTGCTGGCCGACCGCGTGCTGGTCCAGGTGGCTCAGGCCGACGGCGAGCGCCGGTCCCGGGCCGGCATCCTGATCCCGGCCACCGCCCAGGTGTCGCCGGCGACTGACCTGGGCCGAGGCGGTGGCGGTCGGGCCCCACGTCCGCTCGGTCAAGGTGGGCGACACGGTGCTGTTCAACCCCGAGGACCGCTTCGAGGTCGAGGTCCACGGCGAGGAGTACGTGATCCTGCGCGAACGCGACATCCACGCCGTGGCCTCCACCCGCATCGACGGCGGCACCGGCCTCTACCTCTGACCGGACCGCGACCGGAGCGCCGACCCGATCCGACGCCGCCGACCAGCACGACCGGGATCCGATCCCAGCGACCACGACCACCTGCGCCGACCGCATCGGACCGAGGGCAGCACCACCACATCAGGGAGCAGCGCTCGTGACCACCGCCGAGACCACCGACACCTCGAGACCACACCATCCCTTCACCGAGGAGCAGCTCGGCCGATCGCCTACAACGGCGACGGCCTGGTCGCCGGCCATCGTCCAGGACGCCTCGGACCGGCACCGTGCTCATGTTCGCCTGGATGAACGCCGAGTCGCTGCGCCGCACCCTCGAGACCGGCCGTACCTGGTTCTGGAGCCGCAGCCGCCAGGAGTACTGGCGCAAGGGCGAGACGTCCGGCGACCGCCAGTACGTGCGCGAGCCGTCCACTACGACTGCGACGGCGACGCGCTGCTGGTGACCGTGGACCAGGCACGGGCCGGGGCGTGCCACACCGGCAACCGCACCTGCTTCTACCGGGCCTTCGGCCCCGAACCCGTCCGGTCAGTGAGCGCCCCGGCCGACGACACCGCCAGCCGGGCCCGGGCGGAGGCCGGTTTCCGCTCGCTGGCCGCCCGCGCACCGGATCGTCCCGGTCTGGTGCGAGCTGGTGGCCGACACCCTCACGCCGGTGGCCGCCTTCCTGCCAGATCGTGGAGGCCGACGACCGACCGGCTTCCTCCTCGAGTCGGTCGAGGGCGGCGAGCGGTGGGGCCGCTACTCCTTCGTGGGGCGGCAACCCGCTGGCCACCCTCACGGCCCGGGGCGGCCTCGGTCACGACCGAGGGCGACCTCGACCTCGACGCGGCCACCGGGCCCGGGTCAGCGGCGACGGGGGTCCTGGCCGCGCTCGAGGCCGTCCTGGCCACCTTCGACTCGCCCGACCTCGCCGACCTGCCGCCGCTGCACGGCGGACTGGTCGGCTACCTCGGCTACGACGTGGTCCGCGAGGTCGAGCACCTGCCCGACGCCCCACCGCGACGACCTGGGCCATCCCGACGCCATCCTGGCCGTCATCGGCCAGCTGGCTGCCTTCGACCACTGGCGCCAGCGCGTGGTGCTGATCGACAACGTGGTGATCGACCCCTCATGGTCTGCCGAGCAGCTCGACCTGGCCCACCGTCGCCGCCCTGGCCCGGCTCGACGCCCTGGCCGCCGACTGCTTCCGGCCGCTCGACCAGCCGGCGCCGGCCGCGCCCGCCACGGGCCGCCGCACCCCCGGACGTGCATCCGGACCATGTCCGACTCGCTCTACGAGGACGCCGTCCAGGCGGCCAAGGAGCACATCGCCGGCCGGCGACATCTTCCAGGTGGTGCTGTCCCAGCGCTTCGACCTCGATGACCTCGGCGCCGACCCCTTCGACGTCTACCGGGTCCTCCGCCTGGTCAATCCGAGCCCGTACCTGTACTTCCTGCGCTTCCCCGAGGTCACCGTGGTCGGCGCCTCGCCCGAGCCCATGGTCCGCCTGCGCGACGGCACGGTCGTGTCCCGGCCCATCGCCGGCTCCCGCCCGCGGGGCGCGACCGACCGAGGACGACCGGCGGCTGGAGGGCGAGCTGGTCGAGGACCCCAAGGAGCTGGCCGAGCACGTCATGCTGGTGGACCTGGCCCGCAACGACGTGGGCCGGGTGGTCACGCTTCGGCACCGAGAAGGTCGACGAGCTGATGGTCGTCGAGCGCTACAGCCACATCATGCACCTCACCTCCCAGGTGTCCGGGCGCGCTGGCCCCGGGCAAGGGTCCCATCGACGTGCTGCGGGCCACCCTGCCGGCCGGCACCCTGTCGGGGGCGCCCAAGGTCCGGGCCATGGAGATCATCGACGAGCTCGAGCCGACCAAGCGGGGCGTCGTACGGCGGCGTGGTCGGCTACCTCGACTTCTCGGGCAACCTCGACACGGCCATCGCCATCCGCACCATGATGGTCAGCCCCGACGGACGGGCCTCGGTCCAGGCCGGCGCGGGCATCGTGGCCGACAGCGACCCGGCGTCGGAGAACGCCGAGTGCGCCCACAAGGCCGCGGCCATGCTCTCGGCGGTGGCCATGGCCCGGGCCGCGGTGGCGTCCGCGGCCGTCGAGCCGGCGGCGGTTCCCTCATGACCACCGCTCCGGGCCCCTGGACCGCACCCCAGGAACTGGTGGACGGCTATCACGCCCTCCGGGCCGGTGCCGGCGTCGTACTGCTTCCCCGCGACGTGGTCCGGGCCAGCGGACCCGAGGCCGTCAGCTATCTGCAGGGTCAGTGCAGCCAGGACGTCGCCGCCCTGGAGGTGGGAGGATCCGCTGAGTCCCTGCTCCTCAGCCCCCAGGGGAAGATCGAGGTCTACTTCCGGATGACCCGGGTGGCCGACGACGAACTGATCCTCGACACCGACCGGGGATTCGGTGCGGTCATGGTGGCCCGCCTCGAACGGTTCCGTCTGCGCACCAAGGTCGCGTTCGAACCCGTCGAGTGGACCTGCGCCGCCGTCCGGGGTCCCGAGGCGACCCGGGGCGTCACGGGATCGCCCGAGCTCACCGTCCCGGCCTCCTTCGCCACGCTCGCCGGTGTGGATCTGCTCGGCCCCCTGCCCGACGACGGCCTCGACGGTTGGCTGGCCGACGCCGTGGTGCGGAGCCCGATGACGGCCTGGGACGCCTGCCGCATCGAGGCCGGCCTACCCGTCAACGGTCGGGAGCTGGTGGCCGGGACCATCGCCGCCGAGGTCGGCCTGGTGGAGCGCACCGTGTCGTTCACCAAGGGATGCTTCACCGGCCAGGAGCTGGTGGCCCGGCTGGACGCCCGGGGATCCAACGTGGCCCGCCACCTCCGGGGCGTCGTGCTGGCCGGACCCACCGATGACGAGGTGGCGGGCCCGGACCGCACCGACTGGCTGGTCGGCTCGTCGGTGTCCACTTCCGACGGCGAGCACGAGGTGGGTCACCTGTCCTCGGTGGCCTGGTCGCCGGCGCTCGGCGCCCCGGTGGCCCTGGCCACGCTGCATCGGAGGATCGTGCCTCCCGAGGCCGTGACGGTCCGGTGGACGGCTGCCGACGGCACCAGCAGACACCACCCGGGCCAGGCCAGGGTCCTCCCCATCAGCGGGGCCTGACCAGGTGAGGGCCGGGCACATCGACCGACCGGGGCAAGGAGCGCCGGCTTGACCGCGGACGGGGGAGCGGTGCCCGGTCCACCGGAGGGGGACGGCACGGTGACCCTGGATGCCGATCGCATCACCACCACCACCCGGGATCCCGCCGAGACCGCCACCCGACTCCAGGCCTGGCTGGGCCGGACGTTCGGACCGGAGGCACATCCGGCCGTCACCGGGCTGTCCACTCCCGCATCCAACGGCATGTCCTCGGAGACCGTGCTGTTCACCGCAGCCTGGGACGAGGGCGGCACACGCACCGAACAGCCGATGGTGGCTCGGATCGAGCCGCCGGCCACCGACTGTCCGGTGTTCCCCACCTACGACCTCGGTATGCAGTTCCGGGTGATGCGGCTGGTGGGCGAGCACACCTCGGTACCGGTGCCGAGGACCCTCTGGTACGAACCCGATCCGACCGTGCTGGGTGGGGCGTTCTTCGTGATGGACCGGGTGGACGGGCTGGTCCCTCCCGACGTGCTGCCCTACACCTTCGGCGACAATTGGGTGTTCGACGCCGACCCGGCCGACCGACGCCGGCTCCAGCAGTCGGCCATCGAGGCCATGGCCGGGATCCACTCGGTCACCCCCGACCGGTTCGACCTCGGGTTCCTCCGGAAGGTCGTCGTCAGTCCGGCCGAGCACACCGGACCGGGTGGGACCTCGCTGGAGCGGCTCGTCCAGCGGTGGAAGCAGTACGCCGCCTGGGTGGTGCAGGACTCGCCGTCCCCACTGTTGACGGAGTGCTTCGATTGGCTGGAGCAGCACCGGCCCACCGAGGTCGGAGGCGACGCCCTGTCGTGGGGGGACGGTCGGATCGGCAACATGATGTTCCGGGACTTCGAGGTGGTCGCCGTGCTGGACTGGGAGATGGCCTCGGTGGCCCCGCCCGAGGTCGATCTGGGGTGGCTCTGCTACCTCCACCTGTTCTTCCACGATCTGGCCACCGACCTCGGGGCACCCGGCCTGCCCGACCTGTTCCGTCCGGTCGATGTGGCTGCCGCCTACGCCCAGGTCTCCGGCTACGCCCCCGTCGACCTCACCTGGTTCGTCGCCTTTGCCGCCATCCGGCACGGCGCCATCATGCGCCGGGTCACCGAGCGGGCCGTCTTCTTCGGCGAGGCGGCCATGCCCGACGACGTCGACGACCTGATCATCCACCGCGCCTCGCTCCGGGCCATGCTGGACGGTACCTACTGGGACGGCGTGGCCCTCTGATCCGGGAACGGCCCCCGGCGGGCACCGGTGCCGGGCGCGCCCGGCGACGACCCGAGTCGGCCGGCTACCAGAATGAGGACTCAGCGGTGAGTCCCTGCTCCGGGACGGCACCGCACCGCATCGGCTGACAGTTGCCCCACCCCTCGGCACCCGTGTCGAGGTCCCGGACATGGACGAAGGTGTCGCGGATCTGGTGCAGTTCCCGGGCCAGGTCGGCGTCACGGCAGTCGGCCAGCCGCTCGCCGTCGACATGGAGCTCGCCGCGCCACTCGCCGTGGTGGTGGCCCCGCCACCCGAAGTACAGGCCGGCGCCCAGGTGGAAGCCCGTGTCGGTCGGTACCTCGAGCTCGAACCGCCGAATGGCACCGTCCTCCATGGTCGCCTCCACCCGACCCCCCAAGAGGCGGCGGTTGGCCGGGTCGTAGGACAGGTCGGGGCGGATGTCGGCCATCCGGTCCACCGTCCCGTCGACGTGCTCGACGGCGCCCATCACCGTGCGGTGGTGGTGCCCGAACCCCTCGATCGCCACCAGGTGCATGAACAGCCCCCACCGAGTGCCGTCGGGATCGGCCATGAGCACGGGGCACCAGATCATCTGGAACTCCATCTCGGCCACCGGGTCGAACGGGTCCATGTCGGTCGGGGGCGTGCCCACGTCGTAGCGGACCCCCCACGAGTGGTCCCGGGTCGAGACCCACTCCTCGGGGGTGATCTCGTGGCGGTCGCCGTCGAGCTCCACCCAGCCCGACGCTGTGCCGATCTGGTGGTACCGGACCAGCTCGGCACTGACGCGGTAGCCGAGGGGGGTCCGCTGGTGGGTCCGGTCCTCGGCCGCCGGCGGCAGGACCGCCTCATAGACCCAGTCGAAAGCCAGCGGCTGGCACTCGTTGGGCTCGAGCGAGAAGCGGACTCGCTGCATGGGCTCCAGGACCTCGTACCGGATGGGACCCACGGCCGAGGTGTCCGGATCGGGGAACAGCCGCCGGCTGGCCCGCACGGTGACCTGCTCGGCACCCCGGGACACCCCGGCATAGCCGTCCAGCACGTTGCGGTTGATGTACTTCCCCATGCCGAATCCCAGCTGCAGCCCCCCGTCCCGGCGGGCGGCCATGGCACAGACCTTCTCCGTCCACGACGGGTCACTGACCCCGACGGTGGCAAAGGTGTCGGCGATCTGGTGGTCGAAGCGTTCGTCCGCCGGCCCCAGCGGGCCCAGGGGGTTGGCCATGTCCTGCCTCCTTCGGTTCCCCGGGCACCGGGAGGGGCGATGGGGTGCCGGCGCGATCAGACGCCGAGACTACTCTTGGCCGCCCGCTCGAAGAGGCGGTAGGGGAGGACCCGCTTGCCGGCGATCCCCACCCGCTCGTCCAGCTTGCCCACCGAGACCCGCCGCGGCGGCCGCTTGGCCTCGAGCACCCGGGACACCACGTCGGCCACCTTCTCCGGGTCCACCCCGTCGGCCTCGTCCTCGGCCATCTTGCCCACCGCCTTGGCCACGGCCGCGGAGTAAGCCGAGTGACCCTCGCCGGCCGCCACGTCGCGACGGGCCTCGGTGAAGCCGGTCCGGACATTGCCCGGTTCCACCAGCGTCAGATCGATCCCGAACGGGGCCACCTCGTAGGCCAGGGACTCCCCGTAGCCCTCCAGGGCGAACTTGGCTGCGCTGTAGAAGGCCTGGAAGGGGATGCCCAGGATCCCGCCGATGGAGCTCATGAGGACGATCCGGCCGCGGCGCTGCCGTCGCATCGTCGGCAGGGCCCCCTGGACCACCCGCACGGCGCCCCACAGGACTGTCTCGAATTGGTCCCGGGCGTCCTCGATGGGCGTCTCCTCCACCGCGCCGGCCAGGCCCCAGCCGGCGCAGGCGACCACGGCGTCGAGCCGGCCGAACCGGGCCGCCAGCCGATCCATACCCGCCCGGACCGAGTCGTCCCGGTCCACGTCCATGACCATGGGCGTCCACTCCCCGGATGAGGACCCCCGTCGGCTGGCCCCGACCACCGTCCATCCCCGTTCGTGGAGGCGCTCGGCACAGGCCTCCCCGATCCCCGACGACGCCCCGGTCACCAACACCACGTCATCCATCGCCTCGCCCCGCCTTCCCGGTCGTCTCGCTCGCCGGCGTCCCCGTCGGCCGCCCCGGACCGACATGGCCCTCCGGCAGCGGCGGTCCGCCCGGGAGGGACGCCACCGGCGTCGTCGGGATGTCGGTCGGATCCGACGGGGCCGGCGGAGGATCCGACTGATAGGCCCCTCCGGCCACCGGCGCGGGAGGTACCGGAGGCGCCGGGACGGGACGGAACCAGACCACCATCCTGGTCCCGGAGCCCGCCGACACCGGAGACTCGGCCCGCACGCCCGCCCCCATCGCCCCCGACAGCTCCGAGACGATGGCCAGGCCCAGTCCGGAACCCTTCCTCCTGCCCCCGCTCCGGTCCGACGTGAAGTGGCGCTCGAAGACCTGGGGGAGTTGATCGGCCGGGATGCCCGGCCCGTCGTCCGCCACCCAAAGGGTGGGCACGCCGCCGGGGCTGCCGGCTCCCACGGTGACCGCGGTCCGAGCGAAGGACGACGCGTTCTCCACCAGGTTGGCCACGACCTGGGCCAGCCGGTCGGGGTCGGCCACCAGCCACAGCGGCTGGTCGGAGCCGGGTGCGGTGAGCAGCTCGAGTCCGAGCTCCTCGACCCGGGGCCGGAAGCCCTCGGCCACCTGGGCGGCGATGGCCGCCCCGTCCACGGTCTGCAGCTCCAGGGAGAACCGGTCGGCGTCCAGCCGGGCCAGGTCGAGCAGGTCCTGGACCAACCGTTCCAGCCGGCGGGATTCGGCACTGATGACCGTGGCCGCGGCCGACGGATCCTCGGCCGTGCCGTCCAGGACGGCGTCGGCATAGCCGCGGATGGAGGTCAGGGGGGTCCGGAGCTCGTGCGAGACGGACAGGAGGAACTGTCGCTCCTGCTCCCGGGCCCGGACCAGGTTGGCCCCCATGGCGTTGATCGACTCGGCCAGCTGGGTGAATTCGGCGTCCTCTGAGCGGCTCACCGGCATGGTGGCGTCGAGGTCCCCCGAGGCGATCCGCCGGGTGGTGGTCACCGCGGCGGTGATGGGCCGGGTGAACCGTCGGGCGAGGGCGGCCGCCACCAGGGCCGCCACGGCCAGGGCGATGACCCCCACCCACACGAAGTAGCGCAGGCCGCTGGCCGGGTTGTGGATCTGCCGGGTGATGACCAGGACGGGCAGGAAACCGGTCAGCCCCTTGACGTCGAGCGGTACGGCCGAATACGCCAGGAGCGAGCGGGTGTGGCCGGTGACCTGGGCCCCGGCCCGGAGGGCGGGCACGTCGAGGTCCCCGAGGGTGAGGCCGGCAGGAAGTTGGCCCCGGAAGGTCCCTCCGGGATAGATCCCGATGAAGTCGGCCCCGGCGAAGGCCCCGGCCTTGGTGATGACCTTGAGCTCCCGGCGGAAGGCGGCCCGGTTGAGGTCGCCGCTCGAGAAGGTCG
Organism: uncultured Acidimicrobiaceae bacterium; assembly: GCA_963817005.1. GTDB lineage: Bacteria > Actinomycetota > Acidimicrobiia > Acidimicrobiales > RAAP-2 > Bog-756. The sequence goes on from CAWFMN010000004.1 coordinate 634,308, forward strand.
ACGAGATGGCCTTGGTCTGGCCGGCCAGCTCCGTCTCGGTGGTGGAGACCCCGGCCCGCCGGATGAAGAAGTAGCTCCCGATGGTCGTCACCGCCAGCGTCAGGACGATGAGCAGGAGGATCGAGACGGTGAGTCGGCGTCTCATCCCAGGCGGTAGCCGACTCCCCAGACCGTGGCCAGGGGTAGGTCCTCGCCCAGCTTCTTGCGCAGCTGGCGGACGTGCACGTCGACGGTCCGCTCGTCGCCGTACCAGTCGTCACCCCACACCCCGTTGAGGAGCTGCCGGCGGGAGAGAGCCAGTCCGAGATTGTCGACCAGGTAGGAGAGGAGGTCGAACTCGCGAGTGGCCAGGGGGACCACGGTGCCCGCCTTGCGTACCTCGCGGCGGCCGCAGTCCAGCTCGATGGGGCCGAGGGCTACCACCGACGGGGTCGAGGTGGCGTGCACCGCCTCGGTCCGTCGGAGGATGGCATGCACCCGGGCCACCAGCTCCCTGGCCGAGAAGGGCTTGGTCACGTAGTCGTCGGCCCCGAGTTCGAGACCGAGCACGCGGTCCACCTCGTCGTCGCGGGCGCTCAGGATCAGCACCGGGATCCCACTCGGTCCGTCGTGACCGGCGGCGGAGGCGCCGGCGGTCTGCGTCCCGGGCCGGTGGCGCGCCTGGAAGCCGTCGCCCCGCAACCGTCGGCAGACGTCGAACCCGTCCAGGTCGCCGGGCAGGCCGATGTCCACGATGACCAGCTTGGGGCACTCCCGTTCCACCAGGGCCAGCCCGGCGTGCCCGTCGTCGGCCTGCAGCACCCGGAACCCGTCCCGCCGCAGATACATCGCCACCAGGTCAGAGATGTGGTGGTCGTCCTCGATCACCACCACTGTGTCTTCGCCTGCCACCATGCCTCCAGCCTGCCACCAGGGGATCATGGTGGTCGATCATGGTTAGGGAAGTGTGAACCGGTGGTGGTGGTTCGGAGAGGGGCCTGGCTCCGCTTCGGTCCGGCGCCGCGGCGCCGCGAGTCTCGGCGGCCACACCGGGACGGGCCGGCCGAACGGCGGTCGGACCAGCCAATTCACGTTCGGTTCCGCCGGCCCATCAGGCGGAGTGCGAGGGGATCGTTGGTAGGATCGCTAGGCCATGCCGGCCTACCTCGACACCATCATCGCCGCCCATCGGGCCGGGAGCACGGCCGATGGGCGCGACCTCGAGGAGCTCCTGGAGCGGGTGGGCTCGTCTGGTGCGCTGCGGCCCTTCTGCGGTGCCATCAACCAGGCCGCCTCCCGGCAGGGCATGGCGGTGATCTCCGAGATCAAGCGGCGGTCGCCGTCGAAGGGGGACCTCGACCCCACGCTCGACCCGGTCACCGTGGCCAAGGAGTACGAGGCCGGGGGAGCCACCTGCCTCTCCGTCCTGACCGACGTCGAGTTCTTCGGCGGCAGCAGCGAGGACCTCGGTGCCGCCCGCGCCGCCTGCTCCCTCCCCGTGCTGCGCAAGGACTTCACCGTCAGTCCCCACGACGTGGTCGACGCCCGGCTGATGGGCGCCGACGCCGTCCTGCTCATCGTCGCCGCGCTGACCGACTCCGAGCTGACCTGGTTCCTCGACCTCGCCCGACGGTGTGACCTGACCTCGCTGGTCGAGGTGCACGACGAGGTCGAGTTGGCCCGGGCTGCTGATGCCGGCGCCCAGGTGGTCGGCGTGAACCAGCGGGACCTCCACACCTTCGAGGTCGATCACCGGCGGGCCCTGCGGCTCGGTGAGGTCGATGCCCGAGCGACGTGACCGCGGTGGCCGAGTCCGGGATCCAGGGGCCCGACGACGTGCGGCGTCTGGCCGACGCCGGCTACCAGGCCGTCCTGGTCGGGGAGCTCCTGGTGCGTTCGGCGGACCGCCGCTCGGCCGTGGCCGAACTGCTCGGGGCTGCGACGTGAGCGAGCCTGGACGGCCGGGGGCCGAAATCGACTCGGACGGTCTCTTCGTCAAGATCTGCGGGATCACCTCCGAGGCCGACGCCCTGCTGGCCGTGGGCATGGGGGCGTCGGCCGTCGGCTTCATCTTCGCCCCTTCGCCGCGCCAGATGGCACCGGCCGCGGTGGCCGACATCGTCAAGCGGCTGCCCCCCGAGACGCTGACCGTCGGCGTGTTCCGGGACGAGGCCCGACAGCGGGTGGTCGACATCGCCAACCAGATCGGCCTGGGTGCGGTGCAGCTGCACGGGATGGAGTCCACCGAGGACACCAGGTGGATCGCCGACCGGGCCCGACGGACCATCAAGGCCTTCCCGGCCGGACACCGGTACATCGAGCGCGTTCGCCGAGTACGGCGCTCAGACTCATGCTCATCGACGGGGCCAACCCCGGCTCCGGTGAGGTCTTCGACTGGCGACTGGCCGAGGGGGTGGTCGATCCCACCCGGCTGATCGTGTCGGGCGGGCTCCGACCGGAGAACGTCGGTGCGGCCATCGCCCACCTCCACCCATGGGGGGTCGACGTGTCCACCGGGGTGGAGGTCTCGCCCGGTGTCAAGGATCCCGGCAAGCTCCGGGAGTTCATCGGCGCTGCCCATGCGGCGGCCAGGGAGGTCGCGGCGACGGCGGGGGGAGCCGTGGCGGCCGCCTACGCCGGCGACGGTGCGGACTCGGATTCCGGCGGCGCCGCCGATCAGGCCGGTGGGCTCTTCGACTGGCAGGACGACGCATGACCGAACAGCTCGACCAGGTCGACCCGGTGGCGTCGGCCGCCGGGCCCATCATGGGCGACCCCGGCCCGAGCGGCCGGTTCGGCGAGTTCGGCGGTCGGTTCGTCCCCGAGTCGCTGGTGCCGGCGTGCATGGAGCTCGAGGCGGCCTTCCGGTCGGCCTGGGCCGATCCGGCGTTCCACACCGAGCTCGACGGAGATCCTCCGCCGACTACGGCGGCCGGCCCACGCCGGTGACCGAGTGCGGGCGGCTGTCCGAGCGAGCTCGGCGTGCGGGTGCTGCTCAAGCGCGAGGACCTGACCCACACCGGCTCGCACAAGCTCAACAACGTCATCGGCCAGGCGCTGCTGGCCCGGCGGATGGGCAAGCGCCGCCTGATCGCCGAGACCGGCGCCGGCCAGCACGGCGTGGCCACCGCCACCGCCGCCGCCCTGTTCGGCATGGAGTGCGTGGTGTACATGGGCGAGGTCGACACCGAGCGCCAGGAGCTCAACGTGTTCCGCATGGAGCTGCTCGGCGCCGAGGTCCGGCCGGTGTCGAGCGGGCAGCCGGACGCTCAAGGACGCGGTCAACGAGGCGCTGCGGGACTGGGTGGCCATCGGTGGCGACACCCACTACTGCCTCGGCTCGGTGATGGGGCCGCACCCGTACCCGTGGATGGTGCGCGAGTTCCAGCGGGTCATCGGGGACGAAGCCCGGGAGCAGTGCCGGCGAGCTGCTCGACGGCGCCGACCCCGACGTGGTGGTGGCCTGTGTCGGCGGGGGGTCCAACGCCGCCGGGCATCTTCGCCGGCTTCGTCGACGCCACCGTGGCCGGCTGGTGGCGGTGGAGGCGGCCGGCGGCGCGGCCATGACCACGGGCATCCCCGGCGTCCTCCACGGCATGCGCAGCGCCCTCCTGCAGGACGAGGACGGGCAGATCCTCGAGGCCCAGTCCATCTCGGCCGGTCTCGACTATCCGGGCATCGGCCCCGAGCACGCCCACCTGGCGGCAGTCGGGCCGGGCCCGCTACGAGACGGCCGACGACGACGAGGTCCTCGAGGCCTTCCAGCGCCTGGCCCGCACCGAGGGCATCATCCCGGCCCTCGAGTCCGGCCCACGCCATCGCCTGGGTCATCGCCCGGGCCGGCACCCCGGACCTCCCGAGCGGGTCCACCGTGCTGGTCAACCTGTCCGGCCGGGGCGACAAGGACGTCGCCCAGGTGCGCGACCTGCTGCGCCCATGAGGGTCCGGCCGCCGTGAGCCCGGCCTGCGGACCGATGCCGACGGCGCGATACCGGAGGCGATCCCGCCGACTACCGGCCCGGCTTCCTCGAGGCCTCCCTGACCGCCCGGCGGGACGCCGGCCGCAAGCTGCTGGTGCCCTACGTCACCGGCGGGATGGACGACGAGCTGGCTGCTCACCGTGGAGGCGCTGGCCGGAGCCGGGGCCGACGCCATCGAGGTGGGCATCCCGTTCTCCGACCCGATGATCGACGGGCCGACGATCCAGGAGGCGTCGCTGCGCGCCCTCGAGCGGGGCACCACGCCCGACGGGATCCTGGCCGACCTCAGCCGGATCGACGTGGGCGATCCCCCTGGTGGTCATGACCTACTACAACCTCGTCTACCGGGCCGGGCACGAGCGCATCGCCGGGCTCGCTGGCCGACGCCGGGGTGGCGGGGGCCATCATCCCCGACCTGCCCCTCGAGGAGCTGGGCCCGTGGGCCCGGGCCGCCGACCGGGCCGGGGTGGCGACCGTCCTGCTGGTGGCGCCGTCCACCCCCGACGACCGGATGGCGTCGGTCTGCCGACGGTCACGCGGGCTTCGTCTACGCCGTCGGGCGCATGGGCGTGACCGGCGAGCAGGCCGTGCTGGCCGACTCGGCCCGTGAGGTGGCCGAGCGGGTGGTCGGCGCCACCCACCTGCCGGTCTGCGTCGGCATCGGCGTCTCGACCCCCGAGCAGGCCGCGGCGGTGTGCGAGGTGGCCGACGGGGTGGTGGTGGGCTCGGCGCTGGTGCGCCGACTGCTCGAGGGGGCTGGTCCCGACGGCGCCGCCGCCTTCGTGTCCTCGCTTCGCCACGCCCTCGACACCGTCGGCGCATCCCGGCGGGCCGACCGCGTCAGTCCGCGTGGGCCGGCCGGCCCGAGCCGGTTCAGGCCCGCTCGGGGCGGACCAGGTCGGTAGACGGCCCGGACGAACGACCGGCGGCTTCGCTGCTCGGTACGGTCCTGGAGGCGGTGGCGGATGAGCTCACGGCGCTCCTGCAGGTCCTGGAAGGTGATCGGCTCGGTCTCGTCGGGGAAGCCCATGGCCGCCCGGTAGCCGTCGAGATCGATCGGGGTCTCGAGCAGCTCCGACCCCGACCTCCCGGGCGATCTGCTCGCCGTGCCGCTCGGTGAAGTACGTCACCACGGCCAGGATCTCGCCCAGGATGTCCACGTCGGGGGCCATGGTGGCCATGGCGCCGTTGAGGAAGAGGATGTCCTTCACGAAGAGCATGAGCTCCTTGGGCATGCGGGCGCCGTAGCCCAGCAGGGCCTTGGTCACATCCCGGAGCTCGGCCACCATCTCGTCGGCGGTCAGCGTGGTGGGGTCGACCGCCGGTCGGTCGAGGCCCAGATCCCGGATGACCGCCTCCACGTCGGAGTCGGCCGGTAGCGCACCGAGATCGCGCAGCGCCTCGACCTGGACGGTCAGGTTGTTGGTGGTGGCCCCCATCTGCAGGCGCAGGAAGGCCAGGCGCTTCCGCTCGTCGAGCCGCCCGGTGATCCCGAAGTCCAGCAGGGCCACCGTGCCGTCGGCCTGGACCATGAGGTTCCCGCCGTGCAGGTCACCGTGGAACACGCCGTAGAGCAGCGCGCCCTCCAGGAAGGCGATCAGGCTCGAGCGCAGCACCGCGGCGGTGTCGATGCCGGCGGCCCGCATGCCGGTGGCGTTGCCCCAGGCGAACCCGTGGAGGTGCTCCATGACCAGGACCCGTCGGGTGACCAGCTCCGGGTGGGGCCGGGGCACCACGATGGACCGCTGGCCGCTGGCCGCGAACACGGCGGCGATGTCCAGCATGTTCTGGGCCTCGAGCCGGAAGTCGAGCTCCTCGACGATGGTCTCGGCGAACAGGTCGACCAGTGCCGGGGGGTTGGTGAGCGTGGCCACGGGGATCCGGCCCACCAGCTGGGGGGCGATCCACGACATGGCGGCGATGTCCAGCCGGACCAGCGAGGCCACGTTCCGTCGCTGGACCTTGACCACCACCCGCTCCCCGGTGCGCAGCGTCGCCGCATGGACCTGGGCGATCGAGGCCGACGCGACGGGGACGCGGTCGAAGGACGTGAAGACCTCGGCCAGCGGACCGCCCGAGGTCCTCTTCGATGGTGCGACGAACGGCGGCGAAGGGCTCCGGTGGCACCCGGTCACGCAGGAGCCGGAACTCCTCCACCAGCTCCTCGGGGAAGATCCCCTCGCCCGAGGAGATGATCTGCCCCAGCTTGATGTAGGTGGGGCCCAGTCGTTCGAAGGCCGGGCGCAGCCGGCGGGACAGCCCGGACCGGGACGACGGCGTGCCCCGGTCCCGAAGACCCCAGCCCAGCAGGGCCCAGCCCAGGCGGTAGCCGACGGTGGCCACCCGGGCCGACCGAGGGGAGGTGTTGGGGTCGGACCAAGGTGTGGGCCAGCCGGGCTGCGTCCTCCCGTAGGGCGTCGACGCCCCCCGAGTCGGTCGACGGGAAGCGCCAGGCCATGGCCGCCGGGTCGACCGTCCACGGCCCGTGCGGCGTGAAGGCGCCGATGGCCAGATCTGACCGGTCCGCCTCCGGCACCGGGGGATCCGCTCCCCGTCCGGACCGGACGGCGCCGTAGGCGAGGGGCTCCGACTCGGTGGGGGAGTGCTCGACCATGGCCCTCAACGCTAGGGGCTGCCTCGGGACGACCGTCCACCTCCGACCGGTCGCCCGGCCCGGCCGCTCAGGCCGGCGCGATCACCAGGCAGCCGTTGTGGCCGCCGAACCCGAAGGAATTGGACAGGACCGGAGCCGGGATCCCACGGGCGGGCCGCGCCGGCCACGACGTCGAGATGGATGTCGGGGTCGGGCTGCTCGTAGCCCGAGGTGGGTGGGATGAGGGCGTGCTCGATGCTGAGCAGCACGGCCACCGCCTCGATGGCACCACAGGCGCCGAGCCCGTGGCCGGTGATGCCCTTGGTCGAGGTGACCGGAGGTGGGTGTGCGCCGAACACCTTGCTCGATGGCGTCCGACTCGGCCTGGTCGTTGAGCGGCGTCGAGGTGCCGTGGGCGTTGATGTGGCCGATCTGCGTCGGGCGTCACCGCGGCGTCCTCCATGGCCAGGGTCATGCAGGCCGCGGCACCCGAACCCCCCGGGATGGGTGCGGTGATGTGGTGGGCGTCGGCCGTGCTGGCCGAGCCGGCCAGCTCGCCGTAGATCCGGGCCCCGCGGGCCACGGCCCGGTCCCACGTCCTCGAGGACCAGTGCGCCGGCGCCCTCGGTGATGACGAAGCCGTCCCGCCGCAGGTCGAACGGCCGCGAGTTCCCCGAGGTCGACAGCGCGGTCATGTTGGCGAAGGCGGCGATGCCCACCCCGGTCATGCCGGCTTCGGCCGCGCCCCCGATGGCCACGTCGCACCGGCCCGAGGCCACCAGGCGGGCGGCGTGCCCGATGCTGTGGGCCCCGGCCGCGCACGCGGTGGTGACCGTCTCCGACGGACCGTGCCACCCGAGCCGGATGGAGATGGCGGCGGCACCGGCGTTGGACATCATCATCGGTACCAGGCGGGGGGAGACCCGACGGGGGCCCTTCTCGCCGAACACCAGAATCTGCTTCTCGAGGGTGTCCAGCCCACCCACCCCGGTGCCCATCACCACCCCGGAACGGCCCGGGTCGGCGTCCACCTCGCCGGCGTCGGCCAGAGCCATGTCGCGCCACGGCCACGGCGAATTGGGCGAACCGGTCCACCTGGCGGGCCTCCTTGGTGGAGAACCACTGCTCGGGGTCGAAGTCGGGGACCCGGCGCTCACCCACCGGGGGCCGCCCCGTTGAGTCCGGTCCACAGCGCCTCGGTACCGATACCGCAGCACGACACCACCCCGAGACCGGTGACGGCGACCCGCCGCCCGGACACCGGGCCGTCGGGACCGATACCCAGCAGCATCAGAGCTTGGCGGAGATCAGGTCGAAGGCCTGCCCGATGGTCTCGATGCCCTCGAGCTCGGTCTCGTCGACGGACACGTCGAACGTCTCCTCGAGGGCCATGACCAGCTCGACCAGGTCGAGGCTGTCGGCGTCGAGGTCCTCGGCGAACCTGGCCTCCCTCGTCACCTTGTCGGCGGGCACCTGGAGCACTTCGACCGCACACTCCGTGAACTTCTCGAATGCCTCGTCGTTACTCACGCACTTGCTCCTTTGTCATGGTTGTCATCGATTGTCCCTCCGGCCCGCCCCGGTCCGGCCGGTCCGGCCCGCCGGCTTGCCCAGTCTGACCGGTCAACCGGATCGTGGTGGCCGGCGCCGGCGGTCGGATGGCCGTGGCCTGCACTCACAGTCCCATCCCGAGACCGCCGTCCACCGGCAGGACCGCGCCGGTGATGTAGGCGGCCCCGTCCGAGGCCAGGAACCCGACGGCCTCGGCTATCTCGTCGGGCCGGGCCACCCTACCCAACGGGACCTGGGCCCCGAACGCCTGGATCCGTTCCTCTCCGAGGGCCGCGAGCATATTCGTTTCGACCAGGCCCGGGGCGACCACGTTGACGGTGATCGACCGGCTGGCCACCTCACGGGCCATCGACCGGGCCATGCCCACCAGCCCGGCCTTGGAGGCGGCGTAGTTGGCCTGGCCGGGCGAGCCGATGAAGGCGCCCACCGACGAGATCATGATCACCCGTCCCCGGTGGAGTCGGATCATCTTGGCCAGGGCCCGCTTGGTCACCCGGAAGGACCCCGACAGGTTGGTGTCGATGACGTCGGACCACGCATCCTCGCTCATGCGCAGCGACCAGGGTGTCCCGGGTGATCCCGGCGTTGGCCACCAGGACCTCCACCGGTGCCCACGCCTCCTCGACGGCCGTGAAGGCGGCGTCGACCTGATCGGCGTCGGTCACGTCGCAGCGTCAGCGCCAGCAACCGGTCGGGCCCGGCGGCGACCGCCTCCTCCACCACCCCGGATCGCGAGGTGACCGCCACCCGGTCCCCGTGGGCCAGGAACCACCGCGCACAGGCCAGACCGATCCCGCGGGTCCCCCCGGTGACCATGACCACCCGGCCCGTGGAATCAGCCGGTACCCGAGTCCCCAACGCATCGCTCATCGCGGCCTGCTCCGTTCCTGTCCTACGGACATGCGGGATCTCCGACACGCCGGACGACGGTCCCTCGGGCCCGAAGTGACCCCGACCCGTCCGCACCCCGCCGTCACGAGGTGTTCCCGGGTGTGCGGATCCAGGCCACCGGCTGCCCCTCGACCACCCGCTCGCCCCGGACGGCCAGCCAGCGGACCAGGATGCCGTCGAACGGGGTCCGGACGTCGGTCAGGCCCACCGTGCCCGACCCGGTCACCCACGGCCAGGATCGAGCCCGGCTCGATGCCGTGGCCGCTGCCCGGGGCGGCGGTGGCCTCGGCCAGGGCGGTGCTCTCCAGGGCGGCCAGCTGGACGTCGGGCTCGAAGACGCCCGGGGCCGGGCTCACGATGACCCGTTCGGACGTGTAGAGGTGCTCACCCTGGTGGGCGGGGGACGACGCCGTCCACTCGTCGGCACCGGCCACGGTGTCCATGAGCTTGTCCAGGTCGGCGGGGACGGCGACGGCCACCCCTCGGACGTCGGGCACGGTTCGGCGGACCATCCCGGTGAGGACGCCGCCGGGACCCAGCTCGGCCAGGACGGTGGCACCCCGGCCGCTCAGCGTCTCGAGGGACTGCCGCCAGCGAACCGGGCTGCACAGCTGGGCCGACAGCAGGCCGGGCCACTCGGCCGGATCGCGTGTGCACCCGGGCGTCGACGTTGGCCACCACCGGGACCTCGGGGGAGTGGAAGGTCACCTCGTCCAGCGTCTGACGGAGCCGGGTGCGGGCCGGCAGCATCAGCTGGGTGTGGAAGGCCCCGGAGACGGGGATGGGCAGCACCTTGCGGGCGCCCAGCTCCTTGGCCCGGTCGATGGCCGTGGCCACCCCCTCTGCCGTACCGGCGATGACCACCTGGCCGGGGGCGTTGTAGTTGGCCACCCACACGTCGGCCTCGGCCCGCTGGCAGGCCGCCTCGGCGTCGTCGTCGGCGATGCCGATCAGTGCGGCCATGGTGCCCGGGCCGTTCGTCCGCCGCCACCTGCATGGCGCTCCCTCGCTCCACCACCAGCCGGGTGCCGTCGGACAACGACAGCGAGCCCGAAGCCACCAGGGCGGTGTACTCGCCCAGGCTGTGGCCGGCACAGGCCGCCGGGAACAGGCCCAGGCGCTCGACGGCGTCGAGGACCACCAGGCTCATCACGAAGGTGGCCAGCTGGGCGTTGGCCGTGCGGGTCAGCTCCTCCATGGGGGCGTCGAGCAGCAGGTCGGTCAGATCGCGTCCGGCGATCTCGGAGGCCTCGGCGGTGACCTCCCACGACGGATGCTCGACCCAGGCGTGACCCATCCCGGACCGCTGCGATCCCTGTCCCGGGAAGGTAAAGGCCAGCACCTGCCGACTCCTCTCGATTTCGTCCTCGATGCCCGGCGGGGATGGGTCTCATCCCACGGGTTCGCGATGGCCGGACAAGTGTGGCACGGCCGCCTCCGTTTCCGGTGATTACCCACGGGTCACCGAAGGGTGTGTCCGCCCGGCGCCGGTCCCGGTGGCCCGCCTCCGGCCCGGTCGTGGTCCCGTGTCGCTCCGCTCGGAGGTCGCCGTCCGTGTCAGGAGGAGGGTGCCCGGGGCGGGATTCGAACCCGCACGCCCTTTCGGACAGTGGATTTTGAGTCCACCGCGTCTGCCATTCCGCCACCCGGGCCGGTGGGGGCGCAGCCTATCCCCACCCGCCTTCCCCGCCGGGGGGAACGGGGCCGACCGGCGGCACCCAATCACGCACCATCCGGACCGTAGGCTCACGGCATGGACCGCGGCGCCCCCTCCGATTCGCTGCCCGAACGGTGGGCGGGACTGGGCCGCACCCACCGCATCGCCCTGGACTCCGTCGGTCTGTGGACGGTGGAGCTGCCGTTCCGGGTTCCGGTGCGAACGGCCCGAGGTGACCACCGGACCCGGCGGGTCGCCCTCGTCCACCTGGTGGGCCGGGCCCTCGACACCGACGGCGAGACGACGAAGGGGGTGGACGGCTGGGGCGAGTGCGCGGCACTGGCCGACGCCACCTTCGACGCCGAGGACGTCGAAGGGTCGGTCGCCGTCCTCGGCCACAGCATGGTCCCGGCCCTCCTCGACCAGGCCGACCGATCCGTCCGGTCCGGTCCCCGCCGACCCCTCCTCCCGCCGCCGTCCGAACTCGGGGAGATCCGCCGGACCTCCCCCCATGCGCCGTTGGCGTTCGCCGCCCTGGAGATGGCGGTGGCCGACGCCCACCTCCGGGCCGAGCGACGGTCCCTGGCCGGCCTGTTGGGGGTGGAGGGACGTCTGGTGGAGCTCGGAGCGGTGGTGGGCCAGGCCGACACCACCGACGAGCTCCTGGACGCGGTGCGCGCCCTGGTGGGACAGGGCTACGGGAGGGTGAAGCTCAAGATCGGCCCGGGTTGGGACGTCGAGCCGGTCTCCCGGATCGCTGCCGCCTTCCCCCACCTGAGCCTCCAGGTCGACGCCAACGGCTCGTACGGGGCCGGCGACGAGGCGCTCGCCGGTGACTCCGACCGTCCGGCCGGTCACGCCGAGCTCACCGGTCGCTCCGGCGTCCCCGAGCTCGCGGCGCTGGACCGCTTCGGGCTCCTCTGCATCGAGCAGCCCTTCGAACGGTCCGACCTGGCCGCCCATGCCGACCTGGCCAGCAGGATGGCCACGCCGATCTGCCTCGACGAGAGCCTTGACTCCCCGCGCTCCGTCGAGGAGGCCCTGGCCTTGGGCGCGTGCTCGGTGGTGTGCGTCAAGCCGTCCCGGCTCGGAGGACTCGGCGCCGCCCTCGAGGTCGTCGACCGGTGCGCCCGCGGGGGCATCCCCCTCTGGATGGGGGGCATGTTCGAGACCGGCTACGCCCGGGGGGTGATCACCGTCCTGGGCGCCCTGGACGGCATGGCCTGGCCAGGAGACCTGAGTCCCACCCGGTCCTACCTCGAGGACGATCTCGTGCCCGACGTGCCGCCCTTCCGCCACGGGGCTGCCGGGGCCCTGGTCTCCAGCCTCCCGGGCGGACCGGGAATGGGTCCGCCGCCCGATCCTGCGGCTCTGGCCCGCCTGGGGGCGAGACGCCAGGTCATCGATGTTCCGGACGGCTGACCAGTGCCGGTCCGGACTCGACGGGTCTCCGGCATGCGTAGAATTACCGTTCCATGCATCGGACCACCCTCGAACGACGTCTCAGCGACGCCCACGACCGGCTGGTGCGGGCCCGGGCCGAATTGGCCGTGCTCGACGAGCAGTTGCTGGTGGTCGACGAGATCGCTGACGACACCCGGCTCCGGGCCATGGTGTCGGAGACGCCCCTGGCCTCCAAGGAGCACGACGAGGCCACGCGACATGCCACGGTCATGCGACAGAACCGGGACGCCCTGGCCGAGCAGATCGACGAACTGGAGCGTCGCCAGAACGAGCTGCTCGACCGATTGGTGGTCGACCCGGGTTGCTAGTCGAGCCGGGGTTCTCGAGGGTCGCCCCCTGCCGGCCTCCGCTACTGTGGCCGTTCCCGTCGGGTCACCGGCTGGTGCCCCGGGCCCGTCGACGAGACCTGCCGTCGACCCCCCAACCGGAAGGACCTGAGATATGACCAGGCGTGTGGTCATCGCCGAGGACGAGGCGATCATCCGGCTGGATCTCAAGGAGATCCTGCTGGACGAAGGGTACGACGTCGTGGGGGAGACCGGTCGCGGCGACGAGGCCGTGGACCTGGTGCGGGCCCACCACCCCGACCTGGTCATCCTCGACGTCAAGATGCCCGGCTTCGACGGTCTGGCGGCGGCCCGGGCCATCCGGGACCTCGAGCATCAAGGTGGCGGTGCTGATCCTCACCGCCTTCAGCCAGCGCAACCTGATCGACGAGGCCCGCGACGCCGGCGTGGCCGCCTATCTGGTCAAGCCGTTCCAGCGCATCGAGCTCATGCCGGCCATCGACCAGGCCGTGGCCCGGTGCGAACAGGAGTGGGCCATCGACGCCGAGGCCCGTGAGGCGGTAGCCGAAGGCACGACGGGATCACGTTCCAGTGCCGAGGACAAGCTCGAGACCCGGCGTCTGGTCGACGGGGCCAAGGGGGTGCTGATGGAGCGGTTCGGGCCTGTCCGAGGCCGAGGCGTTCGGCTTCATCCAGCGGACGGCCATGGGCACCCGGTCCCGGATGATCGACGTGGCCCGGCAGGTCCTCGACGGCACCCTCCCGTAGGGACGGCCGGGCCACCGCCATGACCTCCACCCCCAGGACCCGGACCCCCAAGTCGACGGGCGACGAGGCCCCCGCCGAGTCGCGGACGGCCACGACCCCTCCGACCCCGGCGGTCACGTCCACCGGAGGACCGGGGCGGGCGGGGCGGGCGACCCGTCCTCCCATCCGCTGATCCTCCTGGACGGGATGTCGCTGGCCTTCCGGGCCTACTTCGCCCTGCCCGCCCGACCTCGCCACCAGCGACCGGCGTGGTGACCAACGCGGTGCACGGATTCACCTCCATGGTGGTCATACCTGGTCCGGGACCATCGCCCGGTGGGCCTGGCCGTGGCCTTCGACCTGCCCGGCGGCACCTTCCGCGACGACATCGTCGACGACTACAAGGCCGGGCGGTCCGAGACGCCGCGCCGACCTCCCGCCGCAGTTCGACATGATCCGCGAGGTCCTCGACGTCGCTGGCCATCCCGGTGCTCAGGCGCCGAGGGTTACGAGGCCGACGACGTGCTGGCCACGCTGGCCACCGAGGCCCGGGACCGGGGACATCCGGTCGTCATCGTCACCGGGGACCGCGACTCTTACCAGCTCGTCGAGGACCCCTACGTCCGGGTGCTCTACAACCGGCGGGGCGTGAGCGACTACGCCCTCTACGACGAGGCCGGGCATCGAGGAGCGGACCGGGGTGCCCCCGGCGAAGTACCCGCTGCTGGCCGCGCTGCGCGGCGACCCCTCCGACAACCTGCCCGGCGTGCCCGGCGTCGGGGAGAAGACGGCGGCCAAGCTGCGTCAACCAGTACGGCGACCTCGACGCCCTCTTCGCCCACCTCGACGCGCTGACGCCCAAGCTGCGCGAGAACCTGGCCGCCCACCAGGAGCGGGTCCGCACGAACGCCGAGGTCATCCCGCTGGTGCGCGACGTCCCCCTCGACGTCCACGTCGACCACCTGGTGCTCGGCGGCTGGGACCTGGACAGCGGCCCACCAGGCCTTCGACCGAGCTGCGAGCTGCGCCGGCTGTGGACCCGGCTCGACCACGCTTGATCGAGCGAGGGGGCCTTCGGCGAGCCGGCCCCGGGCTCCGCCCGGCCCGCCGGCCAGCGCGCCGCGGCCGCCGGTCCGACCGCGGACCCGACCGGGGACCAGCCCAGCTGGCTGTCCCGGCCCGAGGCGTCGGCGCCCCTCGACGCGCCGGGTGCCGCCAAGGAGGCGGCGGGCCTGGTGGCCGTCGCCCGGGACGGCATCCGTCGCGGTGGCCCTCCACGCCCGGTGGACCGGTGACCCCGGGCGCTCGCCCGCTGGCCTCGCTGACCCTGGCCGCCGAGCCCGGCGGGCGACGGAGCCTCGGCCGGGGTGGTCCACCTCGGACCGGGCGCCGGCGCCGATCCGCTGCTCGGGGACCGCCGTCGGTGCTGGAGGCACTGGCCGGCGGGCTCGGGCCCGACGGCGTGGCCGTGGTGGCCCACGACGCCAAGGAGATGATGCGCTCGCTGCTCCCCCTGGGCGTCGACATCACCGGCCTCGCCCTGGACACGGCGGTGGCGGCCTACCTGCTCGACCCCTCGACCGACGGCTACCGGCTCGTGACCTGGCCGCCCGCTTCCTCGCCGTGGAGGTCGACGACGGCACGGGGCCAAGGGCCAGGGCGCCTTCGTCCTGGACGTCCGGCCGGCGACGACACCGGGCGGCACCGGGACGCCGGGACCCGTCGGGGCTCGACGCGTCGGCGCTGGAGTCGGTGCGCCTGGCCGCCGTGCTGGCCCGGCTCCGGTCGCCCATGCTGGCAGCCCTGGCCGAGGCGGAGGAGGACGGGCTGCACGACGACATCGAGCAGCCCCTGGTCCGGGTGCTGGCCCGGATGGAGGTGGTCGGCATCCCGGTCGACCGCGACGAGCTGCCGGCCATCGCCGCCGCACTGACCGAGGAGGTCGCACGTCGCTCGAGGCCACCATCCAGGACCTGGCCGGCGAGCCGTTCAACGTCAACTCCGCGCCCCAGCTGCGCACGGTGCTCTACGACGAGCTCGGGCCTCACCCCGGGCAGGAAGACCAAGACCGGGTTCTCGACCGACGCCCGCACGCTCGAGCAGCTGCGCGACCAGCACCCGATCGTCGAGGCGCTGCTCCGCTACCGCGAGGTGGAGAAGCTGCGCTCCACCTACGGGGAGAGCCTGCTCGCCGAGGTGGCCGCCGACGGCCGCATCCACGCCACCTTCCGCCAGACCGTGGCCCGCACCGGGCGCCTGTCCTCGGACCGGCCCAACCTCCACAACATCCCGGTGCGCACCGAGGAGGGCCGGCAGCTTCCGCGAGGCCTTCGTCCCGGCCGCCGGGCGCGCGCTTCCTGGTGGCCGACTACGACCAGGTGGAGCTGCGGGCCATCGCCCACCTGTCCGAGGACCCCGGGCCTCATCGCGGCCTTCGCCGCCGGGGAGGACATCCACCGGACGGTGGCCGCCGCGGTCTTCGGCGGTCGACGCGCGACGAGGTGACCCACGCCCAGCGGTCCACCGCCAAGATGGTCTCCTACGGCCTGGCCTACGGCATGGAGGCCTACGGCCTCACCCAGCGCCTGGGCGTGCCGGTCGAGGAGGCCGCGGGCATCCTCGAGGCATTCTTCGCCGCCTTCCCCTCGGTGAAGCGCCTACATGGACGCAGGCGGTGGCCGAGGCCCGGGACCGCCGGCTACACGCGGACCGCCTTCGGCCGCCGCCGGCCGCTGCCCGACCTCGACTCGCCGCAACTACCAGGTGCGCCAGGCGGCCGAGCGCCAGGCCATGAACGCCGGGATCCAGGGCCTGGCCGCCGACCTGTTCAAGGTGGCCCTGGTCCGGCTGGACTCGCGACCTGGAGGAGCAGCGGGCTGGCCTCCGACTGGTCCTCCAGGTCCACGACGAGGTCCTCGTCGAGGTGGACGCCGGGCGAGGAGGACGAGGTGGCCGCCCTCACCGAGGCCGCCCTGACCGGGGCGGCCGACCTCACGGTGCCCCTCAAGGTGGCCATGGCCTGGGGCTCCTCGTGGGCCGAGGCCAAAGGGGCCTGACCGGGGCAGCGGCGGGCTCGCCGCTCGACCAGCGTGGCCGGTGGAGTACCATTGACACCCGGTCACGACGGTGTGACCCCTACCTTCACCGCCGGACCCCTGACGGGGCGCGGCGATCTGTCCGGAAAGCGAGCTACCTACCTTCATGTCTGACACGCACGTCGTACCCGAGGGCACCGCCCTCCTCTCGCCCGAGGCCATGGGCACCTTCGACGAGAACGGGGAACTACATCCCCCGCTCGATCGATCGAGGACGACCTCGGGGGCGCCTCCCTCGAGGACGCCATGGCCGGCACCATCGTCGAGTTCGACGACGGTGACCTGGTCGAGGGGACCGTGGTCAAGATCGACCGGGACGAGGTCCTGCTCGACATCGGCTTCAAGTCCGAGGGCGTCATCCCGGTCCGTGAGCTGTCCATCCGCAACGACGTCGACCCGTCCGAGATCGTCACGCTCGGCGAGCACATCGAGGCCCTCGTGCTCCAGAAGGAGGACAAGGAGGGTCGCCTGATCCTGTCGAAGAAGCGGGCCCAGTACGAGCGGGCCTGGGGCACCATCGAGAAGCTCAAGGAGACACGACGAGATGGTCGTCGGGCCCGGTCATCGAGGTGGTCAAGGGCGGCCTCATCGTCGACATCGGCCTCCGCGGCTTCCTGCCCGCCTCGCTGGTCGAGCTGCGCCGGGTGCGCGAGCTGCAGCCCTACGTGGGCCAGGTCATCGAGGCCAAGATCATCGAGCTCGACCGGAACCGCAACAACGTGGTCCTGTCCCGCCGGGCCTGGCTGGAGGAGACCCAGAAGGAGCAGCGGGGCGAGTTCCTGGTCAACCTCAAGCCGGGCGAGCGCCGCAAGGGCGTGGTGTCCTCGGTGGTCAACTTCGGTGCCTTCGTCGACCTCGGCGGCATGGACGGCCTGGTCCACGTGTCCGAGCTGTCGCTGGAAGCACGTCGACCACCCGTCGTCGGTGGTGTCGGTGGGCGACGAGATCGAGGTCGAGGTGCTCGACGTCGATCTCGACCAAGGAGCGCATCAGTCTCTCGCTCAAGGCCACCCAGACCGACCCGTGGCAGGAGTTCGCCAACTCCCACCAGGTCGGCGAGCTGGTCTACGGCCGCATCACCAAGCTGGTGCCGTTCGGCGTCCTTCGTCCAGGTGGGCGACGGCATCGAGGGCCTGGTCCACATCTCGGAGATGGCCGGTCACCACGTGGACCTGCCCGAGCAGGTCGTCACCCCCGGCGAGGAGCTGTGGGTCAAGATCATCGACATCGACCTCCAGCGCCGGCGCATCAGCCTGTCGATCAAGCAGGCCGCCGAGGGCGGCGAGGTGTCCGAGGAGTACCGCGAGGCCTTCGGTGAGCACGCCTACGACGAAGAGGGCAACTACATCGGCTCCGACTACGCCGAGACCGAGTTCACGCCGGAGACCGAGGCCCAGGCGGCCTGGGCCGACTACGTGGCCGAGCACGGCACCGGTGAAGGCGGCCCCGAGATGCCGGCGGGGGAGGTCCCCGTGATCCCCGAGGGCGCCACCGAGGTGGCCCCGTCCGTCCCTGAGGCTCCCGTGGCCGAGGTGGCCCCGTCCGTCCCCGAGGCTCCCGTGGCCGAGGCCGCCCTGCCCGTCCATGAGGCTCCCGTGGCCGAGGCCGCCCCGCCCGTCCCCGAGACCGTCGAGGGCAGCTGACCCGATCCTGAGGGCGCCGCTCCCGCTGGTCGGGCCGAGCCCGGCCTACTTCTTCTTCTTTTTCTTCTTCGAGCCGTCCGCCCCGGGCGCGTCGGACGGGAGCGCGGGCGCGTCGGTCGGGGCGGTGGACGGAGTAGCTGCCGCTGGCGGAACAGCGGTGGCCGGGACCACCGGCGCCGGGACCGCACGGGTCGGCACCGGCGTCGGAGCCGGAGGGTGCGCCGGGGCCACGACGGGACCGGCCGGGGCCGTCGCCCCAGGAGCCGCCGGAGCAGGCACGACGGGCGCCACGGCGTCGGATCCGGTCTCGGCCCCCGGGCCGGCCGCCTTCCCGGCGGGACCGCCGGACAGCGGAAAATGGCAGGCCACCTGGTGGCCGGGCGCGAGGTCCCGCAGCGGGGGCTCCTGCTCGGCGCAGAGCTCCTGGGCGTAGGGACAGCGGGTCCGGAACCGACAGCCCGACGGCGGGTTGAGCGCGGAGGGGAGCTCACCGGTCAGGCCCTTGTGGTGGCCAACCTGGTCCGGGTCGGGCTCCGGGATCGACGCCAGGAGTGCCTCGGTATAGGGGTGGGCCGCCGCGCGGTACAACTCATCCGATTCGGCGATCTCCACCAGCTTGCCCAGGTACATCACCGCCACCCGGTCACTCACGTTCTTGACCACGGCCAGGTCGTGGGCGATGAACACCATGGTCAACCCGAACCGCTGCTTGAGGTCGGCCAGCAGGTTCAGGATCTGGGCCTGCACGGAGACATCGAGCGCCGACACCGGCTCGTCGCAGATCAGGAGATCGGGTTCGGCCATCAGCGCACGAGCGATGCTGATGCGCTGGCACTGCCCACCGGAGAACTCCTGCGGTCGGCGGTCACCAGCGGTGTCGGGATCGATGCCCACGGCCTCGAGCATCTCCCGCACCTTGGTCGCCCGCTCCGTCTTGGTGCCGCGTCCCCAGATATTGAGTGGTTCGGCCACGATGTCCCGGACCCGGCGACGTGGATTGAGCGACGAGATGGGGTCCTGAAAGATCATCTGGATCTTGGTTCGGACCCTGCGAAGCTGACGGTTACTGAGCTTGGCCAGGTCCTGGCCCTTGTAGGTCACCGTGCCCGACGTGGGCGCCTGCACCTGGACCAGGGCCCGCCCGGTGGTCGACTTCCCACACCCCGACTCGCCGACCAGCCCCAACGTCTCCCCGTTGCGGACGGAGAAGGACACGCCGGACACCGCCTGCACCGTCTGGCGACCGCTGCGGAACTCCACCACCAGTCGGTCGGTAGTGAGGACCACCCCGTCGTCGTCCCCATCCCGACCGGACGCATCGGAAGGACCGGACTGACCGGGTGGACCGGGTGGACCGGACTGACCGGGTGCCACCGGCGGGCCGGTCGGCGCCTGGGTCACGACGGGCCCTCCCCGCCGGTGACCGGTTCGCCGCCGTCGGTCGCCGCGGCGGGCGCCGGAGGCCGGGAACCATCGGATGCTGCCGGGTCCGACCCCGCCGCCACCTCGGCCAGGGCCGCCGCCACCGGACCCCTCACCGTCGGTGTGGCCACCGGAGACGTCGGCATGCCGTTGACCAACGGATACCAGCAGGCGAACAGGTGCTCGGGGGAACCGGCGGTGCGGAGCGGAGGCTCGCTGTCCCGGCATTTGTCCTGCACATACGGGCAGCGGGGGGCGAACCGGCAGCCCGGGGGTGGGTGGATGAGGTCCGGGGGCCGACCGGCGATGGCGTTCAGGCGCACTCCGCTGCGATCGGCGAGGCGGGGGATGGAGTCCATGAGCGCCCGGGTGTAGGGCATGTGGGTGTCGTGGAAGAGGGTGCGGGTCGGGGCCTGTTCCACGATCCGGCCGGCGTACATGACCACGATGTCATCGGCGCGGTTGGCCACCACCCCCAGGTCGTGGGTGACCAGGATCACTGCCATGTGCCGCTCGCGCTGCAGGTCGGCGAGGAGATCGAGGATCTGGGCCTGCACGGTCACGTCGAGGCCGGTGGTCGGCTCGTCGGCCATGACCAGCCGGGGGGCACAGGCCAGGGCGATGGCGATCATCACCCGCTGGCGCATCCCGCCGGACAGCTGGAACGGGTACCAGCGGATCCGTTCCTCGGGGGAGGGGATCCCGACCGGCGCGGAGCAGCTCGATGGCCGTGGCCACGGCCTCCTTCCGGTCCATGTCCACATGGAGCCGGAGGGACTCGGTGATCTGCTTTCCGATTCGCTTGACCGGATTGAGGGCCGTCATCGGATCCTGGAAGATCATGCTCATCTCGGCCCCCCAGATCTGACGGAGTTGGTCGGGGGTCATGGCCGTCAGTTCGTGCCCGGCGAAGTGGACGGTGCCGCTGGTGATCACGTCGTGCGGGGGAAGGAGGCCCATGATCGAGCGCGACAGCACGGTCTTGCCTGAGCCCGACTCCCCGACGATGCCCAAGGTCTTGCCCCGGTCGACCGACAGCGAGACACCGTCCACGGCCCGGACCGTGCCCCTGGTGGTCCGAAAGGCGGTGTGGAGGTCCTCGACCACCAGCAACGGCCCGGACGGCTCGCCGACATCGGGGAACTCGAGGCTGGTGGTGCCGGCCTTGGGCGACCGCCGGTTCACAACAGGCCCTCACGGATGTCGAAGCGCTGGCGCAGCCGGTCCCCGATGAGGTTGATGGACAGGAGCAGGAGGAACATGGACAGCACGGGCCACAACATCACATAGGGGTTGATGTTGAGCGTGCCGTTGGAGGTGCCCTCCGAGATCATGTTGCCCCACGACGCGGTGGGAGGGGGCACCGACAGGCCGAGGAAGGCCAGCGACCCCTCGATGACGATCACGCCGGCCACGGTGATGAGGCCGAACGTCACCGCGACGGGTACCACGTTGGGCAGGATCTCACGGAACACGATCCGCGACGACTTGGCGCCGAGCGTCCGGGCGGCGATCACGAACTCACGGTTGGCAAAGGCCAGACTGGAAGCCCGGACCACCCGGTACAGCAAGGGGATCACGGCCACCGAGAGGATCACCGTGATCTTGACCAACGACTGCCCCCAGAACGCCAGGATGGCGATGACGGCGACGATGGCCGGGAAGGCCAGAATCACGAACGAGCCGGCGTTCAAGGCCACGTCCAGGCGCCCACCCTTGTAGCCGGAGACGAGGCCCAGCGTCCCGCCGATCAGCATGCCGATGGCCACCGAGCAGAAGCCCACGATGAGCGAGACCCTGGCACCGAAGATCAGACGGCTCAGTAGGTCGCGCCCCAGGTCGTCGGTGCCCAGCAGGTGATGGATGCTCGGCGGGGCGTTGATGGCCGAGTAGTTCTGGAAGTTGGGGTTGGGCAGGGGGAGGAGCTCGGCCACCACCGCCAGCCCCACCACCAGGGCCACCCACCCGATGGCCAGCCAGAACAGGATGCCCATGGGTTTGGACACCATGATGTCCTCGGACGGCAGCTGCTCGCTCTGGCGCGAGACCACGAGCTCGTCGATGGCGGCCAGGCCGGGGACCTGGTCACTGAGGAGCTGACCCGAGGCGCGGGTGTCGCTGAGCTCGCGGTCGTCAGGCATCCGTCACTCCCGGGTCACCCTGGGGTCGACCACGGTGAAGAGGAAGTCGATGATGAACTGGACCACCACGTAGGCGATGGCCACCACCAGGGCGATCCCCTGGACCACCAGGTAGTCCCGTTGCTGCACGGCCTGGACCAGCGAGTAGCCCAGTCCATCGATGGCGAACAGGTACTCCACGATGAACGTCCCGGCCAGCAGGGCGCCGATGTTGACGCCGGCCGCGGCCAACAGCGAGAACGACGAGGGCCGGAAGGCGTGACGCCACATGATGCTGCGGTTGCCCAGGCCCTTGGAGCGGGCCATGGTGATGAAGTCCTCCTGCAGCGTGCTGATCAGGTCGGACCGCAGGAGCCGGTAGTAGACGGCGATCGACCCGGCGGTGATGGCCAGCGACGGCAGGATCATGTCGTGCAGGTTGGCCGCCGGGTCCTGGGAGAAGGGGACGTACCCGGTGGCCGGGAACCAGTGCAGTCCCACGGCGAACACGGCCACCATGATCGGGGCGATGACGAACGGGGGGAGGGCCAGCAAGCCGAAGGTGCTGGTGGTGGACACGTTGTCCAGGGCCCGGTTGGGTCGCCGGGACGTCACGAGGGCCAGGGGGATGGCCACGGCGAAGGCGATGACCTGCGAGATGATGATCAGCTCCAGGTCGATGGGGAAGCCGGTGGCCACGATGTGGGTGACCGATTCGTGGTTGAGGTAGGACTGGCCCAGATTGCCGTGGAACACGGCCGTCAGCCAGGTGAAGTACTGCTGATAGAGGGGTTTGTTGAGACCCAGCTCCTGGAGCAGGACGGCCCGGTTGTGGGCGGTGTCGTTGGGCCCCAGGATGATCACCGACGGGTCGCCGGGAAGCAGATGGACCAGCATGAAGCAGAGCACCGAGATGATGAACGCCACCACCACCAGCTGGAGGAATCGGCGGATGAAGTACTTGGCCATGAGGATCGGGACGCGAGAGCCGAGCAGCCCGTCCCGCTATCCGTTCAGCCAGATCTGGGTGGGGAAGATGATGCCCTCGTCGAAGCCGTAGCCCGGCGCCCCGCTGGGCAGCGTCAGGCCGGCGAAATTCTGGATGCGTTCGTCGCCGACCATGGCGAAGGGGTACTGCTCGAGCCAGAGGTAGGGGAGGTCGGTGGCCAGGCGCTGGTTGAGCTTCTTGTAGGCCACTTGACGCGTGGACTGACTGGACGAGGTGCGACCGGACTGCAGCGAGAACTCGATCTGGGGGTCGGAGTTGCGGGGGAAGTTGAGGCCGATGCCCCCGACCGGCGAGACCGTGGTGGTGCTGAACCAGACGTAGTTGAGGTCGGGGTCGACCGCGCCGAACTGGTAGGACGTGGCCGCCTGGAACTTGCCGGTGATGAAGTCGGTGATCAGGGTGGCCTGTTGAATGGCGCTGACCGTGATGTCGAACCCCGCTTGGTTCCACATCTGCTGGATGATCTGCACCACCTGCTCCAGCCGCGGATCGGTCACCGTGCTCAGGGTCAACGAGGGTGTGCCGTGCTCGGCCTTGTACTCATTGACCAATGCCTTGGCGCCGGCGAGGTCGAAGGCCGGATAGCCGGTGTCACTGCTGTAGAACGGCGAACCCGGCGGGTACAGCCCGTTGATGGGCTTGGTGAAGCCGCCACCGAAGATCTTGAGGATCTGCTCGACGTTGAGCCCTTTGGCCAACGCCTGGCGGATACGGAGGTCGTTGGTGGGGGCCACCGCCGTGTTCAACATGATGAAGGCCACAGTGGGCTCACCGATGACCCCGGTGAGGCTGTCGACCAACTGGTACTGCGAGGACCCGACGAACTCCTTGATGGTCACCGGATCGCTGGTGAGGATCAGGTCGACGCCACCGGTCCGGAGGGTGGCGGCCCGCTGGGTGTCGTCGGGAATGGGCTTGAAGGTGATCTGGTCGAGATGCGGATAGCCGGCCCGCCAGTAGTTGGGGTTCTTGGTGGCGGTGAAGTGGTCGTTGGGCTGCCACGAGGAGTAGATGAAGGGCCCGGTCCCGATGGGATTGGGGGTCTTGCCCGCCGCCGTCTGGTCCAACATGGCCTGGGCCACCACGTACCCGACCTGGGTGGTCAGCCCGGCGGCGAACGACGGGCGCGGTGCCGACAGGTTGTACACCACCGTCATGGCGTCCGGGGTGTCCACCGAGGTGATCCCCTTGAGCGCGGTGCCGGTCAGGGCCGATGCAGCCAGAGCGGTGTAGTTGTTCTTGACCACCGTCGAGGTCAGGTCGGAGCCGTCGCTGAACTTGACCCCCGACCGCAGGGTCATGGTCCACACGGTGTAGTCCGAGTTGCTGGTGAGGGACTTGGCCAGGTACGGCTGCACCGACCCGTCGGCCGCCACCCACATCAGCGGGTCGTAGACGGTGTTGGCATACAGGAAGCCGTTGGTGTCCCAGTGGTTGGAAGGCGGGAAGAACCCGTCGATCTCGGCCAGGGTGGCGATGGTGGCCGAGCCGCCCTTTTTGGGCGTCCCGGTGTTGACCCCGGGCTTCGACCCGCTCGAGGAGTCGCCGCCGGCCGTGGTCGACGACGAGGTCGACGGACTCGAAGAACATCCGGCCAGCACGCTCGCCCCGCCGGCCCCCAGCACGACCAGGCCGCCGGTGGCGGCCCCCCTGGACAGAAATGTCCGCCGGCTCAATTCGTTACCCGATGTCACCGAGTTCCCCCATCTCTCCCCTGCCCACTGTCTACCTGCGGCGTCCGTAGGGACGGATGCACTCTGCCACAGGCGCAGCGGGCGCGTGGGGGCAGGTTACTTCCAAGTAGCCCGAGGGTCCACGGTGGGGAGGGGGCGCCACCGTGGCGTGGAGCGTGGGTACCATGCGGTCCATGGATGCGCCTCCGTCTGGATCCGCCCCTGTGATCGCGCCCCCCGACCAGGCCCTCCCGGAGGCCCCGGCGGTCGAGAGCGGCCCCGACGCGGACCGCCCGTCCGACGCGCCGGTGTCGGCGGGGGACGCCCCGATGCACGGGCCCGCCGACCCCGAGGACCCCGAGGGGCCTCCGTTCGGCCACGCCACCAGGGTGGTGATCGTGGTGGGGACGGTGTTGGTCATGGTGGCCGCCCTGGTCCTGCGGTTCTGGACCCGGTCGGACCTGTGGCTGGACGAGGCCCTCACCGTCAACATCGCCCGGCTGCCGCTCCACGACATCCCCGCCTTCCTGCGACGTGACGGCGCCCCCCCGCTGTTCTACGTCCTGCTCCACTTCTGGACGGGATGGTTCGGCACCTCCGATGTGGCGGTCCGGTCGCTGTCCGGGGTGGTCGGTGTGATCACCGTGCCGCTGGCCTGGCTGGCCGGGCGCCGGATCGGCGGGCGGAGGGTGGGCTGGGCGGCCATGCTCCTCGTGGCCACCTCGCCGTTCGCCACCCGGTACGACACCGAGACCCGGATGTACTCGCTGGTGATACTGCTCACCGTGCTCGGGTTCCTGGCGCTCGACCGGTCGCTCCGGCAGCCCCGTCCGGGGAATCTCGTCGCCGTCGGTGCGGTGACCGGCCTGTTGCTCTACTCCCACTACTGGTCCCTCTACTTGATCGGCACCACCATGCTGTGGTTGGCCTGGCAGGGGTGGCGCGGCCGTCCCCAGTGGCGCCGCGGGGCGCGGGCCTCGTTCGTGGCCGTGGCGGTGGGATGCCTCACCTTTCTCCCCTGGCTGCCCACCTTCTTGTTCCAGTCGAAGCACACGGGCACCCCCTGGGCCACGCCGGCCAACTTCGCGGCCATGGTCAACGCGGTGTCCTCGTTTGCCGGCGGTGGCACCAGCCAGGGTCGGGCCCTGGCCCTCATCTTCTTCGCCCTGGCCGGGTTGGGCCTGTTCGGAGCGGCCACCAACCGCCGGCACATCGACGTCGACATTCGGACCCGCCCGCTGGCCCGCCCACTGGCCGTCGTCGTCTTGGGCACGCTGGGCGCGGCCATCGCCGGGGGCTTCCTCACCAACAGCGCCTTCGACGCCCGCTACGCCTCGGTGGTGTTCATCCCCCTCATCCTCATGGTCTCCGTCGGCCTCATCACCTTCCAGGACCGGCGGATCCGCAGCCTGATCCTGACGGTGGCCGTCGTGGCCGGATTGGCCAGCTCGGTGACCAACATCACCACCAACCGGACCCAGGCCGGACAGGTCGCCGCGGCCATCGCCCGCACCGGCCATCCCGGTGACATCGTGGCCTACTGCCCGGACCAGCTCGGTCCGGCGGTGGCCCGCATCCTCCCGTCCGACCGCTACCACCAGACCACCTTCCCCCGCGGCACCGGGCCGTCGTTCGTGAACTGGGTCGACTACGGCGCAGCCTCGGCGAGGGGCAACCCGTTGGGTTTCGCCCAACACCTCGAGACCCTGGCCGCGTCCCCGGGCAGGCAGATCTTTCTGGTGTGGGCCCCGGGCTACCAGACCCTCGGGGTGAAGTGCGAGGGCATCGTCCAGACCCTGCAGGCTGACCCCCGCTACCGGGCGCAGCTGCTGGTGGGGGCCAACGACGCCAGCTTCTACCAACCGATGTCACTGGTCCGGTTCAGTCCGACCTCCTGAAGGTCGGAGCGGTGGGACGTGGTGGATTCAGGTGCCGCAGGGGAGGTCGGAGTACCACCACGGCTGGCCGAGGACGGGCAGGGCGGGCCGGCTCTGGCTCGTGCGCAGCTGGGCGTGGGACCGGCCCAGGGCCACCAACTTGGGGAGGAGCTTGGCCCCCACCAGCTCCCCGCCCGGGACGGTCATGTGGACACCGTCCGCGCAGCGGGCGGTGACGCCTCCGACCGAGGTGTCGAACTGGTTTCCGGGCGACAGCATGGCACCCAGTTTGAACACCGAGGCCTTCCTCGGGTCCTGGTGGGCCGAGGCCGCCAACAGCTCGTTGTCGGTGATGACCCGCAGCGGGTCGTCCTCCGGCCACGGTGACCCGTCGGGGGCTTCGCCGCTGTCGTAGTAGGGCGAGGTGAGCAGGACCACGTGGGCCCCACGCGAGCTCAGCGCGGTGATGGCCTGGTCGTAGCGGGCCTCGGCCCAGAAGTCGAAGGTCGGCTGGCCGACGTGCTGCCATGCGCCGTCGAGCTGGGTGTCCATGGTGTCGCTGCGGGCCAGGTACACCACGACGTCAGGGTCGAACTGCCGGACCAGGCTCTGATAGGTGTCGATGACCCCGCCGGGGTTGTCGGCCTGGCAGGGCGCACCGGGTGGATCCACATACCACAGCACCCGGACCTGTTCGGCCTCGGCCAGTGAGCACCCCGGTGACCCATTGTTCAGGATCTCGGCGCCGTACTGCGGGGCCACGGCGGTGAGGCCGACGCCGAGCGAGCCGGCCATGGAGTCACCCACCAAGAGGATGCGCACCGGTCGGGAGGCCGGCACGGCCCCGGCCACCGGGCCGGGCGTGGCGGCACGGGCGAGGGCCGCCTTCGACGCCACCGGTGGGACCACCGTCGCCGGCCCCACCACGGCCGAGGCGGACGGCATCAGGAGGGGGAGCAGGGAGACGGCCAGGGCGGCCAGCGGGACGACCACCAACGATCGCCAGCCGGCCAGCCGGCCCCGGTGGATCGGGGACTCGACCAGGTGGAAGGAGAGGGCGGCCACGCCCACGATGACCGCCAGGCGGGCCGCCAGCAGGGCCACTCCCTGGAGGTGGGTCCGCTGCGACGTCATGACGAGCAGGACGGGCCAGTACCAGAGGTACATCCCGTAGGAGATCTTCCCCAGGTAGGGCAGGGGTCGCACGGAGAGGAGTCCGGCCACCGGATGCCGGCCCAGCAGCGTGACGCAGGCGATCACCCCGGCCGTGGCCAGGGCCAGCAGCGCGAATCCGCCGTGGAAGGTCAGCGGTGAGGACTCGGGTACCGTGCGCCACATCACGAGAACGCCCAGGGCGCCGGCCAGTCCGACCACGCCCAGGAGCCGGCGGCCGGCGCTGGTCCGCACCGGTCCCCACCACAGACAGAGAGCGGCGAGGGCGGCCCCGATCAGCAGGCCCTGGGCCCGCGTGTCGCTGCCGTAGTACGAGCGGTTCACCGAGGTGGCCCCGACCGGTGTGAGGACAGCCATGGTCAGGGCCGAGGCCGCCGCTCCGGCCAGTGCCACTCCGGCCACCAGGGCCGAGCGACGCCGACCAGCCGCGCCCGAAGGTCGGCGCAGCCGGCGGAACCCGCCCACCAGGACCAGCAGGATCAGGGGCCACAGCAGGTAGAACTGCTCCTCGATGGCCAGAGTCCAAGTGTGCTGGAGCGGGGACGGGTTGGCCACGGTGGCGAAGTAGTCGGTGTGCAGGAAGATGAAGTGCCAGTTGGCCACGTAGCCCACCGTGGCCAGGGTGTCGCCGAGGAGTCCTGGCGAACCCAGCACCCGAGGCGCCAGCACCGACACCGAACCGACCACCGCCAGCATCACGAAGAGGGCGGGGAGGAGTCGGCGGGCCCGGCGACCCCAGAAGGCCCGGAGGCCCACCCCGCCGGATCCCCGCCACTCGCCGAGCAGCAGCGTGGTGATCAGGAAGCCGGAGAGCACGAAGAAGACGTCGACACCGAAGTATCCGCCGACGGCCCAGCTGGGATTGGCGTGGTAGAGGATCACCGCGGTCACGGCGAAGGCCCGCATCCCGTCGAGCGGTGCCACCCGGCTGCCGTCGAGCGGGGTGTAAGGCGGTGGCGGAAGGGTGGCCGGGTCGATCCATTCGGGGAGCGGGGGAGTGTCCCAGTGCGGCCCGGAGAGGTCGATGGGCAGCTTCTCACGCTCGTCGACCGCCGGGCCCACCGGAGTTTGGTCCCAGGACTCGACGAGCCCTGTCGCTGTCAGCATCTACCGTCTGCCCCCCTCGGGACCCGACCCGGCGTCGACTCCCAGCCCGCTGCTACCCGTCGCCCCTCGGGTGCCACGATCGTCGGGATCCTGCAGGGCCGCCCGGCCCTCGGCGGTCCTTCCCCGGTTCGCGAGACCCCGGAGGTCACAGCATAGAGTGGTCGTCCATGATCGGCAGGGGGAGGCACGCCGCCCGCGCCTGGTGGCCGTGGCTCGGGCTCTGGACGGCGGTGGGGCTCGGTATCCGTCTGGCGTCGCTGTTCGGCCCCCACCGGTCGGACAGAAGTCCTGGTGGTGACTCCTACTACTACCACCACGCGGCCAACCTGCTGGTGGCCGGGAAGGGGTTCGTGAGCCCGTTCGTCTACTACTCGACGAGCGCCCACCATCAGGTGCAGACCGCGGCCTGGCCACCACTCTTCGTGTTCGTACTGGCCATCCCGTCACTCGTCGGCCTCAAGACGTTCTTCGCCCACCGCGTCTGGTGCTGCATCATCGGCTCCGCCGCCATCGTGGCCGGAGGGTACGCCGGACGTGAGATCGGCGGTCGCCGGGTGGGACTCGTCGCCGCGTTCCTGGTGGCCGTGTACCCCAACCTGTGGATGAGCGACGAGCTCGCCCTCTCCGAGGCCCTCTCGCCCCTCGTGGTGGCC
Source organism: uncultured Acidimicrobiaceae bacterium (assembly GCA_963817005.1). Classification (GTDB taxonomy): domain Bacteria; phylum Actinomycetota; class Acidimicrobiia; order Acidimicrobiales; family RAAP-2; genus Bog-756. Next base: position 663,250 of record CAWFMN010000004.1, read on the forward strand.
CTGGTCCTCTGGGCCGCCTACCGGTTCTGGAGGCGTCCCGGCCCCTGGTCGGTGGCGGCCCTGGCCGCGTCGGTCGGCGTGGCCGCGCTGGCCCGGGACGAGCTTGCCCTCCTCGCCGTGTTCATCGTGGTGCCGTTGGTCCTGACGGCCTCGGGACTGCGCTGGTGGCGACGGATCGGTCTGCTGGCCGTCGCCGGGCTCACCATGGCGCTCATCGTCGGTCCCTGGGTCGGCTACAACCTGAGCCGGTTCGACGATCCGGTCTTCATCAGTTCGGGCTTCGGCGTCACGCTGGCCTCGTCCAACTGCGCCGAGCTCTACCGCGGTCCCTACGAGGGGTACTGGTCGCTGGAGTGCGCCGTCCTGGTCAAGAGCACCTTCACCCCGGGGGCCGACGAGTCGGTGCAGGGAGCCGAGGCCCAGGCCTACGCCCTCCGCTTCATCGGGCACCACCGGAACCGGATCCTCCCGGTGGAGATGGCCAGGGAGGGTCGCGCCTTCGCCCTCTTCCACCCGCTCGAGCAGATCCGCCTCGACTCCACCGTGGAGACCCGTCCGTACCGCTGGGCCCTCGTGGGGCTGGGCATGTACTACACCCTCGTGGTGCTGTCGGTCGGGGGCCTGGTCATCCTGCGCCGGCGCCGGATCCCCATCCTGCCGTTGGTGGCGGTGGGGCTCGACGTCGTCGTGTCGGTGGCCCTGACCTTCGGCCAGACCCGGTACCGGACCACGTTCGAGGTGGCCCTGGTACTGGCGGCTGCCGTCCAGCTGGAGTGGGTGTGGGCCCGTCTCGGGCGTCGGGGGACCGGGGGTGCGACGCCGAGCGACGACCCAGGTGGTCACGAGGGAACGCGTGGGGAGGGAACTGACGCAGGCGGGTCCGCAGCGGGGGCGGCCGGGGGCGCCGGGGACGGCATCCCCGGGGACGCCCGCTCCGGAGCCCCCGGGGAGGAGCCGGCCGTGGCCCCGGTGCCGACCGCCCGAAGTGCCGCGTCGCCCCGCGGCGGCTGGATGCTGCCGTCCTGGTGAGAGGAGCCCGACACAGGGTTCAACGATTCCGAGGGAGCACCCGCTAACCTGCGGGGCGTTGCACGGCCGGGCGGACGGCGCTTTGGAAGTGAGGCGCATCGCCCCGGTGGGTGGTCCGCCCCGAGTTCGTGGACGGTCGATGTCGGTCGTCCCCTCACCACCACCGGACCGACTCAGGACCGCACGGAGATGACAGAGCCCAGCCGATGACAGAGCCCAGGACGACGACCGGACGGGAAGGCGGTGCCGCCGCTCCGCTCGCCGACCCGGTACTGGTGATCGGGGCCGGCCCGGCCGGCCTCACGGCGGCCTACGAGTTGGTTGGGCAGGGCGATCCCGTGGTGGTCGTGGAACAGGACACCGTGGTGGGCGGGATCAGCCGCACCGTCGAACGGGACGGCTGGCGTTTCGACATCGGCGGCCACCGGTTCTTCACCAAGGTCAAACCGGTGGAGGAGTTCTGGCACGAGATCCTCCCGCCGGAGGATTTCCTCCTGCGGCCGCGCATGAGCCGGATCTACTACGGCGGCAAGTTCTACGACTACCCGATCAAGCTCGGCAACGCCCTGTCCAATCTGGGGGTGGTGGAGGCGTTCCGCTGCGGCCTCTCGTTCCTGTGGGTCAGGCTCCGTCCCCCAAAGGACCTCACCACGCTGGAGGGCTACATCGTCTCCAACTACGGCTGGCGTCTGTACGACCACTTCTTCAAGACGTACAACGAGAAGCTGTGGGCGGTGTCGGCCTCCGAGATCTCGGCGGACTGGGGTGCCCAGCGGATCAAGGGCATGTCCCTGTGGAACGCGGTCTGGGAGCCCGTCCGAGCGTCCCTGGCCGGCAAGCGCCGGGACAAGTCCAAGCAGGTGACCAGCCTCATCGAGGAGTTCCAGTACCCCAAGTACGGCCCGGGAATGATGTGGGAGCGCTGTACCGATCTGATCCAGGCGTCGGGCGCGTCGGTCCGGATGGAGACGTCGGCCACCACCGTCCACGTCGAGGACGGCGCCGCCGTGGCGGTGACCGTGGCGTCGGGCGGCGTCGAGGAACGGGTGGATGTGTCCCACGTCATCTCCTCGATGCCCTTCACCGCGCTGGCCCGCATCGTCGAACCCCCGGTCCCCGATGAAGTCCGCCGGGCCGCCGACGACCTGCACTACCGCGACTTCGTCACCGTGGCCCTCGTCGTGCCGGTGGAACGGGGCTTCCCCGACAACTGGATCTACATCCACTCGCCCGACGTCAAGGTCGGCCGTATCCAGAACTTCGGCTCGTGGTCGCCCTTCCTGGTCAAGGACGGGCGGACCTGCCTGGGCATGGAGTACTTCGTCTTCGAGGGCGACGAGCTGTGGAACTGCTCCGATGACGAGCTGGTGGCCCTGGCCACGAAGGAGCTGGCCACGATCGGGCTGGTCGAGCCGTCCGACGTGGAGGTCGGCTACGTGGTGCGGATGCCCAAGGCCTACCCGGTCTACGACGACGTGTACCGGGACAACGTCGAGGTCATCCGGCAGTGGTTCGAGCAGCATGCGCCGAACGTCCACCCGGTGGGCCGGAACGGCATGCACAAGTACAACAACCAGGACCATTCCATGTACACGGCCATGCTGACGGTCGAGAACATCCACGGCGCCAACCACGACATCTGGTCGGTCAACGTCGAGGAGGAGTACCACGAGGAGCACGACACCGGCGGCTCGCCATCGTCCCCCGGGGCGTCCGGCACCGGCCGGGACGCGCCCATCATTCCGCGCCGGGTGGCCAGCTGAGCCGCTAGGTGCGCTCGAGGGTCCTGTCGTCGAGGTCCTTGCGGAGCAGCGCCACCTCTTCGGCCAGGACCCGCGAGCGGTCCTCGAGACGACCCACCTCCCAGCTGAGGCGCACGCACACCGTCAACAGGAACAGGGCGGCGGTCACCGTGAGCAGGTCGGGCGGGTTCTTCACCCCGAACCCGTGGGCCAGGGAGTTGAACAGGCCCGGGAAGATGGCGAAGAAGGCGATCACCACGGCCACGGCCAGCCACATGATGGCGTACTTCTCGTGCAGGTGACGGCGGCGGGACAGCTCGATGATGATGGTGAGCGTGACCAGCGCGCTCACCAGGGCAATGATGTGGACTCCGGTCACAGGGCCTCCGTCCTTCGTCGGCGATTGGGGTTGGAGTGGCGGCGGAACACCGACAGCACGAGCACCATCACCACTCGCAGCAGGTAGAGCGCCGCCCGCACCGGCGACTGGCTCGGGGACCCGGCCAGTCGAGGGCGCATGGTCACCGGGACCTGGCGGACACGGCCGCCGGCGTCGGCCACGATGATCAGCGATTCCACCGTGTCGGAGAGGTAGTCGGCCGGATAGCTGCGGGCGAACAATTCGATGCCGGCCCGGTTGTGGGCCCGGAACCCCGAAGTGACGTCGGTGAGCTTGGTGCCGGTGACCCGGGACAGGTATCGGGCCAGCAGGCGCATGGCGGCACGGCGGGCCCGGGGCACGGCGATGTCCCCCCGTCCGGCGAAGCGGGCCCCGATGACGACCTGGGGGCCGGGCTCGTCGTCGAACTGTGCCACCAGCGTGCCGATGTCACGGGCGTCGTGCTGTCCGTCGGCATCCACCTGGACCAGCAGGTCGAACCCGTGGGCCTGGGCCACGCGGAACCCCACCCGCATCGCCCCGCCCACCCCCAGGTTGAACGGGTTCGAGATGACCTCGGCCCCGGCTTCGCGGGCCTGGGCCGCGGTGCCGTCCACCGATCCATCGTCCACCACCAGCACCGTGCAGTCGGGTACCGCGGTCTGCACCTCCTTGACCACGATCCCGACGGACCGTTCCTCGTTGAGTGCCGGGAGCACCACGAGCATCTTCGGGTCGTTCGGCATCTGGATCTCGTCGTTTCTAGGTGGTGACGGCGGGCACGCCCGGTCGGTCGTCCGCTCCACCCCCCGAGCCCGTCCCCGGCTGCTCCCCGGGTGGTTCGTCGACCGTCGCGGTGGGGTCGAGCTCAGCGGCCGGCTCCGGCCCGGGATCGGCCCCGGCGTCGTGGCCGCCGGGCAACCGGGACCAGAACCATTCGAGCTGGACGGCGGCCAATAGTACCAGCGAGACCTCGAAAGCGGTCCGATAACGGGTCTGGCCGAAGGTGAGGATCATCGAACACACCACCTCGAGCCCCACCGCCCACAGGGGGAACGACGGGATCCGACGCCGGCGCAGGAGCACCGTGCCGCCGATGGCCAGGGCCAGCAGGACGTAGTAGCCCACCAGGCCGGTCAACGCCCACCGGTAGGGCCGGGTCTCGACGAAGGAGTCGAGATGGATCTGCTGCATGGGGTGGAAGAATCCGAAGCCCCGGCCCACTTTGGCCAAGGTGACCGGTAGGAGTCGGTTCTCGTGGGCCCTGAGGTAGTCCACGACCAGGTGCTGCAGTTGCGATCCCTCCACCGATTCGTCGGCGTGGAGGTCGACCGACGGCTGGCTGGCGTAGTGGACGGCGCAGGGCATCGACCAGTACCCCTCATACTCACCCGAGAAGGTGGTCGGGCAGTCGGCGGAGGCCAGCGTCACCCCCAGTCCGCTGCTGATGAAGACCGGATCGTCGAACCGGCTGAGGTTGAAGCCCACCCACGGGGCCACGACCAAGGCGGCGGTGACCAGCCCGATCCCCAGGGTGGCGAACCGTCGGTTCCAGGTGAGGGTCTTGGCCAGCAGGACGATGGGCACCAGGATGAACACCACCAGCAGGGCCAGCTCGTCCCGACCCAGCATGGCCACCCCGAGCGACGCGCCCAGCCCGATGGCCCGGGGGAGGGTCGGGCGTTTCCAGAACCGATAGGTGAAATACAGCACGCCGGCCACCAGCGCCGGGGCGATCGTCTCCGACAGGGCCAGCTCGTCGGTCATCCAGATGTTGGGGTAGATCGCCAGTAGGAAGGCGGCGATGAGGCCGACCCGGCGGCCGCCGATCTCCCGGCCCGTGTGGCCGACCACCACGATGGCCGCCGCCCCGAGGATGCAGGACCAGACCCGCTCGGCCAGGAACGTCTTGAGCCCCAGGGCGGACGGGATGGCCACGAGACCGATGAACAGCGGGGGGAAGGAGGCCGACTGCACCACATGATGGGCGTGGTCGTGGAGGTAGTAGTAGGGGTTGATGAATCCATGCCCGCTGACCAGCAGGTTGGCGCCGTAGTGGTAGAAGTACGCGTCCCCGCCGGCGACCTTGTGCGGGTCGCGGTAGACGGTGATCAGGCGGATGGCCAGGCCCACTCCCGTCCACAGCCCCAACCACGGCCACCAGCGGGGTCGGGAGCGCCTCCGGTGCAGCATGACCGGTCAGCCTACGTCGGCCGTCCGCCCCCGAAGCGGCCCTGGATGCCCCGGCCCGGGGCCCCCCGCCGGCACCGACGGCACCGACGGGCGGCCGTCTGCACCGACGGGGCGGCACGGACGTGCAACGATCGTCAGCCGTGACGACCATGGATCTCGCTCCCGGCCCCGGGCCGCAGGCCCCGGCCCCGCCCGGCGACCCTGATCTGCTGGCCGAGGACGGTAGGGCCGGCCGACGCCCCGGACCCCACGTCCCGGGTCTCGACGGGATCCGTGCCGTGGCCGTCCTGGGGGTCCTCGCCTTCCACGGTGGCGTGTCGTGGGCCGGGGGCGGCCTGCTCGGCGTGGACATCTTCTTCGTCCTGTCCGGCTTCCTGATCACCTCCCTGCTGGTCGGGGAGTGGGCGTCGTCCGGAAGGGTGCGGTTCCGGCACTTCTACGAGCGGCGCGCCCGGAGGCTGCTGCCGGCGCTGTTCTTGACTATGTTGCTCATCGCGGCCTACGCCCACTGGTTCGCCCTGCCCAGCACGTTGAGCGCCCTACGGGGTGACGCCCTCGCCACGCTGGCCTATGTGGCGAACTGGCGGTTCGTCCTCACCGGGCAGAACTACTTCATCCGGTTCGGGCCACCCTCCCCGCTCCTCCATACCTGGTCTCTCGCCGTCGAGGAGCAGTTCTACCTGGTCTGGCCGGCCCTCGCCCTGTTCGTGCTGCGCCGGCGGGGGCGCCGGGGCCTGGCCGTGGTGGCGACCCTCGGGATCGTCCTCTCGGCCTCGGTGACCGCCCTGCTCCTGCACCACGGAGTGAGCATCACCCGCCTCTACTACGGCACCGACACCCGGGTCCAGGAGGTCATGGCCGGCGCCCTGCTGGCCGTGGCCATCCCCCGTATCGCCCGTCGGGTGGGCGTCGCCCGGAACGGGCCCGGGGACCTCGGAGGGGAAGACCGAAGCCGGGTCGGGGAGGGCGCCGAGCCCGGCCGGAGCGGCCCCGCCGGCCGTTCCGGTCGCATCCGCTCGCCGGGCCGGGTCATCACTCTCCTCGGGACCGTCGGAGCCATCACCCTGCTGTGGGCGCTCCATGCCGTGAGCGGCGAGCGGCCCTTCCTCTACAACGGGGGGTTCCTACTGGTGGCCGGAGCCACCGCGGCGGTGATCCTGACGGTGGTGGTGCGACCTGGAGCCTGGCTGTCGAGGGCGCTGTCGCTCGGGGCCCTCGGGTACATCGGGCGGATCTCCTACGGTCTCTACCTCTACCACTACCCGATGTTCCTGATGCTCGACGGCCAGCACACCGGACTGACCGGCGCGGGCCTGCTGGCCGTCCGCCTGGCCGCCACCGGTGCGGCCGCCGTCGCGTCATACCACCTGGTCGAGATGCCGGTCCGCAACCGACGGGCCCTGCCCGGCCGGCGCCTGGTGGCCGCCCTTCCCGTGGCCCTGGCCGTCGTCGTCACCGCCCTGCTCCTGGCCACGGTCGCCGCGGCGCCCCAGGTCGCCACCGGCACACCCAAGCGGGAGGGGGTGTTCGCCGTACCCCGGTCGCTGCCGCCCGGCGTCACACCGGGACGGCATGTCCGGATCCTGCTGCTCGGGGACTCGCTGGCCTACACCCTGGGCGGCGGACTGGGGGTGCAGGCCGGCTCGTGGGGGGCCACTCTGGTCAACCAGGGCGTCGTGGGCTGCGACCTCGACCCGGGGAGCATCGTCAACATCGAGGGCTCCGTCACGCAGGCAGCCCAGGGGTGCGCCGACTGGCCGAAGAAGTGGCAGGAGCAGATCGACCGGCTCGATCCCGACGTGGTCGCCGTGCTCCTGGGCCGTTGGGAGGTGTCCGACCGGATCATCGACGGCAGATGGACCCGGATCGGCGAGCCCGCCTGGGACGCCCGGTACGAGGGCGAGCTCGGACGGGCCATCCGGATCCTGTCGTCCCGAGGCGCCCACGTGGCCGTGCTGACCCTTCCCTACATCACCCAGACCACCGAGGCGCCCGACGGCGCCCCCTGGGACATCAACCAACCCCGTCGCACCGACCTGTACAACACCGTGGTGCGCAGGACCGTGGCCCGGTACGCCAAGGTCGCCTCGGTCGTCGACCTCAACCGCCTGCTCGACCCCCACGGCACCTACGCCGCCACCATCGACGGCATCCCGGTTCGTGACGACGACGACGAGCACATCTCGCTCTACGGCGGGATGCTGCTCCGGCCCCGGATCTTGCCCGAACTGGTCCAATTCGGCCTGCCCCACCTGCGGGTCCGCACCGGACCCGGACCGACCGCCGACACCACCTCCGCCGGTCCACCCCGCGGCCCGGGGTGAGCCCCGGCCCCGAGGACCGGCGCCCCGGGCCCCCGGGCCAGTACCTTCGTGGGAGCCAGGGATGCCGTGTGCCGGGGTTCGCCCCGGCGGCCGGGGAAAGGGAAGCGATGCCAGGTCGGGGAAGTGGAGCGGTGACGGCCCGTGCGACCGTCGGGGCACGAGCCGACCACCGCCGCCCCGGCCGGTTCTCCGCCGCCCACCGGGCCTGTGACCGCTGATGGTCTGGTGGGCCCCCCGGAGACGGGGCCACGGCCGGGGTGACCCCGTGACCGGCCCCGAGGCGTCGGGCGCTGCCCCCCGTGCCCTACGCGGCGCGCCGGTCCGGGCCACCGCTCCGGAGGCGCCCGTGACGGCCGGCACCGAACGGGAGGCGGCCCCCTCCGCGGTGACCGAGGACCTGCGGGTGGCCGAGGACTCGCTGCTCGACACCATCGCCCTCACCCCGACGGGCGGGCTCATGCCCGACCCGTTCGTGCCCGGAGGTCGGCACCCGGTCCCCGGGTCGCCCACCGAGGCGCCACCGGCGGGGGACGGGGTGACGGGGCAGGGCGACTCGTTCGTCAGGGGCCTGTTCCAGGCCGGCCCCCTGGCCATCGGGGGACTGGTGGCCAGCGGGCTCAACATCGTGGCCACGGTGCTCATCGCCCGGCTGCTCACCCCCCGCCAGTACGGTGGCGTGGCCCAGCTCCTGGGGCTGTTCTTCGTCCTGTCCATGCCCGGGTCGGCCCTGCTGGTCGGCATCGTCCGACGCATCGCCGCCGCCACCGCCGAGGGCCGCCAGGACGAGGTCCACCAGTGGACCAGCCGGCTGGCCCGACGCTGCCTCGTCGGGCTGGGCCTCTGGACGGTGTTCGCCCTGGCCATCGAGGAGCCCCTGGCCTCCGCCCTCCGCCTGCCCAGTGCCGGTGGCGTGGCCGCCGTACTGGTGGCCGGGGGGGTGTGGCTCCTCCTCTGCCTCTATCGGGCCATTCTCCAGGGCCACCGCCGCTACGCCGGCCTCGGGCTGAACCTGATGGTGGAGATCGGCATCCGGGTGGTGTTCGTCCTCGGCTTCGCCGCCGCCGGCTGGGGAATCCCGGGCTTCGCCCTCGGCCTCCTGCTCGGTGAGATCGTGGCCACCATCCACGCCCGCTTCCTGGCCGGACGGGCATGGGACTACCCGGCGGCCGAGACGCTCGATCCGCAGCAGGCCGCACGCGACCGGACCCTCTCCATCGATCTGTCGGCGGCGTTCGTGGGCTTCGTCCTCCTCGGGATCCTCCAGAACGCCGACATCATCCTGATCGGACGGCTCGACCCCTCGAGCTCGGGCCCCTACGCAGCCATCTCGGTGGCCAGCAAGTCGCTCGTGTTCGGGGCCATCCTCCTCGGCAGCTACGTCCTGCCCGAGGCGGCGCTCCGGTGGCACCGGGGCCAGCACGCCCTCCGCCAGGTGGCCGTCTCCATGGTGTTCCTGATGGTGCCCTCGCTGGTCCTCCTGGGCATCGCCCTGGTGGCGCCGGAGTGGTTCCTGACCACGTTCTTCTCGGCCCGGCTCAACGGGGCGGCCCCGGCCTTCGCCACGCTGGTGGGGGCCATGGCCTGCCTCGGCCTGGTGGTCATCTTGACCAACTACCTGTTCGGCGCGGCCCGACGCTGGATCGTGGCCCTGCTGGCCGTCGGGGTGGCGGTGCTGCTGGTGCTGATCCACCTGGCCCACGGGGCCATCGTGGCCACCGCCCGCGCCGAGCTGGCTGTGCAGGGGGGCCTGGCCGTGGCCGTCGGGGTGGCGTTCGGCGTGGTCCACCTGCAGTGGTGGCGGGCCGAGCGGTGTACGGCACCGGACGGTGCCGTCAGTAGTATTGGCCGACGCGACCCCGGGGGACGAGAGTGAGCAGTGGCATCGAACGTGGGGCCCTCGGACCGGATCCGGCCTCCCGCGGCGGGAGCACTGCCGCGGCCGACACCGACCTGGACGCCGACGAGCGTCGGCGCCGTGATCTGACCCGCCTCCGGCTCGAGAGCCGCGACCGGCTGGGCCACCTGGCCGAGGTGGCAGGTCTCCGCCGCGTGGATGTGGTCGCCTGGCGGGACCTCGACGACGTCGAGGCCGGAGGCTCCGAGCTGCACGCCCACGAGATCATCACCCGATGGGCCGATGCCGGCATCGACGTCCGGCTCTGGACCTCCCGGGTGGACGGCAAGGCCCGGGAGATCCACCGGAGCGGCTATACGGTCAACCGCCGGGCCGGCCGGTACGCCGTCTTCCCCCGGACCGCCGTGGCCGGGCTCCGCCAGAAGATCGGGACCGGGGACGGCCTGGTCGAGATCTGGAACGGGATGCCGTTCTTCTCGCCGCTGTGGAGCCGCTGCCCCCGGATCGTCTTCCTCCACCACGTCCACGCCGAGATGTGGAACATGGTCCTCTCCCCGTCGCTGGCCCGGGTGGGCAACGCCATCGAGCGCCGGGTGGCACCGCCGTTCTACCGACGGAGCCGGATCGTCACGCTGTCCGGCTCGGCTCGGGACGACCTCGTCGAGCGGCTGCGCTTCAACCCCAAACGGGTCACCGTGATCCCCCCGGGGATCGACCCGCGATTCTCACCCGGCCCCGGACCCGATCCCGACCCCCTGGTCGTGGCCGTGGGCCGCCTGGTGCCGGTCAAGCGGTTCGACCGGTTCGTCGACGGCATGGTCGCCCTCAAGAAGACCCAGCCCCGGCTGCGGGCCATGATCGTCGGGGAGGGATACGAGCGACCGGCCCTGGAGGAACGCATCGCCCTGGCCGGTGCCGGCGATTGGTTCGCGCTGCCCGGTCGGCTGGCCGATGCCGAGCTCCTGGACGTCTACCGCAGGGCCTGGGTGGTCAGCTCCACCTCGGTCCGGGAGGGCTGGGGCATGACCCTCACCGAGGCCGCGGCGTGCGGAACGCCGGCCGTGGCCACCCGGATCGCCGGACACGTGGATGCCGTGGTGGACGGCGAGTCCGGACTGCTGGTCTCGTCCGTCACCGAACTGGTCGAGGCCGTCGAGTCGATCGTGGCCAATCCGATGCTGCGTCGCCGCCTGAGCCTGGGCGCGCTGCGGCGCGCCGAGCAGATGACCTGGGAACGGACGGCCGAGGCCGCCCTCCGGACACTGGCTGCCCAGGTCTCCGCGGGACGATGACCCCGACGCCGGTCGGTACCTCGACCGGTCCCGGGTCGCCACTACCGTCTGCTCGGGCGCCAGAGGACGAACCCTCCGAGACCCGGGCCGGAAGCCGGGCCGACCCCGATGCGGCCGCCGGCCCCGATGCGGACCAGGAGGCCCAGGCCACCCCGGACGCCCCGACCACACGCCGAGCCGCCACCCCCCCTCCCCCCGACACCGTCCGCTCGGGGGCGGGCTCCCACTTCACCGTCTGGCTGGCCGGGGTGGCCGCCGTGGCCGCCGGCATCCAGACCCTCGTGCTCCACGCCGTGTCCCACCGCCCGGTGCTGCCCGCCGCGGGCTGGTACGACACCGTCCAGGCCCGGGAGCTGGTCCGGGGCGCCTGGTTCATCGATCCGGTCCGGTCCGCCTCGGGCGCCCACCTCCTGGTGCCCACCGCCGCCCATCCGCCTCTGCCGACCCTCCTGCTGGCCATGGCCGACGTGGCCAGCGCCACCGGGCCCACGGCGCACATGGTCTTCCTGGCCCTCCTCTTCGTCGCCTCGGTGGTACTCGCCGGGGTGACTCTCCGGGACCTGGCCGGTGAGCGGGCCGGCATCCTCGGGGCGCTGGTGTTCGCCACCTGCCCCCTGCTGTGGATCAATCCGGCCACGGTGGGGCCCGAGACCACCGTGATCGTGGTCACCACGACGCTCCTCTTCGCTGCAGTGCGCTTCTGGGCCAGGCCCACCAGCGCCCACGCCGCCCTGGTCGGTCTGGCCCTCGGGCTGTGCGCCCTGACCCGGACCGACCTGGTCGCCCTGGTGGTGCTGGTCGGGCTCCCGCTTGGCCTCCTGGTCCGGCACGTCTCCGGGGGCGCCCGGATCCGGGCCCTGGCCGTCATGGCCACCCTGTTCCTCCTGGTGGTGGGGCCCTGGGTGGGCCGGAACGTGGCGCTCTTCGGCCACACGGTCGCCTTCTCCCAGGACTACGGGCCGGTCGTGGCCGGGGCCAACTGCGCGGTCACGGCGTCCGGACGGCTCGAGGGCTGGTGGAGCCCGGAGTGCCTGGCCCGGGTCCCGGTGGCCGGACGGTCGGAGCCGCTGGCCACCGACGCCCAGGTCGGGGCGGCCCGGACCTTCGCGGACCGCCATCGGGGTGACTCCTTGCGGATGGCCGCGGCGCGGCTCGGGCGGGTGTGGGACCTCTACCACCCCCTGCAGTCGGCGGAGCTCGAGGCGGCCACCGGACGGCCACCGTGGGTGTCCCGGCTCGGCCTGTGGTACTTCATCGGACTCGTGCCCGCGGCGTTGGTCGGGGCCCTGGTCCTGCGTCGGCGACGGTTGCTGCTGTTCCCGTTCGTGGCCCTGATCGTCCTCTCGTCTGTCACCGCCGTCCTGGCCTACGGGGACGCCCGCTTCGCCGTCGAGGCCGACGTGGCCCTGGCCATGCTGGCCGGCGTGGCCCTCGACGCCGCCGCCGGCCGGATGCGGCGACGGTGGTCGTCCGGTCCCGGTCGGCACTCGCCCGGGCGGGCGCAGGAGGAGCGGTGACCGCGTTGGTGGCGTCCGTCGAGCTCCCGCTGGACCAGCCGCCGGTGATCGAATCCGGGCCCGAAGTGGCCGCTCCCCGCCGCCCGCCCCGCTTTCCGGCCTTCGACGGGCTGCGGGCCATCGCCGCCGTCACCGTGGTGGTCGTCCACGTGGGCTTCGTGTCCGGCCTCACCCCCAGGAACTCCGCCGGAGTCGGGATGTACACCGCCCGGATGGAGATCGGGGTGTCGGTCTTCTTCCTCATCTCCGGCTTCCTGCTCTACCGGCCGTTCGTGGTGGCCCACCTGGCTGCCGGCCCCCGGCCCCGGACCGGGGCGTTCTGGGTCCGCCGGCTGCTGCGCATCATCCCCGCCTACTGGCTGGTGCTGTTCGTCACCACCTCGGTCTTCCACGCCGGCCCGGGGATCGGGCCCGGCGGGTGGAGGGCCTACGCATCGCACTACCTGCTCCTCCAGATCTACTTCCCCTCCCAGGACCTGAAGGGGATCTCGGCGGCGTGGTCCCTGTGCGTGGAGATCACCTTCTACCTGTTCATCCCGCTGTACGCCGCGCTGATGGGCCGCCGACGGTCCCGGCGGAGCGATGCCCGGACCCTCCGACTCGAACTGGGCGGCCTGTTGGTGCTGACGGCGATCAGCTACGGCTGGCGGTTCTTCGTCCTCCAGTTCCAGTCGCACCACTCCCCGTACTTCCGGCTGGCCACCATCTGGCTCCCGGCCTACCTCGACCTCTTCGCCCTGGGGATGGGACTGGCCGTGGTCAGCGCCTGGATGCACCATCGGGACCGCGAGACGGCATGGTTGTCCAGCCGGTGGTTCCCGTGGCTGTCGTGGGCCTGCGCCCTGGTCTGCTTCTGGGCCGTCTCCAACATCGGGACCCCGGTGGTCCCCGTCTACTTCGAATCGGACCTCGACCTGGCCCGCCAGGCCCTCTACGGGCTCTTCGCCTTCTTCCTGCTGCTCCCGGCGGTGTTCGGCCCCCAGGGACGCGGCACCATTCGTCGGTTCCTCCAGTGGTGGCCGATGGCCTCGCTCGGCGTGATCTCCTACGGCATCTACCTCTGGCACGAAACGTGGATCTACCAGATCCTCCGCCAAGGACACTTCCACGTCTTCAACCTCGAGTTCTGGGCCTACTTCCTCTCGGTCCTGGGGCTCTCGATCGCGTCGGCCAGCCTCAGCTACTTCATCGTGGAGAAGCCGGCCCTCCGGCTCAAGAACTCCATCGCCTGGTGGCGGCGCCCGGCGCCGGCGCCGAGCCCGGACCGAACGGCCGACGACGCACGGGTCGGCCCGACGGCCTCCGGAGATCCGCGCGCCGCCACCGAGCGGGTCCTTCGGGCCGATGCCGACGGTGATCCCCCCGACGCGCCCACCGGGCCGCCGGCTGACCGGCCGGGCCGGACATCCCTCCCGGCCGGCTGAGGCCGGTGCGCCCTCCCGGCGGACCGACCCGACGGTCGCCACCCGGGGGCGGCGCGCTTCAGCTGGGACGGCGGCGCCGGTGGCGTACCCACGTGACCAGGCCGTCGGTGGCCAGGAGGAACACGGCCACCCACACCAGGGAGTTGGCGAGTCCCATGTGGGCCGGCCAGTTGATGTCCGAGGCGAAGTGGTGGCGACGCTGGTCCACGACCACATAGCCCGTGGTGGTCACCAGGATGCCCAAGGTGGCGGCCACCACGATGATCCGGCTCCGGTCCACCAGCAGTTCGAGCAGGATGACGGCGGCTAGCAGCGCACCGGCCAGCGGCGACACGAACAGGCCCGCCACCAGGCCGCCGGCCACGGCAATGGCCAGCGAACGGGGCCGGCTCGGCGCCCGCCCGCCGGTGCGGAGCGGCGAGGTCAGCTCGGGGCGCTCCGGATCGCCGGACACCTCGGGGGGGACCGCCGGGGGGGTGGCCGCGGTCGACGGCGGACCGGGGGGGTCGGCCGCCGCCACGGTCGCACCGGCCGAATCCGGGTCACCGGCGGCCCGGCGGCGGCGACGCACCGACGCCAGGTACGACGCGGGCAGGACGATCAGGACCACACAGACCACCAGGGTGGCCGCCGAGACCAAGATGGCCGTGGTCACCACGCGCTGGGGTGCCCAGGTCAGCGTGATGGTGGTCAGGCCCCGGGCCGCGGCGCCCGGCACGTACCAGCCGTTGGCATACCCGTCGATGAGCGTCGAGGACGACAGGTCGAGGCCGGTGGAGGTGGTGGCCCTCCACCCGTCGCTCTGGCTCTGGCCGAGCACCATCCAGAACGGGGTTCCGTCCCCGTGGACCTGGACGGTCATGGTGGTCCGGCCCTGGCGCAACACCTGGACCGGGGGCGAGGGGTGGGACGGTGGGGCCTGCAGGAGACCGGCGGCGGTGAGCGGCTCGGCGGAACCCCCGGCCGACGAACCCAGCTGCACGGCGTCGACATCGAGTCCGGTACCCACGGAGGTGCTGGTGGTGAGGGTGTGGGTCCCCGGACCGAGGGCGATGCCCTGGGCGGCGGCGCCACAGCCGCGGATGGTGAGGCCCCCGTTGGCCAGGGCGGTGGCCGTCGAACCGGTGACCTCGACGTCCACCGGGTGCCCGTCCACGGCCACGAGGTCGGAGTAGCACCGGCCGGGGATCTCGACCGGGGTGGTCACCGGGGACAGGCCGGGCAGTCCGATCTCGGCCAGGGCCACCGGGTCGGTGTTGTCCTGGTTGGACAGGTAGTCGAGGATCTCGTGGGGCCGGACCGAGTCCACGGTGATCTTCACCTCGGAGCCGGTGAGGGCCGGGAAGTGGACCGGCACGGTGGTGACCGAGCCCTGGGGGCGCCCGGTACCGGCCGGAATCGGAGGGAGCGGGACCGTCCGGGACCCGGCGGGGGTGGTGACGGTGATCGACGTGGGCACGGAGTGCTTGCCGTCGGCGACCACCTGCAGGTCGAGGTGGTCGAAGGTCAGGGGCCCGCTCAGCTGGTACTGCACCCAAGCGCCCGGTTGGACCCCCAACCCGGGGCTCCACGAGGTGGTGGGGTCACCGTCCACGGCGGCGGCGGCCCCGGCCCGCAGGTCCCCGGGCAAGCGGCCCGAGGAGGCGGACGAGACCACCGTCACGGCGCCCGGTGTTCCCGTCCGTCCGAGGAGACCGTCGATCACTGGGTCCGGGTCCAGCGTGGAGATCCGGGCGGTGCCCCCCACGGAGAAGCGACGCGCCGTCGGCAGCACGAACTGCCGGGCCATGGACGCCTCGGGGTCGGAGCGGGGCGGGGTCACCTGGGCGCGGATCCGGTTCATGACCAGGTCCAGCTGGTGGTGGATGGACGACGGCCCGGCGGCGGCGAGCAGGTCGGTGGGCATGCGGAGGACCTCGGTGGCCGGCGGCACCCCGGGGATGGTGATCTCGGCGAAGCCCACCGCGCTCTGGCTCCGGTAGTCCTTCCGCACCCCGGCACTGGTGTCGTCCACCGTGACGGTCAGCGTGCGGAACGTCCGCTTGGGGAACGACACCACCTGGCCCGGCCTCTCGGTCGAGGCGGCCCCGAGCGGCACGGTCACCGGCGACCGGCCGTCGAAAGTCAGCGTGGCCCGGGTCACGGTGCGATTGCGCGCACCGTTCTGGGGCTGGAGGAGGGTGACGTGGTCGGTCGACACGGGGTGGACCAGCTTGACCTGGATCGACTCGCCGGTGGCCGGGCTGAACGCCCCTTCCTTCCACGACGTCTCGGGATCCCCGTCGGCCGCGTAGAGCGGCTGGTTCTCGGCCGTATTGGTGATCGGGTTGGAGTAGGCCGTCGCCCGCACCGAGGCCACGCCGTTGACCACCGCCACCGTCTGGGTGCCACTGCCGGCGCCGGCGAACACCGTGTTCGGCTCCTCGGCCGGGTTGGAGGCCAACGGGGTCTCGTTGGCCTGTTCCACGTACCCGTAGTTGTCCACCACGGTCCCCCAGGTCGAGAGCTGCTTCTGGTTGGAGTCGGTGACCACCAGCACGGCGCCGTTCCGGAGTTGGCGGTCGAGGCCGGCCGGGTCGTCGGCGAAGGTGGCCGAGTAGAAGATGGTGGGGTCGGAGGCCAGGAGGCCGGCGGCGGCCGCCTCCATCAGGCCCCGGCCGTCCCCGGCCACCACCAGCGGGTCCCTCGGTGACTCGGTGCGGGTGATGGGCCGGGCCCCCGGCACCGGGAAGACGGCCACCGGAGGCGGGATGGCCGCACCGGTGGGGATGGCCAGTTGGGTCTCGTCGGTCAGGGGGTACTCGATGGTCGGATACAGGCGGGGGGTGCCGAAGGTGACCGGCCGACCCAGACCGGTGGCCGGATCGGTGAGGAGGTGCCAGGTGGGCTGGGGGCGGGCCGTCCCGAACCGCTCGAACTGGACATCGGACTCGTAGAGGATGTCCCCGGCACTCATCAACCCGGCCACCGGGACCAGGGTCGAGGGCACGAACACACCGTCCTGCAGCGACTCGTCGAGGGCCTGGAGCAGGTTGACGCTGGCCGGCTCCCCGGCCGGCTGGGCGGCGCGGATGACGTACGGCCGGGTCATCAGTCCGGGCCAGACGGGGTCGGACGTGATGCCCCACCGGTAGTAGGCGAAGTCCTGCCCCGGGAGCTGCATCACCCGGGTGTCGTGGCTCTTGCCGTTCATGTAGGCGGCAGCGTCATAGACGTAGGCGGGGATGGTCGAGGGGCGTTCGAGGTTCGTGGCCACCAGGCCGCCGTCCCACAGGGGTGGCAGGTCGGCGGCGATCAGGACCACGGACAGCAACAACAGGCCGCGACCGGCCCAGCGGACACGGGCCGTCAGTGCGGTGATCCCGGCCCCCAAGAGGAGCCCCAGGCCCAGCAGGACCAGCGGGACGATCCGGTTGGTCGACCGCAGCGCCAGTTCGGCGGTGGAGTCGGGCCCGGCCGCCTTGATCAGCCGTCCGAACGGCGAGGGGTCCTGGAAGGGATAGGTGCCGACGGCCAGGACCACGCCGACCAGGACCAGGGCGATGGCGAAGGCCCGGTAGCGCCAGCGCACCACCATCGCCGCCGCCACGGCCAGCGTGGGGACGAGGAAGCTGACGACGATCAGCCAGCGTCCACTGCAGATAGCCGGCCGACGCCAGGGTCCAAGGGCCCAGCTTGTCCTGGCCGTAGAAGTACCAGTAGCCGAGGCCGCGCAGGACCTCCGACGAGAGCGAGGTGGACGACACGGTGGGGACGGTCTCGGTGTACTTGAGGACGTTGAGCCCGTAGGCTCCCTCGGCCCAGAAGCCGGCCATCCACCACACCGAGACACCCAGGCTGAGGACCCCGAGCCGGGCCACGGCACCCAGCGCCGCCCGGAACCGAGCCTCGTGGGTCCCCCAGACGGCGTAGACCACCCACAGCAGGGGGGCCAGCCCGACCAGCAGGATGGACGTGGCGTTGACCCCGCCGACCAGGGCGATGACCACGGCGAAGAGCGCCGGATAGCGCCACCCCCCCTTGCGCACGGCCAGGATGGTCAGGGCCAGCATCCATCCGAGGGCGGCCCAGGGCATGACGATGCCGGAGATGCGGGTGATGTAGTCGAGGACGTACGGGGTGAGCATGTAGGCCAGGGCCGCGGCCAGGCGGCCCGAGCGGGTGAGGCCGAGGAGTCGCCCGAGGAACCACACCCCGGTCCCGGCGGCGAAGAAGAGCGACCCCATCCAGAACGCGCTGGCCGACCCAGAGCGGGATGTGCAGCTCGGCCACCAGCCAGTAGTAGGGCCCCATGGGGAACAGGAACCCGATGTTCTCGTGGGTGACCGTCCCGGCGCCGAAGTCGGGGTCCCAGGCCGAGATGGCACTCTGGATCAGGCGTCCGGGGTCGAGATAGAGGTACTGCTTGGTGTCGGCGGCGATCTTGCCCGGCTGGGTGAGCAACGAGGGGATGTAGCTGATGGCAGCCAGGAACACCCAGACGGCAACGTCCCGGAGATCGGGCCGGTCCCGGCGGACGGAGGTGGCGGGAGGCGCGTCGGCATCGACGCGCCGGGTGACGGTGGAAGATTCGCTCATGGGTCGGCCGGACCCGCAGGATAGCGGGGATCGATCTCGGTTCCCGCTACACCCCCCACCGCCGCCGGCGCCCGATCTGTCGCCCACCGGGCCTCGTCGGACCGCCGGGTAGAGTCTCCGACGTGCTGGCCGTCGGGCTCACCGGCGGCATCGGGTCGGGCAAGTCCACGGTGGCCGACCTCCTGGTCGAGCACGGGGCCGTCCTGATCGACGCCGACCAGATCGCCCGCGAGGTGGTGGCCCCGGGCGGGCCGGCCTACCAGCCGCTGATCGACCGGTTCGGGCCCGAGATCGTCGACGCCGACGGGACCATCGACCGGCCCAGCGCTGGCCGCGCGTGGTCTTCGCCGACGCGGAGTGCCCTGGCCGACCTCAACGCCATCACCCACCCGGCCATCGGGATCGCCATGATCGCCCGGCGGGACCGCGTTCGCCGACACGGACGACATCGTGGTGCTGGACATCCCCCTCCTCCGGCCCGTCCACCGCGAGACCCTCGAGCTGGCCGCGGTGGTGGTGGTCGACGCCCCGACCGAGCTGGCCCTCGACCGCCTGGTCGCCCAGCGGGGCATCGCCCCGGGCGGACGCCGAGGCCCGCATCGGCGCCCAGGCCGACCGCGAGGAGCCGCCTGGACGGGGCCGACCTCGTGGTCGACAACTCGGGGGACCGTCGACCACCTCGGGCCGAGGTGGACCGGGTCTGGGCGGAGCTGGCTCGACCTGCCGGGAGCGGCTCCGCGGCGGGCCCCCGGCGGCGGGACCCGTCCCGTGATCGGACCGGTACCATCGGACGCGTGCCCGACTTCGAGGTCGTCTCGCCCTTCCGCCCCGCCGGCGACCAGCCCACGGCCATCGCCGGCCTGGTCGAGGGCGTCGAGCGGGGCGACCGCTACCAGACCCTGCTGGGCATCACCGGGATCGGGCAAGACGGCCACCATCGCCTGGACGATCGAGCAGGTCCAGCGGCCGACCCTGATCATCGAGCCCAACAAGTCGCTGGCCGCCCAGCTGGCCGCCGAGCTGCGGGAGCTCTTCCCCAAGAACCGGGTCGAGTACTTCGTCTCCTACTACGACTACTACCAGCCCGAGGCCTACCTGCCCGACGTCGGACACCTACATCGAGAAGGACTCGTCCATCAACGACGAGATCGACCGGCTGCGCCACGCCACGCACGTCGTCCCTGCTGCTGCGGCGCGACGTGATCGTGGTGGCGTCGGTCTCGTGCATCTACGGCCTGGGCTCGCCCGACGAGTACCGCGACCGGATCCTGGCGCTGCACGCCGGGCGAGCAGCTACGACCAGCGGGCCCTGCTGCGCCGGCTGGTCGACCTGCAGTACGCCCGCAACGACGCCAACCTGGTCCGCGGCAACTTCCGGGCCCGGGGCGACACCGTCGAGATCCACCCCGCCTACGAGGAGCAGGCCGTGCGCATCGAGTTCTTCGGCGACACCGTCGAGCGCATCCGGCCCTTCGACGTGCTGACCGGCGAGATGGGCGACGAGCTCGAGGAGCTGGCCGTCTTCGCCGCCACCCACTACGTGCACCGGCGACGAGACGCATGCAGCGGGCCATCGAGCACGCATCGAGGTCGAGCTGCGGGAGCGGCTGGCCGAGTTCGAGCCGGAGGGCAAGCTGCTCGAGGCCCAGCGCCTCCGGATGCGGACCGAGCACGACCTCGAGATGCTGGCCGAGACCGGGGTGTGCGCGGCATCGAGAACTACAGCCGCCACCTCGACGGCCGGGCGCCCGGGCGAGGCGCCCTACACCCTGCTCGACTTCTTCCCCAAGGACTTCCTGCTGCGTCATCGACGAGAGCCACGTGGCCGTGCCCCAGCTGCACGGCCAGTACGCCGGGGACCGCTCCCGCAAGGAGACGCTGGTCGAGCACGGCTTCCGCCTGCCCTCGGCCATGGACAACCGGCCGCTGCGCTTCGAGGAGTTCATCGAGCGGGTGCGGCCAGGTGCGTCTTCGTGTCGGCCACGCCCGGGCCCGTTCGAGCTCGAGCACTCGAGCCAGGTGGTCGAGCAGGTCATCCGGCCCACCGGCCTGGTCGACCCCGAGGTCGACGATCATGCCCGACCACGGGCCAGATCGACGACCTCCTCGAGCGGATCGACCGCGACCGTGGCCGGCGGCGACCGGGTGCTGGTCACCACCCTGACCAAGAAGATGGCCGAGGACCTGACCGACTACCTGGCCGAGCCGGGCGTGCGGGTCCAGTACCTGCACTCCGACATCGACACCATCACCCGCATCGAGATCCTGCGCGAGCTGCGGCTCGGGCGAGTTCGACGTCCTGGTCGGCATCAACCTGCTGCGCGAGGGCCTCGACCTGCCCGAGGTGGCGCTGGTGGCCATCCTCGACGCCGACAAGGAGGGCTTCCTGCGCTCGGCCTCCTCGCTCATCCAGACCATGGGCCGGGCCGCCCGCAACGTCGACGGCCTGGTCGTGCTGTACGCCGACACCATCACCGACTCCATGCGCGAGGCCATCTCGGAGACCCAGCGCCGCCGGGCCCGTGCAGATCGCCTACAACCAGGAGCACGGGATCGACCCCCAGACCATCCGCAAGTCGGTCACCGACATCCTCGAGCGGCTCCGGGGCGAGGGCGGCGGCTCGGCCGCCATCACCTCCGGGGCCAACGAGCGGCCGGCCGAGGGGCGGGGCGCGGCAGGGCCGGGGCGGCACCGACCCCCGGGCGGTGGCCGCCGAGATGGCTCAGGCCCTGGGGCCGGACGCCGACGAGCTGTCCAGCCTGGTCCACCGGCTCGAGGCCGAGATGCACAAGGCCGCCGCGGAGCTCCGCTTCGAGGAGGCGGCCCTGCTCCGCGACGAGATCGCCGAGCTGCGGGCCCTGCTGGTCCGGGACCCGGTGGACGGGCTGCCGATCCTGGTGGGCGACACCGCCGACGTCGACCCCGGCGGCGGGTCCTGACCGGACGCCGGAGCCCGCCCTCCACCCCGGTATCCTCACCCAATGGCCGATCGTCTGGTGGTCCGCGGCGCGCGCGAGCACAACCTCGCAGGACGTCTCGCTCGACCTGCCCCGGGACCGGCTGATCGTCTTCACCGGCCTGTCCGGCTCGGGCAAGTCCTCCCTGGCCTTCGACACCATCTACGCCGAGGGCCAGCGCCGCTACGTCGAGTCGCTGTCGGCCTACGCCCGCCAGTTCCTGGGCCAGATGGACAAGCCCGACGTCGACTTCATCGAGGGGCTGTCGCCGGCCATCTCCATCGACCAGAAGTCGGCCGTCGCGCAACCCCCGCTCGACGGTGGGCACGGTCACCGAGGTCTACGACTACCTCCGGCTGCTCTACGCCCGGATCGGCAAGCCCCACTGCCCCAACTGCGGCCGGCCGGTGGCCCGCCAGACCCCCCAGCAGATCGTCGACCGCATCCTCGAGCTGCCCGAGGGCACCCGCTTCCAGGTCCTGGCCCCGGTGGTGCGGGGCCGCAAGGGGGAGTACGAGGCCCTCCTCGACGACCTGGCCAAGCAGGGCTTCGCCCGGGCCCGGGTCGACGGCGTGACCGTCGAGCTGGCCGACCGGGCCGAGCTCGACCTGGCCCGCTACGAGCAGCACACCATCGAGGTCGTCGTCGACCGGCTGGTCCGCCGGGACGACATCCAGCGCCGGCTGACCGAGTCGCTCGAGACGGCCCTGCGCCTGGCCGAGGGCGTCGCCGAGGTGGTGGTGGTCGACACCGACGGCACCGAGCGAGGAGGCCATCACCTTCACCCAGCACCTGGCCTGCACCCACTGCGGGCATCAGCTTCGAGGAGCCCGCGCCCCGCAACTTCTCGTTCAACTCGCCCTACGGGGCCTGCCCGACCTGCGCCGGGCTCGGCACCCGGTTCGAGGTCGACCCCGAGCTGGTGGTGCCCGACCCCACCCTGTCGCTGGCCGAGGGGGCCCTCGCCCCGTGGGCCGGGGCCCGCAGCGAGTACTTCGACCGGGTGCTGGCGGCCGTGGCCGAGCTCGGCGGCTTCTCCGTCGACGCCCCGTGGGAGAAGCTGCAAGCAAGGCCGACCAGAAGCTGCGTGCTCTACGGGGCGGGCGGCAAGCAGGTCCACGTCAAGTACCGCAACCGCTACGGCCGCCAGCGGTCGTTCCACACCGCACTACGAGGGCATCGTCCCGTGGCTGCAGCGCCGCCACACCGAGGCCGACTCGGACTTCCTGCGCGAGCAACCTCGAGAGCTACATGCGCGAGGTGCCCTGCCCGGAGTGCGGCGGGGCCCGGCTCAAGCCCGAGTCGCTGGCCGTGACCGTCGGGGGCCGCAACATCTTCGAGCTGTGCAGCCTGTCCATCGGCAAGGCCGTGGACGTCGTGGCCGGCGCTCGAGCTCTCCGAGCGCGACCACCTCATCGCCGACCGGGTCCTCCGGGAGGTCCGGGCGCGGATGCAGTTCCTGCTCGACGTCGGGCTCGACTACCTGTCCCTGGCCCGGTCGGCCGGCCACGCTGTCGGGCGGCGAGGCCCAGCGCATCCGGCTGGCCAGCCAGATCGGCAGCGGGCCTGGTCGGCGTGCTCTACGTGCTCGACGAGCCGTCCATCGGGCTGCACCAGCGGGACAACCAGCGGCTCATCGACACCCTCGAGCGCCTGCGCGACCTCGGCAACACGGTGATCGTGGTCGAGCACGACGAGGAGACCATCCGGGTGGCCGACCACGTGGTCGACATCGGGCCCGGGGGCGGGCGAGCACGGCGGCGACGGATCGTCCACTCCGGTCCGGTCACCGGGCCCGGGGGTCTCGAGTCCAACGCCGACTCGATCACCGGCCAGTACCTCTCCGGGCAGGAAGTCGATCCCGGTGCCCGCGCCGTCGGCGGCCGGGAGCGGGCGAGTCGCTGACCGTCGCGGGGCGCCCGGGAGCACAACCTGCACGACATCGACGTCGACGTTCCCGCTCGGCTGCCTGGTGGCCGTGACCGGCGTGTCGGGTTCGGGCAAGTCGACGCTGGTCAACGACATCCTGCTGCGCGTCGCTGGCCCAGCAGGTCCACCGGGCCAAGACCGCTGCCCGGGCAGCACCGCGACCATCGACGGCGTGTCGCAGCGTCGACAAGGTGGTCGACGTCGACCAGGCGCCCATCGGCCGGACGCCCCGCTCGAACCCGGCCACCTACACCGGGCGTGTTCGACCACATCCGCAAGCTCTTCAGCCAGACCCAGGAGGCCAAGGTCCGCGGCTACCAGCCCGGCCGGTTCTCCTTCAACGTGCAAGGGCGGCCGCTGCGAGGCCTGCGCCGGCGACGGCACCATCAAGATCGAGATGCACTTCCTGCCCGACGTCTACGTGCCGTGCGAGGTGTGCCACGGGGCCCGCTACAACCGCGACACGCTCGAGGTCACGTTCCAGGGCAAGACCATCGCCGACGTGCTCGACCTGTCGTGCGAGGAGGCGCTCGGCTTCTTCGCCAACCAGCCGCCCATCGCCCGCCACATGCAGACCCTGGTCGACGTCGGGCCTGGGCTACGTCCGCCTGGGCCAGCCGGCGCCCACCCTGTCGGGCGGCGAGGCCCAGCGGGTCAAGCTGGCCACCGAGCTGCCGCGCGGTCGACCGGCCACACCCTCTACGTCCTCGACGAGCCCACGACCGGGCTGCACTTCGACGACATCCGCAAGCTGCTCGACGTGCTCAGCCGGCTGGTCGACCAGGGCAACACGGTCATCGTCATCGAGCACAACCTCGACGTCGATCAAGACGCGCCGACTGGATCATCGACCTCGGGCCCGAGGGCGGCGACCGGGGCGGGTCGGTCGTGGCCGAGGGCACGCCCGAGGAGGTGGCCACGACGGCGGGCAGCTACACCGGCGAGGTGCTGGCCCCCCTGCTCGGCGTCAAGCGGGGCAAGGCCAAGGTGGTGCCGTCGACCAAACGGTCCAAGGCCACGCCCCCGGCCCGGCCCAAGCCCCGCGGCACGACCTCGGCCACCCCGGTGGCCAAGAAGCGGGCGGCGGCGGAGAGGGTGGGGAGGAAGCCGGTCGCCGCGGCGAAGCCGGCACCCCGCGCCCGGGTGACCGCCGCCCCCTAGGCCGGCCCGGGCCGACCCCCTCCCGGTCGCTCGTGGTCCACGGGGCCCCGCCCTCGGGCGGCCCACCAGCTCGGTCCGGCGTGACTCAGACGGTCGCCAGCATCCGCTCGAGGGCCACCCGGGCCCACGCCGCCGTCTCCTGGTCGACGGTGATCCGGTTGCGGACCTCGCCGCCCACCAGGCCCTCGAGGACCCAGGCCAGGTGGGCGGCGTCGATGCGGAACATGGTCGAGCACGGGCACACCAGCGGGTCGAGGGAGACGACCGTCTTGTCCGGCGTGCTCGTCGTCGAGCCGCTGGACGAGGTGGATCTCGGTGCCGACCCCGATGACCGAGCCGGCGCGGCGCCTCCGTCGACGGCCCGGATGATGAAGTCGGTCGAGCCGACCTGGTCGGCCAGCTCCACCACCTCGTGGGCGCACTCGGGGTGGACGACGACGATCCCGTCGGGGTGCTCGGCCCGGAAGGCGTCGACGTGCTCGGGCCGGAAGCGCTGGTGGACCGAGCAGTGGCCCTTCCACAGCAGGAGGGTCGCCTCCTTGACGTCGACGTCGTCCAGGCCGCCCAGGTCGCAGCCGCGGGTTCCAGACCGCCATGTCGCTCGGCGCCGTAGCCCAGCTCGAAGCCGGTGTTGCGGCCGAGGTGCTGGTCGGGGAAGAAGAGGACCTGGTCGCCACGGCTGCGGCCCTGGCCGTCTCGGCCGAGCGCCCAGGTCGAGCACGGCCCGGGCGTTGGACGAGGTGCACACCGCGCCGCCGTGGCGGCCGACGAAGGCCTTGAGCGCGGCCGACGAGTTCATGTAGGTGACCGGCACGACCCGGTCGATGTCGGTGACCGCGGCCAGCGCCTCCCAGGCCTCCTCCACCGAGTCGATGTCGGCCATGTCGGCCATGGAGCAGCCGGCGTTGAGGTCGGGGAGGATGACCTGCTGGTGGGCGCCGGTGAGGACGTCGGCCGACTCGGCCATGAAGTGGACGCCGCAGAAGACGACGAACTCGGCGTCGCGCTGGTCGGCGGCGAGCCGGGAGAGGCCGAAGCGAGTCGCCCCGGGCGTCGGCCCAGCGCATCACCTCGTCGCGCTGGTAGTGGTGGCCGAGGATGAGCACCCGCGGGCCCGAGCGCGGCCTTGGCCGCGCCGATCCGCGCCGCCAGCTGGTCGGGCTCGGCGCGTCGGTGTAGCGCTCGGGGAGTGCCGTCTGGAGCCGGAGCATGTGGTATGACCCCCTTGCGGGAGAGCACTCGATGTGGCCGGCGGGGACAGCCTGGTCGCCCATCCGCGGGGATGTCGGCCTCGGAGCGGTAGATGTCGCCGGAAACCAGGCCGGCGTACGCGCCAGTCTATGTCCTGCGGGCTGTCGCCGGCGCAGTGCGTCGGGATCGGGCCGGACACGGCACACTGGTGGCGTGGTGACCCGACCCCCGCCCGGCTCGATCCCCGACGCCCCCGGCTCCTACCAGTTCCTGGACCGGGACGGCCGGGTCCTCTACGTGGGCAAGGCCAAGTCGCTCCGCCACCGGCTGAACACCTACTTCGCAGGACCCGGCCAGCCTGCCGCCCGCGGACGGCCCAGATGGTCGCACCAGGCCGACCACGTCGAGTGGATCGAGGTCGGCAACGAGGTCGAGGCCCTCCTGCTCGAGTACAACCTCATCAAGCAGCACCAGCCCCGCTTCAACGTCCGCCTGAAGGACGACAAGAGCTACCCGTGGCTGGCCGTCACCGTCGACGACGAGTGGCCCCGCCCGGCGGTGGTCCGGGGCCGCAAGCGCAGCGGGGTGCGCTACTTCGGCCCCTACGCCCACGCCGAGGCCATCCGCGAGACGCTCGACCTGCTGCTGCGCACGTTCCCGGTCCGCACCTGCTCGCGACACCAAGTTCACGCCGGCACGAGCGGCTGGGCCGGCCCTGCCTGCTGTTCCACATCGAGCGGTGCTCCGGGCCGTGCGTCGGCGCGGTCGACCACGAGGACGTACGACCGCCTGGTGGCCGATCTGATCGCCTTCCTCGGCGGGCGACACCGAGCCCGTCCTCGAGCGCGGGCTGGAGACGGCGATGCGGGAGGCGTCGGCGAGCCCTCGAGTTCGAGCGGGCGCTCGGCCTCCGGGACCAGCTCGAGCGCGGTGCGCAAGGCGGCCGACGCCGCAGCAGATGGTGCTGCCGAGCGCGCCGAGGACCTCGACGTCTTCGGCGTGGCCGAGGACGAGCTGGAGGCCGCCGTCCAGGTCTTCCACGTCCGCTCGGGCAAGGTGGTGGGCCGGCTGGGCCTCTTCGTGGACAAGGTGGAGGACCTGACCCCGGGCCGAGCTCATGGCGCGGGTCCTGGTCGACGTGTACGCCGACCCCGGCTCCGGGGTGCCCCGGCAGGTCCTGGTGCCCACCATGCCCGACGGACGCCGATGCCGTGTCGACCTACCTGGCCGAGCAGCGGCCCGGGCCGGTGGTCCTCCGGGTGCCCCTGCGGGGGACCAAGCGGTCGCTGCTGCAGACCGTGGACCCGAACGCCAGGGAGGCCTTCGCCCGCCACCGGCTGCACCGGACCTCGGACCACAACAGCCGGGCCCGGGCCCTCGAGTCCCTGCAGGACGAGCTCGGCCTGCCCGAGGCCCCGCTGCGCATCGAGTGCTACGACATGAGCCACCTGCAGGGCACCGACTACGTGGGCTCGATGGTGGTCTTCGAGGACGGCCTGCCCAAGAAGAGCGACTACCGCCGCTTCCGGGTCGGCCACCGTGGCCGGCAACGACGACTACGCGGCCATGGAGGAGGTGCTCACCCGGCGACTGACCGCCCTGCTCGGCCGACGCCCGGGCCCGGGTCGACCGCGAGGGCGCCCGACCAGCGCCGACGACGGCCGGGCCGGCGCCCGGGCCCGGCGCGTTCGCCTACCCGCCCCAGCTGCTGCTCCTCGACGGGGGCAAGGGCCAGCTCGACGTGGGCGTCCGGGTGCTCGACGCGTCTGGGGCTGACCGAGCGAGATCCCGATGGCCTCCCTGGCCAAGAGCTTCGAGGAGGTCTACCGTCCCGGGACGCTCCGAGCCCGTTCCGCCTGCCCCGGCAGTCCGAGGCCCTCTACCTGCTCCAGCGCCTGCGGGACGAGGCCCACCGCTTCGCCATCTCGTACCACCGCGACCCTGCGGGGCAAACGGATGACCGTGGGCGCCCTGGACGGCGTCGCCGGGCCTGGGGCCCAAGCGCCGCGAACCGCCTGATCGAGCAGTTCGGCGGGACTGGCCGCCCTACGAAACGCATCCAAGGAGGAGTTGCTGGGCGTATCGTGGTTACCGGCCGAGGTGGGCGCATCGGTATTCGAGCGGCTCCACACGCCCATGGCTCCGAAGGGGCCTGCCGGACGGTAGGTAGAGGTGGATCGATGAGCGAGTACCTGGTGGTGACCGGCATGTCCGGGGCCGGACGGTCCACGGCCGGCGGCCACGCTCGAGGACCTCGGGCTGGTTCGTGATCGACAACATGCCCTCGGCGCTCATCTCGAAGGTGTCGGAGCTGGTGGACGGCACCGGGTCCGAGCTCGAGCGGGTGGCCTTCGTGGTCGGCCGCGGCGGGGGAGACCTCGACGACGTGCTCCCGGCCGTCGACGCTCTCGAGTCGGGCCGGAACCGGGTGCGCATCCTCTTCCTCGACGCCGCCGACGACGTCCTGATCCGGCGGTTCGAGGGGACCCGCCGCCGCCACCCCCAGGCCGCCCGGGGGGTGGTGGACTCCATCGCCGACGAGCGGCTCCTGCTCGAGCGGGCTGCGGGACCGGGCCGACCTGGTGATCGACACCGGCGAGCTCAACACCAACCAGCTGCGGACCCGGCTCATCGAGGTCTTCGGGGAGCGAGGAGCCGGGCAGCACCATGCAGACCTCGGTCGTCTCGTTCGGCTTCAAGCACGGCATCCCCCTCGACGTCGACCTCGTGTTCGACTGCCGCTTCCTGCCCAACCCGTACTGGGTCGAGGAGCTGCGGAGCCACAGCGGGCTCGAGCCGGAGGTGCGTGACTTCGTCCTCGAGCCGGCCCGAGACCACCGAGTTCCTGGCCAAGCTGGACGACCTGCTGTCCATGCTGATCCCGGCCTACATCCGGGAGGGCAAGTCGTACCTGACCGTGGCCATGGGCTGCACCGGGGGCCGCCACCGTTCGGTGGTCCTGGCCGAGGAGCTGGCCCGTCGCCTCGACGACCACGGCATGCCCACCACGGTCTTCCACCGGGACGTCGACCGATGAGTGAGCCGGTGGGCAACGCGGCGCTGCGGCAGCCCGCGGTGGTGGCCGTGGGCGGGGGTCACGGGCTCGCCGCCACCCTGCGCGCCGTGCGGCCCTACACCGACCGGATCACGGCCATCGTGTCGGTCGCCGACGACGGCGGCTCGTCCGGGCGGCTCCGCGAGCTCCTCCAGATCATCCCGCCCGGTGACCTCCGCAAGTGCCTGGTGGCCCTGGCCGAACCGGGATCGCCTGCTGGCCTCGGCCTTCGAGTACCGCTTCGGCGAGGACGAGCTGGCCGGGCACGCCCTGGGCAACCTGATCCTGGCCGGCCTGATCGACGGCACCGGCGACCCGGTGGCCGCCCTCGACGAGGCCTGCCGGCTCCTCGGGGTCCGGGGCAGGGTGCTGCCGGCCACCACGGACCCGGTCGTCCTGAAGGCCGAGCGCCGACGGCGGCCCGGTGGCGGGGCAGGTGGCGGTGATGGCCACCGACAACATCCGACGGGTCTCCTTGGTGCCCGGCCGACCCCCGGGCCCCGGGCCCGGCCATCGAGGCCCTCGAGCAGGCCGACCAGATCGTCCTCGGGTCCGGGATCCCTGTTCACCAGCGTGCTGGCCGCCGTCGCCGTCCCCGAGGTCCGGGCGGGCATCAA
Source organism: uncultured Acidimicrobiaceae bacterium (assembly GCA_963817005.1). Taxonomy (GTDB): domain Bacteria; phylum Actinomycetota; class Acidimicrobiia; order Acidimicrobiales; family RAAP-2; genus Bog-756. Next base: position 692,494 of record CAWFMN010000004.1, read on the forward strand.
CCGGTCCAGAGCCACCAAGGTCTACGTCTGCAACCTCCGCCCCCAGATCCCCGAGACCGAGCAGCTTCGACGTGGCCATGCACGTGGACGCGCTGGTGGCGCACGGTGTGGACGTGGACGTGATCGTCTGTGACACCTCCGGGCTGGCGCTGGGACACCCCCGTGTTCGAGTGGTCGACCGTCACTGGCCCGGGCCAACGGCCTGGCCCACGATCCCACCAGACTGGCGTCAACCCTCGCTGATCTGCTCGGATGACTCCTAGACCGGCCCGGATGCCCTAGCGTGGTCGCCGTTCTCCGTTCGCTGGAGGGGCAGCAGGACCGGTATGAGCGTGCCGTGGTCAGGGCCACAGCAGGCACGCACAGGACAGTGAAGAGCGAGGCACAGAGGCAATGACGGTACGGGTCGGCATCAACGGCTTCGGGCGGATCGGTCGGAACTATCCTGCGGGCGGCGCGGGCCATGGGGGCCGACGTGGAGGTGGTGGCGGTCAACGACCTCACCTCGGCCGAGACCCTCGCCCACCTGCTCCGCTACGACTCGACCCACGGCCGGTTCGGCAGCGAGGTCGAGGTGGTCGGACTCGTCCATCGTGCTGGACTCGGGACCCATCGCCGTCCTGGCCGAGCGCGACCCGAAGGCCCTGCCCTTGGGACAAGCTCGGCGTCGACGTGGTCGTCGAGTCGACCGGCCTCTTCACCACCCGGGAGTCGGCCGCGGCCCACCTCGAGGCCGGTGCCACCCGGGTCATCATCTCGGCCCCGGCGACCGACGTCGACGCCACCTTCGTGATCGGGGTCAACGACGACGCCTTCGACCCGGCCAAGGACTTCGTGGTCTCCAACGCCTCGTGCACGACCAACTGCTTCGTGCCCATGGTCAAGGTCCTCGACGACGCCTTCGGGGTCGAGAGCGGCCTCATGACCACGGTCCACGCCTACACCAACGACCAGAACCTGCTCGACCTGCCCCACAAGGACCTGCGCCGGGCCCGGGCGGCGGCGATCAACATCGTGCCGGCCTCCACCGGCGCGGCCCGGGCCACCGGTCTGGTGCTGCAGTCGATGAAGGGCCGCCTCGACGGCACGTGCGCTGCGGGTGCCGCGTGCCGGACGGCTCGATCACCGACTTCACCGCCGTCGTCCCCGGAGCCGTCACCGTCGACGAGGTCAACGCGGCGTTCGCCGCCGCCGCCTCGTCCGGACCGCTGGCCAAGGTGCTGTGTACACCGAGGACCCGATCGTCTCGTCCGACATCGTCGGGCAGCCCGGCGTCGTGCACCTTCGACTCCGGGCTGACCATGGTCATGCCGTCGGCCTCCGGCATCACCCTGGTCAAGGTGCTCGGCTGGTACGACAACGAGTGGGGCTACTCCAACCGCCTGGTCGACCTCTCGCTGGTCGTCGGCGGTTCGGGCTCCTGAGCGACGGAGTGGCACCGTGGAAGGTTCGAGGGGAGACCGGGCGATGAGCAGCAAGCGAGGGAACCCACTGCTGAACGGCCTCCCGCTGCTCGGGGATCTGCCCGATCTCGACGGGGCCAGCGTCCTGGTGCGGGTCGACTTCAACGTGCCGCTCCGGCCCTGCGCAGGGCGAGCCGTCGGTGGTGACCGACGACTTCCGCATCCGCGCCGCCCTGCCCACGCTGCGAGTGGCTGCTCGACCGAGGGGGCCGCCGTCACGCGCCTGCACCCACCTGGGCCGGCCCGAGGGAGCCCCGGACCCCCGGTTCGACCTCGGCCCCGGTCCGCGAGGAGCTGGCCCGCCTGGCCCCCCGGGTCGAGCTGCTGGAGAACCTCCGGTTCGACCCGGGCGAGGAGGCGAACGACCCGGCCTTCGTGGACCAGCTGGTCAACGGCCACGACGCCTACGTCAACGACGCCTTCGGGGTCGTCCCACCGAGCCCACGCCTCGATCGTCGGGCCCCCCGCCCGCTGCCCAGTGCGGCCGGGACTGCTGCTCGCCGCGCGAGATCGAGGTGCTCGGCGGCCTGCTCGGGCACGCCGGCCCGGCCCTTCGTGGCCGTGGTCGGCGGCGCCAAGGTGGCCGACAAGCTCGGTGTGCATCAAGGCCCTGCTCCACCGAGGTCGACACGCTTGATCGTGGGCGGCGGCATGGCCTTCACCTTCCTGGCCGCCGCCGGCCACGACGTCGGCGGCTCGCTGGTCGACCCTGACCACCTCGACGAGTGCGCCGCCTTGCTCGCCTCGGGCAAACGCATCCTGCTGCCGACCGACATCGTGGCCCTCGAACCCGGCGGCAGCCTTCGGGTGCGACTGTTCGGAGGGCGAGGTCCGCGATGGTGCAGCACGACGTGCCCGACGGCTGGAGCGGCCTCGACATCGGACCGGCCACGGCGGCGGCCTTCGCCGACGCCATCGGCACGGCGCGGCACGGTCCTGTGGAACGGGCCGATGGGCGTCTTCGAGGACGACCGCTTCGCCGCCGGGACCGCCGGGGTGGCCCGGGCGGTGGCCGAGTGCGACGGCTTCACGGTGGTGGGCGGTGGGGACAGCGCCGCCGCCGTCGACCAGCTCGGCCTGGCCGGGCGGATCAGCTTCATCTCGACCGGCGGCGGCGCCTCGCTCGAGCTGCTCGAGTACGGAGACCTGCCCGGACTGGCCGCGCTCCGGGGAGCACCCAACGCGCCGGCCAAGCGTTCGTGGGCCGCAGAGGGCCCGATCGCACCGTGAGCGGAGGACCGCCCGGCCGCCGTTGCTGATCAGCGGCAACTGGAAGATGAACCACGACCACCATCGAGGCCCTCCACGCCGCCCGCGACCTCGGTCTCCGGCTGCAGCCGGCCGACGTCGCCCGACTCGACGTCTCGATTCATCCGCCGTTCACCGACCTGCGCACGGTCCAGACGGTGCTGGAGCCGGATGGGATCCCGGTGGCCCTCGGTGCCCAGCACTGCGCCGCCGAGGACTCCGGCGCCTTCACCGGCGAGGTCAGTCCGCTCATGCTGGCCAAGCTCCACGTGGACTACGTCATCGTCGGGCACTCCGAGCGTCGACGGCTGTTCGGCGAGACAGACGACGTGGTCCGGCCGAAGCTGCGAGGCGGTCATGCGCAACGGGATGACACCCATCTGCTGCGTGGGGGAGACCATCGACGAGCGGGAGGCCGGTCTGACCGAGGACCGACTCGCCTCGCAGGTGGAGGCGCGCGCTGGACGGGCTGCCAGCCGAGGCGGTCGCCGGGGTGGTGATCGCCTACGAGCCCCTCTGGGCCATCGGCACCGGGAACGCCGCCACGCCCGACGACGCCCAGTCGGCCTGCCAGTGGATTCGGGAGGTGGTGGCCAAGAGCAGCGACGCCGACGCCGCCCTGTCGGTGCGGATCCAGTACGGGGGATCGGTGAACGAGGACAATACGGAGGCCATCCTCAGCGGGGCCGGACGTCGACGGTGCCCTGGTGGGCGGAGCCAGCCTGGATCCCGCCGCCTTCGTCGGCATCATCCGGGCCGCGTCCCGCTCCCGCCGGTGAGTTTGGTAGCGTCTCCTTCGGTCATGAGGCAGAGGAGGACGATCGCGTGCTGACCGCAATCATCGTGGTGTTGCAGATCTTGACCTGCCTCGCGCTCATCTTCCTCATCCTCATGCACAGCGGGAAGGGCGGCGGCCTCTCCGACATGTTCGGAGGGTCGGTCGGCTCGGCCGCCGCCGGCTCGACCGTGGTGGAGAAGAACCTCGACCGGATCACGGTCACGGTGGCCGTGATCTTCGCCTTCACCAACATCATCCTCCTCCTGCGTCTGCAGTGACCGGGGACGGCGCCGGGGACGCCGCTCGCCGCCCACGCCTGACGTCGTTGTGGCGGCAGTACCGTGCCCGCTGGACGCTCCCCCTGGTCATCATCTTCATCATCGGCCTGGTGGCCATCGTCGACCACCTGGGTTCCCACCGGATAAGCCAGGTCGATGCCCAGCTGACGTCGCCGCTGGTTTCGGCCCGCGGTGGGACCACCACCGTCGAGCTCGACCGGCCGTGGTCGGGGTTCAATCCCAATACGCCGTCGGGCGCCAACTCGTCGACGCCGACGCTGCTGTCGGCGGTCCTGCCCAGCGCCTACGTGATCAACCCCAAGTTGATCCCCGAGGTCAATACCGACCTGCTGACCAGCGTGGAAACCCTCTCCCCGTCCCCCCTGACCATCCAGTACGTCATCAACCCCAAGGCCGTGTGGTCCGACGGCGTACCGGTGACCGCCGACGACTTCATCTACGCCTGGCAGTCCCAGCACGGTGACGGGGTCGATGTCAACGGCCGGCCCGACCAGGTCGCCTCGACCCTGGGCTACCGAGACGTGCAGTCGGTGGTGCCGAGCAACAACGGCAAGACGGTGACCGTCACCTTCTCCACTCCCTTCACCGACTGGCGGGTCGATGTTCGACCACATGATCCCGGCCCATATCGCCCGCGAGGTGGGATGGAACCATGGGTTCGACGCCTTCAACCCGGCAGTCGACCTTTCCGCAGGCCCGCTGATGGTGCAGTCGGCGTCCGGTTCTCAGGCCGTGCTGGTACGGAACTCCCAGTGGTGGGGGACGCCGGCGGTGGTCCACCGGGTGACGGTCAACGTGGAAACCGACCCGTCGACCTGGGCCGCCCTCCTGGCCAAGGGCAACTACACCGCCACCCAGCCCCTGGGCTTCGATCTGGCGTCGCTTGACGCCGTTTCCTCGATGCCCAACACCCAGAGCACGGTCTCGGCGTCCCTCCGGCTGCTCGATCTCGAATTCAACGTGACCTCACCCCAGCTGTCCCGGGTGGCCGCCCGTCAGGCCGTGGCCCACGCCATCGACCGCACGGACCTCCTGAACCGGACCTTCGGGGCCATCCAACCCGACCTGGTGGCCAGCCAGGACCATCTCGCCACGCCGTCCCAGACCAGCTACACGGCGTCGTCGGCGGCCGGGGAGTACAGCACCCGAGATCTGGCCACCACAGATCGGCTGCTCAAATCGCTCGGCTACCACCAGAACACCGCCGACGAGTACGTCGATGCCGCCGGGGCACCTCTGACGCTCCGGATGGCCGTCCAGACAGGCGACCCCTGGATCCTCGGCGTGGCGGCACAGATCGACGCCCAGCTGCGCCAGATCGGGATCGGCGTGGTCGACGTACCGGTGACCAGTACCTCCGGTCTGGCCACGCGCGGCGATGAGTGACTCCTACGACATGGCCCTGGTCACGAGGGTATCGAGCCCGTTCCAGACCGTGACGGCGGCGTGGTACTCCGACGGCCAGGGTTCGGTCGGATCCGAGGGCACCGAGGACTGGAGCAACTTTGACGACCCTCAGGTCGACCAGCTGTTCGCCCAGGCCGCCGAGGCGCTCAATCCGGTCACGGGCGGCTCCATCTACGCCCAGATCGACGACCAGCTGTGGGACCAGATGGTGGCGGTCCCGCTGTTCGCCGAACCCGGGTTGGAGGCCAACGGCGTGCAGTTGGCCAACGTCGAGTACAACCCCTCGACCGACGGCCTCCTCTGGAATGTGGCCCTCTGGACCACGCTCAAGCCCGGACCGGCGGCCAAGCAGTCCCCGTGATCCCGGACACACCCCGTCCCACCTGGCGGGCTATCAGAACCGGCCGGTGCCGCGCTACCATGCCAGTCGCCCCGGTAGCGATACCGGTCCCACTTCGTCGGAGTGGCGGAATAGGCAGACGCGCTAGCTTGAGGGGCTAGTGCCCGCAAGGGCGTGGGGGTTCAAGTCCCCCCTCCGACACTACTTTTGAACTGGGTAAACACCTCACGGCCAATGCAGCCAGCGCCAGTGTTCATGGGTCTGAGGGACCGTAGGGCAACTGTCAACAGCTGATGTCAGCTTGGTGTCAGTTGGTGTCAACAGGGGTGGTCCGACGGTCACTTAGGGCGCTGGTGAGCTGGCCCAACGCGCGTTGGACAAGTCCAGAATGGTTCGCGCTGGTCCGCAAAATTTCGACTGACTCGGACTACCTTCGTAAAAGGTGACCGATGACTTGGACCTCGACGAAGTGGTCGGGTGCCCACATTGCGGAGGAGTCCTCTCCGCCCCATGGGAGGAACACTCGCCCAGCTGTCCTGCCGGCGGGGAAGGCAACAGCTGCCGGGACTGTGACGCCTCCGTGGATGAGTTCGCCGTGCGGCGGCGCTAGCTCACGCTCGTCACCTTCGCGTCAGGCTGGCGGGGTTACGCTCGACCCGCCCGGGGTCGGCTTCTGGTTCCGCCACCAGTAGACCGGTTCCCGCCAACTTGGTCCTCTAATCCAGCCCCGGGGCATCAAGTTGCCGGTTCCCGCCTGAGGCGACAGTTCAACATGAGCAACTTGGTTCAGCCTTGATGCTGCTCGTCCAAGCGGTGAAGACTTCGTGAACCCGCTTAGTGCGGTTGCCGTTCAGTGCGCTGCAAGGTGGCACCAATATCTTGTGAGTTGCTCCGGGCCGACCCTGGCCTCCGCCGCCAGTTGACCCGGTCCCCGCAGACCGAGGTCATGTGGTCGGCTCGGGGCCTCGTACCTAGGTCCAGAACGGCCCTTCGCGGGCCTCCTGGGGCATCCTGTGCGGATCAGCAGCGATCCGCTGGACTGAGTCCAGTCGGATCGGTGCCCGCCGCCTCCCGGTGCCCATCGAGTCGGGGATCCCGCTTATCTGTGCTCCGGCCTCGGTAACCTCGCCGTAGGCGACCATTTGTGCCAGCACTCGGAACAGGTGGCGAACCACGTCGATTCGGTCGCGGCTTCCATGGGGCCTGCCCCCCTGAAGGAGAGGCGGACCTTGAGGCTTCCGCAACGGGGGCAGACATCGCCCATGGCCGATGAAATCACTTCTCGATCACGCATAGTTCGTCCCCGGCCGAAGTCGGAAATCCGAGATCTGCCGGGTCTAGACGGACCGCCAGAACGGTGGCCCCGTGAAGAGCACGTCGGTGGACTGGAGCTAGCTCGAAGTTCGGCATCCTGGCTCGGCAGGCGGCACAGACATAGGCCAACTCGTCGAGGACCTCGTCATTGACGATGTCGGGGAAGGTCGCCGATCCGGAGCAAATAGGTAAATCCAGTGGTTTGGTGGTCATGCTCAGACCTCTTTCCCCTGCCCGACGTCGGGCCAGTGAGTGGAGGTCCCATGACCCGACGACAAACTCAGGTCTACACCCGTTTAGGTACCCCACTCGACCGGGATGGCCACGTGGCCCCTCGGCTGGTCCCGTTCAGCGGCTCCAGGGCAAATCCGAGGGGACCGGTGCCGCCCCGTCGATCCGTTGTGGACCGAGTCCAGGTCGGCCCTGTGGCCATCCCACGGTGTGCTTAGTCAATCACCGTGTCAGGTCCGCAATCAGGGCGCAGTTCCAGTGCAGTCAACATTCGCGAACTGGCCGGTCGACGTGTGTGTCGAGATCTGCTTGCCATCAACGGTGATCGTGCAGGTAACGGACGATCCAGTGCTGACAGTCGCAGCCAGACTGTAGATATTGAATAGTCCGGATCCGGTCTCCGTCTTCGTCCACGGGAGGGTGGCTCCAGTCACCTGAGATGTGCCGCTGTTACCGTTGGTGAACGAGTCGTATGTGACATCAGCCGTCCCGTCGCCGGTTACGGAATAGAAAACAGTGTGGTTAGCCGTGGCGGCTTTGTTGATGGCCACCCCGGCCGTAGTGACGATCGTCACGCACCCCCCGATTCCAAGAGCGAACACGACGAGGAGCCAGAACCACACCCTCTTGTAAACTGGCTTCTTTGGAGCCTCGACGATCTGGGGTGGATACCACCGCCCGTCGGTGGCCTGATACCAACCTGGACCTTGCGGACTGTCTGCGCCCATCGGCACTGGGGCCTGCTGTGGGTAAGGCATCGGGGCCTGCTGTGGGTAAGGCTGGGGCTGAGGTTGGGGTGGATACCACTTCCCGTCTGACGCCAGCCACCAACCCGGACCTTGAGAAGTGTCGCTCATGAATCCCCCGGTATCCGGCGCAACCGGGACCATCCCGCCGTTCGCCGCCGAAAGTGTGACACGGAGCGGTCAATACAACGCGGATGAGTGCGGCTGCCTGATCTTCTGGACCGAGTCCAGATCGGCCCGGTGACCATCGCGGGACTCGACCGTGTGCCACTTGCCGGCCCGGTCCTGGAACCGCCCGCGCCACTCGGTCATGTACGGACAGTGCTGGGCGTGTCCAATCCCGTCCTCGGCATGGATCAGGCGGAAGCAGCACTCTGACTCGAGGGAGAAGGCCTCGCAGTAGTGAGTGATCTGACCCATGGATCGAGACTACGGGGCCGGCGCGACAGTAGATCCTCCAGGATCGCCGAACGGATATTTCTTGAGGAGCGCATGGATCAACTCAAGTGCGCCGACCGTAATCGAATCGATGCCGTGGAAGAGCGCCTCGGTGCGCCATGAAGTTTGCTCCCTGACTCGCTTCTGGATTTCGGCCTTAGCTACGCCAGCGTCGTCCATATCCACGAGATATTCGTCCAGGTACCCTTGATCCCCAGCCCAGACGATCGCCTCTAGGACCTTGCTCTCCATCGTCGGCTCCTCGGGTTGATCGATCCTTGGTAGGGAGTTGAAGGCGTGCAGCTCCCTCTCCATCGCCCTAGTGGCCACAGCGTCTCCAATGACGTCGGGAATGCTCATTGCTCTCCGCACAAGCAGGTTCCAATCGGTATCGCCGCTTGCCATAGATTCTCTGCTCCTCGGGTCGACTCCACGCTCTGACTAAGTCAACCGACATCAGCGCCGTCGTGCAATAGCCGTGCAATAGCGATGTGGGAGACGGTGTCCCGGCGTGTCGCTTAGTGCCAGTAGGTACATACCGTCACCTGGGGTAACGCGAAATCGTCCAGGTAGGGGAGTGGCGCTCACCGTCTTGAGGGGCTAGTGCCCGCAAGGGCGTGGGGGTTCAAGTCCCCCTCCGACACCCCATTGACCAGGGAGAACGCTCGGCCTGTCGGCTGGGCGTTTCTCGTTACGGTCCAGGCCGTTGCCCCCACGTTGCCTAACGAATCTCATCGGGAGCAAAATGACTTCAGCGGCGGGCCCGCCGTTGCCCAACGTTGCCTAGCCATCTCCACCGCGCAATGAAATAACCCAGCGTCGGTAGCTGCGTCGTCGATGGTCTCGGCGATCCGGTAGAACGCCCCAAGGCGGTCGGCGATGGCCTGGTCCCGCTCAACTGTGGCGTGCTGATACCGCATGGCAACTGTCGGCGTCTTCCAGCCGCCCCGGACCATCAGTTCCGCCAAGGTGGCCCCTCCCTGAGCTGCCCACGTAGCCCCCGAACCGCGGATCGTGAAGGTGGAGTCCACCTTCACGATCTTCCGGCCTGCTTGCATGCGGCCAGCCACCGATGGCCGAACTTCGTGCGGCGCAGGGGGTAACCCTCGGGCGACGAAAACAGGAGGGCATCTGCATCGGTCCCGACACAGGTGGCAAGAAGTCTCAACCAGGCATCACTTATGGGATGCCTTCGCTTCTCAGGCCGCCTTAGTCAGCCAATCGCCATTTCTGGTCTGGCGATCGGGCTCTCCGGCCTGAACCCCTTCCACGCGCAGTAGATGCCGAGGAATGCCTCCCACACGATCTCCGGCAGTGCCAGCAGGGAAGAAAGTGCCGAACCGTTCTTGTAGACACCGAACAGGGTCAGCACGAAGGAAAGGATGAGCAAGGGGCCACCGATGAGACCAAGCAGCGCCATGCGAGGCGGCACGAGTGCCGATCGGTACATCAGGTAGCCCAGCATCAAGCCGTTCCCGATTCCCGCAACGAGTCCGGGCCCCCACAGGAAGGCCCATTCGTAGGTGTTCACCAGCGAACTGCCTGAAGCACCGATTGCGGTGGCGTGAACGCCGGTAGCTGAGGTCAGCGAGTGCGCCACGTCGACGACCGAGATGATGCTCATGAGGCCGATCGCGGCGAATACCGACTCCATGATGCGAGCGGTGACGTATCCGAGCGAGACGGTTTCGCTCTGCCGCCTGACGAGCGGATAGATCACGACTGCGGTCGCGATCTGCGTGACGATGAGACCGAACTCAAGGATCGCGCCGAGCTTCAGGCTGGTGTTGGAGGTCGCCCCGGGGATGAAGTGCATGTCGGTCCACTTCGCGCCAGTGCCATGCACGAAGAGAAGCCGAGCTGGGATGCTGGTAACGAACGTGCCGATGAAGAACCAGCCGAAGATCCGCCCAGTCCGCTGAACATCCATTGAGTCCTCCCAGTTCGCTGAGCATCCTGTGAGAGAACGCAGATTACCTTCATACCACTCCCTGCCTCAATGGCCCGATGGACAACGCCGTTCAAGCCTGGGTCACTCAGCCTGCCCCCGATCACCTCGGGGACAGGCAAACCGGCGTGTTCGGCGCGTATTGGGACGCGTCGCTCCGCTCGGATGGGGGAATCTCGAGGCCGCTCTACTCGATCCGTTCGACCTCGCGTTTGATTTAGTCGTAGCCGCCCGGCCCCGACACGGTTCGGGCGATCAGTGCAGGGCCGGCTCCAGGTGCTCCGTCACCGACGGATCCACCGCCGGAGCGGCCGTTCCCCGGGAGGCGGCCCGCTCGGTCCAGATGTCGAGCACGAGCAGGCTGAGGTTCGACACGACCGCCGCACCGATGATCGTCGTGATCAACGCTATGAGCCCGCTGGTCACGTGGAAACCGAGTGCGGCTCCGACCACCGCACCGACACCCGCGGCACCGATGCCCTTGGCCCGCATCGCCTTCGGCGTGTCGGTGCAGACCCAGCCGGCGTAGACCCCGAGCCAGATCGGCACCGCGACCGAGACCACTGACAGCAGCGGGTCGGGGAGCGCCCGGCTCGGCCAGAACCGCAGTACCAACAGTTCGCCGAGGAACCATCCGCCGAGTCCGAACACGATCGGACCGGCCGAACGGATCCATGCGCCCGTCTTGCGGCCGGTACCGCCTCGGCGGCGGATCCGGATCGCCAACACCACGAGCCAGATCACTGCCAACAAGGCGAAGCCGATCATAAACCCAAGGATGTCCTTGGCAATTTTTGCCTGCGATTGCGGTGTGGCGAAGCTGACAACGTTCGGGGTGTAGCGGGACGTGTCGACCTGGCCGGTGGCGTAGAACGTGGTCAGTAACTGCGTGCTGGCGCTGGCCTGCCAACCACCAGTAAGTGCAGCCAACACTGCAACCAACCCGCCGATCACCAATAGCCGCGCTGAAACTCGCATGGCCAGAACCCCCTTATGCAACGCGCCCCTCTCCCGAGACACTGCGGGATCACGGGAACCATTGCGCTGGCTCCCACCGAGCAGCGCCACATTGTTCGACCCACCATCGCTAACCACGACAAAGACGGAGACAGAGGGCCTCGTGAAGGCCAGTCCCGTAGTCGCTGGAGATTTCACCTCACCCACAGGTGTCCTGCATCAACGTCCTTCGACGGTTGCCGCTTCGGTGACTGGCGTCTCGGCTGGCAAGGCTATTCAGGTGACGGTAGGAACTGATGTAGACGGGAGCTTGGGATACAGCCGGAGGCCACCGGTCAGGGGCTCCCGCTGACTTGGATGTATCCGCTAACGTCCTACCGTTCACTCTGCTCAGTTGACGCAGCGTCAAGGGCGGCGCGTGCAGCCGTGGCCCGCGGATGTCCAGCGTAGGCGGCGAAATGGATCACAAACTCGCGCAGCTCCTCCATTGAGATGTCGCCCGAGCGCAACGCAGCACCGAGATGCGTCTCCATGGCGACGGGGGCTCCGGTCATGCAGGCGCACGTAATCGAGATCCAACGACGTTCCTTGCGCGTCAGGCCCGGTCGGGTCCAGATCTCTGCAAAGACCTGGTCGATGACAACGTCGGCGACGTAGTCGTCACCACGATTGGGTGCCGGGATCCCGGTGACTTCGGAGAACGTTTCCGCGCCACGTGTCCAGCGTTCGTCAGCAGTCACCCGAGTCCCTCGAGGTACTCGATCTGCGACGCCAAGAATTCGTCCGGGTCCGCGGCGTGACGCTGAATCATCGTTTCGGCCAAAGGATCGGTAAGGACCAAGAGTCTGTTTTCCAAGATCCCCTGCACCACCAGCTCACCCGCATCCTCTGCGTTCACAACCGGAAGTTGCGGCGGCTGTATCGGTATTGGCGGTCCGTATTGGCGGATCTGTTCGACGATGTTGGTTACCACCCCTGCCGGGCAGAAGCAGGTCACACCGATTCCGCGGGGTCGGGCATAGAGCGCGAGCGATTCGGTGAGCGCCACGACAGCTGCCTTGGTCGCCACATAGGGGAGCCTGTCGTAGGCGTACGGAAACAGACCAGCAGTGGACCCCGTCGTGACGATGTGTCCGGATCCCTGATCGACGAGGATGGGCAGAAACGTCTGCAGGACGCGCACGGTTCCTAGCAAGTTGATGTCGATGATCGAGTCCCAAGCCTCCATCGGTATCTCCAAAGGGTTACCCTTGGCGATTACGCCGACGTTGCTCATAACGATGTCGACGCGACCATATTCATAGATCGCCGCCTCGGCCAACGCCACGACGTCCGCAGGGAGAGACACGTCACATCGAACACCCACTGCCTGGCCCCCTGTCGCCCCAATCTCCCCGGCTACAATCTTGGCTCGCTCGACGTCGATGTCACTGACGATGGCCTTCGACCCGTGGTGAGCCAGAGCAATGGCGGTCGCCCGTCCTATTCCGCTGCCCGCTCCTGTGAGGACGGCCACTGTGCCCTTGACGGTTTGCATCACCGAACGATATCGATCAGGAGGCAGAGATGTGGGCGTCATAGTCAGGAGTGACCGGTGAAGTCAACTGACCGGAGAGTGTCCCCGGTCACCTGTGGCCTCAACCGGCCACCGCAACGGTATCGGCGAACGCCTTTGATGGTGTCCATCCAAGGGTCTGTCGAGGACGGGTGTTCAGCGAGCGGGCAGATGACCGGTTGAGACCAACCGCTTGGTTGGGACACACCTCAGTCGTTAGCTACCGGCGGCGGGACCAATGGCGGAAGCCTCCTACTGGGCGGAGGCCACTGTGCCGGAGCGGCGAAACCCCCTCCCACGCCCACCCGGGAGGGTTCTGCCGGCCGAGTTTTCCTCCCAAGAACGCGATGGGACGCGCTACAAATGACAACCCCAGGTGGACGCGTCTGGATCGTTCGCTTACAAGCAAGGCAAGAAGGCAATCGGCAACGCTGACTTGACCCTGTTCGATCCGGTATCGGGCAATCTGTCCACGACATCCGTCACGGGGCAGGCCGTCACCATAACCAAATAGGACCGGATGGCCTTGCCATCCGAAGGCGTGACTTGGCTGACTGTCTCATCATGCGGCACCTCGCTCGTCGTGCCATTCTTCGCGAATAAGTCGCACACCGGGAGCCGGCTTCTCCACCCTCCGCGCTTCTCGGATCCGCTTCCGCGTATGCCACCAACGCCGGACCTCGACGCCCGGTAGTGCCCATCGAGTAACCGGGGCGTTCCTCACATTGCAATCGTGTTCCTCGCCGTTCTCGTCTCGGCAGAAAAACACGTCCGTAGATGCGTGGATGTAGAGGCCGGGAAGGGTACCGATCTTGGTGTAGGTCAACGGCTGACGGCAGAACCCGCAGACCCTCATGCGTTCGGTCGCCGGCTGGCGGCCCTCGGCACATCTGTCGCTTATGGGCGATGTTTGGGTCACACAGAGACCTTTCCGCTCCTCTCTGGCGACCCGCGCCGACCGAGCAACGTTACTTGGGGGAGATTTCCGACGAACGTCCAGGAAGCAGTTGGGGTTCACCGCACCTGACCCACAGCAGCGGCTCCAGGGCAGCTCTGTGCGGGCTCTTGGGGCCGATCGGGAGATCCATTTGGACCGAATCCAAGTCCGCCCGGTGGCCGTCGCAGGATTCGACAGTATGCCACCTACCGGCTCGATCTTGGTATCGCCCCCTCCACTCGGTGATGCATGGGCAGTGCTGGGCGTGTCCAGTCCCGTCCTCCGTATGGGCTCAAGCGGAAGCAGCGCTCCGACTCGAGGGAGAACGCCTCGCTGTAGCGGGGAGCTGCACGGGGCCGCTTCTGAGATGCCCATCTCTTCGTGTGTGCGTGGATCGCTGGCTGGCGGCCATTGAATCCACGTTGAGTAGCGAGATTCGAGTCCTCATCAAGGGTGTCCGGTAGACATGGTCGGCAACAACTGTCCCGGCCACAGCAGTTGCTCGTACCGTTCATATTCCCAGGCGGCAGGACGAAGCCGGGGAAGGTCGTCCCCTTGCCCGTCCGGAGTGCGGACAGGATGCCCACGCAATCGAGACTCGTTTCGACCTACTGCCCATCCGGGCTCGCGACACGCACTACCAGCTACTGAGAACATGTCGCGGCCCGGAATGAGTCGGTTCCCGCCAAACATCGGAGTCGTCGAGCCCCCTCTCAAAGGAAGATGCGTCAGTGTTGAACGGACCCTGGATGCATGTCAACGCAATCGCAATTGACACGTCGGCTGCGCGTAGATCCCTGATGCAACTCTGGGTTGTCTTCAACTCGTTACCAAGCTGGTGCAAGCTACCGAACCAAGGTCGAGGCTCAGTCGGGCAACTGCGCCTTCCTCGAGTCGGCAGCCAGGGACTGGGCATACTGGCGGGAGAAGCCGAAATGGCGCGCGAACTCGGTGAGGCTCATGTCCTCCTCGAGGCAGCACGAATGCATGAGGGCAACGCGCCAGGCGCGCCGACGCTCAACGACCTCCTTGAACGCCTTGTCGAGTGAGTCCCGGATCTGCTTGGTGGGAAGGTTACGGACGGCGTAGACAGCCCCCGCCGAGGTCGTGAGCTTGTCCTCGACGGCTCGTACAATCTCAAGCTGGATGGCGATCTCGGTCCGGAGTTCCTCCGCCGCCATCCGCAACTCCCTGAACTCCTCGATCGGCATTCGTTCAAGACTAGGGGATGAGCGCTCGAAGGTTCCGACCAAGAGGACATCGGCGAATCTGACGTGTGCGTGCCAGAACCTCTTGCAGAGCAACAACACTGTCGGGTTAACCGGGTCAGGCTCTGGGTCACGCTCGTAAGCGTGGTCATCTGACCTCAGCCGTTCATGGCTGTGCCGTCGTGTCGCCCAGACCCATTCGCTGATGCACCGGATTCCCGTTCTCTGGGAGCCAGAGCCTGGCGACCACCCTAAGTAGTGCCACTACTGCTCCGCGTAGGGGGGTTGACTCCTGATTGGCCTCGTGTTACCCGACGTCGAGGGGGTGAGTCAGCAATTGGGGGAACCACCATGAGGTGCAGCCGGATCTTGACCCCCGTGGTTGCGTTGGAATGCCTCACAGGACCCCTTCTCACGCCGGGTTTCGCTGGCGCAACACGCCGGCTTACGCGCCCGAGCGCTCCGACAGACGTGGTGACCAGCCTGGGAAACGCCGGCCTCACCGTCTCTTGGGCACAACCGGTTGGTCCACTTGATGTTGACCTGACCGGTGACCGCCGGGGCTAGTCCCTCAGCACCCAGTCGTACCGAGAAGGGGTGGGGCTTCGGTCCCACCCCTTCTCCCTGTGAACGAGTCCCTGCTTGTCAACGAGGACCTGCAACGGAGTGAGAGGGGGAATGCATCAGGAGTAGTGCTTCCAACGGGGCAAAGCCTGGGCCGGATCAGCGCGCGCGCTTGGTCCGGGATCCGCCGCGGAAATAGGGATACTGCTTGACCGGCTGACAGGTGCGCAGTGAGCCGCAGACCTGCTGTCGGTGGTCGGTGCTCCGACCCGTGGCAGGCGGCGATCGCCGGCCATTCAGGTCGCGCTCCAGGGGGCCTGGGGGGCAGGCGGCACCCCGGAGCGCACGCACAGGTATACCCGCTGTTCGCTGCCCCGAACAGGGGTCGATATCGAGATCTGGATGCAGCCTCTGCCGACGGCGGATGCTCCGGCAGAGGTCCAAACTGCGAGGCGGTTGCGTCGCAGGAATGGCTCCCCGCTCAAAGCAGTTTTACGCCCTCAGGAATCCTCACTAAGGTCCCAAGATCGCAGGCTCAGACCTTGCCGAGGGTCTTCGGAATAGTCCCTTCGCCGCTTGTGTTTGTCTACTTGCCGGGCCGGTTGAGCACCTGGGATCCGCCTCTCCGTCTGCTCCCGACCCGGCTCGAAGTCGGAGTCGATTCAGGGGGTGAGGGGACATGGGGGATTGCTGTCCGGCGTGCCGTTCGGACGAGATCCGCGAGGTATTCAGGGTGGTCGGTGAGCGGCAGCCGCTGAAGCTCGTCAAGCGATGCTCCCGTTGCCTGCACGAATGGGAGTCCAAGTTCGCCGGTGATGTCGAGTGGCTGTTCATGCCTGGGGGTTCAGCTCACCCTTGGCACCATCAAGCGAGCTGAGCATTTGGTGGCACTCGGGCTGCCACCCCGAGCCTCAGGATCCGAACCGCGGTGCTCTCGGAGCCGTTTTGGCCTGAGGCAGTCATCGGTGTTGTGGAGCGAACGCCTCGCACTCGCGGCCGACCTACTGATGTACCGGGTCGGGCGGGGGAGTGCCCGGGCGTTCGGAGTTCAGGGCTCAGACCGTCTAGCGGCGAGTTCACCCGCCCACTTGTGAACCAACGAACCCCAGAGAGCCACCCTCTGATCGATGTTGGGTTGGTTGAAGTTCCCGACCCTGGCTTCGACGATGTTGCTCAGAGCCATCACGACGTCCTCGAGGGCTCGGACTCTGTCTTCGACTGTCATCTCCATGGGGTCATCGTGGCGGGCGTGCAATCGCTCTGCAACAACCGTGAAGGAATCAGTGTCGGGGCGTGTCGGCGGCGGATGACGGACGGGGCTTCCGCTGACCTGCGGCGACGGGTTGACGGGCCAGCAGCGGGGCGGGACTCTGCTCGTGCCCGCAAGGGCGCGAGCCCCCGCCGACACCGTTGGCCGGGGAGAACGGCCCTGATTCGGCCTCGGCCGGGCTGGTGCCGCGAGGCCCACGCTACGAGAGCGGTGCGTGAAGCTCCGTCAAAGGGCCGATCACTATTGCCCCTACTCCTGTGCCTCGACCGGGCCTACGATCGGATCCGCGAGCCAAGGAGGGCGCTGTGGGCACGGTGAAGGCAGTCATCGGATACGGCATTGGACTGGCGGTCCTTGGGATCATCCTCACCTACATGATCCGGGCCTACCTCAGATTCAGCAAGGACCATGTGGCCAAGATGGCTCGGCGGGACTCGACGAGACGGGAGCTCAGGGTATCCGCCGACTATGCACGCACGTTCTTGGGAGCGACGGTCCACCCAGGCAACTACGTCGTCAGTGGCGTCGGTACCGGGTCGTCCGCCGACTCCGATGACAACGGCTCGGACCAACGTCCGCAGTTGACGCTGCTGGACCCTCCTCCAACACCGGTTGATCCACCGCCGGCCGGCGATGGATTCATGACGATCAACGTGGCACCGCCGGAGGACTAGACGGGAAGGCGCATCGGAAGTTCCCTGGTCGTTAGCGGTCGAAGCGTTCCTGACAAGGCTGGAGGCCTCCAGTTGCCGCCACTGTGATCTGTCCCCGACGGCCTCCCGACGGGCGCACTCGCCGGCATCCGTGGCCCGAGATGCCGATCGAATCGACTGACCAGGAACCTCCCATGGATGAGGTCACTGCGACAGCGTGTCACGTGCGCGCCAACGACCGCTTGGGCTCGGCCCCGACGGCCCGGCGATGCCGCTCCAGCCAGACCCCGAAGGTGACCCCGGCCAGCGCGGCGCAGGCGACCAAGACACGTCTGCGCCAATCGGGAAGTGTGGCCGCCCAGATCGGCCCATGGTCCAGACCAGAGACGAATGGCTCTCGTCTCCAAGGACCTGTTGCGGTGTCCATCGACCTTCACCCGACTGCCCCGCTACCGCTCCTCGGTAGGGGAGACTCTACAAAAGAACGCGGAGAGTAGTCAGATGAACTCTTTGTGACAACGAATGACCCGGGTGGACCCATAGACCCGATGGATGGACGCTCCTATCGACGAGCGGGTATCGCGCCGGCAGGACCGCCGTCCCGGGAGGCGGTGCCTGCGGGAAGGCCTCCGCCCGCGGAAGGTTCGAGCGGTATCCGGTGCCCCCGCCGTGTTCCGGTCTCGTCGCGGCCGGATCCATGAAGGATCGGGTCACGCGGGAACCCGCCCGTTCCGAGGCCGATCACCCATCACCGATCCAACCCGTGGCGATGTGTTCAACTGCTCAAAGCGGCGGCAACCCGACCACCGCAAAAGTGAAGGCGGACATGACACTCGGAAACGTCAGAAGCCCGGTTTCGGTGATCCTGCTTTCGATCGTCACGCTGGGGATCTACAGCCTGTACTGGCAGTACGCCAGCTTCAAGGAGATGAAGACGTCGTCAGGAGAAGGCATCGGCGGCGGCTTGGGACTGCTCTTCGCCATTCTTCTCGGGGTGGTCAACATCTTCCTCTTGCCCCATGAGGTCGGCCGGCTCTTCTCCCGTGAGGGCAGGCAGGCCTCGATCTCGGCCGTCACCGGATTCTGGGTCCTGATCCCGTTCGTCGGCTGGATCATCTGGGTCGTCAAGACGCAGGGCCACCTCAATCGGTACTGGGAAGAACACGGAGCTGTCGCGGCCTGACGCCCCGTTCTGCGCTCCTCCACGAAGCGGCGCGGTCCTCGAGGCCCGTCGGTCAGCGCGTCAACAAGAACAACTCTGGCCAGGTAGGAGCCCGTTGCCGCGTCCCCCGCAGGGCACACACGACGACGGGCGCCGACGAACCCTTCTCGAACGCTTCCCGGGCACCGCGTACCAGCTGGAGGGCGATGTCAGGACCGGTCAAGGACTCGAGCCATCGAACGACCGCCTCAGGCCCTCGGGTGGAGGCGGAACAGGCGGTGCGGACCAGTTGTCCGTTCGAGTCGGTGATGCCGAGCCACCAACCGGGCACCACCAGCTCTGAGGCGTCGTAGAACCGGAGGTCATACCGGGACGCGGTCGCCTGACAGGTGATGTGCACTCGTGCCTGCGTCATGGAGCTCCCACTCTGGCCTCGGGACGGAGGGAGTCGAGCTCTCTGCCGCCGAACGGGCCCCGTTGTACCGTCCGGCAGGGAACAGGCGTGTCACGGACGGATGAACTCTCCGCGAATCGGGGGAGTCCCGGGCAGGTGGCCGGTCGGGTCGTCAATCCGGCCAGGCCCGGCGTGCAACCAGTGCGCATCGGAGGGGCAAACGCGATGCAGGGATCTGCCGACCGGGGGATGGATTCGTTGCGATTCCGGATTGCACATTGCTGCGGGTGCGATACCCGCCACCCGCGGGAACCGGTTGGGTTACGGGTCCGGAGGCGAGGAGCTACGGAGGCCCCCGCTCCGTGCCACTGCCGTCAGGGCGTGCGGGTCGAGCCGGATTCCCCGGCATGCCGCCGACTGCAGACAGGGGCGGGTACGCAGGTGGTCCCGGCTTCGAATCGTCCGGACCGCTACTCTCGGTGCCGCCCCCATCACACCTGCCTCCCCTGCCCCTCGTAGGTAGGGGTGGTGGGGGCACATTTCGATCGCCGGCGGCGGTGGCTATGCGTCCGGCGTCCGTTCGAGGAGCGGGTGGGTCTTCCGGAGCACCGCCGGGTCCGTCACAGCTACCCTGGGTCGTGCCGGGTCCTGCAGGCCTGCCCCTCGTCAGGGCCCGGCGCTCCAATGCCCCCACCGGTTTGCTGGTGAACCGTGCCGTGCGCATACCCAGGCACCACCCCTTTTGATCCGAGAGGGTCGAACGGCCCCTGACCCGTGATGTGACTGCTCAGCACCGTGACCAGCCGCGGCGGACGATCGCTCGGGTAGCCGAAGGATGTCAGTGCGGATGATCGGGCTCGGTCTCGCAGACGCTCACGGATGCTGCTCGTGCCCTGGGGTGACTGGTCACCCGGGGTCTCCGGCCGATGGGCGTAACAGGTGGCCCGCACTTCGGTCGACGCGTCACCTGCAGGGGATTCGTCCCTCCCGATGGACCGGCCAAACCGGTGGACGGCTGGACCCGGGCCCCTCTCGTCACCCGGCCGGTTCCGACCGTGCCAGGCCGCAGGTGGTGGCTGGGCTGTCGGGTCGCCACCGGGCCGACGCGAACGGCCTGGTCGAAGGGTCAATCACTACAGGGGGGGCCGGAACTGGCCGACGACTACGGGAGAACAGGTCGTCGACGGCCCCTCGAGGGGCGGAAGGATCGGCATGAGAGGGCTCGCACACCACCGTCTGGTCTCCGTGGTTGCCGTCGTGGCCATGATCCTGCTGGCCACGGCACCCCTGATCGGTGCCAACGG
The DNA here is from genome assembly GCA_963817005.1 of uncultured Acidimicrobiaceae bacterium. Lineage (GTDB taxonomy): Bacteria > Actinomycetota > Acidimicrobiia > Acidimicrobiales > RAAP-2 > Bog-756. Next base: position 712,710 of record CAWFMN010000004.1, read on the forward strand.
CGACGCCCAGCCCGCCTCGTCCGGTCCCGGTGCCGTCCGACCAGCGCTGAGCGCGTCGTCACCCGGGGGCATGTACGCCTACTACTACCTGTGGTGGGACACACACCATTGGCAGACGACCCTCGGACCCAACTATCCCTTCGGACAGTCGCCCCTCCCGCTGCCCGCCTCCCTGGATGCCACGGGGTGCAATCCCACCAGTCTCTACAGCGGGAACATCGAGACCGATGCTCCCGCTGCCCTGTTCTCGGCCGACGACCCCTCCCAGGTGACCTACGACGTCCAGAGTGCCATCGCCGCCGGTCTGTCCGGCTTCGCCGTGGACTGGTACGGTACCGGCTCGGCCGCCCAGACGCCCGCCTCCAACAGCGAGGACCGCCGGCTCGGCCTGCTGGTCCAGGCGGTCGACCAGGCCCAGGCCGAGGGCCATGACTTCCATCTCTGGCTCTCGTACGAGGCCTCCTCGACGGGACTGACCCAGTCGGCCATCAGCGGAGACCTCTCGTACCTGACCAGTCAGTACGGCAGTGATCCCGCCTTCGACCGCAGCAACGGCGGCAAGCCCACCTTCATCTGGGTGGGCTCCTACAAGTACGCCCTACCGGTGGTGGCGGCCATCAGCACCCAGTTCCGGTCGGCGTGGTACTTCGTCGGCGGCTACCAGTGGAACGGGTGGAGCAGCTCGGTAGCTCCCTACTTCGACGCCGACAGTCCCTACTGGTCGAGCCAGGACCCGGTCAACAACCCCCAGAGCTTCCAGCAACTCGAAGGCCTGGCCGCCACGCTCCACGCCCAGGGGAAGAAGTACTTTGCGCCGCTCGCCCCGGGCTTCGACCGGCAACTGGACGGTTCTGCCACCTGCGTGCCCCGGAACAACGGAGCCACTCTCCAAGCCCTCTTCGACGGGAACGCCGCCGGCGACCCCGACGGCTGGCTCCTCATCTCGTGGAACGAGATCACCGAGGGCACCTATGTGAGTCCGGAGCTCCAGCGCTACGGAGGCGCCTACGGCGGACCCGGCGGCTACGTGCACGACCTGATCACCGGCTCGGCCTTCGGCAGTGCGGGTTCGGGGCCCGGGTGCGGATCCGACGGCAACCAGGCCGCACCGGGTACGTCGATGGCCATCGCCGCCACCTCGGGACCGGGCGGCTGCCCCGGCTACTGGGAAGTCGACGGGGCCGGCCAGGTCCGGTCATTCGGGGGCGCCGCGTTCCTCGGGTCCCTCGCCACGGTGCCCAACGCGCCGATTGTCGGGATCACCGCCACCCCTGACCATCAGGGCTACTGGCTCCTCGGCGCCGACGGGGGCGTGTTCAGCTTCGGCGATGCCCGGTTCTTCGGCTCCACTGGCGGCATCCACCTCAATGCACCGGTCATCGCCATGACCACCACCGCCGATGGTGCGGGGTACTACCTGGTGGCCGGCGACGGTGGGGTGTTCGCCTTCGGTGATGCAGTGTTCCGCGGCTCGACGGGCGGCGTCCACCTCAACGCCCCGGTGGTGGGCATGGCCGCCACCCCCCGAGGAGACGGGTACTGGCTGGTGGCGGCCGATGGCGGGGTCTTCTCCTTCGGCGTACCGTTTCTGGGGTCGATGGGAGGCACCCGGTTGAATCAACCGGTGGTGGGCATCACCGCCGACCCGGCCGGGCGGGGCTACCGGATGGTGGCGGCCGACGGCGGGATCTTCTCCTTCGGCGCACCGTTCTACGGCTCACTCGGGGGCACCACCATCTCGGCCCCGATCCGCACCATGGCCACCTCCCTCGACGGCAACGGCTACTACCTGATGGGCGGCGACGGCGCTCTCTATGCCTTCGGCGATGCTCCCTATCTGGGCCGGGCGGTGCACTGACCTACCCGGTGGCGACGACGAGCGCGCCGGGACCTCTCCCCCCCCCGGCGTCAGTGGGTCGTACGCCCGTCCCGTAGGCCGGCCACGGTGTTGGCCACCCGGGCCGCCCGTGTCTCGGCCCGCTTGGCCTCCTCGACCCAGCGCACCCACTCCTTGCGGTGCGAGTAGGAGAGCCCGTCGAAGGCGGCACGAGCTTCGGCGTCGCCGGCCAGGGCGTCGGCCAGGTCAGAGGGTACGGTCACCTCCCGCGGCACGGCGTCCACCTCGATGGCCACGTCCACCCGGTCGCCGGCCGATAGGCCGGCCGCCTCCCGGTGCGCGGCGCTGAGGGGCACCATCAACCGACCGCCCCTGGACGCCACCGTGGTGCGGTACGAGTGGCCGCCCACGGTGATCACGACCGGCGGACGCTTGCCCTGGGCCAGGGCGACCACCACCTCGTCAGGGATGGGCAGTCCGGTGGCTGTCTTCCCCGCCTGCTCCACCCTGGTGCTGAACTCCATGATCGTCGACACTACCGAGGGGAGTACACCCCCTCGGGGGGATGCGACCCTGCCCGACACCTGGCTCGCCCGGTCAGCGGCGGCGTGGTAGAACCCGCCAATGGCTACCGAGACCGAAGCGGTGTTCGCCGAACTCTTGGCTGAACTGGGCATCCAGCATCGGCGCCTGGTCGAGCAGCTCACCGGTCCGGACAACGAGCAGACTCTGCTCGAGGCCCACAAATGGCTACTCTCGATCCTGCAGGTGGCCACCGACACCCAGGTGTGGGCGGACACGTCGCACCCCCGCTTCGTGGACATCGTCGGGCCCTACAAGAAGTGGGGCGGCGACAATGCCGACGCCTTCTACTGTTTCGCCCCGGTGGATCCAGCCCGGACCTACCGGATCGAGGTGACGCCGGGCGATGCCGTCTACCTGTCCCTGACCGTCTACGGCGGCCCCGACGACGGGCACTACTCAGAACGCATCGTGGGCAGCCTCAACAGCCAACAGGCGCCCCCCGACCCCGACGGCGTCATCCGGATGGTCCTCTCACCCGACCCACCGGGACCGGGCGTCCCGTGGATCAAGCTCGAGCCGGATGCCGTGGCCATCATCACCCGCGACTACCTGGCCGACCCCGTCCACGACCGACGGGCGACGTGGACCATCACGCCGCCGACCCGCCGACCACCATCGACCAGGACGACGCCGACCTGGCCCGGCGGTTCCGTGCCGCCCTGACCTGGGTGCGGGACCAGTCGGCCATGGTGCCCTTGACCATGGGGGAGCCCAACCGCATCGACCCGCCCTACCCGGTGCCCACCACCACCTTCGGGTGGGCGGCCGGGGACGCGGCCTACGCCATGGGTACCTACGACCTGACCGACGACCAGGCCCTGGTCCTACGCGGACGGTCCCCGTCGTGCGTCTTCTGGAACCTGTGTCTGTGGAACCCCTTCCTCCACACCTACAACTACGACTACGAGCGGGTCAGCATCAACGGCACCCAGGTGCAGTACGAGCCCGACGGCTCCTGGGAGATCGTCATCGCCCCCAGGGACCCGGGCCACCCCAACTGGGTATCCACCGCCGGCCACCACCGGGGCTGGGTCTGGTTCCGGTGGTTCCTGCCCGACGACACGCCCGATCAGCCGTCGTCCGAGGTGGTTGCCGTGCCGTCTCTGGCATGACCGGCCACGAGCGACCGGCGCCCATCGCCATCGACGACCTGGTCGAGCCGCGGTTCACCGACGAGGTGCGGGGCATCCTCGACCTGATGGCGGTGGCCGGAACGGACGTCGACCTACGGCCCGAGACCCTGATGGCCACGGCCGCCGACGAGACCGGCCTGAGCGACTTCGGGCCGGGTGACTTCGTGGACCGCCTGGAGGTCCTGTGCCGTGCCCTGAAGGACGAGGCGGAACTGAACCACGCCGGCACTGCTGACCCAGCAGCCTGTTCCTCACCGGCCTGCTGCGGAACCGCCTCCTCCTCGAGGACCTGGTCGCCCGCCACCCGGAGATCCTGGCCGAGACCATCGCCAGCCCCATCATCATCTGCGGCCTACCGCGCACCGGGACCACCCACCTGCACAACCTGATGTCGTCCGACCCGGGCCTCCGCTCCCTGCCCTACTGGGAGAGCCTCGAACCCGTCCTGGCCGATGCCGAGCGTCCGGCAACGGGCCAGGACGACCCGCGCCGGGCTCGGTGCGAGCAGGCCCTCTCCTTCGTGAACACCGCCCTACCGGAGCTTCAAGCGGATGCACGAGATGACCGTCGACCACGTGCACGAGGAGATCCAGCTGCTGGCCATGGACGTCTCCTCGATGCTGTTCGAGACCATCGCCCCCATGCCCACCTGGCGCGACGACTACCTGGCACGCGACCAGCGGCCGAGCTACGGCTACCTCAAGAAGGTCCTCCAGGCGCTGCAGTGGCTGCGCGGCGGGACCCGTTGGGTGCTCAAGTCACCCCAGCACCTCGAGCAGTTCCCGGTCCTCGTCGACACCTTTCCCGACGCGACGTTCGTCGTCACCCACCGCGACCCGGTATCGGTGACGGCCTCCATGGTGACCATGCTCGGCTACTCGGCCCGACTGGGGCAGGACCGGGTCGACCCCGCTCGGATCGGGGCCTACTGGTCCGACCGGCTGGAACGGATGCTCGGGGCCTGCGTCCGGGATCGTGGCCTGCTCCCGGCCGACCGCACCATCGACGTGCGGTTCGACCAGTTCATGGCCGACGATCTGGGCATGGTCCACCGTATCTACGAGCTCGCCGGCCAACCCGTCACCCCCCGCTCGGAGACGGCCATGCAGGACTTCATGACCGACCATCCCCGTGGCCGCCACGGCGGGGTCCTCTACGACCTGGCCCGCTTCGGCATCGATCGTCGCCGGCTGCGGTCGTCGATGTCCTTCTACGTCGACCGCTTCGGGGTGACCACCGAGGGCTGACGGATCCGTCCGAGTCAGTCGGACGGACCGCCCAGGTCGGCGACGGCCGAGATGGCGGCCTCGACGGCCCGCTCGGTGGCCAGACTGGCGTCCTTGGCCATCCGGGCCATGGCCGGGATCCGGCCGGGGTGCTTGACCATGTAGGCGGCCACGGCCTTGGCATTGGGCGTACCGTCCTGGTTGCTCAGGTGGAACACCTCCTCGTCGACGCTCCCATCGGTGGCCCGATCGCTGACGGCCCGGACCACCGACCACGGGACCCCGTGCTTCTGGCACACGGCGGCCACCGCTGCGGTCTCCATGTCCAGAGACACCACGCCCTCGTCGCGCATCCCGGCCAGCCGGCCGGGGTCGGTGATCAGCGAGTCGGACGTCCACATGGTGCCGTGCGGGGCCTCCGGCCCGAGGGATTCGGGGCGGTATTCCGTCCCGGTGGCCCCGTCGACCACCACCTCGGGCCGGATCAGCGTGCCGATGGGTGTCTCGTCGTGGATGGCCCCCGTGATGCCGACCACCACCACCCTCGCCACGTGGGTGTGGGCCAGCAGTCGCTCGACCCCGGCGGTGGCCAGTTGTGTGCCCATGCCGGTGACGATGGCCACCACCGGCCGACGCCCGAGGTGGCCGACCCAGGTCGACCCACCGTCCACTGACTCCTCGTGGAGCGAGAGGGCCCGGGTGAGCGGGACCAGCTCCATGGGCATGGCGAAGACGAAGGCCACCGGAGCCGGCATCAGGCCCCCCGACCCGACGGGCCGGCTTTCGCCGGCGCGTCTGCGGAGACGAAGCTCAGGGTGAGCAGAGCGCTGGCCACCAGGAGATCGGCGTGGCCCCGGTCGTGGACCCGGATCTCGATGACTCCCTGGCGTCGGCCGACCCGGAGGGGCACGGCGGCGGCCCGGAGCGGTCCCCGAGTGGCCGCGGCCAGGTAGCTCAGCGACACCGCCGAGGTCACCACGTTGCGACCGCTGGCCCGCACAGCGGCGTAGGCGCCGGCACGATCGACCAGGCTGGCGATGAGGCCACCGTGGACGGCACCGACCGGGCCCCTCATCTCCTCGGTGATCTCGAGCTCCACCACGTGGGCGTCACCCTCGCTGTAGGTGCGGTGGGGGAGCCGGTCGAGGAGTGCACATCCCATGGACATGGCGTCATGGTAGGGGGGCGGGGCGGGGCGGGCGGCTCCTTCGGCCCGGGCCATCCCATCGGCGCCGGCCTCACGGCGGCGGCCTGGCCTGTAGCGTCTCCGGACGCCGCCCGTCGGCCCGCCTGCTCGAGGCCGTCCCGTCCCGACGACGGGTCGGCCAGGGCCCGACGGGGGAAGGTCACCACCAGGGAGGATCACGCCATGGGACTGCTCGAGGGCCAGCGGGCCGTCGTCACCGGGGGCGCGGCCGGGATCGGCCGGGCCACCGCGCTCCGGATGACCGAGGAGGGGGCCAGGGTGGCGGTCGTCGATCTCAACGGCGAGGCCGCCGCCGAGTGCGCCCGGCAGATCGGAGGCACCGCCCACGTGGCCGACGTGTCCGATCCCGACGGGCTGCGTGAGGCGTTCGATGCCGCCGCCGCGGCCATGGGCGGCATCGACATCCTCTACAACAATGCCGGGATCGGGAGCATGGCCCCGCTGCACGAGTGGGATCCCGAGGAGTGGGACCGCTTGGTGGCGGTCAACCTGACCGGGGTGTTCCTCGGGTTCCGGGCCGCCGTGCCCCACCTCTTGGCCTCGGGTGGCGGCAGCATCGTGTCCACCGCCTCCATCAGCGGCACCCGACCGGCAGCCGGGGAGGCTCCGTACTCGGCGGCCAAGGCGGGCGTGGCCGCCATCACCGCCTCGGCGGCCCTGGAGTACGCCCCGGACATCAGGGTCAATGCCGTCTCCCCGGGGATGATCGAGACCGCCCTGACCGCTCCACTGCTCCAGCTGGTCCCCGACGCCCGTGAACGGTACCGGCGCACCACGCCCGTGGGCCGCATCGGACAGCCCGAGGACATCGCCGACGTGGTGGTGTTCCTCTGCTCGAACCTGGCCCGGTTCATCACGGGTCAGAACGTCGTGGTCGACGGGGGAATGACCCTGCACGGTTCCGGGGTCGACGGGATCTTCGAGCAGCTCTTCCGGCCGTGAGCGGCCGATGGTCGACGACGGGGTTCAGCCGTACATCAACGAGCCGGGCGTGGTCAGGAGCTGCCCGGTCTCCAGCCACGTCTTGAGCCCCGAGAGGATCATGGGCCAGCCGCCGTAGAGCTCGTCGTTGGCCCCGTCACGGAGCTGGTCGTGCGTCACCGTCAGGTGGCACGAATCGCCCACCGGCTCGATGGTCCAGGTCACCCTGGAGGACCCTTCTCGCTTCACGTCGTCGCTCCACAAGGCCGTCATGGTGTGGACGAGCCGACGAGGAGGGTCCACCTCGAGGACTTCACCCTCGCCGAGCAACAGCCCGGCGTTCGGAGCGCTCATCTCGAGGGCCGACCCCGGGGTCCAGGCCGACTCGATCCGGGCACCGAAGTTGTACTTGCTCCGGATCTCCGGGTCGGTGATGGCCTCCCACAGACGTTCCGGCGTGGTGTGGATGTAGATCTCGAAAACTCTTCTCCATGGTGCTCTCCAGTCGTTGTTTGAGGTCGCTCAGAGCGGCGACCCAGGGTTCGGTGTACTTGTCGATCCAACGGTCGTGGATCAGGCGGATCGGCACGGGGTTGAGGAAGTGCAACTTCTCCCGGCCCGAGCGCCGGGTGGCCACGAGTCCCGCCTCCTCCAGGACCCGCAGGTGCTTCATGACCCCGAAGCGGGTCATGTCGAGCCCCGCCTCCAATTCGGTGAGCGTCTGCCCGTCGCGTCGGTACAGCGCATCCAGGAGGAATCGCCGGGTGGGGTCCCCGAGCGCTTTGAACACCTGGTCGTCTGAGGCCACACCAGCCATATTATGTGACTAATTGGTCACGTGTCAACGCCCGGCCATTGTCGGAGCGAGGGAGTGAGGGGAGCGGCGTCCGGGTCGACACGACACGGGGGGCGGTGAGCACGAGCGTCGAAAGGCGACTCGACCCGACACGTCAACGGACGGCCCTGCCCGGCCAGTCCGCCGGCGTGTGGGAGCCCTTGGGGCAGAGCGGGCGAGATCCCGCCAACCGTGCCCAGGGCCGAGAACGTTCTACCCGCGTCGGACGCGGAATTTCGTTCACCCGACGAGAATTCGACGTCTGCTAGAAACCGGTGATGCCGACAGGACCGGAGCACCGGAGGGCCTTGGTCACCGGGGCCACCCGGGGCATCGGCAAAGCCACCGCTGTAGCACTGGCCGAACACGGTTGGGACGTGGCCGTGACCGGGCGTACCCGCCGGGCCGGTGAGGGTCGGGATGACTCCGACACCGGCCGGGGGCGTCCGCTCCCCGGGAGCCTCGAGGAGACGGCCGCCCTCGTCCGGGCACGGGGGAGCGAGTGCCTGGAGCTCGTCGCCGACCTGCTCGACCACGCCGCCCTGCACCGGGCCGTCGACCAGGTCCTCGACCGGTGGGGCGGCGTGGACCTGCTGGTCAACAACGCCGTCGACACCGGTCCGGGGAGCATGGTCACCGTCCTCGACCTCACGGTGGCCCAGCTCGAGGCCAAGCTGCAGGCCAACGTGGTCGCACCGGTCCTGTTGGTGCAGGCGGTGCTGCCCGGCATGGTGGCTCGGGGCGCAGGCATCATCGTCAACGTGACCTCCCACACGGCCACCGCCGATCCTCCCGCGCCGGTGGGGAGCGGAGGATGGGGCCTGGGCTACGCCGCTTCCAAGGGCGCCTTCCACCGGATCGCCCCTCTGGTCGCCGTGGAGCTGGGCGAGCGTGGCGTCCGGGCCTTCAATGTCGACCCGGGTTACGTCGATACCGAACGCCAGCAGGTCAACGCGGCGGCGCTGGGTCTGGTGGGCCACTACACCGGGGCGCCCCCGTCGGTACCGGCCGCGGCCATCGCCTGGTTGGCCGACCACCCCGAGGAGATGGAGAACGGACAGACGGTGCGCGCCCAGAAGCTGGCCCTGACCCGTCAGCTCCATCCCGAGTGGCGACCGGACCGGTAGGCCGGCCGACCGCGGCGTTCGGTGGCGACCCGCGTTCCCCCGGTCAGCCCGTCGTCACGACCTCCTCGGATGCGACGGGAACCCCGGCGCGGTAGTGGACGGTCCGGTCCCGGATCGAGGGGATCCGGGCCCCGCCCAGCATGGCCCCGGTGAGGTTGAGCGGATCGGCCCCGGCCACCTCGACCACCGCCCCGCGACCAGGGTCGCGGCGTACGTCAGCCAGCAGGGATGCCGCCTCGGGCGAGGCGTACTGCTCGCCCGAGATGCCGGCCACGAACCGCCCGCCCAGGACCTCGCCGCGGGCCTCCAGCCGGCGGAGGGCCCGCACCACGTCCCGCCAGGGGATCCGGTACGACTCCCGCGCCCACAGCTCCCAGGCCACCACGCCCCAGCGGGCCAGCAGCTGCCAGGCCACCGCCTCGGCCAGTTCCTCCGACGCCGGCCCTCCGTGCGGCCCCGGTCCCGGTCGCGTCGGGTCGGGGCAGCAGGGACCAGCGGCCCTCGCCGACCCCGGTGCCGACCAGGGCCCGCCGGCGTCCGAGCGCCGAGCGGCGGCCGTCCCGGGGCGCGTGGCCGGCCGGCGTCGGCGGGCCGACAGGAGGGAGCGGACCGCCGAGAAGGCGTCGGCGGTGACGATGCCCCGGGCCACCAGGTCCCAGAGCCCTTCGTCGACCTCCGCCTCCAGTCGGCCGGCGGCCGAGGCCAACTCGGATCGGAACCAGGCCCCCTCGGACCGGAGGGCCGCCGAGGACGTCGGCCGAGGCACCGGCGGTCGGTTCGACGACGTCCCGGTCGGTCCGGACGGCGGCCAGCATCCACGTGAGGTCGGGTCTTGTGACCAGGGCCAGCGGGGTGGCGGAGGAAGGCGTGGCCGAGCCCCGACGCCCGGCCCGCGGGATGTTGCTGTTGACCGCGAGGGCCTCGGGGCCACCGGCTCGTCGGCGGGGGTCCCGTCCGGTCGCGGGGAGAGCCGTCCCCAGGCCACCTCGCCGGCCAGGCACAGCTCGTCCAGCCACCGCGGGTCGTAGCCGGCGACCCGGGCCGGCAGCACGGTGCGCTCCCACTCGCCGGCGGCCACCTCGATTCCCTGCAGCTGCTCGATCACCGCGAGCAGACCCGGCCCGGCCCTCGGCCTGGGTGCCGGCGGCCACGTGCTGCCAGCAGGCGAGGAAGCGCACGAAGTCGGCCATGGCTGGCCGGCTCGACGTGCCGGCGGCGGCGGCTCCGGCTGGCGGCGTGCAGGCGGACCAGCAGGTGGCGGGCGCACCAGCGACCGTCGGGCAGGGCGATGGCCGAGCCGGCCGCCTCCAGGCGGGCCAGGCCGGTGCGGGCCCGGGCCACGGTCACCGGGGCCCCACGGAGCGAGCCGGCGGGGAGCGGCCCGTCGGCCACCAGCTCCTCGACGGTCACCGGGCCGGCCAGCTCGAGGTGGCCCCCCACGCACTCGGCCAGCCAGGCGTCGTCCCCGGCCGTCGGGTCGCTCAGCGAGCGGTCGACGCCCTCGGCCACCTCCCGTCGCTCGGTGGCCACCCAGCATCCACCGACCAGGCCGGCCCGCCCGTCGGCGCGCGAGGGCCGTCGAACCACTGCTGCCACTCGGCGGACCGGCCGGCAGAGGACCAGCGAGAGCAGGAGGTCGTGGAGCTCGTCGGCATCGCGGGGACGGGGGCGCACCTGGTCGAGCACCTCGGCCGCGGCCGCCGGGTCGAGCGGGCCGAGCTCCGAGGCCGCCACCGGGAGGCCGGGGGCAGCCCGTCGGGACCGAGCGGCCCGAGGCCTCGGGGCACCGGGACGGCCCGGGTCCGCCGCTCCTCGAGCGGGCGCGCCGTCGAGGAAGGTGAAGGGGCGCCCGGTCAGGATGCCGTGGGCCAGGGGCGACGGCTCCGACCGACTCGACCAGGTGGACGGCGACCCGGCCGGACTCCAGCCTCGCGCCAGCAGCGTCGACCAGCCCCTCGGCGTCGAGCGGCTCGTGCAGGCAGTCGTCGACCGTCTGGCGCACCAGCACGTGGTCGGGCACCGGCACCGGGCCCGGGCGCGGCGTTCTCCTGGCAGGCGGCCAGGGCCGGCCAGACGGCGGCCAGCAGGTCGTCGGCCTCCATCCGCTGGAGGTGGATGGGCCGCCGCTGGCCGCCGTCGGGAGCGGGGCACCACGAGGGCCCGGTTGAGGTTCCAGCGCCAGCGGGCGGCCAGCATCGGGTGGGGCAGGACGGCCTGGGTCAGCACCTCGGTGACCGTGCGCGCTGCTGCAGCATGGTGGGCACCTGGGACAGCGGGAAGCTGTGCTGGGGCCCGAGCGACAGCACGACGGTGTCGTCGTCCGCCGCCGCCTGCAGCTCGAAGTCGAACGAGACGCAGAACCGCTTGCGCAGGGCCAGGCCGAGGGCCCGGTTGATGCGGCCCCCGAAGGGGGAGTGGACGATGAGCTGGGTGCCCTCGCTGTCGTCGAAGACACCGCTCGACGACGATCCGGTCCCGGGTGGGCAGGGCGCCGAGGGCGGCCAGTCCGGCGGCCAGGTAGGCCACGACCTGGTCGGCCACCTCGGCCGACACGCCGGCCCGGCTCCGCACCAGCGCCCGGGCCCCGCTCGCCGTCGCCGCGCGGCCAGCAACGGCTCGAGCTCGGCCCGGAGGTCGCCGACCTCCTCGGAGAGCTCGGCCGTCCGGGCCGGGGCCTCGCCCAGCCAGAAGGGGATGGTGGGCGGCAGGTCGCCGGCGTCGATGACCCGCACCGTGCCCGTCTCGACCTTGACCACCCGCCACGAGTGGGTGCCCAGCAGGAAGATGTCGCCGGCGGTGGCCTCGACGGCGAAGTCCTCGTGCACCGAGCCCACCGTGACGCCGTCGGGATCGAGGACCACCCGGTAGTCACCCGTCTCGGGGATGGCGCCGCCACTGGTCAGCGCGGCCAGCCGGGCCCCGCGCCGGGCCCGCAGCCGGCCGTTGACGGCGTCGTGGTGGAGGTGGGCGCCCCGACGGCCCCGCCCGGTCTGGATGCCCCAGGACGACCAGCTCCACCACCTCGTCGAAGGTCCTCCCGCGACAGGTCGGCGTAGGGCGCGGCCCGGCGGACCAGGTCGTACAGCGGCCTCGACCTCCCACTCCTCGGCCGCCGCCACCTCGGCCACCAGCTGCTGGGCCAGCACGTCGAGCGGGGCCACGGGCGGCTGGAGCAGGTCGAGGTGACCGGCCCGCACGCCGGCCAGCAGCGCCGTGCACTCGACCAGCTCGTCTCGGGTCATCGGATAGAGCCGACCGGCCGGGGTGCCGTCGCAGCTGGTGGTTGGCCCGCCCGACGCGCTGGAGGAAGGTGCCGATGGCCCGCGGGCGAGCCGATCTGGCACACCAGCTCCACCGGGCCCACGTCGATGCCCAACTCGAGCGAGGCCGTGGCCACCAGGGCCCGGAGGTCGCCGGCCCGCAGCCGCTGTCTCGACGATGCGCCGACGGGCCGCCGAGAGGCTGCCGTGATGGGCGGCCACCTGCAGGGCGGCGTCGACTGGGTCGGCCGCGCCGTCGGCGGCGGGTCGCCGGACCTCGTGTCCCCGTCCCGGGGTCGTCGGGGCCGAGGCGCAGGGCCAGCTGGTGGGCCACCCGTTCGGCCATCTTGCGGGTGTTGACGAAGATCAGCGTGGTGCGGTGGTCGCAGGACGTGCTCGGCGATGCGGTCGAGGACGTCGGACAGCTGGCCGCCGCTGGTCACCGCCTCGAGTTCGCTGCCGGGCAGCTCGATGGCCACGTCGAGGTCCCGTCGGTGACCGCAGTCGACGATGGCGGCGGGCCGGCGGGCCGGGTCCACCCCCGACAGCAGGCGGGCCACCACCTCGAGTGGGCGCTGGGTGGCCGAGAGACCGATGCGTTGCAGCCGGCCGCCCTCGGGCTGCGACCAGCTGGTCGAGCCGCTCGAGGGTGAGGGCCAGATGGGCCGCCCCGCTTGTCCCGGGCCAGGGTGTGCACCTCGTCGACGATCACGGTGTGGACCCCGCCGCAGCACCGCCCGGGACGACGGGGCCGTCAGCAGCAGGTAGAGGGACTCGGGCGTGGTGACCAGCAGGTCGGGGGGCGAGCGGCGCATGGCGGCGCGCTCCGCGGCCGGCGTGTCGCCGGTGCGGACGGCCACCGAGAGATCGGGGGCGGTGTAGCCCCGGCGTGCCGCCTCCCGCGCGATGCCGGCCAGCGGTACCTGCAGGTTCTCGTGGACGTCGATGGCCAGGGCCCGCAGGGGCGAGACGTAGACCACCCCCGGGCCGGCGGCCGTGCCGGTGGCCGCCTGCCCGCCTGCGGCCGCCCGATAGGCGGCGTCGATGGCCACCAGGAACCCGGTGAGGGTCTTGCCCGTGCCGGTGGGGGAGGCCACCAGCACGTCCCCGCCCTCGGCGATCCGGGGCCAGGCGGCCCGCTGGGGCTCGGTCGGGCCGCCGGGGAAGCGGCCCAGGAACCAGCCGGCCACCGCCGGGTGGAACGTGCGCAGGATGGAGTCGGGGGGCAGCGCGTCGAGGTCGGCCGGTGGAGACCCGCGCCCGGTAGCGTCCGAAGCCGGGGGGGCATCGGACGCGACGAAGTCGAGGGGCAGGGGCAGGGCATCGGCCCCGTCGGGCCGGCGCCCGGCCCGGCGGGTCGGCAAGGTGGTGGCCACGTCTCCATTGCAGCCTAGGGGTGTGACACGGGGCACGGGGCCGTCCGTCGTCTCTCCCCATCCGTCGCCACGTCGCCGAACAGGGGAACGCGGCTCAGTGGGGCACGGGGGCTCCGGCCAAGGCGGCCGCCACCCCCACGGCCGCCGCCCCGACCAGGACCTCCACCACCCCTCGGCGCAGCACGAACAGACCGATGACGGCGACCGCCGTGATGCCCAGCTGCCACCACTGCGACAGGGCCAAGGCCAGGGGGAGGGCGGAGCCGGCGATGGCCCCGAGCGATGCCGGTCCGGCCCCGGCCAGGAAGGCCTGGACCCGACGGCTGGCGCGGAGCTGGTCGAATCGGGGCCCTCCCACCAGCACGAACACGAACGACGGGGCGAACGCCACCGCCGCCGCCAGGAGACCGCCCCCGATCCCGGCGGCGGCGTACCCCACCACGGCCACCGTCTGCACCACCGGGCCCGGGGTGACCTGCCCGAGTGCCACCGCGTCGAGGAACTGGGTGGCCGTCATCCAGTGGTACGTGTGGACGGCATCGTGCTGCATGAGCGGGATGATGACGAAGCCGCCGCCGTAGGAGAGGGCGCCGACCTTGAGCGCCACCCAGGCCAAGGCCCCGAGCCCGCCGACCACCACGGTGGTCCCCCATCAGGGGCGCCACCAGATGGCCCCGCCGGGGCGCGTCGGGGACGCCGGGGGCACGGGCCGCCATCTCGAAGGCGCCGCAGACCACCAGCACCAGCACCAGCCACGGGCCCACGGTGGCGGCGGCCACACCGCCGGCCAGGGCGTAGGCCACCCACCGGCCCCGAGCCGCACGCTCGTCGCCGGCTCGTCGCCAGCTGGCCGGCATCAGCCCGGAGGCGGCGTGGACGGCCACCGCCGGCACGGCGCCACCGGCACCGGCCGCCGCGCCCAGGACCCACATCGGGGGGTGGGCGGCGAAGAACAGGACCGAGAGGGCGAGGATGGCCACCAGCCCGGGGACGATGAAGCACACCCCGCCGACCACGGCGCCCAGGGTGCCGCCCAGCCGCCAGGCACAGAAGATGGCCAACTGGGTGGAGGCCGGCCCGGGCAGCAGGTTGGTGGCGGCGATCCCGTCCTCGAACTCGGTGGGCGACAGCCACTGGCGTTCGGTCACACACAGCCGGCGGAGCATGGCGATGTGGGTGGGCGGCCCGCCGAAGCCCAGGACGCCGATCCGCCCCCACTGGCGGGCGATGGTGCCCGGCCCCACCGACACCGGCCCGGCCGGGTCGTGCGGGCCGCAGCCCTCGGGCGGGGTCAACGGGGCCGACCCGGACGGTCGCTGACCTCGATGGCCTCCACCGGGCGACCGTAGGCCAGCCTCCTACGGGTGTTCAAGGGGCAACCGGCGGCCGACTCAACCGTGGGCCGAGCGGGGCTCCGAACCGGCCGTGGGCACCGGGGCCAGGATGGGCCGGCCGGCCACCTCGGGGGAGAGGCGCCCCGACTCCAGGAGCCGGGCCCGGGTGGTGACGACGTGGCAGTGTTCGATGAGCAGCTCCCCGTCGATCTCCCGCACCGGGGTGAGGGTCCCGCCCATCCGCCAGCCGAGGTCGGGGGCCGGGCGGCACGAGCGGACGGCGAACCGTAGCTCCACCTGGTGGACGTCGCCCCGCACATCGGTCAGGTCCAGATGGAGTCGGACCTCCGAGCCCTCCTCGATGGCGCCGGGGGCGATGATCCCCGCCCCGCCGGGCGTGAGGTCGACCACCCTGACCAGCGCGCCATCGACCACGCCGGCCAGCTCCACCGGGACCCGGTAGTGGTGACGGACCTGGTGACGCCGGCTGACCTTCCAGAGGGACGCGGCGATCAGACTCAGCTCCCAGACACCGAAGCCCAGTCCGGCCACCACGGCCAGTCCTCGCAGGGGCGGCAGGCCGATCAATCCGGCCTGGGCCAGGCCGCGGGCCACCAACGAGCCGATCAGCACCACCCCGCTGGCCAGCACCAGCCGCAGCTGCCGGACGGCCGGCCAGCCACCGCCGTCGATTCCGTCCTTCGGGGTCACGTTGAAGGAGGCCCGGAACGGGTGGGCCAGCGCGAAGGCCGCCCGGACGAAGATCTCGCTGGTCAGGTGCGTGGAGTACGAGCCGTCCCACAGGCTGGCCTGGCCCCGGCACAGGGCGGACGACGCCATCAGGTGGAGCACCATCCACGGCAGCCAGAACACGCCGAACTGCCAGAGGGTGGCGTGCAGCGGCAGACGGCCCGTCACCAGCATGGCCGCCAGGACGGCCAGCATGGTCAGCCGCTGCAGGGGGACGAAGTAGGCCAGCAGGGAGGAGAGATAGCTGGCCCGCTGCTTGAGCGTGAGCCCCGGGGCCACCACCGGGTTCTCACGGGTGCGCAGGACGGCCAGGTTGCCTCGGGCCCATCGGTCCCGCTGCAGGAGGTACGACGCCAGGTCGTGCGGGGCCAGGCCCTGCACGAGGGTCTCGTCGTGGTAACGGGAGTGCCACCCCTGGCCGTGCAGCCGGATGGTGGTGTGGAAGTCCTCGGCCACCGTCTCGGTGGCGATTCCGTCGATCCCCTCGAGCGCGTGGCGGAGGATCACCGCGGCCGACCCGCACCAGAACGCCGCGTCGTGGCGGTCCTTACCCGGCATCAGCACCTCGAAGAACATGCTCTGGTCGTGACGGCCGGTCTCGAAGTGCTGGAACGAGTCGTGGTTGCCGAAGTCGTGGGGGGTCTGCACGAGCGCCACCGACGGGTCGTCGAAGTACCCCACGGTGGCGTCCAGGATGTCCGGCTGGGGTACGTGGTCGGCGTCGAGGATGAGGACCAGCTGGCCGTTGGTCCGGGTCAGGGCGTGGTTGATGTTGCCGGCCTTGGCGTGCTCGTTGGAGCCTCGGCTCAGGTACCGGGCGCCGAAGCGTTCGGCCAGCCGGCGGACCTCGTCCCGTCGGCCGTCGTCGAGCACCCAGGTGGTGTGGGGGTAGCTGATGCGGTCGCAGCCGACCAGGGTCGCCCCCAGCACGTCCAATCCCTCGTCATAGGTGCAGACGAAGACGTCGACCGTGGGCCGCCATCCGATGGCTGGCCGGCGGGAGGTGGGGACACGCCAGGCCAGGAAGGTAAAGGAGGCCAGCATGACCAGCCCGAAGGCCTCGGACGCGTAGAGCAGCCAGAACATGACTGGCTGGGCACCCTGCCCGGTGTCCCACCCCCGCCACACCAGGTACACCAGGCCCCACACCAGGGCCAGGACGGCCAGCGCACGCAGGAGCCGGTCGGGTCCCTCGAATCGCCGGCAGGCCACGTCGGTTGGAGTGGGCATCACTCCAGGTATCGACCGGCGGGGTCACGCCCTTGAACGCGGTGGACCCGGGACGGGCGGGGTTGCGGCCAACTCCGTTCGATCAGGGACCGGACGCGCCCCTCGCCGGCGTCGGACTCCGTCGGGCGGTCAGTCGGGGGCGGACGTGTACCGCGAGGCCGGGGTGCCCGGCGGATGGGTGACCCCGGGCACGGCATCGGGGTTGTCGACGCAGACCTCACCCTCCAGCCCGTCCGGGTCGCGGAAGAAGAGGCTGAGGACCGGTCCGAAGTCGGTGACGAACGCGTCACACGAACCTCGGTCCATCAACCGCTCCCGAATGGTCTCGAAGTCCGACAGGGAGCCGGCCTGCAGCGCGAAGTGGTCGATCCGGCCCCGTCCGAACATGGGTACCTGCCGGTCGGCTTCGGTGTTCCCATCGATCTGGAACACGTTGAGCTCGGCGTAGGGGCCGATTTTGATGATGGACAGCCGGACGGCGTCCTGTCCGTCGACCTCGGGGGCGTCCCGTACCACCTCGGCCTCGAAGACCTCCCGGTAGAAGGCGTGCAGCCGGGCGGCGTCGTTGGTCAGCGTGGCCACGTGGTTGAGCCCAATGGTCAGCATCCGCTCGACCGCCCCTCCTTCGGCGGCGGCCATGGCCGGAGGGCACAGGTGGCGACGGTGCGAGGCGCGGTCATCCGACGACGTCGACGATGTCCACGATCAACAGCGTGAACACCATGGCCCCCACCACGGCGTAGAGGACGGTGAACGCCCAACGCTGTCGGTGGTCGGCCAGCCAGAAGCGCCGGATGCCGAGGTAGTCGAAGGTCAGGGCGAGGAGGCCGATGGGGATGCCGATGGCCGGTCCGACCCCTCGGGCCAGGCCGATCGCCGGCAGCAACACCGGGAGGACGATGTAGCTGAGGAGGCAGCGGAGGGCGGAGAGGAAGATGGAGGCGCTGAAGATCCGGTGGGTCTCGGACTCGTCGATCGGGGCCCGGTCGTCCGGCACCCGCAACAGTCGGCGCATGGTCTGGTCGGCCTTGGAGCGCTCGGGTGCGCCGATGCTCCCGGTCGGCGCCATGGCCAGTTGGTCCATGGCGCCATGCTACGTGCTTTGGCTGAGTGGCAACCAACGCCCGGGTGGGCGGAGCGCCGTCAGGCGGGCCATCCCGCGGCGACCCCGGAAGGATGCGGCCAGCCGGTATCGTGCCCGAACATGGGATCGGGCCGGTGACGTCGAACGCCTCCAGGCGGGCGCGGGCCGCGGCCGCCCGTCGAGGCGCCCCGGACGACCCCGCCCACTGGTCGCTGTGGGCGGTGCGGGGCCCCGACGGCACCATCGCCACCGGTTGGTACCTGCTGCCCCTGCGCCTCTTCCTGGGGATCACGTTCCTCTTCGCCGGATTGCAGAAGTTGGCCAACCCGGACTTCTTCCGGTCCTCCAGCCCCATCTCCATCCATGCCCAACTGATCGGCGCGGACCGCGCCAGTCCCATCCACGGCCTCCTCTCCCACCTGGTGTCCATCGCGCCGGCCGTCGGTCTCGTCATCGCCCTGGGTGAGGTGGCCATCGGGCTCGGCACGCTGGTCGGCCTGTGGATGCGGGTGGCGTCGGTCGCCGGCATGGTCCTGTCTTTCGGCCTGTTCCTGACGGCCAGCTTCCACTCCTCGCCGTACTACACCGGGTCGGACATCGTCTTCTTCTTCGCCTGGACCCCGCTGGCCCTGGCCGGGGCGGCCGGGGCTCCCGCCCTCGACACCTGGTTCGCCCGCCTCCCAGCCGACCAGCCCGAGCGCCCCGGGACCCTGCACCCGCCGCGTTGTCCTGTCCAAGGGCGCCCTCACCGGCCTCGTGGCCGGTGCCTTCGTCGTGCTGAGCGGGCTGGTGGCGGCCATCGGGCGAGCGGGCGGGGGCACCACCACCACCCAGGCGACCAATACCCTCACCGGGGGGGGATCCGCCACCACGACCACCGTCGCCGCAGGGTCGGGGGCCACCTCCACCACCGGGGCCGAGCCGTCGGGAACGGCGGTGGGGCCGGCCTCCAGCGTGCCGGTGGGGGGATCGGCCGCCTTCACCGACCCGGCCAGCGGGGATCCCGCCCTGGTCATCCAGCAGACGGCCGACGACTTCGTGGCCTTCGACGCCGTCTGCCCACACGCCGGGTGCACCGTGGCCTATCAGGCCGCGGCCAAGATCATCGCCTGCCCCTGTCACGGCTCGGAGTTCAGCCCCAAGACCGGCGCGGTGCTGAACGGACCGGCCACCACCGGCCTCACGGCGATCAAGGTGAGCAAGGGCGCCAACGGCGACCTGTACGTACCCAAGTGAAGCCGACCGCACCACCTCGGGGCCTGCGCTCCGACCCGGGATCGGGGCCCCCATCGGGTACCATCACCTCGTTGCCGTCCAAACCCGGCAGCCCGATCCCATGAGTGCAGCCACCGCCGTGCCGCCCGGCACCTCGAACCCCGACGCGGCGAACGGGTCCGTCGATCGGACCGACTGGTGGTCGGCCCTCCCGTTCTTCGGCGTGCACCTGGCCCCGCTGGCTGCGTTCTTCGTGGTGGTCACCTGGCGGGACTGGGTGCTCTGTGCCTTCCTCTACGTGGCCCGGATGTTCTGCATCACCGCCGGCTACCACCGCTACTTCTCCCACCGCAGCTACCGCATGGGTCGGGTGGCCCAGTTCGTCATGGCCTTCGGCGGGACCACCGCGGTGCAGAAGGGGCCGCTGTGGTGGGCCAGCCACCACCGCCTCCACCACCGGTACACCGACCTCGACGACGACGTCCACTCGCCCCGTGACGGGTTCTGGTGGAGCCACGTGGGCTGGATCCTGTCGACGAAGTACAAGGCCACCGACCTGTCCGCCATCAAGGACTTCGCGGCCTTTCCCGAACTGCGGTTCCTGGAGCGCCACTCGTGGATCGGTCCGTGGGTGCTCGGGCTGGCCTGCTTCCTGATCGGCGGATGGGGAGGGCTCCTGATCGGTTTCTTCCTGTCCACCGTGCTCCTCTGGCACGGCACCTTCCTGGTCAACTCGATGGCCCACCTGGTCGGCCGGCGCCGGTACGCCACCCCGGACACCAGCCGCAACTCCTTCGTCATCGCGGCCATCACCGGAGGGGAGGGGTGGCACAACAACCACCACTACCTGCCCGCCTCGGCCCGCCAGGGCTTCACCTGGTGGGAGATCGACCCGACCTGGTACGTGCTGAAGGGCCTGGCCGCCTTGCACGTGGTCCGGGACCTGAAGGACCCACCGGCCCGGCTGCTGGACCAGGCCCGGGTCCGTGACGGGGCCTTCGACATCGGCATGTTCCGCTCCTACTGGGAGCGCGCCGCCCGGGTCACCGGCGAGCGGATCGCCGACCTCAGCGCCCGACCGGTCGCCCCCTCGGCCGAGTCCCTCGACCTGGGCAACGATGCCGGTCGGGCCCCCGACCCGTCGCCGACCACCGGCACCGGGCCGCCCGCCGGCCCGCCGGAGCCCCTGTCCCACCTCTCCGGCCTGATCTCCCGGGCCCTGGAGTCGGCCGACCAGCTGGCCGACTCCACCCGCCGGACCCGCAGGGAAGACAAGGCCGACAAGGAGAACCGGGTGACGGCCGCCGAGCCCAGGGGCACCGACCGCACCCCCGAATGACGGCGGGGACGTCGCCACCGACCACGGCCTTCGCCTCGGCCTCCCTCTGGATCGTCGACCTCGACGGGGTGGTATGGCTCACCGGAGAACCGATCGGGCCGGTCGGACGGGCGGTGGCCGCCCTCCGGGCCGCGGGGATCCGCGTGGTGTTCGCCACCAACAACTCCGCGCCCACGGTCGACGAGCTCCTCGGTCGACTGGACCGGATCGGCATCGAGTCGTCCGCCGACGACCTGGCCACCTCGGCGGCGGCGGTGGCCTCGCTCCTCGAGCCCGGCCAGCGGGTCAGGGTGCTGGCCGAGGGCGGGGTCCTCGAGAGCCTGGCCGCCCGGGAGGTGGAGGCCGTGGGGCCTGAGGAGTCGGGCCGGGTGGAGGCGGCCGTGGTCGGGTGGAGCCGGGCCTTCGACTTCGCCTCGCTGGCCGCCACCGCGGCCGCGGCGCGGGAGTCGGGTCGCCTGCTCGCCACCAACGAGGACCCCACCCACCCGACCCCGGAAGGGCTGATGCCCGGATCCGGGGCCTTGCTGGCCGCGGTGACCACGGCCTCGGGGGTCACGCCCGAAATCGCCGGCAAGCCCCACCGGGCCATGGCCGGCCTGATGCAGGAGCGCTTCGGCTTCGGCGAGGGCGACCCCTCGGTGGTGATGGTCGGCGACCAGCCCCGGACCGACGGCCTCCTGGCCCAACGGCTGGGCATCCGCTTCGCCCTGGTCGACTCGGGAGTCACCCCGGCCGGCACCGATGGGTTCGGGGTGCCGGTGGGCCTCCGGGCCCCTGACCTCGTCTCGCTGGTGCACGCCTGCCTGGACCCGGGCGTCGCCTAAGAAGTGCTTGCTACTAGCTAGCAGTCCAGGTAGGATGGATAAATGGTTGCAAAAGACAGTTTCCAGAGGTACCTCGACGCCGGGATCGCCTTCACCAACCTGACCCGGGCCAAGGCCGAGGAGCTGGTGTCCGAATTGGTCCAGAACGGGGAGTTCCAGAGCAGCGACGCCAGGGCCAGGGTCGACGAGTTGCTCGAGCGGAGCCGCAAGGGACGCGAAGCCTTTGCCGCCCAGGTCCGCAAGGAGGTGGCCCACCAGCTCGAGAGCGTGGGCATCACATCCCTCGAGGATCTGGCCCAGCAGGTGGCCGCCCTCATCGGTCGGACGGCAGAGGCCGGTAAGGCGGCGACGTCGGGAGCCAAGGCCGCGGCCACCAGGACGGCGGCCAAGAAGGCTCCGGCCAAGAAGACCGCAGCCAAGAAGACCGCGGCGAAGAAGGCTCCGGCCAAGAAGGCTCCGGCCAAGAAGGCTCCGGCCAAGAAGACCGCAGCCAAGAAGACCGCAGCCAAGAAGACCGCAGCCAAGAAGGCTCCGGCCCAGAAGACGGCAACGGCGGCTCCGCCCACGGACACCGCTGCCCCCGGGTCGTCGGCCTGACCAACGCACCCCGACGTCGACTCGATCGGGCCCTGGTCGATCGCGGCCTGGTGGCCAGCCGTCCGCAGGCGGTGGCAAAGATCGAGCAGGGGCAGGTCCTGGTGTCGGGCACGGTGGCCGACAAGCCGTCCCGGATGGTGTCCCCGGCCGAACCCATCGAGCTGCTCGGTCCGCCGCCCCGCTTCGTCGGCCGCGGTGGCGAGAAGCTCGACGCCGCGCTGCAGCGGTTCGCCATCGAGGTGACCGGGCGCCGGGCCCTCGACGCCGGTGCCTCGACCGGAGGTTTCACCGACTGCCTCCTCCAGGCCGGGGCCGCCTCGGTGGTGGCGGTGGACGTAGGTCGGGGCCAGCTCCACCCGCGGCTCCGGAGCGACCCGCGCGTGGACTGCCGGGAGCGCCTCGACATCCGGGACGTGACCCTCGACACGCTCGGCGGGAGCCCGGTCGACCTGGTGACGGCCGACCTGTCGTTCATCTCGGCGACCCGGGCCGTGCCGGTGCTGGTGGGCGAGTCGGTGACGCCCGGCTCGTCGCTGGTGGTCCTGGTCAAGCCCCAGTTCGAAGCCGGTCGGGTGGAGGCGTCCCGGGGCCGGGGGATCATCCGAGACCCCGACATCCACCGGCGGGCGCTGCTCGAGGTGACCGGGGCCCTGATCGCCGCGCGGGCGGACATCATGGGGGTGATGCCCTCGCCCATCACGGGGTCCGCCGGCAATCTCGAGTTTCTGGTCCATGCGCGCACCGCCTCTTCGGGCCCGGCCGCGGCGGGCCTGGCCGACCCGGCCGCCACCGCCGGCGAGTTGGTGGACCGGGCGGTCACCGAGGCCCACGCCGAAATCGGGCCAGGATAGGGGCCATGGCCGTCATCGCCTTCTACACCAACCCCGACCGACCGGAGGCCACCGCCCTGGCCGAGCGGGCCGCCGCGTGGCTGTCCGGACAGGGCCACCAGGCCGTCCCGGCCCTCCGGTCCGACGGCTCGGCCTCCGCTGACGGGGCCGACCTGCTGGTCAGCCTGGGCGGGGACGGCACCCTGCTGCGCTCCGTCGAGACGGCGCTGGCCGGCGGGATCCCGGTACTGGGGGTGAACATCGGGCGCCTGGGCTACCTCACTCCGGTGGAGCCGGCCGGCTTGGAGGAGGCCCTGGCTGCCTTCCTGTCGGGGACGCATCAGGTGGAGGAGCGAATGAC
The DNA here is from genome assembly GCA_963817005.1 of uncultured Acidimicrobiaceae bacterium. Taxonomy (GTDB): domain Bacteria; phylum Actinomycetota; class Acidimicrobiia; order Acidimicrobiales; family RAAP-2; genus Bog-756. Next base: position 735,781 of record CAWFMN010000004.1, read on the forward strand.
GCTCTCCGTCTCCGTCCACCGGTCCGACGGCACGGTGGCCTCCCACCGCACCGCGCTCAACGAGGCCACCGTGGAGAAGACCGTGCCGGGGCACACCGTGCGCATCGCCACCTTCATCGACGACCGACCGTTCGTGACCTATGCCGCCGATGGGCTACTCGTGTCCACACCCACCGGCTCGACCGCCTACAACCTGTCGGCCCGGGGGCCGGTCCTCTCGCCGCGGCTCCGCGCCATCGTGGTGACACCGGTCTCCCCGCACATGCTGTTCGACCGCCCACTCGTACTCGACCCCGCCGAGCGGCTCCGGTTGGACGTGAAGGAACCGCGTTCGGCCGTCTTGGTGGTGGACGGCCTCACCGTCTCCACCCTCCAGCCGGGCGATTCGGTGGAGTGTCGGGAGGGCCCACAGCCGGCCCGGCTGGTCACCTTCCGGTCGACCGACTTCCACGCCATCCTCCGGGCCAAGTTCCACCTCGCCGATCGGTAGGTGGGCGAGATGGGTCCCCAACTGGTCGAGCTCCGGGTGCGGAACCTGGGGGTCATCGACGACATCACCGTAACCCTGGGGTCGGGCATGACCGCGCTGACCGGGGAGACCGGGGCCGGTAAGACCCTCGTGGTCGAGGCCCTCAGCCTCCTCCTGGGAGGCCGGGCCGACGCCTCGGTGGTCCGGGCCGGGACCGACGAGGCCGTCGTCGAGGGCCGGTTCGTGGTCCCGGCCGGCGATCGACCGGTGGACCCTCCCGACGGCGAGCCCGGTCAAGGTGCCGGGGACGACGAGTCCGTCGAGGTGACCCTGGCCCGGGCGGTGCGACGCGGCGGCCGGTCCCGCGCCTGGGTGGACGGGCGAATGGCCACCATCGGGACGCTGGCCGAGGTGGCCGGTGGGTTGATCGAGCTCCACGGTCAGCACCAGCACCAGGCCCTGGTCCACACCGACGCCCAGCGCCGAACCCTCGATGCCTTCGGCCAGATCGACCTCACCGAGTGGACGGGAGCCCGCCTGCGGCTCCGGCAGCTCACCGACGAGTCCGAGGCCCTCGGCGGGGACGCCCGGGCCCGGGCCCGGGACGTCGACCTCCTCCGGTACCAGATCGGCGAGATCGAGGGGGCCGGCATCGAGGACGCCGACGAGGACGCCCGGTTGGAGGTCGAGGAGGACCGGCTGGCCGCCGCCGCCGCCCACCGCCAGGCCGCGGCGGAGGCCTTGGCCGCGGTGTCCGGAGGTGAAGGGACGAGCGCCATCGACCGACTGGCCGAGGCGGCCGGGTCCCTGGACGGCCGGCCGCCCCTGGGCGCGCTCGATGCCCGGGTGCGGGGGGCCATGGCCGACCTGGGCGATCTGGCCTCCGAGCTGCGCGCCGTGGTCGAGACCTGGGACGACGATCCTCAACGGTTGGACGAGGTCCGGGACCGTCGCCAACTCCTCCACCAGCTCCTCCGCAAGTACGGTGACACCCTCACCGAGGTCCTGGCTTTCGCCGACGACGCCCGGGCCCGGCTGGACGTGGCCGAGGGCGAGGAGCAGCGGGCCCAGGTCCTGGATGCCGAGATCATGTCGGCCCGGGCCGCGGCGGCCGAGCGGGGTGCCGAGGTGGCCGCCGCCCGCCGCGTCGCTGCCCCGGTGCTCGCCCACAGGATCGAGACCACCCTGCACGAACTGGCGATGCCATCGGCCCGGTTCGAGATTGCCGTGGCGGGCGAAGGGCCGGCGGACCAGGTCGAGTTCCGCCTGGGCGCCAACCCGGGGGAACCCGTGCAGCCCCTGGCCTCGTCGGCCTCCGGAGGCGAGCTGGCTCGGACCATGTTGGCCATCCGCCTGGCCATCAGCGAGTCTCCGGGCGTCATGGTGTTCGACGAGGTCGACGCCGGGGTGGGCGGGGCAGCGGCCGTCGCCGTCGGCGCGGCGCTGGCCGGCCTGTCCGTGCAGGGCCAGGTGCTGGTGGTCACCCACCTGGCCCAGGTGGCGGCCCAGGCCGACCACCAGATCGAGGTGCGCAAGGCCGAGCGGTCCGGACGCACCCGCTCCGAGGTCACCACCCTCGAGGGCGAGAGCCGGGTGGTGGAGCTGAGCCGGATGCTGTCCGGCCGTCCCGACAGTGACTCGGCCCGACAGCACGCCCGGGAGCTGCTGGACAGTCCGACCGGGCCGGGATCGAGCTGACCGGGGCGCCGAGCACGGCGAGTCGACCACGCTGACACCGGGGTCCGCGTCGTGCCCGTTCCCGTTCCGCTAGCCTCATCAGGTGCCTGACGTGGATGGCCCGCCGCAACCCTCCGGGGGACAGACGACGGCCGAGCCACCCCCGGCGACGGGTGCCGGAGGGCACCGCCTCGGGAACCACGACGGGGACCGCCACGGTCCGGCTCGGCGGGACACCAAGTTCGTGTTCTTCACCGGCGGCGTCTCCTCCTCGTTGGGCAAAGGACTCACCGCATCGTCCCTGGGCCGGCTGCTCAAGTGCCGGGGGCTCAGGGTGACCATGTGCAAGCTCGACCCCTACATCAACGTCGACCCGGGCACCATGAACCCCTTCGAGCACGGCGAGGTCTTCGTCACCGAGGACGGCGGCGAGACCGATCTCGATCTCGGTCACTACGAACGGTTCATCGACGAGAACCTCCACAAGAACTCCAACGCCACTACCGGCCGCATCTACTCGTCGGTGATCGCCAAGGAACGGCGCGGCGACTATCTGGGCAAGACCGTCCAGGTCATCCCCCACGTGACCGACGAGATCAAGAAGCGCGTCCGTGACCTCGGAAGGGACGACGTGGACGTGGTCATCGTGGAGATCGGCGGGACGGTGGGTGACATCGAGATCGTCCCCTTCATCGAGGCCATCCGGCAGTTCCGGAGGGACGTCGGCCGGGACAACGTCTGCTACGTCCACCTCACCCTGGTGCCCTACCTGGGGCCCTCCGGCGAACAGAAGACCAAGCCCACCCAGCACTCGGTCACCGAGCTGAGGAGCCGGGGGATCCAGCCCGACGTCATCGTGTGCCGGTCGGACCGGATGATCTCCGACGACCTCAAACGCAAGATCTCCCTGCTCTGTGACGTGCCCATCGAAGCCGTCGTCTCGGCGGTGGACGCCGCCAACATCTACCAGATCCCCCTGGTGCTGCACGAGGAGGGTCTCGACGGCTACATCCTCGGCCTGCTTCGGTTCGACGAGGCGTCCCACCCCATCGACCTGACCACCTGGGAGCGGCTGGTGGACCAGGTCGACGCGGCGGTCCGCCCCGTGCGTATCGGGATCATCGGCAAGTACGTGGACCTGCCCGACGCCTACCTCTCGGTGGTCGAGTCGCTCCGGCACGCCGGCTTCCACTACGGGGCCAAGGTCGAGATCGAGTGGCTCCAGGCCGCCACCGTGCCCGACCTCCTCGAGACCGACGGGCTCCGGCGGTTCGACGGCCTGGTCATCCCGGGTGGGTTCGGCGAGCGGGGGGTCGAGGGCAAGATCGCTGCGGCCCACTTCGCCCGCGAGCACGAGCTGCCCCTGCTCGGTCTGTGCCTGGGGCTGCAGGTCATGATCATCGATGTGGCCCGGTCACTGGTCGGGCTGGAGGGCGCCAACTCCCGCGAGTTCGACCCCGCCACGCCCCACCCGGTGGTCGACCTGATGGACGACCAGAACGACGTGGTGGACAAAGGCGGGACCATGCGGCTGGGTTCCTACGGCGCCCAGCTCCTGGCCGGCTCGCAGGTGGCCAAGGCCTACGGCACCGACGTGGTGTCCGAACGGCATCGGCACCGCTACGAGGTCAACCCGCGCTACCGGACACAGCTCGAGGAGGCCGGGCTGGTCTGTTCGGGGCTGTCGCCCGACGGCCGGTTGGTGGAGTTCATCGAGCTCCCCGGCCACCCCTACTGGGTGGGCACCCAGGCCCACCCGGAGTTCAAGAGCCGTCCCGACCGCCCCCATCCGCTCTTCCGTGAGCTGGTCTACGCCGCCCTGACCCGGGCCGAGGGTCGGGATCCCCGCCTACCCGACATCGGTGATCTCGGCTGACCGCGGCGGGGGAGGGGGTCCACCCGCCGACACCGGGCCGCAGTTCCCGGCCTTCCGGGCCACCGGCGAGGAGGTGGTGGCCCACGGCTGGGTCATCACGCTCACCCGGGCCGGCTTCGTCGATCCCGACGGGGTTCCCTTCGAGCGGGACGTGGTCCGCCATCCCGGAGCGGTGGCGGTGGTGGCCGTCGCCCACGACGACACCGTGGTGCTGGTCCGCCAGTACCGGCCGGCCCTCGACCGGTGGATCCTGGAGGTGCCGGCCGGCACGCGGGACGTCGAAAACGAACCCGAGGCCAGGGCCGCCCGACGCGAGCTGGCCGAAGAGGTGGGCTACGCCGCCGGCCAGCTGGACCTGCTCACCCGGACGGCCATGACCCCGGGCTTCTGCGACCAGATCTCCTCGGTGTTCCTGGCCACCGGCCTGACCCCGGTGCCGACCGATCGGCAGGGGGTCGAGGAGGGCTACATGCAGGTCGAGCACATCCCCCTGTCCCGGTTCGATGCCCTGGTGGACGACGGGTCGATCATCGACGCCACCACCATCCTCGGGGTGGGTCTGGCCCGACGACGTCTGGCCGCCCGGGACCCGACCGTGAGCCGAGCGTTGTCCAACGGGGCCGAGGAGTACCTGTCCTGGCTGGCCGTGGAGAAGGGCCGGTCGAGGAACACCCTGGCCGCGTACCGGCGGGACATCACCGTGTGGGAACAGTGGGCCGTGGAGTCCGGGGTCGACCCGACGGCGGCGGACACCGGTGCCATCGAACGCCACCTCGCTCAACTCCGGGACCAGGGCCGGAACCCGGCGTCGATGGCCCGGTCCACCACCTCCCTGCGGGGCCTGTTCCGATTTCTGGTCAGCGAAGGGGAGATCGAGGGCGACCCCACCGCCGACGTCCGGTCGCCCCGCATCCCCCGCCGGTTGCCCAAGGCCCTCGACGAGGACCAGGTGCTCATGCTGCTGGACTCGGTGAGCGGTACCGAACCAGCCGAACTCCGCGACCGGGCCGTGCTCGAGGTGCTCTACGGCACCGGGGCCCGAATCTCCGAGGTGGTCGGTCTCTCCCTCATGGACCTGCAGGGGGACGACGGGCTGCTCCGGGTGTTCGGCAAGGGATCGAAGGAGCGGCTGGTTCCGCTGGGCGGGCCGGCCCGGATGGCCCTCGACCAGTGGCTGGCCCCCGAGGGTCGACCCCGCATGACGCCGGCCCGCTGGGCCCGGCGCAGCGACGCGGAGGCGGTGTTCCTCAACGCCAGGGGGAGCCGACTCAGCCGGCAGGGGGCCTGGGCCGTGGTGCACCACCGGGCCGAGCGGGTCGGCCTGGGCGAGGTGGTCAGTCCCCACGTCCTCCGGCACTCCTGTGCCAGCCACATGCTGGCCCACGGCGCCGACATCCGGGTGGTCCAGGAGCTTCTGGGGCACGTCTCCATCGCCACCACCCAGATCTACACCCGGCTCAGCCAGGACCACCTGCGGGCCTCGTATCAGAGCGCCCACCCGCGGGCCACTGCGCCCCAGCTCAAGTAGGATCTTCCCGTGCCGAGCGACGCCCCCACCATCGACTACCGCCAACTTCTCGAGAACGAGCGGCGCCAGCTGCAGTCCGAGCTGTCCGAACTCGGGCACGGGGAGGGCGGAGGACTCGACTACGACCCGAACTTCGCCGACACCAGCCAGGTCACCGCCGAGCGGGGCGAGGCCGATGTGCTGGCCGGCCAGCTCCAGGAGACCCTGGACGAGGTGGCCCTGGCCCTCGGACGACTCGAGGACGGCACCTACGGCACCTGCGAGGAGTGCGGCGTGGCCATCGCCCCGGCGCGCCTCGAGGCCATGCCGGCCACCCGCTACTGCATCAATCACGCCAACCGGCCCTGATCAGGCCCGGGCGCATGGCCGGAGGCTACGGAGGAGGCTCCGGGGGAGCGGTGGACGGCCGAGGCGGCGGTTCCAGCCCGACCAGCGGACACTGATCATCGTGGTGGTGGCGGTGGCTCTCATCGCCATCCTGCTGCGCACGCACAAGATCAGCAGCGCCAACATCATCTACTTCTGCGTGCTGGTCCCCTCGATCATCCTCCACGAGATCTCCCACGGCGTGGTCGCCCTGGCCTTCGGGGACGACACGGCCAAGCGGGCCGGCCGCCTGACCCTCAACCCGGTCAAGCACGTCGACCCGGTCGGGACCCTCCTCGTACCGGCGCTCCTGTCGCTGTCGGGGATCGGGGCCTACGGTTGGGCCAAGCCGGTCCCGGTCACCCCCAACCGGCTGCGGCAGCCCCCGTAACCAGACGGTGCTGGTCTCCCTGGTCGGACCCCTGACCAACTTCGCCCTGGCCGCCATCCTGGGTGCGGTGCTGGTGTGGACCACACCGCAGCCAGTGCTCCAGGCCGTCCATTTCTACTGGAGCGTGGGAGGGGGGCCTACCCACCGTCCCTGCTGGGCGAGGTCCTGTTCATCGCCGGGATCGCCAACATCGTGCTCGGGGTGTTCAACTGCATCCCGTGCCCGCCCCTCGACGGCGCCTCGGTCCTGGAGCGGTTGCTGCCCGCCCGGATGCTGCCGCAGTACTACAACCTCCAGCCCTTCCTCATGTTCCTGCCCCTCATCCTCATCCTCCTCTTCCGCAACCAGTGGTCGGAGCTGATCACGCACGTCATCAGCTGGTGGTCAGGTCTGCTGGTGTGACTCGCGGCCCACTCGCCGACTTCACGCGCCGGTGGGGGCCCTATGCCCTGGCCGGGTCACTCCTGCTCCTCGACTTCGTCCTGGTGGCCCGGGGCCTGTCCCACGCCCCCGACGGGCGCGCCTACGCCGCTCTGGGCCCTCGACCACAGCGTCTACAGCGACGTGGTCCGGCTCGATCTTGCCCACTACGTGCACGGTGCCCGGGTCACCCATCCGCTGCCCTACGTGCACGACCGCATCGAGTATCCCGTGCTCCTGGGTTTCGCCCTGTGGCTGCCCACGTGGCTCCCCGGCGGGCCCGCCTCGTGGCTGGCCGCCACCGGCGCGCTGACGGCGGCGGCCACGTTCGGCTCCATCGCCCTGCTCCGCCGGCAACACCCCGGCTCGGCCTGGTGGATCGCCGCCTCCCCGGCCCTGCTCCTCGACGCCGGGATCAACTGGGACCTGATCGGCGTGGTCTTCCTCGTAGCCGGCGTGGTGTGGTTCGGCGAACGGCGCTACCGGTTGAGCGGCGCCTCGACAGCCGCCGGCACCTGCTTCAAGCTCTTCCCGGTGGTGGTGGCCCCGATGGCACTGGCCGCCCTCGGGGCGCGCTGGTGGCGGTCCCTCGGCCATCGGACGGCCGGCCGCCGGTCCGGTCGGCGGTCCGGGTGGCCCCCGGCCACCGTCGACGACCGGTGGCCGGGTGAGGATCCGTCGCACCCGCCCCGGGCCCTGGCCCACTGGCTGATCCCCTTCACCGTGGTCACCGCCGTGGTGGCAGTGCCCTTCCTGGTCCTGGCCCCGTCCAACGCCCTGTGGTTCGTCCGGTTCAACAGTGTCCGTCCCCAGAAGGACTCGGTCTGGGAGCTGGTGGGCAGGCTGGCCGGTCGGTCGGCGGTCGACCACCACACGGTCAACGTCCTGTCCCTGGTGGCGGTGACGGCGGCCGTGGCCTACGGCGCCTGGCGGGTCTGGCGCACCGACCCCGACGGCCAGGGCCGGGCCGTGGCCCTGGCCACGGCGGCGACCATCATCGTGTGGATGGCGGTGAACAAGGTCTGGAACCCCCAGTACATCCTCTGGGTCGCCGCCGCCGGGGCGCTGGCCGCCATGCCGGCGCGCTTCGGGGTGGCCCTCGGTGCCCTGTCCATCTATGACTGGTGGTTCGAGTTCGGGCTCCGCCGCCCCGATCACGACGGCTCGCTCACCGACCTCGGGTACCTGGCGGTGGTGGGCCGGATGGCCGTGCTGGCCTGGATGACGACCTGGACGATCGGGCGGCTGCGCAGCCTGGGGACGGCGCCGACGGGCTCGCTGGTCGAGGGGACGCCGGCGCCGGCCGCCTCGTGAGCCGGTCCGACGTCCAGCCGGCCCCCACCCCGTCGCCCGGCCCGGTCCACGCGGTGCGTCGTCCCACCGTGACCTCCCGGATCCACGACCATCCCGGGATGGTCGTGGCCCTCACGCTCCCGTGGCTGGTCTTCGGGCTACCCCAGCTCTTCGGGATGACCTACCTGTCGGGCGACAACTTCATCCAGAACTTCCCCATGCGGGTGCTGGTCGGGCACGACCTGACCCACGGCGTGCTCCCGCTGTGGAATCCCTACCTGTTCAGCGGCACCCCGCTGCTCGGCGGCTTCAACGCCGGGGCGGCCTACCCGCTCACCTGGCTCACAGCCGTGCTCCCGATCTTCACGGCCTGGACGTTCACCCTGGCCCTCACCTACGACGTGGCCCTGCTCGGGATGTACACCTTCCTCCGTCGCCAGGGCATCGTCGCCACCGCGGCCACCTTCGGGGCCGTCACGTTCGCCTTCGCCGGCTACATGACCGCCCAGATCGTCCACATCGACCTGGTCGAAGGGGCGGCGTGGCTGCCGTGGATCCTGGTCGCCGTGCACGGCCTCACCGAACGGCAGGGCGTCGAACCCGGACCCGGGCCGTCGGCCCGTCGGCGGACCCGCTGGTGGGTGCTCCTCCTGACCGTGTCCCTGGGGCTGACCCTGCTGGCCGGGGCGGCCGAGGCCATCATCGACAGCGGGGTGCTGGTGGGGATCTACTGGATCTGGCGCCTGGCCAGCCAGGGCTACCTCCGCCGGGGCGCCGGCCGGCCCCTGGTGGCCTCGGTGGGCGCCGTCCTGGTCGCCCTGGTCGCCGGGGTGGCCCTGGGCACGGCCCAGTGGCTGCCGGGTCTCGTCTTCCTCTCCCAGTCCCAGCGGGCGACGGCCACCTACACCTTCTTCACCAGCGGCTCGCTCAACCACCGACTGCTGGCCCTGGTGGACTCCCCCTTCGCCCTCGGCACCAACCAGGGATGGCCGGGGACCTACGCCGGCACCTACAACTTCCCCGAGGTCACCAGCTATGTGGGCATCCTGGCCCTCATCGCCGCCTTCACCCTGCCGCTGAAGCGCTGGCGCCGCCGGCCGGAGGCCGGCCAGTGGTGGATCTGGTACCTGATCCTGGCCGTCGGGGTGTTCTCCTCGCTGGGCGACCAGACCCCCTTCGCCCACCTCATGTACCTGATCCCCGGCGTCCGGAGCGAGCGGCTGCTCAACCGGAACCTCCTACTGGTCGACATGACGCTGGCCGTGCTGCTGGCCTGGTGGGTCCACCTCACCCTCCAGGACCGGACCGACCGGGACGGGACGACGGCCGAATCCGGCTCGGTCCGGGACCGGTGGCGGACGGGGGCTCGGTCCGAGGTCGTGGTCACCTCCATCCCCTTGGCCTTCAGCGCCACGGTGGGCGTCGCTCCTCTGGGTGGCGGGACCGTTCCTCGGTCGACTGCTCGAGATCCAGTACGCCATGGGCACCGGCACCCGCCTCCGGGTGGCCGGTCTGGTGACCGTCGGCGTGGCCATCGCCGGGGTGGCCACCTGGACCGTCCTGGCCGCCGGACGGTTCTCGGCCCGGCGGCTCCGACGTCAGCTGGCCGCCGTGCTCGTCGCCGACCTCGTCCTGTTCAACCTGTTCGTGATCAATCCGCCGATCACCCAGGCCGCGGCCCAGGCCCACACCCCGTTGGCCGCCCAACTGGCCGCCGCGGTGGGCGACGGCCGCTTCATCGTCTACGACCCCGACCGGTTCGAGACCGACCAGCTCTACGCCATCGGCCAGACCGACCTCAACATCTACCGGGAGTTGCCGAGCGCGCAGGGTTACACGGCACTGACCGATGGTGGGTACTACGACGCCACCGGCTCCCACCTGCAGGAGACCCTGGACGCCACGACGCTGGCCGGACCGGTGTGGGACACCCTCAACGTCACCACCCTCCTGGCGCTGCCCGGTTACTTCGTGACCCCGCTCCCGGTCTCGGCCGCCGAGGACCGGCTGGCCCCCAACCCCAACACGGTGGCCCCGGCCGACCAGGTCCAGTTCCCCAGCAACCCGACCCATCACACCTCGACCCGTCTCGGCGCCCCGACGACCGTCACCCTCCGCGCCGGGGTCGCCCGGCCCTGGTACTTCGGGGGCCTCCTCACCCTCAGCCGGTGGTCGGTGCCCATCGAGCGGGGTGCACCGTCCGACCTGCGGCTGGGCCTGGTCACCGCCACCGGCGGGCACCGCTGGCTCCCCGCCGCCGATATCGTCACGGTGGGCACCGGGGCCCGGCGCTCCGTGCAGGTGACCGTCGACCATCCGGTGGCCGCCGGGGGAATCGTGGTGCGGTCCACCGCCGGGAGGACGGTCGTCGGAGTCCCCACCGCGCTCACCGCCGAGGCCGGGGCCGTCTCGCTCGACGGCCAGCTGCAGTACGGCGTGCTCGCCCCCCACTGGGTCTTCACCGGGACAGTGGGCAGTTTCGGTGTCTTCCGCAACACGGCCGCCCGGGGCTGGGCCTGGACCCGGTCTCCGGACGGGCGGCCGGCACCCGGGAGCTCGGTCACCGCCGTGGCCCCGGACGAGAGCGGCGCCCAACGGATCGCCGTCCGCACCCGGGCCCCCACCCTGTTGGTGCGCAGCACGTCGTGGACCACCGGCTGGCAGGCCTCGGTCCAGGCGAGAGCGGGTGGGGGTGGGACCGCCGCCTACGGACCGTCCCGGGCCTTCGCGGTGCGGCAACGGGGCGTCATCCAGGAGGTGACCCTCCCCGGACCAGGGGAGTACCTGGTCACCTTCCGCTACCGACCCGCCCCGGCCGTGGTGGGCCTGTCGGTGTCGGTCCTGGCCGCCGCCGGACTGACCGTCTGGGTCGCCCTCGAGGCCGCCGGAGCGGTGCGACGGCGTCGGGGGAGCGGGGGACGGACCGACCCCGCCGCCGAGCTCAGCCGGGGCTGAGGAGTCCGATGGCCTCCGCCGACCGGGCGTAGGTGGCCGAGGCCACCGACCGGGCCTTCTCGGCCCCGGTGGCCAGCATGGCCGGGACCGCGCCGGGGTCGGCGGCCAGGGCCTCGCGGCGCTCCCGGACCGGCCGGAGCAGCTCGACCAGGGCCTCGGCCACGTCGGCCTTCAGATCGCCGTAGCGCTGGTAGTCGCCGGCCACCTCCTTGGGCGTGCGCCCGGTGGCCACGGCCAGCAGCTCGAGCAGGTTGGACACGCCGGGCTTGGCCGCGGGGTCGTAGCGGACCTCGCCGTCGGTGTCGGTCACCGCCTTGCGCACCTTGCGCTCGATCTCCTCGGGGGAGTCGAGCATGAGGATGGTGCCCAGCGGGGAGTCGACCGACTTGGACATCTTGTTCTCGGGATGCTGCAGGTCCATGACCCGGGCGCCCGTCGCCGGGATGGCCGCCTCCGGCACCACGAAGGTCTCGCCGTAGCGGTGGTTGAAGCGGATGGCCACCTCGCCGGGTCAGCTCGAGGTGCTGGCGCTGGTCGTCGCCGACCGGCACCCGCTCGGCGTCGTAGAGCAGGATGTCGGCGGCCATGAGCACCGGGTAGGTGAACAGGCCCACCCGCACCGACTCCTTGCCGGCGCTCTTCTCCTTGAACTGGGTCATCCGGCGCAGCTCGCCCATGGTGGCCGTGCACTCGAGCAGCCAGGTCAGCCGGGTGTGCTCGGGGACGTGGCTCTGGACGAACAGGGTGCACCGATCGGGGTCGAGGCCGACGGCCAGCAGGTCGAGGGCGGTCTCGCTGGTCCGGGACCGGAGGTCGTCGGGGTCGATGTCCAGGGTCAGGGCGTGCAGGTCGACGACGCAGTAGAAGGCGTCGTGGGCGTCCTGGTCGGCCACCCAATTGCGCAGGGCACCCAGGTAGTTCCCCAGGTGGAGGTCGCCGCTGGGCTGCAATCCGGACAGAACTCGGGACATGGGGGGTCATCGTACGGTCCTGCCCGGTGGTGTCCCGGACGGTGCGCGACATCGGCCCGCTCCAGACGGTAGCGTCAGGCCGTGGCCGCCACCGTCTCCACCCCCGTCTTCGAGGGTCCCGTCGACCTGCTCCTGCAGCTGGTCAACAGCCACCAGGTCGACATCGTACGACGTGCCGCTGGCCGCCGTGGTCGACGCCTTCGTGGCCGAGGTGGCCGGCTGGGAGACGATCGACCTCCAGACGCTCTCGGAGTTCCTGATGGTGGCCGTCGATCCTGGTCGAGCTCAAGTCCCGGCGCCTGCTGCCCGGGCCCGACGAGGTCGAGACCGACGAGGAGCTGGTCGGGCTGGGAGGAGCGCGACCTGCTGCTGGCCCGGCTCCTCGAGTGCCAGGCCTACGCGGCCGCCGCCGACGGGTTCGCCCTCCTGCTCGAGCAGGCGGCCCGGTCCGTACCCCGGACAGCCGGGCTCGACCTCGACTTCGTGGTCCACGCCCCCGACCTCCTGGCGGGGGTCACCCCCGACGGGCTGGCCGCCGCCTTCCTGCCGGGCCACCGCCGAGCGGCCCGTGCCCGTGGTCGACCTCTACCACGTGACCGTGGACACGGTCACGGTGGCCGACACCGTGGCCGACCCTGGCCCGGCGCCTACCCCGCCTGGGCACGGCCGACCTTCCGGGACCTGACCGCGCCACCTGCACCACCCGCATGGAGATCATCGTGCGCTTCCTGGCCCTCCTGGAGCTGTGCAAGCAGGGGCGGGTCTCTCTCGACCAGGGCCACACCTTCGGCGACCTCGAGGTGGCCTGGGTGGCCTCCGACGACCGCCGAGCCGGTGCCGGTCGGGTCCGGCGCCTACGACGAGTACGAGGGCTGACGATGCCCGCTGACGCCCGAGGCCCGGGCCATCGAGGCCGTCCTGATCGTGGCGGTGGAGCCGGTGCCGGCCGGCCTGCTGGCCGAGCTCCTGGAGCTGCCGGTCGAGCAGGTCGACGCCGCTCTGCGACGAGCTGGCCGAGTCCTGTCGCGACCGAGGGACGGGGCTTCGAGCTGGTCCGGATCGCCGGGGGCTACCGCATCCAGACCCATCCCGACCTGGCCCCCTACGTCGAGCGGTTCGCCAACGAGGGCGTGTCGTCCCGGCTGTCGGCGGCGGCCCTCGAGACCCTGGCCATCGTGGCCTACAAGCAGCCGGTGTCCCGGGCCCAGATCGCCGCCCTGCGGGGCGTCAACGTGGACGGCGTGGTGCGGCTCCTCGAGCAGCGGGGCTACATCGCCGCCGTGGGCCGGGCCCCCGGCCCCGGCCAGGCCGTGCTCTACGGCACCACCGACGCCTTCCTCGAGCGCCTCGGGCTCGACCGGCTCGACCAGCTGCCGCCGGTCGAGGACCTCCTGCCCGGACCGGAAGCCCTGGCCGAGCTGGAGGAGCAGATGCGCCCGGTCGGCGATGGCTGACGCCGCCGGAACCGACCCGACCCGCCGCTCGCCACCGGCGACCGACTGCAGAAGGTGCTGGCCCGCATCGGCGTCGGCTCCCGGCGGGTCTGCGAGGAGCTGATCGTGGACGGTCGGGTGACTGTCAACGGCGAGGTGCCGGTGCTCGGGCGGCGGGTCGACGCCGAGGTGCGACCGGGTGGCGCTCGACGGGGTGCCGCTGCCGGTACGTCCCGGCCTCGTCCACTACCTGGTCAACAAGCCGGCCGGCGTGGTCAGCACGGCCGAGGACACCCACGGCCGCCCCACGGTGGTCGGCGCTGGTCCCCGACGACCCCCGGGTGTTCCCGGTCGGCCGGCTCGACATGGACACCGAGGGCCTGCTCGTCCTGACCAACGACGGGGACCTGGCCCACCGCCTGACCCACCCGTCCTTCGGCGTCCCCAAGGAGTACCTGGTCGAGGTGGAGGGCGAGCCCACCGCCGGGGAGGTGCGGCGGCTCCGCGAGGGCGTGGAGCTCGACGACGGGCCCACGGCGCCGGCCCGGGTGGCCGTGGTCGCCCCCGACGCTGCTGCGCATCGTCATCCACGAGGGTCGCAACCGCCAGGTCCGGCGGATGTGCGAGGCCGTCGGCCATCCCGTGCGTCCGGCTGGTCCGGACCCGGATCGGACCGCTGGCCGATCCCTCGCCTCGGCCCCGGGTGCTACCGGCCGCTGACCTTCGACGAGGTCCGGAGCCTGGCCGCGGCGGCCCTGCCCACGGCGGAGGAGGGCCGGCCCGGACTCCATGGGGACGCCGACCCGGCGGTTGGGCCCTTCGATGGGCCTGAGTAACATGCCTGGCTGATGCCCCCCTCCGTCCGAGCCGTCCGCGGCGCCACCACCGTCGACGCCGACACCCCCGAGGCCATCACCGAGCGGGTCGAGGCCCTGCTCCGCCAGATCCTCGACCGCAACGGCCTGGTGCGAGGACGACCTCATCCGCATCCTGTTCACCGCCACCGAGGACATCGTCTCGACCTTCCCGGCCACCGCCGCCCGGTCGATGGGCCTCGGCGCACGTGCCGCTGATCTGCGCCCGCGAGCTGTCGGTCACGGGCTCGGTGCCGCGGTGCATCCGGGTCATGCTCCACGTCACCACGGACCGGGCCCGGGACCAGATCCACCACGTCTACCTCGAGGGCGCGCAGGGACTCCGCGACGACCTCCCCGACTGACGGAGCCGCACCCCACCGGGCACGGCCGGGCCGGGGAGTGACCCGGCTGGTCCGGCGGGCCACCATCGTCGGCACCGGCCTCATCGGCGGCTCGGTGGGCATGGCCCTGCGCGAGCGGGGCTGGCACGTGAGCGGGACCGATGCCCGTGCCGGTGTGGCCGCCCGGGCCGTCGAGCTCGGCGCCCTGACCGCCGAGGGCCTCGACCGGACCGCCGACCTGGTCGTCGTGGCCACCCCGGTCCACGCGGCCGGCGGTGTCATCGGTGAGATCCTGACCTCCGGGCAGTGGAACCCCGAGCGTCATCGTGACCGACGTCGGCAGCGTGAAGGGGCCGCTGGTGGACGCCATCGACCACCCGCGCTTCGTCGGCGGCCATCCCATGGCCGGCTCCGAGCAGGTGGGCGTGGAGGGCGCCGACCCGCGACCTGTTCGTCGGTGCCACCTGGGTCCTGACCCCGACGGCGACGACCGACCCCGACGCCTACGCCCGGTCCGCAACGTCCTGGCCGAGCTCGGCGCCGACGTCGTGGCCCTGGCCCCGGCCCAGCACGACGCCCTGGTGGCCGTGGTGTCCCACGTGCCCCACCTGACCGCGGCCACCCTCATGAACCTGGCCGCCGGACTGGGCCGAGGAGCACGCCGCCCTGCTGCGGCTGGCCGCCGGCGGGTTCCGGGACATGACCCGGATCGCCGCCGGTCAGCCCGTCGATCTGGCCCGACATCTGCGACGACAACGCCGAGGCCATCGTGGACACGCTCGACCTCCTCATCGAAGCCCTTTCGGCCATGCGTCGTCGGGTGGCCGAGCGCGACCACGAGTCCCTCCTGGCCGATCCTGGGCCGGGCGGCGTCGGCCCGCCGGGCCCTGTCCGAGCGCGCCGCCCAGCCCGAGGAGCTGGTCGAGGTTCGCATCCCCGTACCCGACCGGACCGGCGCCATCGCCGAGGTCAGCGTCCTGGCCGCCGAGCTGGGCATCAACATCGTCGACCTCGAGATCGCCCACTCCGTCGAGGGCGACCGGGGCGTCCTGGTGCTGGTGGTGGACCAGCTGTCGGCCCCGACCCTGCTGTCCACCCTGTCCGACCGGGGGTACCGGGCCTCCAGCTCGCCGATCGGGACCACCCGGTGAGCGGTCCCCTGCCGGCATCCTCGGGTCCGTCGGTGCCGCCGGCGGAGACGGGTGACACCCATGTGGTCCACGGCGGCGTCCCCCTGCAGGGCGCCGTCACCGTGCCCGGGGACAAGTCGATCTCCCACCGGGCCCTGCTGCTGGCCGCCCTGGCCGAGGGGACCTCCACGGTCCACGGGCTGTCCGACGGCGACGACGTGGCAGCGGACCCTGGCCGCGGTGGCCGCCCTCGGCGCCGAGGTGGGGACCGACGGAGCGGCGCTCACCGTCACCGGTGGGCGGGCCCGGCTCCATGCCCCGGCAGGCCGCTCTCGACCTGGGGAACTCGGGCACCACCATGCGCCTGCTGGCCGGCGTGGCCGCCACCCTGCCCGGTACCACCCGACTGACCGGGGACGACTCGCCTGCGGCGGCGGCCCATGGACCGGGTGGCCGAGCCCCTGAGCCTCATGGGCGCCACCGTGGCCGGGGAGGGTGAGCGGTGCCTGCCGCCCGTCGATGTCACCGGCGGCGCCCTGCACGGCATCGACTACACGCCCCCGATGGCGAGCGCCCAGGTGAAGTCGGCCGTCCTGCTGGCCGGACTCGCCGCCGACGGGGAGACCGTGGTGCGCGAGCCCGTCGCCACCCGGGCCCACACCGAGGAGATGCTGGCCGCCGCCGGAGCCGACATCGACTTCGAGCGGGTGGGCGGCGGCCGGACCATCCGGGTCCGGAGAAGCACCCTCTGCCCCGGGCACCTACTCGGTGCCGGGCGACCCGTCCCAGGCGGCCTTCTGGGTGGTGGCCGGTGTGTCGTCCCGGGCAGCCTGGTGACGGTGACCGGCATCCAACTGGGCATCGAGCGCCTCGGCTTCCTCGGGGTGCTCCGGACGGATGGGTGCCGACCATCGAGACCGAGGAGGCGGGCAACCTCACCGGGTCGGTCACCAGCTACGCCTGCGCCCTGCACGGCACGGTGGTGGAGGCGGCCGAGATCCCCTCCCTCGACGAGGTGCCCGATCCTGGCCGTGGCCGCCGCGGTGGCCCACGGCACCACCCTGTTCCGCGACGTCGGCGAGCTCCGGGTCAAGGAGTCCGACCGGCTCACCGGCATCGCCGCGCTGGTCGCGCGCCTTCGGGGTCACCGCCACCGTCGACGGAGACGACCTGGTGGTGGAAGGCACCGGCGGGCCGCTGCACCCGGGCCGGGTGGAGGCCGGGGGGGACCACCGCATGGCCATGGCCGCCGCCGTGGCCGGTGCGGCCTGCCCGGCGTCGTCGGCCGGGACCGTCGTCACCGGGTGGGCCACCGTGGCCACCAGCTATCCGGGCTTCGCCCTCACCCTGGCCCGGTTGGCCACGGCGGGTCCCCGATGACCGGCGCCGGGACCCGGATCCGGCCGCTGCCCACCATCGCCATCGACGGACCGGCCGGGTCGGGGAAGTCCACCGTGTCGCGGGCCCTGGCCGCCCGCCTGGGCATCGACCGCCTCGACACCGGGGCCATGTACCGGGCGGTGGCGTGGGCCGCCCTCGACCGGTCGCGTCGACCCGGGCGACCAGGAGGCGGTGGCCGCCGTGGCCCGGTCGGTCGAGATCACCGTGGGCGAGCGGGTCACCGTCGACGGGACCGACGTCACCGAGGCCATCCGGGGCCCGGTGGTCAGCGCCGCCGTCTCGGCGGTGGCGGCCAACCCGGACGTCCGGGCGGTCATGGTCCAACGCCAGCGGGAGTGGGCGGCCGAGCGGGGTGGGGGAGTGGTCGAGGGACGCGACATCGGGTCGGTGGTCTTCCCCGATGCCGACCTCAAGATCTACCTCACCGCCTCAGCCGACGAACGGGCCCGCCGGCGGCCCGAGGAGGGTGCCGACGCGGTAGCCCGGCGGGACCGGATCGACAGCACCCGTGATGTCTCGCCCCTGGGCGTGGCGCAGGGGGCCCGGGTCATCGACACCACCGACCGACCGGTGGAGGAGATCGTCGAGGAGGTGGTCACGTGGCTGTGACCGGCAACGGGGCGGGCCCCGGCGGTCCCGGTGGACCGGGCCGGCCCGAGGGGCCCCTCGACCTCGAGGTGCGGGTCGACACCAGCTTCACCCGCATCTACCGGTTCCTGCGGGTCATGGTCCGGGGGCTCAACGGTCTCCTCTTCCGCACCTCGGTCGACGGGGCCGACCAGGTGCCGGCCTCCGGTCCGGTGATCATCGCCCCGGTGCACCGGTCGTTCATCGACTTCTTCGTGGCCTCCGAGGTCACCCCCCGCAAGCTGCACTACATGGCCAAGGACAGCCTGTGGGGGAACGGACTGCTGGCCCGGATCCTCCCGGCCGTGGGGGCCTTCCCCGTCCACCGTGAGTCGGCCGACCGGGAGGCCCTGCGCCGGGCGCAGCAGGTGCTCGACGCCGGCGAGGTGCTCATCCTGTTCCCCGAGGGGGAGCGCCGCACCGGACCGGTGGTCGAGGAGCTCCACGAGGGGGTGGCGTTCCTGGCCGCCCGGACCGGCGCCACCGTGGTGCCGGTGGGCATCGGTGGCTCGGCCTCGGTGATGCCCAAGGGCAAACGCCTGCCGCGACCCCGGCACATCCACCTCATCGTGGGCCAGCCCATCGCCCCCCCGACCCGCACCGGCTCGGGCCGGGTGGCCCGCAGCACCATCCACCAGCTGACCGAGGAGTTGACAGCCTCGCTGCAGGACCTCTACGACCGTTCCGTCGCCGTGACCGGTCGGTACTGAACAGGCTCCGCCCGACCGTCGGCGGTCGGCTCAGCCTTCCTGGGGCCGGTCCCGGTTGACCCGGGCGGAGCGGTACCAGGTGGTCCCGATGACCCGGCCGTACTGCAGGCCGAAGAACAGGTTGCCACCCTTCTTCGAGGTGCCCGAGGCCCGCGGGTGCCACACCGTGGGTCGCTCGGCGATCCGCCAGCCCCGACTGGAGGCCGTGATCACCACTTCGGCCGTCTGGTACTGGTCCTCGACCAGCAGGGGGACGATGTCGTCGAGCAGCTCGATCCGGAAGGCCCGGTACCCGTTGGAGGAGTCGGTGAGATTCTGGGACATGATGGCGTTGAGGATGGAGGCGTACATGGTGACGCCGGCCCGACGGAACTTGTCGGTGGTCTGGTCCACCCCGAGTCGCCGGGAGGCGATGACGAAGTCGGCCTCGCCGTCGAGGACGGGCCGGATGAGGTCCCCCATCTCGGCCGGGTCGTTCTGGCCGTCGGCGTCCAGTGTGACCACGTACCGGGCGCCATGGGCCGAGGCCAACTCGTAGCCCAGTTTGAGCGCCTGACCGTGGCCGAGGTTGACCGGCAGGATGCAGGTCCACACCCCCGCGTCGAGGGCCACCTGGGCTGTACCGTCAGTACCACCGTCCACCACCACCAGGGTCGTCACCTCGAGGTCGTCGACGAAGGCCGGCATGGCCTTCAGCACGGCACCGATGTTCTGCTCCTCCTCATAGGCGGCGACAACGGCCACCACCGGGCCGAGCTGGACACCGGGGTAGCGGGTCTCGAAGTCGTCCCGGGCCTGGTCGTGCACGTAGCGGATGAGCTCGGCACTCCGCTTCCGGTCGCGGTTGTCGGGGAGGGTGAGCCAGCGGTGCCGTTGGGTGGGCGCCATCAGAGGACGTGGGGTCGGCCGAACACGGCCCGCACCTTGGGCTCGAAGTGGGCCAGGTCCTCGGTGGGGTAGTCAGGGTCGAAGCTGGTCTGGTCCCATTCGTCGGCGAACCGCTCGGCCAGCCCGTACCAGGGCTCGTCCCGGTACTTGTCCCGCATGTTCGGGTCCATCTCGAAGTGGGCGTAGTAGTGCCGGCCCTGGAAGTCCTGATGGGCCGAGATGGCCGACGTCACCTCGGGGCGCACGTACGGTCGCAGGATCTCGGCGGCGATCCTCGGGTGGTTGGGCACCGACACCGCCTTGCCGATGTCGTGGCAGAGGGACGCCACCACCAGCTCGTCGTCCGCACCCGCCCGCTCGGCCCGGGTGGCCGTCTGCAGGCAGTGCGTCAGCTGGTCGACGGCGAACCCGTCGACCACGTCGGCCAAGGACTCCAGCATGGCCAGCACCCGGTCGGCCACCCGGTCCTGGCGCCTGACCGTCTCGGCGCCGATCACCGCCCACTGTTCCGCGGTCGACACGTCCATGCTGGTGAACGAAGTCGTCATGCCCACAGTCTCGCGCCAAAACCGGGCGTCGGCACCCTGGACTCAGGCGGGCGACCCGGCCATGCGTTCGAGCACGTCGGCCGCCACCGTGGTGCGGTCACCGGCCAGGACCTGACTGGCCGGATCGCCACCGGCCTCTGCACCGGCGTCGCCGTCCAGGGGCACGCCGTTGAGCAGGCCCAGGGCCGACTCGAGACCCCGGAGCAGGTCGCGGAGCTCGGGGGGCGGTGGGAAGTACTCCTCTTCGACGGTGACCGGCGACCGCGGTGAACGCCGTCGGTCGGGTCCAGGCGGGCCACGACCGCCTCGACCAGGGCCTCGGGGGCCGAGGCACCCGCGGTGACCCCGACGGTGCCGGACAGGTCGTCGGGCAGCTCGGAGGCGTCGTTGACCCGGACCACCCGCGGACAGCCGAAGGCACGGGCCACCTGCTCGAGGGCCACCGTGTTGGAGGAGTTCTCCGAGCCGATGACCACCACGGCGTCGGCCTCGCCGGCGAGCGCCTTCAGCGCGGCCTGCCGGTTGGTGGTGGCGAAGCACAGGTCGCTGCGGTTGGGCATCCAGAGGTCGGGGAACCGCTCCCGGGCCCGGTCGACGATGCCGGCCCACTCGTCGTGGCTGAGCGTGGTCTGGGCCAGCAGGGCCACCCGGGCCTCGGCCTCACCGGCGCCCGGATCGTCGAGCCGGTCCACGTCCTCGACGCGCTCCAGCAGCCGGACCGAGGCCGGCGCCACCGCCATGGTGCCCACCGCCTCTTCGTGGCCGTGGTGTCCGACGTAGAGCACGGTGTACCCCTTGCGGGCCCGCACCTTGAGCTCGTGGTGGACCTTGGTCACCAGCGGGCACACGGCGTCGACCACCACCCGTCCGTCCGCCCGGGCCGCCGCCACCACCTCGGGCGCCGAGCCGTGGGCCGAGAGCATGAGCGGGGCGCCGGCGGGCACCTCGTCGACGTCGTCGACGAAGACCACCCCCTGGGCCCGGAACTGGTCGACGACGTGCCGGTTGTGGACGATCTCGTGGTAGCAGTAGACCGGCGGCTCGAAGACCCGGACCATCCAGGCCAGGGCCTTGATGGCCTTCTCCACCCCGGCACAGAACCCCCGCGGTTCGGCCAGGAGCACTCGGTCCACGGTCACCGGACCAGGCTATCGGGGTCCGGGCCCGGGACCGCCCCGGGGCGACGCCGGGAGGGAATGGGGGACCGGGTAGCCTGGTGTCATGTCGGCGCCCCGAGTGACGACGGCACCCAAGGTCGTCGCCGTCACGGAAGCGTCACCGGCGGACCTGGCCGGCCTGCGGCCCGGGGACGAGCTCCTCTCCCTCAACGGCCGGTCGCCCCGGGACGTCATCGAGTACAGCCTGCTGGTCGACGAGCCCGATCTCGACCTCGTGGTCCGGCGCCGCGGGCGGACCGAGGCCGTAGCCCTCCGGGTGGCCAAGGAGCCGGGGGAGCCCCTCGGGGCCGAGGTGTCCTCGGCCGTCTTCGACCGGGTCCGGACGTGCGACAACCACTGCGAGTTCTGCTTCATCCACCAGCTGCCCAAGGGGATGCGCCGGAGCCTCTACCTGAAGGACGACGACTACCGGCTGTCCTTCCTGTACGGCAACTTCACCACGCTGACCCGCTTCACCGAGATGGACCTCGAGCGGGTGCTGACCGAGCGCCTCAGCCCGCTGTTCGTGTCCATCCACGCCACCGATCCCGACGTCCGGGCCGAGCTGCTGCGCAACCGGCGGGGTGCCATCAGCCTGCGGTGGCTGCGGGCGCTGCTCGACGGGGGCATCGAGGTCCACGGCCAGGTCGTGGTCTGCCCGGACGTCAACGACGGCGCCGTCCTGGAGGACACCCTGGCCGGGGTGCTCGACCGCTACCCGACACTGGCCACGGTGGCCTGCGTGCCCCTCGGCGTGAGCCGCTTCTCCCACGAGAGCGGCCATGCGCCCCCACACCAGCGAGGAGGCCGCCGCCGTCTGCGACGCCGTGGAGCGGTGGCAGGAGACGTTCCGCTCCGCCCTCGGACGGCGGATGGTGTACGCCGCCGACGAGTACTACCTCATGGCCGAGCGGCCCTTTCCCGCCTGCGGCCACCTACGAGGGCTTCCCCCAGCACGAGAACGGCCTCGGCATGGCCCGGGCCTTCGAGGCGGCCTTCGGCGGGGACGAGCGGGCCGCCCTCGGGGTGCGCCCGGGCTTCTTCGCCGCCGTGGACGGGGCACCGGCCGCCGGCTACCGGGCCCCGTCGCTCCTCCCCGTCGGGCGAGAACGTCGGGCGGGGGGCGCCCATCGCCATCCTCACCGGCGAGTACGGCGCCCGGGTGCTCGGACCGCTGGTCGACGGTCTGGGTCGGGACGACATCCGACTGGTGCCCGTGCCCAACACCTTCTTCGGCGGCAACATCGGCGTCTCCGGCCTCCTGACCGGCACCGACCTCGTCGAGTCGCTGCGAGGCGAGCCCGAGGGACACCGCTACCTCCTGCCCGACGCCTGCCTGTCCGAGGGCCGCTTCCTCGACGACCTGACCCTCGGCGACCTGCCCCGACCGGTCGAGGTGGTGGCCACCGACGGGCTCTCCCTCCGCCGGGCGCTCGAGTCGGCAGGGCCGGTCACCGAGCCCGTACCGACCGTCGGCCGCTCCGAGCGGGTCCCCGTCACGCTGGGGCCCCGGTGACCGGCCACCCGGCCGAGGGCGGAGCCGGAGCCCGGGAACGGCCGCTGGTGGTCATCGCCGGACGGCCCAACGTCGGGAAGTCCACGTTGGTCAACCGCATCGTCGGCCGTCGGGCCGCGGTGGTGGAGGAACGACCCGGCGTGACCCGCGACCGCAAGGAACTCGACGCGGAGTGGTGCGGGCGGTCCTTCACCGTGGTCGACACCGGGGGATGGCTGTCGTCCGACGATCCCCTCGACGCTCCAGGTGAGCGCCCAGGCCGAGCGGGCCATCGCCGACGCCGACGTCGTCCTGCTGGTGGTGGACGTCACCGTGGGCCTCACCGACGAGGACCTGGCCGTGGCCCGCGTGCTCAAGCGATCCGGGCGCCCGGTCCGGGTGGTGGTCAACAAGGTGGACTCGTCCCAGCGGGACGCCGATGCCTGGGACGCCATGGCCCTCGGCCTCGGGACCCCCTGGCCCATCAGCGCCCTGCACGGACGCGGCACCGGCGACCTGCTCGACGACGTGGTCGGCTTGCTGCCCGGTACCGAGGCAGTCGATGCCTCGTGGCCGGCCACCGACGAGCGGCGGGAGGGTGCCGGTGGTGACGAGGACGCCCCGGACCTGGTCGGGACCGGACCGGCGACCCACGGCATCCCCCGGGTGGCCCTGGTGGGCCGACCCAACGTCGGGAAGTCGACGCTGTTCAACCGGCTGGTGGGCGACGAGCGTTCGGTCACCCACGATGCCCCCGGCACCACCCGCGACGCCGTGGACACCGTGGTCGAGACACCCGAGGGGACGGTCTGCTTCGTCGACACCGCCGGGATGCGTCGGAAGTCCAAGACCGAACGCGGCACCGAGTACTTCTCGGTCCTGCGGGCGCTCGACGCCCTGGACCGGGTCGACATCGCCCTGCTGGTCATCGACGCCACCACCGGGGTCACCCACCAGGACCAGCGACTGGCCGAACGGGTGGGAGCGGCGGGATGCCCGACGGTGGTGGTACTCAACAAATGGGAGCTGATCGCCACCGAGGACCGCCAGGGCATCCTGGTGGACGTGGGCGACCGGCTGGCCTTCCTGGGCGACGCCCCCGTCCTCCGGGTCAGCGCCCTGTCCGGCCTCGGGGTCCACCACATCCTCCCGGCGGTGGCCGCAGCCGAGGAGGCCTACCACTCGAGGATCCCGACCGGGGAGCTCAACCGGGCCCTCAAGTCCATCCAGATGGCCCATCCGCCGGTCGGTGCCAAGATCCAGTACGGCGTGCAGGGAGCCAACGACCCCCCGACGTTCACGCTGTTCACCAACGGGCGCCTCCAGCCCACCTACCTCCGTTACGTGGAGCGGGGCCTGCGGGAGCGTTTCGACCTCGGGGCCACGCCCATCAAGCTGCGGGTGCGGGCCAAGGGCGCCCACGGGGGTGGGGGTCGCCGACGATGACCATGGCGACCCGGGGCCGCTGAGCCGTGCCGTGGTGTGAGCAGTGCGACCAACGCCTCGAGAGCCAGGAGCTGACCGCCGAGGGGACGTGTCCGGTGTGCGGGGCCGTGCCCCTCGAGCACCGCAAGTCCCCCTGGTACTTCAAGTTCATGCTGGTGGCCAGCATCATCTACCTGGGGTACCGGGCCTTCCAGGGCATCACCTGGGTGGTCCACCACATCTGAGGCGGGCGCCGACGGTGGATGCGGCCACGGACGAGCCGGGGCGACGAAGGCGCCACACGGCCACCGTCCATGGGGCCCGACCCCCTTCCCACCGTCGGCTGTGGTAGCAAACCAGGAGTCATTCCCCGTGGTCACGGTGACCACGGGCTCGTTCCGGGGGAGCAGCGATGCGCAGTCGATCCGTGGTGTCCAAGGTGGTGGTGTCCGGCCTGGCGGGCGTCGTGATGGTGGCCTGTCTGACCACCCTCTCGGGCACCAGTCAGGCCGCCCGGCCGGCCAAGCCGGCACGGCTGCTGTACGTGTCCCTGGGCGACTCGTACTCCGTCGGCTACCAGAACCCCACCCTGGGCAACACGGCCGGGTTCACCGGGTACGTGGCCAAGAAGGAGAAGTTGCAGCTGGAGAACTTCGGGTGCGGGGGAGCCACCACCACCTCGATCTTCACGCAGATCGGTTGCTCCCCGTCGGCTTCGGCGGCCACCGACGGGGTGGCCTACCCGACCACCGACCAGGTCGACGCGGCGCTGTCCTTCATCACCGCCCATCCCGGTCAGATCGGCTTGGTCACCGTGTCCATCGGCGGTAACGACGTCACCGCCTGTGCGGCGGCCGCCAACCCCATCACCTGCGTGGTCGCCGCGGAGGGCACCATCAAGTCCAACGTGGACAACCTGGTGGCCGAGCTCCACTCCGCCCTGACCGCGGGCGGCGACGCCTCGGCCCACATCGTGGGGATCACCTACCCGGACGTCATCCTGGGGGACGACGTCTTCCCGGTGGGAGGCACCAACCCCACCCTGGCCGGCGAGTCGGTGGCTGCCTTCGACGCCCTCATCAACCCCACACTCAGTGCCGCCTACACCTCGGTTCCCGAGGGGGCCTTCGTCAACGTGACCAGCGCCCCCTACAAGAAGGCGACGGCCGGTGACGACACCGACACCTGGAGCGTCGTCAACTCCGTGGAGGTCCCGAGCGGTCCGACCACTGACCTCAAGGGATTCGGCAAGGGTGTCCCGGACTCGGTGTGGGAGGTCTGCACCCTGACCTACTACTGCTCGATCCCCGGTGACATCCACGCCAACACCAAGGGGTACAACTTCATCGGCTCGTTGATCACGGCGAAGCTCGCATCCCTCTGAGGCGGGACCACCCCGACCGGAGACATCGCCCGGAGCGGTCACCCGCCTGATCATCGGCGCATCCCGGCCGGGGCGATGTTCCCATCGCCGGGCCGGTCCGGCCCTGGGTTCGGGGCCAGGCGGCCGACTATCCACCACTGTCTCGATGGATGTGGATACGGTGCGTCCTCATGGTGAAGCGAAAGAAGTCCCGCGAGGCCGAGACCGAAGAGCTGCCGCCGATAGCTCGAGCATCGTATGAGCTATCGGCCGCCCTCAAGGAGTTCGACGAGAAGGCCGAAACCTGGGCGCGCATTCCTGAGGAACGGCAGGTCGTCGGCGCCTGAGCGGTACCCAGCGGGCGTCGAGGCGGACCGGCGCCTTCGTGTTGCCACGCGACCACGCTCGGCCGGACAGGTCGTGGGATTAGGGGAAGGGCGGGACCCGGTTCGTCGTACCCGCTGGGCCCCGACGGCATGCTCGCGCTCACGTCGATGCCGGTGTCCTCACCTCCCCGGTATCCGTCGTCGACTCACGTGGCGACGGGCGGCCGCCGGACCAACGACCTCCGGTGCGGGAACCTGCCCCGAATTGAGTAGGCTCTCGCAGGGTCACTTGGGAAGTCTTGGTCGCAAGGCGTCGGCAAATGACCATTCTCGGTTGGAGTCGGATTCGTAGAACCCGGCACTGACCAGGAGCGGGCTGTGGCGCAGCTTGGTTAGCGCGCTTGACTGGGGGTCAAGAGGTCCCGGGTTCAAATCCCGGCAGCCCGACCACAAGGACGCAGGTCAGGAGTTCGGACTGCGCCGGTGACAATCGGTGACACATCGGTTTGTCACCAAATTTGTCACCAAACGCTCCTCAGGAATACTCGGCAACGAGGGCGGCGACCGCCTGAGCGTCCTGTCCCGGGAGCACGCATGCGTAGGTACTGGTCTGGCTGCGTCGGGTCTCGTCGCCGCTGTACTACTGGCGGGCTGCTCCAGCCAAGCCGCGCCGGCTCGGCCTACCACACACGGTCCTCCCGGCCATCAGTTCTCCGTCTCATTCTCCAAACCACCGAGTCTGCGGACCCTTTATCTGTCAGACGCCGAAGGGCAGGCGCTGTACGGCACCAGCGTTACAACTCGCTCGATATGGTCTGACGGAACGACCACGGTTTCTGTTGATTCGCTGACGGAACCGGTTCGTCCGGGCCGCCTGCCGTATCTACTCCGCAGCTACCTTCCCTCGGGGTCGAACGGTCGCAGGTTCACAAAGGCCGGGGATCCGGCGATGACAGGGATTGTTCCAGCCTGCGTCCCGTCCGGCCAGTGCTCGGAATCATTGGCGGCTTTGTCATTCTGAATGGTCAGACGCTCTATGACGTCACAGCGAGTCAGAGCAGTCCATCGGGGGTCAAGGCCGTCCTCGACTCGTTTCGGCTATCCCGCTTGACCCCGTGTTGTCGGGCACGCCGTGGCGGACCGGCGTAACGTTTAGGCATGGCAACTCGGGCGTTCGAGATCATCTGTGAAATCGAACCCGCCACCCGACCAGATGTGATGCATGTGCGTCACCAGATCGGTGTGCTGAGCCGGATTGCAAGTGCGTTCTTGATCCCCGACAACCACATCGGACGAGCAACCGTGTCGAGCATCGCTGTCGCACATGAAGTGGGGCTGATGGGTGGCCGCTCGATCGCCTGCATCAATGCCCGTGACCGGAACGTTCTTGGCTTCCAGAGAGATCTGCTAACCGCCGCTGCTTACGGGGTGAATGAGTTCCTGTTTGTGTACGGAGACCGACCCGAGACCGGTGCCCGCTCAGACGACCTCACCGTCAGGTCGATGATCGCCCAGGCCCGAGATTTCGCCAAGCGCTCGGAGCTGGTCGAGCGGCTCAGGCTCGGAGTGGCAACGGGCCTTCGCTCCCTTCCAACCTGGAAGCAGAGCGCCGACTTCCTACTTACCCAGGTCACCTATTCCATTGATGAGCTTCTTCGATGGCGGTCGTCGGTCGAGTTTGATGGTCCGATCTACGCAGGTGTAATGGTGCTTCCCAGTTCATCGATGGCTCGCAAGCTGTCGGCAGAGGTACCCCAGTTAGCGGTCCCGCAGTCGATCATCGGCCAGCTCGACCAGGACGGTGCCTCGGGCGTAGAGATCGCCTGCGATCACATCAAAGAGATCTACGAGTCCAAGGCGTTTGACGGCGTGCATCTGATCCCGGTGACTCGCTACAGAGAGGTGGCGGCGAGGCTCGACTCCCTGTTCTAGTGCCCCACCAAACCGAAGTTATGGGACGATGTCAACGCTTCAGGGCAAATAGTCTCCACGTCCCAGGGACTCCCTTCAGTTGATGTCGCCACGTTCTGTGAATTCAATGCCCGAACCCACGACGAGGTCCTTGACTGTGCCCGACACAAGAAGTTCGTCCGGCGCGGCAAGGGCTGCCACCCGGGCCGCGATGTGAACAGCCAACCCTGCGAGGTCTTCGCCTCTGACCTCGCATTCACCGGTATGAAGGCCAAAGCGGAGGTCAACGCCAAGTGAACTGATGGCATCTGCGATGGATCGGGCGCAGTGAATCGCTCGCGCCGGACCGTCGAAAGAGGCAACGAAGCCATCTCCGGTGGTGTTGACCTCTCGACCGTTGTCAAGCCGTTGACAGCCGTCCAGCTGCTACCGAGTGACCTGGTGAATTCTCTGGACTGCATCCACGCCCGCCCGGCACCCGTCGCACACCTCGCCAAGAACGGATGCTGCCTCTGCCGACGAGTGGCGGAAACCCACCGACAGAGGCCCATCCTCCGAGGCCGGAGGGCTGCCCAGCACTTCCGGCTGGCGACTCCCTTACCCACATCTTGAGCCGCCCAAACAAGGGCTACGTCCAGAAGGAATGCTTACGGGCCTCCTGGGGCATCCTGCGCGGATCAGCAGCCATCTGCTGGACCGAATCCAGGCCGGACCAGTGACAGTCGGCCATCTGGAGTTCGCTCGTAGCCGATTGTTCAGGTAATCCTGAAATAGGTTCCCGGAACCAGCTCGGCGATTCCGAGTGCGGAGTTGAGACAAATATCGAAAGAAACGAATTCTCCCAGATATCGCTTGGTGAAATGGCCGGAGACCGAAACGATCGTGCCCGTAACGTCAAACTCCAAGTCCCCAGATGGGCATCGCTCTGGGGACGCGAAGATCCCGGTGTCCTCAGCGAAGTTGGTTTGTTTTCCCGTCAAGTAGACAACGGGGTAGGGCCCAGATCCCTCGGCACTCGTCGTGCCCGACCCTCCTGAGGTCCCCGGGTGGTTGCATTCGCCCAACAAGATTGGCGAGAAAAGGTCGGTAAGGTCAGACGACTGCATCGTCTGACATTTGAGACGAGCAGGGGCGGCGGATGCTGCCTGGGCTCCGACCACCCCGGCGACGAAGGTCGCACTTCCGAGAATCCCCACGGTTACGGCAATCACCCTCAGGGTTTTCACGAGACCTCCAGTTTCCCGTTGGCCACAAATAGTTCTGATCTGGCCCCTCATTCGCCAGGGTAGATCAGATCCCCATCAACTGCCTTGGTACCGGATTCAGCAGCGGCTCCAGGGCAATCCTGTGCGGATCAGCAGCAAATGCGCTGGACCGAGTCCAGCTCAGCTCTGTGGCCATTGCAGGATACGACCGTGTGCCATTTGCCGGCCCGATCTTGGAACCGCACAGGCCACTCGCTTGAGTTGGGACAGTGCTGGGCGTGCTGGGTTCCGTCCTCGGCATGGATCAGCCGGAAGCACTGCTGGTACTCGCAGCCCGACCACCTAAGGGGTGACCCCATGGAATGGACCAGGTCGTATGAGCATTAGGCCTGGGTTCTTCTTGAGCAGCTCGATCTGCATCGACCCACAGCACGACTCCATCGGCGCGTTGTCGTAGCAGTCGCCGATCGTGCCCATCGATCCCTCCAGTCCGAGGCGGCACACGTTCTCGGTGAAGGCCCACGCCAGCTTCGGATGACGGACGGTCGGGCGGAACGTTTCCTTGCTCCTGCCTGCGACGTTTGGTGGTTCGCCGCAGATCATAAAATGGCGGTGTCGGGCTGTTGTGATGTCGAAATCCTTGGTCGCGGCTCGACGCTTGATGCTCGGCTCGCACACCAACCGGGTCGACCAGCACTTCATCCCTCCTCGATGTCGCCAGGAGGTCGACATGAGTACAGCCCGCAGACCGGTAGCACCGATAGCGCCAGAAGAAGACGGCCTGGCCAAGATGGCGGAGATGATCGCCAAGGACCAGTCCACCCGGCCCGCCGAGCCACCCATGGAGCGGGCGATCGAAGTCCTGTGGCGGGAGATCGCCGAGGTCGAGCGGGCTCGTCAGTCATCCATTCGGTAGCGAGTCGCGAGAACCGATCGCCGCTCCTACCGACTAGCGCCTGGCGCCCTTCCCGACGAACGGACGGCCATGGGTCTCGTGGGGCCGAGCACGTCCGGAGCGGCGACCCTCGGGACCGGCGAGCCATCTCGCCGATGAGTCGGGTCGGGTCTGGTCTCACCCTGCCCGACGGTTGACGTCGAGAAATGCTCGACTGACGGTCGACGCCTCCTCGTCCGCAACATCTTCACCGTCCTGCGGGCCGAATGTCGACCGACTGGCCTCGATGGGAAGCTCTGGCACCGATTGGAACACGCCGCGTCGAGCAAGCTCCGCGATCAAGACAGAAGTCGAATAGCTCTCCAACTCGGGTCGGAGAAGATCATCGACCGTCTGAGGAGACGGAACAGAGGAGTGGTGCCTCGTCAACCGCATGGTGGATCTCCCTCCACCGCCGGACCGCCCTCCCTATGGCATCACTCTAGGTGGAGGGTGGAGCACTCATGACATCGCGCCGACCCCGCGGGCGGTCGCGGGGGAGACGGGGAAGGGAGCGGGGCGCCGGTTGGATGCTCCGACTCTCCCGCACTGTTTGGGACAGGGCGAGCGAGCTGAGTGGGCCTGCAAGAATGCATTGGCCTCCCAAGCTCCAGAGCCGATCGTGTGAACCTCTGGTGGCAACCCCGCAGAGCGGTGATCTGCTGGAACGGAATCGAGATCGGCCCGGTGCCAGAGCAGCGGTTGCTAGCCTGACCAAGGGAGAGGGAACCATGAAACCACGAACCATGAAACCACTGAGACTCGCCGTGGCGGCAACAGGGGCTCTGGTGGCCGCCACGATTGTGGCCGCCGGTCCGTTGGCCGCTCAATCCGCTTCTGCAGTGCCCACTACTCTCGTCAAATGCCGGTCGATGCAGTCCGGGTCATTCAACTCGACAGTCGAGCTGGGTGCTTGCACTCGTCCGAACATCACAGGGGGATCGGGGACGTCGAACGGCTTCGGGTCGGGACCGTACCCACTGACGTGGTTCAACGCGAAGATTACGGACTTCAGCACGGTCTCCTCCTCCCTGCCGTCGCCATCCCGGTGCCCCACTCCCATGGCCGAACTCGATTTCGTGGGAAGTGTTTCGCACGTCGTTGGTCCCTGGACCAAACGTATCCTCGGGGCTCCCGTGGCATTTGACGTCTGCCTGACAGACAGTTTGGGTATAACCGAACTCGTCCCCGGCACGGTGTTCACCATGAAAGTTCCCAAACCCTGACGGGTTGCTTGCGGCGACCATCGCCGATGTTCCGGTACCGTGCAGATCCGGCCAGGGCGACCGGGGGTCAAGGGTCCCCGGAGTTGCTGCCGAAGCCCCGGTCCAGCCCAGCCGTACAATCGCCACGACGGGGATGCCTCCTATTCATCACATTCTCGGAGACAACGGAAGAGAATCGGGCATGAAGAAGAGCGGGTCGCAGACGAGCAAGCCTCCGTCCGAGCTGATCGACGCGAGAATAAAGGAGCTGGGCGACTGGCGGGGGAGTACGCTCAACCGGCTCCGTGACTTGATCAAGGAAGCCGATCCCGAAGTGGTCGAGGAGTGGAAGTGGAGGGGGGTCCCGGTGTGGTCTCACGACGGTCTGATCTGTACAGGTGAGACATACAAGAGCATTGTGAAGATGACCTTCGCCAAGGGGGCTTCTCTCAAGGATCCGTCGAGCCTCTTCAACTCCAGCCTTGACGGGAACACGAGGCGGGCCATCGACTTCCATGAAGGCGAAAAGATAGACGAGCAGGCGTTGAAGAAGCTCGTCCGTGCCGCCGTGACCCTGAACCAGGCCAAGGCCAAGAGCAGGTGAGGGCCCCTCCCCGAGAGGTTGGCAGCCCGGTCCACCGGTTCCCTCGGCCGCCACCGACCTCCGTCCGGTGTCCGGTGTCGTGTCGGGTCACAGGATCCCCCTCAGGGGATAGTCGCGCCGGCCTCGGTGCCGATCATCCGGACTCGGGCGGGCAGGCAACGCCGGCCATGGCCATCAGTTGGGCGAAGGTGGACCGGGACATCTTCCAGTCGCCATCCACCAGAACCGCCTCGCCTCGCTGGCCCCCAAGAAGCAACCTGTCTCCGTTCGAGATGGAGAACAGGACGGCGGCCCGTTCCGGATCGTAGAAGTGGATCTCGTCGGCCGAGATGATCACGTCGGATCCGTCACCGACGATGCCCCGGTGGCGCTCGTTCGCCAAGAGCAGCGTGGCACCGAGCTCTTCACCGTTCTCGACCGTTGGTACCGATCGTCCGTCGGCGCTCGGCACTCGACTGGCGATGTAGGCAGCCCGGATGTGGGCCCGTGCGCTGTCCGGTTCGTCGGGCTCTTGACCCGTCGGCAGATCCACCGATGCACGGCTCGTCCACCTCCCAAGCCGCAGTGGGCTCGAGGTCTTCGACCCCAGGCGGGTGGACCACTCGCCGACGCAGTTCTCGCAGATGAACGCCTCGCGCCCGGACACCAGACGCCCGGATGCCGGGGGAGTGAGGCCGCAGAAGGAGCACCTGACCACTCGGCCCCCGTACTCATCGTCGTCGGACGGGAGGTCGATCGATCTCGGATTTCCGGACCGCCCCTCGCGGTGAAGCCCAGACAGGTGCTGGATGACCCGTTGACGCACTTGGGAAGGGCGGATTCCGAGGCTCATCAGCAGCTGGACACCCACGCCCTCACCTTCTCGCACCAGACCGAGAAGGATGTGCTCGGTGTCGATGCTCTCCGCCCCGAGCTGCATTGCCTCCCGCAGCGCTAGTTCGAGGACCCTCTTCGCTCGTGGGGTAAAGGGCGGTGAGCCTGGACCTCCGGTGAGTCCGATCGTCTCCGCCGCCCGCTCCCGTGCTGTGGTCAGTGAAGCACCCAGCTCAATGAGCACCTGGGCCGCGGCGCCATCTTGATGGAGGAGTCCGAGCAGGATGTGCTCGGTGCCGATGAAGCTGTGGCGGAGCAGCCGGGACTCTTCCTGGGCCAGCACGAGGACCTGCCTCGACGAGTCCGTGAAGCGCTCGAACATGGCCCAAGCCTCTCACGGTGGACGGCTGTCCTCCACGGGCTGATGGCGCGGCGACGGCGCCCGAACGATGGGTGACCATCTTGAGTGCACCGTTCGAGGGATGCTCCGACTCTCGGGCCGACCTTCGGGCCCATCCGGATAAGGACTCATTCGGCCTGCGCGGGTGACGGCGCCCGGGCCGGCCGGTAGATTCGGTCAATCCGATACCTCGCCCACCATCAGGAGCGCCCGCCTGGCCCAACCGGCGCCGCTCGGTCGCTGGTCGGTCCGAGGCCACGGGCCGACCGGTGCCCCCCTCCGGCGGTCGGGCCGTGAAGCGCAAGATCCGCAGCATCCTGCCCTTCGCCGGACGGGCCCGGATCCTGCGCTACTCAGGATCCACCTCCTCACCCCTGATCAACCCGCAGACCGTGGGAAGCGTCTCCCCGGACCAGGACGACCTGCACCGCGCCCTCGGTCGGATCGCCGCTAACTGGTCTCTTATCGAAATCGCCTCCGGGTTGGCCCTCATGAGCCTGGTCGGTAGCCGAGACGAAAGGCTGGCCCGGGCGGTGGTGGCCGGCCAGCGGGTGGAGAACGTCTGGGAGACCATCGAGGCCCTGCTGGCGTCCTACGGCAACGACGCCGTCAACGAGCTGGCCGCCTTCCAGACGTGGCGGCGGAGCGCCAACAAGTGCCGACGCAAGCGAAACGAGGCCATCCACAGCGCATGGTCCCTCACCTCGGAGAGCGGAAGCCTGTTGGCCTGGGACGTGATGAGCCAGCGGGCCAAGCGCGGGGCCCGGGCCGACCTGTTCCCCGGGGGGGTCGGTGAGCTCGTGGCACTGGCCCTCGACATCGCCGACTGCGAGGACCGGCTGACGGTGATCCATGTCGACATCCTGGCGCTCATGGACCGTCGGGAGGCCGACGGCGGGGACGAACCGACCGCCACGCAGTGAACGGGCCGCGTCGTCCGCCGCGCCCCCTGTAAGCCGGCCGGGGTCGAGCCGTCAGCCCCGCGGTTGCCTCGCCATCTGACGGACACGCTCCCGACTGACCCCCAGGCGCTCGGCGATGGCGTCGAGCGTCAGACCGCACCCCCGGGCCTCCTCGATGGCCTTGGCCCGCTTCCGAGCCTGCCTGGTCCGCTTGGCCTCGGCCTCCCGCATGGCGGTGTTGGCCGCCACGACCCGGTCGAGCGCCTTCCACGCTTTGGACGTCACCGGTCGGGACTCGAAGGGCATGGTGCTTCCTTTCGCCTACTACGAGATTACTCTAGCGTCATGGCTCCGCACTAGTCCTCTTGCTATTGCGATACACCTGATCCATGGCCTGCGGGCCATCGGTGGCGGGTGAAGGACGACCGTCTGGACCGTGTTCGGGGCACAGGAATTCGACATCGCCTCGCCTCCCCAATCTTGGTGATGACGGAACGCATCGGGCGGGTTACCGTCACTCCCAGTGAAGTGACTCCTGTCGGGGGGCCCATGGCACCAAGCACGTCAGCGGATCGGCTCCCGGAGCAGCGGGACGGCGAAAGGCAATTGGCTCACGCCGTCCGGCACGGAGCACTCAGTGCGGGAGGCGCGGCGCCGTCGGGCGTCGGCAGAGGTAGTGAGAAGGGGCAGCAGTGAAGCGGATCATCGTGGCACTGGCATCGGTCATCACCCTCGTCGCGTTCAGCGTGACCCTCGGTGGAGCAGCCTGGAGCGCGGCCAACGCACCGTCGACGGCGGTCATCACCTTCGACGACGCCGCTCAAGTGGCGACTCTCCAGATCCCCTCACCGGCCTGCCCGGCCTCCCAACCCGATTGCCAGTGGAAATTCGTCCTGCAGATCCCTAAAGGGGACATCACGGTGGGCATCCTCTTCGGAACGTCCGGAACCCTCGCGATCCCTTACCCGAAGGACTTCTGTGGCGTGATCCAAGCTGACGCCTACCAAGGCCCGCCGTTCGTCCCGAAGCGAGGCTTCCAGCACACCATACCGAGCGAGAACTGCGAGCCCCCGACCACCACGACGACCACCGAGCCCCCGACCACGACGACGACCACCGAGCCCCCAACCACCACCACGACCACCACCCAGCCGTCGGTGCCGCCACCGGTTTCCGGCAACACCCAACCTCCGGCGCCGACTCCGGTCGCCGCACCAGTGGCCGCACCCGTCGCCATCTCGACTGCCGCTCCGCCACTGACCCAGTTGCCGTTCACCGGGAGGGACATCAAGCCGTTCCTGTTCGGCGGCCTGGCCCTGGTGGCCGTGGGGCTGGCCCTGCTGGCCCCGTCCGAGTACTGGCGTCGGACGTCGCGGCGGCTGTCGGCTCTCTTCCCCAGGAGTTCCCGCTGGCTGTCGGGGACCTGGATGGGGCGTTCCGCCTTGAGCGTGCGGCTCCGGGGGCAGCCTCCGCGGTCGGCTACTCCTTCTACGGGCTCTGACGACCCAG
The DNA here is from genome assembly GCA_963817005.1 of uncultured Acidimicrobiaceae bacterium. Lineage (GTDB taxonomy): Bacteria > Actinomycetota > Acidimicrobiia > Acidimicrobiales > RAAP-2 > Bog-756. Next base: position 770,911 of record CAWFMN010000004.1, read on the forward strand.
CGATCCAGCGAGGGGGATCCGGCGATGAATGCGGCCCGGGGGGAGCCGCTTCATCGTCGGTCCAACGGTGGCGGACCCGGTGCCCCGTCGGCCCGGCGCCCCCTTCCCGCCTCCGTCCCCAGAGCCGGGCAGCGGTCCGGACCCCGCCGTGGTGCCGTGGCCTAGTGTGCAGCCTGTCATCGGGCCGGGCGACCGAACGGAGCAAGCATGTTGATCTGGATCATTCTGGCCATCGTGCTGGTGGTCATCGTCCTGGGCGGATTCGTCGGGCGCAGCCGCCAGAGCCGCTCCCGGGAGGAGGCCAGCCGCAACGCCCACCACAAGGTCACCCACCACGGCAAAGGGGCCAAGCGGTCACGCGGCCGGGGGCGGCACTAGGACCACGGGCCGGGCGAGGGGAGCGCCGCTCAGCTCGGTCGGAGGGTGATGAGGTCCCGCACGTTGTCGTTCAGGATGAGCCGGCGGTCCGGGGCGCTGAAATTCTTGAGCTCCATGACGTAGTCGCGGGGCTCGGGCAGAGCCTCGACGTGGGGCCAGTCTGAGCCGAACAGGACCCGGTCCGCGCCCATGCAGTCGGCCACCTGGTAGACGTCGTCCTCCCAGAACGGGTTGATCCAGACGTGGCGCCGGAGTGTCTCCACCGGATCGTGCTTCCAGTAGCCGGGCATCTTGTTGGCCGTGGAGCGGATCTTCTTCATGACCTCCGGCAGATACTCGGCCCCGTTCTCGATGGAGGCCACACGGAGGTTGGGGAACCGCTCGAAGTGGTTCTCGAAGATGAGGGTGAGCAGGAAGTCCCGGATGGCCTGCTCGATGGAGAACGACTTCACCGATGGCTTCCAGCCCCCGGTGAAGGTGGCGTTGAAGCCATCGACGGCGTACCCGTTGGATGAGACGCCGCTGTCGCCGGCATGGACCACCACGGCGATCCCGGCCTCGTTGGCCAGTCCCCAGAACGGGTCGAAGATGGGATCGAACGGATTGCGCCGACCCAGGACCGTGGTGGGTGCGGCCGGACGCATGACCACGGTCCGGGCCCCCTGGTCGAGGGCCCAGGCCAGCTCCTCGGCGGCCCAGGCCGGGTCGGCCAGGGTGATGTAGGGGGCGGAGAAGATCCGGTCGTGGTAGTTGAAGGTCCAGTCCTCCACCAGCCACCGGTTGAAGGCCCCGAACATGAGGCAGACCGCCTCGGGATCGTGGGCCAGGGGCTCCTCGTAGATCATCCCGAGGGTAGGGAAGAGCAGGCACCCGGCCAGCTCCTGCTGGTCGAGGGTGTCCAGACGGGCGTCGGGTCGACGGTAGGCCGCTCGGATGGGCTCCCGGCGGGCCAGGAACTCCATGGGGTTGCGGTGGTCGGGATTGCCCCGGAAGTAGTCGTACATGGCCCCGGGCATGGCCACCGGGTTGAACGTGGGATTGGTCACGGCGTGGCTGACCCGTCCCCCGATCACGTGGTACTTACGGCCGTTGACCTCGCTCCACTGGATGACCCGGGATCCGAGGGCCGGGTCGAGGTGGCGGGTGAAGGCGTCGACGGCCTCGTAGTAGTGGTTGTCAGCGTCGAAGACCGGGTGACCGAGTCCCTCGAGTTCCTGCATGGTCTGGCTCCTCACGTATTACGGTCCCGGGTGCCCATCCTACGGGCCGGAGGTGCCCGGTGCGGGAGGCCGCGGGCCCCTACTTGACCTTGCCCAACCTCCAGTGCTGGAGCGGGGAGTTGCTGAGCGCGGCGGGGGAGGAGGTGTACGCCTGCACCAGCCAGTACGAACCGTGGGTCGGTGCCCCCGTGAAGGTCGGGGGACGGAGTTTCACCACCGCCGATGCGTGGGGACCGAGTACGACCGGACGCCGGTCCAGCGTGTGCCAGAAGCCGCTCGGGTGGGAGCTGCCGATGGTCACCATGAAGTGGGGCACCACCGTCCGGTCGGTGGTGTTGCGGACGTCCACGGTCACCGAATTCAACAGGGTGGCGGAGTGCGACGAGTAGAACGACGCCACATCGAGTTGGAGAGGAGGGGAGCTGAAGGCCAGCACCGACACCACCACGGCGGCGGCCGCCGGGACCAGGGCGACCAGGCCGAGGGGCAGCCTCAGGCGGCCACCGGTCCTGGCGTGGGCCGGGCCGGCGGCCCGGGCGGCGGCCACCGGCGCCACCGACACGGCGGCCACGACGGCCGCCGGGTAGAAGTCGATGAGGTAGCTCAGCAGGCTGCGGGCGGCCACGAAGAACGTGAGGGGCAGCAGCAGCATCCAGAGCCGCTTCATCTCCGGGTACCAGATGACCAGGGCCGTCACCAGCGTGACGTAGACCAACACGCTGGCCAACGTGAGGAGGGGCAGGGAGACCCCTCGGGCCACACCGTGCAGCGCCAAGGTCACCAGCCCCTGCCCATCGGCCACCAACGGCTTGGAGAAGGGAAGCACGGTGCCGCGGGCCCAGGCCGACGGCGACGACAGGAGGTACGGCAGGTTCACCAGCGTGAACACCCCCGCCACCACGGCGAGGTAGCCGGCCACGATACGCGCCGCACGGCGACCGGCGGCCCGGGACTCGAGGTACAGGGCCACGGCCAGGAGCGGCACGCAGAACCACGGGGTCTGCTTGATGGCGCAGGCCAGGCCCAGCGCCACCGGGCCCACCCAGCGGGCCAGGCCGGCGCCCCGACCGCTGCAGAACCGGTCCCACCGCCAGACGGCCAGGACCAGGAAGGGCAGGAAGACGGCGTCGGTGCCCCCGGAACCGAAGACGTCGGCGTAGATGGGGATGGTCACCAGGAGGGGCCCGATCCACCGCAGGGCAGATGGCACCAGTACGAAGATGAGCGCCCCGGTGACCAGCCAGGCCAGCAGGTCCATCCAGTCCACGATCTGGTGCTGGAAGCCCAACCACAGGGCCGGTACCTCCATCAGGAACGAGCCGGCCGGGTAGGAGACGGCGTTGATGTGCCCGCCGGTCACCGTGTAGGTCCAGTAGTCGCTGGGGGTCTGGAGGAGTTGCGACGCCGCGGCCATGGTGTGCGTGTAGGGGTTGGCGCCGTGCAGGGCCATCTGGGCCGCCACCTGGTTGAAGGCCCCCGAGTCGGTGCTGTAGTACTGGCGCACGTGGATCCCGATCCCCTCGTGGCCCAACGTGGCGGCCACGGACGTGGCCAGGGCCGACAGCTGCAGGGCCAGGGACCGGGGCGTGCGGACCAGCCAGGTGGCGGCCAGACCGACCATCCCGATGGCCACGATCAGGGGGGCGAGGTAGCCCCCCGGGGGCCAGGCCGACCACGAGCCCCAGAAGGCCAGTCCCGACACCACCGCACCCAACCACACCAGGCTCCAGGCGCACCGCTCCAGCGTGGCCGAGCCACCGCCGGGATGGGGGGCCCCGGACGGCGGATCCGACGCCGCCGGGAGGTCGAGGCCGGCGGGGCTGTCCGGCGCCGCCTCCGTCCCGCTACCCGGTGCTCGTACGATGGTCATCCCCTTCGGGCCGGCGGCCCCGGGAGCCGTTCACCGCTCGCCCTCGGGCCCTCTGGGCCGAGGGGGGAGCGCGTGGTCCCGCGTCGACCCGGTCGCTGCGTCGATGGTAGGTGGTCACGGTGACGGCGCGTGGGCGGAGGTCCCGTCGGCCGGGCCCGGCCCTTCGCCGCTACGGGAAGATACGCCACGAGGCCACTTCGAAGGCGGTGAACCCGATGAGGAACGCTGCGGACACCGACACCAATGCGAGGTAGGCCCGCCCGCGGAGCCAGGTCCCCACCCCGATGATGAGCGGGAAGGCCAGGAAGATGAACCGGGGACGCAGGCCGATGGGGGCCGAGATCATGCCGAGAGCGGCCGCCGACAGTCCGTAGAGGACCATGGGCGTCGGCATGGAGGACCGGACCGCCACCACGCCGGCCACCACCACCAGGACGGTGCAGACGAACAGGAGGTCGTCCGTCTTGTTGGTGGCCACGGGGTCGCGGACGAACACCGCCACCGTGTGGAAGGCGTACACCAGCGACGGGTAGCTCTTCCACCCGCCCCGTTCGGTCAGACGCCACGCGTTGAGGTTGCCGGTGTGTTGCCAGATCCACACCTGGTAGTAGAGGAACCCGAGGGGGGCCAGGACGGGCGCGGCCAGCGCCCGCCAGTTCCGGGCGGTGGCCACTTCGCGATAGGCGCACCACAGGCAGCTGACCTCGAAGGCCAGGGCCACCGGTGTGGTGAAGCTGGCCAGCAGCCCGAGGAGGCCGGCCAGCAGCCACCGCTTCTGCAGCAGGGCCAGGAGCCCGAAGGCCAGGAAGGTGAGGGCGAAGCCCTCCGAGTACACCATGCTGAGCACGAACGACCCGGGAAACAGGGCCACCAGCAGGGTGGCCCGATCGGCCGAGGGCTGATCGGCGTAGTGCCGGACCAGTGCCCAGACCCCGATCATGGCGGTGCAGCCCGTCACGGTGGTGATGGTGATGCCGGCGGCCAGGAGGGACAGCCCGGTCAGGTGGGACAGCCACCGGATGCTGAGGGGGAAGAGCGGGAAGAAGGCGATGGTGCTCCCGGCCACGTGGCCGTGGTCGTAAGGGAGGTGCCTCGGCCACCCCTGCGCGGCGGCCCGGAGGAACCAGCGGCTGTCCCACCGGTCGACCTCCTGGAGGATGCTCTGGTGGGTGAAGAGGGTGGTGATGGCCAGGGTGGTCCAGGTGATGGCCCGCGAGACCAGATAGATGACGGTCGGGCGGAGGATCCACCGGGGCCAACGCCGGAGCCGGCGGGTCGGCTCGGCCCCGCCCTCGGGTTCAGCGGTCGCCTCGACGGCCGCCCCCGTCGGACGGGATGTCGCCCCGACGGTCGGGGCAGGCCGCCGGCGCGGGACCACGGCGGCCGACGAGGCCTCGGAGCGGGTGGTCGGGTCAGGCGGCATGCCCGTCCACCACCGATCGCCAGTGCCCTCCCCGGATGAGCCACGCCACCCCGCCGAGGGCGGCCAGCGAGACCACCAGGTACCAGTTGCCCAACAGCAGAGGGTGGCCGCTCGGGCCCACCACCAGCATGGCCAGTCCGGCCACACCGGCCAACACCTTGGACCGCTGGGCCGTGGTGGCCGCCAGCAGGACCACGCCCCACATCAGGTACCAGGGCCAGACGGTGGGGCTCCCGACCACGATGAGCAGGAGGGCCAGGCCGAGCGAGCGGACTACCTCGTGGCGCCGCACCGTCACCAGCAGCCAGACCACGGCGGCCACCGTCGCCACCGCCACCAGGTCCTGGGTCACCGTCACCACGGCGGAGCGAGCCACCGGGAGGCCGAGGGGGTGGAGCACCGAGAAGATGAGGACACCGAGCGACACCGAGGGGGTGGACAGGATCCGGAGCTCGGTGGGGATGTGGAGGGCCGTCGGGCCGAGCCACGTCCACCCGTAGCCGGCGAGCAGGGTCACCGCGACGAACACCGCCACCAGTACGACGGCGGCCTGGCCCGCCACCCGCCAACGACGTCCTCCGACTGCCGCCCGCATGCCGTCGGCGGCCAGGAAGGCCACGGCCGCCGCCGCCGGGAGCTTCACGGTGGCGGCCAGAGCGCACAACACCAGGCCGGGGAGGAGCCGGCCGGTGACCCCCAGGGTGACCCCGGCCACCAGGAGCCCGACCATGAGGGCGTCGTTATGGCCGGAGGCCACGAAGCTGAACAGAGCCAGCGGGCTGAGGGCCCCGAGCCACAGGGCCGTCCCGGGGTCGGTGCCCAGGTGCCGCGCCAGGCGAGGAAGGGAGACCATCACCAGGGCCACGCCCACCAACTCCAGGGCCCGGAAGGCCATCACCTGCACGGCCAGGGATCCACCGGCCACGGCCGCCACCACCTTGCTCGACCCCACGAAGAAGGGCCCGTAGGGGGAGGTGGTGTCCCGCCACACGCTGGCCACGCCGGACAGCAGGGGACCGTGGCCGAGGGCGGAGGGCGCGACAGCGTAGGGATTGAGTCCATGGTGGGTCAGGAGCCCCTGGGCCACATAGCTGTACAGGTCCCGGCTGAACAGAGGAGGTCCGCAGAGCAGTGGCAGCCCCCACGCGGCCAGAACGATCCACGCCCGGCCGACGCTCAGCCGGCCGGCCCGCGCGACGCGGCCCACCCCGAGCCATGCCACCACCATCACGGCCAGCGAGGCGTAGAAGCCGATCGAGTCGAGCGGCGAGCCACCGCTCGGGAGGGAGAACCACCACAGCGCCAGATGGGGATCGGGAACGGCCCCGATGCGTGTACCGGTGAGCACCATGCCCACGGCCCCGCACCAGCCGAGGACCACCCAGGGGGCCAACCGGATGGTCGCCACAGGTCCCGCTTGACGACTGCTCTGAGCTCCGTGCACGGCGGTGGGCGCTCCCACGTGTCTCCTCCCCGTCAAGCCCCCTGACCCAGGCCACCGGCGAACGATCTGTGGGAAACGTTAGCCCGGCCAATCGTCACGCAACTGTCACGTTGGCCCCGGGCCCCGGGGCCGGCCCGGCTCCACCACCGGTACACGGTAGGTCCAGGCGGGTCCCCGACCAGGACGTGGGTGACCGTGGCCCCCACCCGGGGCGTGCCATAGGGTCGGACGATGGCCATCTACCAGCTCGGGGACCGGGTCCCCGCCATCGACCCCGAAGCGTACGTCCATCCCGACGCGGTGATCATCGGCGACGTGAGTGTGGGGCCCGAGTCCACCGTGTGGCCCCATGCCGTGCTACGGGGCGACTACGGGACCATCACCGTGGGGGAGCGGAGCTCGATCCAGGACGGATCGGTGGTCCACGCCGGCCCGGGCTTCCCCACCGCGGTGGGCCACGGCTGCGTCATCGGGCATCTGGCCCATCTGGAGGGGTGCATCCTGGAGGACGATGCACTGATCGGCTCGGGCTCGGTGGTGCTCCACCACGCCGTGGTCGGCACCGGGGCCACCGTGGGTGCCAACGCCGTCGTGCCCAACAACATGGTCGTGCCGGCCGGGGCGCTCGCCCTCGGGGTCCCCGCCAAGATCCTGCCCGACCGGTCCAACGTGGTCATGATCCAGATCTCCGCCGCCGAGTACGTGACCAACGGGCACCGCTATCGGGAGCAGTTGGTCCGTCTGGACTGAACGGAACGTCTGGACTGAACGGAAGGGGGCCCCATCCCTGTCCGCACCGCCCTCCAGGGGCAGAATCGGGACATGGACGGCACCCTGACCTTCGGTGGCGAGTCGGTGGCGGCCACCCGTCAGGCCATCGAGCACCACCTCGGAGCCCGGGAGTTCTTCTGGCTCGATCTCGACGGCCTGGACGACGAGGCCCACGACCTCCTCCTCTCGGTGTTCCACATCCACCATCTGGCCGTGGACGACGCGCAGCATTTCGGGCAGCGACCCAAGCTCGAGGACTACGACGACTTCACCTACATGGTGGTGCACGGGGCGTCGGACAACGGAACGACCACCCAGGAGGTCCATTTCATCTTCGCCGACCACTTCGTGGTCACCGTCCGCCGGGGTGCGTGCCAGGCCATGGAGGACGTCCGTCAGCGGGTGGCCCATCGCCGGCCCTCGGATCTCGAGTCGCCCCAGATCGCCCTCATCTACCTGATCGTCGACCAGCTGGTGGACAGCTTCTTCCCCATGCTGGACCGGTTCGACGGGCAGATCGACGAGCTCGAGGACGCCATCCTGGTCAGACCCACCGACGCTCAGCTCGGCACACTGTTCGTCATGAAGCGGTCGCTGATCACCATCCGCAAGGTCATCACCCCGCAGCGGGACATGTTCGCCAGCATCACCTCGGGGGTGGTCGAGCTCCCCGGGGTGTCCGACGAGGGCCAACGGTACATGCGGGACGTCTACGACCATACGATCCGCATCAGCGACCTGGTCGACGGGTACCGGGACCTGCTGAGTGGGGTGATGGACACCCATCTCTCGACGGTCTCCAACCGTCTCAACGTGGTCATGAAGCAGCTGACCATCATCGCCACGGTCTTCCTCCCGCTGACCTTCCTCACCGGCTTCTTCGGTCAGAACTTCTCCTGGCTCGTCCAGCACATCATGGGGGGCTGGCCCTTCATCGTCTTCGGGCTGGGCATCGAGGTGCTCTCGGCCATCGCCCTGCTGTACCTGTTCCGCAAACGGGGATGGCTCGGCGGACCGACCAGCTGAGGAACGGTCTCACCGCGACCGGGAGGCCGAGCCGTTCCGGCGGTGGGCGGCCGTCGAGGCAGCCACCGACCGGTAGGAGAGCACCGACACCACCGAGGCGCAGGAAAGGATCGAGGCCACGCTCAGGAAGCTGCCCACCGACCCGAAGGAGAGGGCCGAGCCGATCGAGCCGACCGAGGCGAAGGACCCCACCGACCCGATGGACAAGACGGAGTTCCTCGAGTTGATGCTGAGCAGCGAGTTGGTCGAGTTGATCGACCACCGGGAGTTGCGTTCGGACGCGGCCATGGTCACCAGTCTGTCCGTGCTGGCGCCGCTGCGCCGCTACTTGGTGATGACGGCGTTCCCGGCCGGGTCCACGACGTACCACCGGCCGCCGGCGTTGGTCAACGCCTGACCGGTGGCTGTGCCAGGAGTCCGGTCGGGCGGCCAGAGGTACAGGGGCCAGCCGTTGTACGTCAACTGGGTGGTGCCGTCGGTCCGGGGTGCGGTGCCCAGGAGGGAGGGCACGATACCGGGGCCGGCGATGGGCCTTGACACCTTGGCCGGGAGCAGAGCCGGGGGCCACTGGACGGCACAGATGTCGTAGCAGCGGGAGGGCGCGCCCCGGACGTCCGTCTCGAACAGGTAGAGGGCGATGCCCTGGCCGTCGACCAGCACCGGTCCCAGGCCGCTGATGTCCTGGACCTTGACCTCGTACGCGGGTCCCTTCTCCAGGGCCGGTCGGGTTCCGGCGAAGGGGGAGGAGACGGCGGTCCCCGAACTGGTGCATCCGCCGACGCACAGGGCGACCGCCACGGCCAGCACCGCGGTCGGCCGCCGTCGGTCGCACCGGGCGGTGGCGCAGCCGCGGCGTCGGGTCACCGGTCGGTGCCGCCCTCTCGGAACGTCACCACGGCCGGCGCGGGGTACGGACCGATCCCCGGTCTCCATCCGGCGGCCAGCTTCTGATCGGCGGGGCCGTCCTCGGCCCAGACGTGACAGGAGTCCCGCGCCCACGGACTGCCGTTCCCGCTCAGGAGGTCCGCGGCCTCGCCGTCCACCACGGCGCGGGCCCGACGGGAGGTGACCGCCTGCACCACCACCGGGCCGAGCGAGCGGGCCAACTGCTCGAGGTGGGTGCAGCCCCGGGGCCCGCCGAACCGGCGCTGGACCTCCCGGGTGTACCCCCTCGTCACCGACAGACCGGCCAGGTCGGCGAAGGCCTCGGTGATGCCTGGGCACTCGACGTGGGGGAAGGTCCGCATCTCGGCGGACGCCTCGGTGATGGTGAGATCGGCGATCCTCACGGTCACCCTCAGCTCCATCTCGTGCACGGTGACGATGGACCGGCCGTCCTCGGCCCACGGCCTGGTGTCGCGCAGGGTCCCCACCACCAGCAGGGTGTCGCCGCCGTCGAAGGCCTCGTACTCCACGGAACGTCGGTGGACCGGCACGGGTTCGGTCGGCACCGCGGCTTCGGGGGTCACGCCGGTGGGGGGAGGTCCACGATCTCGTACGACCACAGCTCACTGTGGGCTCCGACGGGCCGGGACTCGGCGGCCCCCTCGCCCCCGGACCGCTCGGCTTCGGAGCGGTGGCCGTGGGCGAAGGCCGGCGACGCCACCCACGCCTCGAACGACGCCTGGTCGCGCCAGCGGGTGACGACCAGCCAGACCTCCCGGTCGTCGTTGGGCTGGAGCAGCTCGAAGCCCTCGAATCCGTCGGCGCCGTCGACGGCGCCTGACCGTTTGGCGAACCGCCGGGCCAGCTCGTCTCCCGAGCCCTCCCGGACGGTGATGGCGTTGATCTTGATGACGGTCATGGCCTGATCATTGCCCGCCCGGGCGGGCGGTCCAAATCACTCCCCGTGACAGCCCCCCGGTGGTGGTCCCGAAGTGGTCACACGCACGTAATTACGGCAGTGTGATACCGTGGAACCGCAGGTTGACCGTCAGGTTTGGGTTGATGGTCAACCTCTGATCGAGGTGGAGGAGTGGGAGTGACCGAGCACACGACCGGAAACCGCGCCAACGACGGAGCAGCACGCGGCGAGCCGCGGCCCGGCCGGGCCCGATACAGCGGTCCGTCCCGTCCCGACGAGGGTTACCGGGGGGCTCAGGTCTGCTCGCTCGTGGGCATCACCTACCGGCAGCTCGACTACTGGGCCCGGACGGGGCTGTTGCGGCCATCCATCACGGATGCCACCGGCAGCGGGAGCCAGCGCCGGTACTCCTACGGCGACGTACTGGAGCTGAAGGTCATCAAGCGACTGCTCGACGCCGGCCTCAAACTGCAGCAGGCCCGACAGGCCGTCGAGTGCCTGCGGGGTGACCTGGGCGCCGATCTGGCCTCCTCGCAGCTGGTCCTGGCCGGCAGCCGGTCGGTGCTGGCCCAGTCGGACGGGGAGGTCGTCGACCTGCTGGCCGGGGGCCAGGGGGTCTTCAACATCCTGCCGCTCTCCGGCGTCGTCTCCGAGCTCGACGCCGCCATCATCGAGATCCGCGACGAGCCCGAGGCACCCCGGCCGGCCGGCCATCCGGCAGCCGACTACCTGGCCTCGGCCGAGGCGGCCGAGCGTTGACCGAGGCCACGCCCCGATCTGACGCCAACCCGTTCGCACCGGTGAAGCGGTTCGCCCACGAGTCGGAGCAACGGTTCGCCCGCATTCTCGACTTCTACGGCGTGCTCTGGGAGTACGAGCCGGTCGAGTTCGCCCTGGCGTGGGAACCGAGCGGTCGACCCACCGCCGGGTTCCGACCGGACTTCTGGTTGCCGGAGCCCGGGCTCTTCGTGGAGTTGACCACGCTCAACCAGCGGTTGGTCACGAAGAAGAACAGCAAGGTCCGGCGCCTCGGACAGCTCTACCCCGACGTCCGGGTGACCGTGCTGTACCAACGCGACACCCTGGCGCTGTTGGCCAAGTACGGCCTGGCGGGCGACGGCGTGGTGCCGTCGGCCGTCGCCCGCATCGCCTGATCCGCCGCGCCGGTATCCTTTCGACGTGGCCGACACCTCCCAGGCTCCCTCGGGTCACCCCGGCGGCACCCGAGGAGCGCTCCGGCACACCGCCCTGATCGACGCCCACCGGACGCTGGGGGCCAAGCTGGTGGAGTTCGGCGGATGGGAGATGCCCCTGGCCTACCCGCAGGGAACCCTCGCCGAGCACCGGGCGTGCCGCCAAGACTCGGTGGCCTTCGACGTGAGCCACCTCGGCACTGTCCGGGTGGAGGGCCCTGACGCCTTCGACCGACTGCAGGCCGCCCTGTCCAACGACTTGCGCCGGGTGGGCCCGGGCCGGGCCCAGTACACCCACCTCCTCGACGAAGACGGCTCGGTGATCGACGACATCATCGTCTGGTGGCTGTCCGAGAACGCCTTCGACGTCATGCCCAACGCCTCCAACACCGACCGGGTGGTCGGAGCCATCGGCGGGCTGGACACCACGGCCGCACGCGCCGTCATCGCCGTGCAGGGTCCACACGCCCGGACCCGCCTGGCCACGGTGGCCCCCGCGGCCGCGGCGGTACCGCGGTTCGGGGTCGCCCCCTTCGTGTGGGACGGCGTGGCCTGCACAGCGGCGGGTACCGGCTACACCGGCGAGGACGGGGTGGAGCTGGCCGTGCCGGCCGACGCCGCCGATGCACTGTGGACCGCGCTGTTGGCCGCCGGGATCCATCCGGCCGGGCTGGGGGCGAGGGACACCCTCCGCCTGGAGGCGGCCCTGCCGCTCCACGGTCACGAGCTCGGACCGGGCATCACCCCGCTGCAGGCCGGACTGGGTTGGGTGGTCGGATGGGACAAGGCCGAGTTCCGGGGCCGGCAAGCCCTGGAGACCGAACGCCACGACGGCGTGCGCCGCCGTCTGGTCGGGCTGGCCACCGTCGGTCGTCAGCCTCCTCGCCAAGGTGGCACGGTCGTCGCCGACGGTGGGTCGGTGGGCACGGTGACCAGTGGGAACTACTCGCCCATGTTGGGGCACGGGATCGCCCTGGCCCTGCTGGACAGCACCGTCGATGCCGGGACGGACGGCGACGCCACCCCAGGTCCGGCCCTGGGTATCGAGCAACGCAACCGGTTCCTGCCGGCCCGGGTGGTGGATACCCCCTTCGTCCGGCCCGGGCAGTGGGCATCCGGCCGATGACCGGTTACCGGCCCCGTCATTGGGCCTCGGCCCTTCCCGTCCGCTAGACACGAGGGCACCGACCTCCGAGGAGCAGCATGGGCACCTACATCCCCCACACCGACGACGAAGTGGCGACCATGCTGGCGTTCCTCGGCCTGGACTCGGTCGACGAGCTGTTTGCCGTGGTTCCGGAGGCCCTCAGGCTCCAACGGGGGCTGGAGCTGGCTGACGGGGCCGGCGAGCCCGACGTGCTGGCCCACCTGGAGGGGATGGCCGACCGCAACCGGGCCCGGTCCGACCGCCTGGTCTGCTTCGCCGGCGGCGGGGCCTACGACCACGAGATCCCGGCGGTGACCCGGGCGCTGGCCGGCCGCTCGGAGTTCGTGACGTCGTACACCCCCTACCAGCCCGAGGTGGCTCAGGGTGTGCTGCAGGCCATCTTCGAGTACCAGACGATGGTGGCCCGCCTGGCCGGACTGCCGGTGGCCAACGCCTCCCTCTACGACGGGGGCAGCGCGGCGGTGGAGGCGGTCAACCTCGGCGTCGCCGCCTCGGGCCGCGAGTCGGTGTGGCTGTCGGCCGGCCTCCATCCCCACTGGCGCCAGATGCTGGCCACTGCGTCTCGCGGCACCGGTCATCAGCTCCGGACCGTCCCCCTGGTCGGCGGGGTCACCGCCTGGCCCGACGACGCGGCCCACGACGATCCCCCCGGGGTGGTCATGGTCGGCTACCCCAATTACCTCGGCTGCATCGAGGACCTGGGCCGGGCCCGGGCCCTGTGCGACCGCACCGGAGCCCTGCTGGTGGTGGGAGCGGATCCGGTGGCTGCAGGGCTCCTCAAGTCGGCGGGGGAGTGGGGCGCCGACGTGGTGGTCGGGGAGGGCCAGGTGTTCGGCACCACCCTGGGCTTCGGCGGGCCGTACCTGGGCCTCTTCGCCTGTGCCGCCGAGCACGTTCGCCGGCTCCCCGGCCGGTTGGTGGGGGAGACCCGGGACGTCGAGGGGCGGACTGCCTATGTGACCACCCTCCGGGCCCGGGAGCAGGACATCCGCCGCGAGAAGGCCACCTCGAACGTGTGCACCAACCAGACCTTGATGGCGGTGACGGCGGCCATCCAGCTGGGGTGGCTCGGCACTTCCGGACTGGTGGAGCTGGCCCGTCGTTGCGCCCAGGCCACCCACTACCTCCGGCAGTCCCTGCTCGCACTGGAGGGTGTGGAGGCCTTCGCCCCGGCCCCGGTGGTCCGGGAGTTCGCCGTGAGGCTCCCGGTCCCCGCCGCCGTGGTGATCGAGCGGATGGCCGATGCCGGCTTCCTGGCCGGCATCGCCCTGGGCGACGAATTCGACGGGGGCCGGGACGGGCTGCTCATCTCGGTCACCGAGCGCCGGACCCGCGACGAGATCGACGCCTACACCACGGCCCTGGCCAAGGCGGTGGCGTGATGGGCGGGACGGCCAACGGAGACGGCCCCGGTGCCCCGGGGGGGAAGGCCACCAGCGCGCCGCTGCTGGGCCACGACGCCGAGCCGACTCTGTTCGAGCTGTCCCATCCGGGGCGGAGCGGATGGTCGTTCCGGACCTCGGGCATCCCGGAGATGGCCGTGGACGAGCTCATCCCCGAGGCCCACCGCCGTACGGGGCCGGTGCCCCTGGCCGAGGTGTCCGAGCGCGACCTGGTGGCCCACTTCACCCGGCTGTCCCACCGCCAGTTCTCGGTGGACCTCGGGGCCTACCCCCTCGGTTCGTGCACCATGAAGTACAACCCCAAGGTGTGTGACACCGTGGCCGGGCTACCCGGCCTGGCCGGGGTGCATCCTGGCGCGCCGGCCTCGCTCACCCAGGGCTGGCTGGCCCTGCTGGTGGAGCTCGAAGAGGCGCTGTGCGAGATCACCGGCATGGCCGCGGCCACCCTGCAGCCGGCGGCCGGGGCCGCCGGGGAGCTGACCGGGCTGCTCCTCATGCGGGCCTGGCACGAGGCCCAGGGTTCGACGCGGACCAAAGTGATCATCCCGGACTCGGCACACGGCACCAATCCGGCATCGGTGACCCTGGGCGGGTATGAGGTGGTCACGGTGCCCAGCGACGGGCGCGGGTGCGTCGACATGGCTGCGCTGGCCACCGTGCTGGACGAGGATGTGGCCGGCATCATGCTGACCAATCCCAACACCCTCGGACTGTTCGAGGAGGACATCGCCCCTATCGCCGCCGCCGTGCACGAGGTGGGAGGGCTCCTGTACTACGACGGCGCCAACCTCAACGCCATCCTGGGCGTGGTCCGCCCCGGTGACATGGGCTTCGACATCGTGCACATGAACCTGCACAAGACCTTCGCCACCCCCCACGGCGGGGGAGGGCCGGGTGCCGGTCCGGTGGCCGTGTCCGAGCGTCTCGTCCCCTTCCTGCCCGGCCCCCGGGCGGTGCGGGTGGCCTCCGACGACCAGACCCCGGTCTTCGCCTGGGCCACGCCCGAACGGTCCATCGGCCGGATGCACACCTGGCACGGGAACACCCTGGTGCTGGCCCGGGCCCTGGCCTACATCCTGGCCAACGGGGGCGATGGGCTCCGCCGCGTCGCCGAGACGGCCGTCCTCAACGCCAACTGGATCCGACAACGGCTCACGGGGACCTACGACGTGCCCTTCGACCGGCCCTGCATGCACGAGGTGGTCCTCTCGGTACGGACCATCAAACAGGCCCACGGCGTGCGCGCCCTGGACGTGGCCAAGCGGCTCCTCGAGGAGGGCTTCCACGCGCCCACGGTGTACTTCCCGCTCATCGTCGACGAGGCCATGATGATCGAGCCCACCGAGACGGAGAGTCCCCAGACCCTCGAAGCCCTGGCCGAGTCGCTCGAACGTATCGCCTACGAGGCGGCCAACCTGCCCGAAGGCTCCGTGGCCGAGTCCCCCCGTCATACCCCGGTGCGCAGGGTGGACGAGGCCCGGGCGGCGCGGACCCTCATCCCCACCTTCGACGCCCGGACCTGAGGCCGGGGCGGGGCGGGCCGTGGACGGTATCTTCACCACCCGCTTCGTCGATCCCTACCTCCGGTTCCACAAGTACGTCTACGAGAGGTCCGACGGTCGGTTCGGGAAGCACAGCAACCGGGTGCCGGCACTCCTGCTCACCACCACCGGCCGGAAGTCGGGCTTGGCTCGGACCAACGGGCTGACCTACTGCCGTGACCGCGGGGATCTCATCGTGGTGGCCTCCAACGGGGGGAGTGACCGGTCACCGGCCTGGCTCCTCAACCTCCGAAAGGAGCCCAAGGTCACCGTCCGCGTGGGCCGGCAGGTCCTGTCGGCCACGGCCCGGGAGGCCGACCCCGAGGAGCGGGCCCAGCTCTGGCCGCTGGTCAACCGGACCAACCGGGGCATGTCCCGACTCTTCCACCCCGGAGTCACCGGGCGATACGACGTCTACCAGCGCCACACGTCGCGCATCATCCCGGTGGTCATCATCACTCCGGCCCGGGCGCCGGAGTGAGCCGGCGCGGCCGCCAGTTCGGGCCTGAGGTCAGTCCAGCAGGTCGGGCTGCTCCCGCACGATACGGTCGAACAGGGGCTGGAAGCTGAACCAACCGGCCAGGTGGGAGCCCACCTGACCCGAGGTGGTCTTGGCCATCTCCGGGTCGATCAGCACCGGGGTCCCCGCCGAGGAGGCCAGCAGCTGGGCCTGGCAGGAGCGCTCCATGGTGATGAACCACCACGCCGCCTCGTCCACTGAATGGCCCACGGTGAGCAGGCCGTGGTTGCGGAGTATGGCCGCCTTGTGGTCGGCCAGGGCGTGGGCGATGCGCTTCCCTTCCTCGAGGTCCAGCACCACCCCGGTGTAGTCGTCGAACAGTGCATGGTCCTCATAGAAGGCGCACACGTCCTGGGTGATCGGGTCGAGAAGCTTCCCCATCGCCGACCAGGACTTGCCGTAGACGGAGTGCGAGTGGGCGGCGGCGACCACGTCGGGCCGGGCGGCGTGGATCTGGGAGTGGATCACGAACGCGGCCGTGTTGACCGGCCGGTCACCCTCCACGACGTCACCTTGGTGGTTGACCAATATGAGGTCCGAGACCCTGATCTGGCCGAAGTGCATGGCGAAGGGGTTGACCCAGAAGTGGTCGAGGCGGTCGGGGTCACGGGCGGTGATGTGACCGGCCACCCCCTCGTCGAAGCCGAACTTGGAGAACAGCCGGAATGCCGCGGCCAGGCGCTGCTTCCGGTAGGTCCGCTCCTCCTCCGGCGAGTCGAACACCTTTCCCGGGGTGAACTGCACGATCTCGGGCATTGCGCCTCCTTCTCCTCGGTACCTCGCGGCTCCCCCCGGTCATGCCGGCTGCAGCGAGGTCGACCGGGCCAGTCTACGTCAGTGTCGACCTGCCGCTTCGGAGCCGGACTCCGGGGTTCGCACCGGCCGCGGGACGGGTCGACCCTGACCAGCCGACCGTCCGCCCGTCGAACGCGTCACGGCCCCCGGAGTGCCGGGGGCCGTGACGGTGAGCTCGAGTGAGTTCGAACCGGAACTCAGCGGGAGGACCTACAGGGTCGAAGCTCCTCCGACGATGAGCACCTGCGTTCCCACGATGTACACGCACGCGTCGTTGACGTTCGAGTCCCCGACGGTGAGCTTGGAGTTGCCGCCGGTGATGGTGGACGTCACCGCTTCCTTGATGGTCGGGGTCAGTCCCAGGTACGTGCTGCAGTCATTGGTCACACTGGTGAGATTGCTCAGCCCCATCGTGGTGGTGTCCTTGTTGGTCCAGGTGATGGTGGCCGCGGTGGGAACGGTACCGCCGGAGGACACTTCCACGCCGAACGCAGTGACGTGGGCCTTGGCCGCCAACGGCCCGGATCCAGCACATCCGGACAGGAGCTGAGCGCCCCCGCCGGCAACGGCGTCGCTGTTGCCGAACAGACCGGTACAGGTCACTCGCACCGGTGGCTTCGGCGCCGCCGCTCCGGCCATCACGGCCGGGGCCACGATGGCGGCCCCGGCCGAACCCGCCAGTACGGCCGCGGCAATAAATCGGGTGGTGCTCTTGTTGCGCATTTGGTCCCCCCTAGAGGATCGTCAGTTGGTTGTGGCGTCACCCTAAGAGTGTCAACATCTGATGTCAAGCACCACCAAGGCGCCGGGCGCAGACCTCGAGAACACAAGGTACGACAACCAAAATTCCCTACGCCGTTCGTCTCTCATCGTGATGAGTTGCCCACGGTCAGCAGTGTGCCACCCACCCGACAAGTGGCACCCTCTGCGGTCTTTCGCCATCACGGACAGCGATCACGAGCGCAACCGCAGGCCTCCTGTCACGTGGTGGAAGCTGGCCTCCCTCTGGTGCACACCGATGCCCTTCGGACGCCGACGATCCGCCTCGAATCGGCCGGCGAGGTCACGAACGACGAGTATGCTGCTCCACCATCATCGACCCCCGGACGGCGCGTCCGGGTCACCTCGGCCCGCGGGTCGACAGACAGGAAGTTGCTCGTCATTCGACGTCTGACATGCGCCTGCGCGGTGGGCCTCCTCGTGTTCGCGACGGCCGCCTGTTCCTCGGGTGGCACCACTGCCACCACGCAGACCACGGCGGGCTCCCCGGGGTTACCCACGACCACCGCGGCGACAACGACGACGCTCCCGGGCACCGTAGGCCCGGGGACACCCCAAACCGCTACGTCGTCATCCGGTCAGAAGGTGACCGTCGCACCCACCAAGGTGCAGCACAACGGTGCACTGCTGACCGGGCCACCTGACTCGTGGGACCTGGGCGTGGTGCTGAACAATGTCGGCCCCGGCCCTTACCAGTCGGTACCCGTCTCACAGGTGGCGGTGATCGACTCCTCGGGGCAGTCCCATGCGCCAGTCATCCCGGCTCACCCGACGCCGGCGCAGTCGACACCCGAACTGGGGATGCCGGCGACACTGGCCGCCGGAGGTCAGTTTCGGATGCTCCTGTTCTTCGTCCTGCCGAAAGGAACCACACCCACCACAGTCACCTTCACCCCGTTCGGGGCCTCGGCTCCCGTGCTCCAGTGGGCCGCCTGACCGGGACAACGGCCAGCTGGGCAAACGGCCCGTCCGTACCCACCGTGCCTGCGGTGCGGGGGAGGGCGGCCGACAGCGCCCGACCCTTCTCGAGCCCGGACAGCGCACGACTGCACGCCCAGAACCGGCTTCGGGTCGCTTGTTCACGCTCCGACAGGCAGGTTGCCTCCGAAGGGACGTGACCATCCCTTCGGGATGCACGTGCTCAACTCGAATGAGTTTCTCGGCGGCACCGGTGAGTTGAACGGCACCGGATTGGTGACGGGCTGCGACCCCATCGGTCGGGGTAGAGGAGAAGCGAGAGTGTCGTCACACCCCAGAGACGTCGAATCAGACCGGGATCCGCTCTTGCTTTACCTGACATAATATACATTATCGGCGTCTTTGCCTGAGCGCGGAGAAGGCCGTAGCTAGGTTCGAACCGGCTCCACGACCACCCCGACCAGGTCGTTTGCTGCCTCATAGAGGTGCTCGTAGGCCGCCCGGTACGCCTGGGGCCCGGCCTTCTCACCGAGGTCGGCCACCACGTCCTCGATGGCCGACTCCAGTCGATAGATGCGGTCGTGCACTCTCCGCAGATCCTCCTCGGAGACGACGACCTGACCGTGCGGCAGCTCGAGCGAGTCGGCCCGGCGACGGGCCTCGTAGGCCCGCTGTCGATGTGCGGCACTGCAGAACCGACGGGGACGGCCCGCGCCGGGGAATTGAGGCAGCGGGCGGTGGCACCAACCGCACCTGGGTGTATCGCTGGATTTCGTCACGGTGACGATATTAGGGGGACCCACCGGGTCTCGCCCGGAGTTTCACAGGTGGTAGGCAAGCGCCGGGCCCGATCGGACCTCGTTCCGGTGGCGGGCGTGCTGCCAACCCTGGATGACCCGATCGGTGTCGGCGTCCGGCTCGGCGACGCCCGGCCCGTCGGCTTGCCGCGTCGATCTGCCCGGCTCCGCCGCACGCCCAGTCGGCTTGCCGCGTCGATCTGCCCGGCTCCGCCGCCTCGATCACGATGGTGCGATTGCCCGGCCCCCACTGCGGCGCCGCCTCCCGATGGCCCAGCAGGTTGTGAACCCGCTTCCGATCGGGCGCGTCTCGACCCATGACGAACACAAACATCTGTTCGTCCTGGGGTCCGACAGCACGACGATCGGCCCGCGGCGGTCGGCACCCTTCGTCCTGAGTCCCCACTCGGTGAGCCCCCGACCGGCGGGGCATGCCTCACCTCCGCAGCTCGGACTCACCGACCCGGCGCCTCCATCTCACGTCCCGGGCCCACGGCGCGACGCCGTGCCTCGGTCCCCTTGACCCGGCGGTATCCTCGACGCGGAGCCACCCACCATGGACTACGACCCCGACGAGTTGAACTTCGACGATCGTTACGACGACGAGGTGTTCTATCGAACCTGCGGCAAGTGCGGCACGCGGACCTCGCCCCGTTGGTCAGAGTCGGCCTGCCTCGAGGAGGCCCGTCGCTACGGGTGGCGACGGGTGGCCGCCTCCGATCGGCCGGGGGCCCGGCGTATGGATCTGTGTGGCGCCTGCGCCGCGGAGGCCGGATTCGGGCCACCCATGGCCCGGTGGGGGTAGTGGCCCAGACTCCCGGGGACGTCGACTACACCCGTTTCGGCGTCGGCTATGCCCGGCGGCGACGGACCGACCCGCGGATCGCCCAGCTGATCGTTTCGGCGTTGGGCCCGCCCGGCACCGTGCTCAACGTGGGTGCCGGGGCCGGGTCCTACGAGCCTTCCGACCGGCCGGTGATCGCCGTCGAGCCCTCCGAGGCCATGGTGGCCCAACGACCGGCGGCGCAGTGGCGGGTGGTCCGGGCCGTGGCCGGCGCACTCCCCCTGGCCGACGACGCCGTCGACGCCTCGATGGCCACGGTCACCATCCACCAGTGGCCGGACGCCGCGGCCGGCCTCGCCGAGCTGCGCCGGGTCACTCTCGGAGCCGTCGTCGTACTCACATTCGATCCGGAGGCGCTCGACACACTGTGGCTGGCCGAGTACTCCCCCGAGCTGTACGCCGCCGAGTCCCGGAGGTACCCGCGCGTCGAGTCGGTGGTCTCGGCCCTGGGACCTGGGGCCACCGCGGTGCCGGTCCCGGTGCCCTTCGACTGCATCGACGGGTTCACCGAGGCCTTCTACGGCCGGCCCGAGGCCTTCCTCGACTCTGCCGTGCGCCGTTCCCAGTCGGCCTGGACATTCGTGGAGGCGGAGGACGAGGCCCGGGCGGTCAACGCTCTGGCCGACGACCTGGCCTCGGGCCGGTGGGACCGGCGCTTCGGCCACCTACGGCACCAGGACTCCTTCGTCGGGTCGCTGCGCCTGGTCGTGGGACCCGGTGACAGGCGACCCGGTGGGACCTGAGTCCAGGCATCCACCCGCTGGCATCTGCCTGGTCCTCGACTTCGACGGCACCATCCTCGACACCGAGGCGCCCCTCTACGGCTCGTGGGCCGAGCTCTGGGCCGACCACGGCCACCAGTTGGCCCTCGCCGACTGGCAGCGGAACATCGGGGGGGACGACCTGTTCGATCCCTGGGCCGAGCTCGAGGCCCGGCTGGGGCGACCCCTCGACGCCGGGCTACATGATCGGCGCCGGATCCGCCGCGATGAGTTCCAGGCCAGCCAACCGCTGCGCGACGGCATCGTCGACTGGCTCGCCGAGGCGGCGGCGAGGGGCGTACCGGTGGGGGTGGCCTCGTCGTCGTCGCAGGAGTGGGTCGAGGGCAAGTTGGAGCTGCTCGGGATCCGGGACCGGTTCACCGCCCTGGTGTGCCGCAGCGACGTGGTTCCGGCCAAGCCGGAGCCCACCTCCTACCAACTGGCCTGTGCCCGTCTCGGTGCCGACCCCGCCCGTTCGGTGGCCGTCGAGGACTCCCCCCGGGGCGTGGCCGCCGCCGTGGCCGCCGGGCTGTACACGGTGGCGGTCCCCCACCCGCTCACGCGGAACCTCGATCTCTCCGCCGCCCAACTCGTGGTGGACTCCCTCGAGCGACTGACCCTGACCGAGGCCCTGGAACGGGCCGCCTTTCGGCCACCCACGGGTGACGGGTCTCCGATCAGTCGCCGATGACCGTGATGCGGGGGAAGGGCTCCTCCGCATCGGCCGGGGTCTTCTTGCGGGACGCCACCCCTGGCGAGCCCAGGTTCACCCAACCGAGCAGTCGCTCGTGGTCGGCCACCCCGAAGAGCGTCCGCACCGGTTGGGTGTCGAGCACGTGGGTGCTCTTCCAGACGGCGCCCAGGCCGAGCGCCGTCGCCCCCAGCACCACGGCGTACCCGGTGCACGAGGCCGAGACCACTTGCTCCCACTCGGGGACGTTCGACTCCAGACGGGGCGAGGCGACGAGCATCACCGCACAGGGGGCGGCAAAGGCCTTGCCGCGCATCTTGACCAGAGCACCGTCGGGAACCTCTTCCCCCCGGAGCTCGAACAACCCGGCCACCAGGGCCTCGGCGAACCGGTCCCGCCCGGAGCCCCGGATGACCGCGAAACGCCACGGACGGAGTCCCCCGTGGTCGGGCACGGTGGTGGCCGCCTCGAGGATCCGGGCCAGGGACTGATCGTCGGGAGGGGTGCCATCGCGGGCCGGCTCGACCCGGGGGGCGGCCAGACCCTCGATGGAGAGCCCACCGCCGGTCATGCCGGCGTCGGGGGTCGGTACGTCACGGGTCGCACACGTCGCACATCGCCGGACTTGCTCATGCCCCGACCGTAGGGGAAACCGCACCACCCCGGTACGCCCCCTCGCCGACCGGGCACGGCGGCGCCCCGCCTCAGCCGCCGTTGGAGGCCGCGGTGCTGTTGGACCCCAGGGTGGCGGTCACCGTCATGCGGTTCGGCCCCCGATACAGCCCGATCCTCACCGTCTGACCCGGTGCATCGGCCTGGATGGCCGCCGCCAGCTGGTCGGCACTGGTCACCGGCTTGCCCTGGTACATGGTGATCACATCGCCCTGCTGGAGCCCGGCGGTGTCAGCCGGGCTGCCGCCCTGCACCTGGAGCACCACCGCCCCCTGGGTGGGTTCGAAGTTGTACTCGCTCCGCAGTTGGGGGGTGAGGGTCTCGAGGGACACGCCCAGGAAGGCCGTCCCGGAGGTCGGCCGGTTGCCGATGGACTTGCTGCGCAAGGCGGGCAGCAGCTTCTCGATCTTGTTGGACGGGATGGCGAACCCGATGTTCTGGGCCTGGGAGGTGCCATCGGCGCTGGAGGCCACCGCGGTGTTCATGCCGATGACCCGGCCAGAGCTGTCCACCAACGGTCCGCCCGAGTTCCCCGGATTGATGGCCGCGTCGGTCTGGAACATGTTGGTGAGGTTCTCGGTCGAGGTCCCCGACGAGTCGCTGGCCTGGACCGACCGGCCCTTGGCGGAGATGATCCCCTGGGTGACCGTCGGGGTGCCGGCCGAGAGCCCGAGCGCATTGCCGATGGCCACCACGGCGTCCCCCACCTGCACGTTGTCGGAGTTCCCGTACGTCACCGTGGGCAGGTCGGACTGGTCGGTGATCTGCAGCAGGGCTACGTCGTTGGTGGGATCGGTATCGACCAGGGTGGCCGGGAGGGCCTTGAGGCTGCCGTACAGCGTCACCGTGATGGAGGTGGCCCCGGCGATGACGTGGTTGTTGGTGACGACCTCGCCGTTCGAGGTGATGATCATCCCCGTGCCCTGATCCTCCTGGACGCCGGACGACCCGCCGAAGAGCGATTGGGGCGCCTGGGCTGGCCCCTTGGCGTCGATGGAGACGATGGCGGGCAGCACCTTGCCGATCACCGTCTCGATGTCGGTGGTCCCGTTGAGCAGGGCCGGGCCGGCCGAGATCTCCTTCACCGTGGCGCCCGTGCTGCTGTGATTGGTGGCGGCCACGATGGCCCCCCCGATCAAGGCACCGACCAGGGCCGCGGCCAGCGCCACCACGGACCACAACCACCCCGGGCCCCGGTGTCCCCCACCGTCGGACGACGCGGTCTTGGCGGCGGTGTCCGATGGTGTGACGACCGGACCCCACACCGGCACGGCCGAGGAGGACGCGGGACGGCCGACCGGCTCGAGGCCCGTTCCCGCGGTGCCGGCGACCGCCGGGGTCGGCTCCTGCCGTTGCGGCGGGACGAAGGGTGCCGTCGGATCGGTGCGCACCGGCTCGGTGGGATCGGATGGTGGCCGGTCCGAGGGGGACGGCACCACCCACCGCCGTCGGTTCGGTGACCGAGTCGGCCAGGGGGTCCCCGGCCGGGTCGGGCTCGGCCGACGTCAGGGTGACTTCGTCTGGCGCGTGGCCATCTCGCTCGGACTGATCCATCCACTGCCTCCTCGAGCCGCCGACGACCACCCGAGTCGTCCGGGTCGCGGGCCGGTGACGACCCCCATCCACTCGAGCCATCGTAGGGTGGCCACCAGCGGCCAAACATGCATTTCAGAGGGTTCTTACCTCCTTCTTAGCGGCCGATCCGGGACAAGGTGCGGAACCAGGGCGTCTTCGGCAGTAGCCTGTCGCCCGGTATGGCCCATCGCATCGAAGTCGAACTCACCAGTCAGACCGGGGACTCCGCCTGGACGTGGCGCGCCGCCGGGGCCAAGCAGCCCCGGGGAACGGTCGAGGCCTCCCTCGTGCCCGAAGGGTCCGGGGTGGGCACCGTGCTCCGGGCCGAGGTCGAGACGACGCTGGACGGCACCACCGTCACCGCTCTCCTGCCTCCGAAGGGCAAGGGTGACGACCGCCGGGTGGACCGGATCGAGGTCCTCGGGACGCCCCAGCGCGGGCCCGACGTCAACGTGGTCCTGGCTCCCAAGTCGAAGCGTCGACGGGACGACCGCGGGGACGGACCCCGGGACGGAGCCCGCCGGCCGGCCGGCCGTCGGCCCCGGTCCGAGGGCAGCGACGGGGGCGGCGAGCGGGGGCGGCGCGGCGACACGCGTGCCCGGGGTGGCGACGGATCCGGCGCGCCGTCGGAGTCCGGCGGACGCAAGCGGCCCGGCCCGGGCCGGGCCGGGGGGCGGGAGTCGGGTGGTCGGGACAATCCGCGTCGGCTGACCCCGTCGAGCACGTACCGCAACGCCGCTCTGGCCACGCTCCCTCCGGAACAGCTCCCGGTGGCCGAGCAGCTCCTGAAGGGCGGCATTCCCGCCGTACGTCACGCCATCGAGGAGCAGAACAGCCGGGCCCGGGCCGAACAGCGCCCCGAAGTCACTCCCGGTCCGCTCCTGGCCTTGGCCGAGCAACTGCTCCCCGTGGTCACTCTGGCCTCGTGGAAGGACAGGGCGGCTTCGGCCCGGGCGGCGGGCAAGGACGTGCCTCTGCGCGAGCTGCGGTCCATCGTGGCCTCCTCCTCCACCGTCACCCTGGACGACGAGGGCACCGAGATGGCCGCCGCCCTCCGGACCGCCTTGGACCAACGGGTCACTGCCCTGCGCCAACGCTGGGTCGATCGCATCACCTCGGCCCTCGACGAGGGCAAGACCGTGGACGCCGTGCGCGCCTCCATCCGCCCCCCCGAACCGGCCGCCCGGCTCTCCTCGGACCTGGCGGTGCGGTTGGCCGAGGCTGCCGGGCAGGCCATGTCGGCCGACACTCCGCCCGAGGAGTGGCTGGCGCTGCTGGCGGTGGTGGTGGACTCCCCGGTGCGCCGCACGGTGAAGCCGGCCGGCCTACCCGCCGGTGCTGACGAGGCCGTCCTGGCCGAGGCCCGCAAGGCCTCCGGCTACGTGCCCGAGCTGGCCCGGCTCATGGGTATTCCCATCCCCCCGCCCCCCGGGCCGCGTCGACCGGTCCCGGCCCGCTCCTCTCCGGGTCGCCGGGCCTCCTGACCGGGCCGGGCGCGCCCCCGGCCCCACCGGCGGTCACGGCCCGTCCAGGTGGCGGTGCATGGTGAGCAGCCGGGCCTTGAACCCGGCCGACTCGTAGAAGCTCTTGGCCCCCCGATCACCGGGGAGGGCGGTGCCGTCCACGCCCGCACAGCCCCGCTCGGCCATCCAGGCCAGTGACCGGTCCAGGAGCAGTCGACCCACCCCGACCCCCCGGGCCCCCTCCTCGACGAAACAGGCGGCGAGCCGGCCTCGGCGGACGCCGCGTCCGTCCTCCTCGACGGTGCTGACCGCGAAGGCCACCACCACGTCGTCCAGCGTCCCCACCAGTACCAAGGCGTCGGGTCGGCGCAGCAGCGCAGCCAGTCGGTCGGGCCGGTCGGTTCCGTCCGGCTCCGGCAACGCCGGCTCCACCAGGAGCGCGCCACCCCGCTGGGCCCCAATGGTCGCCACCAGCGCTTCGGCCAGCTCGAGGACCCGCGCCCGATCGTGGTCCGAGGCCGCCCGCACCGACTCCACGTGGCCTCCCGGCCCTTCGTCCCGTCCCCGACCCGGTCCCGGGATCAGGACCGCTCGTCGAGTAGCTGGTCCACCCGGTTGAGGATGGTCCGTCGCCCGCGGGTGGAGGCCTCATAGGCCCGGACGGAGACCAGCTCCGACCGGTTGAGCCCGTCGAGCCTCTGGACCACCTGGGACGCCGAGAGGGTGTCGAACCCGGGGATGGACAGCGTGGTGACCGGAGGGACGTTGCCGTTGACCGCGGTCCCGGGAGGGCCACCCCCGCCGGGCGGTTCGATGATGCCGCCGGTGGCCGCGGTGCCGGTGGTCGAGCGGAACCCACCCGAGCGGGGCGCCCCGGGACGAGCCTGCACCGGCGGGCGTGGTCCACCCGTACCGGGTCGAGCGGAACCCGGTCGGCGGCGCCACCCGCCCGACCGACGGCGGAGTTCGTGGTGGCCGGCCTTCACCACGAACTGGCCGACGGCACGGGCTGACGACACGCGCACCCCGAGGAGCTCCCTGCCCCGGGCGGCCAGGTGGGGCAACTCCTCGACCACGGACAGGGCCAGTCCCGCGGGGACGAAGACGAAGGCATCGAGGAGCTTCTCGTTCAGGCCGCTCTCCACGGGTTGGTCGTCGCTGGATTCAGCCATGGTCGCTCCTCGTCACACGCAGTCGCGGCAGAGCATCTTCTTCCGGTCCGCCAACTGATTGGGGTGCTTGACCAGAAAGCAGGACCGACAGACGAACTCGCCGGGCTGCTTGGGAAGCACGCGTTCGACGCCGTCGGCCGTCCGGTCCTCGGGCTCAGGGGTGTCCTCGTCGTCCTCGGGTTCCTCGACGACCAGCCGTTCCTTCAGGATGGTGTCCAGGCTGGCCTCGACATCCTCGTCGTCGGGCTCCTCCTCTTCGTCGTCGTCCGACTCCTCGCCGGTGGCGCCGGTCTTGGCCGTCTTGACCGCCGGCTCGGGGACGACGGCCACTTCGTCGTCTTCCTCCACGGCAGCGATCTCCACGTCATCGTCGTCGTCGGCGATGGCCAGCCCGTCTTCGGCAATCAGGTCGTCGTCGTCGGCCAACTCATCGAGCTCTCCCTCGATCAGTTCATCGGGTCCATCGACTTCGTCGAGTTCTGGTGGCATCTCGGTCTTTCCGTGGTGAGTTGGGCGGGAGCATAGACGGTTCCGACCCCCGTTCGTTCGCACACGGCCGCCGTACGGCTCGGTCGGCGCCTCCCGATCACGGGGGGCCCGGGGATCACGCTCCCGGACTGTGCGAACCACGCCCGGGGCCGTGATATTCCCGACCGACGGCACACCGGGGCAGACGGCAGGCCTGCGCTGTTCTCAAGAGGATCCAACCATCCGCCCTGCGGGACTTCAGGCGGTCGGACCCAGGGGTCTTTGGCACCACTCCCCCGCTACCTTCGACTGGTGTCGCCGGTCTCGGGGAACTGTTTTCTACTCGATCCCCTGGGCCTCCCTCCGCCTCTCACAGCATCCCCCCCTCCAGAAGCACCGTACGATCAGAACCGTCAGGTGCGCCTTTCAGGGCGACTGGGACTGGGCGAACGATAGGCCACCGGCACCGCCGGTCGTCAAATGGTGTTCACTGCTTCTCACCTGGGAGTTTGTACAAGTTCCCAGGTCAGCGGATTACGGGATTTCCCGCTGCCGACATCGAGTTCCGTTTTCCCTCCGCCCGCCGCTCCGACTCGAGCCGTTCGAGGTCCTCGCCGCCGAAGTCGACGAACGACATGGCTTCGGCCAGCAGCCGGTGGCCGGCCTGCCCGGCGATGAGCCGGTGCATCTCCTGGGCCACCCAGCGGTAGCTGGCGTGTCCCTGGGGCCCCGACCGCAACTCGAGCAGGTGCATGGCCTCGCGGGCGTTCATCTGCATGGAGTACCGGATGCGGTAGGCCAGCGCCACGGCGTAGGCCGACTCCTCGGGGAAGGTGGGGGCCATGGTCTCGGCCAGCACCCGGGATCGTTCGATCGAGGCCACGAATCGCTCGGTCAGTCCGGCCTCCATCACCACTTCAGGGACGTCGTAGCCCAGCGTGGTCCCGAGCGGCTGCCACTCGACGGTGAGCATCCGGTGGCGCTGCAGGTCACGGAAGGCCCCGTAGTCGGTGACCACGTCGAAGCGGTACCCGGTACGTTCGAAGGCCCGACCCGGTCGGTGCCGGCGGTTGGATCGCTCCCCGACGTAGGCCCGCAGCAGCGTCCGCTTCTCTTCCGCACCGAGCAGGGCGACCCGCCCGGCCACCTCCTCCTCCGATCGTCCGGTGAGCGGGGCACAGATGGCCGCCAGCACCTTGTCCTCACCGTCGGGGTCGAAGTCGACCAAGGCGACCGAGGGCGTTCCCGAGGGACCTCCGGTCGGGTACTCGGTCGGTGTCACCAGGTCGGGAAAGAGCCCTTCGACCAACTCCGCCGTCTCCTGCCGGGTGCGCTCGAGATAGGCGGACCACGAGCCGCCCCGGTCGGGGCGGTCCACTCGGGTCAGGAAGGACGGGATGACCTTGCGAAGCTCCTCGAGCATCAGCTCGGCATACCTCCGGGCCTCGGGCAGCGGGTGCGAGCGCATGCGCATGAGCAGCATCTCGTAGGACTGGCCGGTCCCGTAGATGCCCACGTTGGACAGCGAGGCCGCCGGCAGCAGGCCGCGCAGCGCATCGAGGGCTTTGGCCTTGACCGCCTGGCGATGGACGAAGTCGGAGTCGCCGTCCTGGCGCGGGTGGCGTACGGCCAACCATGCCTGGGCCTCCACCAGCAGCTCGCCGTAGGTGTCGAACATCCGGTCCATGTCCCCCACGTACCGGGCCCCGAGGGGCGAGTCGAGGAGGCCGGGGTCGCGGTAGTACCGGTAGTGGCCGGTGGTCAGCCGGTTGTCGTAGGCGATGTAGCGGGTGGACTGCTCGAGATAGGCCATCAGGCGGCCCCACTCCAGCACCTTGGTCAGGACGTTGGAGGCCTGTTCGCAGGCCAGGTGGACCCCGCCCAGCTGGGCCACCGAGTCGTCGCCGTACTCGAAGAAGACCTTCTCGTAGAGCTCCTCCGCCCGGCGAAGCCCCACCGTGGCGTCCACGGTGGCATCACCGGAGATATCCAGTTCGCCGACGAACTCGTCGAGGAACAGGCGGCGCAGACTCTTGGACGAGCGGGAGTACCGGGCGAAGAGGGCCCCCTTGACCACCTCCGGGAGGTTGACCAGGGCAAATACCGGCTGATCGAGGTTGGTGACGTAGCGGCGAAGAATGTCTTCCTCGTCGGCGGTGTACGTCTCTACGGCATAGGGGAACATGCCCGGATCACACTACGACGCAGGGGACCTCTGAGGCGCGGACCCCACCCCGGCCGGGTCGTCCGCCCCCACCACCCCGCGTCGGAGGGCGACCACGGCCGCCTCGGCGGCGTCCCGGGTCCGGGGGTCCGAGGCCACCTGTGACAGCTGACGCACCAGGTCGATGAGCTGGCGGGCGTTGCGTACGAAGTCCCCCGGGGCCACCTCGGTCTCTCTGAGCACCGAGTCGAGCGAGGCCCCCTTGGCCCAGGCCACCACTGCCCTGGCCAGGCCGTGGTCGGGCCGCCGGGTCCTCCGGAGGCCCACCCGGCGCTCGTCGGCCCGCAGGCCGCCGGTCAGGGCGTCCAGTCGGGCCAGCCGCTCCATCACGACCGGCTGGCGGGGTTCCACATCCTGGTCGCCGGTCCGCCGGGCCTCGAAGGTGAGGGCCGACGCCACGCCGGCCAGCGCCGAGGCGTCGAGGTCGTCGAACACCCCCTGGCGCAGGGCCTCGGCCACCAGCAGATCCGACTCGTGGTAGACGGCGGCCAGGATGCGACCGGCCTCGGTGATCCGCCAGCCGTCGACGAAGCCCCGCTCCTCCAGGATGGCCAGGCGTCGGTCCAGCTGGGCGGCCAGGGACTCCGAGCCCGGTGGGGCCTGCCACTGGCCGTAGGACGCCGCCAGCAGCGCGTGGGCCTCGTCCCTCGACCACCGGCGGACCAGGTTGACGGCCAGGTTGTAGGTCGGGTGGAAGGACGAGACCAGGTCCGGGGGCGGGGCGGTGGCCGTCCGGGCCACCAGGGTGAACGGGGTGCCGGCCGACCACAGGACCATGGCATGGCCGACCGTGTCGATCCCCCGCCGGCCGGCCCGGCCGGTGAGCTGCTGGTACTCCCCCGAGGTGAGCGCCGAGGTGTCCGACCCCCGGAACTTGGCGAACCGCTCGACCACGACCGTCCGGGCCGGCATGTTGATGCCCAGGGCCAATGTCTCGGTGGCGAAGACCACCTTCAGCAGCCCCTCGGAGAAGCACTGCTCGACGGCCTGACGGAACGCCGGTACCAGGCCGGCGTGGTGAGGGGCGACGCCGGCCTCCAGCGCCGCCGACCAGGGCCCGTAGCCGAGGGTACGGAGATCGTCGTCGCTCAGGCGCTCCACTGCGGCCTCGGTGAGCTGACGGATCCGCAACCGCTCCTCCGGAGTGGTCAGGCGGATCCCGTCCTGGAGGCACTGGCGGGTGGCATCGTCACAGGCGGCCCGCGAAAAGATGAAGGCGATGGCGGGCAGCATGCCCGAGGTGGCCAGGTACTCCACCACCTCCGCCCCGGCGGGGCACGCGGTAGCGGTGCCGGGGGTTGCGCCGCCGCCTGTCGTCCAGCGCCGCCCCGTCGGGGTTGGCCTTCCCGTCCCGTAGCAAGGGCAGGACGACGAGGTCGTCCCGCCCCCGCTCGGCCAGGACGTAGTGGTGGTGGAGGGTGACCGGGCGATGGGTCTCCACGATGACCCGGGTGGTCCCCCGGACCGAGGTGCAGCCAGGCGCCGAAGTCGGCCGCGTTGCTCACCGTGGCCGACAGGCTGACGAAGGAGACGTCCGGGGGCGTGAGGACCAGCACCTCCTCCCAGACCGAGCCGCGGTAGGGGTCCTGGAGGTAGTGGACCTCGTCCAGCACCACCACCTCGAGCCCGTCCAGCACCGACGACCGGGCAAAGAGCATGTTGCGGAGGACCTCGGTGGTCATGACCACGATCGGGGCGTGGGCCTGATGGGAGACGTCGCCGGTCAGCAGGCCGACCCGGTCCTCGCCGTACCGGGCCGACGAGCTCGGCGAACTTCTGGTTGGACAGGGCCTTGATCGGCGTCGTGTAGAACGCCTTGCCCCCGAGGTCGAGGGCCCGGGCCGCGGCATAGTCGGCGATCAGGGTCTTGCCCGAACCGGTCGGGGCCGACACCAGCACCGACTCCCCGCGGTCGATGGCGTCCATGGCCCGATGCTGGAACCGGTCCAGCGGGAAGGCCACCGTCTGCTCGAAGCGCCCCCGGAGCCCCTCCCCCGCCCCACCGGCGTGCCGGGCGGGGTCCCCGGCACGCGCCGGCGTCATCGGTTGATGATCTTCCCGATCACGATGGAGAGCTCGTAGAAGACGTAGAGCGGGATGGCCAGGGCCATCATCGAGAACGGGTCCGAGCTCGGGGTGATCACCCCGGCCACCACGACGATGAGCACGATGGCCCAGCGTCGCCACGAGGACAGCTGCTTGGGCGACAGCACTCCGGCCAGCTCGAGGGAGACCAGCAGCACGGGGAACTCGAAGGTCAGCCCGAAGATGGTCATCATCAGGACGATCAGGCTGAGGTACTTGGTGGGGTCGAGGATCTCGGTGAGGCTCGGGCCGCCGATGTGATCGAGGAAGTTGAGCGCGTGGGGGAAGGTCACGTAGGCCACCAGGCATCCCAGGGCGAACAGGACGATGGAGGCCACGATGAACGGGATGGCGTACCGCTTCTCCTTGGGGTTCAGACCCGGGGTGATGAATCGCCACAGCTCCCACAGGAGCACCGGTGACGCCAGGAACAGTCCGCCGTAGGCGGCGATCTTGATCCGGAGGGCCAGCCCGTCCAGGGGCCCGGTGATGTAGAACCCACACCGGCGGGGCGACACCTGGCAGTACGGGTGCTTCAGGAACGACAGGATCCAGGGGTACACCAGGAAGGCCACCGTGGCGGCGACGGCGAAGGCCAGGGCACAGATCAGCACCCGGGTCCGGAGCTCGGTGAGGTGCTCGACCAGGGTCATCGAGTCCGGCTTGGGCCGGGACTCGCTGCGTCGCTTCAGGGAGAGGGCCATGGCGGATGCCTGATCGGGACAGGGGTACTGATCACCGGAACGGCCGGGTCAGTTCATCCCCGGGTCGTCGGGGATGGCCCGGCCGTTGGAGCGGACCTGGTGCACGATGCCGCCCGGGTCGACGATGAGCACCTCGGGGATCCCCGGGGTCTCCTCCGTGGCCTGGACGGCACCGGCCGGCCGGTTGGACTCCGAGGACGGCTGTACGGCGTCGCCCTGCACGTCTGGTCCTTCGGTGCCGGTGGCCACCCCGGATGTGGTCCCGTTCTCGGCGCTGTGGGAGTCGGCCAGGTTGTCGAGGAACGAGAGGGGCGACCGGACGGCCTGGGCGATGGTGTCGGTCGACGGGAGATCGGGGAAGTTACCCCGGACGTCGGACTCCAGCCGCTCCCGGAACTTCCGGAAATCGCCCCACAGGCTGCCGATCTGCTTGGCCATCTTGGGCAGCTTGTCGGGGCCGAGGACGATGAGCGCCACCACCAGGATGACCAGCACCTTCGCCGGGCTGAGGAAGGTCACGCACAGAAGTGTACCGGTGGCCGGTGATACCTGGCGTCCGGGACCTTCGTGGCCCGGAGGCTAAGGGGTCCCAGGCACCGGAGGTCGCCCGAGCGCCACGGGTCGTTCCCTGCCGGTCGGCGCCGGGCCCCGGAGCGCCACCGCCACCAGGGCCACCACCAGGACCGCGGCGGAGATACCCAGGATCACCAACCACCCCGAGTCGTCGAGCGGCCACGCTACGAAGGCCATCTTGCCCACCACGAGGTCGGCGCGGATGGGGCCGAAGTACCGGCTGTCCTCGGAATTGGTCCGGTTGTCCCCCATCACGAAGTACTCACCGGCCGGGACGGTGAAAGGCTGGTTGAGGCTGAAGGGCTGGGGTACCGGGCTCGGTGAGGTCATCGGCACCGGACGGGGCAGCCAGGGCTCGTGCAGGGGTTTGCCGTCGATGTAGACCCGGCCGCCCACGCTGGCAATGGTGTCACCCGGAAGTCCGATGACCCGCTTGACCAGGTCCGAGTAGGCGGCCTGCTCCAAGGGGGGCGGCGGAACACCACCACGTCGCCCCGTCGGATGTCGTGGAGGTGGTAGCTCAGCTTGTCGACCACGATCCGGTCACCGACCTGCAGGGTGGGCAGCATCGAACCCGAGGGGATGTAGAACATCTGGGCCACGTAGGTACGGACACCGAAGGCCAGGACCAGCGCCACGATCACCACCGACAGCCACTCGACCCACCATCGCCATCGCGACGGTCCCGGGTGCTTCGCCCGAACCCTCACCGGGGTCGGCGGTCGGGCACTGACCGGTCCGGCGGGCCCGGCGGCTCCAGGCGCCGGTCGGACCCGGCGGAGCACTGATCGGGCGCCCGGCCGCGGTCGGAGCGGGGCCGGGCACGGGAAGGCTGGGCACGGCCCGGGGCACGGGGCGGGGCACTGAAGGAGGCGGGGCGTTGTCGGCCGGCAGCTCGAGGCTGGGCACCGCCATCGGGGCCGGCCGCGTCCGGGCACCGGCGTGGGGACCTCGACGCCCGGGCTGTGCAGGTCGGAGTCCACCAGGGTGCGAGGCTACCTCACGACCTCCCGTTCGGGAACGGCGCGGGACCGGTGCCGGGCGCGCTCGGGGGCTCAGATGCCCTTGATGTGGCCGAGCGGCCAGATCACCGCCACGGCCCGTCCCACGATCAACGACTTGGGGATGGGGCCGAAGAACCGGCTGTCCTCGGAGTCGGTGCGGTTGTCGCCCATCACGAAGTACTCACCGGCCGGGATCTTCACCGGTCCCGGCAGGTTGAACTGGGCATGGGGGTCGTCACCGGCCAGGGGTCCGGTGAAGCTGTCCGGCCCGGGCGGCAGCCACGGCTCGTTGAGCTTCTTCCCGTTGATGTAGACGTCACCGGCCTTGGACGAGATGGTCTCCCCAGGCAGCCCGATCACCCGTTTCACCAGGTCGGCGTACTCCTGGTCCTCGAGGGGTGGCCGGGCGAACACCACGATGTCCCCCCGGTGCACGTCGTGGAGGTGGTAGCTGAGCTTGTCGACGATGATCCGATCACCCACCTGCAGGGTGGGGAGCATGGACCCCGAGGGGATGTAGAAGGACTGGACGACGTAGGTACGGAGCAGCACCGTGCACAGCAGCACGGCCATGAGGATGATGGTCCACTCCACCACCGCCCGGTAGCCACGGCCCTTGAGGGGGGCGGCGGGAGGTTCGGAGCCGTCATCGTCGACGACGGGGTCCAACACGGTTGCCGGCTGCACCTTGCCGGTGGGTTGACTGGCCACAATCAGGGGACGCTACAGCACCGGGGGCGCCGGGTTGGGTCGTGGGGAGGAGTCATGGTCACCGGTGTCATCGGGTCACAGACCGGCGATGAGCTTCTCGACCCGCTCGTCCTTGGACTTGAAGGGGTCCTTCAGCAGCACCGTCCGCTGCGCCTGGTCGTTGAGCTTGAGGTGGACCCAGTCGACCGTGAAGTCGCGGCGGCGCTCCTTGGCCTTCTTCACGAACTCGCCTCGCAGACGGGCCCGGGTGGTCTGGGGCGGCGAGGACATCGCCGCGGCGATGGCCGCATCGTCGCAGATCCGGTCCAGCTGGTCGTGCCGCTGCAGCCGGTAGTAGAGCCCACGGACCGGTCCACGTCGTGGTACTGGAGGTCGAGCAGCGACACGTTGGGGCTGTGCAGGGAGAGGGAGTGGCGGTCGCGGTAGCGCCTCGATCAGCCGGTACTTGGCCACCCAGTCGCACTCCCGGTGCAGGGAGAGGGGGTCGGACTCCAGTCCCTTCAGGCAGTGCTCCCACATGTCGAGGGCCCGGTCCTCCTGGGGCGAGAGCCCCTGGCGGTCTCGGTAGCGGATGGCCCGCTGGAGGTACTCGCCCTGGATGTCCAGGGCGCTGCATCTCGCGCCCGTTGGCCAGGCGGACCGGCCGCCGGCAGGTGATGTCGTGGCTGATCTCGCGAATGGCCCGGATGGGGTTCTCGAGGGTCAGGTCCCGCAGACCGTGGACGGGTCCTCGAGCATGCGCAGCACGATGCTGGTCGCTCCGACCTTGAGGAAGGTGGCGTACTCGCTCATGTTGGAGTCGCCCACGATCACGTGGAGGCGACGGTACTTCTCGGCGTCGGCATGGGGCTCGTCCCGGGTGTTGATGATCGGTCGGCTCCGGGTGGTCGCCGAGCGACACGCCCTCCCAGATGTGTTCGGCCCGCTGGCTGAGGCAGAAGACCGCCCCCCGGGCCGTCTGGAGCACCTTGCCCGCCCCGGCGTAGGTCTGTCGGCTGACCAGGAACGGGATGAGCACCTCGGTGTAGTGGGCGAAGTCGTCCCGGCGGCTGGTCAGGTAGTTCTCGTGGCAACCGTAGGAGTTGCCCGCCGAGTCGGTGTTGTTCTTGAACAGGTAGATGTCCCCCCGGATGCCCTCCTCCCGGAGTCGGGCCTCGGCCCCCTCCACCAGATGACGAGAGGATCCACTCCCCCGCCTTGTCGTGGGTCACCAGCTCGGCGATGTCGTCGCACTCAGGCGTGGCGTACTCGGGATGGCTGCCCACGTCGAGGTAGAGCCGGGCACCGTTCTCGAGGAAGACGTTGGACGACCGGCCCCAGCTGACCACCCGGCGGAACAGGTACCGGGCCACTTCGTCGGGGCTCAGGCGACGCTGCCCGCGTAGCGTGCAGGTCACCCCGTACTCGTTCTCCAAGCCGTAGATCCGCTTGTCCATTACCCTCACGGTACCGTGGCGAGGGCCCATTCCTGCGAACCCGCCGGTCAACGCCTCCCGGACGGGACCGATCGGCTCAACCCAGCAGGGCGGTGAGTTCCTCGCCGGCCAGCCGGCGGAAGGCCCGTCGACCGTTCCCCTGAGCGAGGACGGCCACCTCGAGGTCGGTGCCGGTCAGGGTCCGGTCCGGACCGGCCAGGGCGGCCACGGCGGCCCGCAGGGCGCCCTCCAGGGACCATCCCTCCGTCCACGCCTCCTCCAGCCGTTCGGCGATGGTCTCGGTCTCGCCCCCCAGCACGGCGAAGCGGTCCTCGTCGGTGATCGTCCCCTCGTAGGCGATGTGGTACAGCTGCGGCGGGTGCAGCCCGGTGCCCAGCTCGGCCACCAGGATCTCCACCTCGAGCGGCTTCATCTCGTGGGTGAACACCTGCCCGAGGTACTGCGCGTAGAGGTTGGCCAACGACCGGGCGTCGACGTCCTCGCGGCTGTAGGCGTACCCCTTGGTGTCGGCGTGGCGGACGCCGGCCACCCGGAGCTGGTCGAACTCGTTGTACTTGCCGACACCGGCGAAGGCGATGCGGTCGTAGATCTCGCTGATCTTGTGGAGCGACCGCGACGGGTTGTCGGCCACGATGGCGATGCCCTCGTCGTAGGTGCGTGGCGACGAGCGAGCGGCCCCGGGCGATGCCCTTCTGGGCGTACTCGGCCCGGTCCTTCATGACCTGTTCGGGTGCCACGTAGTAGGGCATGGTCATGGCTGGCGCCCCTCCGCCCGACGGCGCTCGATGAGCGAGGCGAACCGCTCGGCCACCTCGTCGTCGGGGACCGCCTCGAAGCCCTGGGCCGTCACGGTGGCCACCAAGGGGTAGATCCCCCGGATCAGATCGGGTCCCCCGGTGGCCGAGTCCTCGTCGGCCGCCTCGTACAGGGCCTCGATGGCCAGTTCGACGGCGTCGTCTCGGCTCATGCCCACCCGGTAGCCGAGCTTGATGGTGGTCCGGGCGTCACGGCCACCCGATCCGGTGGCGTTGTGCTCGGTCTCCTCGTAGTGGCCGCCGGTCACGTCGTAGGTGAAGATGCGGCCCGGTCCCCCGGGCCAGGTCGTAGCCGGCGAAGAGGGGCACGACGGCCAGGCCCTGCATGGCCATGGGCAGGTGCTCGCGCACCATCTGGCCCAGCTGGTTGGCCTTGCCCTCGAGGCTGAGGACCGACCCCTTCGACCTTCTCGTAGTGCTCGAGCTGGGTCTGGAAGAGCCGGACCATCTCGACGGCCGGGCCGGCCGCCCCGGCGATGGCCACGGCCGAGTACCGGTCGGCCGGGAACACCTTCTCCATGGCCCGGTGGGCGATGACGTGGCCCTCGGTGGCCCGGCGGTCGCCGGCCATCACGATGCCGTCGGCGTAGCGCAGCGCCACCACGGTCGTGCCGTGGCGGAACTCCTGGGTGCCGACGGCGCCGGCCATGCCGGCCGGCCCGCCCCCGCCGGTCATGGCCGGAGGCATGGGTACCCGGAGCCGCCGGATGAGTCCGGCGAAGTCGGGCCCGGGGTCCTCGGTGGTCGAAAAGAGCGGCAGCGTCACCGGGACTACTCGCCACCCTTCTGGACGTAGTTGCGCACGAACTCCTCGGCGTTGTCCTCCAGCACCTCGTCGATCTCGTCGAGGAGGTCGTCCAGTTCGGCCTTGAGCTTCTCGCCCGTGGCCGAGGCCGCGGGGACGTCCTCGACCACCTCGTCGGTGCGCTCCGTGGTGGTGGTCTTCTTCTTCTGTTCTCGTTCAGCCATGTCGTTCAGCCATCCCCTACTCTCCCTAGCTGCTCAGTCGGTCCAAGAGCTCGGCCGGGGTCGCACACGAATCCAGCAGACCCTCGACGTGTTCGGCCGTTCCCTTCAGGGGGTCCATCATAGGGACGCGCCGGAGGGGGTCGGTGCCGAGGTCGAAGACCAAGGAGTCCCAGTTGGCGGTGACCACCGCCGCCGGCCACCGCTTCAGGCACTCGCCCCGGAACCAGGCCCGGGTCCCCCGGGGCGGCTCGGTGACCGCCGTCGTGACCACGTCCTGGTCCACCAGCCGCTCGGTATCCAGGCGGGCGAAGAGGGACTTGTCCGGCCGCAGGTCGTGGTACTGCAGGTCGAGGGCGGCCACCCGCTGATCGCCCCAGTCGAGGCCGTGTCGGTCCCGGTAGGCCTCGATGCAGCTGGAGCTTGGCCACCCAGTCCAGCTGTCGGCCAGCGACATCGGGTCGGTCTCGAGGCCGTGGAGCACCGACTCCCAGCGGGCCAGGACCTGCTCGCCCACCGCCTCGTCGCCCAGGCACGCCAGGCCCTCGTCCTCGGCGTACTTCCGGGCCAGGCGCGAAGAGCTCCCACTGGATGGCCAGGGCCGTGGCCGTGGAGCCGTCGGCCATCAGCAGCGGCCGGGTGAACGTTCGGTCGAGGGACACCTCGTGCATGGCCGTGACCGGATCGGCCAGGGCCAGGCTCCGGCTCGCCGGAGACGTCGTCCTCGATCATGGCCAGCACGAGCGCGGTGGTCCCCACCTTCAAGAAGGTGGCCACCTCGGAGAGGTTGGCGTCCCCCACGATGACGTGCAGCCGTCGGTAGCGCTGCGGGTCGGCGTGCGGCTCGTCCCGGGTGTTCACGATGGGGCGCTTGAGCGTCGTCTCGAGGCCCGACCTGTCTCCTCGAAGAACTCGGCCCGCTGGGACAGCTGGAAGTCCACCTTGGTGCCGTCGTGGGTGGCGGTCTCGGCACCGACCTTGCCCGGACCCGGCGAAGATCTGGCGGGTCACGAAATGCGGGGTGACTCCGGCCACGATCCTGGTGAACGGGACGGCCCGGTCCATCAGGTAGTTCTCGTGGCCCCGTAGGAGTTGCCCTTCCCGTCCGAGTTGTTCTTGTAGAT
Organism: uncultured Acidimicrobiaceae bacterium; assembly: GCA_963817005.1. Classification (GTDB taxonomy): domain Bacteria; phylum Actinomycetota; class Acidimicrobiia; order Acidimicrobiales; family RAAP-2; genus Bog-756. Next base: position 809,250 of record CAWFMN010000004.1, read on the forward strand.
GACCAGCCGGGAGCCGTCGTGGGAGGACAGGTCGGCGGCCTCCATCGAGCGGATGCAGGATCTCCTCCCCGGCCCTGTCGTAGCGCAGGCACTCCAGGGCGTCACGGCACTCGGGGGTGGAGAACTCGGGATGGGCGTGGTCGACGTAGTAGCGGGCACCGTTGGTGAGCACCGTGTTGACCAGGTGGGTCTCGACCTCGGGGGCATGGATCCCTCCCGGGCGAAGCCCCGGGCGTCGTTGCCGGGGGCCTCGTCCTCGAAGTCCCAGCCGGTCTGCTGGCGCGCCACGTCCGGGCGTACGCGTTGATCAGCACCGAGGAGGCGGCGATGGGGTTCGGATCCCCGTGCACCGACCTGGATGCCGTACTCGGTCTCGATGCCGCAGACCTTGGGGATGGCCACGCGCCGACCCTATCCCGGCCCGTGCTCAGAGGTACTGACCGGTACCCACCCGCTCGATGGACCGGCCACCCTTGGTCTCGTCGCGGTCACTCGATGAGCGTGCGGATGTAGACGATCCGCTCACCCTTCTTGCCCGAGATCCTCGCCCAGTCGTCGGGGTTGGTGGTGTTGGGTAGGTCCTCGTTCTCCTTGTACTCCTGACGGATCGACTCCAGCAGGTCGTCGGTCCGGATCCCCCTGGTCTCCTCGGCGATGGCCCGCTTGATGGCCAGCTTCTTGGCCCGGCGGACGATGTTCTCGATCATGGCCCCCGACGCGAAGTCCCGGTAGTAGAGGATCTCCTTGTCGCCGTTCTGGTAGGTGACCTCGAGGAACCGGTTCTCGTCGTCGTTGCGGTACATCTCGGCCACGGTGTACTCGATCATGGCCTGGATGGCCTTGGCCGGGTCCCCGCCGCCCAGGCGTCCGCACCTCCTCGGCGTCGAGGGGGAGGTCCGGGGTCAGGTAGCGGGAGAAGATCTGGGCCGCCGCCACCTCGTTGGGCCGCTCGATCTTGATCTTCACGTCGAGGCGGCCCGGGCCGCAGGATGGCGGGGTCGATGAGGTCCTCGCGGTTGGAGGCCCCGATGACGATGACGTCGCGCAGCGTCTCGACGCCGTCGATCTCGGCCAGCAGCTGCGGCACGATGGTCGACTCCATGTCCGAGCTGATCCCGGTGCCCCGGGTGCGGAACAGCGAGTCCATCTCGTCGAAGAAGACGATGACCGGGCACGCCCTCCTCGGCCTTCTCCCGGGCCCGCTGGAAGACCAGGCGGATCTGGCGCTCGGTCTCGCCCACGTACTTGTTGAGGAGCTCGGGGCCCTTGATGTTGAGGAAGTAGCTGCGGACGTTGTCGTTGCCGGTGACCTCGGCCACCTTCTTGGCCAGCGAGTTGGCCACCGCCTTGGCGATCAGGGTCTTGCCGCACCCCGGGCGGGCCGTAGAGCAGGATCCCCTTGGGCGCCGGCAGCGTGTACTCGGTGAACAGGTCCCGGTGCAGGTAGGGCAGCTCGACGGCGTCGGTGATGGCCTCGATCTGGGTGTCGAGCCCGCCCACGTCGGCGTAGGTGACGTCGGGGACCTCCTCGAGGACGAGCTCCTCGACCTCGGGCCGGGGCAGCTTCTCGATCAGCAGCTCGGTGCGCGACTCCATCAGCACGGTGTCGCCGGCCCGCAGCTTGACGCCGACGCAGGTCGTCGGACAGCTCGGCCACCCGCTCCTCGTCGGCCCGGCCGAAGACCAGGGCACGCCGCCCGTCCTCGAGCACCTCCTTCAGGTGCACCACCTCGCCCGAGCCCTCGCCCTCGCGGGCCAGGATCACGTTCAGCGACTCGTTGAGGACGACCTCGTTGCCCCGGCGGAGCTCCCCGGCGTCGATGTCGGGGTGCAGGGAGACCCGCATCTTGCGGCCGCCGGAGAACACGTCGACGGTGCCGTCGTCGTTGGTGCCGAGGAACGTCCCGTAGGCCGCCGGCGGCTGGGTCAGCTTCTCGACCTCCTCGCGGAGGGCGGCGACGTGCTCCTTGGCCTGTCTGCAGGGTGAAGGTCAGCTTCTCGTTCTGCGAGATGGCCTGGGCCAGCTGGCCCTTGGTCTCGAGGAGCCGCTCCTCGAGGGTCTGCACCCGCCGAGGGCTCTCCTGGAGCCGACGGCGGAGCACGGTGACTTCCTCCTCGGCCGCCTGAGCCCGCACCCGCAGCGTGTCGAGGTCGTCGTCCTGCCCGTCCGCTGCCGCTCGGCGATCGTCGGGCACGTCATCGAAATCAACCGTGGGAATCACCTCGTTCGACTGTCGTCACCTGAGGCGACCCTACACCGGAGCCGCGCTCCCCCCGACGCATTCGCTGCCGGAAACGGACCGGAGAAGGCCAGGCCGGGGCTTGGATCTGACGGACCGTCAGCCACCTGTGCCGCGGTTGCGGATAGCATTGGGGGGAGGGCGTTGGTCTTCAGGTCCGACCGCGGGCGCTGAGGTCCGCTGGCCCGATCGTCTGCACACGTGGAGTGCGGGCCGGGCACAGGGCTGAGCGCAGTCGAACGCACCGGCAGAAAACCGAGGAGTGACGCAACTGATGAAGGTCTGGATCGACCAGGATCTCTGCACCGGCGACGGTCTCTGTGAGGAGATCGCCCCGGCGGTGTTCACGCTGCTCGACGACGGTCTGGCCTACGTGAAGGACGGTGCCGACGTCAAGAACGAGCCCGGAGGCTCGGCCGGCATGGCCGCGGTGCCCGCCGACCTCGAGGACGCCGTGGTCGAGGCCTCCGAGGAGTGCCCCGGGGAGTGCATCTTCATCGAGCAGAGCTGAGCCCGGCGGAAGCGGCCGCGGGCGGTTCCGGCGGTCCCCTCACTCCGACGCTTCGGCGGCAGCGGTGGGCTCCTCCTCGAACGGCAGGAGCAGTCGCCCGGTCGTGAGGAACCCGGTGTGGCCGACCATCCGGTGGTCGGGCCGCACCGACCGGTCCTCGATGTGCCAGGTCCGATGCAGCACCTCGAGGGTGGACGCCATCCCGAACCCGTACTGCTCCATCGCCGCCCGCAGCTGGGCCGTCTGGTTGATGGACGGCAGGTACGCACAGCAGGATCCCCCCGGGGCGCAGGGCCTTGCCGGCGTGAGGCAGCACCCGCCAGGGCTCGGGCAGGTCGAGCAGGATCCGGTCGAGTCCGACCTCGTCGATGCCCTCGTACACGTCGCGCAGCTCCACCCGGTACCGGCGCACCCGGCCCCAGCATGGCCGCCACGTTGGCCCGGGCCCGTTCGGCGAAGTCGTCGCGGAGCTCGTAGCCGACCACGTCGGCCCCGGCCCGCAGGAGCGCCATCGAGAGCGCGCCCGGACCCGACACCGGCCTCGAGCACCCGGACCCCGGGGGCGATGTCGGCTTCGATGAGGATGGCCCCGAGGTCCTTCGGGTAGATGACCTGGGCGCCGCGGGGCATCTTGAGGACGACGTCGGACGAGGGTGGGCCGCACGCACCAGGAACCGCCGGCCGGTGCTGCCCAGGACGGTGCTCCCTTCGGGCGCACCGATGAGGTCGTCGTGGGCGACGATGCCCGACGTGGGTGTGGAACGACGCCCCGGTGCGCAGGGTGATCAGGTACCGGCGCTGCTTGGCGTCGACCAGCAGGACCCGCTCACCGGCCAGGAGAAGGCTCCGGTCCCCGGACGGCCCCTCGTCATCCATGCCGGTCATCGCTCACCCCCGTCGGCGCGCAGTCTCATCCAGCGGCTGCGGCAGCCGACAGCCGGGTCGCTCAGCGGGCGCGGCGCTTGGAGGAAGGCGGCTTGCCCGTCTCGACGAACAGGCGCTCGCCGGGCTTGAGCTTGGTGCGGTAGACCACATCGTCGGCATTGCGGGCCCGGTTGATCATCCAGATGGCCACCCCGACCACGACCCAGGCCGAGTGGTAGCCCCGCAGGCCGCGTCCGAACGCCCGGACCTGGATGTAGCGCAGGAAGGTGTCCACGGCTCAGATCCGCCGGACCTCGACGACGGCCGACCGTCGGCGGCCGTTGCGGCGGCCGATGAGGAAGACCACGGCAACCAGGGCCACCCCGGCCGCCAGGGCCACGGTGATCACCTGCGAGCGGGTGGATTCGACCTCGTCGGACACCTCGCCGGTCAGCTCGCGGAACTTGGCCTCGATGTCGTCACGGGTGATGGGCTCGGGAGCGGTGGTCATGGGGTCTCCTTTTCGGGGGTGGAGCTGCTCCGGTTCTGACCCCGGGTCACGGCCAGCACGGCCACCGCCGCCACGCCGACCACCGCCACCGTGCAGATGAGGTACGGCACCCACGACCAGTTGCCGGCAAACGTGCTCCCGGTCTCGGCCTGGAGCAGCCGCAGGAAGGCCACGGCCAGAATGACCAGGCCGATGGCCAGGGCCACGGAGCCGACCACCCCGAACAGTATGTATCGGCCCAGTCCCCGCAGTGGGGTCAGGGTCTCCTGCTTGATGTAGTCGATGACCAGCTGCACGGCTTCGCCGCTCGAGGTGCGCAGCCCACTCAGCCCTCTGCCTGTTCCGCTTCGACTTCGGGCCACGGTCCTCCTCGGGCTCGGCGCTGCCCAGGTGGCCCCACGCCCCGGGGCGCGCCACCACCTGCTGTTCGATCGCCCCAACTCTAGCCAGGGTGCGGCGACCGGCCCGCCGGATGGCTCCCGGAGCTCCGGGAGCGCTCGATGCCGGTCACTCCCGCTCGGTGAACAGGTAGGTGGAGCTGGCCCGGGCCACCGTCGTACCCCGGTCGTCGACCACCTCGGCCTCGGCGAACGCCACCCGGGCGCCGCCGGAGACCACGATGGCCGTGCACTCGAGGATCGCGTCCACCCGCACCGGTGCCAGGAAACTCGTCTTCATCTCCACATTGGACGAGAAGACCCTCCTCCCCTGCTCCCGTGCGAACGTCACCGTGGCCGAGCCCATGGCCGAGTCGGCCATGGCCCCGATGAACCCGCCCTGCACGATGCCGGCGGGATTGGCAAACCGTTCGTCGGCCCGCATGCGCCAGACCGTACGGCCGGGCTGGGCCTTGTCGACGCAGGTCATCCCCAGGGTGAGCTCGCAGTTGGGCGGGACTTGGATCCGCTGGTCGGCCACCGGGTCACGCTACCCCCGTCCCACTGGTCGATACTGGAGGCATGACCCAACGCACCGGCGAACACCGCGGCCCGGCCCTCCTCGTGGGCGAGGCCAACGAGGACTGGACGGGTGACGCGGTCTTCTTCGAGTACTCCACCGCCGCCGATCCGCTGGCCACGGGGTCGATCGGCCCGGTGCCGGTCCACCGGTTCTCCCCCGACCTCCATGCCGGCGGACCGACCCGCATCGTTCACCTGGACCTCTCCGCCCAGCTCGAGGTGGACGGTCCAGCCACCAGCCCGGGGCTACTGGCCTCGTTCGTGGTCATCCGCCCCGGAGAGGAAGTCGTCACCGAGCCCGACGCCACCAGTGAGCTCTACTACTGCCTCCGGGGATCCGGTCACAGCGAGTTCGACCGATCCGTTCCGGGGGGCGCCGGGGCCGGCCGGATGCCCTGGCGGGCCGGCGACTTCCTGACCCTGCCCGTCGGGATGCACCACCTCCCATCGCGCCGACCCGGTCGGCGAGGACGACGGTGCCGACGTCGGCCCTTCTCTACCGGGTCACGGACGCTCCCTTGCTCCGCTACCTCGGCGCCACCCCGACCCGACCCCGATTCGCGCCGACCCGCTTCGACGGGGACGCGGCCCTGGCCCGACTGGCCGAGGTGGCACAGGATCCGGACGCCGCCGATCGAAGCCGCGTGAGCGTCCTCCTGGGCAACGCCGCCACCCCCCAGACCCTCACCGTGACCCACACCCTCTGGGCCATGCTCGGGGATCCTGCCCGCCGGGCGGTTCCAGCGGCCCCACCGACACCAGAGCGTGGCCCTCGACCTCATCACGGCCTGCGCCCCGGGCTGCTATTCGCTGCTCGGCCACCGGCTCGACGGTGACGGGTCCATTCTCGATCCGGTGCGGGTCGACTGGGAGGAGCAAGGGGCGTTCGTCACCCCTCCCGGGCTCTGGCACAGCCACCACAACGAGTCCGGCCAGCCCGCCTTCCTGGTCCCCATCCAGGACGCCGGTCTGCACACCTACCTCCGGTCACTCGACATCCGCTTCCACCAGCCGGACCTCTGATCGTCGTGCCGTTCGCCAGTGCGCTGTCCGAGCACCCCGTGGCGTCGGAGGCGGTCGGAGAGGTCACCGGATCGGTGCTCGAGTCCATCGGGGAGCGACCGGATCTGGTGATGGTGGCGGCGACCCGGTCCCACGCCGGCGCCCTGGAGGACATCGTCCACACCGTCGGGTCGGTGCTCCACCCCCTGGCCATCGTCGGGGCCGCCGCCGAGTCGGTGGTGGGGACCGGGCGGGAGGTCGAGGAGACGCCGGCCATCAGCCTGTGGGCCGGCTGGATCGGTCCCCTCGCCCCGGTCCGGTTGACGCGCGACCCGCCTGGCCGGAGGTGACTGGCACTTCGACGGGTGGCCGGACCACCTCGGCTTCGATCCCGCAGCGCTGATCCTGGTGGCCGATCCGTTCACCTTCCCCGCCGCCGACTTCCTGGCGTGGCTGGCCGATCGGTGCCCCGGCCTGCCCGTGGTGGGCGGGAACGCGTCGGGCGGGCGTGGGCCGGGCGGCTCCCGCCTGGTCCACGAGCGCGAGGTGGTGTCGGACGGAGCCACCGGCGTCCTGGTCGGAGGAGGGATCGACATCCAGACGCTGGTCTCGCAGGGATGCCGGCCCTACGGCGACGCGCTCACCGTGACCCGGTCCGACCGGAACATCATCTACGAGGTGGCCGGCCGGCCGGCCATGGAGTGCCTGATCGGGCAGATCACCGAGCACCTCGATCCGACCGAGGTAGCGGGCATCGAGACCAATGGGCTCTTCGTCGGCCGCGTGGTCGACGAACGGGTCGGGGACCCCCTGCCCTCGGACTACCTGGTCCGCAGCCTGGTCGGGGTGGACCGGGCCACCGGTGCCGTGGCCGTGGACGACCGGGTGCCGCTGGGCAGCACCATCCGGTTCCACCGCCGGGACGCCGACACCGCCGATCACCAGCTGTCCCAGCTGCTGGAGGGGCGGCGGGCCGACGCCGCCCTGGTGTTCACCTGCAACGGACGGGGCACCCGGCTGTTCGACGACGCCCACCACGACGCCCGGGCCGTGGCCCGCTCGGTCGGATCGGTACCGCTGGGAGGCCTGTTCGCCGGCGGGGAGTTCGGACCCGTCGGGGGCCACAACTTCGTCCACCAATTCAGCGCCTCGATGGCCCTGTTCCGATCGCGCTGAACCGACGGCCCGTCTGCCCGTCACGGCCGGGCCGGGCCGGCCCGTGACGGCCTTCGATCGGCGTCGGGTCACATCGCCCACGGTCGCACGCGGCCGATAGGGTGGCCGCAATGAGCGCGAGCCCTCCGTCCACCGGGAACCCGGCCGACGCCGGCACCCTCGAGCAGCTCGGGGTCAACGTCATCCGGGGACTGGCCATGGACGCCCCGCGGGCGGCCAACTCCGGCCATCCCGGCACGGCCATGGCCCTGGCACCGCTGGCCCACGTGCTGTTCACCCGGGTCATGCGCCACGACCCGTCCGAGCCCCGACTGGCCCGACCGCGACCGCTTCGTCCTGTCCAACGGGCACGCCTCGATCCTCCTGTACTCCATGCTGTACCTGACCGGCTACGGCCTGACCCTCGACGACCTGCGCGGCTTCCGGCAGTGGGGCAGCCGTACGCCCGGGTCACCCCGAGCACAACCACACGCCCGGGGTCGAGGTGACCACCGGGCCCCTCGGCCAGGGCGTGGCCAACGGGGTGGGCATGGGCATCGCCGAGCGGTGGCTCCGCACCCACTACTCGCCGGAGGTCTGCGACCACCACACCTTCGTGATCGCCGGAGACGGCTGCTTCGAGGAGGGGATCTCCCACGAGGCCGCCTCGCTGGCCGGCCACCTGGGGCTGGGACGCCTGGTCTATGTCTACGACGACAACCACATCACCATCGACGGACCCACCGAGCTGTCCTACTCCGACGACGTCGGGGAGCGCTTCGCCGCCTACGGGTGGAGCGTGGACGACGTCGGCGAGATCGCCAACGACCTCGACGCCCTGGAGGCCGCCCTGCTGCGGGCCAAGGCCGAGGAGGACCGTCCCGTCGCCTCGATCATCCTGCGCAGCCACATCGGCTACCCCTCCCCCCACCTGACCGACACGGCCAAGGCCCACGGGGACCCGTTCTCCGAGGAGGAGATCCGACTGACCAAGGAGCTCCTCGGCCTCCCTCCCGACGAGACGCTTCTGGGTGCCCGACGACGTGCTCGAGATGTACCGGGCGCTGCATCCCCCGCGGTCGGGCCTTCCGGGCCGACTGGGAGGCGCGGTTCGACGCCTGGGGCGGCGACAAGGCCCGATGGGAGGCCGGCCCAGGCCGGCCACGGGATGCCCGGGTGGGAGGCCAAGCTGCCCACCTTCGCCCCGGAGGACGGGCCCATGGCCACCCGAAAGGCCATCAAGGCCTGCCTCGACGCCACCGGCGAGTCCATCCCCGGCCTCATGCCCGGCAGCGCCGACCTCACCGGCAACACCGGCATGGCCATGGCCGACGCCACCGCCCAGTCGGCCGCCGAGCCCGGCGGCAGCCTCATCCACTACGGCATCCGCGAGCACGGCATGGGTGGCGTGATGAACGGCATGGCCGCCCACTCGGCGGGTCCTGCCGGTGGGCGGCACCTTCTTCGTCTTCAGCGACTACATGCGCGGCGCGGTCCGTCTCGCCGCGCTCTCCGACGTCCACGTCGTCTACTCGTGGACCCACGACTCCATCGGGCTGGGCGCAGGACGGGCCCACCCACCAGCCTGTCGAGCAGCTGGCCGCCGTGCGGGCCATGCCCGAGCTCCGGGTGATCCGTCCGGCCGACGCCAACGAGACCGCCCAGGCGTGGCGCATCGCCGTCGACTCCGACGGGCCCGACCGCCCTCATCCTCTCCCGCCAGGACGTCCCGGTGCTGGCCGAGACGGCCGACCGGGCCGACCCGGGGTGTCCCGGGGGGCCTACGTCCTGCGCGAGCCGGAGGGCGGCGGAGCCCGGGTGGTCCTCATCGGCACCGGCAGCGAGGTCCAGGTCTGCCTGGCCGCCGCCGACCTGCTGGCCGCCGACGGCCTGGCCGCCCGCGTGGTCTCGTTCCCTTCGTGGGACCTGTTCGCCGCTCAGGCCGAGGGCTATCGGCGTGAGGTGCTGCCCGACGGCGTACCCCGACTGGCCGTGGAGGCAGCCAGTCCCTTCGGCTGGGAGCGCTACGCCGACGCCACGGTCGGCATCGACCACTTCGGGGCCTCGGCCCCCGGCGACGTGGCCATGGAGGAGTTCGGTTTCACCCCCGAGCACGTGGCCACCGAGGCCGCCGCGTTGGTGGCCGGGCGGTCAGCCGGGTGACCGAATCCCCCCGCACGGCGGCGACCCCGACGAAAGGACGCCCATGACCAGGCTCGATGATCTCTTCGACGAGCAGGGACAGAGCCCGTGGCTCGACAACCTGCGCCGGGACTGGCTCGAGGACGGGACCCTGGCCGGCCTGGTCGACCAGGGCATCCGGGGAATCACCTCCAATCCGACGATCTTCGCCAAGGCCATCGAGGGCCAGCACACCTACGACGACCAGTTCGGCTCACTGATCCAGACCACGTCGGTGGAGGAGGCCTACTGGGACCTGGTGGTCGACGACATCGACGCCGCCCTCACCATCCTGCGGCCGGTCTACGACGCGTCGCGACGGAGGGGACGGCTTCGTCTCGGTGGAGGTGGCCCCGGCCCTGGCGCACGACACCGAGGGCACCATCGCCGCCGCCCGCGACCTCCACGCCCGCATCGACCAGCCCAACGTGCTGGTCAAGATCCCGGCCACCCCCGAGTGCGTCCCGGCCATCCGTCAGATGATCAGCGAGGGCCGCAGCATCAACGTGACGCTGATCTTCAGCCTCGACCGCTACGACGAGGTCATCGAGGCCTACCTGTCCGGGCTCGAGGCCCTGGCCGCCTCCGGCGCGGACGACCTGTCCAGGGTGGCCAGTGTGGCCTCGTTCTTCGTCAGCCGGGTGGACACCGAGGTCGACCGGCGGATTGAGGCCGCCGCCCAGGGCGGCGACCGGCGGCAGCGACCTGCTCGCCCTCCGGGGACGGGCGGCGGTGGCCCAGGCCCGTCTGGCCTACGCCCTGTTCGCGGAGCGCTTCTCCGGACCCCGCTGGGAGGCTCTGGCCGCCCGGGGGGCCCGGGTGCAGCGTCCGCTGTGGGCGTCGACCTCGACCAAGAACCCGGCCTACCCCGACCTGGCTCTACGTGGACACGCTCATCGGACCCGACACCGTCAACACCATGCCGGACGGGACGGTGGCCGACTTCCTCGATCACGGCACCGTGGCCCGCACGGTCGACACCGAGGTGGACGAGGCCCGCCGGCTCATCGACCGCCTGGCGGCGGCCGGCGTCGACATGGCCGACGTCGCCGCCGTGCTCGAGTCGGAGGGGGTGGCGTCATTCGCCAAGTCCTTCGACGAGCTGATGCAGTCGCTCACCGACAAGGCCAACTCCCTGGCCGGCGGGGCCTAGGGCGAGCCGGGTTGGCGGCGGCCTGCGCCGGTATCCGACCGGTCGACCCGCGCCGTCGGCACCACCCGCACCGTCCGCCACTCCGCAGTTGCCGCACCCCCACTCCGAACGACATCAAGGAGAAGCACGATGAAGATCGCCATGATCGGTCTGGGGAAGATGGGCGCCAACATGACCCAGCGACTCATCGAGCACGGGCACGAGGTGGTCGCCTTCGACCTCTCGCGACCAGGCCCGCAGCGCGGCGGCGGCCAATCGGGCGCCGAGCCGGCGGCCACCCTCGACGAGGTGGTGGCCAAGCTCGACGCCGCCGCGGGTGGCCTGGGTGATGGTGCCGGCCGGGGAGGCCACCAATTCCACCATCACCACGCTGGCCGGGCTGTTCGGGTCCGGCGACGTGATCATCGACGGCGGCAACTCCAACTACAAGGAGACCGCTCCCCTGGTCGCCCGGCTGGCCGAGCAAGGGCATCGCCCTGGTCGACGCCGGCACCTCGGGCGGCATCTGGGGCCTGACCGAGGGCTACTGCCTCATGGTGGGTGGCACCAAGGAGGCGGTGGCCGTCGCCGAGCCGGTCTTCGTCGACCCTGGCCCCCGAGGGCGGCTACGCCCACGTGGGCCCGGCCGGGGCCGGTCACTTCGTCAAGATGGTCCACAACGGGATCGAGTACGGACTGATGCAGGCCTACGCCGAGGGCTTCGAGATCATGTCCGAAGCCCCCGAGTTCGACCTCGACCTCCACGAGATCGCCTCCATCTGGCGCTACGGCTCGGTGGTGCGCAGCTGGCTGCTCGAGCTGGCCGAGCGGGCCCTGCGACCCGAGTCGGGCTTCGACCAGATCGAGGGGGTGGTCGCCGACTCGGGTGAGGGACGCTGGACGGTGCGAGGAGGCGATCGACCGGGGCGTGTCGGCACCGGTCATCTCGTCCGCCCTGTTCGCCCGCTTCGCCTCCCAGAAGCGGGACGCCTTCGGGATGCGGCTGGTCTCGGCGCTGCGCAACCAGTTCGGGGGACATGCCTTCATCACGACCGACGGCACCCAGGGCGGCGAGACCTCCACCCCCAAATGAGCGCCGACACCGACACCGCCACACCCGGCAAGGCTGCGGGCAAACGGCACTCCTTGCCGCCGGTCCTGTCCAAGGCCCCGCCGGTGGCCATGGTCATCTTCGGTGCCTCCGGCGACCTCACGGCCCGCAAGATCCTCCCGGCCCTGTCCCGACTGGCCGACCGGGGCGTGCTCGACAACGGGTTCACCGTCATCGGGGTGGCCCGCACCGACTGGAGCGACGAGGAGTTCCGAGCCCATGTGGTGGAGGCCACCCCCGAGGGCGGCCCGAAGTGGCGGGCCCTCACCGACCGGTTCAAGTACATCGCCGGCGAGTACGACCACCCGGACACCTTCGGCCAGCTCCAGTACCCACCTGGACGAGGCCGACGAGGTGGACGGCACCGACGGCAACCGCCTCTACTACCTGGCCACCATCCCCAGCGTCTTCGGTCTGGTGGCCGGGGCCCTGGCCATCCACGGGTGCGTGGGGCCCGACACCGCCGATCGGTTCATCCGAGTGGTGGTCGAGAAGCCCTACGGCCGCGACCTCGGGAGCGCCATCGCCCTCGACGAGCAGATGCACGCGGCCTTCGAGGAATCGCAGATCTACCGGATCGACCACTACATGGGCAAGGAGACGGTCCAGAACGTCCTGGCCCTCCGGTTCGCCAATGCCGTCTTCGAGCCGATCTGGAACCGCCGCTACGTGGAGCAGGTCCAGGTCACCGTGGCCGAGTCCCTGGGCGTCGAGCACCGGGGCGGGTTCTACGAGACGGCCGGGGCCCTGCGGGACATCGTCCAGAACCACGTCATGCAGGTGCTGGCCCTCACGCTGATGGAGTCCCCCACCAGCACCGACGCCGACCGGATCCGCGACGAGAAGGTCAAGCTCCTCCAGGCCATCGACATCCCCTCCCCGGACGAGGCGGTGGACAAGTCGGTGCGAGCCCAGTACGGCCCCGGGGCCATCGACGGCCACAAGGTGATCGGCTACCGACAGGAGCAGGACGTCTCCCCCGACAGCCAGACCGAGACCTATCTGGCCCTCCGGCTACGGGTGGAGAACTGGCGCTGGTCCGGGGTCCCCATCTACGTGCGGACCGGCAAACGGCTGCCGGCCCGGGTGACGGAGGTGGCGCTGACCTTCCGTCAGGTCCCGTTCCTGCTGTTCGACCACCGCGCCAGTCGCGATCTACGGCCCAACACCCTCATCGTCCGCATCCAGCCCGACGAGGGGATCAGTCTCGAGTTCGGAGCCAAGGTGCCTGGCGAGAAGTTCCACATCCGCTCGGTGGCCATGGACTTCAACTACGCGGAGGCCTTCGCCGGCGAGGAGGCGGCCGACGGCTACGAGCGCCTGATCCACGACGCCATGGTCGGAGACGCCACCCTGTTCATCCGGTCCGACGAGGTCCAGCAGGCCTGGCGGATCGTCGCCCCCTACCTGGAGGCGTGGTCGGAACCGGGTGGGGCCATGCAGACCTACCCGGCCGGGACCTGGGGCCCCCACATGGCCGACCTGCTGGTCGAGCGGTCCGGTGACGTGTGGCGCAATCCCGTCATCGACCTCGAGCTGACCGGCGGTCGCCTGACCGAACTGCCGCAATGACCGGGTCCCCGGTGACCGGTCGCACCCCGTGAACGGCACCGTCCACCTGGTGGGCTCGGTGCCCGACGCCTTCGCCCGTCTGGTACTCGACGCGATGTCCGTGACCCGATCGGACCGGTTCTCCCTCGTCCTCTCGGGCGGGTCCACGGCCCGGGAGTGCTACGGGCGGCTGGCCGAACTGGGTGGACCGGGCACCGGGATGGCCTGGGGCGACGTCGACGTCTATCTGGGTGACGAGCGGTGCGTGCCGCCCGACCACCCCGACTCCAACCACCGGATGGTCGCCGAGACCCTGTTCGCCGTGGTCGGCGCGGTGGGCTCGGACCATCCCATGTACCGATCAGGGGCCCCATCGGCGGCGGCCGCCGACTACCAGGCGGTCATCGCACCGCTCCCGGCCTTCGACGTCGTCCACCTGGGACTGGGACCCGATGGCCACACCGCCTCGCTCTTCCCCGGATCCGCCGCCCTCGACATCACCGACCCCGGTGTCCTGGTAGTGGCCAACCAGGACCCCTCGGCCACCAACCGCCACGACCGCATCACCCTCACCTACCCGGCCCTCGCCCGGGCCAGGCTGGCCGTGTTCACCGTCTCCGGGGCGTCCAAGCGCGACGCCTTCGCCGGGGTGGTGGCCGGGGCCGACGTCCCGGCCGGCCGCGTCACCGCTGACCGGATCGTCTGGCTGGTGGACCAGGACGCCGTCGGCGACACCGCTCTGCCCTCGTAGGCCGGGTGTCGTTCAGCCCGGGCTACCGGGCCCGACCGGTCCCGGCCGCCCGCTCGGACTCCTCCGATAAGGTGTCGCCGATGCCCGCCGACCCCGGCTCCACGCCTGCGCACCCGTCGGCGCCATCGTCGGCGCCATCGTCGGCTGCCGCCGATGCAACCGCGCCGGTGCCCCCCCGGCGGGCGGGTGCGGAGTGGGCGGACATGCCCCTCACCGCCCTCCAGGAACGGGCCTCACGGGTCCGATCGACGGCCCACGGCAACCGGGTCACCTACTCGCCCAAGGTGTTCATCCCCCTGACCATGCTGTGCCGCGACCGGTGCGGCTACTGCACCTTCGCCAAGGCCCCGGCCCGGGTCGCGTCGCCCTACCTCTCGCCCGACCAGGTCCTCGACCATCGCCCGGGCCGGGCGCGGCCGCCGGCTGCCACGAGGCGCTGTTCACCCTGGGCGAGCGGCCCGAGGAGCGCTACCCGGCGGCCGGCGAGTGGCTGGACGACCCACGGCTACGCCTCGACCGTCGACTACCTGGTGGCCGCGTGCCGGGCCGTCGTCGAGGAGACCGGCCTGCTCCCCCACGCCAACGCCGGGGCCCTCGACCGCCGACGAGCTCGCTCCGCCTCCGGGCGGTCTCGCGCCAGCCAGGGGATGATGATCGAGTCGCTCAACCCGGACCTCGACGCCCACCGCTGGGCCCCCGACAAGACCCCGGCCCGACGGCTGGCCACCCTGGAGGCGGCCGGCGAGCTGGCCATCCCCTTCACCACCGGGCATCCTGGTCGGCATCGGCGAGTCGCCGGGCCGACCGGCTGGCCGCGCTCGAGGCCATCGCCGCCAGCCACCGGCGCCACGGCCACGTGCAGGAGGTCATCGTCCAGAACTTCCTGCCCAAGCCGGGCACCTCCATGCACCAGCGGCCGCGCCTGCCCGCCCGACGAGCTCCTGTGGACCATCGCCGTCGGCCCGGCTGGTCCTGCCCGCCCGAGGTCCACCTGCAGGCGCCGCCGAACCTCTCCGACGACCTGGCGCCGCTGCTCGGCGTCGGCATCGACGACTGGGGCGGGGTCTCGCCGGTCACCGCCGACCACGTGAACCCCGAGCGGGCCTGGCCGGCGCTCGACATCCTCCGCGCGGCCACCGAGGCGGCCGGGTTCACCCTGGCGCCCCGGCTGACCGTCTACCCGACCTTCGCCCTCGACCCCGAGCGGTGGCTCGACCCGGCCATGCGCTTCCCGGTGCTCGACGCCTCCGACGCCGAGGGGCTGGCCGCGACCGACCCGTGGTGCTCGGGCGGCGAGGAGCCGCCGCCCGCCGCTGCTCGGACCGGCCCGCCGGCGGCCGCCGGTCCCGCTCGCCGGCCGCGGTGGCCGCCGGCGCCGGCGGCGCCGTGGCCGAGGTGCTGGCCGGCGTGCGCGCTCGGCCAGGAGGTGGGCGAGGACGAGATCGTCACGCTGTTCGCGCGCCCGCGGCCCCGAGGTGCGCGCGGTGGCCGAGGTGGCCGACGAGCTGCGGCGCCGAGACCGTCGGCGACGACGTCACCTTCGTGCGACAACCGCAACATCAACTACACCAACGTCTGCACGTTCAAGTGCCGGTTCTGCGCCTTCTCCAAGGGCCCGCTGTCGCTCAACCTGCGGGGCGACGCCCTACCTGCTCGAGCTCGACGAGATCTCCGACCGGGTGCGCGGAGGCCGAGGCCGCGGGGCGCCACCGAGGTCTGCCTGCAGGGCGGGCATCCACCCCAACTTCGACGGCGACTACTACCTCGACGTGATCAAGGCCGTGCGGGCAGGCCTCGGCGACCATCCACATCCACGGGTTCACCGCCCTCGAGGTCACCGAGGGGGCCCGCCGCTCGGGGATGCCGCTGGCCGAGTACCTGCGCCGGCTGCGAGGACGCCGGCCTCAAGACCCTGCCGGGCACGGCCGCCGAGATCCTCGACGACGAGGTCCGGGCCATCCTCTGCCCCGACAAGATCAACACCGAGGAGTGGCTCGAGGCCCACCGCACCGCCCACGGGGTCGGCCTGCGCTCCAACGTCACCATCATGTTCGGCGCGGTCGAGCAGCCCGGTCGCTGGGCCCGCCACCTGGTCCGCACCCGGGACCTCCAGCGGGAGACGGGCGGCTTCACCGAGTTCGTCCCCCTGCCCTTCGTGCACATGGCCACGCCCATCTACCTCCAGCAGCAAGGCCCGGCGGGGACCCGACCTTCCGGGAGACGCTGCTGATGCACGCCGTCGGCCGGATCGCCTACCGGGGTGCCATCGACAACATCCAGGTCAGCTGGGTCAAGATGGGCGCCGAGGGCGTCCGCCAGATCCTGCGGGCCGGGGTCAACGACCTCGGCGGCACGCTGATGGACGAGAACATCTCGCGGGCGGCCGGCGCCAGTCACGGCCAGCTGATGGATGCCGAGCGTTTCGCCGCCATCGTCGAGCCCCTGGGGCGCGGTCCTGGCCCAGCGCACCACCCTCTACGGTCGGGTCGACGGCCCCCGCACCGAAGTGCTCGCCGCCGCCAACTGATGGCCGCCTCCCCCCGGCCCGGCGGTGGACCGCCTCCCCCTCCGGCGCCCGACGTGTCCGGTGCCGTCGACCGGCTGGTCGACGGACTCGACCGCCAGCGGCGCCTCGGGCGCCCAACGGCGTCTGTACCGGTCGATGGTCGAGCACGGTGGCCGGACTGGCCGGCGACGGGACCGAGGTGATCGACCTGAAGATGGCCGACGCGGCCCTGGCCGAGATGGCCGAGGCCTTCCGGGTGTTCCGGCCCTTCCGCCACGAGCGCAAGGTGACCATCTTCGGCTCGGCCCGCACCGAGCCCGACGACCCGGTCTACCGGTCCAGCCCGCGACCTGGCCGCCTCGCATGGCCGCCGCCGACTGGATGGTGGTCACCGGGGCCGGGCCCGGGATCATGGCCGCCGGGCATGGAGGGCGCGGGCCGGGACACGTCGTTCGGGGTCAACATCCGGCTCCCGTTCGAGCAGGGGGCCAACGCCTTCATCGCCCAGGACCCGAAGCTGGTCGAGATGCGCTACTTCTTCACCCGCAAGCTGATGCTGATCAAGGAGTCCGACGGCTACGTGGTCCTGCCCGGCGGGTTCGGCACCCTGGACGAGGCGTTCGAGCTGCTCACCCTGCTCCAGACGGGCAAGGCCGAGCCGGCGCCGGTGGTCATGCTCGGACGTTCCCGGCGGCACCTACTGGCACGCTGGGAGCGACTTCCTGGCCCAGGAGGTCGAGCCCCGCGGCCTGGTCTCCCGCGACGACCGGTCCCTGTTCATGATCACCGACGACGTGGAGGAGGCCACCGACGAGATCCTGGGCTTCTACCGCAACTACCACTCGTGCCGGTGGGTCGGCGACCTGCTGGTGATGCGGATGCACCGGGCTCCGGACCGGGCCGGCCTGGCCGAACTCAACCGGGAGTTCACCGACATCGTGGCCGAGGGGGCCATGCGGCTGTCCCGGCCGCTCCCCCCCGAACGGTCCGACGGTGACCATCTCGACCTCGACCGCCTGGTCTTCCGCTTCGACAAGGTGCACTACGGCCGTTGCGCCAACTGATCGACGCCCTCAACCGGATCGCCGTGCCGGCCGGGTCCTGACGACCTGCCCCCCGCCGCACCCTACGGCCCCTCGTCGAGCAACCCTCCGGACGAATTCGACCCGACCAGCAGCGTGACCGCCTTGTCCACCGAGCGCCGGGCCCGGGTGATCCGCTTCTCCTCCCCGGTGAGCTCCGGATCGGGGCGCCGCCCGAGCGGACGGCCTCGGTGGCCTCCCGCAGTCGGTCCAGGGCCAGGTCGGCCAACTCCTCGCTGATGCCCGAGAGCCGTTCGGCGATCTCGGCCGGATCGGCGCCCACCGCGGTCAGCGGGGGGCCTGGATGTCGACCTCGACCACGTCGAGGCCTCCGTCGGCGTACCGGGCCCGCAGGACCTTCTTGTCGAACTTGCCCACGCTGGTCTTGGGCACCTCGTCGATGAAGGTCCATCGCTCGGGCAGCCACCACTTGCTGACCCGTCCCCCGAGGAAGGCCACCAGCTCGTCGGCCGAGTGGTCGGCGCCGTCGTCCAGCACCACGGCCACCAGGGGACGCTCGCTCCACCGTTCGTCGGGTACCGCGATGACGGCCGCCTCGACCACGCCGGGGTGGGCCATGACCTCGTTCTCCAGCTCGACCGACGAGATCCACTCCCCACCCGACTTGATGACGTCCTTGGTCCGGTCGCTGATCTGCATGTAGCCCCGGCGGTCGAGTGACCCGACGTCACCGGTCCGCAGCCATCCGTCGTGGAACCGCTCCGGCGTGGGCTCGCCGTAGTAGGAGCCGGTGATCCACGGTCCCCGGACCTCGAACTCGCCCACCGACTCCCCGTCGTTGGGCAGGATCGAGCCGTCCTCGGCCACCACCCGGACCTCCACCCCGGCGACGACCCGGCCGGTCTTGGACCGCCAGTCGATCTCCTCGTCCTCGGGAACGCCGCGGGGCGGCAGGGCCAACGAGCAGAGGGGGCTGGTCTCGGTCATCCCCCACCCCTGGACGAGGGCGAACCCCGAGCTCGTCGCGGAACTGCTCGATGAGCTGCCGGGGCACGGCGGCGCCCCCGGCGGTGATCATGCGGAGCGACGACATGTCGACCGGGTTGGACCTCGAGTAGCGCAGCAGGTCGTTCCAGATGGTGGGCACCCCGGCCGACAGGGTGGGGCGGTGGCTCGGCGATGATGGCGGCGAGCGGCGCGGCCTGCAGGAACATCTGGGGCATGATCAGGTCGGCCCCGGTCATGAAGGCGGCGTACGGGGTACCCCAGGCGTTGGCGTGGAACATGGGGACGATGGAGAGCACGATGTCCTGATCGTGGATGCCGAGGGCGGCGCCCGACGTCACGGCGAACGAGTGCAGGCAGGTCGACCGGTGGCTGTAGACCACACCCTTGGGGTTGCCGGTGGTGCCGGAGGTGTAGCACATGGCCGCGGCCTGCCGTTCGTCGAAGGACGGCCAGTCGTAGCCCGGGTCCTCGGCGGCCAGCAGCTCCTCGTAGGAGAGGGTCTCCCCGAGGGCGCTGGTGTCGTCGTCGCCGGCCACCACGATGTGCTTGACCGTGGTGAGCTGGTCGCGTACCCGGGCCAACAGCGGGACCAGTGAGGCGTCGACGATGATGACCTGGTCCTCGGCGTGGTTGATCACGTAGGACAGCTGTTCGGGGAAGAGCCGGAGGTTGAGCGTGTGGAGGACGGCGCCCATCGACGGGATGGCCAGGTACGCCTCCAGGTGGGTCTGGTTGTTCCACAGGAAGGTGCCCACCCGGTCGCTGTCCGCCACTCCCAGGCGGCTCAGGGCCGCGGCCAGCCGTTCGGCGCGTTCGGCCACCTCGGCGAAGGTGGCGCTGGTCGACTCCCCCTCGGCGCCGGTGATGGTGGTCACCCGGCTGTCCCCGTAGACCTGTTGGCCGTGGCGGAGTATCCCGCTCACCAACAGTGGTGCGTCCTGCATGGTGCTGAGCACGATCGTTCCTCCCCTGTCCGGCACCGGAGATCCGGTGGAACGAGCATACCGACCACTGGTCGGAGGGGTCTTGCCCACCGGACCACGGAGGTGATGGACTGGGGGCGGCCCCGGCCCCTGGCCCGGATCTCTGAGTGGCGCCGCTCACCCTGACCGCCCGGACGGTACGGAGGTACGGCCGTGGGCAAGCTCCTCGCACTCATCGCCACCGTCGTGTCCCTCGTCGTGGGCCTGGTCCTGTTGGTGGCGGTGGCCGCCGGTCCCGGACGGGGCGGCTCCAGCCCCACACCGTCCGGAGCCGGTGCCGCCGGTGCCCAGAGCTCCGGAGGGGCCGACGCGGGCCCGGCGGTCCCGCCCGCCTGGCTCCCCCTGTACCAGCAGGCCGCCGGCACCTGCCCGGGCCTGTCGTGGTCCGTGCTGGCCGCGGTGGGCACGGTGGAATCGGACAGCGGTCGCTCGACCGGGGCCGGGGTGTGGTCCGGGGCCAACGGCGCCGGGGCCGAGGGACCTCTGCAGTTCGAGCCGGCCACCTTCGCCGCCTACGCCACGGTCGGGCCCGACGGCGCCCGGCCGGCGTCGCCGTACGATCCGGTCGACGCGGTCTATACGGCCTCCGCCATGCTCTGTGCCGACGGGGCCGGCTCCGAACCGACGCTGCGGGCGGCCGTCGAGGCCTACAACCACTCCGGGACCTACGCCGACACGGTACTGTCCCTGTCCCTGGCCATCGCCGAGGACCCCACCGTGTCGGGCACCGTGGTGGCCGCCATCGCCTACGCCGCCCAGCAGCTCGGCACCCCGTACGCCTGGGGCGGCACCGGCCGCGGCGGGTTCGACTGCTCGGGCCTGACCCAGGCCGCCTACCGGAGCGCCGGAATCTCCCTGCCCCGGGTGGCCCAGGCCCAGTTCGCCGTCGGACCGGCCGTCCCTGACGACGCCACGGTGGAGCCCGGAGACCTGGTCTTCTTCGGCAGCAGCCCTTCCGGCGTCGACCATGTCGGGCTGTATGTGGGGGCGGGCGAGATGATCGATGCCCCCCACACCGGGGCCCTCGTCCGGTTCGACGACGCCCACTGGCCGGGGCTCGTCGGGGCCACCCGGCCCGGGTAACCCCTGCGCCCACAACCACATGGGCCACACCGATCTCCTTTTGCGTGCAGGAGGAGCCTTCCGACGGCTACCCGGCCCCAAGGACACCGGGCCGGCCAGGGTGCATAGTTGGTGGGTGGTCGAGCGCAGCTACGGGACACCCGCCCCGATCGGCTCAGCCCGGGACGTGGCCTTCCTTGCCGCGGTTCGTCCGGTGCTGGACTGCTTCGCCTCCTACTTTCGCTCCGAGGTGAGGGGCTTCGACCGGCTGCCGGACCAAGGGCCGTTCCTGGTGGTGGGCAACCACTCGGGGGGGCAGATGCCGCCGGACATTCCTGTTCTGTTGACCGCATGGTGGCGTGAGCGAGGTCAGGACGAGCCCGTCTACGCGTTGTTCCACTCCTTCCTCCTCGGGCTCCCCGGCGTCGGGACCGCAATACGACGGGCCGGAGGGGTCGAAGCCACACCGGCCGGGGCAGAAGGGATACTCCGGGCCGGCGGGATCCTGATCGACTACCCCGGCGGGGACTATGAGGTGTTCCGTCCCTGGTGGGATCGCAACCGCATCGACTTCGGCCAGCGGACCGGGGTCGTCCGGCTCGCCTTGCGGCTTCAGGTGCCCGTTGTCCCCGCCGTCTCCGTCGGCGCCCACGAAACCGTCGTGGTGCTGGCTCGCGGAGAGCGGGTGGCAAGGCGCCTCGGACTCGACCGGTTGTTCCGGATCAAGGTGATGCCGCTCGTGTTCGGCCCGCCTTTCGGGGTCGTCCCCGGAGGAATCCCCACAGTGCCCCTTCCTGCCAAGATCACCGTGGAACTGTGCGAGCCCATCGACTGGTCGGAGCGGTACGGTCCGGAATCGGCCGAAGACGACGTGGTCGTTCGTAGGTGCTACGACGAGTTGACCTCAACGATGCAAACGGTGCTCGACCGGCTGGCGGGCGAGCGCCGCTTCCCCGTGCTCGGGTAGTCGGGCCCTCGGCTCAGGAAGCTCGGCGCGCCGCGTCCACCGCCGCGTTCATTAGCCGGTAACTGCGCTTATCCCCAGTCGTGCCGATCTCCATCTGGTTCATGACGTAGCCCATCCCCAGTCCCAGGTCTGGATCGGCCCAACCCACCGAGCCACCCATGCCGAAGTGGCCGAAGGAACGGGGACCGCCGAGGCCGGCCGAGCCCACGATGCCGCGATTGAGCATGAAGCCGAGACCCCACTGGATGTCCAGCCCCATGAGCACAACATCGGGCCCCTCGGTCCGAGGGAGCAGGGCCCTGTCGAGCTGCTCCGGGCCGAGGATGCGGAAGGTCCCACCGGTCGGGGTCGCCACGTCACCGACGCAGGCCGCGTAGAGGCACGCCAGAGACCGGGCATCGCAGATGCCGTTTGCCGCCGGGATCTCCGCCGCCCGGAGCCGTGGGTCGTCCCAGGCGCGCGGGTCCGACAGTGCGCCGCCGGGGGCAGCCAGGGCCCGGGTGAGCGGCCCGTCCGGGGCCAGATACGTCGCGGCTGCCGGTAGTTCGCCGCCGCCGCCGGGGCGGGGCGGGCCCGGTACCAGGTCATCCAGCGACGGCATGGTTCGGCCTGACGCCAGCGACTCGAGAAACGAGACGAGACGGGCGACCCGGTGTTCCTCCGTCCCCGGGAGGCCAATGAAGAACTCCGCGCCGAGTGGCCCGGCGATCTCCTCGCGCAGATAGGTCCCCAGACTTCGGCCGCTGACCCGACGAACGACCTCGCCGACCAACCAGCCGTACGTCGTCGCGTGGTAGCCGTGGGCGGTCCCCGGTGGCCACGAGGGCGCCTGCCTCTCGAGCGCCTCGACGACCGGGTCCCAGGCCAGTGCCTCCTCGAAGGAAACCGCTCCGTCGACCCAGGCCAGCCCAGCCCGGTGTGACAGAAGGTCGGCCACCGTCACATCCCCCTTTCCCGCCTGCGCGAACTCGGGCCAGTACGACGACACAGGCGCCTCCACGTCGATAGCGCCCTCCTGTGCCAGCCGGTTGGCGCACATCGCGGTGATCCCCTTGGTGGTCGAGTAGACCAGTACCAGGGAGTCCTCGTCCCATCTCCGACCAGTCCTTGTATCGGCGACACCCCCCCAGAGGTCGACGACCTTCTGGCCCCGGTGGTAGGCGCCAAAGGCCGCACCCGCCTCCAACCCGTCGCCGAAGTTGGCTCGGAAGGTGTCGCGCACACTTTCGAACCCGGGCGCGACCCAACCGTCGATCGTCGCTTCGGCTCTCATGGTGACTCGCTCTGCCACCGTCGGGGGCGTAGGGCGATCTCCTTCGCCCATCGATAGTCGGGCTTGCCGCTGGGCGAGCGCCGGATCTCCTCCACGACGACGATCTCACGAGGCACCTTGTACGGGCTCAGCCGCTGACGCGCATGTTCGGTCAGAAGCTCGGCTTCGACCTTTCGCTGGGGCCTCGGCTGCACGAGGGCGGCAATCCTTTCGCCAAACTGGGGGTCTGGAAGCCCGACCACGATGGCGTCGGCGACATCGGCGTGATCCTTCAACACTGCCTCCACCTCATCGGGGAAGACCTTCTCCCCGCCGCTATTGATACAGAGGGACCCACGACCGAGCACGGTGATCGCCCCGTCGGCCTCCACTGTGGCCAAATCCCCGGGGAGCGCCCATCGCCGACCTTCAATCTCGACGAAAGCCTTTGACGTACTGGTCGGGTCCCCGAGGTAGCCCAACGGTACATGTCCACTCCGGCCCAGGTGTCCGATGACACCCGAACCCGGGACCACCGGCTTCAGATCGTCGCCGAACACGTTGGTCTTCTCGTCCACCAGCAAGCGTGGCGGTCCGTACGGATCGCTGGGGACCTGCTCTCCACCGACCTGACCCGTTTCCGACGAGCCGAAGCGGTCGGCTAGCACGCGCCCCGGCAACAGCTCCGCCAGCTGGGCCTTCGTCGAGGGCGACAGGACCGCCCCACCCGACCCGACGGCCATCAGGGACGAGAGGTCGTGGCGATCGGGGGCAGCGGCCAGGACATCGAGAAGGGGCCGGGCCATGGCATCGCCCACGACCACCAGGACATTCACCCGCTCCACCTCCACCAGGCGCCATGCGGCAGCGGGGTCGAAGACCCCTCCGTCGAGGGTCACCACCTTCCCACCGCCGAACAGGGTGGAAAACGCCAGCCAATGCCCGGCCGCGTGCATGAATGGGGAGATGGCCAGGGCGGTGATCCCTGGGTGGAGCACCCGATCGGCCAGTTCCTCGGGCGCAGTGACATGGTTGCCGAGCGACAGCGGGTCGCCGCCGCCCATGGCGGCGAAGAAGATGTCGTCGTGTCGCCACAGGACTCCTTTGGGCATCCCGGTGGTGCCCCCGGTGTATACGCAGTAGAGGTCGTCGGCACGACGACGGCCGAATCCCCGGGCCTCGGACTGGGACTCGAGCACGACCTCGTAGTCGTCCCGCGAACCCGAACGGTCCGATCCGTCACCCACCTCGAGGATGGCGCGCCACTCGTTCCCGGCGCACAGCGCGCCAGACACCGCAGGCCCGAACCTGCTGTGAAAGGCGATGCCGACCAGGCCGGCGTCCTGGTAGAGGTATTCCAGTTCCGCCGTCACGTAGCGATAGTTGACATTGATGGGAATGGCCCGAATCTTGAAGCAGGCCACCATGACCTCGAGGTACTCGGTGCCATTGGCCAGCTGGACACCGAAGCGATCGCCGGGGCCGATGCCCGCGGCCTCGAGGTGGTGGGCCAACCGATTGGCGCGCTGGTCCAACTGGGCATAGCTCAGGCGGCGGGCCCCCGACACCAGGGCAGTCTGGTCCGGCACGCGGTCGGCAACGCACTCGAACAGATCGGCAAGATTGAATTCCATGGAGTCCCCAGATCACCAATGGGTCTTCTGGCCCTGACGACGACCCTATCCCGGCTCCTAGCATCCCAGGTGACGGACCTGCGCCACGACCTGCAGGAGCCGAGTCGGGGAGGAGGGCCATGGGCGAGACCGAGCATGACGGGCCGACCAGCCGGCAACGTGCCGATCCGGAGCCGGTGGAGGACGATGGCTGTTCCCCCGACGCACAACCGGGGCCCCTGGACCCCATCACCAGGCCCCTTCGAGCCCTGATGGGGTTCCTCCATCGCCGCTCGATCGTACGCGCCACCCGTGCCATCCCACGCACCCTCCAGTTCGTCGGATCCGCAGTGCTCCGGGGCGAGGTCTCGGACTCACTGCCCGCTCCCCACCTCTCGGTCGGCCTCGCCGCCCAGGTGGCCATGGACGAGGCCCTCCTGGCCGTGGCGTTGACGCCCCGCCGGTTCCCCCTCCCGGGGGACTACGTCCGCGTCGCAGCCGAACTGGCCGAAGCCGACGCGCTGTTCTCCAGGAACGGATGGATCCAGGACCCCAGGTCGTATCACCGGACCCCGCCGCCCCTCTCCGATCAGGACATTCGCCGGGTCCGGGGTTGGGCGATGGGCCTCGACTACGAGCGGCTGAGTTGGGAGAGCGAGTTCGAGCCTGACGCTGGGGAGCCGGGCCGCGATCGCTGGATGGCGTTCGAGCCCAACCGGACCGCCTCGGCGGTCGTCCTCCGTCACGCCGGTGGTCCCCGTCCCTGGGTGATCGCCGTCCATGGGTTCTGCATGGGTTTCCCGTTCATGGACTTCCAGGGGCTGCAGGCATCCCGGCTCCACGGCCAGCTGGGCATGAACGTGGCGATGCCGGTCCTGCCCCTGCACGGCCCCCGCCGGGTCACCCTGGTCAGCGGTGAGCCGCTGCTCTCCTTCGAGCTGATGAACACGGTCCACGGGCTGACCCAGGCGATCTGGGACATCCGCCGGCTGATCGGACAGGTCCGCGAGCTCGGGGCCACCTCGATCAGTCTCTACGGCGTCTCCCTGGGCGCCTATGCAGTGGCTTTGCTGGCCGGCATCGAGGACGGTGTCGATGCCGTCGTCGCCGGCATCCCAGTCTCGGACTTCCCCGGGCTCTTCCATCGGCACAGTCCCCGCCACATCCAAGCCCGGTCCATCGAGCACAAGATCATGGGAGGAGCGGCCGAGAACGTCTATCGGGTCGTGTCCCCTCTGCAGTTCACCGCCAAGGTGCCTTTCGACCAGCGGTACATCTTCGCCGGCTACGGTGACCGGCTGGCCACCCCAGAACAGGCGCAGCGCCTCTGGGAGCACTGGGACCAGCCTCGCATCTCGTGGTACTCGGGCAACCACGTCGGTTACCTCTGGTCCAAGCAGGTATCCGACTTCCTGGTGGAGTCCCTCGGCCAGGCCGCGCTGTCCGGTGTCCCCGAGCGGACCGGGGACTGAGCCATGGAGGCCATGACGGGACTGGATGCCAAGTTCCTCTACTCCGAGACCACGACCACCCACATGCACACGATCAAGGTGGTGGTGTCCGATGTGTCCGCCGTCGAAGGCGGATTCTCCTACGACTCGCTGACCGAGGTCCTGGCGCAGCTGCTGGTGCGACTGCCACCCTTCCGCCGTCGGATCGTGACGGTGCCGTGGGGCCTCGGCCATCCGGTCTGGGTGGAAGATCCGGACTTCGAGCTGAGCCGGCACCTGGGCCGTCGCCGGCTCGAGGACCCGGGGAGCGACCGCCAGCTCGCCGCCGCAGTGGCCAGGTTTGCCTCCACCCCACTCCCTCGTGACCGGCCCCTCTGGGAGCTGCTGGTCGTCGAGGGCCTGGACGGTGGGCGGATCGCCGTCGTGGTGAAGATCCACCACGCAGTGGCCGACGGGTCGGCCGCAGTGGCGCTCCTCCGGAATGTGGTGCAGGGGGCGACCGTCGAGCCGTCCCTCGAGCCCATCGATGACCCCTGGCACCCGGAGCCCATCCCGACCAGACGCCAGCTGCTGGCTATGGCCGCGCGGCAACAGGTCACACGCTGGCGGGGACTGCCCCACCTGGTTCGGCAGTGGGTGGTCCAGACCCGCGCCTCCGAAGTCCGTCGCCGGAGCTTCGCACCGAAGCCGCCATTGCCGCTCCATCACATTCCGAGGACATCATTCAACGGCTCGATCACCTCGGAACGCGTATTTGCCATGACCACCCTGCCGCTCGACGACCTGAAGGCCATCAAGCGTGCAGCCGGGACGACACTCAACGACGTCTACCTGGCCGTGTGCAGTGGGGCACTTCGACGGTACCTCCACGACCGGGGGGAACTGCCCGACCGTCCGCTCCTGGCCAGTGTCCCCGTGTCCACCGATCCGGATGTCTTCCGACTGTCCGGGAACCAGGTGGACAACCTCTACGTCTCCATCTTTACAAATGTCGCCGACCCTCTCGAGCGCCTGCAGCAGATTCACGAGGGTGCACGGGCAGCAAAGGAGGTCCGAGAGCTGCTCGGCCACGATCTGCTGGCCCAGAGGGCCGATATCGTCCCCCCTCAGATCTATCACTCCATCGTGCGGCTCTGGAGCCGATCGCACATTGCTGACCACGTACACCCGCCCCTCAACGTCGTGCTGTCGAATGTGGCGGGACCAGCGGACCGGATCCTCTTCGGACCCATCGAGGTCGAATCCCTCTTCTCGGTGGGACCGATACTCGAAGGCATCGGGCTGAACATCACGGCCTGGAGCTACAGCGGTGCGCTCGGTGTCTCGCTGCTCGCCTGCCCGGTCAGCGTCCCCTCGCCGTGGCTGATCATCGACGACCTTCACGCGGCACTGGACGAACTTCGGACCGCCGTGGCCGGGGACGTCCCGGTCGACTCCTGAACGTGATGGACTCGGGCCCAGGCCCGCCGGATCGCTGCTCTGCCTCAGGGCATCGAAGGCACGGGCGGATCGAGGGATCACCGCAACGGCTTGGTCGGTAGACAACGCTTTGTTGCCCTGACCAGGCAGCTTGGACGGGGTTCGTCAGTGGGTGATGAGTTTGCTCATGGAACTCTATTGCTGGAACCCAAATTGCCATTCCTCGGCCCATTCGCTCGGCGAGCACCGTGGTGTGGGTCTTTCGCCTCTGGCACAGTCGTCGCCAGCTGTCGATGCTGGAGGGAGAGTAGTCGTGGGAGTAGGAGAGGGATGTGGTTGAGGAGAACGCATATGAGTCGTTGATCCGGCGGACCTATCGAGATTTCGAGTCCGGCGACCTGGACCTTCTGAGAGTGGTCATGGCGCAGGACGTCGTCTGGCATGAACCAGGGAGGAGCAGGCTGGCTGGTGACTACAAAGGCCCGGAGGCCGTGCTCGGCTTGCTCAGAACGCTGAAGTCCGGCAGCGGTGGCACGTTTGCGATCGACGTTCTGGACGTCCTCAGCAAACCGGAGCGAGCAGTTGTGCTGCAGCGAGAGACCGCGACACGGAATCGTAGGAAGTTGGATGTCATCGCGGCGGTGGAATTCGAGATCCACCACGAACAGATCACCGAGGTCACGGTGTATCAGGCTGACACGTACCAGTTCGACGACTTTTGGACCGACTAGGAATTTCTGTGAGTTCCGGCGCAGTCAACAATTCCACCCCCCATGCAGGGCAACCAGGACCTCGACATTTCAGAACCATCCTCGAGGGGAAGTACATCTCGTGACGATGAAACTACGCCGAGGGCCGCTCGGAATCGCGGTGTTATTGAGTCTCAGCGGGACGGTCTGGGCTTCCCCCGCTGCATCCTCCACCTGGGCTTCAGGCAGCGGCCAGAAGCCGGCGATTCCGGCCAGTGCCTTTGGCGACCACACCGGAATCACTGCGAGGACCATCCGCGTCGGCAACGTGTCCACCTTGGCTCTCGGCGGTCTCTTCAAAGGGGCCTTGGTGGGCACTGAGGCGTACGCGGACTACGTCAATTCCATGGGCGGAGTGAACGGTCGAAGGATCGTCGTCGACAGTGGCAACGACAACTTCACAGGTGCGGGCAACAAACAGGCAACCCAAGCGGTCATTAGCAGTGACGTCGCACTGGTCGGCGGTTTCTCCACCTTTGACAGCTTTGGCGGAGTGCTACTGGCCCAGCATCCCGGCGTTCCGGACGTGTCGGTAGCCTTGGACCCCAAGACCAACAGCCTTGGCAACGTCTTCAGCCCGGTTCCTCTGGGGAACGGCTGGTTGGAAGGTCCGCTCCAGTATTTCAAGAAGCAGTTCCCGACCGCCGTGAAGGCGGTGGGCGTGCTGATCGCCGACCTGCCCTCGTCCCAGGCCCAATGGCAGGATGAGCAGTACGTCATGCGGAAGGTCGGGTATCGGGTGATCTACGACCACACGTACAATCAGACCCAGGTCGACTTCACCCAGAACGTGATCGCCATGAGGAATCAGGGCGTCAAAGCACTCTTCATCGATCAGATGCCGGCGATCTACGCCGGCTCTCTTCTGAAGGATCTCAACCAGCAGGGCTTTCATCCCCGGATCGTCCTCGGAGCTGCCGCCTAC
Source organism: uncultured Acidimicrobiaceae bacterium (assembly GCA_963817005.1). Lineage (GTDB taxonomy): Bacteria > Actinomycetota > Acidimicrobiia > Acidimicrobiales > RAAP-2 > Bog-756. The sequence goes on from CAWFMN010000004.1 coordinate 838,196, forward strand.
AGCAACCAGCTGGTCACGGCATCAGGCGGGCCACCGGCCGTCGACGGCGCCTATCTCAATCAAAGCTCGTCGCTCTACCTCGGTGGGGACAAGGCGACGATCCCGGCGGTGGCAAACTTCCTGCATTGGGTGAATGTGGCATCACCCGGGTTCAAGCCCGACCTGTTCACCATGTATGGATGGGTATCTGGAGCTCTCTTTGCTCAGGCGCTGAAGAAGGCCGGGTCCGACCCCAGCCGCGGTTCGATTCTCGCGGCGCTCTCGAAGGTCACCACCTTCGATGGCAATCACATCATCACGCCGACCAACCCGGCAGCGAAGACGGTGTCGAACTGCTACCTGCTCGGTCGAGTGGTGAGCGGTCAATTCCAAAGGGTGGACGATCCTCCGGCGAACAGCAGCACCAATGGATACCGTTGCGACTACAAATATGTGACGCGTCCGACTTCGTGATCTCTGACAGCTGCCCGACCGCTGTCAGATGGAGCTGAGCTGCCCGCCGGAAGGCCTCACAGGTTTCGGCGTCCGAGATTGGCCTGCGCCGGTCCGCAGCCTCCGGTCCACGAAGCCCCGACGTGCGCCAGTTGGTCTGTGGTCAAGCAGAGGGGGATGGCGGTGAGATCCAGCGTGGCGGCCAGCGCTCAGGCTCTCCACTCGGGCCCTCGCTCAGGCGTTGCTGCGGCCAGTGCCCGCCGGACCCCCTCGTTGTCGTAGTCGCTCCCGTACACCGGAGTCCCGGGCTGTTGTCGCCACGAGTCGTCGAGGCCGCCCCCGTCGACCGGGTCGAATCCTAGGGCGTCCACCAGCTCCATGACGACCGACTTTGCCGCAGCATCATCGCCAGCGACCGGGAGGGCGATCCGGGCGTCGGCTCCCGCAGGAAGTCCCCGGGTGAGCAGGTGGTCGGCGTAGATTCCATTGAATGCCTTGACGACCGAGACGCCAAGCTGCTGTTCGACCCACCGGCTCTCGGTCATGCCATCCTCGATCTCGGCGATCCGCCCGTCGCGCTGCCGGGGATAGTAGTTACACGTGTCGATGACGACCACGTCATCGGCAGCACCGTCCAGGAGGTTGTCGGGGAGGTGGGGCACCGCCTTGAGGGGAACGGTCACGACCACGACGTCGGCCCCCGCGGCCGCGTCGGCGGCCAGGACCGCGGTCGCCCCTGTCTCGGCGGCCAGGTCGGCCAGTGTGTCCGGATTTCGCGAGTTGGCTACCGAAACGCGGTGGCCCAGCGCCGTCAGCCTCCGGGTGAGGTTGCCGCCGATGTTGCCTGCGCCGACGATCCCGATCTTCATGTCCGTTCCTCCAACTCATGCCTCTCAGTACGCAATGGTCGACCGCCTCCAGTTGACCATTGCAATCGATTTCTGGACAACCACCGATCTGCTCATCAGATTCCCACTGCCTGAGTGGCCAACCGTTTGACTCCCTATCGACAGAATGGTCCAGAGTCACTATCCCTCGGCCAGGCGTCTCCATTCCCCTACCGCTGCCAGATTTGCACCGCCACACCCAGGCTGTTCCGGGCCACGACGCGGCTCCCCCACTTCCGCTCGCCCTGATGGTCGGTACGGTGTTGGTCGGGGTCCGTGAGGCGCCTCTTACGCAACCGACGGTTGGAGCTTCCGTTTAGCTTCGTAGTGGCTGCTTGAGCCATTCCGAATCACCTCTGAGCCAGAGGTCCTATGCAGCGCGGCATGGAGCGCCCCGGACCGCTGCATCCGCGTCGTAGCTACCTTGTAGCCGAACCGTCAGCCCTAGGGTGAAATCGATCCAATGCTGGTGTGCAAGGAAGGCGCACAGCCTGGTTCCGCCCGACCTATTCCGAGGTAACACCTACGTTCTTTAACATCCGGCGAAGATCGACGACCATCTGCTCGTCAATATCGTGTTCTGATGGTGCTTCCAAGGTCTCTGTCTCTGTTCCCAAGGTCACCTTGTAACGCTGGTCATGGCCCTCAACAACTTCGCCAACGCTTTGCAGCAGAGATAGGACGTCGTGCCACTGAATATTGTGGCTGACCGGATGTTGGAAGATCTTCTCCACCGTCGCCCGGTGGTGCCCATTGAGCTTGATGTTCTCTGCCATCTCGGTCTCCCACGCTGTCGGGCTCTTGTGCCCACTATCTCACCCCTGAGGAGAATCCACTAGGGCCATGAGCCTCTCCCGATCGAGACGGTGTCCGATCCACGATCGAAGGATGGGTGGGAAGTTTCAGTGACCTGGACCAGCCCGACCACACCGCCCCTCCCCCACTTCGCCCCTCCCTCGCCATCGTCGGCTCCGGTGCCGGCTGTTCCCTGAGGCGCCCAGTGCGCAGGGGAACCGACGTTTGGAACTCCCGTTCAGCTTCATTGTGGCCGCTTGAGTCAGGGAATTCGGGTCCAGAGGAGTAACTATTCGGTGCCCCGGGCACTTCGGGGGCAACGACTCGGTGCCCGCTGGCTAGTCAGGCTTGGAGAAAACGGAACGGAGAAGAACACAGCCTTCGTCGTCGAAGTTCCCGGTTGGTGGCAGCATCGCTGGCGCGGTTATGGCACCGTGAGATAGTGCTGCAGGGCGTCGAGGCGGTCGTCCCAGGTGTGGGCCAGAGCGGCGAGAAACTGCTGGGCGATCTGCACGGGTGCGGACCTCAGTCGGTAGCGCACCCGGCGGCGCTCACCTGGCTCGGGCGTGATGAGGCCGGCGTCGGCCATGAGGGCGAGGTGCTTGGCGATGGCTTGCCGGGTGATCGGAAGTCGAGCGGCCAGATCGGTGGCTGTGGACGGGCCGTCTGTGGCGAGGGCAGCGAGGATGGTCCGGCGGGTCGGGTCGGCGAGCGCGACGAAGACCTGCTCGGCGACAGCCTCGATGTCAGGTGCCATCGACGTGCTCCGCGAGCTCTGCCAGCTCGCGCGACCAGCCTTCACCGTGGGAGTCGTAGGTCTCGCGCCGGGTGTCGACGGGAAGCTGGGCGAATCCCGATCTCGACGAGGCGCAGCAGGGTGCCGTCGCCGTCGGGCTCCAGGGTGAACTCGACGTATGTGCGTCGGGGGTCGGACTCGGGCAGGTCGGGCAGTCGCCACGTGTATGCGAACACCGTGGGCTCCTCGACACGCTCGACGCGCATGTCGACAGTCATGCCGCCCAGCAAAGGTCATCGTGGCCGCGCCACCGAGGCGCAGATCGATGTCGCCCGTTCGCCGAACCACGCGCTCAGACCGTCGGCGGTGGTGAGCGCCTTCCACACCTCACTCGGCGCGCGATTCAGGGTCACCGTCCGTTCGATGCGGTCGGGGAACGCCATGACTTCCTCCTTTGGGAGTGACTACGAATTATGCCGAACATGGGTCGCCGACCCGGGGACCCCTGGTCAAGCCGAGCAGTCCCCGGGGACCGGGATCAGCTGTTCTCCTCGGCGGCGCGGCGGGCGAGGTCACGTGGGCTGCGGTTGGGAGCGCCGGTGCCGCCTTCGGCCAGCTCGCGCAGGCTGGTGCCGACGAAGTGATCCCAGCTGCGGCTGCACATGTCCTTGCACTCGAGCTGGTCGTTCAGACCGCGGTGCTCGAAGTTGAGCTCGCAGGAACCGTTGTCGATCGGCGTGATGGTGAATGTCGGGTGGGTGCCGACCCAGTCCTCCATGAAGGTGCACTCGGTCACGGTCCAGCGGACGGTCGTCGGGCGGGTTGCCTCGTCGACGCGGATGAGAAGTGGCGGCTGATCCGCCACCATCGGGAATCGCAGTTCGCCGTCGGTCAGGCCCGAGCCCGTCACCGGGCTCCACCAGGCGGTGAGCGCCTCGGTCGTGGTGACGGCGTCGAAGACGACGTCGGCCGGGGCGTTGACTCGGACGGTGATGCGGTAGTCGGTGCTGGTGGTCATTGAGGGTCTCCTTGAGTAGAAGTGGAGTATTGCAACTTGCTGGTTGCCACTATTATGGCAACCAGTAGGTTGCGTCAAGTGGTTACGCGGACGCGAGCCGACATTTCGGTGCGCTGCGGAAATTGAAGAGGCGGCCCGAGCTCGTTGCCGGAACAGGCGCGGCAGGTCAGGAGCCGTTTTCGGCTATCTCGGACGCCGGTAACCATCGGGCCTGCTCCACCAACGCCGGGAAGGCGACGCTTATGGCCAGCCCTCGACCGGCATTCCTCGGGCCGCTCCCCTACTCCCCACTCACGTCGTCGGTTCGGGTGCCGGCGGGGTCCCGGAGACGCCGTGTACGCAGGGGAACCGACGTTGGAACTCCCGCTCAGCTTCGTAGTAGCCGCATAACTCGAGTCAGACTCATTCCTGGCGGTTGGTGATCCCCTGCCCCAGGCACTTCGGTGACGGTCTACAGCGCCCGCAAGCGACCAAAGGACACCTCTCCCACCCAGCTCGAAGTGGGAGCTCCTTCGAAGGTCACGGGATGTGTTCGAACCCCGTCAATCACCACTGATCCGGGACAGGTGCATGCGGCGGGTTCGTCAGGGGGCTCAGTGACGAAGACCGGATAGCAAGCGATTGATGAGGTCACCCGCTCGCTCCCGCTCCGCCTGAGGATCGGGCGACGAAGCGACCGATAGCCCTGCTTCGTCCAATGCGGCGAGGAGCATCCGAGCTGGCAGATCCCCTTCTGCGGGGATGGCGATCAGTCCGGCTTCGGCCATTGCGCCGAGGGCGGCACTGAGGAGTCCGAGGAAGTACTTCTCCTCGCTTGCCTTCCAGCGGGCCCAACCCAGGGCCACCGGCGCCTCTTCGAGGGCGATCCGTCTGAAGTCGGGCTGGCAACACTCCTCGAGGAACACGTCTGCTCCGAGCAGTAGGGCTTCCCACGGATCGTCGATGCCCTTGATGCCGGCGAGCACCCTGGCCAGGAGCCGGTCCTCCATGGCAACGTAAGCCGCCTCGAACAGCTCGGCCTTGTCAGCAAAGTGGTGGTAGACGGCACCCTTGGTCACCCTGGCCATCTCGGCGATCGAGTCGATGTTGGCCCCTGCGAAGCCATCAGCGGTGAACCTCGCAACGGCGGCCTCGACAATCGCGGCACGGGTGACTTCCGCGTACTCCTCGCGGCGACTCTTGACCTCCATTGCCATTGATCATACACTCACATACTATGAGTATCCTACAAGATTCCAGTATGCACAGAGAACACGTGACCACGCCGACCTTCGGTGACATTGCCTACGGCGAGTCGGGAGCCGGCCCCGACGCGCTCTTCATCCACGGTGTGTTCCTCAATGCAGACCTGTGGGGACACCAGGTGGCGGCGCTATCCGACTTGCGCCACTGCATCGCCATCGACCTGCTGGCCCACGGCGACAGTCCTTGTCCACCAGGCCACCTCACAATCGGGGTCCAGACGGCAATGGTGGGGGAGTTCCTCGATGCCCTGGGAATCGAGCGGGTCGACCTCGTGGGGAACGACACCGGGGGCGCGGTGGCCCAGATGATTGCAGCCAACCACCCCGCCCGCGTCCGATCGCTGACCCTGACAAACAGCGACGTCCACGACAACTTTCCCCCTGAGGCGTTCCTGCCCATCCAGGAACTCGCCGCACAGGGCCTCCTGGCCGATGGGATGGCTGCGTTGGCCACGGATCCCGCTGGGATCCGAGCCGCCCTCGACACCAGTCTGGAACATCCCGAATCGATCCCGGACGCCACGCTTCTCGGGTTCTTCGGTGCGTTCGCATCGGCCGACAGGGCTGCTGCGCTGCAGGACTACATCGCCGGCATGGAACCGAACGAGACCATCGCCATCCAGGACGGTCTCGCGGGATTCAAACGACCGACCCTCATCGTGTGGGCCACCGACGACGTCTTCTTTCCAGTGGAGTGGGCTGGATGGCTCGAAGCCACGATCCCCGGTGTGACCCAAAGCGCCCGAGTCGAGGGTGCTCGCCTTTTCTTCCCCCTCGAGCGACCCGAGGACCTCAATCGAGAGCTGCGCCAGTTCTGGGGCCCGGCGTCTACATAGGAAGCGTCGGGGACGCGCCGCCCTGACTCAGGCCAGACTTGCCTACCAGCTCTTCCGAGTCCGGTTCTCCACGACCCGATGGGAGGCATTGGCGGGGAGCGGAGCCCACCCGCAGCGTCCCCTCTGGGCATCGACGTCGACCAAGAATCCCAGCTATGCGGACGCGCGGTACGTGGACGGCGTCATCGGCCCGGCGACGGTCAACACCCTCCCCGAGCCCCTGATCGCGGCGTTCGAGGACCACGGGTCCGTGTCCCGAACCGTCGACCTCGAGCCCGAGCACGCCGCCGCGGTACTCGCCGATCTGGGCCGGGTGGGGGTCGACATGGAGTCCGTAGGGATGACCCTGGAAGACCATGGTGTCGCCAGTTTCCACGAATCGTTCGCCCACGTGCTCGAACGCTGACCACCAAACTCCGCCTCCTCGAGAGACGGTGACCGGAATCGAGACGGTCAGATGTTCTGTCAGTTGGTGTGCTAGAACTTTTGTCGCCCGGCTTCGGAAGGACCAACGCCCATGGAGACCACACCGGCGCCACGACTCGTCTCGGACATGCGAGGGGTCCGCTACGGCGAGGTGATCGCCGTCTTCCAGCGGGGCTCCGGGTTCGAGGCCGAGGTCTACGGCACCCAGCTGCTGAACGACTGCCCCCCGCAGCTGTGGGACTCCCTGGAGCCCGACAACCTGGCCATCCAGATGGGCGCGCTGGCCGTCAAGCTCAACGGCCCCCGGCACTGGATGATCGACGGCCTGGGCCAGAAGGTGGCCGTGGTGGACCCCATCGTCCGCGACTTCGACGGCCTGACCATGCGACGGATCGCCCAGATCGACCTGGGCACCACGCCGTCGACCACCCCCTACCACGAGGTCCACGTCAACCGGGGTGCCGTGTTCTTCTTCGACGCCGGCACCCCCGTCTACGAGTTGGTCGACCCCGACGGCCGGGCCTATGTGATGCAGTCCTACTGCCTCGGGGTCGACCCGACCACCACGCAGCAGAGCTTGGAGACGCTGGGCCAGCGCCTGGCCCCGCCGCCCGGTTGGTCGTACCGCGGCCGCATCCTGGGGGAGGAGCTGGTGGTCGACACCACCCAGACCATCGCCACCGTGCTCCAGGACGAGTTCGAGCACTCGTACACCCTGCCCGAGTGACCCGAGCACGGCGCCTCCCGGGCGTCAGGCCTCGGGGATCAGCGTGGTGATGCAGAACGGGTGACCGGCCGGGTCGATGAGCACCCGCCAGGCGTCGGGATTGGGCTGGGATCCGGCCTTGACGGCACCGATGGCCAGCGCCTTCGCCTCTGCATCGGCCAGGTCGGTCACGGCCAGCTCCAGGTGGATCTGCTTCGGTACGTCGCCGCTCGGCCAACTGGGCCGTCGATGGTCCTCCACCCGCTGCACAGTCACATAGATCCCGGCCCCTTTCAGGGCTACGAAGTCCTCGGACTCGAAGAACACCTCCAGATCGAGCAGCTGACCGTAGAAGGCGGCCAGTCCGGCCGGGTCCGAGCTGTCCAGCGATACGGCGGCCAGGCGGGCGATGGCGCTCATGGGCCCTTCTTAGTCGATCCCACGGCGCCGGTCGCCGGCGACCGTGCCGCCCCGGAGGGGCGGTTGAGCGGTCCGGGCCCCACCGGTAGCGTCCTCACCACCAAGTCCAGCCCGAGGGAGACGGTGCCGATGCCGTACCAGGTGATCGTGGTGGGCCTCGATCGCTCCGAACGAGGCGCCATCGCCGTGGGGGAGGCCCTGGGGCTGGCCCGGGACACCGGTGCCACCCTCCACGCCGTCCATGTCGTGCACCCCGCGGTGGAGGCAGGGACGGTGACCTCCAAGGCCTGGCAGGCGGTGATCGACACCGAGCGCCGGGACGTGGAGGACAGCAGGGCGCAGCTCATGGTCGAGGCGACCCGTCTCGGGGTGTCCGTGGAGTTCCACACCTCGGGCATGAGTGACATCCCCGAGGCCATCCTGACCACCGCCGAGGCGGTCGGCGCCGACCTCGTGGTGGTGGGGAACCGCGGCATGAGCGGGAAGGCCCGGTTCGTGCTCGGGAGTGTCCCCAACAAGGTGGCGCACCGCTGCCACTGCAGTGTGCTCATCGTGAACACCGAGCGCCCCTGACCGTCCCGATCCGGCGCCAGGCATGCCCAATTCCGGGATTCCACCGGAATTGGGTCTAGCCAACGGGCGCCTGAAGGAGTACAAGGGAGGGAGGAGATCGGTTCGATGATCTAGCCGGACCCGGGTGGCGGCCCGGTAGGGCCCGGACACAACCGGTCGGTGCATGCATCCGTTCGTCCCCCGGCTCAGTCCGGGGGGCGTTCGCGCCGGGCCGTCGACCGCGGTCAGCGCAGGGCCAGCTGGCCGGGGACGATCGGTGCCGGCAGGGACGTCGAGCCCATCAGCCAGCGGTCGACCGACGCGGCGCGCCGATCGCCCCTCGGCGATGGCCCAGACGATGAGGCTCTGGCCCCGGGTCATGTCGCCGCACACGAACACCCCGTCGACGTTGGTGGACCACGACGGTGTCGGCGGCCACGCTGCCCCGCGCGTCGACCTCCAGTCCGAGCTCGGCCACCACACCGCTGCGCTCGGTCCCGAGGAAGCCCATGGCCAGCAGGACCAGCTCGCAGGGCAGCTCGAACTCCGATCCGTCGACCGGGACGAACTCGGGCCGCCCGTCGTCCCCGAGCGCCATCTCGACCTCGTGGCCGCGCAGAGCCCGGACGCGCCCGGCCCCGTCGTCGACGAACGCCGTCGTGGTCACCGAGAAGAGCCGTTCGCCCCCCTCCTCGTGGGCCGACGAGGTCCGCAGGATCAGCGGCCAGGTGGGCCAGGGGTTGTCGCCCGGGCCGGTCGGCTGGAGGCTCGGGCATGATCTCGAGCTGGTGCACCGAAGCGCCCCCTGGCGGTGCACGGTGCCCAGGCAGTCGGCCCCGGTGTCACCGCCGCCGATGATCACGACGTGCTTGCCCTCGGCCGTGATCGGGGGACTCGTCGAGCAGCGCCCTCCTGGACCAGGTTGGAGGGCTTGAGGTAGTCCATGGCCAGGTGGATCCCGTCGAGCTCCCGACCGGGGACGGGCAGGTCGCGGGGCAGCGTGGCCCCGCCGGCCAGGACGCACGGCGTCGAACTCGCTCGCAGCGACCGCCGGCGCACCGCTGACGTCGGGGACGTGCCGGCCCGGCCTCGCGGCCCCGCTCGACCTCGGCGCGCCGGCGACCGGCCGACGCGCCCACCGCGGTCGGCACGCGGAACTCGACACCCTCGGCCTCCAGCTGGGCCAGGCGCCGGTCGAGCACCGCCTTCTCCATCTTGAACTCGGGGATCCCGTAGCGCAGCAGGCCGCCGGGCTTCTCGGCCCGCTCGAAGACGACCACGTCGTGGCCGGCCCGGGCCAGCTGCTGGGCGGCGGCCAGGCCGGCCGGACCCGAGCCCACCACCGCCACCGACTTGCCGGTGCGCACCGACGGGACTGCGGCGTCGACCCATCCCTCGTCCCAGGCCCGCTCGACGATCTCGTACTCGATCCGCTCGATGGTCACCGGGTCGTCGTTGATGCCCGAGCACGCAGGCGCCCTCGCACGGGGCCGGGCACAGCCGGCCGGTGAACTCGGGGAAGTTGTTGGTGGCGTGCAGCCGCTCGACGGCCTCGGACCAGTCGTCCCGGTAGACGAGGTCGTTCCACTCCGGGATCAGGTTGCCGAGCGGGCAGCCCTCGTGGCAGAACGGGATGCCGCAGTCCATGCAGCGGGCCCCCTGCTGCTGGGCCGCCTCGACCGGGAAGCGGCTCGTAGACCTCCTTCCAGTCCCGCAGGCGGACCGGCACCGGCCGGCGGGCCGGCAGCTCCCGACCGTGCTTCATGGAAGCCGTGTCATGCTCACCCATGCGCGGCCTCCATGACGGCCTCGTCGACCGAGCGGCCCTCGGCCACGGCCCGCTCGGTCGCCTCGAGGACCCGCCGGTAGTCGCGGGGCATCACCTTGACGAACTGCTCGGAGGCGCTCGGTCCCAGTCGGCCAGCAGGCCGGCGGCCACCGCGGAGCCGGTCTCGTCACGGTGCGTGGTGATCCGGTCCGTCGAGCCACACGCCGGTCGTCGTCGTCGAGAGCGGCTCGAGGTCCACCAGCTCGAGGTTGGACCCGCTCAGCGAAGTCCGGTCGGGGTCGTAGACGTAGGCGATCCCGCCCGACATGCCGGCGGCGAAGTTCCGCCCGGTCGGCCCGAGCACCACCACCCGACCGCCGGTCATGTACTCGCACCCGTGGTCGCCCACGCCCTCGACGACGGCGATGGCCCCCGAGTTGCGCACGCAGAAGCGCTCCCCGACCTGGCCCCGGACGAAGACCTCGCCGGCGGTGGCCCCGTAGAGGATCACGTTGCCGGCGATGATCTGCTCCTCGGCGGCGAAGGGCGACTCCTCCGGCGGACGCACGACGATCCGGCCGCCGGAGAGCCCCTTGCCCAGGTAGTCGTTGGCGTCGCCGAGCAGCCGCATGGTCACGCCCCGTGGGCACGAAGGCGCCGAAGCTCTGGCCCGGCCGAGCCCGAGAAGGTGAGGTCGATGGTGTCGTCGGGCAGGCCCGGCCCCGCCGTGGCGGCGGGTGATCTCGTAGCCGAGCAGCGTCCCCACCGTGCGGTCGACGTTGGTGATCGGCAGCTCGGCCCGGACCGGCGTGCCGTCCTCGATGGCCGGCCGGCACGCGCTCGAGGAAGGCGTGGTCGAGCGCCCGGTCGAGACCGTGGTCCTGCCGGTTGACGCAGTACCGGACGGCCCCGTCGGGCAGCTCGGGCTGCGCCAGGATGGGCGACAGGTCGAGGCCCCGCGGCCTTCCAGTGGTCCGACGGCCTCGGTCGCGTCGAGCAGGTCGACCCGGCCGATGGCCTCCTCGAGCGAGCGCAGCCCGAGGGCGGCCAGGTACTCGCGCACCTCCTCGGCGATGTACTCGAAGAAGGTCTCGACGAACTCGGGCTTGCCGCGTGAAGCGCTGGCCCGCAGCGCCGGGTTCTGGGTGGCGATGCCCACCGGGCAGGTGTCGAGGTGGCAGACCCGCATCATGATGCAGCCCGACACCACCAGCGGCGCGGTGGCGAAGCCGAACTCCTCGGCCCCGAGCAGCGCGCCGATGACCACGTCCCGGCCCGTCTTCAGCTGCCCGTCCACCTGCACCACGATGCGGTCGCGCAGGCCGTTGGCCAGCAGCGTCTGCTGGGTCTCGGCCAGGCCGAGCTCCCAGGGGATGCCGGCGTGCTTGAGCGAGGTGAGCGGGCGTCGCCCCGGTGCCGCCGTCGTGCCCGGAGATGAGCACCACGTCGGAGTGGGCCTTGGCCACCCCGGCCGCCACCGTGCCCACGCCCACCTCGGCCACCAGCTTCACGTGCACCCGGGCCTCGGGGTTGGCCGACTTGAGGTCGTGGATGAGCTGGGCGATGTCCTCGATGGAGTAGATGTCGTGGTGGGGCGGCGGCGAGATGAGCCCGACCCCGGGCGTCGAGTAACCGGGTCTTGGCGATCCACGGGTAGACCTTGTGCCCGGGCAGCTGGCCGCCCTCGCCGGGCTTGGCCCCCTGGGCGATCTTGATCTGGAGGTCGTCGGCGTTGACCAGGTACTCGCCGGTCACCCCGAAGCGGCCCGACGCCACCTGCTTGATGGCACTGCGCCGCAGGTCCCCGTTGGCGTCGGGGGTGAAGCGGTCGGCGTCCTCGCCGCCCTCGCCGGTGTTGGACTGGCCGCCGAGCCGGTTCATGGCGATGGCCAGCGTCTCGTGGGCCTCGGCCGAGATGGAGCCGTAGGACATGGCCCCGGTGGAGAAGCGGGTCACGATCGACGACGACCGGCTCCACCTCGTCGATCGGGACCGGGCCGCCGGTCGCCGGTGCGCAGCCGCAGCAGGCCCCGCAGCGTGGCCAGCTGGTCGGACTGGTCGTCGACGGCCTGCGTGTACTCCTTGAAGATGTCGTAGCGCTTGGACCGGGTGGCGTGCTGGAGCTTGAACACCGTCTTCGGGTTGAAGAGGTGGATCTCGCCCTCGCGCCGCCACTGGTACTCGCCGCCGACCTCGAGCTCGCGGTGGGCCCGCTCGGTCGGCCGGTCGAGTGGGCCAGGCGGTGCCGGTCGGCCACCTCGGCGGCCAGGACGTCGAGGCCCGACCCCGCCGATGCGCGACTGACGGTGCCGGTGAAGTACTCGTCGACGACGTCGGCGGCCGAGGCCGACGGCCTCGAAGACCTGGGCGCCGGTGTAGGAGGCCACCGTCGAGATGCCCATCTTGGACATGATCTTGATGACGCCCTTGCAGGCCGCCTTGATGTAGTTCTTCCGGGCCTGGCGCGGGGTGACGCCCTCGAGGATGCCCGTCGGCGATCATGTCGTCGATGGTCTCGAAGGCCAGGTACGGGTTGACGGCCGCCGCCCCGAAGCCCGATGAGCAGGGCCATGTGGTGCACCTCGCGGGCATCGCCGGACTCGACCACCAGGCCGACCTGGGTCCGGGTCTTCTCCCGCACCAGGTGGTGGTGCACCGCCGCGATCAGCAGCAGCGACGGGATGGGCGCCAGCTGGGTCGTCGAGTTGCGGTCGGACAGGACGATGACGTTGGCGCCCTCGGCGATGGCCACGCTGACCCGGCGCCGCACCTCGTCGATGGCCGATCGCGCAGGGCCTCACCGCCCACCGGTCACCTCGAAGAGCCCGTCGATGGCGAAGGCCTGGAAGCCCGGGGTCTCGCCGTCCTCGTTGACGTAGAGGAGCTTGGCCAGGTCGTCGTTGTCGATGACCGGGCAGGGGCAGGACGATCTGGCGGCACGAGCTCGGCGGTGGGCTCGAGCAGGTTGGCCTCGGGCCCGAGGGTGGACGAGCAGCGAGGTGACCAGCTCCTCGCGGATGGCGTCGAGCGGGCGGGTTGGTCACCTGGGCGAACAGCTGGGTGAAGTAGTCGTAGAGCAGCCGGGGCCGCTCGGAGAGGACGGCGATGGCGGTGTCGGAGCCCATCGACCCGATCGGCTCGGCCCCGGTGCTTGGCCATCGGGCGCCGAGGATGAGGCGCAGCTCCTCGTTGGTGTAGCCGAACAGGCGCTGGTGGGTCACCACCGACGCGTGCTGGGGGGTGAGCATCGTCCGGGCGGGCAGCTCCTCGAGCGTCGATCTGGTCCGTCGTCCAGCCACTCGCCGTAGGGGTGCTCGGCCGCCAGCTGCGTCCTTGATCTCGTCGTCGTCGACGATCCGGCCCTGCGGCGGTGTCGACGAGGAACATCCGGCCCGGCTGCAGGCGGCCCTTGCGGACCACCGTTGGCGGGCGGCGACGTCGAGCACGCCCACCTCGCTGGCCAGCACCACCAGGCCGTCGTCGGTCACCCAGTAGCGGGCCGGGCGCAGCCCGTTGCGGTCGAGCACGGCCCCGACGACCGTGCCGTCGGTGAAGGCCACGGCGGCCGGGCCGTCCCAGGGCTCCATCAGCGAGGCGTGGTAGCGGTAGAAGGCCCGCCGGGCCGGGTCCATGGTGGGTGGTTCTCCCAGGCCTCGGGGATCATCATGAGCACGGCGTGGGGCAGCGAGCGGCCGCCCAGGTGGAGCAGCTCGAGCACCTCGTCGAAGGAGGCCGAGTCGCTCGCCCCGGGGGTGCAGATCGGGAAAGGCCCGCTCCAGGTCGCCGGGGATCAGGTCGCGTGGCGAGCAGGGCCTCCCGGGCCCGCATCCAGTTGCGGTTGCCGGCCAGCGTGTTGATCTCGCCGTTGTGGGCCAGGTAGCGGTAGGGGTGGGCCAGCGGCCACGAGGGGAAGGTGTTGGTGGAGAAGCGGGAGTGGACCAGGGCCAGCCCGCTGATCGACCCGCTCGTCGGAGAGGTCGGGGAAGAACTCGGCCAGCTGGTGGGAGGTGAGCATCCCCTTGTAGACGATGGTCCGGGCCGACAGGGACGGCAGGTAGCACGTCGTCGATCTCGTGCTCGACCCGCTTGCGCAGCACGAAGGCCAGCCGGTCGATGGCCAGGGCCGGATCGGCGCCGGGGACGCCGTGCCCGACGTCGGGGCCACGAACAGCTGGTGGATGGAGGGCATGGCCGCCTCGGCGATGGAGCCGAGGGTGCCGTCGTGGATGGGCACGTCGCGCCAGCCGATGACGCGCAGGCCCTCCTCGCCGGCCAGCTTGTCGATGCGAGTCGCGGGCGGCTTGGCGGCCTCGTCGTCGTCGCGCGGGCAGGAAGACCAGCCCGGTGGCGTAGGTCCCGCGGGCCGGGAGGTCGAAGTCGACGATGCCGGCGTAGAAGCCGTGGGGGATCTGGATGAGGATGCCGGCCCCGTCGCCGGTGTCCTCCTCGCTGCCGGTGGCGCCCCGGTGGGCCAGGTGCTCGAGGGCCGAGATGGCCTGGCGCACCAGCGTGTGGGTGGCCGTCCCCTGCGAGGTCGGCCACCAGCGCGACCCCACAGGCGTCGTGCTCGAAGCGCGGGGTCGTAGAGGCCGACCCGCGGGGCCCGCGGGAGCCTGGTCTCCGGAGTCGGGACGGTCGTCATGGGGACGTCACGGGGTCTTCGAGATGGCCAAAGGTGGGTCGTCATCGGGTTGCTCCAACGAGAGAAGTGGATCCACCCGCCCGGGACGACGTTGGCCCTTGCGTGGTCGAAAGATTGTACACGGCCCTTGCATGGGAACCGTCACGTCCGGCCCTCCCCTTCGGGGTCCGCCCATGGCCCCGCCCAGGGCCCCGACGAGGGCCGCCGCCTCCCCCGACCGGCCCGTGGGCGGCAGACGACCCCCCTAGCATGGGACCATGGCGACCCGGACAGCCGAGGATGTGGTGGTGGTCGGCGGTGGCGTGATCGGCCTGGCCGTGGCCTGGAGGGTCGCCTCGGCCGGGCGTGCCGTCACCGTGGTCGACCCCTCCCCCGGGCGCGGGGCCAGCTGGGCGGCGGCCGGGATGCTCGGACCGGTGGGCGAGGCCCACTTCGGCGAGGATGCCCTGACCCGGCTGAACGTGGCCGCAGCCCGGGCCTGGCCCGCATTCGCCGACGAGCTCGAGGGAGCTTCCGGTCACCTGGTCCACTACCGGGCCGAGGGGACCCTGCTGGTCGCCGCCGACGCGTCGGACCGGGCGGCCGTCGACGACGTACTCCAGTACCAGCTGGCGCTGGGACTACGCGCTCGGCGCCTGACCTCACCGCAGTGCCGCGCCGCCGAGCCCCTCCTGGCTCCCGGTGTCCGGGCCGGCGTGGAGCTGGCCGACGACCACCAGGTGGACAACCGTCAGGTGGTGGACGCCCTCCTCGCCGCCTGCCGCGCCCTGTCCGTCTCCTTCGTAGAGGACGAGGTTGCCGAAGTCACGGCCGACACCACCGGTGTCACCGGGGTGGCCCTCCGGTGGGGAGGGCGTCTCGACACCGGCTCGGTGGTGCTGGCCGCCGGCTGCCAATCGGGCCAGGTGGGCGGTGTGCCCGAAGCCCTCCGGCCCCCGGTTCGACCGGTCAAGGGGCTCACCCTCCGGCTCCGCGCCCCGGGTGGGGCGCCCCGTCTCCAGCGCACCCTCCGGGGACTGGTGCACGGACGGAACTGCTACCTGGTGCCGCGGCCCGACGGCACGGTGGTGGTGGGGGCCACCGTCGAGGAGAAGGGATTCGACCTGACCGTGCAGGCCGGGTCGGTGGCCCAGCTGCTCGACGACGCCCGACGGCTGGTACCGGCGATCGACGAGTACGAGCTCCGTCGAGACCACCACCGGACTGCGCCCGGGCTCACCGGACAACGCCCCCATCGTCGGGCCCACCGGGCTTCCCGGTCTGCGTGGTGGCCACCGGCCACTACCGCAACGGCATCCTGCTGGCCCCCATCACCGCCGACGAGGTGGTCAGGGCTGCTCGAGGACCGGGGAGGCGAAGGGGGGTTCCTCGGCTTCGGCCCCGACCGGTTCGTCCGGGCCGCCCGAGCCTGCGTGGACGGGTCCCGCGGCCTCCGGTGCCGTCGACCGATGAGCGCCATCGAGGTCAACGGACAGCCGTGGGAGGGTCCCCCGGGGACCACGGTGACCGAGCTGGTCTCGGCCTGGTGCCCCTCGCCCAAGGGCATCGCCGTGGCCCGCAACGGCGAGGTGGTCCCCAAGAGCACGTGGGACGGCACCGTGTTGTCGACCGGCGACCGGATCGAGATCGTCAGCCGCGGCTGCCGGCGGCTAGCGGTGCTCGTCTGCGTCGGCCCTCGGGGTGGGGGCGGTACCGTGGACCCATGGTCGACCAGTCCACCCACCCTCGGACCACCCGGGTCCCGGCCCCCGGCGGCGAGACCCGCAACCTGGTCGACGACCGGGCTGACGACCCCTCCGACGAGCTGACCATCGCCGGGCGGGCCGTTCCCTCTCGGCTCATTCTCGGGACCGGGGGGATGGCCAGTCCGGAGTCCCTGCGGTCGGCCCTGGTGGCATCGGGTACGTCGATGGCCACGGTGGCCGTACGGAGGGTCGACCCCACCACCCGGCACTCGCTGGTGGACCTGCTCGGCGAGCTGGACATCCGGGTGCTACCCAACACTGCGGGGTGCTACACCGCCTCCGAGGCCGTGCTCACGGCCAAGCTGGCCCGGGAGGCCTTCGAGACCGACTGGGTCAAGCTCGAGGTCATCGGCGACGACCGGACCCTGCTGCCCGACCCGGTGGAGCTGGTGGCCGCGGCGGAGAAGCTGGTCGACGACGGCTTCGTCGTGCTGCCCTACTGCAACGACGACCCGGTCACGGCCCGGCGCCTCGAGCAGGTCGGGTGCGCCGTGGTCATGCCCCTCGGGTCGCCGATCGGCAGCGGGCTCGGGATCCGCAACCCCCACAACATCGCCCTCATCGTCGAGCAGTCCCACGTGCCCGTGGTCCTGGACGCCGGTATCGGCACGGCCTCCGACGCCTGCTCGGCCATGGAGCTGGGCTGCGATGCCGTGCTGGTGGCCTCCGCGGTCACCCGGGCCCGGCACCCCGGCCTGATGGCCCAGGCGATGCGAGAGGCGGTGACGTCGGGGCGCGCCGCCCGTCGGGCCGGCCGCATCACCCGGCGGTTCCACGCCGTCGCCTCCAGCGAGCCCGACGGGATGGTCGAGTGGTGACCGGTAGGGACGATCCTCCCGTGGCCATGACCATCGCCGGATCCGACTCCGGGGCCGGGGCCGGGATCCAGGCTGACATCAAGACCATGGGCGCACTCGGGGTCTTCGGCACCACGGTCGTCACCGCGGTGACCGCCCAGAGCACCGTCTCCGTCCGGGAGGTCCACCCCCTCCCGGCGGCGTTGGTCGAGTCCCAGATGGCCACCGTCCTCGACGACCTTCCCGTGCGCGCGGTCAAGACCGGGCTGCTGGCCACGCGGGACATCATCGAGACGGTGGGCCGGCGGGCCGCCGCCGGCGACCTCCCCCATCTGGTGGTGGACCCGGTCATGGTGGCCTCCACCGGCCGGATCTTCCTGGTCGAGGAGGGCATCGACGCCTACCGGCGCCACCTGCTGCCCGAGGCGCTGATCACGACGCCCAACCTGTGGGAGGCGGCCCTCCTGGCCGACCGGGCCCCGACGGGCCAGGAGGACGTCGAGGCCATGGTCGACATGGCCCGCCGGATCCACGAGCTGGGGCCGACGTGGGTGCTGGTCAAGGGCGGCCACCTCCCCGGCGTCGAGTCCCGCGGCGGGGTCGCGCCCCCTGAGCAGGTAGCTGACGTGCTGTTCGACGGGACCGTGGTCACCGTCCTCACCGGGGGTCATGTCGACACCTCCAACAACCACGGGACCGGCTGCTCCCTCTCGGCGGCCATCGCCGCCTCCCTGGCCCGAGGAGCCGACGTGCCCACGGCGGTCAGCGTGGCGAAGGAGTTCGTCCTCGGCGCCCTGCGGGGCGGGTCCCGGTGGCACCTCGGGGAGGGACACGGACCGCTCGACCACCTCGGCTGGGCCGGCGGGCCCGGTGGCACCCCACCGCGCCGGACGCCGGGTCAGGTACAGGTCCGGACGGTGGACCCTCCCCGGGTATGACAGTGGCCGGGCCTCTCGGCCCGGCCACTCCCCCCCCATCTCACAGGATCGTTCCGCCCCTACTGGTCCAGGCACCCCTCCAGGGGCGAGCCCCCACCGCTCGCCCGTGCCTTGGCATTGTGAAGCATCGTCGGACAAAAGTAAACATCAGGTGAACAGCATGTTTCACAGAATGTGGTGAGACACCTACAGAGCGTGGGGCGTGGGGCGTGGGGTCGCGGGCTGCAGGGGCTCGACGGGCCCCGGCGGGCCGCCGTTCCGGGGCCGGCATCCACCGGTGCGATGGGGGTCGTCCCGCCCCTAGCTTGTCCACCATGGATCGAACCGCCCCCCGGTCGCTGGCCCAGCTCGTCGCCTGGGGACGGGTCGGGATCGGCGTCGCCGCCATCGTGGCCCCGACCTCGATGGCCCGGCCGTGGATCGGTCCCGGGTCCCGGGTGTGGGACCGCCGGCTCCTGGCCCGCACCATGGGTGGCCGTGACCTCGCCCTCGGGATCGGTGCCCTGCGGGCGTTGGGGGTGTCCGACACCGAGGCCCGTCCCTGGGTGGCCCTCGGGGGGATGGCCGACGCCGTCGACGCCCTGGCCACCGTTTTGGCCTTCGGCTCGCTACCCCGCCGCAGCCGCTGGGGCATCCTGGCGGTCACCGTGGGAGCGGCCGTGGTGTCCACCCGGGTGGCCGAGGCCCTGGACAGCGCGGCCGACGAGCCGGCGCCGGGCGCGGTGGGCTGGCGGGCCCCGCCCGACCGGGGAGGGGTGCAGGGCCGCCGGTAGCATGGATCTGCCATGTCCACCCCCCCTCCGACGTCCGCACCCCCCGACCAGGACCCGGTGGACGACGGCGGTGCCACCGGTGCCGAGCCGCGGCTGTACGAGCCCATGTCCATCCGGGGCCCGGCACTGGTGGTGCTGGGCATCGCCGTCTTCATCGTGGTGGTGGGCGTGGTGGCCTCGGCCCTGGCCTCGGGGGGCGACACCACCCTGAGCATCCACAGGATCACCATCCCCGACGGCACCTCCGTCCCGCTCACGCCGGCGGCGACGGCCATGCGGTCCATCGTGAGCGCCGGTGAGCCGCCGGCCGACATCCTCGGCAACCTGGCCGTGCCGTCCGGAAGCGCGGTCACCAGGTCGGTCGACCTCGACCAGGGAGCCGGCCAGTTCGACCGGACCGTGGTCTTCCGTACGGGACTCTCCGCCGACCAGGTGGCCGACCTCTACCGGACCCTCCTCCCCCGGCTGGGTTGGAAGGTGCTCGACGGCGGCAGCCCGGCCAGCGGCTCGACCTCCGGCACCGTGGTCCTGTTCAAGAAGGGAAGTGGCGACAGCTTCTACTGGGAGGTCGGCGCCACGGTGTCCCCCACCACCTCCGCCGGCACCACCACGTTCTCGCTCGAGCTGTTCGAGCTCCCCGACGACAACTGATCGGCGCCGCCCGAGGCCGGAGCCACCGGATCGTCGGACTGGCGCAGCATCCACGCCCAGACGAACAGGTTGATCGGGTACAGCAGATACCCCACCCGGGTGGCCGGGGCCAGCAGGATGGCGATGAGCATCACCCACCCGGACAGGCTGGCCACCTCGGCGGCGTTCCCGGGCGGTCGTCGCCACAGCCGCCACAGCAGGGCCGCCCCGCCCAGCACGACCACGATCACCACGTAGATCCGGTGGACCCCGGGGAGCGCCGCCACCAGGATGTGCCCCGGGAGGGCGCTGGCCGCCGGGGACGACACGCCGGCCAGCCCGAGGGGGAACCGGATCACGTTGTCCACGAAGGCCGACGGGTTGCTGAGGGCCAGGGGCAGGACCACGGGACCCATCACCACGAGCACGCCCAACGCGTACCGCCCCATGGCCCGCCGGCTCCGGGTGTCGCAGGCGGCCCACAGGCAGAGCAGGGTCAGAGGCCAGGCGGTGAACTTGAGTGACGATGCCGCACCCAGGGCCAACCCGGCCAGCAAGGGCCGTCTGCGTTTCAGCGCCACCAGGCCGAGCAGCATCAACGCCACCACCGGCATGTCGTCCCCACCGGTGGCCAGGGGCAGGGCCGCGGTGGGGAGGACGGTGAGGACCTGCAGGGCCCGCGCCCGGGCGTCGGTGGGCGGCCGCAGCCGGCTGAGGGCGAACAGGGCGATCACCGCGGTGAACAGCAGGAACTGGATGCGGGCGTCGGTCAGGCGGGCCTCGACCTTGCTCCCCGTGGAGAAGCCGAACACCACCATGCCCGGGAGGTAGGGATAGTAGAGCTCGTAGACCGGCTCGTCGTGCTGGTGGATGAGGATGTGCCCGTCCTGGTCCACCACCCGGTAGGGGTCCTGGCCGTGGGCGGCCCGGTCGCCCGCGTGCTCCACCACCAGGACCTCGGGCTGGACGTGGAGGGCGGCGTGGCCCTCGGCCCGCCAGACGACCTCGAGGCCGAGCGGGACCACGGTGGCCCCGAACAGGACGATCAGGAAGGCCACCACCCGCACCGCCCGTCGACTCCTCGAGCCGGTGGCCGTCGGGGGGGCAGGGTCCGGTCCGTCGGGTGCGGCCACCCCGGGGGGGCCCGGGCCGGCCGGCTGCTCACCGGCTCCGGCCGTGTAGGCCGCCACGGCCATGATGACGCCGGCCACGGCGTACGGCCCCACGGCCATCTGGCCCCACTGGCGGTAGAGCGGGATGCCCACGGCGAAGGCGGTGATCCCGGCGAACACCGCCGAGCAGCCGTAGAGGAAGGCATCCCGACCCTCCGGGGACAGGGCCTGGAGTGAGGCCAGGGCCCGCCGGGCCCACGGCGGGTAGTCCGACCACCGGGTCCCGGCGTCGGACGACTGGACGCTGCGGGACGAGGGGGCACTCCGGTGCATCCGCAGGCGGTCGGTCGGCACGGTCGAGAGTACCACCGGGTCCTTCGCCTTCACGGTGCAGAGGACCCCGGCGCGGGGGTGGCGGGAGGACCCCGGGAGGCGGTTCAGGAGACCGGTTCGCCCGCCATCGGCTCCACCGGCGGGCCGAACAGCGAGCGGTAGAACTCCAGCTCGGCTCGGAGGCTGGCCTCGATGGTCTCCGCCCGCCGGAAGCCGTGGGACTCCCCCTCGAACAGCACCAACCGGCACGGGACCCCCCGCTCCTCCAGGAGGGCGGCGAACCGCCTGGACTGGTCGGGAGGGACGACCGGGTCGTCCAGTCCCTGGAGGAGCAGCACCGAACCGGTCACCCGGGACGCCGCGTGGATCGGGGAGCGGGACCGGTAGGTCCGGCGCGCCCCGGGCCAGGGGCCGACCAGCGAGTCGAGGTAGCGGGACTCGAAGTCGTGGGTGTCGGCGGCCAGGGCCTCCAGATCGGTGACCCCGTACCACGTGGCCGCCCCGGCGAACCGGTCGGACCGGATGAGTGCCCCGAGGGCGGTCAGGCCGCCGGCGCTGGTGCCCCGGATGGCCATCCGACCTCCGTCGACCAGACCGGCCCGCGCCAGGGCCGAGGCGTAGTGCACACAGTCGTCGACGTCGGCCAGGCCCCACTGTCCCTCCAGTCGTCGCCGGTAGGCCCGGCCGAAGCCGCTGCTCCCCCGGTAGTTCACCGCCGCCACCGCCAAGCCCCGGCTGGCGAAGAACTGGACGACCGGGTCGAGGCCGCCCTCCGCCGCCGAGGTGGGGCCACCGTGGCAGAAGAGCACCAGGGGCGGTGGGGCGGTCGGGGCACCGTGGGGCGCACCCACCGGGGCGTAGAACAGGCCGGGCACGGGTCCGTCCCGGGTGGAGGCGGTGAACGGCCGGGCCTCGGCGACGCCGGCCTCGTCCACCGGAGCGGCCGCCGCTTCCACCGAGACCGTGCGGACCGGGGCCCCGGCGGACCAGGGGATCTCGACGACCGCCTGGGCCTCGACAGTGGTGGAGCCCAGCACGTAGAGCCGTTCGCCGGGGACGGCGGGACCGGGGGCCGGGGACGGGTCGGTGGCGATGGCCAGACCGGCGATGGCCACGCACGGCTGGTCGATGACCTCCATCGACCAGGGAGCACTCCCCGTGCCGGTCCCGGCCGTGGCGTCCGCCCGGAGGTGGACGACCTGGTCCCGCCCGTCCCGGTGCATCCGGCACACCAGGGACCCGTCGGACCGCTCGGCCATGGTGGACTGGCCGAGGACCCAGTCCGGCGAGTGGAACTCCGCCTCCAGGTCCACCAGGGGCTGCGCCGCCACCCCGGCACGGTCCAGACCGTCCGGGGGCAGGCGGTAGGGCAGCCACCATCCGGTCCGGTCGTCCACGAACAGGAGGCCGCCGTCCCGCCCCCACCGGGGCTGGCCGACCGACGAGCCCCCACCGGCCACCCGTCGTCGGTCGTGCAGTCGGATGTCGTCCCCGGCCTCCTCCAAGCGTGCCGCCCAGAGCTCCGACCGGTCCCAGGGCATGGCCGGATGATCCCAGGTGAGCCAGGCCACCCAGCGGCCGTCGGGCGAGGGGCGGGGGGCGGCCACGAAGTCCCGGTCGTCGACCAGCGACACCACGGGGGCGGGTCCGGTGACCGTCTCGCCGGGCGGCACCGGCACGGCGACCAGCCGGTGGTCGGTGACCGCACCGCGGTGGCGCTCCTCCACCGAGAGCAACCACGAACCCGACCGGGTCATCCGGCCGTCGGCGTAGCGGCAGCGCCAACCGTCGGCCCCCTCACCTCCGGCGACGTCGCCCGGGGCGGCACCGGTCAGTGCCACCGGGTCCCGACGGGCCGCCGGGCCGCCGGCGCAGTCGAACCGGTACCACTGCTGGTCGGACTGGTCCACGTAGGCCAGCACGCCGTCCTGCAGGGAGGCGCCACCCCCGCCGTACTCGTGCACCCGGCTCCGGACGCTGACCCCCGTCGGCGAGAGGTCGACCGGGGCCGAGCCGCGCCGGTACCCGACGACCACCTGGCCGCCCCCGTCCTCCGGTCGGCTCTCACACCAGCTGACCGTCGGTCCGTCGGCCTGTAGGCCGCTCCGGCTGACCTTGCCCGCCGCCGTGCGTGCCGCCGTCCACGGCGAGGGCCACCATCCAGCGGCGGGGGTCGGCCCGTCGTCGGGCGACGCCCTATCGACCGTCTCGTCCACTCCACCCATCGAGTCGGTACGGTACCCCCAATGGCCTCCACCCCCCCACCCGGTCTCCCGGTCCCGGACTCCGGGACCCACCCGTCGCTCCCCCGCTCGTTCGCCGCCTTCGTGGTGGCCCGGACCGGCGCCGACCGCCAGGGTGTCGAGTCCGGGGTGCGGACCCTCTCCCCCGACCAGCTCGGCGACGGCACGGTGGTGGTCGCCGTGGACTGGTCGGCCGTCAACTACAAGGACGGGATGGTGGCCCGTCCCGGCAACCGGGTGGCCCGGATCAGCCCGCTGGTGCCCGGCGTCGACCTGGTCGGCACCGTGCTCGACCCGGGCGAATCCTCGCTGTCACCCGGCCGCCGGGTCATCGTCCACGGCTACGACCTCGGCGTGTCCCACCACGGAGGCTTCGCCCAGCTGGCCCGGGTCCCGGCCGAATGGATCGTCCCCCTTCCCGACGGCCTCGACCCCAGGCGGGCCGCCACCATCGGCACGGCGGGCTTCACGGCGGCGCTCTCCCTGCACCGCCTCGAACAGCGGGGCCTGTGTGCCGGGGACGGCCCGGTACTGGTCACCGGGTCCTCCGGGGGTGTGGGCAGTATGGCGGTGGCCCTGCTGGCCTCACGGGGCTACGAGGTGGTGGCCAGCACGGGCAAGGTCGCCGAGGCCGCCTACCTCACCGGCCTCGGCGCGGCCGAGGTCGTCGACCGGGCCGACCTCCTCGAGCCCTCGGACCGCGTCCTCGGCCCGGAGCGGTGGGCCGGTGCGGTGGACTGTGTCGGCGGACCCACCCTGTCCGCCGTCCTGCGGACCCTCCGCTACGGGGCGGCCGTGGCCGCCAGCGGCCTGACCGGCGGAACCGGTCTCGACACCTCGGTCTACCCCTTCATCGTGCGGGACATCACACTGGTCGGGGTGGACACCGTGCTCACTCCGATCGACGAGCGCCGGCGGGTATGGGGCGAGATGGCCACGGCCTTCCCGCCCGCACAGCTGGACGCCATGGTCCGGGAGGAGGTGGACCTCGAAGGTCTGGCCCCCGTCCTCGAGCGGATCCACGCCGGTGGGTCCAGGGGCCGGACGCTGGTGCGTCCCGGTCCACCCGGCCGCTGAACGGGGTGGACCTCAGTGGGAGGGTGGGGCGGTGGTCTGACTGTCGGCCCCGGCGGCCAGGAACACCGGTGAGACGACCAGGGTTCCTCCCCCGCAGGGAGCCAGCGCCGCGCCGATGACCAGATGGTCGAAGGCGTTGGGCGGCGTCACCTGGGCCGATGCCGAGGTCGGGCACGTGGTCTCGGTGCCCACGGGCACATCCGAGTAGCCGATGTTGAAGACGGCCGACTGGCCCGGGGCCAGCGTCACGGTGGTGGGGGCCATCGACGTGAAGCTGTAGGACCCCCTGCGGACCACCGTGGTGGGGAGCGGGGCTCCCGAGGCGGCCAGCATCTGGAGTCCCGGGTAGCCGCCCAGCGTGCACGGGACCGTGGCCGTGCTCCGCAGGGCCACGGTGGTCTCGATGGTCCCGGCTGCCCCGCTGCTGCCGACGACCGAACCGGTGAGCGCCGCCGTGGCGCACCGCACCGGGCCGGTGGCGACCGTGGTGGCGGTCCGACCGGCGGGCGTCGTCGACGTCGAGATGATCGAGGTGGAGGTGGAGGCCGACCCGGCCGACGCCGACCCGGAGGTGGTCGTCGGAGCCGGGGCGTTCGACGAGCACGCGCCGAGCAGGCCCCCACCCAGGACCGCAGCCATGGCCACCATGGCCACCGTGGTGGCCCTCGTCGTCCTCACCCTGCTCGTCACCGCGCCAGTATGGCTCCCCCCGGCCGACGCCGGCGGGACCCGGGTGTCGTCCCCGGGGCGGTGCCGCTGACCATCGTGGACGCCCGGTCAGCCGGGCACCGCGCGCCGGCCGGCCCGTCGCACGTTCAGGACGAGAAGTCCTCGGGCCGGATGGAGTCGAGGAACGTGCGGAACTCGCCGACCAGCTCGTCGGGGTTGGATCCGTCATCGTCGTCCTCGGAGGCGTCGTCCTCCTCCTCGTCCACCGCCAGCATGATCCCTTCGCTGTCCATCAGGTCGTCGGCCACGAACAGGGGGGCCCCGGTCCGTACGGCCACGGCCACGGCGTCGGAGGGCCGGGACGAGACCGGGATCTCCTGCTCGCCGTGGCGGAGGATGATCTCGGCGAAGTAGGTGGCGGTCTTCAGCTCGGTGATCACCACCCGCACCACGTCGGCGCCGAGCGCGTCCAGCAGGTCCCGGATGAGGTCGTGGGTCATGGGCCGCGGCGTATCCATCCCCTGCAAGGCGAAGGCGATGGCGGTGGCCTCAGGTGCCCCGATGAAGATGGGCAACGTCCGGCCCAGTCCCTCGGACTCTTGCAGGAGCAGTACAGGCGTGTTCGACTGCAGGTCCACACGCACCGCCCGAAGCCGGACTTCGACCATGGCGCCAAACTTACTCGCCGGCGACCAATTGTGCGATCGGTCCAGGTCGGGGAGCGGGCGCGCCGGACCCCGTGGCGATCAGCCGTTGAGCAGGTTCCCGAGCGCGCTCCGGAGCAGCGACGCCCGGAGCTGTTGGCCCAGTTGGGTCAGCTCGTCGGCCGTCTCGTGGGCCCGGGCCCGGGCCTCGGGATTCCGCTGCCTGACCAGGGGCAGGACCACCTGCTCCACGAACCCGGCCTCCCGCTCGGCGGCGTTCTTGTAGAGCCGCAGATGGCGTGGCTCGATCCCGAACCGCGTGAAGCCGGCGGCCACGGTGGCCACGGCCAGGGCCTCTTCGTCGAAGTGCTCGACGCCGGCCACCGTCCCCGCCACCAGCAGGCCGTACTCCTGGAGCTCCCGCACCACGCGGAGGTCGAGGCCGGCCGCCGAGGCCAGCTCATCGGCCGACAGGCTCACGCCGGGGGTCCCGGACGGGGCCGCAGGCGGCACCGTGGCGGCCGCGGCCGCCGGGCCCGGCGGCTTGGGACCGGCCGGAGCCGCGGGGACCTGGGCGCCCTTGGCGCCGCTCTTGGGCCCCGTCGACGTCTCCGCCGGCTCGGTGCGGGCCTCGGCAGCCGGTTTGGCCCGTCGGGCCGCCGATCCGGTGGCCGGCCGGCCCGATGCCGCCGTGCCCGTCGAGGTGGTGCGGGCCGGGACCGCGTCGCCCGGCTGGTGCACCGGTTCCGCCGCCGTCACCCGTGCACCGGGGGGGGCGGCTGCGTCGTCCACCAGCTCCAGCAGCGGTGTGCGGTCGGCACCACGACGGTGCGGCGCGGCGGCGGTCGGGCGCGAGGACGCCCTCGAGGTGGCCGGCGGGGGCCCGGCCGCCGGCTGATCAGCGGTCGGTCCGTCACCAGGGGACCCGAGGCCGGGCAGGCCCGATCCTTCGCCCACGATGGACAACGGCGACTCGCCGGCCGGATGGGAGCCCACCGCCGTCGCCCGCGCCTCGGACTCCGCCCCGACCCGCTGCCCGACCAGGACCGGATCCCCGACCCGGGCGTCGTCGGTCGACAGGGCGTCGTGGGCGTCGTCGGTCGACAGGGCGTCGTGGGCGTCGTCGGTCGACAGGGGGTCGTGGGCGCCGTCGTCGACCGAGGTCGAGGCCCGTGCCGGGGCCCCCGTGGTCCCGACGTCGGCACCAGTCGCCGCCGAACCGTCGTCCAGGCGGTCCTTGATCACCTTGAGGGGCAGGAAGTGCTCCCGCTGCTGGCGCAGCACCCAGCGCAGGCGCTCCACGTCGTGCTCGTAGAACTTGCGGTACCCCGACGGCGTGCGTTCCGGATTGACCAGGCCCTGACTCTCGAGGAACCGGATCTTGGAGATGGTGACGTCCGGGAACTCCTGGCGGAGGAGGGTCAGCACGTCCCCGATGGACAGGTACGAGCGGGCGCTCATGGCCGCCCGTTGCCCGGGCCACGGCGGATGGCCGGGGTCATTCGCCGCTGGCCAGGAGATAGAGCAGTTTGAACTTCCCGATCTGCACCTCGTCCCCGCTGGACAGCCGGGCTTCTTCGATGCGTTCCCGGTTGACATAGGTGCCGTTGAGCGACCCGACGTCGCGCACCGTGGTCTGCTGGTCCCTGGTCACGAACTCGGCGTGTCGCCGGGACACGGTGATGTCGTCGAGGAAGATGTCGCTCTCGGGGTGCCGTCCGGCCTGGATGATGGGGGCCTCCAGGGGGAATCGCACCGAATCGTCCGTACCCCGCTTGACCACCAGCATCCCCACCCCACGGGGCAGTTCCAGCATGCCGACATGGGACTCGACGTCGGCGGCCTCGCCCAGGTCCTCGACCGGGCCCACCGACACCGACGTGTCGGGTACCGCGGTCACCAACGACGTGCCGCACGACGAGCAGAAGTTGACGCCGGTCGGATTGCGATGGCCGCAACTGGGGCAGAACACGCCTTCCACGGTAGCCGCTCTCACCGTTCCGCTCTCGAGGGTCGTTCGACCGCCGATGACGGTCAACCGGCGGTCAACTGCCGGTAGCCGTCGGCGTCGAGCAGCCCCTCGACCGCCGCCGCGTCGGACGGGACGATCTCGCAGATCCAACCCTCCCCGTAGGGGTCATCGTTGAGGGTCTCGGGGGCGTCGGTCAGCACCGCGTTGACGGCCACCACCCGGCCGGCCACCGGGGCGTAGATCTCGGACACCGACTTGGTCGACTCGACCTCGCCGAACAGGCCTCCCGCTTCCACCGCGGACCCTTCGGCCGGCAGGTCCACGAAGACCACGTCGCCCAGTGCGTCCTGGGCGTAGTCGGTGATCCCCACCCGGATCCGGTCACCGTCGGCTCGGGCCCACTCGTGATCGGTGGAGTACCGCAGATCGTCGGGCACGTTCATGGTGCGGACGATACCTGACCGGGCCGCGCCCCGCCGAAGCGGACCGGACGCCGTCGCCGGTCCGGCCCCTCGGTCAGCGCAGGAGCTGTTCGAGCCGCACGGCGTACTCGTTGGCGCGGGCCTCGGCCTCGGCATCGTTGGGGGCCTCGGCCCAGACGTGGGTGAGCGGCTCCTCCGGATCCGGGAGCACCAGGGCCCACCCGTCGTTCTCGAGCACCTTCACCCCGTCGACCAGCACCAGCTCCCGGTCGACCGAGCGCTCCACCAGGGTCCGCATGACCATCCCCTTCTGCTCCCACGGGGTGTGGACCTCCTCGTGGGCGATGTGGACGGTGGGTAGCCCGGCCACCAGCTCGGACAGCTTGCGGCCCGAGGCGGTGAGCAGGGCCAGCAGGTTGACCAGGGTGGCGGCGGCGTCGTAGGCGGGGAGGAACGCCGGGAAGATGAACCCACCCGACTGGCTGGCGGCCAAGGTGACCCGCTCGGTGCGGGCCACCTCCATCAGGTGGGAGGCGGAGAGCTTGGTCCAGACGATCTCGGCCCCGGCCTTCTGGCAGATCTCCTCGGCCACCACGCTGGCCGCCACCGGCAGGGCCACCCGGGCCGAGGGGTTGGCTTCGGTGACCAGGGTCAACAGGACCAGCAGGGCCTCGTCGTCGGTGAGGACGTGACCCTGGTCGTCGACGAGGGTCACGTGCTCGCCGCCGGGGTCGAGCACCGCGCCGAGGTGGGCCCCGGACGCCCGCACCAGCTCGGACACCCGGGCCGCGCTGGCCTGCCGGTCGAAGGACAGCACCCCGGCGGTGTTGGCGTACGGATTCACCACCAGGACCTCGGCCTCCAGCTTGGCCAGCACGTTGGGCATGACGAAGCTGGCGGTGCCGAAGGAGTAGTCGAGCACCAGCTTGAGGTCGGCCTGGCGGGCGTTGGACAGGTCCACCGAGTCGATCAGGGCGGCCGTGTAGTGCTCGAGGGCGCGGGGCGGGAAGTCGATGTCACCGATCTCGCGGGCCAGCACCCGCCGGAAGTCCTCGCGGTGGTAGAGCCGCTCGATCTTGCGCTGGGTGGCCTCGTCGACGTCGATGCCCTCCTCGTCGAAGAAGCGGATGCACCACCGACTGGGGGTCGTCCGGGGCCAGCCGGACGGTCACCCCGGCCATGGAGTCCGACGGAGCGTGACCTGGAAGCGGGTGACCGGCACCGTGGCCACCTCGAGGTCGTCGACGTTGACCCCGGCCGCGTTGCAGCCGACCATGATGGCCCGCTTGAGCACCCGGGCGGCCCGGCTGGTGTCCCGGGAGGTGGTGACCGTGGCCCCCTTCTCGAAGGTCGAGGCCCAGGCCATCGCCAGGCGGACGGCCAGCTCGGGACTGATGTCGACGTTGGCCAGGCCCTGGACGCCCTCCCGGCCGAACAGCGACCGGGCCCCCCTCGACTCCCAGACGATCGAGGAGTTGACGATGGCGCCGGCCTCGACCGTCTTGAACGGGTAGACCTTGACCCCGGCCTTGATCACGGCGTGGGCGCCGACGAAGCACTCGTCGCCGAGGACCACGCCCTCCTCGCAGCGGACGCCCTGGCGCAGGTCGCACGCCCGGCCCAGCACGCTGCCGTCGATGCGCACACCGGCGCCCAGGTAGGCGTTGTCGTGGACCACCGAGCGCTGCGAGGACGGCGTTGTCGCCGACCCGGACGTTGCGCGCCGAGCGTGCAGTACTGGCCGAGGCGGGCGCCCGGCCCGATCGCGCAGTTGTCGCCGATGACCGCCGGACCCTCGATCGTCGACGCTCGGGGTCGATCTCCGCCCCCTTGCCCAGCCACACCCCGGGCGGCAGCTCGAAGCCCGCGGATGTCGACCTGCGACCTTGCCGTCGAGGATGTCCTGGTGGGCCTGGAGGTAGGCCTCGAGGGTGCCGACGTCCTCCCAGTAGCCGTCGGCCACGTAGCCGAAGAGGGGCTTGCCCGCCGCCAGCAGCGTCGGGGAACGACCTCGCCGGAGAAGTCGACCGGCTGGCCCTCGGGGATGAAGTCGAAGATCTCCGGCTCGAGCACGTAGATGCCGGTGTTGATGGTGTCGCTGAAGACCTGGCCCCAGGTGGGCTTCTCGAGGAAGCGCTCGATCGAGCCGTCCTCGTCGGGTGATCACGATGCCGAACTCGAGCGGGTTCTCCACCGCCTTGAGGCCGATGGTGGCCAGCGCGCCCCGCTGGCTCGTGGAAGTCGACCACCTGCGGTCAGGTCGATGTCGGTGAGCACGTCGCCGGAGATGACCAGGAAGCGCTCGTCGAGCTCGTCGCAGGCGTTGCGCACCGAGCCGGCCGTGCCGAGCGGCGTCTCCTCGGTGGCGTAGACCATGCGCACGCCGAACTCGGAGCCGTCGCCGAAGTAGGTGCGGATGGCGTTGGCCATGAACGCCACGGTGACCACGATGTCGCTCGAAGCCGTGCTGGCGCAGCAGGTTGACGATGTGCTCCATCATCGGCCGGTTGGCCATGGGCAGCATCGGCTTGGGCTGGTTGGAGGTCAGCGGGCCGCAGACGGGTGCCCTCGCCGCCGGCCATGATCACCGCCTTCACGACGTCGCACCTCCCGCACCGGCTGCAGCCCTGGCCCGCCGCCCGTCGGCCAGTGCCTTGCGGGCCACCGGGACGTAGGAGGCCGCCGCCATCCAGGCCAGGGTCAGACCGATGAGGCCGGTGACCCAGGCGATGACGTGGATGGGACCCTGCCAGGCCGGCGGTGCCGTAGCTGAGCAGGAAGGCCGGGTAGGCGAACATGAGGGCGAAGGTGCCGGCCTTGCCGACCCACAGCACGTCGATCCGGGCCGCGCCCGAGCGACGGCCAGCAGCAGGACCGCGGCCGACACCACCACCTCCCGGGCCAGGGTGGCGACGCCGAACCACACCGGGACCGCCCCGTGCACGATGATGGCGATCACCGCCGTGACCACCAGCACCCGGTCGGCCACGGGGTCGAGGACCTTGCCCACCGTCGACACCTGGTGGTACCGCCGGGCCACGAACCCGTCGACCCAGTCGGTGGCACCCGAGGGCGCCGAGCAGGATGGCCGCCGCCGTCTGCCGGCCGGCCCCGAACAGCAGCCAGAGGAACAGCGGGATGCAGGCCAGGCGGACCAGGGTGATGGCGTTGGGGACGGTCAGGATCCGGTCGACCGCCCCGTCCGTTCCCTCCGCGGGGGAACCCGGGTCGCCCACGCCGGCGGCCCCCGGCGGCCGGGTGGCCGGCGCACGCGGCCCGGTGGTCGTCGGTGGCCCCTCCCGTCGAGTCACTGATCGGAATCCCCCTGGCCTGCTCGCCGACGCCCTTCACCGGGCCGAGTCTACGAGCCGGGCCGTCCTCGCCGGAACACCCTCCCGACCTCGGACTCCGTGGGACCGGGCCGATCGTCGCGGCCCGGCCCGTGGCACCCACCGAGCACCTCGCACCGGCCCGGCCAGGGAGGCGTGCCCGCTCGTGCCGGTCTGAGCAGGGCAAACTGGTGGAGATGGGCCACGTGAGTCGAGTCGACAAGATCATCAGCATCGCCCTGGTGGCGGTGCTCCTGGCGCTGCTCGGCCTCGGACTGTCCCGGCGGCCCGCCCAGGCCACCTCCTCCACCCCGGCGCTGACCACCACCCCGCCTGCGACCAACGGTTCCGTCGGCGTCGCGGCGCCGGGACCGTCCTCGACCGCGGCCCCGGCGGCCGTCCAGCCTGTGGCCGGACCCGCCTCGACCCCGACCACCTCGACCCCGACCACGACGGCCTCCACCCCCACGTCACCCACCACGACGGTCCCGCCGGTGGCCGGGCCGGTCTCGGCGGTGGGCGACTCGATCATGATCGACATCCAGCCCTACCTCGAGACCGACATCCCCGGGGTGACCGTGGACGGCGTGGTCAGCCGGCAGTTCGAGACCGGGATCGGCGTGGTGCAGGCGGAGCGGGCGGCCGGGACGCTCGGCTCGGTGCTGGTGGTGGAGCTCGGGACCAACGGCTCGGTCACGCCGTCGGACTTCGACGCCATGATGCAGGCCGCCGCCGGCGTGCAGCGGGTGGTGTTCGTGAACATCAACGTCCCCCGCCCCTGGGAGGCCCCGGACAACGCCGTCCTGGCCGCCGGCGTGGCCCGGTACCCGGGTGTGGCCGTGCTGGCCGACTGGAACGCCGTCTCCACCCCTCACCCCGAGTGGTTCACCCCCGATCAGGTCCACCTCCAGCCGACGGGTGCCCAGGCGTTGGCTGCGTTGGTCGCCCAGTACGCCTGACCGACCCACCGGGCCGTCGGCCCGGACCGGCGGCACGGTGGACGTCCAGGGTTCCCGCCAAGGGCCCGTCAGGCACGCCGCGTGTGCTACGCAAGGGCCATGCCGAGATTCGAACCGTTCGCCGGTCTCCGGTACGACACCAACCGGATCGATCTGTCGATGGTCGTCTCCCCCCCTATGACGTGATCGGACCCGAGGAGCGGGCCCGGTTGGTGTCCAGGCACAGCGCCAACGCCGTCCGGGTCGAACTGCCCGAGCCGGACCATCGGGTGGGCCTGGACCGCTACGACAGTGCGGCCAATCAGCTGCTGCGCTGGCAGGACGAGGGCATCCTGGTCGAGGATCCGGTCCCCGCCCTCTACGCCTACCGGATGGTCTCGCAAGACGGACACGCCACCGTCGGGGTGATCGGCGGACTGGGCGTCGACGACGAGAGCGCGGCGACGGTGTTCCCCCACGAGCAGACCCTCCCCAAGGCCAAGACCGACCGGCTCGACCTCCTGGCCGCCACCCGGGCCAACCTCTCCCCCATCTGGGGGCTCTCGCTGACCCCGGGCCTCACCGGGACCTTCGAACGCTCCGATCCGCCCCGGGCCCAGGCGGTGGACGGCGACGGCGTCCGCCACCAGCTCTGGCTCATCGAGGACGACGAGACCATCGGTACCGTGCGGGAGGCCGTCGGCGCCTCGCCGGTGGTGCTGGCCGACGGCCACCACCGCTTCGAGACGGCCCGCACCTACCGGGCGGGGCGATCCGGTGATCCTGGCGCCGACCTGGTCATGGCGCTCATCGTCGAGCTCACTGCGGACCAGCTGGAGGTCGGGCCGATCCACCGGGCCCTCTCCGGCCTGCCCGACGGACTCGACCTGGTCGACGTGTGCTCCTCGTGGTTCGATCTGACCCGGGTGGGCGACTTCGATGAGCGCTCCACCAGTGCCCTCGGGCAGTCGGGGGCCTTGGCCCTGCTGATGCCCTCGGGGACCTGGCTCCTCTCCCCCAAGGACGGCACGGCCGAGGCCGCCGGGTCCGACCTGGACTCGTCGATGGTGGCGCTGGTCATCGCCGAGCTCCCCGACCACGAGCTCGAGTACCTCAACTCGTGGCAGGAGGGCGTCCGGGCCGTCGCCGATGACAAGTCCCAGGCCGTGCTGTTGCTGCGCCCGGTCACCGTGGAGCAGATCGCCGAGTGGGCACGGGCGGGGAGGCGCATGCCCCCCAAGACCACCTACTTCCGTCCAAAACCGGCCACCGGGATGGTGTTCCGCTCCCTCGACTCTCCCCGCTAGTCCCGCTGCCCGCTTCGTCCCGCCTCGCTCGGGGCTGCACCCGTCAAGCCGACCCCACCCAGTATCGTTGGTGGCCGATCCGATCCGACGACCGAGACGAGCCCGAGTGAGGGGACAGGTGGATCCCAAGAGGCTGTTGGCGTCGCTCCCCATCGTGGTGCTGGCCATCGTCGCCGCGAGCTGCTCGGCCTCGTCGTCGGCCACGCCCACGGCTGAACACCGGGCCACTCTCCCCACGTTCGGGCCTCCACGCTCGTCGACCACCACGGCGCCGGCGGCCACCCCCACCACGGTGCCGGTCGCCGTTCCCCATGCGCCGGGCTGGAGCCTGGCCCTGACCACCCTGCCGCCGGGCGGGGGGTTCACCTCCCTGTCCTGCATCTCCGACACGCTGTGCGTGGCCGCCGGCGGGGGGACCACGGGTGACGGCGCCGCGCTGGTCTCGGGCTCGGGGGTGACCATGTCCTGGGACGGGGCCGCCTGGTCCACGCCCTCGGTCTACTACCCCGCCCCGGCCGCGGGGGCGGTCACCGCTCCCGTCCTGCCCTCACTGGACTGCACCTCCGGGCCGCTGTGCATGATCGTGGACGCCTCGGGTCACGTCAGCACCGGTGACGGGACCAACTGGTCGAGTCCCCTGCCCCTCCCCGTCGCACCGCCGCTCCCGGCCGGCCCGGCCGACCCCGGGCCCGGGCACCCGGGCACCCGGACGACCGCGGTGTCGTGCCCCTCACCGGCGCTGTGTGCCGTGGTGGACAACACCGGCCACACCGACACCCGGCGCGACGGCACCTGGCTGGCCCCGCAGTCGTTCGGCACCACCGTGGGGTTCGGGGCCGCCGCCACCACCGTGGCGCTGTACCAGGGCGGCCGAGTCGGTGTCTCCTGCCCCACGACGACCTCGTGCACCGCCGTGGTGGGCACCTCGGTGCTGGACTGGAACGGCTCGGGCTGGTCGGCCGAGGCCGCCCCGTGGGCCTCGGCCCTGGCCCCCGGTGCGGCGGTTCCCGTCTCCATCGCCTGCCCCACCGTCACCCTCTGCGCCATCGTCAACGGGGATGCGATCGTGGTCCGTGACGCCGGCAAGCCCTGGACCCCCCGCCAGACCCTCGACCCCGGTCGGCAACTCGACGCCATCTCCTGTCCGACCCGGTCGTTCTGCGTCGCCGCCGACGACACCGGTGCGGTCATGGTGTGGAACGGCTCCACCTGGACCGGCCCCCAGCAGGTGATCCCCGGCGCCACCGAGTACCCCGGCATCGGGGTGTCGGTGTCCTGTCCGTCGCCGCAGTTCTGCATGGTCATGAACGCCGACGGCGACTACGCCTCCTACAACGGCCCCGCCCCGGCGGTCCCCTGACCGGCCCACGCCGGGGGCGGGCTCAGCCGGCGCCGACCTCGAGCCCGCTCATGCCGGCCAGCATGGTGACCGTACGCCAGTTGCGGGTGGTGGCCGTGCCGCCCGTGGCCCGCTCGAAGTAGGCGTTGTTCAGCTTCGTCTCGCCGTAGCCACCCGGGCAGTGGAGGAAGATGTCGCTGCCCGCCAGCATGAAGCGGTCGTCTCCGAAGCGTCCGCCCGGTCCGCTCTCCGCCGCCACCCGGTCCAGCTCCCGGCGGCGGGCGGCGGCGGGCGGCCCCGGGAGGAAGGTCACGTGGACGGTCCTCGGGTCCACCTCCAGTCGGGCATAGGGGTTGGCCTCCAAGATGCGGGCCACCTGTCGCTGGCTGCGGACGATCACCGGCACCTCGAGGCCGAAGGCGTCGGCGATCCCGGCCTCGAGGTCCCGGGCCACCGTGGCCGGGGTCCCCGCCCCGGTCAGGACCACGTTCCCGCTCTGGACGTACGTCTGCGCGCTCCCGAAGCCGAGGGAGGACACCAGGTCCCGCAGATCGGCCATGGGGAGCCGGTTCCGCCCCCCGACGTTGACGCTCCGCAGCAGGGCCACAAAGGTGGTCACCAGGCAGGGCCGGTTGGGTGGCTACTCGACGGTCCAGGACGAGCCCGACCGCAGCAGGGCGGCGACGTCGCCCTGACCCCGGCGGGCGGTGGCCTCGTCGATCTGGCGGCTCATCTCCGAGCCGTAGTCGGGCCGGTCCACGTCGCGGAAGACCCCGATCGGGGTGGGCTCGTAGGGCCCCCGGGAGAGCCGGCTCAGCTGGAAGGCCAGACCGGGATTGTCGCGGTGCTCGTCGTGCACCAGCAGGGCGGACTCGCCGACCTCGGCCACCTCGACCACCTCGACCGAGCCGTCGCGGTGGTTGACCACTCCGTGCTGGCCTTCGGTCCCGAACCGGATCGGCTCGCCGTGCACCAGCGGGATGAGCATGTCCGACCGGTGCTCCTTGCCGGTGATCTGTTCGAACGCCCCGTCGTTGAACACGTTGCAGTTCTGGTAGATCTCCACGAACGATGCCCCCTGATGGGCATGGGCCCGCCGGAACGTCTCCATCATGTGCTTCCGGTCCATGTCGTGGGTGCGGGCCACGAAGCTGGCCTCGGCCCCGAGGGCCAGGCTCAGCGGGTTGAAGGGTTGCTCCAGCGAGCCGAACGGCGTGGACTTGGTGACCTTGGCCACCTCCGAGGTGGGCGAGTACTGCCCCTTGGTCAGGCCGTAGATCTGGTTGTTGAACAGCAGGATGGTGATGTTGACGTTGCGCCGTAGGGCGTGGATGAGGTGGTTGCCCCCGATGGAGAGCGAGTCGCCGTCGCCGGTGACCACCCAGACGTCGAGGTCCGGCCGGGTGGTGGCCAGTCCGGTGGCGATCGCCGGGGCGCGGCCGTGGATGGAGTGCATCCCATAGGTGTTCATGTAGTAGGGGAACCGGGCGGCACAGCCGATGCCGGAGAGGAACACCGTCGACTCCCGCCGGACCCCGAGGTCGGGCATCAGCATCTGCACCGCGGCCAGGATGGAGTAGTCGCCGCAGCCCGGGCACCAGCGCACCTCCTGGTCCGAGGACCAGTCCTTGCGGGTGGTCAGCGGAACGGGCACCGACCCCTCGGGCGGGGCGGTGTCGTTGGGCGGTGTGGCCAGGTCGGTCATCAGCGGGACCCCTTCTCGGTCATGTCGGGGGAGCCCACCTCGCGGGAGTGGCTCTCCGCCGTGCCGTCGATCTGCTGGAGGATGGCCGCCTCCATGGCCGCGGCCCGGAACGGGATCCCCTGCACCTGGGTGAAGGAGATGGCATCGACCAGGTACTCGGCCCGGAGCAGACGGCTCAGCTGGCCCAGGTTGACTTCGGGAACGAGCACCCGCTGGTAGCGGCCCAGCACCTCACCCAGGTCGGCCGGGAACGGGTTCAGGTGCATCAGGTGGGCCTGGGCCACCCGGTGGCCCCGGGCCCGGACCCGCTGCACGCCGGCGGCGATGGCTCCGTAGGTCGAACCCCACCCGATCACCAGCACCGAGGCCCCGTCGGGGTCGTCGACTTCGGTCGGGGGGATGTCATGGGCGATCCCGGCGATCTTGGCCGCACGCAGCCGGGTCATCCGTTCATGGTTGGGACCGTCGTAGGCCACGTTGCCCGATCCGTCGGCCTTCTCCAGGCCCCCGATCCGGTGCTCGAGACCGGGCACCCCGGGCGGGGCCCAGGGGCGGGCCAGGGTCTCCTCGTCGCGGATGTAGGGCCAGAAGACCTCGGTGCCGTCGGCCTCGGTGTGGTTGGTCTCGGTGGCGAAGGCCGGGTCGATGACGGGCAGGCCCTCGAGGTCCGGGAGCTTCCACGGCTCGGTGCCGTTGGCCAGGTAGCCGTCGGAGAGCAGGATGACCGGTGTGCGGTACTTGACCGCCAGGCGGACGGCCTCCACGGTGGCCTCGAAGCAGTGCGACGGCGTCCTGGCCGCCACGATGGGCAGCGGGGACTCGCCGTGCCGGCCGTACATGGCGTGGAGCAGATCAGCCTGCTCGGTCTTGGTGGGGAGCCCGGTGGAAGGGCCGCCTCGCTGGATGTCGATGACCAGCAGCGGGAGCTCGAGGCTGATGGCCAACCCCATGGTCTCGGACTTGAGGTCCACCCCCGGACCGGAGGTGGTGGTCACGCCCAGCGCCCCTCCGAAGGCCGCCCCCAGGGCCGCCCCGATCCCGGAGATCTCGTCCTCGGCCTGGAAGGTCCGCACCCCGAACTGCTTGTGCTTGGACAGCTCGTGGAGGATGTCCGAGGCCGGGGTGATGGGATAGGTGCCGAGGAACAGGGGCAGGCCGGCGCGGGTGGCCGCGGCGATGAGCCCCCAGGCCGTGGCGGTGTTGCCGGTGATGTTGACGTACTCACCGGGGTCGAGGGCGGCCGGCTTCACCTCGTAGGAGGACTCGAACAGCTCGGCCGTCTCGCCGAAGTGGTAGCCGGCCTTGAAGGCCCGCAGGTTGGCCTCCATGACCAGGGGCTTTCCCGCGTACTTCTCCTCGATCCAGCCGACGGTGGCCTCGGTGGGCCGGGTGTAGAGCCAGCTGATCAGGCCGAGGGCGAAGAAGTTCTTCGATCGCTCGGCATCGCGGGGCTTGACCCCGGCCTCCTTGGACACCTCGGTGGTGATCGAGGTCATCGGCACCTCGTAGACGGTGTAGGCCGACAGGGAGCCGTCATTCAGCGGACTCGCCTCGTAGCCGGCCTTGGCCAGATTGCGTTCCTCGAAGGCGTCGACGTTGACGATCAGCGTGGCCCCCTTGGGGAGCGCCTCGATGTTGGCCTTGAGCGCGGCCGGGTTCATGGCCACCAGCACGTTGGGGGAGTCGCCCGGGGTCGAGATGTCGTGGTCGGAGATGTGGACCTGGAAGGCCGACACACCGGCCAGGGTCCCGGCCGGGGCCCGGATCTCGGCCGGGAAGTCGGGGAAGGTGGCCAGGTCGTTCCCCAGAATGGCCGAGGTGGTGGTGAACCGGTCGCCGGCCAGCTGCATGCCGTCACCCGAGTCGCCGGCGAAGCGGATGACCACGCGGTCGACGAGGTGGGGTGATTTCGGTTCGGTGGTGGTGTCGGACACCGTGCTCCTCTTCGTACTGCTCTACCGCGCTCAGACGTCGGACTGTTCGACGTCGTTACTGTGCCCCGGGGCCCGCTCGGAGGAGCTCCGGACATGCGGACATGCCGCCAGCGTGCGGCGCGTCTAGCACCACACTACCGCCGTGCACCCGGGGTCCCGGCCATCAGCGCCAGGCCGAGGGGTGGGGCGGCCGGGGCCACCGGTGACCGCCTCGATGCGCTCGATCGGCAGGATGACAGCCCGCGGCCGTGCCTGCGACCCCGGGAATTGCCGCCCACGCCAGCGTCACCCGCGGTCGGGTTGGCTGCTTCCGGACGGCGACGATCGTGTCGGCGGTTGGAACCGCTTTCAGGCGACAGTCACCGACGGGTCCAGGTAGACGTCCTGGACGGCGTGGATCAGGGCGGCCCCGTCGTCGGTCGGTCGCTGGAAGGCCTTCCGGCCCACGATGAGCCCCGATCCGCCGGCCCGCTTGTTGACCACGGCGGTGCGCACGGCCTGGGCCAGGTCGTCGGCCCCCTTGGACTCGCCCCCCGAGTTGATCAGGGGGATCCGGCCGGCATAGCAGTTGACGACCTGCCAGCGGGTCAGGTCGATGGGATGGTCGCTGGTCAGCTGGTCGTAGACCAGTGGGTCGGTCTTCCCGAACGACAGGGCGTTGTAGCCGCCGTTGTTCTCCGGCTGCTTCTGCTTGATGATGTCGGCCTCGATGGTCACGCCGAGGTGGTTGGCCTGGCCGGTGAGGTCGGCCGACAGGTGATAGTCGGTGTCGCCCTGCTTGAAGGCCGAATTCCGCAGGTAGCACCAGAGCACGGTGAACATGCCCAGGCGATGGGCCTCGGCGAAGGCTTGGGAGACCTCCACGATCTGGCGGTCCGCCCCCTCGGAGCCGAAGTAGATGGTGGCCCCCACCCCCACGGCCCCCAGGTCTGCGGCCTGTCCCACGCCCGCGAACATCACCTGGTCATAGGTGTTCGGATAGTTGAGGAAGTCGTTGTGGTTGAGCTTGACGATGAAGGGGATCTTGTGGGCGTAGCGCCGGGAGACGATCCCCAGGCCGCCGAGCGTGGTGGCGATGGCGTTGCAGTCGGCGGCGATGGCCAGGTCGCAGAGCTTGGCCGGGTCGAAGTAGTCCGGGAACTTGGCGAAGCTGGCTGCGGCCGAGTGCTCGATGCCCTGGTCGACGGGCAGGATCGACAGGTAACCGGTCCCGGCCAGCCGCCCGGTGTTGTACAGCGTGCCCAGGTTGCGCAGAACGGTCGGGGAGCGGTCCGAGTCGACGAAGATCTCGTCGATGTGGTTGGGACCAGGGAGGGTCAGATGCTCGGCTGGGAAGGCCTTGGCCACATGGGTGAGCAGCGAATCGGCCTCGTCACCGAGAAGTTGTTCGAGAGTCATGGCCCAGAGCCTAACGGGCGCCGCGCGGCCCCTTCGGCGCCCGGCCCTGCGGACCGCCCGCTGACCGTCCCGGCGTACGCTTCGGCGTCCGCCGGACCCTGGTCGGGGGGCCAAGTGACTCCAGCCGCGCCGCCACGTCGTAGGCGTCCGGGTCGACGGCGCTGATCCGCAGGAACAGCTCCCGGGCCTTGGGGAGGTCCCCCGATCGCTCCATCAGGTCCCCGAGCACGTACCACTGGCGGAGGTGTCGTTCGGCCGGGTTGCGGACCAGCCGGCCCGCCCCGGCCTCCACCAGCAGCGTCACCGCGCCAGTGAGGTCGCCGGCGTCGGCCCGTGTCCCGGCCAGGACCAGTCGACCCTCGGACAGCACCTCGGGGTCCGGCGAACCCTGCCGGAGCTCGATGAACAGGGCCTCCACCTTCTTCCGACGGCCCAGGGCCCGATGGCAGTCCATACGGACCGGGTGCTGGTCGACCGAACCGGTCAGGGCGGCGAACGCCTCCAGATTGGGCAGGGCGGCCTTCCAGTAGCTCTGGTGGTACTGGCTGAGACCGAGCAGTTCGCGGGCCGAGGGGGCGCCCGGGACGGCGTCCACCACCGTCTTCAGGATGCGGGAGGCGTCCCGGTACCGCTCCCGCTCGTAGGCACCGATGCCCGCGGCCATCCGCTCGCTGATCCGCTCCCGGAGGTGGTTCCAGTCCGGGCCGGCCGAGGAGGCCAGCTCGTTGGCGATGTCAGGAGGCAGCTCGGCCGGTGGTTGGACCGCCCGGTGGGCCGGGGGCCGGATGGCGTCGGGCCGACCCTTGGCCCCCGTCGCCCCTCCCCGCTCATCGGTACGCACCCAGCGTTCCGGTACGAACTCGTCGGCACGGGTCCGCGCCCGGCGTCGTCCCTCCGGGGTGTCGCTGTCGGGACCGTGGCCCTCGCCACCGTCCCGGACGGTACTGGCCCCCCGTCGGGCCACACTCCCCCATCCCTTGCGGACCACCGGGGAACGCGAGGTCCGGTACCCCTCAGGTTGGCCGTCGCGGCGCCCGGTACCCGACCGGCCGGGCCGCGGCGCCGGTCCACCCGTCCGGCGATCTCCCCGGGAGCCGGCTCCACCGCCACCGGGCCGCCCCGATCGGCTCGGGGGTCGGTCCCGGCTCCCCTGATGGTCCGGGCCGGCGTCGCCTCGACGGGAGCCACCCCGTCCCGTGCCCCCGGACCTTGGAGGTCCACTCCGGCCGGCTCCCTCGCCACCCGGGCTCCGCTCCGGCCGGCCTCGTTCGCGGCCCCCGCCGGTACTCCGACTGCTGCCCCCGGCGGACACGCCCCGGCCGGGTGATCCGGACCGGCCGGGCGATCCGGACCGGCCGGGTGGGGCACCCTTCCCGGCCGGACGTCCCTGACCAGGTCGGCCGCCGGCGCCGGCCCCTCGCGGGCGCGGGGAACCAGAGGGAGTGCGCTCTGCCATCTGCCCAGTGTACCGGCCGTGCCGGCGGCCCTCCGATCCGGCCCCGGCGAACGCGACAGTGCCCCCCGCCGAAGCGAGGGGCACTGTCTGGAGAAATCCCGGCGGCGTCCTACTCTCCCAGGGGGCTACCCCCCAAGTACCATCGGCGCTGGCGGGCTTAACTGCCGTGTTCGGAATGGGAACGGGTGTCTCTCCGCCGCCATGGCCACCGGAAACTGTGCGCTCCGTCGGGGCTCGAGGAGCATCGGACCTCCGAGGAGGGCGATGTCCGAGCCCGGCGTGACCGAGATCGGTCACCCCTGAGCGTTCCATAGCGAGCACGAGCAAGTTCCCAAGCCCTCGGCCGATTAGTACCGGTCAGCTGAATGCGTTGCCGCACGTACACTTCCGGCCTATCAACGTGGTCGTCTAACCACGGGCCTTACCAGGTTGACCCTGTGGGAGATTTCATCTTGGAACGAGCTTCGCGCTTAGATGCTTTCAGCGCTTATCCCACCCGAAGGTCGCAAATCAGCAGTGCCCTTGGCAGGACAACTGACACACGAGAGCTTCGTCCATCCCGGTCCTCTCGTACTAGGGATAGCCTTCCTCAAATCTCCTACGGCTGCATCGGATAGGGACCGAACTGTCTCACGACGTTCTAAACCCAGCTCGCGTACCGCTTTAATGGGCGAACAGCCCAACCCTTGGGACCGGCTTCAGCCCCAGGATGCGACGAGCCGACATCGAGGTGCCAAACCTTCCCGTCGATATGGACTCTTGGGGAAGATGAGCCTGTTATCCCCGGGGTACCTTTTATCCGTTGAGCAACGGCGCTTCCACAAGCAACCGCTGGATCACTATGCCCTGCTTTCGCACCTGCTCGACTTGTAGGTCTCGCAGTCAAGCTCCCTTGTGCCATTGCACTCGACGGCTGATTGCCAACCAGCCTGAGGGAACCTTTGGGCGCCTCCGTTACATTTTAGGAGGCGACCGCCCCAGTCAAACTACCCACCTGACGCTGTCCCTGATCCGGATAACGGACCGAGGTTAGGGTCCCGGCACATAAAGGGTGGTATTTCAAGGTTGACTCCACACTGGCTGGCGCCAATGCTTCAAAGTCTCCCACCTATCCTACACAATATGTACCAAAACTCAACAGCAAGCTGTAGTAAAGGTCCACGGGGTCTTTCCGTCCTGATGCAGCTAACGAGCATCTTTACTCGTACTTCAATTTCGCCGGGTCTGTGGTTGAGACAGTAGGAAAGTCGTTACGCCATTCGTGCAGGTCGGAACTTACCCGACAAGGAATTTCGCTCAAAGTTGTTACGACTAATCAATCCAGATGCATCTGACTAGCGGACCGGACGTTTCCGCCGGTCTCCTATGTCGCCACAAGGATCGGACCATATCTTCAACTCATTCACATGTCGACATGAGTTGGTCGGCGTATGGTCTCTGAGGATTCTCAGGACTTCAGATGGCTTACGACGATTCATCGTCTCAACGATTTCAGCGATCTCTATCAATCCTGAAGCCGTGAGGTGCTTGCGCTCCTCCATGAGACCGAAGAACCTTCACGAACTTGTCGAAACTTTCACGCTTCGACGTCCGTAGCTGGTACTCCTGAAAGAACGGAACGATCACGTCCCGCAGATCAGCGAATCTTTTCACGCTGTACAGGGCCAACTGCTCCCTATGGTCATCGTGCCTCTGATTCACATACACCTTGCCGCATCCGAAGACGCTGACAAGCTCTTCCAGAACATCACGACTCGATGCCGCCTGGACAACCACGAAACTGTGGCTGCACCTGCCAGCGAAGTGCCGCTTTGTGATTTCTGAAGATGGGGACACTGAAACAGCCCTCCCCATCAACGAATCCAGCTATCCACCCGCAGATCCAGAGTCTTTCCTGCTGATTGTCCGCACCGGACGGATTGTCACTGCCGCTCATGCTGCGACCGATACAAAACAGCTGTGATCAGTCTCGAACGACGAGTAGCGGCGGATACATCGGAGTTTCCAGCATATAGCCGACTGCTCATCGCATTGTCACCAATGCGTGGGGCAGCACCCCTTGCCTGCAAAGGGGCATCCTACCTTAGGACCGTTATAGTTACGGCCGCCGTTTACCGGGGCTTAGGTTCAGAGCTTCGCCCGAGGGCTAACCCTTCCCCGTAACCTTCCGGCACCGGGCAGGCGTCAGAGCGTATACATCGTCTTACGACTTCGCACGCTCCTGTGTTTTTAGTAAACAGTCGCTTTCCCCTATT
Source organism: uncultured Acidimicrobiaceae bacterium (assembly GCA_963817005.1). GTDB lineage: Bacteria > Actinomycetota > Acidimicrobiia > Acidimicrobiales > RAAP-2 > Bog-756. The sequence continues at coordinate 881,674 of CAWFMN010000004.1, forward strand.
CTCTGCGGCCCCTTCAGGCTCAGGACGCGAAGTTCGTCATCCTAGTGAGGCCCTCCTTCTCCCGAAGTTACGGAGGTATTTTGCCGAGTTCCTTAACCACAGTTCTCCCGATCGCCTTGGTATTCTCTACCCGCCCACCTGTGTCGGTTTGGGGTACGGGTACCGTGCCAGCTCGCTAGAAGCTTTTCTCGGCAGCATGGGATCAGTGACTTCGCCTGGTGTGGCTCGGCATCGCGTCTCAGGATTGACGAGGTCCGGATTTGCCTAGACCTCTCCCTACACGCTTACCCCAGGACAACCAACGCCTGGGCTCACCTACCCTCCTGCGTCCCTCCTTCGCTATCCGCCACCGGGTCGGTCGGTTCGCCCCGAAGGACAGCCCCTTAGGACACCGGTATTGGATTGGGCGCGGACACGGTAGTACTGGAATATCAACCAGTTGTGCATCGACTACGCCTCTCGGCCTCGCCTTAGCTCCCGACTTACCCTGGGAGGATTAGCCTTCCCCAGGAACCCTTGGGCTTACGGCGGAGGGGTTTCTCACCCCTCTCTCGCTACTCATACCAACATTCTCACTCGACCACGCTCCACGACGGTTTCCACCGCCGCTTCTCAGCAGGATCGACGCTCCCCTACCACTCCCATCCCGTGACTCCCGAGCGAACTCGACGTCTTGCGACATCGACACTCGGGCGGTATGGAAATCCGCAGCTTCGGCTCTTGACTTGAGCCCCGTTACATTGTCCGCGCAGGACCACTCGACCAGTGAGCTATTACGCACTCTTTCAAGGATGGCTGCTTCTGAGCCAACCTCCTGGCTGTCTTTGCGTTCCCACATCGTTTTCCACTTAGTCAATAATTTGGGGCCTTAGCTGGCGGTCTGGGCTGTTTCCCTTTCGACCAACGAAGCTCATCCCTCGTGGTCTCACTGCCAGGCTCTAAAGCATCGGCATTCGGAGTTTGATTGGGGTCAGTAAGCTTGTAGGCCCCCTAGCCCATTCAGTGCTCTACCTCCGATGCTGAACGCCCGACGCTGCACCTAAATGCATTTCGGGGAGAACCAGCTATCACCGAGTTTGATTGGCCTTTCACCCCTAACCACAGGTCATCCCCCCTGTTTTCAACCAGGGTGGGTTCGGCCCTCCACGGGGTCTTACCCCCGCTTCAGCCTGCCCATGGCTAGCTCACTCGGCTTCGGGTCTACAGCATGCGACTGATACGCCCTATTCAGACTCGCTTTCGCTTCGGCTCCCCCTCGCGGGTTAACCTCGCCACACACCGTAACTCGTTGGCTCATTCTTCAAAAGGCACGCCATCACGGCCGGCACAAAGTGCCGACGACGCTCTGACTGATTGTAAGTCAACGGTTTCAGGTACTATTTCACTCCCCTCCCGGGGTACTTTTCACCTTTCCCTCACGGTACTAGTTCACTATCGGTCGCCTGTGAGTACTTAGCCTTACGAGGTGGTCCTCGCAGATTCACGCCGGCTTTCCCGGATCCGGCGCTACTCGGGAAATCCAATCGGAGTCCAAAGCTTTTCGTGTACGGGGCTGTTACCCTCTGCGGCGCATCTTTCCTGGATGCTTCCACTAAGCACTTGGTTTTGTAACTCCGTGAAGGTTCTGATGCACCTTCCATCGGCTCCCACAACCCCGAATTGGCAACGCCATCAGGCTTTACCACCAACTCGGTTTAGGCTCATCCCGTTTCGCTCGCCGCTACTCAGGGAGTCACTGTTGTTTTCCTCTCCTCGGGGTACTGAGATGTTTCAATTCCCCCGGTTCCCTCCACTGGTCCTATGCGTTCAGACCAGGGTGACACCCCATGACGGGTGCCGGGTTTCCCCATTCGGACATCCACGGATCCGACGCTTGGTAGGCAGCTCCCCGTGGCTTATCGCAGCCTCCCACGTCCTTCTTCGGCTTCAGGCGCCAAGGCATCCGCCGTTGACTCTTTATAACTTGGAGAACATAGATGCTCGTGCTCGCTATGGAATTCTCAAGGGACGCACAGCGTGCGCACCGGGCCACGAGCATCAAAGAACAGACCGATGAAAGGGCGCAGTACGCACGGGCGAGCGGCCGGCGTTCCGCCCAGAGGGCGAGCCGGCATCGCGTCGGAGGGTAGGAATCGCCCCGGGCTGCTCTACGGAGCAGGGACCGAGGGTCACTCCCTCAAAACGGAATAGTGATGCCCGATGCCACACCCAGGGCCCACAGGCCTCACGGACGGGACCCCCGAGGGGATGCGGTCCGCCAGGGGCGGGGTAGGCGTGACAGCGAATAGCCAGTGATCGACTAGGAGTATCTGAGCCGGTATGGCCCAGACAGTGACTCCTTAGAAAGGAGGTGATCCAGCCGCACCTTCCGGTACGGCTACCTTGTTACGACTTCACCCCAATCACCGACCCCACCTTCGACGGCTCCCTCCTAAAAGGTTGGGCCACCGGCTTCGGGTGTTGCCGACTTTCGTGGTGTGACGGGCGGTGTGTACAAGGCCCGGGAACGTATTCACCCCGGCGTTGCTGATCCGGGATTACTAGCGACTCCGACTTCACGCAGTCGAGTTGCAGACTGCGATCCGAACTGAGACTGGCTTTGGGGATTAGCTCCTCCTCGCGGATTAGCGACCCGTTGTACCAGCCATTGTAGCATGTGTGCAGCCCTGGATATAAGGGGCATGATGACTTGACGTCGTCCCCACCTTCCTCCGAGTTGACCCCGGCAGTCTCCTACGAGTCCCCGCCATTACGCGCTGGCAACATAGAATAAGGGTTGCGCTCGTTGCGGGACTTAACCCAACATCTCACGACACGAGCTGACGACAGCCATGCACCACCTGTGTAGGACCCCGAAGGACACCGTATCTCTACGGCTTTTCCCTACATGTCAAACCCAGGTAAGGTTCTTCGCGTTGCATCGAATTAAGCCACATGCTCCGCCGCTTGTGCGGGCCCCCGTCAATTCCTTTGAGTTTTAGCCTTGCGGCCGTACTCCCCAGGCGGGGCACTTAATGCGTTAGCTGCGGCACAGAAACCGTCGATAGGTCCCCACACCTAGTGCCCAACGTTTACGGCGTGGACTACCAGGGTATCTAATCCTGTTCGCTCCCCACGCTTTCGCTCCTCAGCGTCAGTATTGGCCCAGACCACCGCCTTCGCCGCTGGTGTTCCTCCTGATATCTGCGCATTTCACCGCTACACCAGGAATTCCGTGGTCCCCTACCAAACTCTAGCCATGGCAGTATCGAATGGCGACTCCAGGTTGAGCCTGGAGGTTTCACATCCGACTTGCCAAGCCGCCTACGAGCTCTTTACGCCCAATAAATCCGGACAACGCTTGCCCCCTACGTATTACCGCGGCTGCTGGCACGTAGTTGGCCGGGGCTTCTTCTGCAGGTACCGTCACAATCGTCCCTGCTGAAAGAGGTTTACAACTCAGAAAGCCTTCGTCCCTCACGCGGCGTTGCTGCATCAGGCTTTCGCCCATTGTGCAAGATTCCCCACTGCTGCCTCCCGTAGGAGTCTGGGCCGTGTCTCAGTCCCAGTGTGGCTGATCGTCCTCTCAGACCAGCTACCCGTCGAAGCCTTGGTGAGCCGTTACCTCACCAACAAGCTGATAGGCCGCGAGCCCCTCCCGAAGCGGAATCCATTTCCTCACCAAGCCATGCGACTCGGTGGGGATATCCGGTATTAGCACCGGTTTCCCGGTGTTGTCCCGGTCTTCGGGGCAGGTTGCTCACGTGCTACTCACCCGTTCGCCACTTGGTCTTCACCGGTATTGCTACCGGTTGGACCTCGTTCGACTTGCATGTGTTAGGCACGCCGCCAGCGTTCGTCCTGAGCCAGGATCAAACTCTCCATTGAGACCTCAGCCAGACCCGGAGGCCTGACCAAAATCGAAGAGCTGACGTCGAGGACACTGATCCTCTCGGTCAACTGAATACTGGCAAAGAACAGACATTGTCCGTTCAATGCTTTGAATTGACTGGCGATCTCGGGTTTCCCCGCGATCGCCCGCACTGACTTTTGGCTATCACTATTCCGTTTTCAAGGAGCGACCGGGCACACGCCGCGAGGCGTTGGTGCCGGATTCTCCACAGGCAGGACCAAGGGCCCCGATCTGTAGGTGCCTGGCGACGCCCTTGCGGGTCGTTCACCGGGACTAGTCACAGTAACCGTTCGCGCCCAGCGTGTCAATCGCACCCCCAGTTCCCGGCCGGCGCCCAGGTGGACGGTTCCCCCGGGTGCGGTACCCGCTCACCGTCCGTGCCCGGCGGCGCCGCCGGGCACAGGGCTGCCCGAGGCGGCGGCGCGCTAGCCGAAGGTGAAGTCGTAGGCCTGCACCCCCGGGGACACGGCCAGGGTGAGCAGCGCCTGCAGGCTGCGGGACGAGCCAACCAGCTGGTAGAGCTTGGGCTCGCCGCCCACCGTCACCGTCTGGGTCGGTCGGCCGCCCAGCGAGACACGGACGGTGCCGGAGCCACCGAGCACCAGGTAGACGTCGCTGGCCTCGAATTGGAGGGACAGGCTGGCCCCGGCCCCGGCCGTCGACGCCTCTTGGCCCGACGGACCAGTTGCCGCCGTACGCGTACTCGTCGGCCGGGACCGTCGACGGCACCTGGTAGGGGGTCATCCGGTCCTCCACCACGGTCTGCCCGGCCAGGTTGGGCGTCCCGTGCTGGTAGCCCAGATAGCTCTCGGGCGTCGTGGCCTGGTCAGGTGTGAGGTTGGCCACATCGGTGCGGCCGGGCAGGTGCACCGCCGGATGGGCCGCCACCAGCAGTTGGCGGATGAACGACTCCGTCTGGCCGTACTCGCCCTCGCCGAAGTCGACGTGGCGTATCGTGCCCGGTGGCGTCGACGAGGTACTCGGCTGGCCAGTAGTTGTTCTCGTAGGCGTTCCAGGTGGTGTAGTCGTTGTCCTGGGCCACCGGGTAGACCACCCCGAGCTGGCGCGACGCCTGGGCCACATTGGCGGTCACGTGCTCGAAGGCGAACTCCGGGGTGTGGACGCCGATGATGGTCAGGCCGTCGGCTGCATAGGCCCGGTTCCAGGCCTCGAGATGGGGAAGGGTGCGCTGGCAGTTGATGCACGAGTAGGTCCAGAAATCGACCAGGACCACCCGGCCCCTCAGGCCGGCCAGCGTCAGGGGACGGTCCCCGGGCGTGTTGAGCCAGCGGCTGATCCCGGCGAGGGCCGGGGCCGGCCCACACTGCTGCAGCACCGGGCTCGACGGGGGTGCACGTGGCCAGGTCCCCGGAGGCCACGTTGCCGCTGACCCGCCCGAGGGCCGCTCGTCGCCGAGGCATTCCCTTCGATGTGACTCTGCAGGGCTGTCGGTGTAGCCCGGTACCGCCCGCTGCAGCCCGTCGGTGAGGTTGAGTCCGACGACCAGCGCCGTCGCCACCAGGACGGCACCGATGACCCGCCGGGCGACGGCCGCCCGGGTCCGGATGGACGGCATCCGCTCGGCCAGGCGTTGGCCGAGCACGGCGAAGACGGCCAGGGGCACGGCGATCCCGAGGGCGAAGGACGCCGTCAGCAGCACCGACGAGATGCCGTACCGGTGGTTGGCGCTGACCACGGCGATGGCGGCGAGGACGGGGCCGGCGCAGGGGACGAAGATCAGGCCCAGGCTGAGGCCGAGGACGAACCCGCCCGCCTCCGACCGCTGGCGTCCGCCGGCCAGCCGGGCGAAGGGGCGCTCCAGCCACTCCCCGACCGCCGGTACGATCAGTCCCAGTCCGACCACACCCAGGACGACCAGACCGATCCACCGCAGCAGGTCCTGGGGCAGGCCGAGGGCGCTGAGCAGCCAGGAGCCGACCAGGGTGAACACGGCGAAGCTCACCACCAGGCCCGCCACCACGGCCAGAGGGCGGCCTCGGCGGCGGAGCTCGGCCCGGCGCTCGCGGTCTCGCGGCACCGGGGTCACCGGGCGTCACCGGCGTGACCACGGCCACCGGCCCGACGGATCCCACAGCTGTCCCGACGGGCCGCAGGGGCTCGGCGGCGGTCGCCGCTTCGTGGACAGGGACGGTGACGGGCCCGGACTCCTCCAGGCCGCTGGCCGCCCCCGTGGCGAAGATGACCGGGAGCACCGGCAGGATGCACGGCGAGATGCCCGTGACCAGGCCTCCCAGGAACCCGATGAGGACGAGGGTGATCACCCCACCAGCTTTCCACGGCGCCGGATCGCCCCACCGTCGGCGGCCCCCGCCGTCCCCGCCGTCCCCGCCGTCCCCGCCGTCAAGGCGGGATGGGCGGGGCGTACGTGTACGGAGCAAGCCACACCACGGCAGTCCTGAGACGGAGCCGGTGCGTTACGGCCACGGTCGGCCGGGGCGGTCGCGGCGCCTCCGCCCGCCACCACCCGCCCGGTTCACCCCGCCGCGGCCAGCCGGCTCCGATCGGCCTCGATCCGGACCTCGAACCGCTGCCGCTGGACGGACACCGCACCGGGTCCGGCCCCTCCCGGCGTCGTCCGTCGGGTGACCGCCACGCCCGGCTCGAGCAGGAAGAGCGCCTCGGTGCCGAGATCGGGGTGGGCCCCGACCAGCTCGGCCAGGGGCACCTGGCGCTCGAGGGACTCGCGGACCAGTCGGCCGATCACGGCGTGGGCCTGGCGGAACGGCATCCCCTGGTCGACCAGCCACTCGGCCAGGTCCACCGCGGCGACGGCGGCCCCGTCGGCGGCCGCCTCCATCCGGTCGGTCACGAACCGGAGGGTGGACAGCACCCCGGACAGCGCCGCCAGGGCCAGGTGCGATCTGGTCCACCGAGTCGAAGAGGGGCTCCTTGTCCTCCTGCAGGTCGCGGTTGTAGGCCAGCGGCAGGCCCTTGAGGGTGACCAGGAGCCCGGTGAGGTTGCCGATCAGCCGGCCCGACTTGCCCCGGGCCAGCTCGGCCACGTCGGGGTTCTTCTTCTGGGGGAGCATCGAGCTCCCGGTGGCGTAGGCGTCGTCGAAGACGCGCGAAGCCGAACTCCTCGGTCGACCACAGCACCAGCTCCTCGCCGATCCGGGACAGGTGGACGCCGAGCAGGGCGAGGTCGAAGAGGGCCTCGGCCACGAAGTCGCGGTCCGACACGGCGTCGAGCGAGTTCTCGAAGCGGCCGGCGAACCCGAGGTCCTCGGCGACGCCGTCGGGATCGAGGGGCAGCGAGGAGCCGGCCAGGGCCCCGGCACCGAGAGGCGACACGTCGAGCCGGTCCACGGTGGCCACGAGCCGGTCGACGTCGCGGGCCAGGGCCCAGCCGTGGGCCAGCAGGTGGTGGGCCAGCAGCACCGGCTGGGCCCGCTGCAGGTGGGTGTAGCCCGGCAGGTAGGCGTCGCCGGCCTCGCCGGCCCGGTGCCAGCGAGCACGTCCTGCAGGTCGATGACCTCCCGGGCCACGCGCGGTCAGCTCCCGCCGGGCGTACAGGCGGAGGTCGGTGGCGATCTGGTCGTTGCGGCTCCGCCCGGTGTGCAGCTTCGCCCCGACGTCGCCGGCGATCTCGGTGACCCGGCGCTCCACCGCGGTGTGGATGTCCTCGTCGTCGGGGGCGAAGACGAAGACCCCGGCGGCCAGCTCCTCCTCCACCTGGTCGAGGGCGGCCAGCAGGGCGGTCACCTCGTCGTGGCTGAGGAGCGCCGCCCCGCCCGAGTCCCCGGACGTGGGCCCGCGAGCCGGCCAGGTCGTCGCAGGCCAGCCGCCGGTCGTAGTGGCAGGCTGACCGAATAGTCCATGACCACGTCGGCCGTCCCGCCGCTGAGGCGGCCCTCCCAGAGCGTCACGAGCGGTCGACCGGCCGGCCGCTCCCTGCCCTGACGGCCGACCAGGTGGCCACGCCGAGGCCCCACAGGCGGACGAAGCCCTCGGCGTCCTGGTGCCGGAACGTGTCGGCCGCGTCGTAGGTGGCCAGTCCGTGGTCGTAGAGGCTGACCGGGCTGCGGCGCCCCACCACCCAGCAGCGGCCGGGCGTCCAGGCGCAGGCGGACCTCGCCGGTGACGTGGCGCTGGGACTCGAGGAAGAAGGCGTCGAGCGCCTGCTTGAGCGGCGAGAACCAGAGCCCGTCGTAGACCAGCTCCGACCACCGCGGCTCGAGTCGGGCCTTCTCGTGGTGGAGGTCACGCTCGAGCGTCAGGTCCTCCAGGTCGGCGTGGGCCAGCAGGAGGGCCAGCGCCGCCGGGCACTCGTAGGTCTCCCGGCTCTTGATGCCCACCCGGCGGTTCTCGACCATGTCGAGGCGCCCGAAGCCGTAGGAGCCGACGACGCGGCCCAGCTCGGCGATGAGAGGCTCGGGCGCCAGCCGGCTTGCCGTCCACGCGACACCGGCACCCCGGCCTCGAATCCGACCACCAGCTCGGTCGGCTCGGTGGCCGTCGGCCGGGTCAGCGTGTACACGTCCTCGGGCGGCTGGCGCCCAGGGGTCCTCGATGGCCCCGCACTCGATGGCCTTGCCCCAGAGGTTCTCGTCGATCGAGTAGAGCTTCTCCTTGGTCACCGACGATGGGGATGTCCCACTTGGCCGCGTACTCGACGCAGTCCTCGCGGGTCAGGCCCCAGACCCGGGCCGGGGCGAGGATCTCGAGGTCGGGAGCCAGGGCGCGGGTGCCCACCTCGAAGCGGACCTGGTCGTTGCCCTTGCCGGTGCAGCCGTGGGCCACGGCGTCGGCACCGTGCCGGCGGGCCTGCGGCCACCAGGTGGCGCACGATGACCGGACGGGACAGCGCCGAGACGAGCGGGTACTTGCCCTCGTACTGGGCGTTGGCCGGCGAGGGCGGGCACGCAGAAGTCCTCGGCCATCTCGGCCCGGGCGTCGACCACGACGGCCTCGACGGCGCCGGCGGCCAGGGCCCGGTGGCGGATGGCCTCCCAGTCCTCCCCGCCGGACTCGGCGGCCTGGCCGACGTCGACGGCCACGGCGACCACCTCGACACCCTCGTTCTCCATGCAGCCAGCGCACGGCCACCGAGGTGTCGAGTCCACCGCTGTAGGCCAGCACCACTCGCTTCGCCATGTCAACCCCTTGCTCGGCGTTCGTTGCTGGTGCGCCGACGTCCTCGACCGTTGCCGGATGCGCCCGTCGCCGGTGGCGACGGCGGGCCACTCCGGCTCGATGCCGGCCACGGTCGGCCAGCCGTTCGGCCACCGCCGCCCCGCCGGATGCCTCCGACGCCACCACCAGCACGGTGTCGTCCCCGGCCACCGTACCGATCACCCCGTCGAAGCCGCTGCGGTCGAGGGCCGAGCCCACCACGTGGGCCGAGCCCGGCGGGGTGCGCAGCACGACCAGGTTGCCCGAGTAGCGCCACCTCGACCACCCACTCCCCGAGCACCCGGCGGAGGTGGTCCTCGGGGGCGACCTGCTGCGACGGGCAGCTCGGGCAGGGCGTAGGCCGTCTCGCCCCCGGGGAGGCGCACCTTCACGGCGCCGAGCTCCTCGAGGTCGCGCGAGACCGTCGTCTGGGTGGCCTCGATCCCCTCGCTCGGCCAGGAGCTCGACCAGCTGGCGCCTGGCTCGCCACGGCCTTGGTCTCGAGCAGCTTGGTGATGCGGTGCTGGCGCTGGTGCTTGCGTCACGACGGCACCGCGCCCGCCCGTCGCTCCGGTCACCGGGCGTCCCGCTCACCCAGGCCAGCAGCCCCCGCATGGCGTGCATGCCGGTTGGCGGCCTGGCGCCAGACCACGCTGCTGCGGGCCCGTCGAGCACGGCGGCGGTGATCTCCTCGCCCCGGTGGGCGGGCAGGCAGTGCAGGACCACGGCGTCGTGGAGCGGCCGCGGCCACCAGCGCCTCGTCGACGGTGAACCCGGCGAAGGCGGCCGAGCCGGGTCTCGCGCGCTCCTCCTCCTGGCCCATGCGACGTCCACACGTCGGTGTACGACGCGCGTCCACGCCGGCCACCGCCTCGATGCGGGTCACGCGGTCACGCTCAGGTCGCCTCCGAACGAGCGCACCAGGGCGACGTCCTCGCTCGGTCGGGCCGTACCCCACCGGGCGAGGCGACGCGGGTCGGCCATGCCCGACCATCGCCGCGGCCAGGGCCAGCGAGCGCCACACGTTGTTGGCGTCGCCGACGTAGGCCAGGGTCCGGTCGGCCACCGCCGTCCGGCCCGAACACCTGGCGCAGGGTGAGCAGGTCGGCGAGGGCCTGGCACGGGTGGGCCCGGTCGGAGAGCAGGTTGACCACCGGGCACGGCGCACGGCCGCGGCGTCGAGGGCGTCCGCCATCCGCACCAGCGAGCCGTGGTCGACGACCCGGGCGCACAGGACGGCGTGGTAGCAGGCCAGGGTGCGGGCCACGTCCTCGGCCGACTCCCGCGCGTCGATGCCCGACCTCGGGCCCCTGGATGTAGACGGGGTGGCCGCCCAGGGCCGACCACGGCCATCTCGGTGCGAGTTGCGGGTGCGGGCCGACGGCTTCTCGAAGACCAGGGCCACACCCCGTCCGGCCAGGACCGGCGGAGCCCGGCGGGATCCCGCTCGGCCAGCGCCAGCACCGCGGCCAGGCCGTCGGGGCCGACGTCGTCGATGTCGAGCACGTGGCGGGTCCAGGCCGGAGGCGCCCTCGCGCCGGTCGGGCGGCGTCACGACCCTCGCCGCCTTCGTGCCGGGCGCCTGCGGCCGGGCCGGTCGGCCACCAGCGGCTCGAGGACCCGCTCACGATGGCCACGGCCTCGTCGATCTCGTCGTCGGACACCAGCAGCGACGGGGCGAACCGGAGGGCGTCGGGACGCGGGGCGTTGACGACCAGGCCGTCGGCCAGGGCGCCGGCCGGCAGGCGTCCTTGGCCACCTGCTCGGTCGAGCACGGCGGCCAGCAGCAGCCCCGCCCCCCGGACCGACGACCACGCCGGGGAGCTTCGCCAGCCCGGCCCGCAGGCGGGCGCCCGGACCCGGGCCCGGGCCGGGACGTCCTCGGCCTCCATGACCGCCAGCGTGGCCCGGGCCGCCGCCATGGCCAGCGGCTGGCCGCCGAAGGTGCTGCCGTGATCGCCGGGCACGAACGCCGCCGCCACCTCGGCCCGGGCCCAGCAGGCCCCGACCGGCATCCCGTTGCCCAGGGCCTTGGCCATGGTGACCACGTCGGGCTCGATGCCCAGGTGCTGGAACCCGAACCAGCGTCCGGTGCGCCCGAGGCCGGTCTGGACCTCGTCCACCATGAGCAGGATGTTCGCGCTCGCGTGCACAGCTGGCGGACGGCCGACCAGGTAGTCCGAGGACGGCACCACCACCCCCGCCTCACCCTGGATGCGGCTCGACCAGCACGGCGGCCACCGTGGCCGGGTCGCAGGCGGCTCGTCCAGGGCGTCGAGGTCGTCGTAGGGGACGTGGTCGAATCCCTCGGGCAGGGGCAGGAAGGGCAGCTGCTTCTCGGGCTGGCCGGTGGCGGTCAGGGTGGCCAGGGTCCGGCCGTGGAAGGCGTCCCAGGTGCTGACCACGACGTGCCGGCCGGGGCCGGCCCACCGGCGGGCCAGCTTGAGCGCGCACTCGTTGGCCTCGGCCCCCGAGTTGGCGAAGAACACCTGGCCGCCGGCCCGCTCGGTGCCGCCGCCGACGAGCCGGTCGAGGGTCACGGCCACCTCGGGTCCCACGGTGTTGCCGAACAGGTTCGACACGTGGGACAGGGTGCGGGCCTGCTCGGCGACGGCCTCGGCCACCACCGGGTGGGCGTGGCCGAGCGAGGTCACGGCCAGGCCGGAGAGGAAGTCCAGGTACGCGCGTGCCGTCGGTGTCGACACAGCCGGCTCCCCTCGCCCCGGACGAAGGTGACCGGCGGCTCGGCGTAGGTGTGCATCAGCGCGGAGCGGTCCACGCCGGCCCCGGGTCGGTTGCTCATTCCGGTGCCACCACCATCGTCCCGACCCCTCCGTCGGTGAAGAGCTCGAGCAGCAGGGCATGGGGCACGCGGCCGTCGAGGATGTGGGCCCGGGCCACCCCGGCCCGCACGGCGCGGGCGCACGCCTCGACCTTGGGGATCATGCCCGCCGCTGGCCGCGCCCGTGCGCCACCATGCGCGTCGAGGTCGTCGAGCGACTGGCCTGGTGGATGAGCGGTCGACGGGTCGTCGGGCACGGCCCGCAGCCCGGTCACGTCGGTCAGGAAGACCAGCTTCTCGGCCTCGAGGGCGGCGGCCAGGGCCCCGGCCACCGTGTCGGCGTTGATGTTGTAGGCCTGGCCCGACTGGTCGGTGCCGATGGTGGCCACCACCGGGATGAGCCCCTCGGCCAGCAAGCTGGTGGAGCGATGATCGGGTCGACGTGGACCACGTCGCCCACGAAGCCCAGGGCCTCGGAGCGGGCCGTCGGCCGTGATCAGGTTGGCGTCCTCGCCGGACAGCCCCACGGCCAGCGCCCCGTGGACGTTGATGGCCGACACGATGTCCCGGTTGACCTTGCCCACCAGCACCATGCGGACGATGTCGAGGGTGTCGGCGTCGGTCACCCGCAGGCCGTCCTGGAACTCGGCCACCTTGCCCAGCCGCTGCCATCAGGGCGCCGATCTGGGGGCCGCCGCCGTGGACCACCACGGGCAGCATGCCCACCGAGCGCATCAGGACGATGTCCTCGGCGAACGAGGCCAGCGCCTCGGCCTCGTCGACGGCCCGCTCGCCGGGTTTGGGACTGAGCACGTTGCCGCCGTACTTGACCACCACCACCTTGCCCCAGAACCGGCGGATGTACGGCAGCGACTCGACCAGCACCGAGGCCTTGTCTCCGGGGTCACCCTGGCCCGGGGGGGCGCCCGGCGCGGTGCCGAGGGCACTCACGAGGTCGTCCGGTTCTCGTCGATGTACCCGTAGCCGAGGTCGACCCCCATCACGACGCCGTTGCCGTCGGCCAGACCCAGGTCGCAGTGGATGTCGATGCAGCGGACTCGCCATGTGCTGGGCCACGAGCGGCCCGCGTCGTGGTCGGCGGCCACGCCGTCCCGGCACACCGTCACCCCGCCGTAGGCGATCGGCCAGGCGGTCCATGTCGAAGTCGACGCCGGCCGAGCCCAGCTCGCTGACCACCCGGCCCCAGTAGGGGTCCTCGCCGTTGAGCGAGCACTTGACCAGCAGCGAGTCGGCCACCTTGCGGGCGGCCCGGTGGGCCTCCCCGTCGGACCGGGCCCCGGTGACCCGGACCTGGAAGATCTTGGACGCCCCTTCGGCGTCGGCCATCATCTGGCTGCACAGCGAGGCACAGGCCTCGGACACCGCGTCGACCACCACGTTGGGATCGGCCGGCCCGGCGCGTCCCGAGGCCATGAGGACCACGGTGTCGTTGGTCGACGTGCAGCCGTCGACCGATCATCGAGTTGAACGAGTCCCGGACGGCGATGCGCAGCAGGTCGGCGAGCGGGCCGGGCTCCACGGCGGCATCGGTGGTCAGGAACGGCCAGCATGGTGGCCATGTCCGGCGCCAGCATGGCCGGCGCCCTTGGCCATGCCGGCCACGGCGAAGGCGGCGTGCTCGACCAGGACCTCCTTGCGGCCCGAGTCGGTGGTCAGGATGCCCTGGGCCGCGTCGGCGGCCGCTTCGGCCGGAGTCCGACCTGGCGGCCACCAGGGTCGGGATGCCCGACTCGATCGGCGCCATGGGCAGCGGGATCCGATGAGGCCGGTCGGAACACACCAGGATCCGGTCGTCGGCCACCCCGAGGCCCGCGGCGACGAGGGAGCACATCCGCTCGGCGTCGGCCCGTCCGCGGGCGCCGGTGGCGGCGTTGGCGTTCCCGCTGCTCACGACCACGGCCCGAGGTCCGGCCCCCGCTGGCCGCCAGGTGGTCGCGGCTGACCTGCACCGGAGCGGCGGCGGCCCGGTTGGAGGTGAAGGTGGCCGCCGTCGGGACCGCCGTTCCCGTCGTCGGTGGCCACGCAGGGCCAGGTCCAGGGCCCCGGTGGCCTTGATCCCGGCGGCCAGGCCCGAGGCCACGAACCCCTTGGGCGCGGTGACGCTCACGGGTACATCCCCGCCAGGGGGAGACCGGTGGCCTCGGGAAGCCCGAGGGCGAGGTTGGCGCACTGGACGGCCTGGCCCGAGGCCCCCTTGACCAGGTTGTCGAGGGCGCACAGGGCCACCACCCAGCCGGTGCGCGGGTCGACCCGGGCGGTGACGTGCGCGCAGTTCGACCCCAAGGTGGCCTTGGTCGACGGGGACGCCTCGGTGACCACCACGAAGGGCTCGCCGTCATAGGCCTCGTGCAGCACGTCGAGGGCGTCGTCGGTGGTCAGGGCGGCGGCGGGCCGTCCGTAGCAGGTGGCCAGGATGCCCCGGACCATCGGGGCCAGATGGGGCGTGAACAGGACCGGGGCCCCGAGGCCCTGCTCCATCTCGGCGGTGTGCCGGTGGTCCAGGAGCCCGTAGGCCACGAAGTCCTCGTCCACCGTGCCGAAGTGGAGGTGGTCCTTGGGGGCCCGCCCGGCCCCCGAGACCCCGCTGGCGGCGTCCACGATGAGGGCCGGAGTCGGGTCGGCGGGCGCTCCCGGCCGGGCCAGGGCGCCGACCCGGACCAGGGGGGCCAGGGCCAGCAGGGCCGCGGTCGGATAGCACCCCGGTGCGGCGATGAGCCGGGCCCCTCGGAGGTCATCCCGGTACAGCTCGGGGAGTCCGTAGGCGAAGCGGTCCGAGCAGCTCGGGGGCGGAGTGGGTCTCGCCGTACCAGGTGGGGTACAGGGATGGATCGGACAGGCGGAAGTCGGCGGCCAGGTCCACCACGGCCCCCACGATTGGGGATGAGTTCGGGCACCAGGTGCTGGGACTGACCGTGGGGCAGGGCCAGGAACACCAGATCCAGACCGTCCAACTCCCCCACCTCGGTCGGCGCGTACACGAGCTTGGGATAGGCGGCGGCCAGGGAGGGGGTGTGGTCGGCCACGGCCTGGCCGCGGTGCCCTCCGGCCGTGGCCACCACCACCTCCAGCTCGGGGTGACCGGCACAGAGACGGAGGAGTTCGACCCCGGCGTACCCGGAGGCTCCGACGACGCCCACCTTCATGGATTCACGCTCACAGCTCGCTCCGTCGTGTACGGGACTCGGGCGGCTCCCGGAGTGCAAGTATATGCATAGATTTGCATTGTTATGCAACCCCGGTACGGGCAGGTCGTCGGCCCGTCCCGGGCTTCGATCGTGGGCGGGCCGGCACCAGGGGCCACCAGGACCGAAGATTAGGGTCGGTCCGGTGAACCGCGACGCCGCCCTGGCCGATGCCGCACCGATGTCCTACTGGCTGGACGACCCCACCGCCCCCTCCTCCGGCCCGACACTGGTGGGCCGGACCACCGCCGACCTGACTGTCGTGGGAGGCGGGTACACGGGACTGTGGACGGCGTTGTCGGCCAAGGCCGCCAGTCCCGGGCTCGACGTGGTGCTCCTCGAAGCCGACCGGTGCGGTTGGGCGGCATCGGGCAGGAACGGCGGCTTCTGTGCCGCCAGCCTGACTCACGGGCTCAGCAACGGCGTCGAACGCTTCCCGGACGAGATCGACACCTTGGAGCGCCTCGGCCGCGAGAACCTCGACGGGATCGAGTCAGCCCTCGAACATTGGTCGATCGAGTGCGATTTCGAACGGACCGGTGAGCTGTCCGTGGCCACCGAGCCGCATCATGCGGAGGCACTCGTCGAAGCAGCCGACCAGGCGACGCGGCACGGCCATCAACTCACCCTCCTGGACCGCGACCAGATGCAGGCCGAGGTGCACTCCCCCACCTACCTGGCCGGCCTGTGGGATCGGGACGGGTGCGCGTTGGTCCACCCGGCCCGACTGGCCTGGGGTCTGCGTGGGGCATGCGAGTCCGCCGGAGTGCGGGTGTTCGAACACAGCCCGGTGGACCGGCTGGAGCTGGAGGACCACCCCGGAGGGAGCGCTGTCCTCCTCCGCACCGGCCACGGGACGGTGCGCTCGTCGACGGTCGCCCTGGGCACCAACGCCTATCCGTCCCTGGTGCGCCGGCTGCGCCGGTACGTCGTCCCCGTCTACGACTACGTCCTCATGAGCGAGCCCCTGAGCCCCGGCCAGCGCGCCGCCGTCGGCTGGTCACGCCGCCAGGGTATCGGTGGGAGCGGGAACCAGTTCCTGTACTACCGGCTGACCGCGGACGATCGGATCCTCTTCGGGGGGTACGACGCCGTCTACCACTTCGCGAACAGGATGGGGCCCTCCCTCGAGCAACGCCGGTCCACGTTCCTCACGCTGGCCCGGCTCTTCGTGGCCACGTTCCCGCAGCTCGAGGACGTCCGGTTCACCCATTCCTGGGCGGGCGCCATCGACACCTGCTCCCGCTTCTGCGCCTTCTTCGACCGCTCCCACCACGGACGGGTGGTGTCGGCCACCGGCTACACCGGGTTGGGGGTCGGAGCGTCACGCTTCGGCGCCCGGGTGATGCTGGACCTGCTGTCCGGGGAGCAGACCGAGTTGACGCGACTCCAGTACGTCCACAAGAAGCCGCTCCCCTTCCCGCCCGAGCCCCTTCGCTCGGCCGGCATCGGGCTGACCCGCTGGTCGATGGCCCGAGCCGACGAGCGCGGGGGCAGGCGCAATCTCTGGCTCCGGGCGTTGGACCGGCTGGGTATGGGCTTCGACTCCTGAAGAGGGGCCCGGGAGTGCCTTCCACCGGCGCGGCCGCGCCGGGGCGCGCCGGCTTCCGCCAACGAGCGTGAACCGTTTCCGTTGGCCGGCGGATCCCGTGGCGCCAACAGGGCCGGCACCAGAAGACCCCGGCCCGGCTCACTCCCGTGGCGGCGGTCGCTGGCTGCCGTGGTTGCGCATCCGGTTGTGGGTGCCGCACAGCAGGCGCCCGTTCTCCTGGGTGGTGGGTCCGCCCTCGGCGAAGGGCCGGATGTGGTCCACCTGGCACCAGGCGGCCGGGACGTGGCAGCTGGGGTGGCAGCACTCGCGGTCCCGGACCTCGATGGCCCGCCGGGTGGCCCCGGTGAAACACCGGTGGGTCGGCGGGCACTCGACCCGGGGGACGGGGGCGAAGACGGCCTCGGCGAACCGGGAGGCGTCCACGGTCCGGCACCGGGCGGTGGCCCCGATGCCGATCCGTCCGTCCGACCGGTACTCGGCCCGCTCGAGGTCGGCCCCGGGCAGCCAGTCCAGGAGCTCGCCGGGGGGGACCACCGTCCCGTCCTCCAGCTGGCAGATCCTCCCGTGCAGGGTCTCGTAGCCCACCAGCACGGTGAACAGGGGGGCGGGGCGCCGGCCGTCCCCAGGGACGGTCCTCGACCGTCGGGCCATCTCGACGAAGGCGTCGGCCCGGCGCTGGCCGGGGGTGCGGGGGAGGTCGGCCACGGTGGGCTCCCGGCCCAGGCGCTCTCGGGCCTCGGCCCACTCGGCCTCGAACAGCAGCTGCTCCAGGCGGTGGAGCTCGTTGCCCACGCCGGCCCCCGACACCGGGTCGAGGGTCAGCCGGCCCAGCCACCGGCCGTGGACGCTCCGGACCAGGTAGGCGTCCCGCCGGGTGCGGCGGGCCTCAGCGGCCCGGTCGGTGCCGTCGGGGTCGGCCAGCTGCTTCCAGTACTCGACGATGCGGACGAACTCCTCGTGGGTCCGCCGGCACCCCTCACCCACCAGGTGGTGCTCGTCCCGTTCGACGTACCGGCCGGTGGGTCCCGTGAGGAGGGGGGCCAGCACGTCCACGTGCTCCCCGGTGAGCTCGCCCCGCTCCCAGGCCCGGGCCGCCTCGGGCAGGCGGGCGAGGGCCCGGCCCCGGCGGACCTGGGCCCGGGCCGCCCGCCCGGACAGCCGGGCCTCGGCCTGCAGCCAGGCGGTGGCCGACCTCGCCCCCGACAGCGACCAGCTGCCCCCGGCGTCGAAGGCGGCCACGGCCCGGGCCACGAAGGCCCCCAGCCGGGCCTGCTGGCCGAGGAGGCCGGCCAGGGTCTCCGGATCGCCACCGGCCTCCGGGCCGGCGGCGAACAGCCGGTCGACCGCCGCCTCCAGGTCGTCGAGCACCGTGTCGGGAGCCACGAGGACAGTCAACACCGGGGGTGTGACAGCACCGGGACCGACAGCACTGGCGGGCGGGGGAAGGAGAAGGATCAGCGCAGCGAGGCCTGGTGCTCCCCGGTCACGGCCTCGATGCATCCCGCCCGGAGCACCCCGACCTCCTCATCGGTCAGGGTTCGGTCGAGGGCGCAGAACCGGAGGTGGAAGGCGAGGCTCCGTGCACCTTCGGCGAGCGTGGTGCCCCGGTACACGTCGAACAGTTCGACCGACTCCAGGAGATCGCCCCCGGCGTCGCGCAGCGTGCGCTCCACCGATCCGGCCGGAATCTCGTCGCGCACCACGAAGGCCAGGTCGATGTCGGAGGACGGGAACCGGCTGAGGGGACGCGCCAGCTCGGGCAGACGGACGGTCCGCTGCCGGTCGAGCAGGATCCCGAGGTCGAGGTCGAGCCATCCGACCCGCCGGGGTCGGCCGTCGGTGCCGAGAAGGTCGAATCGCCCGACCACGGTGGGGTCGAGCTCGCCGACCACGCCCACCACCACCAGCGGCCCGGCCCGGTCCGAGCCGTCCGGACCCGGATGGACGGCGACGACGGCGGACGACCGGTACCGGTGGGCGGCCGACGCCTCCGGCCCGGCGACACCGAGGTCCGCCATCGACCACGATGCCAGCCCGAGGGCCTCGGCGATGGTCCGCCAGGCGGCCACCGCCGTCCAGGCGTCGTCACCCTCGGCGGCCAGGACGGCGCTCAGGCGCTCAGAGGACTCGGCCGACCCACCGTCCGCCTCCGTACCCGTCGCCGGTGCGCCAAGCCGGAAGACCGATCCCACCTCGAAGAGGCGTACGCCGCCCTGGCGTCGCTCGACGTTGTAGAGCACCGAACGCACCAACCCCGCGACCATCGATGTCCGAAGGTACCGCTCCGTTTCCACCAGCGGATTGGTGACCTCGATGTACGGCCCCTCGTCGCCTGAGGCCTCTTGGTCGGCCTGCGAGACGAACGTGGCCGTCCAGGCCTCGCTGGCCCCCAGTCCGCAGAGGACCTCCTTCAGCAACCGGCGCTCCCTCTGGCGGTCGGTGAGCCGGCCGGGCTGGGGCCACGAAGGCATGCGACGGGCGATGCGGACATAGCCGTAGGTGCGGGCCACCTCCTCGGCGATGTCGGCCTCCCCCATCGGGGCGGCGCGGATGTCCGGACGGAAGGTGGGCACGGTGACCCGCAGAGAGCCGCCGCCGACGGCGTCGCTCATGACGTCGCCGCCGTCGGCAGCCGTCGCCACGATGCCCAACGGGCCCAGCAGACCGGCCACCTCCGGGGCGGTGAACGACGTGCCCAACAGGGCGTTGATCTTGGCCGGGCGGACGGTCAGCACCACCGGCTCCGGGAGGTCCCCGACGACGTCGATCACACCGTCGGCCACCGCCAGCGTCGGGCCGGCCGTCAGGGCCAGCAGCTCGCAGAAGCGTTCGGCGGCGCGATCGATACCGGCCGGGTCGCACCCGCGCTCGAAACGGGCCGAGGCCTCGGTCCGGAGGGCCAGACGCTTGGAGGTGCGGGCGATGGCCATCGGGACGAAGTAGGCCGCCTCGAGCAGCACCCGGTTCGTGCCGCCATCGATCTCCGAGGAGGCGCCGCCCATGACCCCGCCGATGCCGACCGGCGCCCCCTCGGCGTCGCAGATGAGGCAGTCCTCGCCGGTGTCACCGAGGCCGGGGCCCGGCCGACCCAAGGTGCGCTCGATGCCGTCGAGGGTGGTCAGCGGTCTCCCCGGGTCGGGCCCGGCGGACCAACAGGCCGTGGCCGGGCAGGCGGTCGAGGTCGTAGGGGTGGGTGGGCTGGCCCAGCTCGAGCATGACGTAGTTGGAGGCGTCGACCACGTTGTTGATGGGCCGCATGCCGGCCAGGACCAGCCGTCGGGCCAACCACTCCGGAGATGGCCCCACCTTCACGCCGGTCAGGACCCGGGCGGTGAAGCGCGGGCAGAGGTCGAGGTCGTCGACCGTGACGGAGGCCAGATCGGCGACGGCCCCGCCGTCTCCAGCCTGGCCATGACCGGCACCCGGCGGCTCCGGTAAGGCGAAGGGCAGGCCCAGTCGGGCGGCCAGGTCCCGGGCGACCCCGGCGATGCTCCAGGCGTCGGGCCGGTTGGCCTCGACGGCCACGTCGAACACCACGTCGGGCTCGAGCCCGAGGGCCGCGACCAACGCCGCTCCCGGGGCGGCCCCCTCCACATCGTTCAGCCGGAGGATCCCCTCGTGGTCCTCGGAGAGACGGAGCTCCCGACCCGAGCACAGCATCCCGTTGGAGACGACGCCCTTCATCTTGCGCTGGCGATCTCGAAGCCACCGGGCAGCACCGCCCCGACCGGGGCCAGGGGCACCAGATCGCCGACTTCGAAGTTCCAGGCCCCGCAGACGACCTCGATCGGACGCGGTGCCGTCGTCGACCACGACCCGGCGGATCCGGTCGGCCCCGTCGATGGCGGCGATCTCGATCGACGCGGGCCACCACCACGTCGCCGAGGCCCTCACCGACCCGCTCGATGCCCTCGACCACCAGCCCAGGTCGTCCAGGACGGCGGCCAGGTCGACGGGATCCCCGTCGAAGGGGGCGAAGTCACGAAGCCAAGAAAGCGGAACGCGCACGACGGTCCTCTCAGGCTGCTCGCGTCAGACCTCGGTCACACCACATCAGAACTGACGCAGGAAGCGGATGTCGTTCTCGGTCAGGACCCGCATGTCGGCGATCTGCGTGCCGCATCTGCGCGCAGCCGGTCGATGCCGAAGCCGAAGGCGAACCCGGACCAGCGCGTCGGGATCGATGCCCACGGCGTCGAAGACGGCGGGGTCGACCATGCCGCAGCCGCCGAGCTCGATCCAGCCGGTCTGCGAGCAGGTCCGGCAGCCCGCGCCGAGGCAGATGGTGCAGGTGACCTCGAACTCGGCCGACGGCTCGGTGAAGGGGAAGTAGGCCGGGCGCAGGCGGGAGTGGATGTCCGGGCCGAAGTAGGCCGTCGGTGAACACCTCGATGGTCCCGGCCAGGTCGGCGAAGGTGATGCCCCGGTCGACCACCAGCCCCTCGATCTGGTGGAAGACGGGGAGGTGGCGGGCGTCGGGCGTGTCGCGCCGGTAGCAACGACCGGGCATGACGGCATGGATGGGCAGGAGGTCCTCGGCGACGGCCTGCTCCATCAGGTGGATCTGCACCGGCGAGGTGTGCGTGCGCAGCAGGATCGTCTCGGGCTCGCCCAGGTCGAGGTAGAAGGTGTCCCACATGCCCCGGGCCGGATGGGCCGGCGGGATGTTCAGGGCCTCGAAGTTGTACCAGTCGGTCTCGATCTCCGGGCCCTCGGCCACCTCGAAGCCCATGCCCACGAAGACGTCCTCCAGAGCGGTCTGGGTGCGGGTCACCAGGTTCAGGTGACCCCGGGTCAACGGTGGAGCCACCGAGCCGGGCAGGAACTCGGTGAGGTCGATCCGGCCCTCCGCCATCTCGCGGGCCAGTTCGGTGGCGGCGATCTCCGCCCGACGGGACTCGAGCAGTGCGTCGACCGTGGCGCGGGCCTCGTGCAGCGCCCGGCCCAGCTGCTTGCGGGCTTCGGGCTCCAGGGAGCCCAGCTGCCGCCCGGCCCGGGCCAGTGCCGACTTCTTGCCGGCCACCTCGGCCGCCACCTCCCGGATCTCCTCGGTGGAGCCGGCGGCGGCGATCGCCACACGGGCCCGCTCCACCAGCGCGTCGATCTCGGCGGGCTCAACCATGCCCGCTCCCCGGGCCATCCGACCCGGAGGGTATGGCCGGACCGGCTCCGCTTCCGGTCTGTTCCCCGGGGACCCCGGGCGTTGTGTCCATCCCCGAGATCGTAGAGCGGAGGGACGGTTGATCCGTGGTCGGCTCGCCGGTCCGGTCACCGGTGCGTCGCTGACGCAAGGCCTCGAAGCACAGGACGGAGGCCGAGACGCCGACGTTGAGCGATTCGGCGCGGCCGACCATGGGGATGGAGACCCGCTGCGTCCAGTCCGTCCATCAGGGCGTCGCCCAGTCCGGAGGCCTCGTTGCCGAACACGAGGGCCACGCGGCGCCGCCAGTCGAAGTCGGCGTAGTCGACCCCGTCCGCGCACCGCGGTGCCCACCGTCGTGAACTCCCAGCCCTTCAACAACTCGACGACGTCACCGGCCGGGCCCGCCCGAGACCACCGGGACATGGAAGATCGATCCGGCCGAGGCCCGCACCGTCTTGGGGTTGGAGGGGTCGACCGACCCGTCGCAGCGGATCACCGCACCGACTCCGGCGGCGTCAGCAGTGCGGATCATGGTCCCGGCGTTACCCGGGTCCCGGACATCGACCAGGACCATCACCATCGACAGGTCCCGGGCCACCGTCGGCGGGCGCCGGTGCGAAGCCGCACCACGGCCAGGACCGGCTGGGGTGTGACCGTGTCGGCCACCCGCTCGACCACCCCGGGCGACAGATCGAAGACCCGGATCCCCGCGGCGAAGGACCGGTCGACCACCGAAGCCACTCCCGGATTGGCCCGGCCCTCGGGAGCCACGTAGACCGACTCGACCACCGCTCCGGCGTCCAGGGCCACCGAGAGCAGTTCGGTCCCTCGACGACCAGCGCGGCCTCGGCGCTCCGAAGGCTCCGCTTGCGGAGGAGCTGTCGGAGCCGGCGGACCCGCTGGTGGGTGTAGGCCAGCCGATCTGACTCAGGACCCGGCTTCGGCACCCGCCGGCGCGGTGGCCAGCGCCTCGTTGGCCACGCTGGACCAGGGCGGCGAAGGCCTCCGGCTCGGTCACGGCGAGATCGGCGAGCACCTTGCGGTCGACCTCCACGTCCGCCCGGTGCAGGCCGGCGATGAATCGGCTGTAGCTCGTGCCGTGCAGTCGGGCGGCCGGCGTTGATCCGCTGGATCCACAGCTGCGGAAGTCACCCTTGCGGGCCCGGCGGTCCCGGTAGGCGTACTGCATCGAGTGCATGACCTGCTCGTTGGCAGCGCGGAAGGAACGGCTCTTGTTGCCGTAGTAGCCCTTCGCCTGCTCGAGGACGGCACGGTGGTGCTTCTTGGCGTGGACGGCGCGCTTGACTCGGGCCATGGGGAACTCCTTTTCCTAGGGGCCTGATCGAACGGGGAGATCGGGGGTGGTCGGCGACGTGTCGCCGGCGGGCGGGGAACTACGAGCGGCACCCGGGTCGGGACGGCCCCTCCGGGCCGTCGCACCGGGAGCGCAGGGAGTGCGCGTCAGTGGGAATGGGCCGTGCCGGCGCGGCCTGGAGCCGGTGGGCAGCGGCCGCGGCAGCTACATCCCGAGCATCCGCTTGACCTGGCGGACGTCACCCGGTGACATGTCGGTCTCGCGCCCGAGGCGGCGCTTTCGCACACTCGACTTCTTCTCGAGGAGGTGGGAACGGAACGCCTTCCGACGGCGCAGACGACCGGAGCCGGTCACCTTGATGCGCTTCGCGCGCGCCCCGTGTCGGTCTTCATCTTCGGCATTGCGTCAACCCTCTCCTTCAGCTCGACTCGTGGGCCGGGGATGCGTCCCCGGCCTCCTGTGGTGGTGCGGCCACCGTCGGGTCACCACCCTCTGGTGTCGACGGCGCCGGCGCAGTCGCCTCTGGTGCCGCCACTGCTGCTGTCGGGGCCACCGCTGCCGCTGTCGGTGGCGATGGTGCCGCCGGCGCCCCGGACCTCGCCTCGGACCCGTTGCCGTTGTGACCCGGGTCCTTCGACGCCGCGGACTGCTTGGCCCGCTTGTCCGGTGCCAGCACCATGACCATGTTGCGGCCGTCGAGCGGGGCTCGGACTCCGACTTGCCCATCCCCTCCATCTGCTCGGCGATGCGGTCCAGGATCTGCTTGCCCAGCTCGGGGTGGAACACCTCGCGGCCCCGGAACATGATCGTGATCTTGACCTTGTGGCCCTCGCTCGAGGAACTTGGCCACCTGTCGGGTCTTGGTGTCGAAGTCACCCGGCGCCGATCTTCGGCCGGTACTTCATCTCCTTGATCCCGACGTGGACCGCCTTGCGTCGCGACTCCTTGGCCCGCTGGGCCTCGTCGAACTTGAACTTCCCGTAGTCCATGATCCGGCAGACCGGCGGGTTGGCCATCGGTGCCACCTCGACCAGGTCGAGGTCGAGGTCCCGGGCGATGGCCAGGGCCTCGGGCAGCGGCTTGATGCCGAGCTGCTCTCCGTCGGGGTCGACGAGGCGTACCTCTCGGGCCCGGATGCGGTCGTTGATGCGAGGCTCATTGGTGGTGATGGTGGCGGCTATTCGACTTCACTCCCTGTCTTCGGGTCACGGACTTCCCGTGGCCGATGAAAAAGGAGCGGAGCCACCACCGACCAGTGGCGACCGCAGTCGCCAACCGGTCCCATGGACCCGGCGCACAGGTGTGCCTTGCATCGTGGAGACTGCATCGTGGCCGGGTGGGGGCTTCGAACTTCGAGACCCCGCTTCCTCGTCTATCAGTGCTTTAGGCTACCAGTCGTGAGCTCACTGTGGACACCTGACGGCGAACGACCGGTCGGCCGGCCCTCCGATGGGGGTGCGGGCGGGTCGTCGGACCGGCCCGGGACTCCGCCCACGGGACCCGGTGGAGGCGGTGGCGGTCCAGCCGAGCCGAGCGAGGAGGAGCTGGCCGAGCAGGTGGCGGCCATGCGGGCCGAACTGGCCAATTCGCCGGTGGAGGTGGTGGTGGCCAACCACTGCTACGGACTATTCGAGCTGGCGGCGGTATACCTGTCCCAGCAGCCTCCTCTGCTCGGCCAGGCCCGGATGGCCATCGATGCGCTGGGCAGCCTGGTCACCGGGCTCGAGGGACGTCTGGGTGAGGCCGAGGAGCCCCTGAAGGACGGCCTGAGCCAGCTCCGGCTGGCCTACGTGCAGATCGACGGCGCCCAGCGGGCCGGGGCCGAGGCGGCCTCGGCGGCGGGCGTCAACGGGGAGTCGACCGGCGGGGAGTCGACCGGCGGGGAGTCGGCCGGCACCCCGGCCACCGCGGAGCCACAGCCGGCCGGCGACACTCCGACTGACGGCGACGGGTGAGCGGGGGCATCGAGGAGCCTCCTCGCCCCGGGCCGCCGCCGGCCCTGCCCGTCGAGTCCGGGGACCCGGGTGCCGGACCGCCCGCCGGCCGGGCCCCCACCGGACCTATCGACGCTTCCCGGGTGCGGAGCTTCATCGGCCTGTCCGTCGGCCTGGTCGGACCCCGGGCCAATCTGGCTGTCTCCGGGGTCGTAATCACCCTCTTCGTCCAGCAGCGGGCCTCCGGGGCCCTGGCCGTGACCTTCGCCCTCACCGCCAACCGGCTCCTCAGCTGGTTGACCTACCCGGTGGCCGGGCGCCTGAGCGACCGCACGAAGAGCCGGGTGGGCCGGCGGACCCCCTACATGGCGGGCAGCCTCATCCTGATGGGTGCGGCCACCTGGATGTTCACCGTGGTCCAGGGCTACTGGCTGCTGGTGCTGTTCATCGTGATCGCCAGGCAGGCGGCGGCGGTGTTCACGCTGACCAACGTGGCCGTGGTCCCCGAGGTGTTCGGACGGAGCCGGTGGATCAAGGCGCTGCTCCTGACCACCGTGCTCGGCACCCTGGCCAGCCTGCTCATCAAGGGCACCGTGATCGCCACCTGGAAGCAGAACGACCCGGCCACCTGGAACCTCCCATTCCAGATCGCCGCGCTGATCATGGTGGGGGTGGGGATCACCGTCCTGATCCTGGTCCGGGAGGCCCCGGCGGCCAGCTTCGGGGCGGAGACCGACCGAAAGCAGCGGGCTCGACCGGCGCGAGACGAGCTCCGGGACATCCTGGCCGGCCCCAACGCCAGAGTGCTGGTGGCCGGCTCGCTCCTCTTCTGGGCCGGGGTGGGCTCCACGGCCTACGTGGCGATCCTGTTCTTCCAGCGAGTCCTCCACGCCGGTGCCAGTGCCCAGACCATCGCCGGCTTCGTGACCGGTCTGCCCGTCTTCTTCATCGGCATCGGCCTCGGCGTCCCGCTCAGTCGACGCCTCTCCCCGATGCAGCTGGCCGTCGGGGCCCCACTGATCGGCGCCGTCCTGGCCGGCGTGCAGTACTTCGACACCCACCTGTGGCAGGCGGTGGTGCTGAGCTACATCGGGGCGCCGTTCATCGGTGCCTACATCATCGTGCTGGCTCCCCTCCTGCTCCAGCTGCTCCCGAGGGCCGGGGGGCTGGGTGAGCGGCTCGGTGTGCTGCTCTCGCCGTTCAACTTGTGCAGCGTGATCCTGGCGTACATCGCCGCCGTGGTGATCGATGCCACCGGCAACTACCGGCTCATCTGGGTCTTCCCGGCGGCCACCGGCCTGGCCCATGCCATCGTCAACTGCTGGCTGAAGTTCCCGACCAAGACCGCTACGGGCCAGGACATGGTGGGCCGCCTGTGGGAGTGGAGCGTGGTGCAGGCCGAGTCCATGGCCGAGACGGGCATCGTCACCGGGCTGCTGGCCGCGCCGCTGCTCGGCGTGGTCACCAAGGAGGACGCCGACAGCGCGGTGGTCATCGACATGGCCCGCAACATCCTCGGCAATCCCTACGCCGACGACGACACGGAACCGACCCTCGCAGCGGGTGCCGAGGGCGGGGATGACGAGGCTCAGTCGCCCTCGGACGGAGGTGGTGTCCTCGGCGTCACCGGTGTTCGCCAGGTGGGCGGCGGTCCGGACGCCGGCCTGGGCATGGGCGACCAGAAGTCGGGATGGGGGGCGCCCACGGGCGTGGACGCCGCCGAGGTCTCGGGAGCCGACGGTGGTGCCGGGGGTGATGCCGGCGGCGGTGGGTCGGACACGGCCGTGGTGGGTCGGACACGGCCGTGGGTGGGTCGGACACGGCCGTGGGTGGGTCGGACACGGCCGGCGGGGGTGACACGGCCAGGGGGGAGGCGGCCGGCGGGGTGCCCAGCGGCGGGGTGACGTCTGCACCCTCGGCCACCTCGCCATCGGCTCCGGCTCCGGTCCCCTCGGTCCCGTCCGGTCCCCGGGGCGATGCCAACGAGTCGACCGACACCGACGCGGGCTCGGACTCCCAGGAGGGTACGGCACTCGAATCGCGCTCCCCGGACGAAGCGGGCACGACCCCTGGCCCGGAGGGCCCGGCGTCCTGAGCGCCCGCCCACCCGGTCCCTGTGTCCGGCACGCCGCGACCGACGTCTCGGCGGTCGTCGTCTCCGCCGAGCGGCCAACGGCTCGGTAACACGGTGTCCTCGGGCGTGAAGCCCGCCGACGCCGCCGCGGGGCCCGATTCCGAGGGGCCCGATTCCGAGCCAGCCGACGACGGGCCAGCCGACGACGGGCCAGCCGACGCGGGGCCAGGCTCCGTCGGACCGACCTCCGTCGGCCCGCCCTGCACCCGCGCACGCTTCTCCGGGGAGGGCGCCCTGGCCTGGGCGTGGCGCTCGAGCTCCCGACGGAGGGCCTCCCGGCCGGGCAGTTCGAACGGGCCGTCGTGGCCCGGCTCGTCCTGGGCCGCCGGTGCCTCCGGGCCGGCCGGGCCTCGAGACGGCCCGGCGTCGGCCGGCCCCCCGGTGTCTTCCTCACCGGGCAGGGTGGCCCCCGGGTGGGGTACACCGGGCAGCGGGCGGACCGATCGGGCCTCGAGACGGCCCAGGCGACCGGCCACCACCTCGAAGGCCACCACCGTCCCCACGTCGATCCGGCGGGACCCGTCGGTGATGGCCGTGCAGTGGAAGTCGATCCGCTGGCCGACGCCGTAGTGGATGACACCGAGCCCCCTCGGCTCGTCGAACTCGGCGACGTCGCCGACCAGGGGGGCTTGTCCGGCCGGTACCAGCCCGGACGGACCGCGCCAGATGGTGGACTCGGAGACCATGGCTCAGTGGACGATCTTGGACAAGGCCAGCTCGATGATGTCGGTGGCCCCCCGGTCCTTGAGCGCCGGGATCAGCACGTTGATCTCCGACTTGGGTACCACGGTCTCCACGGCGAAGCCGCCCCCGCCGAAGAGCTCGGAGACGGTCGGCGACCGCAGCGAAGGCAGGACCTCGATGACCCCGGGCAGCTGCTCGGCCGGGACGTTGAGCTTGACCAGCACCTTGCCCCGCGCCTCGAGCGCCCCCTGCAGCAGGGTCAGCAGCTGCTCCATGGCGTGGCGCTTGCCGGAGTCTGCGGCGGCGATCGGATTGGCGATCAGCTCGGTGTGGGACACGAGCAGGGTCTCCACGATCTTGAGTCCGGCGGCCCGGAGGGCCCGGCCGGTCTCGGTGATCTCCACCACGCAGTCGGCGATGTCCGGCACCTTGGCCTCGGTGGCGCCGTAGGACAGGCTGACCTCGGCCTTGATCCCGTGGCGCTCGAGGTACCGACCGGTCAGCTCGGGGTACTCGGTGGAGACCCGCACCGCGCCGCCGGGACCCGTGCCGGCCCGGGCCAGATCGGACACGCACGAGACCTCCGAACCGGTCGGCACGGCCAGGACCACGCGGATGGGGTTGGCCGTGGCCTTGGAGTACTGGAGGACGCCGAGCGAGGTCACTGCGCTGCCCCGCTCCTCGATCCAGTCGCGGCCGGTGATGCCCACGTCGAACAGGCCGTCGGCCACGTAGAGGGGGATCTCCTGCGGGCGCAGGATCCGCACCTCGGCCACGCGGGGATCGTCGATGGCGGCCCGGTAGTCGACCTCCGAGGACCGGGTCACGCTCAGATCGGCCGCGGCGAACAGGTCGAGGGTGGCCCGCTCCAGCGAGCCCTTGGGGAGGACCAGCCGAAGCATCAGCGCCTCCCGACGGAGAATCCCACCCGGGTCCCCGCCGACAGCCCGGACACCGCGGCCAGCGCCGCCACCGTGGACAGGCCGGTCTCGGCCGCTTCGCGGCCCTTGTTGGTCAGGTCGGGCTCGGAGCGGGCCAGCGCCTGGTCCACCGTGTCGGTGGTGAGGACTCCGAAGACCACGGGGATGCCGGTGTCGAGCTGGACCCGCTGCAGGCCGGAGGCGCACTGGCCGGCCACGAAGTCGTAGTGGCCGGTGTCGCCCCGGATGACCGCGCCGAGAGCAGATCACCGCGTCCACCGACTCGGAGGCGGCCAGCTTCTGGGCCACCACCGGCAGCTCGAAGGCACCGGGCGCCCAGACCACCACCGTCCGGGCCGGGTCACAGCCGGCCTCGTCCAGGGCGTCGAGGGCCCCGGTCAGGAGCCGGTCGGTGATCCCGCCGTTGAACTCGGCACAGGCCAGGCCCACCCGCACCTCCCGACGCGGCAGGTCCTGTCGGGCCAGGGCCGTCCCGTCGATGGACGTGCCCACCCGGGCGGCGGCCCGGCCCTTGGCGTCGGCGGGGAGGAGGGTGAGGTCAGAGGACGTCATCGAGACCCTCGAGGAGGTGGCCCATCCGTTCCCGCTTGGTCCGGAGGTACTCGATGTTCTCCGGGGTCGGGGTGGGCTGGATGTTGACCCGTTCCACGATGTCGAGGCCGAAGCCCTCGAGACCTCCGTACTTGGTGGGGTTGTTGGTCATCAGGCGCATGGTGGTGATCCCGAGGTCGACCAGGATCTGGGCCCCGATCCCGTACTCGCGGGAGTCGGCGGGCAGGCCGAGCTCCAGGTTGGCGTCGACCGTGTCGAATCCCTCCTCCTGCAGGTTGTAGGCCCGCAGCTTGTGGGCCAGTCCGATACCTCGTCCCTCGTGGCCGCGGAGGTAGACGATGACGCCGCTGCCGTTGTCGTTGATGGCCGACATCGCCCCGTGCAGCTGCGGACCGCAGTCGCACCGGACCGAGCCGAACACGTCGCCGGTGAGGCACTCGCTGTGCACCCGGACCAGGACGTTCTCGCTGCCCGGCCACATCCCCCTTGACCAGGGCCACGTGGTGCTCGCCGTCCAGCACCGACTCGTAGGCGTAGACCGTGAACTCCCCGAAGTCTGTCGGCACCCGGGCATCGGCGATCCGACGGACCAGCTTGTCCTTGTGGCGCCGGTAGCGGATGAGGTCGGCGATGGAGATCAGGTGGAGGCCGTACTTCTCGGCGAACCGGGTGAGCTCGGGCAGTCGGGCCATGCCCGTCTTGTCCTCGCTGACCACCTCGCACAGGACGCCCACCGGGGACATGCCGGCCGCCCGGGCCAGATCGACGGCGGCCTCGGTGTGGCCCGCCCGCTTGAGCACGCCACCGGGACGGTACCGGAGAGGGAAGATGTGGCCGGGCCGGTTGAGGTCGGTGGGGCGGATGTGGGGGTCGGCCAGGGCCTTGATGGTGGACGCCCGGTCGGCGGCCGAGATGCCGGTGGAGGTCCCGTGCCGGTAGTCGACGCTGACGGTGAAGGCGGTCCGCTGGACCTCGGTGTTGGAGGTGACCATCAGCGGGAGGTCGAGGTGCTCCACCCGCTCGGGCGTGAGGGGCACGCAGATCAGCCCGGAGGTGTGGGCCAGGAAGAAGGCGATCTTCTCGGGGGTGACGGCGTCGGCCGCCATGATCAGGTCGCCCTCGTTCTCGCGGTCCTCGTCGTCGACCACCACGACGATCTCCCCACGGCCCACCGCCGCAATGGCCTCTTCGACTGCAGAAAAGGGCATCGACCCTTTGTCTCCCTCTGTTCGGTGCGCCGTACCCGGTCCGGGGTCCGGCGCGGTACTGGTGATTGGCGGTGACGGCACGGGTCCGTGACACCGGTTCTCTTCTAGTGTCGGCCGGCAACGGGCCGGCCTTAGGCAATTTCCAGGTCGGGCGCCCGGTCCTCAGGCACCCAGGGCAGACAATTCGACCCGGAGATCGTTCCCCAGGCTAGTCACCGACTGCAGTCGGCCCCGCCACAGACCGTCGATCGAGGGCACTCCCGGGCCGTCGAACAGGGGCCGGGCGTCCCCGCCCCCGAACAGGGCCGGGGCCAGGTACAGCACGTAACGGTCCACCAGTCCGGCGTGATGGAAGGCGTGGGCCACCGTGGCGCCCCCCTCGACCAACACCTGCAGCACGCCCCGGCGGCCCAGGTCGTCGAGGACCTCGCCCGGTGGTCCGCCGAGCTCCAGGGCCGGCGCGGCGGCGGCACCCGGCGGCACCGACCCCAGCACCACCCGGAGGGGCTGGTCGTCGGGACCCCGGTACCAGGGGTCACCCCGGGGCAGACGGACGGTCAACGCAGGGTCGTCGGCCCGGACCGTCCCCGATCCCACCAGGATGGCGTCGCACTGGGCCCGGAGACGGTGGGCGTCGGCCCGCGCCTCCTCACCGGTGATCCACCGGCTGGTGCCGTCGGGCGCGGCCGTGCCACCGTCCAGGGAGGCGGCCAGCTTGAGCACCACCCACGGTCGGCCGGTGCGCCGGTGCTTCAGGTACGGCGCCAGCTGCGCCCGGACGTCCTCCTCCCCCACCCCCACCTCGACCTCCAGGCCGGCCGAGCGCAGGGCGGCGAGGCCGGCCCCGTCGACCCGGGCGTCGGGATCGGCCAGCGCCACCACCACCCGCCGGATCCCGGCAGCCACGATGGCCTCGGTGCAGGGCGGGGTCCGGCCGTGGTGCGAACACGGCTCGAGGGTGACGTAGAGGGTGGCTCCGGTGGCGGCGGCACCGGCGGCCCGCAGGGCGGCGACCTCGGCGTGGGGACCGCCCGGGGGTGCGGTCGCCCCCTCGAAGGCCGACGGCCCGGCGGGTGACGGGGCCCGGACCACGACGGCGCCCACCCACGGATTGGGCGAGGTGCGTCCCCGGACCGAACCGGCCACGGCCACGGCGCGGGCCATCCACTCGGCGTCGCTCCGTCCCGCGGCGTCCGCCGGGTCGCTCCGACGGATCAGGACGGATCGCCCGCCAGGGAGCCGACCGCGGCGCGCAGGATGTCCTCCGCGGCGGCCAGAGGGTGGGCCCGACCGAACACCGCCGAGCCGGCCACGAACACATTGGCCCCCGACCGGGCCGCCTCGACCACGGTGTCCTGGTCGATTCCCCCGTCGACCTCCACGTCGAGGGGGAGGCCCCGTTGGGCGGCCGCCGAGCGGACCTGCGCCACCTTGGGCATGACGTCGGCGATGAAGGACTGGCCCCCGAAGCCGGGGAAGACGGTCATGCACAGGACCAGGTCGACCTGGTCGAGGTAGGGCTCGAGGGCCTCGAACGGCGTGTCGGGGTTGGCGGCCAGCCCGACCCGCAGGCCCAGCTCGCGCATCTGGGCGATGTGCTCGGCGGTGTGGCCCACCTCGACATGGACGGTGCACCCGTCCGAGCCGGCATCGCGGAACGCCTCGAGGAAGTTGCCGGGGTCGGTGACCATCAGGTGGGTGTCGAAGAACAGGTCGGTGTGCTCACGGAGGGAGGCCACCACCGGCGGCCCGATGGTGAGGTTGGGGACGAAGTGCCCGTCCATGACATCGACATGGAGCCAGCCGGTCCCGGGCGTCACCGAGTCGACCGCCTCGGACAGGCTGCCGAAGTCGGCCGACAGGATCGACGGGGCCACTCGCAGCTGCGGTCGTGCAAGGGACGTCGGCATCGCCCGTGAGCCTACCGGTGGGTCGGTCCGGATCACCGGCCCAGGAGCTCGTCGGAACGGGGGCGGACGCCGCGGATCCACTCGGCGGCGCTCATGGGCCGCTTCCCCTCCGGCTGCACGGTGACCAGGCGGAGCCGGGAACCGGCGGCGGCCGCCACGTCGGTGCCGTCCAGGGCCCCGGGCTCCCCGCCCGGTACCGTCGGGCCCCCGTCCCCCGGGACCCCGGTCGCCGCCAGGACCCCGAGCCGGCGTCGGCGGAACGTGGTCCAGGCCCGACCCACCCGGACCACCCGGCGGAGCCGGTCGGCCGGTTCGTTCCAGTGCAGCTCCCGCTCACCGGGGAGGATCTTCTCGGCATAAGAGGGGGTGCCGGCCTGGTCGCGGGGTACGGGAAGGCCGGCCCGTCCCCGTCCCAGGTGTTCCTCGAGGAGCCGGCAGCCCAACTCCACCAACCGCGACCGCAGCTCCTCGGCGGTCTCCTCCTCGCCGATCGACGTGGCTGCCTCGGCGTAGATCCCCCCGGTGTCCAACCCGGCCTCCACCGCCATCAGGCACACCCCGGTCTCGGCATCGTCCTCCAGGATGGCCCGCTCCACCGGCGCCGCCCCCCGCCACCTCGGGAGGAGCGAGAAGTGCAGATTGACCATGGGCAGGCGGTCGAGCACGGCCGCCGGGACGATCCGGCCGTAGGCCACCACCACGCCGAGCTCGGCGCCGACCTGCAGGGCGTCCTCGAGGGAGTCGGTGACCTCCAGACCCAGCTCGATGGCGGCGGCCTTGACCGGAGTGGGCACGAGGTCGCTCCCCCGGCCGCGGCGCTTGTCGGGACGGGTGACGGCCAGGGCCACGTCGTGGCCGGCCCGGACCAGTGTGCGCAGGGGCTCCACCGCCGTCTCGGGGGTCCCCAGGTACACCAGGCGGGCCATGGGAGGTGACGCTATCGGGCCGGCACCGGCCAGGGCCCGATGGGTCAGACGTCCTGTTGGCTGCCGGCCGACACCAGCTTGGCCTCCATGGCCGTGGTGTCGAAGCCGAGGGCCCGGTCACGGAGGACCCGGAGGGCCTGCTTGCGCATCTCGTCGTCCAGCCGCTCGACCATGAGCACCCCGTCGAGGTGGTCGACCTCGTGCTGGAACACCCGGCCCAGGAACTCTCCGGCCTCGAGCGAGACCTCGTTGCCGTCGAGATCCAATCCCCGGAGGTGGACCCGGTCCGGTCGTACGATCCCCAGGCGGAGGCCGGGGATGGAGAGGCAGCCCTCGTCGTGGTACCACTCGCCGTCCGTCTCCACGATGGTGGGGTTGACGATGGCCTCGGGACCCTCGCCCACGTCGTAGACGAAGATGCGCTTCTGGACACCCACCTGGGGCGCGGCCAGACCGGCCCCCTCCGAGCCGTACATGGTCTCGACCATGTCCGCCACGAGGCGGACCAACGAGCCGTCGACCTCGTCGACCTCGCGGGCCACCTGCTTCAACACCGGGTCACCGTAGACCCGCACCGAGTACGCGGACATGCCTCCAGTGTACGGGTCCCCCCGGACCCGACGCACGGACGAGGCGCCGACCTCAGGCGTCGTCCGGGTCGACCGCCACCCGCAGACGCTCGGCGGGCCGGGCCACCGAGGCCAGCCCGTCGCACAACGTGCGGTGGTCGGGTGCCCGGACCACCCAGCGGTCGGCGTCGGACGAGACGGTGAGCCCGGCCACCGAGGCCAGGTCGCGCGCATAGGCCGGGCCGCCCGGCCCGCGGAGCACGGCCAGCGCTCCGAAGGGCGGGAGGCCCAGCATCCGGCGCACGGCCCGCTCGGGCTCGGACAGGAGCGCCGGATCGCCGTGCACCGCGGCCCGGAGCACCTCGTGGTCGGGGACCCGCGTCTGGACGAGCAGTCGGCCGCCGGCGTCGCGGGCACCGACCAGCCGGGCCGCCCGGGCCAGCAGCGCCAGCGTCTCCTCGGCCGCGCCGAAGCGTGCCGCCAGCAGATGCTGGTCGATGTCGAGGAAGACCACCACGTCGGCACGCGGCACCCGGTGGAGTGCCGCCTCGGTCCCCACCACCAACCTGGCCTCCGACAGGCCGGCACGGTCCGAAGGGTCGGACGTCCCCGTGATCTCGCTGGCCTCCACCCCGGTCAGGGCCGAGAGCTCCTCGGTGGCCCGGGTGACCCCGATCCGGAGGGTCTTGAGGCGCGTGGCGTCGCACTCGGCGCACACCGTGGGCCGCGGCTCATCGCACCGCCGGCAGCGCAACCCGACACCGGACTCGTCCTGGGCCATGGCTCCACCGCACCGGGTGCACCGGGCCAGCGCGCCGCAGTGGGCGCAGGCCAACAACCGGGCCCGTCCGGTCCGGTTGAGGATGCACACCACCCGCCCGTCGGGCCGGTCCAGGACCGAGTGCAGCAGCCGGGCCAGGCGCTCGGAGAACAGCCCGGTGCGCGGATCGTCCATGGTGCGGTCGACCACCTCCACCACGGGCCAGCCGCGCCGCTCCACCGCCCGGCTGGTGGTGACCACCGGGCGGCCCTCGGCCAGGGCCACCGGTGGGCAAGGGGTGAGCAGCGCCACCGGGACCCCGTCCCGACGACCGCGCTCCACCACGACGTCCACCGCCGACCAGGTGGGTGCGCGCTCCTCGCGGTACGCCTCATCGTGGGCGTCCAGGACGACCGCCGCCCGGAGCCTCGGGAGGGGTGCCCAGGCGGCGGCCCGGGTGCCGACCACCACCCGGTGACCGGTGGCGGCCCCCTCCCAGCCCTCGGGCATCAGGGCCACCTCCAGTCCCGACCGCCGAAGCCGGGTGGCCAGCTGGCCGGCCCGGGCCGAGGAGGGCACCAGCACCAGGACACCCTCGGGCCCCACCCGGTGGACCAGCTCCAGTACGACGAGGACGGCGTCCAGCGCCGGGGCCAGCCGGACCACCGAGGCGATGCCGTCCGCCGCCCCCAGCACGCCGTCCACCAGGGCCACCGAACCCCCGCCGGGCGACGGCGGGACGGAGGTGGCGGGGGGTGTCGGGTGGCGGCTCCAGGCGCCCCGGACCACCCGGGGCGGCGACGCGGTGCCGAGGAACGACGTCACCGGCCCGGCCCATCGCCACGCCGCCCACTCGGCCAGGGCCACCAACCCGGGGGGCGGGCCGTCGCCACTGGAGGCGGCCAACGGCCTGAGCGGGACCGCAGGGGTGTCGGCCACGTGGTCCTCGACCACCCAGGCGCCGACCCGGCGGCCGTGCAGCTGGATCCGCACCCGACTGCCCACCCGGAGGTCGCGTCCGAGGGGTTCGGGCACGGCGTAGTCGAACCGCCGGTGGATGGCCGGCACGTCCGGCACCACGCGGACCACCCGGTCGTCGTGGACCGCGGCCCTGTCGCCTCCCGCGTCCGGCCGGGCGGGTGCGCTCAGAGTCCGAGCGCCTGCTTCAGGTCGTCGGCCCGGGAGGTGTCCTCCCAGGTGAACTCCTTGTCCGACCGGCCGAAGTGCCCGTAGGCCGCCGTCTTCCGGTAGATGGGCCGCTTGAGGTCGAGGTCGCGGACGATGGCGGCGGGACGCAGGTCGAAGACGTCGTCCACCACCCGGGCGATCCGCTCGGGGTCCACCCGCTCGGTGCCGAACGTCTCGACCAGCACCGACACCGGGCGGGCCACGCCGATGGCGTAGGCCACCTGCACCTCGCACCGGGTGGCGGCCCCGGCGGCGACCAGGTTCTTGGCCACCCATCGGGCGGCGTAGGCCGCCGAGCGGTCCACCTTGGACGGGTCCTTCCCGGAGAATGCCCCGCCGCCGTGGCGCGCCATCCCGCCGTAGGTGTCCACGATGATCTTGCGACCGGTCAGCCCGGTGTCGGCGTGGGGCCCACCCAACTCGAACACCCCGGTGGGGTTGGCCAGGATGCGGAGGTTGGAGGAGTCCAGCTCGGGCGGCAGCAGCGGGGTGATGACGTTGTCGCGGAGATCGGGCAGCAGGAGGGTCTCGAGGTCCACCCCGGGATCGTGCTGGGTCGAGATGAGCACCGTCTCCAGGGCAACGGGCTTGCCGTCCTCGTAGGTCACGCTGACCTGGGTCTTGCCGTCGGGTCGGAGGTACGGGAGCACGCCGACCCTGCGCACCTGGGCCAGCCGCTGGGCCAGCCGGTGGGCCAGCCAGATGGGCAGGGGCATCAGGTCCGGGGTCTCGTCGCACGCGTAGCCGAACATCATCCCTTGGTCACCGGCCCCCTGGGCGTTGAGCAGGTCCTCACCACCGGTCCCGGCCCGCACCTCGAACGCGTTGTCCACGCCCTGTCCGATGTTGGGCGACTGCTCGTCGAGGGAGACGATCACACCGCAGGTGTTGCCGTCGATCCCGTAGGCGTCGTCGTCGTACCCGATGTCCAGCACCGTCTTGCGGACGAGCTTGGGGATGTCGACGTAGGTGGTGGTGGTGATCTCCCCCGCCACCAGCACCAGGCCGGTGGTGAGGAGGGTCTCGCACGCCACCCGGCTCTCGGGATCGTCGGCCAGCAGGGCGTCGAGGACCGAGTCGGAGATCTGATCGGCCATCTTGTCGGGGTGTCCCTCGGTGACCGACTCGGAGGTGAAGGTGTATCGGGTACTCACGGGGTGTTCCATTCTGATCGGGGACGGAGGTCCGGTAGGCGGTGGCGGCTCACGGCGGCCGGAGGGCGAGGCGGGCGCAACGCGACGGAGCGAAACGAGTCCCCCGGCGGCGACGCCCGGCTCACCGTGGCGGCAACAGCGCGCACACCCTATCCAATATGGCGTCGGCCACGGCCGCCTTGGACCGGAGGGCCACCGTGGTGGTGGTGCCGTCGGCCCCGAAGATGGTAACGGCATTGGTGTCGTGGTCGAATCCGGTGCCCGGGGCGCTGACGTCGTTGGCCACCATCAGGTCGACCCCCTTGGCCTGCAATTTGGCCATGGCCCGCTCGGCCACGGCATCCGTCTCCGCCGCGAACCCCACCAGGACCTGGCCGCTCGTGCGCCGGCCGCCCAGCTGGGCCAGGATGTCCGGCGTAGCCTCGAGTACCAGGTCGGGGACACCATCGGCCTTGTGCAGTTTCGTGCCTGTGGCCACCTTGGGGCGGAAGTCGGCGACCGCCGCCGCCATGACCACCACGTCGGCGTGGGCCGCCCGGGCCAGCACGGCCGCCTCCATGTCCGCCGCCGTCTCGACCCGCTCCACCGCCACCCCTTCGGGGACCGGCTGCGGGCTGGAGGTCACCAGCACCACCTCCGCCCCCCGGCCACGGGCCACCGCGGCCAGGGCGTGCCCCTGCTTCCCCGAGGAGCGGTTGGTGATGAACCGCACCGGGTCGATGGGCTCCCTCGTCCCCCCGGCCGAGACCACCACCCGGACCCCGGTCAGGTCGGCCGGACGACCGGACGAACCGGACCCTGTCGACCCGAGCATGGCGAGCACGGTGTCGGCGATGACCCACGGTTCGGCCAACCGGCCCGACCCCGAGTCGCCCCCGGCCAGGCGCCCCTCCTCGGGAGGGACCACCGTCACGCCGCGGGAGCGGAGCACGTCCAGGTTGTGCTGGACCGCCGGGTGCTCCCACATCTCGGTGTGCATGGCGGGGCACACCACCACGGGCGCCGCCGTGGCCACCAGGGTGGCGGTCAGCAGGTCGTCGGCGAAGCCGCCGGCATAGCGGGCCAACAGGTCGGCGGTGGCCGGTGCCACCACGACCAGGTCGGCCCGCTGGCCCAGGCGGGTATGGGGAATGGGCGAGGCCTCGTCCCACAGCGTCACCTGAGCCGGTTCCGAGGCGAGGGCGTCGAAGGTGGCCGTACCCACGAAGTGGACAGCCCGCTCGGTGAGCACCGGCGCCACGTGTACGCCGGCATCCACCAGCCTGCGGCACACCTCGACCGCCTTGTAGGCGGCGATCCCGGCCGAGACGCCGAGCACCACGAAGGGCGCGTCGCCGTCCGTCACCGGAGCCCCCGCGTCCCGTACCTCGTCGACCGCCCCCCGACCCCGGGCATGTCCGAGCCGGCTACTCGGTGGTCTCGTCCGAGGCGGGGGCGTCGTCCGCCGCCTCGCCCTCGCTCTCGCTCTCGAGCAGGGCCAGTGCGGCGGCCTCGGCCGCCGCCACCTCCTCCGGATCCGGCCGGGTGTACGTGGCCTTGCCCGCCGCCACCTCTTCGAAGGCGATCGACAACGGCTTGCCCGACGCCGAGGCCACCTGCGGCGGCACGACCACGCCGAGGCCCTCACCGAGGGAGTTGTAGTAGCTGTTCACCTGCCGGGCCCGGCGGGAGGCCAGCGCCACCAGGGTGAACTTCGAGTCCACCTTGTCGAGGAGGTCCTCGATGGGTGGGTCCATGAGCGTGGTCTGAAGCTGAGCCATCACGGTCCTTCGGGTCGGTCGTCTGGATTGGTCGGGGGCGCGGTCATGGTCGAGACCACTGGTGGAGGGCCGGAACCCGGATGGGCCCCTGCCTCCTCCGGGGCACGGCCACCATTCAGGTGGCCGACCGGTAACGACCCACTATACCGGCCACATCGGCCGTGGCCTGCGTCACGTCGTGATTCACCACCACGGCGTCGGCCATGGCCCGTCCCTCGAGTTCCTCGGCCTCCCCGGCGAGGAGCCGTCGGGCGATGTGGGACTCATCGTCCCCCCGGGCCCGGAGCCGCTCCTCCTGGACCTGCGGCGAGGGTGGGAGCAGCAGGATCAAGACGGCGTCCGGCCGGAGGCGGCGCGCCTGCCGGGCCCCCTGGATGTCGATCTCGAGCAGGACGTCACGGCCGGGCGGGGGGTCGGGGACCGGGGTCCCGTACAGGTTGCCCAGGAACTCGGCCCATTCGAAGAAGCCGCCGGCCCGGATCTGCTCCTCGAAGGTGGGCCGGTCGACGAACACGTAGGCCTCGTCCCGTTCGCCCGGCCGGCGGGCCCGGGTGGTCCAGGAACGGCTCAACCACAAGGTTGGATCGGCCACGACCAAGGCGTCGGCCACGGTGCCCTTGCCGGCCCCCCCGGGGCCGAACAACACGAAGATCACAGGGGGTCGGACCGGACGGCCGTCCGGAGTCGGACGACGTCAGGTACTAGCGAGCGGTCTCGCGGAGCAGCGACTCGCGTTGGTTGCTGCCCAGGCCCTGCAGACGGCGGCTCTCGCTGATGCCGACGGTGTCCATGAGCCGCCGGGCTTTGACTTTGCCGAGTCCCGGCAAGGACTCGAGGACCGAGAGGACCTTCATCTTCCCGACCGTCTCGTTGGAGTCGGCCATGGTCAGCAGCTCGGACAACGAGATCGAGCCGAGTTTGAGCTTCTCTTTGACCTCGGCCCGCTCTCGGCGGACCTTGGCGGCCTTGGCCAGTGCGGCCTGGCGCTGTTCGGGCGTGAGTGCGGGCGGTTGCGGCATGGTCGAGACGATAGCGCCTCCGCGGGCCCAGGTCATGCCTCTCCGTCGGGGCCCGGCGACCGCGAGGCTGGGGGCCCGTCCCGACGGAACCGGACGTCGACCCCCTGGGGGCCACCCGCAGGCGTCGTGATGCTCAATACTGGATCCATGCTGGTCGTGGATCTGAACGCCGATCTGGCCGAGGGAGACCGCCTCACCGACGCCGACCTCGGCGTGCTCGACGTGGTCACCAGCGCCAGCCTGGCCTGTGGCTTCCACGCCGGCGGGCCCGACGTCATGCGGTCCACGGCCGCCGCCTGTGTGGCCCGGGGGGTCACCATCGGGGCCCACGTCTCGTTCCGCGACCGCGAGGGGTTCGGCCGACGGGCATTGACCATCCCGCCGGACGCACTCGCCCAGGACATCGTGGACCAGTGGACAGCGCTCACCGAGCAGGTCGAAGCGGCCGGGGGCGCCGTGGCGTTCGTCAAGCCCCACGGTGCCCTCTACCACCGGATGGGCGTGGACCCGGCGGTGGCC
Source organism: uncultured Acidimicrobiaceae bacterium (assembly GCA_963817005.1). Lineage (GTDB taxonomy): Bacteria > Actinomycetota > Acidimicrobiia > Acidimicrobiales > RAAP-2 > Bog-756. The sequence continues at coordinate 921,952 of CAWFMN010000004.1, forward strand.
ACCGCGGTGGTCGACGCCATGGGCCGGGTGGGCGCGGCAGCGCTGGTGGCCCAGGGCGGGACCGTGGCAGCGACCCTGGCGGCGCGGGCCGGGCTGCGGGTCGTACCCGAGGGCTTCCCCGACCGGGCGTACCTGCCCGACGGGCGGCTGGCCCCCCGGACCGAGCCCGGGGCACTGGTGGAGGATCCCCTCGAGGCGGGGCGGCGGGCGGTGTCCCTGGCCCGCCGCGGGGGCACCGAGGCCCTCGACGGCACGTGGGCGGCGGTCGAGGTCGAGACCCTGTGCATCCACGGGGACGGCCGTCGTGCCGCCGAGTCGGCCCGTGCGGTCCGGAAGGCCCTGGAGGGCGACGGCATCGGGGTGCGGTCCTTCACGGCCCGGGCGCCGGGCGCACCGGACGGTCGACGGCCGTGACCGCCAAGGTGAGCCCTTTCGGGGACGGGGCGCTGCTGGTCGAGGTGGACGACGTCGCCGCCGCTCACCGGCTGGCCGGCCTCGTCGAGTCCGAACGGGCCGGTGGAGGCGCGCCGGCCGCGGTGGAGGAGTGGGTGGTGGGGTTCGGGAACCTCGTCGTCCATCTCGACCCGGGGTCGGGATCCCTCGACGGGGTCGAGGCCTGGCTCTCCGCCCTGGCCTCGAGGATCCCCGGTCCGGCGCCCGACCGGGACCGGGACCGCCCCGGCGGGAGGCGGGTCGTGATCCCGGTGACCTTCGACGGCCCCGACCTCGGGCCGGTGGCCACGGGTCTCGGCGTCGGACCCCGGGCCGTCGTGGACGCCCTGTGTGGCGTGGACCTGCCCGTCGCCTTCTTGGGCTTCGCCCCGGGCTTCCCGTACCTGGTCGGCCTCCCGCCCGGCCTGGCGTCGGTCCCCCGGCGTCCCACACCCCGGCCCTCGGTGCCCGCCGGCTCGGTGGCGCTGGCCGGCGGGTTCGCCTCGGTCTACCCCCAGGCCACCCCGGGCGGGTGGCCGATCCTGGGTCGCACCTCCCTCCCTTTGTTCGACCGGGTGCAACCGCCCTACGCCCTCCTCCGGGCCGGAGACGCCGTGTGCTTCGTCGAAGAGCGCGAGGACCCTGCCGCTCCCGGGTGGGAGCGGGGAGAGCCGGAGGTCCCCCGTCCGCTGCTGCGCAATCGGGGGCCGGCCTTCGCCGAGGTTGTCGAGCCCGGCCTGCTGAGTCTGGTCGAGGACGGAGGGCGACGGTCCACCGCCGCCCTCGGCGTGCCCCGGGCGGGGCCGGCGGATCCCGGGGCCATGCGGCTGGCCAACCGCCTCGTGGGCAATCCCGACGGCGCGGCCGCGGTCGAGGCCACCGCCCTCGGCCCGACGCTGCGCTTCACCGGTGCCACGCACCTGGCCGTGGTGGCGGTCGACCGGGATGCCGTGGAGCTCCGGCTGGACGGCCGTCCCGTCGCCTCGGGTGTGGTGCTGCCCGTCGCCTCGGGGCAGGAGGTGGCGGTGGGACGGATCCGGGCCGGCCTGCGGGCCTATCTCGCCGTCTCCGGTGGCTTCGACCTCCCCCTGGAGCTGGGCTCGCGCTCCTCCGACGTGCTCTGCGGACTGGGCCACGGACCCCTCCGCACGGGCGACCGCCTGGACCTCGGCCCGCCCACGCGTCCCCACGGACTCCTCGCCTACCCGACCGCGCCCCCCGGGGCCGGGGGGCACCGGGAGGTCCGGGTCCTGCCCGGGCCCCACCGACTGGCTCCGATCCGGTACCGACAGCTCCTGTCCCGGGTATGGACGGTCGGGGAGGACTCCAACCGGGTGGGCATCCGACTGCTCCCGGCGGACGACGAGGGACCCCGTCCCGGTGCCGGTCCGCGAATCCCGTCCACCGGGATGGTCACCGGTGCGGTCCAGGTCCCTCCGGACGGCCGACCGATCATCCTCATGCCCGACCACGCCACCGTGGGGGGCTACCCGGTGGCGTGCTGCGTGATCGCCGCCGACCTCCCGGTGCTCGGCCAGCTCGGGCCCGGGGACACGGTGTCGTTCACGGCCGTCGACCCGGTGGCCGCCCGGCGCGCCCGGCAGCAGTGGGAGCGGGCCCTCGACGAGCGGGTCTCGGGATGGTTCCCGACGGCGGCGGGGACCTGACCCGACCCGGCCGGCCGTTCGTCGCACCAAGGGGGTGCGGATCTGCCAGAGTGGGACGTCGAACACGATGCCTGAACCACCCGCCGAGCACCCGTGGCGGGTCGGAGCCCAACGAGAGAGGACGTAGCTGTGGCCGACGGACAACGACCCGGAGAGGACGAAGGCGGCCAGTTCCAGTCGAGGAAGGACGGCCAGCTCCACTTCACCCCGGAGACGGCCGGCACCGTCTTCCCGGTGAGCGCGCCCGAGAACGCCACCCCGCTGGAGGAGGACGAGCCCGAGGGCGTCATCCCCCCGAGCCCACTGTGGGCCATGAAGGAGCGGCGACACGAGCAGCTCCTCCATCTGTTCGGCCACCCGCACCGGATCCGGGCCTGCGTGGGCGACGGCGACGCGGCCGTCTACGTCATGGACGACGGCACCCGCCACTGCATGATCGCCCGCCGGGTCGGGGCCACGCGCGACGGCTGTGTCTACAGCCTGGTCGCCCGGGTGGCCAAGGACACCTACGAGTCGCTGGCCGACGGGTCCATCGACGGGAGGCAGGCCTTCCTGGCGGCCACCGAGGCCGGCCTCAGCGGAACGGTGGAGACACCGGGGGTGTCCAACATCTTCGACGTCGACTACTACCAGCACCCCGACGAGATCCCCGCCGAGTACCTCCCACCCTCACCGTTCCTGGAGTTCGCCCAGGACCTGCCCACCGCCGACCGCTGACCCTCCCGGGCCCCCCGGCGCCGGGTACGGGTCAGGCGAGCACCCCGGCCATCTCGTCGCGGGCCTTCCTGGCCGCCTCGCCCAGCGCCGACACCTCGGGGCCGCGGGACAGCAGGGACCGGGACGAGCTGGCCAACACCGAGCCGGGCGGGCACTCGCCGAACAGGGCTCCCACCCCGGCTGCGGTCCCACCCTGGGCCCCCACGCCCGGAGCCAGGATGATCCCGCCCAGCTCGGCCAGGCGGAACTCGGACGGACCCAGCGTGGCGCCGACCACCGCGCCCACGGTGCCCGCCGGGACCCGGCCGCCCCGGTTGAGTTCGGCGATGCCCGACAGCACCATGTCCTCGACGGCCGGTCCCTGCCCCCCACCGGTTCGGGCCTGCTGGAGCGAGCGACCCTCGGGGTTGGAGCTCCGGGACACCACCAGCACCCCGCGGCCGGTGGCGCCGGCCAGGTCGATCATGGGCTGGAGGGCCCCGAGACCCAGGTAGGGGGCGGCAGTGACGGCGTCGGCCCGGAGGGGGCTCTGCGGGTCGAGCCAGGCCCGGGCGTATGCCTCCATGGTGCTCCCGATGTCACCCCGCTTGGCGTCGGCGACGACGAGGAGCCCGGCCGACCGGGCCTCCGCCAGCAGCGACTCGAGCGCGGCCAGGCCGGCCGAGCCACATCGCTCGAAGAACGCCACCTGCGGCTTGATCACGGGGACCACCCCGGCGAAGGCCTCCACGCAGCGCAGCCCGAACTGGCGGAGCCCGGGCCCGTCGTCGCTCAGACCCCAGGCCCGGAGGAGATCGCTGGACGGGTCGATGCCCGCGCACAGGGGCCCGGTGCGAGCCACTGCCGCCGCCACCCTGGCCCCGAACCCGGCGTCGGACCCCGTTGCGCCATCCCCGTCAGCCATGGGCCGCTCCTCTCAATTCGGTCACCCGGCGGACCCCCCGTCGGGAGCACCACCGCTCGAGCTCACCCACGATCCGGACAGCCGCCCTCGGGTCACGGAACGTGGCCGTGCCCACCTGGACGGCGTCGGCCCCGGCCATCAGGAGCTCGACGGCATCCCGGCCGGACATCACCCCGCCCACCCCGATGATGGTGGCGCCGGGATGGGCGGCCCGGACGTCGAACACGGCCCGGACGGCGACCGGGCGGATGGCCGGGCCCGACAGCCCCCCGCCGCCGGGACCCGACCCCAGCACCGGTCGGCGGCCCTCGACATCGATGGCCATGGCCAGGACCGTGTTGACCAGGGTGACGGCCTCGGCCCCGGCGCCCAGTGCCGCGCCGGCCACCTCGGCCAGATCGGCCACCGTGGGGCTCAATTTGGCCCAGCGCGGCAGACCGGGGCAGTGCTCCCTGACGGCCGCCACCACCTCGGCGGTGGCGCTCGGCGAGTGGGCGAACATCCGCCGCCGGTCCTCCACGTTGGGGCAGCTGACGTTGATCTCCACCGCGCTGAGCCCGGCGACCCCGGACAGCAGGCCGGCGGCCTTGGCGAAGTCGTCCACCCGCTGGCCCCAGATGCTGACCACGGTGCGAGCTCCGTGCCCGGCCATCCGTGGAAGGTCGTGCTCGAGCCACGCCTCCAGGCCGGGCCCCTGCAGGCCGACGCTGTTGAGCATGCCCGAGGGCGTCTGATGGACCCGGGGCGGCGGATTGCCGGGCCAGGGCTCGACCGAGAGCGACTTGACCACCATGGCGCCCAGGTCGGCGAGGGGGAAGTAGGCGGCCAACTCGTCGGCGTGCCCTGCGGTGCCCGACGCCGTCATCACCGGGTTGACCAGGTCCAGGGACCCGACCGGCACCGACAGGTCCACGTCGCCGGCCCGGACGGCCCGCCAGGCCCGGCGCACCCGGTCGGTGCCGTCCGACCGGCGCGGGGCGGCGCTCGGGCTCACCGCTGGTGGTACTCCTGCAGCGATCGGACCGACAGGGGGTGGCTGATCCAGTCGGCGATGCCGGCCGCGGCGGCCCGGGCCGCGGCCACCGTGGTCAGGCACGGCACCATGTGGGCCAGGGCGGCGGCCCGGATGTGCAGTCCGTCGGCCCGCGGTCCGCGGCCCCGCGGGGTGTTGACCACCAGCTGGACCTGGCCCCCGGCGATCAGGTCCACGGCGTCGACCACGCCCGGGTGGGACTCCCCCACCTTGGCCACCACCGTGGCGACGGCGATGCCCTCGGCCTCCAGCATGGCGGCGGTACCCGAGGTGGCGGCCAGGTCGAAGCCCAGGGCGGCGAACTGCCGGGCCGCCTCGAGACCGGCGACCTTGTCCCGGTTGGCCAGCGAGAGGAAGACCGTCCCGCCGACCGGCAACCGGTTGCCGGCGGCGATCTGGCTCTTGGCGAAGGCCAGGCCGAAGGTGGAACCGATCCCCATGACCTCGCCGGTCGAGCGCATCTCCGGGCCCAGGAGGGTGTCGACGCCGGGGAACCGGTTGAAGGGCAGCACCGCCTCCTTCACCGAGACGTGCCCGGTGACCGGCTCGGTGAGCAGCCCTTCCTGGCGCAGCTCGTCCAGAGTGGCCCCCACCATCACCCGGGCCGCCACCATGGCCACGGGCACCCCGGTGGCCTTGGCCACGAAGGGGACCGTGCGGCTCGCCCGGGGGTTGGCCTCCAGCACGTAGACCTGGTCGCCCTTCACGGCGAACTGCACGTTGATCAGGCCCCGCACCCCCAGCGACCCGGCGATGGTCCGCACCGTCCGCTCCAGCTCGTCGATGACCGGCGCCGACAGGGTCTGGGGTGGCAGGGCGCACGCCGAGTCCCCGGAGTGGACGCCGGCCTCCTCCACGTGCTCCATGACCCCGCAGATCACCACCTCGCCGGCGGCGTCCCGAACCGCATCCACATCCACCTCGACGGCGTCCTCGAGGAACCGGTCGACCAGCACCGGCCGGTCCGCGGTGACCCCGCCCTCGCGCCCGAGCGACCCGCCGAGCCCGGACATGGCCTCGACCGCGGCGACCAGTCGGTCGTCGTCGTAGACGATCTCCATGGCCCGTCCGCCCAGCACGTAGGACGGCCGCACCAGCACCGGGTACCCGACCGAGGAGGCGACGGCCACCGCCTCGGCGGCACTGGTGGCCGTCCCCCCCGGGGGTTGGGGGATGCCGAGGCTCGAGCAGAGCTCGTTCCACTGCTCACGGTCCTCGGCCAGGTCGATGGAGGCCGGCGGTGTCCCGAGCACCAGGTCGGCGGGGAGGCCGCCGGCCAGCTTCAGCGGGGTCTGCCCCCCGAGGGAGACGATGACGCCCACCAGCCGGCCGCCCCCCACCGAGACGGCCTGTTCGCGTTCCAGCACGTTGGCCACGTCCTCTGGGGTCAGTGGCTCGAAGTAGAGGCGGTCCGAGGTGTCGTAGTCCGTCGAGACCGTCTCGGGGTTGCAGTTGACCATGACGGTCTCGTAGCCGGCGGCCTGGAGGGCGAACGAGGCGTGCACGCAGCAGTAGTCGAACTCGATGCCCTGGCCGATCCGGTTGGGGCCCGAGCCCAGGATGACCACCCGGGGGCGGTGGGACGGCCGGACCTCGTCCTCGTCCTCGGTGGTCGAGTAGTGGTAGGGGGTGTCCGCCTCGAACTCGGCGCCGCAGGTGTCGACCGTCTTGTAGGTCACCCCGACGCCGAGGGCGGTACGGGCCTTCCGGATGTCGGTGGAGGTCACGTCACCCCCGAACAGGTACGCCAGCTGCTCGTCGGAGTAACCCAGCTGCTTGAGCCGACGCCAGCGCCGGCGATCCACGTCGGCGACGGTGACCCCCAGGGTCACCTGCAGGTCGAGGGCCATGCGGGCGTCGGTGACCTGGGCGATGGACGACAGGAACCAGGTGTCGATGCCGGTCAACTGGGCCAGCCGGTCGACGGAGATGCCGCGGCGCAGGAGCGCCTCGACCTGGAAGACCCGCTCCGGGGTGGCCACGGTCACCCCGGCCAGCAGCTCGTCGGTGGAGCGGGGGTCGAGGGCGGCCTCGGCCGGGTCGGCGTTGAGGCCGTGGCGACCCTGCTCCAGGGAGCGGACGGCCTTCTGCAGGGACTCGGGAAAGGTCCGTCCGATCCCCATCACCTCCCCCACCGACTGCATGCGGGTCCCGAGCTCGTCCGTGGCCCCGGGCAGCTTCTCGAACGCCCAGCGGGGGATCTTGGTCACCACGTAGTCGATGGTGGGCTCGAACGAGGCCGGGGTGGCCCCGGTGATGTCGTTGGTGATCTCGTCCAGGCGGTACCCGACGGCCAGCCGGGCGGCGATCTTGGCGATGGGGAACCCGGTGGCCTTGGAGGCCAGGGCCGAGGACCGCGACACCCGGGGGTTCATCTCGATGACCACCTGGCGACCGTCGGCCGGGTCCACGGCGAACTGCACGTTGGAGCCGCCGGTCTCCACCCCCACCCGCCGGATGCAGGCGAAGGCGGCGTCCCGCATCTCCTGGTACTCCACGTCGGTGAGGGTCTGGGCCGGGGCCACGGTGATGGAGTCACCGGTGTGGACCCCCATCGGATCGAAATTCTCGATGGAGCAGATGACCACGCAGTTGTCGGCGGCGTCCCGCATCACCTCCAGCTCGAACTCCTTCTGGCCGGCGATGGACTGCTCGATGAGCACCTCGGTGACCGGCGAGGCCTCGAGACCCTCGGCGGCCAGACGGATCAGCTGGTCGCGGTCGGCGGCGATACCCGTCCCGGCACCGCCCAGGATGTAGCTGGGCCGGACCATGATGGGGAAGCCGACGGCCTCGCCGATGACCAGGGCCTCGTCCAGGGAGTGGGCGAAGCCCGAGGCGGGCACGGCCAGACCGATCTCCTCCATGGCCGCCTTGAACCGCTCGCGGTCCTCGGCGGTGGCGATGGCCTCGGCGTTGGCCCCGATGACCTCCACCCCGTAGGTGTCGAGGACGCCCCGTTCGGCCAGCGCCATGGTCAGGTTGAGGGCGGTCTGGCCCCCCAGGGTGGGGAGCAGGGCGTCGGGCCGCTCCCGGTCGATGATGGCGGTGAGCACGTCGGGATCGAGGGGTTCGACGTAGGTCCGGTCGGCCATGGCCGGGTCGGTCATGATGGTGGCCGGGTTGGAATTGGCCAGCACCACGCGGAACTTCTCCTCGGCCAGGACACGGCAGGCCTGGGTACCCGAGTAGTCGAACTCGCAGGCCTGGCCGATCACGATGGGGCCGGACCCGATGACCAGGATGGACTCGATGTCATGGCGGCGCGGCATCAGCCCACCTCCCGCGCTCGGGCGGCCCGGGCCCCGGTGGCGTCCATGAGGGACCGGAACTCGTCGAACAGGTAGCGGGCGTCGTGGGGGCCGGGGCCGGCCTCGGGGTGGTACTGCACGCTGAACACCGGGGTGTCCCGGCTCCGGATCCCCTCGATGACCCCGTCGTTGAGGTTGACATGGGTGACCTCGGAAGAGGCGAGCGAGTCCTCGGCCACCGCGTAGTTGTGGTTCTGCGAGGTGATCTCGACCCGCCCGGTGGCGATGCGCCGGACCGGGTGGTTCCCCCCGTGATGGCCGAAGGGGAGTTTGAACGTGCTGGCCCCGAGGGCGGTGGCCAGGAGCTGGTGTCCGAGGCAGATCCCGAACACCGGGACACGGCCCGCCTCGGCCAGGGTGCGGATCTCGGTAACGATGGCCGGCAGGGCGGCCGGATCGCCCGGTCCGTTGGACAGGAAGATGCCGTCGGGCTCCAGTCCGAGGACCTGGTCGGCGGGGGTCGAGGCGGGCACCACGACGACCGTGGCCAGGTCGCCCAGCTGGCGCAGCATGGACTCCTTGATGCCGAAGTCGTAGGCCACCACCCGGTAGGGCCCGGTGCCCCGGGTGACGACGGTGGGGGTGGTCACCGTGGACACCAGGTCCCGGCCCTCGGTGGACGGTGCCGCCTCGGCGGCGGCCAGCAGCTCGGCGGGACCGGCGGTGCCGAAGGCACACGGCATGGCCCCGTGGTCCCTCAGGTGACGGGTGAGGCGCCGGGTGTCGACGCCGGAGATCCCGGGCACCCCGAAGCGGATCAGGAACGCCTCCAGCGACTCCCTCGACCGCCAGCTGCTGGGGCGGTCGGTCAGGTCGCGCACGATGACCCCCCGGCAGTGCGGTCGGACGGCCTCGTCGTCGGTCGGGTTGACCCCGTAGTTTCCGATGTGGGGATAGGTGAAGGCGATGACCTGACCGGCGTACGAGGGATCGGTCACGACCTCCTGGTAGCCGGAGAGCACGGTGTTGAAGACGGCCTCGCCGGCGGCTATGCCTCCGTCGGGGACCGCCCCGATGGACTCTCCCTCGAAGCGGGTGCCGTCGGCCAGCACCAGCCACGCCTCGTGGCGGTGGAGCGGCCCGCTGCGCCCGCTCATCGCTGCGCCTCGGCATCGACGACCACGGGATCACCCCGGAACACCGTGTGACGGACCTGGCCGGTCAGCTTTCGGCCGAAATACGGCGAGTTGCGGCTACGGCTGGCCAGTCCGGCCGGGTCCACGATCCAGGAGGCCGAGGGATCGATCACGCAGAGATTGGCCACCGATCCCGGGACCACCGGGCCGCCCTGGTCCCCGCCGTGGGCGGGGTCGAGGCCGCAGATGGCCGCCGGCTGCCAGCTCATGAGGGCCAGGATCCGCCCGAGGGGCAGGTCGAGCTCGGTGATGGCCAGGGCCAGGGCCGTCTGCAGACCCAGCATGCCCGGGGGCGCCTGGTCGAAGGGCAGGTCCTTGGCCTCGGGTGGGTGGGGTGCGTGGTCGGTGGCGATGGCGTCGATGGTGCCGTCGGCCAGTCCGGCCTTCACCGCGTCCACGTCGGACGCCGGCCGGAGGGGCGGGTTGACCTTGAACACCGGGTCGTAGTCGGCGGCACAGGCATCGGTCAGGGTGAAGTGGTGGGGAGCGGCCTCCGCCGTCACGGCCAGGCCCTCGGCCTTGGCCCGGCGCACCAGCTCGACCGAGCCGGCTGTGGACAAGTGGAGGAAGTGGATGCGGCCGCCGACGTCCCGCACCAGAGCCAGGTCCCGGGCCACCATGACCTCCTCGGCCAGAGCGGGCAGGCCCGGGATCCCGAGCCGGCTGGACCAGGCCCCCTCGTGCATGGCCCCGTCGCCCGCCAGGGAGGCGTCCTCACAGTGCTGGGCCAGGGTCACCCCGAGCCCGTTGGCGTACTCGAGGGCCCGCCGCATGAGCCCGGCCGACTGCACGCCGCTCCCGTCGTCGGTGAAGATGCGTACGCCCAGCTCGGCGAGCTCGGCCATCGGAGCCAGGCGCTCGCCGGCCCGGCCCACGGTGATGGCCCCGGCCACCGCCACCGTGGCCATGGCCCGCTCGGCCAGCGTCTGGACGGTGCGCACCGCCTCGGCCGAGTCCAGAGTGGGCTCGGTGTTGGGCATGGCCACCACGGCGGTGAAGCCCCCGAGGGCGGCGGCCCGAGCACCGCTCTCCACGGTCTCCGCCTCCTCGCGGCCGGGCTGGCGCAGGTGGGTGTGCAGGTCGACCAGGCCCGGGGTGACCACGCACCCACCGGCGTCCAGCACCCGCGCCCCCTTGGGCGGCGAGCCGATCGGCCCCACCTCGGTGACCCGGTCACCCACCACCAGCACGTCGGCCACCCGGTCGCCGGTCTGGTCGATGACCGTGCCGCCTTGCAGCACGAGAGCCGACGGGCGGGCGGCTCCGGTGGTCCGGGTGGCGCGCTCAACCACGGCGGGTCCCGTCCACGGGGCCCTGACCGAGCAGCAGGAACAGCACCGCCATGCGGACGGCCACCCCGTTGCTCACCTGTTCGGTGATCAGCGAGGCCGGCAGCTCGGCGACGTCGGAGGCGATCTCCACCCCGCGGACGATCGGACCGGGATGGAGGATGAGGGCCCCGGGCTGGAGCATGGCCGCCCGTCCGGCGGTGAGGCCGAACCCGGCCGTGTACTCCCGGAGGGTGGGCACGAAGGCGCCGCTCCCCCGCTCCGACTGCACCCGCAGCAGCGACACCACGTCGGCCTTCTCCAGCACCTCGTCCAGCCGATGGCTCACCGCGGTGACCGGCCACCCCTCCAACGACGGTGGCAACAGCGTGGCCGGGGCCACCAGCGTCACCTCGGCCCCCAGGGCGGCGTAGCCGGTGACCTGGGACCGGGCCACACGGCTGTGGCGGATGTCCCCCACGATGAGGACCTGGAGCCCCTCGAACCCGGTCATGCCGGCGTCGCCGCCGCCGAGGGCCTGGCGGACGGTGTACAGGTCCAGCAACGCCTGGGTGGGGTGCTGGTGCCAGCCGTCTCCGGCGTTGACCACCGAACAGTGGTCGACCCACCCGGCCACCCGGGCCGGCACACCGGACGAGGCGTGGCGGATGATCACGGCATCGATGCCGATGGCCTCGATGGTCTCGATGGTGTCGCGCAGGGACTCCCCCTTCTTCAAGGACGAGGAGCCGGCGGCGAAGGACAGCACGTCGGCCGACATCCGCTTGGCCGCCGTCTCGAAGGACATGCGGGTCCGGGTGGAGTCCTCGAAGAACAGCGTGGCCACCGTCCTCCCCCGGAGGGCGGGCACCTTGGGATTGGCCCGTCGGCCGACCTCGACGAAGGAGTCGGCCACCTCCAGCACTTGGCCGATGTCCTCGGTGGACAGGTCGTCCATGCTCAAGAGGTTGGCCGGGAACGGACTCACCGGCTCACCAGCTCCCCGAGGGAGACACCGTCGGCGGACACGTCGACCATCTCGTCCCGCCGGGTCGGGAGGTTCTTGCCCACGTAGTCCGGTCGGATCGGGAGCTCGCGGTGACCCCGGTCGACCATGACGGCGAGCTCGACCACCTGGGCCCGTCCGTACTCTCCCAGGGCGTTGAGGGCGGCCCGGATGGTCCGCCCGGTGAACAGCACGTCGTCGACCAGGACCACCGTGGCCCCGGTGAGGTCGAAGCTGATGTCAGTGGCCGCCTCGGGCAGTACCGGGCGCAGCCCGATGTCGTCCCGGTAGAAGGCCACGTCCAGGGTGCCCACCGGGATGGTGGCTCCCTCCACCTCGGCCAGGGTGGTGGCCAGCTGCTCGGCGATCGAAACGCCGCCGGTCTGCAATCCGACGAGCACGACCTTGTCCAGACCGCGGTTCCGTTCGGCGATCTCGTGGGCCATGCGGGTGATGGCCCGGTGCACGTCGTTGGCCGACATGACCTGGGCCCGGGGAACGAACACAGCACCCCGCGGACGGGTATGACTGCGTTCACGTTCGGCCACGCTTCCTCCTGTCCGTACGGGCCTCACAGGACCCGCTTCACGGTCAGGCTCCGACTATACCCGCTGGGCCCCGGGTGCCGCCGCGGTCCGTCGCCTAGCTGCGAACCTGCCGGGCCAACGTGGCCAGCACCCCGTTGACGAACCGTCCCGAGTCGTCGGTGGAGTAGGCCGACGCCAGCTCCACGGCCTCGTTGAGGATCACCGCGGTGGGCACGTCGGGACTGGCCAACAGCTCGGCGACAGCCATGCGCAGCACGTTGCGGTCCACCACCGCCATCCGGTCGAGGTCCCAGCCGATGGCGGCGTCGTCGATCATCAGGTCGATCTCGGGGCGGCGCGACTCCACCGTCTCGATCAGCGAGACGGTATAGCCGTCAGGGGCCATGAGCAGCTCGTCGACCACCACCGAGGGAGGACTGTCCTTCAGCTCCGCCTCGTAGAGGAGGGTCAGGGCCCGTTCTCGGGCCTGGTGGCGAGGGGCGGATTCCATGGTCTGGGGACGGCGCCGGCCGGTGGGGCCGGACCGCGGCGGTTCAGGCCCGGGTCAGGTACTCCCCGGTTCGGGTATCGACCTTGATCTTCTCGCCCGGGTTGACGAACAGGGGCACCTGCAGCACGAGGCCTGTCTCCAGCGTGGCCGGCTTGCGGGCCCCCGACACCCGATCACCCTGGAGGCCGGGCTCGGTGTCGGCCACGGCGAGCTCGACCGAGGCCGGGAGGTCGACCCCGACGATCTCGCTGCCGAAGAATTGGAGGACGGCGTCGTCCCCTTCCTTCAGGTAGTTCGGGGCGTCACCGAGGAGGCCGGTGTTGACCTGCAGCTGCTCGTAGGAGGCGGTGTCCATGAACACGTAGTCGGAGCCGTCGCGGTAGAGGAACTGCATCTCGCGCTTGTCGATGATGGCCTGCTCGAGCTTCTCGTCGGCCCGGTAGGTGCGCTCGATGACGGCCCCGGTCCGCGAGTTCTTCAGCTTGGTCCGGACGAATGCGCCGCCCTTGCCCGGCTTGACGTGCTGGAACTCCACCACGGCGAACAGCCCTTCGGGCAGGTTGAGGGTCATGCCGTTGCGCAGATCATTGGTGGAGACAGCCATCAGACAGCAACTTCCTTCGGAAACTGGGTGAACGATCGGCTCCCGTGTTCGGTCACCACCAGGGTGTCCTCGATGCGGACCCCGCCGGTCCCGGGCAGGTACACGCCGGGTTCCACGGTGACCACGGTGCCAGGCACGAGAATAGCAGTAGACCCCGGTCCCACCGATGGCCCTTCATGGATGTCCAGCCCCACACCGTGGCCGGTGCCGTGCTCGAAGCGCTCGGCCCACCCCGAGGCGGCGATGGTGTCCCGACAGGCCAGGTCGACCGATCCGGTGGTGGCCCCGGGCCCCACCCGGGCCACGCCCAGTCGCTGGGACTCGGCCACCACCTCGAACACCTTGGCCAGCTCACCGGTCGGCGGGCCACCGACACAGAAGGTACGGGTCATGTCCGACCGGTACCCCTCGAAGACGGCACCGAAGTCCACCACCACCGGGTCCCCGGGGCGGATGGCCCGCCCGCCCGGTCGGGCATGGGGCTTGGCCGAGTTCTCCCCCGACGCCACGATGGTCTCGAAGGCGCGGTCCTCGGCTCCTCGCTCCCGCATGGCGTGGTCGAGGGCGGCGGCGAAGCCCGACTCGGTGAGCTCCTGTCGTCCACGGCCCGAGGAGGACCCCACCGCGGCCAGGAGCGGGACCACGGCGGCGAGGGCCTCGTCGGCGATGGCGGCGGCCCGGGACATCCGGTCGACCTCTCCGGGATCCTTGACCATCCGCAGGCGCTCGACGAGTCCGCGGGTGGGAACGAGCGACGACGGCGCCAGCGCCTCGACCCAGGCGCGCTGCGCCGACCAGGTCACCTGGTCGGCCTCGAGGCCGAGGTCGGCCAACCCCTCGGCCCCCCGGTGGACCGCCTCCCGCTGCGACTGGACGCCGCCGACGGCCACCTCCACCAGCGCGTCCACCCCGGCCTCGGTCAGCTGCTCGATCGACTGGGTCCGGTAGCGACCGTCGGTGGTGAGCAGGGCACGGTCCTCCGTGACCAGGAGCAGGCCGGCCGACCCGCTGAACCCGGTCAACCACCGGATGTTGGCCGGGGTGGTGACCAGCAGCCCGCCGACCGCCTCGCCGTCGTCCCCCGGCTCGGCCAGGAGGGACCGCAACCGGTCCAGTCGGCCGACCACCTCCAGCGGGGCCAGACCCGGTGCCGAGGCGACACTCATCCGACCGACGCGGCGGTGAGGAGCCGGTGCACCGCGTCGACGGCCAGTCCGTACCCGATTCCCCCGAAGCCGGCGATGCAGCCGTCGGCCACCGGGGCGATGACCGAGGTGTGTCGGAACGGCTCCCGGGCCGCCGGATTGGACAGGTGCAGCTCCACGACCACCCCGTCGAAGGCGGCCAGCGCGTCGTGCAGGGACCACGAGGTGTGGGAGAGGGCGCCGGCGTTGATGATGATGGCGTCGGCCCGACCTCGGGCGGCGTGCACCGCCTCGACCAGCTCGCCCTCGTGGTTGGTCTGGTAGTGCTCGACGACGTAACCCAACCCGGCGGCCACGGCGGTCGACACGGCCACGTGGTCGGCCAGGCTGGCCGTGCCGTAGACCTCGGGCTCCCGCTCGCCCAGCAGGCCCAGGTTGGGACCCGACAGCAGGACGATCACACGGTCCCCGTTCATGCTCGGCCGTCCGGCCCGGTTCGATCCATGGCTGCCAGGGTAGCGACCACCTCGGCCCGGTCCACGCCATGCACCACCTCGACGCCGCTGGGACCGTCGAGCACGAAGGTCAGGTCGTGACGGGCCTTCTTGTCGCGGGTCATGAAGGAGACCAGGTGCTCGGGGTCGGCGTTGTGGGGCAGCAGGGGTGAGAGGTCGAACCCTCCGACCACCAACCGGTGCAGCTCCTCTCGACGGTCATCGATCCGACCCAGGCGTCGGGCCAGCTGTCCGGCGAACACCAGGCCCACGGCCACCGCCTCCCCGTGCCGCAGGTCCCAGCCGGCGTCGGGATCGAACGCCGCGGCCTCGAGGGCATGGGCCAGGGTGTGGCCGTAGTTGAGGAGCATGCGTCGGTCGCCCTCCCGCTCGTCGGAGGCCACCACCTCGGCCTTGATGGCCACGCACCGCGCCACCTGCTCGTCCAGCGGCCGGTCGAGCAACGAGGCGTCGGGGTCGGCCCCGGGTTCGATGACGCCCCTCAGGAAGGCGTACTTGGCCATCTCCCCGCGCCCGGACGCCCACTCCCGCGGCGGGAGGGTGGCCAGCACCTCGGTGTCACACAGCACGGCCCGAGGCTGCCAGAACGCCCCGACCAGGTTCTTCCCCTCGGGCAGGTTGACCCCCGTCTTGCCCCCCACCGCGGCATCCACCTGCGCCAGCAGGGTGGTGGCCACGTTGACGTAGGCCGTCCCACGGTGGAAGGAGGCCGCGGCGAATCCGGCCACGTCGGTGACCACGCCCCCGCCCACGGCCACGATGACGTCGGACCGGCCGATCCCGGCTCGGGCGAAGGACCGGCACAGGTCCTCGATGACGGCCAATGACTTGGCTGCCTCGCCGTCGGGTACCAGGAACCGCTCGCACGGGACGCCGGGGTCGACCTCCACCCCGATCCCGGCCTGGGTGACGACGGCGGCCCGGGCCGCGAGCGGGACCTGCCGCTCCACCACCCCGGCCAGGTGGTGCCGGACGCCGCCCCCCACGGTCACGTCGTACCGCCGGTCCCCCAGCTCGACCGGTACCGTGCTCACGGCCGACCACCCGGCTCGAGCCCGGTCCCGGCCAGCACCTCGACCACCACCTCGTCGGGGGTCAGGCGGTCGACGTCGACCACCACGTCGGCCACCGACTCGTAGAGAGGACGCCGTACCCGGTCCAGGTCGACCAGCGCCGCCGCCGGGTCGTCACCGAGTAGCGGACGGCCCTCGCCGGCCCCGACCCGATCGGCCAGCACGGTGGGGTCGGCCCGGAGCCACACCACCCGACCCGAGCGGGCCAGCAGGGCCCGGTTGGCCGGGGACAGCACCACGCCGCCGGCGGCCGACACCACGACCGGTCGGCCACCGGAGAGGGCCTCGGCCAGGACCCGCTCCTCCTCGGCCCGGAAAGCCGCCTCGCCCTGTTCGGCGAAGAGCTCGGGCACGCTGTGCCCGGTGTCGGTCATGACCTGGGCGTCGGAGTCGAGATACCCCCAGCCGAGCTGATCGGCCAGCCGCTGCCCCACGGTGGTCTTCCCCACCCCCATCATGCCCACCAGGATGATGCGGTCAACCATCGCTCGGTGGCGGGGCGGCGGAGGGCGTCTCCCCCAGCGCGGCCAGATAGCCCAGGCGGTTTCGCCGGAACTCCTCGACCGAATCGCCCCCGAACTTGCGCAGGGCCTCGGAGGCCAGCACCAAGGCAACCATCGTCTCGGCCACCACTCCCATGGCCGGCACGGCCGTCACATCGGTCCGTTCCTTGAACGACACCGTCGACTCCTTGGTGACGACGTCCACCGTCCCCAGGGTGGGCCGGTTGAGCGTGGCCAACGGCTTCATGGAGGCCCGAGCCACGATGGGCGAGCCCGTGGAGATCCCTCCTTCCACACCCCCCGCGTGGTGGGTGTCGCGGGCGTAACCACCGGAAAGGTGACCCTCGCCGTCGCTGCCCTCACCCGTTCCCGCCACCCGGATGGCGTCGTGGGCCACCGAACCACGCCGTCCGGCGAGGTCGAAGCCGTCACCGAGCTCCACCGCCTTGACGGCCTGGATACTCATGAGGGCCTGGGCCAACAGGGCGTCCAGCTTGCGGTCCCAGTGCACGTGGCTGCCCAGGCCCACCGGCGCCCCGTAGGCGATCACCTCGGCCACCCCCCCGAGCGAGTCACCCGCCTTGGCCGCCGCCTTCACCGCAGCCACCATCCGGGCCTCGGCTTCGGGGTCTACGCACCGGACCTGGGAACTGTCGACGGCCAGCAGCTCCTCGATGGTGGGGAGACCCCGCGGCTCGGACCGTTCCGGTCCCAGCTGGACCACATGGCTGAGGACATCGATCCCGATCTGCTGCAGGAGCAGCTTGGCCAGCGTCCCCGCCGCCACCCGCGCCGCCGTCTCACGGGCCGAGGCCCGTTCCAGCACGTCCCGGGCATCGTCCAACCCGTACTTGAGCATGCCCGACAGGTCGGCGTGACCGGGTCGGGGCTGGGTGAGGACCTTGCCGGGCAGGCCGGGCCCGGGGGACATCTCCGTCTCCCACTTGGGCCACTCGGTGTTGGCGATCTCGATGGCGACCGGCGAGCCGAGCGTCCGGCCGTGACGGATCCCGCCCACCAGGCTCACCTCGTCGGCCTCGAACCGCATCCGGGGACCGCGTCCGAACCCCAGGCGGCGCCGGGCCAGACCGCGCTGGACGTCCTCGACCGTGACCAGCAGGCCGGCCGGCATGCCCTCCACGATGACCACGAGGGCGCGTCCGTGCGATTCGCCGGCGGTCAGGTAGCGGAGCATTCAGGCAAATCTACTCGGGGGTCCGACCGTTCCCGGCCGACAGGGACCGGCCAGAACGGGCCGCATCGGCTCAGGACCCCGGGTGGAACAGACCCTGGGCGATCGGGGCGCCCCAGAAGACGGCGATCGCCGCGCCCACCGCCAGCGAGGGGGCGAACGGGATGCGGGTCTTCCGTCCCGCGGAGGACACCACCATCAAGATCAGGCCGAACACCATTCCGACCAGGAATCCGGCCAGGAAGGCCACATAGGCGTGGAGCAGGCTCAGCCAGCCGGTGGTGAACCCGATGGCGCCGGCCAGGCGCACGTCCCCGAATCCCATGCCCCGGGGGATGAACCACCAGACGGCGAAGAAGAGCCCGAAGGCCACCGCTCCTCCGACCAGGGAGCCGGTCAGGCTGCGCCAGGTGTGGTCCAGCGCCGACGCGGCCACCAGCAGCGGCACGATGAGGGCCAGTGCCCCGTAGATGAGTCGCCTCGGCACCAGTCGGTGGGTCAGGTCGGTCACCGAGACCACCACCAACAGGGCCAGGAAGACGCAGAAGGGGGCGAGGGCGAGGTCCCGACCGAAATGGTTGGCGGCCGCCCCGAACAGGGCACCGGTGATGGCGGTGGCCAGCGCCGTCCGGACCGGCACCGCCCCCGCCGGCACCAGGTTGGCCACCGTGCGGTCCTCGGGGCTGGGATCGTCGGAGTCGTCGGCGTCGGCCGCCGCGAGGGCGTGCTCGACCGAGTCCTCGAAGTGCTCGATGGCCGAGTGCGGTTCCGCCGTCGCGCCTCCCCCGTGCTCATGTCCGCTGGCTTCGACGCGCTCGGCCCGGCGGCGCTCGTCCTCCGTACGGCTGCGCTCGGCCTCCCGCTGGCCCAGGGGGTCGAGCACCGCACCGACCACGAGCCCGGCGACAGTGGTGCCGGCGACCAGGAGTGTGTCCACCTCAGGAAAGGTACTGGACCGGCCTGCTCGGAATGGGCATCATGCCGCGGCGGTCCGACTCAGGCCCTGTGTCCATCGACCGGGACGGCCCTGCCGTTCCCGGCGGTCAGCGGTCCCCGGTCACGTGCGGGCCGGGAGACGCACCCGGCCCGGCGGTCAGCTGTGGGCCGGCTCGTAGTAGGGGTTGGTGCCGTCCGCGTGGTCGGTGACGTCCACGATGTTCACCAGCTCGGGAATGGCCTCCCGGAGGATCACTTCGATGCCCTGGGACAGGGTGGCCTTGGCCATGCCGCACCCCTGGCACCCCCCGCTCAGGCGGAGATAGACCGAGGACTCCTCCACGGCCACCAGGTCGGCACGGCCACCATGGGCGGCGATGCTGGGGTTGACCTGCTCCTCGAGGACCGACACGACCCGCTGGGCCAGCGGGTCGGAGAGATCCACCCCGGGCCCGGAGGCCAGTCCCGGCGCCGTCGCCACCGGGGGTGTGTTCGGGTTCACGATGACCAGTCCACCCTCACCCGACTCGTCGGTGACGTAGTCGAGCGTGGCCCCCTGCAGTCGGTTCACACTGGCCTCAGGGACCACCACCGGGAGGTCGTCGTCGTGCTGCACGACATCGCCGGCACTGGCATCGGCCAGCGCCTGGAAATACATGTCGTAGGCGTAGGCACCGTTGCTCTCGCCGTTGATCTCGAGCCACAGGGCGAGGGTCTCGGCATCGGCCTCGCTGGCCAGCACCTCGAGCACGGTGGCCCGGGCCTCGGGGCTGATCGTCAACACCGGGTGGATGTCCTCACGGGCTTCGCTCATGCCTGACATCATAAGGGAGTGTCGCCTTCCCACAAGCACGTACCGGCCGAGTCGCACGAGTGGGTCAGCTTCGACGACCCGGACGAGGAGCGCACCTGGCTGTTCGATGTCACCTTCCTGGCCAGCGCCTGGATGTGCATCTTCGGCCAGGGGTGCCAGGGGGTACTGACCGGGCCGACCCCCGAACTGGTCCAGGGCTGCTGCTCCTACGGCGCCCACTTCACCGGCAAGAAGGACGCCCGGAGGGTGGAGCGGGCCGCCGCCGAGCTCACCCCGGATCTTTGGCAGTTCCACAAGCAGGGGCAGAAGGGCGTCGTGAAGAAGTTGGCCGACGGGGACCTGGGGACCCGGCTGGTCGACGGCGCCTGCATCTTCCTCAACCGTCCGGGGTTCGCCGCCGGACCGGGGTGCGCGCTGCACAAGGCCGCCGAGTCCCAGGGGCGGAGCCACGTCGAACTCAAGCCCGAGGTGTGCTGGCAGCTCCCTCTACGCCGCGAGGACGAGACGGCGGTGGACGGTCGGGTGACCTCGGTGGTCCGCCAATGGGACCGCCGCCACTGGGGGGCGGGGGGCGAGGAGTTCCACTGGTGGTGCACCGAGGACCCTGCGGCGTTCGTCGGCCGTGAACCGGTGTACGTCAGCATGCGCACCGAGCTCGAGACCATGGCCGGCAAGAAGGTGTACAAACGCTTGGCCGCGTACCTCGACGAGCGGACCTCACCACGGACCCCGGTCACGCTGCTACCCCATCCCACCGTGCGGCGCTGACCGTCGCGCAGGTCCAGGTCCGTGCGGCGCTGACCGTGGCGCAGGTGCCGAAGGGTCGGGGCTACTCGGCCAGAGGGTCGTCGTCGGCGAACGACGGGTCCTTCGGCGCGGTACCCAGGATCTCGTCGTAGTCGTCTTCGGTGGCCAGGCACCACGACGCGTGCTTGTCGTCGGGTTCCGCTCCGCACTCGGGGCAGCGACGGTTGGCGGTCGCTACCGAACGCTTCAAGCTGCGCGCCTCTTCGAAGCGGCGATGGCGTCCCTTCTTCACGGAAACAACTCCTTGCCCCACCAGCGGTGGCATTCCCCCGACACGGCGAACCCGGGGTGATCACCGATCACCAATGCAGCCAGTGTAGTGCGAGGTGCCCCCAGTCGTGGCGCACCGGAACGGCCGGTACCATCGGGACATGCCCGACCAATTCGACCCTCAGGCCATGGTGGAACGCTTCCGGGCCAGGGCCGATGCCGTCCGGTCCCGGGGGCTCCCGCCCGTCGAGGGGCCGGATCGGGAGCGCTTCAAGCAGCAGGCCCAGGCCGACTTCATGGACTTTGCCATGCTCGGCGACGCCGACGCCGCCATCGAGGACGGGGTGCTCACCCTGCGCGTCGACCTGCGGCCGGCCCCGGAGGGCGGCTCGCACTGAGGAGGGTCCTCCGGCTGCGACGCCGCCAGGGGCTCAACCGCCGTAGTTCATGCGGGTGTCCTCCATCCGGAGCAGCCCTGGATGGTCGGTGGTGGGTTCGGCGGCCCGTTCGCCCGCGTCGACCACCTCGCCGACGAACAGCACATGGCTGGCCGGTGTGGGACCGTCCACAGCACCGGAGTCCAGGGTGTGCCGTACCCGACAGCACAGCCAGGCGACCGCCGCAGCCAGACAGGGCAGGCCGCCTGCCACCTCGTGCACCGGCTCCCCCTGCATGGCAAGGGCCACGCCCGACGGGTCCAGGACCACGTCCTCCACCGGTTTGACGAACCGCCGGACCACGGCGCGGTCGGTGCGGGACAGGAGGCTGACGGAGAACCCACCGCCCTCGGCGATCAGTGCAGCGGTGACCGACTCCCGCTCCACGGACGCCACCACCAGTTTGGGGGTGGTGGCCACCTGCATCACCCAATTGGCCGTCATCAGGTTCCGGCGCTCCCCGACGCGACTGCCGACTACGAACAATCCGGTGGGCATCGACCACAGCACCCGGCGGCGGAGCCGGTCGTAGGTGTCCGGGTCGCGGCCTTCAGGAATCGGCCCGACGATGCCGTCGCTCACCGGCATGCGCCGCCGCCCCCCGGCCTGCTCGACGATCCCGGAAGGTGGGCCACGGCCCTAGTTGCAGCCGCCGAACGGGTCGTCACACGATCCGCTGGGCTGAGTGGTCGAGGTCGATGGCGTACGGCCCGTGACCGCTTCGATGCGATCCAGAGCGGTGGTCAGCAGGGGGAGGAGCGCGGCCCGTTCGGCGGCCGACTTGCGGAGGAACGACTTCTCCCCGGTGGCACCCCGGTAGCAGTCGTCCCCGGCGGCCGCCCCCTTCTCGTAGGCGTTGTTGAGGTCGGTGGTGAGCTGGCTGTCCGGTGTCGGCAGGTTGCCGATGGCCGTCTCTGCGTCATTGGTCAGCAGGGCGCACACCGTCTTGATGGCGGCCGGCGGGTCGTGACGGTCCAGGGCCTGGTCGATGTTGGCGCTGTCGACCTTGAGGGTGCCGATGGCAGCACCGCCGGCTGCTCCCGACACCCAGGTGGAGACCCGGGCCGACGAGGTGCCCGACTGCTCCTGGCCGGCGCATCCGGCCAGGATCCAGGCGCCGGCCACCAGCAGCGTCGCCGTCAGCATGGTGCGGCGAACCGTGCGGCCGCCGGCCCGAGGGGGACGCCGGGGCCGGACCCCTCCCCCGTCGGCCGTGGCGTGCACCACTAGGCCGGGATGCCCGTCCAGTCGGGGCGCCAGGCCGGGTCCAGCTGGAGCAGGAACTGCCCGCACCGCTCCTCCTCGTCGTGCTCGCCGATGGAGCCGGCCGAGGACCGGAGCCCGTCCAGGCACCGCAGGAACCCCCGGTTCGACTCGTGGGCCCACCGGACGAGGCCCGAGCCCTTCCAGCCCGCCCTCCGGAGCGCGTCGAGGCCCCGGTGGTAGCCCACCCGGAAGCAGGCGTAGGCCTCCACATCGTCCCGGGCCAACGAGCCCAGTGCCGCCCACGCCGACAGCGACGTCGGGTCGGCGCGCACGACGTCGGCCACCGCGTGCCGTCGCCGGTCGGCCGGCTGGCCGAGGGCCGCCGCCAGTCCGGTGCGCACCGCTTCGGTCTCCTCGGGCAGCACGGTCTCGGGGAGCCCCGAGGTCAGCCGGACGGGCGAGAGGTCGGGCGGCGGGACGGGCGGGCTGCTCATGGCCGTCAGTGTAGGACCGTCGGGTCCGGCCTCCCGTTCGGCCGGCCGGAGCGGATCAGGCGAACGACACCAGGTGGTAGTTGCGCTTCCCGCTGCGGAGGATCACGTACCGGCCGGCCACCAGGTCGTCGTCCCCCACGGAGCAACCCACATCCTCCGCCCGCCGGTTGTTGAGGTAGGCGCCCCCCTGCTCGATGGTGGTCCGCGCCCGACCCCGCGAGGGCGCCAGCCCGGTCTCGACCAGCAGGTCGACCAGGGGCACCCCCCCACCGTCGAGCCGGGCCCGGGGAAGGGTGGAGGACGGGGCGTCGGCGAAGACGTCGAGGATGGACCGCTCGTCCAGCCGGCTCACCTCCTCGGTGAACAGGGCAGCGGCGGCGTGCTCGGCCCGCTCCGTCTCCTGGCTGCCGTGCACCAGCGTGCACACCTGGCGGGCCAGCTCGCGGTGGGCCTCGCGGCGCTCCGGCCGCCCGGCCGTCGCCTCGTCGAGGGCCAGGATGGCCTCGTGATCCAGGAACGTGAAGTAGCGGAGGTAGGTGCCCACCACCGCATCCTCGCTGCGGAGGAAGAACTGGTAGAGCTGGTAGGGGCTGGTCCGCTCGGCGTCCAGCCAGACCGTCCCGGACTCGGTCTTGCCGAACTTGGTCCCGTCGGCCTTCACCACGAGTGGCGTGGTCAGCCCCCAGACCTCCTCCTGGCGCACCTTGCGGACCAGGTCGATGCCCATGGTGATGTTCCCCCACTGGTCACTTCCCCCCAGCTGCAGCCGGCATCCGAAGGCGTCGAACAGGTGGAGGAAGTCGTAGGCCTGCAACAACATGTAGCTGAACTCGGTGTACGAGATGCCCTGGTCGGCGCGCGACAGCCGGGACCTGACCGAGTCCTTGGCCACCATCTGGTTCACGGTGAAGTGCTTGCCCGACGTCGCGGAGGAACTCGAACAGCGGCATGGGTTCGAGCCAGTCGGCGTTGTTGACCAGCAGGGCGCCAGCCTCGGCGCGGGCCCCGGTGAAATCCAGGAACCGCTCCAGCTGACCGCGGATACCGTCCAGGTTGGAGCGCAGCTCGTCACGGGTCAACAGCGACCGCTCCTCGGACTTCCCCCCCGGATCACCGATGAAACCGGTGCCGCCTCCGGCCAGGGCGATGGGACGGTGGCCGGCCTGTTGCAGGCGGCGCAGATTGCACACTTGCAGGAGGTGGCCCACGTGCAGGCTGTCGGCGCTGGGGTCGAAGCCGCTGTAGGCGGTGAGGCGACCGGCGTCGAGACGCTGCTCGAGGCGGGGGTCGGTCATCTGGTGGATCAGCCCGCGAAAGCGGAGATCCTCGGCGAGGTGGGCCATGGACTCAGCCTGCCACGTCACCGGGTGACGGTCGTCCCCGCCGGCGGCCCGCCAATCGACGACCGCCCGTCCGGGCGACACTACGATCGGACTCCCGCCGGTCTCCGCAGGACCGACCCCGGCCCGCCACCCAGCCAGGAGCCCCCGTTGCTCAACCCCTATCTCCACGGCAACTACGCACCGGTCCTGGTGGAGCGCAGCGACGACCATGCCCTGCCGGTGACCGGGGTCATCCCCCCCGACCTCTGCGGCCAGCTACTGCGCAACGGGCCCAACCCAGCCGCGGTCCCGGCCGACGAGGCCGACTACCACTGGTTCGCCGGCGACGGCATGATCCACGCCATCACCCTGTCCGAGGGGCGGGCCGAGGGCTACCGGAATCGCTGGGTCCGTACCCGGGCCCTGGCCGCCAAAGTCGAGACCGCATCCCCGGCCGGCCCCACCGAGCCCATCGACGGACCGGCCAACACCCATGTGATCCGCCACGCCGGTACCACCCTGGCTCTGGTGGAGTCGGGATTCCCCCACGCCGTGTCCCCCGACCTGGGTCGGGCCCGCGTCCACGACTTCGACGGGAGCCTGGCCTCGCCGATGACCGCGCACCCCAAGACCGACCCGGCCACCGGCGAACTGCTCTTCTTCGGGTGCGACGTGTTCGGGCCGCCCTTCCTCCGGTACCACGTTGCGGACCGGACCGGTGGGCTGGTCCGCACCGAGGCCATCGACATCCCCCGGGCCACCATGATCCACGACTTCGGCGTGACGGCGTCACGGGTGGTCTTCCTCGACCTCCCCATCCTCTTCGACCTGGACCTGGCCACCTTGGGTCGCTCGCTGCCCTATCGGTGGGTGCCGGAAGCGGGGTCCCGCGTGGGGGTGATGCCCCGGAACGGGGGCAATGGGGACATCCGGTGGATCGGGATCGACCCGGTCTACGTCTTCCACGTGCTCAACGCCTATGACGACGGCGACAACGTGATCATGGACGTGATCCGGTACGACCGGGCCTTCGACACCGATCCCGGCCGAACCGTCTCATCGGCCCTCCCCACCCTGGCCCGCTGGACCATCGACCTGGGCGGGGGACGGGTCGCCGAGCGACGCCTCGACGACGTCCCGGTCGAGTTCCCGAGGATCGACGACGCCGTGGCCGGACTGCCCCACCGGTACGGCTACTGCGTCCGGCTGGGCGACCGCGCCGACGAACCCAGCCAGTTGGGACTCGTCCAGTACGACCTGGTGCGCGACCAGTCGACCAGATTCGACCCCGGCCAGTACCGGTTCCCGGGGGAGCCGGTCTTCGTGCGGGCCGCCGACGGACGGGACGAGGGCGAGGGATGGGTCCTGACCGTGGTCTACGACGCCAGCACGGACACCAGCGACCTGGTGATACTGGACGCCACGTCCTTCGCCGGGCCCCCGGTGGCCACCGTCCACCTGCCCGCCCGGGTCCCGTTCGGATTCCACGGATCGTGGGTGCCCGTCGACTCGTAGCCCGACTGGCAATTCGGCGTCCCCCCGAGGGTGACACCAGTGCAGGGTCCCCCCGTGGGAAACTGACCCGTCACCTCAGCACGGGTCGGCTCACCCCGCCGACCCTCGACACCGCGGCCGTCACGGCGACAACCCCCCACCTTGCCCACCACCGACCCACCCAGATCGAGCGGCTCCCGGCCCACCGGACGATCGTCAGGTCGACCGACCGGCCATCCGCGCGCCTCGAGTCCGCCGCCCGCCCGGGCGAGACCGAGACCCGAGTTTCCCGGCCCCATCCTGAGTGGACAGGTGGCCATCCCGTCGAAGCGGGAACGGCGGCGGGCGGTGAAGAAGCGCCGGCGGCCCGCCCAACGGATCCTCCGAGGACTCATCGGCCTGGTCGTGGTGGTTCTGGTGGTGGTGGCGGCGGGGTACGGCTACTTCCGTTACCAGTGGAGCAAGGTCTCCTCGGCGGCCTGCGCCACCTGCGTCGCCGCGGCCAACGGCGCCCCCTACAACGTCCTGCTCATCGGATCGGACAGCCGGGCCGGCGAGACACCGGCCGAGGCCCAGCAGTTCGGCACGGCCAGCAACGCCGGCGGACAGCGCAGTGACACCATCAAGATCGTCCACGTCGATCCGACCTCGGGCACGGCCTCGACCCTGTCCATCCCCCGGGACACCTTCGTGACGCTCTCGGGCCTCCCCTCCGATACCCAGCTGTCGAGCCAGAACAAGATCAATGCCGCCTTCGCGGGAGGCCCGGACGCCCTCATCCAGACCATCCAGAACACCTTCGGCATCCCCATCAGCCACTACATCGAGATCAGCTTCTTCGGCCTGCAGGACGCGGTGAACGCCCTCGGAGGCATCTCCATGGACTTCCCCTACCCGGTCCGGGACGACAACCGGAACACGGGCGTGAACGAGTCCGGCCTCAACGTGGCCCACACCGGCTGCCAGGTCCTGAACGGGACCCAGGCCCTGGCCCTGTCGCGTTCCCGTTACTTCGAGTACTACAAGAACGGCTACTGGAACCAGGACGGGAGCTCTGACATCGGGAGGATCGAGCGCCAGAACCTGATTATCTCGGCGGCGCTCAACAAGGCGAAGGGGACCTACAACCCACTGCGGCTCAACTCGTTGCTCACCTCGGTGGTCCACGACTTCAGCAAGGACAACGGGCTGTCTCCGAGCGACCTGTTCGCCCTGGCCGAGCGGTACCACGCCTTCTCGGGGTCCCAGCTGCAGTCCTTCACCCTGCCCACGGTGGGAGCCACCGCGGGGAGCTCGTCCGTCGAGGTGGTCCAGCCCGATGAAGCCTCCCAGACGATCACCCAGTTCCTCGGAGGCCCGTTCGGTCCCATCGCCACCCCACCGCTCGACGCCAACGGGGATCCCCAGACACTTCCGGTGGCCACCCCGACAACGGCGCCGGCGGTGCCGGTGACCACCGCGCCTCCGGTGTCCAAGAAGGCCGCGGCGACCGCCCCGCAGGCGTCCACCATCCCCTCCTTCGATCCCCGACCCTGCTGAGGCCGGGCCTGCGGATCCCGACGGTCAGCCGGCGCCCGAGTCGACGGCGGCCACGATGGCATCCTGGATGAGACGGTGATGGTGGACGTTGGCCGTGCGCCCAGGGAGGTGGACCCGGATCACCGACCGGGAGCCGGCCCCGACTCTTCGGGCCAGGGCTGACTCCAGCCCGCCGGGCCCCGCCGCCGGGCCCAGGTCGTCCACCGGCCAACCGAAGCCCGAGGCCACCGCACCGGGATCGGGACCCGGCGGGGTGCCGAACAGCGTCTCGAACGTCCGGGGGTCGAGTACCTCGGCTGCCGGGAGGAACGAGAAGATCCCGCCCCCGCGGTTGTCCGCCACCACCACGGTGAGGTCCACCTCGTCCCCCGCCACCGCCACCATCGCCGAGGCGTCGTGGAGGAAGGCCAGGTCGCCGACCAGGGCCACGGTGGGGCCTCCGGCCACAGCCACACCGACCGCCGTCGACACCACGCCGTCGATGCCGTTGGCCCCCCGGTTGGCGACGACCCGGGGCGGCCGCAGCCGGGCGACGCCGTAGGCCTCGAGGTCGCGGACGGGCATGGAGGACGACACCACCAGGGTGGCCTCCTCGGGCAGGGCCCGGAACAGGCGGTGGGCCAGCGACGGTTCGGTGATCGGGACGTCCGGGCCCGCCGGGCCCACCATTTCGGCGATCACGGCCCGGGCCCGCTCCTCGGCGCCCTGCCAGGCGGTCGACCACGGCGTGGGCGCAGCCGCCCCGGATGATCCGTCGGCGGCCAGCCGGCGGGTGACCGCCTGGGTGAACCGACCGGGATCGGCCCGAACGAACTCGGCCACCTCCCGGTCGGGGTCCGGCCATCGACCGTGGGGGTCGACCACCACACAGTGGGCACCGCCCCCGACGGCCCGGGACACGAACCCGTTGACCACCTTGGACACCCACGGCTCGCCCAGGCGGACGACGGCGTCGGGGAGGTTCGCGTCGGCGAACCGGTCCGATCTCAAGATGCCGTCGGCCACCCCGACGATGCCGGGGCCGGCGCGTCGGAGGCCCGAGCGGGGGTCGGCCAGGATCGGCCAGCCGAGCACGGCGGCCATGTCCGAGACGGCGTCGGGCTCGCCACATCCCGCTCCGGCGAGGACCAGCCCGCGCCCGCCCGGTCGCAGGACCCCTCCGGCCACCCGCGACCGGACCCACGCGTCGTCGGGGGCCGGGTCGCCCCCGACGACGGCATGCCAGGGGGCGCCGTCCCCCCGACCGGCCGGCACCCCGCCGCCGGCCGCCGGGTCGCCGAGCAGCGGCTCCCGGAAGGGCAGGTTGACGTGGACGGGACCCGGGCCCGACGGTCCCGAGCGGGACTCGGCCACCATCCGGGCGGCCAGGGACCGCCACACCCCGCGACCGGCGGTGTCGGGGACACCGGGGTCGGTGAACCAACGGGGCGACCGCCCGAAGAGGTGGAGCTGGTCGATGGTCTGGGCCGCCCCCACGTCGCGGCGCTCGGGTGGCCGGTCGGCGGTGCAGACGAGCAACGGCACCCGGGCCTGGTCCGCCTCCACCACCGCGGCGTGGAGCTCGGCGGCCGCCGTGCCGCTGGTGGTGAGGACGACGGCGGGTCGCCCGGTGGCCAGGCCAATCCCGAGGGCGGTGAACCCGGCCGAACGTTCGTCCAGGCGGACGTGGACCGCCAGGCCCGGATGGCCGGCCAGGGCCACGGCCAGCGGTGCGGACCTCGATCCCGGACACACCACGGCGTGGGACACCCCACCCCGTACCCACTCGTCCACCAGTGTGGCTGCGAAGGCCGCCTGTACGTCGGCATGACCGGGGGCGGGCGGACCGCTGGGTACGCTCACCGGGGTCCCCTATGACGACCACGCCGCCCCCGCCGCCGTCGCTCCACTACGAGGTCCGCGGCCACGGGCCCAGATTGGTGATGGCCCACGGCTTCACGCAGACCGGCCGGTTGTGGGGCTCGCTGGACGACGACCTGGCCCGGGACCACCGGGTGGTGCTGGTGGACATGCCCGGCCACGGGGAATCCTCCGGTGTGAGGGCGAGCCTGGTCGACGGCGCGCTCCACCTGGCCCGGCTGGGCGGTCGGGCCACCTACCTCGGGTACTCGATGGGGGCGAGGTTCTGCCTCCACCTGGCCCTGGCCTGTCCCCAGCTGGTCCACTCGCTGGTACTCATCTCCGGCACCGCCGGCATCGACGACCCCGAGGAGCGCCGGTCCCGCCGGGCGGCCGACGCCGCCCTGGCCGACCAGCTCGATCCAGGCACGTCCGGCGACGCCGCGGTGCCGGTCGCCGTGTTCGTGCGCCGGTGGCTGGACAGCCCGCTGTTCGCCGAGCTGGGCCGGGAAACTGCGGGCCTCGAGGAGCGGGAACGCAACACCGGAGCCGGACTGGCGTCCAGCCTGCGACTGGCCGGGACCGGCTCCCAGCTGCCCCTGTGGGCCAAGCTGGACCGCCTGGCCATGCCCGTGCTGATCGTGACCGGGGGTCGGGACGAGAAGTTCACGGCGCTGGGGCGCAGGATGGCCGATGCCATCGGCGCCAACGCCACGGTGGCCGTGGTGCCGGGGGTCGGCCACTCGCCGCACCTGCAACGACCCGACGCCGTGGCCGAACTGATCCGTACCCACCGGACCTGGACCCCCTCGGGCCGAGGCCGATGAGCCGGTCATCCCAGGGCCGCCGGAATCGGGAGCGGGATCCACAGCCACAGGGCGATCGACAGCAGGACGCCGAAGACCAGCTGCAGGCGACCCGTGGCCGCCAGCACCGGCAGCAGGGCCCGGCCCTCGGCGTCGCTCCGCACCAGTTGGACCGGCCCCGTGACCAGGGGCAGGGCCGCCAGGGGCAGGAAGGCGACGGCGGGACGGGCCGCCCGGACCACTCCGCTCACCGACAGCAGGGCCCAGACCACCACGCCGAGGAACGGCAGCAGCACCGTGGCCACGTACAGCCGGCCGGCCGGCGCACGGCCGACCCGGACGGCCACCGTGCGTTTGCCGCTCCCGGCGTCGGTCCCGATGTCGCGCAGGTTGTTGGCCAACAGGAGGGCGGTGGCCAACAGGCCGACGGCCACGGCGGCGAACCACACCACCGGCGCCTGCAGCTCCAGGGTCTGGACGAAGTACGAACCCACCGTGGCCACCAACCCGAAGAAGACGAACACGAACGCCTCGCCCAACCCGAGCGTAGCCGTAGGGCCGGGGACCACCCGTGTAGAACCAGCCGGCCAGCAGGCAGGCCGCGCCCACCACCAGGATCCACCACGCCGACGTGGCCCAGGCCAGGCCCAGGCCGGCCACCGCGGCCACGGCGAAGGCGAGGAACGCCGCCCGCTTGACCGCGCCGGGTGAGGCCAGGCCGGTGGCCACCAGCCGCACCGGGCCCACCCGGGCGTCGTCGGTGCCGCGGATGCCGTCCGAGTAGTCGTTGGCGAGGTTGGTGCCGATCTGGATGGCCAGCGCCACCACCAGCGCACCCAGCGCACACCACCACGAGCTGACCCGGAGGCCGTCGGGCGGGCTCAGGTCGCGGGCCCGGTGGCTCCACGGATGGGCCGCGGCCGTGCCCACCAGCACCGGCACGATGGCCGCCGGGAGGGTCCGGGGCCGGGCTCCGAGCACCCAGCGTTGGATCGGCCCCGGTGCCGTCGGCGTGGTGCCGTCGACGGTCACCGGCACCACCGGTCGAGCCGGCCGGAGGTCACGGACGGCGGGGGAAGCGACCGAAGTCCGGCGGGCGGTGTTCCTGGAAGGCGTTGCGTCCCTCCTGGCCCTCCTCGCTCATGTAGAAGAGCATGGTGGCATCGCCGGCGAACTGCTGGAGGCCGGCGAGACCGTCGTCCGCCGCGTGGAGCCCGCCCTTCAGCATCCGGAGGGCCAGGGGCGAGAGCGAGAGCATCTGCCGGCACCACGCCACGGTCTCCCGCTCCAGCTGGGCGAGCGGGACCACCGCGTTGACCAGTCCCCAGTCGAGGGCGGTGGCGGCGTCGTACTGGCGGCACAGGAACCACACCTCCTTGGCCCGCTTCAACCCTATGGTCCGGGCCAGCAGGCTGGCCCCGTACCCCCCGTCGAAGCTCCCCACCTTCGGTCCGGTCTGGCCGAAGCGGGCGTTGTCGGCGGCGATGGTCAGGTCGCACACCAGGTGGAGGATGTGACCGCCGCCGATGGCGTAGCCGGCCACCATGGCCACCACCGGCTTGGGCAGGCGTCGGATCTGGATCTGGAGGTCGAGCACGTTGAGGCGCCCGATGCCCTGCCGGGCGACCTCGTCGTCCCCCAGGTAGCCGTCGTCCCCCCGGATCTTCTGGTCGCCACCGGAGCAGAAGGCGTCCGGCCCCTGGCCGGTGAGGATGACCACGCCCACCGACGGGTCGTCCCGGGCCACGTTGAAGGCGTCGGCCAGCTCGAAGAGGGTCTGGGGCCGGAAGGCGTTGCGGACGTCGGGGCGGTTGATGGTCAGCTTGGCCACGCCCTCGGCGACGTCGCAGTGGATGTCCCGGTAGTCCCCACGGCGCTCCCAGGCCGGCAGCGGGAGGCCCCGGAACCGGTCCACCGGGTCGAGGGGCGGGCCGGTGACCGCCGTCCCGACGGGGGCGTTCTCCCTGGCCTCGCCGTGCTCGTCGGTCTGGGACGCAACCATTCGACCATTCACTCCTAGAGTCGCTACTC
This sequence comes from uncultured Acidimicrobiaceae bacterium, assembly GCA_963817005.1. Taxonomy (GTDB): domain Bacteria; phylum Actinomycetota; class Acidimicrobiia; order Acidimicrobiales; family RAAP-2; genus Bog-756. The sequence goes on from CAWFMN010000004.1 coordinate 953,431, forward strand.
GTACGGTCGCCTAGGCTAGCCCCATGCCGGAGTTGGTAGCGCTCGACCTCGCGGCCGGCCCGGGCTTCGTCGACGCCCTCCGGGCCGTCTGGGACGGCGGGGACGCCGTCGCTCCCGCTCGATCACCGGCTCCCGGCGCCGGCCCTGTCCCGGCTACTCGAGGAGTTGCGGCCCTCGGCCGTGATCGACGGTTCGGGCCGGCATCGACGGCCGGGGGGTCGGCCCACCGAGCCCGGGGATGCCCTGGTGGTGGCCACCAGCGGCACCACCGGTCGGCCCAGGGGCGTCGTCCTCGACCACGCCGCGGTGGAGGCCTCGGCCCGGGCCACGTCGGCCCGCCTGGGCGTCGACCCCGGTTCGGACCGGTGGGTGGCCTGCCTCCCCCTGGCCCACGTGGGTGGCCTGTCGGTGGTCACCCGGGCCCTGGTCACCGGTACTCCGTGCACCGTCCTCCCCGAGTTCGACGCCGCCGCCGTGGAGCGCCAGGCCGAGGAAGGGGCCACGCTGATCTCGCTGGTGGCCACGGCGCTCCGCCGAACCGACGCCTCCGGGTTCCGAGCCGTGCTGCTGGGCGGGGCCGCGCCCGCCGGACTCCCTGCCCGGCAACGTCGTCACCACCTACGGCATGACCGAGACGGGCTCGGGCATCGTCTACGACGGGCGGGCCCTCGACGGGGTGGAGCTCCGTATCGGCGACGGGTCCACGGCCCAGGACGGGGAGGTCCTGGTGCGCGGGCCCATGCTGCTCCGCTGCTACCGGGACGGTACCGATCCGAGGATCGGTGACGGGTGGCTGCCCACCGGCGACTGCGGCCGGATCGGGCCTGACGGCACACTCTCCGTGCTGGGGCGCATCGCCGAGGTCATCGTCACCGGCGGGGAGAAGGTCTGGCCGTCACCGGTCGAGCTGCTCCTGGGTCGCCATCCCGGGGTCGACCAGGTGGCGGTGTGGAAGCGGTCCGATCCCGAATGGGGCGAGCGGGTGGTGGCCTGGGTGGTCCCCGGGGACCGGGCCCACCCGCCCCGGCTCGACGAGCTCCGGGACCTCGTGGCCGGCGAGCTGCCGCGTTGGGCCGCTCCCCGGGAGCTGGTCGTCACCGATCGGCTACCCCGGACGGCCAGCGGCAAGGTGACCCGGGACGCACTGACCTGACGGCCCGCGGAGTCGGTCAGGCCAGCCCGCCGCTGGCGATGCACAGGGCACCGCCGTCGATGACCAGGGTGTGCCCGGTGATCCACGAGGCGGCATCCGAGCAGAGGAACAGGGCAGCGTTGGCGATGTCCTCGGCCTCACCCAACCGCTTCAGCGGCATCCGCTGCGAGATGGCGTGCTCCGACTCCTCCCACAGGGCCCGCGGCGAACTCGGTCTTGACCAGGCCCGGAGCCAGGGCGTTGACCCGGACCTTGGGGCCGAGCTCGCCGGCCAGCTGGCTGGTCAGGTGGATGACCGCGGCCTTGGTCACGTTGTACCAGCCGATGCCACCCTCCACCGAGAGGCCCCCGATCGAGGCCAGGTTGAGCACGGCGCCGCCCCGCTCGGACATGCCGGACCGCCACGCGGCCCGGGTCCACTCGAGATAGCCCGTCTGGTTGACCCGGACCGTCTTGTCGGCCCGGGCGGTGTCCAGTTCGATGATGGGTCCGTAGTACGGGTTGGTGGCGGCGTTGTTGACCAGGATGTCCACCGCACCGAACCGCTCGACCGTGGCGGCGACGCAGGCCTCGGCCTGCTCGGGATCACCGGCGTTGGCCACGTGCCAGGCCACCTCGCCGGACCGCGGCCCGGCCCCCTTGTCCACCGCCGCCTTGGCCCGGGCCAGACCGTCGGCCTTGCGGGAGGAGAGCATCACCGAGGCCCCGGCCGAGGCGAACGAGTCGGCGATGGCCTGGCCGATGCCGCGCGAGGCGCCGGTGATCAGGGCGGTCCTGCCGTCCAGTCGGAGCTCCATGGCCGACCACCCTAGACAGGGCGGTGGGGGTGCCGGACGGGGGTGCGGGGGCGACCCTCCGGGAGGCGCTCTACTATCACCGCCGACAGGGTCGTCGGCAGGGTGTCGATGCCGAGCCAGCTCGGACCGACCCGGAGGAGGAGCCACCGACCATGGGTATGCCGAAGGACGTCGGGGTGGTCGACACCATGGTCGGGTTCCCCCACCCCGACATGAAGGAGGTCTACCGGTTCATCACCCGGCAGACCAAGGACACCGAGTCCAAGGAGGAGTTCGACTTCCCGGTCGAGTACATGTTCAAGGACGTGCCCGAGCAAGGCGGTGCGAGGGCGCCGAGGACCCGGTCGGGGTGACCCTCCGGGAGATGGACCTGTGGGGGATCGAGCGGGGCCTGATCGGCGTGGGTGATCCGGCCGGCACTCGGCGCCGAGGCCCTCCAGCGCCACCCGGACCGCTTCATCCCCTCCTCCTCGGCCGACCCCAACGACGGGATGGCGGGGCATCGAGCGCCTGGTCCGGGAGTACGAGACCTACGGCATCCGGGCCGTCGGCGTCTTCCCGGCCGGCACCTTCCCCCAGGTCCCCATCAACGACAAGAAGATGTACCCGATCTACGCCAAGTGCGTGGAGCTGGGCATCCCGATCTTCTGCTGCGCCGGCATCCCCGGGCCCCGCCTGAAGGCGGCCTGCCAGCACGTCGAGCTCATCGACGAGGTCATGTTCGACTTCCCCGACCTGATCTTCGTGACCCGGCACGGCTGCGAGCCGTGGACCGAGCTGGCCGTGAAGCTCATGCTCAAGTGGCCGGGCCTGCACTACTCGACCAGTGCCTTCGCCCCCAAGTACTACCCGAAGGACATCGTCACTACGCCAACACCCGGGGCGCCGACAAGATCATCTACGCCGGCTACTTCCCGATGGGCCTGTCCATCGAGCGGATCATGACCGAGCTGCCAGGACGTCGGGTTCAAGGACGAGGTATGGCCCAAGTTCCTGCGCACCAACGCCCTGCGCGTCCTCGGACTGGACTGACGGTGGCCACCGTGGAGACCGTCGGTTCGGCGATGACCAGCGGGGCGGCGGCCCCGGCCGGCCGCGGCGTCGACTACCCCACCTTCGACGCCGACAACCACTACTACGAGGCGACCGACGCGTACACCCGCCACATCGACCCCGCCCTGGCCAAGCGGGCCATCCAGTGGGCCGAGATCGACGGCCGCCAACGACTGCTGGTCGGAGGCAAGGTCAACCGGTTCATCCCCAATCCGACCTTCGACCCGGTCGCCCTCCCGGGGAGTCTCGGCGAGTACTTCCGCGGCCGCAATCCGGAGGCCCAGGACATGCGGGCCCTCTTCGGCGAGCTGGAGCCCATCCGGCCGGAGTACCGCGACCGCGACGCTCGGCTGGCCGTCATGGACACCCAGGGACTCGACGGCTGCTTCCTGTTCCCGACGCTCGGCGTGGGCATGGAGGAGGCCCTGGCCCACGACCCCGACGCCCTGGTGGCGGCGTTCGGAGCCTTCAACCGGTGGCTCGAGGACGACTGGGGCTACGCCCACCGGGAACGCATCTTCGCCGCCCCCATGATCACCCTCGTCGACGTGGAGGCCGCCGTCGCCGAGCTGACCCGGGTACTCGAGCTCGATGCCCGTCTGGTGTGCATCAAGGGCGGGCCGGCCCATGCGCCCACCGGGCTGACCTCGCCGGCCGACCGGCGGTTCGACCCGTTCTGGGGGCTGGTCAACGAGTCGGGCGTGACCGTCGGGATCCACTCCGGGGATGCCGGCTACGGGCGCTACCTCAACCACTGGGAGCCCTACGGCAGCCTCGAGGCCTTCCGTCACTCCCCCCTCCGGTCGGTCATCAGCTCCGACCGTCCGCCGTTCGAGACCATGGCCGCCCTGGTATGTCAGGGTTTGTTCGACCGGTTCCCCAACGTGCGGGTGGCCAGCATCGAGGCCGGTGCCGAGTGGGTCCCTGCCCTGGTCAAGAAGTTGGCCAAGGCCTACGGCCAGATGCCCTCGGCGTTCGCCTCCGATCCGGTCGAGACGTTCCGCCGACACGTGTGGGTGGCGCCGTTCTACGAGGACGACCTGGACGTGCTGAAGGACGTGCTCGGTGTGGACCGGCTGCTGTTCGGCTCCGACTGGCCCCATGCCGAGGGCCTGGCCGAACCCACCGCCTTCGCCTGGGACCTGCGCCGCCACCACTTCTCGGAGGATGAGATCCGCACCATCATGGCCGACAACGGACGCTCCCTCACCGTGCGCGCTCCGGGGCCCGGCTGACGCGGCCGACCCGGTCGCCCGCCCGCCGGCGCCGGCGGGCCCGTGGTGGGACGGGCCGGTTGGGGGTACCGTGCCCTCATGACGAGATTCGGCATCCAGCTGCCCAACTTCTCGGGCTTCGACTCGATCGACCTGTTCGACCACGTGGCCGGGTTGGCCACCACGGCAGAGTCGTCGGGGTTCCACTCGGTGTGGGTGATGGACCACTACTTCCAGCTCCCCCCCCTGGGTGGGCCGGACCAGCCCATGCTGGAGGCCTACACGCTGCTCGGTGCGTTGGCGGCGCGGACCGAGAGGGTCCAGCTGGGGACCCTGGTCACCGGGGTGACCTACCGCAACGCCGGCATCCTGGCCAAGATCGTCACCACCCTCGACGTCATCTCCAAGGGCCGGGCCATCCTCGGCATCGGCGGGGCCTGGTACGACGTGGAGCACCGGGGCCTCGGCATCGAGTACCCCGGCGACGGGGTCCGTCTGGACATGCTGGAGGAGGCGGTCCAGGTGTGCCGGGCCATGTTCACCGGCGACGACGTGAGCTTCCAGGGCGCCCACTTCCGACTGGACCACGCCCGCAACCTTCCCCGGCCGGTCCGGCCCGGCGGGCCCCGGATCATGATCGGGGGTGGTGGTGAGCGGCGGACGCTCCGACTGGTCGCCCAGTACGCCGACCAGTGCAACGTGACCGGTGACGCCGGCATGTTGGCCCACAAGGTCGAGGTCCTCCACCGCCACTGTGCCGAGGTCGGTCGCGATCCGGCCACTATCGACGTGACGTGGATGGCCCCGCTCATCCTGACCACCTCCGAGCAGAACACCGTCGAAGTGCAGGACATGCTGGCCGACAGCATGCCGGCCGAGGAGCGGGGCGCCTTCCTCGTGGGCCAGCCCGGGGAGGTCCCCGATCTGGTGGCCGCCCACGTCGGGGCCGGGGCCGACGAGATCATCTTCAGCTTCGCCTTCGCCGACGAGACCGGCATCGCCGCCGTGGGGCGGGCCCTCGGACTGGCCGGAGGCTGACCGGCGCCGATGATCGACGAGCGCCTGGCCGCCATCGTCGGCCCCGCCCATCTCGACCTCGGCCACCAGGTCAGTGACGACGCCGGTCACGACGAGGCCCTGGGCGCGGAGCCTGTCCGGCCACGCGCCGTGGTGCGTCCGGGTTGCACCGCCGAGGTGGCCGCCATCGTCCAGGCCGCCGGGGAGGAGGGCGTCCCCCTCACCCCTCGGGGGTCGGGGACCGGGCTCTCGGGCGGGTGCATCCCGGTGGCCGGGGGCGTCGTGGTGTCCTTCGAGCGGATGTGCGACCTCCTCGAGATCGACACCGACAACCACGTGGCCGTGGTGCAACCGGGCCTGACCCTGGCCGAACTCGACGCCGCCCTCGCCCCCCACGGGCTGATCTACCCGGTGTTCCCCGGTGAGCAGTCGGCCAGCTTGGGGGGCAATGTGGCCACCAACGCCGGTGGCATGCGGGCGGTGAAGTACGGGGTCACCCGCCACCATGTGCTGGGCATCGAGGCGGTGCTGGGCACCGGTGAGGTGGTGCGGGCCGGGGGCAAGTTCGTGAAGTCGACCAGCGGGTACGACCTGACCCAGCTGGTCGTCGGGTCCGAAGGCACCCTGGCCCTGGTCACCGAGGCCACACTCCGGCTGCATCCCCGTCCCGAGCATCACGCCACGCTGCTGGCCCCGTTCGCCACCGTCGCCGGGATCGCCGCCGCCGTGCCCCCCATCGTGGCCAGCGGGGTGGGCCCGTTGCTGGTGGAGTACATCGACCTGGTGACCATGGCCGGGATCACGGCCGCCGCCGGCATCGACCTGGGGATCCCCGCCGATGTGCGGACGCAGGCCCTGGCCTATCTGGTCATCGTCCTCGAAGACCATCACCCGGACCGGCTCGAGGAGGACACCGTGGCCTTGGCCGAGCAGGTCTCCGACCTGGGCGCCCTCGACGTCTACGTCCTGCCCGACCAGGCCGGGGCCGACCTGGTCACGGCCAGGGAGCGGGCCTTCTGGGTGTCCAAGGCCAACGGGGCCGACGACCTGGTGGACGTGGTGGTGCCCCGGGCCTCGATCCCGACCTACCTCGAGACCGTGGCCCTGCTGGCCGGTACCACCAACTCGCTGATCGTGGGGTGCGGCCACGCCGGCGACGGCAACGTCCACCTGTCGGTCTGGCAGGCCGACCCCGACGTGCGCCGTCGCCTCCTGCACGACCTCATCACCACCGGAGTCGACCTCGGCGGCGCCATCTCGGGCGAGCACGGGATCGGCACCCTCAAGCGCGCCCTCCTCGAGGAGCTGGAGGACCCGGTCAAGCTCGACCTGATGCGGCGGATCAAGTCGGCCTTCGACCCCCACGGCATCCTCAATCCCGGCACCGTCTTCGATGTCGCCGTGCCGGCCCCGGGCGGGGACGGCCGGTGAACGGGGCCCAGTCCCTCATCCGCACCCTGGTCGGCCACGGTGTGGACACCTGCTTCATGAACCCCGGCACCTCGGAGATGCACTTCGTGGCCGCACTCGACGAGGTCACGGGCATGCACAGCGTGCTGGCCCTGTTCGAGGGGGTGGCCACGGGTGCGGCCGACGGGTACGCCCGCATGGCCGGTCGGCCGGCGGCCACGCTGCTCCACCTGGGACCGGGTCTGGGCAACGGGCTGGCCAACCTGCACAACGCCCGGCGGGCCCACAGCCCGGTGGTCAACATCGTGGGCGACCACGCCATCGGCCACCGGGTCTACGACGCCCAGCTCCAGTCGGACATCGAGACGGTGGCCCGCAACGTGTCGACCTTCGTCCACACCGCCGAGTCCACCCCGGCCCTCGGTCTCGACGCCACCGCCGCAGTGGGTGCCGCCTGCGGGCCGCCCGGGCTCGGTGGCCACCCTCATCCTCCCGGCCGACGTGTCCTGGTCCGACGGTGGGGTGGTGGCCGACCCCGACGGGACGGCCCCGATCTCCGCCGGTGGCGAGGGCGCCGTTCCCGACGAATCGATCCTCCACGCGGCGGCGGCCGCCCTGCGCTCGGGTGAGCCGGCCGTCGTCCTCATCGGTGGGCGGGCGTGCCGCGGTGCGGCGCTCGACCGGGCGGCCGATGTGGCCGCCGCCACCGGGGCCCGGCTCATGGCCGAGACGTTCCCGGCCCGGCTGCGACGCGGGGCGCCGGCCGTCCCCCGGTGGAGCGGCTGGCCTACCTGGCCGAATTCACCGCCATGCAGCTCGAGGGGGTGCGGCACCTGGTGCTGCTCGACGCCGCCCCACCCGTCTCGTTCTTCGCCTACCCGGGCAAGGCCAGCGACCTGGTGCCGCCCGGTTGCACCGTCCACGCGGTGGCCGGTCCGGCCGACGACGTCCACGCCGCGCTGGCCGCACTGGCCGGAGCGGTGGGTGCGCCGTCGGGGGCCGCCCCCCGGTCCGCCACCGAGACCCCCGGCCTCCCGACCGGCCCGCTCACCGCGGCGTCGGTGTGCCAGGCCATCGGCGCCCTCCTCCCCGAGGGAGCCATCGTCTCGGACGAGGGGAACACCTCGGGGCTGTTCGCCCCCGGGGCCACGGCCGGCTCGCCACCTCACGACTGGCTGTGCCTGACCGGCGGGGCCATCGGGCAGGGCCTCCCGGTGGCCGTGGGCGCGGCGGTGGCCGCGCCCGACCGTCGGGTGGTGGCGCTCGAGTCCGACGGGAGCGCCCTCTACACCCTGCAGGCGTGGTGGACCATGGCCCGCGAGGGCCTGGACGTGACGACCGTGCTGCTCAACAACGGCTCCTACGCCGTGCTCAACATGGAGCTGGACCGGGTGGGTGCCGACGCGCCGGGGCCGCGGGCCCGGGACATGCTCGATCTCGGCCGGCCGTCCATCGACTTCGTCCACCTGGCCCGGGGCCTGGGACTCCCGGCCGCCCGCGCCGACGACGCCGAGGGGTTCGCCGACGAGCTGGCCCGGGCGCTGGCCACGCCCGGCCCGAGTGTGGTCGAGGCCATGGTCCCACCGCTCCTCTGAGCCGGTGGCCCCGACCCCGGTGGACCGGGGCGCCCGCGGGCACCGGGCCCGGGGCTCCACCTGAGGTCCCGCTCCGGGCCCGGCAATTGAAGTATCGGAACGGGGTCGGGAAGGCTTGAGCGGGGTGGTCGGCCGCTCCGAGCCGGCCGGACCGGGGACCGGGTCGGGTCCACCACCCGTTCGATGGAGGCGAGTAGAAAGGGCCGGGCCCGGAGTCCTGCCTGGTACTCGACGGGCCCGGCGGAATTCCATCGACACACCGGTCGCCGGTCTTGAGCCGTCGCCCGGCGCTCCCGGGCGCCGGCCGCCCAGTCACTACGCTGGCGGCGTGAGCCCGAACCGCCTGGCCGAGGAGAGCTCCCCCTACCTCCGCCAGCACGCCGACAATCCCGTCGACTGGTATCCGTGGGGCAGCGAGGCCTTCGAGCGGGCCCGGGTCGAGGACAAGCCCATCTTCCTGTCCGTCGGGTACTCGGCGTGCCACTGGTGCCACGTGATGGCCCACGAGTCGTTCGAGGACCCGGCCACCGCCGAGGTCCTCAACACCTCCTTCGTCGCCGTCAAGGTGGACCGCGAGGAGCGACCCGACGTGGACGCCGTGTACATGGAGGCCGTCCAGTCGGTCACCGGCTCGGGCGGATGGCCGATGAGCGTGTTCCTCACCCCGGACCGCCGGCCGTTCTTCGGCGGGACGTACTTCCCCCCGGCCGACCGGGCCGGGACACCGTCCTTCCGCACCGTGCTGGCCGCCCTCACCGACGTGTGGGGGCAACGGCGCGACGAGGTGGAGACCCAGGCCGACGAGTTGGCCGAGGCCATCCGCTCGCGCTCGGTCATCCCCCGCCGGGCCGGCCGGCCGTCGCTCTTCGACCCGGCGGCCGGGGCCGGGAGGGGGCGCCCCGCGCTGGTCGAGGAGGCAGTCGACGAGCTGGCCGGCCGGTTCGATCCCGAGTGGGGCGGGTTCGGCGGTGCGCCCAAGTTCCCGCAGCCCACCCTCGTCGACCTGGCCCTGGACCACGCCCGGATGCAGGCCGGGACCCCCGAGGGTCGGAACTCGGAGGAGATGGCCACGCTGACCCTCGACGCCATGGCCGCCGGCGGCATGCACGACCACCTCGGCGGGGGGTTCGCCCGGTACTCGACCGACGCCCAGTGGCTGGTCCCCCACTTCGAGAAGATGCTGTACGACCAGGCCGGGCTGCTGCGGGCCTATCTGCACGGCTGGCAGGCCACCGGGCGGGAGAACTACCTGCGCACCATGGAGGGGATCGTTGCCTATGTGAGCCGGGAGCTGACCGGGCCCGGCGGAGGGGTGCGCTCGGCCGAGGACGCCGACTCCGAGGGCGTCGAGGGCCGGTTCTACGTCTGGACCCCCGGGCAGGTGGCCGCGGCGGTCGTCGCCGGCGTGGACGCCCGGGACGGATCCGCCGCCACCACCGTGACCGACGCCGTGCTCGACTTCTTCGGCTTCACCGAGGACGGGAACTTCGAGGGCAGCACCATCCTGCGCCGGCCGGTGGGCCTGCCCCTCACCGGCAATGAGGACGTCGAGGCCGGACGGGCCATCCTGGCCGAGGCCCGCGCCGGCCGGGTGCGACCCGGTCTGGACGACAAGGTCCTCACCGAGTGGAACGCCATGTACGCCTCGTCCCTGGCCGAGGCGGCGGGCGGTACCCGCAACCCCGAATGGCGGGACGCCGCGGTGGCCATCGGGGAGTTCCTCCTCGGCCACCTGCAGGAGGCCGACGGCCGTTGGCTGCGCAGCTGGCAGGCCGAAGCGGGCGCCCGCCACCTGGCCTACGCCGGTGACTATGCCTGGCTGGTGGACTGCTTCACCCGACTGGGCGAGCTCACCGGCGAGGCCGTCTGGACCGAACGGGCCGTGACCACGGCCGACGGGCTGCTGGACCTGTTCCACGACGACGGCGGCGAGGGGTTCTTCACCACCGGGCACGATGCCGAGGCCCTCATCGTCAGGACCAAGGACATCTTCGACGGGGCCACCCCATCGGCCAACGCGGTGGCCGCTCTGTCCCTCGGCCGGCTGGGGGCACTGACCGGGACCACCCGGTACACCGAGGCGGCCCGCCAGGTCGTGGAGATGTTCGGCGACCTCCTGACCCGACATCCGACGGCCTTCGCCCACACCCTGCTCACCGCCTCCCTGCTGGTGGACGGGTTCACCGAGGTGGTGGTCACCGGGGACCGCCCCGACCTGGTCGACGTGGTCCGCTCCGGCTGGTGGCCGGGGTTGGTCCTGGCCTGGGGCGAGCCGACCCCGTCGCCCCTGTGGGCCGACCGGGACGAGCACCGGGTCTACGTGTGCCGCAACTACGCCTGCCAGCTGCCGGCCGACGACGCCGACACCCTGCTGGCCCAGCTGCGGTCCTCGGCCGGGCCCGCGGAGCTCCGATGAGCAAGCCGTCGACCCGCACCCCCCGGAGCGGCACGGCTCGGGACGTGGCCCGCAGCATCCGGCCCCGGGCCGAGATCGAGGTGTCGGGCGGGGCGGCGCTGACCGTCCTGGTGCTGGCCTGCCATGCCGAGGACACCACCGGCGTGGACCTGGCCTCGGGGACCCTGGTGAGAGTCCGTGTGACCTGGCCCGAGGACCACGGCCCCGACCTGGCCCCCTTCGACGTGGTCGAGGCCCAGCTGGCCGACGAGCCCGAGCGCGACGATCTGGCCCAGCCCGAGGCGGTGACGGCCACCGGACTTCCCCGACACCTCGGCACCCTCCACGGCCGCCGGGTCCGCCAGCTCCTCCATCCGCTCACCGCGCCGGTCGAGGAGCACGTGCTCGGGTTCCCCGGGGCGTCGGCCCCGTACTGGGAGTTCCGAGGATTCCGGCCATCGCTGGCCCTCGTGGTCCCGACCAAGGGACCGGTCCTGTTCCGCCGGATCGAGGACCGGTCCACGTGGGTCCGCTTCGGATGGGGCAGGAGCGACAACTGGCTCCCGGTGGAGGACCCGCGTGCCGAACGGGCCCTGGACGTGGCCCGTCGGGACCGGCTGGCCGGCAAGGACCTGGCCGCCGCCCTCGGCTTCAAGCCCCACTACCTGGTGGCCTCGATCTCCACCCCCCGGGACGGCCACTGCTACAAGACGATCCGGGCCCTGCTGCCCCGGAGCTGACCACCGGGTGGACGTCGCCTAGTGTCGGCAGCTGTGTCCGATTCGCCACCGTCCCCCCGCGGCACCCCCGACCCGCCGGCCCCGCTCCTCCCCGACTACCGGGGCGCCTGCATCGCCAACGTCGTCCCCACCCTCATCACCGGCCAGGACCCGCCCGACGCCGACGCCGGCTGGCTTCCCGACATGGCCCGTCGTGCCGACCAGGTGGTCCTCCTGGTCCTCGACGGCCTGGGCTGGCAGCAGCTCCGGGCCCGGTCGGCGCTGGCCCCCACCCTGTCCGGTGCCGACGGCATCGAGCGCCCCATCACCTCGGTGGCCCCCACCACCACGGCCTGCGCCCTCACCTCCATCACCACCGGACGGCCGCCGAGCGACCACGGGCTCCTGGGCTACCGGCTGGCGCTCGACGACCAGATCCTGAACGTCCTCCGCTGGACCCTCGGGAGCGGCGCGGCCCGCGACGTCCGGCGGGAGGTTCCGGCCCGCCGGCTCCAGCCCTGCCCGTCCTTTCCCGGCGCCTCCCGCGCCGTGCCGGTGGTGTCCAAGCACGAGTTCGGCGGCACCGGGTTCACCGCCGCCCACCTCGGGAACTCCCCGCTGCACGGCTACCGGGTGCTGTCGTCCCTGCCACCCGAGGTGGGGCGTCTGCTGGCCGGGGGCGAGCCGCTTCGTCTACGCGTACTACGACGGACATCGACAAGGTGGCCCACGCCAGCGGGCTGGGCGAGCTACTACGACGCCGAGCTGGTGGCCGTCGACCGGCTGGTGGCCGATCTGGCGGATCGCCTGCCCCCGGGGGCGGCACTGGTGGTGACGGCCGACCACGGCCAGATCGACGTCGGTCCCCGGGTCGAGCTGCTCGGGCGCGACGTGATGTCCTCGGTGGCCTTCCTCTCCGGCGAGGGCCGCTTCCGCTGGCTGCACGCCCGGCCCGGTGCGGCGTCCGACCTCGAACGGTCCGCTGGCCGAGCGGTACGGGGACAGCACCTGGGTCATGAGCCGGGACCAGGTGGTGGACGAGGGGTGGTTCGGCGGCCCGCTCCGGGCCGACCTGGTCGCCCGACTGGGCGACGTGGCCCTCGCTCCCGCACGCCCCGCTGGCCTTCGTGGACCCGGCCGACACCGGGGAGAGCCGGCTTGCAGAGCCGACACGGTTCGCTGACCGCCGACGAGATGCTGGTCCCCTTGGTGGCCCTCAGCCGGGATGGGAGCATCTGACCATGGACGCCGAGACCCCCGATCGACCGACCGAGACCCCGACCCCGTCCGGCGACGGGTCCGACCCGCTCCGGCCCGAGGTCGTCGACCCGCCCGACCAGGCGTCGGATGGTGCCGTCGAGGTCCGGGGCGGCACGGACGGAGGGCGGCGGCGAGGACGAAGGACCCGACGAGTCCATCGAGCAACCGGCCAAGGTGATGCGCATCGGCTCGATGGTCAAGCAGCTGCTCGACGAGGTGCGCCAGGCCCCGCTCGACGAGGCCAGCCGGGCGCCGGCTGCGCGAGATCTACGAGCAGTCGATCCGCGAGCTGGCCGAGGGGCTGTCGCCCGACCTGGCCGCCGAGCTCGACCGGATGGCGCTGCCCTTCGACGATCGGACGCGCCGAGCGACGCCGAGCTGCGCATCGCCCAGGCCCAGCTGGTCGGCTGGCTCGAGGGCCTGTTCCACGGGATCCAGGCCACGCTGTTCGCCCAGCAGATGGCGGCCCGGGCCCAGCTCGAGGAGATGCGCCAGCGGCGCTGCCCCAGGGCCGACCCGACGACGCGGCCCGCCCGGGCACCTATCTCTGAGCCGGACCCCGCCGACCTGCGCCGACCGACAACGTCCGTCGGGCCTCACCGGGGCGCGGCTATCGTCGGAATCACAACGCTGTAACTCGTCCACACCCTGTGGAGAGCCCGGGACGAGACCCCGACGACGCCGAGGAAGGCACCGGCCCGTTGGCCACAGCGGTCGTTCACCCACCTGCACACCCACACCGAGTTCTCGATGCTCGACGGCGCGGCCCGGGTCGAGCGACCTGGTCGCGGCGGCGGTGGCCGACGGCCAGCCGGCGCTCGGGATCACCGACCACGGCAACATGTACGGGGTCCTCGACTTCTACAAGGCGTGCCGCGACGCAGGGCATCACGCCCGATCATCGGCACCGAGGCCTACATGGCCGCCGAGTCGCGCCACGAGCGCCCGGTCCGCCGGGGCCAGGTCGACGACACCGGCGGCGACGTCGACGGCGGGCGAGAAGCTCTACTACCACCTGACCCTGCTGGCCGAGACCGACCGACGGCTACCGCAACCTGCTCAAGCTGTCGTCGGCCGCCTACCTCGAGGGCTACTACTACAAGCCCCGGGTCGACTGGGAGCTGCTCGAGCGCCACCACGAGGGCCTGATCGCCACCACCGGCTGCCTCGGCGGCGTGGTGCTCCAGGCGCTGCTCGGCCGGCGACGATCGAGGCCGCGCGCGCGAAGGCCGGCCCGCCTCCAGGACATCTTCGGGCGCGACAACCTCTTCGTCGAGCTGCAGGACCACGGCCTCGCCGAGCAGCACCGGACCAACCCGCAGCTGATCGAGATCGCCCGCCGCATCGGCGCCCCGCTGCTGGCCACCAACGACAGCCACTACACCCACCGCGAGGACGCCGTGGCCCACGACGCCCTGCTGTGCGTGCAGACCGGGCGCGCTCATCGACGACCCCAAGCGCTTCAAGTTCGAGGGCGACGAGCACTACCTGAAGTCGGCGGCCGAGATGCGCCACCTCTTCCGCGAGCTGCCCGAGGCGTGCGACAACACGCTGCTGATCGCCGAGCGGGCCAACGTCGAGATCGAGTTCGGCCAGCCCAGCCTGCCCGAGTTCCCGGTGCCCGACGAGTTCGCGGGCGAGACCTACGAGGAGCGGGCCGCCGCCTACCTCCGCGCACCTGACCTTCGACGGGGCCGAGCGAGCGCTACGGCGCACCCGGTGCCGGCCGAGGTCGTGCGAGCGGCTCGACTACGAGCTCGGCGTCATCGGCGACATGGGCTTCTCCGCCTACTTCCTCGTCGTGTGGGACCTGATCCGCTACGCCCGCGACGTCGGGCATCCGGGTCGGCCCGGGCCGCGGGTCGGCGGCCGGCTGCTGCGTGGCCTACTGCCTGCGCATCGTCGACCTCGACCCGATCCGCTACGACCTGCTCTTCGAGCGCTTCCTCAACCCGGGCCGCAAGCAGATGCCCGACATCGACATGGACTTCGACGAGCGCTACCGCGGCGAGATGATCCGCTACGCGGCCGAGCGCTACGGCTGCGACCACGTGGCCCAGATCGTCACCTTCTCGACCATCAAGGCCCGGGCCGCGGTGCGCGACGCGGCCCGGGTGCTCGGCTACCCCTACGTCGTCGGCGACCGATCGCCAAGGCCATGCCGCCGCTGGTCATGGGCCGCGACACGCCGCTGCGCGGCCTGCCTCGACCGCGACCGACGGGCACGAGGACGGCTACACGGCCGCCGCCGAGCTGCGCGGCGATGTACGAGACCGACCCCGACGCCAAGCGAGGTCATCGACGTGGCCAAGGGCCTCGAGGGCCTGCGCCGCCAGGACGGCATCCACGCCGCCGCGGTGGTCATCACCCAGCGAGCCGCTGACCGAGTACCTGCCCGATCCAGCGCAAGCCCGAGCCGGGCAGCGACCCCGAGGACGCGCCCATCGTCACCCAGTACGAGATGCACGGCGTCGAGGAGCTCGGCCTGCTCAAGATGGACTTCCTCGGGCTGCGCAACCTCTCGGTCATCGAGCGGGCCCTCGACCTGATCGAGGCCGCGACCGGCGAGCCGGCCCGACATCGACGACATCGCCCTCGACGACGACGCCGACCTTCGCCATGCTGCGCCGGGGCGACTCGATCGGCGTGTTCCAGCTCGAGGGCGGCCCGATGCGCGTCGCTGATGCGGTCGCTCGCCCCGACCAGCTTCGACGACGTCGCCGCCCTGGTCGCCCTCTACCGGCCGGGCCCGATGGCGGCCAACATGCACAACGACTACGCCGACCGCAAGAACGGCCGCAAGCCGGTCACCTACCTGCACCCCGACCTCGAGCCGATCCTCGGCGACACCTACGGGCCTGATGATCTACCAGGAGTCGGTGATGCGGGTGGCCCAGAAGTTCGCCGGCTACTCCCTGGCCGAGGCCGACAACCTGCGCAAGGCGTGCGGCAAGAAGATCCGCGCGCTCATCGCCAGGCCGAGCGCGAGAAGTTCGTCGCCGGCTGCGTGGCGCACCGGCTACGGCGCAGACGCTCGGCACCGAGCTGTTCGACATCATCGAGCCCTTCGCCGACTACGCCTTCAACAAGTCCCACTCCTACGGCTACGGCCTCGTCGCCTACCAGACGGCCTGGCTGAAGGCCCACTACCCGGTCGAGTACCTCGCCGCCCTGCTCACCGTCGGTCAAGGACAACAAGGACAAGACGGCGGTCTACCTGGCCGAGTGCCGGTCGCATGGGCATCGAGGTGCTGGTGCCCGACGTCAACCGCTCGCTGGCCGAGTTCGCGCCCGACTGCTCGCGACGGCGAGGGCGCCGACGCGGCCGGCGGCCGGGCCATCGCCTTCGGCCTGGCCGCGGTGCGCAACGTGGGCGAGGGCCTGGTCGAGCTGATCGTGGCCGAGCGCGACGGCCAACGGCCCGTTCGCCGACTTCTACGACTTCTGCCAGCGGGTCGACCCGGTCGGTGCTCAACAAGCGGACCATGGAGTCGCTGATCAAGGCGGGCGCCTTCGACTCGCTCGGCCACCCCCGCCAGGGCCTGTGCCTGGTCTTCGAGGAGATCGTCGACCGCACCGCTCGACCGCCGCCGCGAGCACGACGCTCGGCATCGTCGTCGCTGTTCGCCGCGCTTCGAGGACGGCGACGAGGGCCAGACCACCGGCTGCGGCGACGACCCAGGTCGCCATCCCCGACACCGAGTTCGACAAGACCCAGCGCCTGGCCTTCGAGAAGGAGATGCTCGGCCTCTACGTGAGCGACCACCCGCTGCATGGGCTTCGAGGCGGCGCTGGCCCGCCACACCGACTGCACCGCTCGGCGGACCTGCGGGACGCGACGACGCCGGCCGGCGGATCGGTCGCGACGGCCAGGTCCGGCCGGTCGGCGGCGTGGTCACCGACCTCGCCGCGCCGCTACACCAAGAAGGGCGACCTGATGGCCACGCTTCGTCCTCGAGGACCTCCAGGCCTCCATCGAGGTCTTCGTCTTCCCCAAGACCATGGCCGAGTACGGCGCCCTGCTCGACGACGACGCCATCGTGGTCCTGAAGGGCCGGCTCGACCTGCGGGACGAGCGCCGAAGCTGGTGTGCATGGAGGTCCAGCGCCCCGAGCTGGCCGTCGACGGCTGCACCGACCTGCGGATCTCGCTGCCGCTCAACAGCCTCACCGACCGCAAGGTCGACGGCCTGAAGCACCTCCTGCGCGGAGCATCCCGGGCGACTCGCCGGTCTTCCTCCACGTGGGCGCAGAAGGTGCTGCGCCTCCCGCCCGAGTTCAACGTGGACAGCCGGCGGGGCCTGGTCGGCGAGCTCCGGGTGCTGCTCGGACCCAACGCCATCCAGCGCTGACCGGTCCCGGCCGGGTGGCGTCCATGACCGCGGTGCCTGGCCGTCGCCGAACCCGCCTGACGTGGCGTTCACCCGTCCGGCACCTCCGTCGGGTCGGCCGGAGGGGCCGGATACGACAGGCGGCTCCAAATCCCGTAAAATCTCCATACGGCTCCTGGCGTGGAGGCCCACACAACCGTCCAGCCCGTGTGGGCGGGCGATTCCGGGTGTCTGCGGCAGACCGGGGCCGGCGGTGCACACCGCAGGGAGACCGAGGAGTACGGAACGGCATATGTCCATCCAGGTGGAGACCAAGGACTGCACATCGATCAGTGACGCCGAGCTGGCCGAGATGGCCGATCTGTGCGCTGAACGGGAACCCCGATTCGACATCGGATTCCTGTCCAAACAGCGGGAGGAGTGGGTGCTGGTCACCCGGGCCCGCGAGGGATCGAAGCTCCGGGGCTACTCCTTCTCCACCCTCGAGCGGATCGGCGGCACCCCGTCCCTGCTGATCGGCCTGGCCACCGTGGACCGGACCTCGCGGGCCGACACCGTGCTCCGGGCCATGATGGGCGACAAGTACCGCCGGGCCCTGCTGGCCTTCCCGGACGAGGACGTCCTGGTGGGGACCCGGCTGCTCGCCGCCGAGGGCTTCCGGGCCTTCGCCGGGCTGACCGACGTGGTCCCCGGGCCGGGCCACAAGGCGACGGGCGAGGAGCGGGCCTGGGGCCGGCGCCTGGCCAAGCGGTTCGGGGCCGACGGGCGCATCGACGACCGCACCTTCGTGGTGGTGGGCGACGGCTGCGAGTCCGGCGGCTTCGACTTCATCAGCCCCAAGGGTGCGGCCGACGAGGACGTCTGCGTGTTCTTCTCGGGGGTCGACATCCAGGCCGGAGGCCGCCTGGTGGCCTTCGGGTGGGCCATGGCCGAGGACCTGGCCGGCGGCAAACTGGGCGGTCGCTGACCGCACACGACCTGCCGCCCGGGCCCGCCCGCGCCCTCGGCGCCCCATTGCAACCTTCGCCGCGGCCGCCCAGGCAATAGCATGGGCCTGTGAAGGTTTCGACCCGAGGTGACTACGCCAGCCGGGCGCTACTGTCCCTGGCCCTCCACACGGACGGGGAGGGCCCCACCGCGGTCCGGGACATCGCCGAGCGGACCGGGTCTGCCCCAGCCCTACCTCGAGCAGATCCTGCTGGCGCTCAAGGGGGCCGGGCTGGTGCGGTCCAAACGCGGCGTGGGGGGCGGCTACGTGCTGGCCCGCCCGCCCGAGGAGATCACCCTGTCCCAGATCGTCTCGGCCGTCGACGGACCCATCGTGGCCGGCGACTTCGGCCTCCCCCACGAGAACGGGGCCTGCGACCACGAGGGCCAGTGCGTGCTCCTCACCGTGTGGGCCGACGTCGGCGAGCACATGCGGATCCACCTCGACTCCTTCAACCTGGCCGACATGGTGGCCCGGGCCCAGGGTCGGGTGCCGGCGCTCCGCCAGAGTGCCGGCTGAGCCTGTCCGGCCGACCCCCGTCCACCCCCTGAGGCCCACCGGGTGAACGCCGCCCGCATCGTGGCCCTGGTGGCGGGTGTGGCCATCCTGGCCCTCAACGCCATGAGCGTGATCATGGTGCTGATCGTCCCCCGTGCGGGGTCGTCCCTGGTCACCTACCCCATGCGGGGCGTCCGTGCCGTCTTCCGGCGGCTGGCCGGCCTGGCCAGGAGCTACCCGGCCAGCGACCGGATCCTGGCCGTCAGCGAGCCCGTGGCCCTGGTGTCCCTCCTGGTCACCTGGCTGGTGGTGACCATCGCCGGATTCACGCTGGTCAACTACGGCGTGGACGGCGCAGGGGCCTCCCACGCCTTCTCCGAGGCCGGGTCGTCGGTCTTCACCCTGGGATTCACCCTCGGCCATGCCAGCGGCTCGCGGGTGGTCGACTTCATCGCCGCCGGCACCGGGCTCGTGCTGGTGGCCCTCCAGATCGCCTACCTGCCCACCCTCTACGGCGCCTACAACCGTCGCGAAACGCTGGTCACCCTGCTCGAGAGCCGGGCCGGCTCACCGGCCTGGGGGCCCGAGCTCCTCATCCGCCACCAGCTGGTCGGCGTGATCGACAACACGGCCGGCCTGTTCGCCGAGTGGGAGCGGTGGGCCGCCGACGTGGCCGAGAGCCACTGCAGCTATCCCTCGTTGCTCTATCTGCGGTCGCCCCGGGCCCAGAACTCGTGGGTGGTGAGCCTCATCGCCGTGATGGACGCCGCCGCCCTGGTGCTGGCCGTGGACCCCGAGGGGGCGTCCATCGAGTCCCGCATGGTCATCAGGATGGGGTTCACCTGCCTCCGGGACATCGCCGAGGCCGCCCGCATCCCCTTCGACCCCGATCCCAGCCCCGACGACCCCATCCAACTGCCCCGGGAGGGGTTCGACGCGGCCTACCGCCGCCTCGCGGAGGCCGACGTCCCGATGTCCCGGTCGGCCGACGAGGCCTGGCCCCACTTCCGCGGCTGGCGGATCAACTACGAGGCGGTGGCGTACTCACTGGCCACGGCCCTCGACGCTCCCCCGGCCCTGTGGACCGGGCCCCGGACGCTGTTCGGGTCCGAGTACCTCGAGCCGGTCCGACCGGTCGACCGCCAGCCCACCACCGCCGCCGGGGACCCCCGGACCCCCTGACCCCGGCCGGGCCGGACCGGTGGGCCCGGGAGGCTCAGTGCCGGTTCCACGAGTGCACCACCGGGTGCTCCCGCTCCCAGCCCAGCTCGCTGAGGCCCGCCGGGTCCAGGATCAGGCTCCGCCCCACCGTGGGATCCAGACCGATCCACCGAGCGGCCAGGACACGGAGCACGTGGGAGTGGGCCACGCAGGCGACGTCCCCGGGCACCGCCCGGATCCGGGCGATCACCCGGTCCACCCGGACGGCCACGTCGTGGGCCGACTCGCCGTCCGGCGCCCCGTCGTCGAACAGGTCCCAGCCGGGGCGCTCCGCCCGGATCTGGGCCGTGGTCACGCCTTCGTAGGCGCCGTAGTCCCATTCGGCCAGGTCCGGCTCGGCCACCACCTCGCCGCCCAGGCCGGCCAGGTCCGCCGTCTTCCGGGCCCGTCGCAGGGGGCTGGCCAGGACCTTGGCGAAGGCAAAGGCCGACAGGCTCGGCCGGAGGGCCCGGGCCTGGGCCTCGCCCTCGGGGAGCAGCGCCAGGTCGGTCCGGCCGGTGTGGCGGCCCTCCAGGCTCCATTCGGTCTCTCCGTGCCGCACCAGGACACAGCGTTGGGCGGGGGCGTTCATCCAGACAGCGCACCACTCCGAACACCATCGACGCAAGCGGTGAAGGCCGCCCGACCTGGTCACGGGGCTCGTGGGCCGCCGAATCACAACGATGGAATGTCCCGGCCCGATCCGGCGTTAAAGGTTCTGTCGACCCTATGACGATGAATGAGGAGAGGGATGACGACTCGCACGGTGAGCAGGGATCAGGAACGAGGGGCTCGGTCGGAGCCGTCCCGGACACCGGGAGCGGGGCCCGCAGGCCGCGAGCAGGCGGTACCGGGTCGGGCCGCCCGGGTCGTCGCGCCCGGCGGGCGGAGCCGCGGCTCCGACGCCGACAGCCTCGGGCTCTTCCTCCGTGACCTCGACCACCACCCCCTGCCCGATCACGAGGCCCAGACCGAGTTGGCCAAACGGGTGGCGGCCGGGGACGAGGCCGCCCGCCGGGAGATGGTGGCGGCCAACCTCCGGCTCGTCGTCCACTGGGCCCGTCGCTACCAGGACCGTGGCGTGGACCTCCCCGACCTCATCCAGGAGGGCACCTTCGGTCTGATGCGGGCGGTCGACAAGTTCGACTGGGAACGGGGCTTCCGGTTCTCCACCTATGCGACGTGGTGGATCCGCCAGGCCCTCCAGCGGGCCGTGCAGCAGCACGGGCGCACCATCCGGCTGCCCATGGAGGTGGCCGAGCGCAACCAGCAGGTGGACGCGGCCCTGTGGGAGCTCACCCACCAGTTCCAGCGGCCGCCCACCGACGAGGAGATGGACAACGCCACCAACACCACGGCCCAGGTCCGCTCCGACCTGTCCCAGGTGGCCCGGGTGGTGGCCAGCCTCGACCAGCCGGCCACGTCCGACTCCACGGCCACCCTCGGGGACCTGGTGTCCACCGATCTGAGCGACTTCGAGGACGAGGTGGCCGCCGACCTGACCCTGGACCTGGTCCGACAGGCGGTGGACCGGCTCACCGACCTGCAGCGTCAGGTCATCCGGCACCGGTTCGGCTTCGACGGCAGCGATCCGGCGTCGCTGCAGACGACGGCCGAGCGGCTCGGGATCGGCGTGCGCAAGGTGCGCCAGGCCGAGGCTGAGGCGCTGGAGCTGCTCGGCGACAGCGAGATGCTGGAAGCCGCCCACGAGGCCGCCTGAGTCCCCCTGGGCCCGTCTGAGACCACCGCGGTCGGCCCCCGGGCCGGGGTCAGGGGCCCAGACGGTCCAGCTGGAGGCGTAGGTCGTCGGGAAGCTCGGATGTCCAGGCCATCGGGTCACCCGTGGCCGGGTGGTCCAGTCGCAGCCGGCAGGCGTGCAGGAAGGGCCGGGCGACCACGGCGTCGGGCAGGGAGCGGCCCGCGGCGTAGACCTCGTCGCCCACCACCGGGTGGCCGATGGCCGTGAGGTGGACCCGGATCTGATGGGTGCGGCCGGTCTCGAGCGTGGCCGTCAGCAGCGTGGTCGGCACGGGCTCGGTGAACCGCTGGTCCACGTGATAGCGGGTGCGGGCGTCCTTGCCCCTGCGTGACACGGCCATCCGGGTCGGAGAGCTGACCGATCGGCCGATGGGGGCGTCGACGACGCCGGAGGTCGCCTCCACCGCGCCGAGGACCAGCACCCGGTAGTTGCGGGCCACCTCCCGCCGCGAGAGCTGGTCCACCAGGGAGCGGTAGGAGTCCGGCGTACGGGCCACCGCCATCAGCCCCGACGTGCCGCGATCCAGGCGGTGGACGATCCCGGGACGATCGGGATCGGTTCCCGCCGCCTCAGCCAGTGCACCCAGCTCCGGGTACCGGGCCAGCAGACCGTGGACCAGCGTTCCCGAGCGGTGGCCCGCCCCCGGGTGCACCACCAGGCCGGCGGGCTTGTCCACCACGATGAGGTGGGGGTCCTCGTAGACCACGTCGACCGACACCTCCGGATCCCCCTCGGGCGCGGCCGGGAGGGCATCCGCGTCCCGGTCGACCCGGAGCTCCTGACCCAGGCGGAGGGCCGTGCTGCGGCTCCGGACGACGGCCCCGTCGATCCGGACCCTCCCCTGCTCGACGAGGGAGTTGACCGTCGAACGGGACAGATCCGCCACCAGGGACACGGCCTTGTCCACCCGGACCCCGTCGAGCGATGCCGGAACCGTCACGGTCAGGACCGTCACGACGGCCGGGGCCCCCGGACCAAGGAGATCAACAGCAGGACGCAGCCCACCACGATGGAGGCGTCGGCCACGTTGAAGGTGGGCCAGAAGTGGAGGGCCACGAAGTCCACCACGGCCCCGTGGTCGTCGCGGAAGAAACGGTCGGCCAGGTTGCCCAGGGCCCCGCCCAGGATGAGGCCGAGGACGGCCGCCCGCCCCGCCGTCGGGGCACGCCAGGCCATGACCAGCAGCGCCCCCACCAGGACCACGGCCAGCGGCACCACCACGAACGCCTTTCCCTGGAAGAGACTGAAGGAGGCGCCGGTGTTGCGGGACAGCTGGAAGTCGAGGGTGCCGATCACATGGATCGATCCGCCGGTCAACCGGGTCACCGCCCACCACTTGGTGAGCTGATCGGCCACCACCACCGCCGCCACCACGGCCACGGCGACCAGCAGCCGTCGGATCGCCGGGGCCGGCCCGCCGCGGCGCCGGCTCACCGCCGGTTCGCCGGTCAGCGCCGTGACAGCCCGCCGCTCTTGCACGCCACGCACAGCCGGGCGAACGGCAGGGCGCGGAGCCG
Source organism: uncultured Acidimicrobiaceae bacterium (assembly GCA_963817005.1). Taxonomy (GTDB): domain Bacteria; phylum Actinomycetota; class Acidimicrobiia; order Acidimicrobiales; family RAAP-2; genus Bog-756. Next base: position 976,336 of record CAWFMN010000004.1, read on the forward strand.
GGCCTTCGGGATGGGCTGGTAGCACCGCTCGCAGCCCCCGTAGGTCTTGCGCTCGATCTTCCGCAACGCATCGTCGATCTCCTCGACCGCCGCCGAGGCCTGGGCCGAGAGGGCCAGGTTCCGCTCGCGGTCGACCGTGACCGTGCCCCCCTCGCCCGACTCCTCGTCGAACTGGACGTCCCCCGGCTCGCGCTCCAGGGCCAGCGAGTCGGCCTCGGCCCGCAGGTCCACGGCCTGCCCGGCGTAGATGGACCGCTCCTCGAGCAGGAGCTCGCGCTGCTCCTCGAGGAACTTGGCCTCCTTGGCGTAGGGGCCCACCGTGGGTCGCTTGGGCGCAGCCGGCGCCTTCTTGGCCGCCGGTGGCGCCTTCTTGGCCGGAGCCGCCTTCTTGGCGGCGGGAGCCCCCCGCTTCGCCGTCGGTGCGGACTTCTTGGCCGCCGTCGCCTTCTTGGCCGGGGCCGCCTTCTTGGCGGCGGGAGCCCCCCGCTTCGCCGTCGGTGCGGACTTCTTGGCCCCCGTCGCCTTCTTGGTCGGGGCCTGGGTGGGCCGCTTCGGCGTGCTCTTCCGGACGGACGCGGTGGCGCTCTTGGCCGCCGAGGGCTTCTTCGGAGCCGACGTTGCCGCCTTCTTCGCTGCCGTCACGATGATCTCCTTCAGTGTTTGCCGCCTCCGGGCCACGGTCCTCAGCACGCGGTGGTCCAGGAGCATTCCCGACATCCGACGGGCGGGTGACGATACCGTGCCGGACCCACTGCGGCAATCCCGAGAGCGATCCGGCCCCCGGACCATAGCGGTGGAGCCGGTTCGTTCGATCGCCGACTCGGTGACCAGGAGGATCGTCCGATCCGGGCAAACCGGGCGGGAGGCGGGTCCGTCCTGTCCGGGCGGTGGCCGACCGAGACCGGCCGGCCCGCGGCGTCCCGGAAGTCAGTACCGCAGGCCCGGTCGGCTGTTCGGCGGGCGGGCGAGGGGTCGGTGACCCGGTGCGTTCAGTGGGCCAGGGGTGCGTTGGTGCCGGCCGGGGCGCTGGTCACGCCGGCCGGGCGCATGGGGGTCACGTCCCCGGAGGAACCGGTGCCGCTGCCGCCCGGGGCCGGCGCACTGTGGGGCGCCACGGCCGGCCGGTTGCCGGCCTGCACCCCGGCGGCCGGAGCCGGGCCGTTCGGCGAGCCGACGGCCTCCGGGCCGGGGCGCGACGGCTGGGACGACGTGCCGGGCTGGACGTTCTCGTCCACCCACCGGAGGATCTCGCTCAGCGCCGTCCGCAGCCGACTGCGCTCTCCCTCCAGATGACGGTTCATGGTCTCGACCTCGTGGGAGAGACGTCCACGGGACTCCTCCAACCGGGCGATCTCCTCACGAAGCCGCTGCTCGGACTCCGCGGCCATCTGGCTGGCTTGGGTCTGGGCCTGCTCGGTGACCAGGCGCGCCTTGGCCTCGGCGTCGGCCACGATGCGGGACGCCTGCGCCTCGGAGTCCGCCTTGGTCTCGTCGACGAACTTCTGGGCCAGCAGGAGGGTGCGTTGGAGGGTGTCGTCGGGCACGGAGGCATCCACGCGGGGCGCCGGCTCCGGTTGCTGCTCGAGCTGGGTCTCCAGCTGGGAGATGCGCTCGGCGGCCTGGCGCAGCCGCTCGCCGCTCTGACGGAGCTGCTCCTGCAACCCCTCGGCCTCCACCGCGGCTTTCTCGAGGTATTCGTCGACGTCGTCCCGGTGGTACCCCTTGAGGGTCTCACGGAACTCGACGGTCCGGAGCGAATCGAGGGCAGATTGCGAAGCGTCCATAGCGGTCATGCTAGCGGCGCAACCGAGCCGCTCCACGGAATTCCTCCAGAAAAGTTCCCATCAACCCCTCTGGAAGACGGGGATGAGAATGACCTGGATGACCAAGAACAGGATCAGGACCGAGAGGTCCAGCCCGACCCCTCCGATCCGGGCCGGCGGAATGATCTTCCGGATCGGATTGAGGACCGGATCGCAGATGGCCGACAGCACCCGGTTGAGCTTGTAGGCCGCCGAGTCGTAGGAGACCCGGGCGTACGCCAGGTACCAGCTCAGGATGGAGTAGACGATGAGGACCAGGATGAACAGCTCGAGGAGCAGGACGATGAGGCGTGCGATCATGCCGGCTCACTCCCTCGGCCGCTTGGGGAACCGACGATCGGTTCCGGGGCACCCATTCTGGCTCAGGGATTCACCAGTCCGCGGTCGGCCAGGCGCTGGCGCTCCTCGTCCGACACCTTGACGTTCGACGGGGTGAGGAGGAACACCTCGTCGGCCACCCGTTCCATCCCGCCGGCCAGGGCGTAGGTCACGCCGCTGCAGAAGTCGATCATCCGACGCTGCAGGTCGCGGTCGGCGCTCTGCATGTTGACGATGACCGGCTGGTTGTTCATGAGCCGGTTGGCGATCTCCTGGGCGTCGGCGAAGCGCGCCGGGGCCACGATATGGACCCTGGCCCCGGCCGACTCGGGCGTGATGGGCCGGACCGAGGACGAGCCGACCGTCGGGCGGGAGCTCACCGTGGGAGCGGCGGCGGCCACCGCCGACCCGGCTGCTTCGTCCCGGGTCAGGGTGCGGATGCGCGGTTTGGGCGCAACCGGCTCGTCGACTTCGTCGAGCGAAGCGGCCGAACGTTGTGTGGCGCGTCCGACCGGCGAGGGGGACCTCGACTCGTACTCGTCGTAGTCGTCGTAGTCGTCGTCGACAAGACCCAGGTACGCCATGGTCTTTTTCATGAACGAAGCTGCCATCGTTTCCTCCTCGTCACAGCGTAGTGCGTGGCCTGCAGGCCGGGTGGATGGCTGGGCGTGCCTGATCCGGGCGCCGAACCTGCGCCACGGGGGCGTCCGACCGGCCCGGTCCTCCCGTTCCCGGCTCAGTCCGGCCTCGGGATCCGGTCGCCGAACAGGGCCCGGCCCAGGCGCACCATGGTCGAGCCCTCCGACAGGGCCACCTCGAGGTCGTCGGACATGCCCATCGAACGGACGGGCAGGTCAAGGGCATCGGCCAGGTTCGAGAGCAGGGTGAACCCGGGTCGCGCCCCCTCGGGGGGTCCCGGTGGACCCACCGCCATCAAGCCGGCCACGTCGAGACCCTCGTCCCGGAGGCGCCGCCACCAGCTCCGGCGCCCGCTCCGGCGGGCACCCGCCGCGTCCGGGCAGCCCGGCCACGTCCAGCTGGACGAGGACCGTGGAGCCGGGGCGCCGACGGGCGATGGCCCGGCCCTCCTCCAGCCGGCGCACCCCCTGCCAGCAGGCGACCAGCGGGGCCAGACGCGGCCACCTTGTTGCGCTGGATGGCCCCGAGGAAGTGCCACAGCGGCCGGGTGGTCGCCGACCCGAGGGTCACCCAGACGGGCGGCCTTGGCCACCAGTTCGTCGGCGTAGTTCTCCCCGAGCTCGCTCAGCCCGGCGTCCACGGCCGCGCGGGCCGCCTCGGACCCGAACCCCTTGGTCACGGCCACCACACGGATCGACCCGGGATCCCGGCCCGACGCCTCGATCCGGCGTCGCGTCTCGGCCAGGCGCGCCCCGAAGCCCTCCATCCCCGCCCACGCCGGCGGACCGCTCACCCCGTCACCCGCTGCCGGCCACCGGGTTTCGACCAGACCACCAGGGCCTGTCGTCCGGTATCGGCCCTGGCCCGGTGCGAGAAGTACCCGCCGCCGCACCCCGTGCAGACGTCGATGCCGGCCCGCGGACGGGCGCCGGCGGCCACCAGGGCCGCGGACACGGCCGCCGGGAGGTCCAGGGCCGGGTAGCCGTCCGACGTCCGACTGCGGACCCCGTCTCCGAGCCGGTCACTCACCCGGTCCAGGTCAGACTCGGAGAAGCGGTAGCAGCCGGGATGGATGCAGGGGCCGAGGGCGCCGACCACCTCGGTGGCCCCGAGGGCCACCATGGTCTCGACCGATCGTTCGACGACACCGGCCACCAGGCCCCGCCAGCCGGCGTGCACAGCGCCGATGACGCCCTCGGGGCTGCCCAGCGCGATCGAGGCGCAGTCGGCGGTGAGGACGACCAGTCCGGTCGATCCGGCCTCCGTGACCAGCGCATCGCCCGTCCCGGCCCGCGCCGCCCGCACCACCGCCCTCCCCGGGCCTTCCCACTCGGGCGATCCGGAGGGCGGGACCACGAGCACCGTGCTGCCGTGCATCTGATGCATCCACTGGACAGCTCGGACCGGTGGGGAGGCGGGCGCCGGACCGGAGCGGTCGACCGCGACCCCGGCCACCCACTCCTCGAGCCCGCGGGCCTGCCCCCTCCCGTCCCCGGCGGGTCGCAGGTCGCCGCAGGAGGCATCGCTCCAGGCCGCGTGGACCGGGCCGACGATCAGAACCGGATCGGGCGAAGGGCTCAGCGAAGGAACGAGGGCACGTCGAAGTCGTCGTCGCCGAGGTCGAGTTCGTCGTCGGTCGGCGTGGCGAAGATGTCCTCGTGCGCCGTCTCCACCCCCAGCACCTTGCTCCGGGTCTCCTGGGGGCCGGTCGACTCGGTGGGTGCGGCGCTCCCCCGGGCCTGGGCCTCCCAGCGCTCGAAGCCGGCGGCGATCACGGTGACCCGCACCTCTTCGCCCATGGCGTCGTCGATCACGCTGCCGAAGATGATGTTGGCGTCGGGATGGGCCACGCCGTGGATGATCTCGGCCGCCTCGTTGACCTCGAACAGGCCCAGGTCGGGACCGCCGGCGATGTTGAGCAGGATGCCCCGGGCCCCTTCGATGGACGCCTCGAGCAGCGGGCTGGTGATGGCGGCCCGGGCGGCGTTGACCGACCGGCCCTCACCCGTGGCCGATGCCGATCCCCATGATGGCCGTGCCGGCGTTGCTCATGATCATCTTCACGTCGGCGAAGTCGGTGTTGATCAGGCCGGGCACGGTGATCAGGTCGGTGATCCCCTGCACCCCCTGCAGCAGGACCTCGTCGGCCATCTTGAAGGCGTTGACCATCGAGGTCTTCTCGTTGGAGACGGTCAGCAGCCGGTCGTTCGGGATGATGATGAGGGTGTCGACCTTCTCCTTCAGGTTCTGGATCCCGGCCTCGGCCTGGACCGACCGGCGCCGGCCCTCGAAGGTGAACGGACGGGTGACCACGCCGATGGTCAGGGCGCCCAGGCGACTTGGCGATCTCGGCCACCACCGGGGCGCGCCCCGGTGCCGGTGCCACCGCCCTTGCCGGCGGTGATGAAGACCATGTCGGCGCCCTTCAGGGCCTCCTCGATCTCCGTCGCGGTGCTCCTCGGCGGCCAGCCGGCCCACCTCGGGATCGCTGCCGGCACCGAGGCCACGGGTGAGCTGCCGGCCGATGTCGAGCTTGAGGTCGGCGTCGCTCATCAAGCAGGGCCTGGGCGTCGGTGTTGGTGGCGATGAACTCGACACCCCGCAGCCCGGCGTCGATCATGCGGTTGACGGCATTGACGCCGCCGCCGCCGACCCCGACGACCTTGATGACGGCGAAATAGTTGTTCTGCGCCGGAACGGTCATGTAATCCCTTACCCTCGACCAAAGGTTGAAACCGTTCCAACCGGCGAGTTGGGGCCTACGTTACGATCAGCGGAGTACCTGGTCAAGCACAGTCCAAACGCGTCCGATCCGCCGACGACCCCGGTTTCCGCCGGCTCGTGACCTGAGGGTCGCCGTCAGCCGCTCACCGTCGGAGACTCCGGAACACGTCACATCGATGGTCGAGGTGGTGTGGAGGGTCCCGTTGGCCAGGATCGCAGCGATGTCCTTGTACTTGGCGGTGCGATCCGCGTCCGAGCCGACCAGGACCGTGACCCCCGAGTTGAGGGCCAGGCTGATGGTGCCGTCGGCGGCCACGGTGACCGAGACCACCTGGCCGGAAAAGGCCGGCGGCAGGGTCCGGCTGATGGCCAGACCGGGGCCGGCCGAGGGGGGCAGCGACCTCCCCACCGTCGCCGGCGGGATCCCGGTGGTGGCCGTGTGGACGGCGAAGGCCACCAGGCCAGGCTGGCGGCCCGGCACCACCTGGAGCGTGCGCCCGTGGCCGTCCAGCAGGGACCATGAGGTGCCCGGGCCGGCCATCTGGACCACCGGGACCCGTTCGGTCACGGCGATCTGGACCCCGTCGGGCCAGTGTCGCCGGACCCGGGCCGAGGCGATGAACGGGAGGGACTCGACCCGGCGAGCCACCACCCCCGGGTTCACGCTGATCAGGGGGGGGTGGTGCTGCAACCCGGCGGCGTCCAGGATGGCCGAGTCCGGTGTGTGGGGGTGGGTACCGGTCACGCTGACGGCCCGGGCGCCGAACCAGGGGGTGTGGGCCAGCGCCAGGACCAGCACGACCAGGACCAACGCCGCCGTCGCCCCGCCGAGCCACAACAGACGGCGGCGGCCCTGGCTGCGCAGTATGGCCAGCCGCCGCTCACGGATGCGGGGGTCGATGGGCGGGCGGCCGTCGAGGTCGTCCCCGGGCGGTCCATCCCGGGCCGGATCGGCCGCGGATCCGGGCCGGATCGGCCGTGTCATCCCGGGCCGGATCGGCCGTGTCATCCTGGCCGACCGAGTCATCCGGATCGGCCGTTCCATCCCGGGCCGGATCGGCCGTGTCATCCTGGCCGGCCGTCTCCCGCTCGGACCGGCCGGAACGTCCGAACGGGCCGACCGGTTCGTCCTGGTCGATCAGTATCCGCTGGTCGGGAGGATCCGGTCCCACGGGCGGACCGCTGGTCACGGCCGCTCCCCCGGTCCGGGGAACCCGACGAGCCGGACCTCGGTGCGCAGGTCGGTCCCGGTGGACCGGGCCACGACGGCCCGCACGTGCTCGATCACGGACAGGACGTCCGCCGCGGCACCGCCCGGGTCGGCCTGGACGAAGTTGGCGTGCTTGGTGGAGACCTCGGCGGTGCCGATCCGGAAGCCCTTCAGGCCACAGGCGTCGATGAGCCGGCCCGCCGAGTCGCCCGGCGGATTGACGAACACCGACCCGGCGTTCGACCCCCCGGGCTGGTTGGCTCTCCGCCAGCGCACGATCTCGGCGATGGTGGCCGCCCCTTGGTCGGGTTCGCCCGGTACGAGCAGGAACGTCCCGGACACCACCACCTCGGTCGCCGACAGGGCGGTCTGCCGGTAGCCGGGCTCGAGCCGGTCGGCCGACGAGTCGCCCGCCGATCCAGTGGCCAGGTCGATCCACCGGAATCCGACCAGCGTGGCAGCGGTGTCCGAACCGTGGCCGCCGGCGTTCATGCGGATGGCACCGCCGACCGATCCGGGGACCCCCACCGCCCACTCCAGGCCGGTGAGCCCGGCGGCCGCGGTCCGGCGGGCCAGGACCGGAAGGCTGAGGGCCGCTCCGGCCGCGGACCACGGTGGCCGTCCGACCTCCAGGGTGTCGAAGCCCGGGCCGAGAGCCAGGACCAGACCCTCGAAGCCGCTGTCGGCCACCAGCAGGTTCGACCCGCGTCCGAGGACCAGGACCGGCACGTCGCTCGTCGAGGTGCACCGGGCCACCTCGACGAGTCGCGGCCTCGTCGGGCACCTCGACGAACAGGGCCGCCGTGCCCCCCACCCGGTAGGTGGTCAGCGCCCCCAGCGGATGGTCGTGCTCGACCCCGGGGCCGAGGGCCCGGCCCAGTGCGTCGAGCGCGGTCCCGGGCCCGGTCACCGCGGCCTCACCGGTCAGCATCGGACAGCAGCTCGTCGGGGAGCGAGGTCAGGTCGCCGGCCCCCAGGGTGCAGACACAGGTCACCCGGCCGCGAGCAGGGCCCCGACCGCGGCGCGCAGGTCGGACCGGCCGGCCACGTAGTGCACCGGCATCGTCGGGAACTGCGCGACGGACGGCGTCGGCCACCAGGCGGCCCGACACCCCGGGCACCGGCGCCTCGCCGGCCCCGTAGACGTCGGTGACCACCACCACGTCGGCGTCGGCGAACGCCCGCCCGAACTCGGGCCACAGCTCGGCCGTCCGGCTGTAGCGGTGGGGTTGGAACACCGCCACCACCCGCGGCCAGCCCCCGTTGCGCGCCGCCGCCAGGGCGGCCCGGATCTCGGTGGGCAGGTGGGCGTAGTCGTCGACGAAGGTCACCCCGTTGGCCGTCGCCGCGGAACTCGAACCGGCGGGCCACCCCGGCGAAGCGGGCCAGGGCCCGGGCCAGCGACTCGAAGGGGACCCCGGCGGCCAGGGCGGCCACCGCGGCCACCGCGGCGTTCCTGGCGTTGTGGAGCCCGGGGACCGGCAGCGGACAGCCGGCCCAGCGGGCGACCGGCGTCGTCGACGAGGGCGAAGGCCAGCGAGCTCCGGGCCAGCTCGAGGTCGACCATCCGGTACGGTGCTGTCCGGCGCCGTGCCCACGGTGTCGGCACCGGTGGCCCGCCCGATCTCGGCCGCCACCGGGTCGTCGCCACCCACCACCCGGCGACCACGGGCGCTGGTCAGGAAGGCCTCGAAGGCCGATCGGACGGCGTCGAACGAGCCGTAGTGGTCGAGGTGGTCGGCCTCGACGTTGGTGACCACCGCGATGTCGGGCACCAGCGCGAGGAAGCGTGCCGTCGCTCTCGTCGGCCTCGACCACCAGCCACTCGCCCTCGTCCCACACCGCGTTGGTGCCGATCTCGTTGACGTCGCCACCGATGAGGAACGACGGCCGGAGCCCGGCCTCGACCAGGATCAGGGCCAGCATCGACGCCGTCGTGGTCTTGCCGTGGGTGCCGGCCACGGCGACGCACCGTCGCAGCGAGGCGATGGCGGCCAAGGACTCGGCCCGGGACAGCACGGTGATGCCCGCGGCGTCGGGCCTCGACCACCTCGGGGTTGGTGTCGGGGATGGCCGACGACACGGTGACCAGATCGGCCGATCCCACGTTGGCCGCGGCGTGCCCGATCGTCACGCCGATGCCGGCCTGACCGAGGCGGTCGGTCACCCCGGACGACTTCAGGTCGCTGCCCGTCACCTCGTGGCCCATGGCGTGGAGCACCGTGGCGATGGCGCTCATGCCGGCACCACCGATCCCGACCACGTGCACCCGGGCCGGAGCGTCGCGGTCGCCGAGCAGCGGACCGCCGCCGGTGGGGCTCACGACGCCAGCCGATCGGCGAGGGCAGCGGGCGGACCGGCGCTGGCCTCGACCACCTCGGCCCCGGCGGCGGCGGCGTCGGGGCGACCCAGTGCCGAGGCGGCGTCCCCCATGGCGCCGAGCAGGGTCGGGCTGTCCGAGCAGGCCGTCGAGGGCGGTGGCCAGGGCGTCGGCGTCGCACCGGTCGTCGGGCAGCAGGACGGCCGCCCCGGCCCGCTCCAGCACCCGGGCGTTGGCCGTCTGGTGGTCACCCGGCGCCCCGGGCAGCGGCACCAGGATCGACGGCACGCCGGTCACGGCCAGCTCGGCGACCGTCATGGCCCCGGCCCGGCACACCACGACGTCGGCGGCCGCGTAGACCAGCTCCATGCGATCCTCGTAGGCCACTCGCACCAGCGCCAGGCCCCTCGGCGTCGACCCCTCGCCCGTGCTCTCCCCGCCCCCGGCCCGGAGGCGTTCCTCCCAGTCGCGCCGCCCGACCACGTGGTAGATCGAGCGGTCGTCACGGTCCGCCCACCGATCGGCCAGGTCCAGGACGGCCCGGTTGATCCGGCGGGCCCCGAGGGAGCCGCCGAAGACGGCCACGGTGGGCCGGTCGGCCGGGAGCCCGAGGGTCACCCGGGCCTGGCTCCGGTCGCCACGGGATCGTCCCGACCCGGGCCATCTCCGGTCGCACCGGCGTACCGGTCACCACGGCCCGGGGCAGCGCCGCTGCCCTCCCACCCCACAGCACTGGCCCGGGCGAACCGCCCGAGCAGCCGGTTGGCCGCACCGGGCACGGCATCCACGTTGACCAGCACCAGTGGTACCCGCCGGACCACCGCGGCCATCGACGCGGCCAGGCTGGCGTACCCGCCCACCGACACCACGACCTGGGGCCTGGCCCGGCTCACCACGCCGATGCCTCGCACCGCGGCCACGGCCAGGCCGGCCAGGGCACCGAGGTTGGCCGATCGCGTCGGCCGGGCGCATGCTGCGCACGATGCCCCGACCGGGGAGCAGCGTGAAGGGGAATCCCCGGCCCTGGAGGGTGAGACGGTCCTGCCCGCGAGTCGAGCCCACGAACTCGATGGTGCCACGATCGTGCCCCGCCGCCACCAGCGCCTCGGCGATGGCCAGGGCGGGCTGGAGATGTCCGGCCGTGCCACCTCCGGCCACCAGGGCATAGCGGCGCCCTCTCACACCGTCGACGGTCGGCGCCGTTGGCTCAGGGCGGTGGGCACCGCCCGTTCGTGGGAGGCGATGTTGAGCAGGATGCCCACCGCGGCCATGGTGATGACCAGCGACGACCCACCGAAGGAGATGAACGGCAGCGGGATGCCCGTCACCGGGAGCACGCCGATGACGGCACCGACGTTGATCACCGCCTGGCTGGTGATCCAGGTGGTGATGCCGACGGCCAGGAGGCTGCCGAACCGGTCGGGTGCCCGGGTGGCCGCCCGCAGGCCGAACCAGGCCAGGGCGAAGAACAGGCCGAGGAGCACGACGGCCCCGACCAGGCCCAGCTCCTCTCCCATCACGGAGAAGATGAAGTCGGTGTGGGCGTTGGGCAGGAGGCCCCACTTCTGCCGCCCGCCCCCGAGTCCCAGACCGAAGACGTGCCCCGAGCCCAGGCCGATGAGCGACTGCCACACCTGGTACCCCGAACCGGACTTGTTGGCCCCGGGATTGAGGAACGAGAGGATCCGGTCCCGCCGGTAGGGGTCGGCCAGGCCCACGATCACGGCCAGGCCGATGAAGGTGCCAGTGATCTTCATGATGGGGCCCATCGGGACACCGCCCATGAACAGGATGCCGAAGGCGATGCAGCTGAGCACCAGGGCCGTCCCCATGTCCGGCTGCTTCAGGATGAGCACCCCCGAGATGCCCAGCACGGCCAGCACCGGGACGATGACCATCTTGGGCTCCGACGACCGGTCGGCCCGACGGGTCAGCAGGTCGGCGGCGAAGACGGCCAGGGCCAGCTTCATCAGCTCGGACGGCTGCAGCTGGAACATCCCGAACCCGATCCACCGGGACGAGCCGCCGGCGGTGACCCCGAAGTGGGGTACCAGGACGAGGACCAGCAATCCCATGGTCACCACGACCAGCGGCCCCCGGATGGTCCGCCACTTGCGGTAGTCCACCCGGGACAGCACCAACAGGGCACCCGTCCCCACGCCCATCCACAGCACCTGGCGGATGAAGATGGCCCAGGGCGATCCGTACAGCCCGAGGGAGATGACCGGTGACGCCGATCCCACCATGATGAGCCCGAAGGCGCACAGGACCCCGACCAGGAGGGCGATGGCCGGCCCCGTGCCCAGCCTCGAGACCCAGCCCGCCCGGTGGCGGGTGTCGGCGGGACGAGTCGACGGCGGGGCGGGGGCGGGGGCCCGGCGGGCCGACCGGCCCGGCCGTCGCCTGGACCGGTCGCTCTGGCGGCCGGCCGGCCGCGTGGTCACGGTGCGGCCGGGGCTCGAGGGATGGCGCAGGCGGGTCGAGTCCCGGGTGACGGTCCGATCAGCCACGGTGCCCTCCTCGGGTCGGTGGGGCGGCGACGACGGGGACGGGTACTCCGAGGCAGGTCCGACACATCCCTCTAGCCTCCACCACCTGGGCGTTGAGGTGGTGGAACCCCCGGGATCGGCCTGGGCCCGGACGGGACATCAGACCTTGCCCACCGAGAGGAAGTCCCCGTAGAAGATGCCGAGGCCCAGGGCGGCGAACAGCCCGGCCAGGATCCAGAACCGCACGATGACCGTGGTCTCGGGCCAGCCCATCAGCTCGAAGTGGTGGTGGAGGGGGGCCATGCGGAACACCCGCCGGTGGAAGACCCGGAAGCTGATCACCTGGATGATCACCGACAGGGTCACGATCACGAACAGCCCGCCGATGACCACCAGCAGCAGGTCCAGGTTCATCAGGAGGCACAGTGCGGCGAGGCCCGAGCCGATGGACAGGGACCCGGTGTCGCCCATGAAGATCTTGGCCGGGGCGGCGTTCCACCACAGGAAGCCGAGGCAGGCCCCGGCCAGGGCCACCGAGGCCAGAGCCAGGTCGAACGCATCGGGCACGTGGTAGATGGCGAAGTGGCGGAACTGCCAGTACCCGATGATGGCCAGGCAGGCGAAGCAGAAGGTCGACGACCCCGCGGCCAGGCCGTCGAGGCCGTCGGTCAGGTTCACCGCGTTGGCCGCGGCGACGATGATCACGGTGGCCCACACCACCCACAGCCCGGTGCCCATGTGGAGCCCGATGGAGTCGTAGCGGGTGAACGAGAGGGTGGTGGAGGCGTGGGCCCAGTACACGGCCAGCAGCGAGAAGAGCAGCCCGAGGCCGATCTGGGCGCCGAGCTTGGCCCGCTTGTTGAGGCCCAGGCTGCGCCGGTGGCGCACCTTGATCCAGTCGTCGGCGAAGCCGATGGAGGCCGCCCCCACGGTGGCCAGCATGATGAGCGTGCCCGAAGGGGAGAAGTGGACCCCCGGTATGGCGTGGGCCGTGAGGTAGCCGATGCCCACGGCGGCCACGATGCCGATGCCGCCCATGGTCGGCGTCCCGGCCTTGGCGATGTGGACCTGGGGCCCGTCCTCCCGGATCTGCTGGCCGATGTTGTTCTTGATGAGCCAGCGGATGAGCACCGGCGTCGACAGGACGGCCACCCACAGGGCGACGCCTCCCGACGTCATGAGCGAGATCACGCCGGGGTACCCCCGAAACGGTCGACGAGGGCCCGGCGCGCCTCGGCGCGGTCGTCGAACGGCACGGACCGGCCGCCGGCGATCTGGGACGTCTCGTGGCCCTTGCCGGCCAGCAGGACCACGATCGCCGGGCTCCGCCCGTCCGATGGCCAGGCGGATGGCCTCGGCCGCGGTCGGGCTCGACCACCACCTCGGGACCAGCACCCAGTCCGGCCCGGATCTCCCCGATGATGGCCATGGGGTCCTCGGACCTCGGATTGTCGGACGTGAGGACGACGACGTCGGCCAGCCGCGACGCCACCGCGCCCATCTCCGGCCGCTTCCCCTGGTCACGGTCGCCCCCGCACCCGAAGACGCAGATCAGGCGGCCGCCTCCGGCCAAGCCGCGGGCCGCCGTCAGCGCCGCTTCGAGGCCGGCCGGGGTGTGGGCGTAGTCGACGAGGACGGCGACCGGGTCTCCGGGGGCCACCACCTCCATCCGACCGGGCACCGGTCCGGCGGCGGCCAGGCCTTCGACGACCAGGTCCTCGTCCACGCCGAGCGTGGTGGCCACCGAGGCGGCGAGCAGCGCGTTGTCCACGTTGAACCGGCCGCTCAGCGGCATCACGACGCTTCGACCCCGCCACCGGAACGAGGTGTGTCCGACGGAGGTCACGATCTCGGTGGCCTCGGCCCCTCGGACCGGGATGAGGACCGGCCCGGCCGGGGCCTCAACGGCCGCGGCCAGCCGACGTCCCCAGGGGTCGTCCACGTTGACCACCGCCGACCGGGCCCGGGACGGTTCGAACAGCCGCGCCTTGGCCGTGTAGTACTCCTCCATCGAGCCGTGGTGGTCGAGGTGGTCCCGGCTCAGATTGGTGAAGGCCACCACGTCGAAGACGATGGCGTCCACCCGGTGCTGGGTCATGGCATGGGACGACACCTCCATGGCCACCGCGGCCCGTCCGGCATCACGAAACTCGGCCAGGCGCCGTTGGAGGTCGGGTGACTCGGGGGTGGTGCGCTCCCCGGCCAGTGTGCCGATCACCCCGGTGGCCACTCCGGCGTGGTCGAGGACGGCCTGGACCAGGTGGGTCACCGTGGTCTTCCCGTTGGTGCCGGTGACTCCCACCATGCGCAGGTCGCGCCAGGGATGGCCGTAGAAGGCCGACGCCACCTCGGCCATGGCCGGCCGCAGCCGGCCGGCGGCCACCCGGGCCTGGGTCACGTCGAGATCGAGGAAGCGCTCGCACAGCAGAGCGGAGGCCCCCCGCTCCACCGCCTCGGCGGCGTGGAGGTGTCCGTCGGTCCGGGCACCGGGCACGCAGCAGAACAGCGACCCGGACCGGACCCGACGGCTGTCGAACTCGACGGACCGGATGTCGGTCGATGCCACGTCGCCGCGCCACTCCACGGCGTCGCCGGCAGGGATCAACATGGTCATCTGCACGTCGGCGCGGTCCACGGACTCCGATGGGTGGGAGGGTGCCGGTGTGACCAGCGGGGGCCCACCTAGGGGCCTTCCGTGGTCGCTCCGGTCGGCACCGAGATCGTACCGGTGCCACCGACCGCCGAGTTCGAGGCCGAGGGGGTGGCAGCGGCGGTGGTCGGGATCCCGTAGTGGTGGAGGGCGTAGGCCATGATCGTCGAGAACACCGGGGCGGCCACCGCACCACCGTAGATGGGCGTGGGATGGTCGAGGACCACGACGGCGGAGAGCACGGGGTTCTCGGCCGGCGCGAATCCGGCGAACGACCCCACGTAGGCACCGGGGATGTACCCGAGATGGTTGGGGTCGGGGATCTGGGCCGTCCCCGTCTTGCCGGCCACCGTGTACCCGTCGATGGCGGCGCTGGTCCCGGTTCCCGTCGCCACCACCCCCTCCAGCATCTGGACCAGCTGTGCGTTGGTGGCCGGGTCGATGACCCGGTGGGTCGCCGACGCCTTGGCCGCCACGACGCCCCCGGTGGGGGTGACGGTGCCCCGGACCAACCGGGGGGCGACGAGCACCCCGCCATTGGCCACGGCGTTGTAGGCGTCGAGGATCTGCTGGGCGGTCACCGCGTCGTCCTGGCCGATGGGGGTGGAGCCGATGGACGTGTCCGTCCACGCCGAGGGCCCCGGCACCAGGCCCTCCGACTCGCCGGGGAAGTGCAGCCCGGTCGGCTTGCCGAAGCCCAGGTTGCCGATCTGGGCCAGGAGCCGGTTCTTGCCGAGGGCTTGGGCGATCTCGATGGTGCCGATGTTGGACGACTGGGCCAGGATGCCGCTGGCGGTGAGGTGTTCGGTACCGTGGGCCTCGGCGTCGTGGAAGGTGTAGGTGCCCATGGGCAGCGCGGCGGGGACCGAGATGGGCTGGTTGGGATTGGTGACCCCGGCGGCCAGGGCGGCCGAGAAGGTGACCAGCTTGAACACCGAGCCCGGCTCGTAGACCTGGGTCACCGCGGTGTTGGACGGTGCCTCCTCCACGCCGCTGGGCAGGGTGTCGGCCCGGGACACCAGGGTCGGCCCCGACGTCGACTGCCCGGCGGAGCTGTTGGAGTCGGCCACTGTCACCGCCTCGGCCGGTGGCGTGGCCGCCGCACCGGAGGTGGCCGAGCCCGAGGTGGCCTGCAGGTCGGCCATGGCCAGGACGTCGCCGGTCTTGACGTCCATGACCACCGCCGTCCCGCTGTAGGCGTGGGAGGCCGCGATCTCGGCGGCCAGCGCCTGCTCGGCCACGTATTGCACGGACTCGTCGATGGTCAGCTCCACCCCGGTACCGGCCTGGGCGGCCACCGAGGCCTGCCCGGAGCCGGGGATGGCCACCCCGTCCGGGGCCTGCATGAGGCTCCTGGTCCCGGCCCTGCCGGCCAGCAACGACTGGTACTGGTACTCCAGCCCCGAGGCACCGTTACCGTTCCAGTTGACCGTGCCCACCACCGGGAGGGCCAGCTGGCCGTCGGGCTGGACCCGCTGAGGCTCGGGGATGAGGTTGATGCCGGTCAGGTTGAGGGCGGTCACCTGGGCCGCCACGCCGTCGGCCACGCGGTGGGCCAGGTAGACGAAACCCGAGTGCTCGGTCAGCTGGGCCCGGAGCTTCTCGTTGGGGAGTCCCAGGACCGGGGCCAGGGCATCGGCGGTGGCGGTCGGATGGGTGATGAGCAGCGGATCGGCCACCACCGTCTGCTTGGTCACCGACTCCGCCAGCACCTCTCCGTTCCGGTCGTAGACCCCGCCACGGACCGCGGCCACGCTCACCGACTGGCTCAGCTCCGAAGCGGACAGGGAGGCGTAGTGCCGGTGGGAGAATTCCTGGACGTTGATCAGTTGGACGATCATGGCCAGGAAGATGACCACCAGCGCCAGCCTCATGGCGCGGCGAGCGCCGACCCAGCAGGACCGAGGGGCTCACCGGGGGGCCGCGGCGGTCGTCGCCGTGGTCGCGGGGGTAGGTGAGGACGCGGCCGCCGGTGCGGTGGTCGGTGTCGTGGCGGCCGGCGACGGGGTCGGGGCCACCGGTTTGGAGGGCGTGGCATTGGCCCGCGGCGTCGTCGACGAAGTGGCGCCGCCGGTCGCCCGAACGATGTGGGGAGGGGGCAGCGGCACGCTGAGGGGGACCTGGGGCAGGGACACCACCTGGGAGGCGGCCACCAGACCCTGGCGCTTGGCCTGGCTCACCACCACGGGTGGCGCCGCCTTCCCGGCCACGGCGAGCTGCAACGTCTTCTGGTCGGCCTCGGCACGGGCCAGGGCCCGCTCGGTCGCCGACAGTCTGACCTGGCCCTGGGTGATGAAGGCGTCACCCACGACCACGGCCAACAGGCTGCCCACGATCAGGAGGCCCGAGATCCACATCGTCGAGCGCTGGACGGCACGGGCTCCGGGCCGACGGCGGGGCGCCGGCTCGAACAGACGCAACGGCGGCCGGCGCGGAGCCGACGGCGCCGGGCGTGGGGCGGGGCGGACCGGGGCGCGCCGCGCCGTGGCGCTGGCCGGCGGGGCCATCAGGCCACTTCGCCGTTGGAGCGGTCCGACGCGGCCGGGATGCGCTCGATGACCCGGAGCCGGGCCGCCTCGGCCCGGCGGTTCCGGGCCACCTCGTCCTCGGTGGGCCGGCGGGCCCCGCGGGTCACCAGGCGGAACTGCGGATCGGCGCCGCACACACAGGGCAGTCCCGGGGGGCAGTGGCAGTCGTCGGTGGCGGCCCGGGTAAACGTGGTCTTGACCAGCCGGTCCTCTCCCGAGTGGTAGGCGATCACCACGCACCGTCCACCCGGGCGAAGCAGGGCCAGGGCGTCGTCCAGGGCCCGCTCGAGCTGGTCCAGCTCCTCGTTGACGGCGATCCGGATGGCCTGGAAGACGCGGCGGGCCGGGTGCCCACCGGTGCGTCGGGTGGCCGCGGGGATGGCCGCCCGGACCACGTCGGCCAACTGCCCGGTGGTGGCCAGGGGGCGGGCGGCCACGATGGCCCGGGCGATGCGCCGGGCGAACCTGCCCTCGCCGTTGTCGGTGAACAGCTCGACCAGCTCGTCCTCGTCGTACTCGTTGACCACGTCGGCCGCCGTGCGACCGGAGGTCGGATCCATCCGCATGTCGAGCGCGGCATCCCGCCGGTAGGAGAACCCCCGCTCGGCCACGTCGAGCTGCGGGGAGCTCACCCCGAGGTCGAAGAGCACGCCGCTCAGCCCTCGCTGCATCAGCGGGGTCCCCAGCTGGTCCTGGACCTCGGCCACCACCTGGGCCAGGGCGTCGAACCTCGACTGGCGGACGACGGCCCGCCCCCCGAAGGCGGCGAGGACGTCGGACGCCGCCGCCACTGCGGCGGGATCGCGGTCGATCCCGAGCACGCTGACCTCGGCATGGGCCTCCAGGATGGCGGCCGCATGCCCGCCGCCGCCCACGGTGGTGTCGAGGATCAGGCCGGGAGGGACCGGGGCGAACAGCCCCACCACCTCCTCGGCCATCACCGGTTCATGCGGGAAGGCCTGGCTCATCCGCAGTCCCCCGACCGGCACGATGCTTGCGGGTGGAGTGCCGCGGCGATCTCTCTGGAAGTAGGCGGAGGAGGATGCTTCCAGGGATCCGGTCGAGGGACTGCGCATGGGCCAGACACGTTCGATGTGCACCTCGTGCCTGGCCACGGCGGCCAGGCCCGACTCGTAGGGGGTCGGTCGACTCCAGCCGTCCGAGCCCCGGAACGGCGACGTCTGGTCCGACGCCGTCGAGGTGATGACTCTCCTTTCCGTTCGTTCGGTGGGAATGCCTGATCCGAGCGTACGGATCGAGGCGGCATCCCCGGTTCCGAGGGGACCGCCACCGGGTCGGTCGGCGGTGAGGTCGACGCTCGGGTGGTCCGGGCTGACCCGGGCGGCTGCTCTCCCGGCCCTCGGTGGGCTGGGCTCCTCCGACGGGTTCGGGCCGTCGGGCGGCTGATCGGGCTGGTGGCGGACGACGTGGAGGCGCACGGCGGCACTCAGTCGTCGTCGCCTTGGGTGAGCCGCTCCTCCTCGGGCAGGACCTTCAGGTCCCAGGACTCGCGGTTCCACAGTTCGACCCGATCGATCGCCCCGAGCACCAGGACGTCGCCCACCAGGCCGGCGTACTCCCGGAGCCGCAGCGGGATGGCCATCCGCCCCTGCCGGTCGATCTCCATCTCGTGCGACGTCGAGGCCCACAGCCGGGCCAGGTTCCGCTCGCTCTTGGATGCGGCCGCCCGCTCCAGCATCGACTCCATCTGCTGCTCGAACTGGTCGGGTGTCCACAGCGACAAGCAGCCGTCCGTGAACTCCGTCAGATAGCCCCCGTGCTCGAAGTGGCCGCGGAACTTCGACGGGAGAATCACTCTTCCCTTGTCGTCGAGCGAGTGCTCGTACCTGCCGAAGAACCGTGCCACTGGTGTTTGCTCCCACAATGCTCCCCGCAGTGCCCAGAACCCGATTCGTTCAGGTTCCTCCCTTTCACACCACTTTGCGCCACTTTACGCCCCACCCCTCCACTGGTCAACCACTTGGTCACGAAATGTGCCTGGATTCCGGCGTGGTTCCGGCTCCCGTCCGGACCGCCGAGCGCGTCACCGGTGGGACCGGGTGGGCGCCCCTGGCTGCGCCGCGCCGAGAACATCCAGGTGAAAGGCCCGAAAGGCGGAGAAGCGGACCGGGAAGGGGGCCGCGTGGCGCGGCGTGCAGGACAGGTGGCGCGGGGTGGAGGGAGCGGGTGGGGCCGGCGCCGGGTCGTCGGGCGGGCCGGGGCGGCCTGCCGCCTACGGCAGGGAGCCCACGAGGGACGAGGCCAGGCCCGGACCGTCCGGCACCGCCAGCCCCCGCTCCTCGGCCAGGTCGGCCGCCCCCACGACCGCCTCGGTGAGACCCGCAACGGCCGAACGGCGTTCCGCCGGGGCCAGGGCCAGGACCTCCACCAGAGGCGCCGGGTCCCACCGGAGGACGCAGGCACTGTGGAACCTCGCTCCGGCCCGATTCCGGCGCTGGGCCAGTCCGACCACCTTCCGCCCGTCGGTGGCGACCACCTCGCCGGTGCCGACACCGCCGAAGCAGACGAGCGAGGACCAGCGGGTACAGGCCACGAAGCCCTGCCGGTGGGCGGCCGTGCCCGGGAGCCCGACACCTCCGAGGGCATCCACCCAGGCCTGGCCCAGCCAGTCGAAGGCACGGTCGACGGCACGGTCCCACAGCGGGTCCCCCACCGGAACCCAGACGTCCACCCAGACGGGGTCGTCCGGGGTCACCAGGACCGCTCCCCCACCCGACGACCGCCGGACCACCGAGATCCCGGCGGCCTCGGCCCGGGCCCGGTCCACCACGGTCTCGGGCTGCGTCGAGCCGAGGACCAGGGAGGGGCCGGTCACCCGGCAGACGGCCACGGTCCGCCGGTCCGGGTCGGCGGTGACGGACGGCCACGTGCCGTGCAACGAGGCGCCGTCACCGACCCGGTGCTCCACCCTCCACTCTCCCGGGTCGGTCACGGCTTCGCCCCTCGCGGTTCCAGGCGGTAGACCGTCAGGCCGTCAGCTGCTGACGAGGAAGGGATGGAGCGCCGAGATAGGAGCTCCAGTCCTCGCTGGCGCCCCCGCAGAGGGCCAGGAGCTGGACCCGGTGTCGGGGTGCGACCGGTGTGGACCGGAGCACCATCCCGACCTCATGGGGCAGGCGATCCTCCTTGCGGGTGTTGCACCGCCGACAGGCGGCCACCACGTTCTCCCAGGTATGCGGCCCGCCCTTGCTCCGGGGGATCACGTGGTCGAGATTCTCGGCCGCCGACCCGCAGTACTGGCAGCGGGCGCCGTCCCGGGCGAAGACCGTCCTGCGGTTCACCGCCACCCGGTAGTGCCGCGGGATCTGGACGTACCGGACGAGGCGGACGACCGAGGGCTCGGGAACGGTCAGCCGCTCGGCCCGGAAGACCCGATCCGTGGTGTGCACCAGCTCGGCCTTGGTGTCGAGCACGAGGAGCACGGCCCGTCGCGACGACACGATGCCCAGGGGTTCGAACGTGGCGTTGAGGACCAGGGCCCGTCGCGACGGCGACATCGGCGACCGGACGGCGACCTCGGTACCGCGAGCCGCCCCCCCGGGGCCCACCTTCTTCGCCGGATGCTTCGACCGTCGATCCATCAGTCCGGAAATTAGCCCGATCCGGGCTCGTCCCGGCGATCCCCACCGGCAGGCACCGGGCCCGGGCCACCCCGTCGACCGCCGCGGTGGGTGGTCGATCGGCACCATTCGAGATACGAGACCAAGTCCGCCCGCTCCGGGACCCGGTCCCCGCGGCCGTAGGCCGTGATCATCCGGAACTCCCAGAGCCGCCCGTCGGGCAGCGGGAGGTGGGGCGGCGACGCCCACCAGCCCGGTGCAGCCAGGCGCCGGAGCGCCCCGGCCGCCGTCCACCACAGATCAGGACGGGTGGCCACCGCACGCGCCATGGCCAGAACCGACGGCCACGATGGACCCGGGTGCCCGTCGGCGGACCGGTCGGCGGCCTCGCCGGACATCAGCCGCCGTCACCTGTCTGGTCGGTGGGCCGCAGGGCACGGTGGCCCACCGCCGCCGCCCCCACCAGGGGCCCCTGGGCCCCCAGCCCACCGGGCACGATCCGGGTGGACCTCGAGAAGTCCAGCTGCGACCGGCGGGCGATCTCCTCCTGGGCCGCCTCGAAGAAGACCCCGCCGTAGCCCAGGGCCACCGACCCGGCCACCACGGCCAGTTCCACGTCGAGGAGGTTGGCCACCGAGGCCACCGCCCGTCCGACCAGGGTCCCGCTGCGTCGGCGCACGGAGTCCGGGGCCTGGGCGGCGGGATGCCCGGTCATCGACTCGATCGACCGCCCGGACGCCTCGGCCTCGAGGCAGCCACGACCCCCGCAGACACAGGGTCGACCTTCCGGCTCGACCACCAGGTGGCCGATGTGGCCGGCGTTGCCCCCCTGGCCGTCGAGCAGCCGGCCGTCGAGCACGATGCCTCCCCCCACCCCGGTGGAGACCACCATGGCCAGGTAGTTGGCCGAGCCCTGGGCCGCCCCCAGCCACCCCTCGCCCAGGGCCAGGGCCTTGGCGTCGTTGTCCACCACGACCGGCAGACCGACCTGGCGCTGCAGTCGCTCACGCAGGGGGAACCGGACCCAACCCCGAATATTGAGGGGGCTGACCGTCTCGCCGCCGGCGGACATCGGTCCGCCACACCCCACACCGCACACCACCGGGTCGGCGGCGGTGTCCGCCCGAGCCTGGTCCACCACCGACGCCAGGGCCCCGAACACCACCTCGGGATCGGCGGAGGCGGGGGTCGGGGCCCGGGCCTCGGCCAGGATCACCCCGCAGGAGTCCACCACGGCTGCCGCCATCTTGGTCCCACCGATATCCACCGCCAGCACCGCAGGGCCGGCCCAGGTGGCCGGGACAGGATCCCCCGGTCCGACGCGGCCCTCGGATTGGGCAGGGGTCAACGGGACGTCAGTCGTCCCGGTCGGGCGGACCGGTCACTCGTCGCGGTGAAAGCGACCCCGGATCCAGTCCCGTGGGTCATGCACCGTGTTGCTGAGATTGCGACTGTGCAGTGAGCGGGAGATGTCGTCGATGCCGGCCTTCCCCATCCTCCGGGCGTTGTTGGCGAACACCACGCCCGACAGGAACATCACCACCACGCCGACGAACCCCAGGACCACCGACTTCGAGAAGGTGAGGAACATGAAGACCAGGGCGGCCACGAAGACGAGCGCCGACCAGATGCAGTAGCGACCGGCGTGCCGGTACACCGTCTCGGAACGCACCCGCTCCGCGAAACCAGGGTCCTCCTGGTAGAGGGACTGCTCCAACTCGTGCAGAATTCGTTGTTCGTGCTCAGAGAGCGGCAAGAACTCGTCCCCTCCACCCAACTCCGTGTCCAGCGGTGATCGCTGACTTCATCCTCGCGCATCCCCCACTCGAAAACACGCCGCATCCGCTCGAGCCTCCACTCGCCGGACACTGCGGCCTTGACCAGACACCAGAACCATATTACAAGGCGGAGGGCCGATCTTCATCAATTCGGGGGCCCTGACTGGGCCGTTGGGCCCCACTGGGCCTCCCCCCGACGCCTCACCCGCAGACCCTCCGCCCCCACCAGCGAGGCCGGGCCGACCGACGCCACCGCCGTACCTGGCGCGGATGGCGTCGACCGCCGCGGTCACGGTGGCCCAGGAGGCCTGGATCCGCTCTGCCTCGTCCTGGGCCCGGGCCAGCCGGTCCGCCGGGGCGACCTCCTCCCGGCCGGAACCGCCACCGCCCTCCCGCCCGGATCCCCCCGAGTCGGACGGCTGCAGATCGAGATCCAGGCTCAGCTGGAGCCCGCTGTGCGCTTCGCCGAATCCGGACAGGCTGACCCCGAGCAGTCGAACCCCCTGGTCCAGCTCGACCGAGTCCAGGAGCGCGGCGGCCACCGAGCCGATGGCCGGCGAGGCGTCGATCGGCGAGGGCAGGGAGTGGCTCCGGGTGATCATGGAGAAGTCCGAGTACCGGATCTTGACGGTGACGGTCCGGGCGGTCAGCTCCGAACTGCGGAGGGCGGTGGCCGACGCGTCCACCATCCGGAGGAGGTGGCCGCGGAGCACGTCGCGGTCCCAGAGGTCGAAGGGGAAGGTCTCCTCGTGCCCGATCGACTTCGCCTCCTGCTCGGGGACGACCGGCCGTGGGTCGTGGCCGCAGGCCAGCTCGGCCAGGTGCGCCCCGAGGGCCGTCCCCAGGTAGCGCTGGAGGGAGCCGGCCGGGAGCGAGGCCAGGTCGCCGACGGTCAGGATGCCCAGGGACTCCAGCGTCCGGCCGGTGACCGGACCCACCCCCCACAGGGCGCGGACGGGCAGCGGATGCAGGAACGCCAGCTCCCGCTCGGGGGGCACCACCACCACCCCGGGGCCCGTGACGATGCCGGTCCGGCTGGCCGAGGGCTTGGCCGCCTTCGAGGCCAGCTTGGCCATCAGCTTGCTCCGTCCGACGCCCACCGAGCATGCCAGGTGGAGCTCGTCGGCCACCCGTCGCCGGACGGCGTGGGCGATGGTCGGACCATCGCCGAGCAGCTGTACGGACCCGGTCACGTCCAGGAAGGCCTCGTCCAGGGAGATCCCCTCCACCAACGGGGTCACCGATTGGAGGATGGCGTGCAGCTTGACGCTCTCCTCGACGTAGCGGTGGAAGCGTCCGTCCACGAACACCGCCGTCGGGCAGAGCCGCCGGGCCACCGACGAGGGCATGGCCGAGTGCACGCCGAACCTCCGGGCCTCGTAGGTGCAGGCCGCCACGACGCCGCGTCGCCCCGAGCCGCCCACGATGACCGGCAGTCCGGCCAGGGAGGGGTCGTCCAGCACCTCCACCGAGGCGAAGAAGGCGTCCATGTCCACGTGGAGGATGACCCGCTCACCCCCGGTGGCCGGGCCACCCGGGCGTACCCGTCCGAGGGCCGGGGCCGGGCCCGGCTCCGGCGCCGTGGGCGGCCGATCACCCACCGAGGCGCAGCCTCCGGAACCCCTCGGCGAAGGCCACCCCGGCCTGCCGGCCGGCATCCTCGGCGGCGAGTCGAACCGCGGTGGAGGCCCACTCCACGCCGTCGGGGAACTGGCTCCGGTGGCAGGCCACCGCCTCCCCCTTCACGTCGACGGTCGACGAGATGTCCACCCACACATCGGGCTCCAGGGTGCCCGACAGCAGCACCGTGGTCACCTGGTGGGCCGGAGCCGGCATCGGGAAAGTAGTGCGGGAGGCCGGCGGCCGGAGCGACGGCGTCGAGTGCCGCCATGCCGGTGATCCGGTGGTCCCGGTGGTTGAAGTAGTCCTGGCCGAAGAAGACCGCCGTCGGATCGGGGCACAGCACCACGTCGGGTCGGAACCGCCGGACCGCGGCCACCAGCGCCTCCCTGAGCCCGGCATCGTCGGCCAGCTCGCCGTCGGGATGGTTGAGCGAGTCGAACCCGGCGACACCCAGGCGCTCGGCCGCCTCGGCCGACTCGGTGGCCCGGCGGGCGGCCAGGTCGACCGGGTCGACCGCGGGATCCGACGACCCCTTCCCGCCGTCGGTGCACAGGAGGATGCGCACCTCGCAGCCGGCCTTGGCCCAGGCGGCCAACGTCCCACCGCACGAGACGTCCGGGTCGTCGGGATGGGCGTAGATGGCCAGTGCCCGGGCCGGCGGATCGGTCAGCAGCTCGGCCATGCCCTAGACCTCCGATCGCTTCGGCGCGGTGGTCTTGGTCAGCAGCCCGACCTCGCGGCGGAAGTCGTCCACTCCTTCGAATCCCTTGTACACACTGGCGAACCGCAGATAGGCGACCTCATCGACCAACCGCAGGCGCTCGAGCACGGCCAGACCCACCTGCTCGGACGTCGGTTCGGAGCTGTCCTCGCGCAGCTCGTCCTCCACCTCCCGGGCCATGATGTCCAGCTGCTCCTCGGTCACCGGCCGGTTCTTCGTGGCCGAGCGGAGCCCGTCGATCAGCTTGCCGCGGTCGAACGCCTGACGGACACCGGAGCGCTTGATGACCATCAACGGGATCTCGTCGATCCGCTCGAAGGTGGTGTAGCGGTGGCCGCAGCTGGCGCACTCTCGGCGCCTCCTGATGGCCGCCCCCTCCTCGGCCAACCTGGAGTCCACCACCCGATCGTCGTCGGCCAAGCACCACGGGCATCGCACGCCACGAGGCTAGTGCCCCTCCTCCGGGCCCACCCTGTCGCCACCCGCCGTTCCGCCCTTCGCCGTGGCCCCGGGACGCGACGCCTCAGGGAAGGTCGATGTGCTCCCCGGGCACCACCGAGTCCGAGCCGGTCTGAGCAGCCAACCTGGCCACCAGCGGACGCGGATCGGCGGTCGGATCCACCCGCTCGGCGATCGTCCACAGGGTGTCCCCGGGCTGCACCGTGTAGGCCACGCCGGCGCCGGTCTCCGCCGGAGCGGAACCGGTGGCGTGGGAGTGACCACCGGTCCCGCTCAGCGGAAGAGCAAGCGCCACCACGAAGATGGCGATGGCGGCGACGAGCGTGCGGCGGCGCCGGACCGCGGCCGAGGTCCGGCGGCCGCGGTCACGGGCGGCACGCTCCGGCCGCTCGACCAGGCGCAGGTCCCGGTACCCGTCACGCCCGGGAAGTTCGACTTCGTCCGGCCGGTGGGCCGGGCATGGCCCGACGAGCCGCAGATTTGGCGCGTCCCAGGGGCCGACCGGACCGTGGGGCTCGACATCGGGGTCCAACCAGAGTGCCGTCATCGACATGACCTCCCGTTCTGGTCGGCCCCGAACCGGGGCGTGACCGATTGTCCGACCGCTCTGCAGTCCGCCATCAGGTCGTTCTCCATGGCGACGGTGTACCCCGGGGGTGTGACAACGGGCCGGGAGACGACGGCGAGGCCCCCGTCGGCGCCTCCCCCGAACCGAGGCCCCGACCTCGGGTCCGACGATCGAGCGGTGTGCGCCCCGGACCCCGTCTCCATCGAACCTGTGTTCGCCATGCCCTCATGTGAGCACGAACATCTGTTCGCTGTCAAGCAGTTTTTCGAACGGGTGTTTGCTTTTGCCCCCGCCGCGCACTACCTTCCTCCAAACAGACGTTCGCCACCCCGGCGACCGCCGCCGGCAAGGTGCAGCTCACTGCGACGAGGAGAGCCATGGCCCAGGTACTGAGCACCAAGCGGAAGCAGATTCTGGACTGCATCTCCGAAGCGGTACGGGAGCGGGGCTATCCGCCCTCGGTCCGGGAGATCGGCGAGTCGGTCGGACTCACCTCCTCGTCCACCGTCCACGCCCACCTCGCCGTGCTCCAGCGAGAGGGCTACCTCCGGAGGGATCCGACCAAGCCGAGGGCCATCGAGGTCTGCTACGACCCGTCGTCCAAGGTGATCATGGACTCGCGTCCGATCCGCCACGTACCACTGGTGGGTGACGTGGCCGCCGGCACCGGCGTGCTGGCCCAGGAGAACGTGGAGGAGCTCTACCCGCTGCCCGAGGACTTCACCGGTACGGGGACGCTCTTCATGGTGACGGTGCGCGGTGACTCGATGATCGATGCCGGCATCATGGACGGCGACTTCGTCGTGGTCCGCCAGCAGCCCCAGGCCGACCAGGGCGACATCGTGGTGGCCGGCATCCCCGACGGTGAAGCCACCGTGAAGCGCTTCACGACCCGTGCCGGGAGAGTCGTGCTGGTTCCGGCCAACGAGCGCCTCTCCCCCATGGAGTTCGATCCCTCCGAGGTGACCGTCTACGGCAAGGTCGTGACCGTGCTGCGCCGGCTCTGAGGCCTCCGCGCCGGTCGCCGAGGTCCGGCCTCGGGTGGTGGTGCCGCGCTCGGTGCGAGGCGGCCGGGACGTGCGGGGCGGCCTGGGCAGGTACGGGGCGGCACCGATCGGGCGTGCATGGCCTGATCCCGCCGGTCACGCCTTCGGCGTCGTCACTCCCACCGAACGCATGTCCGGGTACCGGTCACCCGCCCCCGCCCCCACCGGGAACGCGGCCTCGATGGCGGCCGAGTCGGCGTCGCTCAGGACCAGGTCGACGGCGGCCACGTTCTCCTCCAGATAGGCGCGCCGCTTGGTGCCGGGGATCGGGACCACGTCGTCGCCCCGGGCCAGGACCCAGGCCAGGGCCAGCTGGCCCGGCGTGCAGCCCTTCTGGTCGGCCAGGGTTCGGACCCGGTCCACCAACTCGACGTTGTGGGCGAAGTTCTCCCCGGTGAACCGGGGCAGTCGGGACCGGAAGTCGCCCTCGGGGAGGTCGTCGGGCGAGGTGATCCGACCGGTCAGGAATCCCCGGCCGAGCGGGCTGTAGGCCACGATGCCGATCCCGAGCTCCCGGGCCGTGTCGATGACCGGTCCCTCGAGCTCCCGGCTCCACAGCGACCACTCGCTCTGGAGGGCGGCGATGGGATGGACGGCGCAGGCCCGGCGCATGGTGTCGGGGAGGGCCTCGGACAGTCCCAGGAACCGGACCTTGCCCGCCACGACGAGCTCGGACATGGCGCCCACGGTGTCCTCGATGGGGACGTTCCCGTCGGTGCGGTGCTGGTAGTAGAGGTCGAGGTGGTCCACCCCCAGGCGGTCCAGCGATGCGTCGCAGGCCAGGCGCACGTAGTCCGGATCGCCCCGGACGGTGCGGTCGGACGGGTCGGGCCCCCGGGAGATCCCGAACTTGGTGGCCAGCACCACCTCGTCACGGCGGCCGGCGATGGCCCGCCCGACCAGCCGTTCGTTGAGATAGGGACCGTACATGTCCGATGTGTCGAGGAAGGTGACCCCGAGGTCGAGGGCCCGGTGGATGGTGGCGATCGACTCGTCGTCGTCGGCCGTCCCGTAGAACTCGCTCATCCCCATGCAGCCGAGGCCTTCGGCGGACACTTCGAGCCCCGAGGTGCCCAGTAGGCGGGTCGACATGGCCATGGGCCGACCCTATCGCCCGATCGGCCAGGCACCGCCCGGCACTGACGGCCGAGGCCTACCTCCCTCGGCGCAGCAGCGTCTCGAGGACCGCGGCGGTCCGGTCCAGGTCGCCCGCCGAAACGTGCTCGTCGGGGGTGTGGGCCAGGAGCGGGTCCCCCGGCCCGAAGTTGGCCGCCGGGATGCCGTGGGCCCACAGGGACGAGGCGTCGGTCCACCCCAGCTTGGCCACGGGGCCGGTCCCCGTCGCCGCCACGAGTCCGGCCAGCACCGGGTGGTCCAGGGACGGCGGTGCGCCGGGTGCGGCGTCGGTGAGCTCCCACCGGTCCTCCGGCTCGAGATGGGTCCCGAGCAGCTCCCGCAGCCGCGCCTCGGCGTCAGCCGGCGTCCGGTCGGGGGCAAAACGGTGGTTGACCACCAGCGAGGCCTCGTCGGGCACCACGTTGCCGGAGACGCCACCGGCGACCTCCACCGCCTGCAGCTGTTCGACGTACTCGCAACCGTCGAGCACCGGCCGTCGGCTCTGGTAGCCGGCCACGGCGGACGAGCAGGGGGGCCAGCCGGTGGATGGCGTTGCGTCCGGTGTAGGGGCGGGCGGTGTGGGCCCGACGGCCGGCCAGTGAGATGCGGACCCGCAGGGTGCCCTGGCATCCGGCCTCCACCACACCCCCGGTGGGCTCGCCCAGGATGGCGGCGTCGGCCTCCAGCAGGTCGGGTCGGTGCTCCCAGAGGTGGCGCAGCCCGCTGAACTCCTGGTCCACCTCCTCGCAGGCGTAGAAGCACCAGGTCACGTCCACCGCCGGCTCGGGGATGGTCCCGGCCAGGTCGAGGAAGACGGCCAGGCCGCCCTTCATGTCGGCCGAGCCCACCCCGTAGAGGACGTCGTCCTCGATCCGAGGCTCCTCGTTCCCGTCGACCGGAGGGACGGTGTCGAGATGGCCGGCCAGGAGCACCCGGTGCCGGCGTCCCAGGTCGGTCCGGGCCACGACGTTGTCCCCGACCCGCTCGACCTCGAGCCAGGGGCACAGCCGGAGGGCCGTCTCCACCGCGTCGGCCATCGGGCCCTCGACGTGGCTCACCGAGGGGATGGCCACCAGCGCCGTGGTCAGTCCGAACAGGCCGTGGGGCATGGTGGCGGCCGCGTGCTCCTCCCCGATCCCCGGGGCCTCACGGGTCACGTGGAGACGCCGTGCTCGCGGAGGATGTCGTTGAGCCTGGCCTTGTCGTGGCGCTCGCCCTCGGTCAGCCGCTTGATGACCAGCACGCAGGGGAGGAAGAACTCGCCGCCGGGGAACTGGCGCCGCCGCGAGGCCCGGACGGCCACCGACCACGCGGGGACATGCCCGCGGCCGAGCTCCTCCCCGGTCTCGGCGTCGATCACCGGGATCGACGGGTTGAGGATCGTCCCCTCCCCCAGCACCGCGCCCCGGCCGACCCGGGCCCCCTGGGTGATCATGCACCGGCTGCCGATCATGACCTCGTCCTCGATGATCACCGGGGCGGCCTGGGGCGGCTCGAGCACGCCGCCGATGCCCACGCCGCCGGACAGGTGGACCTGCTCGCCGATCTGGGCGCACGAGCCGACCGTGGCCCAGGTGTCGACCATGGTGCCCGCCCCCACCCGGGCCCCGATGTTGACGTAGCTGGGCATGCAGATGACCCCGTTGCCGAGGAACGAGCCCCAGCGGGCCGACGCCCCGGGCACCACCCGCACGCCGGCGGCGGCGTAGCCCGGTCTTCAGGGGGAGCTTGTCGGCGTACTCGAAGGGCCCGACCTCGACGGTCTCCATGGCCCGCAGACGGAACAGCAGGAGGATGGCCTGCTTCAGCCACTCGTGGACGACCACCTCGTCGCTGTCCGGGTCGACCTCGGCCACCCGGGCCTCACCGCGAGTCGAGCAGGTCGATCGCCTCGGTGACCGACGGCCAAGGCGTCGGTGTCGCCCGGACCCAGCTCCGAGCACGGGACCACAGCTCGTCGATCTGGGACCGGAGATCTGCCATGGGCAGACGTTAGCGCCGGGTCATGGCGGCCCTGCCCGGGGCGCGGCCGCTCCCACGGGCACCGGCCGCGCCGCCTTCGGGTCCGGGCTCCGGGTCGGTCACTCGGTCCGGGCCGGCACCAGGGTCCGACCGGCCAGCCGCTCGGCCACCAGCCTCGAGGCGGTCCATGGGCTGGACCACCGCGATCCGGACGTGACCCGCGCCGCCCGGGCCGTAGAGGTCGCCGGGGCTGACCAGCAGGCCGCCGACCATGGCGAGGGCCTCGGTCAGGGCCCACGCGCCGGTCGCGCCGTCGCCGGCGAACCGGTCGGGCACGGGCACCCACAGGTAGAACCCCCCGGCCGGCAGCGGCGCGGGGACGCCCGAGCCGGCCAGCACAGCGGCCAGGAAGGCCAGCCGCTCCCCGTAGCGGCGCCGCTGCTCGATCACGTGGCCGTCGTCGTCGAACGCGACGGCGGCGGCGGCCTGCACCGGACCGGGGACCATGAGGCCGGCGTGCTTGCGCACCTCGCGCAGGTACTCGACCAGGTCGGGGTCGCCGGCGTAGAAGCCGACCCGCACGCCGGCCAGGTTGGAGCGCTTCGACAGCGAGTGGACGGCGACCACGCCCGTCCGACCCCGGTCGACAGCACGGTGCGCGGCGGCCCGTCCCAGGTGAACTCGGCGTAGCACTCGTCGGAGAACACCGGGACGCCGTGGCGGCCGCCCCCACGCGGCCGCCGCGGTCCAGGTCGTCGAGGCGCCCCGGTCGGGTTGGCCGGGCGTGTTGACCCACAGCAGCAGGGCCCGGTCGGCGTCCTCCGGCGCCGACCGACGACGAGGTCGGGCCCACCACCGGGGAGCTCCCCGGCACCGGCACGGCCCGGCACCCGCCGAGCAGGGCCCCCATGGCGTAGGTCGGGTAGGAGACCGCCGGGTAGAGGACGGTGTCGCGGCCGGGCGTGCGCAGGCGCAGGCACTGGGCGGTCGAGGCCACGAACTCCTTGGTGCCCACGCACGCCGCCAGCTCGTGGTCGGGGTCGACCGACGACCCCGAACCGCCGGGCCAGCCACCCGGCGGCGGCCCGCCGGTACGCCGGCGACCCCGGCGAGGCGGGGTAGCCCCGCTCGGTGCCCGACGTGCGCCAGCGCCTCCACCACGGCCGGCGGCGGCGGGTCGCACGGGGTGCCCGATCGAGCAGTCGACCACTCCGCCGCTGTCGGCGAACCGCGCCTCGGCCCTGGCCTTGAGCGCGTCGAGCCGGTCGTAGGGGTACGGGGGCGGCTCGAAGCCGGGCGCCGACGGATCGGGGGGCGGCCTCACGACGCCACGAACTCGGCGAACCGGGCCTTGCCCACGGCGTCCAGGACCACCCGGACGCGGGTGCATCCCTCGCCGGCCTCCTCGCCGACCACCTCGCCCTCCCGGTGGACGGCGGCCAGGACGTCGCCGCGGCCCCAGGGGACGACCAGCTCCACCACCCGGTCACCCACCCGCAGCCGGTCGCCGAGGCGCGCGCAGCAGCTCGTCGATGCCCTCCCCGGTCCGGGCCGAGATCAGCCACCGACCCGGGGTGCGCGCTCGGCCAGCGCGCTCGGCCGCCTCGGGCGCCGACGGTCGGCCTTGTTGACGACCAGCAGCTCGGGCACGGCCGTCGGCACCGATCTCGGCCAGCACCGTCGCGCACGGCGTCGATCTGGCCTTCGGGGTCCGGGGCCGAGCCGTCGACCACGTGGACGAGCAGGTCGGCCTCGGCGCACCACCTCGAGGGTCGAGCGGAAGGCCTCGACCAGCTGGTGGGGCAGCTTGCGGACGAAGCCGACGGTGTCGGTGACGCAGGACCGTCTCGCCGCCGGGCAGGTGCCAGCCGGCGGGTGCGGGGGTCGAGGGTGGCGAACAGCCGGTCCTCGACCAGCACGCCGGCGTCGGTCAGCCGGTTGAGCAGGGTCGACTTGCCGGCGTTGGTGTAGCCGACCAGGGACACCGCTCGCTGGCGGCGAACGGGCCCGGCCCTTGCGCTGGGTGCCGCCGGGTCTGGTCCAGGCGGCGCAGGTCCGCCTCGAGCCTGCTCATGCGCCGGACCAGGCGGCGGCGGTCGACCTCGAGCTGGGTCTCGCCCGGGCCCCGGGTGCCGATGCCGCCGGCCTGCTGGCTGAACGAGCGGCCCCGTCCCCGGAGCCGGGGCAGCCGGTAGCGCAGCAGGGCCAGCTCGACCTGGGCCTTGCCCTCGTGGGTGCGGGCGTTCTGGGCGAAGATGTCGAGGATCACCGCCGTGCGGTCGATGGCCGTGCGGCCCGAGGATCTTCTCCAGGTTGCGCTGCTGGGCCGGCGTGAGCTCGTCGTCGAAGACCACGGTGTCGGCGTCGACGGCCAGGCACAGCGCGCGGAGCTCCTCCGCCTTGCCCCGGCCGACGTAGGTGGCCGGGTCGGGCGGGTCCCGCCGCTGGACGACCCGGGCCACCACGTCGGCCCCGGCCGTGTCGACCAGCAGCGCCAGCTCGTCGAGGCCGGCCTCGGTCGTCGGCCAGGGTGGCGTGGGGGAAGGTGACGCCGACCAGCACGATGCGCTCCCGGACCGTGCGGGCGATGAGGGTGTCGGTGAACGCCGAGTCGTCGGGGGTCACGGGCGGCGCCCGGCCACCAGCACCACCGGGTCGACCTCCAGGTCGGCCACGAAGGCCACCGGACCGCCGAGTGAGACGGCGTCGTCGCCCAGCTCCACCCGGAGCGTGCCGCCCGGGTTGTGCACGTCCACCGCGGCCCCCACCAGGCCCCACCGATGGGCGGCGGCGGCCGCCGCGGCACTGCCCGTGCCGCAGGCCAGGGTCTCACCCACCCCCCGCTCGCAGACCCGCAGGGTGAGGGCGTCGGGGCCCGGGCCGAGGGCGACGAACTCCACGTTGACCCCCCCGGGGAACTCGCCTTGGAGCTTGGTCCCGAGCTCGGCCACCTCGACGCCGGCCGGGTCACCGCCCAGGAGGACCAGATGGGGGTTGCCCGAGGTCGACCAGGCGGGCCCGCTGCTCGGCGAAGGCCGGCGCCCGTTCAGGACCGAGCCGGGCCGGCCCCATCTCCACCCAGGCCCAGTCCGGCCCGACACCGTCGGCAGCCTGTTCGTACCGCACGGTCCGCACCCCGCCCGAGGGTGGCCACGGCGAAGTCCGGTGGCGTCACCAGTCCGGCCCGCACCGCCGCCTGGGCCAGGCAGCGCATGCCGTTCCCGCTCATCTCGGCGGCGCCCCCGTCGGCGTTGGCCAGGTCCATGGTCAGCGCCGCCCCCTCGGCGCCGGCCAGGATCCTGATCACCCCGTCGGCGCCCACGCCGAACCGTCGGTCGCACAGGGCCCGCACCACGTCGGGGCCCAGGGCCGACCGGTCGTCCGGGTCCACCAGGACCAGGAAGTCGTTGCCGGCACCGTGGTGCTTGGTCAGTCGCAGGGGTGGGTGGGGTTCGACGGTCGGAGTCATCTCGTGCTGGTCCATTCTCCCACCCCCACCCCCACGGTGGCCACGGGGTGGCTCCCGGCCAGGGTCACGATGGCACCGGCCGGATCGCCGGACGGGTCCAACCACACGATACGGGGATCGCGCCGGAACCAGGCCCGCTGCCGACGGGCGAAGGTCCGGGTGCGCCGGACGGCCTCGGTCCACCGCCTCCCCCAGCGGCACCCCCTCCTCGAGGTGGGCGAGGAGCTCGCGGTACCCGAGGGCCTGGCGGGCGGTGCGCGAGATCCCCCCGGGACGACCGGCCAGCCCGCGGACCTCCTCCAGCAGCCCCTGGTCCATGAGGCGGTCGAACCGCTCGCCGATGCGTCGGTCCAGCTCGTCGGTCCCCCGGTCGACGCCGACCATGGCCACCCGGCTCGGGGGGTACCGCTCCAGCCCGGTCCGAACGCGGAGAAGGGACGGCCCGAGCCCAGCGTCACCTCGAGGGCGCGCACCACGCGCCGGCGGTTGGCCGGGTCGATCCGGCCGGCGGCCACCGGGTCGAGCGCCGCCGAGGCGGTGGTGGAGCTGGCGGAGGACGGCCAGCTGCCCGGGACTCCCGACGGGGCCGGCCCGGTCGATCCGCTCGGACAGCGCCGCTGCCACCTCGGGGAACCGGCCGGGGAACGTGAGGTCATCCACCACCGAGCGCAGGTACAGGCCGGTCCCCCCGACCAGCAGGGCGGTGTGCCCCCGGCCGGCGATCCCGGCCAGGGCCCGCCGGGCCGCCCGTTGGAACTGCTGGGCGGTGAACTCCTGGCCGGGGTCGACCAGGTCCACCAGGTGGTACGGCACCCGGGCCCGGACCTCGGGGGTCGGCTTGGCCGTCCCGATGTCCATGCCCCGGTAGACGGCCATCGAGTCCACCGAGACCAGCTCCACGGCGCCGACCCGCCGACCCGCCGGGTCCATCGGCGGGCGAGTCGGAGGGCAGGCGGTCGGCCACCTGGAGGGCGATGCCGGACTTCCCCGAGGCCGTCGGCCCGACCAGGGCCACCGCCGTCGGCCCGACCGCATCCGGCGGCGCTGACACGTCCGGCGTCACGTCGACGTCCGCCGCTCAGCCGGCGGACAACCGGGATACGCGTGCGGTGGGACGGGCCGGCGACCACCGTCCGCAGCACCCCGGAGAGGTGGTGGCGCGCCGCGTCGACCACGGCCACGGTGGCGTACGACCCGGCCGGCACCGACCGCCCGCCGGTGCCGTCGAAGTGCACCAGCTTGTTCTGGCCCGTGCGACCGGTGAGCACCGCTGCGTTCCGCTTGGAGGGACCCTCGACCAGTACCTCCTCCTCCCGGCCGATGCGCGCCCGGTGGCGGAGCAGTGCCGACCGCTCGACCACCGTGCGGAGCCGCTCGAACCGGTCGGCCACCACCTCGGCGGGCACGAACCGGTCGGTCATGGCCGCCGCCCGGGTCCCGGGACGGGGCGAGAAGATGAACGTGTAGGCGCTGTCGTAGGCGGCCTCGGCGGCCACCTCCAGGGTCCGTTCGAAGTCGTCCTCGGTCTCGCCGGGGAATCCCACGATGATGTCGGTGGTGACGGCCAGGTCGGGGATGGCGGCCCGGGCGGCCGCCAGGCGGGCCAGGTACCGCTCGGCCGTGTAGCCCCGACGCATGGCGGCGAGCACGGAGTCGCTGCCGGACTGCAGCGGGAGGTGGAGGTGGTCGCAGACCTCCGCGGTCTCGGCCATGGCGGCGATGGTCTCGGGTCGGAGGTCCTTCGGGTGGGGGCTGGTGTACCGCACCCGGCGGATGCCGTCCACCGCGCCGACGGCCCGGAGCAGGTCAGCGAAGAGCGGTCGGCGGCGGGTGAGGTCCCGGCCGTAGGAGTTGACGTTCTGGCCCGAGCAGACGTGACCTCGGTGACCCCCCGGCCGGCCAGCGTGCGGACCTCGTCGACCAGGTCGTCGAACGGCCGGCTGACACTTCGCGGCCCCGCACCGAGGGGACGATGCAGAAGGCGCACGAGTTGTCGCACCCGATCTGGATGGTGACCCAGGCGGCATAGGGCAGGTCTCGGACGGCGTCGAGGGCGGCGACCTGCTGCTCGGCCGCGGCGGGCTCTGCGCCCGGTGGCGGCCCGTCCAGGATCTCCACCACCGGGCCCGAGCGGGCGGCCCGGCGCAGCAGCTCGGGGGCCCGGGTCAGGTTGTGGGTCCCGAACACCACGTCGACGTGGGCGGCCCGTTGGCGCACCCGCTCCCCGTCCATCTGGGCCAGGCAACCGCCCACGGCGATCTGCATGTCGGGCCGGCGCTCCCGCAGGGTCTTCAGGTTGCCCAGGTGGCCGTAGAGCTTGTTGTCGGCGTTCTCCCGGATGCAGCAGGTGTTGAACACCACCACGTCGGCGGCCTCGATGTCCGGCGGTGGCCACCAGCCCGTCGGCCACGAGTGCCCCGGCCAGACGCTCAGAGTCGTGGTCGTTCATCTGGCACCCGAAGGTACGGATGTGGAAGGTGCGCGGCCCGGCTGGCTGCTCCTCGGTGGTCACCGCCCCAGGATACGGCCCCCGGGATGGCGGGGTGACCGGGGTGTCGGTGGGGCCGGTCGGCCGGTGGGGCCTCGCTACTCGTCGAGGTTGAAGTCGAACAGCTCCGCCGAGCCACCCTTGCGGTCGAGGATCAGTCCGTGCATGTCCGCGTGGAGGATCAGCACCTGGCCGGGCACATCGGCCTCGGCCAACGCGGCCTCCGCGGCAGCCTGCACCGCCGGTGCCTGGGGGCCCTGGGTGATCCCGAGCAACGAGGGCCCGGCACCCGACCAGCACACGGCCAGGGCTCCGCCGGCTGTCATCCCGGCCAGCAGCTTGGGCGCGGCGGGGAACAGGGGGCTCCGGTAGTCCTGGTGCAGGCGGTCCTCGGTCGCCTCGGGGATCAGCACCCGGCTGTCGGCCAGACCGGCGATCAGGAGAGCCATCCTCGACAGGTTGAATGCCGCGCCCTCCCGGCTCACCTGGGGGGGCAGTGCCTGACGGGCTCTGGCCGTGGACAGGGTCACGTCGGGAACGATGACGACGAAGGCCAGGCTCACGTCGAGTGGGAGGCGCACCGCCTGCACACCGCCCTTCACCCGGGCGGCCGCCACCAGTCCGCCCACCATGGAGGCGGCGGCGTTGTCCGGGTGCCCTTCCACCTTGGAGGCCACGGCCAGTGGGTCGTCGGCCCCCGCAGCGGCGGCGGCCGCCACGGCCAGGGCGGCTGACGACCCGAGCCCCCGGGCGATGGGGATCTGGGATCGGACGGTGATGGACAGATGATCGGTGCCGGCCACGTCGATGGCCACCCGGGCGGCCAGGTGGGACGGGTCGTCGGACAGCCCGGCCCCCTCGCCCTCCGACCGGACGATCAGCTTGGAGGAGGGCTCCACCTCCACTTCGACGTACCGGTCCAGGGCGATGGCCAACGTGTCGAAGCCGGGTCCGAGATTGGCCGACGACGCAGGGGCTCGTGCACGCACACCGACACGGTACTCGCCCGAGGTTTGGCCGGGCCGGACCGCTCGCCACCCGCCGCACCGCCGGACCGCGACCGATCAGGACCGTGGACGGGCCGAGGTCAGTTGTGGAGGAGTCGCCACCACCAGGTCGGCTCGGGTACGGTCGAGGCCAGCGTCAGCGGGACGACTTCGGACTGCGAGCCGAGGATGAACCGGGCGGTCCCCACCGTGGTTCCCCGCGCCCCGCCGGCACGGACCGGGTCCAGCGAGGCGGTGGCCGCCACCACCTGGCCCGGCCACCCCAGCACCGAGGCCGACTGGCCGGCCACCACGGCCACCCGGTGCGACTGCCCCCCCCAAGCGGCGGTGGCCGTGCCGACGACTGCTCCCTTGGTGGCCACGGCGACCGGCACCACGCCGGCCTGGGCCGCCTGCAGCAGGGCCTCGGTCACCGGGCGCGTGTACTTGAGCGGATCGGGGACCTGCAGGTCGTCGACCGGGATGGAGGTCGTGGTGGTGGTGCGAGGGGGAGGCGGAGCGGTGGTGGCGGTGGTGGTGGGGGTCGGTGCGGTGGTCGGCGGGGGGACCACGCCGGGGGCCGGGGCGGTCGTGGCCGTGGTGGCGGTGGTGGTTGTGGTGGGAGCCGGCTTGGGGGCGGTTGTGGTCGTCGTCTTGGGCACGATGGGCGGCGGCGTGGGCTGTCCCAGCACTGCCGCCAGCACCAGCACCGTGTGGCCCCCCTCCACCCGGTTGGCCGCCAGCACCAGGCAGCCCCCGGCCTTGGACGTGTACCCGGACTTCACCCCGATGACGCCGTTGTGGCCGATCTCACTCACGACGTTGGGGACCGTGCCCACCCCGGGG
Source organism: uncultured Acidimicrobiaceae bacterium (assembly GCA_963817005.1). GTDB lineage: Bacteria > Actinomycetota > Acidimicrobiia > Acidimicrobiales > RAAP-2 > Bog-756. The sequence goes on from CAWFMN010000004.1 coordinate 1,013,680, forward strand.
AAGTCGATGGACGACATGCCCACCACCGAGGCAAAGGTGGGGTCGGCCATGCCTGCTGCGGCCACCCGCAGCACGTCCGCAGCCGTCGACACCGAGCCCGGGTCGTAGCCGCTGGCGTCGAGGTAGTGGGTGGCCGTGGTCCCGAGCGAGGCGGCCAGGGCGTTCATCTTGCCCACGAAGGCCGGGATGCTCCCGGCATCCCACATGGCCAGGCTGTACGCCGTGTCGTTGGCCGACTGGGTCAGGAGGGCCTCGAGCATCTGGAGCTCGGTGAGGACCTCACCCGTGTGGATCGGCACCGTCGACTGGTCGTTGTGGAGCTCGGTGTCGTACTCGGCCACGTCGTCGGCTGTGATGGTGATGGACGGCCCGCTGGCCCCGGCCGGCACGGGATGGTCCCGGAGTACCACCAGGGCGTTGGTCATCTTGGTCAGGGAGGCGATGGGGACCGGCGGCTCGGGGCCCGATTGCTGGGCGTAGCTCAGGGCCGGGATGGCGATCGCCGCCTGTCCCTTGGCCGGCCAGGGCAGCGACGGGCTGGCTCCGGGGACCGGGAGGGTGGCCGGCACCCCGGACTGCACGGCCGGACGGGCCAGAGGATGGTTGATGCGCTGGGCACCGGCCCACCCCGCCGTGGCCAGGAGTAGGGCCGACACGATGGCGATGGCCACCAGCACCCTCCGGTGGCTCTTGCGGCGATGGCCCCGCCGTTCGGTCCGCGGCCGCTCCCCCGTCGTACCGGCGTCGCCCCCGGGAGCCGGGCTCGCCACGGGGACCGGAGGGCCGTCCGGCACCACGGTCGGTGGCGGTCCGGCCGCAGGTACCGCCACCCACTGCTCATCCGCACGGGTGGTGGCCCAGGGTGTGAGGACCACGGTGTCCGGCTGCATCGGGGCGGTGATGTCCACCACGACCGGCTCGGGTAGGGGGGTGCTCCCACCGGCTGCCCCGGCCGGAGCGGCCCCTCCACCGGTGGCACCGGTCGGGGCGAGGTCAGGAACTGCCGACGGCTCGGTCACCGACTCTGGGGGGGCTCCGTCGGTCAGCGGGCGTCCAGTTCTTCGGGGGTCATGAGCACGGCCCGGGCCTTGGAGCCCTCCGACGGGCCCACGACGCCCCGCCGCTCCAGCAGGTCCATCAGGCGGCCGGCCCGGGCGAAGCCGACCCGGAGCTTGCGCTGCAGCATCGAGGTGGACCCCAGCTGGGAGCGGACCACCAGCTCCATGGCCTGATCCAGCAGCTCGTCGTCCCCGTCCTCACCCCCCGTCCGAGGCCCTTCACTCCCCACCACCTCCTCGATGTCCGCCACCACTTCCATCGGTCGCTGGCGCCGCCAGTGGGCCGACCACCGCGCGGACCTCGTCCTCGCTGACCCACGGGCCCTGGATGCCGCTGCGGGCATCGCTGGACGACGCCGTCAGCAGCAGCATGTCGCCCTTGCCGATCAGCCGCTCGGCACCGGGCTGGTCGAGGATGACCCGGCTGTCGGCCAGCGACGACACCGAGAAGGCCAGCCGGGACGGGATGTTGGCCTTGATGACCCCGGTGATGACGTCGACCGACGGGCGCTGGGTGGCGAGCACCAGGTGGATGCCGACGGCCCGGGCCATCTGGGCGATCCGGCAGATCGACTCCTCGACGTCGCGGGCGGCCACCATCATCAGGTCGTTGAGCTCGTCGACCACGATCAGGATGAAGGGCAGGCGGGCGAACTTGGGCTCCAGCTCTGTCGTCCTCGGCGTCTTCGTCCTCGGGGTCGGTCCCGACCATCCGCAACCGGTAGGCCTCTTCGAATTCGGCCAGGTCCCCGTCGTCGAAGGCGGCGTTGTACCCGGTGATGTCGCGCACGCCGACCTCGGCGAGCAGGTCGTAGCGGCGCTCCATCTCGTGCACCGCCCAGACGAGGGCGTTGGCCGCCTTCTTGGGGTCGACCACCACCTGGGTCAGCAGGTGCGGGCAGGTCGTTGTACTGGCCGAGCTCGACCCGCTTGGGGTCGACCAGGATCAGCCGCACCTGGTCGGGGGTGGCCCGCATCAGGATCGAGGTGATGCAGCGGAGTTGATGCACGACGACTTGCCCGGCCCCGGTCGCCCCGGACGATCAGGATGTGGGGCATCTCGGCCAGGTTGACCATCACCGGCCCGCCCGGCGATGTCGCGGCCCGAGGGCCACCTCGAGGGGATGGGTGGCCCCGTCGGCCTCCGGCGAGGCCAGGATGTCGCCCGAGGGCCACCAGCTGGCGGCTGCCGGTTGGGCACCTCGACGCCGATGGCCGACTTGCCCGGGATGGGGGCCAGGATGCGCACGTCGGGCGACGCCATGGCGTAGGCGATGTCCTTGGACAGGCTGGTGACCCGGGCCACCTTCACCCCGGGACCCGAGCTCGAGCTCGTAGCGGGTGACCGACGGGCCGACGGTCCTGCCCGACCAGCCGGGTCTCGACGCCGTGGGCGGCCAGGGCGGCCACGAGCGCCTCGCCGGCCGCCTCCACGGCCCGCTCGTCGATGGCCTGGGGCTTGGCCCGCTTGAGCAATAGTGGCCGGCGGCAGGCGCCAGTCACCGACGGTGGGGCCCAGCCTCATCTCGAGCGATGAGCCCGGGCCGGGCGAGGTGGCGGCCGCCGGCAGAAGTTCCGGCTCCGGCTCGGACTCCTCAGGGTCGTCCTCCTCCCATTCGTCCTCTTCTTCTTCGTCCTCTTCCGTCGTCCTCGTCCTCGTCCTCGTCGACCAGAGGGGCCACGGCCGGCGCCGGTGCGACCCGGCCGGCCGAAGGGGTCGGTCGGTTCATCCTCCTCGTCGAACTCCTCCTCGACCTCCTCGTCGTCGTCGAGTCCGGTCCGGTCCCGGGCCATCGCCGCCGACCACCGGACCGCGCCGACGATGCCGCCGGTGGCCGCCCGGATCGACACCCCGGTGAACAGGACCATGGCCACCACGGCCAGGGCCACCAGCACGACGGTGGCTCCGAACCCCCCGAGGCCCGAGCGCAGCGGGTTGCCGACCAGCGCCCCGAGCCACCCGCCGGCCGACGAGAGCAGGGCGGTCGACGACCTCAGGCCGGGGGAGCCGCCGGCCAGGCCGGCCAGGCCGGCCACGGCCAACAGGCCGAGCGCCGCTCCGATGACCGCCCGAGCCGGCTCGGGCGTGGTCCGGGTCTCGTCGTCACCGACGCGGTAGCCGACCAGCAGCAGGAGGCCCATGGCCACCGCCACCAGCGGGACCAGGAAGCGACCCCAGCCGAGCAGGTCGCCCACGGCGACCCTTGCCCCATGGCCCGCCGGGCCCAGGGAGTGGGAGCCGCCGTAGAAGGCGACCGCGGCCAGGATGCCCACGGTGACCAGCACCACGCCCCAGAGGTCGGTGGCGTGACTGGCCACGACCGCCCCCATGGTGGCCATGACGCCGGACGACTCCTGCCGGCCCCGCCGGCCGTTCGAACCCGCTCCCCGACCACCCCGATAGGCAGAGCTCCGCCGCCCCAACCTCGAGGACCTCGAGCGCGATCGTGTCGAAGACGCGGACCGGCCCCTGGACCGCGAAGCCCCGGATCGGCCCGCCGGACGCTTGGTGGCGGTCGTCACAGTGGGTAACAGGGTACTCCCGCAGGGTCACCATCTCGGGGACACCCAGGTGGGAGGGTCAGACGGTCACGATGACCGGGACGATCATCGGGCGCTGGCGGGTCCGGTCGCCCACCAGCCTTCCCAGCGCCTTGCGGGCCACCCGGTTGAGGTTCTCGTGATCGCTGCTCCCCGCGGAGAGTGCCTGCTCGAGGGCCCTGGTCACCTGCACCCGGGCCTCGTCGAGGAGCAGCTCGGTGTCGTGGTCATAGGCCCAGCCCCGGGTCACGATCTGGGGCACGCCCGACCACCTCGCCCCGCTTGAGGTCGACGGTGGCCACCACCATGACCACACCCTCCTCGGCCAGGACCATCCGGTCCCGGAGCACCCCGTGGCCGATGTCACCCACCGAGCTGCCGTCGACGAAGAGGTAGCCGCCGGGCACGGTGCCGTCGCGGTGGAGCCCCTTGCCGTCGAGCGCGCACGGCGTCGCCGTCCTCGCACAGGAGCACCCGGTCGCCCACGATGCCCATCGAGTCGGCCAGCCGCACGTGGTTGACCATGTGCCGGTACTCGCCGTGGACGGGGATGAAGCACTCGGGGTCGGTCACCGACATGAGGGTGGCCAAGCTCTCCCTGGCGGGCGTGGCCGCTCACGTGGACCGAGTCCACGCCCGAGTGGATGACCTCGACGCCGCGTCGGTGGAGGCCGTCGATGACCCGACCCACCGACCACTCGTTGCCGGGGATCGGGTGGGCGCTGATCACCACCACGTCGTTCTCCCGCAGCTTGAAGACACCGGTTCTCGCCGGTGGCCAGCTTGGACAGGGCCGACATGGGCTCTCCCTGGGAGCCGGTCGAGATCACGCACACCTGGCCCGGCTGGAGCTGATCGACGTCCTCGATGTCGACCATGGAACGGTCGGGGATGTCCAGGAGCCCGAGTTTCCGGGCCAGGGCCACGTTCTTCTGCATCGAGCGGCCCAGGGTGGCCACCTTCCGCCCCCCGGCGATGGCGGCATCGGCCACCTGCTGGACCCGGTGGATGTGGCTGGCGAAGCAGGTCACGATGAACCGTCGGTCCGGCCGGGCCAGGAAGACCCTCCGCAACGTCTGGCCCACCGTCGACTCCGAGGCGGTGAACCCGGGCTCCTCGGCGTTGGTGGAGTCGAGAGCAGCAGCCGGATCCCCGGATCGGAGGCCAGGGCCCCCATGCGGGCCAGGTCGGTCCGGCGACCGTCCACCGGGTGGAGGTCGATCTTGAAGTCGCCGGAGTGGAGGATGATCCCCTGCGGCGTGTGGAAGGCAGTGGCGAAGGCGTGCGGTACCGAGTGGGTCACCGGGATGAACTCCACGTCGACAGGGTCCGATGCGCCGGCGCTCCCCGTCCCGGACCGGGACGAACTGGACCCGCTCGTTCATGCCGGCCTCGTCGACCCGGTTTCGGGCCAGAGCCAGGGTCAGCTCGGACCCGTAGACCGACACCGGGAAGTCCCGGAGCAGGTAGGCCAGGCCGCCGGTGTGGTCCTCGTGCCCGTGGGTCAGGATGACCCCGTCGACGCGGTCGGCGTTCTCTCGCAGGTAGGTGAGGTCGGGGAGGACCAGGTCCACCCCCGGCATGTCCGGGTCGGGGAACATGATGCCCACGTCGAGGACGAGGATGCGCCCGTCGACCTCGATGCAGGCGCAGTTCCGGCCGATCTCGCCGAGACCCCCGAGGAAGACGATCCGCACCGAGGAGCCCCCGGCCCCGCCGCCCTTGCCTCCGCCCCCGCCGCCGGCCGACGGCTTCGGCGGCGTCCGCGCCGGTCCGGGGGTGGAGTCTGCCGAGGTTCGGGAACGCTTCTGGGGTGGGGCATCGGCCTTGGCCGCCGGTTGCTTCTTCCGGGAACTGGACGTCTTCCTGGCCCCGCCGCCCTTCTGGGTGTTCGCGTCCTGGGCGCCGGCGCCCTCGGTGCCGCGGCGTGCTCCCTGATTGTTCACTGATCGCTTCTCTCTGCTGCTTCGGTCACCCCGGTTGTGTCAGGGGTCCTGGCTGTGGGGTGGGTCGAGGTGCCAGGAGGTCCGGTCACCGCGGTCCCGCACCGGTCACGCAACCGACTGAGGCGTCGGGTACCACTGGTTCAATCTCGCGATCACGGCCCCGGCCCGTTCGTCCAGCGCGGCGGGAGCCGGGGCGTTGGGCAGACGGCACTGGCCCACCGGTAGGCCCAGGGCCCGGCAGGCGGCCTTGGCCGGCACCGGGTTGGGGTACTCGTCGGAGGATTGGAAACGGTAGGAGTCGGCCAGGTGCTGGTTGACCTGTACGGCCCGCTGCACATCTCCGGCCCGGTGACTGGCGATCATCTCGGCGAAGAGACGGCCGGCCCAGTGGGCGGCGACGCTGATCACGCCGGCCCCACCGACCGATTCGAACGGGAGGGTGAGCGAGTCGTCGCCGCAGTAGACGTCGAAGCCGTCCGGGGCCTCTGCCACCACCGTGGCCGCGGCGGCGAGGTCGCCGGTGGCGTCCTTGACCCCCACGATGGTGCGGACGTCACGAGCCAGCTCCAGGGTGAGGCGGGTGCCGATCCTCCTGCCCGACCGGACGGGGATGTCGTAGAGGAGCACCGGCAGGTCGGACGCCTCGGCGATCGCCCGAAAGTGGGCCGAGAGCCCAGCCGGCGACGGTCGGTTGTAGTACGGGGTCACGACCAGGATGCCGTCGACCCCGACCGCCTTGGCCTCCTTGGTCATCTGGACGGAGTGGGCCGTGTCGTTGGTGCCGGTCGAGGCGATCACCGGGATGTCCACGGCCCCGACCACGGCCCGGAACAGATCGATCCGCTCGGCATCGGTCAGCACCGGTCCTTCGCCGGTGGTACCGGCGACCACCAGCCCGTCGCTCCCGGTGGCCGCCAGGTGTCGGGCCACGGCGTCAGCGGCGGCGAGATCGAGGGAACCGTCGGGACCGAAGGGGGTGACCATGGCCGTGACCACCGAGCCGAAGCGGGGCATCGGCCCTCAGCCCCTCGGGGGCGACGCAGGAAACGGCACAGGAATGAGAGTGGGCCTCACGGATCCGCAGGCTACCAGCACCCACCGCTCAGACCGGCGGAGCGGAGCCTCAGGAGGCGAGCCGGTCCTTCGGAGGGACCGAGGCCATGGCGTCGTACTCCTCGGCGGTGTCCACCCACGACTCGAACTCGATGACGCCCAGTTCGGTGAACTTGGTCCGCAGCCACCCGTCGGCGGCGTCGAGGAGGCCCAGCTTCTTGCAGTTGGGGACGATCTTGGAGAACAGGAGGGCCTGGAACTCACCCCGCTCGGGAGCCTGCTGGACGACGGGCACGATGGCCTTGGGATCGACGCCCATCCGGTCCCACACCTCCTGCTGGAGGAAGCGGTCCCGCATGCGGACGGCGGCCTCGAAGGCGAACTCCTGGCGCTCCCGGAGCTCGGCTGCGGTCAGACCCTGGTAGTACTCCTGCAGGCTGAGCACCCCGAAGGCCACGTGGCGGGCCTCGTCGGCCATCACGTAGCGCAGCAGCTGCTTGAGCAGCGGGTCGGCGGTCATGGCGTGCATGCAGCCCGAACGCGGCGAGGGCCAGTCCCTCCACCATGATCTGCATCCCCAGGTAGGTCATGTCCCACCGGGAGTCGGCGATGATGTCGTCGAGCAGCATGCCGCAGGTGGGCGTTGATCGGGTAGTGCCCCGACAGCTTCTCGTCGAGGTACTTGCCGAACACCTCGACGTGGCGGGCCTCGTCCATCACCTGGGTGGAGGCGTAGTACTTGGCGTCGATCCACGGCACCGACTCCACGATCTTGGCCGTGCAGATCAGGGCGCCCTGCTCCCCGTGGAGGAACTGGGACAGGGTCCAGTTCTGGCTCTCCACCCCGAAGTCCACCCACTCCTTCTCGGTCCACTTCTCCACCGGCGTGCCGGACAGGTCGAATCCGGCGCCGAACCCGCCGGTGGCCTCGGCCTGCTCGACGACCATGCGCCCCTGGTCGACCTCGGTCTCCCACGGCAGGTCGGTCTCCCCGTTCCACTGGGCACCCTTGGCCTTCTCGTAGAGCTTGTTGAGCTTGGGTCGGGCCCCTTTCTCGTAGTCCCAGGTGAAGATGGAGTCGTAGTCGGAGTGGACCAGGTGGCGCCCGTCGGCCTCCTCGGTGCCCACCACCGAGAGGATGGCCTCGAAGTCGTCGATCTCCTCCCGGCCGATGATGTCCTCGGTACTGCTCATCTCGGTGGTCATGGTTTGTCTCCCTTGGCGCGCTCGGTACTCGTCGAATGAATGGTGGTGGTAGTCGGTGATGCGGCGGTCGCTCGAATTGCGGTCTCCGGTGAGGCGGCCGGCGTCCCGTGCCCGAACGGGGTGATGAGGATCGAGTCGGCGGCGCCGGCGTCGTGGAGGGCCACGATCCCGGGGATCATGAACGTCGAGACGAGACGCCGAGCGTCGATCGGGTCGGCCAGGTCGCCATGGGGTGACGGGGCGATGGCGTAGGACAGCACGATGCGTGTGGCCCACTCGGCCACGCGCTCGGCCTCGGTCGGAGTCATCCATCGGGCCAGGAAGGGAGCGGTGAACCGGGAGGCCGTGGTCAGCAGCCGGTTGGATTCGTCGAAGGCCAGGTGCCCGAGCACCATCTCCGGCTCGTTGGCCACCAGGTAGGCCAGGGCGGCATGGTTCCGGATGCGAGCAGAGGCCTCGACGATGCCCCCGACCAGGGCTTCTGTGAGGTCGAGGGCGGCCCCCATCCGGACGCCGAGGGCGGAGAACAGCCGGGCCATCTCGGTGTCCACCACTGCGGCGAGGATCTCGTCGCGACCGCCGGGGAAGACCCGGTAGACGGTGGCCCGCGACACCCCGGCCTGGCGGGCGATGTCGTCCACGGTGGTCTTGGCCGTGCCGTGTCGGGCCAGGCAGGCCAGCGTCCCGTCGATGATCCGCACCCGGTGGGGCGACGCGTGGTCCACCGACTCGGGACGGATGGCGACCCGAGTCGGTTCGTCACCGCCCACGACGTGGAGCGCGGTCCCTTGTGCCTGCACAATTGAAACGCTAGGTCGTTTTTTGTCTCATTGTCAACGACGAACCGAGACCGGACCGTGGAGGACCCTCACCTCCCCCGTGGGCTCCCGACGTCGCCCGGTCCGACGGGCCCGCCGCGGCCTGGACCGGGTCCCGCCACTACGCCGGCCAGCAGTTCCGACTCGCACCAGGCGGGCCACCTGATCGGGGTCGTCGAGGTCCCACCGGCCCGGAGCAGACATGTAGGACAGGACCATCCGGGCCAGGAAGTCCGCCGCCTGGTCCAGATCCGACGCCCTCGGCCACGCCCCGCTGGGCCAGGTAGGGCACCAGGAAGCCGGCGATCCCCTGTCGGATGCGGATGCTCTCCACGGTCAGGGCCGGCAGCAGCTTCTCCGGCTCGGTCTGCATCACCCGCTGCAGCACGTCGTGCTCGACGATCGAGCGGTGGGCGAACATGATGCCCCGCTCCATCACCTGCTCGAGGCTGTCGGCATCCTGCACGTGCTCGTAGAGTCGTCGGAAGAACTCGAGCGTGGCCCACGACACCACGGCGTCGAGCAGCTCCTCGCGGCCACCGGGAAAGGCCCGGTAGACGGTGGCCCGGGACACCGAGGCCTCCCGGGCGGCATCCTCGACCGTGGTCTTGGCCAGACCCGACCGGGCCACACAGGCGTAGGTGGCCTCGAGGATCCGCTGGCGGGTGTCGTCCATCGGGCCGTCGATGGCTCAGAGCCCGAGCAGCGGCTCGAGACCGACGGTCAGGCCGGGGCGCTCCGCCACCGACCGCACGGCGAGCACCACCCCGTCCATGAACGACGAGCGGTCGTAGGAGTCGTGCCGGATGGTCAGGCTCTGCCCGATCGCCACCCAGGATGACCTCCTGGTGGGCCACCAGCCCGGCCAAGCGGACCGAGTGGATACGGATCTGGCCCGGGCCCTCGCCCACCCCGGGCCCCGTCCAGCACGAGGGTGACGGTCCCGTCGGGCCGGAACTCGCCCGATCCGGCCACCTCCCGCGCCGTGGCCATGCGTTCAGCGGTCCTCATGGCCGTGCCCGAGGGGGCATCGAGCTTGCCGTCGTGGTGCAGCTCGATGATCTCGGCGCCGTCCGAAGTACGGGGCGGCCATCTCGGCGAAGCGCATCATGAGCACCGCCCCGATGGCGAAGTTGGCGGCCACCACGCAGTTGGGAGCACCCGAGGCGGGCCCGGCGAACTGGCGCTCCAGGTCGTCCAGGTCGGACGGCGGTGAACCCGGTAGTACCGACCACGGCGTGGATCCCCGCGTCGGCACAGAAGGCCAGCGTCAGTCGGGCCGCGTCCAGGCGGGTGAAGTCGACCGCCACCTCGGTCCCGACCGGCGCGCAGGGACTCGAGATCGCCCGTGATGGTGAGTGACCCGGCGTCCGTCCCGATGAGGGCACCGAGGTCGGCCCCGCCGTGGACGGGATCGACCGCCGCCACCAGCTCAAGATCCGGATGGGCGAGCACGGTCCGGCAGACCTCCTGGCCCATCCTTCCCCCGGCGCCGACCACCCCGACTCGCATGCCGGCCACCCTACCGTCGTCGGGTGCGGTGGCCCCGGACACACCGTCGTCGCGGTGCGGCTGGCCCCGGACGCCTCAGCCGAGGCGGAGCGAGCGGGGGTCGAAGTCCGATTCGTCGAACGGCCCGACCACCGAGAGGGTCCGGGGTGCGGCCACCAGGTCGACCGCGGCGGCATGGACCTCGTCAAGGGTCAATGCCTCCACCCGCTCCAGCACCTCGTCCACGGTGAGGATCTCGCCGTGGAGCAGCAGGCCGGCCCCGATGCGGCTCATCCGGGCCCCCGAGTCCTCACAGGCCAGCAGGGTCTCGGCCCGGAGGTTGCCCTTGGCGATGGCCAGCTCCCGCTCGGTGATGCCCTCGTCCCCCAGCCGGTCGAGCTCGGTGGAGACGATGTCGAGCACCTCGGCCACGTGCTCGGGCGCCGTCCCCATGCCCACGCTCAGCGAGCCGGCGTCGCTGGTAGGCCACCCGCTCCGACCACACCGAGTAGGCCAGCCCACGTCGCTCGCGGATCTCCTGGAACAGCCGGCTGGAGAGCCCGCCGCCCAGGACGTGGTTGAGCGACGGCCAGGGCGTAGCGCTGCGGGTCGCAGCCGGTCGACCGAGCGGACGCCGAGCACCAGGTGGGCCTGCTCGGTGGCCCGCCGGGCACACGGCGAGGGGCTCGACCTTGTCGTCGGGTGCCTGGCGCGTCGGGCGCGACGCCGCCCCGCGGCCCCGGCGAAGCGAGCCTCGAGGCCCTCGGCCACCGCCTCGTGGTCGAGGTCGCCGGCCACGGCCACCACCATGTTGCCCGGCCGGTAGTGCTGGGCGAAGAACTCGCGGATCCGTTCGGCTGTCATGCTCGGCCACCGAGTCGTGACTGCCCAGCACCTCCCGCCCGAGCGGATGGTCGGGGAAGAGCAGGGCCGAGCTCTGCTCGGCGGCCTCGTCCGCCGGCTCGTCGGCGTGCATCAGGATCTCGTCGAGGATCACCTGCCGCTCGGCCTCGAGGTCGGCGGGCCGGAGGGCCGGGCCGCCACATGATGTCCGAGAGGATGTCGAGGCCGAGCGCGAGGTGCTCGGCCAGCAGCCGGATGTAGAAGGCCGTGTACTCCTTGGTGGTGAAGGCGTTGAAGTCGCCGCCGACCTCGTCGACCGCCTCGGCGATGGCCGCGGCCGATCGGTCGGCGGTGCCCTTGAACAGCAGGTGCTCGAGGAAGTGCGACGCCCCGCCCGGCTCGTCCGCCTCGTCACGGGACCCGGTCCCGACCCAGAAGCCGATGCACACCGAGCGGACGTCCGCCATCCGCTCGGTGGCCAGGGCCAGTCCGGACGGGAGGGTCTCGGTACGGATCACCGGGTGACGACCGAACGGATCGTCACCCGGTGTTCACGCGTGCTCAACGGCGACGGCGACCGCCCCGGCCACCTCCGCCGCCACCACTCGGGCGATCGGCGGTGTCGGCCACGGCTGGCCCCAGGTCGCCGAACTCCTGGACCAGCTCCTCCTCGAAGGCGTCCTCGAAGGAGGCTGCGCCGGCAGGGGCCGGCGCTCGACTCGGCCGGACGACGGCCCCGGTCGGGGCGGTCACCCGGATCGGCGTGGTCGCCCCGAGGGCGGTTCCGACCGCCACCGTCACCCCGGCCCTCACCGCGGCCGTTCCGGCTCTCGCCACCCGACGACGCCACGGCGGGCGCCTCGCCGGCCAGGGAGAGGGACACCTTGCCCTGCGGGTCGATGTCGTCCACCCGGACCTCGACCGGCTGGCCCAGCGTCGAGGACGTCCTCGACCCGCTCGACCCGCTTGCCCCGGCCGATCTTGGAGATGTGGAGCAGGCCGTCCCGGCCCGGGAAGGATGTTGACGAAGGCCCCGAACTTGGTGATGTTGACCACCTTGCCCGGGTAGATGGCGCCGACCTCGGCCGTCGGCGGGTCGAGGATGAGTGGCGATCCGGCGCCGGGCCTCCTCGACCGCGGCGCCGTCCTTGGCCCCGATGGTCACCGTGCCGACCATGCCGTCGTCGTCGACGGCGATGTCGGCCCCGGTCTCCTGCTGCAGGGTGTTGATGACCTTGCCCTTGGGCCCGATGACCTCGCCGATCTTGTCGATCGGGATCTCGAAGGAGACGATCTTCGGGGCGCTGCTCGGCCACCTCGGCGCGGGGCTCGGGGATGGCGCCGGCCATGACGTCGAGGATGGTGAGCCGGGCCTCCTTGGCCTGGCAGCAGCGCCTTGGCCAGCACGTCGGCCGGCAGGCCGTCGATCTTGGTGTCGAGCTGCAGGGCGGTGACGACGTCGGCGGTCCCGGCCACCTTGAAGTCCATGTCGCCGAAGGCGTCCTCGGCCCCGAGGATGTCGGTCAGGGTGACGTAGGTGCCCCGTCGTAGACCAGGCCCATGGCGATGCCGGCCACCGGCGCCTTGATCGGCACGCCGGCGGCCATCAGCGACAGGGTCGACCCGCAGACCGAGGCCATCGAGGTGGAGCCGTTGGACGCCAGCACGTCGGACACCAGGCGCAGGGTGTAGGGGAAGTCCTCCTCGCACGGGACGACGGGCAGCAGGGCCCGCTCGGCCAGCAGGCCGTGGCCGATCTCCCGGCGCTTGGGGCCCCGCATGAACCCGGTCTCGCCGGTGGAGAAGGGCGGGAAGTTGTAGTGGTGCATGTAGCGCTTGTGGTCGTCGGGGGCGATGGTGTCGAGCAGCTGGTTCATGCGGGGCATGCCCAGCGTGGTCACGTTGAGCACCTGGGTCTCGCCCCGCTGGAACAGCGCCGAGCCGTGGGCCGTCGGGAACAGGTCGACCTCGGCCGAGAGCGGGCGGATGTCGGCGGTGCCGCGACCGTCGATGCGGAGGCCCTCCTCGACGATGCGCTTGCGCACCAGCTTCTTGGTCAGCGACCGGACGGCGGCCTTGACCTCGCCGCCCCGCTCGGGGAACTCGCCGGCCAGGGTCGTCGATGATGATGGCCGTCGCCGCGTCGAGGGCGGCGTTGCGCTCGGCCTTGGCGGTGATCGTGTTGGCCTTGGCGATGGCGTCGGTGCCCGACCGCCTCGACCCGCTCGCACACGTCGTCCTCGTAGTCGGTGAAGGTCGAGTACGTCGATGGTCTCGATCGGGCCGCGGGCGGCCACGTAGGCCTCGACCAGCTGGCGCTGGAGGTCGATCGACTCGCGGATCCACGTCTTGGCCGCCTCGAGCCCGTCGGCCAGGACCTCCTCGGTGACCTTGGGGGCGCCCTCGTCGTAGTACTGGACCACGACCGCTCGGTGCCGCCGGCCTCGACCATCATGATGGCGATCTCGGCGTCGGCGTCCTCGGACAGGGCCCGGCCGGCCACCACCAGCTCGAAGGTGGACTCGTCGCCCTCCTCGAAGGTGGGGTGCGGGATCCACGTCGCCCTCGGTCGAGTAGGCCACCCGGACGGCGCCGATGGGGCCGTCGAAGGGGATGCCCGAGAGCATCAGGGCGGCCGAGGCGGCGTTGATGGCCAGGACGTCGTGGGGGTTCACCTGGTCGGCGCCGAAGATGGTGCCCGACGACGTGGACCTCGTTGCGGAAGCCCTCGGGGAAGGACGGGCGCAGCGGGCGGTCGATGAGCCGGCAGGTCAGGATGGCCTGGTCCGAGGCACTTGCCCTCCCGGCGGAAGAACGAGCCGGGGATCTTGCCGGCGGCGTAGGTCCGCTCCTCGATGTCGACGGTCAGCGGGAAGAAGTCGGCCCCCTCCCGCACCGACCGGGCTGCGGTGGCCGTGGCCAGCAGGACGGTGTCGCCGATGCGGCCGACGACGGCGCCGTCGGCCAGCTGGGCCAGCTTGCCCGTCTCGAATGAAAGTGTGCGGTCGGTGCCACTGATGGGTGCCGACACGGAAATGGCGTCTGACATGACGCTCCTTGGTCTGTTCGGGGACTCCCCGAGCCAGTTCCCAGTTGTCGACCACACCATCCGGTCCGTGCGTTCGGTGGAGCGGGGTGATCGGCAACTGGTGACTGACCTCGATGAAAGCCCAATTGGTGTCTTGCGTACGACCCGCCAATCTGTGGCTGGCCGCTGTTGCTGCACGCCGGCACCGTGCCGGCCTGCGATCCCCCGGCATGCTGCCCGGGGAGAAATTGCGACCGCCCGGCCGAAGCCGGGCGGAGCGACTGATGACCGCCTAGCGGCGGAGGCCGAGGCGGCCGATGATCGTCCCGGTAGCGCTCGACGTCGTTGTTGCGGACGTAGTCGAGCAGTCGCCGACGACGGCCGATCAGCTTCAGGAGACCACGACGGGTGTGATGGTCGCCCTTGTGGACCTTGAGATGCTCAGTCAGGTGGACGATGCGCTCGCTCAGGATGGCGATCTGCACTTCGGGAGATCCGGTATCGGTCTCGTGGAGACGATACTCGGAGATGGTGGCCTGCTTGTCTGGCATGTGGGAAATCGACCTCTGATGTCTTCGGAAAGGGCCGGCGGACAGAACACACCAGCACCACGATCCTAGCAGGAACACCGGCCCGCCTGGGACCCCCGACGAACGTCCCAGCGTGGGGTGGGTGGATGGCGAAGTCGGGCGGCCCCTCCGGCCGGGTCAGCGACGCGACGAGCGACCGGCCCGCCGGGCGGCGGGGCCGGTCGCACCGTCGGGGTCGGGAAGCAGTCGGGCCGATCGCGGGCCTCATGGGCCCGCTGGCCCGACCGGCGCTACTTGTTGGGCTGGGGGGTGACCCGCAGGTAGGGCTTGAGGGCCTTGAACCCCTTGGGGAACCGCTCCTTGGCCTCCTCGTCGGACACGGCGGGGACGATGATGACGTCCTCGCCGTCCTTCCAGTTGACCGGGGTGGCCACCTTGTAGTCGGCGGTGAGCTGGAGCGAGTCGAGCACCCGGAGGATCTCGTCGACGTTGCGGCCGGTCGAGGCCGGATAGGTGAGGGTGAGCTTGACCTTCTTGTCCGGGCCGATGATGAACACCGAGCGCACCGTGAGGGTGTCGTTGGCGTTGGGGTGGATCATGTCGTAGAGGTCGGCCACCTTGCGGTCCTCGTCGCCGATGAGCGGGAAGTTCAGGGCCGTGCCCTGGGTCTCCTCGATGTCGCCGGCCCACTTGCCGTGCGATGTCACGTCGTCCACCGAGAGGCCGATGAGCTTGGTGTCCCGCTTGTCGAACTCGGCCTTGGCCGCGGAGAAGGCGCCCAGCTCGGTGGTGCAGACCGGAGTGAAGTCCTTGGGATGCGAGAACAGGACGCCCCAGCTGTCCCCGAGGTACTCGTGGAAGTTGATGGTGCCCTCGGTCGTGTCCGCGGTGAAGTCGGGGGCTTCGTCGCCCAGACGGATTGCCATGGAATGCTCCTTCGTTGTGCCGTGAGTCTGCGTGGTGCTTCGAATCTCCTGCGCACCGGATCGGGCGGACGCCGCGATCACGTCGCTTCGCCAGGATAGACGAACCCGGTCCAATTGTCGACCGAGTTAGTCGTGTTTCCCGCGGCTCGACGTTCCCGTCCGTTGGCCCTCGCTCGACGGTTCCACCATGCTGGGGGGATGAGCCAGACCGTGCAGGTGGACCAGGACGGACCGGTGACCGTCGTCACCATCGACCGGCCCGAGCGCCGCAACGCCGTCGACCCGGCCACCGCCGACCGCCCTCCTGGAGGCGTTCACCGGCCTTCGACCGGGACGACGTCGTCGGCGGTGGCCGTGCTGACCGGGCGCGGGGGGACGTTCTGCGCCGGGGCCGACCTCAAGTCCCTGGCCGAGGGCGACCGCCACCGGGTGCGCGAGGACGGCCCCGGGCCCATGGGGCCCACCCGGCTGGCCCTGGGGAAGCCGGTGATCGCCGCCGTCGAGGGGTACGCCGTGGCCGGCGGGCTGGAGCTGGCCATCTGGTGCGACCTGCGGGTGGCGGCCGAGGACGCCGTCTTCGGGGTGTTCTGCCGGCGGTTCGGGGTACCGCTGATCGACGGCGGCACCGTGCGGCTCCCCCGCCTGATCGGGCAGGGCCGGGCCCTCGACCTCATCCTCACCGGGCGGGAGGTCGGTGCCGAGGAGGCACTGGCCATGGGACTCGTCAACCGGGTGGTACCGGCCGGCACCGCCCGCGACCGGGCCGTGGCCTGGGGGCGCGAGCTGGCCGCCCTTCCCCAGACCTGCCTGCGAAACGACCGCCTGTCGGCGGTGGCCCAGTGGGGCCTGTCCACAGAGGACGCCCTCCGCACCGAGTTCCGGTACGGCCTGGACAGCCTGACGTCGCCCGACGCCGCCGCCGGCGCCACCCGCTTCTCGTCGGGTTCGGGGCGGGGCGGGGTGGCTGTCGGCACCGACGGCTGAGGGGCCGGGCGCGTTCGTGGCCGACGTGGCCGCCTTCGACTTCGACGGGACCCTGACCGAGGGCGGGAGTGTCATGCCCTTCCTCATGGAGGTCGGCGGTCGCCGCGCCGTGGTGACCGCCACTGCGGCGCTGGCCCCCCGCCTGGCCCATGGGGCGCTGGCCGGCGGGACGCTGGCCGACGAGACCAAGGAGCAGCTGTTCGAGCGGATCCTGGCCGGGGAGGAGGTCGGGCGAGTCGAGGCCCTCTCGGAGCGCTTCGCCCGGCACCACCTGTCCCGGCACCTGCGCGACGAGGTGCGGGAGCGGTTCGACTGGCACCGGGACCGGGGCGACCGGGTGGTCATCGTGTCGGCCTCGCCCGAGGTCTACGTCCGGGTGGCCGGTGAGCTCCTCGGTGCCGACGGGGTCGTCGCCACCCGCCTGGGCCTCGACGGGGGAGGCACCCTCACCGGCCGGTACGACGGGGCCAACTGCCGCGGCGAGGAGAAGCTCCGTCGCCTGCGGGGGTGGATGAGCGACACCGGTGCCGACCCCGATCGGCTCTGGGCCTACGGCAACAGTCGCGGCGACCTGCGCCTGCTGGGCGCCGCCGACGTCGGCGTCAACGTGGGCCGACTGGGCCGCCTCGGCCGGCTCCGTGCCTACCGCGGTCTCGGCCAGATGCCCCCCGGCTGACGCTCACAGGTACTCCTTCTTCCTCATCCACACCAGGACGAACCATCCCCAGATGGGCGGCAGGTAGGCGGTGAACAGTCGCTGGACGAACACGGCGGCCACGGCGTTCGTCTCGTTGATGCCGGCCGCGGTCAGGCCGATGATCATGCCGGCCTCCACCACCCCCATGCCGCCGGGGACCGGCGAGATGCCCCCCAGCATCGATCCCAGGGTGAGGACGACGATCAGCGTGGCCAGGTCCAGCCTGTCCCCGAAGGCGTGGAGGGCCGCACCGAGGGCAAGGGCCACGAAGATCTGGGCGGCGGCGCTGCCGCCGAAGATCTCCACCAGGTTGCGGGGGTGGCCGGCCAGGATCTTCAGGTGGTCCCAGACCTCGGAGGCCTTCGGCCGGAGCTTGGCCGCGGCCAGGCGACGCCACCGGGGTACGGCGAACAGCAGGCCCAGGGCCACCCCCACCACCGCCACGGCCACGACGATCAGCCAGACCAGGTTGGAGCTGGACGAGCTGCCGTCGCTGGACGGCGTGGAGTCGAAGTGGAGGTTCCCGATGGCCAGGGGCAGGGCGATCAGGAAGAGCGCGCCCTTCACGATCCAGCTCGCCGTGCTGGCCAGGACGCCCGAGCTCACGGCCACCGTCGGGGTGTACCCCTCCTGCTGGAAGAAGCGCACCCGGGTGGCGAGCACGGCCATGGACCCCCCGGCCAGGGCCACGAAGGTGTCGGACAGCTCGAGGGCCAACGTGCGCCCGTACGGAAGGGGATTGGTCACCGAGCCCACCGTGGTCAGGGCGATCGCCGGGTAGGCCGCCTGGGCCAGGACGAAGGTGACCGCCACCCAGCCCCAGTCGGCCCCGGTGATCGTGCTCCACGACTTCCCCACGTTGATGAGCACGCCGATCAGGGCCCAACCGCCGATCAGCGTCCCGAAGACCAGGGCCAGGGTGACCCAGCTGATGCGTCGGGGCTCGGCCAGCTTGGGCACCTCGACACCGACCGCGGTCGCCCCCTGGTCGCGCAGGCTGGTCAGGAGGGCCTTCTTCCCCCGGAGGGAGCGCGACGCCACCGGGTCCAGTGCCGCCCGCTGGAGGTACGGCAGCGCGCCGATGATGACCTCGGGTGCCACCGTCCGCAGGGCCGCCCGAACGGCACGTTCCGGCCCGGCCACCACGGTCGCCGCGGCCAGGAGAGCTGCCGCGTCCCGGTCGAGCTGGTCGACGGAGGCCACCGTGGAGGCCGTGCGGAAGTCCACGATGCCGGCGACCTGGTCGTCGTCGACCACGATGGTCCGGGTGGAGAGGGCGCCATGGGCGATGCGAGCCGACCGCAGGATGACCAGCTGGCCGAAGATGCTGTCCAGGGCGGCGTCGGTCACCGTCGGGCCGGAGGGGGGTCCGTCCGGGGCGATGACGGCGTCGGCGGTTGCGAGGGCGGCGGGGACCGTGCCGGCGAGGGCGGGGACCGTGGTTGGGACAGCGGTGGCTACGGCGGCGGTGGCCGTGGTGGCAGTGGTGCGGCCGTTGGCGACGGCCGTCGCGGAGGCGGCGTCGGTGTCGCGACCACCGGGCGACGGGGTGCCGGCACCGTCGTCGGCCGGTGGTGGGTCATCCGACTCCGCCCTGTCCTCCTCACTCGGCGGCACGACATAGGCGGCGAAGGACGACAGGGGGCGGCCCGACGGTGGGCGGGTGACGAACAGTGCGTCCCGGGCCGGGCCGGCTGGTCCGGCCGCCAGCACGGCCGGCACACGGGCCCCGGCACGATCGGCCATCAGGGTCAGATAGGCCTCGTGCTCGACCTGCTGCCGCCGGGTCATGGCCAGGGTGGGTCCGGAGTCCCGGTAGAACAGGAAGCGGACCGTCTTGGCCAGCAACTGGGCGTCCGAGGAGTCGCGCCCATACACCGAGACGTCGACGGGGGCGCCGTCGATCGTGGCACCGAACCGGCCGACGCCCCACTCCTGGTCGGGTGTCGGCCCCACGTCGACGGCGGTGAGCTCGAGGTCGCCCAGGAGCAACCGCACCTCGTCGGCCGAAGGGAGCCCCAGGGGCGAGCCGAAGACCAGGTGGACCGCGGCGGTCACCCCCCAGCCCACAGCCAGGCTGGCCAGCACGGCGAGGGGCACGCCGGAGCCGTTGACCACGGCGGTGACGGCCAGGAGCCCGATGGCGGTCTCCAGGCACAGCTGCAACCAGCGGCTGAAGTACGGCAGGGCCGCGGTGACCACCGCGACCGTGGCGGCCACCCGGGCCACCGGGAACGCCAGGTCGACGTGGGCGTATCCGCCATCGGGCGGCCGCCCCCCGTCGGTCCCCAGCACCAGCGCCGACAGGACGCACAGGAGCCACGCGGTGGCGCCGGACACGGCGATGTCACGGATGGCCGAGAGTCGGCGTGACATCAGGGTCATGAAGGCGATCACCGCGATGACCCCGAGCGAGGTCATCCACCAGATGGACGAGATCAACCAGCTGACACCGTCGGGCGGGGAGCCCAGCGTGGTGGCGATGGTGTGTTCGAGGTTCGAGTTGGTCTTGGTGCCCAACCAGCACACCAGGAGTGCCACCGCGGCCAGGCCGAGCTTGACCGCATCGGAGCCGCGCCGTCGGGTCTGACCGTCACCGACGGGGGCGAGGACGATGGCCCTCCACCGGCGGCCCCGCTCCGTCCAAGGGGTCGTGGGTCGATCGACGGCCACCTCCGGCACCGCTTCGGGGCCGAGGGTCCGCCCCACCCCGTCCTCATGCGCGGCGTGTTCCATCGCAGCCTGAACCTTACGGCGTGACCCTGGCCGGTTGGTTCATCGTCCCGTCCTACGCCGCACCCGAGCCGTGGAACGGCGCGTCCCCGAAGGTGAAGATCCCGCCGTCGGAGGCCACCAGCCAGTACCCCTTCCCGTCGGGGGTGGCGGCCATGCCGACCACCGGCTTGACCAGGGCCAGGTTCCCGGTCGACCCGTAGAAGGCGGCGTCCCCGAAGGTGAAGATCCCGCCGTCGGAGGCCACCAGCCAGTAGCCCCCGCCGCTGGGTGTGGCCGCCATCCCGACCACCGGACGGTTCAGGTGGATGTTGCCGGTGGAGCCGTGGAAGTTGGCGTCTCCGAACGAGAACACACCACCGTCGGAGGCCACCAGCCAGTAGCCGCGTCCGTCCGGGGTGGGAGCCATCCCCACCACCGGCTGGTTGAGCCTGATGTTTCCGGTGGAGCCGTAGAAGCCGGCGTCCCCGAAGGTGAAGATCCCGCCGTCGGACGCCACCTGCCAGTACCCGTGGCCGTCGGGGGTGGCCGCCATGCCCACAATGGGCATGTTGAGGTGCTGGCCCCCCATCGACCCGAGGAAGACGGCGTCCCCGTAGCTGAAGATCCCGCCGTCGGAGGCCGACATCCAGTAGCCGCCGCCGTCGGGGGTGGCGGCCATCCCCTCGACCGGCCGCGTCAACGACAGGCCCTCGGCCGAACCCAGGAAGGTGGCGTCACCGAAGGCGTCGATGCCCCCGTTGTTCCCGGCCAGCCAGTAGCCCTGGCCGTCCCGGGTGCGGGCCATGGCCACGGCCGGCGCGTCCAGGGAGGAGGCCGTGGTGAACCAGTCGGACTTCAGGCCCAGTGCGCCGGCGAAGGCATCGCCGGTCAGCGAGACGTTCCGGTCGGACCCGACGAGCGTCATGGCCGTGACCCTTCCGCCCCAGTCGCCCAGCCCGTTCCGGCCGGTGATGCTGACGGATTGGAGCACCCCCAGCTGGGGCCAGAGGGCGTCGACGGTAGAGACCGGGACGGACGTGGTCCAGTCGTGGCTGGGATTGCAGGCTCCGGGCACACACACCGCGTCGCCCGCGTCGGGCACCCCGGGGAACGCCCCCGGATTGGTGTAGCCCCCGGTGGACGCCGAGTACTGGGTGGCGGCGATGACTCCGCCGGGGAACTCCATGACCTGTCCGGTCGTGGCGATGCCCGCGGCATCGGAGATGAGGCTCTCGTTGAGGGTGCCCCGATAGGTCTGGCAGGTGAGGTCGCACGTGTCGGCGTACCCGCCGTACGAGCCTGGGCTGGCCATCACATAGGAGCGGACGGCCACCGCCTGGGCCTCGAGCTCCTGGAAGCCCCAGGCCTGGCCCTGGGGTCCGGCGCCACCCAGCCCGCCCCAACCGGCCGGGGACTCGTTCGGCACCACGCCCTGGACGTACTGCTCCAGCGGCACCGTGTTGACGGTGCGGGCGGCCCCGTTCGAGTTGTAGGTCGCCGTGATGGTGCCGTGCATGGTGACGTTGCGGGTGCCCCCGAGACAGAGGGTGAGGGTCTGGGAGCCGTCGTTGGGGCTGGGTGTGGCGATCAGGGAACCGGGCACGTTCTGCTGCTGCAGTTGCCAGGGTCCGGCACAACCCGGCGGGCCGGACCAGAGGTTCCATCCACCGATGGTGGGGACCATGAGGGCCACCTGATTCGCTGGGAACGCGGTCGGCGGGGCCGACGGCGCGGTCCCGGCCACCGTGAACGGTGTGCCCGAGGCCACGATGACCTGATTCCCGTCGTTCTCGGTCATGTCCACCCGCACCGTGGCGGATGCCACCGTGGCCAGCGTGGTCCCCCCGTAGTACGTCCCGAGGATGGTCTGATAGGGCGTCTGCGCCAGCGCATACCCCAGGGCGCCCCACTGCCCCAAGCCGTGTCCGTGCCCGTAACCGTGGCCCTGGATCGTGACCGACGAGGACGGATACGCCGCCGCCGGGGTGGCGGAGGCGGTCACCCCGCCGGTGGACGCCGCCAGCACTCCGGCGGCCCACGCCACCACCCAGCCCCACCGGCGGACGCGCTGGTGGCTCCCGAATGCTCGTTGTGGTTTCACCTGCACCTCGTCAGGCACAGTACCGTCACCCTGGTGGGCGACCGCGGACGGTCGCTCGGGGGTCCGTGGTGCGTGCTGTCCCACCCCTGGTGCTTACTGTCCTGCCGGCCCTCGACCCGGTCCTCGATGACCCGGAGACGGCGGTCGACTGACGGGGTGCCTTCGTGGCCGGCCGCCGGGGATCTCGTGGGCCTCAATCGGTCCCGAGGGCCGCAGCGAAGAGGGCGGGGACCGAGCCGTAGAACGAGGCGGTGCCGAAGGCGAAGATCCCGCCATCGGAGGCCGACATCCAATAACCGGTCCCCCTGGGCACGGCGGTCATCCCCACCACCGGTTGGGCCAGGCGGATGTTCCCGGTCGAGCCATAGAAGGCCGCGCCACCGAAGGAGAAGATGCCACCGTCGGACGCCACCATCCAGTAGCCGCCGGTGCGGTCCGAGGCCATGCCCACGATCGGCTGATTGAGGTGGATGTTCCCGGTCGACCCGTGGAAGGCGGCATCGCCGAACGAGAAGATGCCCCCGTCGGTGGCCACCAACCAGTAGCCGTTGCCGCTGGGTGACGAGGCCATTCCCACCACCGGTCGGTTCAGGTGGATACCGCCGGTGGATCCGTGGAATGCGGCGTCACCGAACGAGAACACTCCGCCGTCGGTCGCCACCAACCAGTAGCCGCCACCATCCGGCGTGGCCGCCATCCCCACGATCGGCTGGTTGAGGTGGATGTTCCCGGTCGACCCTCGGAACTGGGCGTCCCCGAAGGAGAAGATGCCCCCGTCGGAGGCGACCTCCCAATAGCCCCTGCCGTCACTGGTGGCGGCGATCCCCACGATCGGCCGGTTGAGGTGCGTCCCACCCATCGAGCCGTAGAAGGCGGCGTCCCCGAAGGAGAAGATGCCACCGTCACTGGCCACCTCCCAGTACCCGCCGCCGTCCGGCGTGGACGCCAGGCCCACGACCGGTTGGTTGAGGTGCTGGGGCGCGGGCTGGTTCAGGGTGCCCGTCAGCTGGGCGTTCTGGTGGAACATGGGCCATGACCGGCGCCCGAGCGAGCGACCGGCCGAGCCGTTGACCTCGTAGTGCTGGACGACGCCGGCGTTCTGACCGTTGTAGCCGGCGATGGTGATACCGATCGTCCCGTTGGGATCGTTGGTCACCATCGGGGAGTTTTGCAGCGCCACCGCCCCGGAGCCCAGCGTGGCCACCACCTGGGCGCTCCGTCCGTCGAAGATGACCAAGCCGTTGGTGGTGGGGACCAGCACGTCGTTGTAGCCGCCCCCGGTGAGATCGGCCGTGGTGACCCCGCCGATGATCCGGCCCGACGTGGCCTGGGGCCACCCGGGCATGGCCGCACCATTGGCGCCGTTCAACGCCCAGACCAGTCCGCCCGACCCGGTGTCGGCCCCCTCGATGACCTGGACGTTGCCGTCACCCTCGAGGTCGCCGAGGGCGGGGCTCGAGATGGTGTTGCCCCCGAGGTTGGTCCGCCAGACGATGTTGCAGAGGGAGTCCGAGGCGAACAGGGTGTTGGAGTCAGAGGCCCCGGGGTAGTACGACCCGGTACCGAAGGCGATGCCCACCTGCCCGCCGGCGAGGAAGTTGCCCACCGCCGTCGACGAGTCGACGGTCTGGTTGGTGTCGTGATCACAGATCAGATTGCCGCCGGGGCCGAGCACCCTCAGGTGACCGCCGGCGGTGTAGTGGACGCCGTAGGCCAGACCGGGCGACGAGTCGCCGCCCTCCACGACGTCGGTCTGTCCGTTGCCGTACAGGTCGGCCAGCGACGGGGTGCTGAAACCGCTGTCGGCCGTGAAGAACGGCCAACCGGAGAGATTGTTCCCGTTCGAGGCATTGAGCGCGTACTCGTTCTGGCCCAGGGAGGGCGCCACCACGCCGTTGACGCCGCCCAGCACGCCCACCGCCGGTGAGGCCTGGACCCCGTGCGGGCCGTTCAGGTCGGGTGCCCCGCGCTGCCACAGCAGCTGTCCGGTGCTGCTGATGGCGTTGTACCCACCCGATGCGGGCTGAGCCGCATTGCCGGTGTCGACGAAGACGGTTTCGGTCCCGAAGCCGTTGGGTGTGGCGGACGGCGTCGAGTCGATGGGGCCGGAGGCATGGGCCGGCCAACCCCCGGGGGCCGATCCGTTGGACAGGTGAAAGGCCCATACGTTGCCGGCCCGGTCCCCCACCACGACGGAAGGACCGCCACCGTCCAGGGTGGCCACCGTCGGAGAGCTCTGGGCGATGGGGTTCGGGCCGTCGGGAAGGGTCTGCTGCCAGACGAGCGAGACGGGTAGGGCGGCGTGGGCCACGGCGGCCGAGGCTGGTGCCGAGCCGCCGGCGAGGGGAACGCCGAGCACCCAGAGGGCGACGACCGCCCCCACGACGAGCCGTGCACCCCGGGGTGACCGACGGCGAGGGACGGCGCATACGGTGCCCGTCCGATGCTGCCCCTGCCCACGATCCCGGTGCCCGCCCCCGCTGTCCCGGCCTGCCTGCATCCGATCACTCCCCAATCGCTCGATCTGTGCGTCTCCAGCGCTGCACCCACCCACCGGTCGAGACCCACTCGGCACCACCCACGGTGTGGTCGGGCCAGGGCTCAGGGCGTGCGGGGGGCAGAGCTCACTCAGGTATCGGCGCGTCGGCCGGCGAACTGAACCCGATGTTGCACCCCTCGGTCGGCCCGTAGGGACGATGGCCCACCCGGTCCGTGGACGATGCCCCGAAACTGGGCCCATGATCCCCGCAGCCGGGACGACGCACCGTGTGGGGGCGGACCGGACTACACCGCGCAGGCGGCGTCCAGCGCGGCGGCGAACCCGTCCCGGACCCTGGGAAGGGCGAAGGCCTCCACCCGTTCGGCGGCTGCTCCGGCCAGCACGGCCCGCAACTGCTGGTCGCCGAGGACCCGGTCGATCGCCGCCGCCACCCGGACCGGCTCCTTGTCCGGCAGCACCAGGCCCGCTCCCCGGACGGTCTCGGGGACGGCCGTGTTGGCGTAGGCCACGATCGGCAGCCGGTGGTACATCGACTCCAACAGAGGGACGCAGAACCCTTCGTGGTTGGAGAGGCAGCAGAACACGTCGGCGGCGGCGTAGTAGGCGATCAGCTCCTCGTGGGTGACCACTCCGGCGAACTCCACGGCGTCGACGAGACCCAGCTCCTCCACGAACCGCTCGAGCGCCACCGAGTACTCCTCACTGATGGACCCCCCCACCACGTGCAACCGGGCCAGGGGGTCGTAGAGCTGGCGATAGGTGGCCAGCGCCTTGATGAGATCGTCCTGGCCCTTGTGGGGTGACACCTTGCCCACGAACAGCAGGTCGGCACCGCCACCGGCCTTCCGGTCGGCCAGACGGGCCGCCAGGGTGGGATCCGCTGTCCCGGAGAAGCTCTCCAGATCGATGAGGAGCGGGATGGTCGCCGTCGATCGGTAGCCCGCGGCCCGGAGCTCCCCCTCGTTGAATTCGGAGTCGGCCACGGCGAACTCGGTCACCGGGGCCAGATCTCGTAGTTGGGCCCGCCCCCAGCGGACCTCTTCCCCCACCTCCGGCATCCAGGCTTCGAGCAGGTCGGCCGGCGTGATGTTGTGATAGTTCACGAACTTGCGCTCACCACGCTCGCGGAAGAGGTCGGCCACGCCACTGCCGATGGAGAGCTGGTAGAGGAGCACCCTGCCTCGGGCCGAGTTGTCTCCCAGCCGGCTGACCGGATGCCCGAAATCCAGCCGATCGGGCGAGGCGTTGCCGTAGTAGATGTCCGACTGGTACCCACGGGCGCGCAGCAAGTCACGCAGCTGCACCGTGTGTCCGCCGATGGCGTCCCGGCTGGCCAGCGTGGGGATGACCTGGTCGATGCGCCCGACCTGATCGACCGTCACTCGCCGATCACGAGGCCGACTCTTCCCAACCGGCCAGGGGCGAGAACGGAGCGGCGCCCACCGCCGGGACCTCGCCGGTGAGACCGGTCGACCGGAGCCGGAAGCTCACATCCAGAGGAAGGCGAACCCGCCCGGTGGCCCGACCGTTGTTGGCCACCTCGAACTGGGTCACCTGGTCCTTCCAGTCGTAGATGGCGGTGTCGGTAGCGCTCCGGATGCCGACGCTCACCGAGTAGGTGCCGTCGAGCAGCGGGACCTCGGGGAACAGGAAGCGGACGATACCGCCGCCCGTCGGGATCTCCATGGCGCAGGCAGGATCGTCGGGGTCGGACGCAAAGACCAGCTCGTTCTTGTCGTCATGGATGGCGATGGTGGCCATGGCGTTCGGCACGGCGGCGAGGCTGTCGATGTCGGCGGTGACGGTGAGCGACTCGCCGGGGAAGAGGTGGGTCCGTGACCCGCTGCCACCGTGCTCCGCCTGGACCGTGCCGATGGCGAAGACGTTGCCGGCGATGCCACCCGACTCCGATCCTTCGAGGGTCCCCACGCCCAGCAAGTCGGCCAGGTAGACGCGGATGCCCTCGCCCGACTCGTCCACGGTGATGACCTTGCCGTGGTTCATCACCATCACCCTGGCGCAGTTCTGTCGGATGGTGTCGGTCCCATGGCTGACCACCACGATGGTCCGACCCTCGCGCTGGAACTTCTTCACATGGTCCAGGCACTTCCGTTGGAAGTTCGCGTCACCCACGGCCAGCACCTCGTCCACCAGGAGCACGTCGGGCTCGACGTTGACGGCCACGGCGAACCCCAGGCGCACGTACATGCCGGACGAGTAGAACTTGACCTGGTTGTCGATGAAATCCTCGAGCTCGGCGAAGGCCACGATGTCGTCGAAACGCTTCTCGATGTCCGCGTGCGACAGTCCCAGCAGCGAACCGTTCAGGAAGATGTTGTCCCGGCCCGAGAGATCGGGCTGGAAGCCGGCGCCCAGCTCCAGCATGGCCGCCAGGCTACCCCGGACCCGGATCTCCCCCGAGGTGGGCTTCAGGATCCCGGCGATGCATTTGAGCAGCGTCGACTTGCCGCATCCGTTACGGCCGAGGATGCCGAACGTCTCCCCTTGGAGGATCTCGACGTTCACATCGCGGAGGGCCCAGAACGGGGTGAACGGCATCTTGCCGCCGTGTATGACCCGCTCCTTCAGCGAGGTGTGCTTCTCGTTGTACAGACGGAACTGCTTGGAGATGTCCCGTACCTCGATGGCAACGCTCACCGATCAGAGTTCCTCGGCGAAGTTGCCTTCGAGCCGTCCGAAGACGATGAGGGCCAGGAGGAACAGCCCGATGCTGACGGCCAACACCGCGCCGACCAGGGCTGCGTAGGTGCCCAACCCCCAGGTGGGGAGCACGTGGTACACCTTGCCCTGGTAGGTGTACTGCGTCACTCCGTAGATGGCCCGTTGGAAGGTCATGACGATCGGGGTGATCGGATTGCACAGGAAGACGTACTGGAGCCAGTTGAGTGAAGGATGGTTCTTCTGCTCGCCGGACAGGAAGATCTGCCCGTAGGTGTAGACGATCGAGGTGGCCCAGAACCACGCCATCAGGAGTACCTCGGTCAGGTGCTGGGTGTCCCGGAGATAGACGTTGACCGCAGACAGGAAGATGGACACGGCACTGGTGAACACCACCAGGGTCACGATGGCCAGGGGCAGGATGGCCACGAAGGTGAAGTCAGGGGCGATGCCGAACAAGAGCAGCGCGGCGACCAGGACGACGGCCTGAATGGCGAAGAGCACCATGGAGACCCCTACCACCGAAAGGGCCAATAACTCTCGGGGGAAGGCCACCTTCTTGACGATGCCGGCCTTGCCCACCACCACCGACGTCGCCGACATGGCGGCCACGTTGAACAGGTTCCACGCCAGCAGCCCGGCGAACAGCCAGATGGCGAAGTTGGGCTGGTGGTTCCGGGCGATGATCTTGAACACCACGTAGTAGATGGTCAGCACCAGAGCCGGGTTGAGCATCGACCAGACGTAGCCGAGCACCGAGTCCTTGTACTTGACCTTGAGTTCCGAGCGAATGAGCAGGATCAGGAGCTCCCGGTTGCTCCAGAGGTCCTTGAGCCTCTGACCCAACTGGACCTTGCCGTTGACCACGGTGATCTGGTCGTGGCTCTGGCCGGGTACGAACCGGGTGCTCCCGCCGATGCTGGCAATACGTTCTGGCTCCGCGGCGGCTGGCTTCTCCACGCCGAGACTCACTACTTGGCGGCCCCCGCGCCGGCAGTCGGGACCTCCATGGCGTCCTTCTGGATCACCTCGTCGATGAACCCGTACTCGCGGGCCTCGTCGGCGGTGAACCAGCGGTCGCGATCCGAGTCCGCCTCGATGCGCTCCACCGGCTGGCCGGTGTGGAAGGCGATCCGCTCCGCCATCATGCGCTTGAGGTAGATGATCTGCTCGGCCTGGATGGCGATGTCGGACGCCTGTCCCTGCATGCCGACCCGACGGCTGGTGCATGAGGATGCGGCTGTGCGGCAGGGCGAACCGCTTCCCCGGCGTACCGGCGCACAGCAGGAACTGGCCCATCGAGGCGGCCAGGCCGACACAGATGGTGCGGACGTCGCAGCCGTACGTACTGCATGGTGTCGTAGATGGCCAGGCCGTCGGTCACCGAGCCGCCCGGCGAGTTGATGTAGACCGAGATGTCACGGTCCTGGTGTCTCGGCCTCGAGCAGGATCAGCTGGGAGCAGACCAGGTTGGCGGTGTTCTGGTCGATGGCGGAGCCGATGAAGACGATCCTCTCCTTCAGAAGTCGTTGAAAGATATCGGAGCCGGGACCGACGTCAGCGCCCGAGTTCATCGCTTCCGCCCGCCCGACCGGGTGAGGAGTGCGGGCATGCGCGAACAGTTGACGGGTGTCGTCCATGGGGGCAAAGCCTAGTGGCTCGGACCCTCCGACGGACGCAGGGCCGGCGGCCCGGGGTCTCCGGATGGGACGGGCCGCGGCCCTGCGGGGGTCTGTGTCAGGCCGGCCGCACGTACTCCCGTCCCCCGACCGGCTCGACCAGGCGTTTCATCCCTGTCGGCCGACGAGGGCCACGGGCGGCGACGCCGCCGAGGAAGCGGGTGTACCGGTCGATGATGGAGGACCAGCGGTAGTAGCGCTGGGTGTACCGGTGACCGGCCTCCCCCAGCGTCCGCCGCAACCGGTCGTCGTCCACCAGCCGCTCCACGGTCACCTCGAAGGTCCGGAACGACTCGAACCACAGACCGCCACCCGATCGCCGGCAGTGCTCCATGGTGGCGGCGCAGGACGCGTTGACCAGTACCGGCACGTCGAGGGACCACGCTTCCAACAGGACCAGCGAGAAGGACTCGTAGGCCGAGGGCGTCACCATGACCGAGGCCCCACCCAGGATGTCCCACTTGTCCGCCTCCGACACCGTCCCGGTGGCCACGATGTCGGGGTGCTCGGGGGCTGTGTCCGAGATCGGGCCGACCATGGCCAGGGCCAGGTTGCCCGGGTGACGCTCCTTGTACCTGGCGAAGTACTCGGCCAGCATGCCGCACCCCTTGTGCTCGTCCACCCGTCCCAGGTAACAGAGGTATGGGCGCTCACCCAGCCCGAGGAGATCGCCGCCCCGGCGCCCCTCGCCGACCGGATCGTTGACCCCCAGTCCCAGCACGATCTGGGGCTTGGCGCCGTTCCCGTAGGCGTACTCCATCAGGTCCCGCTCGGCCTCGGTGTGGTAGACGAAGCCGTCCACGTGGCGGAAGGCGTGCCGGAACGCCGACAGGTAGAGGGCCGGCTCGTCGTGGGCCGCCGGATGGAGGACGGTC
Organism: uncultured Acidimicrobiaceae bacterium; assembly: GCA_963817005.1. Lineage (GTDB taxonomy): Bacteria > Actinomycetota > Acidimicrobiia > Acidimicrobiales > RAAP-2 > Bog-756. The sequence goes on from CAWFMN010000004.1 coordinate 1,043,350, forward strand.
GGGACCGGCGAGACGGCGATCCCGTCGACGGTGGTGGCGAACAGGTAGGGGTAGCACGCGACCACGTCGGCGTCGGTGACCGACACGGCGTCGACCAGGCCAGGGCACATGGGGCCGTTGAGGGCCACCCAGCGGCGCGCCTCGGCCAGGCCGACCACCGTGGGCGCCAGTCGGATCTTGGCGTCGAGGTCGAAGTAGTCGAGCTGACGCCGGCTGGCGGTGGGAAAGCGGTGCACGGTGACACCGTTGAGAGTGGAGGTTCCCGGCGTCTCGGTGTTCTCCCAGGTGAGATGGTCCATGGCACAGCTGGTCAGCACCTCGACCTGCCAACCGGGCCGCCGGCACAACCGTTCGGCCAGCATGCGGGCGGCCGTCTCGGCCCCACCGATGACCTCCGGGCCGTAGCGCGGCGTGACGAAGGCCAGCTTCACCCGGCTGTCGGCCCTGCCCGTCGGCCCGCGTCGCCGCCCGAGCTGGCGGGCTCCCCGGCCCGACCGACGGCCATCACCGCTCCCGTACCGCCACCAGCAGGTACTCGCCGGGCCCGAGCAGCGACTGGTTGACGGCGTCGATGGCCGCGTTGAGGGCTGCGGCGTCGGGGTTCGACGACGCCACCTGTCCGATCCGTCGGTCGGTCCCCCCGTAGGTCACACGGTCCACCCGGAACCCCTGGTCGCCCAGCAACTGGACCCAGGTCTCGGCGTGGAGGGGGCGCCCGGGGGCCAGGTCGCTGATGACCGGCGAGGTACTGCCCATCCACGATTCCGGTGTGGCCGAGTGGAGCACCAGGATGCCGTCGACGGCCAGGCGGGAGCCCACCATCCGCACCAGCCGGTCCCGTTCGTTGGGGTGCAGCCACTCGACCGACCCGGTGACGACCATCCCGGCGAGGGCGTCGTCGGCCACGACGTCGAGATGGCCGAGGAGGGACTCCGCCCGGACGTCGAGGCCGCGGCCGACGGACGCCTCGACCATCGCCTCGGAAGGATCCACACCGTAGGCGTCGACACCCCCGGCCAGCAGGGCATCGAGCAGGGTCCCGGTGGCACAGTCGGCGTGCAGGACCCGACCCCCGGTGCCCGACAGCGCGGCCACGGCCCCGTCGGCCCACCAGGAGGTGCCGGGGTCGGCGGAAGGAACGGCGGCGGCGGGCAACGGCGGCATGCGCTGGACCTCCACCGCGGCCTCGAGGTCCTCCACGTGGTCCACCACCACGTGGAGCATGCGCGACACCGACCAGGCGAACTTCACGATCTGGTGGACGATGAAGCCGATGTACCAGCCCATCCCCTTGCGGATGAGCCGCTTCACATAGGTCCCGACCATCTTCTGCGACGCCACGGGCACGGCGACGTCCACATAGGCGGAACGGTCCACGAGGGACAGCGTCTCCCGCAACCGGGCCCGACCGTGCAGGCCCACCGGGGAGAACTCGAGGAACAGCTCGTCGAGCTCCTGCTCGAGGCCCACCGGGAGGTCGCCCGACGCCCGCCGACGCCTCACCTCGGCGTCGATCTCGGCCACCACTCCGGCCAGGTACTCAGCGCGGTCGGCCGGGTCCGTCGGAGCGATGTCGGAGGTCGTGGCGGGCCGGTCGGGGACCACCGAGGGCGTCGAAGGCTGCGCTGGTGGCACAAGGGGACTATAGCCAGCGGGTCGCCGGCTCCTCGTGACCGGGGCACTCTCGGGAACGGTCCGTCCCCCCGGGCCCGCGGACCTGCTCGGTAGGCTGGCCCGGCTGCGGGCGTGGCGGAATTGGCAGACGCGCCGGGTTTAGGTCCCGGTCCCTTCGGGGATGGAGGTTCGAATCCTCTCGCCCGCACTCTTGGGCTGTCTCGGGTTGCGGGCGAGGTGACCCCGACACGGCGTGGTCGGGAGCGGACCGGCTGGCGGGCGGGCCACCGGCGGTGTTAGCTGAACCCGTGCCATTGGACGGAGTGTACGAGCCGAGTACGGCGCAGTGGGTACGGGACCAGGTCGACCTGTACGAGCACTCGGGGGGCCTCGAGGGGACCACCCTCCGAGACCTGCCGGTGATCATCCTGACCAGCCGCGGGGCCGTCTCCGGCAAGCTGCGCAAGACCCCGCTCATGCGGGTGGAGCACGGTGGCACCTACGCCGTGGTCGCGTCCCAGGGTGGCGCCCCCACCCATCCTCTCTGGTACTTCAACCTGAAGGCCGATCCCCACGTCGAGCTCCAGGATGGCCCGGAGAAGTCCGACCGGGTGGCCCGGGAGATCATCGGGGAGGAGAAGGCTCTCTGGTGGGACCGGGCCGTTGCCGCCTACCCGGACTACGCCGACTACCAGGCCCGCACGGAGCGTCCGATCCCGGTCTTCCTCCTCGAGTCGGCGACGGCCTGACCCCCCGGGCCGATCGCCTCGGGCGCGGCGGTCGGTCAGGCGGGCTTCTGGATCAGCAGGGCCAACAGGTAGCAGCCGGTCGCGTCGTAGTAGATGCCGCGATTGCCGGCCAGGGCCGCCTGGTCGAACTGACCCCGGGCCACCGCCGGTCCGCCCCAATTGAGGCCCCGCTCGGTCAGGACCGTGAAGCCGGCGGCGGTGACCTTGTCCCTGAGCTCGGCCAGGGTGTACTCGATCTTGTGGTCGGGGTCGATGAAGGTGGGCTGCTGCAGGCGGCAGACCAAGGCGTTGGGCGTGTCGATGGCCATGAACCCACCGGGCTCGAGGATCCGGAACGACTCCTTCAGGACGACGTCCCCGTCCTCCTCGGTAACGTGCTCGATGGACTGGCCGCTGTAGATCAGGTCCACCGAGTCGTCCTCGGCGAACGAGAGGTCGGCCATGGAGCGGTACTCGTAGCGCACCAGCCCCCGATCGGTCTGGTTGGTCCCGAATCGCTCCGACTGGTAGAGCGGGTGCCGGTCGTCGGGCGGCAGGTCGACCACGACCAGCTCCTCGAAATCGTAGGGATAGCCGAGGGCCACCAGCGCGCCACGGGCGTCCCAGGTGGAGCCGCCGCCCAGGTCCACGATGCGCCGGGCCGGAGGTAGGCCGATGATGAACTCGCTCCGGCTGGCGTGCAGGGAGGGATGCAGCCCGCCGGGCAGGACCGGGACCTTGGTCCGGTACTCACTGGAGCAACGCACCCGGTCGACCAGGTCGTCGTGGGAGAGCGAGCCGCCCGCCATGGCCTCGGCCTGCTCGGTCCACGGCGGCTCGTCGGGCTCCCGTCGGAGGAGCACGTTGTAGGCCATCCGGACCGCCTCACGGGGTGGGAGCTGCTGGTAGGACAGGGCGGCCAGGCGGGTGGCCTCCCGGCGGACCTTCCGTTCGACCCGGTGGAGCTGGGGGGTCACCCCGCGGAGTGCCCGGCCCACCGTCCCCTCCTCCGCCTGGTCCGCTGCTGGGCCCTGACCGCTCACATCGTCTCCGTTCACCCGTTGTCCACCGGCTCGAATCTACCATCGCGCCCTCTGGGTCCCCGGCCCCCGAACCGCGCCGCCGTCCTCCGGCCGGCTCCGGTCCGGCACCCCGGCCCGCCCGGCCGCCCAGGTGGCCCGGTGGCCCGAGTCCCGGTCTTGCCGACGATGGCCGGTTTCGGCCATGCTTCCCCGGTTCCGCTCCAGCACCTCCGCCGCCGACCCCTCGCCGGGTGAGGCGGGATTCGGGGGCACGGACCGGGTGGGACCGTGGATGAGGGGTCGTGGGCACGAACCACCGACCACGGTCCGGCTTCGGCGCAGGGAGCGACGGCACAGGGACCAAACGACAACGGTCTCCGAGGAGATCAGACACAGGAGGACATCATGGGAATGCTCGACGGCAAGGTGGCCATCGTCACCGGCGCGGGGCGGGGGATCGGTCGCGAGGAGGCGCTCCTGCTGGCCTCGGAGGGTGCCAAGGTCATCGTCAACGACGTCGGGGCGTCCCTGCAGGGGCAGGGTGGTGACAAGCACCCTGCCGAGGAGGTGGTCGAGCTGATCAAGGCCGGCGGCAGCGATGGTGCCGTCAACTCGTCGGACGTGAGCTCGTGGCAGGGGGCCAAGGAGCTGGTCGACCAGGCCGTGGAGACCTTCGGCCAGCTGGACATCCTGGTCAACAACGCCGGCATCCTGCGGGACAAGATGAGCTTCAACATGGAGGAGTCCGACTGGGACGATGTGATCCGGGTGCATCTGAAGGGTCACTTCGCGCCGTCCCACCACGCCGCCGTGTACTGGAGGAACCGGGCCAAGGCGGGCGAGACGGTCAGTGCCCACATCATCAACACCTCCTCCGAGGCCGGCCTCTACGGCAACGCCGGTCAGGCCAACTACTCGTCGGCCAAGGCTGGCATCGCGTCCTTGACCTGGGTCCTGGCCCGCGAGCTCGAGCGCTACGGGGTGACGGTCAACTCCATCTCGCCCCGGGCCCGCACCCGCATGACCGAGAACCTCTTCGGGGAGATGGCCAAGGCCGGCGAGGGCTTCGACGAGTGGGATCCGAAGAACATCGCCCAGTTGGTGACGTTCCTGGCTTCTGACGAGGCGTCCGACGTGACCGGCCAGAACTTCGTGGTCTTCGGGGGCAACATCTGGGCCATGGGCGGGTTCCACCCGATCGGCGAGGTGCACCGCGACTCCATGTGGACGGCGGAGGAGCTGGCCGGGGCCAAGGGGGAACTGTTCAAGGGGATCTCCTCGGGCGTCCCGAAGTTCAGCTTCATGTAGGGGCCTCGTCCCCGGCGCGCGGCGACTCCCCCGGCCCGGCCCTGCTCAGGCGCGGGACGGGACCACGGCGGTGGCCTCGCCCACCACCTTCTCCTCGCCGTCGGGGTTGCACAGCCGCACGTCGAGGTCGATGAGGTGGTCGCCACCTTCGGTCCGCTTGCCGGTGACCACGATCCTGGTGCGGAGCTCCTCGTCGGGCCAGGTCTGCTTGGCGAACCGCGCCCGGTAGCGCCGGACGTTGCCGACGCCGACATAGTCGGTGATCGCCGTGCCCAGGAAGCCCATCGAGAACATGCCGTGGCCGAACACGCTGGGCTGGCCGGCCTGCTGGGCCTTGATCTCGTCGTGGTGCATGGGGTTGTAGTCGGCCGACGCCCCCGCGTACATCACCAGATCGGTCCGGGTCGAGCACGCGCGACCGCTCCGGTGCCTGGTCCCCCTCCTCGACGTCCTCGAAATAGAGCACCTGGTCACCCACGGTTCCGTCCTCCGTTCTCCGGCGGCCACGCCCGGCGCGGCCTCCCGTCCATTCTCCCGTACCCGGCCCGTCGCCGCACGCCGACGGGCCCCGACGGCGCCGCGGCGCCCTGTCATCGACCCGGCTCGGGGTCCCGGGGCAGGCCGAGCAGCCGCTCGCCGATCACGTTGCGCTGGACCTCGCTGGTCCCGCCGGCGATGGTGAGACACTTGCTGTGGAGCACGCCGTGGGCCGACACGGCAGCGGCCCCCGAGGCGACCGCCCCGTACGGTCCGGCCAGATCCAGGCCGAACTCGTGGACCCGCTGCTCGAACTCGGCCCCCAGGAGCTTCCGCACGCTCGATTCCGAGCCGGGCTGCAGGCCCCCCACCGAACGAAGGGTGGCCCGCATCCCCAGCTGGGCCAGGGACTGGGCATCGGCCAGGAGTTGGCCCAGGCGGTCCAAGGTGACCGGATCCTGGAGCGTCGGGTCATGGGTCACCCGGGCCAGCACCTCCTCGAGAGCGCCTCCGAAGGCGGTGTCCGTCGACAGCGAGACCCGCTCGTTGGCCAAGGTGGTGCGGGCCAGCCTCCATCCGCCGTCGACCTCACCGACGACGCAGTCGTCGGGCACGAAACACCCGTCGAAGAAGACCTCGTTGAACAGGGCCTCACCGGTGATCTCGCGCAACGGTCGGACCTCGATCCCCGGCGAGGCCATGTCGACCAGGAAGTAGGTGATGCCTCGGTGCTTGGGCCTATCGGGATCGGTCCGGGCCAGGCAGATCCCCATGTGGGCCCGGGTGGCCACCGAAGTCCACACCTTCTGCCCCTCGAGTGACCATCCCCCGTCCGCCCGGGTGGCCCGGGTGGACAGTGCGGCCAGGTCGGAGCCGGCCCCCGGCTCGCTGAACAGCTGACACCAGACGATCTCCCCCCGGAGGGTGGGCCCCACGAACCGCTCGGTTTGCTCCGGGGTCCCGTGGGCCATGATGGTCGGGAGGGCCCAGGCGGCAACGGCCAGATTGGGCCGTCGCAGCCCCGCCTCGGCGCACAGCTGGTCGATGACCAGCTGCTCCACCGCTCCGGCGTCCCGGCCGAACGGGGCCGGCCAGTGCGGCGCCAGCAGGCCCTCGTCGGCCAGGGCCCGGCGCTGCCCGGCCGGGTCGGGAAGGGCCGCGATCGAGGCCACGATCGGTGCCAGCTGCTCGCGCAGCCGCTCGGCCTCGGGGGGCAGTTCCACGGTCAGCCGCCGTCGCCAGCCCTCGAGGGCCAGTCGGGCCGCCCCGGCCCGGAGCGGGGCGGTGCCGCCGATGAGCTGGCGGAGGGTCGTGGCCCGACGGAGGTGGATGTGGGCGTCGTGCTCCCAGGTGAACCCCATGCCGCCGAGGACCTGGATCGCCCCCTTGGCCGCCTCCACATAGCCGTCCACGGCCAGGGTCGCGGCCAGCTGGATGGCCAGCCGGGCCTGGGCGCCGTCCCCGTCCTCGGACCGTTCGTGGTCCCCGAGGGAGGCGGCGTCCCAGGTGGCCGCCACCGCCTGCTCCACCGCCACCAGGAGGTCGGCCAGCCGGTGTTTGACACCCTGGAACTGGCCGATGGGGCGACCGAACTGGTGCCGGGTCCGGGCGTGCTCGGCCGCGGTGTCGAGGCACCAACGGGCGCCTCCGCACGCCTCGGCGGCCACGACCACCAGGGTCAGGTCACGGATGCGCCGGGTGGACGTCCGGGCCAGCACCCGGCCGGCCGGTACCGCCACGTCCGCCAAGGACCAGCGCGCCGACCGCCGGGAAGGGTCGAAGCTGGGCAGCGGTTCGATCTGCACCGCCGGTCCGGCCTCGACCAGGACCCAGTGGACACCGTCATCGGCCGCCACCGGGGCCAGCACCAGGGCCGCGGTGGCCCCGTTGAGCAGGGGCCCGAGCGAGCCCGACACCTGCAGCCCACCGTCGGGAGCGACCCACCCGGTCAGGCCGGGCAGCGGCACCGCGGCACCGTCGGGCGTCGCCGTGGGCAGGGCCAGGGTGGCGGGCAGGCTCCCGTCGATCAGTCCGGGCAGCAGCTCCTTGGCCAGTTCGGCCGCACCGCTCTCGGCCACCACGGCGGCGACCAGCGCCGTGCTCCCCCACGGTCCGGGGGCGGCGGCCCGGCCCAACACCTCGGCCGCCACGGCCAGCTCCACCAGGCCGGCCCCCTGTCCGCCGAACTCCTCGTCGACGTGGATCCCGAGCGTGGCCTGGGCCCCCAGGTCGTTCCAGAAGGGAGGAAGGGTGTCGGTCTCGGCGTCGAGGGCGGCCCGGACGGCCTCGGGCGGGCAGCGCGACTCGACCCAGCGCTGCAATGACGTGCGGAGCTCCTCGTGCTCCTCCCGTAGGCCGATGGACACGGTCAGCCCCCGGTCCTACGGCCACCCACCGGCCATGGTGGCGGGATCGTCGAGTCGTCCCGGGCGGTGGTCAGGCTGGCGGGCACGGCAGAGTGTCTACCATCTCACCGCCGGAACCAGAACCCGTTCTTCCCCGCTCAGGGCTCCTACCAGCCCCGGAACACCGGGGTCCGACGCTCGGCGAACGCGGCCAGGCCCTCGCGGCAGTCGTCGGTGCCGGTCACCAGCTCCTGGGCCACGGCTTCGTCCCACAGGGCGGTGGCCCGGTCGGACTCCAGCGACCGGTTGGTCAGGTGCTTGGCCACACTGATGGCCCGGGTCGGACCGGCGGCCAGCCGGGCGGCCCACTCGCCGGCCAGACCGAGCAGCTCGTCCCGCGGCACCACCCGGTTGACCAGGCCCAGGCGCTCGGCCTCGGCGGCGGGCACGTCGTCCCCGAAGAAGAACAGCTCCTTGGCCCGTTGGGGACCGATGAGCCGGGGCAGCAGATAGGCGCCGCCGGCGTCGGGGGCGATGCCCCGGCGGACGAAGACCTCGATGAACTTGGCCTCCTCGGCGGCCAGCACCAGGTCGCAGGCCAGGGCCAGGTGCATCCCACCTCCGGCGGCGGTGGCGTTCACGGCGGCGATGACCGGCTTCTCGCAGTCCAGCACGGCTGAGATCAGGCGCTGCCATCCGGTGCGGATGAGTCGTGCCGCTTCGCCCACGGTCCGTTCGGGCGCCCCCTCGGGCCGCTCCGGACCGGGGCCGGACGACCGAAGGTCGGCCCCGGTGCAGAACCCCTTCTCGCCGGCTCCGGTCAGCACCACCACGCGCAGGGCGAGATCGGCCGAGGCCTGCTCGAGCCAGTCGATGATCTGTTCCCGCATGCCGAGGGTGATGGCGTTCCCGGCCTCGGGCCGGTTGAGGGTGATCCAGGCGACGCCGTCCTCGACCCTCCGGAGCACGGCCTCGTCGGTGGGGACCGACGCCGGCGGCGTCCGAGCCGCCCCCGGGGACCCCGACGCCATGGCCTCGTCCCCCATCAGATGCGGTGGATGAGGTTCATCACCGACGTGCAGACCGGCTCCCCGGTGGACTGCTCGCTCCAGGCCGTCTCGACCACGATGAACGTCATGGTCTTGCCCTTGGACTCCTTCTGGTACGCATCGACCACGCTGCTCGCCCCGACCAGCACGTCGCCGGCCACGACCGGGCGGTGGTAGGTGAACTCCTGCTCCCCGTGGAGGATCAGGCCACCCTTGGCCATCAGCGGGCCCAGCACCTCGGCCATGGGGTTTCCCACCGGGGCCGCCTCTGTCTGGAGCTCCGGGAAGGCCCCGAAGTTGCCCATCACGAACGGGTAGGTGGGAGGGGCGGGGATGCCCGGCAGTCCTGCCTCGGCGGCCGCCCGGGCGTCCCGGTAGATCGGGCTGGCGTCCTTCACGGCATCGGCGAATTGGGCCAGCTGGCCGCGCTCGACGGTCACCACCGTGGTGCCGGTCGGCCTCCCGATGATCGTGCTCAGGATGTCGTCTGCCACCTGTCTGTCCTCCCCAGTCGTCGAGCGGTCCCGCCGTCGGTGGCCGGTGGGCTCCGACGGGTGGGCCCAGGGTGCCCGCTGCGCACCGTAGCGCGCCAGTCCGCCGCGTGGCCCCCTGGCCCCGTCCCCCGGCTCCCCTACAGTGCTTCCATGAGCGCAGCAGCGGACGTGGCGGTCCTCCCCACGACCGAGGCCATGGCGGTGGCGGCGGCCGACACGGCAGCGGAGATCCTGCGGGAGGTGGTGGCGCGCCGGGGCACGGCCCACGCCATGTTCGCCACCGGCAACTCCCAACTGGCCTTCGTGGAGGCCCTGCGCTCACCCGAGCGAGCCGTGCCCTGGTCGGCCATGGTGGTGTTCCACATGGACGAGTACGTGGGGGTGGGGCCGGACCATCCGGCCGGCTTCCGCCGCTGGATCCGGGAGCGCATCGAGGCCCCGGCCCATCCCCGGGCCACCCACTACCTCGACGGCCTCGCCCCCCCGGAAGACGAGTGCGCTCGGTACGCCGCGCTGCTGCGCCGGTACCCCCTCGACCTGTGCTGCCTGGGCATCGGCGAGAACGGCCACCTGGCCTTCAACGATCCTCCGGTGGCCGACTTCGAGGACCCCCTCGACGTCAAGGTGGTCACCCTCGACGAGGGCTGTCGGCGCCAGCAGGTCAACGAAGGGCACTTCGCCTCCGACGCCGACGTGCCGGCCCGGGCCATGACCGTCACCGTCCCGGCCCTGCTGCGGGCCGACCGGGTCCTGGCCGTGGTGCCCGAAGCCCGCAAGGCCGAGCCGGTCCGCACCGCCCTGGAGGGCCCGGTGACCACGGCGTGCCCGGCGTCCATCCTCCAACGCACACCCCACGCCACGGTGTTCCTCGACCCGGAGTCGGCGGTGCGCGGCTCACGCCGCTGGACCTCGGCCAGCCAGCGGTCGAGGAAGGGGTAGGCCAGGGTGCCGTGCCACTGGTGCTCACCGTCGAAGACGTCATGGACCAGACGGTCGCCGGCCCCGGCGCGTTCGTAGAGCGGCCGCAACCGGGCCAGGGCGGCCTCCGAGGCGGCCAGCGGGAACAGGAGGTCGTCGCGGCCGTTCTCGACCAGCAGCGGGCGGGGGGCCACCAGTGCCCCCAGGTCGACGTGCTCCATGCGGCCCAGCATCCCGAAGAGCACCTGGGAGCCGCACATGTTCCACGGGACCTTGTGCGCCTCGGACCACGACGAGAAGTAACCGCTGACCACGGCGGCGGCCACCCGACGGTCGGTGGCGGCCAGGAACAGCGTCATCGTCCCCCCGTAGGAGAAGCCGGCCACGCCGATCCGGGCCGGGTCGACCAGTGGATGGGCCTCGAGCACGTCGAGGGCGCGCCCCAGGTCCCAGAGGTTCTGGGTGAGCGGGTTCCACCCGGCCATGACCTGGTGGACCAGGTTGGTGTCGCAGGCGTAGTGGTCGTCGGGGTTCCAGTCGGCCCGCTCGCCGAAGCACCGCAGGTCCGGGGCCAGGACCACATGGCCGCGGCGGGCCAGCTCGGCGGCGTAGTCGCTGCCTGGGGCGGCCTCGGGGTCGTCGAGGCCGCAGATCCGGGACTTGCCCGGTCCGTGCCCGTGGACGGCCAGCACCGCCGAGCCCGGCGCGCCTGCGCCCGTCGGGCACCAGCAGGTAGGCCGGGACCGACATGTCCGCCTCGGTGTCGAACACGATCCGTCGACCGCCGGTAGCCGTCACCGGCCACGTCCTCGGTGACCTCGACGTCGAGGGGCACCGGCGTCGGGCCATGGGGCCAGCATGTCCGCCAGTCGGACGCGTGAAGCGCTCGGCGCCAGGCCTCGAACGTCCGACGGATCGACCGGGCAGCCCATCGGGCTCCTCCGTGGCCATCAGCCGGCTGACCACCTGGTACCAGGGGGAGAAGTTGCGTCGCGGTGTCGGCAGCAGGGTCATGGGGCGGGGTTCCTCTCGGGTCGGCGGCTCGGCGGCAGGCAGCACCGGCAACCGGCTGCCCCGGCGACCCGGCCGGGCCGATCCCCACGTTGCCACAGTGGCCGAGCAGCCACACCGGTTGAGTGGCGCAGCGTCCTGGGGCACACTGGCCCCATGGCCGTCGGCACCCAGTTCGACATCCGGCCCCTCTCCCCGATCATCGGAGCCGAGATCCACGGCGTCGACCTGGCCCGGCCCCTGAGCTCGCGGGCAGGTGGCCGAGGTCCGGCAGGCACTGAACACCCATCACGTGGTCTTCTTCCGCGACCAGCAGCTCTCCCCCGCCCAGCAGGCCGACTTCGCCCGGCAGTTCGGCGAGGTCACCGAGGGCCATCCGGTGCTTCCCGCCCTCGAGGAGAACCCCGAGGTGCTGGCCATCGACGGCACGGGAGGACCGGGCCAGCTGGTGGCACACCGACGTGACCTTCCTGCAGGCCCCGGCGTTCGGGTCCATCCTCTACATGCTGGAGTGCCCCGAGGTCGGCGGCGACACCACGTGGGCCAGCCTCCAGGACGCCTACGACCGGCTGTCCGACCCGGTCCGCACGATGTGCGACTCCCTGATCGCCATCCACTTCGACCCCTGGTTCGCCGCCGACGTCCAGGCCCGGGGCGGGTACGAGTGGGAGGGCCAGCGCTACGAGAAGCTGCTCCCCGCCCTCCATCCGGTGGTGCGCACCCACCCCGAGAACGGGCGCAACGGGCTCTTCGTCAACCCCCAGTTCACCCAGTCCATCCTGGGGCTGTCCAAGAACGAGAGCGACGGCATCCTCGACTGCTCTACCGGCACTGCACACCAGCCCGAGCTGACCTGCCGGTTCCGATGGCGCCCGGGCTCGGTGGCCTTCTGGGACAACCGGGCCACCCTCCACTACGCCCTGGACGACTACGGGGACGCCACCCGCATCGCCCACCGGGTCACCCTGCGGGGCGACGTGCCCTTCGGGCCGGCCATGCCCCGCCGCTGACCGGGCCGGCCCCGGCCTACTCCCCCGCCCGCGTGGGTGGGTCGTGGTCGCCTCGAACCGCACGGGGCGGACCCCGCGTCGCCGAGCCATCGGTCGGACGCGGGGGCACGGCACCGGACACGGCCAGCGCCTCCTCGCTGGCCCCGAGATAGGCAGCCAGGGCGCGGGGATCGCGCTGGACCTCGTCCGGCGTGCCCGACGACACCACCCGGCCGGTCTCCATCATCACCACCTTGGTGCACAGGGCGAAGACCAGGGGCACGTCGTGCTCGACCAGGACGATGGTGGTGTCGGCCAGCTGGTGCAGCCGCCGGAGCAGCGGGACGAAGGCCTCGGCCTCCCGCTGGGCGATCCCGGCGGTCGGCTCGTCGAGCAGGAGCAGGCGGGGGCGGGCCAGGACGATCGAGGCCAGGTCGACCACCCGCCGGGTGCCGGTGGAGAGCTGGGCGATGCGGTGGCGGCGGAACCGGTCGATGCCGAACGAGGCGATCACCTCGTCCACCTCGGTCCGCTTGGCCCGCTCGGCCCGCCGGGCCCACGGGAGCTGCAGGGTCGAGGAGACGACGCCGACCGGGCGGCGGGCGTCCGCGCGTCAGCAGAGCACGTCCTCCACCGACAGCTCCGGGAAGAGCCGGCAGTCCTGGAACGAGCGCACCACGCCGAGGGACGACCGCTCCTCGGGCAGGTACTCGACCAGGCTCTCCCCGTCGAGGCGCACCGAGCCGGCGGCCGGGGTGCACCAGCCCCGAGATGACGTCGAGCAGGGTGGTCTTGCCCGAGCCGTTGGGCCCGATCAGGCCGACGATGGCGCCCGGCTCGGCCGAGAGGTCGACGCCGTCCACGGCCCGCACGCCGCCGAAGTCGACCACCGCCCCGATCACGTCCAGCCGCGCCGGTCCGGCGGGCGCCGCCGTGCCGGCCGCCGGCCGAACGCCGTCACCGGGCCACCGTGCCGACGATCGGCTCGACGCCGTCGGGTCCGCCGGGTCGGTCGGGTCCGTCGCCGGTCCCCGGTCCGGTCCGGACCGGGTGGCCCGTCGGGACAGCAGCCGCTCGAGGCCCTGGGTGACCAGGTCGCCGAAGCGGTGGAGCAGGTCGGCCAGGCCCCCGGGCAGGTAGAGGATGAAGGCCAGCAGACCGATGCCGCTGGTGAGGAACTGGATGGTCGGGTGGTGCCGAAGATGGCCGGGAGGCCCACCAGGTAGAGGGCCCCGAGCACGGCCCCGTCGATGGAGCCCAGCCCCCCGATGACCACCATCGAGATGACCAGGATGGAGAAGGTCGGGTCGAAGGTGGCGGTGGAGAACCGCTCGGTGGCGAAGGCCAGGCACACGCCGGCGTAGCCGGCCATGAAGCCCGAGAGGGCGAAGGCCAGCAGCTTGGTCCGGGCCAGCGGGATGCCCATGGCCGCCGGCCCCGGTCTCGTTGTCCCGGACGGCCATCAGCCGGCGGGCCACGCCCCGGTCGCGCCACACCCGGACCATGACGACCGACAGCACCAGCACGGCCAGCGAGAACCAGGCGAAGGACGCGGGCCGACGCCAGGCTGGATCCCGAAGAAGCGTCGGGGCGGCGATGAGCGTGGACTGGGGGTTGGGCAGTCCGGTGCACAGCGTCTTGTCCACGCCGGGCACGGTCCAGCAGGGGGTGGCCAGCACCGCGCCTGCATGAACACAGGCGAAGGCCAGGGTGCTCACGGCCAGGTAGAGGCCCCGGCACCCGCAGGGCGGGCAGGCCCACCAGCACGGCGATCACCGCGGTCACGGCGCCGGCGAAGGGCATGAGGAGGACGAGCGGGACGCTGGAGCCGAGGTGGGCGGCCATCAGGGCGCCGCACGGCCACCAGGCCGAACTGTCCCAGCGAGACCTGGCCGGCCCACCCGGTCAGCACGGTCAGCGAGAGGGCGATCACCGCGTAGATGCAGATCTGCGAGAGCAGGAAGGACCGCCCGGTGCTGAGCACGAACGGGCAGCAGGGCCACCACGACCACGGTGGCCGCCACACCGGTGGTACCGACCCATCGCCGCAGCGGGCCGTCGTGGGCCCGCTGGTGTCCGGGCGCTCTCCAACCAGGTCGAGCGCTCCTCGCGGCGGGCGCCCTTGCGCAGGGCGGCGACCCGGACCAGCAGGACGACCAGCACCATGACGAAGAGCGACCAGGTCCACCTGGGCCGGTGCTGGACAGGTTCCACACCAGGACCTCCTGGATCACCCCCACCCCGATGCCGGCGATGAACGCCACCGTCAGGTTGACCATGGCCCCGACCAGGGCCGCGGTGAGCGCCAGCAGCAGCAGGTCGGGGCTGAGCACCTCGGTGAGCGACGATGGTCTGGCCCGGCGCGGCGAGGATGGCGGTGAAGGCCGACAGCACGCCGGCCACGGTCCAGGTCACCGTGGAGGTGCGTCGCACCCACACCCCCGAGAGCCGGGCCGAGTCGGCGTTCTCGGCCATGGCCCGCATGGCCAGCCCCCAGGGCGACCACTGGACGAAGCCGGCCAGGGCCATGGCCACGATGGGGGCCACGATGAGGGTGAGCACCTCGGCCCGGGGTGAACAGAAGGTCCCGAGCGGAAGGAGAGGTCGAACGGGGACCGGGAACGGCTTGAAGAGGTTCTTCGGCCGGATGAAGGGCAGGGCGGTGAAGACGAACAGCACCTGGCTGAGGCCGATGGTGGCCACCATCACCAGGACCCGGGGCCGGTTGAACAGCCGCCGCAGCAGCAGCTCGGAGAGGGCCCCGACCACCGCGGCCAGGCCCAGGGAGAGCACGAGGGCGAACCAGTAGTTGAAGCCGAAGTCGTAGAAGCAGCTTGACCAGGAACACGGCGGCCACCACGCCGAGCTGGCCCTGGGCGAAGTTGAGGACCCGGTTGGTGCGGTAGATGAGGACGAGGCCCATGGCCAGCAGCCCGTAGCCCGAGGCCGGTGATGACGCCCTGGACCAGGACGAAGCTGGGGATCGACACCGGCGACCGCTAGCCCAGTCCGTCCACGGCCGCTCCCGAGGAAGACCGGTCGCAGCAGGTCGTCGCGCTCCAGCAGGTCGGCGGTCGGCCCGTCGAAGCGGATCTCGCCGCGCTCGATGAAGAAGGCCCGCTCGGCCAGGCTCATGGCCCGGTTGACGCTCTGCTCCACCAGGATCACGGTCGTGCCCTGGCTCGTTGACCTGCGCGGACGATGGCCATCAGCCGGTCCACCGTCATGGGGGCCAGGCCGAGGGCCAGCTCGTCGATCATGAGCAGCTGCGGTGCCGGTCATCATGACCCGGGCCAGGGCCAGCATCTGCTGCTCGCCGCCCGACAGGGTGCCGGCCGGCTGGTCGAGCCGGGCGGCCAGCTCGGGGAAGCCGGTCCAGCGCTTCGTCGATGGCGCTGCGGGCCCGCGGCCCCTGGCCGCCGCAGCGAGTGGCCGCCGATGCGCAGGTTGTCGCGCACGGTCAGCCCGGGGAAGGTCATCTTCCCGCCCGACCAGGAGGGCCACGTCCCTGGTCGATGATCTGCTCGGGCTCGAGGTAGGTGCAGTTGGTCCCGAAGATCCGGATGACGCCCCGGTGGGGATGGTCCAGGCCCGGACACGGCCCGCAGCAGGGTGGACTTGCCGGCGCCGTTCGTGCCGAGCAGGGCCACGATCTCGCCCTGTCCGACCTCGAGGTTGACGTCGAAGAGCACCTGGTTGGTGCCGTAGAAGAAGTCGAGGTTGTGGATCTGCAGGGCGGGGATGTCGCCCGCCGGCCTGGCGGCGCTTGCCCTCGGCGTAGCGCTCGAGCACGTCCTCGATGACCAGGGTGATGTCGCGCCGCACGTAACGCGAGCCGACGAGCAGCAGGATCCCCCCGATCGACACAGACCGGACCGATGAGGGTGAGGGCCACCGTCGGTGCCGTGCAGGCCACCGATGGCGTCGCTCACCGCGCCGAGGAGGACACCGACCGGCGAACCCCCCGAAGACCAGGGAGTACACGCCGAACATGGCGAAGCAGATGGTGCGCATCTCGGGCGGGGCGGTGGCGGCCAGCGTCAGGAAGATGCAGATGGCCAGCGGCGAGACCGCGGCGTTGGCCAGGAACTGCAGGGTCACCACCATCCAGAGCTCGGGCATGTAGAGCGAAGGCACGAAGAGCCCGCCGTAGGCGGTGATGCAGATCCCGGCGATGACCAGCGGGACGCTGGGGGGCCCGGCGGAAGTAGCGGTCGCCGAAGACGTAGGCCAGGGGGAGGCCGAGGAAGGCGGCCAGGCCGATGATGGCGTAGACCTCGCTGCGCTGGGCGGTGTCGAGGTGCCGACACTTGTCGATGAAGTACAGGTTGCCGAACAGGGGGGCCGCCGTCCCGGCGAAGCCGAGGATGGCCACGGCCACCAGCTCGTAGTAGAGGGAGCGGATCCGCAGCAGCCGGGTGACGGCCGAGCCCAGCAGGACCCGCGGGGCGTCGCTCCTGCTGGGAGTGCAGGTCCATGCCCGAGGCCTTCAGGATGTGGCTGGACTCGTTCTGCACCCTTCTCCGGCTCGCGCAGGGTGAACAGGGCGACAGCCCGATGGGGATCCCGACCAGGGCGATGAGCATGCCCCACCGCCAGTTGTGCGCCGACGGTCACGACGTAGCCCGAAGATGAGGATGCCGACGGTCTGCGAGAGCGGATCGGAGAGGTTGTGCCAGCTGAAGATCCGGCCCCGGCCCTCGGTGGGATAGGCGTCGGACAGATAGGAGTTGTGCACGGTGTTGTTGACCCCGGTACCCGATCGAGGCGATGAGGTAGAGGAAGGCGAACGACCCAGACGTTGGGGGACAGGGCCATCAGCGGGCCGAACACGGAGAAGATGAGCAGCGCGACCGCCGGCCACCACCTTGCGGCTGCCCCGGTCGGCCCACAGGGCCAGGGGCACCGCCCACAGCAGCTGGGCCACCGGTCCGACGAAGGCCACCGCGCCGAGGGCGGCGTCGTGGCATGTGGAAGGAGTGCTCGAGGTTGGTGCCGATGAGCGCGATGCCGTTCCCGAAGGTGCCGGGCACCAGGGCGGCCAGCGGTCAGCAGCACCAGGGGGGCGTAGCCGTACCGGTTGAGGATGCCGATCAGTGGCGGCGGCTTGCCCTCGCCGGTGCCGGGCATGATGGCCAGGTCGGCGACCACCTCGGGATCGCTGCTCTTGGCGACGACCTCTTGAGGAGTTCGTCGGGTACGGCGAAGTCGAACACCACCTGGTCGGCCATTGAGGAGTCACCCTATCCCTGGGTGGTCGGCCGGACACGGGCGATCGTCCAGGCCTGGGCCGGACCCGGGAGCGGCGGGTTCGGCCACCGTCCCGGGTACGGTGGGCCGCGGACGGCGATCAGGGCCCGGCCGGCGTGGCCACGGTGAGGGGTCCCTGGGGCAGCACGCACAACCGGGCGGGTCGGCCGAGGGCCCGGGACCGAGCGGCCAGCGCATCGGCCACGGCCGTCGCCAGGTCGGACACCGGCACCATCCTGGCGGTACGGACCGAGCGGTCGGTGAGACCGTCGGAGTACAGCCACACCTCGGCCCGCCCGAGCACCCTCCCCAGCACCTGCGACTGCCATCCGTCGACCTGCCCGGGCCCACCCGGACGGGCCAGCTCCTCGATGCCGGAGGCCGACTCCAGGATCCGGGCGAAGGCTCCGTCGTCGGGCACACCGTCGACGCAGGCGGCCGCCATGACGATGATTCCGCCGTCGGCCACCACCCGTTCGGCAGCGGCCAGCCCTTGACCGCCTGGTACAGGTTGCGGTCGAGCGGATGGCCGCCGTTGGTGGTCAGCGACGACGTCGAACCGTCCGGGCACGGTGCAGGTCACGGAACGGGCGGCGGCCTCGATCGCCGCCAGGTGCCCGTCGGGCAGGCTCCCGGCGAACACGCCGGTCAGTCGACGGCGGTCGTCGATGGTCACGTCCACCGACAGGTCCGGCGGGCACAGACCGGTGGCCGCCCGGACGAAGTCGTGCACTGGGTTCCCGTCGGTGGCCAGCCAGGTCGACCCGGGGTCGGCGATGCGGGCGGGGCTGTGGGCCTCCAGGATGGTGGAGGTGGCGGCCAGGCCCGGACAGGCTCCCTTGGGCCCGCCGCTCCAGCCGGCGAAGAAGTGGGGTTCGACGAAGCCCGTCACGATCCTGCGGTCGGCGGTCACGTACCGGCCATCGAGGAGGACGGGGACCCCGTCCACGCTGCCGACCTCGACGTGGTCGTCGTCGTCGGACCGGTGCTGGTGGATCCGGTACCGCTCGACGACGGCCGGCCCCACCAGCTCGGCCATCTCGTCGTCGGTGGCCCGGCGGTGGGTGCCGGTGGCGCACAGCAGCTCCACCCGGTCGGGGCCGGCCCCGGCCCGGGCCAGCTCGTCGAGGAGGGGCGGCAGCACGGTGGTGTTGGGCATGGGTCGGGTGAGGTCGGGGAAGACCACCACCACCCGGTGGTCGAGCGCCGATCAGGGCCCCGAGGGGCGGGCCGGCCAGCGGGGCCCGCAGGGCGAGACGCACGGCCCCGTCCTCGTCGTCCAGCGGGGTCGACCCCTTGGGATCCACCACCACGGCGTCGCCGGGGACATCGACGGACAGCCCGCCGGCGCCGTAGGCCAGGGTTACCCGCACGACGCGTCACCGGGCCCGGGTCCGTCAGGTGCGAGGGAGGCGGCGACCAGCCGGTCGGAGCGCTCCCGTAGGTCCCGGTAGGTCCGCACCGTCCCCGGCGGCGGATCCAGCCGACGGTCGACCGGGTCGAGTCGATCGAGATCGCACACCATCCCGACGGCCCCGGCGGCCAGCACCGCCGCTCCGGCCGACGCCGCCTGACCTGAGCGGCGGGTCCGGGCGGGCAGCCCGAGCACCCCGGTCAGCACGTCGACCCACACGGCGACGCCGGCCCCGGCCCCCCCGAGCGCCAGTCCCGACGGCGGCACCCCCTCGGGCACTCGGCGTCCGATGGCCTCGAGGCAGCGCTGCACCTCCCAGGCCACGGCCTCGTAGGCCGCCCGGGCCAGTTCGCCCGGGCCGTGGGCCGAGTGCAGGCCCACGAAGCCGACGGAGGCATCCTCCCGCCACCAGGGGGCACGGGCCCCCTCCAGCCAGGGCATGGCCACCACCCCTCGGGCACCGGCCGGGCACTCCGCGGCCCACCCGGCCAGCGTCTCCACCGACTCCGGCCGGTCAGACGCCCGAGCCAGGCCAGGAGGGAGCCGGCGGCCGACAGCCCTCCCTCCAGGAGCCATCCCCCGGTGGCCGCCACGGGACAGGACCACCCCGGCCGGGGCCCGGGGCGGCGGCACCTCGAGGGGGACCGACACGTTGGCCGTGGTGCCCCAACTGACCATGGGACAGGCCTCGGTGGCCCCGGAGCCCAGCGACCTCGCAGGCCCGGTCACCGGCCCCGATGACCACCGGGATGCCGGCCCTCAGGCCGAGGGCGTCGGCCGCCTCGGCCAGGAGCGGACCGGTCGGACGGTCGGACGGGACCACGGGCGCCAGCAGGTGGGCCGACGATCCGGCCAGGGCGTCGTCCACGCGGCCGTCGAGGTCGTAGAGGCCGCTGCGCGAGGCCATGGTGGGGTCGGTGGCCACCACGCCGGTCAGCCACCGCACCACCAGGTCCCGGGGAGCCAGGACCCAGGCGCTGGCGGCCAGGCGGCCCGGCCTGGTGGGCCCGCAGCCACGCCAGCTTGGCTGCCATCGAGGCGGCGTCGAGGGGGATCCCGTTGGCGGCCGGGGCCGGTCCCGCCACACCGGACCGCGCCGCCATCTGCCGGGCCTCGGCGCCGGCCCGGCGGTCCGACCACACGATGGACGGGCCCACCGACCGCCCGGCCCCGTCGACCAAGACCATGGTCTGGCGGGCACCGGTGCACCCCAGCACGTCCACGGCCGCGTACGCCTCGGGAGCCCGGGCCCGGACCGCCCCGCAGGCCGCCACGACGGAGGTCCACCAGCGTGTCGGGATCCTGCTCGGACCGTCCCGGTCCGGGATGCACCGTCGGTACCGGGTGCCCGGCCCAGGTCGTGAGTCCGGCCTGTCCCGCCGGGGCGTCCGGATCCCAGAGGGCCACCTTGGTGCTGCTCGAGCCGAGATCGAGGGTGAGGATCACCCGCCGTGCACGACGGCCGCCAGCCGGCGGGCCGCCTCCGACGGTGACGGCTCCTCGAGGATGGCCCGGCCGAGGGCCAGGCCCGCCCCTCCCCCGGCCATGACGTCGCGGGCCTCCTCCAGGATGGATCCGGCCTCCCCACGGTGTGGCCCCCCGAGGAACAGCACCGGCACCCCCACGCTGGCCACCACCCGGCCCACGGCCTCGACCCGGGGCTCCCCCGGCAGCACCTCCGGGACGGGGACCTTGAGGAGCGGCGCACCCAGGTCGTGGGCGATGACCGTGGCCATGACCACGTCGTCCGTCTCCCTGGACATGGCCCCGTGGCGCCAGACCACGGGCTCGATCAACGCCTCGAGACCGGCACGCCCGCGCCTCCTCGAGCACCTGGCCCAGCAGGGCCAGTCCGGCGGCTCCGCCCGGGTCGGCGTAGTCGATGCGCGTCATGAGCTTGACCCCGGTCCACCCGTCGGCGGCCGCCCGGGCCACCGTGGCCACCAGCCGGTCGTCGAGCTCGAAGGCCGCACCGGCCAGGCCGGTGCGGTTGATGGAGAGGTAGGTGCGCTGCCCGGGTCGGAGCGCGCCGGCGCGGGCCAGGTCGTCCATCGGCTGCACCGTGGCCAGGATGCCGTCGCAGTGCGGCAGGGCCGCCCTGGCCGCGGCCAGGTAGTCCGAGTACCGCTCGATGGTCATCACGCCCCGGGCGCGATGGTCGGCCGCCAGCACCAGGGCCGGCGTCGGGCAGGGACGAGCCCACCCCGCTCACACCAGCCCGGACCGGGCGAAGACCACCTTGGCCACGGCCGAGAAGTCCTCGCGGCCGTAGCCGGCCGTCGTGGGCCGCGCCGCAGCGCCTCGCCGAGCGACCTCGGTGGTGGCCAGGGGCACGCCGGCGGCCTCTGCGTAGTGCAGGGCCAGGTCGAGGTCCTTGGCCATGAGATCGGTCATGAAGCCGGGCCTCCACCCGTTGGAGGCCGGGCTGTCCGGCACCACGCCGGCCACCGGGAGCCGGGTCCGGACGGCCACACAGTCCCCGGTGCGTGTGCAGCAGCACCTCGTGGAGCTTGGCCATGTCGACGCCGGACGTCACGGCCAGGGCCGAGGCCTCGGCCGTGGCCACCATCTGGGCCGCGTAGATCAGGTTGTTGCACAACTTCACCACCTGGCCCATGCCGGGGCCCCCGACATGGACGATCAGCCCGGCGAAGGGGTCGAGCGCCGGTCGCACCGCCTCGAGCGTCGGCGCCGTCCCCGCCGACCATCAGGGTCAGCGTCCCCGCCTCGGCGCCGGCGGTTCCCCCGGACAGGGGGGCGTCGAGGAAGCCGGCACCGGTGGCGGCCACCCGGTCGTGCTGGACCCGGTCGACCTCGGGATCGATGGTCGAGCAGTCGACCACGATCTTCCCCGGTCCGAGGACGGGCAGCATGGCCTCCACCACCTCGACCACCTGCGGGCGAGCTGGGGACGCAGAGGATGACCACGTCGCTGGCCGCGGCCACCCGGGCCGGGTCGACTCCGTCGACGGCCCCGAGGGCCACGGCCCGCGTCCACGGGCCCCGGCTCCGCGACGACACCGTCACCTGGTGGCCGGCCTCCACCAGGTGCCGGGTCATGGGCAGGCCCATGGCCCCGAGTCCGACGAAGCCGAGCTGCATGGCGGTCCTCCTCGATGGTCGGCCCTACCGGGCGAACTGCGGGAGCCACGCCGCCGTGGCCGACAGGAGCTCGTCCACCATGGCCTCCGTCTGCCGGAGGTCGCCCCGGCCGGCCAGGGGGTCGAGGACGAAGGCCGCCTCGGCCAACCCACGGTCGCCCTCGAGGGCGGCCTCGCACCGTCAGCTCGGCCACGGCCACGTGCCGGCGCACCAGCTCGTCGTAGGGCGGCGGGAGCGGGGCGACGTCGCGGCCCCGGATCCCGTCGTCGTCGATCACGCAGATCGACTCGACCACCACGTCGTCGGCCACGTCCGGCACCTGGCCGGCGTTGGGGATGTTGACCGGGAGCTCGCGCCGGCTCACCGGTCACCAGCGAGTCGATGACCAGCGCCGGCAGCTCACCCGAGGCCCAGGTCTGGAGGGTCTTGGATCCGTCCAGCCAGGCGTCGACGTCGGCGATGTAGCCCGCCTGATGCTCCTGCCGGGTGGCGATCGAGGTCAGCTCGAGGTTGAAGTCGGCCCCCCAGTGCGACGACTCGGTGAGGACCCACGGCAGGAACTCGGCGATGTGGCGGTCACCGGCGGCCGGGAAGGCTCCCCACTTGTCCAGCAGGGTGAGCTTGAGGGCGTGCCGCTGGACGAAGTCGAGGCGGGAGAAGGAGTCGGCCTCGGGCCGGCCCGGATGCGGGGCCAGCGCCGCCAGCCCCCCGGCCTCCTCCACCATGTCGGCCAGGATGGCGAAGCCGTCCGCGCCGTCGACGTCGAGCGCGGTCACCACCGGAAAATGGTTCACCCCGGCCACGGTGGGACGCACCGACTCGCATGGGTCGGCCGAGGGCGATGGCCAGGTCCATGCGACCAGTTCCCGACCTCGTGGCACAGGCCGACCGTTCGCACCGCCGTCTGCCGGCACACCGCCCGGGTCAGGCAGGTCATGGGGTTGGTGATGTTGAGCAGCCAGGCGTCCGGACAGCACCTTGCCCATGTCCTCGGCCACGCCCACCAGCACCGGGATGTTCCGCAGGGCCCGGCTGATACCGCCCGGCCCCACGCGTGTCCCCCACCGACTGGCGGATGCCGTACCTGGCCGGCACGTCGAGGTCGAAGGCCATGGAGTCGAACCCACCGGTGGAGATGGTGACGATGACGAAGTCGGCGCCGTCGAGGGCCGCTCGTTGGTCGGTGCTCACCGAGAAGCTGGCTCCCGCCCCCAT
Organism: uncultured Acidimicrobiaceae bacterium; assembly: GCA_963817005.1. GTDB lineage: Bacteria > Actinomycetota > Acidimicrobiia > Acidimicrobiales > RAAP-2 > Bog-756. Next base: position 1,066,286 of record CAWFMN010000004.1, read on the forward strand.
GGCCTCGTCGAGCTGACCGGCCAATGCCGACATCTTCTCCAGTGGGACGGGGTCGATGTCCTCCAGGACGTAGTGGGCACCGTGGAGTGATTCGGTGCCCAGCAGGTCGGCCAGGAGCTCGGGTGTCCACTGGTAGCTGCCGCCACCGACGATGGTGATCTGCATGTCGATCGGTCCCCCTGGCCGGCCCTGAGGTGGCGACGGCCCACGCCGGACACTCTACCCAGGCGACCTGCGGTGCGACGAGAGCCATCCGGTGCTCGCCCGGGTCCGGGTCGTCGTCGGCCGCGTGCACCCGCCGCGGGATACCTCGGCGTCGGTCCACGGCAGCGTCCGCCCGGGGGGCCCACCGGCCGGGCCGACTCACCCCGGTGGCACCTGCCAGTGCACGAGGTCCCGGCTGCGGGCTATCCCGATCGCCGCGTGCCCCCAGCCGCCGAATTGGGTGAGCTCGGTGCTCCCGGCGTACAGCAGATAGACCTCGTGACCGGACGACGCGCCGGTCACGCACAGATAGGCCGAGTTGGCGTGCTCGAATCCGAGGCTCGAGAGGCCGGGCCCGGTGTCGAAGGCCTGCCCGGGGACGTCCAACGGGTGGCCGACACTCCAGTGCAGCCACCCCTCGGCGCGGTCGGGTCGGCCGGCCAGGGTGAAGAGCCAGGGTTGGTCGAGGTTGTCGGACGTGGCCAGGAGGCGCCACCGGCCCGACACCCGGACGAACTCGTAGTTCTCGACGGTGCCGCCGTTGACGGTGATGGCCGGACGTCCGACCAACGCCCACGGTCCTCGCAGTTGTCCCGAGACCGAACGGGCGATCTCGAACACGTCCGGCTGGGTGGGCGAGGAGAACTTGAACCCCACCAGGAGCTGGCTCCCGGTGAAGACCAGGGCACCGTCGATCATCCGGTCGCCCGGTGCCGGGGCCAGGTTCTGGGCCAGCGGTGCGGACGGTGACCAGTGACGGAGGTCGGAGGAGGTCCGGTAGAAGAGTCGGGACTGGCGGTCCGACGGTGGGGAGGCCCCGGGGTCGGACTGATAGGTCACCACGAACCGCCCCGACCGGCCCCGGACCAGATCCGGTGAGGCCACCCCGAGGACGCCCCGCTGCGCCGGCCACGGTGAGACGGCCGACCAGTGGTCCAGGTCCGGGCTGGATGCGCTGGCGACGTCCCACCGAACGCCCCCGGGACGCGAGGGGTCGTCGGTCACGTAGCTGAACAGCAGGTGCCAGCGGCCGTCCGACCACACCAGCGCCTGGTCCTTCACCCCGCCGGCCGGTTCGGAGAGGATCGGGTTGCGGAGGGCGGACCACGCCACTGCAGGGCGGGACGACCCGTTGACGATGCAGGCGTGATCGGCTCCGGCCGACAGCTGCTGGGTGCTGATCGGACCGGCCGGGGACGCACCGGCCGATGGCGGGACGGGACCGACGAGAGCCACGGCCAGCAGCGCGCCGAGGGCCAAGGCCGGGCCGGGCCTCGTGCGCCGTCCGGTCCGGTGCCCGCCCGTGCCTCCGGCCCTGGCCCCGCCGACCGAACTCACGGCGGGGCGTCGCTCAAGATCCGGTAGGAGCCGGCCTCCAGCCCGAGACGGGCGGTACCGCCGCTCACCCCGACCAGATGGACCCCCGCCACCCCCCGGATGGGCCGCCCGCCCTCGGTGATGCCCGGCTCGTGCCCGGCACTCGTGGTCGGCACGGTGAGGGTGGCGTTGCTGTTCGGGGGCACCAGCACATCGACGGAGAACCGGGGATCGGTCGGGGTCGGACGCCTCCAGGCCACCGAGACGGGACCTCGGGGCGTGGGGACCGAGCCCAGGGCCCAGTCCAGCCCGTGGGCCGGGGGCGCCACCTCGAAGGTGGAGAACCCCGGACCGGTGGGCCGCACACCCAAGAGGGACCGCTGGATCTCGGGGACCATGGTGGCTCCCCACCCATGCGACATGCTGTCCCCTATGACGTCGGAGGGGTCCCACACCTCCCAGGTGAACGTGGCCCCCCGGGCCAGGATGTTGGCCCAGCCGGGACCGCTGGCATCCACCAGCAGGGCCACCAGATCGGGGTACCGACCGGCCAGGGCCAGGGTCCGCAGGACCTCGCCGGCGTTCTGGGGTGTGGCCTGCATGCCGAGGCTGCTCACCAGGCGGCCCACGGCCCCGAGGGCCGTAGCCGGTACCACGCCGTACGCCGCGGCACAGGCGTTGGCGGTCTGGGAGGCGGTCGCCGTCGGGCTGCCGTCTGCCTGGAGACCGTCGACGTAGGTGCCGTCGGGACGGGTCAGCCGCCGGTTCACCGCCGCGGTCAGGGCCGCCTGCCGGCGCCGCTGGACGGCGATCTCCCCGGCCGGACGACCGAGGACGTCACCCAGTGCGGCGGCCCGCCGGAACACGTTCACCCCCAGGACGTTCAGTCGGGTGACGACCGGCGTGTCGTAGTAGACGTTGGTGGAGGGCAACGAGGTCACCAGTCCTGTGTCGGCGGCGACGGCCCGCTGCACATAGTGGGCGATGTTCTGCACCACCCCGTAGACCGACCCGACCAGGGCCCGGTCACCGCTGTGCATCCAGTACTGCCATACCCACTCGACGTAGGCCTCCGTCGACTCGTTGATGTCGAGGGCGCCCAGACCGGTCGGGTAGATCTTGTTGACGGCCCCGTTGGGCCAGTACCGCTTCTGGGACTGGCCGAACTCCACCAGGGACTTGCGGGTGAGGTTCTGCTCCCCGAACGCCGCCATCGCCGCCCGGGACTCGTTGAAGCCGTCGAACAGCCAGGAGCCCTTCTCCCGGGTCGGGGTGTCGATGTACTGCTCCTGGGCGGTGTAGAGGGCCGAGTGGGCGCCCAGTTGGAACTCGGCGTCGATGGTGGCCTCGGACGACGAGAAGGAGGCCGGGGCCTGGTCGGGCATGGCCGTATGGCGGGCCAGCGCCACCACGTCCCCCGGCTGCAGGTCCTCCCCGGGGTCGTCGATCTGGAAGTAGCGGAAGCCCAGGTAGTCGAAGGGATGGAACTGCTCCTCCCCGCCTCGCTGCACGTAGGTGTAGCTCATGTCGGTGTGCTGGGTGCCGTGCGCCGCCGAGACCTGGCCCGGCACACCGTCGAACGGTTGTCCGGCCACCGGCTGGTCCAGCAGGAATCCGGCCCGCATGGTCACCAGGCGGCCGGCCACGCCGCGGTGGAACCGGACGGTGGGCACGGCGGCGTAGACCTTCCCGAAGTCGGCCACCAGGGCTCCCGAGGACAGGGTGGTGAGGGAGACCGCCGGCACCGGCTCCTCGACGATGCGGGTCCGCACCGGGACCAGGTGGGTCCATGGCGCCGTCGGCGCGCGGCCCAGCACCACGGCGGGGGCCCAGCCGCTGTCGTCGAAGCCCGGTCGGTCCCACCCGACCGGTTGGGCCGGACCGTCGATGTTCTCCGTGAAGTCGACCAGGTCGCCCTCGAGGTCCCGCTGGGTACCCGGGAGCCAGGCCCCCCTGGCCACCCGCCACGATCCGTCGGTGACCACCCGCTCGACGCGTCCGTGCCGGCGGTGGACGACGATCTCGGCCACCACCCCGGGCTCGCCGGCCGGATGGCCCTTGGTCGGTCCCTGCCAGTTGGACAGGATGCCCACGGCGTTGACAGAACCGGGACGGAGCAGTCGGGTGAGGTCGAGGGCCTCGTAGTACTTGGAGTCCGGGTAGCTGTAGGCCTGGCCCTTCCCGGCCCGCTCGCCGTTGACGTACAGCTCGTACTGCTGGTCGCCGGAGACATAGGCGCGGGCCCGGTCGATGGCCCCCACCCCGAGCACGAACTCGCGACGGGCGTAGGTGTACTGGTCGGGCTCCTCGGTCTCGCTCTCCACACGACGGATCCAAGAGGCCGTCCACCCCCGGCCGGCCAGTCCCGTCTCGAAGGTGGCGACCGCCGCGGTGGGACCGGCTCGTCCCGAGGCGTCCCAGGTCTGCACCGTCCAGCGGTAGGCGGTATCCGGGGCCAGTGCCGGCCCGGCATAGGGTACGGAGGCCTGGTCGGACGAGATCACCTTGCCGCTGTCCCAGACCACCGGCGCCGAACCGGAACCGACCACCGGGCCCGACACCACAACCCGGTAGGCCTGCTGTCGGGCTCCGCGCCGCGGATCCCGTAGCTGCCAGGAGAAGAAGACGTCGTCCGCGCCGAGCCCCAGCGGCGCAGCCAGTCCGGCCGTCCGCAGCGCATCGGGGGCCCGGGGCCGGTCGGTCCCGCCACGCGTCGAACCGGCCGCCAGGACATCCGACGCCGGCTGGGCCGCGGCCGGGCCGCCCGACCGGGCGGTCGGCGAGACCAGAGGGGCCAAGGCCGCGCCGGCTGCGCCGAGCAGTCCCCCACCGAGCAGCTGCCGGCGGTGCAGCCTCCAGCCGATAGACGGGCGGTCGTCCGCCCCCTCAACCATGCCGGCCAGAGTATGCGGTGATCGCCCGGGCGGCCGGGCGGGTCGCTGCGGCCTGGCGCGCCGCGGGACCGACCCGTCCGGACCGTCGTCGGCGGCGGGGACCCGACAGTAGGCTGCGGCCGTGGTCGCCTCCGAGTTGATCTACGTAACCCAGGTCGCGCCCTACCGGGACGGGCCGGCCGGCGCCCATGGCGTCCTGGACCAGTCGGCCACGGCCATGGCCGAACTGGCCGAACTGGCCGGCCTGGGCTACCGGCGGGTGGCCGACGTCCGCAGCATCGATCCCTCCGATCTCGCCGCCGGCGGGGTGGTGGCCCTGTTCACCATCGGCGAGACGCCCTGGACCCCGGTGCAGCGTTCCGCGCTCCTCGGCGCCGTCCGCTCCGGTCGCACCTCGATCCTGGCCGTCCACTCGGCCACCGATGCCTGCTACGGATGGGACGAGTACCCGCTCCTGGTCGGGGCGCGCTTCGACGGCCACCCGTGGACCCAGGAGTGCACGCTCGACGTGACGGACACGACCCATCCGGCCGTCTCCCACCTCGGCGCCACCTGGCGGTGGTACGACGAGGTCTACACCTTCTCGGACCTGCGCCCCGACGCCACCGTGCTGCTGCGGGCCCGGCCCGACGAGCTGGCCCCGGCGGACTCCCCTGCCGGGCCTCCCGCGGCGCGACCGGCGTTCGGCTATCCCCTGTCCTGGTGCTTCACCGAGGGCGACGGCCGTGTCTTCTCGACCTCGCTCGGCCATTTCCCCCACGCCTGGGAGAGCCCCGACTACCTCCGCCACCTCGGCGGCGGACTCGACTGGCTCACCGCCTGACCGGCCCGACCTTCGGCCCACCCGCTCCCACGCCCGAGGATGGGTCCCCACTAGCTGTGGGACCGGACGACCACGACGGCCTCCCAACCCCGGAGGTGGACAGCGCCGGCCACCGACTCGCCGTCCCGGTCGCGGTCCGTGCCGATCCGCACCCGACCGGTGACGCCGTCCACGGCACCGGTGCCGTCGGTCATGTTGACCGCCACGACGACGTCCTCGCCCCGGCTCCACGCCCAGGTGCCCGGGGCCGTCGCCAGAGTCCGGTAGTCACCGCCGCGCAGCGAGTCGGTGTCCCGCCGCAGGGCGATCAGGTCCCGGGCCAGGTGGAGCATCGAGGTCGGGTCGGCCCGTTGGTCCTCGACGTTGGTGGCACCCAGGTCCCCGAACGGCAGCCATGGACGGACCCCGGGCTCGGTGAACCCGCCACCGGGGCGTGTCCCGCCAGGGCATCGGGGTCCGCATGCCGTCCCGGCCGGCGTAGTGCGGCCAGTAACGGACGCCCAGGGGGTCGCGCAGGTCCTCCTCGGCCACCACGACGTCGCCCAGTCCGATCTCGTCGCCCTGGTACAGGACAGGGGTGCCCCGGAGGCACAGCAGCAGGAGCAGGGCCACCCTGGCCCGGTCCGGGTCGCCGCCGGCCCACCGGGTGGCGAAACGGGACATGTCGTGGTTGGAGCCGGTCCACACCGGCCAGGCCCCCGACGGCAGGGCCGCCTCGGTGGCCTCGACGATGGCCCGCATGGCCGCCTCGTCCAGCGGCGCGCTGATGAACGGGAAGTTGAAGGCCAGGTGCAGCTCGTCGCCCCCGTCGCCGTAGTAGGCAGCCAGGGACTCCACCGGCTCGACCGGTGTCTCGCCGACCAGCACGCGGTCGGGGTACCGGTCGGCCAGCTGCCGCCACCGTCGGATGACGTCGTGCACCTCCGGACGGTTGCCGTTGTAGACGGGCCGCTGGCCGAAGAGCTGCACGTCGAGGGGATCGCTGTCGGTGGCCGGCGGGTTGTCCCGCAGCAGGGCGTCCTTGATGATGATGTTGCACACGTCGATGCGGAAGCCGGCCACGCCCCGGTCGAGCCAGAAGGTGAGGATGTCGTCGAACTCGCGGCGGACCTCCTCGTCCCACCAGTTGAGGTCGGGCTGCTCGTCGAGATGGTTGTGGAGGTAGTACTGACCGGTTCGGCGATCGAGGGTCCACGCCGGCCCGCCGAAGCTCGACACCCAGTTGTTGGGGGCCGAGCCATCGGCCTTGGGCTCGGACCAGACGTACCACGACCGGCGGGGCGCATCCGTCGCCGACCGCGACGTCGACGAACCACGGGTGCTGGTCGCTGGTGTGGTTGGGGACCAGGTCCATCAGCACCCGGATGCCCCGGCTGCCGAGCCTCGGCGATGAGCCGGTCGAGGTCCTCGGACGTGCCCAGGTCGGGTTGGATGGCCCGGTAGTCGCTCACGTCGTAGCCCCAGTCGGCGTTGGGCGACACGGTGACCGGACTGAGCCAGATCCCGTCCACCCCCAGCCACTGCAGGTGGTCGAGGTGGTCGATGATGCCACCCAGGTCACCGACGCCGTCGCCGTCGGAGTCGGCGAACGAGCGGGGGTAGATCTGATACAGGACACCGGTCCTCCACCACGGCCACCCCTCCGTGGAGGGCCCGGCGCCGTCGTCCTCGGTCACGTCAGGACGAGGCGGCGAGGCGCCAAGGACTCATGTCCAGGTGGGGATAGCGGGCGCCCACCCCGGCCAGGGTCTCCGCGTTCCAGTAGGGATGGCCCGGCTCGGGGAACCCCAGGACGGTCAGCTGCCGGGGGCTGGCGTGCCGCATGAACCGGTGCCAGGCTCTCCCCTCGGCCGCCTGCGGCCACGCCTGGTAGCCGAGCCAGTCCGTCCCCACCGGCTTGAAGGCCACATGGAGCAGATAGCGGGCGGACCCCTCCTCGGTCAGCGAGGTGCCCCGGTGGTACACGTCGGGACGGTAGGCCAGCACCGAACCGGCCGGTCCGGAGGCCGGCACCTCGGCGGCGTAGAGCGGGGCGTAGTCGTCCAGACCGAGGTAGATCCGCTCCACGGGGATGTCGCCGGTCAGTCGGCGAGACACCACGCGGGTGGCCGCCCGCGCCGGGGTCACGTCGCTCAGGTAGACGAAGAGCTCGAGGTGCTGGAAGCCGATGTCGGGTCGCGGCACCACCAGGGTGTGGTTGCCGTAGTCGACGTGGAGCAGTTGCTCGTAGTCGGGGTGGCCGTCGAAGTACTTGGCGCTGGCCAAGCCCTGGTACAGCCGGACGTCCGGAGTGGACAGCAGGTCCTGGGCGAGGTCGATCAGCGTGTCGTGCACACACAGGCGGTTGAGGGCCATGCTCTCGAAGGGGAACACCGGCTTGTCAGCGTCCCACCGGACCTCGTACCCCGGTCCACCGGTGGCGGCCCCACCGGTGGCGGACCGTGCCGCGTGGACGGCCTCGGCCGACGGGAAGAGATCGGCCAGCGCCAGCTGGGCGGCGGCAATCTCGTCGGCGGGGAGGGCGTTCTCCAGTACACACCATCCGTCCATCTGCCACTGGCGGCGCTGTTCGGCGCCGTCGACCAAGGGGGTCATCGGCCCTGTCTACCAGCGCGGGACGTGGCCGCGCCGCCCGTTTGGCCGGTCTGCCGGTCAGCCGGTCAGCCGGTGGGCAGCGGCGAGAACGGCTGGACGTTCACCCAGCAGGTGAACTGGGGGATGTTGTTCTTCGGCATCTTGCACTGGGTCGACACCGGCGAGTTGATGTGCAGCCTCACCACCTGGTACTGGGTCGGCCCGTAGCGCTTGTTCGGCCCGTAGCTCAGGATCGGCGTGTTGGTGCCGGGGAAGTTCTTGACCTTGGACAGGGCGGTGACGAATGTGCGCCGGTTGAGGTCGGGGCCGGCGGACTTCGCCGCGGTGGCGAACAGCCGGATGGCCTGGCACCAACCCTGGACGGGGCCCTGCTCCTCGATGAAGTCGGACTGGTTGCCCGGTGGTATCTGCGGGTAGGCCTTGTGCCAGACCGTCCAACAGGCGCGCACGCCGGTGTCGTAGCCGCCCTGGCTCTGCGGGCGGTCGTCGTCGATCCCACTGAGCGTCTCGGTCGTCACGCCCTCCTGGCCGTCGAGGGCCTTGGCGTAGGGGACGGGCAGCAGCCCGAGGCCGCTCTCGATGCTCGACTCGTAGTCGCTGAGGAGGAGGCGGGGGAAGTACTGCTGGTCGGTCTGCGCCTGTAGGACCGGGAAGAAGACATTGAACGGGATCAGGGGGATGATCGAGGTGACCCCGTCCGTCCGCAGCTGCTGGACGACCAGCGGGGCCTGGGCGTCGGTCGTGGCCGTGTCGGAGGGGTCCGAGGCGATGGTCTTGACCACCGGCGTGACGCCGGCCCGGCTCAGGTCGGGCAGGAGGTACTGCTTGAGGGCCAGCTGGTCCGACGCCCGGTCACCGGCGATCACGCCCACCTTCTTCCCGGCCAGGAGATCCGAGCTGAGCCCCCAGTTCACCACGGCCTGGAGCACCACGGCCTGGTCCGGCCCGGTCCACCACAGGTACGGCGACCCCTTGGCGGTCCAGTTGGTGACCGTGGTCCACTGGCCGATCATCGGCGTCTGGCCCTCCTGGGTGACGCACAGCTCGTTGTCCCCGGTCCAGTCTCCCGACCCCGTCCAGCACGGCGAAGGCGGCCGGCGACCCCTCGGTCCAGGTCTTGCACAGGGCCCGCATGGCGGTCTCGCTGGTCGGGTCGAAACTGGTGATGATGGGGTTGATCCTCCGCCCGTTGATCCCCCCGGACCTGTTGATCTGGCGCACGAACAGCAGGATGGCCTTGGTCTGCTCCCCGAACTCGGCGTCCTGGGCGAATCCCTCCTTGCCGGCCAGCGAGTTGAGGGACACCACCGGGAACACCACATTGATGGCGTGCTCGGTCACCCCCCGCGACGACGTGCTGGCCCTCCCCACCGAGGTGGGCCCGGAGCCCGAGCCACCCGAGGACTGGTCGGTCGACGCACCGGCGCCGGGTGTACTCGACGGCGCCGTGGCCACCCATACACCGGTACCGACGAGGACCGCCGCCACCATGGCCAGGGTGCGGATCTGGGTGGAGCGGGGGCGCCGGACGAAGTGACCCCACGACCTGGTGGCGCCCCTCAGAGGGTTCCAGCGGTTACTCCCACCCATGATCACTGCTCCCTTGGTCCGCCCGGAGCGTATCCCCGTCGTCGGCCCGGCGGGTGGCCGCCCCGGAATGTCGGAGAACGACCTCGGTTGGTTAGGTTTGGTGGCGGTCCCGAGGTCAGCCCGGGACCGCGGGTCGGGGGACCGCTCCCCCGCCCTGTCGACGAGGCGTCGGGGAGGGCCCCGACCAAGGAGCGCCCCACATGAACGCACCACTCCATGATCGCCGCGGCGACGGCCGCCGCGATCCGGGGTCGGGGCAAGCCGGCCCGGGGGTGGCCGCGCCGCCCTCGGCGGAGCCGACGTCGGGCGCAGTGGCCGTCGAAGTGGCCAATCTCGTCAAGCGGTATCCCAAAGCACCGGTGGACTCCCTGGCCGGAGTGACCTTCCAGGTCCGACGGGGGGAGGTCTTCGGCTTCCTCGGCCCCAACGGCGCCGGCAAGACCACCACGATCGGGATCCTGACCACCCGGATCCGACCCACAGGAGGGCGGGCCCTGGTCGCCGGCGTCGACGTGGTCGCCGATCCGGTGGGGGCACGGCGACGGCTCGGCGTGGTACCGCAGATCAACAACCTGGACCGCTCGCTGTCGGTACGGCAGAACCTGCTGTTCCACGCCAGCTACCACGGGGTCGGGAAGGCGCAGCGGGAAGGGCGGGCCGACGCTCTGCTCGAGCAGTTCGGGCTCACCGATCGGCAGGGAGGCCGGCCTGATGACTTCTCCGGAGGCCAGATCCAGCGGATGATGATCGCCCGGGCCCTCATGCACTCACCGGCCGTCCTGTTCCTCGACGAGCCGTCAACCGGGCTCGACCCCGCGGCCCGCCTCTTCCTCTGGGAGAAAGTGGGCGAGCTCAAGGCCGGCGGGACCACCGTGGTGATCACCACCCATGACATGGACGAGGCCGCGGCCCTCAGCGACCGGGTGGCCATCATCGACCACGGCACCCTGCTGGCCCTGGACACGCCGGGAGCCATGGTCAGGAGCATGACCGGCGAGCGGACCCTGGACTGTGCGGTCGAACCCGGTCCCGGCGCCGACGCGACCGCCATCGGCGCCCGGCTCGGAGCTCTCCCCGGCGTGAGCCAGTGCGACCTGCTGGACGACCCATCCGCTGCGGGATGGCGGTTCCGGATCTACGTCGAGGGCGAGGCGGCGGCGTTTGTGGCCCCGGTGGCCCAGGCCATCAGCTCCTCCGGCGCCAAGCTCACCGACGCCAGGCTCGGGGAGCCGAACCTCGAGGACGTCTTCATCCATCTCACGGGGAGGTCGCTGCGGTGACCGCCACCCCGTCCACGGTGCCGGCCGGACTGGCCGGTCCGGCGGCCGAGCTCCCCCGATGGGGGCCGTGGATGACGGCGCTGGCCATCCTCCGACGGGACCTGTTCGTCACCGGCCGGGAGTTCCCGGTCTTCCTGGCCCAGGTCATCCTGCAGCCCCTCTTCCTGCTCTTCGTGTTCGGCAAGGTCCTCACCGAGCTGGGCTATGCCCGTCCCGGGTACGAGCAGGTCCTCTTTCCGGGGCTGGTGGCCCTGGCCGCGGTGCTGACCGGCCTCCAGAGCACCGCCCTCCCCCTGGTGGTCGAGTTCTCGTACAGCAACGAGATCGAGGACCGCCTGCTCGCCCCCCTCCCCACGGGAGCGGTCGCCGTCGAGAAGGTGGTCTTCGCGGCCATGCGGGCCTGTGTGGCCGCCGCCGTCATGTTCCCGGTCGGCGTGTGGATACTCGGGTCGATCCCGTGGCAGGCCTCCACGGCGCCGGCGGTGGTCGCCATGGTCGTCCTGGGATCGCTGATCGGCGCGGCCATGGGACTCATCCTGGGTACCTACGTGCCCCCCAACCGGATCAGCGTGACCCTGACGCTGGTCATCACCCCGCTCATCTTCACCGGCTCGAGCCAGTACCCGTGGCCCTCCCTCGGGCACATCCGCTGGTTCCAGGTCCTGTCGGCCTTCAACCCGATGACCTACGTGAGCGAAGGCCTCCGAGGGCTGATGGCCCCCGGGGTGCCCCACATCCAGACCTGGGTCTGCTTCACGGTGGCCGTGGGCTCGCTGGTCGCCCTGATGGTGGTCGGGATGATCGGCTTCAACCGACGGGCCCTCGGGTAGAGCACTCCGTGCCGACACGGCGGCGTGCGCCGTCATGGTGCCCAGCTCGTCGGGCCGGCATCCATGCGCTCCGCTTCGTTACGCTGCGCCCATGGAGAAGGAACTCTGGGGACTGCTCGATCCGTCGATCCTGAGGAGCGTCGTGGTGGTGTCCCCCCACTTCGACGACGCCGCCCTGGGCGCGTCCCATCTCCTGACCACCTATCCGGGCAGCACCGTCATCACCGTCCTGGCCGGCCGGCCCCCCGCCTACCCCGACGAGGTGACCGACTGGGACGCGGCCGGCGGGTTCGCCACCGGTGACGACGTGGTCGGGGCCCGCCAGGCCGAGGACCGCGCGGCCATGGAGTCGTTGGGGTCAGTGCCGGTTTGGCTGGACTTCCCCGACCACCAGTACCTGGACCCACCGGACCGGCCCACCCCACCCGACGTGGCCCCGGCCCTGCAGGCGGCCATCGTGGCCGTGGGGCCGAGCGCGGTCTTCCTGCCCATGGGCCTGGCCAACCCCGACCACGTGCTGACCCACGACGCCGGTCTGTTGGTACGGGAGGCCCTGGCCGGCGGGGAGGGAGGCGGCGAAGAGCCGGCCTGGTTCTGCTATGAGGACGCCGGGTACAAACACCTGCCGGGCATGCTGGCCTGGCGGGTGTCCAAGCTGTTCCGCAGCGGGCTCTGGCCTACGCCGTCGGTGGTGCCCGTCGAACCCGACATGGACCGGAAGCGCACGGCCGTCATGCTGTACGCCAGCCAGGTCGCCCCACTCGAGCGGGACCACCTCCTGTCCGAGCGGCTGGCCGCCAACACACCGGAGCAGTACTGGCGACTCGACACCCCGCCGCCCGGTTGGGAGGGCCTAACCTCGGCCGAGTGAGCCCGATCCGATCCTTCCTCATATTCGAGCCATGACCGACGCCGCGTCCCACGCCGGGCCGTCGACCGGTCCCGGCATCATCGCCCTGGTCACCGGGGCCTCCTCGGGCATCGGGGCGGCGACGGCCCGCCTGCTGGCCGCCGGCGGGACGACGGTGGCCCTGGTGGCCCGCCGGGCCGACCGCCTGGAGGCGGTGGCCGAGGACTGCCGGCTGACCGCCCCGCGCTCCCGGGCGTGGGTCGCCGATCTCGAGGACACCGAGCAGGCCGGCGAACTGGCCCTGCAGATCTGGGACGATCTGGGCCCCCTCGACGTGGTGGTCAACAACGCCGCCGTCCCCATGCGGCGCCCAGCCCAGCGGCTGACCATGGCCGAGGTGGTGCGGACCATGACGGTCAACTTCTACTCGCCGGTGGCCATCACACTGGCCCTCCTCCCCCGGATGCTGGAGCGGGGATCGGGCACCATCGTGAACGTATCGAGCATGGGTGGACGGCTGGGCATCGCCTCGGAGGCGGCCTACAGCGCCTCGAAGTTCGCCCTGGCCGGGTGGAGCGAGTCGCTGGCCGTGGACCTGCTGGGCACGGGGCTGTCGGTCAAGTTGATCCTGCCCGGGGCCTTCGACACCGAGATCTGGGATCAGCCCGGCAATGACACCGCTCCGTACTCCGGTCCGCTGGCCCCACCCGAGGAGGGCGCGGTGGGTGTCGTCGAGAGCATCGGCAGCGACCGGTTCGAGCACTACGTCCCTGACATGAAGGCAGTGGTGGAGATGAAGACCAGGGACATCGAGGGGTTCATGAAGGCCATGCGGGCCATGGCCGACGCGGACGGCGGCGGGAAGACTGCCGACGCGGACGGCGGCGGGAAGACTGCCGACGCGGACGGCGGCGGGAAGACTGCCGACGCAGACGGCGGCGGGAAGGCCGGGGACCCGGCGTGAAGGCCCTGCTGTTCGGGGCGCGGCCCGACCCGGCCGAACCACGCCCGGAGCCGTCCGACGAGCTGGAGGCGAAACTGGCGGCTCTGCCCTTCGGCCTCCACGAGATGGACGATGCCCGGCCCATCCATCCCGACTGGGTGGTCACCCGACCGATCCTGTCCGGAGTGTGCGGCTCGGACGCCAAACTGGTCCTGGGTGACTTCCACGAGGGTGACATCGACAACCCCATGGCCGCCTTCTCCTCCTTGCCCCACGTGCCCGGCCACGAGGTGGTGGCCGAGGTGGTGGCCCTGGGTCCGGCGGCACGGGACATGGAGGTGGGCCAACGGGTGGTGCTGAACCCGTGGCTGAGCTGTGCGCCCCGGGGGATCGAGCCCCTCTGCCCCCCGTGCCAGGCCGGCGATCTCAACATGTGCTGGTCGTTCACCAAGGGGGACATCAGCCCCGGCGTGCACATCGGGGTGGTGACCGGAGCCCCCGGGGCTTGGGCCGAGCTCCTGGCCACCCACTCCTCCATGCTCTTCCCGGTCCCCGACGACATCTCCGACGAGGCGGCCGTGCTGGCCGACCCCTTCTCGGTGTCGTTCCACAGCATCGTGCGCCATCCCCCGTCCCCCGGCGGGAAGGTGGTGGTCTTCGGGGCTGGAGCCCTCGGACTGGCCAGCGTGGCCATCCTCCGTGCCCTCTATCCCGGGGTGGAGGTCGCCGTGGTGGCGCGCTTCCCGGCTCAGGCGGCCAAGGCCGAGGAGTTCGGGGCCTCGGCCGTCTTCGCCCACGAACCCCGGCTGGCCCTCGTGGAGGGCCTGTCCGAATGGTCGGGCGGAGTACTCCATTCGGCACTCGACGGCCTGCCCATGGCCCACCCTGGCCACATCGACGTGGTCTACGACACGGTGGCCAAGCCCGAGACCTTCGAGGTGGGCGTGCGGGTGCTGGCCGAACGGGGACGGCTGGTCTACACCGGGGTGGCCGTGCCGGGACGGTGGGAGTGGACACCCGTCTACTTCAAGGAGCTGACCGTCGTGGGCTCCAACGCCTTCGCCATGGAGGAGTTCGAGGGAGTCCGCCGGCACGCCATCGAGCACTACCTGGGCCTGGTCCAGGACGGTCGGATCGACCTCACCACCATGGTCACCCACCGCTACCCCCTCGAGGACTGGTGGGACGCGCTCAAGGCCCTGGCCCGGCCGCAGGACAGCGGTGTCCTGAAGGCCGCCTTCGTCCCCAACGGGGCGGGGGCCGGCGCCCGCTGATCCGGCCGTCGGAGGACCCGGGGGCCGCCTGGCGGTGGCCGCGGCTCAGCCGGGCGGGCTCAGCGCCTCGAACTCCTCGAACCGCCGGGAGGCGGCCGCGGCCCAGTCCGGGTCGGGACCGATCCGGCGCCCGACCTTGGACCAGGTGTCGGCCGCCTCGAACGAGGACTCGAGGCCGGCGGCCATCCGGGCCAGGAAGGCCGCCCCGAGCGCGGCGCCCTCGGACACGGCCACCGTGTCCACCGGCAGACCGGTGGCATCGGCCACGGCCTGCATCCAGGGCACCGACCGGGACCCTCCACCGGTGGCCACGATCCGGCGCGTCCCGAAGCCGGCCCGCTCGATGATGCGGCGGATGACGAACCCACTGGCTTCATGGGACGCCCGGACCAGGGCGTCCGGGCCCTGGGCGATGTCCAGTCCGTGCAGGCTGGACCGGAGCCGAGGATCGTAGAACGGGGTCCGCTCGCCGCGGAGGTAGGGCAGCCACACCGGGACCCGGTCGGGGTTCCCGTCACGGGGGGTCTCGGGAGCGTCCGGACGGTACGGCTGGGCCTTGCGCCGCGTCGGGCTCCCGGTGAG
This sequence comes from uncultured Acidimicrobiaceae bacterium, assembly GCA_963817005.1. Lineage (GTDB taxonomy): Bacteria > Actinomycetota > Acidimicrobiia > Acidimicrobiales > RAAP-2 > Bog-756. The sequence goes on from CAWFMN010000004.1 coordinate 1,081,468, forward strand.
GGTGCGGGCCCAGTCGGCGAAGAGGGCCCCGGCGTTGCTCGGGCCCCCGATCATGACCTGCCCGGCCATGATGTTGGGCAGCGTGGTGAGGCCGGGCACGTCCCTCCACTCATCGGCCACCACCCAGACGATCAAGGTGGCGCCGAAGATGACCAGCACGTCGCCGGGCTGGTTGGCACCGGCCACGATCTGCTCGCAGAAGGCGTCGATCGATCCCCCGGCGAACACTGTGGGCGCGTGCGGCACGGTCCCGAGGCCCTGGCCCATCGCCCCCACCACGGGGAGTTGGGCCTCGTCCACCCCTAACTCGTGCAGGGCCTCCTTGTCCCAGCGTCCGGCCTCGTACAGACCGCCGAAGGAGGAGGCGGTGGCCTGGTCCACCGCCGGCACCCCCGTGAGTGCGTGGGTGGCCATGGCCTGGCAGTTCCAGTAGGCCCGGGCGTCCGGCCGCTCCCTGATGGCCCAGGTCAGCATGCGCTTCCCCTGGTACCGCTCGGACGACCGGCCCGGGGCGGACGGGTCGGTGCCCCCAGTGGCCCCGTCCTCGGCCGGCTCGGCCGCCCGGGAGTCCCCGTACAGCAGGCCGGGGAGTAGTGGGGTTCCCCGGCGGTCCACGGCCGTGATGGACGGCACCATCGACGTGACCACCACCCCGGCGGCGGGCTCGTCGAGCGCCGCGGATACGTCGGCGAAGGCCCGGCGGGGCCCGCGACGCCAGGCACGGGCCACGTCGTGCTCCAACAGGTCGGCCGATGGGGTCCCCACGGTGTGGGCCACCCGGGTGCGGGCCACCACCGTGCCACCGGCATCCACGGCCACGGCCTTGACCGAGGTGGTACCTACGTCGACGCCGATGGTGCACCCTGCGCCGGGCGGACGGCTCACAAACCTGACAATCTCGTCATGAGACGCCATTATGTACGCGAACCGGCCGAGAGGCCGCGCCCACTCCGGTCGACCGGAACGAAGCCAAGGAGCCAGCGACACCATGCCCACTGAACGACCGAGGGCGTTGGTGACCGCGGCCCTGCGCGGACCGGGGCTCACGCTCCTCGGCGAGCTGGCCGACCTGACCATCGATTCGTGGCTGGACCAGCCGTCCCTCCGGATCTACAACGCCGAACAGCTGGCCGAGCGGGTGGCCGCGGAGGACGCCTCCATCGTGGTGGTGGAGAGCGATCGCTGTGCCGGACCCCTCTTCGAGCGGCCGCTCCTGGCCGTGTGCAGCTGCCGGGGCGACCCCAACAACGTGGACGTGGCCGCCGCCACCGCCGCCCGGGTGCCGGTGCTGCGGGCGCCTGGCCGCAACGCCGACGCGGTGGCCGAGCTGACCATCGCCCTCCTGTTCGCCGCCACCCGCGGCGTCATCGGTGCCGACGCCGACGTGCGCCGTGGCGAGATCTACAAGGACGGCACCATCCCGTACCAGCGCTTCCGAGCCTGGGAGCTGGCCGGACGGGTGGTCGGGCTGGTGGGCCTGGGCGCCGTGGGCCGGGCCACCCGGTGGCGGCTGCGGGGACTGGGTATGGAGGTCATCGCCTACGACCCCTACGCCGACGAGCCGACGGTCTCCCTCGAGGAGCTCCTCGAGCGATCCGACATCGTCTCGCTCCACGCCCCGGTGACTCCGGAGACCATCGGCATGATCGGGACCGAGCAGTTCGCCGCCATGCGCGACGGTGTGGTGTTCCTCAACAGCGCCCGGGCCGCCCTGCACGATACTGACGCCCTGGTGGCCGGCCTGGAGTCCGGCAAGGTGTCGGCGGCCGGCCTCGACCACTTCGAAGGCGAGTCCCTGGCCGTCGACCATCCGCTGACCACCTTCCCTTCGGTGGTGCTCACCCCTCACATCGGCGGTGCCACCTACGACACCGAGTCCAACCACAGCCGGATCATCGCCGACGACCTGTGCCGGCTCCTGGCCGGGGCGCGCCCGCTCCATGTGGTCAACCCCGAAGTGCTGGAGGGTCGGTGAGGGCCGGCCGTCGAGCCGACGGGCGCTATCGCAGGTCCGGGCGTCGCCCCGCCCCGGCCGCCTAGGGTGCAGGCGTGACCGCCCGGGGACCCGCCTTTCGGCTGCTGCCGCGGGTGGATCAGGACAACGGATTCTTCTGGACCAGCGGTGCAGACGGGAGGCTCCGGTTCCTGCGCTGCGCACACTGCCGCTACTACGTGCATCCCCCCGCTCCGCGCTGCCCGGAGTGCTTGTCGGAGGACGTGGTCCCCGAGGTGGTCAGTGGTCGGGCCACCGTGGTGGCCCACACCGTCAACGTCCACAGCTGGATACCGGGTAGTGAACCGTACGTGATCGGCCTGGTGGCCATCGACGAGCAGCCGAGCGTGCGTCTCACCACCAACCTGGTCGACGTGGAGCCGGAGGACATCCGAGACGGCATGCCGGTCGAGGTGGTGTTCGAGGAGAACGACGACGTCTTCCTCCCGCTCTTCCGTCCGGCGGTCGGCGGCGAGGAGGGAGGGGCCGCGTGAGCCCACTCACCGAACCACCCCTCGAGCGTCGGGCCGTCATCTCCGGCATCGGACAGTCGGCCGTGGGTCGGCATCTCGGGCGCACCGACATCGACCTCACCGTCGAGGCGTGCCTGGCCGCAGTGGCCGATGCCGGACTGACCCGTGACGACATCGACGGGCTGGCCACCTATCCGGGGATGGGCGCGGGCACGGCCGGTTTCGCCGGTCCGAGCTCCCCCGAGGTCCAGGACGCACTTCGACTCCGGCTCAATTGGCACGACGGGGGCGGGGAGGGCCCGGGCCAGATGCGCGCCGTGATCACCGCCTGCCTGGCCGTGGCGGCCGGCCTGGCCCGGCACGTGCTGGTCTACCGCACGGTGTCGGAGTCCACCGCCCAGGGCAGCGGGGGCCGCCAGGGCATCGGCGGCAGCGGCGGGGGCGGCGGGGGCGCCCCGAGGTTCTCCGGCTTCCTCCAGTGGACGCTCCCCTTCGGCGCGGTCTCCGCCGTCAACTGGCTGGCCCTGGTGGCCGAGCGTCGGATCCACGAGTTCGGTCTGACCCGGGAGCAGCTGGGCCAGATCGCCGTCAACGCCAGGGCGCAACGCCGGTCTCAACCCCAAGGCCGTCTACCGGGACCCCATGACCCTCGAGGACTACCTGGCCGCCCGCATGATCTCGACACCGCTGTGCCTCTTCGACTGCGACGCTCCCAGCGACGGGTCGACGGCGCTGGTCGTCTCCCACCGCGACTATGCGCCCGACACGCCGCATCCGGCCTGTCACGTGAACGCGGTGGGCACGGCCCTCCGGGGACGGGCCAGCTGGGACCAGTTCGACGACATGACCACCATGGCCGCCCGGGATGCCGCCGCCTCCATGTGGGAGCGGACCGACCTGCGCCCGACCGACGTCGACGTGGCCCAGCTCTACGACGGCTTCTCCATCCTGGCCATGGTGTGGCTCGAGGCCCTGGGCTTCTGCGGTCGCGGCGAGAGCGGACCCTTCGTCGAGGGCGGCGCCACCATCGCCCGGGACGGAGTCCTGCCCCTCAACACCGCAGGGGGACAGCTCTCGGGAGGACGGCTGCACGGCTTCGGGCTCATCCACGAGGCCTGTGTCCAGCTGCGGGGGGAGGGCGGTGACCGCCAGGTCCGTCGACGCGGCGACCGACTGCCCGAGGTGGCGGCGGTGAGCAACGGCGGCGGGCCCATCGCCGGCACCCTCCTCCTCACCCGCGGATCGGGCTGAAGCCGAACCTCCACCGGGTCCCGGCGCCCGCCGGCCGCCTCAGAGCATCAGGTGGGCGGCACGAGCGGCCAGGGCGGCCAGCGTCAGCGTCGGTCCGTAGCCGGCCGAGGTGACGAAGACCGAGGAGTCGGCGATGACCACGTTGTCGGCCTGGTGCAGGCGCCCGGAGGGATCCGCCACCGAGGTCGCCGGGTCGGCGCCCATCCGTACCGTGCCCATGTTGTGTCTGGACTCGGGAATCGCCTCGGGCAGCGAGGCGTTGCCCGTCCCCGGCGAGGTCGTTGACGCGGTCCACTCCGCGCCCATCTCGTCCAGGATGGCGACCAGCCGGGGGGCGTAGTGGGCCGAGGCCACCAGTTCGTGGCGTCCGGGCTTGTAGGTGACCCGAGCCACCGGGAAGCCCCGGGCGTCCTTGACGGAGGGGTCGAGGTCGACCCGGTTGGTGGCATAGGGCAGGTCCTCACCCTGCATGATGAATGCCCAGAGCCCACGCCGGATCGGCGAGGTGGCCATGATCTCGGGATGGTGCCGTCCCCAGGGGATGTGCTTGGCCTCCATGATGGGCAGGCCGCCGCCGCTGTGCTCGACGAGGCCACCCCGGATCCACGGCAGCCCCGCCGCCGACGCCGCCTCCCGCGATGCGTCGTCGCCCACGATCATGTCGTCGTGCACATGGGTGACCGCCCGGCCCCGCTCGCCGTAGGTCCGATAGGGCATGGAGCCGACGATGATCGTCTGGAAGTGGGTCATCAGATAGCGGCCGATGAGCGGGTGGTCGAGCTCGGACAGGAGCAGGAGCCGCGGCGTCTCGATGGCACCGGCGGCGATGATCACGTGACGGGCGGGCAGGAACCGCTCCTCACCGTCGGGGCCGATCACGTCCACCCCGGTGGCGCTGCGGCCCACGATGCGCACCCGGGACACGAAGGTCTCCGACAGCAGCTCCGCCCGGCCGGTGGCCATGGTGCGCTGGAGCATGGCGATGGGGTCGCCCTTGGCATGGATGGGGCAGCCGAAGAAGGCACAGAAGCCGCAGTTGTTGCAGGCGGGACGGCCGTCGTAGGGAACGCTGTTGACGGCCGTGGGGGCCGGGTAGGGGTGATAGCCGAGGTTCTCGGCGGCGGCGGCCGAGCGGGTGGCCCCGAACATGGGGACACCGGAGGGCATGGGAAACGGACCCGAACGGCGGGCGGCGAAGGGATTGGACCCCTCGGTGCCGGCCACCCCGATGGCCCGCTCCACTTCGGCGTAGTACGGCTCCAGCTCGTCGTAGTCGAGGGGCCAGTCGGCCACTTCGGCATCGGCCTGGGGTCCGAATTGGGACAGCACCCGGAAGTCGTCCGGGCGGAAACGGGGCACCTTGCCGTCGGCATGGACGCCCCCGCCCCCGACCGTGGTGGGCACCGAGTTGAACTCGCCGACGTGGACACGGTCGCCGTCAGCCTCTTCGGTCCGGAACGTACGGGGCTCGATGAGGGGGTCGGGTCCGAGGAAGTACCGGTTGTGAAACTTGATCTCGTCGTTCGAGTAGTCGAAGGCGGGCTGGCTCAGGTCGTCGGGATCGAGCAGGTGGTTGCGGCCCTTCTCGACGATGGTCACGGTCCAGCCCGCCGACGTCAGCACGTCGGCCGCCGTGGCGCCTCCCGGTCCCGACCCGACGATGACAGCATCGACCGTCATGGGTCGCTGACCTCGGCATCGGTCCACCCGCGGGGCTGCACGTCGCCGTCGAAGCCGATGGCGGTCCACCCGCTCCCGTTCCGGTTCCCCCCGTACTCCGGCGCACCGTACATGCCTTCGCAGACGTGACCGTAGAGGAGGTCGGCGAAGTCCGGGAGAGAACGCAGGCGGCCATCCCGGTCCGACGGTCCGAGCGCGAGGAACCCGGCCCCCAGGGCGGCCAGGCCCTCGCGGTAGCGCTGCTGGAGTCCGACCACCGGACCGTTGAACTCCCGCTCGGGGCGTCCGCACGACCCTTCGATCCGCATCCGCCAGGCCAACTCGTCGAGTGCGGTCAGGCGGTGGAAGTCGGCAAAGGCCGCCTCCCCGCCGTGTCGGCCCGAGGTGGGCCCACCGGCCCAGATCCTCGGCGGGTCGAAGGAGAACGCACCGAGCAACCCGTCGATGTAGTCGGGCACTCCTGCCTCCGAGGCGGACGGGCCGGCGTCACTCGAAGGGATCATGCAGTCGCACGCCGCCGACAGGATGGTGAACTCGTCGTCGGTCAGCCACACTGGCATCGGGTCACCATAACAAGGGTCGCGGCGGTGCCGGCGTGTACGGGGTGTCGCACCGACCCGCTCCGGTCAGGACGGGGTGAAGGCCACCGGCAGGGCGGTCGGTGAGCGGAAGGCCATGCCCTTGATGTGGAGGTCTTGGTCCGGGGCCGGGGCCAGCCGCAGGTCGGGCAAGCGGTCGAACAGCGTGTTGATGGCCACCCGGGTCTCCATGCGGGCCAGATGCATGCCGAGGCACACGTGCACGCCGAAGCCGAAACCCACACTCTGACGCGAGGCCCGGAAGACGTCGAAGTCGTCGGGGTGCTCGTACTTCCGCTCGTCGCGGTTGGCTGAGCCGAGCAGCAGACCCACGTCGGCGCCCTCCTCCACCGGCACGCCTGCCGATCTCCGTGTCCCGGGAGGCACGGCGCAGGATCACGGTGACCGGCGGCTCCCAGCGGATGGTCTCCTCGAAGGCATCGGGCATCAGGGAACGGTCCTGGCGCACCGCGTCCAGCTGGTCGGGATTGGTGAGCAGGCCGTACAGCATGTTCCCCGACGCCCGGTAGGTGGTCTCCACGCCGGCCGGAAGCAGCAGCCGGAGGAAGGAGTAGATCTCCTCGTCGTCGAGGGTGCGGCCGTCCACCTCGGCCACGACCAGTTCGCTGATGAGGTCGTCGGTCGGTCGGCGCCGGCGCTCCTCCAGGACGTCGGCGAAGTAGTCGCGCAGTGCCTCGGAGGCGGCCATGCCCCGTTCCCAGTTGGACGCCACGCTGGTGATGCCGATGGCCCAGCGCTGGAAGGTGGGGAAGTCCGCGCGCGGCAGCCCGAGGATGCGGGCGATCACCTGCACCGGGAAGTTGAATGTCAGCTCCTGGACCAGGTCGGCGGTGCCGCGGGCGGCGAAGCCGTCGATCAGCTCGTTGACCACCCGCTGGACCAGGTCCCCCTCCCACTGCTCCAGCACCTTGGAACGGAAGGTCGGGGACACCAGCGCCCGGTGCAGTCGATGCTCGGGCTCGTCCATCTGCAGGATGGTCCGACCCATGACCGCGCCCATGACCCCCTCGTAGACGGTCGAGGAGAACGTCTCGTTGTCGCGCAGGACCTGCACCGACTCGTCGAAACCGAAGACGGTGACCGGCTGGGGCCGGGACGGGTCGGCTTCGTGGGCCCCGTCCCCGAGGTCCACCGGCCCGACGTGGACCGGGGACTCCCGCCGCAGCTCGGCCATGCGCGGATAGGGGTCACGGATGTTCCCCGAGACCGTGTCCTCCAACTCGAACGGGTCGAACGGGACCTGTCCCTCCTCGTCGGTGACCTCCGAGCGGTCCGGTGGCATGGTCTCCAGTGACATCGTCTTACCCCCAAGTGGCAACGACCCGGCTGTCGTGCGCACCGATTGTAGACCAAACGTTCGTTTGGCACCAGGCACCAGGCACCAGGCACCAGGCACCGGCCACGTCCCCGACGTCGCGCCGGGCGGGGCCGAGCCCGGGGCGGGTCAACGGCGTGGTGCGGGTCGGGTGCCAGGGTCCACAATGGGTGCGTGCCCCCTCCCCCACCTCCGACCGGCCCGTCCTCCCGACCCCAGGCTCCCCCGGGGCGGGCCGAGGGGACCAGCCAGCGCCAGCACATCCTCTCCACCGCCCTGTCGTTGATGGCCACCCAGGGCGTGGACGGCACCAGCATGCGCAATCTGGCCACCGCCACCGGCCTCAACGTGGCCTCGCTCTACCACTACTTCCCGTCCAAGCGGGACCTGCTGGTGGCGGTGCTCGAGGAGCGGGGTTTCGTCGACGATCCGGCCACCTCGCAGCCGTCCCTGTCCCGCGACCCGGCCGCTGGGCTCGCCGACCTGCTGACCGACATCCTCCAGTCGATGCTCGAGGTGGAGGACTTCATCCGCCTGATGATGGGCGAGGTGATGCGGGGCGACGACACGGCCTTCGCCGTCGGGAACGACCTCTTCGCCGCCACCCAGGCCTCCCTCGAGGTCTGGTTGACCGAGCACCAGCCGAGAGCGGGCAGGCCGGGCCAGCAGGCCGCCCTCGCCCGGATGCTCCGCAGCCTGCTGGTCGGCCTGTTCTTCGAGCACGTGGCCGGCGTGCTCGGTGACGACGAGCCCTCCGTCGTCTTCCGTGCCCGGGCCGACGAGGTGGCCGCACTGCTGGCGATCGAGCCCCCCGACTGACCGCGTGCCGCGAGCTCCTGGGGCGCCGGTCCGGGGCGGTCGTCAGCCCAGAGCGGCGATGACCTCCCGGCCGAAGGTCGAGAGGGTGTCGGGGGTGGCGAAGTCGGTGAACCAGGCGTAGATCCGCTCGACTCCGGCCTGGCGCAGCGCCGACAGCCTGGGCAGGAGCTCCGACGGCGTCCCGGTCAGGTGGCCCTCCTGGCCCATGCCGCCGAAGCGGCGCTGCGACTGGGCCACGACCTCGTCACGCGTCCGCTCGTCCAGGATGAGGGTGACCAGCAGCTGCACCGAGACCCGGGCGGTGCCGGCGGACGCCCGGGCGCTGTCCAGCCGACCGATCTGGTGCAAGGGCACGTTCCACCAGTCGGCGTACTCCGCCACCAGCGCCATGGTCTTGGCTCCGGTCCCGCCGATCACGATGGGCAGTCGGTCGAGCGGTGTGGGCAGCTGGCGCGCCCCGGTCACCTCGAAGTGCGTCCCATGATGGTCGACCGGCTCACCGGACCAGAACCCCCGCAGCAACTGCAGCGTCTCGCCGAGCCGCTCCATCCGCTGGGCGCCGCTGGGCGTGCCGAATCCGTACGACGACAGCTCGGCCGGCGTCGACCCCGACCCGATGCCCAGGTCGAACCGCCCGCCGGACAGGTGGTCGAGGGTGACCGCCTGCCGGGCCAGGACGGCCGGGTGGCGGAAGGAGTCGCAGAGGACCAGGTGCCCGAGCCGAAGCCGTTCGGTGACGGCGGCCAGCCAGGTGACCGTGGTCAGCGCCTCGTACATCGGCTGGTCGGCCGCCCCCGGGGGGAAGAGGTGGTCCATCACGGCCAGCCCGGTGAACCCGGCCTCCTCCGCCGCTTCGGCCCGGGCCCGCAGTGCCGCCGGTGCCAGGCGCATCTGTGGCAGGAACAGGTGGAACTCCACCGGACCTAGGTGGGCCCTCGGTCGACCCGGGGATCCGTCCGGTGCCGGACGGCGGCGCCCGGCTGCCGCGACCCTGGCAGGGCAGGCACGTCAGACATGGTCGACCAGGGTGTCGGACAGCCGACGCCACTGGTGCCCGGTCCCACCGACCAGGACCTCGTTCTGCTTGGCCCGCTTGAAGAGGAAATGGGCGTCGTTGGACCAGGTGAACCCCACCCCGCCGTGGACCTGGATGTTGTCGCCGGTCACCTTCACGGCGGCTTCGGAGGCATAGGCCGACGCCATGGCGGCGGCGCGCGCCCGCTCGGGGGCGTCGGTGTCCGAGGCCCAGGCCGCGAAGTGGACCCCGGCCCGCGCCAACTCGAGGACCTGGTACATGTCGACGATCCGGTGCTTGACCGACTGGAATTCGGCGATGGGACGGTCGAAGACCACCCGGACCTTGGCGTACTCCACCGCCTCCTCGAGGGACCGGTCCGCCACCCCGATCAACTCGGCGGCCAGGCCGACCGAGACGTCGTCGAGGACCCGGCGCCACAGCACGGCCTGATCGCCCAGGGGGCCGAGCGGCTCCACCGGCTCCTCGTCGAGCACCAGGCGCGACAGCTTGCGGGTGGGGTCGAGGCTCGGGACCACCTCGGCCTTCGGGGCCGGCAGGAGGAACGACCGAATCCCCTCCTCGGCCAGGGCCACCACGATGGCCCAGTCGGCGGTGTGACCGTCGAGCACCAGGGGCTTGTCTCCGGTCACCACCCACCCGGCGCCCTTGCGGCGTGCCCGGGCCCGGACGGTGCCCAGCGGGTTCCCGTGGCCCTGCTCGTGCAGGGCCACGGTGCCCCGCGTGAGCCCGGAGGCCAGATCGGTGAGCAGGTCGTCGGCCCCGAGGGCCCGCGCGGCCAGCGTGGCCATCACCGAGGAGGAGAAGAACGGGCCCGGCAGGGGCACCCGGCCCATCTGCTCGAGGATGATGCCCATCTCGAGGAGTCCGGCGCCCTCCCCCGGGACCAGCATCCCGGTCCAGCCGAGGGAGACCAGCCGCTCCCACAGCGCCGGCGTGATGCCGACCGGATCGTCGGCCAGCTCCCGGAGCGTGGCGCCGTCGACCTCGCCCATGGCCCGGCGCGCCACCTCCTGCAACGCCAGTTGTTCGTCATCGAACGTGAAATCCACTGTCCACCCCCGGAGTGGCATCGGTGCTGTTGGCGACAGTGTAGGCAGACCCCTGCTGGGCGAGACAGTCGACACGGCTGGACTCGAACGGGGGTCGGTGTCCTCAGTGCCGGCCGCCCTTTCCGGAGAGGATCGATCTCCTCTCGGCGAGAGGCTCCCTGCCCGGCCGGGAGAGGCACCGCTGTATTCGCCGCGGCTAACCTCCGGATCGTGGACTTCGCACTGGCACCCGAGGATGAGGCGTTCCGCGACGAGCTGCGGGCCTGGCTCGACGAGCACCTGCCGCCGTTCCTGGCCAGCGAGGAGCTGGTCGACGACGCCTCGATCACCGGGGAGAAGTCGGCCCACCGGCGGGCCGCCTGGCAGCGGCTCCTCAACGAGGGGCGGTGGGCCGCCATCCACTGGCCCGAGGAGTACGGAGGCCGCAACGCCACGGCCATGCAGCGCATCATCTACTCCGAGGTCAGCGCCGAGTACCGCACCCCGGGGCTGTTCAACCCCAACGGGCTCTGGCAGATCGGCCCCATGATCATCGCCTGGGGCACCGAGGAGCAGAAGGCGCAGGTGGCTGCCCTCGATCCTCGACGCCACCGACCACTGGTGCCAGGGCTTCTCCGAGCCCGACGCCGGCAACGACCTGGCCAACCTGCGCACCATGGCCATCCGGGACGGGGACCGACTACGTCGTCAACGGCCAGAAGATCTGGATCTCCACCGCCCACCTGGCCCGATGGGGTCTGTTCCTCCTGCGCACCGACCCCACGGCCATCGAGCGCGGGGCCAAGCACGAGGGCATCACCGCCTTCATCGTCGACATGCACACACCGGGCATCGAGGCCCGTCCCATCCGGGACATGTCCGGCGAGGAGATGTTCAACGAGGTCTTCTTCAACGACGCCTCCATCCCCGCTCGACAGCCGCCTGGGTGGCGAGGGCGAAGGGTGGATGGTGGCCATGGGCACGCTCGGCCACGAGCGCGTCGGCATCGCCGGCCAGATCTCCCTGCTCGGCGGCCGACCTCAACGCCATGGTCACCGCGGCCCGTTCGGTGAACCCCGGCGCCCTCGAGGACCCTGCCATCCGGGAGCGCCTGGCCCGGGCATGGACCGAGATCGAGCTGGCCCGGCTGCTGTCCCTGCGGGCCCTGAGCAAGATCATCAAGGGCGAGAAGAACTGGCCCGAGGTGCCCTTCGCCAAGCTCATGTGGTCCACGCTGGCCCAGACCCTGGCGGCGCTGTCGGTCGACCTGCTCGGGCCGGCCGGGGTGCTGGCCAAGGGCGGACCCGACGCCGTCGACCGGGGCAAGTGGACCCGGCTCTACGTCGTTCCAGCGGTACAGCACCATCGGTGGCGGCTCCACCGAGATGCAGAAGAACATCATCGCCGACCGGGCCATCAAGCTGCCCGGCCAGCTCGCGACTCGGCTGACGTGCCCGTCGACCCCCGAGCCCCGTGCATCATCGGGGTGGCCCGCCGCACCTGGCGGCAGGAGCCCGCACCCGAGCCCCTCGACATGTGGGAGTCGCTGGCTCGGTCCGCTGCCGACGACGCCGGCAACCCCGCTGCCCTGAAGAGCCTGCAGAGCGTCCAGGTCGTCTTCAGCCAGTCGTGGGAGTACGACGACCCCTGTGCCCGGTTGGCCGAGCGCCTGGGAGCCGACCCGACGCTCGCCGCCTACTCCGGACTGGGGGGCTCGGTGCCGGTCCACCTGGCCGCCGAGGCCGGGGCGGCCATGGCTGCGGGGCAGCTCGACCTGGCGCTCATCGTGGGGGGCGAGGCGCTGGCCACCCGACGGCACCTGCCCGACCCGCCGTGGTCCTACCCGCCCGACCGAGCCCAGGCCGTACCCCATCACCATCGACCGCCAGGAGCGGAAGAACGGGATCTTCCAGGCCTACCTCACCTTCGCCCTGCTCGACACGGCCCGACGGGCCCATCTCGGTCAGTCCCTGGAGGACCGAGGCCGCGAGATCGGCCGGCTCATGGCCCCGATGAGCGAAGTGGCCGCGTCCCAGCCCGACACGCCTGGTTCCCGATCGCCCGCACCGCCGAGGAGATCAGCACGGCCACCCCCGACAACCGGATGGTGGCCACCCCGTACACCAAGCTGATGACGTCCATCATGGACGTGGACATGGCCGCCGCCGTCCTGCTGGCCACCGAGGAACGAGCCGACGCCCTGGGCGTGCCGGCCGACCAGCGGGTCTATCTCCACGGCGCCGGGTACGCCGAGGAGCCGGCCACCATGGCGGCCCGACCCGAGCCCTGGCGCTCGCCGGCCATGGCCGCGGCCATGGCCGCGGCCCTCGGGAGCCGGAACGCCGACGAGGTGGCCCACCTCGATCTGTACTCCTGCTTCGCCAGCTCGCTGTCGTTCGGCGCCGACACCCTGGGACTCCAGGTCGACCGGCGCCTCACCGTCACCGGCGGCCTCCCCTACCACGGGGGCCCCGGCAGCAACTACTCCACCCACGCCCTGGCGGCCATGACCGAGGTCCTCCGGCGCGACCCGGGGGCGGCCGGCCTGGTGTCGGGGATCGGGATGCACATGACCAGCCACTCGGCCAGCCTGTGGTCGACCCGACCGGGAGCCTTCGTCCCCCCCGAGTCCGCTGCCGACCTTCCCACGGTACCCGTGGCCACCGAGGCCGAGGGCCCGGCCCGGGTGCTGACCTTCTCCACCGTGCACACCCGCCAGGGGCCGGAGTGGACCGCCCTCATCTGCGACCTGCCCGACGGTTCCCGCACCTATGCCCGGCTCGATGTGCCGGTGCCGGCCGATGTCGACCTCGTCGGCCAGACCGTCACCCTCTCGCCGGCCGACAAGGGGGCAACCACCGCCCAACTCTGAACGAACGGGCCCGACCGGACCCGAGCCCGCCGGGCCTCCCATCACCGTTGCCCGACGAGGCAGACGGATCCCGGGAACCGATCGGCGAGCCGTGCACCCGGCGTCGGACCTCCCCCACCACACCGACGCCGGCCGGGCCCGGCCCGACACAACTGGGAGCACCGCCATGACCATCCACTACCAATCAGACGACGACCACATCGTGCGGATCACCATCGACCGTCCCGAGGCCCGGAACTCGCTGGACATGGACCACTTCAAGGAGCTGCGGATGGCTTGGGAGCGGTTCGGCCAGGACGACGACGCCTACGTGGCGGTCATCACCGGCGTGGGTCCCGACTTCTGCGTGGGTGCCGATCTCAAGACCTACATCCCCCAGATCACCAGGCTCTCGGCCAGCCTGCAGGAGACCGGGGTCACCGAGATCGACGGCTACCGGCTCGACGACGGGACCAAGGCCGTCCTCCGCAACACCAAGCTGTACAAGCCCATCGTGGCCGCCGTCAACGGCACATGCGTCGCCGGGGGGATGGAGATGCTGGGCGGGTGCGACCTCCGGGTGGCGGCCGACACCGCCACCTTCGGCGTCATGGAGCCCAAGCGTGGCCTGTTCGCCGGCGGCGGGACCACCGTGCGGCTACCCCGCCAGGTCCCGTTCCCGGCCGCCATGGAGCTGCTGCTCTGCGCCGACCAGGTGTCGGCCCGGCGGGCCTACGAGATGGGGTTGCTCAACGAGGTGTGCGCCCCCGACAAGGTGATGGAGCGGGCCCTCGAGTACGCCCGGCGGATCACGGCCAACGGCCCCTTCGCCGTGCGCAAGACCAAGGAGTCGGTGCTCACCGGCCTGGCCGTCGACATGAAGGAGGCCTACCGCATCGAGTCGGCGCTCTCGTCGGAGGTGTTCTCCAGCGAGGACGCCGTGGAGGGCCCCAAGGCCTTCGCCGAGAAGCGCCCGCCCGTGTGGAAGAACCGCTAGTCCCAGCAGACATCACCGTGCAGCACCATCGACACAAGGGGGATCCATGGCCGACCGATCACACGACACGTTCGAGGGGGCACGGGTGCTGATCACCGGGGGCTCGTCCGGTATCGGTGCCGGCCTGGCCGAGGCCTTCGCCGCCGCCGGGGCGACGGTGGGGATCGTCGCCCGACGGCGGGACCGCCTGACCGAGGTGGTCGAGCGCTGCCGGGCCCACACTCCTGCCTCCACCATGTGGGTGGCCGACCTCTCCGAGCCGTCGGCCGTCGACCGGCTGGCCGAGCAGGCTGTCGACGAGCTCGGCGGGGTGGACATCCTGGTCAACAACGCCGGCATCCCCAAACGGCGTCATGTCACCGCCCTGGAGCCGGCCACCGTCGAGGCGGTGATGGCCATCAACTACCTGTCACCGGTCCGGCTCACCCTGGCTCTGCTCCCCCACATGCTCGAGCGGGGATCGGGGACCGTCGTCTCGGTGGCCTCGGTGGCCGCCACCCTCAGTCCGCCGGGGGAGTCGGCGTACTCGGCGTCCAAGGCGGCCCTCTCCGTGTTCTCCGAGTCCATGGCCGTCGACCTGTGGTCGACCGGCATCAAGGTGGCGGTCGTCTACCCCGGGGTGGTCGACACCGAGCTGTTCACCCTTCCCGACAACGACCCATTCGCCGGGGATGTGCCCTCCATCACCGTGGAGGAGGCAGCGGCCACCATCCTGGAGGGGGTCGCCGCCGGCGCCCTGTCCATCTACGTGCCGGGGTACTTCGCCGACTTCGCCGTCAACAAGGCCCAGGACGTGGATGGGTTCCTGGCCGGCACCGCGGCCTACGTCGCCGGCCGCGACGCCGGATCGACCGGGTAGCGGGTCCGGGCCGCCTCCGGGGCGCCACCGAACCGGCAGGGCCGGCTCAGCCCAGGCGCTCGATCACCGTGGCGTTGGCCTGCCCGCCTCCTTCGCACATCGTCTGGAAGCCGTAGCGGCCGCCGGTCGCCTCCAGGTGATTGAGCAGGGTGGCGGCCAGCCGTACCCCGCTGGCCCCGAGCGGATGGCCGATGGCGATGGCCCCACCTCGCGGGTTGAGCCGCTCGGGGTCGGCGTGGAAGGCGGCATTCCACATCAGCGGGATGGCGGCGAAGGCTTCGTTGCACTCGACGGCGTCGAACTGCTCGACCTTCATCCCTGATCGCTCCAGGAGGCGGTGGGTGGCCGGGACCGGGGCCGAGAGGACCACGGCGGCGTCATCGGCGGCCACGGTGGCATGGGCGAAGCGGGCCCGGACGGGGAGTCCGAGCCGCTCGGCGACCGAGCGTTCGGCGATGAGCATGGCCGCGGCCCCGTCGGTCATCTGCGATGCATTCCCCGCGGTGATGTCCGGTGCCGTGTCCGGCTCCCAGTTCTGGGCCGGAGGCAGTCCGGCCAGTGCCTCGAGTGTGGCATTCCTCCGTATCCCCTCGTCCGTCTCCAGGGACTCGCCGGTCGTCGTGCCGTCCTCGCCCTTGACGGGCACCGGCACCGCCTCTTTGGCGAAATGGCCCGAATCCCACGAGGCGACGGCCCGGCGGTGGCTCTCCAGGGCGTACTCGTCCATCTGCTCACGGGTCACGTCCCACCGGTCGGCCAGGACCTGGGCCACCCGGAACTGGGCCCACAGGCGCCCGTCGATCGCGTCGAGGAACGACGGCGGGAAGGGCCCGGTGCCGCCGCGGGCGTTGGACGCCATGGGCGCCCGGGTCATCGACTCCACGCCGCAGGCCACCACCAGGTCGTAGTGTCCGGCCTTCACCCCGGCGGCGGCGAAGTGCATGGCCTGCTGGGAGGAGCCGCACTGCCGGTCGACCGTGGTGGCCGGTACGCTCTGGGGCAGCCCGGCGGCCACCCACCCGTTGCGGGTCACGTTGGTGCCCTGCTCCCCGGACTGGGTCACGCACCCGCCGATCACGTCGTCCACTGTCTCCGGATCGACCCCCGTGCGGTCCACCAGGGTGGTGAGGGCGAAGGCGAGCAGGTCGACCGGATGCCAGTTCGACAGCGCCCCACCCCGCTTGCCCATGGTGGTGCGCATCACGTCCACAATGACGGCGTCGCGTTCAGTGCTGTTCACGGTGACTCTCCTCCTTCGTACGGTCTTCGAACAGGACGTTCCTCGAGTGTCGAACGCGTACCGGCGCCATCGGACGGTCCCGACGACGCAGCGGACGGGGCATTGCCCTACCCGGGCGCCGACCCGTTCTGGTTCGGTTCGGCGACCGACAGGGTCCGTTCACCCCGCGAGGACAGGACCCTCTCCACGGCGGCCAGGGCGCCGCCCGAAGGACCGCTGTAGGCCACGGTACCGTGCTCCAGCACCACGGCGGTGCGGGCGATCTCCAGGACCCGGTCGACCTGCTGCTCCACGATCAACAACGCAGAACCGGCTTCGTTGATCTTGCGCAGGCCGTCGTAGACGGCGTCGATCATCACCGGGGCCAGGCCCAGCGAGATCTCGTCGGCCACCAGGAGGTGGGGCGGCGCCACCAACACCTTGGCCAGTGACAGGATGCGCTGCTCGCCCCCGGACAGCGTCCCCCCGGGCTGACGTCGGCGCTGTCCCAGCACCGGGAACGCCGCGTAGGCCTGCTCGAGCGACCCGGGGACGCTCTGGCGGCCGCCTCGTTGCCGGAAGGCCAGTTTGAGGTTCTCCTCCACGGTGAGGTTGGCGAAGACGCCGCGGCCCTCGGGGACGTGGGCGGCCCCGGATCGGGCGATCTTGTAGGCCGGGAGCCCGGTGACGTCCTTGCCGCTCAGTCGGATGGTCCCTTCCGTACTGGCCAGCAGACCCGTGACCACCCGGGACACGGTGGACTTGCCGGCGCCGTTGGAGCCGATGAGGGCGGTGATGCCCGACTCGGGGACGGTGAAGGTCACGTCGAACAGGGCCCGGTAGGGGCCGTAGCTGGCACTCACGTGGTCGACCTCGAGGGCGGGTGCACCGCGGCCCACCGGGCCGTCGGTGCTGCGGCCGCTCTCCGAGGTGCCAGCCGCCTCGTCGCCGCCGACAGGGCGGCCACCGGCATCGGCGGCAGGACCGCCGTCATCCCGGCCGAGCTTGTCGACCAGGTCGGCTGCCGCCACCACCGGCTCATGCGACGGGGTCACGCCGACACCCCGAGATAGGCCTGGCGGACGGCGGGGTCGGCCATGACCACGTCGAAGGGTCCATCGGCGATGACCATCCCCAGGTTCATGACCACCGTGCGGTCCACCACCTCCCCCACCATGCCGAGGTCGTGCTCGACCAGCAGCATGGCCATCCCCCGCTCGCGCTGGAGCATGCGCAGGACGTTGGACAGCTCGTGGGTCTCGCGGATGTCGAGGCCGGAGGAGGGTTCGTCGGCCATCAGCAGCACCGGCTCGCACACCAGGGCGCGGGCCAGCTCCACCAGACGGCACGAGCCCAACCCCAGTGAGGCCACCGCGGTCTCGGCCTGGTGGGCGATCCCGACCAGCTCGAGAACCTCGTCCACCCGCTGGCGCTCCTCGGCGGTGGGTGCACTCCGACCGGACAGGTCCTTCCAGATCCGACCCGTACACCAACGGGCCCGGACCGCCACCATCAGGTGGTCCCACACCGTCATGTCCGGGAAGACCTCGATGCGCTGGTAGGTGCGCCCGATGCCGAGACGGGCCCGCTTGTAGGTGGGCAGGTCGAGCAGGTCCACCCCCTCCAGCTCCACTCTCCCGTGTTCCGGGCGGAGCTGACCACCGACGCAGTTGAACAACGTCGTCTTTCCGGCCCCGTTGGGGCCGACCAGGCCCACGCTCTCGCCCTTCGCCACCGAGAGGGTCACCCCACTGACCGCGGCGATGCCGCCGAAGGTCTTCGAGACCCCGTTGACCTCGAGCAGGGGGGGCCCCACGGCCGGCGCGGTGGCGCCGGAGATGTCAGCCATGGTCGCCTGCCCCGGCGGGTGCCGCCGACTCCATCCCCACGCCTCCGGGCGAGATCCCGTTGGGTACGGCCACCCCGCGCAGCCCTCCCGAGGGCGGGCCCGGGTCCACACCGGTGTTCTTGAACAGGATGCCCTGGATGCGCAACGTCCAGCGCCGCTTCTGGTACTCGAGGATGCCCTCGGGATGGGCGGCGTAGGTCAGGGCGCCGAAGGCGAAGAACACCACCACCAGACTGTTCCCCCCAGGCGGGCCGGCACGTAGGTCAGGAGCTGCTGGAGGATCACGAAGCCGAAGCCGGCCTGGACCGCCCCCTCCACGGTGTTGGCCCCGGTGGTCACGACGACCACCACGAACACCAGGGAGATCTCGTACACGAACAGCTGAGGGTTGACCTGTTGCTGCTGGATGGAACTCAACGTGCCCCCGACGCCGGCCACCGCCCCGGAGATGGCGAAGATCACGATGTGCTGCCAGCGGAGGTTGATGCCCATGCCGGCCGCCGCCGTCTCGCTCCCCCGCATGGCTCCGAGGAACCGCCCGGTGGTACCCCGACGCACCAGGTTGACGACCAGGATGCAGGCCAGCAGGACGGCCATGGCCAGGATGAAGAAGGCATGACCGTTGGGGTCGGTGATGCCCAGGCCCACCCACTTCGGACTGATGTTGATGGCGGCACCGTTGGAGCTGGTCAGCTGCGGGAAGACCGTGTAGTCGAAGAACAGAGCGGCGGCGATGGTCAGGAGGGCGAGGCCCAGGCCCCGCAGCCGGACCGAGGCGAAGGCCAGCACCACGGCCACCAGGGCTGCGGCCACCGCTCCCACCAGTCCACCCAGCAGCAGGTTGAGGCCGAGGTGGTTGGCCAGCTGGGCGGCGGTGAACGCCCCCACACCGGCCAG
Organism: uncultured Acidimicrobiaceae bacterium; assembly: GCA_963817005.1. Lineage (GTDB taxonomy): Bacteria > Actinomycetota > Acidimicrobiia > Acidimicrobiales > RAAP-2 > Bog-756. The sequence continues at coordinate 1,100,337 of CAWFMN010000004.1, forward strand.
CGTGGCCTGGGCCAGCGACAGCTGGCCGCCCATGCCGGTGATCAGGGTGATGGAGAGGAACACGACGGAGTAGACGATCCCGGCGTTGAACACGTTCTCCCAGGTGGTGGGGATCCAGGTCAGCATGGACACCACGAACGCCCCCAGCAGCACGTACCACCCCACCCGGCTGAACCTGTCCAGTTGGGGGGCCCGGATGGTGGCGGCGGAGGGAGGAGTGGGTGGATCGACCGACGAGAGCGGGTCCTTGGTGGTGTCCAAGGTGCGCAGCCCGGGGACCACCAGCAGCGCCGCCACCAGCACGATGAACGGCAGTGAGGTGAGCACGGCCGACGACCACACACTGCTCACCGGCAGGTAGCCCTGCAGGGTGGTGGCCACCACGCCCATCAAGATGCCCACCAGGGCGGCGATGGGCAGGGAGCGCAGCACCGCCCACGCCGCGGCGGCGAAGGCCGCCACCATCAGGGCGGCGTAGTCACTGAACTGCAGCTCGCCGTAGATGGGAGCCAACAGCACCCCGGCCAGTCCGGCCATCAGACCCGAGACCATCCAGGCCATGGCCACCACCCGCCCGGCGTTCACGCCGTCGAGCTCGATGAGGCGCCGGCTCTCCACCGCACCACGCATCTGCAGGCCCAGGCTGGTGAATCGCATCAGCGCCACCAGGGCGATGAGGATCAGTGCCGTGGTCACCACGGTGGTGATGTAGATCCCGTTGACCGGCGTGCCGAAGACCCGGAAGTAGACGGTATTGGGGTCGAAGAGGATGCTGGGCGGGCTGTAGGTGTTGCTGCTCCCGAAGAGGACCGACAGGAGCGACGGGATCCCCACGAACAGGCTGATCCCCGTGACCAGTTTGGCCATGGTGTTGGAGTTGGGGATCCGGCTGAACAGCAGTCGGTCGAAGGCCAGTCCGAGGAGGGGAGACAACACCACCACCGAGATGAGGAAGGCCAGCCCCACGGGCAAGTGCTCGTTCTGCACCAGCTTGGTGAAGGAGTACGCGGCGATGTAGGCCTGGGCTCCGTAGGCGAAGTTGAACACCCCGGTGGCCTGGTAGGTGAGGACCAGGCCCACGGCCACGATGGCGTAGGTGCACCCGTAGGGGATCCCGGGGATGGCGAAGCCGAGGAAGTGCTCCACTCCCCTGGTCGCCCCCTACCGGTTCCGGTCGTCGAGCCGGATCACGCGCCCGGTGTGCCCGGCGGGGGCGTGACCGGCACTGGCTTGCTCACGCTCTTGCCGACGCAGACGAACACCTGCTTGCCCTTGCCGAACACCGGGACGTATTTGGTCTGCGACACCTGGATGTAGGCGCTGCAACTCGGCCAGGTGACTCCGGTGTGGAGGACGGTCCAGTCCACCGGGGCGGAGATGCCGGCACCGGTGAAGGCGGTCATCTTGTTGGTGGCGTTGATGACGTTGGCCTGGGTCACATTGCTGCCCGCGGCCTTGATCCCGGCGACCATGAGGGCCGCCGACTGCCACCCTTGGAGGGCCACCCCGTTGTAGGTGTAGGCCGGCTCGTACTTCTTCATGGCGGCGATATAGGCCTGCATGCCCGAGTAGGTGTTGCCGTACCGGGAGGTGTTGGCCGACTCGAAGGGCAGGGTGCCGGTGTTGTTGAGGTAGACCCCCTGCATCAGGCTGCTGTACTTGTTGAGCAGGGTCTGGTCGTAGCCGTTCAGCCACAGCTGCTTGATCTTCAGGCCGTACTGCTGGATGGCCCGGGCCAGGGTGATGTTGTCGGTGTCCTCCATGCACGTGACCACCAGCTGGGACCCGGCCTGTTGCATCCGTTGGACGTCCGAGGAGTAGCTCCCACCCAGCTGGCCACCCACGTCGACGAAGTTCACGTTGTAGCCGGCCGCCTTCATTCCCTTGGCGTAGGCGTTGCAGGCGTTGTAGGACGACGAGATGGCCGGCCCGTAGCTGATGACGGCCAGCGACTTGGCCCCCACCTTCTTCATGAAGTAGCTCATCTGCGGGAACCCGGCGGAGTAGACCTGGGTGGACCCGCCCACGGCGAACAGGTTGGGCGCGCCCTGCCAGTTCGACGTGACGTTGTAGCCGTAGGTCGGGGTCTTGGTCGACACGAAGTACCCCGGGGTGAACCAGGCCGAGGCCGTGGCCGCGGCGAAGACGTGGTCCTGATCGATGAGGGTGTGGACGTCCTGGGTGAACTGGCTGGGCGACCCACCGTCGTCCAGGTTGTTGGTGAGCACGATCTTGCGCCCGTTGATGCCGCCCTTGGCGTTGACGGTGTGGAAGTAGGCGATCATGCCCGGAGCGAGCCCACCGAAGATGCCGGCCAGTGGGCCCGACGTCGTCGAGATGGAACCGATGTTGATCTGCGTGGCCGATACTCCCGGCGCCGAGCTGGCCGCTCCGGCGCTCCCCGCGGACACGGTCCCCCCGGCCACGGCCAGTCCGACGGCGAGTACCCCCGGCACCAACCACGTCCCCCGGTGCTTCCCCATGTCCACCCTCCCTAGTTGCCGACCTGCCCTTCGGTTCGTCGCTCCCACGACTCCCCCAGGAACGGCCGAACGTCGAGCCAGTTCTTAAAGCACGGACGAAAGGAATGTCAACCGTCGCCCGCATTGCCCTGCCTGTGGTGAGCATGGTACTGGCGAAATCGTGACGTTGCTGTGCAATCGAGCAAAGAATGTCATTCTCATCCGAGGAATTGCCGCCTGCGGTCGAACTCGCGCAGCTCCAGCACCTCGGATCCGGCCACCGGGTCGAGTTCGGCCACGCCCGAGGCCACTTCCACGTCCCAACCGCAGGAGCCGACCAGGGCCCGCACCCGCTCGTCGAACGGGTCGGACCCCGCCGGCACTGCAGCCACCTGGAGGCGGCCATCGATCCGCCGCAACACGCCGCGGTCGGTCACCACACTGGTCACCCGTGCGCCCGGGGCGGTCACGTAGGCGGCGGTGGCCGGAAGCCGGCGGGGTCGGCCCAGGGTCACCACCACGCAGGCCGCCGCCCGGCTGACCACGTCGTTGGCTCCACCCGACCCGACGAGGACCCGGCCGTCCCCCAGTCGGGTGGAGTTGAGGTTCCCGTGCTGGTCCACCTCGGCCGCGCCAAGGCATCCGACGGTGATGGTCCCGGGGCCGCCCACCACCATGCCCAGCACGGTGGACGCATCGGCGAGCAGGGAGGTGCCGGGGAAGACGCGGTGGTTGAAGATGTACGGGTCGGCCGGCGTCGGGGTGTACCCCCACAGGCCGAGCTCCGCGGTGAGCTGCACCGACCCCCCGGCCGCTCTGGCCCGGGCCACTGCCGCCCAGGCGGCCAGGTTGGCCACACCGGCGCCGGCCAGTACGGCATCGGCCCGGTACTCGGTCACGGTACGCAGGACCTCGCGGGCCCCCAGGCTGGCCGCCACCTCCCAATCGCTGACCGGCTCGTCGACCGGCACCGGGTGGGCGTCGGCGTCGCTGCGCCACGACTCGGGATCGGCCAGCAGCCGGAGACCGATGAGCCGATCGTCGCCCAACCGACGCAGATAGGCGCCGTGGTCCGGAGGGGCGAGGACGTGCTCCCGGGCCCAGGCGTCGAAGTCCTGCCGGGCGGCCGCGGCGGCGTCGATCCAGAACGGGATGTCCTCGCCGTAGCCGGCCACCGGCAGTCCGGGGGCGTAGCACCCACCGGGATGGGCGCCGAACGGGGTCTCGGCCACGGCCAGCACCCGGTGGGCGGGGATCCGGACCCGGTGGCCGAGCCCGTCGAGATCGTCGACGATGGCCTCGACCGTGGCCACCACACCCCGGCGGGCGGCCCAGGCGCCCCACACCCCTTCGAGGAGGGGCTCCGAGACGGCCAGGTTGCCCTCCCGGTCGGCCACCGCGGCGTGCAGGAGCGCCACGTCCGGCGCCAGTGGGGCCACCAGGCCGACGGCGCCGAACGGCGAGTCGACCGTGGTGAAGGCGTCGTTGGCCGCCATGTCGGAACCGGCGAGCGAGCCGGTCACCACCGCAGGCAGACCGCGCGCCGCAGCCTCCAACCGCTGGCCCAGCGTCAGGATCGACCAGTGCTCGACCTCCACATCCCCGGACTGGTAGCCGTGCTGGAAGATCGGGTTGGGGGCGTAGGACGGGAAGCTGTTGCCCGAGTAGGCGGTGACCACCCGGCGCACCATCCCGCCCCGGAAGAAGAGGGCCGAGAGGGCGCCGAGGCTGGTCATGATCAGGGTCAAGCCGGCATCGGTACCCCACCGCTGGCGGGCCAGCTCCCGGGCCGCCGCCGTCCAGCGGCTGTGGCCGAGCATCACGTGGACGGCGTCGCCCGGCCGCACGTGACGCTCGACGGCGTCGCTCAGCGGGACACCCACGTCGGTCATGGCCCGGCCCTCCGGCTCCCGGGCGATCGGCCCCGGAGCGGACGCGGGGGGCGGGGGGTGGCAGGCGTCATGGAGAGGCAGGATACCGAGGGCCCGGGGACGCGGGTCGCTCGGTCAGCCGATCAGCACGTCGACGGGGGCGCCCAAGGCGGTGAGGTCCACGTGGTCGTTGTCCTCGGCGTAGCGCAGGCCCTGGACGTTGAAGAGCTCCACCGAGTCGGCCCCGATCGGATAGGGACCCCAGTGCCAGGTGCCGCGGTGCAGGACGATCGGCTCGAGGATCTCGAGCACGAACGCCTGCGCCTGGCCGACGTCGGCCGACGACCGCATGGCCACGCTTGCCGGGGCCACCACCACCACCGCCCGCACATCCAGTGGCATGACCACCTGGGTGTGGGTGGCGTGGCGGAAGAGGACCTCGCAGCGCAGCCCACCGGCGACGGAGGGAACCTCGTCCCGACGGTGCCCGATGCGGTTCACGTGCACGTCCCGCCACTCGAACTCGAGCCGGTGGTCGCCGTCGCTCGGATCGGTGTCGCGCACCGGCAGCCAGCCGAACGGGGCCCACCCGTCCGCCGTCAGGCGAACCGGAGTGATCTGGCGGACTTCGTCACCCATGTCGCACGCTCCAGAGCGGATCTACTGTGTCGGTGCAACCTAACATCGGCACCCCGACCCCCACGAAGACCGAGGAGGCCCCATGGCCATGGACGTACGGAACATCGAGGACGTCGCCCCCGTCGTCGAGCACAACGGCACCGTCCCGGTGTGGTGGATGGTGAACTCACAGGAGATGAAGGAGGCGACGGACGGCGGCTTCCTGGAGCTGGTCAACGAATTCGTGGTCGAGGGCGGCGGCCATGTCTTCCCCCACTCCCACCCGACCCACGAGTTCTACTACGTGCTGCGCGGCCGGGGCATCATGACCATCGAGGGCGAGGATCGGACGATCGGCCAGGGCGACCTGGTCCACATCCCGCCCGACGCGGTCCACAGCCTCCGGCCGGTCAGCGACCATGCCTCCATCCACTGCTTCTGTTTCGCCATCGGCGTCAAGGGGGCAGGACCCATCGACTACACCACCCACTGAGAGCCGGAGGAATCGGTCCGAGGTCGGGCCGGGACCGGTGCCGGTGCGGGCCCACGGTCAGGCCGTCGGCCCCACCTCGATGAGGGAGGGATCGAGCCCCAGCAGCTCGACCGTCGTTGCGCCCTGGCGGAGGGCGGCGAAGTAGGCGGTCTCGGCCTCGGCCCGGCGGTGGCCGGCGGACACGGTGGCCTCGAGGGTCGCGCCCGGTACCACCACGACGCCGTCGACGTCAGCCACCACCCAGTCCCCGACGGTGACCGGCACCCCGGCCACGGAGGTGGTCGTCCCCACCGAACCTCGGGCCAGCTTGGTGGCCCCGGGAAGCGCGATGGTCGACGAGAACACCGGGAATCTCAGCCTCTCGAGGGCCCCCACGTCACGGACTCCTCCGTCGATGACCAGGCCGGCCAGCCCACGGGCCAGGGCCCCGGTGGTCAGGACCTCTCCCCAGTAGCCCCGATCGGGGACGTCGCCGACATCGACGACCAGGACCGAGCCGACGGGGGCACGGGAGACGGCCACATGAATGGCCAGGTTGTCCCCCGGTGTGCACCGCACCGGATAGGCCGGGGCGGCGGCGGCGGCGCCGGTCCAGGCCGGACGGATCCTTGGCGGCATGCCCCGTCCCCCGCACTCCCCGAGCGTGGCCGCTCCGAGCTCGGCGAGTACCGCGGCGGTCTCGGCGTCATTCATGCAGGCCTTCTCTCTTGTCGGGGTGCCGGGGAGTGTCGGGGGTGCCCGGGAGGTCCGGTGTCCCGGCGTGCCGGTCGGCGGCTCCGGCGTCCACGGGGCCGTCAGCCCACGCGACGGGGTGCCGGTCCGACGACCGGTCAGTCACGGATGGCCACGGTGAGCTCGATCTCTACGGCGCCTCCCCGGGGCAGGGCCGCCACACCCAGGGCCGACCGGGTATGGCGGCCCGCCTCCCCGAACACGTCGAACAGCACCTTGCTGGCCCCGTCCACCACCGCGGGCTGCTGGTGGAAGTCCGGGGTGGAGGCCACGTACCCGGTGAGGGTCAGGACCCGTGCCACCCGGTCGAGCGTGCCCAGCTCGGCCTCCAGGACGGCCAGGGCGTTGAGTGCACAGACGGCCGAGGCCGCGACACCCTCCTCCACGGTGACGTTCAGGCCCAAGGTCCCGAGGCAGGTGAGCTCGCCCTCGATCCGGGGCAGCTGGCCCGACGTCCGGGCCGTCCCGCCGTACACCACGACGGCGTCGAGCGGGTGGTGCGGCGGATGCGGGCCGTGCAGGGTCAGGCCCAGCTCGGACAGACGGGCCCGTACCACGCCGGTGCCGGCGGCGGCCCCGTCGACCCCGGTCATCGGCGGATGCCCCCGCCCGGACCCGGAAGCGGTACGACCGTGCGTGGCCCCGGCTGCGGGTCGGCCGGTGCCGACCGGTCGGTCGGAGGTCCCGCGTCAGCCGAACACGTCATGGATGGCCACCTCCAACGCCGGGCCGGAGCACCACCCCGGCAGAACGGGGAGATGCTAGCGCTCCGCCATGGGGCCGGTGCGGGGCCCGGGTTGCGCCTCGGCCGGCGCCGTCGCGGCCGTCGCCGTGGCGACGGTGCCGGATCAGCCGGTGTTCGCGTACAGTGGCCGAATGAGCCTGCTCGAAGGAAGGGTCGCCGTCGTCACGGGAGCCGGTCGGGGCATCGGTCGTGCCATCGCCCTCTGCCTGGCCGACGAGGGCGCCCGCGTGGTGGTCAACGACATCGGTGTGTCGCTGGGCGGAGAGGGCACCGGGGAGGACCCGGCCGAGCAGGTGGTGCGCGAGATCGAGGCCCGGGGTGGTTCGGCGGTGGCCAGCCGCGACCGCGTCGACGACTTCGATGCCGCCGGCCGCATCATCGGCACCGCGGTGGACGCCTACGGGAAGATCGACATCCTGGTCAACAACGCCGGGATCGTACGGGACCGCACCTTGGTAAAGATGGACGAAGCCGACTACGACGCCGTGGTGGCCGTGCACCAGAAGGGAACCTTCAACACCGGCCGTCACGCCGCCCCGCTGATGAAGGAGGCCGGCTACGGCCGCATCGTGAACATCACCTCCTCGGCCGGCCTGCGGGGCAACTTCGGTCAGAGCAACTACGGAGCGGCCAAGGCCGCCATCATGGGGATGACCTTCGTTTGGGCCGTCGAGCTGGGTAAGTACGGCATCACGGTCAACGCCGTGGCCCCGGCAGGCGCCACCCGCATGACCCAGGGCCTGGCCGAGGGCGAGCCGCCACCCGATCAGGATCCCGCCCTCAACGCGCCGCTGGTTGCCTATCTGGCCTCGGAGGCCGCCGCCGACGTCAACGGGCAGGTGTTCGGACGCACCGGTTACGGCTACACCATCTTCCAGACGCCGCGGCAGGTGGCCACCATGTGGCAGGAGGGCGGCTGGACACCCGCCCAGGTGGCCGAGCACTTCCACGATGTCCTGGGCCAGCACCTCCAGCCGGTGGGCATGCCGGCCCACGCGCTGCTCGGCAACAAATAGTCCCGCGCCGAGGCGGGGCACCGCACCGCCGTGCGTAGCGGGAGGAGACGGACGACCGGCGAGGGGACGAGGAGCAGGGGGACCATTGGGCACCGACCGGATCAACGAGATCAACGAGACCAACGGGCCGCACGGGACCGCCCCTCCCGCCACGCCGCGAGGGCACACGGGGCGGGCGCGGTGAAGGCACCCCTGCAACTGCCGCCCGAGCAGCTTCACTCCATGGCCTCGGCCTTCGGCGACCAGACGGCCTACACCGTCATCGGCGGGTCGTCGCTGACCTTCGACCAGTGGGACACCGCCGCCACCCGTCTGGCCCGGGGGCTCATCGCCGCCGGGATCGAACCCGGCGACCGGGTGGCCATCCACCTCGAACCGGCCCACGCGTTGCCCTGGGTGGTCAGCTACAGCGCCATCCACCGCGCCGGCGCGGTGGCCGTACCCTTCAACCCCCAGCTGACCCGACCCGAGATCGAGCGGATGCTGACCCACTCCGGGGCGACCGGAGCCGTGGTCGGGGCGTCGCTGCTCCCGGGGTACCGGGGCCAACGCCCGACGGTGCTGGTCGGGGTCCCCGAGGGCGTCGACGGACCGTTGCCCGCCGACGTTTCCTCGACCGGAGCACAGGCCTGGTCCGACGTCCTGAGCGAGGACGCCGTGTACTTCCAGGTACCCCGGTCGCCCGGGGACCTGGCCGACGTGCTGTACACATCGGGGACCACCGGTCAGCCCAAGGCGGTGGCTGTCCGACACGACAACTACTCACTCATGCCGTTCGGTGAGCCCCGCTGGAACGGCGGCGGGTGGATGCACGCCAGTCCGCCCTACACCTTCGCCGGTATCTCCTTCGTCTACACGCCGATGAAGCTCGGCCTGCGCGTCCTCTACATGCCCAGGTTCGACGCCGGTACGTGGCTGGACACGGTGGAGGCCGAGCGACCGGGCTCGGTGTTCCTGGTCCCGGCCATGGCCAACCTGCTGCTCGAGCACCCGCGCTTCGACAGCGCCGACCTGACCTCGGTCCAGCTGTGCAGCGTGGGCAGCGCGCCCCTGGCACCCCACGTGCTGGAACGGCTGCAGGAGCGGATGCCCACCGCCCTGGTGTCGAACAACTACGGGATGACCGAGGCGGGGTCGGTGTACTGCCTGATGCCGCCGGGGGAGGCGGTCAAGCGGCCGGGATCGGTCGGCAAGCCCGTCCCACCGGCCGAGATACGGTGCACCGACGACGACGGTCGCCCGGTGCCCGCCGGCGGGGTCGGCAACGTCCGGATGCGCATCCCCGGTCGGCCCCGCGAGTACTACGGCGATCCAGAGGCCAGCGCCAGGACCTGGGTCGACGGATGGCTGGTCACCGGCGATCTGGGCAAGATCGACGCCGACGGCTACCTGTACATCGTGGGCCGGAGCAAGGATGTGATCATCCGGGGAGGGAACAACATCCACCCCACCGATGTGGAGCACGCCATCGCCCTGCACCCGGCGGTGCGCGAGGTGGCGGTGGTGGGCGTCCCCCACCCCGTGCTGGGCGAGGACCTGCTCGCCGTGGTGGCCTTCCGTCCCGGTCGACGGGCCACCCCGGACGAGCTGCGGGAACACACCCTGGAACACCTGGCCAAGTACAAGGTCCCCCGCCAGTGGGAGGTCGTCGACGCGTTACCGCGCAACGCCACCGGCAAGGTGGTCAAACAGCAGCTGCAGCAGCAGTTCGCCTCCCGTCCCGACGCTCCGTCGGCCACTACGTCCCTCCCCCGCTGATGGCCGGAGGCACGACCAGGTCCGACGGTCCCCGGACGGCCGCTGTGGCGTGCGGGGACAGCGCCGTGCCGGACGTCGCCGGGTCTCCCGGTCACCGCGGCACGGTCACCGGGAGGGTGTCGCCCGAGGGACGACCCCGATGAAGGTGACCCGGACCCTGCACCACAGCGTCAACGTGGTAGGGAGGCTGGACGAGACGGTGGCGTTCTACCAGCGTCTCCTGGAGCTGGACGATGAAGCCCGCCCGGAGATCCCCGGCATCGACGGGCACTGGTTCACGGCCGGCCACGCCCAGCTCCACCTGGTCGACGCCGACCCCGGGGCCCAGACCATCAGGCCGGCCGGCCCCCATGTCTGCTTCGCAGTCGAGGACCTGCCGGCAGCCATCGCCGAGCTGGAAGCCTCGAGCATCCCCTACGTCGAGGGCGCCCAAGGCACCGTCGTCCAGATCTGGTTCGTCGACCCGTCCGGCAACACCATCGAGATCCAGCAGGACACCGAGCTGGGCTGAGCCTCCGGCGGCCCCACCACGCCGGCCGGAGGCGTCGGACGCCGGACACCGCGGTCCGTGGGTCAGATGGGCGGCACGCCGGAGGCCAGGCGCCGCTCCAGCAGGGCAGCGATGCGCTCCCGGTGCCACCATGCGGTGCCCATGGACGAGGCGTCGAGCCGGGCCCGCTTCAACGAGAGATGGATGTCGTGCTCCCAGGTGAAGCCGATGCCCCCGTGGACCTGCATCCCGGCTGCCATCACCCGCTGTGAGGCGTCCGAGCACCAGGCCTTGGCCATCGACGCGGCCAGCGAGGCCTCGGGGTCATGGGTGGCCAGGCACCACGCGGCGTAGTAGGCGCTCGAGCGCATGGCCTCCACGTCCACCAGGGCGTCGGCCAGCTTGTGCTTGATGGCCTGGAAGCTGCCGATGGCATGGCCGAACTGCCGACGCACCTTGGCGTACTCCACGCTCATGTCCAGGGCACGGGACGCGGTGCCGAGGAGCTCGGCCGACGCCCCCGCGGCGGCCAGGTCCACGGCTCGGGCCGCCGACGCCGCACCTCCGATCCGGTGGGCCGGGGTGTCGTCCAGCCGCAGCCAGGCCAAGGATCGGGTCCGGTCCATGGCCGGTTCTCGGGGAGGACGGTCACCGGCCGGGAGGGTCACGGCGTAGGTGGCGTCGTCGGTGACGACCACGGCCACGTCGGCCTCGGCGCCATAGAGGGTCGGTTCCGGGCGACCCGTGAGCAGCCGCCGCGCACCGTCGCCTCGCACGGTGACGGTGCCGGGGTCGGCCGCCCACACCAGGCAGCCCACCGCGGTCCCGTCCGACAGCCGGACCGCCCACTCCTCGGCCTCGGCGGCGGCCACCGGGCCGGCCTCGTCGGCACCGCCCTCCTGGAGGACCGCCATGGCCAGCGTGGAGGCGAGGAACGGGGCCGGGGCGGTCCTGCGCCCGAGTTGTTCACAGAGGACGGCCACCTCGACCATGCCCAGTCCCAGACCACCGGCCCACTCCGGGCGCACGACGCCCAGCCAGCCCTGGTCGGCCATGGCCTGCCACAAGGTCCGGTCGAACCCGTCGGCCCGACGGCCGAGATCGTCGGCCGGTCCTGACCCCACGTACTCCCGGACGCGCTCGGGGGACGCCAGGCCGTCGAGGAGATCGCCGGCCGCGTCGGCCAGATCCTGCTGGTCGGAAGAGAGTTCGAATTCCACCGCGGCGAAGCATACGGTCCGACCGACCGACCCGCCTGCCCACGGCGACGGCACCCGACCGAGAGCGGGCCGGTCCCGCCTTTCCACCGCGGCTGGCGCCTGTGCCAAGCTGACGGGGATGGATCTCCAGATGACCGCGGCGCAGCAGGAGTTGCGCGCCGAGCTGCGGGCCTGGCTGGTCGCCAACCTCCCCTGGGCATACGGGACCGAGCCGCCCACGCGCTCGCAGGACCTCGCCGAGGTGGTGGCCTTCGGACGCCACTGGCAGTCGATGCTGGCGGCGGGCCGCTGGGTCGGGGTGACCTGGCCCGAGGAGCTGGGCGGTCGGGGCCTCGGGGCCACCGAGCACTTTTTGGTCACCGAGGAGATGGCCCGGGCGCGGGCCCCCGAGCTGGTCGGCCGCATCGGGATCAACCTGGTCAGCCCGACCCTGTTCGCCCACGGGTCGCCCGACCAGCGACAGCGGTGGCTCCCGCCCATTCTCGGGGCCGAGGAGCTGTGGTGCCAGCTGTTCAGCGAGCCGGAGGCCGGGAGCGACCTGGCCTCCCTGACCACCCGGGCGCGACCGGTGCCGGGCGGGTTCCGGGTCACCGGCCACAAGGTGTGGACCTCCTACGCCCAGTTCGCCAACTGGGGACTGTGCCTGGCCCGCAGCGACCCCGACGCCCCCAAGCGGCAACAGGGCATCTCCTGTCTGGTCGTCGACATGCACGCCGAGGGGGTCGAGGTCCGGCCCCTGGTGCAGATCACCGGCGACGCCGAGTTCAACGAGGTCGTCCTGGACGACGTGTTCGTACCCGAGGAGCAGCTGGTGGGACCGGCCGGGAACGGTTGGTCCGTGGCCAACTCCACCCTGTCCCACGAACGGGGGGTCAATCCCCGGCAGCTGGGGATCCACGTCCAGCTCCTGGCCGAACTGCTGGAGCTGGCCGCAGCCCGGCCCGGGGGCTTCGACCGCCCGGACGTGCGCCAGCGTCTGGCCGAGGCCTACATCGAGGTCAAGCTGTTCCAGCTGCACAACTGGCGGACCCTGACCCGGCTGGAGCGCGGGGAGCACCCGGGACCGGAGGGCAGCGCGCTGAAGCTCTACTGGTCGGAGATGTCCAAGCGCCTGCACGAGACGGTGATGGCGGTACTGGGTCCGGCCGCCTCGTTGTGGCAGGGGGCGGCCGACAACCCCGGGGACGGCATGTGGCAGCGTTCCTGGCTCTACTATCAGGCGTCGTCGATCTTCGCCGGCACGAATGAGGTCCAGCGCACCCTGGTCGGCGAGCGGGTGCTGGGGCTCCCCCGGGACTGAACGGTTCGGACCGGACGGCGCGGTGGCGATCGGGAAGGAAGTACCCATGGAGTACGAAGCGATCCTCTACGAGGTGGAGGGAACGGTGGCCACCATCACCATGAACCGCCCGGAGATGGCCAACGCCCAGGACACCCGCCTCATCGACGAGATGGACGATGCCTTCGACCAGGCCGACGCCGACGATTCCGTACGGGTGGTCATCCTGGCCGGCGCCGGGAAGCACTTCTCGTCGGGGCACGACCTCAAGGCACTCATCGGGGACACCGAGCCCGACAAGTGGCGACTGCTCAGGGAGACCCCCGAGGGGAAGATGTACCACGAGAAGGTCATGTACTACGACCGGTGCAAGCGGATCCACGACTTCCGCAAGCCCACCATCGCCGCGGTGCAGGGGAGCTGCGTGGCCGCCGGCCTCATGCTGGCCTGCATGTGCGACCTGATCGTGGCGGCCGATGACGCCTCGTTCTCCAATCCGGTCCTGCGCATGACCGGGGCCGGGGTGGAGCTGCTGGTGGAACCCTGGGAGCTGGGTATCCGCAAGGCCAAGGAGTTCCTCTTCACCGGTGACATCATCGACGCCCAGGAGGCCTGGCGGCTGGGACTGGTCAACCAGGTGGTGCCCCGGGACCGAGCTGGCCGAACGGGCCCGGGCGCTGGCCGAGCGCGTCTCCCTGGTACCACCGGCCACCGCCCAGTTGGTCAAGGACACCCTCAACCACACCGGTGAGCTCATGGGCAAGTCGGACTCGTGGAAGTACCACTTCATGGCCCACCACTGGATGCACAACACGGCGACGGCGGCCCAGGCCCTCGACCAGCGCAAGGCCAAGGGCTCGATGAAGGAGGTCTTCGCCGACCGCGACCGGGGCGACCGGTCCGACGCGTGAGCCCGGGCCCCTCCGGTGCACCCGCCCCCGAGGGGTCCAGCGGGCTGCCCGCCGACCCGGCTGCCGCCCCGGCCCGGCCCCTGTCCGGCCTCCGGGTCCTCGACGTCGGGACCCGCATCTCGGCCCCGTTCTGCGCTGGCCTCCTGGGCGAGCTCGGGGCCGACGTCGATCAAGGTCGAGCTGCCCGGCAGCGGGGACTTCATGCGCACCATCGGACCGTTCCTGGACACCGGCGAGGGCGACCCGCTACTCGCTCTTCTGGGCGGTCGAGGGGCGAGGCCGGCGGGGCGTCACCTGTGATCTGCGGACGGCCGACGGCCAGGCGCCTGTTCCGCCGGCTGGCCGCCCAGGCCGACGTGCTGTGCGAGAACTTCCGGCCGGGCACCATGGAGAAGTGGCACCTCGGGCCCGACGACCTCGACCCGCGTCTCGTCTACGTGCGGATCAGCGTCTTCGGCCAGGACGGGCCGTACTCCCACCGACCCGGACTCGACCGCCTGGGCATCGCCTACGGGGGCCTGCTCCATCTGACCGGGGAGCCCGACCGACCGCCGGTGCGGCCGGGGGTCACCATCTCGGACTATCTGACCGGCGTGTTCGCGGCCATGGCCGCCGTGGCCGGGCTCTACGGCCGTGACGCCGGGGCTGCCGGCCAAGGTGGAGGCACCGGCGCCGTCATCGACGCACCCCTGTACGGCGCGGTGCTGCGAGTGCTGGAGTGGACCCTGGCCGGCTACGACCGGATGGGTACCGTGCGGCACCGGGAGGGCAACCGGCTCCGCAACTCGGCCCCGCTGGACAACTACCCCACCGGCGGACGGCGCCTACATCTGCATCGTCGGTGGCTCGGACGCCAACTTCGGACGACTGTGCCGGGCCATGGGGCGGGACGACCTGCTCTCGGACCCCCGCTACGCCACGTTGGCCGGGCGCTCAGAGCACGCCGACGAGATCAACGGGATCGTGGCGGCGTGGACCGCCGGGCTGGGCGCGGCCGAGATCGAGGCCGTCTGCATCGCTCACGACGTCCCCGTGGGCACGGCCTACAGCGCCGCCGACATCTTCGACGATCCGCACATGGCCGCCCGCGGCGACCTGGTGGCGGTGGAGGACCCGGTGGTGGGGCCGATCCGGCAGCAGGCCCCCTTCCCCCGGTTCGTGGGTCACCCGACGCCGGTCCCGACCGGCGCCCCCCGGCTCGGGGCGGACAACCGGGAGGTCTGGTGCGAACTCGTCGGACTCTCGCCCGACGAGTTCGAGGCGCTCCAGCGGGCCGGCATCGTCTGACCCGGCACGCGGCCCGCCCGGGGCGGCGCGGGGATCGCTGTCGGGAGCCACAGTCCGGCGGACCCGACCGAGCACCACAAGGGCGGGCGCCGACCGCCTTGCGGTGCTCGCCATGCGCCCGGATCGGCGATGGACGGGTGCGGGCTCAGGCTCCGGGCTCGGGGTCGCGGGGCAGGCCGAGGATGCGTTCGGCGATGACGTTGCGCTGGACCTCGCTGGTGCCGCCGGCGATGGTCAGGCACCGCGTGAACAGCAGTCCCTGGATCCACCGTTGCGACCGTCCCTCGGTGGTGGCGCCCTCGGCCCCGAGCATGGCCAGGCCGAGCTCCTGGACCCGCTGTTCGTGCTCGGCCCCCAGCAGCTTGCGCAGCCCGGCCCCGGGTCCGGGATCGGATCCGGCCAGGGCCAGGAGGGTGGACCGGTGGGTCATCAGCCCGATGGACTGGGCCTCGGCCAGCAGGCCCCCCAGCCTGACCAGCATGCCGGGTGAGACGGCGTCGCCGCGCTTGTCGGCCAGTCGCAGGAGGGACTCCACCCCGATGCCGTAGGTTGCGCCCGAGGACATGGAGATCCGCTCGTTGGCCAGGGTCATGCGGGCGGCGGCCCAGCCGCTGTTGACCTCCCCGATCACGCAGTCGTCCGGCACGAAGACGTCGTCGAGGAAGACCTCGTTGAACATGGCGGCGCCGGTGAGCTCCCGCAGCGGCCGGATGTCCAGGCCCGCTGAGTGCATGTCCACGATGAAGAAGGTGATCCCCTCGTGCTTGGGCACGGACGGGTCCGTCCGGGCCAGGCAGATGCCCCAGTCGGCCGTCGTGGCCATGGACGTCCACACCTTCTGGCCGGTCAGCAGCCAGCCACCCTCGGTCCGGACGGCCCGGGTGGTCAGGCTGGCCAGGTCGGAGCCGGCGCCCGGCTCGGAGAACAGCTGACACCAGGCCAGCTGGCCGAGGAGGGAAGGCCGGACCCAGCGCTCGCCCTGGGCCTCGGTCCCGCTGGCGATGATCACCGGCAGCGCCCAGGCGCTGATCCCGATGTGGGGACGGTCGATGCCCACCGCCGCCAGCTGCTCGTCGATGACCACCTGCTCGACGGCCCCGGCGTCCCGACCCCACGGCGCAGGCCAGTGGGGCACCACCAACCCGGCATCGACCAGGGCGGCCCGACGCTCCTCCTCCGGCGTCGCCGCCAACTCGGCCATCAGGGGGGCCAGCGCCTGACGGGCCTGTTCCGCCTCGTCGGGCAGGTCGGCGGCCAGCTCCCGCCGCACGCCGCGGCCGGCCACGGTGGCCACCTCCCGACGGAAGTCGTCGGTCTCCCCCAGCAGCTGCCGGTCGGCGTGGGCCCGCTTGAGGTGCAGGTGCACGTCGTGCTCCCAGGTGAAGCCGATCCCTCCCAGGAGTTGCAGGCACTCCTGCGACGAGCGGACGTACCCGTCGACGGTGAGGGCTCCGGCCGTGGCCGTGGCCAGCTCCACGCTGTCGCCCTGGTCGTCCGGTCCCTCCATCGAGACGGCCACCGCGGCATCCCAGGCCACGGCGGTCATCTGCTCCACGCGAACGGCCATGTCGGCCAGCCGGTGCTTGACCGCCTGGAACTGTCCGATGGGCCGGCCGAACTGCACCCGGACCTTGGCGTACTCGGTGGCGGTCTCCAGGCACCAGCGGGCGCCACCCACGTGCTCGGCCGCCATGAGGGCCACGGCCACCTGGCGCAGTCGCCGGGTGGTGAGTGCCGGCAGCTGGCGCTCGGCGGGCACCGAGTGGGCGTCCACCTCGACCGTGCCCACCCGCCGGGTGGCGTCGAGGCTGGGCAGGCCGGCGACCCGGACCCGGCCGCCGGATCCGGCCACGTCGAGGAGGCACCAGGTCTCGGTGCCGTCGGCGTGGCGGGCCGGGGCCAACACCGACGAGGCGGTGGCCGCGCCGAGCAGCGGTCGGAGGGTCCCGGCGACGGTCAGCGCCCCGCCAGGGTCCCGGCCGACCACGTCCAGGCGGGTGTCCCCGAGGGACAGGGCGGCGGTCTGGCTCCCGTCGGCCAGCCCGGGAAGCAGGGCGGCCCGACCGTCTTGGCCCGCCGCCTCGGCCACCAGGGCCGAGGTCACCACGGTGGGCAGGAGCGGTCCCGGCACCACCGACCATCCGGTCTCCTCGAGCAGGACAGCCAGCTCGAAGAGGCCGAATCCCTGGCCGCCGAACTCCTCGGCCAGATGGATGCCCAGCCAGCCCTGGACGGCCATCTCCTTCCAGACCGGCTGGAGGGTCTCCTCCTCGGCGTCCAGCAGGGCGCGGGGCACCGAGGGCGGGCAGTGGGCGTCGAGCCAGCGTCGCACCGTGCGCCGCTGCGCCTCGTGCTCGTCAGTCAGTGCGATCGGCATCGGGTCCCCCTTGGTCCTCTGTCCCGTCTCCCTCGGCCACCTGACCCAGCGGCCGGTCCGGCACGTCGCGGTCCTCGACGGAGATGGCCCGGGTGGGGCAGCCCTCCGCCGCCACCCGGATCCGGCCCTCATCGTCACCGGCGGCGTCCACCACCACCGAGATCCCGTCGTCGTCCAGGTCGAAGGTGGCCGGGGCCCAGAACAGGCAGTTGCCGGAGCCTACGCACCGCTCGCGATCGATGACAATCCGCAGGGGCACGGACTAACCTTCCGCCGCCGCTCGGGCCTGGCCCAGCTGCCGTTTGCGGACCTTGCCGTTGGGATCGCGGGGCAGCTCGTCGACGATGGCGATGTGGCGGGGGACCTTGTACTTGGCCAGCCGCTCGCCGATGTACCCGGCCAACGCATCGGCCCCGACCGGATCGCGCAGCTGCACCATGGCCTCGAGCCGCTCTCCGTCGCGTTCGTCGGGCACGCCGAAGACGGCGCAGTCCACCACGGCGGGATGGTCGAAGAGCACCTCCTCGATCTCCCGGGGGGCGATGTTCACCCCTCCCCACAGCACCATGTCCGACACCCGGTCGGTGATGAACAGGTAGCCGTCGGCGTCGAGGTACCCGATGTCCCCCACCGTGAAGGCGTCATCCCGCCAGGCCTGGTGGGTGGACTCCTCGTCGTTGCGGTACCGGAACCGCGCCGTGCCGGCCGGACGGATGTACACCAGCCCGGCCTCGCCGGTGGGCCGCGCCGCACCGTCCTCGTCGAGGATGCGGATCTCCACCCCGGGCCAGGGCAGACCCACACTGCCCGGCTTGGCCCGCCACTCGTCCGGGCCGATCTTGGTGGCCCCTCCCTCGCTGGCGCCGTACAGCTCGTGGATCTCGGCCCGGGGGAAGGCCTCCATCATCCGGTACTTGACCGCCACCGGGCAGGGCGCGGCGGCGTGCACCACCAGCCGCAGGCTGGACACATCGAAGGCAGCCCGCTCGGGGGCGGGGACCTCCAGGATCCGGATGAAGTGGGCCGGCACCATGAAGGTCCGGGTGCCGCGATGTCGCTCCACCTCGCCCAGCCAGTTCCGGGCCTCGAACTGTTCGGTGATCACCGTGGTGGCCCCGACGAACAGCGAGCACAGCGACCAGCCGAGATGGGAGGCGTGGTAGGCCGGGCCGCTCATCACGTAGACGTCGTCCTCGGTCCACCCCCACAGCGCCACCTGTCCCTCCATGCCCCGGGCCCGACCCGGCCGGTCGGCCAGGCCACCGTGCACCACGCCCTTGGGCCGGGCGGTGGTGCCCGAGGTGTAGAACATCAGCTCGGGGCTGCCTCCGCTGTCGCCGCCCGGCCAGGGGGAGGCGGCGTCCAGCGCCTCCTCGTAGTCGGCCCCCACCCACACCGATGGGATCCCGAGGCCGCCCACCGCCCCGTCGAGGTCGTCGGCCAGCGAACGATGGCCCACCACCACGGCCACGCCGGCGTCGGCCAGGATGTAGGCCAGTTCGGGGCCCCGGAGATGCCAATTCACGGGGAGGAACGGGGCGTCGAGCATGGAGGCAGCGGTGGCCACCTCGAAGACCTCGATGCCGTTGGGCAGCACGGAAGCCACCGGGCGACCCGGCCCCGCACCCTGGCGGGCCAGGACGGAGGCCAGGCGCAACGCCCGTTCTTCCAGCTGACCGTAGGTGCGGACGACGGCGCCGGCGATGAAGGCGGGACGATCAGGACCCTTCGCGGCATGGCCCGTCACCCCCCGCACCGGACCCGCGGTACGTTCTGTCATCGTCGCCGAGACTACTTCCCCCGATCCCGGAAGCGCCCGAGGGCGCCCGGGGAGGGGCTCGGTTCGGGGAGCGAAGGAGAGACCATGGGTGCTGTGATGGAGCCTGCGGAGGAGCCTGTGGAGGAGCACGGTGCCGTCGCGGCGTCGTCGGGCCGTCGTCGTGGCGAGGGGACCGGGCATGGTTGACCGGCCACCGACCACCGCCCACCCGCTCGACGCCCTGGCCGCCGACGAGATCCGGGCCGCCGTGTCCGTGGTGCGGGAGAGCGGTCGGGTCGACGACGGCGTGCTGTTCGCCATGGTGACCCTGGACGAACCGGGTCGGGCCCTGGTGACGGCCCACAAGCCGGGGGACCCGGTCGACCGGCGGATCCGCCTGGTCGTCCTGCCCGGACCGGACGCCGCGGTGGTGGAGGTGGTGGTCTCCCTGGCCTCCGGGCAGATCGTGGAGTGGACACCGCGTGACGGGGTCCGCCCGGCGCTGCTGTTCGACGACTCCTACCGGGCCATCCTGGCCCTTCGCGAGAGTCCGGAATGGCAGGAGGCCATGCGCCGCCGGGGCATCACCGACTTCGAGAAGGTCCAGATCGACCCGTGGCCCGCCGGAAACTACGGGAACCCGATGGAGGACGGCCGGCGGATCGCCCGGTGCCTCTCGTACTACCGCGAGGAGCCGACCGACAACGGCTACGCCCGCCCGGTGGAGGGCGTGCTGGCCACGGTGGACGCCGCCCGGGGCGTCGTGCTCGAGGTCAACGACTTCGGCGTCGTGCCGCTCCCTCCGGAACGAGGCAGCTACCTCCCCGAGGACCACGAGCCGCTGCGGACCGGGCTCCTCCCGCTGGAGATCGTCCAGCCGGACGGTCCCAGCTTCACCCTCGACGGCAACCTGCTCACCTGGCAGCACTGGACGCCTGCGAGTGGCCATGGAGCCGCTGGAAGGCCTGGTCCTCCGCAACATCGGCTACGACGACGGCGGCCTCCGGACCATCCTGCACCGGGCCTGCATCAGCGAGATGGTCGTCCCCTACGGCGACCCGGGGCCGATGCACGGCTGGAAGAACGCCTTCGATGTCGGCGAGTGGGGGCTCGGACGCATGGCCAACTCGTTGGCACTGGGCTGCGACTGCCTGGGCGAGATCGCCTACCTGGACGCCGTCTTCTCCAGTGAGCACGGCAAGCCGTACGTCATCGAGAACGCGGTGTGCATCCACGAGGAGGACTACGGGATCCTCTGGAAGCACCAAGACATGAACGTCGGGCGCACCGAGGTCCGCCGGTCACGGCGCCTGGTGGTGTCGTCCATCGCCACGGTGGGCAACTACGAGTACGGCTTCTACTGGTACTTCTACCTCGACGGGACCATCCAGCACGAGGTCAAGCTGACCGGGATCATGTCCACCATGGCCCTCCGGCCCGACGAGCTCCCCGAATACGGGTCGGTGGTGGCCCCGGGGCTGGCCGCGCCCCTCCACCAGCACCTGTTCTGCGCCCGGTTGGACCTGGCCGTGGACGGCCCCGTCAACGAGGCCTACGAGGTCAGCGTCGAGACCGTGCCCACCGGGGACGACAACCCGCTGGGCAATGCCTTCCGCCAGCGGGCCGTCCGCCTCGAATCGGAGCGCCAGGCCCAACGTGACGTGGATCCGGTCAGTGGCCGCCACTGGCGGTTCGTCAATCCCGCCGTCACCAACGGCCTGGGACGACCAGTGGCCTACAAGCTGCTCCCCGGAGCCGCGCCCACCCTGCTCGCCCAACCGGAGTCGAGCATCGGTCGGCGGGCCACCTTCGCCCGCCACAACCTGTGGGTGACCCCGTACGCGCCCGACGAGCGGCGGGCCGCCGGCGACTATCCCAACCAGCACGCCGGCGGGGACGGGCTGCCCAGATGGACGGCGGCCGACCGGTCGCTGGTCGACACCGAGCTGGTGGCCTGGCACACCTTCGGCGTCACCCACTTGCCGCGGCCCGAGGACTGGCCGGTGATGCCCGTGGAGTACTGCGGGTTCCACTTGATCCCGGTGGGGTTCTTCGACCGCAATCCCGCCCTCGACGTGCCCCCGTCTCCGGCGCAGTGCCACTGAGGCGCTCCGATCGGCCCGGTGCCGATCCCGCCGGCGGAAGGCGCGTCACATCGGTGACCCCGGGTCGAGTCCACGGCCCGACGTCGACACCGACCTGGGCTGCGGGCGGGTCACGGCCGGGTGACGAGGGTCATCTCCGGGTGCACCGACCGGCCGTTCCCCGAGTCAGCGGAGGTGCACCGTCCCGTCGTCGTCGAGCCGCCACCCGGGATTGTGGGCCACCTCCCACGGGTGACCGTCGGGATCGATGAAGATGCCGGAGTAGCCGCCCCACTCGGTCGTGGCCCCCGCCCGACCGATCGACGCCCCGGCCCGCTCCGCCGACGCCAGGACGGCGTCAACCTCCTCCGGCGACCGTGCGTTGTAGGCCAGTGTGACACCACCCCAGCCCCCGGGGTCGGCCACCACACTGTCCCGTGCCAGCTGGTCGCGGCCCCACAGAGCGACGATCATCCCCCCGGCCTGGAAGAAGACGACCTCACCGTCGGGTGTCTCCCCGCTCCACCCCAACCCTTCATAGAAGGCACGGGCCCGGACGATGTCCGAGACGCCGAGCGTGACGAGCGATACCCGCTGATCCATCGGACCAGCCTGCCACGCCGGTGCGGTGGACCGCGGACCCAGCCACCGCCCGCATCGACCTGGGCCTTCCTGATCGACCCCGGCATCGCCGACTCGCCGGCGCCTTCCGACGACCACCTCGAGGTCCTCCGCAACCGGAGACGAGTTGCCTACAATTCCACGATGGGGACAAGCGCAGGTACCGGCAAAGGAGCTCGGCAATGAGCACGACGATCCACCTCGAGTACGGGCACTGTCCTTCCTGCACCGGTGATGCGCTGCTCGAGACCACGCACCTGCGCACCGAGGACGCGCCGCCCCGCGTCCGCATCACCCGGATCGAGTGCACCAACGAGGAGTGCCTGCACTACCTCACCGCGCTGCAACCCCTCTGAGTCACCGCGCGGCAAGCCCTCCGAGCGGGCGGGACGCTCGACGGACGCCCCCTCGTCGGTCACGGTGGTCGGTCACCCCGAGGAGGCCCTCGCCGCTGGGGCGCGGGCCCTCGTCCTGGCCCGTATCCTCACTCTGATCAGGTCGGCGTCGGTTCCCGCGGATTGGTCCGAAGGGCCAGGCCAGGTCGGCCAGCACGTAGGCGACGGTGACGCCCCAGGCGGCACCGACCAGCGCGCCGAACGCCACGTCACTGAACCAGTGCACTCCGAGGACCAGGCGGGACAGGGCCACGGCGGCGACTGGGAAGACGACGACGGCCCACGGCCACCTGACCCTCCAGGTGAGCACGGCCAGGCCGGCCAGGCTGCACAGCACCGCGCTGCCGGCGGTGGCGTGACCGGAGGGGAACGAGAAGCTGGTCTCGTGCACCCCGGGGATCGCCCCGGGTGAGGGGAAGTCGGCGCTCACCGGACGGGGCCGGTGCACATACGAGCGGGTGAGGTAGACGAGGAGCTCGGCGCCCAGATAGGCCACCAGCGGGATGAAGGCCCGTCCCCGCTGCCCGACCGACCACAGGGCCACGGCGAGGGCGAGAGTGAGGGCGCCGAGGACGGGGGCGTCCCCCACGAAGGCGATGACCCCGGCTGCCCCGACGAGACCGCGGCGTTCGTGGAGGAACCATCGGCCGACCGAGTCGTCCCACGCCTGGACTACCCCGCCTCCGTGCCGGCCCACCAGGACGAGCCCGACAACGGCCAGCACGGCCGACAGGCCGGCGGCCACCGCCGCCAGGGTGACGGCGGGGACGAGGAGCTGGCGGCCGGGGGTGCGATCGACGTGGGCGGGTGGCAGCGACAGGGGAACGTTCCTTCAACGGGCCGGGTTGGGCCTCCGCCCTGGTTCTACCGACCCAACCTGACGAACCGGTGACGAACGCCGGTGGGTATCGGGCCGGACTGTCAGGAGGGTGCCGACGGACGGTCAGTGATCGGACGGCCCCGCGTCACGGATCATGTTCTCCTGCACGAACGAGGCCACCAGCCGGCCGTCCTGGGCGAACACCTGGGCACTCCCGTAGCTGGCCCCCCGGCCGGCGTAGGGGCTCTGGTGGGCCAGGAGCAGCCACTCGCCGCTCGGCACCGACTCGTGGAAGGTCACGGTGTGGGACACCACACCGGTCCCGATATTGCGATGGGCCATGTTCTGCCCGATGCCGGCATGGGGCAGCATGGCCGTACCGATGAGGAATCCGTCGGTACCGTACGCCAGGAGCGCCTGGGCCAGGACGGGGTCACCGGGCCCGCCGGAGCCGGACGGCAGGCGGACCCAGGCGAACAGCTCCGCCGGGCCCACCGGGGCGTCGGGATCCCACGTGTTCACGCCGTCCACCACCCGCAGGTCGCTCCCCGGAGCCAACAGGCCGCCCTGGCCCGTGTCGGGCGAATCGTCGGGACCGGCCACCTCGGGCATCGGCGGCTGGTGGCGGATCAGGTCGGGGGCGTCGAGCCGCCGGAGGATGAGGCCCTGGGCACACACACGGTCGCCCTGGTGCACCGTGACCGAGTGGCTGCCCATGGTCCGTCCGTCATGGATCACGTCCACGTCGATCTCGATCGGGCTGGACAGACGGGCGCTCCTGGCGAAGATGGTGTGGATCGAAGCCACATCCTTGTCCTCGGCCACCTGGTCCGAGGCCAGGATCATCTGGGCCAGCAGTTGGCCCCCGTACACCACGTCCCGCTGCGAGGGGTCGCCGATGCTGCCGGCCCGGAACCGGTTCCCGTCGGTACGGACCAGTCGGAACGCCTCGTCCACTTGAGCGGCTGCCGGACCCGGCTCTGATGTCCCGGCAGCTCCGGGTGCGTCGGCCACGGCCCCGCTCAGAAGCCGAACGCCGACACGTCGAGCGTGCCGACCGAGAGGGCGGCCATGGTGCCGCCGTCGGTGAGGATGGCTTCACCGGTGATGGCGGACGCCCCCGGAGAGTTGAGGAACACGAGGGGTGCTGCCTGCTCGTCGGGAGTCTGACGGTGACCGAGCGGAATGGGGTAGTTGTCCATGAACGCCTTTCCCATCTGCTCCTCGAACTCCGGCATCATCGGGGTGTCGGTCGGTCCGGGCAGCGTGCAGTTGATCCGGATGCCCCGCTCGGCCAGGGCCAACGAACGCCACACGGTCCAGACGATGATGACCTCCTTGGACGGAGCGTAACCGCTGGCGATCTCGTCGGGGTGCTCCTCGAGCCACTGCTTGCCGCCGGCGAACCCCTCCGTCGTGACCAGCGGCATCCACTTCTCGACATTGCCCCGCCAACCGGCGCCGGCGCCCGACGAGATGCTGGCGATGGCCGCACCGGGCTCCATGCGCTCGATCACCAGGTCGGCCAGATGACGCTGACCGACGAAGTTGACCAGCATGGTGTCGAGGTCCGAGAACCGGCCTCCCGGAAGCCCGGCGCAGTTGAACAGCCCGTGGACGGTTCCGCCGATGCTCTCGACGGCGGCGGCCGTGGCCGCCGGGTCCATCAGGTCGACGGCATGGAAGCTGGCCACCGGGACGGGAGGCTCCTTCAGGTCGATCACGTGGATCTCCGCACCGAGAGGTTCGAGTTGGCGGACCACCGCGGCCCCCATACCGGCCCCTCCCCCGCCGCAGACGATGACGCGGCGTCCTGCATACGTTCCGACTGGAGTCACGGGTCCCCCTTCTGCATCTTTCTGCATGCCTCTGCATGCTCTGCGCCGCAGATCTCGCGTGCTGCTCCCGCCGTCGGCGGCCGTCCGGCATGTGGCGGATGCCACGACCGCGGCCGGGCTGACTCCGGCGGCAGCGGCGCCTCACGGTACACCAGGGCGTTTGCCGTGACAACGTCGTGATACCGCCGGCCGACAGCACTGGTCGAATGAGGTCCAGCGGGCGGGCCCGGCATCGAGGCCGGCCAACAAGAGGGCGGCGAGACCCGTGGAACTGCGGCACGAGCGGCCGTCCGACGGCCTGCCTCTTCAAGTCCTGCTCCCCCCGCGCATGCCACGGGGCGCACGGGGGCACGGGGGCACGGGGGCACGGGGGCACGGGGCCACGGGGCCACGGGGCCACGGGGCCACGGGGCCACGGGGGCACGGGAGCACGGGCATCTGACGCCCTCGGGACGGTACGGCCGGGGATCCCTCTAGCCGGACGCAGGGATCCAGCCGGGCGACGTGGTGCTCCGGCCGCGGGCCACGCTGGAGCCGATGTAGTTGCGCTGGGCCTCGACGGTGCCGGCCCCGATGCACAGCCCCCGGATGTCCCGGTAGGCCCGCTCCAGGGGATACTCACGGCTGTAGCCGTACCCGCCGTGGATCTGGATGGCCTCGTCGCACACGAACTTGGCGGCCAGGTTGGCAGCCGTCTTGGCCATGGCCGTCTCCAGGGCCGGCGGAGTGCCCCCGGGCCCGGCCAGGCGCACCGCCCGGTCCAGCAGCAGGCGCGCCCCTTCGAGGGCCACGGCCATGTCGGCCAACTTCCACTGCAGCCCCTGGAGGTCGGCGATGGGACGCCCCCCGACGACCCGGTCTCGTTCATGTACCCGGCACCCGTCTCGAGGGCACCCTGGGCGGCCCCCACGCACATGGCGGCGTTGCCGCAGCGCTCGTGGTTGAGGTGGGAGAGCAGCACCTTGAACGGCTCACGTGATGCGAGGGTCCCCGGCCAGCAGCACGTCCTCCTCGGTGATGGCCACGCCGTCGAAGGCGATCTCGGACTCGGTGGCGGCGTGGATGCCCATGCCCTCGTGCCGCCCGATCAGCGAGACCCCCTCCCGGTCCATGGGGACGATGACCGCCCCGATCCCCTTGGCACCCTCACCGCCCGGCCAGCGGCACCAGACCAGCACGGCCGATGCGGCCACGTGCCGAGCGTCGAGTAGTTCTTGTAACCGTCGAGCCGCCAGCGCGCCGGGGCCGTCCGCGCTTGAGGGCGGTGCGCATCTCCTGGACCGCCGATCCGGCATCGGGCTCGGTGATCCCGATGCTGATGATGGCCTCGCCGTCGGCCACCGCGGCAGCCATCGGTCCTTGAGGGCCGGCGAGCCCAGGTGCTCGATCCCCCGCGGCGGGCCGTTGAAGGCCAGTTGGCAGCAGATGGCCGTGGAGACGTCGGACGGGCGATCTCCTCCAGCACGATGGCCGCTTCGACGTCCCCGAGACCCGATGCCGCCCCACTGCTCCCCGATCGTGACCCGGAACAGGTCGGCGGCGGCCATGGCCGCGTTGGCCGCTCGGCGGCACCTCTCCGGTCTCGTCGTGCTCGGCCGCCCGCGGGCGCCACCTCTCGGGCGGCGACGTCGCGTGCCAGCTGGCGCAGCGCGGCCTGGTCCTCGGTCTCGGCCAGGAGGTCGTGGCCGGCGTCGGCGTGGTTGGCGGCCATCTCAGTCCGGGGCTCGGTGCCGACGACGCCCACGAAGCTCACGCACTCGCCAGGCGCGCCGCCCGAGGTTGTGGGTGAGTCCGAGGGTGCGGCGTCCTTGGGTCACCGTGGCGATCTGACGCTCCGGCGGGGCCTCACCCCGCAGCTGCAGCCAGCACTCGAAGAGCATGCGCAGCCCGGAGGCCCCGATCGGGTGGCCGAAGCTCTTGAGGCCGCCGTCGGGGTTGACCGGGAGCTCCCCGTCGCGGTCGAAGGTGCCGGCCAGCACCTCCTTCCACGCCGTGCCCCGGTCGGCGAAGCCCAGGTCCTCCATCAGCACCAGCTCGGTCGGCGTGAAGCAGTCGTGCACCTCGGCCATGGCCAGCTGGGACCGGGGGTCGGTGATCCCGGCCTGCTGCGTAGGCGTCGGCGGCCGAGCGGACCACCTCCTCGAAGCGTGGTGTAGTCGTAGTCGGGGTCGATGGCACCGGCCGCCGGACCGGCCACGAAGGCTGAGCGCCTTCACGTAGAGCGGGGTGTCGGTGTACCGGTGGGCGTCCTCGGCCCGGCAGATGATGGCCGCAGCCGAGCCGTCACTCACGCCGCTGCAGTCGAACACGCCGAGCTCGACCGGCCACCCGCGGCGACGCGGCGATCTTCTCCAGGAGACCTCCTTCTGGAACTGGGCCCGCGGGTTGACGCGCCCCGTTCT
Organism: uncultured Acidimicrobiaceae bacterium; assembly: GCA_963817005.1. Classification (GTDB taxonomy): domain Bacteria; phylum Actinomycetota; class Acidimicrobiia; order Acidimicrobiales; family RAAP-2; genus Bog-756. Next base: position 1,127,515 of record CAWFMN010000004.1, read on the forward strand.
GGTGGTTCTTCCAGGCGATGCGGTTCAGCACCGTCCTTCATCTGTCCTCGGTCGACGCCGTACTTGTGGCAGTACGCCGGGACCAGGAACGAGAAGGCGGCCGGGGAGCGACAGGCGCGGCGTTGGTGCCGTCCCCGACCTCGCGGATCCCGGTCAGGCCGGAGTAACCCGAGTCCTTCAGCTTCTCCACCCCGATGGCCATGACCAGGTCGTAGGCGCCCGAGGCCACGGCGTAGCAGGCGTTGCGGAAGGCCTCCGAGCCGGTGGCGCAGAAGTTCTCCACCCGGGTCACCGGCTTGTAGTCGATCTTCAGGGGCTTGGACAGGGTGATACCGCAGACTGCCCGAGCTCATCGTGCCCAGCCAGAAGGCGTCGATGTCGTCGATGGCCACACCGGCCGAGGCGACTGCACTCCGGTGGCGGCGTCGGTGAGGAGGTCGTCGACGCCCTTGTCCCACAGCTCGCCGAAGCGGGTGCAGCCCATCCCGACGATGGCCACCCGGTCGCGGATGCCCGTGCTGCTCATGACGTTGCCGCTCCTTCTGGTCGACCTGCCCGGCGGCTCGGCTCCCGGATCCGTGCCGCCCGCTCTCGAGGCTGCGTCGGCCGGACGGGCCTTCCAGAAGTAATTGTGCACACCCTGGGCGCTGTACAGGCGCCGGAAGGTCATGGCCACCCGGTCGCCGACGGCCACGGCGTCGGGGTCGACGTCGGTCATCTCGCACCGGTACCGTCCACCGCCGTCGAAGTCGATGACGACGCCGACCATCGGGGGCGACAGGCTGAAGGCCAGGCGGTCGATGGTGTAGGTGGCGACGGTGCCCTGGCACGTCGGCCATACGCTCGGGCTCCATCTGGTCGACGGCCTGACAGGAGAGGCAGACCCGGGTGGGCGGCAGGTGGCGGAAGCCGCAGACCAGGCAGCGGCTGGCGTTGAAGCCGTACTTCCACCGCTCGGTAGCGGTGGCCGGGGCATCGGGGCGCTCGGGGTCGGGCCGCCGTGGCGGCTCCCGGTGCACCTGGCCCCGCCACGACAGGAAGACGGCGTACGACAGGTCGTCGCGACCGTCGCCGACCAGCTCGGCCACCGGACGCAGGCCGGCCTGCCGTCGGGCCTCCTGGACCGCCGGACAGACGCCCGGTCGTGCGCAGCACCACGGCGTCGGCACCGTCGGCCACCTCCACCACGACGATGACCTGCCCGGCGCCGGCCCGCTCGAGCACGTCGGCCAGCGCCAGGCCGGCCTGCGCCGCCCCGAGGTTGCCGATCAGGCCGGTGTGGTCAGGCACCACCCGTTCGGCGACCACCCCGAGCGACTTCTTCAGGGTGGCCACGGCCCGGGCGTGCAGCCCGGTGACGATCAGGTGGTCGACGTCTCCGCGGCTCCAGGCCGGCATCGGCCAGGGCGCCGGTCGAAGGCCGCGCGGGCCAGCGGCACGTAGACCTCCTCGCCGAAGCGCTCCTCCCACTGACGTGCGAGTCGGTCTCCCCCGGCACCCGCCACCGGTCGAGGAACTCGTCGCTGGCCGACGGCGTGCCCGAGCAGCTCGGCCACGCCGCCCTCCGGGGCGAAGAGAAAGGCCACCGCGCCGTCGCCCCCCTGGCGTCTCGTCGGGCCCACCGGGCAGGCCGGTGCGCAGGTCGGAGACCACGGCGAGCGCCGGGGCCCGAGATCCGGCCAGCGCGGCCAGCTGGACGGTGGCCCAGCTCGAGCGCACCGAACCAGCAGAGGTCGTAGGCGCCGGTGCCGGCGGCCAGCCCCAGTGCCGGCGTGGACCGTCGTGGCGTTGGTCTTGTCCAGATAGGCCGGGTCGGGGTGGAGAAGAACAGGTCCTGCAGGCCCCGGTGCACCGGGACACGGCCAGCGCACGTCGCCCGGCCTCGACCGCCATCGAGGTCGTGTCCTCGTCGTAGGAGGCCACGGCCCGGGTCCCCCGGCCCCCACCCGTGCCGAAGGCCTGTCCGATGGCTTGGCGCTGGAGCCGCCAGTACGGGAGGTAGACGCCCCACGACACGATTCCCGCTTCCATTCGGACCTCTCTCTTCTCTGGCTCTGACGGTGTGCTTCAGTACTTCGCCGCCCAGTTGCTGCGGTTCTTCTGCTTCGGTGTTTCGGTGTTTCGGTGTTTCGGTGTTTCGGTGTTTCGGTGTTTCGGTGTTTCGGCGCAGGCGACGGTGCGTGGGCCCTCAGCGCTCGGCCACGACCAGATCGGCCGCCCGGGACCGGAGGGCCTGGCGGTCGGGCTTGCCGACACCGAGAAGCGGGATCTCGTCGAGGTGGACCACCAGCTCGGGGGTCTTGAACCGGGCCATCCCCTGGTCGGCGAACCACCGGCGGCACTCGCTGACGTCGATGGACTCGCTTCCCACCACGAAGGCGGCCACCCGTTCGCCGAGGCGACGGTCGGGACAGCCCACCACCACGGCCTGACGCACACCGGGATGCTGCTCGAGCACCCGCTCCACCTCGGCCGAGGCGATGTTCTCCCCCCGCGAATGATCAGTTCCTTCAGGCGTCCGACGATCGAGAGGCAGCCGTCCGGGTCGAGCACACCGAGGTCCCCGGTGGCGAACCACCCCCGGCGGACGGCTGCTCTGGTCTGGTACTCCTCTCCGTACCCGATGAAGAGCTCCGGGCCCCGCACCAGGACCTCGCCGCGCTGGCCTGCCGGGACCGGTCGATCGGTCGCCGGGTCGACCACCCGCACCTCCCCCTCCCCCACCGAGTGGCCGTCGGTGTCACGGGCCCGGTCGGGTGGATCGTCGAAGTTGCTGGTCGTGATGGTGGGAGCCTCAGTGGACCCGTAGGTCCGCTTGACCATGGCCCCGAGGGCCTCCCGGGCGGTCTCGATGAACTCGGGGGTGACCCCCATGGCTCCGCAGGACACCACCCGCAGGCTCCGCACCTGCTCGTGGTAGCCGGGCACCTCCATCATCCCCACGAAGAGGGTGGGCGGCCCGATCATGAAGGAGACGCCGTACTGGCCGGCCAGGCGGACACCCAACTCGGCGTTCCAACGCTCCATCAGGACCACCGTCATGCCCGCGGCGCCCGGCACCAGGACCGTGTTGAGCAGGCCGGACACGTGGGCCAGGGGGGACGGCAGGAGGCCCACGTCGGCCGCGGTCAGGCCGTGGGCCCGGACCATCGACCGGGCCTTGTAGGCCAGGCTCCGGTGCGTGTGGAGCACGGCCTTGGGCTGGCCGGTCGAGCCCGACGTGAACAGGACCACGGCGATGTCGGACCCCTTGGCCACCCCGTGGGTCAGGGGCGGTGCCGACAGCAGGGCGTCGAAACGGGAGTCGCGCCCCCTCACCCCGATGGCGTCCACCAGCCCGGCCAGCGGTTGACCCGGTGTGCTGAGGGCCACGGTCGGTGCGAGCTCCTCGAGGGCCCGGGCCACTTCGGCCGGCCCCACCTGGTGGTGGAGGGGGGCTGCCACCGCTCCGCACCGCCAACAGGCCCGGAAGAGCACCACCGCCTCCCACCAGTTGGGCAGCTGCCAGGTCACCACGCTCCCGCGCCGGACGCCCAGCCGGGCCAGGCCGCCCGCCACCGAGGACACCAGTCCCTCGAAGGTGCCGGCATCCAGCCGTACGTCGCCGTCCACGACGGCCACGCGGGCGGTCGGCCCGGACGAGCCGAGGAGCGCGTCGAGGGTGGGCACATCCCAGGCCCCCCCAGGGCGGCGGTACCGGGCCGCGCCGGGTTGGCGGTAGGTGGTGCGGAGCCTCACGTGGTCATCTCCGGGACTGCGCGGTCAGCGCGCCGGTACCGACCCTTCCACCGCGTCCTTCTCGGACAGCCGGACCGGCGGGGCGGACCGCCAGCTGGGGATGCCGTCCTGCTCCTCGGCCACCGGGTACTTGGACTCGTGGATCTCGGCCCAGTGGGAGTGGTTGAGCTGGTGGAGGGTGAAGCAGGCCTGCAGGGAGTTGTAGAAGCCCATGTTGTCGACGGTCTGGTTGACCGACTCCTTGATGAGGAGGGCGGTCACCGTCGGCAGTTCGGCGATGCGTCGGGCGTAGGCCAGCGTCCGCTCCTGCAGGTCGTCCACCGGGAAGACCTTGCTGACCATGCCGAGTCGGTGGGCCTCGTGGACGTCGATGGCGTCACCGGTGAGCATGAGCTCCTTGGTCCGCCGTGGACCGAACTCCCACGGGTGGCCGAAGTACTCCACGCCGCACATGCCGAGCCGGGTGCCGACCACGTCGGCGAAGTACACGTTGTCGGCGGCCACGATGAGGTCGCAGGCCCACATGAGCATCAGGCCGGCGGCGTACACCGTCCCCTGGACCTGGGCGATCGTGATCTTGCGGAGGTTCCGCCATCGCAGGGTGTTCGGGAAGTAGTAGTGCCACTCCTGGAGCATGCGCTGCTCGGCGCCCACGCGGGTGCCGCCGTTGATGGTGGTCGACCGGTGCTGGTCGGGCCCGGGCGTCCGCTCGGCAACTGCCTCCTTGGAGCCCATGTCGTGGCCCGAGGAGAAGAGCGGGCCCACCCCGCCGAGGATCACGACCCGGACCTTGTCGTCCTCCTCGGCACGGAGGAAGGCCTCGTCCAGCTCGACCAGCAGGCCTCGGTTCTGGGCGTTTCGGGTCTCGGGCCGGTTGAGGAGGATGCGCACGATGGCACCGTCGTCGAGCTCCTCGTAGGAGATGTACTTGCCTTGTTGGGGGGCGTCGGGCATGGCTCTTCTACTCCTCGTCGGTTCTAGACATCGATCGTGCTACACATCGGCGGACTCATCGATCGGCGCCGCCACGCTATACCTCGGCTCCCGCCCCCCCCGACGGGACCTACGACCAGGTCCGGGCGGGCCCTGTCGGTCCCCGGCAACACCCCACGCCACGGGGCGGTCCCACAGCCCGGCGTTACCCCGGCTCACCCCGGCCGTCCCCGGCCGGCTCCGGCTCGGGCCCGTCCCGCTCCTCGACCAGGGCGGCCCGGTTGAACTTCATCGCCTCGCTCCGAGGGATGGCGTCCACGAACTCGACCGTCTTGGGAGCCTTGTAGGGCGCCAGGCGCTCCCGGGCGAAGCTCGTCACCCCCGCGACGTCCAGGGTCGGATCGGACCGCTGCACGATGGCGTGGACCCGCCGGCCCCACTCCGGGTCCCGCAGCCCCACAACCACCACGTCGGCGATGCCCGGATGCTCGCTGAGGGCCGCCTCGACCTCGGCCGGGAAGACGTTGGCGGCCCCGGTGACGATCATGTCGACCCTGCGGTCGGCCATGTAGAGGAAGCCGTCATCGTCCAGCCACCCGAGGTCACCCACCGACGTGAAGCCGTCCTTCGTGGTGTCCATGGGCTTGACGTCGGTCCCGACGTACGAGGCCGTCGGCCCGGTCGGAGTGCGCAGGTAGATGCCACCGACCTCACCGGCGGGGAGCCGCTCCCCGGTCTCTGAGAGCACGGCGATCTCCGTGTCCGACATCCCCCGGCCCAGGGTGCCCGGGTGGGCCAGCCACTGGTCCCCGCGGCACACCACGAGGCCGAAGCCCTCCGAGGCGCCGTACGACAGGAAGAAGTGCTCCGGTCCCACGAGCCCGATCCACTGACGGCCGAGCCAGATGGGCAGCGGCGAGGCTCCCTGCTGGACCCAGGTCAGGCTGGACAGGTCCCGGTCCTCGAACCCGGGGACCTGGGCCAGGCGTTGCAACATGGGGGTGGCGGCGATGAAGCCGGTGATCCGGTGACGTTCGATGAGGTCCAGCACCAGGGGGGCCTTGAACCGCTCCAGAAGGACGACCTGGTCCCCACCCAGCAGGGTACGGAAGACCGTGAACCCGTTGGTGTGGTAGATCGGGGCCGGGCACAGCACCAGCTGAGGCCGCTCCATGGGCCCGAATTCGGACACCACCATCGACGTCACGTTGGTGGAGTGCAAGAAGACCCCCGGCTGGTTTCCCAGGATGACCTTGGGGGTACCGGTGGAGCCCGAGCTGCACACCCCCGAGGCCCGTGGGGCGATGACCTCGGGGAGCCGGGTGGTGGGGGCGCTGACGCTGCCCCGGATCAGATCCAGCTGGTCGGTACCGATGGTCAGGACGGGGTCGAGCACCTCGAGGACGCGGGAGCGCTCCCACTCGGGAAGATCCCAACGGACCGGGACCACCGTGGCCCCGAGCTTCCAGCCGGCGAACCCGGCCAGCAGGCTGTCCAGCGAGTTGGGCAGGCCCATGGCCAGGCGGTCGCCGACACCGAGACCCTGTTGGGCGAAGACGTGAGCCAGCTGGGTCGACCGGGTGTCCAACTGGCGCCAGCCCATCGTCAGCTCGGCCCCGTCGACACCAACGAAGATGACCGCCCGTTCGTCCCCCCGCTCGTCGGCCAGCTGGCCGAGCCGGGTCCCGTAGGGCACCTCATCCTGTGCCGGGGCCGAATTCACCCGCTCATCACCCAATTCGGACCCCACGCTCCCTCTGCACCTCCGTCGGACCGGTGGGATGGTAGCGCGCAAAGGCCATTTCCACCTCAACGCGGGGGCTGTTAGCTTGTGAGGAGAAGCGGTGTATCACGCAGTCGCTGGGGGGTCCTGAGCCGCTCGGGCCGTGGGAATCGGGCCCCTGCAATCGGGCCTCGGGATCGGGCCTCGGGGGAGCAGGTCCTCAGCACGGCTCGATGACACGGCTCGATGACAAGGAGCACGACCATGCCACGACCGATCGACTTCCCGGTCTTCGACGCAGACAACCACATGTACGAGACCACCGACGCGTTCACCAAGTACCTCCCGTCCGAATACGACGGCCTGATCCAGTACGTCGAGGTCAACGGTCGCACCAAGATCGCCGTCAAGGGCCAGATCAGCGAGTACATTCCCAATCCGACCTTCTCGGTGGTGGCGGCTCCCGGCGCCCAGGAGGAGTACTTCCGCAGCGGCAACCCGGAAGGGAAGAGCCGTCGGGAGATCATGGGCAAGCCCATCCGGTCCCTCCCGGCCTTCATGGAGCCCGGCCCCCGACTCGAGCTGATGGATGAGCTGGGCCTCGATCGGGCCCTCATGTGGCCGACCCTGGCCAGCCTGCTCGAGGAGCGGCTCCGGGGCGACCCCCTGTCCACCCACGCCGTGGTGCACGCCCTCAACGAGTGGATGGCCGAGCACTGGACGTTCAACTACGAGAACCGCATCTTCCCGACGCCCGTGATCCACCTGGGCATCGTCGACAAGGCCATCGAGGAGCTCGAGTGGGTGCTCGAGCGGGGGGCGAAGATTCTGCTCATCCGGCCGGCACCGGTCTACGGGTTCATGGGACCTCGTTCGCCGGCCCTCCCCGAGTTCGACCCGTTCTGGAAGCTCGTGGCCGAGGCCGACCTCCCGGTGGGCATGCACGCCTCCGACTCGGGCTACCAGCGGTACCTGAACGAGTGGGAGGGGATCACCGACGAGATGACGCCGTTCAAGGGAGGATCGGGCTTCCAGGCCGTCGTGTCCCACATGAGCCGACCCATCACCGACACGGTGGCCTCCCTCATCGGCCACGGGTTGTGCTCCCGCTTCCCCACCCTCCGCTTCGCCCCGGTGGAGAACGGCAGCGGCTGGGTCCGCCCCCTACTCCGGGACCTGGAGCACGCCTACACGGTCGCCCCCAACGCCTTCGACGAGGATCCGGTCGTCGCGTTCAGGCGGAACATCTACGTCCATCCGTTCCACGAGGAGGACCCCATCGGCCTGGTGGAGCTACTCGGCGCCGACCGGGTCCTGTTCGGGTCGGACTACCCCCATCCCGAGGGCCTCGCCGACCCCCTGAGCTTCGTGGACGAGCTGTCCTCCCTCCCCCAGGGGGACGTGGCCAAGATCATGGGTGGGAACCTCAACCGGCTGATGAAGTTGGACCAGGCCGCCTGACGGCGGGTCCGACTCGACCGTCGCCCTTCCCGCCGGGTCCGACCCCCCACCGGCCTGCCCGTCCTGAAGGATCGGGCCAGGCGGCGGTGAGCCGGGGGTTGCCCCCTAGCCCGGGCGCTGCGGCGCCCGGTTGTGCCGTACCTCATCGAAGGGTCGGCCGCGGTCGGCGGCGAACTCCCGAGGCATGCCGAGGACCCGTTCGCTGATGATGTTGCGCTGCATCTCGTTGCTGCCGCCGCCGAGACTGTTGCTCTGGCGGGACAGGTAGGCCGTCGCCGCCGATCCGGCCAGGTCGCCCTCGCTCCAGGCCCCGGCGCCGTTGCCGGCGATCTCCAGGCCGATGTCGTAACGGCGCTCGGAGTTGACGGCGGCGTACAGCCGGCTCAAGGCCCCGGCTGGGCCCGACATGGCCCCGGTGCGGATGCCCTGGGACACACGCTCGATGAGCTGGGACTGGACACGGTCGTTGACCCGGGCCTCGGCCAGGAGCTGGCGCACCACTGGGTCGGCGGTCTGACCGGTGGCCCGGGCCAGGTCCTCGAGCTCGGAACGTTGGCCGCCCTTGGAGGCGTCGCCCATGCCCAGGCCGCTGGAGTAGGGCGAGCCACCCCCCACGGCGTCCCGCTCGTGGAACAGCAGCCGCGACGCCACTGTCCACCCGTCGTTGATGCCGCCCAACGACGTCGGAGACCGGGATCAGCACGTCGTCGAAGTACTCCTGACAGAACTCGGCCGTGCCGTTGATCATCTTGATCCGCTGCACCTCGATACCGGGCTGGTGGATCTTCAAGATGAACATGGTCAGGCCCTGGTGCTTGGGCACGCTCGAGTCCGTCCGGGCCAGGCAGAGCGAGTAGTCGGCCCGGAACGCACCCGAACTCCAGATCTTCGACCCGTTGAGGACGAAGACGTCGCCGTCCCGGGTGGCCGTGGTGACCAGGCCGGCCAGATCGGAGCCGCCACTGGGCTCGGAGAGGAACTGCACCCACAGCTCGTCACCCCGAAGGATGGCCGGGATGTGGCGAAGCTTCTGCTCTTCGGTCCCGAAATCGAGGATGGTGGGGGCCAGGATGGTCAGCGTGGGGACGTTGAAGGTGGTGGGCATCTGGTAGCCCATCGACTCCTGGGTGAACGCCCGCTGGTAGGCGCGGGGCAGACCCTGGCCTCCGTACTCGGCCGGGTAGCAGATCCCCGCGTAGCCCCCGTCGAACAGGAGCCGTTGGAGCTTGCGGGCCCGCACGGCCATCTCGTCCTCTTGGGTCAAGTGCCAGTTGTCCATCCCCTCGGGCAGACGAGGCATATTCCCGGCCAGCCAGGCCCGCGCACCGAGCCGGTAGGTCTCCAACTCCTCGGGGTCGACCGCTGCGTCCATCGTGCTCCCTTCGCTCATCTCAGACCGCCATCCCGGTGGCGATGCGCTCGCGGTGGTCCCGGGGCGTGCCGAACTGGGCCCGGTCCTGGACCACCCGCCGCAGATACAGATGGAGGTCGTGGTCCCAGGTGACCCCGATCCCCCCGTGGAGCTGGACGCACTCCTGGATGATGAACGGTCCGTGGTCCCCGATGTAGGACTTGGCCACGCTGACCAGCTCGGAGGCCAGCGGAGAAGCGGAGTCCACGGCCCGCGCCGCCCCAGCCGCCGTGGCGTGAGACGCCTCGAGCCACATCTTCATGTCGGCGAACCGGTGCTTGAGCGCCTGGTACGAGACCAGCGGACGACCGAACGAGTACCGGTCCTCGGCGTACTCCACCGTGAAGGCAAAGACCCGGTCGACGGCGCCGACCATCTCGAAGCACTGCAGTACCACGGCGTCCCAGAGCTGCCGGTCCACGTCCCCCTCGGACCGGCCCGGCTGCCCGACGGCCGCCTCGGCCGCCACCTCCACCCCGTCGAACCGCAACGATGGCGAAGCGCCGCACCAGGTCGATGCTCTCTGCGGGCCGGACGGTCAGGCCCGGGGTCCCCGAGGTCACCAGGAACTGGGCCAGGCCATCGTCGGTCGTGGCCGTGACCAGCAACAGGTCGGCCTGTCCCCCGGCCTCCACCGGCGCCGTGGTCCCGTCCAGGACGAACACGTCACCCCGCCGACTGGCCCGGACCCCCGCCGACGGGCCGCCCGCACGGGCCGAGAACTCCGGCGGGCTCCAGGCAGCGACGGTCTCGCCGCCGACCAGACCGGCCAGGTGCTGGCTGTGGTTGGACCCCCCGGCCCGCGACAGGGCGCCGGCCACCACGTTGGTGGGGACCAGCGGGCCAGGCGACACCAACTGGCCGACCTCTTCTGCCACCAGGCCCAGGTCGGCGAGCCCACCGCCCGAGACCGAACCACCACCGTGCTCCTCGGCCACCAGCATGGAGACCCACCCGAGCTCGGCCCCGCGGCGCCACCACGCGCGGTCGAATCCGCCGGGCTGCTCCTCGGCGATCCGCCGCACCACGTCGAGCGGACAGGTGTCCTCGAGGAACTTGCGGGTGGTCTCCTGGAACAGCTGCTGGTCCTCGGTGAGTCCGAACTGCACGGTCAACGCCCTTCCCTGTCTGTCGATGTCCTGTTCCGGGACGAAGGGACCGGTGGCACCAGTCTCCCCGTCCCGTCGGTGGCCCGTCGTTGGCCCGTCCCCGACTGACGCCACCGATGTCAGCTGAGCCGGACCGGGGCTCGACGGCGTCCGGATCGCCCAACTCCGGCACCTGATCGACGCTCCAAGCAACCCGTCACACGTAGGCCACGCCGTATGCGGGACAGGCCGGGCCGTCCGGAGCCTCCGGAGCGTCCTCTTTCCGGCTGCAGAGTATCGTGCCCACCTCGGTCCGCCGCAAACCCGCCCAGGACCTTTGGCCTGGTTCCCCGTTCAGCCGGCGTTGCGGAAGTCGGGGGTGCGCTTCTCGGCGAAGGCGGCCATACCCTCGGCCATCTCGGCCGACACGGCCGACATGGCCTGGGCTTGGGCCTCGCGATCCAGCGAGGCCGGCAGGCCGGTCTCGAATGTGGCGTTGAGCAGCTGCTTGGACAGGCCCATGGAACGGGTCGGCCCTGAGGCCAACCGCACCGCCAGCTCGTCGGCCTGGTGCGCCAGCTCCTCGGCCGTGGGCAGACAGCGATAGGCCAGGCCCAGGGCGACGGCCTCGGCGCCCTGGGCACCCTCCCCCAGCAACACCATGGCTTTGGCCCTTGGCAACCCCACCAGCCTGGGGAGCAGGTAGGCACCACCGGCGTCGACCACCAGGCCCCACCGGGCAAAGGACCACACGAAGCGGGCCTGCTCGTGGAGGAGTACGAAGTCGCAGGCCAGGGCCAGGTGGGCCCCGGGCCCCACCGCCGTGCCGTTGACAGCGGCCACGGTGGGTTTGTCCAGCTCCCAGAGCTCCCGGATGAAGGCCTGGACGCCACTCCGCAGTGCTTCACTGGTGTCACGAGGGTTGAACCCCTCCCCTCCGGAGCCGGCCACGGTGGACTGACGTAGGTCCATCCCGGCGCAGAAGGCGTCCCCCGATCCGGTGATGAGCAGGGCCCGCACCGCGGGATCGGCGCGCGCCTGGCGGACCCGCACCACGATCTCGTCACGCATGGCTGGGGTGAGGGCGTTCTTGGCCTCGGGGCGATCGAGTACCAGGCGAGCCACACTGTCCTCGCCCACGTCGTAGCGGATCATGCTCCCAACGTAGGCCACAGCCGCGGTTCGGTGCCCCACGGGCGGTCAGTCCGGCTCCGGCTCACTCCCCGGCTTCGGTTCCCGCCACCGCCGGCAGGCCGTGGTACGGCATCCCCTTCTGCTTCCACTCGTCGTACCTGGCCAGGAAGGCGTCCCCGAAGGGATCCTCGCCCACCAGGGGCATGCCCGCTCTCCAGATGGTGAGGTCGTCAGGAGCCAGCACCGACGCGGCGGCCACGTGGCGTCGGGTGGTCTCGTCGTCGCCCCTCCGGTACGCCTCGGCGCCGAGCCGGAAGTGCAGGCGGGCCAGCACCTCGTCTGCGGTCAGGTCGCCCACCGCCCCCTTGGCCTCCTCGGCTGTGACCGGCACCTCGCCGTCCCTGGCCCACCGCCGGATCTCGTCGAGGTGGGGCCCGGACTGGACGCCGGTGAAGTCGGCGAAGAGGTCGCTCCCGAAGGCCACGCCGTTGGGACGGGCGATGTTGTCCTCCTCGTCGATCCACACGACGGTAGGCACGTTGGAGATGGCGTAGGACTCGGTCAGGACGTGGTTGGGGTCGTAGAGGACGGGCATGGTGATCCCGTCGACCCACGGCCGGACGTCCTCGGCCGACTGGTCGATGGCCACTGCCACGACGGTGAAGTCCTCGGACCCCAACTCGTCGTGGAGGGCCTGCCAACCCGGGAGGTCGTAGCGGCAGCCGCACCAGCTCGAGAAAGTCACCAGGGCCTTCTTCAGGCCGGCCCACTCGTAGAGGCCGTGGAGGTTGCCGTCGAGGTCGGGGAGCTCGAACGCGGGTGCCCGTAGGTCCTCCAAGGCCTGGCGCCGCAACTCGGCCGGGAGGGCCACCGCCAGCAGGCCGGCGTCGACATCGACCACGGCCGGACGTCCCAGGGCCCGGGCCACCGCGACCAGGTCCAGCTGCTCCCCCACCTTGAGCGAACCGACATCATTCACCGGGACGCAGGTGCTCTCCCGGCACAGCCCCGACGCTTTCAGCTCCCAGCCCAGGGCCTCGGGGAGCTGTCCCGGGTCGACCAGGAAGGTCTCCCGGTCCGGATCGGCCGTGGCGTCCACCCGGCGGGCGCCGGTGTCGATGATGGTGATCTCGGTCACGCCCATACTCCCTCGTCCTTCATGGCCATCCCCTGGGTGCTCGGCGGGCCCAACCGTTACCTCGGGACCGTGCCTTGTCAATACTCCTCCGTCGGTCACCGCCCCGTGGGTCACGGTGCCGTGGGTCGCGGCCTCTTGGGTCACCGCCCCGTGGGTCGCGGCCCGGGCGTCGTCACCGTGGTGTTCGTGGGGTGGGGACGACCGGCGGTGAGGGCCAGCGGTCGATGCCAATGCGTGGCGGCCGTCGGGTCCTACTCCGACTCCCCGAGGCCGGCGGCGGCCACGAACTGCCGGCTGCGGGCCCCATACCCGCCCTCGCCGTCCGGGGTGGGGGCAGCCGGCGAGAACAGCACCACGCCTCCCGGCCCGGTCATCGACACCGCGGCGTCCACGGCCTCGGCCAGATCGGCGGCCATGGCCACGCGCGGTCGACCACCGGAGCCGCCGGAGGCCAGGGCGCGGGCCAGCCGCTCGGCATCGGGAGGCAGCACAACCACCCCCGGTGCTGGCCGACGTTGTACCAGAGCGTCCACGAGTGCCCGGGGGTCGACACCGCGGTCGGCACCTCCCAGGATCACCGTGAGCTCGCGGTCGGGGAAGGCGGCCACGGACGCCGCCGTGGCGAACGGGTTGGACGCCAAGGCGTCGTCGACGAAAGTCAGGCCACCGCGCTCACCAACAGTCCGGCAGCGCGACGGCAGTCCGTCGAAGGTGTCCACGACCGCCTCGAGCACCGCCACCGGGGGCGGGTGGCCGTCGAGCAGCGTGGCCCCGGTCAGGGCACCGCACAGGTTCCAGAGATTGTGCACACCCGCCAGTCGGAGCCCCGTGGCGTCGGCCCACGGTGTCCCGTCCACACGGACCATGCCCGAGGCGTCCACCGCCACCCGGCCCCTCGGTCCGAACAGGGTCCGCCGTGGGTGGCCGGCTGTACGGACCAGGGCCTCCTCACTTCCGGCGTTCACCCCGAGCTCGCCGGGCGGCCCGGCCTCGATCAGGCGCAGTTTGTCCCGGTAGTAGACCTCCTCGCTGCCATGCCAGTCGAGGTGGTCGGGGGCCAGGCTGGTGAGCACCACCAACCCGGGGCTGACCGCGACGTCGGCCGCCTGGTAGGACGAGACCTCGACCACGTACGCGTCGGCCGGGGGCCTCTCGTACATCTCGACCACGGGGACACCGATGTTCCCGATCAGGGCCACATCCCGCCCGTCCCGGCCCAGGATGTCGGCGATCAGCGCCGCGGTGGTGCTCTTGCCCTTGGTGCCGGTGACGGCCACAACCCGGGCGTCGGCGAAGTCCTCGAGCCACAGGGCCATGGCGGTGGTCACCGTGACCCCGGCGGCACGTGCGGCTTCCAGCTCGGGCCGGTAACGGCTGACGCCGGGGGCCCGGACCACCACCTCGATCGACGGCCAAGGCGCCTCGGCCGGGGTGAATACCCGGGGGGCACCGCCGAGCTGTCCTCGGAGCCGTTGGGTGGCGGCTTCGGGTCGGTCGTCCACATACCAGGCCTCGACCCGGCGGTCGTCGAGGAGGCGGGCCATGGCCAGCCCCTCGCTCCCCATGCCCCACACGGCAACCCGACGGGCGCACAGCTCGTCGAGGGTCACTCGCCCTCCGCCATGAGGCGCCGCACGCTCGACATCACCTCGGAGCCCAAGCCGTCCGGACCGCCAGCCGGGGCGAGGAGTGACCGGACGCCTTGCTCGTCGACCAGGCCGCGTGCCTGCTCGGCCAGGGCCGCCACCACCGGGCTGTCCCGCCATTCGGCCAGGGAGGCGAGGATCCGCAGGGCGGCGGCCGATTCACGTCGCTCCCCCACACACTCGAACGGCTTATCGACATCGCTCATCAATGCGGCGAAGCCGTCGATCTGGTCGGGGTCGGCGAACAGGTCCCGTCCGATGATGGCCGTGAGGTGCTCACGGTCGAGGTACGGGGCCAGCATCAGCGCCACGAAGCGGCACTTCGGGCAATGGCCGCACCACCGATCCCCCGCCGTCGCCGTCTGGCGGAAGGCCGAGTTGCAACTGCAGAACGAGGCGTGATACTCGGTCAGCCGGGCAAAGGCCCGGGCGATGGCCAGCTCCGAGTAGGACCGGAGCGCTGATCCGTAGGAGAGGCCGGGATCGATGACGCCGGCGACGAGGTCGGCCAGCGCGCGCTCGAACTCGAGGCTCTTGGAGTACTGGTGGTTGACCGGGACGCCATCCACCAGTGCCGTCTCCTCGCTGGCCGATCGCTCGACCGCCATGGCGATGGTGTCGTAGCCGTAGAGGAAGCTGCCGACCACGGCGATCAGCGAGACGATGGCGGTGACAGGGACATGGCCGTTGAAGGCACCAGACGCGTTGAGGTCGGCCAGCCCTGGGTCCAGATGGCGACGCACCACGATCAGCTCGAGGCCGGACAGCGCGGCAAGGTCGTAGACCAGCGGGTGAGGGTTGACGGCGAACAGTCGGGGGTGAAGGTGCTTGACCGCCTCGATCAGCACCATGGAGTCCTTTCCACCCCCGATGGGCACCACCAACCCCCCGGGCCTCGGCGCGCCGCCGGGGCGTCGGACGGGGCCCTGTGCCGGGACCGGACCTGACCGCCACCTGCCGGGGCACGGGTAGCCCGTTGGCCACGGCGAACTCGCGGAGGCCGTCGTCGTAGAGATGGCGGTGGAACTCGTGCTCAATGGGCAGCAGGCCGTCGTTCTCGACGGCCACCACCGGGGGGGCGGCCGTCTTGTAGTAGCTGGTGCCGGCGGCGATGTGGAGGTGCAGCAGGGCCCTCTCCAGCCCGGGGCCGTCGAGGCCCGGGCCGCGAGCGAACGGGGTCTCGAAGGTGATGGTCTCGACGAACGAGTAGCGGTCGTCGAGGGCGTAGTGGAGCGAGACGGCGCCTGTGTCCCGATCGAATGCCCGGTCCGTCACCCGGAAGACCCCGACAGAGGCCGGTTCGAACCGGTTCGGGGCGTGCATGACCCCGCCAGCGTAGTGGTCAGCCACTCTCCGGCGGCCTCTTGGCCGGCACGGGCAGTCGTCGGAGGTGCTGCACGATGGCCAGCGACGAGCCGGTGGACTGCACCACCCAGACCTCGCCCTTCTGGAGACGCAGGACCTTCCGGTCGGCCGAGTTCGGGTCGGGAACCAGGACCTCGAGCAACGCCGAGGCCACGTCCCCATGGGTGCAGAGGATGGCCGACTCGCCGCCCATGGTCGCCAGGAGTCGGACGGCGTCGCTCCCGTGCCCCTCGGCCAGTTCGTCCACCGACTCCACCGGTAGCCCGAGCGCCTCGGCCACCGGCTGCACGGTGGCGCAGCACCGGACGTACGGGCTCGACAGGATCGCGCTGAGGCCGGTACTCACTGAGCAGCGGTACCAGCTCTCGGGCCCGGGCCTTCCCCCTCGTCGAGAGGGGACGTAGCCGGTCGTCGCCCCGGTAGGCACTCCGTCTTCCGGCGTGGGCGTGGCGGACCACCAAGAGCGGCATGCCCACGATGGTGCCATGCCCGCCGGTCGGTGATGATGATGCCCGGCTCGGACAGCGGGGCGCGCCCCGGGGCGCGCTCAGGGCGCGATCCCCGGGACGTCCAGCCCCGGGTCGGAGGGAATCGGGAAGACGTCGAGGTCATGGGCCCGGCGGGCCAGCGAGTGGTACTTCCGCTCGGCGATCCGCCACCGGTCGGACACCAGGCGGTAGCAGTCGTGGTAGAGCCCGTACACCGTGGTCCACCGGCCACTGGCCCGTTCCTGTCGCACCTCGCTCATGAACAGACGGCTCACGGCCCGTCCGGCGCCCGGGCCGTCGGGGAAGGCGATGTGGGCATTGAGGATGACGAACTCGAAGAACTCGAACCGATCGATGGCCTGCTCGATGAATCGCCCGACCTCGGGTCCGCCGGTCAGGACCAGAGGGGTCTCGGCCCGAAGGTCCAGGGTGACGGTGGCGTCGGGGAGAAACAGGTGAGCCATCTCCGACCAGGCCCGCCGGTTGACCACGTCGGCGTAGGCGTGTTGCAGGCGCCGCACCCCGGTGTCGTGGACCGCTTCGGCCACCAGCTCGTCCTCGATCATTCCCGGAACGCTACCTGTCCGGGTCGGGAGGCTTCCGGGTCAGCAGGGGTCAGGGTGCGACGGGCGCCCAGTGGAAGCGGCGCCGCCCAGCGGGTCAGCGGTGCCGCCGGGGCCGAAGACCCCACAGCCGAGCCCGCCGGCCATTCCTCACTCCGAAAACGCCCGCTGAAGCCTCGGCCTGCGATTCCTGCGCAGAATTGGCAGCGAATCAAGCGCCGGCGAGCCTCCCGCCGAGGGCCCGGCACCTTCCAAGACGGGACGTGGGTGGCAGCCGAGGTCAGAGCGGTGTGCGCTTCGGCCGAGTCGGTCGTTGGCTCTCTTCGCGCCGATCGGCAGCCAGGACGCACCGCGCTCGCCCCGCGCATAGGGTCGGCCTTCGACCGCCGTGTCGCGGCGGTGGCGCTGTCGAAATGTGGAGGTGGCCGTGCGGTACGTGAATCTCGGGAAGACCGGTGTACGGGTGTCCAGGGTGTGCCTCGGGATGATGAGCTTCGGGAACGACAGCGACCGTCCCTGGGTGCTGGACGAGGAACAGGCCGAGCCCATCGTGCGGGCGGCGGTCGAGGGGGGCATCACGTTCTTCGACACCGCGGACACCTATTCGGCCGGAGCCAGTGAGGTGGCCACCGGACGGTTGTTGCCCAAGTACCTCAGCCGCGAGGAGATGGTGGTGGCCACCAAGGTGTACATGCCGGTGACCCCCGGCGAGAACGGTGGGGGTCTGTCCCGCAAGCACATCATGGCCGGGATCGACGCTTCGCTGTCGCGGTTGGGACTGGAGTACGTGGACCTCTACCAGATCCACCGATGGGACCCCCGTACCCCCATCGAGGAGACCATGGAGGCCCTGAACGACGTCGTCCGGGCAGGCAAGGCCCGCTATCTCGGAGCCAGCAGCATGTTCGCCTGGCAGTTCGCCGAAGCCCAGTTCGTGGCCGACCTCCACCACTGGACGCGGTTCGTGTCCATGCAGCCCCACTACAACCTGATCTACCGGGAGGAGGAGCGCGAGATGATCCCTCAGTGCATCCACCAGGGAGTGGGGGTCATCCCGTGGAGCCCCCTGGCCCGAGGCGTACTGGCCGGCAACCGGAGCAGGGCCGGCGAACACCACACCACCCGATCGGACACCGACGGCTTCACCGACTATCTCTACAGCCAGCCCACCGACTTCGACGTCGTGGAGCGGGTCGCCGAAGTGGCGGCCGAGCGGGGTGTGTCCGCGGCACAAGTGGCGCTGGCCTGGCTCCTCGGCAAGCCCGGTGTCACCGCCCCCATCATCGGAGCCACCAAGCCGGGGCATCTGGCCGATGCCCTGGCTGCCGAGGAACTGACGCTGGGCGACGACGAGGTGGTGCGGCTGGAGGAGCCCTACGTACCGCACCCGGTGCTCGGGCACTTCTGAGAGTCGGGCGCCCGCCACGCCCCGCGTCCCGCTCCTGCCGGCGGCCGCGCCTCACTCCTGCCGGCGGAGCGGAGGCTGGTCGAACCGGGGTGGGCCGGTGGCCGGGGGCGGGTGCTTGCCGGTGCCCCCCGGTCCGAGCCGTTGGCGCCGTCCCGGCCGCTCGGGTCGCTCGGGTCGCTCGGGCCGCTCGGGCCGCTCGGGCCGCTTGGGCCGCTTGGGCCGTTTGGGGACCACTGGTTTGTCGGGGGCGACCCACACCCAGGTGTCCCCCTCCCGTCGGAGGGTGAAGCCGCGGTGGGTCCGGTCCTGGTGGTGGCGGTGGCAGAGGCGGGCCAGATTGTCGAGGGCGGTCACCCCGCCCCGGGCGAAGTCGGTGACCCAGTGGTCGTTCTCGAGGCCCAGCCGGGCGTCACAGCCCGGGACCACGCACCTCGGGTCCCGCAGCAGCAGGGCCGAGCGCACCCGGCGGGGGATGTGGCGCCCGGCCGAGTAGACCGTGGTGACGTCGGTGCCGTGGGCCACCAGGAGCTCGACCAGGGCGTCACCCAGCCGGTCCCGGGCGTGGTCGACGGGCACCGGGCCCACCCCGGGGATCTCACAGCGCCCCCCACGCACCACGTGCCCCCCACGCAAGGACTCGAGGTCGACCACCACCGAGACCGAGGCCCTGGGGTCGGGGGTGCGCCCGGTGGCCGGGGGGCCGGCCCGAGGGCCGGTGGTCCCTGGTCCCGGACCGAGGATCCCCCGCCCGCTGACCAGGGCCACCAGGGCGTCGGCCCGGTAGGCGTCGGGGGTCTCGAAGCGCCCGTCGTGCCGGGCCCGCCCGAACTGGCGGTCGGCCTGGGCCTCCAGGGCGGCCTGCAGCTCGGCCCCGGGCCCGGGGGCCAACCGGGCGTGCAGGCAGAGCGCCCCGTCCCCGTCGGTCCAGGTGCGGGCCGAGCGCTGGTCGTGGAGGTGCCGGTGGTGGCGGGCCTCGTCTCGTCTCGAGCGTCCCTCGGCCTGGGCCCTCAGGCACCGCTCCTTGAACGTGGCGTCGGTGTCGACCTGGGCCCCGTCGACCAGGTCGTGCTCCCGGGTCGGGTTGACCCCGGCCGCCTCGGCCACCTGGGTGGCCCGTCGGCGGGAGAGCCGGCCGGCCCGGAAGGCCTCGTCCAGTTCGGGCCGGTGGGCCAGCTGGTGGCCCAGGCGGAGCAGGCCCTTGGTGTCACCCACCGAGTCCCCGGTGGAGGAGGCCAGCAGCTCGGCGGCCGAGCGGTGGCCGGTCAGCCGGTGGAGGTTGGCCTCCTCCACCCGACGGGCGGCCAGGGTCTTGCCGGCCGAGGCGGTCCGCTCCACGGCGGTGAACAGGCGGACCAGGGCGATCGAGTCGCCCCCCGTGTAGCGCTCGGACTCGAGCGTGGCCACGAAGCGGGCCAGGACCCGCCCGGCCGCCTCGGCGTCGGCCATGGCGGGCGGGGTGTCGGTCTCGGGGGCGGTCACGGCCACGGGGACAGTGAACCAGGAGGGTGTGACACCCGGCCACGGAGCCGGTACCTGTCAACAGATGTGAGACACCGATTGCTCAGAGATGTCAGATGGCGATGGGCGCCTCCTCGGGTCGGTTGATCCAGAAGACCTCGGGGATCCGGGGTGCTCGGGGCGGTCTGCGGAACCGTCCTGGCATGGACGCATAGGCGGCATCGAGGACGTCCTGGCGCTTCTCCCGGATGACGTCGGCGAGACCGAAGTGGACGTCGGCCGGGGTGTGGAGCCCGATGCCCGAGTGCCGGTGCTCGTGGTTGTAGTGCTCGAAGTACCGGTCGCAGAAGGACCGTGCGGCGGCGATGTTGGCGAAGCGCTTGGGGAAGGTGGGCGAGTACTTGAGCGTCTTGAACTGGGACTCCGAGTAGGGGTTGTCGTTGGAGACGTGGGGCCTCGAGTGGCTCTGGAGGACCCCCAGGTCGGCCAAGAGCTGGCTGACCGTTTTCGAGGTCATGGACGACCCCCGGTCGGCGTGGAGGGTGAGCTGGCCGTGGGGGACCTCGTGCCGGTAGATGGCATCGGCGATGAGGCGCTCGGCCAGGATGGACGACTCCCGGGGGGCCACCAGCCACCCCACCACGTAGCGGCTGTAGACGTCGAGGATCGTGTAGAGCTGGAACCAGGTCCACTTGTAGGGCCCGGCCAGCTTGGTGATGTCCCAGCTCCACACCTGGTTGGGGGCGGTGGCCACCAGCTCGGGCTTGACCAGGGCCGGACGCCGGGCCTGGGCCCTGCGCTCCCGCACCTGGGACCGTTCCCGCAGCAGGCGGTACATGGTCGAGACCGAGGCCAGATAGACGCCTTCGTCGAGGAGCGTGGCCCACACCTGGGCCGGGGCCTTATCGCAGAACCGCTCGGCGTTGAGGGTGGCGATCACCACCTCGGCCTCGGCCTCGGCCAGCCGCCGGTGCGAACGGCGGGGTGCCGGCGGGCCACACCGTGGTGGCCGGCGAGCCCGGTAGTGACTGGCCCGGGACCGACCCACGGCCGCACAGGCGGCCTTCCGGCCCACGACCGGGGCGAGCTCGTCCACGGCGGCATCGATGATGGCGTCCACTACTCGTCGGAGTCCGCGCCCTTGGAGATCTCTTCCAAGAGCGCGTGCACTTTTCCCTGGACGTCGATCACCACCTCGGCCTGGGCCAGCTTGGCCCGCAGCCGCTGGTTCTCGGCTCTGAGCTTGGCCACCTCGGAGAGGGAAGGCCCTCCTCGGCCACCGTCCTGGCGACCGAGGGCCGCCTTCAGGAGGCCCTGGCGATGTTGGCGCCGCCAATCGGTGATCAGGCTCGAGTAGAGGCCCTCCCGGCGGAGGATGGCCCCCCGCTCACCCGATTCCGAACACCCGTCGTACTCGGCCAGGATGCTCAACTTGTACTCAGGCGTGAACACCCGGCGGACCGGGCTCTTCCGCCTCTTCTTGCCGTCGGGTGCGGTGTCTTCGTCGATAGGCCAAGTCTTAGCCTTCTCCGACCTGATCGCAGGCGGCGCCTGCTGGTTTTTCGTGCTCATGGGTACAACCCTCCACCGCCCTCGCGCTCAGTACGCGGATCGAAGGTGTCTCACTCATCGTGGACAGACAGGGGGAAGGGAGCATCGCCCTGATCCACCCGACCGGCGGGCCCCCTGGGCCCGGCCGCGGGCCGGTTCGCCGATCTGGCCACCGGCGGACAGAGGTACGGTGCAGGGGTCGGCGGGGGCCGACCCCATTCGGGAGGAGTGCCGTGACCCGTGAGCGTGCCGCCCAGTCGCCCCGGGCGGTCGACTTCCACTTCGACATCATGTGCCCGTACGCCTACCAGACCTCCCTGTGGATGCGGGAGGTGCGGGACCGCGCCGGCGTGGCCGTCCGGTGGCGGTTCTTCAGCCTCGAGGAGATCAACCGGGCCGAGGGAAAGAAGCACCCCTGGGAGCGGGAGTGGTCCTACGGCTGGTCCATGATGCGCATCGGTGCCTACCTGAGGCGGGAGGATCCCGAGCTCCTCGACCGTTGGTACCTCGTGGCCGGACCGCGCCCTGCACGAGGAGGGCCGCAAGCCGCACCGACCGGACGTGGCCGAGGAGCTCCTGGCCGAGATGGGCCTCGACCCGGCGATGGTCGGAGCGGCGATCAGCGATCCGTCGACCGGCGACGAGGTGCACGCCGAGCACGACGAGGTGGTGTCGAAGGGGGGCTTCGGGGTGCCGACGCTGGTCTTCGAAGACGGGCAGGCCCTGTTCGGGCCGGTCCTCGTCCACCCGCCGACCGGTGCCGCCGCCCTCCGCCTGTGGGAGCTGGTCACGGGATGGCTGGAGTTCCCCCAGGTCTACGAGGTGCAGCGGCCCAAGCGGGCCGAGGACATCGAGACGATCGCCGCGGCCTTCTCCTCCTACCTCGAGGCTCGGGACTGGTTCACCATCCAGCACGACACCCCCTGAGCCAGGCCGGTGCAGGGGGGCACGGTCGGCGGCGGGTGGCCGGGTGGCCGGGTGCCCGGTGCCGGGACCGCCGTGGGGCCGCGGTCCGGCGGTCCGACGGTCGGGCGGCCGGGGGCGGGACGCGGGGCCCGGTCGGTCCGTTCAGCCGGCTGGCGACGCCTCGGAACCCTGGGTCGTCCCACCCCAGTCGTCGTCGGTGATGGCCACGGCCAGCCCCGACGCCCGCATCCTCCAGAGGCCGACGGCCGGGAAGAGCAGCACCGTGAGCATGCCCGCCGTCACCAGTGAGACGGCGTTGACGGGCAGCATCTTGCCTTCGGCCAAGGCGATGCTGGTGATCACCACGATGAGGGGAAGGCCGGTGGCCGAGAGCAGGGCCATCGGGATGCGCTCGGTTGGGGTCAGGACCTTGCGGTAGAGGAGGAACACCGGGGCGCCGCGGGCCACCAGCATCAACACCAGGAACAGAGCCACCCGCCACAGTGAGCTCGGGTTGTCGATGAAGACGCCGAGGTCGAGCTGGATCCCGCTGACCACGAAGAAGATGGGGATGAGGAAGCCGAACCCGATGGCCTCCATTTTGCCGCGCACCGCGGCGATCTCCCCGCCGGCCGAGAACAGCCGGACCACGATGCCTGCCGCGAACGCCCCGAGCAGGACATCGAGCCCCAGGCTCTGGGCCAGCAGGACCAGCAGGACGATGAACAGGAGGGCCACCCGCACCGGGAGCTGGGCGCTCGACTCCATGTGGCGGCTGAGCATGGCCACCACCCGGGGAGGCTGGGCCCGGGCGGCCAAGAGGACGGTGGCCACCGACACGACGATGAACGCCACCAGCAGTAGCGAGGTCAGGAGCGGCTCCTTCTTGGTGAGCAGGAGGGCCACGGCCACGATGGGTCCGAACTCGCCCACCGTCCCGATGGCGGCGATGTAGGCGCCGAACCGGGTGTCCAGGACCTGGGCGTCCCGCAGCATGGGGACCAGCGTGCCGAGGGCGGTGGTGGTCAGGGCCAGGCCCACCACGACGGTGTTGCGGGCCAACCCCGTGGAGACCAAGGCGAACGCCGCTCCCAGCCCGATGGCCAGGGAGACGCCCCAACCGGCGGTCGCCAGCCGCAGCGGCCGGCCCCGGATCTTCTGCAGGTCGAGCTCGTAGCCGGCGAGGAAGATGAGGTAGGTCAGTCCGAGATCGGAGAGCCCGGTGACGATGTTGCTGATGTGGGCGATGTCGAGGGCATAGGGACCGATGAGGATCCCGAGACCGATCTGGATCACGATCTCGGGAACGGCCGCCCGACCGGTGAGCTCCGACAGGATCGGGGCCAGCACGGCGGCCAGGGCGATCAGGACCAGTGTGGCCACCGAGGAGGAAGTCACGCTCCCCCGCCCGCCACCGACCGCTTGGACATTGGCTCACTCTACGCGTCCGACCCCCGGCCGCCCCTGGCCCGGCGGACAGGCCGCGTCACGACGCACCGGGCGGCGGAGGGCTACGGCGGAGGGCTACGGCGGAGGGGCCGGGGGCCACGGCGGCGGGCGCCCTGTTCCCCAACCGGGGCGGTGTGCGGCAGACTCTCCACACGGCCCGCACCACGGGCCCGGGAGGCCTAGCCGGGAAGGAGTGCTCGTGATCACCCGTCGTCCCCGCCGATGCCGTCCGGGCCGCGTCCCGGCACCACCGTGCTGATGGTGGTGGGGCCGGTGCCAGGCGACGACCACGCCCGGCCCGGCCACCCCGAGCGCCCGGTCCGGGTGGCGGCGGTGATGGACGGGGTCGCCGACCTCCACCTCGGGCCCGAGCTGCTCGTGGTACCCACCCGGCCGGCCGACGCGGCGGAGCTCGAACGGGTCCACACCGACCTCCACGTCGAACAGCTCCGCCGCCTCTGCAGCCAGGGCGGCGGGTCGGTGGACGCCGACACCTACGCCACACCGGAATCGTGGAACATCGCCACCCGGGCCGCCGGGGCCGGCCTCGTGGCCGTCGACGAGCTCCGCCGCGGCCGGGCCGAGGTGGGCTTCGTGGTGGCCCGGCCACCGGGGCACCACGCCCTGGCCGGCCAGTCGATGGGCTTCTGCCTGATCAACAACGTGGCGGTGGCGGCGGCCTCCCTGGTGGCCGCGGGCGAGCGGGTCCTGATCGTGGACTGGGACGTCCACCACGGCAACGGCACCGAGGCCCTGTTCTGGGACGAACCCGACGTCCTCTACGTCTCGACCCACCAGTGGCCCTGCTACCCCGGCACCGGTCGCGCCTCGGACGTCGGTGGCCCCGGGGCCTTGGGGACGACCGTCAACGTGCCACTGCCGCCGGGAGCCACCGGCGATGTGGTCCGGGCGGCCTTCGACGGCATGGTCACGCCGGAGGTGGAGGCGTTCGGCCCGACCTGGGTGCTCGTCTCGGCGGGGTTCGACGCCCATCGGGCCGACCCGCTGGCCGATCTGGCTCTGTCCGCCGGTGACTTCGCCGACCTGGCCGGGTTGGTGGCCGGGTACTCCCCGGTCCCTGGTCGCCTCCTGCTCTTCCTGGAGGGCGGCTACGAGCTCGGTGCGCTGCGTGCCTCGGCCTCGGCCACGCTGGCCGCCCTGGTGGGTGGGGACAGGCCCCCGGAGCCGTCCACATCGGGGGGCCCCGGGATGGACCAACTCGAGGTGGTGGCCGCCCGGAGGCGGCAGGCGCTCGACGCAAGGGCGTGAGCGCGCGCCCGACCCGTGGCATGGTGGTCGGGCCCGCATCGCGACCCGTCGGGTGCCGGGGCGAAACGTGCCCCCGGGATTGGCCGACGGGCACCCCGGAGCGGTGGACGAGTGAAGGAGGGCGAACGTGCCCGAGACGGCAAGGGGGCCTGCGGGGACGATCGTGGTGGGGGTGGACGGCTCCGACACCTCGTTGGCCGCCCTGTCGTGGGCCTGCCGGTTGGCCGACGCCACTGGCGCCACCGTCGAAGCCGTCATCTCGTGGCAGTGGCCGATGGGCCTGGGGCCCACACTCTCCATCCCCACCGGGTACGACCCGGCCGGCGACGCCGCGATCATGCTGGAGGGCATCGTGCAGACCGCGGCCGACTCGCACCCGTCCGTGCCCGTGCGGGCACGGGTCGTCGAGGGGCATGCCGCCGAGGCGCTGGTGGAGGCGTCCCGGCACACCGACCTGTTGGTGGTGGGCAGCCGAGGCCACGGGGCGTTCGCCGGGATGCTCCTGGGCTCGGTCAGCCAGCACTGTGCCTCCCACGCCCTCTGCCCGGTCGTGATCTATCGCGACCGGCCCGAGCCGACCTGAACGAGGGCCGGCGCCACCCGCCTGCCGTGATGGACCGACCGCCCTCCAGTGATCTCCTCCGCACCGTGGTGGACGGCATGCCACCGGAGTTCGCCGGACCGGGCGACGATTACGTCCGCACCCGGCAGCAGATGGCCCCCCTGCACGGACACCCACTGGCCCCGGACACCGACGTCGAGCGGTCCCGGTTGGGCGGGGTGCGGGTCGGACGGCTGACCCCGCCCGGCGTAGACGCCGAACGCGGCTTGGTCCTCTTCGCCCATGGCGGGGCCTTCGTCTCGTGCGACCTCGAGGACTACCTGTTCTACGCCGAGTACATCGCCGAGTGCACCGGGCTCGCGGTCCTGACCGTGGACTACCGGCTGGCGCCCGAGCACCGCGGTCCGGCCGCGCTGGACGATTGCCTGGCTGTCTACCGCGCCCTGGTGGCCTCGGGGCAGGACCCGACCCGACTGGTGTGCCTCGGGGACTCCTGCGGCGGTGGTCTGGCGGTGAGCACGGTGGCCGCCGCCCGGGACCAGGGTCTGCCGGTGCCGGCCGGCGTGGTGAGCCTGTCCGGATGGGTGGACCTCGACACCGCCGGCTACGGGTCGGAGCCGCGGGGGATCCGGGACGCCTTCATCACCGAGGGGTTCCTGCGGGCCCGGGTGCGTGACTATGTGGGCCCCGCCGGCGATCCCCGCGCCCCGTGGGCCTCCCCGGCCCGGGGCGAGCTGGCCGGCCTGCCCCCGCTCCTGCTCCAGGTCGGGGAGACCGACCTCTGCCGACGCGACGCCGAGCGCCTGGCCGGCCGGGCACTCGCGGCCGGGGTGGACGCCCGCCTCGACGTGGTGGCCGGTGGGATTCACGGCGTCCAGGGGCTGGTGAACCTGGGCGTGCCCGAGGCGGTCGCCGCCTGGGACTCGGTGCGGCGGTTCACCGACGGGCTCCTGCCCCCCTGAGCCGGAGGCCGCCACACCGCGCCCGTCGGGATGACTTGGTCACCAGGTGTCGACGCAGCTCCGCTTCTTGCCGGTGCGCTCGGGCGGCGGTGGTACGGCCCGGAGGGCCTCGACGATCCGGCGGCGGGAGTCGGCCGGGTCGATGACGTCGTCGATCTCGTAGGCCGAGGCCACGTTGACGGCCTTGCCGTGCTGGTAGGCCCGTTCCACCATGGTGGCGAACAGGGCGTCCCGGGCCACCGGGTCCTCCACGGCCTCGAGCTCCCGGCGGAATCCCAGTCGGACCGCTCCCTCCAGGCCCATGCCCCCGAACTCCCCGCTGGGCCACGACACGGTGAAGATCGGGGACCGGAAGCTCCCCCCAGCCATGGCCTGGGCCCCCAGGCCGTAGCCCTTGCGCAAGACGACGGTGAAGAACGGCACGGTGAGGCTGGCCCCGATGACGAACAGCCGGCTGAAGTGGCGGACCTGGGCGGTCTGCTCGGCCTCCGGCCCCACCATGAACCCCGGGGTGTCGCAGAGGAAGAGGACAGGGAGATCATGTGCGTCGCACAGCTGGAGGAAGCGGGCGGCCTTGTCGGCGCCGTCCCGGTCGATGGCGCCACCGAGATGGACCGGGTTGTTGGCCACCACGCCGAGGGGCCGACCCTCCACCCGCGCCAACGCGGTGACCATGCCCTGCCCGAAGCCGCGGCGGAGCTCCAGCACCGAACCGGTGTCGGCCAGCGTGGCCAGCAGGCGTCGGACGTCGTAGACCCGGAGCCGGTCCTCGGGGATGGCGGAGCGGAGCAGCCGCTGGTCGGCGCATAGCCACCCGTCGGTGGTGCCCTGGAAGTAGGACAGGTACTGCCGGGCCAGGCGGACGGCCTCGGCCTCGTCCCCTGCCACCACGTCCACCACGCCGTTGGCCACCTGGACCTCCAGGGGACCGACGTCCTCGGCGCGTACCGTCCCGAGGCCCCCGCCCTCGATCATGGCCGGCCCGCCCATGCCGAGCGAGGTGCCGGGAGTGGCGATGATCACGTCACAGCACCCGAGGAGGGCGGCGTTGCCGGCGAAGCAGAAGCCCGAGGCCAGGCCGACCAGCGGGACCAGGCCGCTCAGGGCGCCGAACTCGGCGAAGGCCATGGTGTCCAGTCCGGTGATCACCGCATAGTCGGTGTCGCCGGGACGCCCTCCTCCTCCCTCGGCGAAGAGGACCACCGGCAGCCGCAGCCGCCGGACCAACTCGAAGAGCCGGTCCTTCTTCCGGTGGTTCTGGGCACCCTGGGTGCCGGCCAGCACCGTGTAGTCGTACGACAGGACGGCACAGCTCGACGTCCGCTCGTCGAAGGTGACCCCGTTGACCCGGCCCACCCCGGCCACCAGGCCGTCGGCCGGGGTGCGCTCGATCAGCTCCGGCAGCGGCCGGCGGCCGCGCTGGGCGGCGATGGCCAACGACCCGTACTCGGTGAAGCTGCCCGGGTCGCACAGGTCGTCGATGTTCTCTCGGGCCGTGCGGCGGCTCTGGCTGTGCCGGCGGGCCACCACCTCCGGACGTCCGGCGTCCTGGGTCCCCCGCTGGCGGGCCAGGACCTCCTGCAGGTCCGGTCGTACGGCCTCGAGGTCCGCGGTGCCGTCGTCGTCGTCCACCGGAACGGTGGCGCCGGTGGCCTCGACCACGGCCAGCGGGTCCCCGACGGCGACCAGCGCGCCCACCTCCACGCCCACGGAGCGGACCACCCCGCCGACCGGGGACCGGACCACGTGCTCCATCTTCATGGACTCGAGGACGAGCAGGGGCGAACCCTCCCCCACGGTCGACCCGTCGGCCACCGGGATATGCACCACCGTGCCCTGGACCGGGGCGTCGACGGTCAGCCGGGTCCCGGGGGGTGGCTCGGCCTCGCCCCGGGACCGGACCCCTGGAGGCGTCACGCCGCCGGCATGGGGAAGATGCTGGTCTCCGCCGATGCGGCGCGGACCACCTCGTCCCGCTCCGCCCGGCTCATCGGGGCATGCCCCTCGGCGGCCATCAGTGCCGTCGTGAGGACGTTGGTGTCCCCGGGCGTGCAGAAGGCATCCACCCCGGGGGTGGACAGCACGAAGTCGACGGAACGGGCCACCTCCTCCACGGAGACGTACGGCTCGTACCACGTCCCCGAGGTGCGGTCCCGCCCGCCCCACGGCCGGGCCGCCACCGCCTTGATGGCCATCACCCCGACGTCGTGCTCGCCGGCGTACGCCAGCAGCGCCTCGGCGTCCCTGCGGTAGGCGGGGTCCGACCAAAGCTGGGGATTGACCGGGAACATCACGGTGTCGAGGTCGTAGCGGCGCAGCGCCTCGAGGTGGGCCGCGGGCGCGGTCAGCTCGTGACCGGTGATGCCCACCCACCGGCACAGCCCCTCGTCCCGGGCGGCCAGGATGGCCTCCACCGCCCCGCTCCGGGCCTCGAGCTCCCCGAGGTCGGTCACCGCATGCATCTGGTAGAGGTCGAACCGGTCGCAGCGAAGCAGGGTGAGGGACTCCTCCAGCTGTGCTCGGACCCCGTCGGCGCTGTGTCGCAGGGTCTTGCAGGCCACGAAGAGGCGGTCCCGGACGGCCGGGATGCACGGGCCCAGCAGCTCCTGGGCCCGTCCGTACTGGGGGGCGATGTCCAGGTGGTTGACCCCCGCGTCCACCGCGGCCGAGAAGGCCACCGCGGCCGCGTCGGGCTCGCCGTCCCAGAAGGCTGCGCCCCCCAGGACGGCCACTGACGAACGATGGCCGGTCCGACCCAGTCGCCGCTGCTCCACGTGTGCACCGTAGTGCCCCGGGCCGGTCCGGGGAAGGTCCGGACGGCGCCGGCTCCGGGAGCGCCGGCGCGCCCAACGGTCGGCGGGCGCCGGCCGTCAGGCGGCCGTCAGCCGCCGGCCGCCGACCGGGCCGCCTCCCAACCGGCCACCATGGTCCCGAAGCGCATGGGGTTGTAGATGTCCTCCTCGTAGGACCACTTCCCGCCCCCGGCGTACTTGAGCAGCGTGAAGTTGTACTCCTGGTGGACGCTGCCGTCGCCAGGGTCCTTCATCCGGTTCCAGACCTGGCACACCACCCAGCCCCGCTCCTCGTCGATCACGTACCACTCGATGGGGAACTCGGGCATGTCACTGCCGGGGTACTCGGACATGGTGGCGCTGATCCACTGGTGGATGGCCTGGCGTCCCCTGAACTCCCCGTAGTGGTGCTCCAGGTAGGTGGCGTCCTCGGTGAACTGGTCGGCCCACTCCTGCCAGTCACCCGACGCTCCGGCGTCGGCCGCCTTCCGTTGGTACTCGGCGAATGCCGACTCGATCTCGGCCCTGCTCCACTCTCCCATGGCACCCGGCTCCTTCTGGCCCCCTTGGGCCGGCCATCAGTGTGGGTCGTGTCCCGCGTCCGGTCAACCGGTCCGGGCCCGGCCTGCCCGCCGATCGGTCGACTCCGCACTGGGCCGGTAGCATCCGGTCCAGGCGAAGGGAGGTGGCACCGGTGCAACTCCAATGGCGGGCCGTGGCCCTCGACGTACGGGACCCGGCCATCCCCTTCGAGGAGATCGTGCGGCTGATCGACGTGTCCGGTGCCTCCACCGCTGCGGCCTACAGCAGGAGCGACGTGGTGGAGGCCCTGCACGAGCACCAGCCCGCGGTGGTCGCCCTCTCCCCAGCCGGGGCCGTGGTCGGCGCCGTCGTGGCCCGGGTCGACGGCACTGACGCCCACCTCATGATGCTGGCCCTGCACCCCGACTGGCGCCACCGGGGGATCGGGTCGGGCCTGCTGCGCCGGCTGGACCAAGCGATCATCCACCGTGGGGCCCGACGGCTCCTGGCCCTGGTCGTGCCGGGACAGGTCGGCGAGTCGGCCTTCGCCAACCAGGGCTTCACCCGTCGCGACGGACTGGACCTCTTCGCACGCGACGCCTCGATGGTGCCCGAGGAGCTGGCCATCGTGGAGCGGTTCGGGGGGCAGGTGCCCCCGGCCGGCCTATGGGAGTCGATGAAGGGGTTCTCGACGGCCAAGGGCATCCTGGACCGGCGGGTGGTCGCCCCGTTGGCCCACCCCGAGCTGGCCGACCAGCTCGGGTTGGTCCCGCCGGCCGCCGTGCTCCTCTTCGGGCCTCCGGGGACCGGCAAGACCTCCTTCGCCCGGGCCATCGCCTCCCGGCTGTCGTGGGCTTTCGTCGAGCTCCATCCATCGCTGCTGGGACAGGGCGTGGAAGGCGCCCGGGCCCTGCGGGACGGCTTGGCCGAGCTCGGGAGAGTGGACAAGCTGGTGTGCTTCATCGACGAGGCCGACGAGATCGCCTCGGACCGGTCGGAGCGACCCGACAGCCAGCCGCTGGTCAACGAGCTGTTGAAAGTGATCCCGGTGTTCAAGGCCCGGCCCGACTCGTTGATGGTGATGGCCACCAACTCCATCGCCGCGATCGACGGGGCCCTGCTGAGGCCAGGTCGGTTCGACCTGGTCATACCGGTGGGTGCGCCGGACGAGTCGGAGCGAGTCGACCTGGCCGCCGAGCTCCTCCCCGCCGGGGAGGGGAAGGAGGTCGCGGCCCGGACGGCCGGCTTCACCCCTGCCGACTTCGCTCTGGTGGCGCAACGGAGCGCCCAGCTGGCCTTCGACCGGGCGCTGACCGGGGGCCGCGCCGAGATCCAGGCCGAGGACGTGCTGACCGCTATCGACCTGACCCGGCCGTCGGTGAGCCGCGAGGCGTCCCGGCGGTTCGAGGAAGAGGCCGCTAGCTACGCCCGTCTCTAGGCTTTCCGCACCGACGGGTCGACGAGCTCGGCCCGGAGCTGCGGCACCACCTCGGCCGCCAGGCGTTCGATCTGGTGGCGGACCGACCCGGGCGACATCCCCGGCAGGTGGACCCGCAGGTCCAGCGAGGTGGCTCCGGCGCGGCGGACCACCTCGGCCAGCCGGGCGGCGAGCACGGCCGGGTCGGCGGCGGCCACCGTCTGGTCGGCCCCGAAGGCCGCCGGCGCCCCGGTGACGGCGTCGTAGACCGCACGCTGTCGATGCACCAGGTCAGTGGGCAAGTCCCCCAGCCACACCCGGCGGATGAGGACCTTGGCCCCCGACCCGCCGGCATCGTCGTAGGCCGAGGTCAGTCTGGCCAGTCGTTCGACATCGGACATACCCTCCATCAGGATCCCGGCGCCGGCGACCGCCGCCCGCCGTGCCGCGGTGGGCGAAATCGCCGCACTGAGCACCGGGACCGGGTGGTCGGCGCACCGAGCCAGCGAGGGGTCGCCACCCAGAGGGCCGAGGTCGCGGCCGGTCAGCATGGCCACCAGCCGGGGCAGCTCGGCGGCGAAGCGGACGGACGCCGAAGACCGGTCGGCACCCATGGCCTCGAAATCGAGCGGGAGGGCTCCGGCGGCCACGCCCAGCCCCACCCGGCCGGGATGGCGGGCGGCCAGCCAGGCCGTCTCCTCGGCCACCAGGGCGGTGGGCCGGATCGTGAGCAGCAGCGGGGACGCCGCCGCCCACCCGGTGGCGTGGTCGTCGAGGATGAAGGCCGAGATCTGCTGGGGGTTGGGAAGGTACCCGGGGAACCCCCCGTGGTGCTCGCTGGTCATGACCCCGTCGAACCCTCCACCCAAGGCCAGGCCGGCCTGGGTGCACAGCTCGGCCACCACCCCGGGGGCGGCGAGCTCGTTGTGGGGATAGAGGCGCATCGACACCGACCCCGGGGCAAAAGGAGCCGGCGTTCCGCCTCCACCCCTGCGCCGGACCGAGCGCGGCGACGCGGACGGCGGGGCGGACGTCGGAGGGGTGCGGGCCACGGAACGACCCTAGGTGGCCGGCGGGCACCGGCCGCGGCTCGGGCGAGGGTCGGCCCGGGCTTTGGGGCGCCGGACGTGTGAGATCGACACCGTCGCCCAGGGACGGGACCCGTGTCCCGGGACGGGACGGGTCGTCTCCTGCGAACTGGTCTCGTGGGCGGCGGAGCCGGCCCCGCCCGTCCTCCAGGTGAGGCCACCCGGGACAGCGGTCTAGCGGCGCGGGCCAGAGGGTTGGGGAGGCCCCGGGTCGCCGGCTGTCGCTCCGCCGGTCCGGAACTGGATGCTGATCCGGGGACCGACCGGACGGGTGGTCTTGGGCACGCAATGCTCCCAGAGCTGCTGGCAGCGCCCGCCCATGACCAGGAGGTCCCCGGCTCCGAGGGCGAACCGGAGGGCCGGGCCACCGGCCACCGGGCGCAGGAGAAGTCGCCGGCGGGCGCCGAGGGAGACGATGGCCACGACGGAGTCGGTCCCGGTGCCCCGTCCGTTCCGGTCCCCATGCCAGGCCACGCTGTCCACGCCGTTGCGGTAGAGGCAGGCGCCGACACTGCACAGCGGCCCGGTCGCCGCGGTCGGATAGCGCCGGCCGAGGACGTCCCACATGTCACCGAGCAGCGGATGGGGCAACGCGTCCCCCGCGCCGTACGACGCCACCAGGCGCGGGACGTCCACAGTCCGGTCGTACATCGGTCGCCGCTCGAGCACCCATGGCACCGACTCGGCCAGATCCTCGAACAGCAGGTCGTGGCGCCGGACCCACCCCGGCCGGAGCTCCAGCCAGGCGTGCGGACCGAGGGGCGTCCGGGTCAGGTCGGTGGCCACCGGCTCCAGTCCCACCCGATCACCGAGATCGAAGAGCGTCCGCTGCCAGTGGGTCATCGCCGGCTATGGTAGTCGAACATATGTTCGACTACCATAGCCCGACCCAAACCCCCCTCCCTGAGGGTGGCAGCCGCTCAGTGATAGACCACGGGCGCGTCGAAGGCGGCCCGTCGGGACGCCCGCCGCAGGGCGGCCAGCACCGGATGACCGAGGAGCAGGACCAGCATGGCGTTGGTAACGGCCCGGGAGATGTCGAAGCCCAGGGACGTGGTCAGGTCGAAGAGGATGAAGCTGTGCAGGTTGGCCAGGGGGCCGGCCCCGGGCGAGTACGAGAAACTGGTGGACGTGCCCGCGCCGAAGGGCCAGAACCACAGGTTGAGCAAGGTCCCGTAGAGCACGGCAGAGCCGGCGGCATAGCCGGCCAGCAACACGAGCTCGGCCCGCCCCTTGGCCCGGGGTAGGCATCCGGCCCCGAATCCCATCCAGGCCGCGCCGAACATCTGGAAGGGCAGCCACGGTCCGATGCCGCCGGTGATCAACGCCGAGACGACGATGGTCACCGCTCCGAGC
Organism: uncultured Acidimicrobiaceae bacterium; assembly: GCA_963817005.1. Taxonomy (GTDB): domain Bacteria; phylum Actinomycetota; class Acidimicrobiia; order Acidimicrobiales; family RAAP-2; genus Bog-756. The sequence goes on from CAWFMN010000004.1 coordinate 1,160,943, forward strand.
ACGAACCCGAAGCCACGACCGAAGACCCGGCCGGCCGGGATCAACAGGAAGAACACCGGCTCGAATCCGGCCACGCCCGGGCTGGGTATGCGCAGGGCGGCGCCACAGGCGGCCAGGATCCCGAGCAGGGCGATGGCCTTGGCGTCCAAGGAGCCCTCGGCCAACTCCCCTATGACCACCGCCAGGAACAAGGGGAGGACGGCCACGAACAGCCACGGGGCGTCGGCCGCGTGGGCCTGTCCTGCTCCGGCGTGGCCGTGGATCACCAGGGGCCAGCAGAACGCCACCATACCGATGAGCGACGTCACCGCCAGGAGGACGGATGCCCGCGGTCGGAGCCGGATGGTGGTCGGCCGGGCCACACGCGGGACGCCTACCACTGACCCCCCAGGGCCTGGCGGACCTCGTCCACCGTCAGCCATGGTTCCGGGGCCAGCACCTTGGCGACCTGCGGCGCGAACACCGGGGAGTGGCAGACCACGTCGCGGGCCGGTCCGTCTGCCACCACCTCGCCCTCGGCCAACACCACGGCACGGGTGGCCATCTGGGCCACCAGCTCCACGTCGTGGGTGGCCACGACGATGCAGTCCCCGTTGGCCGCCAGCTTCCGGACCAGCGTCACCAGCCGCTCCTTGCCGGAATAGTCGAGACCGCGGGTGGGCTCGTCCAAGAGGATCAGTGGGGGACGGGGAGCCAAGACGATGGCCAGGGCCAGGGCCAGACGCTGGCCTTCGGACAGGTCACGAGGGTGACGGTCCGAGGGGACCCCCGGCAGGACCTCCTCCAGCACGGCAGCGGTGGTCCCCGGTCGGAGGCCGGTCTCGTCGTCGGCCGTTGCACACTCGTCGGCCACCGATTCGCCGTAGAGCAGCATTCCGGCGTCCTGGGGCACCAGGCCGACCTTCGTGATCAGCTTCCGCGCCGGGAGGTCGGTGGGCCGGGTGCCGAGCACGGCGACCCGCCCCGCGGACGGCTTGCGCAGACCGGCCAGGTGGGCCAGGAGTGTGGACTTACCGGATCCGTTGCGACCCATCAGGGCCACCACCTCGCCGGCGCCCATCTCGAGGGAGACTCCGTCCAGGGCCAGCACGGGGCCGTACTCGACACGGACCCGCTCGGCCCGGGCCGCCGGTTCGCCGACCGGCCCGGTGGCCGTCTCCCGATCGGGCGCCGGCGCCCCGGCCAACCGCTGGCGAAGGGGACCCGACAAGCGCCGCGCGTCCCGCACAGACAGGGGCATCGGCGCCCACTCGGCCACGCGGGCCAGCTCCACAAGGGGTGGGGCCACCGGCGAGCTGGCCATGATGTCGGCTGTGGCCCCCACCACCAGGGCGGCCCCGTCTCCGGGCACGAGCACGACGCGGTCGGCAAACGGGATCACCCGCTCCAGGCGGTGCTCAGCCAATACCACGGTCATCCCCACGTCGTGAACCAGCCGGGTCAGCGAGGCCAGCACCTCCTCTGCGGCGGCGGGGTCCAGCGCCGAGGTCGGTTCGTCCAGGACCAGCACCCGGGGCGAGGCGCTCAGCACCGCGCCGATGGCCACCCGTTGCTGCTGGCCTCCCGAGAGGGTGGCCAGCGGCCGGTTCCGGAGCTCGTGGAGCCCTAGCAGGTCGAGGGTGTCCTCGACCCGGCGACGCATGGCGGCGGGCGCGATGCCCAGGTTCTCCATGGTGTACGCCAGTTCGTCCTCGACGGTGTCGGTGACGAAGCTGGAGGCGGGGTTCTGGCCCACCACTCCGACCAGGTCGGCCAGCTCCCGCGGCGGATGGTCCCGGGTGGAGCGACCCTCGATGGTGATGTCTCCCGAGAGGTGGCCCCCGGTGAAGTGGGGCACGAGCCCGTTGATCGCCCGCAGCAGCGTGGTCTTGCCCGATCCGGTCTCCCCCACCACCAAGCAGAGCTCCCCCTCGTCGATGGTGAGGTCGACCCGGCGCAGCGTGGGTCGGGTGGCGTCGGCGTAGGTGAAGGTGACGTGGTCGAACCGGATCATGCCCGGCTCCCCTCGACCGGCTCGACGGTCACGACCGGCACGTCGGCGGTTCGATGGGGCCGTCTCGGGACGGCAAGGGCCACCGGCGCCGGTGCGGCGAGGGCCGGGACCGATCCGACCAGGATCCCGAGGACGGCCACCAGGGGGAGCTGGGGTGGATGCAGCGGAGTGACGGTGAACTGGAGCCCCGGCACCTCGAGGATCCCGGCGACGATGAGACTGGCCAGGGCCACGGCGCCCGACGCCACCACCAGCCACTCGGCCGTGCGCCAGACGTCAGGTCGGTACCGGGTGCGGTTGGTGCGCCGGCCGCCGACGGCCATGCCCACGCCAACCAGCACGGCCCCGGCCGCCACGAAGGGCACGCCCCCGGCGGGCAGAGAGCCTGCGTCCAGTAGGCCGTACACGCCGACGAGCACGAGGAGTATCCCGCCGGCAGTCGAGGCACTACCCAGTCGGCGGGTGCCAACGGGCACCGCCACCCGCCGCCCGTAGCCACGGGCGTCCATGGAGGACGCCAGCTGCAGTGAGCGGTCGAGAGCGCTCTCCAGCACCGGGATGGCCATTCCGCGCAACCCGGCCACCCCTCGGGTCGGTCGACCCCGGAGCCGGCGGGCGTCCCGAACCCCGGCGATGGCCATCACCACTTCGGGGGCGAAGGCCAGCGAGACCGTCACGGCCACCCCGGCCTCGTAGAGGATCGCCGGTAGGCAGCGAAGGAGGCGGTAGGGGCTGGCCAGGGAGTTGGCCGCCCCGAAGCAGATCAGGATCACGGCCAGGCGCAGGCCCTCGACGGCCGATTGGATCACCGCCTCCGCCGTGACCGGTCCCCCGATGCTGACGCCGGCCGCCCAGGAGGGCAAGGGGACCTGGGGAAGCGTGAACAGAGTGTGGCCGGGCAGGCGGTCCCCGAAGACGATCTGCACGACGACACGGACCACGATCACGACCATGCCCATCCGGAAGAAGAAGACGATCGAACGGGACCAGGGCGCAGCGGTACGGCGGGCCGACACCACGAAGGCGGCCACGGCGGCGACGAGGGACAGCAGGATCGGATTGGTCGTCCGGGTGGCTGCTCCGGCCAGGCAACCGGCCCACAGCCACCAGGCCGCCGGATGCAGGCTTCGACGCCCGGAGGGGGTGGACCGGCGGGTCATTGCGGACGGGCGCGTCGTCGCCAGCCGAAGACGGCGCCAGCGGCCAGGGCCAGTACCAGCAGAGCTCCGAAGATCGCCGGCAGGGCACCCTCACCCGCGCCGGCACGATCGTCGGCGGCGGGCGTGGCCTTGAGCGACTGGGCCGGCAGACCCGAGCGCGACGACCGGGTGGTGGGAGCAGTCGTCCCGCTGGCACCCCCGGTCCCGGCCGCCTGGGTCGTCGGCGAGGACGAGGCGGTGGTCGGATGGCCGGCGGCGGGAACCGAGCTGCCCACCACCGACGAGCCGCCCGAGGCCTTGGGTGTCACGCTGCCGCCCGGCGAGCCTGTCGAGGGAGCCACCGTGGTGACCGGGGCGGCCGCGGGCGGGGCCGCGGTGGTCGGAGTCGAGTTCGCCGGCCCGCAGATGGCGGCGTAGCTGGGCGCCGGCAACGGATGGGGATCGTTCGGATTGGACTGCCCGTCGGTCTCGAAGCGCCATCCCTCGACATCACCCTCCTGTACGGCAGAGAACGCCCCGGTGCTGGCGTAGACCCAAGAGCCCGTGGTCCCGTGCCAGTAGGACCAGTAGTCGTACCCCCCCGCCACCTGGGCACCACAGACGGTGGGCGCATTGCCCGGGAGGTTGTCGATCGAACACAGTAGGCCGGCGTTGTTGTAGATGGGCTGGGCGTCGCCGCGCTGAGCGACGAATGCCCCCAACGCGGCGTAGCCGTTGTCCGTGGAGGGGACCTGAACGCATCCCACGACTGGTGCCCCCAGACCGCCGAAGTCGACAACGAAGGCCACACTCACCTCGGTGGCAGCGCCGGCAGCATCCTTGAACGGCATCAGCGCATCCGGTCCGGCCGCCGCCAGGGCGACCGACGCCGCCCCGACGAACAGAGTCCCGGAGATCAATTTCCGGACCGCCCCGGGGCCACTGGCCATCAGCCCACCCGGACCGTGCTGGTGGCTGCTCCCACGATGGGGGCGTTGAGGTGGGAGCCGCCGTGGGAGCCCTCGAAGGTGGCGTCCCCGTAGGTGAAGATGCCTCCGTCCGAGGCCACCAGCCAGTAGCCCTGGCCGTCACCTGTCGACGCCATGCCCACGATGGGGGCGTTGAGGTGGGAGCCGCCGTGGGAGCCCTCGAAGGTGGCGTCCCCGTAGGTGAAGATGCCTCCGTCCGAGGCCACCAGCCAGTAGCCCTGGCCGTCACCTGTCGACGCCATGCCCACGATGGGGGCGTTGAGGTGGGAGCCGCCGTGGGAGCCCTCGAAGGTGGCGTCCCCGTAGGTGAAGATGCCTCCGTCCGAGGCCACCAGCCAGTAGCCCCCGCCGTCCGGTGTGCCGCTCATCGCCACGATGGGGGCGTTGAGGTGGGAGCCGCCGTGGGAGCCCTCGAAGGTGGCGTCCCCGTAGCTGAAGATGCCTCCGTCCGAGGCCACCAGCCAGTAGCCCTGGCCGTCACCTGTCGACGCCATGCCCACGATGGGGGCGTTGAGGTGGGAGCCGCCGTGGGAGCCCTCGAAGGTGGCGTCCCCGTAGGTGAAGATGCCTCCGTCCGAGGCCACCAGCCAGTAGCCCCCGCCGTCCGGTGTGCCGCTCATCGCCACGATGGGGGCGTTGAGGTGGGAGCCGCCGTGGGAGCCCTCGAAGGTGGCGCTGCCGTAGGTGAACACGCCGCCGTCCGAGGCGGCCAGCCGGTACCCGCCGGCTATCTGAAACGGATCCACCACGCCGGCCACCGCCGGCACCGCCTGGAAGGTGGCGGTCAGGTCGGCCCCACCACCGAGCGAGAACTGGAAGGCCCCGGCGTCGGCTCCCGTGCTCAACTGGAAGGAAACCAGGGTGCTGACCGGGTCGCCCGACACTTTGACGAACGGTGCCGCGGTCGGCGACTGGCCCAGCGCCACCAGCGCCTGGACGACCAGCGCCGTGGAGTCGGGATCCGTAGGTCCGGGGTGAGACGTCGGGTTGGCATAGTAGGCCCATCCCCCGTCGCCCTGCTGCGTGGCTGTGAGGTAGCTCAACGCCGCGCTCTCGCTCGTGGACCCCAGGACCCCCTGGGCCACCAGGCCCTGTGCGGCCACGGCCGTCGAGTTGGTGTCCGCCCCGGCGAAGGCGTTCGGGTCACCGGTGCACGGGTTGAGAGCCACGTCGCTGGACCATCCGCCGTTGGAGCACTGCTGGCCCAATAGCCAGCTCTCCGCCGTCCCCAGCTGGGCGCTGCCGGTCACTCCGACCGCGGCGAGGGCGGACAGCGCCAGACCCTGCCGATAGGCGCCGTCGAAGGTGGGATCCTGCACGCCGAAGAGGCCCGTGGGCTGTTCGGTGGCCAGCAGCCGGCGGACCAGGTCGGTGCCACCGAACGAGTAGGGGTCGGCCCTCAGCGCATGGGCGTCGAGTATGAGCAACGCCAATTGGCTGGCACCGTCACTCCCCGAGACCGTCACATACTGGGACACCTGGGTGCTGAGGTAGATCAGCGCGGCGTTGGCCCGGGGGAGGTCGGTGTCCGCGGCGGACAGCGCCAGGACGGTGTTGGCCGTAAAGGACAGGTTGGCCTGCCCGGGGGCGTTCCCGGGGATGTAACCGGACGGAGTCAACTGGTTGGCCAGCCACCCGGCGCCGGCACGGGCCGAGTCCGGCTGGGGGAACACAGTCGATGAGACGAGGGACGGGGCGGAGGCGCCGGCGATCATCGGTGCCGCAACGATCCCCGTCATGAGGCAGACCCCGAGGCCTGCCGTCGCCAGTAGGCGCTTGATGGACATTGGGGTGATTCCTCACTTCCGGACGGTGACCCGGAAGCCTCATGGAACCTCGACGGGTCCGTGACCAACCGAGTCCCTGCCGCATGTTCTCGACGGGATTGGACTCAACGAACAGCCCATCGGTATCCCGGCTCGTGACGAGTGTCTCCACCCGCCACCCACGGTTGCGGACCAGCGCCGGATTTCGACCGGCTTCCCCGAAGTGCTGCTTGGTGCTGCAGACGGACCCTACCAGGACGAGCGGACCCTGGCTCGTGGCCGCCTGGGTCGACCCGCTCACGACCCGGTCGACCCGGGGTCCGGCTCGACGCCTCCCTGTGCCCGCCCGCGGCCGGCTCGCTCGGTGGCGGTTCAGTCGATGACCGAGATGGGCCTGCCGGTACCGGCCCGTCGGAGATGACGGAGCACCTCCCGGTAGGCCCGCCAGGGACTCTGCTCGGCGTAGGCGATCCGGCGCTCGGCGCAGAAGGGGCGCACCACGGCCCGGGCCCGGCGCAGGTTGGCCCGGGGCATGGACGGGAAGAGGTGGTGCTCGATCTGGGTGTCGAGCCCGCCGTAGAGGAAGCCGGTGAACGAGGGCCCGGTCAGGTTGCGTGACGTGAGCACCTGTCGGCGCAGGAATCCCAACTCGTCGGTGCCGGACAGCGTGGGCATGCCCACGTGGTTGGTGATGAAACTCACCCCCAGATAGAAGCCCAACAAGGCCTGGGTGACAAGGATGAACCCCACGGCCCGGAGCGGCGAGAGCACGAGGAAAGGGGCCACGAAGAAGAGGAGGACGTGGACAGCCAGGAGGCCGACCTCGCCGGCCACCGCACGGTCGCGCCGGCGGGCCAGCGAGATGGCGCTGGCCACGTGGAGGTTGAGGGCCTCGAGGAACAGCAGTGGCAACAACAGGAGCATCTGCGACCGGGCGAACCGGCGTCCGAACCGTCCACGACCCCTGGCCTGATCCGGCGTGTAGACCAATGCCCCCGGCACCAGGTCCGGGTCCTTGTCGGGGCGATTGGTGTGGGCGTGGTGGCGGTTGTGCTTGGTCAACCACCATCCGAAGCTGAAGCCCACGAACAGATTGGCTACCAGCAGCCCGATGAGATCGTTGCCGCGTCGATGCACGCAGATCTGACGGTGGCCGGCGTCGTGACCGATGAAGCCCAGTTGGGTGAGGACGAAGGCCAGCACCGCGGCGGCCACCAGCACCCACCAGGTGTTACCGAGCAGCACCACGGCGGCGGCCACTGCCCCGAGCGCGGCGAGCGACACGACGATCTTGGCCGAGTAGTAGCCGCGTCGTCGGCCCAGCAGCCCGTCGTCGCGGACCTGACGCGAGAGCTCGGCGAAGTCCTGGCCAGTCGAGGCGATGGAGGGCGAAGCCTCGAACGTCGTGTCCATGGGGGTCTCTCGGTCGGCGCCCGCAGGCGGTGGGGGTGACGATCAGGACTCCATCCACCGCTGCACTGGTAGGGGCGAAGACAGGACCCGTCCTTCGACGAGGATCGGGCGCACGGCGACGCCTGCCCGACCCGGACCGAAGCTGACTCCTCCAGTGTACGCCGCGCCGGACCCGTCGGAGCGGCAACACCAGGTGATCCGTGTTTCCTGACAAAGTCGATATGGGACTGGCCGACCACGCCGACGCCTGGCCGGGCACCCTGTCGGGAGGTGAGGCCCAACGGTGGCCCTGGCTCGGGCGCTGGTCCGGCGACGCGTGAACGGCCCGCACAGCAGCCGCCCAACCACGGAGAGGGGTCACCCCTGGCCCAACGCCAAAGGCGTGTGGTTCGCTTTCCTCCGTGCCCGGGGCGACACCAAGACGATGGGGCGTTGTGGCGGCGGTCCTGGCCGTGGCCGCGGTGGTCATCGGCGTCAGCTACACCGTCTCGTCCAGCGCCTCCCCGGCGCCCACGTCGTCGGCGTCGCCCACCCACCTGGTGGCGACGGGCCAGGGCGGCCCGGTGCCGTCGAGGGGTTGCGCCCTCCCCGGAGGTGCGTCGGTCACCGACCAGCTCCAAGGCCTCGAGGTAGCGGGCGCAACCCGATGGTACCTGCTCACCACACCGGGACCCACCACCCCGAGCCGGCCAGCGGGCGGGCCCCGGACCGCGGCAGCCTCGCCCCGACCGCTGGTCCTCGACTTCCACGGCGTGGACGAGGGGGCGGTGCTCCAGTCCTTCACCTCGGGGTTCGGGGCTCTGGGCCAGCAGGACGGCTTCGTGGTCGTCACCCCCAGCGGGACCGGTGCCCCACTCCACTGGGACACCACCGACCACAGCATGTCCAATCCCGACCTGCAGTTCGTGGCCGCCCTCCTCGATCAGGTCGAGGCCACCCAGTGCATCGACACCTCGCGGGTGTACGCCACCGGGTTCTCCGACGGTGCGGTCATGGCATCCCAGCTGGCCTGCACCATGTCCGACCGGTTCGCCGCCATCGGGGCGGTGTCGGGTCTCGAGCTCCAACCGTCCTGCAACCCGTTGCGTCCGGTGCCGATCATCACCTTCCACGGGACTGCCGATCCCATCCTGTACTTCAACGGCGGAGCGGACTCCACCGCCCTCGCCGAGCTGCTCGGACCGGACGAGCCGGTACCCCCTCCCGGTGCGGCCACCCAGCCACCCCGGCTGGACGGCCCCGGGGTGCCCGCCACCGTCCAGGCCTGGGCGGTCAAGGACGGGTGCAACCCGCGTCACATCGACAACCGGGTGGGCAGCCAGGTCATCGTCCGCCGGTACACCTGCCCCTCGGGAATCGACGTCCGGTTCTACATCGTCCTCGGCGGTGGGCACGAGTGGCCCGGCAGTGCCGTCAGCAACGCCGGCGGCTCGCGAGCCGGGATGACGACCCTCCAAGTGGACGCCACCGACCAGATGTGGGAGTTCTTCCAGCAGTTCCAGCTGTAGCCGGCCCGGCCCGCCGGCGCGCCACCGTCCCACCCGGGCCATGGTCGCCAGGTACGATGCTGGCCATGGCTTCGGGAGGGTTCGTGCGCTCCTTGCACGACAGACTCTTCGTGGATCCGGTTCGTCGAGTGGTGGCCCAGGAGGTCGAGAACGCCTCCGTCCGCCTGGCGGCCACCGTCGAAGAGACCCACCGGGACCTGCAGCGGATCCTCGGGGACCTGGCTGACGCCAACGACCAGGTGGCCGAGGCCATCGGGCGAAGCCTCACCCGCCTGAGCGCGGAGACCGAGGTGCTCCACGACGAGCTGAAGCGTCTGGGCCGGACCCCGGGTGAGCCGGAACCGACCCCTTGACCCCTGCGGTACCCGGCGCCCCGCTCGTCCTGGATCTCCAAGCCGCCCAGAGCCCGACCTATCGGGAGCGTGGGGTGGCCCGTTACGCCGTCGACTTCACCGCCGCCCTCGTGCAGACGGTGCCGCACCTGGTGGACCAGGTGCTGGTCCGACCGGACCTCGCCCCCATCGACGACCTGCCTGACGCCCTGCGCCTTGGCCCGGTCACCGCCGAGGCCGACTGGAGCATGCCCGGAGGCGTGTTCCATGCCCTCTCCCCCTTCGACCTCGCCACCCCGGTGCGGGCCATCTGGCCCCGTGAGGCGTCGCGCGCCGGACGCCGGTTGGTGGTCACCGTCTACGACCTGATCCCCGAGCTGTTCCCCGACACCTACCTGGTCGATCCCGGGACACGGCACCGCTACCGCGCCCGACGGGAGCTGATCCGGGCCGCCGACCACGTGGTCACCCTCTCGCAGTCGGCGGCCGACGACGTCGCCGACCACCTGGGCGTGCCCGACCACCGCCTGACCGTGGTCGGCGCGGCGTGCTCCGACGTGTTCCGGCCGGGCGACGACGGGGCGGACGACGCCGAGCGGGCCCGGGCCCTGCTCCCCGGCCTCGGGGAGCGGACCGTGGTCTACAACGGTGCCGTCGAGCCCCGCAAGAACATGGAGGGGCTGATCCGGGCGTTCGCCCGGCTGCCCGACGAGATCCGCCACCGTCACCAGCTGGTGCTGGTGTGCCGGCTCGATGCCTCGGAGCGCAACCACTATGAGGTCCTGGCGCGCACCCTGGGCCTGCCCGACGGCGCGCTGCTCCTGACCGGTGTGGTCTCGGACGCCGCCCTCGTCCGGCTGTACCGCACCGCCACCCTGGTGGTCTTCCCCTCCCTCTACGAGGGGTACGGCCTGCCGGTGGCCGAGGCCATGGCCTGTGGTGCCCCGGTGGTGGCCTCGCGGCAACTCCTCGCTGCGGGAACTGGTGGAGACCGAGGCCACCTTCGATCCGACCGACCCGGACGCCATGGCCGGCGCCATCGAACGGGGCCTGGTCGACGAGCCGTTCCGCCGGCGCCTTCTGGCCTGGTCGGCCCGACCCCGTCTCACCTGGTCCGAGGTGGCCGAGCGGGCCGCCGCCGTCTACCGGGGCCTGAGCACCGAGCCCGGAGGAGGTGGTCCCCGCCGGCCGGCGGCCTGGCCCCGACGCCGGCGGGTGGCCCTGGTCACACCCTGGCCCCCGGCCGCCACCGGGGTGGCCTCCTACTCCCGCCGACTGGCCCGAGCCCTGGCCGACACGGTCGAGGTCGACCTGTTCCTCGACGGAGACTCGGTCGCTCGGCCAGAAGCCGAACCGGAGTTCGTGTCGTACCCGGCCCGGGCGCTGCCGGTGGTCGACCCGGTCCAGGGGGGCTACGACGCCGTGGTCGCCTGCGTGGGGAACAGTGAGCACCACACGGGCGCGCTGGCGCTGGTGCGCCGGGACCGCATCCCCGCCGCGGTGCTGGCCCACGACGTCCGACTCAACGGGCTGTACCGACACGGGGCGGCGCGGGGCGCGGTCCCCGAAGGTAACGCCGCCGTGGTCACCGCCCTGTACGAGGGTGCGTCCGAGGCGTGGGTCCGCGAGGGCTGGCTGCAGCCGGCGGACGCCGAGTCCCGCGGGGTGTTCATGGCCCGGGAGCTCGTCGGGTTGGCCGAACCCTTCATCGTCACCTCCGAGTACGCCGCCGAACTGGCCCGCCTCGACGCCCGACCCGAGGACCGGGGACGAGTGGTGGTGTGTCCCTACGCCTATCCCCCGCCGGTGCCCCGACCGGCCGGGGCCGAGCAGGCCGGACTGGTGTGCACGTTCGGTCTGGTCAACGGCATCAAGCAGCCCGAGCTACTACTGGCTTCGTTCGCCCTGGTCCACCGCGACGACCCCGACACCCACCTGGCCTTCGTGGGCCCGATCGACCCGGCCCTGCGCGAGCGCTACCACGCGCTGGCCGCTGCGACTGGGGGTGGCCGGGGCGGTGACCTTCACCGGGGCGGTGGACGACGACGAGTACGACGGTTGGCTGACGCGGGCGTCGTTGGCCGTGCAGCTCCGGGCCAGCACCAACGGTGAGACCTCCGGTGCGGTGGCCGACAGCCTGTCCCACGGCTTGACGACGGTGGTGACCGACGACGGGCCGGCCCACGGGTTGCCCGGCTTCGTGGCCAAGGTCCCGGTGGACGTCACGCCGGCGGCGCTGGCCGGGGTGGTGGGCGATCTCCTCCACGGCCCCCGGGAACGATCGAACCGGTCCGCACTCGGCCTGGCCTTCGTGGCCGGGATGGGCTTCGACCGCGGGGCCGCCGACCTGCTGGCCATCCTGGGCCTGGCCGTGACCGGGGAGACTCTGGCGTCGTGAGCCGGTCGGTGGTGGTGGTGTCCCTACGGGCCGGGGACTGGCTCGAGCCCTGCCTCGAATCGGTCCGGGACCAGGCCGATCAGTTGGTGGTGGTGGACAACGGCTCGGCCGGGTCCGAGGTGTCCGAGGTCGGCAGGCGCTTCGGCGCCCTGGTGGTCAGGAACCGGGACAACCAGGGGTTCGCCGGCGGGGCCAACCAGGGGATCCGCCAGGCCACCGGCGAGGTGGTGGCGCTGCTCAACGACGACGCCGTGGCCGAGGCGACCTGGCTGGACGCCACCGAGCCGGCCCTGGGCGACCCGTCGGTCGCCGCCGTCACCCCGAAGGTCCTGCTCGACGGGTGGTACGGCCAGCTCCCGGCGGCCGACGACGTCTGGTACGCCCCGGGCGACACACGGCCCCTGGGTCGGCAGCTGACCTCGGTCCGCCACGGCGGCGACGAGCTCATCGACCGGTTGGTGGGCCCCGGCGTCCATCGGCTGGAGTCGGGTGTGGTCGACGGCGTGCCCACCCGTTGGCGGTGGACCCGGCCGGGCAAACCGTACTTCGCCCCGCTCCCCGGTCCCGACCCGGAGGCCACGGTCATGCTCAACGGGACCGACGAGGTGCACCTGACGGCGGTGTGCCGGCTGATCAACAACACCGGGCTGTTCCTCCGGTCCGACGGCTACTCGGGGGACCATGGCCTCGAGTGCCCCGACGACGGGCGGTGGGACCAGCCACGCGAGACCTTCGGGGCCAGTGGCACGGCCCTGGTGACGCGCGCCGACGTGCTCCACCGGGTGGGGCTGTTGGCCGAGCCGTTCTTCGCCTACTACGAGGACACCGACTGGAGCTGGCGAGCCCGGCGCCACGGACTGGCGGTGACCTATCTGCCGACCACCTCGGTCTCCCACCGACGGTCGGTGACCTCGGTGGAGACGCTGGGGGACCGGGTCCGGATCCTCGGCGAGCGCAACCGGCTGCTCTGCCTGGTGCGCAACGCTCCCGGCGGGGAGCTGGCGCGGCAGGTGTGGAGGCGGGTGGCGGATGGCCCCGACCACGGGATCCGACGCGGGATGCTCACCCACCTGCCCTGGGCCCTGGCCACACGCGCCCAGCTGTCCCGCGGCTCGACCGTGGGCGTGACCGAGCTGTGGGACCGCTGGGCGGGGGCCGACGCGAGCTGGGACGACGGGCCCGCCGGTGCGGTGGAGGCCACGGGTGGCTGACCCCGGGCCCGATCCCGCCGCCGGACCGTCCGGCCCGCGGCCCCGGACCCGACGCCCGGGCGCTGCACGACCGGATCCGGGCCACGGTGGACGGGCGCCGAGGGGCCGGGCGCTACGAGCCGGGTCTCGAGGAACGGCTCGATGCCCATGGGCGCACCATGGTGGCCGTGCGGGCCGGCCCCGGGGGCGGACGACCCCAGTTCTCGGCCACCGGTCGGCGGGCCCGGCTGCGACGGCTACTGGCCCACCGGCGGGACCGGAAGGACCGAGGTCAGCCCGAGCCGGGTCCGGGCCGACCACTCCGGATCCTGTTCGTCGTGCAGCGGTACGGAGAGGAGGTGGCGGGGGGTGCCGAGCTCTGCTGCCGGCAGTTCGCCACCCGCCTGGCCACCCGCGGCCACCACGTCGAGGTGGCCACCAGCCGGGCCCAGAGCGCCGTCGACTGGGCTGATGTCTACCCGTCGGGGACGACCCGGCTCGCCGGCGTCACCGTCCACCGGTTCGACGGCACCGGGCCGCGGGACAATGACGCCTTCGACGCCAAGACCGTGAGCGTCCTGTGGAGCGGCGCCCTGGCGTCCACGGCTGAACAGCAGGAGTGGCGGCGCCTGCAGGGCCCGGAGCTGCCCGACCTGGTGCCATGGTTGGCCGAGCGGTCTCCCGGATTCGACGTGGCCGTCCACTTCTCCTACCTCTACACACCGACGTGGGCCGGGCTGCCGGTGACCGCGCCGTTGCTCCCCACCGTCCTTCACGCCACCGCCCACGACGAGCCGGCATTCTGGCTCCCGGTGTTCGACGACCTCTTCTCCCGGCCCACCCGCTTCGTGTGGTTCACCGAGGAGGAGCGAGACCTGCTGGTCCGGCGGGGCGCCCCCCGCCGCGGGGCGGTCGTGGGCATCGGTGTCGACCTCGAGTCCCCGGGCACGGGTTCGCGGTTCCGGACTCGATTCGGACTGGGCGACCGTCCCTACCTGGTCTGCGTGGGCCGGGTGGAGGCCGGCAAGGGCTCCGACGAGCTGGTCCACTTCTTCGAGGCCTACAAGGAGCGGAATCCGGGGCCGTTGGCGCTCGTGCTGGTGGGACCGGCCGGGGACCGCCGGGACCATCCCGACATCCTCTACACGGGCTTCGTTGACGACGAGACCCGCGGCGACGCGCTGGCCGGGGCGTTGGCACTGGTCCAGCCGTCGTTCTTCGAGAGCTTCTCCATGGTCCTGACCGAGGCGTGGGCCCAGGGACGGCCGGTCGTGGTCCAGGGCCGCACCGACGTCCTGGTGGGTCAGGTGCGACGCAGCGGCGGCGGTATCTGGTACTCGGGGTTCGCCGAGTTCGAAGCGGTGGTCGACCTGTTGGCGGCCTCGCCGGGACTGGCCGATACGCTCGGGCGGGCCGGTCGGCGCTACGTCGAGCAGGAGTACCGATGGGAGACCCTCCTCGAGCGGTACGAGGGCCTGCTGTGGCAGACGGTGGCCGCCGGGCCCTCACCGGGAGCGCGCTGACCGCACCCGTCGGCCGGGGTGCGGGTCTCGGCCGGGGACCCGCTGCTACGTTCTCCCAGTGACCAGCGTCGACGGCCCCCGGCCGGAACCCGGCCCCGCGTGACCTCGACCGACATGACGGGGACCGCCCCCCACGAGGCCGGCGGCCACCTGGCCGAGCCGATCTCCGGCAACCGGATCGTGGCCGCCGTGCTGGCCGTGGTGGTCTTCATCATCGACATGGCCAGCCCGAGCGGCATGACGGCCGACCCCATCCGGGCGGTCAGCGTTGCCGTGAGCATGGTCCACTACCGGTCGCTCAGCCTGGACCGCTTCCGGCCGCTGACCGATCCCAGCTACGCCATCACCGTGGTCAACGGCCATACCTATCCCCTCTTCCCCTGGGCGGTGTCCCTGTTCGCCGTGCCCTGGGTGATCGCCGACGATCTGGGCCACCGGCTCGGGCTCACCGAGGGGAGCGTGGCCATGGTGCGGTCGGGCCACGACTGGGGACTGCAGGTGGTGTCGATGGCCACCGTGGTGGCTGCGGCCACCGTCGTCGTGTACTTCATCGCCCTCCGGGTGCTCCGGCTGCAACCGCCGGCCCGCCGTCGGCGGTGGGCGGTGGCCGTGGCCCTGGCCTTCGCCCTGGGCACCCCGGCCTGGTCGACGGCCAGCCGGGCCATGTGGCAGCACGGACCGTCGATGTTGTGCATCGCCGTCGGCCTGCTCTGCGCCCTGCGCGCCCAGTCCGGAGCACGGGGCTGGATGGGCATGGGGGCGGCTCTCGCCACCAGCTACGCCAT
Organism: uncultured Acidimicrobiaceae bacterium; assembly: GCA_963817005.1. GTDB lineage: Bacteria > Actinomycetota > Acidimicrobiia > Acidimicrobiales > RAAP-2 > Bog-756. The sequence goes on from CAWFMN010000004.1 coordinate 1,175,979, forward strand.
GCGTCCGACCGACTCCATCGTCATCATCGTGATGGCCGCCTGGGTGGTGGTGGCCCAGCGCCGGCACCTCCTGGCCGTCGTGGCCGGGGCCCTCCCCCCACTGGTGATCCTGGTCGCCGTCGACCTGGCTGTCTACCACCAGGCCCTCAGTCCGTACTACACCGGGGGACAGTCTTTCGATGTCAGCGGGACCACGGCCGTGGCCCTGGCCGGCAACCTGGTCAGCCCGGCCCGGGGCCTGTTCATCTTCTGCCCCTTGGTCGTCCTCTCGGTGGCGGGCGTGGTGGTGCGGTGGCGGGCCGGCGAGCTCACCGCCTTCTGGAAGGCCCTGGCCGTGATCCCCATCCTGCACTGGGTCGTCATCTCGGCCTTCAAGCACTGGTGGGGCGGCGACTCCTACGGACCCCGCTTCTTCACCGACCTGGTGCCCGTGTTCGTGGTGCTGGCGTTGCCGGCCGTCGAGGTCCTGGCCCGGTGGTTGGCGCCGTCCCGGGACCGCCCGGCACCCGCCGACACCGCTGACGTGGTGGATACCGGGACCCCCGGACGGGCCGGACCCCGGCTGCGGTGGCGTCGGGCGCTGGTGACCCTGACCGTCGTGGCCCTGGTGTGGAGCGTCGGCGTCAACGCCCAGGGCGCCATTCTGCGGTCGGCGTGGTGCTGGAACAATGAGCCCACCTCGGTCGACGCCCATCCGTCCAAGCTGTGGGACTGGAGCGACCCCCAGTTCGCCCGGGGGCTCCGCACACTGGTCTGGGGTCCGGACCGGAGCTCGGAGTTCACCCGGGACGGGGTGGACCTGCTCGGCTGCCCCACCGAACCGGTGCGGCCCTAACCGGCACCGGCCGGTTCGACGCCGGTCCGCACCAGGACCCGGCGCACCCGGTGGTCGGCACCCTTCTCGAGGATGATGTCGGCCCGACGCCGGGTCGGCGCCACGTGGTCCCGGAGGTTGACCAGGTTGATCTCCGCCCACGAGGACGCGGCCACCTCGAGTGCCTCGGCCTCGGACAGTGAGGCGAGCCAGCGGAGGAAGTCACTGGGCTCGGGCCCTCGGTCGGAGCGGAGTGCCAGCAGTCGCTCGGTGTGCCAGTGGGCCAGGTCCTCCTCGTCGGCATCGACGTAGACCGCCAGATCGACCAGGGGGTCGGCCCGGCCGCGTTCGGTCGGCCCGGCCCCGGGAGGTCCTTGCAGCAGGGTCAGGCCCTCCACCACCAACAGGTCGGGGCGGCGGATCCACCGCACCTCCCCGGGGACGATGTCGTAGCTGCTGTGCGAGTAGACCGGGACGGACACCTCCGGCCGTCCCGACCGGACGGCCTCGAGGGCGGCGGCCAGCGCCGGGTGGTCGTAGGTCTCCGGGAAGCCCTTGCGACCGAGGAGGCCGCGCTGCTCGAGCACCCGGTTGGGGTAGAGGAAGCCGTCCGTCGTGAGCAGGTCGACGGTGGGCCGGGCCGGGCCGCCACGCAGCAGTCCGGCCAGGAGCCGGGCGATGGTGGTCTTCCCCACCGCCACGCTCCCGGTGATCCCGATGACCGGGACCGTGGTGGGTGTCCCGGCGGCCGGCCGTGCCTCGGTGGGACCTCCCGTTGGTGCCGCCCGCCGTGTTTCGATCCAGCGGGCCAGGGGAAGGTAGACCTCGAGCACCTCCACCGGATCGATCGGCTCCCCGGCCCCCACCGACCGCGCCAGGCCGGCGTCGGTCGGACCACCGGCCCGGCGGCCCCGGGCGACCCACTGGTCCCGGGAGTACACCTCGAAGCCATGTTCCGGTCCGGGCGTCCCGTCCACGATCAGCTGGCGGTGGGCGCCGGTCGCGGCGACCGGGCCCCGGAACCCCTCCGTCCGACGATCCGGCGCCTCGATCCGCCGGGCTCCCGAACGACAGGACCCGGAGGGTCGGCGTGAGGTGGTGGGTCGAGCTCGACCGTGCCCGTGCTCACAGGAACGAGGACGCCGTCACCGAGGGCCGACCGGGCCGGCCAGGACCACGGCAACCGGAGGGAGGACGGGGCCCGTCGCCTTCGCGCAGCATTGCCGCCAGCGTACGCCCGGGCCGGCGGACGGTGCGCCGCTGTCCGACAGGCCGCCCGGACCGGTCCACGCGGCCCGTTCGGCGCGGCCTGTGAGGCCTGGGGCAGGATGAGCCCATGGCCCACGACCACACGTTCCGATTCGCCGCCCAGCTCAGCACCACGCCGGAAGGGACGGCCCGTTCGTGGGCCGACCAGGCCCGGCGGGCCGAGGACCTCGGCTACTCGGCCCTGCTCATGCCCGACCACTTCGGCGACCAGTTGGCCCCCGTCCCGGCCCTGGCCGCGGTGGCCGCCGCCACGTCCACCCTCAGGATGGGTGCCCTGGTGTTCGGGAACGACTACCGCCATCCGGTGGTACTGGCCAAGGAGGCCGCCACCCTCGACGTGCTCAGCGAGGGGCGGTTCGAGCTGAGCCTGGGGGCCGGCTGGATGCGTACCGACTACGCGGAGGCGGGGATCACCTACGACACCCCCCGGGTCCGGGTGGAACGGTTCGAGGAGTCGGTCCAGGTGGTCCAGGGCCTGCTGCGGACGGAGGGTCCCTTCTCCTTCGACGGCGCCCACTACCGCATCGCCGAGCACACCCTCCGACCCCGACCGGTCCAACGGCCCGGTCCTCCGCTCATCCTCGGGGGCGGCGGCCAGCGGGTGCTCTCCTTCGCCGCCCGCCACGCCGACATCGTCAGCATCAACGTCAACCTGCGGGAAGGAACCGGCGGGCCGGAGACGGCACCCAACGCCACGCCGGAGCGCACCCGCCAGAAGGTGGCGTGGGTACGCGAGTCGGCCGGGGAGCGCTTCGACGACCTCGAGCTCAACGCCCTCATCGGGTTCGTGATGATCACCGACGAGGCGGCCGGTATGGCCGAGGCCATGGCCCCCCACTTCGGCATCAGCCCCGAGGACGCCCTCCACATCCCCCTGGCCCTCCTGGGCACGCTGGACGAGATGGCCGAGGAGCTCGAGTGGCGCCGGCAGGAGTACGGGATCTCCTACTGGTCCATCGAGGCGGACTGCTGGGAGGCCCTGGGGCCGGTGGTCACCCGGCTGACCGGAACCTGAGCACCGGGCGGGCGGTCAGAAGCCGAACGCCGTGCGCATATCGGCGGCGGTCGCCGCCAGCTGGAGCTCGGGCACCCCGGCCACGTCCTCTTCGGCCTTCAGCAGGCTGTAGTGGGTGAGGGCCACGGCCGACCGGGAGCCGGCGGAGACGTAGGGCGACATCACGATGGCGTCCACCGTGCTGGCCGTGTTGCCACTGCCCGACCCTTCGTCCCAGGCGATGACCACGGTCAGGCGGCCCGACCGGTAGTCGGGCCCGGCGGTGATCAGCGGGATCCACTGGCTCAGCCACGCGTCGCCCTGGGCGACGGTGCCGTCGTGCATGTCGTCGATGAGGTTCGGGGTCACCGTGGTGATGGTGGGCAGCGTCCCGGCCCGGAGGTCATCGAGGAGGCTGCCACCGGCGGTGGTGCCGAGGGGCACGTCGTCGGTGGCGCAGGACGCGCCGAGGTCGGTGTAGTAGACGGCCGGATTGTGACGGCTCACGTACTCGCCGCTGTTCGACCGCTGGCAGGCGTTCGGCATCGACTCGGCGTAGCTCTTCCACCGCGATGGGCCCACTTGGTCGTAGAGGTTCTCGTTGCCTGTCGTGCAACTGCTGGCCTGGCAGTCGCTGTTCCACGGCGAGCTGGCATAGCTGAGGCCGGAGGTGGCAGCCAGGTAGTTGGGGAGGCTCGGATGGGTCAGCGCCTGATAGTTGGTGGCCAGGCCGCAGGCCGACGCGTAGGTGCTGATGTGGGGGGCGGCCGACGGGGTGATGGCGCTCGAGCTGTGGTTCTCCTCCCAGATGACCATCATCTTGGACGTGGTTGGCGGGCCCGACGCCGTGCCGCAGTAGGCACTGGCCGATCCGGGCTGCGTCGTCGTGGTGGTGGTCGTGGTGGGTGGGTTCGTGGTGGGGACCGGGGTGGTGGTCGTGGTCGGTGGCGGCGTGGTGGTGATCGCGGGAGTACCCGATCCCGGCGTGGTGTACTCGAGGGTGAGCACCGGGGCGTTGGAGGTGCCGACACCGGCGAACCGCTCGACCACCCCCGGCGTGGTGAACGACAGGACCAGGCTGATCGGAGACGCGGCGCTCAGGCCGGTCAGCGGGATGGTCAGGGGGACGTTGGCCGCCGGGACGGTCGACGTGCCCAGCACGGCGCCCGTGCGTGGCGGCTGGGTGGCCCACGTCACGCCGGAGTGATCGAACGGCCCCTCGCTGCCCACCACGAACGACCCGCCGCGCCCCGACAACGGCACGAGGGTCAGGGAGGCGTTCAGGATCGTGGCTCCGCTGGGCACCACCGGGGTAAAGTCGAGCAGGGCCCGGTAGGCCCGGAACGAGGCGATGAGCGGGTCGGCTCCGTCGTAGTTGGCGGTCGGCGCACCGGCCCAGACGTAGGTGCCGGCGGTGGCCACACCGGAGATGGTGACGGGTGCCGAGGAGGAGGTGCCGGGGGTGGTGGGGGTCGGCGCCGGCCCTCCCGAGCCCCCGCCGGACGGAGACGTCGGGGTGGGAACCTCGGCGTGCAGCACATCGAGGTAGCTCCCGTACCCGCTGGCACTGGACCAGGCGGTCGCTGACTCGACCGCGGTACCTTCACCCCACTCGTTGAACGTCGTCACCAACTGCAGCGGCTCGTTGCTGGCCACCATGTCGTTCACGTTCCGGGCCCAGGTGCTCAGGTTCCGGGCCAGGCGCGGCGCGGGCTCCCCGCTCTTGTAGAACCCGGGCGAGATGGAAAAGGCGTACCCACCCTGGTGGTCCTCGGCGCTCGACGGTGCGTACTGGTGCCACGAGCTGGCGTCCGAGGCGCAGGCGGTGTAGCCGCTGAACACCTTGAGCACGGTGTAGAACCCCTCCGTGGCGTTGGCCTGGCTCCAGCGCTGGGCCATGCCACAGGCATCGGCCGGGTCGGCGTAGACGAAGATGACCGGCTTGCCGTCGATGCTCAGGTAATTGGGATTGCCGGCGTAGCGGTCCTTGATGTAGCTCAGGTCGCTCTGGATCTGGCTCACGCTCGGATCCCCGTAGCCCTCCGGCTCGTAGTACAGCGACCACTTGAAGCCGGTGCCGGCTGCCGCGGCCAGCTCGGCCGGAACCAGGCTGTCCTCCTGGGATCCCTGGCCCCACCACGAGGAGATTCCTGCGTCGAGATGGCCGTACTGCATGGCGGCGATCTGCCGGGCGATCACCGCGGGATCGGACGACGAGTAGTAGCCGGCCGAGGGCTGGTAGTTGGTGAACGGATCGACGCCGGACTGGTTCCAGGCGTTCGGGTACCACGGGTAGTAGAAGGCGGCACGGACAACGGGTGTGGCCGCCTGCGGTGCCGGCGTGGGTACCGCCACCGCCACGGTCGCCACCACCAGGACAGCGGCGACAAGAGCAATTGAACGTTTGACGGTCACGAGTCTCAACATGGGTCCCCTCGTTTGATCGACCCATCAAGTATCGGCGGTCGGCACGGGTGCCTTGACCCGCGCCGGGCCCGAAATCCGGACCAATCGCCCGTCAACGGCGGTGTTCACCAGCGGGAACGGAGGTCCCAGAAATTTCAGAATTTCTCCCCGTCCACCACGGTGGGCCACCAGAGAACTACAGGCCGTGTTCGTTCGTGCCGATACCCCCAAGGTGGTCTCCACGGCCATCAGGGACAGACGGTGAAAGGAACGAGACAGGTCATGGACATCTGGAAGACCAACGAGTTCGAGTTCGAAGTCGGAGACACCGAGCGTCACTCGGTCCGGTACCACTTCAACCAGACCCTGGGCGCCCTCCGCATCTGGGTGGACGACCGCCTGGTCCTGCGCAAGTTCAAGCTCTTCTCGCTACACGCCACCAGCCGGTACGAGTTCGCGGTGGGTACCGAGGAGCGCCACAACGTGGCCATCGAGCATTCTCGCAAGTGGGTGGTGGGCGGGCTCCGCGCCCAGACCTGCACCACCTTCGTCGACGGCCTGGCCGTCGGCACCTACTGAGCTGCGCCCCGTTCCGGCCCGGTGGGAAGCGCGGCCCGCCACGGGGTGAGATCCAGCCTCCGATAGCGAACAGCCACCTGGCCCAGCAGCTCCTCGGTCCAGATCGGGTGCCCGGGCGGAGGAAAGCCGAAGAGGGCCAACTCCCGAGGCGTGGCCTGTTCGGCAAAGGAGATCCACTCGGCCCCGGTGGAATCGGACTGGGCCTGGTCGTAGGCGATCCAGTCCTGGCCCGCCCGCTTGAAGGCCAGGGCCAGCACGAAGCGGGCCGTTCCCTCCGAGCCGAACGGCGCGGCCCGGTGGAAGACGTCCGAGCGGTAGGCCAGGTACGAGCCGCGGACGCCGCTGGCTCGAACCTCGGATCGGTACAACGCCGGATCGGTGTCCGGCATGACCACCGGCGTGGACTCGCCGAGATGGGCCGAGTGGCGGACGGAGACCAACCGGGTGGGGTTGTCGTCGTCCCCCACATCCGAGAGGTAGAGGAATCCTTCGAGGTTCCACCACGGCGCCGCCGTGCCGGCGGGCAGCCAGGAGTGGTTCCGGTCGATGTGCATGGGCTGCTCGTAGTTGGTGACTCCCGAATACTTGGCACTGGCATGGGCCTGGTAGAGCCGGATGTCGTCATCCTCCAGGGCCCGCTCGGCGAAGTCCACGATGGCCGGGTGCACGCACAGGCGGTTGAGTGCGCCGCCGCCACCGAAGGGGAACGCCGCCATCCACCGGTGCTGCGCCGGCCGGAACCCGGGGCCGTCGTCCGGCCACTGGAACACCTCGATGGGATCGGCCCTCGTCCCCCGCCACTCCCGGGTGACGCGCTCGGGGTCGGCGTGGTAGGCCGCCGGGGTCGGGAAGGCCTGGGCGAGGTCGTCGGCGGCGGCATCGACGTCCTCGGTGCCGACCAGGCCGTCGAGGAGCACCCACCCGTCGCGGCGCCAGGTGTCGACCTCGGTCTCGGTGGCCCGGCGCGAGGTCACCGGGTCGGTTCCCCGACCGGCGGCCCGGTCGTCCCCGGACCCGCACCCAGCGCCACCGCGTCTCCGACGGCGAACAGCAGCGCGGCGCCGGCGGCACCGACCGCCTCGACCCGCCCGATGGTGGAGGCCGCGGCGACGCTGGCCAGGACGTCGAGGGAGTCACTGGCCAGTCCGCCCGACGTCCACCGCCGGAGGTCGGCGTCGCTCCCGCGTCTCGCCGCCGCCACCGTACCTGCTCCGATGACCAGGTCGCGGATGCCGATGGTCCGCATGAGCAGGATGGAGACCGGCGTGGGGGCCTCCCGGCCGGACAGCCGGAGGACCGCCGCGGGGGCCAGGATCAGACCGGCTCCCACCATGGCCCGGAGCCACCCCATGCGCTCGCCCGATGTGATGGCCACCCGGTCAATCTAGCCAGCCGGGCGGCGGCGGGACGGGGGTCGGTCGGCGGCCGAAAACCGCGCCGGGCTCAGGAGGCTTCGACGGTGAACCGCTCGACCGGATGCGAGCCGGCCGCCACGGTTGCCTGGCGTGGTGGCGAGCCCGCCTCGCTACCGGTCGATCCGGTTCGGACACGTACCCCGCCCAGGAGTCCAGGATCCGGAGCCCGTTGGCTCGCATTGAGTGGTGATTGCAACGCTATCTGTGGGTTATTTGCCGCTCCAAGATAGATAGTGAGGCGACCTATTGCGCACCCAAGACGTGTGCCATAGTTTCGAAATTGACGGCAACGGGGGGCGATCAAAAGGGGCAGGGGTGCAGTCGTGGGGCTAGGGGCGTGGAGGTCGGATCCGTCCGACGTGGGGTATCTCGGGGGCACGGGCGTTGGTTCCGGCGCACCATGACGGGGATGCCGTGCGCCTGACGGTGGACGCGGCCGACACATCCGGGGACCGCCGTCAGCCGGGCATCGTGGCTGACGGCGCGTCTTCCCTCTTCGGTCAAACCTCCTGGTCCGCCGGCTGACGACGAGCGTCGTCGTCGGTGTTCTCGTCGAACCATCAACAACATTGGCAGGGGTGTCCTCGATGGATGCTCGGTCTGAAAAGGGAGTATCCATGCGAAGTTATCGAGCTTTGAAGATAGTGGCCCTCGCCGCTGCGGTGGCCGCCTCACTGGTGGGGACGGCGACTGCGGCCTCGGCCTCGGCCTCGACGTCTGTGTCGACGCCGACGGTGACGCTGTCCACCAACGCGCCCGGCGCCACGGCCACGTACGCCATCCAGTTCCGGGCCACGAGCGGGCTGACCCCCGGATCGAGCACCATCACCTTGAACACGGCGAGTGGTGCATTTCCTTCGGGATCGGCCAACTATTCGGTCGGGGCCCAGGGTCGAACGGCGGTCGTCACCGTCGCGCCCGGCTTCTTCGGCCCGGCCGTGCAGCTGACCGTGCCGACGCTGGGTACGTTGGCCGCGGTCTCCCCCAACGCCATCGTCACGGTGACGGTGACCGGAGTCGTCAACGCCGGCGCCGGCGCGTACTCCATGAGCGTCTCCACCTCCGATGACCAGGTGGCGGCAACCAGCGCCTCCTACACCATCGGCACGGCCACCCAGCTGGTGGCCTCCGGCGGCAACAACCAGACCGCCGCTGTCGGTACGCAGTTCCTGACCCACCTCGGGGCCAGCTTGAAGGATGCCGCCAACGCGCCGGTCCTGCAGGCCGGCGTGCCGGTGACCTTCACCGCGCCGTCCGCCTGCGCCAGCGGTACCTTCCTCACCGGTGGCACCAACAGCACGACGGTGAACACCACCGCCAGCGGGATCGCCACCGCGTCCTTCTTCACTGCCAACGGCATCGCCGGTACGTACACGGTGACGGCGACCACCGCCGGGCTCCCCGTCGCCACGTTCACGGAGACCAACAGCGGCACGTCGGCTCCCTGTGCTCCGGCCATCGGAACCGCCACCGCGGGTGACGGGAGCGCCACGGTGACCTGGTCGGCGCCGGCCTCCAACGGCAACTCGGCCATCACCGGCTACACGGTCACGGCCTCACCCGGGGGAGCCAGTGCCACCGCCGCCGGCTCGGCCACCTCGGTGGTCGTGCCCGGCCTGACCAACGGCACGGCCTACACGTTCAAGGTGACGGCCACCAACGGCGTGGGTCCGAGCGGTGTGTCGGCGGCATCGAACGCCGTCACCCCCGAACCCCCGGGTCCGGTCACGTCGCCATCCGACCACGGCTACTGGCTGGTGGGCGGGGACGGCGGCATCTTCACCTTCGGCTCGGCCAACTTCTGGGGGTCCACTGGATCCCTCAAGTTGAGCCGACCGGTCGTGGGCATTACCCCGACCCAGTCCCGCCAGGGCTACTGGCTGGATGCATCCGACGGCGGGATCTTCGCCTTCGGCGACGCCGGCTTCTACGGCTCCATCCCCGGTCTGGGCATCCTCCCGGCCGGCTACCCGGGGGGCGGGCGCAAGCTCGCCGCACCGGTGGTGGGCATGGTGCCCTCGGCTGACGGCGGTGGGTACTTCATGGTGGCCGCCGACGGCGGGGTCTTCGCCTTCGGCGACGCAGTGTTCGCCGGATCGTGCCCGGCCATCGGAGGCTGTGCGGGTGCAGCCGTGGCCGTCATGCCCGACGCCACCGGCAACGGCTACTGGCTGGTGACTGCCACCGGCCACGTCTACGCCTTCGGTGACGCACCGGTGCTCGGGTCGCCGGGAGCGGTGAGCTCCCCGGTCACCTCGGCCGTCCGCACCCACGACGGGAACGGCTACTGGATCCTCCTGGCCAACGGCACCGTCCTCAACTTCGGGGATGCCGCCGGCCTCGGTGGTCCGGTGGGGCATGCCTCGGGTCTCAACCCGGCCACGGCCATCTTCGCCACTGCCACCGGCGGCGGCTACTGGGTGGCCCTGGCCGACGGCTCGGTGTACTCCTACGGCGACGCTCCCTATGACGGCGGCATGAACGGCAACCACCTGAACGCCCCGATCATCGCGGGGACGGGCTGGTAGCCGGACCGTTGCACCGGTAGGACCTCGCGGCATCATCCGTCGGGCCGGAGCAGGTGTACTGCTCCGGCCCGACGCATTTCCAGTCCCCGACGGGTCACAGCGCGGTGTAGAGGGCGTCCATGAGGGCCCGGTTGCGGGAGCTCTGCCACCGGGGGATGACGTGGTTCATGACGTAGCCGAAGGCCACCCTTGCCTCGGGGTCGGCGTACCCGACGGCACCGCCGGTGCCGAAGTGGCCGAAGCTGCCCCGGTTGGGCCCGAACGGCCGACGGGCCGTGGTGGGCTTGAACCCCAGACCGAAGGTGACCTCCTCCCCCAGCACGGGGCAGTACCCCTCGGACTGGGGGGACGTGGCCTCGGCCAGCAGCTCGGCCGACAGGAGCCGGCCGGGCACGAGCAGCCCGTCGTACAGCCGGGCGATACCCCCGGCGGTGGCGTGACCGTTGGTGGAGGGGATCTCGGCCGCCCGCCACGCAGCCGTGTTGACGAGGCCCATCGAGGAGTAGCCCGGAGGGTTGAAGTAGCCGAGCATGGCCATCAGCTGGTCGCCGGCGAGGGCGGCGAAGTCGACCTCCTCGGTAGGGCCCGGCCCGGCCCAGATCACCTCGGCACAGCGATGCTGCTCGGCGGGAGGCACCCCGAACCAGACGTCGGCGTCCAGTGGATCCGCCGACGCGTGCAACCGGGCCCCACAGGACTGCCCGCTGGCCCGCCGCACCACCTCACCCACCAGGTGTCCGTAGGTGTTGGTGTGGTACGCGTGACGGGTCCCCGGCTCCCACCAGGGGGCCGTGGCGGCCAGGGCGCCGGCCATCCGGCTCCAGTCCCAGAGGTCCTGGTCGGTCAGCGGTTCGCGGATGGCGGGCACCCCGGCGCGGTGACACAGGGCGTGCCGCAGGGTGGCACGTTCCTTTCCCGCGGCGCCGAACTCGGGCCACAGGGAGCTGACGGGGTCGTCCAGGCCCACACGGCCCTCCTCCACCAGCTGCAGGGCGAGCAGGGCCACCAGGGGCTTCCCCACCGAGTACACGTCCACCAGGGTGTCGGGTCGCCACGCTCGGCCGCGTGACTCATCGGCCCAGCCCCCCACCAGGTCCACGACCACCCGGTGGTCGACCATGACGCAGACACCGGCTCCCACCTCCCCCCGGTCGAGGAAGTTACGCGCGAACTCCTCGGCCACACCGGTGAAGCGGGAGTCGCACCGCCCGGAGATGGGGACGTCCACCCACGCAGTCTGTCATCGGGAGCGGGTCCCGGCAGCTCCGGGCCGAGACAGGTTCCCGCTCCCCCCGGTCACTTGCCGGGCCGCGGTCAGGAATATCCCGTCACCGGCGGACGAAACCCCCCGCAAGCACGCCTCGACCAGCTTGACCTGGTGGGGGTCCCCGCTCCCGGCGGCCAGGACGCCGAGGCCCGGGTCCCAGTCGTGGTCCTCGTCGGTCGCCGCGTCGGGGGTGACCGCCGGGTACATGGCCGCGTGTTCTGCCCGGACCTGGGCCAGGGCGGCCTGCCCCTCTGCGGGACCGAGGTGTCCCACCAGCAGGTCAACGGCCATGGCCCCGGTCACACCGTGCAGGAAGACGATGGACGGTTGGGCGACGAAGTGACGTGCCCCCAGGGCGGCAGCGGCCACTACCGCGCCATCGACCGCTTCGGGACGCCCACCCGTCGGCGGGGGGAGGGCCGGGGCGCACCGTGCCGCCCAGTAGGCCAAGGACCGGGCCAGTTCGGCACGCCGGGCCGTCGTGTCGGCCGCGTCGATGGCCCGGACGGCGTGGCCGGTGCGGATGACCCCGTGGAACAGGGCGGCCCGCAGACCGGGGACGAGTCGGGGTACCCACTCCCCCACCACGCTCCGCCAATCCTGGCCGTCAAGGGATTGCTCGAAGTGGCCGATCCACTCCGGGAGCCTCTGATAGTCACCTAGGGCGTCGATCCATCCGCTCCCCGAGAACGAGCTCGGGGCCTCGGGTCGGGGACCCGCTCCGACCATCTCGACAAACCTCCGCGACCAGCCGTCGATCTGATCGGCCAGGCCGAGGGCGTCCAGAGCCTCACAGGCCATCGGACCGTGGTTCACGAAACCGTTGGGCAGCTCGAAATCCGAGGCCGCCATACGGTCGAACGCCTCGTCCAGTGCTGCTGATGACTCGCTCATGCTCGTCCCCTCCCGGCGTGGAGCCCACCCCTCAGGAACAGGATAAAACTTGAAGTGGGCTTGAGGTCAAGAGGACGAGCTCCCGTATGACCAGTGACCGGTGACCGTGGCGCCCGGGCCGGCCCAGGCCTCCGCCGATCAGCCAGACCGGTTCCCGCCGATGAGATCGCTCGGTCGGTCCGGACCTCCGCACCGGGCCACCCGCCGGTCGGGCGGCTCCACGACGGAGCCGCGCCGGCTCTGCCGCCCACGCTGGGGGATCGTATGCTCATGCCATCGGACGACTGGAGAATGTCCGGCAGAGGGGCCTCAGCGAAAGATTTGAGGCAACTGTGACCATCACCACCGATCACCGGACCGAGACGGCCCGCCCCACATCGGCCTTTGACGACCTTCGGGCCCTCTTCATCAACTGCACCTTGAAGGTTTCGCCAGAGTTGTCGAACACCCAGGGGCTGGCCGACCGGTCGATCGACATCATGCGGCAGCAGGGCGTGACCGTCGACGTGGTGCGTGCCGTCGATCACGACATCGCCACGGGTGTGTGGCCGGACATGACGGAGCACGGTCACGCCGTGGATGCGTGGCCGGCCATCTTCGAACAGGTGATGGCATCCGACATCCTGGTGCTGTGCACCCCGATCTGGCTGGGCGAGAAGTCCTCCGTCTGCACCAGGGTCATCGAGCGCCTGTACGGCGGCTCCCACCTGCTGAACGATGCCGGGCAGTACGCCTACTACGGTCGCGTCGGCGGCTGCCTGGTGACCGGCAACGAGGACGGGGTCAAGCACTGTGCCATGAACATCCTCTACTCCCTTCAGCACCTGGGTTATGTGATCCCTCCGCAAGCCGACTCCGGGTGGATCGGCGAGGCGGGACCAGGTCCCTCCTACCTGGATCCGGGATCGGGCGGTCCCGAGAACGACTTCACCAACCGGAACACCACGTTCATGACGCTGGAACCTGCTCCACCTGGCCCGGATGATCAGGCAGGCCGGTGGGATCCCGGCCCACGGTAATCAGCGTTCCGAATGGGATGCCGGTTGCCGGTTCGACTTCGCCAATCCCGACTACCGCTGAGCTCGGTACGGCGGGCTCCACCGTCAGGGCGGCCGCCAGCCCGCCACGGCCCGGTCTGGACTCGAGGGTGCGATCGTGCTCGACCCATCGCCGCCCGTCTCGTCCTCAGCGCACCAACCGGAAGAAGGATCGGAGCTCGTCCACGAACAGAGCGGGTTGCTCGAATGCGGCGAAGTGGCCTCCCCGGTCGAGTTCGTTCCAGTACCTGATGTCCGAGAACCCGATCTCGGCCCACCGGCGGGACAGTCGGATGATCTCCTTGGGGAAGATCGAGCACCCAGTGGGCACGCCGACGGGGTCTGTGCCTCCCCCGCCGAAGCTGGCGCCGAAGCTCTCCCAGTACAGGCGGCCCGACGACGCTCCGGCGCCGTTGAGCCAGTAGAACATGACGTTGTCGAGCAGCTCGTCGCGGGTGAGAACATTCTGGGGGTCTCCATCACAGTCGGTCCAGGTCCGGAACTTCTCGACGATCCAGGCGCACTGGGCAACCGGCGAATCCACCAGGCCGTACCCGAGGGTCTGGGGCTTGGTCGCCTGCTGCGTCGAGTAGCCCGACTCCCGCTTCCGGTAGTCGGCCAGCGACGCCAGCGCGGCTGCTTCGCTCTCGGTCAGATCGGACATGTCGATCGATCGGAACGGGACCACCGGCATGTTCAGGTGGATGCCGGCGAGATCATCTGGATGGAGGCGCCCGAGCGCCGTGGTGACCGCTGAGCCCCAGTCCCCCCCTGGGCCCCGTAGCGGGAGTAGCCCAACCGGGACATCAACTGTGCCCAGGCCCCGGCGATCCTTCCCGCCCCCCAGCCGGTGGCCGCCGGCTTCCCGCTGAACCCGTAGCCCGGCAAGGACGGGCAGACCACATGGAAGGCGTCGGCCGCCTCACCGCCGTGGGCCACCGGATCGCTCAGCGGTCCGATCACCTTGAGGAATTCGACGACCGACCCCGGCCAGCCGTGGGTGATGATCAGTGGGAGGGCATCGGGCTCCGGCGACCGGAGATGCAGGAAGTGGATGTCGAGACCGTCGATCACGGTCGTGAACTGAGGGATGGTGTTGAGATGCTGCTCGGTCCGGCGCCAGTCGTAGCCGTCCGACCAGTACCGGCAGAGCTCCTGGAGGTAGGTCAGGGGAATGCCCTGCGACCAGTCGTCCACGGTCTCTCGATCCGGCCATCGGGTTCGACGCAGTCGGTCGCGGAGCTCGCTGAGCTCCTCGTCCGACGTCTCGATGCGGAACGGCTGCACCTGGCTGCTCATAGTCGTCAAGGTAGTGCAGGCACGCACCCGACGAGCCGAGCTGCACTACGGTGACCGCGATGCCGGACTACGACGCCATCGTCATCGGAGCAGGACACAACGGACTGACGGCGGCCACGGTCATGGCCAGGGGCGGGATGCGGGTGCTGTGCGTCGAGAAGAACCACTTCATCGGGGGGATGGCCTCGACCAACGAGCTGGTACGCGGCTACCGGTTCGAACTGGCCGGCTCCATCCAGTTCCCCCTCCCCACCGAGATCTACGACGACCTCGAGCTTCGCCTCCTGCCCCATCTTCGAACCCGAGGTCCAGTCGGCGGCCGTCGGGACCGGCCCAGCAGCCGCCGCTCCTGCTCTACAGTGACGCCGACCGGCTGGTCGACCACCTGAACGAGGTACTCGGGCTGGAAGCCGTGCTGGGCATGGCCGAGGTGGCCGGCTGGGCCGAGGCCCCGGCCCGGGCCATCGGTCGATTCGACGTGCGGAAGCCACCGAAGTCGCTGGACGAGATGTGGGCGTGCGCGTCCAACGAGAAGGAACGGGAGGCCATCCGCACCGCCATGTTCGGCAGCGTCATGGATGTGATCGACCAGTTCCTCCCTGATCGGTCAGCAGCACGCCCAGGTCCGCAGCATGTTGTCCTTCCTGTCGGTCAACTCCACCTACCGGGGGCCGTCGTCGCCCGGCAGCGCGCTGTGCCTGGCCTTCGCCCTCGCCTCCCCCACGGATGCCACCATGGCCAAGGTTCGTGGCGGCATCGGTACCTTGTCCGAGCACCTGCTGGGTATCTTCGAACAGCACAAGGGCGAGCTCCGCCGACACGTCAAGGTCTCGGAGATCGTGGTGGCCGACGGACGGGTCCGAGGCGTCGACCTGGGCGACGGCGAGATCGCCACCGCACCGATCGTCGTCTCCAATCTCGACCCCACCACGACCTTCACCCAGCTCCTCGGCCAGGGACGCCCTGCCCGACGCCTTCGCCCGACGGGTCGAGGCCATCGATCACCGGGCGGCGTACTTCCAGATGCATTTCGCCCTCAGTGGCCTCCCCGAGTACGCGGGCCCCTACGAGGTGCTGAACGAGGGGGACCTCCGTCAGAACGTGACGTTCTTCGGCACCGCCGAGCAGATGCAGGTCGACTTCGAGGGGTGCGACCGCGGCCTCGTGCCCCAGTGGCCGTCGTGCAACCTGGCCATCTCGACCCTGCGCGATCCCGAGCTGGCGCCCCCGGGCAAACACGCCGCCAGCACCTTCGCCTTCTACGCCCCCATCGGCGCCGGCAGTGCCGAGCGGGCGCGCCTGCGGGACGAGATGGCCGACCGTATCGTGGCCACCATCGCGGCCAGGGCACCCAACTTCCCCGACCTCATCGAACGGCAGATCAACTATCCCGCGTACACCTACGAGCTGATGTTCGGGTGCACCGGCGGCGACTTCACCCACGGCCTGCTCCAGCCCGAGTTCATGGGACCGTTCCGTCCCGGCCCGCGGGGATGGCCGGACAACCCCATCCCCGTCGACGGGCTCTACCTGTGCGGGGCTGGTTGCCACGGCGGACCGGGCATCACGTTCATCCCCGGCTACAACTGCGGGTACGACGTCCTCGAGTCGGCCGGCACGTCGTAGCCGCATCACCGGCGTTTCGCGTCTGGCCGGAAGCACGGAGGTGGCCGGCTCCCACCACCGTCCCCGAGCTAGAAGGGCAGACCGTTGAGCCGTAGCCTGCCTGCCGGGAGCAGCCCCCCGGCAACAAGGGGCGTCCAACAGGTCCGGAGCGGCATGACGATGCGCCCGCCCGGCTGCCCGACCGTCACCTCGTCCTCGATCGGCACCCATCCGAGCCGACCGTAGAAGGCCAGTCGCTCCGGTCGGCAGAACAGCATGCCCAGGGAACCCCCACTGGATCGCATGCGCTGCATGGCCCCGTCGACCAGCTGGGCGCCGACCCCGTGTCCGCGGTGGGCGGCATGGACCATCACGCCCCCCAGGCCGAGCACCTCGACGTCCGGCCTGCCGGCCACGCTCACCTGGCTGACCACCCAGCCGGCGCAGCCGATCAGACGGCCGTCATCGACCAGTGCGACGTGCTCCGATTTCTCCTGCCACACGATACCGAGGTGATCGGTGCCAAAGGGATCAGATTCACCCCCGGAGACCTCGGCCACGTCGTTGGGTCCGTACTCGGGACGGTCGATAACCTCCACCCCCAGGACAGTACTGGCCCGGCCATCCGCCGGCCCCCGCCGGTTGCGCCGGTTCGACGACCGGCATCAGGATCGCCCGCCTTCAGCAGGGAGTTCCACCTTCACCGACGCGCTCCCGCGGACGCTCCGGGGAATTCGATTCCTCCCGATCCCATGGACGCGGCCCGACCAGTCCCCCACCACCGGCAGCCGCGCAACGGCGTCCGGCCAGTGCGCGGCAATAGGGCGTTACCATGGGTCCACGACCGGGAGGGCAGATGAGCCACCTTCGACAGATCAAGAGGACGACGCGTGGCCTGTTGGCCGAGCTCGGCGACACCCCCGACGAGGTCGCCTCGACGCTGCGGTCCACCGGCGTCCAGGGGATCCCACGGGACAACCGGTCGTGCGCCGTGGCCCTCTACCTGTCAGCACTGGTGGGGACCCACCCGTGCATTCGCTCGGTGACCGTCGGGCACTGCTCGTTGATGCTCACCCTGGTAGCCCCGGCCGACGCCCGCCCGGCCGGCCGTCTCTGGGTCCAGCTTCCCAAGCCGGTGCGCGGCTTCGTGGCGGCGTTCGACACCCGGCAGTACCCCGAGGTCACCCGGAACACCACGGCCCCGTCGCCGAGGGGTGCCGGCCGACCCTCGGCCGACCCCACGCCCGATCCTTCCCGGCCGGCTTCGGATCCGGTGTCGGTCAGACCTGGCGGAGCGACTCCCGATACATGGCCGTGAGCACCCGGGCCACGGACCCGTGCACACCCTTGAGGTCACGCGCCAGCTCGCCCCACGCTCCGGCGCTGTCCGCGGTGGCCATCTCCATCAGACTTCCAGCCAGGTAGGCGTAGGACCGGGCCATCCCGCTCAGCAGGAGATCGAGGTCGGAGTACGGGCAGCGATACTGCTCCACCCACGCCTCGACGGTCCGGGACGCCGCCTGGATCTGGTCGGCGTGGGCCACCAGGGCCGGGGTCCACTGGGCCTCGCATACCCGATCGCAGGCATTCAGCACCGCCATGGCCCCGTGAAGGACCGGCGTGACGCCCGACTCCCACTGGCGAAATGCGTTCACTGGCTGCCCTCCAGCGTTGCCCCTGATCGGTTCCTGCCCGGTCAGGTGGGGCCCGTCGGCACCAACGGCGCACCGACCCCCACCCGGGGCAGAGAACCATCATGACGGGATCGGGAGCGCTTGGGTAGGGCGCACCGCGCAACGTGGCCGGAGGAACGCGGAACGCAGCCGATGCAACGACGGGGGGTCTGATCGAGCGCTCGATGATGCCTTCCCGCCTCCGAGCCAACGCTGTCGCCACCCGCCCCTCCGTCCCGGAGTGTCGGCGCGTCGGGGTGTGCCAAGGTCCTGCGGGTCGGCCAGACTGCAAGCGTGCTGCTCATCGACGCCGCCAATGTGATCGGGTCACGACCGGACGGCTGGTGGAAGGACCGCGCCGGGGCGGCCAGTGCGTTCGTCGATCGCGTCCGCTCGGCGGCGGCGGCCGGCCGGATCGTGGGTCAGGTCGTCGTCGTCCTCGAAGGCTCGGCTCGGGCAGGCGTCGAATCGGGCGAGACCGGTGACGTCACGGTGCTCCATGCGCCAGGCGGCGGTGACGACACGCTCATCGCCGTCGCCGCGGATGCCGGCAGTCACGTGACGCTGGTGACCGCGGACCGGGCGCTGGGCCAGCGAGCTTTGTCCGTGGGTGCCGACGTGGCCAGGCCCGGATGGCTCATCGATCTACTCGACGGCTGACTCCGACTTGTCCCGCACCCCGCCGGTGCAGGGGCTGCGGTCTCAGCCGGTGATGACGTTGTGCACGGTCGCCACCATCGGCTCCTGCAGGTCGACCCCGAGGTCCGACAGGATGGGTACCAACTTCTCCCCGAAGGCGTCGAAGTCCTCCTGCGACTCCCAGATGTCGAACACCTGGATGGCACCGTTCGATTCGAGGGCACAGTGATAGGTGCGTCCCTTGGGACTCCCGGCACCGGCCGCCTCGAGCTGCTTGATCGCGTTGTTGTACTTCTCGGGTGTGAAGCCCTCGTGGACGAAGTAGATACCGAGTGCCATGCGCCACCACCATTCCTGTGCCAGACGCCCGAGGGGACGTCTCCGCCCATCCACGTTGGATGCGGCTTCACTGACCATACCCGTTGTCACCCGGGGTGTCGATCGCGACGGTGAGGACCGATCCCGGCCCGTCTTCATGACCCTCTGGTGGGCCCGAAAGTCAGAGCGCGCTACGGTGCAGCGGACCACCGAGCCGGAGCCCCCCGTGCCCACATACCCAACCCTCGAGCAGGTGCAGACCCCCGCACCGGTGATCGACTCGGACCTGCTCGACGGCAATCTCGAGGTCATGGGCGAGCGCCGGCCCGGCCCGGCCCTGCGCCCGCACGTCAAGGCCCACAAGTGCACGGAGCTGGCCCGTCGTCAGTACGAGCTCGGACACCGCGGGTTCACCTGTGCCACCGTCCGAGAGGTCGAAGGCATGGTGGCGGCCGGGTTCGGTGAGGACCTCCTGCTGGCCAACGAGGTCCTCGACACCACCCGGCTCGGCCGGCTCGTCGAGGCCGGGGCCCGCGTGACCGTCGCCGTCGACTCGTCGGCCACCATCGACGCCGCGGTGTCCGGCGGCGTACGTGAGGTCCTCATCGACGTCAACGTGGGCCTGCCCCGCTGCGGGTGCGAGCCCGACGAGGCCGGACCCCTGGCCGATCGGGCTCGCCGGGCCGGTCTGGTAGTGCGTGGAGTGATGGGCTACGAGGGCCAGGCCGTCGGTATCGAGGACCGGGTGGCGAGGACCGACGCGGTCAACCGGAGCATGGGCGTCCTGGCCGCCGCCCACGACGTGGTGGGCGGAGCGGTGTGCTCGGCAGGGGGTACGGGCAGCTGGGACCTCAATGTGGAGGCCACCGAGATCCAAGCCGGCTCATACACCCTCATGGACACGGCCTATGCCAAGCTCGGGCTGCCCTTCGCCACCGCCCTGACCATCATGGCCACGGTCATCTCGGTGAACCGCAACGGGTGGGCTGTCGCCGACTGCGGTCTGAAGGCCCTGGGCATGGACCATGGCAATCCGTCGATTCCCGGCGGCTACGCCGTGTGGTACTGCTCGGACGAACACGTCGTGTTCTCGCCGCCCGAAGGCGACCCGCTCCCGGCGGTCGGCGACCGGGTCAGGGTGCTGCCCGCCCACCTCGACCCCACCATGGCCTGCCACGAGGCCGTATGGGTGGCCGAAGGATCGTCCATCGTCGACCGCTGGACCGTCGATCTTCGTGGTTGGTAGCGACCGGTCCAGAGAGTTCGGCGCCCGACCTATGCGGCACGTCGTCCATGCCCTCGGCCGAGGTGGGGGGCGGCGCCGTCGCGATGACGTCACCGTGATCAGCCCTTCGGCTTGAGGAGTCGCTCCAGGCTGGCCCTGGTCCGATCGTCCTGCCAGTGCCCGCGGACCTGCTGGTCGAGTGCCCGGGCCGACTCCTCGTCCATGGCCGAGAGGGCAGCCCTGCGCATCGAGGTCTTGGCCAGGGCATAGGCCGTGGCATCGAGTGACGCCAACCTCTCTGCGGCGGTGATGGCCGACGCCTGGAGCTCGGACGACGGCAGACACTCGTGTGCCAAGCCCACGCGGCACGCCTCTTCGGCGGGGAGGAGCCCGGCGTCGAGCATCAGCCGCTCGGCGTGCGGGCCGCAGGCGTACCGCAGCAGCTCGACTGCGGCAGTCGGGAACGACACGCCCACCTTGAGCTCGGTGACACCGATGCGTGCCTCCTCGGCAATGAGCCGCTTGTCGAAGGCGCAGGCCAGCAGGCAGCCGCCGGCGATGGCCGGCCCGTTGATGGCGGCCACCGTGGGCAGGGGACAGGCGAAGATGCGAACGTAGGTCTCGTGCAGGGAGTCCAGCAGCGCCGCGGTGTACCCGCTGTCGTTGGCCAGGACTTCGGACACGTTCAGGCCGGCCGAGAAGACGGAGCCCTCCCCGGTCACCACCAGGGCATCGATCCCTCGATCCTGTTCGCAGTACTCGACGAAGTGGGTCAGTTCGCCGAGCACCTCCAGGTCCAGGGCATTCACCTTGTCGCTGGCCAGGGCCAGCACGGCAGTGCTCCCGACCCGTGACAGCTTGGTCCGCTCGAACACAGGAGCGTCCGTCACGCCTCGATCCTCGCTGATGGCCTCACAAGTTGACCCTCTCTCTCGGCACCGGATCGGCGAAAGCCGACCTCACAATTCGCGCTCGCCGATCCTATGGCAGGGTGAGGTCCCCTTCGTACCCACGGGCGGGGATCGTCTCGACCACCCACCCTCGTCGGTGCCCCGAGGGTCCGGGCTCGACCGGGAGGGCCGGTCCCCGCCTCCTGACGCACGGCCGCGGGCGGATCCGTCGGCGTCAGCGGTACTCGGAGGGGACGTCCTCCAGAATCACCGTCTTGGTCTCGAGGAACGGCAGGAGGCCTTCCGTCCCGCCCTCCCTGCCGATGCCGGAGCGCTTGAAGCCACCGAAGGCGATGCCGAAGTCGGTCCGAAAGGCGTTGTGGCCGACCGTGCCCGAGCGCAGCCGGCGGGACACCTGCCGGGCCCGGTCCACATCGTGGGTGAACACCGAGGCGTTGAGACCGTAGATGGTGTCGTTGGCCACGGCCACGATCTGATCCTCGTCGTCGGCCGGGATGACGGTGAGCACGGGCCCAAAGATCTCTTCTTGCGCGATCACCGATGCGTTGTCGACGTTTCCGAATACGGTCGGCTCCACGTAGTAGCCGCGGTCCAGGTCCTTCGGTCGTCCGCCGCCGGTGACCAGAGTGGCGCCCTGTTCCACCCCCTTGGCGATGTAGCCCTCGACCCGGTCGCGCTGACGGTCGGAGACGAGTGGGCCCATCTGGGTCGTCGGGTCGAAGGGATCACCCACTCGGACCTGGGAGAAGGCGCCGGCCAGCGCGTCCACCAGCTCGTCGTGCCGCCGGCGGGTGACGACGATCCTGGTCAGGGAGGAACACACCTGGCCCGAGAGCGCACACTCGGCCTTGGCCAGCGTCACCGCAGCCTCGTGCAGGTCCATGTCGTCGAGGATCAGGGCGGCCGACTTCCCCCCCAGCTCCAGCGTGCACCGGGCGATCCGCTCGCCGCAGATCGAGGCGATGCGTCGACCGGCGACGGTCGAGCCGGTGAAGGTGATCTTGTCCACGCGTTCGTCGCGGACCAGCAGTTCTGACACCTCTCGGTCGGCCGTGACCACGTTCAGCACTCCCGCGGGAAGGCCGATGGACTCGGCGATTTCGGCGATCACGTAGGCGTCGCCGGGCGCTTCCGGTGAGCACTTGAGCACGACCGTGCACCCGGCCAGGAGAGCCGGGGCCAGCTTGTACGTGATGAGCCCGATGGGAGCGTTCCACGGAATGATGGCGCCCACCACGCCCACCGGCTCGCGCACCAGCAAGCCGAACGCCCCCATCGACGGCTGTGCCCTCTCCTCGAAGGGGAACGTGTCGGCCAGACCGGCGTAGTAGTCGAAACTGCCGGCGATCCCGGTGGCGCCGCGACGGGCCATGAGGTAGAGGGCTCCGGACTCGCGGGGCCAGATCTGGCCGATGTCCTCGGCCCGCTCGCGCAGGCCGTTGGCGATGCCCCTGAGGAACTCGCCCCGGTCAGCGTGGCTCATGGTGGGCCAGGGTCCCTCGTCGAAGGCCCGCCGCGCCGCGGCCACCGCTCGGTCCATGTCGGCGGCTTGTGCCTCGGGTACCTGGAAGTACACCTGCTCCGTGCTCGAGTCGACCACGTCGAAGATGGCGTCGGACGACGGGGCGACCCATTCGCCATCGATGAAGAACCGGTCGGCGTGTCGCAGGGGTGCCGCCGTCTCGCTCGTCACGGTCACGTTGCCACTCTCCTCATCGTTGGGCCCGCGGGGCTCACCAGGCCGCCGGCCGCGTCCGCGGGACAGCGTACTCACCCTGCGCACCGGACACGGCTGCGCGGCCGGGGTCAGGGTTTCGGGAGCAGACTGTCCCTGTACGTTACCGGGAGGAGCTCGAGCAGCTGGCCGTCGGGGTCCCGCAGGAACAGGGCGGCTCCGATGTCGCTGTCCTCGATGATCTGCCCACCGAACTCGACCGCCTTCTCGGCCGTGGCATGGACGTCGTCGACGGAGATCGACAGGTGGGTGAGCCCGGGATCGGCCATCGTCCGAGGGCGGTACGGCGCCGTGGCACCGGGCGCGGCGTAGTGCATCAGTTCCAGCACGAAGCCATCGAGGGTGAGGTATGACGCGGTGACCCCCAAGGGCGGAGTGAGACTACTGAGCTTGGCGGTCGGCCCGTCGGGCGGTGTGATCTCGTACCAGAACTTGAAGCCGAAGACCTCCTGGTAGAACCGCTTCGACCGTTCCAGGTCGGTGACGACCTGCCCCGTGTGGTTGTACGTGCCCATGTGCTGCCTCCGGTCCTGCCCGCCCTCTGATCCGTGCCGGCCGGGGTCATTGTAACGACATCCCCGGTAGGGCCGTGGCTCCGGGTGACTCCCCGGGAAGGGTCTGCGACGGACCCGCCGCGCCGCGAAACGCAGCAGGCATTGGTGGCGGGACCGGGCGACCCCTCGAGGTGTCAGGTGGTGCTGGTCCCGTCGATACGGATGGCCGACGTCGGGCAGTTGGCGGCCGCCCGTCGCACCTCTTCCTCACGGCCCGACGAATCGCCCACCACCATGGCGATGCCGTCGTCGTCGAGGTCGAAGACGCCGGGTGCCCAGAAGGCGCAATTCCCCGAACCCATGCAGGCGTCCCGGTCCACGACCACCCCGCCCGGGGCACTCGTCACGCTCATCATCCCTGATTCCTCGGCCATGCGACCAAGGCTACAGGGCAGACCCGGGTCGATGCCGTGCCGTATGCTGACCGCCGACCATGTATCGGGTCGGTGGAGAACGGGGAGACGCACGGGTGTGGAGCGGATGAAGTTCGGAGTCGCCTTCGCCAACATCGGGGCATTCGTCGAACCGGCCGAGGCGATCCGCCTGGCCCAGGCGACCGAAGCCGCCGGGTTCGAGTCGGTCTGGACCGTCGATCACGTGGTGGTACCGGCCGGCTACCAGTCGACGTACCCCTACGACCCGTCGGGCCGGCTCCCCTCCGGGGAAGGGACGGTCTTCCCGGATCCGCTGATCTGGCTGGCCTACGTGGCCGCCGGCACCTCGACGCTCCGGTTGGGCACCGGCATCCTCATCGTGCCCCAGCGCAACCCGCTGGTGCTGGCCAAGGAGTTGGCCACGCTCGACTATCTGTCGGGCGGCCGGATGATCCTCGGCGCGGGAATCGGCTGGTTGGAGGAGGAGTTCAAGGCGCTGGGCGTCCCCTTCGCCGGCCGCGCCCAGCGCACGGAGGAGGCGATCGCGGCCATGAGGGCCCTGTGGTCCGAGGAGCAGGCCAGCTTTGACGGCACCACGACGAGCTTCACCGACTGCTTCCTCCGACCTCAGCCCCCGGGCGGGACCATCCCGGTGCACGTGGGCGGCCACAGCGAGGCGGCCGCCCGGCGGGCCGGGCGCATCGGTGACGGCTTCTTTCCCTTCGGGGTCAGCCCCGGCGAACTGCCGCCCCTCATCGACCTCGTCCGGAAGAGCGCCACCGAGGCCGGCCGGGATCCGGCGACCCTCGAGGTCACCGTCCAATGCAACGCCACCGGTGGAGAGGAGGCCCGGGCCGAGGTGCAGGCGCTGCAGCAGCTCGGGGCGACCCGCATCCTCATTCCGGCGGTCCTGTTCGGTGCCGACCCCCAGCCGTCCCTGGCCCGGTACGGCGAGGAAGTGATCGGCCGCTTCTGACCACTCTTCCGGCCCCTCCACAGGACGGCCGGCGACGACCGGACGACATCGACCGAGGGAGGCGCCACATGTCGGACGCGGATGAGATCTCTGCACTGGTGCACTCCTATGCCCGGCTGCTCGACGACGGTGACGTGGATGCCGTCGTCGCGCTCTTCGAGCACTCGACGTGGCGATCGCTGCCCCACGGGTCGACGTTGCGCGGCAGCGCGGAAGTCCGGCCGGTCTACGAGCAGCTGCTGGCCCGGGACCCTCCGCTCCACACGAAGCACCTCCTCACCAACCTGAGCATCGCCGTGGAACCGGGAACCAAGACTGCGTCATCGCACTGCTACTGGACGGTGCTCGAGGGCGCCCCCGGCGAGCGCATCGAGATCGCACTGTCCGGTCAGTACACGGACTCCTTCGAGAAGGTCGGCCGCGCCTGGCGCTTCACCGACCGGCTGATCACCGTGGATCTGACCGGCGAGGTGACCGGTCGTTGACGGGACCGAGTGGGCCCTCGGCGACGACTCGGGGCCTCCGTCGCCCGGAGCAAGACAGTAGGGTGGCCGCATGAAGATCCTGGTGAGGAGCGATATTCGCGCCCGACCCGGAGCCATGGACCCGGCGAGGACGAGGACCCAGTGAACGCGTCGATCGAGCAGTTCCCGATCAGGGTCGACGATTCGATCCTCGAGGACCTCCATCACCGCCTCATGCAGACCCGTCTTCCCGATCAGCTCCCGGACACCGGCTGGGAGCTCGGCGTCCCCGTCGAGTACCTGCGCGAGCTGATCGAGTACTGGCGTGACGTCTACGACTGGCGGTCGGAGGAGGCACGGCTGAACGACTTCGACCACTATCGGATCCCCATCGACGGGCAGTTGATCCACTTCATCCATGCCCGATCGGCCCGGTCGGACGCCCTTCCGCTGCTCCTCACCCAC
This sequence comes from uncultured Acidimicrobiaceae bacterium, assembly GCA_963817005.1. Taxonomy (GTDB): domain Bacteria; phylum Actinomycetota; class Acidimicrobiia; order Acidimicrobiales; family RAAP-2; genus Bog-756. The sequence continues at coordinate 1,201,420 of CAWFMN010000004.1, forward strand.
GGCTGGCCGGGGTCGATCGTCGAGTTCCTCGAAGTCATCCCGCGTCTGACCGACCCGGAGTCCTACGGCGGTGACGCAGCTGACGCCTTCCATGTGGTCGCACCTTCGCTCCCCGGGTACGGCTTCTCCGAGCCCACCCGGTCGCCGGGGTGGGACGTGCAGCGCATCGCCCAGGCCTTCGTCGAGCTGATGGGCCACCTCGGCTACACGCGCTATGGGGCCCAGGGTGGCGACTGGGGGGCCCAGGTGACGACCCGGCTCGCCGCCCTCGACCCGCACCACTGCGCCTCCATCCACCTCAATATGGCCCCGGGCCTCCCACCCCCGACCCCCGGCCCGCTGACCGAGGACGAGCAGGCCGACCTGGCGGCTATGAAGCAGTTCGCCGACGGGGAGTCGGGCTACGCCAACGAGCAGGGGACCAAGCCCCAGACGCTGGCCGTCGCCCTCAACGACTCACCGGCCGGCCTCCTGGCCTGGATCGTCGAGAAGTTCCGGACCTGGAGCGATTGCGACGGCCATCCGGAGCACTGCTTCACCCGGGAGCAGCTCCTCACGAACGTCATGCTCTACTGGGTCACGCAGACGAGTGCGTCCTCGGCCCGCCTCTACTGGGAGACCAAGCACACCTCGGCCGGGCCACCCCCGTTCGTGGAGGTTCCCACCGGGGTGGCCCGCTATCCCAAGGAAGTGCTCCGGTGGCCCCGCTCGTGGGTCGAGCGCCAGTTCAACGTGGTGCGGTGGTCCGTCATGGACCGAGGCGGGCACTTCCCGGCCATGGAGCAGCCCGAGCTGTTCGTGGACGATCTGCGCGAGCACTTCCGAACGGCCCGCTGACCGACAGCCGAACCTCGGACCGACTTCGGGACCATCCGGGCAGCTGGTCCGACTCCGACATCTCCAAGGTCACCCACCGTGGCCCGATGCCGATCGCACCGCCCTCCAGGTCGTCGAAGGGAACGGCCCGCTCCTCCGCCGCGGGCCGGACGCTCTCACGGCATCGCTCGCCGGACTCTGGTCCCCCTCTGCCCGGGACGGCACCGGGTCGAGCCTGTGAGAAGATTATTCTGGTCGAGCATATTCAGCACTCCGTCACCGAAGAATCGAGGTTCCCGTGGCCCGCTACGAAGGTCCGGTATTCGACGCCGACAACCACCTCTACGAAACCGAGGACGCGCTCACGCGCTACCTGCCCAAGGAGTTCGACGGGTTCATCAAATACGTGCAGGTCAAGGGCCGCACCAAGATCGCCATCGCCAACCACATCAGCGAATCCATCCCCAATCCGACCTTCGAGGTGGTGGCGCCCCCCGGTGCCTTCGCCGCCTACTTCTCGGGACACAATACGGAGGGCAAGACCCTTCGGGAGCTGGCCGGGACACCCATGACGGCCATCGACGCCTTCCGCTCGGCCGGGCCGCGCCTGACACTGCTCGACGAGACCGGTGTCGACGCGGCCCTGATGTTCCCGACGCTGGCCAGCCTGATCGAGGTCAACCTGCTGGACGACCCCGAGATGACCTGCACGGTGATCCATGCCTACAACCAGTGGCTCCACGACGAGTGGACCTTCGACTACCACCACCGGATCTTCGCCACACCCGTGGTGAACCCGTGCCTACCCGAGCGCGGCATCGCCGAGCTCGAGTGGGCGCTCGAGCGCGGGGCCAAGGTGGTGCTCCTGCGGCCCGGCCCCGTCGCTGGGACCAAGGGCACCAAGTCGCCGTTCCTGCCCGAGTTCGACCCGTTCTGGGCCAAGGTGGCCGAGTCGGGGATCCTGGTGGCCATGCACGCCTCCGACTCCGGGTACCAGCGTCACGCCAACGAGTGGGAGGGCGACGGTCGCGACATGCAGCCCTTCGCCCCACGGCCGTTCAGCGATGCGGTCAACACGGGGCGACCGATCAGCGACACGGTGACGTCCGCCATCTGCCATGGGATGTTGAGCCGGTTCCCCACCGTGCGGCTGATGAGCGTCGAGAACGGTGGGAGCTGGGCCCTGCCGTGCCTGAAGGCGCTCGAGAAGACCTACGGCAAGATGCCCAACGCGTTCATGGAGCCTCCCCGCGAGGTCTTCCTCCGGAACATCTACATCAACCCGTTCTGGGAGGACTCACTCGAGGCCCTCATCGACGTGATGACGCCGGAGCACATCCTCTTCGGGTCGGACTACCCCCATCCCGAAGGTCTGGCCGAACCGTTCGAGTGGGCCGAAGAGGTCTCGAACCTCTATCCCGCCGAGGCGGTCACGAAGATCATGGGCGGCAACATGTTCGAGCTCCTGGGGATGCAGCAGCCGGCCTAATCCTCGAGCACCACCCCGACCCGGGACGGGGTCGACGGTGCGACGGTGCGACGGTGCCCCGGCGCTCACCGCGACCGGGGCAGGCCGAGCCCGCGTTGGGCGATGATATTGCGCTGGATCTCACTCGTCCCACCGTAGGTGGTGGTTCCCAACGCGAACCGGAAGTCGTAGTCGGCCGCTCCCCCGGCCGGCGCCGTCGGATCACCCTGGCTCCGGATCCCGTCCCGGCCGAGGAGGTCCACGAAGTCGGCGGACTGCCGTGTCAGCGCCTCGGAGGCGAACAGCTTGCTCATCGAGCCTTCGACCCCGGGCAGGCCCCCGGACGCATGGATCCAGGCGCACCGACGGCAGAGCAGGGTGGTGACCTCGTTCTCGGCCGCGGCGCGGCCCAACCGGGAGCGGACGTCGGGATCGTCAGCCCTGAGGCGGCCCTCGTCGTCCACCGTGCCGTCCGCCCACCGCTCCATGGCCGTCAGCAGCCGGATCGACTCGCCCCCCTGGTCTCCGGCACGTTCCAGCGTCAGTCCCACCTGCATGACGTCCCACCCTCCGTCCACCTCACCGATCCGGAGGGCGTCGTCCACCCGGACGTCGGAGTAGAACGTCAGATTGGTCCGCTCCCCCGAGAGCGTGTACACGGGCTGGATCTCGACGCCGGGCTGCCGCAGGGGCACGAGGAACGTGGTCAGGCCCTGGTGCTTGCCCACATCGGGATTGGTCCGTGTCAGCATGAACACGTAGTCGGCCTCCTGGGCGTTGGTGGTGAACATCTTCTGCCCGTTCACCACCCACTGCTCGCCGTCCCGGACCGCCCTGGTCTGGGCGGCGGCCACATCGGATCCCGACTCCGGCTCGGTGAACCCGAGCACGATGATGATCTCGCCGGCCAGCGCCGGCGGGATGATCAGCTGCTGCTGTTCGTCGGTGCCGATGTGACGGATGATGTTGGCCACCATCAGCGTCGTACCCACCGCGTAGGTCGGAGCCCCCGAGCGGTGGAACTCCTCCATGAAGGCCAGCATCTCCAGGGGGTCCCGGCCCTGGCCGCCGAGTTCCTCGGGCCATCCGGGGGCCAACCATCCGTGCTCGACCAGGGCGCGGTGGAAGGCCCAGCTGTGGTGGACACCGGTACGGTGCATCTCGTCCCGCACCTCGTCGGTGAGGGCTGCGTCGAGGAAGTCCCGGGCCTCCTGCCGGAAGCCGTCGACGCGTTGACCCAGTCGAAAGTCCATGGTCAGTCCCCCTCCTGCGCGGTCGACAGTCGGTGACCCTCGGCGCGGGCGTAGAGGGCGGCCGGCTCGGCGAACAGCGCCGGCCAGGCCTTGGCGCGGCGGAAATACAACTGGATGTCGAATTCCAGCATGAACCCGTAGCCACCGTGGTAGTGCAGGCTCCGGTAGCTGGCCTGGCGCGCCGCCTCCGCGTTGAAGGCGCAGGCCAGCGCGGCCAGTTCCGGCGCCCGGCCGGGCTCCTCGGCCGCGGCCCACGCCGCCTCCCGGGCGAGCAGGCCGCCACCGTCCACGCTGGTGGCGGCATCAGCCAGGCCGTGGGCCACCGCCTGGAACGAGCCGATGGGTGCACCGAAGGCATGGCGTTCCTTCACGTACTCCACGCCGATCTCGAGGGATCGGGTCCCCAGCCCGGTCAGGGCGTTGGCCATCAGCACCAACCACTCGTCCCGGGCCTCCTCGAACGCCCTCACCCCATCCGGTTCCGAGGCCAGGGCCACTGCACCAGGACCGACCTGGAGATCGGCCACCGGGAGGGAGCCGAGGTTGTCCACCGTCGTTCTGGCGTCGCCGATGGCCGATGACCACAGCCGCCCTCCGTCGGCGAAGATCACCGTGTCGGCCACCGATCCCGAGGGCACCATGGTGAGGACGCCGCGCCGGGGCGGGTGCAGGGCCAGGGTGGTCAAGCGGTCGCCGGCCAGCGTGTCGGCCAGGATCGACGTGGCCTCGGGGCTGCCCACGCGGGCCAGCAGCCGGACCGCCACCTGGGCTTCCAGCAGGGGCGCCGAGCCGAGGAACCGACCGTGCTGCTCGGCCACCAGGGCCAGATCCAGCAGGGACGCGCCCGATCCTCCGGACGCTTCGTCGACGGCCATCTCGAGCGCACCCGCCTCCTGGAGTCGCCGCCACAGGTCGGGGTCGTGCCCCGTCGGCTCCGCCGCCCGGACCCGCTCGGGTGGGGACTCCTTGCCGTAGAGGGCGCCGAAGGCGTCGATCAGTTGCCGTTGCTCATCGGAAGGGTTGAGATCCATCTGGCCAGCTCCTTCCTCGCCATCCACTCCTGTGTCAGCATCGGGTCACCGTCGGAGCCCGACAGGGCCCGAGGTCCGGGTACGACACTGTTGCACGACGCCGACGACCCGGCCCCCTCGGGGAGGCCCCAGACCGAGACTCAAGCCGCCTCGTCAAAGCCCATCAGACGGTTCAGGTTGCCGCCCATGACCTTCTTGATGTCGTCCTCGGGCAGGCCGGCGAGGTCGTCGACGAAAGTGATGGGGTCGGACATCCCCTCGGGGTGGGGGTAGTCCGACCCGAAGAGCACCCGGTCGGCGCCCAGGAGGTCCACGAGGCCCTTGGGATCCTCCTCGTGGAACGGGTGCACCCAGATGTTCCGCTTCATGACGTCGACCGGGTTCTCCTCGAAGGAGTTCGGCGAGTGGATCCAGGCGTGCTCCATGTCGGCCAGGATCGGGCGGACCCAGTTGCTCCCGTTCTCCACCGGGACGAACTTGAGACTGGGGAAGCGCGAGCAGAGTCCGTGCCCGACGAGGGAGGCCACGGTGTCGATGATGGGACGGCCCTGGTGACCGGTGATGGCCCGGAAGCCCGAATCGCCCCGGAAGGGCGTCATCTCGCTGTCGGCGATACCCTCCCACTCGTTGGCGTATCGCTGGTAACCGCTGTCCGAGGCGTGCATCCCGACGACCAGGTCGGCCTCGGCCACGCGCTTCCAGAACGGATCGAACTCGGGCAGGGCCGGCGACCGGGGACCCATCAACCCCCACACCGGGGCCGGACGGACGAGGATGATCCGGGCTCCACGCTCGACCAGCCAGTCCAGCTCCTCGATGGCCCGGTCCACGATGCCCAGATGGACCACCGGAGCCGCGAACATCCGGTTCTCGTAGTTGAACGTCCAGTGCTCGTGCATCCACTGGTTGAGGGCGTGCACCACCGCATGGACCGCCGGAGGGTTGGTTCGGATCCGCTCCTCGAGCAGGCTGGCCAGGGTCGGCCACATCAGGGCCCGGTCCAGTCCGAGCTCGTCCATGAGCGCCAATCGCGGTTCGGGTTCGGAGAAGCCGGGGAGGGCGTCGATGCCCCGGCCGAGGATCTCCCGCCGGGACTTGCCCTCGGGGTTGCCGCTCTTGAAGTACGCCTCCTGCGCCCCCGGGGCAGCGACCTTGGCGAAGGTGGGATTGGGGATGTACTCGCTGATCAGGCCGTTCACGGCGATCTTGGTCCGACCGTCCACCTGGACGTACTTGATCAGACCCTCGTACTCGGACGGGAGGTACTTGGTGAAGGCATCGGTGGTCTCGTACATGTGGTTGTCGGCGTCGAAGACCGGGAAGTCCAGTGTGCGTGACGGCATGGGTGGCTCCTCAGCTCAATCGGCCGACCGCAGGCAAGCCGACCTTGTTCGAGACGCTAGCAGGACGAATGCGTAACTGTCCTCTCGTCATTCCCAACTCGGATTTCGCATAGATCAATCTAATCCTACGGTTCACCCAGAACCTCACTGCACGGGAGACCAGAACGATGGAACCATCTCAACCACCCGGTCGGGTCGACTCGGGCGTCGGAGGCTCCGCTACTCCCCCATGCGGATTCTGGCCTTCAGGGCGGCCAGGGCGAGCGAGATGCTCACCAGACCCAGCACGCCGACGGCGGCCAGGCCCTCCATGATCGACTTGACCTGCCAGCCCCCGACGATGAGTGAGCGCAGACCGCCGAGAAGGTAGGTCACCGGGTTGTAGGTGGCGATGGTGGCGAACCAACCGGTGAGGAGCTGCTTGGGCACCACCGCGTCGGTGAGGAAGAACAACGGGAAGAAGACCACGAAGCAGGCGTTGACGGCCGCCGGGCTACCAGTCTTGAGGGCGACGGCATAGGGGAACCCGGTGAAGGCGAGACCCCAGAGGGCGGAGAACCCGATGAACACCGCGACGCCGGCAAATCCCGTGGCGAAACGAACGCCGACGCCAAAGCCGATGGCCAGCACCGGAAGGCACAGTGCCATGATCACGACGACATCCGCCACCATCAGGCCCAGGAGCAGCGCGCTCCGGCGTATCGGCGTCATGCACAGTCGGTCGAAGTAGCCGCTCTGGATGTCGGTGACCAGCGTCGGTGCCCTCGACATCCCTGTCACCGCGAAGGCGATGGCCATCGGCAGAAGGAAGGCCTTGTAGTCGAGCGAGGTGCCGGCCAGCTTCTCGAGGGCCCCGAGATTGACCGCATAGAAGAAGGCGGGCACGAACACCGCAGGAATCACCGACGCTGGTTCGCGGGGCATCTGACGCAGCGCCCGTCCCGCCACCACCCGGATGTCGTGCACGAAGCTGGGTCGCTCACCGATCTCCAGGTCAATCACCGTCACCCACCCCCCCGACGCCCCCGATGCGGGCTCCCGTCAGCTCCATGAACACATCGTCCAAGGTGGGCGACCGCAGCACGAGGCTCTTCACCTCGAGAGGGGTCCGGCTGAGGGCGAGGGCGACCGAACTGAGTGCGGCGGGACCGTCCGACGTACCGATGGTGATGACTCCGTCCTTGGCCGAGACCGACTCGGCCACCTCCAGCTCCCGCAACACCTCGACCGAGCCCGGGTCACTCCCGAGAACCTCTGCCTCGATGAGGTCGTGACCGATCGAATGCTTCAGCTCCGCCGGTGTGCCCTCGGCGACCAACCGACCGCCGGAGAGGATGCCCACTCGATCAGCCAGTGTGTCGGCTTCCTCCAAATACTGAGTCGTGAGGAAGATGGTCATGCCCAATTCGGCATTCAGCCGGCGAACCTCGCTCCACACCGTCGCACGGCTCAACGGGTCCAACCCGGTGGTCGGCTCGTCCAGGAAGAGCACCTCTGGCTCGTGGACCAGAGCCGTCGCCAGATCGAGTCGTCGCTTCATTCCACCCGAGTAGGTGCCGATGCGACGGTCGATGGCCGATCCGATGTCGACCAGGTCGAGCACCTCGTCGATGCGCCCCTCGATCCGCCGCCGGCCCAGTCCGTAGAGACGGCCCTGCAGTGACAGCAGCTCCCTCCCGGTCTGGCGATCGTCCAGGGCCGCTTCTTGGAGGGCGACCCCGATCCGGCGCCGCACCTGTTCACTGGCGAGGCAGACGTCATACCCGGCGACGCTCGCCCGGCCGCCGGAGAGCCCGAGCAGGGTGCAGAGCATCCTGACCACTGTCGACTTCCCGGCTCCGTTCGGCCCGAGGAACCCGTAGATCTCGCCCGTGCCCACGGCGAGGTCGAGGCGGTCGACCGCGACCTGCTCGCCAAAGCGCCGGACCAGCCCGACCGCCTGGATCGCCAGCCCCGATCCGGCTGCCTCCGTACCACCCCTCCCGACGGGTTGATACTCAACAGATTCCTGCATACTTATTAGTATCTACTATCCTCGTCGGTAGCACAACAACCATGACGATCGAACCCCTCACTCCCGAGCGCAGACGGCAGCAGACCCGAGAGCACCTGTTGGCGGCGGCGGCCCAGGTCTTTGCCGAACGCGGCTTCTACGGCGCCTCGCTGGATCAGGTGGCTGCCGTGGCCGGCTTCACCAAGGGTGCGGTGTACTCCAACTTCGACAGCAAGGAGGACCTCTTCCTGGCTCTGTTCAAGGCGAACAGCGACCAGGAGATGGAGTCGATCCGGGCAACGCTGGAGCAGTCGGAGGTGGCGCCGGAGTACCGCATCGCGGACTTCACCGACCTCGTCCAGCATGGGGTTGACCAGACCAACAGGAACTTCGGTCTCCTGTATCAGGAGTTCTGGCTCTATGCCGCCCGCAACCCCGTGGCACGAGACCGGTTGTTGAGCATCGAGAACGAGGCCATTCGCGCCCTGGCCACGATCATCGAGGCGGAGCGGCGCAGGCAGGGCCTCGACCCGCTGGAGTCGCCCGAGCAGATGGCCCGGATCATCGATGTGCTCTTCCGGGGCATCAGCCTCCTCCGGGTCCACCAACCTGAGGTTGTCGACGACGGTCTGATCGACGCCGCCATTGCCTTCGTCTCCCGAGGCCTCGGAGCGCCCCAACCATCTGAGTGATCGTCTCCCACAGGGCCGGCCCATCGGGTCGACACGGGATCACCTCCGCAACGGAACCCTCGACAGCGGGTACCACGCTCCGACCGCTACCGCATAGCAGAGGAGGCCGAGAAACAGCACCCAGTCGAACCCGAAGGTCATGGCCAGGATCGTGGCCAGGGACGATCCCACCACGGAGGCGAAGCCGTTGACCGCCCAGCCCCAGGCCACGTACTGACGCGGGTACTTCCCGAGCTGGGAGATCTCACCGAGACCGATGGGCATGAACATCCCGAGGCAGAGGCCGAGCGGCGCCATCACGAGGAAGGCCACCATGATCCGAACGGCCAGCGGCGCTCCCAACAGCGCGTTGGTCATCGGGACCAGGCCGACGATGTAGAACACGCAGAGCGCGGCCAGGACGACCAGGAGCTTCGGAATGGCCCGTACCCGGGCGGTGACCCGTTGGCTGGCCAGCGCGCCGAGTCCGGTGAAGACCAGCAGGGACATCAGCGTGATGGTCAGCGAATAGGTGGGAAATCCGAGGAACAGGTTCAGCAGCTGCATCAGCGTGATCTCGAAGAAGATGAAACCCAGTCCCACCCCGGCGAAGTAGACGGCCGAGAGCCGCTTCCGGGGTAGTCGCACCCAGACGTCGCGGATCACGGCGAACGGCAGCAGCAGGAGGGCCGCAGCCCCGACGATCGAGATCACCAGGAGCAACAGCAGCACACGCTCGCCGACGGCATTCTCCCGGTCGGCGCTGTTCAGGGAGTGGAGAAAGTTGGAGGCCACATTCCCGAATCGGGCGAAATGGTAGAAGTACGGGTCGTTGTCGGTGGTCGGGGTGATGTCATAGGGGTAGGAGGCGTAGAACGACTGGAGTTGGGCGCTCGGAGTCTGCACGACGGTGTTGACCGGGTTGCTGGTGACCGCGTGCCCACCGGCGGTCAAGACCGTGGACTGGGAGACGGCCTTCACGCCCCCCAGGAATCGCGCCACCTCGGCCGGGGTGAAGGCGCTTCGCTTCACCAGGATGGTGGAGAGCGGGATGTGGGTGATGAACGAGGTCGGGGTGGCGGCCACCAGGATGTGGGCACCGGGATCGGAGATGCCGAGGTTGGCGAGGGCCTGGCGGGCGGTGGCCACGAACCGGGAGGTCCGGAGATCGTATTTGGCGTCGACCTCGCCGAATTGCGCGACATAGATGCCGTGCGGCGCCAGGTGCTCGATCATCGACTGGACCCCGTTGGTCGTGTAGAGATAGCTCTCCGACAGCACGTACGCCGTCGAGAGGGCGCCGCTCGAGGCGGCGTAGCTGTCGGGCGCCGGGTACCAGATCAGGTTGTAGTGCTGGTGGCTCCGAGCCATGTACGACCGACCGTCGGCGTTGATGTAGGAGACCCGGGGATTCTGGGCCAGGTGGCCGTCGAAATCGGCGTACGTGGTGGTCACCAGGTGCACGGTGACCGGATTGAGCTCCACCGCATCGACGTGCTTCGCCCCGTAGTACAGCGACGTGAGGACTTCGTGACCGCCGGCGGCGCCGATGACCGCCTCCTTGCGGGGAGGGGTGTCCAGTACTCGGAAGGGGATCGAGCGCGGGTCCTGGGGGAAGTCGTAGTTGGTCAGGAACGACTGCTTCCCGTTCCAGCGGTCGATCGAGGCGCCGAGGATTCCGTCGTGATAGAGATTCAAGATGTCCGGATGACCGGGCGCCCGGGCCAGGTCGACCCGTAGTACGGGACCCCAGCCGGAGAAGGCGAGCGTGCCGGGCGGTATCTCGGTCTTGCTGGTATCGAGTCGCTGCGAGGGGAGCAGGCCGGGTCCGACGGTCAGCACCAGCCCGACGACCAGGGCCACCGCGGCCAACCCCGCCAGCGCCCACCCCAGCCGCACGCCCACCCAGATCGCGCCGGCCGCCATCACCGTCGCCGCCAACATGACCGTCGCCGGTGCCCCGATCGAGCTGATGATGTAGATGACGGCTCCGCAGGCGATGGCCGCACCCAGGAGGTCGGCGAAGTACAGCCCGCCGATGCCCTCGGGTCGGCGACTGAACAGCGTGGCCGAGATGATGCCGGCGGGGACGAACGAGGCGAACAGGCAGAGGCAGAGGATCAGCAGCAAGAGAAAGCTCTTGACCGATCCGGACGTACCGTACAGCCACACCGCCAGGGTGTTGATCTGGATGTGGGCGATGACGACATACGAGGCGATCGTCGCTGCCGCACCGAGTATGAAGCTCCAGAACAGCACGGTGTCGGTGGGGGCGTTCCGAATGCGTTTGGACACGGCTACCAGGACGGCGCCGGCCCCGACCCCCAGCAGGGCGATGCCGATGACCAGGTAGACGTAGTAGTAGAACAGTTTGTACGAGATGATCCTCGTGTAGCTGATCTCGATGAGCAGCGCGGCGAAGCTGACGAGCAGGATCTCTGCGTGGTGGCTGTAGCGCCACGGCACTCGAGCGCCGGGCTCGGCTCCGGCGGAAACCTTCTGTGGAGTCATGACCGCCGACATCGTGTGAGGAGGGTACCAGCGTCGATCGATGGGCAGGTGGCACCCGGCCGGGCCGTCGGCGGTCACCGGGTGCCGTCGGTCCCACGGCCGTGCCACCCGCCCCGGTGGGGCACCAGGTGACGACGTCCGATGCTCCGACCAGGAGGGACGGTGAAGACTGCGCCGTTTCGGGCCGAAGGATGCGGGCCCCGCGGACCGGTCGGGATCCCGGGGCCCCGGACGCTCCGACCGTCGCGAATCCGCACCGCCGGACCCCTCGGCCCAGTCGAGGGGTCCGGCGGCTAGGGATAGTGTCCGTGGCGAGGTGTAACAGCCGGGTGACCACCGGTCGGGGCAGCCTGGAGGTGAGGTGGAGTGAGCGGATTCAAACTCTTCGACTTCGATAGCCACTACTACGAGGCGCTCGACGCGTGCACTCGTCACGTGGATCCCGCCCTCGGTTCCCGGGGAGCCCGCTTCGAGGTCATCGACGGCCGCACCCGATTCGTGGTGGGCGGAAAGGTGAACCGGTACATCGCCAACCCGACGTTCGATCCGGTGGCTCGTCCAGGGGCCCTGCACTCCTGGTATCGGGGGAATCCGGAACAGAAGACGTTGCGAGAGGCGTTTGGCGAACTCGAGCCCATTCGGCCCGAGTACCGGGTCCGTGACCGGCGGCTGGAGGCAATGGACGATCAGGGCGTGGGAGCCGCGCTCCTCTTCCCCACCTTGGGCGTGGGCCTGGAGGAAGCGCTGAAGGACGACCCGGAAGCCGCCGGCCAGGTGTTCTCCGGATTCAATCTCTGGCTGGACGAAGACTGGGGGTACCGCTACCAGAACCGGATCTTCGCCGTACCCAACGTCCCGTTGCTGGATCCGGAGTTCGCTCAGGCTGAGCTCCGGAGGGTGTTGGACCGTGGGGCGCTGGTCGTGAACATCCGCAATGCACCGGTACCGATACCTGGCGGGTTCCGATCCCCGTTCGACCCGCTGTACGACTCGTTTTGGGGATTGGCCGCCGAGAGCGGTGTCGTGGTGGCCACGCACGCCGGACTCGAGGGCTACGACGTCATCGTGAACATGTGGGAGGACGGCACGGAGAACTCCATCTTCCGGTCGCCGCTGCGCGGGGTGATCTCCAAGGGTCGAGCCGTCGCCGACTTCTACGGTGCGGCGATCTGTCAGCTCATCTTCGACCGGTTTCCCTCTCTGCGGATGGCCAGTGTCGAAAACGGCGCCTCGTGGGTCCCTGACCTGCTCCACCGATTGGACGACGCCGCCAATCGCAACCCGGGCTACTTCAAGGCGGAACCCTCGCAGACCTTCCGGGACCACGTGTGGGTGACCCCGTTCTGGGAGGACGATCTCGCGGCGTTGTCCGACGTCCTTGCCATCGACCGGATGCTCCTGGGGTCGGACTGGCCTCACGCCGAGGGAGTGGAGCAGCCGATCGACTTCATCACGGATTCGCTGCGTTGGGCAGACGATGCGACCAAGTACCAAATCGGACGGGCCAACGCCGAGCGGTTGTTGAACGTGGAGATCCCTTGATCACCGGCGGGGACGGGCCGTGGTCTTCGTAGCTGGCATCCCGGTCATCGACACGAGGATCGGGTTCCCCCACGCTGATCTCGGAGCCAGCTACGCGAGATCCTCGAGCCGGCGCACGACCGCATCTGTGCCAGGTACTTTCCGACGGGACTTCTCCCAATGTCCGAATTGATCCTCCACCGGGGCGGACACCGGTGACTGCAGCAGAGCTCCTCCTCCGGTACCGGGAGCGCGATGGGATCGCGCTGTACTTCGAGGGTGGAACCGTCACGTATCGGGAGTGGATTCACGAATCGCTCCGGCGTGCGACGCTGTGGCAGGAGATCCGAGATCCCGACCAACCGCCCCACATCGGGGTCCTCCTCGACAATACGCCCGACTACCTGTACTGGCTGGGTGCCGCGGCCATTTCCGGGGCGGTCGTCGTGGGCATCAACGCCACGTACCGAGGTGACGAACTGCTCCGCCTGATCGACCACGCAGACTGCCAAGCCATGGTGACGTCGGACGTCTACGGCGGTCTGCTCGACCAGTCGGGATTCGACATGGACCGTCGGCGGGTGTTTCGTACCGATTCGGACGAGTACCGTTTGCAGTTGGCCGGAACCGACCATTCGGATGCGATCGTCGCACCTCCCCACGACGACGATCTCTTCCTCCTCATCTTCACGTCGGGGTCCACCAGCTTTCCCAAAGCCGTGCGTTGCACCCAGGGTCGGTTTGCCCGAACCGGAGGCCACGTGGCCGCCGTCGCCGATCTCGGTGAGGGTGACGGCGTGTATTCCCCATTGCCGCTGTTCCACTCGAGTTCCCTGTTCACGGGCCTCGCTTCGTCCCTGTCCTCCGGAGTGCCCATCGGGACTCGCTCCAAATTCTCGGCCTCGAGGACGATGGGTGACATCCGGCGCATGGGGGCGACCCTCATGACGTACACGGGGAAAGTGCTCAACTACATCCTCGCCGTTCCCGAACACGAGGACGACCCGCGGAATCCTTTGCGGATGGCGCTGGGCAACGAGGCCTCGTCCAGAGACATCCGGTCCTTCGCCCGGCGATTCAACTGTCAGGTCCGCGACAGCTATGGCTCCACGGAAGGCGTCATCATCATCCGTCGTGATGCCTCGATGCCCGAAGGGGCGCTCGGGACGGCGGACGAACACATCGTGGTACTGGACCCGAACACCGAAGAGGAGTGCCCTTCCGTGGAGCGCGCACCGGACGGGGCCATTCTCAATGCCACCGCGGCGACCGGTGAGATAGTCAATCTGAACCCCGGGCAGGGATTCGAGGGTTACTACCGGAACGACGAGGCCACGACGGAGCGGTTCCGAAAGGGTCACTACTGGTCGGGCGACCTCGCCTATCGCGACGCGGACGGCTGGTTCTACTTCGCCGGTCGATCCAATGAATGGCTCCGGGTGGACGGCGAGAATTTTGCCGCCGGGGTCGTCGAGTCGATCATCGGACGATTCGGCCCAGCCCACACTGCGGTTGTCTACGCGGTACCCGACTCGCCTGTCGGTGATCTGGTCATGGCTGCGCTCGAAGTCGACGAACCCGATTCCTTCCAGATCGAGACGTTCGAGGAGTTCCTGGCCGGCCAACCCGACCTGGGCCCGAAGTGGGTGCCGGCCTTCCTGCGGCTGAGCGATGATCTGCCCAAACTGGCCAGTCTGAAGGTGGACAAGTCCCGGCTGCGTCGTGAGGCGTGGCTCCCCACTCCCGTGTACTGGAGACCGAGCCGAGAGGAACCGCTCCGTCTGCTGACCGACGCCGATCGGCATCGCTTGGCCGACCGCCTCACGTAGCGGTCACCGTCGGAAGCCCTTCGCCGCGTGGCTCGACCGGTTCAGTCAGTGATGAAACGGCAATCGAGCGATTGGACGCCGTGCACGAACGCGCCGTCAAGCCGATCGGGCTCGCCCACCTGAAACGACCTGACCGATGTGGCGAGCTCCCCGAACACCGAGCGGAGCTGGGCGCGGGCGAGGTTCGCACCGAGACAGAAATGCGGCCCTCCCCCACCGAAACCTACGTGGTCATTCGGGTGCCGGCCGATGTCGAACTCCCATGCGTCCGGGAAGACCGTCTCGTCCCGGTTGCCCGATCCGTAGAACATCACGACGTGGTCACCCGCCGCAATCCGCTGATTCCCGATGCTGGCATCGGCGGTAGCCGTGCGTCGAAACGTCATCACCGGCGACGCCCAGCGGATGATCTCCTCGACGGCGCCCGGAAGCAGACGCTCCGGGTCGCCGCGCAGCGCTGACCACTGGTCGGGGCGTTCGGCGAACGCCATGACGCCGTGGGTGATCGTGTTCCGGGTCGTATCGTTCCCGGCCACCCCCAACAGCACGACGAACGCTCCGATCTCCTGATCACTGAGGCGCTCGCCCTCGACTTCGGCCTGCACCAGGGCGGTCAGCAGGTCGCCGGTCGGCCGGTGGCGCCGCTCGGCCGCCAGCTCCGAGCCGAGCGTGGACAGCGCGATCCCGGCCGACAGCACCACAGAGAATGCATCGTCGTGTCCGGCCAGGAACTTCGGGTCCTGGGCACCGACCATCTGGTTCGCCGCTTCATGCAGCTCGGCTTGTCGCTCAGGGGGTATGCCCAGCATCCCGGAGATCGTCCACAGCGGGAGTCGCATCGACAGGTCGGCCACCAGCTCACAGGTCCCCCGGCCCACCGTCTCGGTCACGATCTGTTCGGCTTGCTGGTGGATCTGCTCCTCGATGCTGGCCACCTGCCTCGGCGTGAAAGCCCGATTGACCAGACGGCGGAGCTGCGTATGCCGGGGGGCATCGGTCATGAGGAAGGACCCGAACGGCTCATTGAACTCCTGAGGTATGTCGCTGAAGCCGACACCCTGACCGCTGCAGAACTGTTCGGGATGGCGGCTGACGTGCACGATGTCCGCATGCCTGGTCGCCGCCCAGAAGCCGGTCGCGGTCGAGGCCACGCCGACCTGGACCGCCGGGTGAAAGGTCATGGTGGGTCGGCCGCGCAAGGTGGCGAAGTCGATGTCGCGTTCCCGCATCGTCCTTCTCCAGAAAGCCGGAGATGAGATGTCGACCGGATCAAAGGCCCGAGTCATCGGCCGGCGCCCTGCGCAGCGACCGGGAAGCGTCGGATCACCGGCTCACCCTACGACAGCGCCACCGGGGGCATCCCGTCCTCATGCGTTGGCGGACCTCCTTGACCCGACGGCTGCGTGCCGGGGGCTCCCGGCGAGTGGCGAATCTGCAGCCGTCAATCTATCTACCTATATTGGCGAGCAAGGGACCTGGGGGTGCGACGATGGAGCACACCGGTGCTTCGCAGACTATGGCCCGTCAGGCTTCGGATTGGGGTCGTCGGATGTCAGGCGCACCGCGGTCACGCTCTCGAAGTCATTGGCAGCGGTCGTGACTGGTCGGAAGCGATGGGTCTCGACCTGAAGGAGCAACCCATGATGTCGGGAATGCGGGAGTGGACGCCGGCGTCCGGGTCGCCGAGTTCGATCCGTTCTCGGACGTCATCTTCGAGTCACGTCACTCGTGGATCGAACAACGAGGCGTCAGGAGGGTCAGGGGGCCCGATCGTCCGCCCGGACCTCTGTCCGCTCGAGGCGGTCACCGGATGGTCGGTGGCCCGGACTTGCGCCTCTGAAAGGTCTCCTGGCTCTCTCGGAGCGATTCGGCCGTGGTGGCCAGGTTGAGGAAGAGGTTGCCGAGCTCGACCATCTGTCCGGGTGACATCTCTCGTGAGGCCCACACGGCCCGCAACGAGGCTTGCACGGCCGCCGGGGAGTAGGAGGCGATGGTCAGCGCCAGCTGTCGAGTGACCCCGGCCAACTCGGCCGAGGGCACCACCTGGGTGACCAGGCCCATCCGTTCCGCCTTCTCTGCCGAGATGCGCTCCTGGCTGCCCATCAAGGTCATGCGCATGACCTCTCCGAAGGGCATCTTCTCCCCCATGAGCGCCGGCTCGAACACGGCCGGCATGCCGTAGGTCACGTGCGGGTCGAAGAAGGTGGCGTGATCAGCGGCCACGATGAAATCGACCTCACCGAGGAGGTAGAACGCCCCTCCGCAGGCCATCCCGTTGACGGCGGCGATGATCGGCTTCCACAGGCCCTGGCTCCGGGGACCGATGCTCCGACCAGGATCCTCATAGGTCAGCGCATGGAAGAAGAACTCCCCCTCCTCCGTGGGGACGTCGGCACGGTCCAGGCCCGTACAGAACGCCTTCTCGCCGGACCCGGTGAGGACGATCGATCGAACACCGTCATTGGTCTTGAGCCAGCGCCACAGGTCCCGAAGCTCGTTCTGCATGGCCTCGTTGAAGGCGTTGTGCACCTCGGGTCGATTGAGGGAGACGACGGCCACCCCATCGGCTTCTTCGTACAGCAGGGTCTCGAACTCGATCTGACCAACCTCCTACTCGTGCTGGCGTGCGGCCGTGGAGACGGAGCGGCGCGACGGCATCCACGTCGTGAGCGCGAGCCCGACCTTCGGCCTCCGACCAGTAACCACTCCCGACCGGAGCCAGGGTGGCCAAATCTATCCAATTGACGGAGAGGGCACGAAGGCCGTCGGTGCCGAGGTGGTCGGGTCTCCTGAGCTCCTGACCGGGAGGTCGTCCAGCCGGCCAGAAGCCCGGTACTGGCCGGCCATCGGGCCCGGTCGCCGCCCGGTCCGGCGAAGCCAGATCGTGGTGCCCTGGCCATCCGGGGGCGCCGGTCGACGCCGGCATGGCAGCTCCCGGTCCGTACTGGCGAGCGCCCCGCCGATCCCGTCCACCCATCAGGGAGCAGCCACGACGCCCGGGTTGGCCACCAGGCGGTCGAAGCGGCCCGGCGGACGGATGGCCCGGTACGCCTGGACCACGGGAGCGAGCTCATCCGGCGTGGCCCCGTGCATGATCACGCCGTCCACGCCCAGGTCGAATTGACGCAGGACCCGTGCCGCACACGTGGAGGGCGATCCGGTCGCCGCCGGCTCGAGCCACTCGTCCGGGAGCAGGCCGGCGATGTGTTCGAGCTGGCCGGGAGTGGCCACCCCGTCGATGGCCCCGGACATCGACGAGACCACCGCATCGGCGCGGAAGGCGGCCAGGGGCGCCGGGTCCCATCCGTTGGTGGAGACCATGAGGTCGCCGTAGCCCTGCAGGTAGGTGGCCAACCGGCCCACGGTCTTCTTCAGGACGAGCTCGGGGTCCAGGCCGTCGTGGATGGTGGCGTAGCAGGACCAGATGCGGACGGCTGACGGGTCGCGGCCGGCCCGCTCAGCGGCCTGCCGAACGGTGGCTACCGCCCGGCTCACGGTCTCGTCGGTGAAGAAGGTGTGGAGAACGACCATGTCGAAGGCCCGGCCGGCCAGGGCCAACGAGTTCGGTCCGAAAGCGACCAGTCCGAGCGGGATGTCTTCGTCGAAGCGGGCGTCGAGGTGGAGGATGGGAAAGGTCCCGGCCGGGCCGTCATGACCGAAGACGACTTCGCCGTGCCAGAGGCGCCGGAGGAGCCCGACGAAGTCCTCCATCTGCGCCGTGGTGATCCGGGGCAGTCCGAAGGCGCCGAAGACGGCGTCGACCCCCCGACCCAGCCCCAGGGTGAACCGCCCTCCGGTCAGCCGGTGCATGGTCGTGGCCATGGAGGCCGTGATCAGCGGATGCCGGGTGTTCTGATTGGTCGCCGCGGTGGCGATGCCGAGGCGCTTCGACGTAGCCCCGGCGGCACCCGAGAGGGTGGCCGCCTCCTTGATGTTGTAGCGCTCCGAGATGAACGCCGAACCGAGGCCTTGGGACTCCCCGTCGGCGATCTCGCCGACGAGCGGCGCCGGCGAGTCGGGGGCCCCGGCCAGAAGATAGAACCCGAGCTCGTTGAGAGGGGGGACGTCGGATTCGCCGGGCACGACCGGCATGCTCAGGACCTCCCCGACCGAGGGTCGGCCGGTCCCGGCTCGACCAGGATCTTGCCGTCGGCGGTGGACTCGGCCACCGACCGGAAGTCGGACCCGACCTCCTCGAGTGCCCTGGCTCCGGCGACCAACCGACCCGGGTCGATGAGTCCCGAAGCAAAGCCCACTCCCTCAACCTTCCCGACCACTCCCCCGACGGTAGTACGACAGGGAGGGCCCACGGTCGGTTCGCGCCGGTCCGTCAGCCGTGATGAAGGCGATCGATCGTCGGTGTCGGCCCTCGACCGAACATGATCCGTCCGACGGCCTTCAAGTGGGCCCGCCAATGCAGCTCGGCCTCGTCGCCGCGCCCTTGAGCGATCAGCTCCACCAACTTCGTCTGTGAGGTCAGCCCTCGCCGGCGGGAGGTCGTCGACACGTCGCTCGTGGCCGGCTGGGCCATCGCCGTCACGGCTCGGGTGATCACCTCGTTGAGCATGGCGGCGACGAGGCTCAGCGTCTGGTTCCCGGTCAACGCCACCAGCCGCTCGTGAAACCGGGCATTGGCCCGTCCGAAGCGTTCAGGCTCGTGGAACAGATCCTCCTGGTCCTGGATCAGCCGTCGCAGTTCCCGGCTGGCCGAGACCCGGGTCGTCAATTCGGCGACGAGTCGCGCCGCGGCCGGTTCGATGATGCTGCGGGCGGCGTGCACGTCAGCCACGGGAACGTTGCGGGCCTGGAGCACCAGGGCGGCCGTCCGGGCCGTCAGCCGTTCGTCGGGCTCGTGCACGATCACCCCACCGAAGACACCCCGCACCACAGTGATGAGCCCTTCCGCTTCGAGGATGCGGAGTGCCTCCCGGAGGGACGGTCGGGAGACCCCGAACCGCTGCACCAGGTCGGGCTCGTGTCCGAGCGAGTCACCTTCGGAGAGGTCGCCGGCCACGATGGCCGCTCGGATCTCGTCGGCGATCTGCTGCGGCTTCTCGCGCTGTGTCGAGCGGCCCGTCACCTCTAGTGCCACGCGTCGGCCACCTCTCCGTGGTCTGGCCCAGGGCTCGTCCGACCTGCGCCCCATCCCGACTCTAGCCAGGGAACATCCCCGCCCGTCACCCTGGCCGGGTCCGACCCCGGGTCTTGGGCGTTGTCCCCGATCGACCTGATGTCGTGGCCGACCGAGAAGCGCTTGCCGTTCGCCTGCGGCACGATGACCCGAACGTCGGGATCATCGTCCGCCCGGCACCACGCCTCGTCCAGATCGTCGAGCATGGGCAGCGTCTGGACGTTGGCCGCCTCCGGACGGTCGAGCGTGATCGTAGCGATGCCCCCGGCCACCTGGTAGTGAATGAAGCCTGTCGGCAGTGTCTTCCCCTTTGAGGAAGTGTGACTTTCATGATAGGCGTGTAACACTTTCCCAAAGCCAGTCCCGACGCGGGCGGCCCGACGCTGGAGCAAGTCATGACCTCTGCCATCGACTGTTTGGTCAACGTCGACATGGGTGACCTCAAGCAGCCCGAGTGGATGATCCGGGTAAAGGAGGACTACTTCAAGGCGGCGACTCATCGTTCCTCAAGAGCCCCGAGCTGTCCGAGCTGATCGACGATATGGACGCCAACGGGGTGGAACGCGCGATCCTGCTGACCAAGATCTCCAGCGACGGGGACCGCGCGCAGCGGTTCGCGGCAGAGCGCCCCGATCGCTTCGCCCTCGGGGTCGGCGGATTCAACCTCCTCCGGCCCATGAAGACGCTCCGCTCCCTCGAGTCGTTCGTCCGCGACAACCCGGTGGCCTATGCCAATGTCGGGCCGAGCTTCTGGGGAGACGGCATGTATCCGCCCAGTGACGCCGTCTACTATCCCCTCTACGCCAAGTGCTGCGAACTCGATCTGCCACTCTGCATGAACACGGGCATCCCCGGCCCGCCCATACCCGGCGAGGTGCAGAATCCGATCCATCTCGACCGCGTCTGCGTGAGGTTCCCCGAGCTCAAGTTGTGCATGATCCACGGCGCCGACCCCTGGTGGGACACGGCAATCCGCTTGATGCTCAAGTACCGGAATCTCCGGCTGATGACCTCGGCGTGGTCACCGAAGCGCCTGCCTGAGTCCCTGCTGCACTACATGTCGACCCGCGGTAAGGATCGGATCATGTTCGCCTCCGACTACCCTGTCCTCTCCATGGAACGGTGCCTGGGCGAGGTCGCCGAGCTTCCTCTCACCGACGAGGTCCGAACGGCCTGGCTCGTCGGGAATGCCAGGGCCTACTTCTTCGGCGAGTAGGACCCGACTTCCCGGAACAAACTCGATGGAACGTTAGTGTTCACTATCGGACAGTGGCACTATCGAAATGGCAGGTGCAGTCGTGGACTTCAAGCCAGTGGATGCGGACAACCACTACTACGAGCCGCTGGATGCGTTCACCCGCCACCTCGACAGGAAGTTCAAGACACGGGGCGTGCACCCGGTCCAGGACGGCAAGCGGGTCCAGCTGCTGATCGGCGACCGGATCAACCGGTTCGTGCCCAACCCGACCTTCGACCCGATCATCGTCCCGGGCTGCCTCGACCCACTCTTCCGGGGCCAGATTCCCGCCGGCGTCAACCCGGCCAGCCTCATGCAGGTCGAACCGCTGAAGCGCCGAGTACCGCGACCGGGACCAGCGGGTCGCGGTCGTGGAGCGAGCAGGGACTCGGTGCCGTGCTGCTCTTCCCCACCCTCGGCTGCGGCGTGGAGGAGGCGCTCACCGACGACATCCCCGCCACCATGGCCAGCCTGGCCGCCTTCAACCGGTGGCTCGAGGACGACTGGGGCTTCAACTACCGCGACCGACTGATCGCCGTACCGATGCTCTCCCTGGCCGATCCGGATGACGGCCCTGCTGGAGTTGGACCGCCTCATCGAGCAGGGCGCACGCATCGTCCACATCCGCCCCGCCCCCGTTCCGGGACCGAACGGGACCTCGAGGTCGCTGGCGACAGGCGGCACGATCCCGTGTGGTCCCGCCTGGCCGAGGCCTCGATTCCCGTGGCTTTCCACCTCGGGGACAGCGGCTACAACCGCTTCGCGGCGGCATGGGGGGCCAGCGCAACTTTCGAGGGGTTCGGCAAGACCGACGTCTTGAGCCGCATCCTGGTGTCCGACCGGGCCATCCATGACACCGTCGCCAGCCTCATCGTGGACGGCGTCTTCACCAGGCACCCGACGCTTCGGGTGGCCAGCGTCGAGAACGGATCCGACTGGCTCCATGTGCTGGTCAAACGCCTCCGCAAGCAGGCCAACCAGACCCCGTGGGTCTTTCCCGAGGACCCGCTCGAGGTGGTTCGTCAACACGTCTGGGTCACGCCGTACTGCGAGGAGAACCTGCGTGCGCTGGCCGACTTGATCGGGGTCGAGCGCATCCTGTTCGGCTCGGACTGGCCCCACGGCGAGGGACTCGCCGAGCCGGTGGACTTCACCAAGGAGCTCTCGGCATTCGACGAGGAGGAAGTCCGCAGGATCATGCGGGAGAACTGCCTTGATCTGCTCGGGGCCACGCCGTAGTGGCCGAGCATGACTCCGTGACCACCGCCGGACCCCGCTCCGCACTCTGGGACGACGTCTCGCAGTGGCTGCACGAGAACTGGGACCCGGACCTCCTGGTCGAGGACTGGTGGCAGCTGGTGGCCAAGGCCGGATGGACGGCCCCTCACTTCGCCGTGGAACAGGGTGGACGGGGGCTGCCCCGGCGCGCTCCGGCCACGGTCCGTTCCGCCTTCTCCGCCCACGGTGCCCTCCGCCCCCCCGGTGGTCTGGGCCTGCTGATGGCGGCACCGACCATTCTTTCCCAGGGCACCCCCGAACAGATCGCCCGGTTGGTACCACCGATCCTCGAGGGCCAGGTGGGCTGGTGCCAGTTGTTCAGTGAGCCGGGCGCCGGCTCCGACCTGGCCGGACTCACGACGCGAGCTGAGCGGGACGGGGACCACTGGGTGATCACCGGCCAGAAGGTCTGGAGCAGCCAGGCCCTGCAGGCCGACTACGGGATGCTTCTGGCCCGCACGGACCTCTCGGTCCCGAAGCACGCCGGGATCTCGTGGTTCGCAGTCAAGCTCGACCAGCCCGGCGTCACCATCCGGCCCCTGCGCGAGATGACCGGTCAGGCCGTGTTCAATGAGGTCTTCCTGGACAGTGCCATCTGTCCTGATGCCGACCTCATCGGCGGGGCGGGCAACGGATGGGCCGTCACACAGACCACCCTCCACTTCGAGCGTACGGGCATCGGCGCCGGCGGTGACCATGCCGGATTTCCCGAGCCGGGCCCGAAGGGCGGCATGCTGGGCCGGCGAGCGGGCGACGCCGCTCAGGACCCGGTTCCGGGTGGGAATCTGACCATCTCCCTGCCCGAGCTCCTCGAGCTGGCCCGCTCCTCCTCGCGCAACAACGATCCGTTGGTCCGCCAGAACCTGGCCCGGCTGATCGCCTACACCGAGACCGGACGGTGGAACGCCCTCCGGGGAAGGGCCGAAGCAGCGAAGGGCAGTGGACAAGGCGTCGCCCTCATCGGGAAGATCGCCCAGACCCGGGTCATGAAGCTCTCCGCCTCCATCGCCCTTGACATCCTCGGAGCCCACGGCACGCTGACCTCCCCCGACGGAACCCAGGGCGGACGGTTCACCGAAGCCTTTGTCTTCTCGCCGGCCTCCTCGATTTACGGCGGGACCGACGAGATCCAGCGGAACATCGTGGCGGAGCGGTCACTCGGACTCCCCCGAGACGTGCTTCCTGACAAAGGGGTGCCGTTCGGTGAGGCCTTGCAGCGGATGGCGCGGGTGGGCACGGCCTAGTTCGATCGGGCACCGCCGGCCACGAGCATGGCGACAGAGGCCTGGCGCACCTGGCCCCGAGGGAACCGGAGCCTCCGGACGGTTGCGGCCCCGTGAGGCAGGGGGTGGAGTCGACCCGGGCTCCCGTCCGTCTCGTCGATTTCGCAGACCAGATACCTATAGATATATTGACGTGGGGCTCGGGTCCGGTCCCTGGAGGGGGAAACCATGGAAAGCAAATACGTCAAGGTCGGGCGGGCCGGCCACGTGGCCAGTGTCACGCTGGATCGCCCCGGGACCCGCAACGCCTGTTCGATGGACATGTGGCTGGCCATTCGAGACGCGTTCCGCGAGATCGGGGCCTCGGATGCACGGGTGGTCGTCCTCAGCGGCGCCAATGAGGACTTCTGCTCCGGCGCCGACGTGGTGACCTCCGTCGGTGGCGACGGGTTCGCCGGGAGCCCTCTGACGGCCATGCGCCTGCTGGGGGAGTGCGTGATGGCCGTCCACGACTGCCCGGTCCCGGTGGTGTCGAAGGTCGACGGCGTGTCCGTCGGTGCGGGCTTCGGTCTGGCGCTGGCCGGCGACCTGCTCTGGTGTTCCGACCGGTCGCGGTTCAGTGCCATCTTCGCCAACCTCGGACTCTCACTCGACTTCGGCACCTCCTGGCTACTGACGCAGCGGATCGGAGTGCACAAAGCAAAGGAGCTGTCGCTGACGGCCGAGATGCTCACCGCGACCCGAGCCGAGGAGCTGGGATTCGTCAATGCCGTCGTGCCCGCCGAACAACTCGACGCCGCCGTGGATGCCGTGGTCGGGCGGATCGCCGCCGGCCCGCCGATCGCCCTGTCCATGACCAAGCGGATGCTGGACAATGCGGCGTCATCGTCGCTGGCCAGCGCTTTGGAGACCGAGGCGATCGCCCAGAACGTCAATCTGAAGTCGAAGGACATCGTGGAGGCGTTCACCGCCTTCCGCGAGAAGCGGCCGCCCGAGTTCAAGGGCGTGTGAGCCGGTCCACGGCCACCGGCCCCACAGCGCGCAGGCCCTTCAGCAGCGATACACCCGCTCGGCGTTCTCGGCAAAGAGCTTCAGTCGGGATTCGCTGCCCAGGTCTTCTGTCACGGCGCTGAACGCGCCATAGAGGTCGTCGAAGGTGCCGTACATCGAGTCCACGGGGAAGTTGCTGGCGAACATGCAGCGGTCGACGCCGAAGGCCTCGATGGCGTACTCGAGCCACGGGGCGAGGGCATCGGCGCCCATGGACCCGAACGGCATGGCCAGGCCCGAGAGCTTGCACACGACGTTGTCGCCGAGGCCGGCCAGCGCGTCGATGCCGGCCTGCCAGACGACACGCTCCTCGTCGGAGTCCGAGCGCGGCCAGCCGGTGTGCTCGACCACGACCGTCAGATCATCGAAGCCGGCGAGCTGTTCCGCCGCCACACCGAGCTGATCGGGGTGGGCCATCAGCTCGAACACCAGGTTCCGCTCCTCCAGGGCGTGCAGCACTGCGGCGTCGGGCACCAGCCCCACCTGGGCACCCATGGGGCGGACCCCACGGAAGCGGGAGGCGGTCATCTGGCGGTCGAGGAGCCCGACGGCCTCGGCCACCGTGTCGGTCGGCGGGAGGCCGCCGATGATGGCGTCCGGGCCGGCCGCCGGCCTGGGCATTGCCGATCGAGCTCGATGGTCTCGTCGATCGAGTGACGACCGGTGGCGGCGGCGACGTTGACGAACTTCTCGACGTTCCAGCGGGCCGCCTCGGCCCGGTAGGTGTCGACGTCGAAGCGGCGGAACATCCTCGACGGGTCACCGGCGCCGTCGGCCGGGGGGCTCGACAGGTACGGGTACCAGTCGGTACGGGCCGGATCCCACAGGTGCACATGGGCGTCGACGACGCGGGTGGGCCGGGCGGTCATCAGGCCTCCACGTGGTGTGGGTGGTCGGTGGCACCGACGATCTCCCGGAGCGTGGCGTCGAGCCAACCGGGGACGGCGGGGCCACCGTAGCGTGATGCTGCCGATCGGCCGCGGGTGACTGCGAAGGCCGAGCCAGCCCGCGCCGACCACCAGCTCCGCACCGGCGAGGGCCGAGGCCTCGGGATGGCCGAAGCAGGTGGGCGACGAGCTCGCCGACCGGTCGGCCGGCCGCCTCCTCCGAGGCCTCGAGGCTCACCGCGAAGGCCGTGACCCGCCCGTCGGTCGCACCAGCGGCCACGCGGGCATGCTGGGCCGCGGCCTGGGCCCGACTGCGACCTCCGGTGGTGACGGCGTCGGTGAGGGTCACCAGCTGGACGGGACGGTCGGCGCCGGCGGCGTAGTCGGCGGCCGCCCGGGCCCATCCGGCGTCGGTGTGGATGTGCTCGACGATCCCTCGGTGCTCGGCGAGCACCCGCTCCCAGTCATCCGCCGAGGTGGTGGCGGGCTCGCTTGCGGCGGGCGCCACGACGAGGGCGTCGATCGGACCGACGGCTTCCACCGCGGCGCTCAGCGCCTTGGCGGCCTCCGGGAAGCTGTGGGCAACCTCCAGGCGGTGGCAGGTGATCGACCGGGCCTCGAGCGCAGCGGTGAGCGACGCAGCCAGTCGTGGGCGGTCGGTGACGACGGCACACGATCGCACTGCGGCGGTGCGACCTCGGCGGGGGCCGGCTCGTCGAAGATCGGCCCGAAGCGGGGGTTGCCGCCGCCGCCGCTGGCCTGGTTCGCCTCGGCCCTGGCGAACGCTCGGGGGATGACGGCGTCGAGCACCCGGGCCAGGGAGACCACCTCGTCGCTGCGCACCACCTCGAGGAGCCGGGGCTCGTCGACCACCGCCACCTCCGGGCCGCCGGCGAAGAGCACCCGGCCGGTGCACCAGCCGAATCCGTCACCGACGAGGTAGGCGCCGAGCGGCCCGAGGTCCTCCGGACCCGGCATCGACCCGAGGGAGAGGCCGCCGCCTCCGGCGACCTTGCCCGCCTGCCGGGCGCGCTCGACGGCAGCGGCGACCATTCGGGTGGCCGCGATGGGCGACATGGCGTTGACGGTCACGCCGGGCGGTGCCTGCCGCCCCAGCTGCCAGGTGAGGGCGGCGACGGCCCGCTTGGCGCAGCTGTAGGCACCGGCGTCGGCGGCTCGCCACCCCGAGCCGGAGGTGACCCCGAGGACGCGGCCGTGCCCGGCCGCGGCCATGAGCGGAAGGGCGGCGTCGAGCACGTTGAGGTAGCCCTCGAGGTGCACGGCGAGCACCGCCAGCCAGTCCTCCTCGGTGCCCTGTGCGAAGTAGGTCTGCCGGGTGATGCCGGCGACGTTGACGACGGCGTCGAGTCCGCCGTGCTCGTCGACCAGCTCCCGGAACAGGCTGCGGACCGCCTCGCGCGTCGGTCACCGACACCGACGAGGCCCGGGCCGAGCCGCCGGCCGCCACGATGCGACCGGCGGTGGTCTCCTCAGGCTCGGGGAGCCGCTCGGAGCCGTCGAGGGTCACCAGGGGGTCGACGGTGACGACGAACCATCCGCCACGGCCGAGCTCCTCGGCGATCGCCGCTCCGATCCCGCCCCCGCCGCCGGTCACGACGGCGACCTGCTGACGCGCGGCTCACGATGCCGTCGATCGGACGCTCGAGCTCCAGGCCCTCGAAGCTCCCGTCCTCGAGCCACTGCTCGAGCAGCTCGCGGTAGCCGAACCAGTCGCCGAACCCGCGGCCGTAGTTGCTGTTGCGGGGGTTCATCGCTCTCGGGGTGGCCCTCGTTGTTGATGCGCGACGGCGTGCAGGCGGACATGACCGCGCTGCTGTCGACGAAGGAGTCGACGATCTTCTGCGTCCACGCCTCCTCGGCCTCGGCGCTCACGTCGAACACCTCCACGCCCTGCTGCTCGAGCAGCCCGATGGCGCCGGCCGATGAACTCGGCCCCGAGCACGGCCAGCTGCGTGTAGTTGACGGTGACCACCGCCTGCTGCCCCGGTGCCGGCATGACGAACATGTTCGGGAAGCCACGGCTCATCATCCCGAACAGGCTGGCGGCGCCGTCGGCCCACTTCTCGGCCAGGGTGACGCCGCCGCGACCGACGATGTCGTGGCCGACGCGACGGAAGAGCGGGGTGAGCTCGGCCTCGAAGCCGGTGCCGTAGACGATGCAGTCGACCTCGTACTGCTGCCCGTCGACGACCGGACCCCGCTCGGTGATCCGCTCGATCCCGGCCGGGCAGTCGATCAGCGTGACGTTGGGGTTGTTGAAGGCCGGCAGGTACTCGTCGTGGAAGCACGGCCGCTTGCAGAGGTAGCGGTAGTACGGCTTGAGGATCTCGGCCGTGGCCGGGTCGGTCACCAGCTCGTCGATCCGGCGCCGGTGCGCGTCCATGATCCGGAAGTCGAGCTCCTCGGCGCTGCGCATGTAGTCGGCCGATGGTCATGCCCTCCCGCCGCGGGGGGTGCTGGACGGCGGCGTAGTGGTGCGTCCACCCGTCGTCGACCAGGTCGGCGTCGACGGGCCGGCCCAGCATGATCGCCTGGAAGTTGTCCATTCGGGCCCGCTGCCAGCCCGGCTCGAGGCCGTCGGCGAAGTCAGGATCGGTGGGCCGGTTGCCCCGCTCGCCGATGGCCGACGGCGTGCGCTGGAACACGTAGAGGTGCTTCGGCCGACTCGGCCAGCGGCGGCACGCACTGGATGCCGCTGGCCCCGGTGCCGATGAGTGCGACGACCTTGTCCTCCAGACCGGTGAGGGGTTCGTCCGGACCGCCACCGGTGTACTCGTAGTCCCACCGGGCCGTGTGGAACGAGCGTCCGGCGAAGTCCTCCATGCCCGGGATGGTGGGCAGCTTCATGAGGTTGAGGATTCCGACGGCCAGCACGTACCAGCGGCAGCTGATCTCGTCGCCGCGGTCGGTGCGGATCCGCCACCGGGCTGCCTCCTCGTCCCATTCGGCGCGGGTGACCCCGGTGTGGAACAGGGCGTCGGGCACGAGGTCGAACCGGTCGGCGACCGCCTCGAGGTGGCGCCGGATCTCCTCGCCGAAGGCGTAGCGCTGGGTCGGGATGTAGTCGAGCTCCTCGAGCATCGGCATGTAGATGTACGACTCGACGTCGCACATCACGCCCGGGTAGCGGTTCCAGTACCAGGTGCCCCCGATGCCGCCGGCCTGGTCGATGATGCGGATCCGCTCGACGCCGGCCTTGCGGAGCTGGGCGCCGGCCAGCACCCCGGCGATGCCGCCGCCCACGATGACCACGTCGACTTCGTCGACGACCGGGTCGCGGTCGACGACCGGTGTGAACGGGTCACTCCGGTAGCCGGCAAACCGCTCGTCGGTCCGCAGATCGCGGATGGCGGCGCGGCCGGGGACCAGCCGCTTGTCGCGCTCGGCCAGGTACTTGGCGCGGACGGCCTCGGGGTCGTAGCTCTCCGCCGTCGGGGGGATTCCTGTCATCCGGCAATACTAGGTCAGGTCTGGTCGTCCACCTCGGGCTGCCGGAGACGTTCGGACACCGCGGTCCGGGGCCCCGGGGATGCGGCCGTGACGCTCGGCCCACTCGGAGTCCGGACCGGGAGTTCCTGGGCCACCATGGCGTCGTTCACTGTGCCGAGGCATCCGGGACCTGTCTGATTCACACCACATGCCGGCATGCCCACGACGGCCGACGGCCGAACCCTGTGCAGCCGCGGCCCGGTCCCGAGGTCCGGCGTGCGGGCAGGAGGAGCGAAGCCTCCTGACGGCTCAACGCGCCTCACGCCTCATGAACCAGAAGCGTGACGTGAGCATGGGCACCTCCTCCATGACCTCGAAACCGAGGCCGATGTAGAACCGGACGTTCTCCGGCTTGTCGGTCTCCAGCCATGCCAGTCGGTGTTGCTCGTCGAACTCGTCACAGAGGAGCCTCATGGCGGCCCGGCCCAGGCCCTGGCCCTGAAATCCCGGTTCCACACCGACCGGACCAACGTGCCAGTGGGTCTCGACGAGGTCGTGGGCAGCCATGAGCGATCCGCTGTACAGGAACCGCGCGGCGTCGGTCGAGGCGGGAGACGGTTCATCCAGGGTTCTGACCTCGGGTGGCAGCAGGGAATGGATGCAATGACCCGGGGGGACCGCACCGGCGGCACCGAGGACACAGTTGCCGCGACGGACACCGGCCACCCGGGCCTTCCCGAGCATCTGGCCGAACGTGTCGTAGAGCATCTCGAGGCGGACGAAAGGGTCGTTGGAGACGGCGACGGAGGTCGGGCTGTCCCGCATCGACCGAGCGGTGACCCCGGCTGCCTGGACGATCTGTTCGTCTTCACCGAGCCACAGAACCTCAACGTCGTCCACCACCCGGTTCTACCAGATCGGCTTGGCGCCCCTCGCTCGGGCGGTGGCTCCAGCCCCCGCTCGTAGCGCCTCGATGCTCACGGGCGATCGCCTCAGCCGATCGTGGCATGGCCCCACCGTCGTGGCCGGCCCTTACCAGAGACCACCGAGTCCGACGTCGACCGCCGTCGTCACCGGCAGCGACGCCACCGGCATCGGGTGATCGAAGCGGCTCCGGACCGCACGCAACTCCATGAGGCCGTCGAGGTCCGGCGGCAGGAAGCGGGTGCGCTGGGCGTAACTGTGCCTGTCCGTCCATCCCGCCGGATCGCCGTGGTGATAGCGGAGCGGTGCGTAGATGTGCAGGTGGCTCTTGGCCCGCGTCAGCGCCACATAGAAGAGCCGCCGTTCCTCGTCCACACCCTCGTCGCTGCCGGTCGCCATATCGGAGGGAAATGCGCCGTCGGCGGCGTGGATCAGGTGCACCACATCCCACTCACCTCCCTTGGCCGAGTGGACGGTCGAGAGGGTCAACCAGTCGTCATCCAACGAGGGTCTCCCCGCGAGATCACCCGTGGAGCTGGGTGGGTCCAGGGTCAGATCGGCGAGGAAGGCGTCGACGCTGCCATAGTCGGAGGCCATCCCGGCCAGGGCATCGAAATCGGCCAGACGGGCTTCTGGATGGTCGTAGTTTCGCCGGATCATCGGCTCGAGGACGCCGCGAAGGAGTTCGATCCTCGCTCCGGCCGGCAGACTCTCGTCCCGGCATCGGCTGAGTCCGGCGGCCACCCGTTCGAGGTCGATGGCCGAGCGATGGTTCGGCCGCCGGCCGGTGGGATCGGCGCAGAACTTGTCCAGCGGACTGGGACCAGTGAATCCGGCGTCCCACACTCCGAGATGCTGCATCATCTGCTCTGCCGACTTGGGGCCCACCCCGTCGGCCAGTTGGAGTAGTCGAAGCCAGGCCAAGTCGTCCCACGGATTCTCGACCAGCCGCAGTCCAGCCAGTAGGTCGCGGATGTGCAGTGCCTCCAGAAACCTCAGTCCGCCGTACTTGACGAACGGGACACCCCGTCGGCCGAGCTCGATTTCGACGAGGTCGCTGTGATGGGAGGTCCGGAAGAGGACGACTTGCCTCTTGAGCGCCGTACCCGATTCGTAGTGCTCGAGAATGCTCGCACACACCGCCTCTGCTTGACACTGTTGGTCCTCACAGGTGGCCAGAATGGGCCGTACTCCCCCACCCTGGTCGGTCCACAGACGCTTTCGATGCCCCTCGGTTGCCTCGGCCATCACCGCGTTGGCCAAGTCGAGAATGGGTCCGCTGGATCGGTAGTTCTGCTCCAGCGTGATCGTGGTGGCACCGGGGAAGTGCGATGGAAAGTCCAGGATGTTCCGGACCGAGGCCGCTCGGAACGAGTAGATCGCCTGAGCATCATCACCGACCACCGTGAGCCGGGAGTCGGCCGACCGCAGGGCACGGAGGACTTGGGCTTGGACCAGGCTGGTGTCCTGATACTCGTCGACCAGGACGTGGTCGAACATCGAGCCCATGACCGGGCCTACCTCGGGATCCACCACGGCGGCCCGCCAGTAGAGCAGAAGGTCGTCGAAGTCGAGCAGCTGCTGGGCCCGCTTCCGATCGGTGTACCCGGTGAAGATCACCTTCAGGCCGTCGACGTCCTCCGAGCACCAAGGAAATACACGGGCCACCGTCGTTTCCACACTGACCTGCGAGCTCACGACCCGCGAGTACACGGCGGCCACGGTCGACGTCTGCGGGAATCGTCGCCGCCGATCCGCGGCGACGGGTGCCCGGAGCAGGGCGAAGAGATCGCGGGCATCGCCCTGATCCATCACGGTGAAGCCCTCGGGCAGGCCGAGCGATGCCCGATACCGACGCAGGATCCGGTGGGCCACTGAGTGGAATGTCCCGGCCTCGACGCGCCGGGCCAGCTTCGGCTCGACGAGATGGCCGGTCCGTCGGACGAGTTCGGAAGCCGCCCGACGGCTGAAGGTCACGAGCAGGATCCGCTCCGGAGGAACACCGTCCCCCAGCAGGCGGGCCAGGCGGCTGACCAGGGTCCGGGTCTTCCCGGTGCCGGCCCCGGCGATGATGCGCAGTGGGCCGGCATCGTGATCGACGGCCCTCCGCTGCTCGGCGTTCAACCCGACGGCCCAGGCCGGATCGGTCTCGACAGGAGTCGTCACCCGCTCAGACTACCCGACCGTACGAACACATGTTCGCAATGTCCGCACCCTTCGATCGCCGAAGATGACGGGTACAGTGACGGGCCGTGGACGGTGCCGACGCCCAGAATGCCGAGATCACCTTCCCCGAAGGCTTTCTCTGGGGTACCGCGACCGCTGCTCATCAGATCGAAGGCGGCAACGTCAACAACGACTGGTGGGCCTGGGAGCACAATCCCGACTCAGGGTGTGTCGAGTCGAGTGGTGACGCCTGCGATTCGCTGCACCGCTGGGCCGAGGATGTCCAGCTCGTGGCGTCCATGGGTCTCGGGGCCTACCGGTTCTCACTCGAGTGGAGCCGCATCGAGCCCGCCGAGGGCGAGTTCTCCATCGCCGCCCTCGACTACTACCGTCGTCTCTGTGCCGCCTGCCGCGAGCGCGGCATCACCCCCGTCGTGACGTTCCACCACTTCACGACCCCGACATGGCTTACCGACCGAGGGGGCTGGGAGGCCGAGGACGCAGCCGACGTCTTCGCCCGGTTCGTCTCCCGGTCGACGTCCCATCTGGGCGACCTCATCGGTTGGGCCTGCACCATCAACGAGCTCAACCTGATCGGCGTCATGGGCTACGCCCTGGGTTCCTCGCCGCCCGGGGTGAAGGACGACTTCGCGCGACATCTCGCCGTCAACGAGACCATCGTGCGAGCGCATCGCCTCGCCGTCGAGGCGCTTCGAGCAGGGCCCGGTGACTTTCCCGTGGGCCTCACCCTGTCCATGGACGAGATGGTGGCCGACCCGGGAGGAGAGGAGGTGCTGGAAGCGGCCCAGGAGATCCTCGAGGACCGGTTCATGCGGGGAGCGGAGGGTGACGACTTCATCGGGGTCCAGTGCTACTCGCGGGTGCACTTCGGTCCCGAAGGCCAAGCTCCCAACGAACCGGGCGTGCCGATCACCCAGATGGGCTATGAGTACTGGCCGCAGGGAGTCGAGCACTGTGCCCGGCGGGCTGCCTCGGTGTCCGGTCTCCCCGTCCTGCTCACTGAGAGCGGGATCGCCACCGACGACGACACCGAGCGCGTCGCCTACCTCACCCAAGTTCTGCGAGGTGTGCGGCGAGCCATCGACGACGGCGTGGACATCCGCGGCTACTTCGTCTGGAGCCTGCTCGACAACTTCGAGTGGTCCAACGGGTTCGCTCCGAAGTTCGGGCTCCACAGTGTCGACCCCCGGACGTTTGCTCGGCATCCCAAGCCCAGCGCATCGTGGTACGGCGCGGTGGCACGAGCGAACGGGGTGCCGGCCCTTACCGACTGAGCAGGCGCCAGGGGGCCAAGGGGCCGGCCAGCGCCCCGAACGCACCCTACCGGTCGCCAATCTGGTGGCCGGCCGTGGAAGATGGGGCCTGCCGCAGCGTTATCATCAGACCACCGCCAGGACCCATCCGCTTCCCGAGTCGTGGTCCGGCACTGGCGCCCGGAAGGAGTGTCCATGAGCGATCCCATGACCGCAGCGCCGGAACACCACTTCACGTTCGGACTCTGGACGGTCGGCAATCCAGGTCGTGACCCCTTCGGTCACGAAGTCCGGCCTCCCCTGGATCCTGTCGACGCGGTGCATCACCTGGCAGAGCTCGGGGCCTACGGCGTGAGTTTCCACGATGACGACCTCGTGCCCTACGGGTCCTCCGCCTCCGAGCGATCGATCATCGTCGGGCGGTTCGCAGAGGCGCTCGACGACACGGGATTGCGGGTCCCGATGGTCACCACGAACCTCTTCTCACGCCCGATCTTCAAAGATGGTGCCTTTACGGCCAACGATCCCGAGGTACGCCGGTTCGCCATTAGGAAGGCGTGCGAGGCTATCGACCTGGGTGCTGAATTCGGCGCCGAGATCTTCGTGATGTGGGGGGGCCGAGAGGGGGTCGAGGCCGATGCGGCGAAGGACGTGGGGGCGGCCCTCGACCGGTACAAGGAGGCCGTCGATCTCTGCTGCGAGTACATCCGGGACCAAGGCCTCACCATGCGCATCGCCATGGAACCCAAGCCCAACGAACCCCGTGGGGACATCTTCCTTCCCACGGTTGGGCACGTCCTCGCCTTCATCGGCGCCCTCCAGTGGCCGGACATGGTGGGGGTCAACCCCGAGTTCGCCCATGAGACGATGAGCGGGCTCTCCTTCTCGCATGCCGTGGCCCAGGCCCTCTGGCACAAGAAGCTCTTTCACATCGATCTCAATGCCCAACGAATCGGGAAGTTCGACCAGGACTTCCGCTTCGGGTCCGAAGGTGTCCGAGACGCCTTCTACCTGGTGAAGGTGCTGGAGGACGCCCGGTGGGACGGCATGAAGCACTTCGATGCGCACCCCTACCGCACTGAGGACTCTGCCGGTGTCTGGGAGTTCGCCCGGGGCTGCATCCGCACCTATCTGATCCTGGCGGAGAAGGTCCGTCGGTTTCATGAGGACGTGGAGATTCAAGAGGCCCTGCGGGTGGCCAAGGTCTCCGACCTCGACCGAGCGACCTCCGCGAGAGGCGGACTGGCTGACATTCGGAAGGGCTCCTACGACGAGAGTGCACTCGCCGCTCAGGGGTACGGACATGAGCGCCTCGATCAGCTGGTGACGGAGCTGCTGCTCGGGGTCCGGTAGTGCCTCTGGTCGTCGGTGTCGACTCCTCGACGACGTCGTGCAAGGTCCAGGTGAGGGATGCTGACTCTGGCGCACTGGTGGCGTCCGGACATGCCCCTCACCCCCCGGCCGCTCCGCCCCGCAGTGAACAGGACCCCCGGGCATGGGAGGTGGCGTTCTCCCGAGCCAGCACCTTGGCCGGTGTGGCGGAGCTCCAACCGGTGGCCATCTCGTTTGCCGCCCAGCAGCACGGTGCCGTCATCGTCGACGATGGCGGGGACGTCGTACGGCCCGCCAAGCTGTGGAACGACACCGAGTCGGCGTTGGACGCGCACGAGCTCGTGGATGCCCTCCCGGGGGGTGCGGGTGCGTGGGCCACGGCGTGTGGGAGCGTCCCCCTGGCCAGCTTCACCATCACCAAGCTTCGGTGGCTGCGGCGTCGCGAGCCCGAGTCGTTCCGACGGATGAGCTCCGTGCTCCTCCCCCACGACTGGCTCACCTTTCGGCTCACCGGAGGGATGACCACCGACCGGGGGGATGCCTCGGGAACCGGGTACTGGTCCCCGGCCGAGAACCGCTATCGATCCGACCTGCTGCGCTTGGTGGACGATCAGGTGGCATGGGAGGCCATGCTCCCGACCGTGCTCGGGCCGCGGACCGCGGCCGGGGAGTGGGCTGGCCAGGGATCGATCGTAGGACCGGGTACGGGCGACAATATGGCCGGTGCCCTGGGGTTGGGTCTGCGTCCAGGGGACCTCTCCCTCAGCCTCGGTACCAGCGGCGTGGCTTGTACGGTGGGCGAGCAGCCACGCGCCGATCCTTCCGGGACGGTGGCGGGTTTTGCCGACGCCACCGGTCGATATCTCCCCCTCGTCTGCACCCTCAATGCCACCCGGGTGACCGACTCGGTCGCCCGGCTCCTCGGCGTCACCCCCCAGGAGTTCGATGCGCTGGCCCTGTCGGCGCCCGCCGGCGCTGGCGGCCTGGTGCTGGTCCCCCACTTTGACGGCGAGCGGACACCGGACCGACCGCAGGCCACCGGCACGCTCAGTGGCATCACCAACGATGTCTTGCCGGCCGTCCTGGCCAGGGCCGCAGTGGAGGGCGTGGTGTGCAACCTCCTGGGCGGTGCCGACTCCCTGACCACAGGGGATCGACCGGCCGGTGACCGGGTGTTCCTCATCGGGGGCGGGGCTCGGAGCACGGCCTATCAACAGATCGTCGCGGACCTCCTGGGTTCGCCGGTGACGATCCCCTCGGAACCGGAACTCGTGGCCTCGGGCGCCGCCGTGCAGGCCGCTGCCCTGTTCCACGGGTGCGGCTTCGATGCGCTGGCTGAAGCGTGGAACCTCGGAGCGGGTACCGTGATCGAGCCCAACGCCTCGGTGGATCGTGCGGCCGTTCGTGCCGCATTCTCGGAGACGGCGGACAGGGCTGCGGACATGCGCCTCGACAGTCCCCGTCCTTCCCGGATGCCGTCCTGACCTCGGCCAGTGCCGGGTCGGAGGTCCGGGCAATCCGATCAGGTTGACGCCCAGAGGAGTTGCGAAAGCTCGGTCGCCGTCATCGGTCCATGACCCGTCACCAGGTCCACGACCAAGGCAACGAGGACGAGGGTCAGAGCAAACCTGATCAATCGGATGATGATGCTCAAACTCAAACTCAAGAGGCCCACGGCGATGGCCACGTAGATCACCATGTGAGGGCACTACCCGATCCGTAGCCTTCCCACACATGGCCACCCCATCAATAACTCGTTGCGAGGGCGCCGACAGGCCCAGAGCTTCGCACGCGGCCGATCGAGTCCGAAGTGCTCTATCTCACCTCCGGCCAGTGGTTCCGACCATCCAGGCTGGGGACGGGGCAACACGCCCAGCGCTGTCCCTGCCTCATCGAGTGTCGGGAGCGGTTCCAAGATCGAGCTGGGACCTGGTGCCGGTCGAGTCCTGCGATGGGCACTGCGGCCGATCTCGACTCTGTCCAGAGGATCGCCAGAAGGGTGCCCCAGGACAACGGGCGTCCGCTCTGGACATAGGTTTCAAGGCGCTCAATAGGGGTAGAGAAATCGTCAGCCGGATGTGTCCCCAGCACTTCCGCCTCTCACGATGGGCCCCTGCCGAAGGACAACCGAATCCGCCCCTCTCGGCAGGGGCCGCATCCGCCCTCGATCCAGAATGGCTCTGTTGCATCTGCATCGTCGGCGTCCGGCCGGTCACCGTCACCGTCGACGGGACCCCGACAAAGCAGCATCCTGGCGCGTGGCGATTTGACTCCGATTCCATCGTGCCAGTTCGGCACGGACAATCAGGCTTGACCCTGCGTCGCGAAGGGCTCTGGATTTGCCTCCCCAAGTTTCGTCTCGGTTAACAGGGCTTGGGACTCGCCAAGAGACCGGTCTGCCCCGACAACACGTGGGCTATTTGCTGTCCGTAGAGGCGCGCGCCCTCATCGGTGAGGTGTATCCCCTCATCAGAAGTTCTGACGAGTTGCTTTCGACCACACGTGACCTTGGGAGAGCACTTCGGATCCATTGGGGCCGGCCAAGGCTTGGCCCGCCTCGATCGCTTTGTCCCCAGGAATTGATCGGTAGCCGTCGAAGAGCCTTTGAGCGTGTCTGAGGATCGGTGCAACAATTGGGGGCGGACTCACCCAGTACATCGTTGCCCCGGATTCATGGACCTCCCTGGAGAGCTCCTCTGCCCGTTGCTGCCAAAGAAAGAAGAACTCCGGGCTGTCGTCAGCTACTAGCGCCCCGTTTGGATCTCGGAGTGCGGGAGTCGCGTAGTTGCCGACGAAAATGGCAACGACCGCACCTGGGTGTTCCTTGTGAAGGATCAGAGGCAAGGCCTTTACCCAATCGACTGGACCTGTGAGCAGCCCGTTGCCGTCGACGGCATACCTTCCCGTCTGCACCCCTACTTGGGCGAGGCTCTCCGCGACAGAACAAGATGCCTGGTTCATGATCGAGTCACCGATGAGGGCCACGCGACGGAGATTCGAGCTGGCCAAGGGAAGGCGCGGTCCTGCCTGGACAACGCTCGGGCACGAGGTACCGGGGGAGTGAGCCGTGGCCTGCCGGTAACTCCGATCCCAAACCAGAAAAACCAGGGCAGCCGCAAGAACCAGAAGTGGGATAACGATCCTCGCACGTCCTGCGAGCAATTTCCTCATGGCTCAGGCATACCCATCGCGCACGGCATGCGTGCCCGGCTGGGAATGCCTCGGGTGAGCACGGGATTTGCTTGGCCCTCGTCGCGGAAAAGGCTCCGCCAGAAGGCGCCATCAAATGGTTTGGAAGGGGGCCGGTGGCCGGTCGAGCAGGCCGATCGATCG
The DNA here is from genome assembly GCA_963817005.1 of uncultured Acidimicrobiaceae bacterium. Classification (GTDB taxonomy): domain Bacteria; phylum Actinomycetota; class Acidimicrobiia; order Acidimicrobiales; family RAAP-2; genus Bog-756. The sequence continues at coordinate 1,239,141 of CAWFMN010000004.1, forward strand.
CCCAACTCCTAGGTTTCGATTGGCAGAGAATTCTTTCGGGTATCGAAAAGCCCGAGATCCCTAAGGGGTATCGCAGAAGCAGGGTTCACAAGCCAGTACAGATCGGGGGTGCATCCCATGAGTAACGTTCTCACTTCTCCGCCCCCATTCAGTCCGGGCGACGCTGAGAAGAGAACCCGGGCCCCATCCCTTGCACTGGCGACGCTTCTCTTCGTTCTCTTTCTGACTTTCCTAGACAACACCATCGTGACCGTTGTGCTCGCCAACGTGCAGAGCGATCTGCATGCCTCAGTGAGCCAACTGCAGTGGGTGGTCAACGGTTACGCCCTGACCTTTGCGAGCCTCATGCTTAGCTTCGGTACGTTCGGCGATGTCTTCGGGCGCAAGAAGGTGATGCTGGCTGGCGTCGCCGTCTTCTGCTCGGGTTCGGTGATTGCGGCGGTAGCCCCCAATACCGACGTCCTCATTGCGGGACGCGTGGTCATGGGCGTTGGAGCCGCCGCCTCTGAGCCAGGCACACTTTCGATGATCCGGCATCTCTACCCCGATCGGGCGGAACGGGCTCGTTCCCTCGGTATCTGGACTGCGGTGTCCAGCCTGGGCCTGGCCCTCGGGCCGCTCATCGGGAGCCTTCTGGTCTTTGCGTGGTCCTGGCGGGCCATCTTTTGGTTCAACGTTTTCTTTGGAGCCGTCGCCTTTGTCAGTGCCGCGTTGGTGGTACCTGAGAGCTCTGATCCAGTCCGAACTCGGTTCGACGTCTCCGGATTTCTGCTCGGCGCCCTCGCCCTCGGGTCGCTTACCTTCGCCACCATTCTGGGCGAAACCGCTGGCTATCGGACATGGTGGATCGACGGATTGTTTCTGTTCTCTCTGCTCGCTCTCGTCGCCTTTGTCCTAGGCGAGCTTCACGTCGAGAACCCGGTGCTCGATGTCCGCTATTTCTCGAAGCCGGCGTTTGCTTCGTCGAACATCATTGCGTTCACGGCGTACTTTGGGACGTTTGCCATCTTCTTCATGGTTGCGCTGTATCTGCAAGTGGTGGTGTCGGCGTCGCCCTTAGCCCTGGCTCTTGATTTCGTCCCTCTCGCCGTCGGCATGGTGCTGTCCTCGCTGCTCACCGGTCGATGGGTGGCGTGGTGGGGCCCCCGCATCCCGATGGCCACAGGCTGCCTGCTGGCCGGGGCGGGCATCCTACTTACCAATGTCTATATCTCTCCCCACGTTGGGATCGGTCAAATCGGTTGGACGATGTTCATGTCCGGTGTGGGTGTCGGCATGGCGATGGTCCCGGTCACATCTGCCTCACTGGGCTCGGTACCCGCCAAACACTCGGGCATGGCCGCGTCCGCCACCAATACTTTTCGGGAGCTGGGTGCAGTCGTTGGGGTCGCCGTTCTAGGCTCGATCGTCAACGGCCAGCTGACGGTGAATCTGGTACGGAAGCTCACGGCGATCGGCATTCCCAAGTCGTACCAGTCGACGGTAGTCACGGCGGTCACCACCGGTGCCTCCCAGAGCGAGGCTAAGTCCGCCACGGCCAAGAATCCTGCGATAACCCATATCGTCAATGAGGTCGAGTCGGCCGCCTACAGTGCTTTTGGGCACGGACTCCACCTCTCGCTCGACATAGCCGCAGCTCTCCTGTTGGCCTCCGCCATCCTGGCCTTGACCACCGTTTACGGTCGACGTATCCATCTGGAGAGAGTCAACTCGGAAGAAGGCCATCTGCTTCAGGTGTCCGTCATAGGTAAGGAAGGGGTTGCTGGAACATGACGAGTCCGGCCCTTCTTTGGGTACCTCTACTGGCGATTGAATAGGCCCGGTTCCATCACGGCTCCCGTTATTGGGTAACCGCCTCGAGGGCGGGTGCTGGTTGACGGTAGTAGACAGCCTCGAACTCTGCCGGCGCGACGTAGCTGTTGCCGTCGGTGATCTCACCGTGGAGGCGGCGCTGATCAATGGTGGCGCTGATCAATGATGCAGTATGTGGATGCGCTTTGAGAGACGGCACAAATTGCAAGCCGTTAGCAGCCTGGTGCGGCTCCTGGAGTGAACGTCATTGGAAATGGTCCCACCAAAACTCCTCCACGTAGGGTGTCCACTACGTACGAACTGCCAACGTACTCCTGATTTGCGACGCTCCACTCGCCCGACATGTTGTCTCCTGTTGAAAAGGTCTCGCTAATCGAGGTGGCATCGCCACTGTAAACTCCTGATGCGCCGTTGTCAGCGGTCCAAGTGCCACCCTGGCCGAATGTCTCCACGAGGCAGAGGCCCAAGTCCTGAACAGCAAATGTCCAAACAGCTCCGGGATTGAGGTCTGGCTGCGGCTGCGGCTGAACACCAACACTTGCCTGTGACGGATCGGCCGTCGTGCCCGCCCCACCCAGCTTGAGCGACGTGAGGCCCGTCGAGCGACCGCACTGCCTAGCGATGATGCTGTTGGTCTTCTCGCCAAAAACGTTGATGTCCGACGACGGTCCGGCGAAAGACCCACCGGACGGCGACGTACCACCGGCCTCGGGAAAGATGAAGCCCGGTTCGCTCGCACCGTTGACCTGGTCGTCGAAGCCGGAGAAGCTGACCGTCGTTGGCGTCAGCTTGGCTAGGGTCGCGCCCGAGCTGTTCTTGTAGTGCCACGCAATGCTCATCGACAGAAGTTGTGTTTGCCCGAGCCGGGCACACGAGTTGGCCGAGTTATCCGTCGTGGTGGTCGTGAGTGTCGCCGTGCCCTTGCCGTACAGGATGCCGCCGGCCGGAAGGTTGGTCGCCGTCGTCAGACAGCCCGAGCTGAGGCTGTTCAAGTTCACCGAGAACGAGGCCGACTCGGTGTTCGACGTTCCCGCTGCGTACAGGGGTGGAGTGAAGTGAATCACCCCACCGAGGTTCGTGCAGGTCGCGCTCCCGTTCGCGGTAATCGTCGGGACGGACGCTTCCGCCGTCGAGGCTGCTGTCACCGTCCCGATTCCGAGTACGAGGGCAATGCCGGCGACTGTTACGACAACTCGACGAACCATTGGACCCCACTTTTGATGCCGCCATGTCCTCAGTTCCCCAGCGGTGTAGCTGGGATGGCAACGGTCACTTGCGATGGTCTCAGGCCGCTCCCAAGGTTGTCAATCGCGTCCCATACCCGTACCTCCGCCGAGCGGTCGGGCAGATGCCTGCCGGTAACTGACCTGGTTGTCCACACGCGTGCCGGTGAGCTGGTCGCCCTCAGGGTTGGCTCTCTGGATGTCCTCACCGGCTCCATACCTGTGACCGAGGCAGCCAGTGAGGTCCGGGGAGAACTGACCTTCGGACCAACCAAGACCGGTCGGAGTCGGGTCGTAGGCATCCCACGCTTCCTGGCCCAGATGCTCGGCGAGCACATCGGTCGCTATCCCTCTCCCGACGGATTCGTTTTCACCGCTCGGAGCGTGGGCCGATCCGCCACCGCAACCTCTACCGCCGCCATTTTAGGCCGACCGTCGAGAAGGCTCGGTCCGTTGCCATCGCTGAGAACCGTAAGGACGAGGCGATTCCTGAGGCCTTGAGGTCCACGACCTTCGCCACACCTGTGCCGCCATCCTCATCAGCAATGGGCGACATATGGAGGAAGTGAAGGATCATCTAGGGCACTGCTCGATCAGGGTCACCTCTGACCGGTACGGCCACCTCTTCCCGTCCGCTCGCATCTCGCTTGCGGATGGCCTTGAAGCAGCGCTTCAGGAAGCAGCTTCCGATCCTGGTGCGGACAATCTGCGGACAGGGACGACGATCTCGAAGATTTCAGCGCCGATCCAGGCTGTCATTTAGAGGCTCTGAACTGGGGTGAAGTCTGGAGCGGACGACGGGATTCGAACCCGCGACCCTCACCTTGGCAAGGTGATGCTCTACCAACTGAGCCACGTCCGCGTAAGGCCCACACCCTAGCAGTTGACCGGCCCCGGCCTCCCGGCCGGCGCCCCGCTTCGCAGTGGCCCGACCGGGACCGACACCGACCCTACGCAGGCAGTTCGGCGTGCCACCAGGGCGTCGGCCGGTCCCGGCGGTTGGCCCGCCCGACCAGCACGGTCAGGGAGGTCTCCATGCCCCGGGCCACGACGTCGAGGTCGGGGGTGAGCACCCGGCATCCCTGCACACCGACGTAGAGAGCGTCGAGGTAGGAGAAGACGGTGACGTTCATCCCCACTCCCTCGATGATCGGGCCCACCGGGTACATGGCCACCATTCGGGCGCCGGCCAGGTACAGCGGGAAGTCCGGGCCGGGGACGTTGGACACGATGAGGTTGAACAACGGCGCCACGTGATCGAACAGACGCAGGTTGGTGACCAACCGGGTCAGCCGGGTGGCCACCGAGGGGACCAAGGCCTGGGCCCATCCGGCGAACACCTCGGCATCGACGAGCCGGCGCTGCTCCTTGGCCGCCGCGGTCTCCTGGCGGATGCGGGCCAGCCGCGCCACCGGGTCCTCGATACCCGAGGCCAGGGAGACCAACATGGCGGACACCCGGTTGCCGAGCGCCCCGTCCTCCTCCTCGGTCCGCACCGAGACCGGCACCATCCCCACCAACGAGGTCTCGGGCTGTTCGCCACGGGCGGCGAAGAACGAGCGGAGGGCACCCGAGGTGACGGCCAGCACCACGTCGTTGGTGGTGCCCCCGAAGGCCTCTCGGACCCGCTGTACGTCGGAGAGGGGCAGCTGGGCCAGGGCCACCCGACGGTGGGGCGAGATGGCCCGGTTGATCGACGTGCGGGGTGCCTCGAACGGCGCCGGGGACACCGCTCCGGCCTCCTCCCGGTTCCGGCCCCTCAGGTTCCGGGCCGTGCGGAGGCTCCGGGAGACCGTCCGGGCCACGACCTCGGCGTGGCCGGGCAGCGAGCCCAGCACCTCCCGCCACCGCTCCACCTCTCCCGGCAGGGATCCGGGCGCCCACCGGGGATCGTCGCTCGACGACGACTCCTCGCCGCCGTTCCCGACCGCATCGGACGGCCCCGGCCGGCCGAAGAGTGGGACGGGGGCCGGGACCGCGGACAGGTCGAAGAACGCCGCCATCACCTGGGCCCCGGACACCCCGTCGATGATCGAGTGGTGGACCTTGGGGACGATGGCCAGGCGTCCGTGCTCCAGGCCCTCGACCACGTGGAACTCCCACAGGGGCCGACCGCGGTCGAGCGGTCGCGAGGCCACGTCGGCCACCAGGGCAGCCAGTTCGGGAAGGCCGCCCGGCTCAGGCAGGCAGACCCGTCGGACGTGGTAGTCGAGATCGAAGTCGGGATCGTCCACCATGGCTGGGTGCTGGAGTCCGAAGGGAACCTCCACGACACGCTTCCGGAACGGGGGCACCAGCGGCAGGCGGTCGGCGACGAGGCTGCGGATGGTCCAGAAGTCCACGCCGCCGCTGACCTCCGTCGGGTCGAAGACCAGGGCCCCGAGGATCTGCAGGTGGGTGGTCGGCGACTCCAACGAGAGGAAGGCCGCGTCCAGGCCGGTGAGCCGCTCCACCGCTACCGCCCCGTTGACCCGAAGCCGCGCGAGTCCCCGGTCGCTGTCGGCGAGCTCGTGCACCTCGACGAACGCCGCTGTCTCCACCCGCTGGACCACCAACTGGGCGATCCGGTCGCCTCGTTCGACCTCGTAGGGAGTGTCGGGATCGGTGTTGACCAGCAGGACGGCCAGCTCGTCCCGGTAGCCGGAGTCGATGAGGCCCGGGGTGTTGAGACAGGTCACCCCGTGGCGGAGGGCGAGGCCGCTCCGGGGTTGGACGAATCCGGCGTAGCCGGCCGGGATGGCCACGGCGATGCCGGTGGGGACCATGGCCCGGCCACCACCCGGGGCCAGGGTCACCGCACTCCGGGCCACCAGATCGGCGCCTGCGTCACCGTCGCGGGCGTACCCGGGAAGAGGGAGCTCTGGGTCGAGGCGGACCACCGCCACGGAGATGGTGGTGGCCGTCACGGACGAAGCCACGACCGCGTCTCCCGATGGTGAATCGATGCCGTTGCGCATTGCCGGGGCCACCGGGCGCCTCCACTTTCTCCCCGCCTGGACGCTATCGCTCCGCCGGCCCCCCTGCGACACCGTCCCGCCGCCCTTCCTCGCCCGCCGGGCCACCCACTGGACCGACCTCGGACGGCCTCGGATCCGGAATCAGATCCGAGTCAGATCCGGAGGACGGTCGGCAACGGATAGGGTCACCGGCGTGCTGGTATGGATGGATCTCGAGATGACCGGGCTCGACATCGGACGCCACATCATCGTCGAGATCGCCACCCTGATCACCGACGACGACCTCGAGGTGGTGGCCGAGGGCCCTGACCTGGTGGTGTCACGCCGTCGCCCGAGCGAGCTCGCGGCCATGGACGACTTCGTGCGGACCATGCACACCAAGATCGGCCTGCTGGCCGACATCGCGGCATCGACCGTGTCGCCTGGAGGAGGCCGGCGACGCCACGCTGGCCTTCATCCGTACCCACATGCCCAAGGCCCGGACCGTGCCCCTGGCCGGCAACTCCATCGGGACCGACCGGCGCTTCCTGGCCGCCCAGCTGCCCGCGATCGAGGAGTTCCTCCACTACCGCTCCGTCGACGTCTCGACGGTCAAGGAGCTGGCCCGCCGCTGGTTCCCCGAGGTCATGGCCGAGCTCCCCCCAAGGCCGGGGGCCACCGGGCCATGGACGACATCCGGAGAGCGTGGCCGAGCTGGCCTACTACCGATCCCGGATCTTCCACCAAGCGGCGCCCGGGTAGTGCCGCCGGCCTCCCCGGCCGTGGCCGGACCCCTCACCCCCACCCGGCCGCCGCCAACCGCGCCCACCCGACCGGCCACCCCGGAGAGGAGCACCGATGGCCCCACCGTCCGAGCCGCACCCTGAGGCCGCCCCGGCCATGACCCTGGCCGAGGCCACCGCGGCGCTGACCGCGCCGGGCCAGATGTTCGAGATGGAGACGCTCGACCATCCGGGGCGTCCCCACCCGCACGTGGAAGACGGCGCCGGCCACCCTCCGGTCCGTCCTCGAGCTGTCCGCTCGGCCACGGCGAGCAGGACTTCCTGGTCTACGAGGACGAGCGGATCGACCTTCGCCGAGCACTTCCGCATCGCCGCCACCCTGGCCCACCGCCTGCGTCGACCGGTTCGGGGTCGACCAGGGCGACCGGGTCGCCATCGCCATGCGCAACCTGCCCGAGTGGGTCATGGCCTTCTGGGCATCCATCGCCGCCGGGGCCGTGGTGGTGCCCCTCAACGCCTGGTGGACCGGCGAGCCGAGCTGCGCCTACGGCCTCGAGCGACTCGGGCACCACGGTGGTCTTCGTCGACGCGGAGCGCGGCCGAGCGGATCCGCCCCCACCTCGGCGAGCATCCCGGACCTGCGGGCCATGGTGGTGTGCGCGAGGAGCACCGCTCCCGGCGGCGGCCGACGCTCGGCCGCAGGGGTCGGCGGCCGAGCGACCCGACGGGGACCCGGTGCCGGTCATCCCCTTCGGCGACCTGACCGCCGACCTGGCCGAGGCCGGCGACGCCTGCCCGACGTCGCCATCGACCCGGACGACGACGCCACCATCTTCTACACCTCGGGCACCACCGGCCGGCCCAAGGGCGCGGTCGGCACCCACCGCAACATGCGTGCACCAACCTGATGAACCTCTTCTTCGTCTCGACGCGCGGGGCAGCCTCCGACGCAGCGGACCGGTGGCCGACGTGACCAGCGGGGGCCAGAACGCCTACCTGCTGTCGGTGCCGCTGTTCCACGCCACCGGGTGCCACTCGGTCCTGGTCACCAACACCGCCGCCGGCGGCAAGCTCGTCATGATGCACCACTTCGACCCCGAGCGGGCCCTCGAGCTGATCGAGCGGGAGCGGATCACCACCTTCGGCGGCGTGCCGGCCATGGTCATGCAGGTGATCGACTCCCCCAACTTCGCCAAGCGGGACACCTCCTCGGTCAAGTCCATCTCCTACGGCGGGGCACCGCGCCCCGCCCGACCTGGTGCGGCGCATCAAGGAGCACTTCCCCGTCGGGCCAGCCGTGCAACGGCTACGGCCTGACCGAGACGTCGCCGGTGACCACCATGAACACCGGCGACGACTACGTCCGCAAGCCCGACAGCGTGGGGCCGCCGGTCCCGGTGTGCGACGTGGCCGTGGTGCCCGAGGACTACGCGGGCGAGGAGCCGCCGACCGACCAGCCCGTCGATCCCGGGCGGACCGGCGAGCTGTGGATCAAGGGACCCAACGTGGTGCGCGGCTACTGGAACCGGCCCGAGGAGACCGCCCTGACCTTCACCCGGGGCTGGCTCCACACCGGCGACGTCGCCCGCATCGACGAGGAGGGCTTCGTCTACATCGTCGACCGGGCCAAGGACATGATCATCCGCGGCGGCGAGAACGTCTACTGCGTGGAGGTCGAGGCGGCGCTCTTCGAGCACCCGGCCGTGGCCGACTGCGCCGTCATCGGCGTGCCCCACCCGGTCCTCGGCGAGGAGGTCGGCGCCGTGGTGCGTCCTCCGGCCCGGCGAGAACGTCGACGCCGACGAGCTGGCCCGCTTCGTGGGCGAGCGGCTGGCCGCGCTTCAACGTGCCGACCCACATCTGGTTCCGGTCCGAGCCCGCTGCCCCGCAACCCGGCCGGCAAGGTCCTGAAGCGCCAGCTCCGCACCGAGCTGTTGGGGGACTGAACGCGGGACCGCCGCCGGCGCGGCCGGTCAGGCGCCGGCGGCCAGGCGCTCCCGGGTGACCGCCACGTCCCGGCCCATCTGGGCGATCAGCTCGTCCACGGAGTCGAAGGCCACCTCGTCCCGCAGGTGGGCCACGAAGGAGACCCGAGCCGCCTCGTCGTAGAGATCGCCGGCGAAGTCGAGCAGGTAGGCCTCGACCAGCAGGTCGCCGTCGGCCCCGTAGAAGGTGGGCCGGCGTCCGACCGAGATGGCCGCCGGCCAACGGGTCCCGTCGGGGCGCTCGTACCAGCCGGCGTAGATGCCGTCGGCCGGCAGGCAGATCGCCGTCGGGCACGGCCACGTTGGCGGTGGGGAAGCCGAGTTCGGCGCCGCCCCGGTCGTCGCCGTGGACCACCACGCCCCGCACCTGGTGGGGCCGGCCCAGCAGCTCGGCCGCCGCCTCGACCCGTCCCCGGCCGACCAGGCTCCGGATGCGGGTCGAGGAGATGGGCTCGGCCGACTGGCCGGGCCCGTCGCGGTCGGCGCGCAGGGCCACCCCGTCCACCTCGAAGCCGGCGCCGGCCCCCATCTCGGCAGCAGGGCCACGTTGCCCTTGCGCCCGTGGCCGAAGTGGAAGTCCTCGCCCACCACCACCAGCCGGGCTCCCAGCGCGTCGACCAGGACCTCGACTCGACGAAGTCCTCGGCCGTCTCGTTGGCCCGCTCCTCGTCGAAGGGGATGACGACGGTGCGGTCGACCCCGGCCGCCTGCCAGCAGCTCGAGCTTCTGGTCGAGGTCGGTCAGCAGCTGGGGCGCCGACTCGGGGCGCACCACGGTGGCCGGATGGCGGTCGAAGGTGACCACCGCCGTGGTCAGGCCCGTCGCTCGCGGGCCCGCTCGCCGCAGCTCGGCCAGGAGGGCCCGATGCCCAGGTGGACGCCGTCGTAGGCGCCGATGGTCACCGCGGATCCCCCGTCCGGCGGGACGCAGGTCGAGAGGTCGGTCACGATGTCCATCACCGGGGAAGGTTACCGCCGCGGTCGGCCGTCCGTGCGTGGCGGCCGGTGCGCGGCCGATCCCGTCGGGCCGGTCATCCGGCGGCCGCCAGGACCACGGCCGGCCGGATCCGGTCGGTCTCGGTGGCCTCGTACACGGCCAGCAGGCGTGCGCCCTCGTCGACCAGCGCCCCACGGACCGTCGCCCGGTGACGCCCAGCGGCACCCGGTCGAGGGCCAGGCCCCGGGCGATGTGCTGTTGGACGTCGGCGGTCACCACCACCTGGTCCAGGTCCCGGAGGGCCTGGGCCGGCGTGAGCACCACGGCGGGGGTCAGGTCGTCCACCAACCGGGCGTCGTCGACGGTGAACGAGCCGATCCGGGTGCGCCGCAGGTTGCGGAGGTGGGCCCCGCCCCCGAGGGCCGTCCCGAGGTCGGCGGCCAGCACCCGGATGTAGGTGCCCGACGAGCACTCCACCTCGACCCGGAACACGCCGGGGCGTCATCGGGCCGGGGTCGACGTCGAAGCGGTAGACGGTGACCGGGCGGGCGGCCCGCTCCACCTCGACGCCCTCGCGGGCCAGCTCGTGCAGGCGGCGGCCGCCCACCTTGACGGCCGACACCATGGGCGGGACCTGCTCGATGGCGCCCGGTCAGGGCGGCGGCGGCCGGCCGGACCTCGGCCAGGCGTCACCGCCGCCATGTCCCAGGTCCCGGTGACCTCGCCGGAGGCGTCGAGGGTCGAGGTGGCGGTGCCCAGCACGACCTCGCCCTCGTAGGTCTTGGGCAGGGCGGTGAGGAACCGCAGGAGCCGGGTGGCCCGGCCCAGGCCGACCAGCAGGACCCCGGTGGCGTCGGGGTCGAGGGTGCCGGCGTGCCCGACCCGGCGCTGGCCGAAGATCCGCCGGCACCGGGCCACCACGTCGTGGGAGGTCCAGCCGGCCTCCTTGTCGACCACCACCAGCCCGGTGACCGCCGTCGGCCCCGGCGGGACTCACCGGGTCGACCGCGCCCTCGTCGGTCCTCTCCGGCCGCCGTCCTCATGGCGGCGGATCCTCGCGGAGGACGTCCTCGACCCGCCCCCCGGCCACGACGGCCGGGTCGACGGCGAACGCCAGCTGGGGCGTGCGCTTCATCCGGACCTGTCGGCCGACGGCCCGCTGCAGCTGGGCCCGCCGCTCGGCCAGCGCCTCGGTCGACGTCCTCGGTCAGCGAGCTCAGGTAGACGGTGGCGTGGCGCAGGTCGGGCGCCGTGTCGACCGCGGTCACGGTGACCAGCCGCAGCCGCTCGTCGGCGTCGGCCAGGCGCTCGAGCTCCTCGGCCACGACCTGACGCAGGACCTGGTTGACCCGCAGCGCGCGGGCGTAGGGGGCCGCCCCCGATTGTCATGCCGACGACTGGACACCGCTCCTCCGCTCCCGCCCGTCACCCACGACCGGGCCGCCGGTACGGCGGACCCGGCACTTAGGTGCGGGGGATCTCCCGCTCGTCGAAGGTCTCGATGATGTCGCCCTCCTTGAGGTCCTGGAAGTCGGAGAGGCCGATGCCGCACTCGAAGCCGGCCTGCACCTCGCGGACGTCGTCCTTGAACCGGCGCGAGCGAGGTGATCGCGCCCTTCCAGATGATCGACGCCCTCGCGCAGGAAGCGGACCTTCGAGCCCCGGGTGATGACGCCGTCGCGCACGTAGCAGCCGGCGATGGCGCCGACCCGGGGCACCCGGAAGACCTCGCGCACCTCGGCCTCGCCGGTGACGACCTCTTCGAAGACCGGGGACGAGCAGGCCGAGCATGGCCGCCTCGATGTCCTCGAGCAGCTTGTAGATGATCTCGTAGGTCCGGATCTCGACGTCGGCGCTCGGCCAGCATCTCGCGGGCCCGCCGGTCGGGGCGGACGTTGAAGCCGATGATGGTGGCGTTCGAGGCCGCGGCCAGCTGCACGTCGTTCTCGGTGATCCCGCCGACGCCCCGGTGGACGAAGCTCAGCTTCACGTCGTCGCGCTCGAGCTTGCGGAGGCTCTCGGTGACCGCCTCGAGCGAGCCCTGGACGTCGGCCTTGAGGACGAGGTTGAGCGTGGCCGTCTCGCCCCGCTGGATCTGCTCGAAGAGGTCCTCGAGCTTGGCGCCCGCCCGCGGCCGAGGAGCCGCCGGCGCATGGCCGGCCAGCCGGTAGCGCTGCGCCCGGGCCTCGCCGATGCGTGCGGGCCTGGGCCAGGTCCGGGGCCACCCGGAACTCGTCGCCGGCCGTCGGGCGGCTCGGAGAAGCCGAGCACCTGGACCGGCGTCGACGGCAGCGGCCTCCTTGATCTGCTCGCCCTGGTCGTCGACCAGGGCCTTGACCTTGCCCCAGGCCGCGCCGGCCACGACGGGGTCGCCGACCCGGAGCGTGCCCTGCTCGACGATGACGGTGGCCACCGGGCCCCGGCCCGACCTCGAGGTTGGCCTCGAGCACGACGCCGCGGGCCCTGCCCTCGGGCGTGGCCGCCAGCTCCTCGACCTCGGCCACCAGCACGATCTGCTCGAGCAGGTCGTCGATCCCGAGGCTCTGCAGGGCGGAGATCTCGACGATGATGGTGTCGCCGCCCCAGGCCTCGGGGACGAGCCCGTGCTCGGAGAGCTGCTGGAGGACCCGGTTGGGGTCGGCGTCGTCCCGGTCGATCTTGTTGACGGCCACGACGATCGGCACGTCGGCCGCCTTGGCGTGGTCGATGGCCTCGACGGTCTGGGGCATGACGCCGTCGTCGGCCGCCACCACCAGGACGACGATGTCGGTGACCTCGGCGCCCCGGGCCCGCATGGCGGTGAACGCCTCGTGGCCCGGGGTGTCGATGAAGGTGATCGGGTGGCCCTGCCACTCGACCTGGTAGGCGCCGATGTGCTGGGTGATGCCACCGGCCTCGCCGGCGACCACGTTGGCCGAGCGGATCGGTCGAGCAGCAGCGTCTTGCCGTGGTCGACGTGGCCCATGACGGTGACGACCGGCGGGCGCGGCCGCAGGTCGGCCTCGTCCTCCTCGTCCTCGTCGTCGAAGTAGCTTGGCCAGCAGCTCGGCCTCCTGCTCCTCGCCGGGGTCGACCAGGCGGACGTCGGCGCCGATCTCGGCGGCGAACAGCTCGATCATGTCGTCGGTCAGCGACTGGGTGGCCGTGACCATCTCGCCCTGCAGCAGCAGGAAGCGGATGACGTCGCCGGCCGAGCGGTTGAGCTTGGGCCCGAGGTCGCGGGCGGTCGAGCCGCGCTCGATGATGACCTCGCCGTCGGGCACCGGGCGCCGTCGACGGGCGTGTACGTGGTGAGCTGGGTCGGCTCGAGCTCCTCGAGGTTGCGGCGACGGCGACGGGGCCGGCGCTGGTTGGGCCGGCCACGTCCGACTCCCGGGCCACCCCGGCCTCCGGGGCCACCGGGCCCACCGGGTCCGCCGCCGGGCCCACCACCGGGGCCGCCGCCGGGACGGCCGCCGTAGCCACCACTGGATCCGCCGCCGGGACGGCCGCTGAAGCCTCCGCCACCGCCGGGGCCGCCGGCACGGGTGGCCCCACCGGGCCGACCGCCGGACGAGCTCGGGGGGCCGGAGCGGCCGGCGAACCCGCCCGGTCCACCCGGACGCGACCCACCCGGGGGCGGACGGCGTCCGCCGGCTCCCGGCGGCGGCGGGATGGGCTTGCCGGTCACCGACCGCGGCGGACCGCCGGGGGGCGGGGGGATCGGACGCCCGGACGCGCTGGTCGGGGCGTGGACAGGGGCCGAGGGCGGAGCGGCGGGAGGGGCGCTCGGCGCCGACGCGGCCGGGGCCTGGGGACGCGGTGGCGCGGGGGTCGGCGCCGCCGCCGGGGCGGCCGCAGCCGGCGCCACCGGAGCCGGGGTGCGGTGGTGGTGCCGGCGCCGGAGCCGGAGCTGCCGGTGCGGGCGACGGCGCCCGGGCGGCCGGCGCGACGGGAGCAGGGGCGCGGGCCGGCGCGGTCGGGGCGGGGCCGGCCGGCCGGGCCGGGGCCGGGCCCGGCTGCTCGGAGGCTGGGCGGCTGGTGACCAGTCGGGCCCCGGAGCGCTTGATCGGCGCGGTGGACGGGGCCCCGGGCGTCGGGGCCGTGGGCTCATCGCCGATCGTCGGGACCGGATCCGGGCCGCCCGGAGGGGTCGGGTCGGCTGTCGTCGTGGTCTCGGGCGCGACCTTCTTCGCCGCGGCCTTCTTGGTGGCGGCGGCCTTCTTGGCCGGCGGTGCCGGCTCCTCGGGCTGGACGGGTCGGCGCAGGCCCTCGCGGTCGGCCTTGCGGCGGACGCGGTCGGCCTGCGCGTCCTCGATGGACGACGAGTGGCTCTTGACCCCGATCCCGAGGGACAGGCAGAGGTCGAGCGCCTCTTTGTTGGTCAGGCCGAGCTCTTGGGCGAGCTCATAGACCCGGATCTTCTTCGGCAAGCGGCTGTCTACTGCCCTTCCTTCACGTCGTAGACGCCGATACGCACATACGACCCTCTATCCTCGCACATCACAGGTCCGGACTTTCCGAGCCCGGTCCGGCCATCTCGTGGGACCCGGTCCCGAGTGCGGACCGGATCTCGTCCACCTGGCGGCCGTCGACCCGACCGCGCAGCGCCCGTTCGAACGCCTGCCGGCGCTCCGCCCGGTCGATGCAGGCCGGCGAGTCCCGGCACAACCAGGCCCCGCGGCCCGCGCTGCTCCGGGCCACCGCCAGGGTCCCGCCCGTCGAGCCGGACCACCCGCACCAGCCCGTCGGCCGGGCCGGTGCCGCCGGCAGCCGACGCAGGTCCGCGCCGGCGCTATGCCTGACCCTCCTCGCCCTGCGAGGCGACCGAAGCCTCCACCGGGACGTCGGCCGCGGTCGGGGCGTCGGCCCCGTCGGCTGCGGTCGCGGCATCGGACTCGTCGGCCGTCTCGGCGCGGGGCCGGACCGTCGGCGACCTCGGCGGCCGCCGGGTCCGTCCGCCTCGGCACCCTCGGCGCCCTGGGACCACTCGGCGGCCGACACCGCCTCGCCGCCCTCGGCCGGCTGCCACACCATCTCGCCCGCCTCGTTCTCGACCCACTCGCCCTCGGCCCACTCCTCGCCGGCGTAGCCCGCCTCCTCCTCGGCCAGCTGGGTCTCGCTCTTGATGTCGATGCGCCAGCCGGTCAGGCGGGCGGCCAGGCGGGCGTTCTGGCCCTCCTTGCCGATGGCCAGCGACAGCTGGTAGTCGCTCACGATCACCGTGGCCGTGCCGGTCTCCTCGTCGAGGCGCACCTCGCGCACCCGGGCCGGGGCCAGGGCCGTACTGGATGAGCTCGACCGGGTCGTCGGAGAACGGGACGACGTCGACCCGCTCGCCCGCGCAGCTCGTTGGTCACCATGCGCACCCGCGACCCCCGGGCGCCCGACGCAGGCGCCGACCGGGTCGACGTTGGGGTCGTTCGACCACACGGCGATCTTGGTGCGGTGGCCCGGCTCGCGGGCCGCCGCCTTGATCTCGACGACGCCGGAGGAGATCTCGGGCACCTCGAGCTCGAACAGCCGCTTGATGAGGCCGGGGTGGGTGCGGCTGACCACGATCTGGGGACCCTTGGTCGTCTTGCGGACCTCGACGATGTAGGCCTTGAGCCGGGCGCCGTGCTCGTAGCGCTCGTAGGAGCACCTGCTCGGCCTGGGGCAGCAGCGCCTCCACCTTGCCCAGGTCGAGCAGGGTGTAGCGGTTGTCGGTCTGCTGGACGATGCCGGTGACGATGTCGCCCTCCCGGCCGGCGTACTCCTCGTACTTGAGGTCCCGCTCGACCTCGCGGATGCGCTGCAGGATGACCTGCTTGGCCGTCTGGGCGGCGATGCGGCCGAAGTCGTCCGGGGTGTCGTCCCACTCGCGGATGACGTTGCCGTCCTCGTCGAGCTCCTGGCCGTAGACCCGGATCTCCCCCGACTCGGGGTCGATGGTGACCACGGCCTCCTCGGCCGCGTCGGGACGCCGCTTGTAGGCCGCCACCAGGGCGTTGGCCAGGGCGTCGAGCAGCGTCTCGACCGAGATGCCCTTGTCGCGGGCGATCTGGCCGCAGGGCGTCGAGGAACTCGAAATTGGTCTTGCTCATGGGGTCACGACCTGCTTCCTCTTCTTCTCCGTCGCCTGCTGCTTCGTGCCCGCCCTGGTCGACGTCCCCGTTTTCGAAGGAGCGGCCTTGCGCCCCCCGGCGCCCCGCTCCGGTCCCCACACGAAGACGGTGCGCGCCTTGTCGATGTCCGAGTAGGACAGACGGATGCCACCCTCGGCGGCCCCGGCCACCTCCAGGGTCAGGCCGTCGTCGTCCGCGGCCACCAGGACCCCCCGGAGCCGTCGGTCGCCCGGCACCTGTGGCCGCGTCTTGACGGTGACCGTCTCCCCGATGGCCTTGACGAAGTGGGCCGGCCGCCGCAACGTCCGCTCCACCCCGGGACTCGACACCTCGAGGGTGTAACGGCCGGGGATGGGGTCCAACTCGTCGAGGAGCGCCGAGACCGCTCGGTTGGCGTCGGTCAGGGCCTCGAGGTCAACCCCGCCGCCGCGGTCCACGGTGACCAGCAGCACCCCGGATCGCAGCTCGACGTCGACCAGTTCGAGGTCGGCGGCGGCCAGCAGCGGCTGCAGCCGGGTGAACAGTTCGTCGGTCATGGTGGCTGCCTCCTTCCGGTGCCCGGTGGTCTCGATGAGGTCGTATGACATGGGTCTTCACTACATTTGCTACTTTCACTGCACCCCGGGGGGAGCGTGTCGGACCAAAACAAAAGCGTGGGCTGTCCGCCCACGCTTCCCTCAGCGTCACTTCACTCCAACCGAACGGCAGATCTAAAAGTATAGCAGCGACGGCTCTCGGCCGCGTGCGTCCTGACGTGCGGTTTCACCCCAATTGGGGACAGCGGGCCGACCCGGGTCGGCCGGTGACCGGACCGGCGGCGGTCAGCGGGCCACCAGGTCCGAAACCGGGCTGTCCACCGGGAGTTCCCCCTCCTCCCCGGTGGCCCGGGACCGCCACTCCACCACGCCCCGGGCCAGGCCCTTGGCCCCCACCACCAGCCGGAGGGGTATCCCCAGGAGGTCGGCGTCGGCGAACTTGACGCCGGGCGACACGTCCCGGTCGTCGTAGAGGACGTCCACGTCCTCCCCCAGCAGCCGCTCGTACAGCCGGTCGGCGGCGTCGGCCACCTCGGCGGAACGCCCCGCACCCAGCGCGGCCAGGTGGACCCGGAAGGGCGCGGCCTCGGCCGGCCAGGCCAGGCCCCGCTCGTCGTGGTGCTCCTCGGCCACCACGGCCAGCAGCCGGCTCACCCCCATGCCGTAGCAGCCCATGGAGAAGATGTCCTCGCTGCCGTCCTCGGTCACGAAGGACGAGCCCGGCATGACCTCGGAGTACTTGTGCCCCAGCTGGAAGGTGTGGGCCGCCTCCACCGAGCGCACCAGCTGGAGCGACCCACCGCAGTGCGGGCAGGCGTCGCCGGAGACCACCTGGGCGAACGATCCCCACTCGTCGACCACGACGTCGCGGTCGAGCACCACCGAGCCGAGGTGGACGTCCTGCCGGTTGGCCCCGGTGATCCACGGCCCCGGTCGGGCCACCCCCAGGTCGGCCACGACCCGGATGCCGTGGGCCTGCTGGCCGATCGGCCCGATGTACCCCTTGACCAGCGAGGGGTGCTCGGCGAAGTCGGCGTCCTCGAACAGGCGCCACCCGCTGGGCAGCCGGGCCTCGCGGTCGCCGGACACCAGCAGGAGCGTGGGGCGGCCCTCGGCGTCGACCACGGCCAGGCTCTTCAGGAAGTCCGCCGGTCCCACGGACTCGTCGGCGAAGTACTCCACCACGTCGGCGATCCCCGGCCGGCCGGGCGTGTGGTGCTCGACGACCGGGCCGGACTCCGCCGGACCGGCGGCGGCCGAGCCGTGGCTGTCGCCCTCCCCGGCGGCCCGGCGCGTGGCGGCCTCCACGTTGGCGGCGTAGCCACAGGAGGGGCAGGACACGAAGTGGTCCTCGCCCACCGCGGAGGCCACCATGAACTCGTGGTTCACGTCACCCCCGATGGCCCCGGACTGAGCCTCCACCGGGGTCACCGCCAGGCCCAGCCGACCGAAGATGCGGAGGTAGGCGTCGAAGACCGTGCGGTACGACGCCTGCATGGCCTCCTTGTCCACATCGAACGAGTAGGCGTCGGCCATGATCAGCTCACGGGTCCGGAGCAGCCCGAACCGGGGTCGGGCCTCGTCCCGGAACTTGACCTGGATCTGGTAGACGGTGAGGGGCAGCTGGCGGTAGGAGTCGACCTCGGCCCCGACCGTCACCGTGACCACCTCCTCGTGCGTCGGTCCGAGCACGAAGGTGCCGCCCCGGGCGTCCACGGTCATGGCCGGGAGGGCGTCGCTCCCGAACAGTGCGGCCCGACCGGACTGTTCCCACAGTTCGATGGGGTGCAGGGCGGGGAGGAGGACCTCCTGGCACCCGGCGGCGTCGAGCTCCTCGCGGATGACCCGCTCCACCCGGGCCAGCACCCGCAGCCCGAGCGGGAGGAAGGTGTAGACGCCCGAGGCCAGACGGCGGATGTAGCCGGCCCGGACCAGCAGCTGATGGCTGGCCACCTCGGCATCGGCCGGGGCCTCTCGCAGGGTGCGGACGAGGAGCCGGGACATGCGCATGGTCGGCGATCCTACCGGTCGCCGGACCGCCGGCCGGGAGCCCGCCGGTCAGGACGCGTCGGGCTCGGCGCCGTACTTCTTGCGGATCAGCTCGACTTTGGTCTCCGAGGCGTTGGCGTCCTCGCCCTTGGCGTCGAGCAGCGCCCGCCGGTCGGCCTCGGCCTCGGCCTCGGCTCCGGCGTCGGCCGCCGCCAGCCGGGCCTCGACCCCCTCGGCCACCAGCTGCTCGGCTTCGGCCACCAGGGCCTCGACCATCTCGTCCTCGGGCACGACCCGGACGATCTTGCCCTTGATGAACAGGTGGCCGCGTCGGCGTCCGGCGGCGATGCCCGAGGTCGGCCTCGCGGGCCTCGCCGGGACCGTTGACCACACAGCCCATGACCGCCACCTGGATCGGCAGGTTCCGGTCCTCGAGCGCCGCCTGGGCCGCGCTGGGCCACGGCGATGACGTCGATCTCGGCCCGCCCGCAGCGTCGGGCAGGCGATGAGGTCGAGGCCCTTGCGCTCCCGCAGGCCGAGGGCCTCGAGCAGCTGCCGGCCGGCCCGGGCCTCCTCGACCGGGTCGGCGGTGAGCGAGTAGCGGATGGTGTCGCCGATCCCCTCGGCCAGCAGGGTGGCGATCCCGGCCGTGCCCTTGATCAGGCCGGCGGGCGGCGGGCCGGCCTCGGTGACGCCGAGGTGGAGCGGGTGGTCGAAGGTCGCCGAGGCCAGCCGGTAGGCCTCGATCATCAGCGGCACCGAGGAGGCCTTGACCGAGATCTTCACGTCGTCGAAGCCCACCTCGTCGAAGTAGGCGAGCTCCATGCGGGCCGACTCGACCAGGGCCTCGGGGGTGGCCCCGCCGAACCGCTTGTAGAGGTCGGGGTGGAGGGACCCGGCGTTGACCCCGATGCGGATGGGCACGCCGCGGTCCTTGGCCTCGCGAGGCCACCTGCTTGATCTCGTGCGGCCTTGCGCAGGTTGCCCGGGTTGAGCCGGAGACCCTGCACCCCCGCCTCCAGGGCGGCCAGGGCCATCTCGTGGTGGAAGTGGATGTCGGCGACGATCGGCACCGGGGAGCGGGGCACGATCCGGGCCAGGCCCTCGGCGGCCGCCTCCTCGTTGCAGGTGCAGCGCACGATGTCGGCGCCGGCGGCGGCCAGGGCGTAGATCTGGGCCAGGGTGCCCTCGACGTCGGCCGTCTTGGTGGTGGTCATCGACTGGACGGTGACCGGGGCCCCGCCGCCGACGGCCACGCCGCCCACGGTGATCCGACGGGTGGGCCTCCGTTCCGTCGTCGTCCAGACCGGGCGTGCCATACCCCCATGCTACCGGTGACCGGTCCCGCCCCCCGGGGCGGGCCGTTCCGTCCCACCGCCCCGGGGCGGATGCGCCTACCCGAAGGGGTTGGCCATGGGATGGAGGATGTCGGTCAGGAAGGCCGGCACGATGAGCACGGCCAGGAACAGCATGAACACCCAGGTGAAGGGCATCAACTTGGCCACGTCGGCGTGGTACATCACCTTGCGCCGGCCGGTTCGGATCTTCTCGTAGACGGCGATGGCCACGTGCCCGCCGTCGAGCGGCAGCATGGGGAAGAGGTTGAACACCCCGAAGAAGATGTTGATGACGATCAGGATGTAGAGGTAGTCGCCGACGCCGGCATGGAGCGCGTCGGTGGCGATCCCGCCGATGCCCACGATGGACGAGGGCCGGGTGCCGTCGGCGGCCGCCCGACTGGCCGCCTTGGCGCTGGTCACCTGGTCGAACCGCTGGCCCACGGCGGCCGGTGAGAAGAGATGCCCGATGCCGGTGACCGACGCCCAGGTCACGCTCCCGAGCTGCGAGCCCGTGGAGGTCACGGCGCGGAGGGGCGAGCGGGTCTGCACCGGCCAACCCAGGCTGACCCCGATGATCCCGTACGGGGCGGTGCCGGGCGGGGACACCGAGTCCTGCTCGTGCTCGGTGCGGCCGTTGGCCGGGGTCACGGTCAGCGTCCGCTCGGAGCCGTGGCGGTCGACCACCACGGTCACCGGCTGGTCGGGGTGGTCCCGGATGGCCGAGGTGAGCTCGGTCACGTTCCCACCGACGGGCTTGCCGTCGACCGACACCACGACGTCACCGGGCCGAACGCCCGCCGCGGCCGCCGGGCTGGTCCGGCCGCCCACCGGATTGAGCCCCTGGATCTGCACCCGGCTCGGAGTCGGGCACCCCGACGAAGGCCAGCAGGACCCACAGCAGGACGAAGGCCAGCAGGAAGTGCATGGCCGAGCCGGCCACGGCCACCAGCAGCCTCGAGTGGAACGGCTTGTCGCGGTAGGGCGGCCCTCGTCGGCCGGATCCACCTCCTCGAGGTTGGTCATGCCCGGGATCTTCACGTAGCCGCCGCAGGGGCAGCGCCTTGATCCCGTACTCGGTCTCGCCCCGCCGGAACGACCACAGCCGGGGGCCGAAGCCGACGAAGTACTCGGTGACCTTCATGCCCGCCCCGCTTGGCCGTCAGCGAAGTGGCCGAGCTCGTGGAGCATGACGATGACGATGATGGAGACCACCACGATCAGCAGGTCCACGTAGCCGGTGACCACGGCGAGCGCCACGATGACGGCGACGGCGGTCATCAGCTCGCCGGCCAGCCGTCGGGGGGACTTCGCCGGTCGGGGACACGGTACGTGGACCCGACCCGGCCGGGTCGGCGCCGCCCTCCGGGGGCCGGGACGGAGCTCGGTCGTGCTCACGCCGCCTCCCGTCCATCGACGACCCGCTCGGCCACCCGCCGGGCGGCGGCGTCGGCCTCGAGGACGTCCGCCACGGAGCGTCCGGCACCGGGCCCGTCCGATCGAGGGCGCTTCGTAGTGGTCGAGCGTGCCCTCGACCACCTCGGGCGATGGCCGACCACCCGATCCGCCCGTCCAGGAAGGCGGCCACCGCCACCTCGTTGGCGGCATTCAGCCAGGCCGGGGCCAGGCCGCCCGCCCGGCCGGCCCGGTAGGCCAGGTCGAGGCAGGGGAAGACGCGCGCGGTCGGGCGCCTCGAACTCGAGCGGCCGAGAGCTCGGTCCAGTCGATGGCGCCGAAGGCCACCGGCAGTCGGTCGGGGTAGGCCAGGGCGTAGCCGATGGGCAGGCGCATGTCGGGCAGGGACAGCTGGGCCACGGTCGCCCCGTCGGCGAACTCGACCATCGAGTGGACGATCGACTGGGGATGGACGACCACGTCGATGCGTCGTAGGCGACGCCGAACAGCTCGTGGGCCTCGATGACCTCGAGGCCCTTGTTCATCAGCGTGGAGGAGTCCACGGTGATCTTCGGACCCATCGACCACGTCGGATGGGCCAGGGCGTCGGCCACCGTGACCGCGGCCAGCTCCTCGCTGGTCCTGCCCCCGGAACGGCCCACCCGAGGCGGTGAGCAGCAGCCGGGCCACGGCTCGTCGGGCGTCGCCGGCCCGCAGGCACTGGTGGACGGCGCAGTGCTCGGAGTCGACCGGGATCGATCTCGGCTCCCGGCGTGCGTCGCGCCCGCTGGACCACCGGGGCCCCGGCGATGAGCGACTCCTTGTTGGCCAGGGCCAGGCGCCGGCCGGCCTCGAGGGCGGCCAGGGTCACCGGGAGCCCGGCGAAGCCGACCACCCCGTTGACCACCACGTCGGCCAGCGTGGCGATGTGCGGCCAGGCCCTCGGTGCCCACCACCACCTCGACGCCCGGGCGCCAGCCGCTCGGCCAGGTCGGGGGCGAGCGCAGGGTCGCCGATGGCCACCACCGTCGGGTGCAACCGTCCGGCCTGGGCCACCAGCTGGTCGACGGACCGGTGGGCCCCCAGGGCCACCACGTCGAACCGCTCCGGGCACGCCTCCATGACCTCGATGGCCTGGGTGCCGATGGACCCGGTCGACCCGATCAGGCTCACCGTGACCGGCCGGTCGCCGGGGATCCAGGCAGCCCCACCCGACCGGTGCGGGCCGTCGATGCCGGCCGCCTCGATGCCCCTCGTGGCCCGTGTCATCCCTCTAGCCTGCCCGAAGTTCAGCCAATGTTCAGGGCGCGGACCAGGTAGTAGGTGGCCGGGAGGACGAACAGCAGGGCGTCGACCCGGTCGAGCACCCCCCCGTGGCCGGGCAGGAGGCGGCCCATGTCCTTCAGCCCGAGGTCCCGCTTGAGCAGGGATTCGCACAGGTCCCCGATGGGAGCCACCACGGCCACCACCACGCCGAGGAGGGCGGCGTTGGACGGGCTCCAGGGATGGATGGCCCCGACCACCACCGTCGAGAACAGAATGGAGAAGACGGCGCCGCCGAACAGTCCCTCCCAGGTCTTGTTGGGGCTGATCCTGGGGGCCAGGGGTCGGCTCCCGAGCCAGCCCCCGATGACCAGGGCGCCGATGTCGTTGGCCACGGTGGCGATGATGGCCCCCAGCAGGAAGGCGATGCCGTGCCGGTCGGGGAAGGCGGAGGGCGAGAGCAGGAGGCCGGCGTAGGCCCCGAGCAGCGAGACCCAGCCCACGGTCAGCAGGGTGGCGGCCGTCCCGGCCACCGGTGACCCCCGCTCGATGCCGAACAGGTACCAGATCAACGTGAAGACGGTGATCAGCACGAGCACCAGCGGGAGGGCGGCCACCCCCTTGGCGTAGGCACCGACCATCAGGGAGATGGTGCCGACCAGCCCCAGCAGGCTGGCCGGGTGGTAGCCGGCGCCCCGCAGGACCCCGAAGCACTCGCCGGCGGCGAAGGTCACCACGATCAGGCTCAGTACCAGCGAGGGTACGGTGCCCAGCTTGAAGGCCAGCAGCGCCACCACGGCGACGGCGATGCCGGTGCCCACCCGTACGCCGATGGAGCTGCCCCCGGCTCGGTCGGGATCAACGGACTGGGGTCGTGGCCGGCGCCGGGCGGGCGGGCCGCCGCCGGTCGGAGCGCCGCCTTCCTCCGCCTCCCGGTCCGGTACCGGGTGGGACGGTGCCGGCCGTCGCAGGGAACGGCGCCGGAGACCGGCGCCGGCGACCACGGCCGCCTCGGCCTCCCCCGGCCCGGCCGCCGGGGCCTGGTCGGCGGCGGCGTCGCCGGCCCGCTCGGCCGTGCGGTCGGCCGCGGCCAGTCCGGCCACCCCCACCCGCTTCCGGCCGGCGCCCGGCACGTCGGTCACCGAGGCGCCGGGGGGTTCTGCGGCCAGGGGAGCCTCGACCGACGGGTCCACATCCTCGGGCCGTTTGGCCCGCATCCGGGCCGGCAGCAGTCCGGCCCGCCGCGTCCGGCCCAGGCGGGCGGACCCGGTGGGCAACGGTTTCTCGTCGTGTGGGTCGTCGGCACCGTGGTCGCCCGGTGTGGCCGGGGCGGGGCGCACCGACTCCGCCCCACTGACGGCCATGGCGGCGGAGGCGGCGACGGCCGGGACCACCGTGGTCGGCTCGGGGGCCTCCACTGGCTCGGGGGTCAGTGGTGGCGAGTCCCCGGAGGGTCCGGGTGCGGTGGTGCGTGCCGACGCCGGGGCCACCACCTCGGTGGGTTCGGTGATGGGGTCGTCGGCCGAGGGCGGGGTGACCGGTTGGGCGACGACCTTCCGGACCGCACCGGTCGGAGGGGGCGACGACGAGTCCAGGTCGAACTCCCAGGGCCGGCGATCGGCCTCCGAGTCATCGGTTTCGTCCAGCGACCCCAGGGCCACTTCGTCGTCGGCGAACATGGCCGGCTCGAACTCCTCGTCGTGAGCCACCCAGTCGGCGTCCTCCTCCCGCCAGGTCGGGGCCACGATCCCTTGGCCCGGCGAGTCCTCCCCGCTGTCGCGGGAGAGCACCGCCGGCACCTGGCCGGTCGGTGGCTCGGTCCAGTGGGGCAACTCGGTCGGGGTGGCGGTGCCGCTCGGCACCGCCGTCTCGCCGGGTCGCACCGGATCGACGCCGGAGGCTCCCGCCTCACCGGGCTCGTCGGTCAGGTGGACCGACGGCTGGTCGAACAGGGTGTCCTCCCGCTCGAGCACGGCCTGGGCCTCGTCGACCTCGTCGTCGCCCACCACCTCGTCCCGGACCACCGGGAGCTCCCCGGTGATCTCCCCCGCCGGCTCGGCGCCCACGATCCGGACCCGCTCGGTGGCGGGGCCGGTGACGGGGTCGCCACCGACCACGGGCAGGTCGGTCCGGTCCACGTCATCCTCTCCCTCTGGGACGTCGTCCACGTCAGTTGTTTCCTTCCATCGACCGGGGTCGGACCAGGTCCGGGCCCGGTGTCAGATCTCGAGGAGCTCCTGCTCCTTGTGGGCGAGGAGCCGATCGATGGCGGCCACGTGGTCGTGGGTGATCTTGTCGAGGTCCTTCTCGACCCGCTCCAGCTCGTCGGTGGAGATGTCGCCGTCCTTCTGCAGGGCGTCGAGGTCGTGGCGGGCCGACCGGCGGAGGTTGCGCACGGCGACCCGGCCCTCCTCGGCCTTCTGCTTGACCACCTTGACCAGCTCCTTGCGGCGCTGCTCGGTGGGCGATGGGGAACGACAGCCGGATCACCGTTCCGTCGTTGGACGGCGTGATGCCCAGGTCAGAGGTCTGGATGGCCTTCTCGATGGCCGGAAGCGAGCCCTTGTCGTAGGGCGAGATCGACGAGGAGCCGGGCCTCGGGCACGCTGAACCCGGCCAGCTGCCGCAGTTCGGTCTCGGCGCCGTAGTAGTCGATCTTGCAGGTGCTCGACCAGGGCCGGCGTGGCCCGCCCGGTCCGGACGGACCCGAACTCGGCCTGGGTGTGGTCGACGGCCTTGGCCATGTGCTCCCTGGCGTCGCCCACCACCATCGCGATCAGGTCGTCGTCCATTAGCGAACCAGCGTAGCCAGCAGGGTGGAACGCCACCCGGATGCGGTCGTCACCTGGCATTCATCGGACCAGGGTACCGATGGACTCGCCGCCGAGGGCCCGCTGGATGTTGCCCGGCTCCATCAGGTCGAAGACCCGGATGGGGAGGCCGTTGTCCTTGCAGAAGGTGATGGCGGTGAGATCCATCACCCGCAGGTCCTTGGCCGACCACGTCCATGAAGGAGACCTCGTCGTAGCCGGGTGGCCTCGGGGTCGATCCGGGGGTCGGCGCTGTAGACGCCGTCCACCCCGCCGTGGGTGCCCTTGCAGCAGCAGCTCGGCCTCGATCTCGGCGGCCCGCAGGGCCGCCGGAGGTGTCGGTGGTGAAGTAGGGGTTGCCCATGCCGGCGGCGAAGACCACCACCCGGCCCTTCTCGAGGTGGCGGATGGCCCGACGGCGGATGTACGGCTCGGCCACCTCGGCCATCTGGATGGCCGACAGGACCCGGGTCGGCTGGCCGTGGTGCTCGAGGGCGTCCTGGAGGGCCAGGGCGTTGATGACCGTGCCCGAGCATGCCCATGGCGTCCGAGGTGGCCCGGTCCATGCCGGCGCCCGCCCCGGTGGTCCCCCGCCAGATGTTGCCGCCGCCGACCATCGACGGCCAGCTCGAGGTCGAAGACCTCGCGGGTGTGGGCGATCTCCACGGCCAGCTGCTCGACCACGGCGGCGTCGATGGTCTCGTCGCGACGCCGAGGAGGCCAGGGCCTCCCCGGACATCTTCAGGACGATGCGCCGTCGATCACCCACCGCAGCCTCAGTCGCCGACGACGACCTGGGCGAATCGCGTCACCGAGGCAGCGCCGAGCGATCTTGGCGATGGTCTGCTTCTCGTCCTTCACGTAGGACTGCTCGAGGAGCACCCGCTCCTTGTACCAGCCGTTCAGGCGCCCGTCGACGATCTTGGCCAGCGCGGCCTCGGGCTTGCCCTCGTTGCGGGCGATCTTCTCGACGGTCTCGCGCTCGGCGGCCACCTCGGCCTCGGGAACGTCCTGGCGCGCCAGGTAGGTGGGCCGGGCGAAGGCGATGTGGACGGCGATGTCGTGGGCCAGCTCCTTGGACGCCGCCCTGGAGGGCGACCACGACGGCGTTGACGCCGCGACCGGCCTGCACGTGCAGGTAGGAGTCGACCACGCCGTCCGACGGTGCCTCGATGCGGACCACCTGACCCACCGAGATGTTCTCCTTGAGGGTGATCTTCACGTCGTCGATCTCGTCGGCCTTCTCCTTCAGGGCCTCCTCGCCTTCGGCCGCCACCAGGTCGGCCAGGTCGTGGACACGAAGGCCACGAACTGGTCGGACTTGGCCACGAAGTCGGTCTCGGACCGGAGCTGGACGATGGCGGCCACGCCCGTCGGCGTGCCCGATGGCCACCGCTCCCTCGGAGGCGTCGCGATCGGCCCGCTTGGCCTGGCTGGCCAACCCCTTCTCCCGGAGCCGCGGTCACCGCCTTGTCGATGTCACCGTCCGTCTCCACGAGGGCGTTCCTGGCGTCGAGCATGCCCACGCCGGTCATCTGGCGGAGCTTCTGGACGTCCTTGGCGGAGAAGTCGGGCACGTCAGGCCTCCTCGCTCGTGGTCGGGGCCGGTGCGGCTCGGCCGGGGTCGCCTCGGCCGCGGGGGCCTGGGCGGCCGGTGCTGCCGGTGCCGGGTCCGGTGCGGCCGGTGCGGGGGCGTCGGCGGCCGGTGCTGTGGTCTCGGCGGCCGGTGCTGTCGTCTCGGCGGCCGGTGCTGTCGTCTCGGCGGCCGGTGCTGTCGGTCTCGGCGGCCGGTGCCTCGGCGGCGGCGGCCGGTGCCGCGGCGCCACTGCCGCCGGCCCGTCCGCCTGCTGCCGGGGCCGTCTCGACGGCGGGTGCGGCCGGCGGGGGCGGGATCGGTGCGGCCGGCGCGGGGCCGCGGCGGGCGCCGGGGCGGCCGGCGGGGCCGGGCGCTGCTGGGCGACGAACCGGCCCTCCACGACGGCGTCGGCGACCACGCGGCACATCAGGGCGCCGGAGCGGATGGCGTCGTCGTTGCCCGGGGATCACGTAGGTGATCACGTCGGGATCGCAGTTGGTGTCGACCACCGCCACGACGGGCAGCCCGAGCTTGTTGGCCTCGGTGACGGCGATGTGCTCCTTCTTGGTGTCGATCACGAAGATGGCGTCGGGCAGCTTGTCGAGGCTCCGGATGCCGCCCAGGTTGCGCTGGAGCTTCTCGAGCTCGCGGCGTGTGACGCAGGGCCTCCTTCTTGGGCATGGCGTCGAAGTCGCCGGCCTTCTGCATGGCCTCGAACTCCTTCATCCGCTTGACCCGGGTCGGAGACGGTCTGGAAGTTGGTCAGCATCCCGCCCAGCCAGCGCTCGTTGACGTAGGGCATCCCACACGCCTCGGCGTAGATGGCGACTGGGCCCTGGGTCTGCTTCTTGGTGCCGACGAAGAGGATGGTCCCGCCCTCGGCCACCAGGTCACGGATGTATCCGTAGGATTCCTCGATGCCCTTCATGCGTCTGGCGGAGGTCGATCAGGTAGATCCCGTTGCGCTCCCCGAGGATGAACCGGCGCATCTTGGGGTTCCAGCGCCGGGTCTGGTGCCCGAAGTGGACGCCCGCGCCCAGCAGCTGCTTCATCGTGACGACGGCCATGTGACTGCTCCTTGTGACGGTTGGTTCTCCCGGCCACAACACCCCCGACAGGGGGCGACCGTGGACGCGGCCGGGTACGGCTCTGTTACCGCTCGTGCGCCTCGCCGGTTGACGAGGCCCCTCCATGGTAGTGCGCCCGCCGCGGACGCTCCACTCGGCCGGGTCGGCCGAGCCGCGCCGGCCTCAGCCGGTGGCCGAGGTGGAGACCCGTTTGGGGGCCTTGGCCCCCGTGGCCCCGCTCGGGGCCTTGGCCCCCGT
Source organism: uncultured Acidimicrobiaceae bacterium (assembly GCA_963817005.1). Classification (GTDB taxonomy): domain Bacteria; phylum Actinomycetota; class Acidimicrobiia; order Acidimicrobiales; family RAAP-2; genus Bog-756. The sequence goes on from CAWFMN010000004.1 coordinate 1,267,093, forward strand.
GGCCCCGCTCGGGGCCTTGGCCCCGGTAGCCCCGCTCGGGGTCTTGGCCCTGGTGGCCCCGCTCGGCTCCTTGGGGTCGTCCGACGCCTTGGACCGGCCCGGGGCGCCACCCGACGCCTTGGACCCGCCAGTGGCGGAGGTGGCCTTGGCCTTCGCCGCCGCCGGCCGGCGACCGGCCGCCTCGGGGCGATCGGCCAGTTTGGCCCGGAGTTGGAGCACGGCCTTGGTGTGGATCTGGCACACCCGGGACTCGGTGACCCCCAGGATGTCGCCGATCTCGGCCAGGGTCAGACCTTCGTAGTAGTAGAGCGTCAGGACGGTCTTCTCGCGGTCGGCCATCTGACTGACCGCCTGGATCAGGGCCTCTTTGGTCTCCTTCACCTCGAACGTGTCCATCGGGCCGGCGGTACTGTCGGGCAGGGTCTCCCCCAGGGTGGAGCGGTCGGACCGGTCCCCGCCGCGGAACACCTCGTCCAGGGCGACCACCCCGACGAAGGAGATCTTGCGCAGGGCGGTCTGGAACTCGGCGTCGGTCATCTCCAGATCGGCGGCCACCTCGGCGTCGGTCGGCGTCCGGTGCAGCGTGGCCTCGAGCTTCGCGTAGGACTGCTCAACGGCCCGGGCCTTGGCCCGGACCGACCTCGGCACCCAGTCGATGGAGCGGAGCTCGTCGATGATGGCGCCCTTGATCCGGGGGATGGCGTAGGTCTCGAACTTGATGTTGCGCAGCGGCTCGAAGCGCTCGATGGCGTCGATCAGTCCGATGATCCCGTAGCTGGCCAGATCGGCCTCGTCCACGTGACGGGGCAGCCCGACCGACACTCGGCCGGCCACGTACTTGACCACCGGGGCGTAATGCACGATCAGCTGGTCGCGCAGGGCGCGGTTCCCCGTCTTCTTGTACTCGGCCCACAGCCCGTCGATGCCGTGTCCCGCCGTGTCCATTTTCGTAGCCAATTGTCCCCTTAGGCCCGTGGATGGGTTCCCGAATACACGGTCAGCAGCCGCTCCTTGCTTACATGAGTGTAGACCTGTGTTGTCTGGAGGCTGGCGTGACCCAGTAGCTCCTGCACCACCCGGAGGTCGGCACCACCGTCGAGCAGGTGGGTGGCGAAGCTGTGGCGGAGTGCGTGGGGATGGGTCGGGACCGGCGAGCGGCGGTCGAGCAGTCGTCGAACGTCCCGGGGGCCCAACCGGCTCCCCCGGCGGTTGTAGAACAGGGCCTCAGCTGGGCTTTCCGGCCCGGCCATGGCCATCCGGGGCCCGCCGAGCCAGTCCTCCAGGGCGCTGGCGCAGCGATCATGGATCAGCACCTGACGCTGCTTCGCCCCCTTGCCGGTCACGGTCACCACCCGGCGGGCCAGGTCGAGGTCGCCGACGTCCAACCCGCAGAGCTCGGCCACCCTCAGGCCGCTCCCGTAGAGCAGCTCCAGCACCGCGTCGTCCCGGCGGTCGACCTCGTCGGGCTGACCGGCGTCCGGGTCCGGCGCCGGCTCCAGCAGCTGGTCCAGCTCCGCATGGCCGAGTACGCGGGGCAGACGGGAGTCGGGGGCGGGGGCGGACAGACGGGCGGAGGGGTCGGCCCCGACCAGGCCCCGCTTGGCACACCACTGGAAGTACGACCGCAGGGATGCCGCCGTCCGGGCGATGGTGGCCTTCGAGTACCGCCGGGTGGAGAGGAAGGCCAGGTAGCGCCGCAGAACGATCCGGTCGACGTCGGTCGGGCCCTCCGCCCCGCTCCGGGAGGCCCATTGGGCGAACCGGTCGATGTCGGTCGAGTAGGCCCGTACCGAGGCCGGCGACAGTCCGCCCACCGAGCGGCGGTAGGCATCGATCTCCCAGGGCACGGGAAGACAGTACCGGCCAGGCGCCGATGCGTCGGGTACCCCCGGATTCGGCCCTTCGCCCGGACCCCTCGATTTGCCGGTGGGACACCGTCCCCCACCGGGCGGGCCCGAGGGCTATCGTCAGGGCAGCACGTCGCCGGACCCTACGGTTACCGCAGGGTCACCAACAGTGTCCGGAGCCGGGTGCGAGGGCGTTGGCGAGGCCGGACGCACACCTGCTCCGGTCCTTGTCGCAAGGGGGATCATGACCGATCGAATCGACCGCCGCTCGTTTCTGGCCCGGGGTGCCGCCACCGGCGCCGGTGTCGCCGTGGTCGGCGCCTCGGGTGGTCTGTTGGCCGCCTGCAGCTCGGGATCGAGCTCCGACTCGAGCTCGTCCTCGGACTCGTCCGGTACCGGCTCCCACCCCGACGGCGTGTCGACGGCCCCGCCCAAGAAGGGCGGCGCGCTGGTCTTCGGGGTCGACGCCGAGGAGAAGGGATTCTCGACCACCCAGGGCACGTTCGACGAGGTCGGGATCATGTACGCCCGGACCGTGTTCGACCCGCTGATGATCCTCGAGCACGTCGGGGACCCCGCAGCCCTACCTGGCCCAGTCGGTCACGCCGAACAGCGACTACACCGTGTGGACCATCACCATGCGACCCAACCTGGTGTTCCACAACGGGGCCCCGTGCGACGCCACCGCGGTGGCGGCCAACTTCAACGCCCAGAAGGCCTCCGCCCTCACCGGCCCGGCCCTGGTCACCGTGCAGAGCATCACCGTGACCAGCCCCCTGGTGGTGACGGTGACCATGAAGTCGCCGTGGGTGCCCTTCGACTACTACCTGACCGGCGGGATCGGCGGCCAGTTCGCCTTCATCGCCGAGCCGACCTGGCTGGCCAGCGGGCAGCCAGACCAACCCGGTCGGGACCGGGCCGTTCGTCTTCGAGTCGTGGAACCCGAACGACCACTTCACGGCCACCGGAACCCCCACTACTGGCGATCGGGATTTCCCTACCTCGACGCAGCATCACCTACAAGCCCATCACCGACACCGAACAGATCCTGACCAGCCTGACCTCGGGCGCCATCGACATCATGCACTCCGACACCCCCGACGTGATCACCCAGCTCCGGAACGACAGCTCCCTGGCCTACATCGACGACACGAAGAACGTGGCCGGAGAGCCGGACATGAGCTGCATCCTCCTCAACCTGTCCAAGCCGCCCTTCAACAACCTCAAGCGTGCGCCAGGCCACGGCCATGGCCGTCAGCTCGCCCCAGTACGTGCCCAGGTCATCGACCAAGGGGGTGAACGGCACGTCCAACGGGCCCTTCGTGTCCGGGTCCCCGTACTTCGTGGCCGACAACAACTATCCCGAGTCCAACGTGTCCAAGGCCACGTCCCTGGTCAAGCAAGTGGCCCAGGAGACCGGACAGCCGGTGGCCATCACCCTCAACCACGTCCCCGACGCCAACACCACCCGCATCGCCGAGTACCTCCAGCAGCAGCTGCAGACGGTGGGCATGAAGGTCACCCTGGCCCCCGTCCAGCAGGCCGACATCATCAACACGGCCCTGCTCGGCACGTTCGAGGCCCAGGTGTGGCGCCAGTTCGGGGCCGTCGACCCGGACCTCAACTACATCTTCTGGAGCCCCACCAACGCCAACACCCCGGTGTTCTCCATCAACATGGCCCGCAACACCGACCCCAACATGCGAGACGGCTCTGCTCAAGGGGCGCCAGTCCCCGGCCCAGTCCGACCGGATCGCCGCCTACCAGGAGGTCAGCAAGCTCCTGGGCCAGGACATCCCCTACGTCTGGACCGACCGGACCATCTGGGCCGTCGGCCGCCCACGCCAAGGTGCAGAACTTCAACAACCCGACCACCCCCGCCGGGGGCAAGGCCTTTCGGCATGATCGGGGGGTCGATCTGGCCCACCCAGATCTGGCTCAACTCCTGAACCGGCAGGATCCCGCTGCTCCCGGTGGGTCGGGTGGCCGTGTCATGATCGGAGCATGAGCCGCATCCTGATCGTCGAGGACGACGAGCGGATCCGCTCCTCCATGCGCCTGGCCCTCGAGGACGAGGGGTACGCGGTGGAGGACGTGGCCAGCGGCGAGGAGGCGACTCGGCGCGCTTCGCCGAGGAGCCATCCGAACTGGTCCTGATCGACCTCATGCTGCCGGGCATCGACGGGTTCGAGGGCTGCCGGACGCTCCGTCAGCAGAGCACCGTCCCCATCATCATGGTCACGGCCCGGTCCGACACCCACGACGTGGTGGCCGGGCTGGAGGCCGGGGCCGACGACTACGTGACCAAGCCGTTCGTGGCCAAGGAGCTGGCGGCCCGGATCCGCGCCCTCCTGCGCCGGTCCCGGCCCGATGCCGGAGGAGGGCTCGGTGCCTCAGCTTCGGTGACGTCGAGATCGAGCCGGAGGCCGGGGTGGTGCGCCGGCGACGGGGAGGAGGTCCACTGCACCCGGACCGAGTTCCGGCTGCTGTGCGAGCTGGCCGACCACCCGGGCAAGGTCCTGAGCCGCGAGCACCTGCTCGAGCAGGTGTGGGGCTACGACTACTTCGGCGACGGGCGGCTGGTCGACGTCCACGTCCGGCGGCTCCGCACCAAGGTCGAGCCCGACCCGGCCAATCCCCGCTTCATCCTCACGGTCCGGGGCATGGGCTACAAGCTGGCGGTCTGACCCGTGCTCCCGGCCGACGCACCAGCCAGGCCGGACGACCCCAGCTCGTCCTCGGCGGGCCTGCCCATGGCCCTGGAGGCCCCGACCACCCGGGGCCACCGCACCCGGCTGTCTCGCAACCTCGGCCTGCGGGCCCGGGTGACGGCCACCTTCGCCATCGGGGCCTTCGCCCTGTCCACCGTGATGGCCGGCATCACCTACTTCGCCGCCCGACAGAGCTTCCTCAGCGAGCGGCAGGGGGCCGACCAGCGCCAGGCGTTCGCCAACGCCTCGCTCATCCGCAATGCCCTGCGCTCGTCGGGGACCCAGGTCGACCAGCTGATCGGCTCGGTGGACACCCTGCCCGGCTCCCTCTCCGTGCTCCACGCCCGGGGGAAGTGGTACGAGACGTCGATCCCCGTGGGCCAGAGCGCCATCCCGGCCGAGCTGCGCAGGATGGTGCTCCACGGGACCCCGGCCTCACAGTTCTTCTCGCTGGGGGACAGCCCCCAGATCGTGGTCGGCGTGCCCCTTCCGTCCGAGCAGGCCGCCTACTTCGAGGTGTTCTCCCTGGACGAGCTGGCCAGCACGCTCCGGACACTGGCCTTCGCCCTGGCTGCCGCGGCCCTGGTCACCACGCTGGCCGGCGCCGCACTGGGACGCTGGGCCAGTGGGCGGGCCCTGCGCCCACTGGCCGGGGTCACCGACGCCGCAGTGGCCATCGCCGGCGGTCAGCTGGACACCCGGGTCGAGGCCGGCGACGACGTGGACCTCCAGGAGCTGGCCTCGGCGTTCAACCGGATGACGGCCAACCTCCAGGAGCGGATCGAGCGCGAGGCCCGGTTCACCTCCGACGTGAGCCACGAGCTCCGTTCGCCCCTGACCACCCTGTCGGCCACCGTCGGGGTGCTCGAAGGACACCGTGACGAGCTGAGCCCGCGGGCCCGGAGCGCCCTCGACCTCCTCGACGGGGACCTCAAACGGTTCACCCGGATGGTGGACGACCTGCTGGAGATCTCGCGCTTCGACGCCGGCTCCGCCGAGCTCTCGCTGGACGAGGTGGACCCCGGGGAGCTGGTCCGGCGGGCCGTCGGCGCGTCGGCCCCGATCGGGGGGGACGGCCACCGGGCACCCGTGGTGTTCCCGGTCGAGGTGGAGCCGGGGGTCGAGGGCCTCCGCCTCCGGGTGGACAAACGCCGCTTCGAACGGGTGATGGCCAACCTGGTGGAGAACGCCTCGCTGTACGCGGGGGGCGTGACCCGGGTGGTGGTGGCCCGGTACCCGGCCGACCCCGACCTCCCGGCCCGGAGCATCCGGGTCAACGTGGAGGACCAGGGGCCGGGCGTGCCCCCGCCCGACCGCCACCACCTCTTCGAGCGCTTCTACCGCGGCAGCCGCGCCGGGCGGCGGGAGTCGAGTGACGGCACGGGGCTCGGGCTGTCCCTGGTGGCCGAGCACGTGCGCCTCCACGGCGGAGCCGTCTGGATCGAGGACACCCCGGTCCGGGGGTCGCGCTTCGTGATCGAGCTGCCGTTGCAGCCGGTCGAGTCGGGGCGGAACCCGACGTGACCGGCCGGACCCGGCCCTCCGTGTTTGCCGGGATCGTGCTCCTGGCCCTGGCCGTGCTCGGCACCGCGTGCGGGGTCCCCACCGGCGGAGGACCCACGGCCATCGGCAAGAACAATGTTCCGTTCCAACTGCTGAGTCCGGCCAGCCCCACCACCGGGGGGTCGACGGTGCCGCCGGCGGTGGCCGTCCCCGAGCCCATCTTCCTGGTGGCGGTGTCGACCCAGACGGTGGCCCCGGTGACCCGGGACATCACGGTCCCGAGCACGCTCAACGCCACCCTCACCGAGGTGTTGACCGCCCTGCTCGAAGGCCCCACCGCCGCCGAGTCGGCCACCGGGCTCCAGAGCTACCTCACGCCGGGCAAGACCAGGGTGTCGGCCAGGGTCAGCGGCGGGATCGCCACCGTGGACTTCTCCACCAACCCCATCCAGGTGGTGGGGGCCAACCAGACCCTGGCCATCGCCCAGGTGGTCTACACGGCCACCCAGCAACCCGGGGTCACCGGGGTGCTGTTCCAGATCGCCGGCGAGCCCATCGAGGTGCCCACGGCCAGCGGGGACACCGTCACCGGACCGGTGGATCGGAGCTCGTACCAGGCCCAGGCGCCAGCCGTCTGAGCCCGGCCGCGCCCGGGCTCAGGAAGGAGGACCCACCGACCAGGCCACCCGGGGGGCGTCGGCCCACAGGTGCTCGAGGTCGTAGAACTCCCGGGCCTCGTCGAGGAAGACGTGCACGAGGAAGTCCCCGTAGTCCATCAGCACCCACCGGGCGTCGTCGAGCCCCTCCACCCGCGCCGGCTTCCGCCCGGCCACCGCACCCACCTGGCGTTCCACCTCGTCGACGATGGTCTTCACCTGCCGAGCGTTGCGACCACTCGTGATCACGAAGGCATCGGTGAGACCGAGGAGCTCGCCCATGGCCAGGACGGCAGTGTCCTCCCCCGACTTCGCCTCCGCGGCGCGCGCGGCCACGATGGACTCGTCGGGGACGGTCTGATCGTCGAGACCGACGACGGGTGCAGCACTGAGTGATGTCAACGGTTGCCTCCTTCTGACGCCGGGGCGTCACGGGACTGGCGGACGGGGATGGTGGTCGACTGGGTGGGGACGGCCGGCCCGAGGGCGACCGGCTCGGACCGGGGCACGAGGTCGAGCCCGGTGGGGCGGTTGCGGGCCATGTTCACGATCAGGATAGTGAGTACCAGACACACGGCGACCACGAGGCCGCAGGCGACGGCCAGGCGCCGCCGGGTCCGGCGGGCAGCCCGCTGGGCTCTCCGGTCCACCGGCGACAGCGGCCCGGGTACGGCGTCCGCCCCGGCCGGGTCGGTGGCCAGGTCGGCGTCGGCCCCCGGGGGGGCCGACCGGTCGAGGGCCGGCGCCGGGGGGTGATCGCTGTCCAGGTCCTGCTCAGGGACCGGATACGGCTGCCTCGACCGTCTGGGGTATCCGGACTTGGTCTGCGTCGGCCGCACGCTCATCTTCCCGTAGCGTACAGACCCCGCTGGTGGATGCAACGGATCACCGCCTCGGGCACCAGCCCGTCCACCGGCTCCCCGTGCTCGAGGCGCCGGCGCAGCTCGGTGCTGGAGACGTCGAACGGGGCGGCCGGGACGTCGACCGCCCGCCAACCCGGCGGGACGGGCACCGGCGCCACCCCGGGACGTCCCACCACCGCCAGGGTCACCAGTGCCCGGAGTGCGGACTCGTCGTGCCAGGAGGGGAGACCGGCCACCACATCCGACCCGACCACCACGGTGAGCTCGGCCCCCGGTTCGTCCTCCAGCAGCTGACGGACGGTGTCCACGGTGTAGGACGGCCCGCCCCGGTCGATCTCGATGCGGCTCGGCGCCAGCCCCGGCCACCCGTCCGCCGCCACCGCCACCATGGCGAAGCGGTCCTCGGCCGGCGTGACCGGGCGCTCCCCTTCCTTCTGCCACGGATGGTTGGCCACCACCAGCAGCATCCGGTCGAGGTCCAGGGTGGTCCGGACCACCTCGGCCAGCTCCAGGTGGGCGGTGTGGATCGGGTCGAAGGTCCCGCCGAAGATGCCGATGCGGGGACCGGGCTGGGACACCGCTAGGTACCGGCGAGGGCGGCCACCACCGGCTCCAGCGCCTCCATCTCCGACTCGTGGACCACCACGTAGGAGAAGCCGAACTCCTCCCGTCGCTGCCGCAGGCTCTCGGTGATCTGGTCCGTGGTGCCGATCAGGGCGATGGGCGAGCCGCCGACCTGCTCCGGGGCGACCGACATCAAGCCGGCCAGGCGGGCGATGGCGTCCTCACGATCCGGGACTACCTGGACCAGGAACGTGAGGACCTGCAGTTCGAGTCGGTCGAAGCGGGCGCCGGCAGCCTCCCGGATCCACTCGATCCGCTGGTGGTAGTAGTCCGCCGAGGTGGTCTCGAGGACCTCCGGGCCCACATAGCCGGCAGCCAGGCTCGGGTTGACCCCGACGATGTCGGCCTCACGGGCGGCGATGCCCAGGACCCGCCGCCCGCCGCCGCCGACAATGATCGGCGGATGGGGCCGCTGGACCGGTTCGGGCGCGCCCTGGGCTCCCGTGATCCGGTAGTACTCGCCCTCGTAGGTGGCCTCGCCCGTCGACCACAGCGCCTTGAGCACGGCCAGGCTCTCGGCCATCCGGGAGATCCGCACACCGGCCGAGTCGGCCGCGATGCCGGACTGCTCGTAGTCGCTGGTCATCCAACCCGCCCCGAGACCGAACTCGACCCGCCCCTCGGAGAACACGTCGAGGGTGGCCACCTCCTTGGCCAGCACCACCGGATGCCGGTAGTCGTTGCCGAACACGAGCGAGCCGACCCGCAGGGTCGTGGTGGCCTCGGCCGCCACCGTGAGGGCCACCAAGGGGCCGAACTGGTCCTCGAAGTGGTCCGGGATGAACAAGGTGGCGTACCCGAGGTCCTCGACCCTGCGGGCGGTGGCGCGCCAGGCCGCCGCGCTCGCGGCCTTGGAAAGCTGGACTCCGAATCGAAACGGGGGCATGGCCCGAGCCTAGAGCGGAAGGCTTTACGCTGGTGGCGTGGCACAGCACTCCCCGACGACCGCGTGGGCGCCCGATTCGTGGCGGTCCCGACCCGCCGTCCAACAGCCGGTGTGGCCCGACGAGGGCGAGTTGAAGCGCGTCCACGCACAGCTCGCCGGTCTCCCGCCGCTGGTGTTCGCCGGTGAGGCCCGCCATCTGACCCAGGGGCTGGGGGAGGCGGCCCAGGGCCGAGCCTTCGTCCTCCAGGCGGGAGACTGCGCCGAGTCGTTCTCCGACTTCAGCGCCGACGCCATCCGCGACAAGCTCAAGGTCATCCTCCAGATGGCGGTGGTCCTCACCTACGGAGCCGGGGTGCCGGTGGTCAAGCTGGGTCGGATCGCCGGTCAGTTCGCCAAGCCCCGCAGCTCCCCCACCGAGCTGGTCGGCGGTCAGGTGCTGGACTCGTTCCGCGGCCACATGGTCAACGACGACCTCCCCGAGAGAACGGCCCGGGTGCCCGATCCGAACCGGCTGGTGGCCGCGTACCAGCAGTCGGTCTCGACCCTCAATCTGCTCCGGGCCTTCACCAAGGGGGGCTTCGCCGACCTCAGCCAGATCCACCAGTGGAACCAGGAGTTCGTGGCCTCGTCGACCGAGGGCCAACAGTTCGAGGACATCGCCGAAGGTATCGACCGGGCCCTCCGCTTCATGGCCGCCTGTGGCATCAACCTCACCGCCGAGGACACCCTCCACGAGGTCGACTTCTGGACCAGCCACGAAGCACTGATCCTCGACTACGAGGAGGCCCTGACCCGCCGGGACTCCCTCACCGACCAGTGGTACGACTGCTCGGCCCACATGCTGTGGGTGGGCGAACGGACCCGTCAACTGGACGGCGCCCACTGCGAGTTCCTCTCGGGCATCCACAATCCCGTCGGGGCCAAGGTGGGGCCGTCAGCCACCACCGACGACGTCATCGGACTGTGCCAACGGCTCAACCCGCAGCGGGTCCCGGGCCGCCTGACCCTGATCACCCGACTCGGCGTCGACCACGTCGAGGCCGGGCTGCCCCCCCTGCTGCGAGCGGTGCGGGAGGAGGGTCATCCGGTGGTGTGGGTCTGCGATCCCATGCACGGCAACACGTTCACCGCCGAGGGTGGCCAGAAGACCCGGCGGTTCGACGACATCATCGGCGAGCTCCGGGGGTTCTTCCTGGCCCATCGTGCGGTCGGCACCTGGCCGGGCGGCGTGCACGTGGAGCTGACCGGCGACGACGTGACCGAGTGTCTCGGCGGGGTCGAGGACATCGTCGAGGACCAACTCGCACCAGCGCTACACCACCACCTGTGATCCCCGGCTCAACGGCCGCCAGTCCCTGGATCTGGCCTTCGGCGTCGCCGAGCTGCTGCGAGCCTGACCGGCCGCGTCACCGGGCGGGGCGGAGGGGGGTCATTGACCCGTCTGCCCTCAGCAACGAGACTGGGCCGGTTCCGGGGCGCCCGGGATGCCGCTGCCTCGGCATCCCCCACCAGCGTGCACCGCGGTCCCGCCCCACCACCACGACCCTCGGAGACGCCCTTCACCATGCCCTTCGCACCGATGCAGCGCCCCTCGTCCACTCCCTCGTGGGTCGACGGGCGGCACTCGTGGCGGCGGAGGGCCTTTGGGGCGGCGGCCGGGGCCCTCTCCCTGGTCCTCAGCCTGGTGGTCCCCCCTGTCGTCGGGGCGTCCGCCGATACCCCGACACCGCATGTGCCCGGCGTCTCTGCCTACTGGCTGGTGGCCTCCGACGGTGGCATCTTCTCCTTCGGAGGCGCCCCCTTCTACGGCTCCACCGGCAACATCCACCTCAACCAGCCCATCGTCGGCATGGCCGGCTCGGCCAACAGCGGCGGCTACTGGCTGGTGGCCTCCGACGGCGGGATCTTCTCGTTCGGGAGCGCCCCGTTCTACGGCTCCACCGGCAACATCCACCTGAACAGACCGGTGGTGGGCATGGCCGCCGCTCCCAACGGCACCGGCTACTGGCTGGTGGCCTCCGACGGCGGGATCTTCGCCTTCGGCCAGGCCCCGTTCTACGGGTCGATGGGCGGCCAGCACCTCAACCAGCCCATCGTGGGCATGGCGGCCACGCCGGACGGGCGCGGCTACTGGCTGGTGGCTGCCGACGGGGGGATCTTCACCTTCGGCGACGCCCGCTTCTACGGCTCCACGGGGAACATCCACCTGAACCGGCCCATCGTGGGGATGACGGCGACCCAGGACGGGGGTGGCTACTGGTTCACCGCCTCCGACGGCGGGGTCTTCTCCTTCGGCGACGCCAAGTTCTACGGCTCCCTGGGTGCGGTGCCCCAGAGCCGGCCCATCGTGGCCATCACCGGATCCGCCGACAGCGGGGGCTACTGGTTCTCCAACAACAACGGGGCGGTCACCGCCTACGGCGACGCCACCTACTGGGGATCGGCGCCGCAGGTGCTCAACCGGCCCATCGTGGGCATGGCCCAGGCCACAGGATCCGGCAACTTCACCGGCTCGTCGTACCCGTCCGGCTCCTACGGCTACGACATCTCCAACTACCAGTGCCCGGACACGGCATCGGGCCTGCCCCCCGCACCCCACACCATCGGCGTGGTCGAGGTGGTCGGCCAGTCCAAGGGGTCGGTCAACCGCTGCCTGGCCACCGAGGCGGCGTGGGCCGGGGGTGGGCTCAACCTGTACGTCTACCTGACCAACGGGGTCGATGTCACCTCGCTCGATTCGGCCTGCGCGTTCACCGGATCGCAGCCGGCCTGCAACTTCGGCTTCAACACCGCCCTGGACGCCTTCGCCAAGGCCCGAGCGGCCGGCGTCAACACCTCGGTGGCCTGGTGGCTCGACGTCGAGGACAACTCGCTCAAGAACCAGACGGCGGCCAGCTCAGCCATGGTCCAGGGGGCCATCGACGGACTGCACTACGAGGGCCTCAACGGGGTGGGCATCTACGCCAGCCCGGGGCTGTGGAAGGGCATCGTCGGCAACTACACCCCGGCCGTGCCCTACTGGGCGGCCAGCTGGGGCCCCAATCCGTCCACCACCTGCCAGAACGTGCGGTCGGTGTGGCCTGGCCTGCCGACCGGACCGGTGCAGCTGGTCCAGTACAGCTCGCCGAGCTTCGCCTCGCCCTACGGGGGCATGAGCACCGCCTACGACGACGACTACGCCTGCTAGCGGCGGCTGCCTTGCCTGGGGTCCGGGGGACCCGGCCCCCTCAGGCCACTGGGTCCAGCCCGGCCAGGTGGGCGGCGTCGTTGTAGCCCACCAGGTGCCAACGACCGTCGTGCACCTCCCAGGTGGTCAGGGAGGCGTGCCGGGTGCGGAGCTGGAGGCGGGCTCCGTCCGAGCCACCGGCCACCGGCACCTTGGCCAGCAGCGAGGCCTCGATGACCCCGGCGTGACAGGCCACCACCACCAGCTGGCCCGGGTGGTCGGCGGACACGGCGTCCAGCGTGCCGGCCACCCGGGTCACGAAGCCGGCCCAGCTCTCCCCCTGAGGGGCGATGGGCTGATGGGGATCGGCGTCCCAGTCCAGCGTTCCGAAGCGTTCCGTGTACTCGCCCCAGCCGAGACCGTCGGCCTCGCCGGGATGGAGCTCGCACAGGCCGCACTCGGTCACGAGCTCGGGCGGCTTGGCCTCCGCCCCGTCGGCGCCGTCGACCGCCAGTGCCGGGGCCAGCAGCTCGGCCGTCTCGATGGCGCGGGGCAGGATGCTGGCGTACAGGGCGTCGGCGCCGGCCAGCTCACCGGTCCGGACCAGGCGGTCCCGGAGCGAGGTCACCTGACGGCGCCCGAGCTCGGTCAGTCCCTGGCAACCGATGGGGCCCCCACACACCCCGGACACATTGCAGGTCGCCTCGCCGTGTCGGACCAGGACGATCCGGGTGGCACCGGTCGGACCCGGCCCGACGGTCCGGATCCCGGCCGGCACGCGGCGCGCCGCACCGGTCTCCCCCGGGAGGTGCGACCCGGCGCCGGCCAGGCCGTCGAATCCGGAGGGCCCGGGGCTCACGCCAGCTCTCCGACGAACTGCTCGAGCTGTCGGAGGGTCCGACACTCCACCACGTCGTCGCAGTGGACGGCGTACTCGCCGACGATGGAGTCCCCCGAGTCCCAGTAGGCCCGGGGCTCGGGATTCAGCCAGTAGACGTGCCGGGCCCGGGCCCGCAGTTCCTTGACCACCCAGGCCTGGGAGGCGTGGTAGTTGTTGCGGGCGTCCCCCAGCAGCAGGACGCTGGTGCGCGGCGTGATCTCCTCGCCCCAACGCTCCCAGAACACGGTGAAGGCGTGCCCGTAGTCGGAGTGACCGTCGACCCAGATGACGTCGGCCTCGGTGTTGATCCGTTGCACCGCCTCGGTCGGGTCCTCCACCCGGTCGAAGAACCGGCTGACCTCGTCGACCCCGTCGATGAAGACGAAGCTGCGCACCTTGGAGAACTGGGAGCTGATGGCGTGGACCAGGTGCAGGGTGAAGCGGGCGAAGCTGGCCACCGAACCGGAGATGTCGGCGATGACCACGATCTCCGGCTTCGACGGCCGCGGGTAGCGGAACTTGGGATCGACGGGCACCCCGCCGGTGGACAGGGAGTGACGGACCGTGGAGCGGAAATCGAGCGGGCCCTTCCGTCCGTGCCGGCGCTTGCGGGCCAGGCGGACGGCCAGCTTGCGGGACAGGGGCACCAGGGCCTTGCGCAGGGCCACCAGCTCGTCCCGGGTGGCGTGCATGACGTCGATGTCCTCGGGCAGGGGCTTGCGCAACGACTTGGCCAGGGCCTCGCTCCCCCGGTCGGCCACCAGCCGGCGCCGGATCTCGTTCTCGATCTCCGCCCGGAGCTGGTCGATGCGGGCGGAGAACTCGTCCCTCAGCAGTCGCTCCTCCAGGGCCGTCAGCGTGACCGGCGGGCCGCCGGCCGCCGGGTCGTCGTTGAGGGCACTGGTCGAGGCCCGGGCTTCGGCCATCAGGCGCTCCAGCACTCCGTCGAGGTCGAGGTTCCGCAGCGTCCGGTAGAGGTAGTAGGTCCCACCCACCGGCCGGCCCGCCTCCATGCCGGCGTACCGGCTCACCGCCTGGCGGGCCACCGCGGCCACCATGGAGCTGTTGGCCCCGAGCAGGGCCTTGTACAGCAGGTCGGCCAGCTCCTCGGGGGTCATCCCCTCGCCCCCGCCACCGCCCCGGCCACGGCCCTGGCCGCGCTGGTGGCCCTGACCGTGCATCTGGCCGGCGTCATCGGTGGGCGGCTGGTCCGAGTCGTCCTGGTCGTCGTCGATCTGGTACTCGGGCCCGCGGAGCGAGAAGTAGATCTCGAAGGCCGTCTCGTAGGCCCGCCAGTGCGACGACGACTTCACCAGGCTGGCCCCGAGGGTGTACTTGATGGCCTCACGGTCCTCCAGGGGCACGTGGCGTAGCGCTTCTGCCGCGTCGAGGTGCTCGGTCAGGGAGACCGGGATGCCCGCGGCGCGGAGCTCGCCCACGAAGCCGGTCAGGAGATCGAGCATGGCGGTGTCCCCGGACCTCAGTCGGGGACTCCACCCCGGACAGCTCCTTGGCGGCACGCTCGATGTCGGTCTGGTACTTCAGCAGGATGTGGAGGGTGTCCCGGGCCTGCTCGACATCGATCGACTCCACCCCCAGCACGACCAGGGTCCGGGCCCAGTCCAGGGTCTCGGACACCGAGGGGTCCTTCTTCAGGTCGAGGGTCCGGAGGGAGCGGACGATCCGGGCCACCTGGTCGGCCAGGGACTGGCTGATCCCCGGCACCCGGGTCTCGATGATCAGTCGCTCCCGCTCCAGTTGGGGGTAGTCGATGTGCAGGTACAGGCACCGGCGCTTCAGGGCCTCCGACAGCTCGCGGGTGTTGTTCGAGGTGAGGAAGACCAGGGGGATCTGGGTGGCCCGCACCGTACCCAGTTCGGGGATGGACACCTGGTACTCCGAGAGGATCTCCAGTAACAGGGCCTCGGTCTCCAGCTCCACCCGGTCCACCTCGTCGACCAGGAGGACCACCGGCTCCTGGGACCGGATGGCCTCCAGCAGGGGACGGGTCAGGAGGAACTCCTCGGCGAAGATGTCCTCCTCGAGCTGCTCCCAGGACTGACCGGAGTCGGCCTGGATGCGCAGCAGCTGCTTCTTGTAGTTCCACTCGTAGAGGGCCTTGGACTCGTCGAGGCCCTCATAGCACTGGAGCCGGATGAGCCGGCTCCCGGTCAGGCGGGCCACCGACTTGGCCAGCTCGGTCTTGCCGGTGCCGGCCGGGCCCTCGACCAGTACCGGCTTGGCCAGCCGGTCGGCCAGGAAGACGACGCCGGAGATCCCGTCGTCGGCCAGGTAGTCCACCCCGGCCAGGCCCTGGCGCACGGCGTCGATGGAGTCGAAACGGGGGGGGCCGGCCACCGGGAAGCCGCTGCGTGATCTCCCCGCTCACGACCGCACCTGCCCGGAGCCGTTGACCACGTACTTGACCGAGGTCAGCTCACGCAGGCCCATCGGGCCGCGGGCGTGGAGCTTCTGGGTGGAGATGCCGATCTCCGCCCCGAGGCCGAGCTCCTCGCCGTCGATGAAACGGGTGGAGGCGTTCACCAGCACCGCCGCCGCGTCCACCTCGGCGGTGAAGCGGTTGGCGGCGGCCAGGTCGCCGGTCACGATGGCCTCGGAGTGTCCGGAGCTGAACCGGGCGATGTGCTCGATGGCCCCGTCGAGGTCGTCGACCACGGCCACGCTCAGGGTCAGGCCCAGGAACTCGGTGGCGAAGTCGTCGTCGCCGGCCACGGCGGCGTCGGGCAGCACGGCCCGGGTGGCGGCGTCCCCCCGCAGGGCCACCCCGACCAGCGAGGCCGCCATGCGGGGCAGGAAGGCGTCGGCCACGTCCCGGTGGACGAGCACCGTCTCGGCGCTGTTGCACACCCCCGGACGCTGGGTCTTGGCGTTGACCACGATGGACTCGGCCATGGACAGGTCGGCGGCCCGGTCCACGTAGACGTGGCAGTTGCCCGCCCCGTCGAGGACGTAGGGGACGGTGGCGTGCTCGAGCACGGAGGCCAGCAGGGACGGGCCACCCCGGGGGATCAGGCAGTCGATGCAGCCCACGAGCTGCATGAACGAGACCGCCGAGGCCCGGCTGGTGTCCTCCACCAGGGTCACCGCGTCGAGGGGTAGGCCGGCCTTGTCCAGTCCGTCCCGGAGGGCGCCGGCCACGGCCAGGTTGGACTTGATGGCCGAGGAGGATCCCCGCAGCAGCACGGCGTTGCCCGCCTTCAGGCACAGGCCGGCGGCATCACTCGTCACGTTGGGCCGGTTCTCGTAGATGATGCCGACCACGCCGAGGGGGACCCGCACCCGCTCCACCCGCAGGCCGTTGGGGCGGATCCAGCCGTCGACCACCTCACCCACCGGGTCGGGCAGGGCGGCCACGGTGCGCAGGCCCGCGGCCATCCCCTGCAGCCGGCCGGGGTCGAGGCGCAGGCGGTCGATGGCGGTGGCGTCCCTACCCGCCGCGGCCGCCCGTTCCAGGTCGGCGCGGTTGGCGGCCAGGATGGCGTCGGTCCGTTCCGCCAACAGGTCGGCGGCCCGGTGGAGAGCCTCGTTGCGGGCGGCCGACGAGGCACGGGCCACCAGCCGACTGGCCTCCTTGGCTCGCTGCCCCAGCACGGTCACCGGGGTGGGTGGGCGCGTCTGCACCGTGTCAGCGTACTTGCCGAGCTGGCCGTACCGGCGACCCGGGCCGCCCTGGACTACTCCAAGACCACCAGGTCGTCCCGGTGGACCACCTCGGAGGCCACATCGTCGGGTAGTTCGTCGGAGCGCCGACCGGCCCAGCGCGCCACCTCCGCTGCCGACTGACCCACCAGCCCCTTGGCGAAGACCCGGCCGTCGGGGTCGGCGATCTCCACGGCGTCGTCGGCGGCGAACTCGCCGCGGACGGCCACCACCCCGGCGGCCAGGAGCGACCGGCCCCGCTCGACCACGGCGCGGCGGGCCCCGGCGTCCACCTCGATCGTGCCCGACGCCCCCACGGCGAAGGCGATCCACAGCTTGCGGGCCGGCAGCCGACGCTCCCGGGGCCGGAACCGGGTGCCGACGGCCGGCGCCGACCCGAGCACGGCGGCCAGTACCCCGGGGCGGGCGGCGTCGGCGATCACCGCCTCCACGCCCGACCACACGGCGATCTTGGCCGCGGCCAGCTTCGAGCCCATGCCTCCGCTGCCCACCGCCGAGCCGGGGCCCCCGGCGACCCGCTCGAGCTCATGGTCGATCTCCACCACCTCCTCGATCAGCGATCCCCCGGCGGCGCGGCGGGGATCCTCGGTGAGCAGGCCGGCGGTGTCGGTCAGGAGCACGAGCACCTCGGCCCCGACCAGGTGGGCCACCAGGGCGGCCAACCGGTCGTTGTCGCCGAACCGGATCTCCTCGTCGGCCACGGCGTCGTTCTCGTTGACCACCGGGACCACACCCAGCTCCAGCAGGCGGGAGAGGGTCTGGCGGGCGTGGAGGTACTGGCTCCGGTGCACGAAGTCGAGGGGGGCGAGCAGGACCTGGCCGGTGGTCAGCTGGTGCCGTTCGAGCGAGTGGCTCCACACCTGCATCAGCCGGTGCTGTCCGACGGCGGCCACCGCCTGGAGGGTGGCCAGGTCCGACGGCCGGGGCTGGTCGGGGGCCAGGGTGCTCCAACCGGCGGCGATGGCCCCCGACGTCACCACCACCACCCGGCGCCCGCCGTCCCGGGCCTCGGCCACCTCGGCGGCCAGCTTCTCGATGGCCGCGGTGTCCACCCCGCCGGCGGCCGTGGTGACCGAGGAGGAGCCGATCTTGACCACCACCGTCCCGGTGGCGGGCCGGGGAGGCGCCGCCATCACGACCGTCTGCGCCGGGAGGCCGGCTGACCGGTGAACTCGGGCTGATCCCGATACCAGACGAACGACAGCTCCCCGATGTGGACCACGTCCCCGTCGCGGGCTCCGGCCCGGGCCAGGGCCCGGTCCACGCCGATCCGCCGGAGGCGGCCCTGTACGTAGTCGGCCGCCTCGTCGGTGGTGAGGTCGTTGAGGGCCACGGCCCGTTCGGCCACCCGTCCCACCACTCGGAACTCACCCGAGACGAGGCGCTCCACGGCGAATCCCTCGGGCAGGGGGCGGTGGATGACGATGGCGGTCTCCTCCTCCGGCTGCTGGGCGCGGGCCTCGGCCACCAGTTGGGTCATCCGGCCGACCAACTCGCGGATGCCCAGGCCGGTCACGGCCGAGATGACCACATCGGGCCGGAACGGGCCGACCGGGGCGGCGGTGTCTCCGGTGGCCACCACGTCACCCTTGGTCCCCACCACCACCCGGGGGCGGTCCAGCAGGGCGGGCTGGTACCGGCCCAGCTCGTCGAGGAGCACTCGGAGCTGCTCGTCCGGGGTGATCCCGGTGACCGGCGCCAGCTCGACCAAGACGACCAGGACCCGGGACCGGGTGATGTGCCGGAGGAACCGGTGGCCGAGGCCCTTGCCCTCGGCGGCCCCCTCCACCAGCCCGGGGATGTCGGCCACGGTGAAGTCGGACCCGTCGCCGGCCCGGACCACGCCGAGGTGGGGCTCGAGGGTGGTGAAGGGGTAGTCGGCGATCTTCGGCTTGGCGGCCGAGATCCGTGCGATGAGGGTGCTCTTGCCCACGTTGGGCAGGCCCACGAGGGCGACGTCGGCCACCAGGGCCAGCTCGAGGTCGTACCACTGCTCGTGGCCCTTCTCCCCCTGCTCGGCGAAGGTCGGGGCCCGTCGCCGGTTGGTCAGGAAGCTGGCGTTGCCCCGACCCCCACGGCCGCCTTCGCCGGCCAGCCACCGGTCGCCCGCGTTGACCAGGTCGACCAGCAGGGCCCCGTCGGCTCCCTTGGCCCGCGTCCCCACCGGGACGGGGACCTCGAGGTCCGGGCCCCGGGCCCCGTGCTTCTTCTTCCCACCGCCGTGACCCCCGTCACCCGCCCGTCGGTGGGGGTGGTCGCGGAAGCCCAGCAGGGACGACTGGTTGTGGCTGGCCACCAGCCACACGTCGCCGCCACGGCCGCCGTCGCCGCCGTCGGGACCACCCTTGTCCACATGGGCCTCCCGGCGGAAGGCCACCGCACCGGCGCCGCCGTCTCCGGCCTTGACATGGAGTTGCGCCTCATCGACGAAGCCGGACATGGAGCGATCCTACGACGGACCGGTGCTGCGCCCGGCGTGGCGACGACTACGACTCGACGAGGACGGTGCGGCGCAGAGTGGCCACGGCCTCGCTCACCCCGAGGGACTCGGCCAGGGCGGCGTAGGAGCCGTAGTCCACCCGCAGGGAGCCCAGGAACTCCTCCATGGTCTGCGGGAGCACCTGGAGGACTGCCGGGGCGTACCGCATGACGTCCTCCACCGAGTCCGGATACTCCTGCTTCAGCCGGTCGAGGAGGCGCTCCATGGCTGGACCGCTCAGGGCGTAGTCCTCCACGATGGTCTCGTCCGGGACGCCCAGGAAGGCCAGGATCAGCGCCGAGAGGACCCCGGTGCGGTCCTTGCCGGCGCTGCAGTGGAACACCGCCGGGAGGGAGTCCCCCGACGTCAGGGCGGCGAAGGCCCCGGTCAGGGCGGGACCGCCCTCGGACACCATCCGGGCGTATCGGGAGGCCACGTACGACGCCTCGGCCCAGGACGGCATCTCCTCGGTGGAGGGCAGGACGTCGGTCAGGGGCAGGTCGACGTAGCGCACCGGTACCGCGGCCACCGGGAACCGCCCCCGCTGCACGGCCTCGTCCACGGTCCGTAGGTCGATCACCGTGGCCACCCCCAGGTCGATCAGCTGACGCCGATCGGCCTCGGTCAGCCGGTGCAGCCCGTCGGCCCGGAACAGCCGCCGCCAGCCGACCTCGAGGCCGTCGGCGGTCCGGTAGCCGCCCAGGTCCCGGAAGTTGACGCACCCTTCGAAGTCCAGGGCCCGGCGGGGCTCGGGTCGGGACCAGCCCGCAGTCAGCATGTCAGGGCCGGGCATGGACGGGAGCGTACCGTCTCACCTCGCCGGTCGAGCGCCCCGGCCGGTGAATTCTCGGTGTCGGGCCGATCCGGGGTGCTCAGGCGCCGCTGACGACGTCGACCAGCTTGCGACCCCTGCGGCTGGTGAACTGCACCGTCCCGTCCGCCAGGGCGAACAGCGTGTCGTCGCCGCCCAGGCCCACGTTGAGGCCGGGGTGGAACTTGGTGCCCCGCTGGCGGACCAGGATGGCACCGGCCCGCACCTCGGTGCCCCCGAAGGTCTTCACGCCCAGTCGCTGGGCGTTCGAGTCGCGTCCGTTGCGGGTCGACCCGCCACCCTTCGTCTTCGACATCCGACTACTCCTTGACTCTGATCGATCTGGCCGGCGGGCCGGTCAGCCGGCCGCGCTGATCGCCGTGATGGCGATGGTCGAGTACCGCTGGCGGTGCCCCCACCGGGTGCTCTGGTTCGACTTGTTCTTGTAGGTGAAGCCGCGCGACCTTGGGGCCGAGCTCCTCCCCCACCACCGTGGCCGTGACCGAGGTCCCGGCCAGCTGGGCCGGGGTGGCCAGTACGGTGGCGCCGTCGACCACCAGCACCGGGGTGAAGGTCACCTCAGCGCCCGGGGACTCCCCCAGCAGCTCGACCCGGAGTGTCTGACCCTCGGCCACCCGCTCCTGCTTCCCTCCGGTTTTGATCACGGCGTACATAGGGATGCGACTCTACTACAGCCGGCTCAGCGCTCGGCGTCGTCGAAGACGATGCCGCGGCCTCCACACACCTCGCAGGTGGTGGACATGGACTCGATCAGACCCTCGGACACCCGCTTGCGGGTCATCTCCACCAGCCCCAGTTCGGAGATGTCGAAGACCTGGGTGCGGGTCTTGTCCCGGGCCAGGGCGGAGCGCAGGGCCGAGCCCACCTTGTCACGGTTCTCGCGGATCTCCATGTCGATGAAGTCGATGACGATGATCCCCCCGATGTCCCGGAGACGGAGCTGGCGGGCCACCTCCTCGGCCGCCTCCAGATTGTTGCGGTAGACCGTCTCCTCCAGGTTGGTGGTGCCCACGTTCTTGCCGGTGTTGACGTCGATCACCGTCAGCGCCTCGGTCCGGTCGATGACGAGGGAGCCGCCCGAGGGCAGGTAGACCTTCCGGTCCAGGGCCTTGTGGAGCTGCTCGTGGACGTGGTAGCGCTCGAACACGGGCAGGGCCTCGGTCTCGGGGTCGAAGTACTCCACCCGGTCGGCCAACTCCGGGTTGACCGCCCCGACGTAGTCGCGCACCTGCTCGTAGAGGGCGAGGTCGTCGATGACCACCGCCCGGTACTCGCGGTTCAACTCCTCGCGGATGACCCGGACGGCGATGGCCGGCTCCCGGTAGAGCAGGGCCGGGCCCTGGCCCTTGGTCGACTGTCCGGCGATGGACTCCCACTGTTCCACCAGGCGGGCCACGTCGTTGCCCAGCTCCTCGGCGCTCGCCCCCGCCGCCGCGGTCCGGACGATGAGCCCGTGGCCCTCCGGCCGCACGGCGTCGACGATGCGGCGCAGGCGCTTGCGCTCGCTGTCCTCGAGGCGCTTGGAGATGCCGTAGGCCGAGCTGTTGGGCACCAGCACCACGAACCGGCCGGGGAGGGAGACCTCCTGGGTGAGGCGGGCGCCCTTGGCCCCGATGGGGTTCTTGGTGACCTGGCACAGGATGGTCTGGCCCGGGCGGAGCAGCTGCTCGATCCGGGGCTGGCCCGACGAGGGCGATTCGACGTCGTCGGTGTCGTAGCGGACGTCCCCGTGGTAGAGGACGGCGTTCTTGGGCGTCCCGATGTCGATGAAGGCCGCCTCCATCCCGGGAAGCACGTTCTGGACGCGTCCCCGGTAGATGTTGCCGTCGATCTGCGTGGCGTCGTCGGAGGCCCGGGAGATGTAGTGCTCGACCAGCGTGCGGCCCTCGAGCAGGGCGATCTGGGTCATCTCCGGGCGGACGTGCACGCAGATCATGTAGCGGCCGACGGCCTTGCCCCGACGCTCACGGCCGCCCCGACGGCCCTCGGCCTTCGGCGCCGAGTCGGCCCGGGGCTTCCCCCCCGAACCCGGGCGGCCGCTGCCGCCCGACCCGTTGGTGGCGGGGGCGGCCTCGGCCCCGGCGGCTGCGGTCACCCGGTCGGCGGGGGCCCGGTCCCCGGATCCGTTGCGCTGCCGGGAGCGACCCCCTCCCCCTCCCCCGGACCGGCTCTGGTTCCGGCCGCCCGAGGGCGCGCCGGTGCGGGACCCGTCGCCCTGGCTCCGGAGGCCGGTGGGCTCACCGGCGGCCGTGGCCGGGGGCCGGGCGGGCCGACTGTCACCGATCTTGGGGCGCTCCGGCACGGACTGCGGCGGGACGGCGACCCCGCCGGCCACCTCCGGGGCCGGGTTGCCGGTCTCGGCCGCGGCCGATGCCGGCGGGGCATCCTCCCCGGCGTCCGGAGCACCGCCGGTGGCTCCGGCCGGGCGACCCCGCCCGCGACCTCCCCGCGACCCGCGTCGACGGCGGTTGGCCCCGTCGCCGCCCGCGGCGGTGGCGGGGACTCCCTCACGGTCCCCTTGGCCCGATCCGCCGCCTGGGCTCGGGGACGAACCGCCGGTGTCACCCTGGGTGGGCGACCCTCCGGAGCCGGCCGGTTCGGCCGGTGCTGACTGCTGTGCGGGCGCGGTCGACGACGCCGGCGCCTCCGCCGGGACCTCCACCGGTTGCCCGGTTGCTCCATCTGACATCGAATTCCCTTCCCATACTGCTCATGAGGCACGCTCGAGGGCGTACCCGGCGCGGTCGGCTCCGGCAGCGGCCCCCCGTTCGAGGGGCTCCTCCCGTCGGCCGTCGCGCTCGATCCACTGTTGCGTTCTGCACGCCCGGTCCAGGACCGGTACGTCCGCGCCGCAGCCGTCACCGGCCGGCGCGTCCTCCACTCCGTCGCCGACCCTGAGGCCGGAGACGGCGATCAGTCCCCTCACCAGCTCCACGGGGCGGACGCCGCGGGGCTGGCAGGCCAGGTCGGCCACCACCCCGACGGGCTTCCTGCCGGCCGAGCCGGTCTCCCCGGTCTGGTCGGGGGCAACGGCCAGCCCCAGGACCGAGGGGCGCAGGTCGTCCTGCTCCTGACGGCCCTTGCGCTCCCGCACGATGGGCACCGAGTCGGCCGCCAGCAGCGACGCCACCCGGTCGGCCAGCGCGGCACGGGAGATCCCGCCGAACCACATGGTCCACGAGCACGAGGTGACCTGCTGCTGGAGGGAGCCGTCCCGGCGGTCGACCAGTGCCGCCCGCTCGACGTCGATCCCCTCGGGCAGCAGCCCGGACAGCCGGGGCGGCAGCTCGTCCAGGACCACTCCCGCGGTCTCCGGCCGGGACTCGTCGAGGACCACGTCGAGGTACTCGGCCAGCGACTCGCACCCGGTGGGCAGGGCCAGCCCGAAGCTCAGTTGCGGCCGGGGTGAGAACCCTTCGGTGTAGGCCAGCGGGCAGCCCGGCCCGACGCAGGGCCCGCTCCCACATGCGGGCCACATCGCGGTGGCTGGTGAAGCGGATCTTGCCGAGCTTGACGAAACGGAGGCGGACCCGCATCTCAGCTGCTCCCCTCTCCCACCGGCGCCAGAGCTCCGGCGACGACTTCCTGGTTCGGCCCCGGGGCCGAACGGCACCCGATGGCACCGTGGACAGAAATCGTACCGGTACCTGGCCCCCGGTTGAGAGGTCCTGTCCCGTCCCCTGGCTGCCGCCGGCCGGGGGCACCGCCGAGGCGACCACGTGTTCGATGCCGAACCCGGTGCACGCCCCGCAGTCGTAGCACGGCGTCCACCGGCAGTCTTCCAGGCCGTGCCGGGCCAGGGCGTCCAGCCAGTCCTGCCACAGGAAGTCCCGGTGGAGGCCGGCCGAGAGGTGGTCCCACGGCAGGGCCTCGTCCGCCGTCCGGTGGCGGTAGACGGTGTCCTCCAGGGACAGTCCCGTGGTCGGCCAAGGCCTCGGTCCACAGCGACAGGTCGAAGTGCTCGGTCCACTCCTGGAAGGTCCCGCCCCGCCGCCACACCTGCTCGATGACCGGCCCCATCCGCCGGTCGCCCCGGCTCACGATGCCCTCCGCCGCGGTGGCCTTGGGGTCGTGCCACCGGATGGTCAGGCCCCGCACCGGGCGGGCGGCGTCCCTGAGCAGGTGGACCTTGCGGGTCAGCTCCTCGATGGTGTTCTGTCCGAACCACTGGAACGGGGTCTGGACCTTGGGGACGAACCCCCCGACCGAGGCCGTCACCGTGACTCCCTTGTGGTACCGCTGGCCGATGGCCACGCACTGTTGGCCAGAGCCGACGATGCCCAGGATGTCCTCGTCGCGTCTCGGTGGGCAGGCCGATCAGGAAGTACAGCTTGACCCGCCTCCAGCCCTGGCTGAACGCGGCCTCCACGGCGGCGTAGAGGTCCTCCTCCAGGATCAGCTTGTTGATCACCTGGCGCATCCGCCAGGTGCCCGCCCTCGGGGGCGAAGGTCAGCCCGGTCCGGCGGACCCGCTGGATCTGGGCCGCCGGTCCCCACGGTGAAGGCGTCCACCCGGAGGCTGGGGAGGCTGACCGACACCTGGCCGGAGCACGAGGGGTCGTCGATGATGGAGGTGACGGTGTCCTCGATGCCCGAGTAGTCGGCACTGGACAGGGAGGTCAGCGCCACCTCGTCGTAGCCGGTGCGGGCCAGCCCGTCCATGACCATGGTCCGGACCTGCTCGGCCGGCCGCTCGCGCACGGGGCGGGTGATCATCCCGGCCTGGCAGAAGCGGCAACCCCGGGTGCAGCCCACGGAACAACTCGACGTTGAGGCGGTCGTGGACCACCTCGATCAGGGGCACCAGCTGCTGTCTGGGGTAGGGCCACTGCGGCCAGGTCGGCGATCGTCCGCTTCTGCACCTGGTCGGGGGCTCGGTGAACCGCGGGGTGGTGCCGATCAGGCGGGGCAGGGCCGGGGCGTCGGGCCCGGCCGACGGCTGGTAGCGGGCCTCGTAGCAGGCGGGCACGTACACCCCCTCGACCCGGGCCAGGGCACCGGAGCACGCGACAGGCGGCCGGCCGGCCGGCCGTCGGCCTTCCAGGCCGCCACCACCTCGTGTGATCTCGCCCACCGCCTCCTCCCCGTCGCCGAGGACGAAGCAGTCCACGAAGTCGGCCAGCGGCTCGGGATTGAAGGCGCAGTGGCCGCCGGCCACCACCAGCGGGTGCGTCGCCGACCCCGCTCGGACGCCGCGGACCGGCAGTCCGGCCAGGTCGATCAGGTTGAGGACGTTGGTGTAGACCAGCTCGGCCGAGAGGTTGAAGGCGAGCACGTCGAAGTCGCCCGCCGGCAGGTGGTTCTCCAGCGAGAACAGGGGCACCCCGGCGGCCCGCATGGCCGCCTCCATGTCCACCCAGGGCGCGTAGGCCCGCTCGGCCACCGCGTCGGCCCGTTCGTTGAGGATCTCGTAGAGGATCTGGAGGCCCTGGTTGGGCAGCCCGATCTCGTAGGTGTCGGGGTAGACCAGCAGCCATGCCACCGTGCCCGTCGCCGTGCTCGGGCGCCTGGGCACCGAGCTCCCCACCGATGTAGCGGGCCGGCTTCGTCGACCTGGGACAGGAGGGGCTCAACCCGTGGCCAGAGGGACTGCATCTCCCGCGTCATCCTAGGGCGGTCCGGCCCCGGGGTCGGACCGGTCGTCGGGCGGGCACCGCCCGCATCCGGACTACGCCCCGGACCGGGTGGAGGTGGAGGTGGTCGAGCCGCCGGCAGGTGCCGTGGTCGTGGTGGTGGTCGGGGTGGGCAGGGCCACGCCGGACGTGGCCTGGTAGACCTTCTGAACTGGGGGAACGACCGCGGGACCCACCGGGTGGGTGGCCAGGTAGTTGAAGATCTGCCCCACCACCGGTGCCGAGGCGGCGGCCCCGAACCCGGCCTGGTCGATGACGCAGACCACCACGTACTGTGCCGCCGATGCCGTCGGGCCCCACCCGACGAACCAGGCGGTGGGCTCCTTGCCCGGCTCGGTGTCGGCGGTCCCGGTCTTGCCGGCCAGACCGCCCGGGAAGGTGGCCAGGCCGGGCACCCCGTAGGCGGTGCCGCCCCGGTTGTTGACCACCCCCTCGAAGCCGGTGAGCAGGGCCTGGTAGTTGGTGGGCGAGATGGCCACGTGACCGGTGACCTGCGGGGCGAGCTTCTTGACCACCCGGCCCGAGGGGTCGACGACGGCCGCCGCCACCTGCGGGGCGTACCGGGTGCCACCGTTGGCGAAGGTCGAGTAGGCCACCGCCTGCTCGATGGGCGTGATGTACGGTGCCGCCCTGGCCGAAGGCCATCTCGATGTTGTCCCCCGTGTACCAGGTGGTGTTGGGGAAGGCCTTCGGCGCCATGGCGTGGAGCTTGACCCGCTCGGCCTGGCTGTCCACCCGTCCCTGGACCTCACCGGGCAGATCGATGCCGGTCAGCTGGCCCAGACCGTACTGGGACGCGGTGTCCTGGATCGGGGTCTGGCCGTACTGGCCGGCCTTGGCGTAGAAGAGGTAGCCCAGGTTGTAGAAGAAGTCGTCACTCGACACGGTGAGGGCGGAGGAGACGTTGTAGGTGCCGTTCGCGTCTCCCTCGCTGTTGTGGAACACGCAGGTGGTGCTGTTGTACTGGCAGTCGGGGGTCTTGAACGTCCCACTGTCGTAGTACGAGAACGCCGGACTGATCAGCCCGGCGTTGAGGGCGGCGGTGGCCGTGTTGAGCTTGAACGTCGAGCCCGGGATGTACTGCCCGGCGATGGCCCGGTTGAGCGACGGCTCACCGCTGGTCGGACCGAACAGCTGGGTGTTCTGGGCGGCGCTGAGCCCGCCCACCCACTCGGAGAGGTTGTAGGACGGGTACGAGGACATGGCGTAGACCGCACCGGTCTGGGGGTTCATCACGATCACCGCGCCGCCGGTGGCGCCGGGGTAGCACCCCGAGTTGTTGTTGCACTGCTTGTCGTAGGTCCTCCGCAGGCTGAGGACCTGGGAGGCCAGGGCGTTGTCGGCCACCTGCTGCAGGTTGGTGTCGAGGTTGGTGACCAGGTTGTCGCCGGGTGTGGCCGGGGTGGTCTTCACGGTGCCGGCCACCTTGCCGGACGGGGTCACCTCGATCTCCTGGGTCCCCGGGGTGCCCCGCAGCGACGACTCGTACTCGTACTCCAGACCGGACTGCCCGTAGGCGTCGCCGGCCTGGTAGCCCTTGGACGCGTCGGCCTGGAGCTCGGTGCTGTTGATGGTCGAGACGTACCCGAGGGTCTGGGTCGCCGGGTAGTTGTCCTGGGCCGGGCCGGGCAGCTCCCCCTGGGGATAGGTGCGCTCGGTGGTCTGGACCGAGGCGACCCCGGGGAAGTCGTCCTGGTGCTCGCTGATGTAGAGGATGTCCGACAGGATCTGGTTCTGGGCGGCCGGGGTGGTGCCGCCGGTCAGGACGGGCACGGGCTTGTACGGGCTGTAGCGGGGGTCGGCGATGATGGCCTGCACCTGCTGGGTGGTCTTGCCGATGAGGGTGGCCAGCCGCCCGATGACCTCGGGGTGCTCCTGTGCCGCGGACCGGGACAGGGTGATCTGTTGGACCACGACGTTGCTGACCAGCGGGTTGCCGGACCGGTCGAGGATGAGGCCACGGGTGGGTTCGACCGGCACGTTGCGGATCTGGTTGACGGAGACGGCCTGGGCGGCCGCCGGTGCCTGGAGGACGGTCAGGGCCCAGAGCCGCAGTCCCAACAGGGCGAAGAGCCCGGCCACGACCAGGCCGGCGATGCGCAGCCGGAGGCCGGGACGGGAGGCGCTGGTGTCCGGGGCGTCCAGCATCGACTCCATCGAGAAGCGGCTCTGGCGCATTCTCGGCTGTCTGGACTTCTTCCGCCGGGGACCCCGGTCCTTCTCGGCCCGCAGGTAGTGGTGCGAGCCCCTGAAGGGGTGGCGCAGGGAGCGGCTCACGGCACACCAGTATCCCAAGGCCCCGATGGTTTTGGTACGCGGCCCTCCCCGCCGCTCACCGCAGTGTCCCGGTGGAGACCGTCGAGGTGGGCACGCCCTCGGTGGAGGCCGCCGGGAGGGCCCAGCCCACCAGGCGCATGGCCGGGAGGGCCAGGACGGCATTGACCACCGACACCACGAGGACCACCCGGGTCAGATCGACGTGGATCATCTGCGGCTGCCCCAGGACCGAACCCAGTACGGCGTAGATCACCTCGTAGAGGGCGCTGGCCCCGAAGGCGACCACGGGCGGCAGCCACAAGGCCGTGCGGTCGAGGGCCAGGGTGGTGATCCCGACGGTGAAGCCGATGAGGCAGCCCACCAGGGCCGAGAGCCCGAACGGCGTGGGCAGGAACAGGTCGGCCACCAGTCCGGCCCCGAACCCCATGGACGCCCCACTGCTCGGGCCGCCCACCAGGCCGGCCACCACGGGCAGGAGGACCATGATGTCGGGATGGACCGTACCGAGGCGCAGGTCCAGCATCACCGTCTGCTGCACGGTTACGAAGAGGGCCACCACCAGGGTGACCCGGGTGGCCTCGCGGACCGTCACCGGCGCTCCCCCATCCGGGCCGGGGAGCTCACGAGGACGGCCCGTACAGCAGCACCGAGACGTACCGGAGGTGGCTCAGGTCGGCCAGGGGCTCCAGGGTCACCGACTCCTGTGACGCCGTCGCCCCGTTGCTGGTGGAGACGCACGGTGGCCACCGGGATGTCCCCGGGGAACTCGGCGTTGGGCAGTCCGCTGGTCACGAAGACCTCGCCGGGGGTCAGCGGGGTGTTGGTGGGGACCAGGCCGGCGCTCAGGGGCTTGCCCGGGCCGTGGCCGCTGATCACGGCCAGCGAGTTGGCCCCGGGCCCGAAGCGGACCCCGACCTGGGACTGACCGTCGGTGATCAGCCGCACGGTGGAGGTGGAGTGGTTGGCCTGCACCACCTGGCCGACCAGGCCGCCCATCCCCACCACCGGCATGTTGAGCTGGACCCCGTCGTCCCGGCCGACGCTGATGTCCACCGTGGCGGCGAAGTCGCTGGTCCCGAAGTTGGTCACCTCCGCCGGCACCGTCTCGAGGTTGCCCACGAAGGGCAGGTGGGCGAGTGCGCTCAGCTGCTTGAGCCGCTGCTCGGTGTCGGTCTGGACCGTCCGCTGCGATCGGAGCTGGTCGATCTCGGCCTGCAGCTTCTGGTTCTGTTGACGGACGGCGCCGTAGTGGACCGCCCCGGCCAGGAAGCTGCCCACCGGCTCGATGACGTCGTCCACCCCGGAGCGCAACGGGGCGAAGGCGTCGGCGGCCACCGTGCGCAGCCCCGAGGTGATCCGGTGGAAGCCGCCGCGGGCGTCCAGGGTGATGATGGTGAGGGCCACCAGGACCAGGATCAGGAGCGTGGTACGGGGGCGGCGGGATCGCCGCGGCGTCGCCACAGGAGACGAGCCCTCCGGTCGTTCAGCGAGCCGAGGAGGTGATGAGGACCTGCTTGAGGGCCTCGAACTCCTCGAGGCACTGCCCACTGCCGATGGCGACGCAGTTCAGGGGGTCGCGGGCGACCACGATGGGCATGCCCGTCTCGTGCGGGAGGCGGGCGTCGAGGCCGTGCAGCAGGGCGCCGCCACCGGTGAGGACGATGCCCTGCTCCATGATGTCGGCGGCCAGCTCCGGCGGGGTCGGTCGAGGGTGACCTTGACGGCGTCGACGATGGCCGAGACCGGCTCGTCGATGGCCTCGCGGATCTCCTCGGTCGAGATGACGATCGGTCTTGGGCAGGCCGGTGACCAGGTCACGGCCCCGGATCTCGGCGTGCAGCTCCTCCTCGAGCGGGTAGGCCGAGCCGAGGGCGATCTTGATCTCCTCGGCGGTGCGCTCGCCGAGGGCCAGGCTGTACTCCTTCTTGACGAACGGAGATGATGGCCTCGTCGAGCTCGTCGCCGCCGATGCGGACCGACTGGCTGGTGACGATGCCACCGAGGGAGATGACCGCCACCTCGGTGGTGCCGCCACCGATGTCGACGACCATGTTGCCGGTCGGCTCGTGCACCGGCAGGCCGGCACCGATGGCCGCGGCCATCGGCTCCTCGATGATGTAGGCCTTGCGGGCCCCGGCGTACTCGGCCGCCTCCATGCACGGCCCGCTGCTCCACGCCGGTGATGCCCGAGGGGACGCAGATGACCATGCGGGGCTTGGCGAAGCGGCGCTGGTGCACCCGGTGGATGAAGTAGCGCAGCATCTTCTCGCAGATCTCGAAGTCGGCGATGACGCCGTCCTTCAGGGGCCGGATGGCCTGGATGTTGACTGGGCGTGCGCCCGATCATCCGCTTGGCCTCGGCCCCCACGGCCAGCGGGCGGCCGTCCTTGACGTTGACCGCCACCACCGAGGGCTCGTTGAGGACGATGCCCCGACCGCGCACGTACACCAGGGTGTTGGCGGTGCCCGAGGTCGACGGCCATGTCTCGGCCTAGCAGTGAGAAACGGTTGTCGCGCATCAGAGATGCACTCCTCCGTCGATGTTCGGTCGGGACGTGCCGAGTGCGGATGACCACACTGGCGTTCCGCTGGACGTGCCGGTGCCGTCGTCCCGGTTCGTCAGGAGGGCGGCATCTGTCTTCAGGCTACGGGAATCGGGGGGTGGGCACAAGGTCGCCCCGGGGAGTGCCACTCCGGCGTGCACCTCAATCCCCTGGTCAACGGGTGTTCCGGTCCGGGGCCGGGGCGCCAGGCCGCCGGGCCAGGAGGTCAGGCCAGGTCGGGGAAGAACAGGGCGATCTCCCGCTCCGCCGACTCCGGGGCAGTCGGAGCCGTGGACCAGGTTCTCGCCCGTCTCGATGGCCAGGTCGCCGCGGATGGTGCCCGGGGCGGCCTCGGCCGGGTTGGTGGCGCCCATCAGGGTGCGCACCACCTTGTAGGTGTCCTCCGGACCCTCGACCACCATGACCAGCGACCGGCGAGCGGGTGATGAAGACCACCAGGTCCTCGAAGAACGGCTTGCCCTGCGTGCTCGGCGTAGTGGCCGACGGCCACCTCGCTGGTGATCGGTCCGGAGCTCCGCGGCCACCAGGCGCAGGCCCTTGCGCTCGAGCCGGCTGATGATCTCGCCGACCAGGCCGCGCTCGACGGCGTCGGGCTTGCAGATGACAAGGGTTCGTTCCACGAGCGAGGCAGGCTAGCCGAAGCTCCGGCTCGGGCCGTGCCGGGTCCGGAGCTTCACCGTGGGTCAGGCGGCGTCGTGGGCCAGCAGCCGGCGGGCTTCGGCCACCACGTAGAGCGACCCGCACACCACGATGCGGTCGTCGGGCCCGGCCCGGCCCAGGGCCAGATGCACGGCCTCGGCGCGGAGACCCGGCCAGGGCGCACTCCATGCCCAGTCCCGTGGCGGCCTCGGCCACCGCCTGGACCGGCAGGGCCCGCGGCGAGTCCGGGGCGCAGGCCACGACCGACCGGACGCCGGCGGCCAGCAGCGCCTCCAGCATGGCCGACCGGGTCGCGACCCGAGAGCATGCCCGACCACGGCCATCGGCCTCGCCCTCGACGGCGAACTCCTCGACCAGCGACCGGGCCAGCACCAGCATGCCGGCCACGTTGTGGGCACCGTCGACCACCACCAGCGGGTGGCGGCCCACCACCTCGAGGCGCCCGGGCACCTGCGACGGTGGCGAACGCCTCCTCGACGACCTCCGTCGTGGAGCGGTGCCCCGAAGAAGGCCTCGACCGCGGCCAGGGCCACCGAGGCGTTGTCACCCTGGTGGGCCCCGTGCAGCGGCACCAGCAGCTCGCCGTAGGCCGCGGCCGGGGTCCGCACGTCGACGAGGCGCCCACCCACGGCCACCCGGTTGGAGGTGCAGCCGAAGTCGTCGCCGCGGACCCAGACCTCGGCGGCGCCGGCGGCCTCCGGCCGCCCGGCGCAGTTGTCGCCACGAGCGTCGGGTCGGTCTCGCCGACGACCACCCGGCTGCCCGGCTTGATGATGCCCGCCTTGTCGCGGGCGATGTCCTCCAGGGTCGGGCCCAGCACCTCGGTGTGGTCGAAGCTGACGTTGGTCAGGACCGCCACGTCGGCGTCCACGACATTGGTGCAGTCCCAGCGACCGCCCAAGCCCACCTCCACCACGGCCACGTCGACCGCCTCGTCGGCGAACCAGGCCAGGGCGGCCGCGGTCAGGAGCTCGAACCGGGTGGGCGGCTCGTCCATCAGCGGCTCGAGGCGGGCCAGCGCCTCGAGCACCTCGGCGAACGCGGTCGTCGTCGATGGGCTCGCCGTTGCGGGCCAGGCGCTCGTTGACCCGGGTCAGGTTGGGGCTGGTGTAGGTGCCGACGGTCAGCCCCTGGGCGCCGAGCAGCGCGGTGGCCATGGCCGCCGTCGAGCCCTTGCCGTTGGTGCCGGTGATGTGGACGGAGGGAATGGCCTGCTGGGGATCGCCCAGCAGGCGCGCCAAGCGCCCGCATCCGGTCGAGGCGTGGGCAGGGCGCGCCGGCGTGGGCATGGTCGACTCGAAGTCGATGTGGGCGTCGAGCCAGGCCAGGGCCTCGGGAAGATCGTCGAAGGGCACGGTGTCGAGCAGGACGGCCGGTACCGCATCGGCGCACGGTGGCGTCGGGCGGCCGGCCCTCAGGAGGCGGCCCGGCGGCTCCGGGTGGACTTGGCCGGCGCGCTGTTCAGCGGCACCAGGGTCGGGTGGACCCGGTCCAGCACCACCGCCCGGTCCACGACGCACTTGGCCGACGTCGGTGCGGCTGGGCAGGTCGTACATCACCTCGAGCAGCACCTCTTCGAGGATGGCCCGCAGGCCCCGGGCCCCGGTCCCCCGCAGCAGGGCCTGCTCGGCCACGGCCTCGAGGGCGTCGTCGGTGAACTCGAGCTCGACGTCGTCGAGCTCGAAGACCCGCTCGTACTGACGGGTCAGCGCGTTCTTCGGCTCGACGAGGATCTGGATCAGCGCGTCCTTGTCGAGATGGGAGACCGCGCTCGACCACGGGGAGGCGACCGATGAACTCGGGGATGAGCCCGAACTTGATGAGGTCCTCGGGCAGCACGTGGCGCAGCAGCTCCGCCGTCGTCCCGCTCGGCCGCCTTGCGCACCTCGGCCCGGAAGCCGATGCCCTTGCGGCCGATGCGGCTCTCGATGATCTTGTCGAGGCCGGCGAAGGCCCCGCCGCAGATGAACAGGATGTTGGTGGTGTCGATCTGGATGAACTCCTGATGGGGGTGCTTGCGCCCGCCCTGGGGCGGCACCGACGCCGTGGTGCCCTCCAGGATCTTCAGCAGCGCCTGCTGCACGCCTTCGCCGGACACGTCCCGGGTGATGGACGGGTTCTCGCTCTTGCGGGCGATCTTGTCGATCTCGTCGATGTAGATGATGCCGGTCTCGGCCCGCTTCACGTCGTAGTCGGCGGCCTGGATGAGCTTGAGGAGGATGTTCTCGACGTCCTCGCCGACGTAGCCGGCCTCGGTCAGCGCGGTGGCGTCGGCGATGGCGAAGGGCACGTTGAGCATGCGGGCCAGCGTCTGGGCCAGCAGCGTCTTGCCGCATCCGGTCGGGCCGAGCAGGAGGATGTTCGACTTGGCCAGCTCGACCTCGTCGTCGTGCGAGCCGGTGGCCCGGCCTGGACCCGCTTGTAGTGGTTGTAGACGGCCACCGACAGGATCTTCTTGGCGTACTCCTGGCCGATGACGTAGTCGTTCAGGAACTCGAAGATCTCCCTGGGCTTGGGCAGCTCCTCGAAGGACAGCTCGGTGGTCTCGGCCAGCTCCTCGGCGATGATGTCGTTGCACAGGTCGATGCACTCGTCGCAGATGTAGACACCGGGCCCGGCGATCAGCTTCTTGACCTGCTTCTGCGACTTGCCGCAGAAGCTGCACTTGACCAGATCGCCACCGTCTCCGAACTTCGCCACCGATCGCCTCTCCCGTCCGTCGCCAGCTCGAGCCTACGCCGCGCCGATGGCCTCGAGCGGCGCCGACGCGTCCCGGGCTCGTGATGACCTCGTCGATCACCCCGTAACGCCACGGCCTCCTCGGCCGTCATGATGAAGTCACGGTCGGTGTCCTTGGCCGACCTTCGTTCGGTGGTCTGGCCGGTGTCCTCGGCCAGCATGCCGTTCAGGAGGTCCCGCATGCGGAGGATCTCCTTGGCCTGGAGCTCGATGTCGCTGGCCTGTCCCTCGACGCCGCCGCAGGGCTGGTGCAGCAGGATCCGGGCGTGGGGCAGGGCGAAGCGCTTGCCCCTGGTGCCCGCCGCCGAGCAGGACCGCCGCGGCCGAGGCCGCCTGGCCGAAGCAGAAGGTCGACATGTCCGGCTTGATGAACTTCATGGTGTCGTAGATGGCGAACAGCGCGGTGATGTCGCCGCCCGGGCGAGTTGATGTAGAGGTGGATGTCCTTGTCCGGCTCCTCGGACTCGAGGAAGAGCATCTGGGCGCAGACCAGGTTGGCCACCGTGTCGTCGATCGGCGTGCCGAGGAAGATGATCCGCTCGCGGAGCAGGCGCGAGTAGAGGTCGTAGGCCCGCTCGCCCCGGCTGGTCGACTCGACCACCCACGGCACGCTGTAGGCCTGTGCGTCCATCGTTCTGCATTCCTTCCGTGGCACTCACTCGGAGTCCTCCTCACCCTGGTTCACCAGCAGGTCGTCCCGGGACACGGGATTCCCCTCCTCGTCGACCAACTCGACGTTGTCGACCAGCCAGCGCATGCGCCTTGCGCTTTGCGCCGGTCCGAGCGTACCGCCGGAAGCCGGCCGGCCCGTTCCAACTGCTCACGGACCTTGTCGGCGTCCATCTCGAGGCGCTCACCCATGGCGGCCAGCTCCTCGGCCGAGCTCCTCGTCGGTGACCTCGATCTCCTCGTCCTCGACCAGGGCCCGGAGGGCCAGGTCGACCTTCACGCTCTGGAGTGCACCCACCCGGAGCTCGTCGAGGAACTCCTGTTCGTCGCGCCCGGTGGCCCCGAGGAACTGGCCCAGGCTCATGCCCTGGGCGTCGAGGCGGTGGTTGAGGTCGTGGATGCGCTCGCGGAGCTCCTCCAGCGACCAGCTGCTCGGGGATCTCTTCGGTGACCAGCTCCACCAGGGCCTCGGCCGTCTTCTGCTGCAGGGCCATCTGGGCCTGGGCGACGTGCCGCTGGCGCAGCCGCTCGGTGACGTCGGCGGTCAGCGCCTCCACCGTGGCGAACTCGGAGGCCTCGGCGGCCCACTCGTCGGTCACCTCGGGGAGGACGAGCTCCTTCACGTCCTTGACCAGCACCTGGAAGGTCACCGTCTGGCCGAGCCCCTCCAAGGGGGTGTCGAAGGTCAGGATGTCGCCGGTCTTGGCCCCGCGCAGCTGGTCGTCGAGCTCGGGGACCACGGTCCCGCTCCCCACCTCGTAGAGGAAGTCCTCGGCATCGAGGTCGGAGTCGTCACCGTCCCCACCCTCGGCGCGGGTGCCGTGGATGTCGATGGTCACCTGGTCACCGTCCTGGGCCGGCCGGGACACCTCGACCAGCTCTCCCGAGGTGGCTCGGAGCCGGTCGATCTGGGCCGCGACCTCCTCGTCGGTGACCTCGAGGCTGGGCAGTGTGACCACGAGGCCCTGGTAGCCGGGGATGCCCACGGTCGGGCGGACCAGCACCACGGCGTCGAAGTGCGACCGGACCCGACTCGTCGCCCGAGGTGATGTCGATCTCCGGCTGGTCGATGGGATCGACCTCGGTGTCGCTCACGGCCTGGGCGTAGAAGTCGGGAAGGGCTTCACGGAGGGCCTCGCCCCGCAGCGCCGACGGCCCCGCCCATGCGGGCCTCGATCACCCGGCGGGGCACCTTGCCGGGACGGAACCCGGGGACCCGGACCTCCCGGGACAAGCGGCGCATCACCTCGTCGAGGGCCTTGTCGATCTCGGCTTCGTCGATCTCGACCGACAGACGGACCCTGTTGCCCTCCTCGGGCGCAGCTGTGGCTCGCATACGAATAGGTGAGTGTACTGGCCCGGGGGGTCCGGACTTTCCGCGCCGTCCCGTCCCTGCCCACCGGCCGGTGGACGACCGCCGCGGGTCCGGGCCGGCTCACATCATGAAGTTCAGCGCGGCCAGCACCCGGCGGCCCAGCTCGACGTCGCCCTCGACGGAGACCGAACCCGTGGCGTCGACATCGTTCCCCACCCGGCCGTAGCACCGTCGCCAGAACTCGTCCTGCTCCAGGTTCAGGGTCACCGTCGGCGGCTCGGCCGGGGGCACCGGCCGCAGCGAGGCCCGGCCGCCCTCCACCGAGACCAGCAGGTGCCGTCCGAGCACGCCGTTGACGGCGAACATCACCGTCGTGCCGTCGGGAGGCGCCACCTTCTTTCCCACGACGAAGGGCATGGCCTGCTCGCACCGGTCCAGGACGACCCGCTCGCCGACTCCGTTGCGCCCGCCCGGTCGTCCCAGGGCTCGCCGAATATCCTGCTCGTGGGCCCAGGTGTCGAGGATGCGGGTGACCATGAACTCGCGGTAGGGCACGTCGCCCACCGGACTCCAACCCACCGTGTCGAACTGGTCGCCGGTCATGGCCATGAGCGCGTCGATCCGCCGGTTGGTGGTGTCCACGAACTCGGCCAGCACCTCGGAGCCGGGCACACTCCGCCGGGCCTCCACCCAGGTCTCGTTGATCTCCCCGAACGGGTTGCGGACGTGGGTCGGGACCTCGGTCAGGGCCGGGGGCGGGGGGTCGCCCAGCAGCGTCCGTTCGATCCCGATGAGATGGGACAGGTTGTCCTTGACCGACCAGCCGGGACAGTCGGTAGGACGGCCCCACTGCTCGTCGTCCAGCTGTTCGCAGGCGGTGACCACCGACGCCCACACCTCGGTGAGCTCGTCGATGACCGGTTCACCCGTGCCTTGCCGACCTGGCATGTGCTCCCCCTTGTTCCTGGTTCAGGTGCCCGGGCGGCGACCGATCCCGGTCACGCCGCGGGGCGGCGCGGCCGAAGGGTCGGTCAGCCCGGCAGGTTCGCCTCGATGGCGTCGGTCACCTCGGGCGCCTCGGGATCCACCATCGGGCGGAACCGCTGCACGATCTCGCCCTCCGGTGACACCAGGAACTTCTCGAAGTTCCACTGGATGTCCCCGGCCTCGCCGTCGGCGTCGGGCACCGCGGTGAGCTCGTCGTAGACCGGATGACGGTGCTCTCCGTTGACCTCCACCTTCGCGAACAGGGGGAAGGTCACCCCGTACGTTGTCGAGCAGAACGTGGCGATCTCCTCGGAGGTTCCGGGCTCCTGTTCACCGAATTGGTTGCAGGGGAAGCCCAGCACGGTGAACCCCTTGTCGCCGTAGGTCTTCTGCAGACGCTCCAACCCTTCGTACTGCGGGGTCAGACCGCACTTGGAGGCCACGTTGACCACGAGCAGGGCCTTGCCGCGGTAGTCGCCCAGTGAGGTCGGATCGCCGGCGAGTGAGTGGAGAGGAGGGTCATAGATGCTCATGGGGCGAGTCTAGACACCGAGGTCACCGGCCGACCCGGTCCGCCACCCGACGTCGGGCGACGCGCGATGTCCGGCTGCCGGCCGGTCCCGATTCGGATTGCAGACCGGGGCAATCCTGCATCCAGCTGGGCAATTGCGCAGTTAAGAAACCTTCCGGACTGGTCGAAGATAGTAGGAGGCCGAGGCCAGGATCGAGGAGCGGCCGGTGCCGAGGGGTGAACGACCAGCAATGTCCATTGACGTGGCAGACGTGACGCACGAGGTCGGCGACAGCCACGACGTCTCGGGGTCTGCGGTGCACATCCTGATGGGCTTGGTCCATGCCCACCGCGGGGAGGCCGGGGTGGTCCAGGTGCTGGCCCTGGCCGAGGACCATCGGCCCTTCGCCGAGCTCGCCGACCCCACCCGCTGGAGTTCGCTGACGCGGACGGTGGCCCTGCTCAACGCCGCCGCCCTGGTCACCGGTGACGGTGCCATCGGGTTCCACGTCGGCCAAGTGCTCCTCTTCGCGCCGGACGGGCGCCAGTTCGCCGACCGGCTCCGGGCCCTCGGGTCGACTGGCGGCGTCATGGAGAAGGTGGGCGGGGTGCTCGGGCACTTCGAGGCCACCTCGGCCACCACCACGCTGGAGCTGGCCGGGGACCACGCCCTCGTCGAGGTGGCCCCCCGCCGCCCAGAGCAGCCACGGCACGCCCACCTGTGCGAGATGACCCGTGGGGTGCTCTCCCAGATCCCTGCGCTGTTCGACCGGCCACCCGCCCTGATCACCGAGACCGAATGCAGTGCAAGGGGCGGCCGGCGCTGCCTGTACGCCATCAGCTGGGAGGCCCAGGACGCGGAGCCGGAAGGGCTCGCAGCCGCCCGGCAGGCGCCGGGGCGGGGCGCGGCCGCCGGAGGGGCGTCGGAGCCGGACGCAACCGCCGGGGGGCCGCCGGGTTCGGTTGCCCACCATCATGACCACGCCGGCGAATCCGCGTCGGAACTGCGGGAGCAGCTCGACCGGATGACCGTGCTGGTGGAAGGGGCCTTCGCCACCTCGCTCGAGCTGCTCGACGACGATGTCGAGACCCTCCTGGCCCAGATCGCGGCACGCGCCGACGCTGTCGTCTCGGCGCACCGGTACCTCCTGATGGTCCGGGTCCGTTCCGGCATGCCGATCCAACTGCACCACCGGGGCCTCGACCCCGGGGAGGCCCAACGGTTGGCCGCCGATCTCTGGCGCGTCCCTCCCGGAGAGGGTGACGGCTCCTACCTGGCGGTGGACATCGCCTCCTCCCGACGGCGCTACGGCCGGCTGATCGAGTTCCCGCCACCCGGCTCGAGCCCCTCCCCGTGGGAGTCCCGGGTGCTCGACCTCTACGCCGAGTACGCAGCCACCGCACTCGACATCTTCAGCGTGCTCACCGAGGCCAAGCGGAGCGACGCCACCGCCCGGACCCTCCTCTCGTTCTCCGAGTCCCTCTCGCGGGTGACCACCTTGGCCGAGCTGGTCCAACTGCTGGCCGACACCGTGCCGGCCGTGACCAACTGCGACCAGTCCACGGTGTACCTGTGGGACAGCGGCGCCGGTCAGATGGTCCCGCGGGCCCGCACCGCCGGCCTCGAGGACCCACACGCCTACCACGGCCCGATCGTCCCCATCCGGTCCTCCCACCGGCGACCGGGAGCGGGCGAGGGGCCGCCACCAACCGATGCCGAGCCCGCCGGGCCCGAGCCCGGCTCGGGCGATCCCCTCACCATCCGCACCGACGCGACGATCGTCGAACGGATGATGCTCCACCGGGAGGTGATGGTCCTCGACTCCACCACCGACGACCCGTACCTCCAGAACCTCCTCCACCGATCGGGCACGGCCGCTTCCGTGGTGGCGCCACTGTTCGCGGCCGGGGAGTTTCTCGGGGTCATCGCGGCCAACTTCGGGGGCGACACCCCGACCGCCTCGATCCACGATCCCGACCTCCACGAGCGCCTGGCCGGACTGGCCGACCAGGCCGCCACCGCCGTCCAGAACCTGGAGCTCCTGGAGAAGGTCTCGCACATGGCCTGGCACGACGCCCTGACCGGGCTGCCCAACCGCAGGTTGTTCGAGGACCGGGTGGAACAGGAACTGGTCCGGTCCCGCCGGGTGGGCGAGCCGGTCTGCATGTTCTTCGTCGATCTCGACCACTTCAAGACGGTCAACGACACACTGGGCCACGCCGCCGGGGACGACCTCATCCGTCAGGTCAGCCAGCGGTTGGTGGAGACGGTCCGCGCCCAGGACACAGTGGCCAGGGTGGGAGGGGACGAGTTCGCCATCCTGCTGCCGGGCCTGGCCGACCAGTTGGCCATCGACCAACTGGCCCAGCGCTCCCTCGAGGCCCTGGGCGCCCCCTTCGAGGTCTTCAGCCAGGAGGTGGAGACCTCCGGGTCCATCGGCATCGCCATGGCCCCCGAGCACGGCGACTCCTACGACGAGCTCCTGAGCCGGGCCGACGAGGCCATGTACCGGGCCAAGGACCGGGGTCGCAACGCCTTCCAGATGTACTCGGGCTCCCTGGTCATTTCGGCCCACGGCCGCCTGGCCATCGACGAGGACGCGCTCTACGCCGACCTGGTCCGCGCCCTCGACCGGGACGAGTTCTTCCTGCTCTACCAGCCCTACATCGACCTCCGCACGGCCCAGGTGGTCGGGGTGGAGGCCCTCATCCGCTGGAACCATCCGACCTTCGGCGTGCTCGAGCCGTCGTCGTTCATCTCCATGGCCGAGCGGACCGACGTCATCGTGGCCCTGGACACCTGGGTCCTGGCCGAGACGTGCCGTCAGGCCCGGGCCTGGATGGACGACGGACTGCCCGCGCTCCGGCTGTCCGTCAACCTGGCCTCACGGGACCTGTCCAATCCCGAGCTGTTCGACAACATCCACCGGGCCCTGATGGAGACCGGGATCGATCCGTCCCTCCTCGAGCTCGAGATCACCGAGCGGGTGGTTCTGGACAAGTCCGGCCCGGCCCGGCAGACCATCGAGCGCCTCCGCCGCCTCGGGGTGCGGTTCACCATCGACGACTTCGGGACCGGCAATTCGTCGTTGAACCGCATCGGCACCTTCCCGGTCAGCACCCTCAAGATCGACCAGTCGTTCGTCCAGGTCCTGGGGCCCGACGCCGACAACAACTCCCTGGTCTCCGCCATCATCTCGATGGCCGCCCGGCTGGGCCTGGACTGCGTGGCCGAGGGGGTCGAGACCTCGGTGCAGAGCCGGGTGCTCCTCCAGCGGGGCTGCACCACCGCCCAGGGCTACTACTTCAGCCCTCCGCTGCCCGCCAAGGACATCGAGGCCATGATGGCCGACATCTCCACCGGAGAGGGTCCGACGGTCGACGAGGGCGACGACCACGCCTGACCCCGGCCCGTGCCGTGCGGTGCGGACTGCTAACTCTAGCTAGCAATTGGCCGGCCTATCCCCCCTTCCCCGAGCGCTGGCCGATACGTTCGGTCCATCCGATCACCGGATCGAGACCAGCGAATCGTTGAGGAGGAGCCATGGCGTCGTACGAGGGATACTGCGTGAAATGCCGAGAGAAGCGGCAGTTCGAGGGCGAGGAGGTCGAGATGGCCAACGGCCGTCGCTCGGCCAAGGGCAAGTGCCCCGTCTGCGGGACCGGGATGAACAGGATCCTGGGCAAGAAGGCTTGACGGATCGGGGCGGGACCGGGG
The DNA here is from genome assembly GCA_963817005.1 of uncultured Acidimicrobiaceae bacterium. Lineage (GTDB taxonomy): Bacteria > Actinomycetota > Acidimicrobiia > Acidimicrobiales > RAAP-2 > Bog-756. The sequence goes on from CAWFMN010000004.1 coordinate 1,308,294, forward strand.
TCGGGGTCAGCCCGGGAGCAGGTGCCGTTCGGTGTTGAGCGAGAGGGCGCCGATCACGGCGCCCTCTCGTAGTCCCCAGTCGCTGACCACCAGCCGCTGCAGGCCCAGGTGCTCGACCAGGGTGGAGAGCACCACCGCGCCGATGGGCAGGAGCGGGGCCCGCCGGGCATGGATCCCGGGGAGGGCCAGGCGGGCGTCGAGATCCAGCGTGGCCAGGCGGTCGGCGAGTTCGTGCAGCTGGCCGGCGGGGAGTTCCACTTGATTGACCTGGACCGACGAGGACGACTCGTGACGGCCCAGCGGGCGGTGGAGCACCACGGCCAGGCGGGCCAGGGCCCGCACCGTCCCGCCACTGGCGATCACCCGGGCCCCCGCAGCCGGATGGCGGGCCAGAATGGCGCCGATGGGCTCGGATCGGGCCAGGGTGACCTCCCTGACCGCAACCCGGTCGGCCGGGGTCAGCAGCTCACCGGTGCCCAGCTCACCCCGGAGCCGGGCCGTGCCCAGGGCCACACTGACCACCTCGGACACCTCGTCGATGGTGCCGATTCCCGCCTCCAGGCTGCCACCACCCAGGTCGAGGCCCAGGACCGGCTCCTGACCCACCCAGACGCCGGCCCGCTGCCCGAGGAAGCACAGCCGGGCCTCCTCCTCGCCGGTGAGCAGGGTGATCGAACATCCCAGGACCTGCTCGAAGCGGCCGAGGAGCTTGGTGCCGTTGGCTGCGTCGCGGAGGGCCGCCGTGGCCAGCGCCACCACGACGTCGACGCCCGCGTCGTCCGCCGCAGCCCGGAGCCGACGCACCGTCCGCACCGCCGAGGCGGCCCGGTCGGCAGGTACGCCCCCGGTCCGCGCCACTTCGGTCCCGAGGTGCAGGAACGACCGTCGGCGCAGCACCGGGGTCAGCAATCCGTCTCGCGACGCGTCGACCACCATGAGGTGGAACGAGCTGCTGCCCAGGTCGAAGACGGCGACGCGCACGGTCGGCATCGGCGCGACGCTACCGGGAACCATCCGTCGGGGGAAAAACCGTCATCCCGGTGGCCTACGCTGGGGCGGTCGTACACGGGCCGGGTCGACGGCCGGCACCACGGGACGTAGCGCAGCTTGGCAGCGCGCCTGCTTTGGGAGCAGGAGGTCGCGGGTTCAAATCCCGCCGTCCCGACCGATCGGCGGGTCCCCGAGCCGTCAGGTCCCCACCCGGCACGACGCCGATCAGGCGCTGAGCGGCAGCCCGAAGCTGGCCACGATCTCGCTGGCCGGGAGGGGCTTGGAGAACAGGTAGCCCTGGGCCAGGTCACACTCGAAGGCCTGGAGCACCTCGAGCTGGAGCTCGGTCTCCACCCCCTCGGCCACCACCTGAGGCCCAGCGCGTGGGCCAGGTTGATGACGGCCGAGACGATCTCCTCGCCCTCCACGCTCACGCCGAGCTCCTCGACGAAGGAGCGGTCCACCTTCAGGATGTCGAGGGGGAAGCGCTGGAGGTAGGCTGAGGGACGAATAGCCGGTACCGAAGTCGTCGATGGCCAGCTGGACCCCGAGCTCCTTCAGCGCCGAGAGGACCGACAGGGCCGAGGCGGCGTTCTTCATGAGGGCGCTCTCGGTGATCTCGAGGGTGAGGTGCTCCGGCGGCAGTCCGGTGCGGGTCAGGATCTGCTCGACGGTCCGCACGATCCGCGGGTCGTCGATCTGGCGGGCCGACAGGTTGACCTCGATCGAGCCGTGGGGCCCGGGCCGACCCGGGTGCTGCCAGTCCTGGAGCTGGTGGCACGCCTCCTCGAGCACCCAGGCGCCGATGGGGATGATCAGGCCGCTCTCCTCGGCCACCGGGATGAAGCGGTACGGGGACACCAGACCCTGGTCCGGATGCTGCCAGCGCACCAGGGCCTCGACGCCCACCGTGGTCACCCCCTCCGAGCTCCACCACCGGCTGGTAGTGCAGCATCAGCTCGCTCCGCTCGAGGGCCCGGTGGAGCGAGTGCTCGGTGGACATCCGGTCCAGGACCTCGATGCGCATCGACTCACCGAAGGTCTCGGCCCCGGAGCCCCCCCGGGCCTTGGCCTGGTACATGGCGGCCTCGGCGTTGGAGAGCAGCTCCGCGGTGTCGTCCACACCGAAGGTGTTGAGGGCCACGCCCACCGAGGCGTCGAGAAAGACCTCGGAACCCTCCACCAGGAACGGCTCGGCCAACGACACCCGCACCCGGTCGATGAAGGCCGACGCGTTGATGTGGGCGGTGCCGGCACCGTTGCGGAAGAGGGCCAGGAACTCGTCGCCCCCGAACCGGGCGATGACCTCGGCGTCGCCGGCCACCTTCTGGAGGCGGGCGGCGACGGACACCAGGACCACGTCACCGAAGTCGTGGCCCATGGTGTTGTTGATGGTCTTGAACCGGTCGAGGTCGATCAGGACCACCGCCACCGAGCCGGGGACCCCACGGCAGTCGGTCACCGCCGAGGTCAGCCGCTCACCGAAGTGGACCCGGTTGGGCAGCCCGGTGAGCAGGTCCTCCCGTCGGGCCCGGTCCCGCCAGGGGCCTGAGCCCTCCTGGGGAGCGGATGCGGTGGACGGCACCACGGCCGGGCGGATGAAGCCTCCCACGCAGCGGGCCGCCCCCTGTCCGGTGACGAACAGGCGACCCTCCACGGGGATCCGATGGCCCTCCCGGTGGAGCAGTTCGAACCGACGGTGGAGACCGTTGCCGGCGCCGGTCCACAGGGGGTCGAGCAGGGCGGTGGGTTGGCGGGAGGCGTCGAGGAAGGCCGGCTCACCGAGGCCGGCCGGGAGCAGGGTGTCCGTCACCGGCCGGCCCACCACCTCGTCACGGTGCCAGCCGAACACCTCCTCGGCCCGCGGATTCCACTCCATGACCGTGCCGGTGCCGTCGACCTCGAGGAAGGGCTCGGGCCACAGGGCCACGAACCCGGTACAGCGGTGACGCCAGTTGGCGTAGGTGATCACCGGGGGCCTCCCAGGGCCGTGGACGGAGCGGAGCGGGACCGATGGCGTCGGGGGGAGTGGTCCGGTCACCCCGACGCCCGCCCGGTGCTCCACGATGCCCTCCGCGCACTGATCGGCCATGACTCCTCGTCCCACTCGGTTTCCGTGACCCGTTGCCGACGACCAAGGCCTGGTTGCTGGGACGCATGGTAGGCACTTGCCCTGGTTACTTCAAGGATTTGCCGGTCGGGCCACCCCGTGGGGGGTCCAGGCGCAGGTCCGGATCCCCGACCCGGGCCGCCCTCCGAAGGCCTCCTGGTGGAACCACTCGGGCCGTCCTGCCGTGTACCGTGCCTGTCGTGGTCGTGGTCACCGGCACAGCGCAGAAGGCCGCGTGGGACGACCGGGTCATGCCACCGGTGGAGCAGGTACGGCCCGGACTCTGGTCCATTCCCGTCCCCATCCCCGACAATCCGCTGCGCTACGTGCTGGTCTACGCCCTCGAGCTGGCCGGGGGCGGCGTGGCCCTGGTGGATGCCGGGTGGAACACCGAGGTGGCCTGGACGGCGCTCAACGACGGGCTGGCCGCCGCCGGCGGCAGCATCACCGACGTACGGGCGGTGATGGTCACCCACATCCATCCCGACCACTACGGGCTGGCCGGCCGGGTCCGCGAGGCCTCCGGCTCGTGGATCGGCCTGCACCCGGCCGACGCCCGCGATGCTCGAGGCCCGCTACGGCGACACCGACGAGCTGGTGGCCAGCATGTCCCAGTTCCTGTCCCACTCGGGCGTGCCCGACGACAAACTCCCCGACCTGGCTGCGGCATCCATGGCCGTCAAGTCGATGGTCACCATGGCCGTCCCCGACGTCCTGTTCGAGGACGGGAAGGCCATCGACCTGCCCGGGTGGTCGCTCCGCACCATCTGGACGCCGGGCCACTCCCCGGGGCACGTCTGCTTCTACAGCGACGACCGACGGCTGCTCATCTCGGGTGACCACGTCCTCCCGCGGATCACCCCCAACATCTCGGCCCACACCCAGCAGGTGGCCAACCCGCTGGGCGACTTCCTGGCCTCGCTGGCCAAACTGGAGGACCTTCCCACCGACGAGGTGCTCCCGGCCCACGAGTACCGGTTCGCCGACCTCAACGGTCGGCTGCAGGAGCTCATGGACCACCACGCCGACCGCCTGGACGAGATCGAGCAGGTGGTCACGGCGTATCCCGGCTCCACCGCCTGGGAGATCACCCTCCGGCTGCACTGGTCACGCCCCTGGGACGAGATCCAGTCCTTCATGCAGCGGCAGGCCAACGGGGAGACCATGGCCCACTGCATCCTGCTCGAACTGCACGACCGGATCCGGCGCGAGGGTGACGCGCCGGCCCGCTTCTTCGTGGCCGGCGCCTGATGCCCGAGGCGAGACAGGCCCAGCGGGTCCGTCGCATCCGGCGCCAACGGCGGCGGGCGGCCACCGTCGCCGGCCTGGTCGTGCTGGTCGTCACCGGGGTCGTCGTGGCATCGTGCACCGGCGGCTCGGCCACCACGGCCACAACCACGTCGACCGCGCCGTCCCGTCCGGGTAGCGGCACCTCGGTCCCCCATCCGGCCTCGGCGGCCGGTTCGCTCGGGGCCACCGGGACGAGGCACCGGCTGCAGGGCCCCCCGTCCGTCGAGGCCGGCGTCGAGGCGTGGCCGCTCGGCCGCCCCGCTGTCCCGTGAGACGGTGGTGGCCAACGGCAACCGACCTCACCGTGCTGGGGGGCATCACCCCGGCCGGCACCTCGCTCGCCGGCGTGTCGACCATCGTGCCCGGTACCGGGGCCATGGCCCCTGCGGCCGCGCTGGCCGACCCGACCCACGATGCCGGCACCGCCACCATCGGCAAGACCACCTTCGTCTTCGGCGGAGGCTCGCCGGACACCGTGGCCACCGTCCAGGCGGTGGCCACGCCCACGGTCCCGCCGGCCGCCGGCACCACCGGCACCGTGGTGGGCCAGCTGCCCCAGCCCCGATCGGACCTGGCCGTGGCCACGGTCACCGCCGGACGCGGGGCCAGGGCCACCACCACCGCCTACCTGGTGGGAGGGTACGACGGCACCACCTACCTGCCCGGCGTGCTGGCCACCAGTGACGGCACCCACTTCACCACGGTGGCCAGGCTGTCCGTCCCCGTCCGCTACCCGGCGGTGGTGGCCGCCGGCGGCATGGTCTACTGCTTCGGGGGCCAGACGGCCTCGTCCGGCAGCTCCACCCACGGCCACCGACGCCATCCAGCGGATCGACCCGGCCACCCACCGGACCACCGTGGTGGGGCACCTCCCCCAGGCCCTCTACGGCGCCGCCGCCTTCGTCCTCGACGGCACCATCTACGTGGCCGGCGGCCAGAGCCCCGGCGGGCCCACACTGACCCAGATCTACGCCTTCGTCCCGTCGACCGGGCAAGGTGCTGAACGCCGGCCTGCTCCCCCAGGCCGACGGCCTTCGGCGGCTACGCCACCGTCGGGATCGGGACGCCGGCGCCGTCGGGTACCTCGTCGGCGGCGAGGTCACCGCCCAGACCGGGACCGACCAGGCCGGGGTGGCCTCGGGCTCGCTGAGCACGGTGATCTCGCTGCGGCCCAGCCCCTACGGCGGGCCGGCCGGATCGCCCGCGCCGGGGTCGCCCTACGCGGGCACGCTGCTGATCGCCGACCGGGGCAACGACCGCCTGCTGGCGCTGGACGCCGGCCCGCAACCTGGTCTGGCAGTACCCGTCCGCCGACCATGCCGCCGCCCGCCGGGCGGCTTCTACTTCCCCGACGACGCCTTCTTCATCCACGAGCGGCACCGGGATCATCTCCAACCAGGAGGACAACCACACCATCGTCGAGATCGGCTACCCGTCGGGCAAGATCCTCTGGCAGTACGGCCATCCCGGGCAGTCCCGGGCGCCGGCCCCGGGTACCTGAACCAGCCCGACGACGCCTACCTGCTCAAGAACGGGAGTCGTCACGGTGGCCGACGCGTCGAACAACCGGATCCTCTTCATCTCGCCCGCAGGGCCAGGTGCTCAGCCAGATCGGCAACGGGGCCGACGCCCACATCCCGCCGACCTCGGTCGCCTACCCCAACGGCGACACGCCCCTGGACGAACGGCGACGTCCTGGTCTCGGAGATCAACGGCTCGTGGGTCGACGAGTACACGCCAGACGGGCGCGCTGGTGTGGACCGTGCACCTGCCGATCGGTGAACTACCCCTCGGACCCCCAGCAGCTCGGCTCCGACCTCTACCTGATGACCGACTACGACCCGCCGGCCGAGGGGCGCGATCCTGGAGTTCACCCGGGCGGGGCAGGTCGACCTGGTCCTACGACGCTCTCGGCCGGGGACGCCATGCTGAAGAAGCCGTCGCTGGCCGAGCGGCTGCCGAACGGGCTGATCATGGTCAACGACGACTACCGCAACCGCGTCGTCGTCATCGACCCCGCCACCAACTCGATCGTCTGGCAGTACGGGATCACCGACGTCTCCGGCACCGCGCCGGGCCTGCTGTCCATCCCCGACGGCTTCGACATCCTGCTGGCCAACGGCACCACGCCCACCCACCCCCAGACCGGCTGAGCGGGGATCAGGCAGAGGCCGGCGGTCCGTCCGGGCCGGCGCCGCCACCCACGCCACCGTCCCCGTCCCCGTCGCCGAACTCGGCGGCCAGCCGCCGGCGCTCCCGGCGCTTGAGCACGGTGCGGACCACCACGGCCACCACCACGATGGCCGCCACCACGGCCAGCGACCACAGGCCGACCTCCTTCAGGATCCGCTGGAACGAGAGCCCGACCACGTACCCGAGCAGGGTGTAGCCCACACCCCAGAGCAGGCCCCCGAGCGCGTTGTAGAACAGGAAGACCCGATAGCGGAGCCCGCTCATGCCGGCCAGTCCGGGGATGAGGGCGCGGGCGAAGGCCACGAAGCGACCGAGGAAGACGGCCGGGCCCCCGTAGCGCTCGAGCATGCCCATGGTGCGGCGCACACCGGCGTTCCCCTTGAGGGGGCGGCGCTCGAGCAGGTAGGGGCCGGCCCGCTTGCCGACCTCGAACCCGACCGAGTCGCCGACGATGGCACAGACCACCGACCACCGCCATCATCGCCCCCAGGTTGACGGCGCCGAGCCCGGCCAGCACGCCGCCGATGACCACCGCCGTTTCGCCGGGGATGAAGAACCCGACCAGGAGCGCCGCCTCGGCAAAGGCCAGGAACCCGACCAGGAGGTAGGCCGTGGGGCCGTGGAAGTGGAGGAGCCACCCGGTGACCCCACCGGGGTTGGCGCCGGAGTCGGCCGAGGCCACCACCAGCTGGAGCGTGCCCAGACCCCAGGCCGTCACCGGTCCGCCGTCCGCACCATCGGACACCGGGGGCGACCGCGGCCCACCGGGTCGCCCAGGGGCAGCGTCACCGGGCCAGGGTCACGCTCATCCAGGTACGACGGTGGCAGGCCGGGCAGGTCATCCATCGGTCGAACACCCGCCGGGGAAGCCAGGCCCCGAAGGGGAATTGGAGCCAGAGGAAGTCGAGGATCCCCACGCGGGTGACCGAACCGCACGAGGAGCAGGCGACCGACGAAGACCCCGCGTGGCGGCAGGGGGTCGTCGGCGGACACCTCCGCCCCCTCGTCCTCACCGGCCGGGGTGGCTGCAGAGAAGAGGGCGTGCTTGCCCGCCGGTCGGGCGTGCCGCCGGTCGGGACCCAGCTGGACGGTGTCGGTCGCCATGGCCGCGCCCCGGCCGGGCCGGTACCCGTCCCCTTCGACCGACTGCTCGTCCACCGGCAGCCAGTAGAGCGCCCGCTTCCCCAACGGGTCGGGACCGTCCGGCACTAGCCAACGGTGCCGGCGACCACGCTCATGTCGAGCAGGGTGCGGGCCAACTGTTGATAGGCGAGTGCCCCGGGCGAATTCGGCGCGTGCTGGAGAATGGATTTCCCGCGGGCCGGGGCCTCGGCGAACCGGATCGACTTCCGGACAGGGGGCTGCAGCACCGGGATCCCGTAGCGGGATTCGACCTCTTCGATGATGTGCCGGGCGTGCCGCGTGCGGTCGTCGTACATCGTGGCGATGATGCCTCGGACGCTCAGATCGCTGTTGGCGAAGGCCCGGACGTCCTCGATGGTCTCGAGCAACTGGCCCACCCCCCGGTGGGACAGGGCTTCGCACTGCAGCGGGATGAGCACGGCGTTGGCCGCGGTGAGCCCGTTGATGGTCAGGACGCCCAGCGACGGGGGGCAGTCGATGAGGATCAGGTCGTAGCGGCCCAGCACGGGCTCGAGGGCCCGCGCCAGCACGTGTTCCCGACCGGTCCGGGTGAGCAGGTGGACTTCGGAGCCGGCCAGGTCGATGGTGGCCGGCAGCACGTCGAGCAGGGCGACCCCGGGCACGGGCAGGGCGACGTCGGACACGCTGTCACGTCGGACGAAGACGTCGTGGAGCGAGCGGTCGAGGGCGTCGGGGTCGAAGCCCAGGGAGAAGGTCAGGCAGGCCTGGGGGTCGAGATCGACCACCAGGGTGCGCCGCCCGAAGCCGGCCGAGGCCACGCCGAGGGAGTGGACGGTGGTGGTCTTGGCCACGCCCCCCTTCTGGTTGGCCACAGCCAGCACGTCGGTCACCGGCGAAGTCTATGCCGGGTCGAGGGGGCCACGACGAGGCTCACGAGCCGGCCATGCCCACCACGGGCCGGGCCAGCTGGATGCCGCCGGTGGAGCCCAGGAAGGGGGCGGCGAAGCTGAAGACCCCGCCGTCGGCGGCGGTGAAGCGGTAGCCGCTCCCGTTGGAGGTCTCGGCCATGCCCACGATGGGGGCGTTGAGGCGGAGGCTCCCGGTCGATCCGTAGAAGGGGGCGCCACCGAAGGAGAACACCCCGCCGTCGGCGGCCGTCTCCCAGTAACCCCCGGTATTGGCGTCGTTGGTGGTGCTCACGACGGGCTGGTTCAGGCGCACCCTGCCCTCGGAGCCGGCGAACGGCGCGTCGCCGAAGGAGAAGATCCCGCCGTCGGAGGCGACCATTCGGTAGCCACCGCCGTCGCTGGACGACGAGATCCCCACCACCGGGCTGTTCAGGTGCTGGCCGCCCATGGAGCCGAAGAACGTGGCGTCGCCGAAGGAGAAGATCCCGCCGTCGGCGGCCACCTCCCAGTACCCGCCGCCGTCAGGCGTGGCGGCCATGCCCACGATCGGGGCGTTGAGGTGGGTGCCGCCCATCGAGCCGTAGAACGTGGCGTCGCCGAAGGAGAAGATGCCGCCGTCGGCGGCCACCTCCCAGTACCCGCCGGAGCTCGGCGCCATGGCCATGCCCACGATGGGGGCGTTGAGGCGGGTGCCGCCGGTGGAGCCGCAGAACGGCATGGAGCCGAAGGAGAAGAGGCCGCCGTCGGAGGCCACCAGGTCGTAGCCCGAATAGGCGGCCGACGGCACCGAGCAGGGAGGGACGGAGCCGGTCGGCGTGGTGCCCCCGGCGTCCCCGGTCAGCTGCGGATCGTGATGGAACATGGGCCACGCCGCCCCGGCCACAGCAGCCGCGCCGCTGGAACCGGTGATCTCGTAGTGATCGATCTCGCCCACCCCGGCCGGGGACCGGCTGGAGGCCGTGTAGCCGGCCAGGGTGATCCCGATGGTTCCGTTGGGGTCGTCGGTGACCAGGGGCGAGTTCTGCAGGCCGAGGCTCGGGCTGAGGTCGGCGATCTGGCTCCCCGTCCGCCCGTCGAGGACCAGCGTGCCGGCGATGGTGGGGACCAGGATGTCGTCGTACCCGGTACCGCCGAGGTCGGCGGTGACCACCGACCCGATGACCCGGTTGATGCCGCTGACCTTCCAGATGGTCTGCCCGGTGGTGGCGTCGAGGACCCAGACCGATCCCCCGAAGACGTTGCGGTCGGTACCCTCCACCACCTGGAGCGAACCGTTCCCGAGGACGTCGGACAGGGCCGGGGACGAGAACGTGTCACCGTCCAGTGTGGCCGACCACCGCGCCCGGCAGTGGGTGTCGTAGGCCTTCACGGTGTTGGTGTCCGAGGCGCCGGGGAAGAAGCCGCCGGTGCCCACCACGATGCCCGTCGCCCCTCCGGCCAGGATGCCACCCACCGCCGGTGAGGAGTCGACGGTCTGGTTGGTGTCGGCTCGGCAGATCTGGTTCCCCTGGGCGCTCAGGATCCTCAGGTGTCCGCCGTCGGAGTACTGCTGACCCGCCCCGAAGCCGGCCGTCTGGTCCCCGCCGTAGACGATCTCGGTCTGGCCGGTGCCGTACAGGTCGGCCAGGGCCGCGGTGGAGTGTGTGCTGTCGGTGTTGAGGAAGGGCCAGCCGGTCAGCGGGGTGCCGGTGGCGGCGTTCAGGGCGTACGAGACCTGACCCAGGGAACCGGCGACGGCGTCGGGGCCACCGGACTGGAGCGACCCGACGGCCAGGCCGGCCTGGACGCCGCCGAACGGGTCGGTGTCACTGGCGGGATTCACCACCGGGGTGAACCACTGCTGGATCCCCGAGGGGGTGAACGCCGAGTACCCGCCGGGCACCGGGTCGCCGTCGTTTCCCGACCCGACCAGCACCGAGGTCTGCCCGCCCGAGGTGACGACGGAGGGCGTCGAGTCGATGGGGCCGCTCTCGTTGGTGGCGGGCCACCCGGCCGCGGCCACCGCGGAGGAGCCACCCAGGTGGTAGGCGAAGAGGTTGCCGAGACGGTCCCCCACGACCAGCGACGGGTGGCCGCCCAGCGTCACCGGCTCGGGCGAGGACATGGCGATCGGTCCGCCGTCGTCGGGCAGGTGTCCCGTGGTCCACGTCTCGGTGAAGCTGGCGCCGCTGAGGGACGGGACCGGCGAGGGCGCGGGCGCCGAGGCGGAGGCCTCGGGGACGCCCATCACGGCCACGATGGCCACGACGACGCCGGCCAGGGGGAGGCCCGTGGAACGCCAACCCCCGGGTACGGGGAGGCGGAACCGGACGCGCAGACGCGTCAGACGACCGACCCGTCGGTCGTCGGCCGCCGCCCGGGGTCGTTGCTGGATCGATCCACGGAATTCGATCGACACAGAGTAGGTGAGGTCGACCGGGGAGCGGGTCGGCGGGGCTGGGCCGGGCCGACGACCGACGCCCCGGCAGGCGCCCCCGGCAGGAGTCGAACCCGCAACCTGATGGGTAGAAACCACCTGCTCTATCCAGTTGAGCTACAGGGGCCAGCCCGGGCAAGGCTACTGGCCCGGTCCGCACGGTCACCGGACTGTGCCACACTAGAGGCTCCTTGGTGGCCGTAGCTCAGTTGGCAGAGCGCCGGGATGTGGCCCCGGAGGTCGCGGGTTCGAGCCCCGTCGGTCACCCTCTTGCCCCGGGGAGTCCTCAGTTCCAGGCCGGCTGGGGACAGTACGGTGGTATGCAGGCGCCTCTAGCTCAACGGCAGAGCAACGGACTCTTAATCCGCAGGTTCTGGGTTCAAATCCCAGGGGGCGCACCAGTGCAGTGTGTAATTCCGGGTGGTCCTCGAGGAAGCGGCTTCAAAGGGTCCGCGCACGATCTCGGCGAGTCAATGACGCTTTCGTTGACTCGACTCGGGAGGTTGGACGACGGTTCTTACCGCCGACCCGGGCCAGACCTCCGAGACGTGGTTGCGATGCCGGGATCGGGCTTGGCGACGGGGTCGGAGCCATCCTTCGCGTGCACCCGGATTCAGATTCCGTGGAGGGCGGCCGCTCGCCGCGATTCATAGTCCTCATCCGTGAGCAGGCCGTGCCGGTGCAACTCCTGGAGATTGCGCATGTGAACGGCGAGGTGCGGACTGGAGACAGTCGCCGTCTCGCGCTCACCGCGGTCGTGGTCCAGGCCCGGCGGCGTCACGCGGTCGCCGGTGGACGACGATGTCGGACGACCGCCTCCCGGGACAGCAGGACCAGGTCGGCAGCGGCCCGGCGACCGGTCATCGGCACCATCCATTCGAGCAGCTCGCAGGGGCTCTGCCCGTCGGAGGCCAGGAAGGCTGTTCGCTGCAACTGTCCGTTCGAATCGGTGATCCCGAGCCACCAGCCCGGTACTTCGAATGCATCCACGCCATAGAGCCGGAGGTCATAGTGGCAGGGCGGGTTGTCATAGGCCAAGTCGATCTCCGGCGCCCCTGCAGGCTGAATAGCCATACAATTGAACGTACCCAGGGATGAGCACTGTTGCAACCGCCGGTTGCGTTCAGATCACCACTCTCCGACATGGTCAGGGACGGCACCTGCGCCTACCATTCGCCGATGCCCTCACTTGAACGTGCCGCCATTCAAAGCGTCGAGCAGGTCCTGACCAGCTTGGCCGAACTCCGGAAAGCGATTCGAGAGGCCGAGACGTCAACCAGGCGAGCACTGCGGGCCTACCAGAAGTCGACGGACATCCGCGAGGCGCTCGAAGCGATTCAGCCGTCCGTGGCACGGACCACCGTCAATGAAGCCCTCGACGAGGTCGAGCGGGCCAGGCATGAGGCTCGACGAGCAACGTTCGCCCTGGGCCTCCAACAGGGCATGAGCATCGGCGAACTGGGCAGGGCCTGGGGCTTCTCACGGCAGCTGGCTGCCCGCTATGCCAAGGAAGTGAAGAGCGGGGACTGACGGTCCGAGGGCGCCGGTGGATCCGGTCACGCTCGACTACTTGCGGCTGCCGACCGCGACCGTGCGGCTAGCTGGCGGGCAGGAACGAACGGTAGTGGAGGCAGTCAGCCGAGGTGCACTCGATGTATTCGATTCGCAACCGAGGCGCGGCGTGCGGGCCCGAGTTGGTCCAGCTGGTACCGATCAATGCACCAGCACCACAGGTTGGGCATCGGCTGTATTCCAGCTGGTCCACTGCGTTCAACTCCGCGCCTCCCCCTCGAGGTGCCCGCGACGTCGGCTCCTGGGATTGTAAGCCCATCGGGGGCAACTGCCCCGCTTCTCAACACGGTGAGTGGCACCGCAGCGAGTGTCCGCGTCACCACACCTCGAGGTCCCCCTCCGCCGGCCCCGAAGCTACCGAACGCCGTCACCTTCGAGGAGGCCGGGTGCGGCCGACGTCACAGTCGTTCCTCGGCCGGCCTGGACAGGTCAACGGCTTCGTCGGTGAAGGACCGGATCATTCCGTCCTGGGTGAACGATGCGATCAACGAACCTTGCTCGGTGAACACCTGACCGCGGACGAAGGACATACCGGCCCCGGCGTGCACGCTGTGATGGTGGTACAGCAGCCATCCGCTCCACTCCACCGGCTCGTGGAAGGTGATGGCGATTCCCATGACCGCCGTGGAGACGCCTTCATGAGCCATGGCGGTCCCGAATCCCCCGTGAGGGCGCATGGTCGTCGAGATCGAGAGGTGACCGGTGAAATGGGCGATCAGAGCTCTGGCCAGGTCGGGTCGGGTCGGGACCGGGTCGTAGCGGAGCCACGCGTCGAGTTCCGGCGGCCCGACCTCGGCGGGATCGTTGGGGTCCTCTAGACCGACCAGCCGGAGCTCCCGCCCGCTCATGGGCATCGACACGGGGATTGCTCGCTCGGGCGGCGCCACCTCGGGTGGTGCTGCATCATGACGGATGACGTCAGGATGCTCGACATCGAGCAGCAGGGTGACCGAGGCGCAACGTCGGTCGCCCTGCCCCACAGCCACTTGCACGGCGGCGAACGTCCGACCCTGGTGCGTGACGTCCACATCGAACCAGACCTCCTGTCGGACATCGACGGGTCGGAAGAACAGGGCATGCGCAGAACGAACGGCGAAGTCAGGAAGGGTCTTGGCCGCGGCCACGATGGCCTGGCCGAGGAGTTGGCTGCCGTCGACGACCAGTCGACCTCCGGTATCGGCCTCCCCCGCGAATCGGCGCTCGTCCACCGACCGCACGTCGAAGACGTCCAGCATCCGGGCGAGGCTCGGATCGGGACGATCAGCCGGGCCGGCGCCGCTCATCGCCCGGAGACCGCGGGCTTGGCGGTTCCGATGCGTACGTCGACCACGTCCTGGTAGAAGGCCACGTACCCGGCCAGTCTGGCCACCTCCGGGTAGGGGTCCTCGTAGCTCCACATCAGCACCTCCGTACTGACGCCGATCAGCCTCCGATAGGTGGCCGTCCCCTTGTAGGGACACCGACTGGTACGAGGATCAGGGGCGAATCGCTCCAGTCGCACGTCAGCGGGAGGAAAGTAGAACACCAACCCGTGGTCCTGTTCGTCGACCAGGAGGCAGCGCTGACTGTTGGCGAGGACTTCGTCACCGAACGCCGCCGTGACCTGATTTCGACGGGCGAGGATGTCCACCCGGTAATCAGGCCGCTCCGCGAAAGCTGAGGGATCCACCGTCGTTCCTTCCCGTGTCATCGACCGTCGTTCCAGGTTAGGGATCCCGGCTCGGTGGGACCACATTCGGGCCCGCCGACGCATGCCACCTGGTTCTGGGCCGGCGGCCGCTCCACCCGGTCCGACCCCTACGATGGTCCCCGGGCACCCCCGAGGTGGGGTGCCGGCCACCGGTGGCAGCCCGATGACACCACAGGAAGGGGTCCCATGAGCGACGCGACAGAGAAGGCCATTTTGGCCGGCGGGTGTTTCTGGGGGATGCAGGACCTTCTCCGGAAGCGTCCGGGAGTCCTCTCGACCCGGGTGGGCTACACCGGCGGGGAGGTCGCCAATGCCACCTACCGGAACCACGGGAACCACGCCGAGGCGATCGAGATCATCTTCGATCCGGAGCTGACCTCCTACCGGGAGCTGCTGGAGTTCTTCTTCCAGGTCCACGATCCCACGACGCTGGACCGACAGGGCAACGACATCGGTGCGAGCTACCGTTCGGCGATCTTCACCCTGAATGACGAGCAGCGTCGGGTGGCCGAGGACACCATTGCCGACGTGGAAGCGTCCGGGCTGTGGCCCGGCAAGGTCGTGACCGAGGTCACGCCGGCCGGGCCGTTCTGGGAGGCGGAGCCCGAACACCAGGACTACCTCGAGCACTACCCGAACGGGTACACCTGCCACTTCCCGCGGCCGGGCTGGGTGCTACCCCATCGGAGCGACGCCGTCGCCGGCTAGCCGGACCAGCCGACCGGATGCTCACTGGTGGCTCTCGGCGGAAGCCGCGCTGGGGCCCTGCATCCTGTCCATCGGCACCCCGGGGCCGGGCCAGCACTGAGACACCGATCACCGGGAGGGTCAGCCGATCACCGCGGCGGTCAGAGCCCCGGGGGTCACCACTCGCCGAGCCGACTGTCGATGTCGCGGACCAGGCGCTCGGCATCCACGGTCTTGGCATCCTCCGGCCCGTTGGTGCGGACCGTGGCGGCCAGGAAGTTGCGGGCCACGATGCTCGCCTCGGCGAACTCTTTCGACCACACCAGGGCCGACGCCAAGTTGCGCAGCGCGCTCAGCGTCTCGGGATCGTCCGGCCCGAGCAACCGGCCCCGGGTCTCGACGGCTCCACGCAGCAGGTCGGACGCTTGGTCGTAGTGGCCGTCCTCGACGAGCGACCTGGCCAGCTTGATGGCGATGCCCGAGCCCAGGACGTCGTCTCCGTTCGCCTGGTAGTGAGCCATGACCTCTTCGAGCAGGGCGCGTGCGTCCGTCGACTCCCCAAGGGCCAGTTCGGCGTCGGCCAGCCGCTCGGTCACCACGAGGACCGTCGCATCGTCCGGCCCCAAGGACGACGCGAGCCCGTCACGGACGTGGACGAGGAGTGGCTTCGCCTCTCCGGGTCGCCGGAGCTCGATGAGGGCGACGGCCAGGCGGGCCTCGGCGGCCAGGGTCAGCTGGTGCTGCGCTCCGAGCTCCTTGCGCCGGCGCTTGACCACCTGCTTCCGGAGGGGGAGCGCTTCGGCCCGGCGGTCGAGGGCCTCCCGGTACTTGGCGACGGCCTCCATGGCGTTGAGGGTCCTCCACGAGTCCGGCCCCCGCTTCCCGAGGGTGACGGCCAGGCGGTGCTCGGCCAGCTCGAGTCGTTCGGTGGGCGTCTCGGCCCGCCGCTCCCTTCGCCGCTCCATCCAGTTGACCAGCTCGTCCCACCATCGGGGAGGGGCGAGCCACGTGCGCCCAGAGGGTCCGGCCATGCCGTCAGATTAGGGCCGTCACCCGTCTCGGCCGAGACGGCCGGGGGGTGCATGACAGGCCCCTGGGCCAGAGCCGCCCCTCCCGCGCCGTGCCGGTCGGCTCGACGCCACACCACGGCTGACCCGTGGGGCGGATGCCCGCCCGCCGGCCCGGCTCGGCACCTCCGTCGGCAGGCCTCGTTGTCGATGTTGACCGGCGCCGCGGGCCGTGGTCCGACACCCGAGAGGCGAGGCGCAGGCGATGGGGCAGACGGCCTCCGCTAACTTCACCTCCATGCGCGTGAGCACCGTGGTCCTCCCCATCTACGAGGGCGGCGAGCTCCTGACGGTATGGCGCCGAGCCGAGGCGCTCGGGTTCCACGCCGGCTACACCTACGACCATCTGACCTGGCAGAGCTTCCGGGACCGACCCTGGTTCGCCGCCGTCCCGACCCTGGCCGCGGCGGCCAGCGCCACGGAGCGCCTGCGGATCGGCACGTTGGTCACGTCGCCCAACTTCCGACACCCGGTGACCCTGGCCAAGGAGCTCATGACCCTGGACCACCTTTCCGGGGGGCGACTGACTGCGGGCATCGGCTCCGGGGGCACGGGCTTCGACGCCACCGCCCTCGGACAGGACCCGTGGAGCCCGAGCCAACGGGCCGACCGCCTGGACGAGTTCGTCAGGCTCCTGGATCGTCTGCTGACCCACCGGTCGACCACATCGGAGGGTCACCACTACTCGGCTGTCGAGGCCCGGACCATCCCCGAGTGCGTGCAGCGGCCCCGGGTGCCCTTCCTGATCGCCGCCACCGGGCCTCGGGGCATGGCGCTGGCCGCGGAGTTCGGGCAGGGCTGGGTGACCTACGGCGACCCGGCCGGGCCGGCCGCCAGGACCCCGGCCGAGGCCCGCCAGGTGGTCGTCACCCAGATGGAGCAGCTCGAGTCAGCCTGCGCCCGTGCGGGCCGGCCGTACGAGACGATGGACAGGGTGTTGCTCCAGGGGCTGACCTCCGAACGACCCCTCGACTCGCTGGACGCCTTCGTGGACTGGGCGGGTTCGTACCGGGAGGTCGGGATCACCGAAGTGGTGATCCACTGGCCGGTCCCCGACTCGGTGTTCGCCAGCGATCCCGACGTGTTCGAGCGGATCGCCGTCTGGGGCCGGTCCCAGCTGGGCTGACACCGCTCCCGTCGGGTCCTCGGACCGAACCGCCTTCACCGTCGAGCGCCGAGTGATCGCTCGATGTCCCACCGGTGATGCTCGGCGTCGTGGGCGTTGGAGAGGGCCACGTCGGTCAGCGTCTGCCCACCCCGGTCCGGATGGACCAGCACGACGCCGGCGGCGTCGGACTGGTCGACGGCCTGCTCCCAGTCGGCGACGGCCCGCTCGAGGGACCATTGTGCCGCGGACAGGGCGATGCTGGCGTAGTTGCGGGCCCGTGCCAACTCGTTCTCGTCGTAGGCGACCACCAAGGTCGGTCCACCCCGGCCCGCGCCCATCAGCCGCTCGGCCCAGATGCGGAGGTTGTCGGCCACGTGACAGACGTACTCGCCGGCTGACCAGGTGAGGTCGGGGTGCCGCTCGGTCCCGGTGGCCCCGGCCAGGATCCCGCCGTACACCGCCGGGAGCCCGGCCACGTGGGCCCTGGCCCCCTCGAGTCCCATCGACCAGCGGAACCCGCACTGGCGACACGGGTCGCCGTAGACCGATACCCCCCACCGGCTCATCGGCTGATTGTCGCACGGCGGGCCCGGGTCGCACCGACCACGTTGCCCGCGGGCAGGGGCACGGCATCGTGGCCCTGCCCGAGAACTCCCGACCCGTCCACTTCGACGCCCACATCCACTGGCCCGGAGGCCCGGTACGCATCCGCCCCCGGTACCCGAGCCGTCCCAGGGCGACCGCCGCCGGCTCGGTGCTGAGCGGTACGGTGGCCGGGTGCGGCAGCGACTGCTGATGGGCATGGTCGGGGCGATCATCGTCCTGGCCGCGGCCCTGCCCACCCTCGCCGTGGCCGGCCGGGCCCCCCACGGAACCGGGACACCTGTGCAGGTCCACCCGGCCGCGCCCTCGGGCGTCTGCCTGCCCGCCACCCAGCAGTGCGCCCCGGTCCTGCCCCACGTCGGCGGCGGTGCCACACCGACGACCGTCGTGGTGGGGCTCCTGGTGGCGGTGGCCCTGCTGACCCTGGCCCGGGTCCGAGTCCGCCGGCGATCGCACGCCGGACCCCTGGCCCCCGGCTTCGTCACCACCCTGCTGCACCCTCCTCAGGCCGGCCTCGGCACCGTCTGACCGACGTCCCGGCACCCTCCCCCAACGGGAACGGGTGCCGTTCGGACGCCCCCCGTCGACTCCGTCGACGACCCCGCCAGTAGAGCCGACCGCGGCCCACCCACGGCCCGTCGCACCGTTCCCTCGAGGAGACCCCATGACCACCCGCAAGACGACCCCACCCCGACGCGCTCCGGGCGCCGCCGGTCCATCCACCCGTCCACCATCCCGAACGAGGACGGGTTGGTCACCCCCGCCCGACGGCCGGGCCGGACCCCCTCGGGGCACCCGGGCGCATGAGGCCGGACGCCGCGCCGCCCGACGGCGTCGTGTCCTGGTCGCGGTGACCTCCGTGGGGACCGCCGTCGCGGCCGCGGTGCTCCTGGTGGCCCTCACCGGCCACCCGGCCCGACCCACCGTCCCACCCACGACCGGAACCGCCATCACGCGGATGGGGCCCGAGGGGATTCCCCTCGAGACCGGCCCGCCGCTGGCGCCGGCGTCGGCTTCGGCCTCCGGTCAGAGCGTCGACGGCATCCAGTGCGATGCTTCGGAGCAGGTGGCCTACCACGTCCACACCCATCTGAGCGTCTACGTGGACGGACAGCTGCGTCCGCTCCCCGCCGGCGTGGGCATCGTCGAGCCCGAAGCCGAGCAGACGCCGGCGGGCGCCTTCGACGGCGCCAGCCGGTGCTACTACTGGCTCCACGTCCACGCTCAGGACGGAGTCATCCACATCGAGTCCCCCACCACGGCCACCTACACGCTCGGTCAGTTCTTCGACCTGTGGGGCCAGCCGCTCGGAACCGGCCGGGTGGGGCCGGCCACGGGAGTGATGACCGTGTTCGTCGACGGGCGGCGGTTCGGCGGCGATCCCCGGGCCATCCCCCTCGGCTCGCATCGGGACATCCAGATCGACGTGGGCTCTCCCGCACCACCCCCGCAGGCCGTGGACTGGACTCGGTCGCAACTGTGACGGGCGCCGTGGGGCCTCCGGTCACCGGGCCACCTACCGTGTCCGACGACCCACCACCGCCCGCGGGTCGCCGTCCTCGTCCTCCAGCACGTCGACGGCACCGTAGCCCTCCGCCTCGAACAGATCGCTGACCGGGTGCACCTGACCGCCGCCCACCTCGAGCGCCAGCCATCCCCCCGGTCGGACCCAACGCCGGCTGTCCCGCACCACGGCGGCCACCGAGTCGAGACCCCGCTCCCCGCCGTCGAGCGCCGCACGCGGCTCGAAGGACAGCACGTCGCGAGGCAGGAGGTGGAGGGCGTCGCTCGGGACGTAGGGCAGCACCCCGCACAGCACGTCGACCTCCGAAGCCAGGGCGGCGGGGAGCGGCCGGTCGAGGTGCCCCCGGTGGACGACGACGCCGTTCCGGCGGGCGCACCGGACGGCCACCGGATCGATCTCCGTGCCCACCACCCGGGCGCCGGGACGGGCCTCCTGCATGACCATGGCCAGGGCCCCCGACCCGGTGGCCAGATCCACCCCCACACCGGACGGGGGCAGCAGGCGGGCGGCCAGACGGGCCAGCGGCTCGGACTGCCACCGGGGCACGAAGACCCCGGGGTCCACGTGCACCTCGAGGCCGCAGAACACGGTCCGGCCGGTGATCCAGGCCAGCGGCTCCCCGGTCAGTCGGCGCGCCAACATGCGCTCGAGGTCACGGCCGCCACCCGCCGCGGCCAGGAGCTCGACGGCCTCCTCCTCGGCCGCCACGCAGCCGGCGTCGGTCAGGGCGCTGACGATACCGACCCGGTCCCTGGCGCCCTGCATCCGCCCATCCTGGCCGATCCACCGGTGGGACCCGGGGCTCCGGCCCCACCGCCCCGATACCATGCCGTCGACGCTGCGTCGGGACCGCGCCCGACCGGACGTCCCACGAGGAGGGACCGTGCAGATCCGAGACATCGAGTACGACCACGATGCCGTGCGTCTGGTCGGCCGGCTGGCCGTCGACGACGACCGACCCGGGACGCGCCCGGCCGTGCTCATCGCCCACGACGCCTCCGGACTGGGTGATCATCCCAAGGAGACAGCCCGACGGCTGGCCGAGCTGGGCTATGTGGCCTTTGCCCTCGACTACCACGGTGACGGGCAGCTGCTCCCGCCCGACCAGGTGGGTGAGCGGCTGGGCGCCCTGGCCGGCGATCCCGACCGGATCCGAGCCCTCGCCCGGGCCGGACTCGAGGTCCTCCTGGACAACGAGTTCACCGACCCCGACCGGGTGGCCGCCATGGGCTACTGCTTCGGCGGCACCCTCGCCCTGGAGCTCGCCCGCAGCGGAGCCGCCCTGGCGGCCGTGGTCGGGCTCCACTCGGGGCTGTCCACCACCCGCCCCGAGGACGCCTCCCGGATCGCCGGGAAGGTGCTGGTGTGCATCGGGGCCGACGACCCGGTCATCCCGCCCGAACAGCGCGCCGCCTTCGAGACCGAGATGCGGGCCGCCGGAGTCGACTGGCAGATGCACCTCTACGGCGGCGTGGTCCACAGTTTCACCAATCCCGACGCCGACGGGAGCATGCCGGCCATCAAGTACGACCGCGGGGCCGACGCCCGGTCCTGGCAGGCCATGCTGGCCCTCTTCGCCGAGGTGTTCTGAAGGGCCCGGCTCAGCGGGGCGTGATGCCCCACGAGGCCGTCCACCGCGACCCGGGGCGGAGCACGGTGACGTCGGTCCCCGACCGCAGGGCGTCGGGCGGACAGGTCATCGGCTCCACGGCCAGCGCCGTGCGCCGGGACGCCGGGTCCAGGGTGTCCCCGGTGTAGACCATGAAGTACCTGAACCGGTCGTCCGCCCACAGGGTGGCGCCGCCGGCCCCGTCGGGATGGTCGAGCTCGACCCGGGCCCGACCGTCGGCGTCCCGCCGCAAGGCGGTGAAGCCGGTATCCAGTCTGGTCACCCCGATGAGCCGGCCCTGGGTGAAGTCGAACTCGGTACCGGCCACCGCGACACTGCCGGTCGGAATACCTCGGTCGTCGGTGACGAGGCGCCGGTCGGCCGGCACGGTCAGGCGCACCTGGTCCACCGTGGGGGTGCCCACGGTCAGGTACGGGTGGAATCCCAACCCGAAGGGAAGGTCGGCATCCCCGAGGTTCTCCGCTTCCGTGGCCACGGTGAGTCCGTCGCGCCCGAGGCGGTACTCGACGGTCAGACGGAGGGCGAAGGGGTAGGCCGGCGAGGGCCGCAGCTCGCACGCCAGGCTGACCCGGTTCTGGGCCCGGCCCACCATCCGCCAGGGCATCCACCGGACCAGTCCGTGGATGGCGTTCCCGCGTTCGGGTTCGTCGAGCGGGGCCTGGGCCTCGACTCCCTGGAAGGAGTACCGCCCGCCACTCAGGCGATTCGGCCAGGGGGCGAGCACCTGGCCCCGTCCCCCATGGCTCCACTCGGCGGGCCCGAAGCCGTCGGTCACCGGTCGGTCCTCCACGGTGAAGGAGCGCAAGGTGGCCCCGACCTCGGTGAGGACCGCACGCTGATGCCCGTGGCCGATGACCCACTGGTCCCCGGTGGCGGCGGTGGTCTCCGCCGGACGTTGGTCGTCGGCCGATGGTCGGGGCGTCATGGTGGCGTGGGGTTCCGTGGGTGTCGGGAGGGCCAGCGACCGGAGGTCGGCCGACGTCGACCGGTATGGTAGGCCATGAGGCCGCCCCGACCCGACGGACGGCCGATCCGGTGTCCCGGGTGCCCGTCAGGGTGCCCGTCCGGCCCGGAAGGCCCCCGAGGGGAACCCCCGCCATGCATATCCTCATCACCAACGACGACGGCGTCTTCGCGCCGGGCATCGCCGCCCTGGCCCGCGGCCTCTACGCCGAATTGGGGGACGCCCACGACCTGGTGGTGGTGGCCCCCCTGGTCGACCACAGCGGGGCGGGTGCCGCCGTCGGTCGGGTGTACGAGCGGGAGTCGATCCCCTACGAGCGGGTCGACATCCCGGGCCTGGCCCATGTGCCCACGTACGGAATCGACGGGCCGCCGGCCCTGGCCGTCATCGTGGCCTGCATCGAGGGCTTCGGGCCCCGTCCCGACCTGGTGGTCTCCGGCGTCAACCATGGGGTGAACGCCGGCCGCTCGGCGCTCCACTCCGGCACGGTGGGGGCGGCGCTGACCGGGGCCCAGTTCGGGATCCGGGGGCTGGCCGTGAGCATCGCATGGGGCGACGACCCGGTGCCCTGGGAGACCCCGGTCGGGCTGGCCGCCGCCATGGTGCCCACCCTGGCCACAGCACCGCCGTCGACGGTGCTCAACCTCAACGTTCCGGCCGTGACGCCGGAACGCCTGCGGGGCGTCCGCCACGGGACACTGGGCACGGTGGGCCTCATCCGTCGGGTGCGCCCCGAGTCCTCCCCCGAGCCGGTGGCCGGGAACCCCGTCGACACCACCACCGGGGCCATCACGCTGACCCTGCGGGGGATGGGCGTGGGCGCCGACCGCATCGCCGAGCACGCGGAGCTGGAACCGGACACGGATGCCGCCCTGCTGGCCGAGGGTTGGGCCTCGGTGACCCCGCTGAGCGGGGTCACCGAGGACGTCTCCGAGGGGGGCGCCACGGCCCTGACCGCCGCGCTGGCCACCCACCGCGCCGTCCAGGACGCCTTCGACTGACGGACCGGTACCGTCAGGAGGAGGTGTCGTCCCTGGTCAGCGGGTCGTAGACGGCCGACCGGTCAAGTTGCGCCCCGAAGATGACGATCAGTACAGTGCTGCAACTCGATCAGCCAAAGGGCTGTCGGCAGTCCGGGTCACGGGTGGTCCGAGGCCGCCGGTGCCCAACCTGAATCGATCACTCATGACCCGCACCCACCAGACGACACGCCGACCCCGGGGAGCCGCCAGACACTGACCTGATCAGGGTTCCCCGTCTGCACCTCGTACGGACTCATCGCCAGTCCAGAGCGCTCCGCCCTTCCCGGCACCGGCTCGCGAGACGAATGCACCTCCGACGGTCGCCCGCATTCCGAAGCCAACCTCCTAGCCCTCCGGGCTTCCGCGACTTTGAGGAACGCACGCTATGCGCACGCACCGCTCCACCTTCTCGGTATTGCTGCTCGTCACCTTGGCCACCGGTGTCCTGGTGTCCTGGAGTGTGACGCCGGCCGAGGCCGGTGGGCCCACCGTCCCGTCCCGGATGCTCGACCAGGCGGGCTACCGGTCCGTCGTAATCGGTGCCACCGTGGTCTCCCTGGCCTCCCTGGACCTACCTGGCCCACCCGAGGTGCCCCCCGTCCCTCCCACCCCGGTGGTGACCCTGCCTCCACCCCCACCTCCGCCCCCGGTCCCGTCCACCAGCCCCCTGAGCGGCGTCTGGGCCGCGCTCCGCCAGTGCGAATCGGGGGGCAACTACACCACCGACACGGGCAACGGGTACTACGGGGCCTACCAATTCTCGGCCGGCACCTGGCACGGACTGGGCCTCACCGGCCTGCCCAGCCAGGCCCCCCCTTCGGTCCAGGACCAGGCCGCCGTGGCCCTCCAGGCCCGCAGCGGGTGGGGTCAGTGGCCGGTCTGCTCCCGTCGCCTCGGGCTGCTCTAGCCCCCGTCGGCCGCCCCGCGGCGGGGCGGGCAGGGCCGTGACGGACGTGCCGGCTACACGCCCACCTGGGAGTCCAGCCAGTCGAAGGTGACCTGGGCCGAGAGGCGGATGTTGTCCGACTGGCAGTGGGTGGATGCGCCGTCCTCGGCGGTGAAGCGCACCGCGGTGACCGGACCCTCGGCCTCGGCCACCAGGGCCTCGAACTGGGCCAGCGGTTCGGCCCCCTCACGGTCGCCCACCAGCGCCAGTACCGGGCAGCTGATGGCCGAGGCCAGCGGACCCAGGCGGTAGCGGCTGATGGCGTCCCGCCAGGCGTGGAACGAGGGCACCCCGAACCGCTCGCAGATGGCCGCGATCCCCCACTGCATCTGGCGGGGCATCAGGTCCTCGGGTACCCCGATGACATCCTCGGGCCGGATGTCCCGGGCCATTCGGAAGGTGTCGGTCCCCACCCAGGCCTCCATGTACCGCCCCATGTCCACCACCGGGGGGTTGGCCACCAGGGCCCGCACCCGGCGGTCGGTGGCCGCGCCGCGGGCGGCGAAGTACGAGCCGAAGCTCTGGCCGGCCAGGACCAGGCGGTCCCCGTCGACGTCGTCGACCCGTTCGAGGGCGTCGAGGACCGCGGCGATCGGGACCTCGTAGTCCGGCCGGAAGGTCTGGCTCGGGTTGCGGCGCATGCACCCGGGCTGACCCGGCCCGTCGAAGACGAAGATGTTCCATCCCCGCTCGGCCCCGGGCGCACCCAGGTGGAAGTACAGCTCCTCGGCGCTGGAGTCGAAGCCGCCCACCCCGACCAGCGTCGGACGGGGCCCGTGCCGGCCGCCTCAGGCGTCGGTCGCACCAGGTACCCGGGGAGGGACCCGTCCTCGAAGGGCACGTCGACCAGCTCGACCGGCGGGTCCAGCAGTCCGGCGGCCACGGCGAAGCACGCCCGGCTCCGCTCGCCCGGCTCGTGGGACCGGCCGCTCACCCCGTCGGCGTAGTACTCGGCCGTCCGGTAGTAGGTGGAAGCCCGCAGGAAGTGGTCCCGGCCGCTGACCCGGTGGCCGGCCTCCAGGCACGCCCGGCCCCGGTCCTCGATCCGTTGGCCCAGGCGCTCGAAGGCCCCGGCCCAGCTGGAGGGGCTCCCGTCGGCGATCTCGGTGGCCACCGAAAGGCACTCGCCCACCGTCGACCCCCCGTAGTCGGCCACGCCCAAGGCCCGGATCAGCTGGTAGTTGAACTCGTCGTCGCGGAAGCCCTCCACCCGGATGGCGCTGCGGACGACGTCGGAGTCTTCGAAGGACACGACGCTCATCTCGTTTCGGGCCGGAGCGGCCGGACGGTGGGTCCGGCGGCGGGCCGTTGGTCATTGTGCCCGATGCGGGGCCTACCCTGTGACATGCGCGTGGCAGCCGTCCAGACCACGGCGGGACCAGACCGCCAGGCCAACCTGGAGGCCGCCGAGGCCCTGGTGGACGAGGCGGTCGCCGCCGGGGCC
Source organism: uncultured Acidimicrobiaceae bacterium (assembly GCA_963817005.1). GTDB lineage: Bacteria > Actinomycetota > Acidimicrobiia > Acidimicrobiales > RAAP-2 > Bog-756. The sequence goes on from CAWFMN010000004.1 coordinate 1,333,563, forward strand.
GGGTTGGTGGTGCTGCCCGAGTACTTCTCGGTGGCGGGGAGTCCCTCCTTCCTGCGCCGACACGCCGAACCCCTGGACGGACCCACGCTGGCCTGGGGGTCGGCGCGTGGCCCGCCGCCACGGCATCCACCTCGTGGCCGGCAGCTTCCCGGAACGGCCGGGTGGGCCCGAGGAGGCCGGCGACCGCCTGTACAACACGAGCTGCCTCCTCGACCCCGACGGGTCGGTCGCCGCCGTCTACCGCAAGATCCACCTGTTCGACGTGGACCTCGACGGCACCTCCTTCTGCGAGTCCGCCACCATGGCCCCGGGGACCGAGCTGACCGTGGCACCGCCGCTGCCCCCCGCCGTCGGGCTCCCGCCGGTGGTGGTGGGGCTCTCGGTCTGCTACGACCTCCGGTTCCCCGAGCCGTACCGGATCATGACCCTCGAGGGGGCCACCGTGCTGGTGGTGGTGGCGGCCTTCACCGCCGCCACCGGGCCCGCCCACTGGGAGCTCCTGCTCCGGGCGCGGGCGGTGGAGAACGAGGCCTACGTGGTCGGCAGCGGCCAGGTCGGGGTGCTCCCGCCGGGCATGCCGGCCTGCCACGGCCACTCCATGGTCGTGGACCCCTGGGGCACGGTGGTGGCCGAACGGACCGAGCCGAGCCCGGGGATCGTGGTGGCCGATCTGGCGATGGCCCAGGTGGCAAGGGTCCGATCCGAGCTGCCGGTCCTGGCGCATCGCCGCCCCGGGGCGTACCGTTGGCCGGATGACAACCGCAGGGGCACCGTCGGACCAGGGGGGTAGGGGCTCGTCCCCAGGCTCCGCGCCCACCACGCCGAGCCCTCCGGGCGCGGCTGCCCCACCCTTCGAGGTGGGGGTGTTCGACTCCGGTGGGGTGCAGCTCTACTACGAGATCCACGGGCACGGCCCCCGGGTCCTGGTGTTCATGCACGGGATCCTCATGGACTCCAACATGAACCGGCGGCTGGCCAACGACCTGGCCGCCCTGGGGTACCGGGTGGTGCTGCTGGACCTGCCCGGCCACGGGCTGTCCGAGAAGCCCCAGCGGGCCTCGTTCCACCGGATGGACACCTACGCCGAGCACGTGGTGGACCTGCTGGACCACCTGGGCGTGGACAAGGCGGCGATCGGCGGGGTGTCCCTGGGCGGGAACGTGAGCCTGCTGGTGGCGGCCATTGCCCCCGAGCGGGTCCAGGCCCTGGTCATCGAGATGCCGGTCCTGGAGTGGGCCGTCCCGGCGGCCGCCATCACCTTCATCCCCATGCTGCTGGCCGTGCACTTCGCCCGGCCTCTGGTGCGCCGGACGGCGTCGCTGTTCCGGCGGCTCCCCCGCACCGGCAACGGCCCGGTGGACAGCGTGATGAACACGCTGTCCAACGACCCCACGGAGACGGCCGCCGTGCTGCACGGCATCCTGGCCGGACCCATCGCCCCCACGGTGAGCCAGCGGGCGGCCATGGACATCCCGGCCATGGTCATCGGCCACCAGGTCGACCGCATCCACCCGTTCCACGACGCCGAGCAGCTGGCCCGTCGCCTGCCCCAGGGACAGCTGGTCCAGGCCAACTCGGTGCTCGAGCTCCGGGTCCGTCCCGAACGCCTCACCGAGGAGATCGGCACCTTCCTCGAGTGCCGCGTGGGACGACCCCACCCGGGAGGACCGCAAGGTGGGCTGAACCGCCCCGACGGTCGTCGCCGGGCGCGGTCGGCACCGCCCGGTGGTCTACTCGTCGAGATCGGGTCGGCGGCTCCGCTTCCGTTCCGACAACTGCCGCTTGGCGGCCAGGCGGCGCTCCTTCGCCCCCCGAGAGGGGCGGGTGGGTCGCCGGGCCTTCTCCACGTGGAGGGCATCGGCCATCCGCTGCCGAAAGCGCTCCACGGCCAGCTGGCGGTTGCGGATCTGTGAACGCTCGTCGTCCACCACCACCCGAAGCTCGGGACCGAGGCGCTCGAGCAGGCGGGCCCGCTGCCGCGGCCCGAGCGACGGGGAGCGGCTGATGTCGAACCGCAGCTCCACCCGGGTATTCACCTTGTTGGCATGCTGGCCGCCGGGACCGCCGCTCGGGCCGAACCGCACCTGGAGCTCGGCCACCGGGATGGCCAGCGACGGGCTCACCCGCACCATTCCGTCGGGCCGGCCGGGCGGACTCACGGCCCGTCCACGACGGTGCTCTGGTCGGACTGGCTCACCGGTGGTCGCACACCGGGAACCGTAGGCCAGCCGGGTCGTACACTCGGCCCATGGCCGAGCCCGCGACCTCTCCCGCCCCACCCGACGACGCCGCCTTCGGGGGCCAGGTGGTGCTGGTCACCGGCTCATCGTCGGGGATCGGGGCGGCCACGGCCACCCGGTTCGCCTCGCTCGGGGCCACCGTGGTCATCAACTCCTCGACGTCGGTGGCGGCGGGCCAGGCCCTGGCCGGGGAGCTGCCCGTCGCCAGCTACGTCCGGGCCGACGTCTCGGACGAGGACCAGGCCCGGCGGCTGGTCGACGAGGTGGTCGACCGCCACGGGCGGCTCGACGTCCTGGTCAACAACGCCGGGACCACCGAGGTCATCCCCCACCACGACCTCGAGGCGGCCTCCCCCGAGGTGTGGCGCCGCATCTTCGACGTCAACGTCCTGGGCACCTGGCAGGTGACGGTGGCCGCCGTGGACCACCTCCGCGCCTCGGGCCGGGGCCAGGTGGTCAACGTCTCCTCGCTGGCCGGCGAACGGCCCACCGGCAGCTCGATCCCCTACGCCTGTTCCAAGGCGGCGCTGAGCCACATGACCCGCCTGCTGGCCAACACCCTGGCCCCGACCGTCCGGGTCAACGCGGTGGCCCCGGGCCTGGTCGACACCCCCTGGACCGCCGAGTGGGGCACCGTCCGCGAGTTCGTCAACGCCCAGGCGCCCCTCCAACGCACCGCCGCCCCCGACGATGTGGCCGAGCTCATCGTGGGCCTGGCCCGGGCGAGCTACGTCACCGGCGAAGTGGTCCTGGTCGACGGGGGGCTGGCCCTCCGCTGACCGGTGGAGCCGACCGGCCCGCTCAGAGCAGCGGGCCGGTGCCGTCCCGGCCCCGGCTCAACGGGGACGCTCCCCACTCCCGACGCCCGATCCTCCACACGCCGTGGGGCTCCGCCGGGTGGTTCGAGAGCACCCGCTCCTCCACCAGGGTGAGGCCCAGCCGGGCGGCCACCGCCTGCGAGCGCAGGTTGTCGGGGAGGATGACGCTGAACACCTCGTCCAGTCCCATCACGTCGAAGGCGTAGGCCAGGGAAGCCGCTCCGGCCTCGGTGGCGTAGCCCCGGCCCCAGGCATCGGGGTGCAGGACCCATCCCACCTCGACCCCCGGCCAGTCGTCCTGTTCCGGCCGGTGCAGGCCGGCCCGGCCCACGAAGCGGCCGGAGGCCCGCTCCTCGACGGCGAACTGCCCGGTGGCCCGCAGCTCCCACTGGCCCCGCCACTGGGCCATGCCCAGCCAGGCCTCACGACGCGAGACCGTCTCGGGCAGCCGGAGGGAGTGCCGCACCTCGGCGGTGGTGAGCAGCTCGGTATAGGCATCGACATCCGACTCCTCGAAGGGCCGGAGGATCAGGCGCTCGGTGAGCAGGGTGGGGCAGGCGGTCATGTGAGGGTGGTGTCGACGACCAGGGAGCCGAGCAGGGTGCGGGTCACCGGGGTCCGGCCGGCGATCTCGGCCAGGCGCTGCTTCTGCTCAGGTGACAGGTCGCCGGACACGGTGATGGTGCGCTCCACCCGCTCCACCTTGGTGGCGCCGTCACCGGTGCGCAGCAACCGGGCCCGCACCCTCACCTCGCCCAGCGCCCACCCCTTCCGGTTGGCATACATCCGCAGGGTGGCCGCCGTGCACTGGACCAGTCCGGCCAGGATCAGCTGATAGGGGTTGGGTCCTTCGTCGTCGCCCCCCACCTCGGGCCCCTCGTCGGCCACGATTCGGTGCCGTCCGGCCCGGATCTCGCCGCGGTAGCCGGCCGTGCTGGTCACCGAGACCATGGCGATCGGATGCTCACCCTCGATGGGGGCGGCCCTCGGTGCGCTCATCACTCCGCCTTCGTACCACCGAATGCAGGGATCGGCGTAACAGGGGCGTGAAAAATCAAGGCCAGGACATAAAAATGGGACCTACATAGCTTCCCAACCTCGGCGTTCCATGTGACAGTGGACGGGTGTCGATAGAGACGGTGACGAACGAGCGGCGGGAGGCGCGGGGGCCTGACGCTCGCGCCGAGCACCGCGGAACCCCCCGATTGGCGGCTCGGGTGGACTTCGTGCTGCTGGCGGCAGTCGTCACACCGATCGCCATGGCACTGGCGCTGACCCCCTGGCGTGACCGTCTCGACACGGCGGACAACGCCCTCTTCCTCGTCGTGGTCATCGTCGCGGTTGCCAGTACCGGTCGCCGACTCGTTGCCCTGATGGCCGCCTTGACGGCTGCGCTCTCGTTTGACTTCTTCCTGACCCGGCCGTACTACTCGTTACGGATCACGCGTCACCAGGACCTCATCACCGAGCTGCTGTTGCTGGTCCTCGGAATCGCCGTCGGTGAGCTGGCCGCTCGGGGCCGAAGTCACTTGAGGGAAGCGACCCAAAGCAAGGAGACGGTCACTCTTCTCCACTCGGTCACCGAGTTGGTGGCTGCCGGACGAGAACCGCGAGAGGTGATCAGCGCCGCCTTGGCCAACTTGCAACAGTTGCTGGGGCTGGAGGATTGTTACTTCACCCGGCGGGACCCGGGCAACCTCTCCGCCCACATCAACCCGAAGGGCGAGCTGACGGTGGCCGGTCAGACGTGGGCGACCGAGGACCTCGGGCTACCGACCAGCCGGGTCGATCTTCCGGTGCGCGCCCAGGGCTGGCTGCTCGGCCACTTCGTCCTCACGCCGACCCGGGGCCGAACGGTGGAGGCTCAACGTTTGTTGACGGCCGTCGCCGTCGCCGACCTGGTCGGTGCGGTGCTCCTCGCCGACGACTCAGATTCCGCTCCCAGCGGAGGCAGGGCTCCGGGTCCCAAGTCGAGCCTCGACAGCGATGCCCCTGGAGGCCGGAGTGACTGACGCCCTCTTCATCGGCGCATTCGTCACCTTCATCTCGGTGATGCTCGGCTTCGCCTTCCTGTACGGCCGGTCCCTCGCGAGTTCGGCGTGCGACGTACCGGATGAGACGACTGAGACAAGCAACCAGGATGACCGCCGATCCATCCCGGCCTGACCGGACCCTCCCGTTCTACCGACCGTCGATCAGCCTGAATCCATGAACCGTCCCGGAAGCAGGAGCCTGCGCCGGGCCTCCAGCCGTAGAACGGCGTCGTCGGCGCTCCGCCTCGGTCTGGTGATGGGAGTTGCGTCCGTCTGCCTTTTTGCGTGCGCCATCGGATCCTCCCCTGGTGCTGCGCCAACGACGGCTCAGTCAACCCCTTCGGTACGGAACACCGGACGGACCGGCCACCCGTCCGGTGGACCACTCATGGCCTACCGGGCCATGTGGGCCGACTTGGTGTCCGCCGCCCGCACCTCGAACTTCCAGTCGACCCGCTTGCCCGAGCACGCCGCCGGGCAGGTACTCACACTCTTCGTACAGGGCCTGGCCCGGGACCAACTGCACGGCATCGTCACCAAAGGTGATCCGGTGCTCCACCCGGTCGTCACCTCGTCGTCTCCGAACCGCGTCACGGTTGTGGACTGCTTCGACGACACCCATTGGCTGGAGTACAAAACGTCGGGCGGCCTGGCTAAGAACACCCCCGGTGGACGTCACGCCACCACGGCCGAGCTGGTGAACACGTCGGGCACGTGGAAGGTGACTCAGCTCGGCATCGGAAAGACCGGCACCTGCTGAGCTGGCCGCCGACTCGCGGTCTTTGTCGCGTTCTTTACGGAATTCAGTGGAGTTTTCATGGCCTGCTTACACGCCGCCTCAATAGTGTTGGAGTCAATATCCCATGGAGGTGTGGCGATGCGGGACCGTCTATTGCTGGCGATTGATCAGTTCGAGCCGGGGCAGGCGGCTGTCGATTTCACCATAGGACTAGCGGCCAAATCGGGAGCCAATGTCACGGTATTCCACGTGCGTCAGCTCTCGAAGTCCCTGCGGGTTCCTCCCATCGAGACACTTGCCGACGCCCACTTGCTGGTGGACCACGCGGTGCTGCGAATGCAAGTGGCGGGCGTCGCCACAGAGGGTTACTTCTGTTCGTCACGGGAGGACGTGGCTAAGGTGATCGTGGACGAGTCGTCGTACCGGAAGTGCGATGCCATCGTGCTTGGATCCCTCAGGCTTCGGGGCCTTCATCGCATGGGCGGGGGTGGGGTCAGAGAGCGCGTGTTGAAGCACTCACCGCTTCCCGTGATCGTGACGCCGACTGCCCTGTGCAGCGGAAGCGGTGCCTCGGGCCTCGACCTCGTCGCCCCGTAGGGCGATAATCACGTCGCCGCCCCGAGGCAGGGGAAGCGAGCGGCTGCCCGGTTCGGAGCGGGTAGTCTGAGCACGGAGAGCCGGGAAGTCTGGTCGGCACGTGGTGGGTGACAGCATCCGCCCATGCGAGGAGCGCGGTGTCCGAACCAGATACGCCAACGCCCACCCCCCGGTTTCCGGAAGGTGAGGAGCCGGCCAGACTGAGGCTTCCCAGCTGGCGTCGGGACGCCCTACGCACCACGTTCTGGGTGGTGCCCGTCCTGCTCATCGCCGTGGCCGTCATCCTCTTCGTCGTCACCCTCGAGATCGACCTGGCCGCGTACCATCATCATCTGAAGTTGCCCACCTGGATCCGGGCCGGAAGCCCCGACGCCGGCCGACAGGTGTTGATCGCCATCGCCGCCGCCGTCATCACCACCATCGGGGTGGTCTTCTCCATCACCATCCTCGCCCTGACGCTGGCCTCACAGCAGTTCGGGCCACGCATGATGCGCAACTTCATCCGCGATCTCGGCAATCAGATGACGCTCGGGGTCTTCGTTGCCACGTTCGTCTACTCGGTCTTGGGCCTGGGCTCGATCACCGAACTCCCGGCCGGGGACTTCACCCCTCACCTGACCATCACCGTGGCCGAGGCGTTCCTGCTGGTGGATCTGGCCGTCCTTATCTACTTCATCCACCACATCGCCAAGTCGATCCAACTGCCCGAGGTCATCGCCGGAATCGCGCGAGACCTCGATCAGGCCATCGACGCCGAGTTTCCCGATCATCGACCGGATGCCGACCAAGGCGCTGGCCCCACGGTCGAAGCCGCTGAGCTGATCGAGAAGCTGGACACCCGTGGTGCCGCCATCACCGCCAAGCAGAGCGGCTACCTTCAGTTCGTCGGCTATGGGCAGCTCATCGAGATCGCCGAGAAGTTGGACGGAGTCATTCGCCTCTCCCACCGGCCCGGGCACTTCGTGGTGGGCGATCGTCGCCTGGCCACGGTCTGGCCGGCGGGAGCGGCACGGCAGGTGGAGAGCGCTTTGGACAAGGCCCATGTCACCGGACCCCATCGCACGCTGACCCAGGATCCTGTCTTCGCTATCGACCAGTTGGTGGAGATCGCCATACGTGCCCTCTCGCCCGCCGTCAACGACACCTTCACGGCGCTGACCTGCATCGATTGGATCTCCGCGGGGCTGTCGAAGATCTCAGGGAGGGTGCTCGAGGAAGGCGTCCATCGGGGGCGGAGCGGAAAAATCCGGCTGATCGAAAGCGATCCCAGCTACGGACGTATGGTCAATCGCGCCTTCGACAAGATCCGACAGGCCGGCCGAGGGATGCCAGCGGTGATCATCCGACTGCTCGATGCACTCTCCCATATCACCGAGAGCTCCACCCACCAGCGGCAACGCGCGACACTCCTGCGCCAAGCCGACATGATCATGCGAGGTGCCGAGGAAGAGGTGCGCGAGCCCAACGACCTGGCCGACATACGCGCTCGATTCGAGAGACTGACAGAGCTCTCACGAGCGTTCGAAGAGGAGGCGAGCTTGGCCGAACGGTGATCACCCGGCGTGGCGGATCAACCCACGATGCGCTCGCCGATTGGGCCCAATATGAGCATGGGAAGGTAAATGAGGCCTCCCATGATCAGGGCCTTGATCCGGTTGGCCATCCGTGCCGCCCGTCGCACGATGGCGTCGGTTCCCGGGGCCGTGGTGACCCCGACCAGAATCCGCTCGTGGGTTTCCCAGATCGGACCCTCCTGCCGGCTCCGGAGGAACCCGAGCAGTTGCACCTCGGTCTCGTCGGCCAGGAACCGGAGAGCCAGCTCTCGAAGCGCCGTGAGGCGGTCGGCCCGGAAGTAGTGGGCCAGCGCTTCGCGTGCCATCTCCCCGGAGTAGATGTTGCCGTGGAGCATCCGGCGGCGGAGCTGCTCCGGGGACGAATCCACCAGCTCGATCTGACTGGCGTTGCGGAGCACCCAGTCGGGGACCCGTTCACGGACCGGTACCTCGATGATCCTCTCCACCGCGTCGGCGATGCTCTCCAGGTGCTGGATGTTGACGGTGGTGATGATGTCGATACCGGCGTCGAGGAGGTCCATGACGTATTGCCATCGCTTCTCATGACGTCCCGAGCCGGGGATGTTGGTGTGCGCCAGCTCATCGACCAGTACCACGTCGGGGTGACGACGGAGCACGGCGTCGAGGTCCATCTCTTCGAACTGAGATCCCCGGTACTCGACGGTCCGCCTGGGAATGACCTCGAGGCCCTCGATCAACTCCTCGGTGCTCTGCCGCCCATGACATTCGACGACCCGATGGCAACATCGGCACCCCGCCGGCGGCGCCGATGTCCTTCGCTCAGCATGGCGTAGGTCTTTCCGACCCCGGGGGCCGCTCCCAGGTAGATGCGGAACCGTCTGGGAGGAGCGGCGGCCATCGAGTCTTCGTCGACCTCGTCGGTTTGATGCTGCGAAGCCTTCATCAGCTGCCCACCTCGGCCCGCGGGCCTCCTCTGCGGACGGACCCGGAACTGCTTGCCAGACCATCGCCCTGCCGATGCGCAGTGGCTCCGGCGGGTCCCGAGCGTCTAACGGAGCTGCTGGAGCGCCTCGTTGAGCTGCAGGACGTTGATGTAGCTGCTGCCGAGGAAGCCCAGCTGGGCGCCGTTGGTCTCCTGGGTGATGAGCGCCCGCAGGGCAGAGGGGGCGATGCCGGTGGCCTTGGAGACCATGGGGATCTGGACCATGGCGTCCTGGCGGCGTGATGTCGGGGTCGAAGCCGCTGCCCGAGGTGGTGACCAGGTCCGGCGTGGGGTTCGACGCCCGAGCGCTTGCCAGTAGGCGATCGAGCTGTCTGGGTGTTGCTCAGCAGGGTCTTGGAACGGGGTCCGAGGTTGGTGGCCCCGGACTCACCGCTGTTAAGCCGTTGGCGCCAGGGGTGTTGTCGGCCTGGAGCGGGTTGTCCCGTCCCCCGGCGGTGGGCTTCGACGAGCCGGCGTAGGGGCCGAGGTCGTCAGGACGGCCCTGGAACACGCAGCTGCCCAGCGGGATGTCCGGGGCACTTGGTCGGCGGCCCAGTTCTGGCCGATGAGCGGTGGAGCCGTTGGCGGTGATCGAGCCGTTGGCCTGGTGCTTGAAGAACAGCTGGGAGACCCCGGCGCCGGCGAAGGCATAGACGAAGCCGAAGAAGACCAGGCAGATGACCGCCGATGACGAGCGAGCGGCGGAGGTGGGCGAGCATCAGATGGCCTCCATCAGTAGGCGTGCAGCGCGACGAGGACGAGGTCGATGAGCTTGATGAAGATGAAGGGGACGATGATCCCGCCCACGCCGTAGATGAAGACGTTGCGGCGCAGGATGGCCGCGGAGCCGGCCGGCCGGAACTTGCACGCCGCGCAGCGCCAGCGGGATGAGGGCCACGATGACGAGGGCGTTGAAGATCACGGCCGAGAGCACGGCGCTCTCGGGGCTGTGCAGCTTCATGATGTTGAGCGCGTTGAGCTGCGGGTAGGTGGCGACGAACAGCGCCGGGATGATGGCGAAGTACTTGGCCACGTCGTTGGCGATGGAGAAGGTGGTGAGCGAGCCCCGGGTGATGAGCAGCTGCTTGCCGATCTCGACCACGTCGATGAGCTTGGTCGGGTTGGAGTCGAGGTCGACCATGTTGCCGGCCTCCTTGGCCGCGGTGGTCCCGGTGTTCATGGCCACGCCCACGTCGGCCTGGGCCAGGGCCGGGGCGTCGTTGGTGCCGTCGCCGGTCATGGCGACGAGCTTGCCGCCCTCCTGCTCGGCCTTGATCAGGTCCATCTTGGCCTCGGGGGTGGCCTCGGCCAGGAAGTCGTCGACGCCGGCCTCCTGGGCGATGGCCGCCGCGGTCAGCGGGTTGTCGCCGGTGATCATCACCGTGCGGATGCCCATCTGGCGCATCTCGTCGAACTTCTCCCGGATGCCCTGCTTGACGACGTCCTTGAGCTCGATGACGCCGAGGATCGTCGCGGCCGTCGGCCACCACCAGCGGGGTCGAGCCCGGCCCGGGAGATGCGCTCGACGATCTCGTCGAGGTCGTCGGGCACGGTGCCGCCCTGCTCGCTCACCCACCGCTTGACCGACTCGGCCGCACCCTTGCGGATCTGGCGGCCGTCGACGTCGAGACCGGACATGCGGGTCGTGGCCGAGAACGGGACGAAGGTGTGATCGGCGCCCGAGCTCGCGCTCGCGGATGTCGAAGCGCTCCTTGGCCAGCACCACGATGGAGCGACCCTCGGGCGTCTCGTCGGCCAGCGAGGCCAGCTGGGCCGCGTCGGCCACCTCCTGCTTCGGTGTGGCCGCCGACGGGGAAGAAGTCGGAGGCCATGCGGTTGCCCAGGGTGATGGTGCCGGTCTTGTCCAGCAGCAGGGTCTGCACGTCGCCGGCCGCCTCGACGGCCCGGCCGCTCATGGCCAGCACGTTGCGCTGCACCAGGCGGTCCATGCCGGCGATGCCGATGGCGGAGAGCAGGGCGCCGATGGTGGTCGGGATCAGGCAGACCAGCAGCGAGACCAGGATGACGACCGAGACCGTGCCCCCGGCGTAGTGGCCGAAGGGCTGCAGGACGACCACCACGGGCAGGAAGACGATGGTGAGCACGGCCAGCAGGATGGTGAGGGCGATCTCGTTCGGCGTCTTCTGCCGGTTGGCCCCTTCGACCAGGGTGATCATGCGGTCGAGGAAGGTCTGGCCCCGCTCGGCGGTGATGCGGACGACGATGCGGTCGGAGAGGACCTTGGTGCCGCCGGTGACCGCCGAGCGGTCGCCGCCCGACTCGCGGATGACCGGGGCCGACTCACCGGTGATGGCCGACTCGTCGACCGAGGCGATGCCCTCGATGATCTCGCCGTCGGAGGGGATGAGGTCGCCGGCCTCGCAGACGACGAGGTCGCCCTTGGCCAGCGCCGCGGCGGCCACCCGCTCCTCGGTGCCGTCGGGCCGCAGGCGGCGGGCCTCGGTCTCGGAGCGCATCCTGCGCAGGGTGTCGGCCTGGGCCTTGCCCCGGCCCTCGGCCATGGCCTCGGCGAAGTTGGCGAAGATGCACGGTCAGGAAGAGCCAGATGGTGATCGACCAGGCGAAGATGCTGGGGTGGGCGATGGCCTCGATGAAGGTGATGACGGTGCCGACCAGCACCACGAACATGACCGGGTTCTTGACCTGCACCCGCGGGTCGAGCTTCTTGAAGGAGTCGACGAGCGCCTGCCCCAGGATCTCGCGGTCGAAGAGGCCCCGGGCCTCGGCCACCCCGTGCGGCCTCGGTTGCCGGCCGCCGGCTGATCGTGGTTGGGTGGTCGGTCATGGTCATCAGAAGAACTTTCCGTGGCTGAGCTGCTCGACGATCGGGCCGAGCGACGACGGCCGGGAAGAAGGTGAGGCCGCCGATGATGATGATGACGCCGATGGTCAGGCCGACGAACATGCCGTTGTCGGTCCGGAAGGTGCCGAGCGACGCCGGGCACCACGTTCTTGGCCGCCAGCGCCCCGCCCAGGGCCAGGGCCGGGATCATGATCCCGAACCGGCCGATCAGCATGTCGATGCCGCCGAGGATGTTGTAGAAGGCGGTGTTGCCGGTCAGGCCCGCCGAAGGCCGAGCCGTTGTTGTTGCCCTGCGAGGTGAGGGCGTAGAGGATCTCGGTGAACCCGTGCGGCCCGGCGTTGAGCGGGCCGGCCCGCCCGGCGTGGATCGACACCGCGATGGCCGGTGAGGACGAGCACGATGATCGGCATGACCAGGGCGCCCAAGCCCGGCCAGCTTCACCTCCCTGGCCTGGATCTTCTTCCCCAGGTACTCCGGTGTTCGCCCGATCATCAGGCCGCCGATGAACACGGCGATGATGGCGTAGATGAGGATGGTGTAGAGCCCACTGCCCGACGCCGCCCGGGGTCACCTCGCCGAGCATCATGCCGGTCATGCAGGCCGAAGCCGCCCATCGGGGTGAACGAGTCGTAGGCGCCGTCGGCCGACCCGGTGGAGGTCTGGGTCGACGACACGCCGAACAGGGCGGTGCTGGTGTCACCGAAGCGGACCTCCTTGCCCACGGTGTTCCCGTCGGTCTGAGTGGACGCCGGCCGCCGCCACGGCCGGGTTGTCCTGGTGCTCGGCGTAGCTGGTGAAGCCGACCCAGACCCCGAAGATGATGCACCATGGCGGCCAGCAGGGCGGCGCCGTGGCGGATGCTGCCCACCATCTTGCCGAAGGTGTAGGTGAGGGCGAACGGGATGGACAGCAGCAGGAAGATCGAGAGCCAGTTGGTCAGCCCGGTCGGGTTCTCGAAGGGGTGGCCGAGTTGACGTTGAGGAACCCACCGCCGTTGGTGCCCAGCTGCTTGATGGCCTCCATGAAGCCGATCGGGCCCCGGGCGATCGTCTGGGTGACCCCGTTGAGCGACGTTGTGGATGCTGACCGGTCCGGCCAGGGTCTGCACGGCGCCCTGGCCGACGAAGATGATGCCGGCGACGAAGGCGATCGGGAGCAGGATGTAGAGCAGGCAGCGGGTGATGTCGACCCAGAAGTTCCCGATCGGTCGGGGAGTTCCTGCGGGAGAAGCCCCGGACGAGGGCGATGGCCACGGCGATGCCGACCGCCGGGCGTCACGAACTGCTGGACGGTGAGCGCGCCGATCTGCGAGAAGTACGACATGGTCGTCTCGCCGCCGTAGTTCTGCCAGTTGGTGTTGGTCACGAACGACGACGGCCGTGTTGAAGCTGAGCGCCGGCGGCACCGCCCCGAGGTGCTGCGGGTTGAGCGGCAGTGACCCCTGGATGCGGATGATCAGCGTAGGTGAACGCCGATCGAGACGGCCGAGAAGATGACCACGGAGCCGGCGTAGCGCTTCCAGGTCTGCTCCTGCTCCGGGCTCGGTGCCGAGCAGCCGGTAGACGGGCCGCTCGGCCCAGCCGAGGAAGTGCACCCGGCCGTCGAAGACGGCGGCCATGTAGGAGCCCAGGTACCGCCAGGCGAGCCCCAGGGCGATGACCAGGACGACGATGGTCCAGAAGAAGCCCATCTAGAACCACTCGGGCTTGAACATGGCGACGCCCAGGTAGATGAACACCAGGATCGACGACGCCGAGGAGGATGCCCTGGGTCGACGGTCATACCCGCTCCAGCGCCCAGATGAGCCCGAGCATCACCAGGGTGAACCCGACGATGCCCAGCACTACGAGGAAATCTGCCATGAAGCGAGTATTGAACGAACGCTCTTAACAGGGTCTCAATTCGCGCCAGACCCTCTGAATAAATCCTCAACGGCCGGGGCGCTGTCTGTCGAGAAACCAGAATCCGTACGACAATGGTCCTGTGCGAAGATCGGTGGTCGGCTCGATCGTGGGTGTGGCGCTGTCGGTATGTCTCGGGGCCGCCATGCTGCCGCTACGCGCGCACCTGAGTATCGCCACTGCGGCTCTGGTCTTCGTCCTCCCAGTCGTCGCCGGCGTCATCACAGGCGGCTTCCCGGCCGGGGTCGCCAGCGTGGCCGCCGGATTCCTCGTCTATGACTACGGGTTCATCCCGCCTTACAACAGGCTGCGAGTGGGGAGCACCCAGGATTGGGTGGCCCTAGCCGTCTATGCCCTGGTGATGGTGGTGGTGTCGAGGGTCGTCGCCAATCTCGAATCGGCCCGCTCCGAAGCCCAAACACGCGCAGCCGATGCGCGCCGGCTCTTCGAACTTTCCGAGCTTCTGGTCCAGGATCGCTCGGTGGCCGAACTGCTCAAGACGATCGTCGGCGCCGTCAAGACCGTCTTCGACGTGCCCGGAGTTGCACTACTCGTCCCACAGGCCGACCGTCTGGAAATTGCCGCCTCGGCGGGAGAAGCGCTGTCGCCGGACGAGCTCCGCGGACTCGAGCCGCTGTCCGGCGTCCCGGTCAGCCTCGGCACGGGGCCCGGCCGCCCGGATGAGATCCGGACCGTCGTGCTCACCGCTTCGGGCCGTCCGGTCGGCTTGCTGGCCATGCGGCGCATGCCGGCATCCGAGGCGGACCGGGCACTGCTCCGAACCTTTGCCAACCATGCTGCCCTTGCGCTCGAGCGGGTGCAGCTGCGGGAGCAAGCGCTTCGATCTGAGCTGCTCGAGGAGGTAGACCGCCTGCGGCGCGCCCTGGTCGGGGCGGTGTCGCACGATCTTCGCACTCCACTCGCCACCATGAAGGTGGCGTCGTCGACCCTGGTGCATCCTCCCACTCCGCTCTCGGATGCCGACACCGACGAGCTCCATGCACTGATCGATATCGAGACCGACCGGCTGACCCGCCTGGTCACCAGTCTGCTGGACATGACGCGAATCGACGCCGGCGCCCTCGAGGTGCGGCGGAGTCCCATCACCGTCTCCGAATCTGGCACACGCCGCAGTCGATGCCCTCCGTTCGACACTCGGGGCGCGTCCGGTCGACGTGTTGGTCCCCGATGATCTGCCGGCGGTCGACATCGACCAGGCTCCTCATCGGCCAGGTACTCGCTAACCTCTTGGACAATGCCCACCGCCACGCTCCACCTTCGAGCGTGATCACCGTGGCCGCCGAGGTGAGCGGCGACCGGATCACCCTCTCCGTCACCGACACGGGACCTGGAGTGCCTCTCGCAGAGCGCGAGGCCGTGTTCGACCGCTACGTTCGATTCGACACCGGGGGTAGGGCCGGACTGGGCCTGACCATCGCCAAGACCTTCGTCGAAGCCCACGGCGAACACATCTGGGTCGAGGACGCTCCCCAAGGCGGAGCCCGCTTCGTCTTCACTCTCCCCATCGGGTTGATCGAGACGGCATCGACAGGTGACCTAATTGGCTAGGGTTCTGGTCGTCGACGATGACCCCTCCCTGCTGCGTGCGCTGCGCCTCGGACTCCAGGCCGGTGGCCACGAGGTCATCACCGCGGCCAACGGCGAGCAGGGGATCTCGCAGACCGCACTGCATCGTCCCCCGACGTCGTCGTCCTCGACCTCGGGCTTCCCGACATCGACGGTCAGGCCGTGTGCAAGCGGATCCGCCAATGGAGCGAGGTCCCGATCATCATCCTCTCGGCCAGCGGCACCGAGGACCGCAAGGTCGCCGCACTCGACGGTGGGGCCGACGACTATGTCACCAAACCCTTCGGGATGGCCGAACTCGAGGCCCGCATTCGCACGGCCACTCCGGCACCACGGCGCCGACTCCGCCGAACCAGCAACCGGCACTGCTCACCGTCGGGCCCCTCGAACTCGACCTCGTCCACCACGAGGTCCACCTGCAACGGCGATCCCGTCGACCTGACAACGAAGGAGTTCGAGGTCCTGTCCTTCCTGGCCCGCCATGCGGGGAAGACCTGCACCCAGCAGATGATCCTCCAAGCGGTCTGGGGCACTGGCTACGGGGGCGAGGCCCAGTACCTGCACGCCTATGTCCACCGGCTGCGCCAGAAACTCAACGACGCCTCCGGCACCTTGATCCGGACCATGCCGGGTGTTGGATACACCCTGAACCCGGAGTGATCGTCGTGGCCTTGTCCGACGCCAGGAGCAGTGTTCGGTACCGGGGCGCGACGCATGAACGGCTTGACCCCGGAATTGGCGTTGTGAGCCCTTGGTGGGATGCCCGTGATCCGGCATCGGCCCTTCGCCTCGTGACCCAATCCGGGTCTGTACGATGGCGGTAGATCGGTATCGAATGGGCCCCGCCGGCGTGTAGGGCCGCGATGCGCTGTTGAATCGTGGGTCAACCAGAGGGGCAGGAGGTTATCGACTGTGGCACGAGGGAAGCTGCGGCTGTATCTCGGCGCCGCTCCAGGGGTCGGCAAGACCTACGCCATGCTCAACGAGGGCTGGCGACGGAAGGAGCGGGGCACCGACGTGGTCGATCGGCTGGGTCCAGGAGCACGGCCGCCCCCAGACCGACGCCCAGATCCGCGATCTGGAGATCTTCCCGCGCCGGACAGCCGAGTACCGTGGCCAGACCTTCGAGGAGATGGACGTCGACGGATCTGCTGGCGCGCCAGCCAGAGCTGGTGCTGGTCGACGAGCTGGCCCACTCCAACGTGCCCGGGCTCGAAACACGCCAAACGGTGGCAGGACGTCGAGGACCTGCTCGACGCCGGGCATCAACGTGATCTCCACCGTCAATCTCCAGCACCTCGAGTCGCTCAACGACGTGGTCGAGCGGATCACCGGGGTGACCCAGCAGGAGACGGTCCCCGACCCGGTGGTGCGGGCCGCCGACCAGATGGAGCTGGTCGACATGGCCCCCGAGGCGCTGCGCCGACGACTGGCCCACGGCAACGTCTACCCCCCGGAACGCATCGACGCCGCCCTCGGGAACTACTTCCGCACCGGAAACCTCACCGCGCTGCGGGAGCTGGCCCTGCTGTGGGTGGCCGACCGGGTCGACGAGGAGCTCAACGACTACCGCGAGCGCCACAACATCGCCGGACCGTGGGAGACCAAGGAGCGGGTGGTGGTGTCGCTCACCGGCTCCCGCGGGCAGCGCCGTGCTCATCCGACGGGCCGCCCGCATGGCCATGCGGACCAAGGCCGAGCTGGTCGGGGTCCACGTCCGCACCGACGACAGCCTGACCGGTCCCGGGACCCAGGGGCTGCGTGCAGAACCGCGCCCTGCTCGACGATCTGGGCGGACGGTACGTCGAAGTGGTCGGGGCCGACGTGGCCCCGGCGCTGGTGCAGGTGGCCCGGGCCGAGAACGCCACCCAGCTGGTCATGGGGGCCACCCACCGGAGCCGGCTGACCGAGTTCGTCCGGGGCTCGGTCATCAACTCGGTCATCCGGGCGGCCGGCGGCTCGCTCGACGTCCACGTCATCGCCACCGAGGCGAGCCGCCGGTGCCGACAGCCGACGAGCCGACGCCGGCGAGGCCGGCTCCGGACCGACGAGCAGGATGACGACCCGGTCACGACCGAGCGGCCGGGCCGCCACGCCGCACGACTGCTCTCACCCCTTTCGGTCCGCCGTCGGATGACCGCCGTTGTCATCGGACGTCGTCGGCTTCCCCCTCCTCACCCTGGTGCTGACTGCGGGACCGGCACGGCGACGGCCTGGCCACCGCCCTCAGCTCGCTACCTGGTGCTGGTGGTCATCGTGGCCGCCATCGGTGGGGTGTGGCCGGCGGCGCTGGCCGCACGTCGCCGGCTTCCTCCTGTCCAACTACTTCTTCGCCCCGCCGATCCACACCTTCACCATCGCCGACACCCGGGACATCCTGGCCCTGGTCATGTTCCTGGTCACCGCCGGAGTGGTCAGCGTGCTGGTCGACCTCTCGGCCCGGCGGACGGCCGCGGCCGTCCAGGCCGCGGGACCGATGCCCGGATGCTGGCCCGGGTGGCCGGCCGAATGGTCGCCCCCGAGGGCAATCCGCTACCCGCCCTGCTCGAGGAACTGCTGGTGGCGTTCCGCCTCGAGGCGGTGGCCGTGCTCCGCTCCGACTCCGACGACGGATCCCAGGCCGCAGCGACCGCGGCCTCCAGGACCGTCCGGCCGGACTGGTACACCGTGGCCGCCGGCCGGCAGCAGCCCCCGGCTGCACCCCGACGAGGCCACCCTGGTCCTTCCCCTGACCGACCGGGAGCTCCTGGCCCTGCGGGGACCGGGACTCACCGCCGAGGACCGTGAGATCCTGTCCGCCTTCGCCGCCCAGCTGGCCACCGCCCTCGAGAGCGACCGACTCCACGCCGAGGCGGCCGAGGCCGACTCGTTGGCCCGGGCCAACCAGCTGCGCTCGGCTCTGCTGGCCGCGGTCAGCCACGACCTGCGCACGCCGCTGGCCTCGATCAAGGCCGCCTCGTCCAGCCTGCTCTCGGACCAGCTCGACGTTCGGACCCGATGAGACCCGCATCCTGCTCCAGACCATCGACGACGAGTCCGATCGCCTGAACAGCCTGGTCGAGAACCTGTTGGACATGAGCCGTCTGCAGACCGGCTCGATGGAGGTGCTGGACCGGAGCACCGACGTCCACGAGGTGATCGAGGCCGCCGTCGCCAGCCTGGGCCGACGAGGCGAGTCGGTAGTCGGTGGACGTGCCGCCGCCCAATCCCGCGGGTCGCGGACCGACCCGGTGCTCCTCGAGCGGGCGGTGGCCAACCTGATCGACAACGCACTGATCCACGCCGGCGGCAGCGGGCTCCGCATCGAGGCCGGCGCAGGTGGCCGGACGGGTGGACATCCGGGTCATCGACCGCGGACCCGGGATCCGCCGCGAGCGACCGTCGACCTGGTCTTCCGAGCCGTTCCAGCGGCTCGGCGACTCGGAGAACCGGCGTAGGTGTCGGCCTGGGCTGGCGGTGGCGCGAGGGTTCGTGGAGGTGGTCGGCGGGGAGCTCGACGTCGAGGACACGCCCGGTGGTGGATGCACGATGGTGATACGGATCCCCGAGGTCACGCCGCGACAGTTCGCCGGGCCGCCGGCACGGCGACCCGGGCACGACCGCCGGACCTCGAACGCCGACCGCTGGCTCCACGCCGACTGCCCGATCCCGGTTCCATGAGCGGCATCCGGACGCACCTGCGCGAGCTCGCCATGGTGGAACGGGAGAGGCCGGGACCAAGGTCCTCGTCTGCGACGACGACGCCTCGCTGCTGCAGGCGCTCACCATCAGTCTCACCGCCCGCGGCTACGAGGTGGTGGTGGCCCGGACCGGCGAGGAGGGACTGGACCGGGCGGCCCACCGGCACCCCGACGTGGTCCTCCTCGACCTCGGCCTGCCGGGCATCGACGGCGTCGAGGTGGTCCGGGGCATCCGGGGTTGGAGCACGGTGCCGATCATCGTCCTCTCCGCACGCCACCAGAGCGTGAGCAAGGTCGAGGCCCTCGACGCCGGGGCCGACGACTACGTGACCAAGCCGTTCGGGATGGACGAGCTGCTGGCCCGCCTCCGGGCCGTCGTGCGGCGGACCACCCCCGACGCTGAGGAACCCCGGGTGGAGGTGGAGGGCCACACCATCGACCTGGCCGCCAAACGGGTGATGACCCAGGACGGCGAAGACGTGCATCTGACCCCGAAGGAATGGGACATCGTCGAAGTGCTGGTCCGCAACCCCGGTCGGTTGGTCTCGCAGCGACAGCTCCTCCACGACGTCTGGGGCCCCGAGTACGAGACGGAGACCGAGTACCTGCGGGTGCTGATGGGCCGGGTCCGTCGGAAGCTCGAGGTGGACCACTCCCGGCCCCGGCACTTCCGCACCGAGACGGGCATGGGCTACCGCTTCGAGCCCTGACGTCGCTCGCTCCCTAGGATGCCCGTCATGGAACGGGCCACCGTCGACATCTACGACGTGCGGGGGCTGCACTGGGCCGCCACCCATGCGACCGCCGGCCGCCGGGCCGAGGCCGAGGCCTTCGCCGGCCGGGTGGGGGACGGCGTCCCCCGCCTCGACGTGGGGTGCGGGGCCGGCCGCTACCTGCCCCACCTGGGCACCCCGGCGGTGGCCCTCGACGCCTCGACGGCCATGCTCGGCGCCTGCCGGGATGCCGTCCCCGAGGCCCTCTACGTGCAGGGGGACGTGGAGGCCCTGCCCTTCCGCTCCAGGTCCTTGGGGGGCGCCTGGTCGTGGATGACCCACCTGCACGTCCCCCGCCGCCGGCTGCCCATGGCCCTGTGGGACCTGCACCGGACCCTGGCCGTGGGCAGCCCGTTCGAGATGCAGGTCCTCGTGGGCGCCTACGAGGGCGACCGGTTGCCGGGCGACGAGGTGGGCGGGCGCTTCTTCGCCAGCTGGGATCCGGACCGGCTGGTCGACGTCGTCCTCGGGGCCGGATTCGATGTCGAGGACGGCTCCCTCACCGTGTCGGGCGACGAGGTCCGGCTGCGGGCGGTACGGGCACGGACCCTGGCCGACACGGTGGGCCCCGGGATGCGCCTGCTGGTGTGCGGCGTGAACCCGTCGTGGTACTCGGCCGATGCCGGCGTGGGGTACGCCCGTCCGGGCAACCGGTTCTGGACCGCCGCCGCCGCCGCCGGCATCGTGACCGCCGATCGTGACTCCCGGTCGGCCCTGGTCGACCACGGGGTGGGGATGACCGACTTCGTCAAGCGCCCCAGCCGGACTGCGGCCGAGGTGACCCGCCAGGAGTACCGGGCCGGGTTCGCCCGGGTCGAGCGTCTGGTGGCGTGGCTGCGCCCCGGGGCGGTGTGCTTCACCGGGCTGTCGGGCTGGCGCAACGTGGTCGATCCGAAGGCGGTGGCCGGCATCCAGGCCTCGGCCGTCGCCGGCCGTCCGGCCTACGTGATGCCGTCAACCAGCGGACTCAACGCCCGGACGTCCCTGGCCGAGCTGGCCGACCACCTGCGGGAGGCGTGGCGCCTCGGAGGAGCCGGGGACTGAGTCGGTCGGGGACTGAGCCGGTCGGGCCGGGACGGGTTCAGGGGGCCCAGGGTCCGACGCCGCCGATCCGGTCGGCGGTGATCCGCACCACATAGCCCAGGGTGGGGTCGCTCACCCCGGGGAACACCACATCGGGTCCCAGGTAGACGTGGGCCAGGCGCTGGAGGAGCGGTGCCGCCCCACCCTCCACCACCTCGGCGTGGCCCCGCACCGCCAGATAGTGGTCGAGACCCTGCTCGCTACGGCCCGGGGCCTCGATGGTGAGTGACACCCTCGGGTCCCGACGGATGTTCTGCACCTTGCGCCACGCCCTCATGTGGGCCGAGACGATCCGATCGCCGTCCAGCCCCACCCACACCAGCGAGACCTGAGGACTGCCATCCGGGTCCAGGGTGACCAGGTGGGCCAGGCGCCCCGAGGTCACCACCGTCCGGACCTCCTCGCTCAGGACCACGCTCACCGCGGCGCCCCGTGACGGGCCACGACGTCCCCGAGCGGCTCCTCCACCTGGGCACTGGGCAGCAGGCTCCCGCCGTCGACCGGGATGTTGACGCCCGTGACGTAGGACGACCAGGGCGAGCAGAGGAAGGCGATCACCGAGGCCACCTCGGAGGCCGTGCCCACCCGGCCCAGTGGGGTCCGGCGCTCGATGCCCGACCGGACCGCATCGTCGTCGAGGAACGGCGCCGTGAACGGCGTGTCGATCAGGCCCGGTGACACGCAGTTGACCCGCAGCGACGGCCCGTACTCCAGCGCCGCCGACTGGGTCAGGGCGATCACGGCGGCCTTGGCCGCCGAGTACGCCGCCTCCCCCCGGGTGGGCCGGATACCGCTGATCGACGACACGTTCACGATCACGCCCCCTCCCCCGTCCACGATGACCGGTGCCGCGGCACGGATCCCGTGGAAGGTCCCGCGCATGTTGGCGTCGACCACCCGGTCGTAGGCCCGGTCGCTGTGCCGATGGAGCGGCCGGGCGAGGCCGACTCCGGCGTTGTTGACCAAGATGCTGAGGCCACCGAGCTCCTCCACCGCCCGGTCCACCGCCGCGGCCACGGCATCCCCGTCGGCCATGTCGGCCACCAGCGTGGGCCCGTCGACCTCCTTGGCCACCTGGCCGGCCGACTCGGCATCGAGATCGAGGGCGGCCACCCGGGCCCCCTCGGCCCGCAGGAGGAGGCACGTGGACCGACCGATCCCCGAGCCGGCCCCGGTGACCACGGCCCGGTGGCCGTCGAGCAGGCCCATCAGGACCGGTCCACCGGCTCGGCCTGGACCGCGGCCGGGGGCAGGTCGAAGTGGACGACGTCGGGGGGCGACTCGAAGAACGGCCCGATCAGGGCCCTCCATGCCGGGAAGGCATCCGACTCGCGGAATCCGGACAGATGGTCGTCCAGGGTCTCCCACTCCACCAGCAGCAGGTACCGGTCCGGCGTCTCGATCCCGCGGTGCAGCCGGAGGGAGACGAAGCCGGGGGAGGCCGCGATGACCAGGCGGGCCTCGGCCAGCGCAGCCTCGAACGACTCGGCCGTCCCGGGTCGGATGTCGATCAGGGCGTGCTCGAGGACCATGGACGCGACGCTACCGGGGAGTGTGGCCGGAATACCAGGGCGACCGGACCGGTTGGGATGGTGGGTGGTGGCCGGCGGACGTGGCCCGGCGGCCGCACGGACAAACGGGAGGTGGGGATCGTGGACGTGGAGATCTGGTCGGACGTGGTGTGTCCCTGGTGCTACGTGGGCAAGCGGCAGTTCGAGACGGCCCTCGACCGGTTCGCCCATGCCGATCAGGTGACGGTGTCGTGGCGGAGCTTCGAACTCGACCCGACGTCCCCCCGGGAGGTGGGGATGAGTATGGAGCGGATCCTCGAGCGCAAGTACGGTCTGTCGGCGGAGCAGGCCCGGGCGGCCAACCAGCAGATGAGCACCCTGGCCGCCGGCCTCGGACTCGAGTACCACCTCGATCGCGTGCGGGCCGGCAACACGTTCGACGCCCACCGGCTCCTCCACCTGGCTGCCGCCCACGGGCTGGGCGACGCGCTGAAGGAGCGCCTGCTGGCCGCCTACTTCACCGAGGGTCGGTCGGTCGGGGACCGTGCCACCCTGGCCTCGCTGGCCACCGAGGTGGGCCTGGACTGCAACGAGGTGGACGAGACGCTGGCCGGCGAGGCGTTCGCCGCAGCCGTGCGCGCCGACGAGGCACAGGCGGTGGCCCTCGGTGCCACCGGGGTGCCGTTCTTCGTCATCGACCGGGCCTACGGGGTGGCCGGGGCCCAGGGTGCCGACGTGCTGCTCGGCGCGCTCGAGCGAGCGTGGTCGGAGTCCCACACGGTCACGCCCCTCGACACCCCGAACCGGGGGCGCTGACGGGGGTTCCTAGGCGGCGGGAGCCCGCAGCACGTGACCGACGGATCCGGGCGGACCGACCGTCGGATGTCCGGTCCCGGTACTCAGCCCTGCACCTGGCCGTAGGCATGGGTGGCGGACAGGGTGGCCACCAGGCGCTTCTCGTCCACCATGGCCTGGCGGAACTCGGCCCAGTCCGGGTGCTCGCCCTGGGCCAGCCGGTACATCTCGAGGAGCTCCTCGACGACCGGATCATCGGACCGGGCGGCCACCGGTGACAGGCCCACCGCGCCGTCCAGCACGACATAGGACCAGAAGTCCTCACTGGTCACGTGCAGCGTGCCTCGGGGGTCCCGACGAAGATTGGCGGTCTTGGCCCGGTCGTCGGTGACGGAGATCCGGGCCGTGTGACCCGTCCCGGGTAGATACATGATGTTGGACAGCTGGGGGCGGCCGTCGGCCCGCAAGGTGACCAACACCCCCTTCCGGTGCCGGGTCACGAACGAGAAGGCATCATCCAGGGCGAGGGCCATGGCCCCACCGTACCGGGAGTGGCCCTCGGGCAGGCGAGGTCAGTGCACGGCGAGCGCCGCCCGGGCCGGCGGTCCTAGGCTTCGACGGTGGCCCCGGCCACCGGACGGAGGGAGGCCCCATGGGCGCAGCAGAGCAGAACGATGGAGGCCGGACCGACCGGCTGGCCTTCGTGCAGTCCACCTGGCACGAGGAGATCGTCGACCGCTGCCGAGACTCGTTCTTGGCCGAGATCGCGACCCTGGGGGTCCGCCGGGACCATATCGACCTCTTTCGGGTCCCCGGGGCCTTCGAGATTCCGCTGCACGCCCAACGCCTGGCGGCAAGCGGGCGGTACGCGGCCATCGTCGGGGCCGGCCTGGTCATCGACGGGGGCATCTACCGTCACGACTTCGTGGCCGAGGCCGTGATCAACGGCCTGATGCGGGTCCAATTGGACCAGGACGTGCCGGTCATCTCCGCGGTGCTGACCCCCCACCACTTCCACAGCCACGACGAGCACGCGTCGTTCTTCTCCGAACACTTCACGGTGAAGGGAGTCGAAGCGGCCCGCGCCTGCGCCCGGACGATCCAGAGCCTGGCCCAGCTCCCGGCCAAGGCCGTGGCGTAGCCCAGGGGCCGGCCGGTCGTCCCCGTCCGCTGCGGGGCCCGGGCCGCAGGTACGATGGCCGGTACCGCAGACAAGGGAGGGGACGACCATGGACGTCCGGTCGGTCGAGGACATGGCTCCGGTCATCGAACACAACGGGACCACGCCGGTGTGGTGGTTGGTGCCGCCCCAGGAGCTGCGCCAGGCCACCGAAGGCGGCTTCCTCGAACTGGTCAGCGAGTGGGAGGTCGCCGGCGGCGGGGCGGTGGACGCCCACTCCCACCCGACCCACGAGTTCTACTACATCCTCTCCGGTCGGGGCATCATGAAGATCGGCGACGAGGAGCGCCAGGTGCAGACCGGAGACCTGGTCTACACGCCTCCGGACACCACCCACAGCATCTGGCCCGTCAGCGAACACGCTCCCCTCCGGGGCCTGGCCTTCGCCATCGGTACCCCGGGCGCCGGAACCGTCGACTACAGCTGACTCACCCGGGCCGTCCCGATCCTCCCACCGGCCTCACAGGGCCGCCATCGAGGTTGCCGCGCACAGGCGGGCGGGCCCACCGTCGGGCGGTCAGTCGGTTGGGGGCCGGGCCTGGCGGGCGGCCCAGACCATCAGGAGCTGGAGCGGGAGCCTTCCCCAAGCCAGGTCGGCCCGATCCGCGGCCCCGGTCTGCCGACCCGACCCGGCATCGAGGGCCATCTGCACATTCGCCGGGAAGACCGCCACCAACACGGCCGTGCTGGCCGACGACGCCCACGGCGTGCGTCGGGCCAGCCCCCACGCGCAGGCCAGCTCGGCCGCGCCGCTGGCGTAGATCAGGGCGCGGTGGGTTGGCCGGGGCAGGACCCGGGGCATGATGGGCTCGAACACCTGGGGACGGACGAAGTGCACGATGCCGCTGGCCGTGAAGGCACCGGCCAGGAGGAGAGGAGCGGCGCGGCGGGTTCGGTCCATCCCTCGACTGTAGAGGCCGGGTCTCGCCACCGGCGGCACGGCGACCGGGCCACTACGGTGGTCGGGTGATGGCGCAGGCTCGGCACAAAGGGCGGCACGTCGTGATCGGGCTGACCGCCGCCTGCTGCCTCGCCGTCTCGCTGGCCGCTCCGGCCGGGGCCTCCCACCCGGGCGGGCGGCCCACGTCGCTCTCCTCGGGGCTCCACCGGCTGGTGACCATGCCCGATGGGCCCCCGGGGGCCATCGCCCTGGTCCAGGTGGGCCGAACAGTGCGGGTGACGACGGCAGGTGTCGGGGACGTGGCCACCAAGGCTCCTCCCTCCAGCAACGACATCGTTCGCATCGCCAGCGTCTCCAAGGCGTTCAACGGAGCCGTGGCCCTCTCGCTCGTGACGCACCGGAAGCTGCGGCTGAGCGACACCATCGGCAAACGACTCCCCGGTCTCCCCGAGGCTTGGCGAACGGTGACGCTGGCCGAGCTCCTGCAGCACACCAGCGGTCTGCCGGACTACATCCACAGCGACGCCTTCATCGAGGTCCTCAAGGCCGACCCCCACGCCGTCCTCACACCCATGCAGCTGCTGAGCTACGTGACCGACGACGATCCCGAGTTCACGCCGGGCACCCGGTACCACTACTCAGACACCGACAACATCGTCGTGGGACTGATGGTCGAGGCGGTGACCGGGGGCTCCTACGAGCAGGCGCTGGCCCAGGACGTGGCGGCTCCCCTCCATCTGACCGAGACCACGCTGCCGGACACTCCCGACCTGACCGAGCCGTACCTGCACGGCTACGACATCGAGCCGGGCGTGCCACCCAACGACATCAGCACCTACCTCAACCCCGGGCTGGCGTGGGCCTCGGGTGGAATGCTGTCCACCACCTCCGAGCTCAACAGATTCATGAGGGCGTACGTGCGCGGGACCCTGACCGACCCGGTCACCCGGAGTCGCCAGTTCCAGTTCGTGCCCGGGGCCTCCGGACCGCCCGGTCCGGGGACCAACTCCGCCGGGCTGGCCATCTTCCGGTACCGCACCCCGTGCGGGACGGTCTACGGCCACACCGGCAACTTCCCGGGCTACACCATCTTCGCCGCCGCCACCGCCGACGGTTCCCGATCGGTGGCGGTGATCGTCAACGAGCAGGTCAACGACAATCCGGTCACGCCGGTCTTCACCCAGCTGCGGGCCGTCGATGGCCTCGGGGTGTGTGCCGCGCTCCGGACTTGAGCCCGGCCCGGTCCGGCCCGCCACGTGCTGCGGCGGCGTGACACGTGTCTAGGCGCGTCCGACGTAGGCGAGGAAGCACCGCTCGGGGGACGCGTCGGTGGCGATGGCGATCTCGGGGTCGAAGGGGCGGGACGCCCGCTGTGTGCCCAGGTACTCCCGGGCCATCCCGAGACCGAGGGACCAGACCTCGTCGGGACAGGTGAACACCGAGCCCCCGAGGCACCCGACGTCCCAGCCATGGGCCAGGACGTCGACCAGATTGATCCCGGCGGCCACTCCGGCCGGGAACGTGCCGAACGGGAGGT
This sequence comes from uncultured Acidimicrobiaceae bacterium, assembly GCA_963817005.1. Classification (GTDB taxonomy): domain Bacteria; phylum Actinomycetota; class Acidimicrobiia; order Acidimicrobiales; family RAAP-2; genus Bog-756. The sequence continues at coordinate 1,360,280 of CAWFMN010000004.1, forward strand.
GGCAGTGCCGTGACCGGTCCGTCGACGACCACGCCGCTCGGGCGATGTCGGTGGTGGTTCGGAGGGCCAGGTCGAGGCGGTCCCCGATGAGGTCGCCGGCCGGTGCGTATGGACGATCGGTCGCCCCCGACGCGAACTCGGCGAACTTGCGGGTCACGCCGATCGAGTGGTTCATCACGTCGGCCACCGACCAGCCCGGACACCGGGACGGCCGGGACAGATCGGGCACGATGGCCTTGGCCCCGAGGCCCCACTGCGCCTCCAGGGCGGTGAGCAGCGCCTCGACCACATCCACCGGGACAGCTTCCCAGGTGCCGGTCCGGCCTGCCCGGTCGGCGGCCGGTCGGTCACCCGCCTTGCCGGCCTTCCCGTCCGCGACTCCCCGACGCCCGGGTGGTCACGCCCCCCGGGCGGTCGCTCGGATGGCTGGGGCCCGGTCAGCCGCGGACGAATCGGAGCCGGTGCTGCTGCTGCTCCCATCCGCTGGCCTGCCAGAAGCCGACGGCCACGGGGTCCGTCTCGACGACCACGGCCTGTCGGCGGACGGCACCCACGGCGTCCAGGTGGGCCTCGGCGACGGCCAGCAACCGACCTGCAAGTCCCCGGCGCCGATGGGTCGGGGCCACCACCAGCCGGTAGATCGAACCCCGCCAGCCGTCCCAGCCGACGATGACCGATCCCACCACCTCGCGTCGGTCCTCGGCCACCACCAGTGCCGATCCGTCGTGTTCGACCAGCGCCCGCAGACTGTCGGCATCGTCGGTGTGAGTGGGTTCGGCGCCAGCCCGGACCCACAGCCTGAGCACGGGATCGATGTCGTCGGGCCGTCCGACCCGGGTGGTCACGGTCATGGAGCCAGGTTACGGGCACCGTGCGACTCCGGCCCGCCGCCCGGCCGGCTCGGATTCGCCCGGTCAGGACCCTGCCCCGGCCCGACCGCACGACCGAAGCGGTCGACCCAAGCTCGGAGGTGGTCAACCAGCTCCGGCGGGGACACCACCTCGAACTCGGCGGCGGCGCGGCCCAGGACCAACGTCGGCCAGTCCAGCGAGTCGGACGACATCCGCAAGACGCAGCGGTCCTGATCCAACGCCTCCAGGGTGCCCGGCACCCACCGCCCGATGCGGTCGCGGACGGCCCCGACCGGCGCATCGATGTGCACCTCCACCCGGTACCGCTGCGGAAGGTTCTCGATGCCGGACCGCACGAATTCGGCGGCATCGTCGACCGGCAGCTCGCGGGGAACGGCGTGGCCCCCGGTGGCTCTCGGCCCGGACAGACGGTCGAGCCGGAAGGTCCGCCAATCGAATCGGGAGAGGTCGTAGGCCACGAGGTACCAGCGCCGCCCGAGCAGCACCAGGCGATGGGGCTCGACCTGGCGGATGGTCTCCTCACCGCCGTGGGCCGTATAGGCGAACTCCAGCCGCTCCCCGTCGCGACAGGCCTGGGCCACGGTCACCAGCACCGCGGCGTCGACGCTGGCCGCGGTGTCCTGCCAGGGCGAGGGCACGGTCATGGCGGCCAGGGCGTCGATGCGGCGACGGAGCCGGGACGGCATGACCTGCACCACCTTGCTCAGCGCCCGGACCGAGGACTCCTCGATGCCGGTGACCGTGCCGGCCTGGATGGCGGAGTGCAGCCCCACGCCGATGGCCACCGCCTCCTCGTCGTCGAGGAGCAGTGGTGGGAGCACGGCGCCGGCGGCCAGCGCATAGCCCCCGTCCACCCCCCGCCGGGCCTCGATGGGGTAGCCGAGCTCCCGCAGACGGTCGATGTCGCGGCGGAGGGTGCGGGCCGAGACCTCGAGGCGTTCGGCCAGGGCGGACCCCTCCCAGTACCGGCGGGACTGCAGGAGGGCAAGCAGACGGAGGGTCCGTGCACCGGGGTTGGTCATCCACTCCAGTATGGCCCTATTTAGGACAGAATCTGGCCGCTAAGAACGGTACCGTGGGACCCGTACCCGCACCCGCCGAAGAAAGGCCAGCCCATGCCCACCGACGCCCCGACCCAGACCAGTCTCGAGCGAGCCGACCTGCTGGACAGCCTGGACAAGCACCGGACCTTCCTGCGGACGACGGTCGACGGCCTGACCGACGCGCAGGCCCGGTTGACCCCGACGGCCAGCCAACTGTGCCTCGGCGGGATCATCAAGCATGTGGCCCTGATGGAGGAAGGTTGGGTCCGCTTCATCGAGGAGGGACCCAGTGCCATGGGAGCCACCGACCAGGCGGCCTACGAGGCCCACGCGGCCGGCTTCCGCATGGCGGACGGGGAGACCCTTCCCGGGTTGCTGTCCAGATACGAGGAGGTGGCCCGGCACACCGACGAGTTGGTCCTGACCCTGCCGTCGCTGGACGCCGACCATCCCCTGCCCGAGGCGCCGTGGTTCGAGCCCGGGGCGCGCCGGTCGGCCCGGCGGGCGCTGGTGCACATCGTGGCCGAGACGGCCCAGCACGCCGGACACGCCGACATCATCCGCGAGAGCATCGACGGTGCCAAGACCATGGGCTGAACCGCCGGGCCCCGGTCACTTGGCCGAACGGCGTCGGCGGACCGGCGCAGGCCGACAGGGGACCGGCGGAAGTGGCACGCTGTCGGCGTGATGGGCACCCCACCGGCCGACGACCACCGGTCCCCGTTCGAGCGCATGGTGGCCGGCGACCCCTACCGCGCCGACGACCCCGAGATCGTGGCCGCCCACCACCGGGCCGTTCGCCTCGTCGACCGCTACAACCGCTCACCGGTCGACGACGCCGGTGGGCGGCGGCGCATCCTCACCGAACTCTTGGGCTCCTTCGGTACCGGGAGCGTGATCCGGCCCCCTCTGGCCTGTGACTACGGCTCGCACATCCACGTCGGGTCGCACGCCTTCGTCAACTTCGGACTGGTGGCCCTCGACCCCGCACCCATCACCATCGGTGACCACGTCCAGATCGGCCCGAACGTCCAGCTGCTCACGGCCACACATCCCCTCGACCCCGTTCTCCGGCGGGCCGGGTGGGAGGGGGCCGGGGCGATCACGGTGGGGCATGACGTGTGGCTGGGCGGCGGGGTCATCGTGCTGTCCGGCGTCACCATCGGGGACGGCACCGTGGTGGGGGCGGGAGCCGTCGTGACCCGGGACCTCCCGGCCGGCGTGGTGGCGGTGGGCAGCCCGGCGCGGGTCGTCCGCCGCCTGGACGGTGCACCGTCCGGCCCGACCGGCTGACCGCTCCCGGTATGCCCGCCCTCCCGACCGGCCCCGAGGGGCCTCGGGTCGACCAGTCTCCGGCGGTCTCCGGTCCTACACTGCGTACTATGCGGTACGGCCATGCCTCGTGGATCCCGATCGTGGTCTTCGGCGGCATGTTCCTGATTCGCTACCTGACCTCGCAGCGGCGGCGGCGTGGGCCGTCCGTCGGTCCCGGTCCCCGCAGCCCGTTCACCGGCACCGATACCCGTGGACCGGTCGGGCCCACGGCAGCCCCCACCCCGCCCGGGGACGGGACCGGGCCGGGCGGCATGCCGGCCGGCTGGTTCCGGGATCCGTTCGTCCGACACGAGCAGCGGTTCTGGTCGGGCACCGAGTGGACCGACCACGTACTGGACGACGGAGTCCCGGGCACGGACGCGCCGCCCCCTCGCCCCGGGGTGCCGGACGCCGACTGACCGGTGTCGTGCGCCCCGGCCGGTTCACACCCCGTGGGGTCGACAGCCCCCGGCCGGCCATCCCCACACCTGGAGGACACCCGGTGGGATGGTCACCGGGCAGGCGGTCCCGGGCCCTGTGTTGCCCGCCGCGTACGCCGTCCAGGGACCGCCCGCAGGCTGTTGGAACACGTAGTACGAGCCCTCGTCCTGGGTCGAGACCTGGGCCTGGGAGGGGTCGGCCCCCTCGGGGACCGGCGCGGCCACCAGGCGGGCACCGGCCCAGCGGATACCCGTGGTCTTGTCCAACGCGTAGTAGGTGAGCCCGGGGGCCAGTCCGCTGAACTGGGCCACCGGGATGCCCTGGAGCCCGCTGGCCGCGGCGACGAGCTGCGCCCGGATCTGGTCGGTGACCGGCAGGTTGGTGGCGGTGGCCGAGGCCACCGCGGTGGTCGAGCTCGAACCGCGCGTCGTGTCCGTGACCGCGCTGGCGGCCGTGGTGCTCGTCGTGTTCGGCGAGGTGGAGGAGGTCGAGCACGCGGCCAAGGCGAACGAGCCCACCACCAGGACGCCCCCGGCCACCCACCGTCTAGCCGTCATCGCCCTCCGATCATCGGCGCCGGGCCTTTGCCGTCCAGCCTCCTGGCCGAGCCACCCGGCGCCAGGTGTTGGGCCAGACGCTACCGCCCCGCCTCCCTCGTGGGGGGTATGTCGGTGCGCCGGCTCCGACGGTGACGGAAGCAGCTCACCCGGCCATGGCCACCATGCCGGCGGCGAGCGGGACCCCGCCCATCGAGCCCTCGAAGGGGGCGTCCCCGAAGGCGAAGATGCCGCCGTCGGAGGCCACCAGCCAGTAGCCCCCGCCGTCGGGGGTGGCGGCCATGCCCACCACCGGCCGGTTGAGGTGGATGCCGCCGGTGGAGCCGACGAAGCGGGCGTCGCCGAAGGCGAAGATGCCGCCGTCGGAGGCCACCAGCCAGTAGCCCCCGCCGTCGGGGGTGGGGGCCATGCCCACGATGGGGGCGTTGAGGTGGATGTTGCCGGTGGAGCCGACGAACCGGGCGTCGCCGAAGGCGAAGATGCCGCCGTCGGAGGCCACCAGCCAGTAGCCCCCGCCGTCGGGGGTGGGGGCCATGCCCACGATGGGGGCGTTGAGGTGGATGTTGCCGGTGGAGCCGGCGAAGCGGGCGTCGCCGAAGGCGAAGATGCCGCCGTCGGAGGCCACCAGCCAGTAGCCCCCGCCGTCGGGGGTGGGGGCCATGCCCACGATGGGGGCGTTGAGGTGGATGTTGCCGGTGGAGCCGACGAAGCGGGCGTCGCCGAAGGAGAACACCCCACCGTCGGAGGCCACCAGCCAGTAGCCCCCGCCGTCGGGAGCTGCCGCCAGTTCCCACGATGGGACGGTTGAGGTGGGTGCCGCCCATCGAACCGAAGAACGGTCGGCAGAACGAGAACACCCCGCCGTCGGTGGCCACCGTCCGGTAGCCCACACCGGGCGAGCAGGGCACCGCTCCCCCGCCCTGCCGGGCCTGAGCCGAGTTGGGATCGATCATCAGCGACGACTCGTCCACCGCCTCGAAGGCGCTCGCCGGCACCTGCTTCAGCTCGTCGACCAGCGCCAGGGGCCACCCGGCGTCCGCGGTGCCCCCGAAGTACCAATTCGACCCGTTGTCGGCCACGATCAGCCCGTAGTGCTGCATGGCCCGCAGGATCACCTGGGCCTGTGGGGAGTAGGTGGCGACGTCGAAGCCGGCCTTGAGCCTGAACCGGGCCCCCATGGGTGGAAGGTTGGCGTTGCTGGCGCTGCCGGCCTCGTGCCGGGCCGGCCAGAGGAACGACGTATCGGTGGTCTGGGCCGTGACGCGGATGGCGTGGGTGATCGAGCCGGACAGCACTTCGTCGTAGCGCAGCAGTCCGGGAAGTATGGGCAGTCCGGCGGCGTCGGCCGAGGTCCAGCCGGCCGGTCGGAGGGCGTTCGACTCGAGGTTCCAGACCGCCCCGGCGTCTGCGGTGGCCGCCGAGCCGGACGCCCGGGCGTTGTCGAGTTCGTAGAGCGTGCAGGTGGCCGGGTTGACCATGAGGGCGTGGCGGTCACCGGTGGCCTGGGCCCCACCCTCGATGGGGGTGTCGGTCCCGAACGGATAGGGTCCCGGGTCGCTCTCCGATCCGTAGAGGAAGGACGGGGTCACCAGGGGGTGGGACGGCGAGACCACGGTATAGGGCATGCCGTAGGGATTGGCCGGGTCCCCGGACGGCCCGAAGTCGGGATGGAGGTTGGTGGTGGCGCCGTGCATGCTGGCCAACCAGGCCGCGCTGTGGGCATCGACGGGCAGCCCCGAGATGTCGGTGTTCCACACGTTGTCGGCCGGGAAGACCGGACAGCCGGGTGCACCGGGCAGCGGGCTGCCGGCGGAGGCCGCACCTCCCGTAGCGAGCAGGGACAGGCCGGTGCCGACCATGGCCAGCACGACCGCCGCCGTCACCCGTGTCTTCATCGATCGACTCACGTCACCTGCCCCGACCCACCGTACCCCGGGCCCCTCCGGTTACGACACCCCTACCGTCGGTGGCCCCGCTCAGGCCAGGGCCAGGCTGCCGTCCGCCAGCCGCACGCGAGTGCCGACGAGCTCGGCCGTCACCGCATGAGCAGCCAGTTCGGCGTCGTCAACCACCGCCACGCAACGACGACCGTCGGCGGTGTCGCACACGGCCACCGTCCGGGTCGGAACCATCCCCTCGTACGTGACGGTGTAGGTGGCCACCGTGGCCTCCCCGTCGTACCCGTCGAGGGTGTCGACAACGTCGAGCACCTCGGTGGCCGCTGCGGCGGCGCCCCCCAGATCCTCCAGCCGCGGGGGCCGGCCGTCGGGGGTACCCGACCAGACCCCGATGCCCGGTTTGGTCAGCAGCCCGCTGACGGTCGTGACCACCGCCAGCCCGGCGGGCTCGGCCCGGAGGGTCCGGATCACCGGGACCATGGACTGGAAGACGAAGTTGTTGAACGGTCCCCCGGCGAAGGCCATCCCTCCGGTGACCGTGGGCGTCGTCTGTGGGTCCAGGCCCAACATCCGCTGTTGCACGCGGACGGCGGCGGGAAAGCAGCTGTAGAGCTCGATGGTTTCGGCCTCGGCCACCGGACGCCCCATCCGCTCGGCGGCGGCCGTCCCGAGCACCTGCATGGCCGGCCAGGTGTGGAGGGCCGAGCGGCGCAGCAACGAGACGGCGTGGCTCGACTCCAGCCCGACCAAGGGAAAGGCCCACCGGTCGGTGGGCACCCCGAGCTCGAGCGCCCGGCCCACGGAGCAGAACAGGAGCGCCGCGCCCTGGTTCACGGTCCACTGGGTCGAATGCCACTTGTTGTACGGGAAGGCCAGGGGCCGGTTCGACGGCGACGCCGTGGCGATCTGGTCGGCGTCCAAGGGGGCGGGGAAGGCGGCGTCGGGGTTGGTGCGGGCCACCAGGTTGAAGCGGGCCCACAGATCGGCCACCTCCGACCGGTGCTGGGCCAGGGTACGGTCCTCGGCCGCCCCGAGGGCGTTCTCGATCATGGCGTACTGCTGGACCGGGTCCCACAGGCGGTAGGCCACCTCCACCGGCTCCAGCAACGGCCCCTCCCGGCGCCGGGTGACGTCGGGCACCGCGTCGGGCTGCGCCGTCTCGGTCGCCGTCCGGCCGGCGCGCTCGAGCCGGCGGGCCCAGCGTTTGGCCTCGCCGCCGACCACCGCGGCCACCTCGGAGGACCCCGAGGCGACGGCGGCCAGCGCCTCGTTGATCAGGCTCTGCTGGGGGATGCCCAGCTCCACCAGGTGGGTGCGGGCACCGGAGGCGCCCACCCGATCGGCTACCAGCCGACCCGGGTCCGGATAGCCCCAACTCCCCTGGGCAACGGCGATCCGGTCCACCCGCTGGAGGATCCCGGCCGCACCGGCATCGGCGACGGCCGCCTCCAGGGCCAGCGCCATCGTCTCGGTGGCTTCGGCATCGGCGTCAGCCGCCCCGATCCCGACCAGTACCGGTGTCCGTGGGTCGAGCGCTCCGGGTCGGGGCGCCCCGATCGTCACGGTCGGTTCCTCACGCCGACCGGCGGGGGCCGGCTCCATGTCCCTGGACCACCGGGCCGGTGCGTCGTTCGCGCATCATGCGGCCGACCTCACGCCAGGTCACCGGGACGGCGCCGAGATCGATGGCCTCCCGACGGGCGCGCTCTGGGACGTCGTAGTGGGCCTGGTGGGGTCGGCCCGCCTTGTGCTGGAACCACTCCCTCCTCATACCCAGCCGGGCGGCGAAGGCGTGGAGCTCGTCGTCGCTGTCGGCCACCAGGTGCGACCACCGATCGTCGACCGGTCCCAGACGGGCCGGCTGGCGCCAGTCGTCGAGGTAGACGGTCATCGGAGCTCGGCGTGGGTACCGCGGATCAGACGATCCGTCCGTGGTCGCCGGATCCGCCGACCACCGGATAGCCGGCTGCTTCCCAGGCCAGCATGCCGCCGTCCACGTTGCGCACGTCGTAGCCCGCCCCGGCCAGGGCGGTGGCCACCGCTCCCGACCGTCCCCCCACCCGGCAGATGCACACCACGGTCCGATCAGCCGGGATCTCGGCGAGGTGGTCGGAGACCAGGCCCATGGCCAGGTGCGTCGCTTCGGGGGCGTGGCCGGCCTCCCACTCGTCCGCCTCACGCACGTCGAGGAGGACGGCCCCGGACTCGACGAGCCTGCGGGCCGCGCCCGGATCGATGTCCTCGACGGGACCGGGGTCGGAAGTCACCGCATCACGGTACCGGACCCGCCCCGCTCCCGGTACACACCGATCAGTCCGTTCCCCGCGTCAGCCGGGCAGGTCCATGAGCTCGATGCGGACGCCGTCGGGATCGGTGCAGTAGAGGAAGTCCAGTCGGGCGTCGGGCAGGTCGAACGTGGTCCGGGTGGCGGGGAGGACCGTGCCCCCCAGCGCCTCGATGGTGGCGGCCAGGCCGTCGACGTCGTCCACCCGCAAGCGAGAGGTGCGTGAGGCCGAGCTGGTTCATGGGTCGACGGGTTCCGTCCCCGGTGGTGGCCGGGGCCTCGTAGCCCAGGAGCTCGATGGTCACCCCGTCACGGCACAGCATGCGGGAGTCCAGCCGGACACCCTCCACTTCCATGAGGGCGGCGAACTCGACGCCGACCTGGTGGGATGCCACCGGCTCGAAGCCCAGCCCCTCGCAGTAGAAGCGCACCGAACGCTCGAGGTCCGACACGCAGATCCCGAGGTGTGAGAACGAGTGGGTCATGGTGGCGGCCTCCGGATCGTGCGGGTCACGGCACCGATCTCCCGACGGTGGGTGTCACGTGGCTCCTCCTGGGTATGGGGACGAGGATGGCACACCGGATCCGACTGGGGTGGCGTCAGGACCGTCGTCCGGTCCGATCGGCTGGGTGGAGGCAAGGTCGGCCGGGGCAACGCCTCCGTCCAGGCCATCATCGACAAGGTGGTCTCGGCGGCCTACGGCGCCTTGGACACGGGCTCGATCTCTCCCTCCTGGCCGACGGCACCCTGCTCACCGCCTCGGCCGCGGTGGCCTACTTCACCGCGGGACGGGCCGCCCCGCCGACGGTGGACCTCACGCCGGGTGCACCGGTCTCCCCCGGGTCGGGCAGTCGGCCGCGGACGAACTCTCCGATGGCCCGGTAGGCCCGCCGGCTCCCCTCGGCCCACGGCATCAGGATGGGGAAGACGTGGAACATGCCCGGCTCCTCGAGAGATGTCGTGTCCACTCCGGCGCCCTCCAGGTGGGTCACGAAGAGCCGGATGGCGTCCCGGAACATCTCGTCGCTCCCGAAGCAGACGAAGGTGGGGGGCCAGCCGGACACGTCCTGGTTGACCCCGGACACCGGTGCCGAACCGGCGTCCCGCCCCTGGAGGTAGGCCGTAGTGGGCATGTTCCAGGGCAGGATGTCCCGGTCGGCGTTGGCCGTGACCGACGGCTCGTCGAGCAGGAGGTCGAGCTCGGGCGAGAACAGCATGACGCCGGCGATGGGCCGGTGACCCGTGGTGTGCATGGAGTACAAGAGGGACGCCGCCAGGCCGCCGCCGCTGGAGTCGCCGGCCACGAAGAGCCGGGTCGGGTCGGTCCCGTCCGCCAGCAGCCCTTCCAGTACCAGCACGGCATCCTCGAGCCCGGCCGGGAAGGGGAACTCGGGGGCCAGCCGCAGGTCGGCCACGAAGACCTGGCAACCGGTCCGGCGGCACAGCCCGGCCACGAACGCCGCGTACATGCGGGGCGAGGTGCCGACGTACCCTCCCCCGTGGAGGTAGAGCACGGTGCCGACCGGCTCGGAGCCTGACGGGCGGTACCAGATGCCCGGGACACCGGAGACCGTCGCCACCTCCTGGTCGACGTCGAGGGAGCGCACCACCGGGACGAGGACCGCCCCGGACAGGTCGTCCAGGACCAGCTCGACGAAGCGGAACTCCTCGATGGGCAGGGCAGTCAGATAGCCCATGAACGAACGCATGGTCTCGCGGGTGACGGCCACGGCCAGGTTGTGCGGGACGTTCCCCTCGCCCGACCAAGGCCGGCGGAACGGCACCCGCCCGAGCGAGAGCCCGAGTTGCCCGGCCAGGCCCACCAGGTCGGTGAGGCCGATGGGCCAAGAGGAGTGCGTCACGCCGTCCCGGCGGCCCATCACCATGGGCGCATCGGCCCCCGCCCGGCCGTCGGCCTGCACCTGGATCCCGTCATCGGACCACCTCTGCCTCAGCCCCGCTGCTGTGCGATCCTACCCAGGGCGGTCGGCGACCGCAGTGGGCCCGGGCCGGACCCGGCCGGTGGTCAGACCGGCTCGGCGGCCAGCGATCGCACCGAGCTGGAGCAGCTGCTCGGTGGCCCCGCCCAGCGTCAGCTCGATGTGCTTGGTCATGAGGAAGTAGCGGTGCAGCGGGTAGTCGCGGTCGACGCCGACCCCACCGTGGAGGTGGACGGCGGCGTGCACGACCCGCTGCCCGCCGTCGGCCGCCCAGAACTTGGCGATGGCGACCTCCTTGTCGGCCGGCAGGCCCTCGGTCGATCCGCCAGGCGGCCTGCCAGGCGGTGAGCCGGATGGCCTCGGTGTCGACGTAGGCGTCGGCGGCCCGCTGGCCCACCGCCTGGAAGGTGGCGATGGGCTTGCCGAACTGCTCACGCGTCTTGGTGTACTCGGCCACCAGGGCCAGCGAGGCCGCCGCCGCGCCGGCCTGGGCCAGGGCCAGGGCAGCCGTGCGTGCGCGAGCACCAACCACTCGATGACGGCGGCGCCGTCCTCGCACCGAGCCCAGCAGCGCCCCGGCACCCAGCCGGACGGCCGACGAGGGTCGAGGACGGCCTCGGGCTGGCCGGTGTTGGCGATCTGCCGCTCCCGGCCGACGCCGGGCGCCGACGTCTCGACGATGAACACGGCCACCGACGTCGCGGTTCCACCCGGGCCGGTGACCAGCACGGCGTCGGCGACATCCCGCGGGGACGCAGGCCTTGGTGCCGGAGAGGATCCACCCGTCGCCCGTCGCGCTCGGCCACCACGGACGGCAGGGCCGGGACACCGCCCAGCTCGACCAGGGCCGTCGTGAGGACGGTCTCCCCGGACACCACCCCGGGGAGCCAGCGTCTGGCGCTGGTCCTCGGTGCCGAACTGGGCGATCGGCCGCGCGCCGCCGACGCCAGGTCTCGACGACGGGCACGTAGGCCGCGGCGCGGCCGGCCGCCTCGGCCAGCAGGCCGGTCTGCCAGGAAGCCGAGTCCGGCCCCGCCCACGTCCTCGGGGAGGGCGATGCCCGAGCAGGCCGGCGGCGGCCAGCTCGCCCCAGAGCTTGCGGTCGAACCGGTCCCCGTCGGGCTCGGCCTCGAACTCGCGCAGCCGTTCGGGTGTGGACAGGTCGGTGAAGATCCGATCGGCCAGCTCGCGTACGGCCTCTTGCTCTTCGCTGAAGGAGAAGTCCATGGTTGCGTGTCCTGTCTGTCTCGTCTGGCTGTCGGGGAGTCGGGTCCGGACGGTGCGGCGGCTAGCGCAGCGACCGGGGCATGCCGAGGCCGAAGATGGCGATGAGGTCGCGCTGGATCTCGTTGGTGCCGCCGCCGAAGGTCAGGATGACCAGGCTGCGGGCGTACATCTCGAGCCGTCCGGCCAGCACGGCGTCGGGCGTGCCCCGGGTCAGGTAGCCGGCCTGGCCCGACGACCTCCAGCAGCAGCTGGAAGGCCTCCATGTAGAACTCGGTGCCGAAGACCTTGATGGTCGAGGCGTCGGCCACGTCGAGATGGCCCTGGGTGGCCGGTCCACGCCACCTTCCAGTTGATGAGGCGTGAGGAACTCGAGCTCGGGCGTAGACCCGGGCCAGGTGGACCTGCACCCACTCCTGGTCGATCGACCCGCCGCCCGTCGGCCAGCTTGGTGTTCTGGGCCCAGGCCCGCACGTCGTCGAGGGCCCGCTCGATGATGCCCGGCGAGCACAGGGTGACCCGCTCGTGGTTGAGCTGGTTGGTGATCAGGGTCCAGCCCTGGTTCTCGCCGCCGACCAGGTTGGCCGCCGGCACCCGCACGTCCTCGTAGAAGGTGTAGTTGATGTTGTGGTCGCCCAGCAGGTGCATGGGGACGACCTTGATACCCGGGCGTGTCCATGGGCACGATGAACATGGAGATGCCCTTGTGCTTGGGCGCGTTCGGGATCGGTGCGGGTGGCCAGCCAGATGTAGTCGGCGTCGCCGGCCAGCGCAGGTGAAGATCTTCTGCGCCGTTGATGACGTACTCGTCGCCGTCGCGCACGGCCCGGGTCTGCAGCGAGGCCAGGTCGGTGCCCGACTTCGGCTCGGTGTAGCCGATGCAGAAGTGGATGTCACCGGCCAGGATCTTGGGCAGGAAGAAGTCCTTCTGCTCCTGCGGTGCCGAAGTCCATGATGGTCGGGCCGACCGTGTTGATGGTGAGCATCGGCACCGGTGCCCCGGCCGCGCATCGACTCGTCGAAGAAGATGAACTGCTCGATGGCCGAGCGGCCCTGGCCGCCGTACTCCTTGGGCCAGCCGATGCCGAGCCAGCCGTCGGTGGCCATCTGCTTGACCACCCGGCGCATGTGCGGGCCCGATCCCGTGGCTGTCGGCCAGCTGGGCCTCGACCTCGGGGGTGAGCAGGTTGGCGTAGTAGTCGCGCAGCTCGGTTCCGCAGCGCCTGCTGCTCCTCGGTGTAGCCGATCTCCATGCGGTCCCTCCCGGTCGCGCGGTCCGGTGCGACCGGAGGGCGTCACCGGTACCGGCTGCCGACTGTGGCTGCGACAGCACGTCGACCACGGTCGACCGCGGCCCGACCCCGGTCGCCGTGCCGGCTCGACGACCACGGCCGACGACTAGAACACGTTACATTCGACCGGCGCCGGCGCCACCGGCGGCACAGCGGCGTCGGCCGCATCCGCCGCTGGCGGCGTCGGCCTGACCGCCCAGAGTTACCACCCGGTAAGTCCGGGCCGCCGCGGTCACGCGTCCGGCTCAGTCCCCGACTCCGTCACCATCGTCCCGTCCACACCTGCGGCACCGCCGCCGAGTCCCGAGGAGCACCACATGCCCGAAGCCGTCATCGTCGCCACCGGCCGCACCCCGATCGGACGGGCCAACAAGGGCTCGCTCGTCGACTGCCGACCCGACGACCTGGCCGCCCTGGTCATCCGCGAGGTGCTGGCCAAGGTGCCCGCAGCTCGACCCCCAGCCGGTCGAGGACGTGATCATGGGCTGCGGCCAGCCGGGCGGCGAGGCCGGCTACAACGTCGGCCGGGTGGCCGCCATCCTGGCCGGGCTGCCCGACGTGCCCGGCGTGACCGTCAACCGCTACTGCTCCTCGTCGCTGCAGACCATCCGCATGGCCGCCCACGCCATCCGGGCCGGCGAGGGTGACGTCTTCGTCGCCGCCGGCGTCGAGACGGTGAGCCGCTACCGCACGGCGCCTCCGACACCGGGCCCGCACAACGCCGCCTTCGCCGACGCCGAGGCCCGCACCGCGGCCCGCGACCCCGGCGGTCGACCGAGCCCGTGGACCCCGCCGACGGGCCTCCCCGACGTCTACATCGCCATGGGCCAGACGGCCGAGAACGTGGCCGAGTTCGAGAAGGTGACCCGCCAGGAGCATGGACGAGTTCGCCGTGCTCAGTCGCAGACGCGGGCCGTCGCAGCCCAGGAGAACGGCTTCTTCGAGCGGGAGATCATCCCGGTCACCCTCGCCGACGGCACGGTCGTCACCAAGGACGACGGCCCCCGGCCCGGCACCACCCTCGAGGGGCTGGCCGGCCTCAAGCCGGTCTTCCGCGAGGGCGGCACCATCACCGCCGGCAACGCCTGCCCGCTCAACGACGGCGCCGCCGCCGTCATCGTGATGAGCGACACCAAGGCCACGGCAGCTGGGCATCACCCCGCTGGCCCGCATCGTGGCCAGCGGGGTCACCGGACTCAACCCCGAGATCATGGGCCTCGGCCCGGTCGAGGCCTGCCGCCAGGTGCTGGGCCGGGCCGACATGACCATCGACGACATCGACCTGGTCGAGATCAACGAGGCCTTCGCCGCCCAGGTGGTGCCCGTCGGCCAAGCACCTCGGCATCAGCTGGGACAAGCTCAACGTGAAGGGCGGCGCCATCGCCCTCGGCCACCCGTTCGGCAGACCGGCGCCCGCATCATGACCACGCTGCTCAACGCCCTCGAGGACACCGGCAAGACCTTCGGCCTCGAGTCCATGTGCGTCGGCGGCGGCCAGGGCATGGCCATGATCGTCGAGCGACTGTCCTGATCTCGGGCCCGGGTGCGGCGTCCTGACCGGACTGGGTCAGGGGTCGAGCTCCTCGACGGCGTACTCGGGGCAGTTGGCGATGGCCAGCCGGGCCCTGCCCTCGAGCTCGGGCGGGACCGTCCCGTCCCCCACGGCCGACGAGAGGCCGTAGTCGTCCACCTCGAAGAGCTGGGGGGCCAGCCCGTAGCAGCGGGCGTGGCCCTGGCACTTGTCGGGGTCGACCCGGATCCTCACGGGAACACCACCGGAAGCTGCCGCGGGCCCCGGACCTGCCCGCCGGCCCAGGTCACCTCGGCCCCGTCGGCCAGGCGGAAGGTCGGGATGACGGTGCAGCCACTCCTCCAGGGCCACCCGCAGCTCCATGCGGGCCAGATTGGAGCCGGCGCACCGGTGGATCCCCGATCCGAAGGCCACGTGGCGGTTGAGCTCACGGTCGAGCACCACCCGGTCGGCGTCCTCGAACGCCTCGGGGTCTCGGTTGGCGGCCGGGAAGTTCATGAGCACCTTGTCCCCGGCCCGCATGGGGCAGCCGCCGAACTCGAACGTCCTCGGTGACCACCCGGGCCATCGTCACCGGGGAGTAGGCCCGGAGCAGCTCCTCGACGGCCAGGGGCATGGCCTCGGGGCGGCGGCCAGCCGTTCACGGTCGTCGGGGTGGGTCGCCAGGTGCCACAGGGAGGACCCGATGGCGCTCCAGGTGGTGTCCACCCCGGCGATGAGCACCAGCGCGGCCACGCCCAGCACCAGCCGCTGGTCCACCGGCTGGCCGTCGAACTCGGTGTGCAGCAGGTCGCTCAGCAGGTCGTCGCCCGGCTCGGTCTGGCGGCGGGCCACCTCCTCGATGAAGAAGTCGATGAGACCGTTGACACCACGTGCCCGCCGGACCGGGTCGTCGGCGAACTCGAGGACGTCACGTACCCACCCGGTGAAGGAGTCCGACAGGGAATCGGGCACCCCCAGGATGCCGGGCGATGACCCGGACCGGGATCTGCTGGGCGTAGTCGCGGGCGGCGTCGGCCGGACCCGTGGGCCACCAGCCCGTCCACCAGCTCGGCGCACAGGGCACGGGTCATGGGTTCGTAGCCGTCGACTCGCTTGTGGGAGAACCACGGGAGCAGGAGGCGGCGGGTCCAGGTGTGGAGGGGCGGGTCGGCCGAGATGGGCGGCAGCCCGTAGAGCAGGACCGGCTCATCGGGCCGTTCGCCCGGAAAGGGGATGACGGCGATCTCGGTGGAGCTGAAGTGCTCGACGTCGTGAGCCAGGTCCACCACATCCTGGTACCGGGTGGGCAGCCAGGTGCTCCCCCGCCGTTGGGTGTGGGCCACCGGACAGGTCTCGCGCAGCTGGTCCCAGATGCCGTAAGGGTCGACCACGTAGCCGGGGTCGAGTACGTCGAAGTCGGTGCTCCAGTCTTCCACCGGTGTCTCGGTCATCGGGCTCCTCGTCCGGGCCGTGCGGCTATGGACTCCCACCGTCCCGTCATTCTGTCACGTCGACTGACGGCTCCTCGGCCGGGGTCAGTGGTTCGATGCCGGTCGGGACCCGGTGGGGTCAGATGGTGAGTCCCCCGTCGACCGACAGCACCGCCCCGGTGGTGTACGAGGACTCGTCCGACGCCAGGAAGGCCACGGAGGCGGCGATCTCGGCCGGGGTGGAGAACCCCATCGGCGTCATGATCTTGGTCAGCTCCTTGGCGTCCGCCCCCTCGGGGAGCTCGAAGGTCCCGATGAGCGGGGTGTCGACGCCGCCGGGCGCCACCACGTTGACCCGCACCCCGCGGGACAGGTACTCGGCGGCCAGGGCCTTGGAGAACATGAGCAGGCCGGCCTTGGAAGCACAGTAGGCGGCCGAGTAGGCCTGCCCCATGAGGGCGGTGTTGGACGCCACGTTGACGATGGACCCCCCGTGCTCCAACAGGCTGGGGAGGGTGGCCCGGCACATCAGGAACGGGCCGGTGAGGTTGACGGCCAGGATGGCGTTCCAGCGGTCGAGGGGCATCTCGGCCGAGTGGTAGAAGCCTCCGATCCCGGCCACGTTGCACACGACCCGGGGGGGTCCGAGCCGTTCGGACAGCGCAGCCACCGTCTCGGCCACCGAGGACTCCGAGGTCACGTCGCACCGGTGGGCGGAGGCCGTGCCCCCGCCTTCGGTGATCGCCGCGACCGTGGCGACCACGTTCTGCTCGTCCACGTCGAGCGCAGCCACGCTGGCCCCTTCCCGCGCCAGTCGGACGGCCACCGCCCGACCGATCCCCGAGCCGGCCCCGGTGACCACGGCCACCCGCTCGGCGAACCGGTGCCCGGTGAACGAGCTGATGGCGGCGTCGGCGGCGTCGTGCTCGGTGCCCCCCTGACCCAGGGTCACCCGCTTGATGGGGCTCATCGCTGTCTCCTCGTCTCAGACGTCTCGGTGGCGTGCGTCACTTCGGCGGCGCCGGCGCGAACTGCTCACGCAGGTTGTGCTTCAGGATCTTTCCGGCCGGGTTGCGAGGCACCAGTTCGACCACCTCCAGCTGCTCGGGGATGGCCTGCGCCCGCAGTCCCTGCTCCTTCAGGTAGGCCACCATCCCGTCGAAGGGCAGGGACTGGCCTTCGTTCAGCGACACCACCGCACAGGCCCGCTCGCCGGTCTTCGGGTCGGGCAGGCCGATCACGGCCACATCGGCCACGGCGGGGTGGCTGTAGAGGAGGTCCTCGACCTCCTTGGCCGAGATGTTCTCGCCGTGCCGGATGATCACGTCCTTCAGTCGTCCGGTGATGGTCACGTACCCGTCGGCGTCCACGATGCCCAGGTCGCCGCTCCGGAAGTACCCGTCCTCGTCGAAGGCGTCCGCGTCGAGGGAGGGGTCGAGGTAGCCCCGGATCACCTGGGGGCCCTTCAGCCGGATCTCCCCCTCCGCCCCCGGCCCGGCCCGTCTGCCGTCCAGGCCGACCACGATGAGGTCGACCCCGGGAGTGGGACGCCCCTCGGTGCCGGCCAGCTTCTCATCGGGATCGTGGGTGGTGGCCATGACCACGATGGGGGCCTCGGTGAGCCCGTAGCCCGAGACGATCCCCACCCCGCCCACTTCGCGCTTCAGGTCGTGGTGGAGCTGGGGCGGCTTGGGTGCGCCCCCTCCGGGATAGGAACGGATGTGCGGGAAGATGCTGTCGCCCCCCTTGGCCCGCTGGGCGGCCAGGTAGGCCATGTGGAACGGCGTGCCCGAGCCGGCCAGGGTCACGTCGTTGGCGGCCAGGAACCCCGGGGTGGTGCCCGGGTCGAAGGCCTCGGTGGTGAGGAGGCGGCACCCGGTGAACAGGGCCGCCATCAGCCAGCCGATGCCCCCGATGTGGGTGAACGGGAAGATCAGGGCCGACACGTCGTCGGGGCGGATGTCGAGGCATTCGGCCATGGCCAGGGCCGAGGCCATCACCGTGAGGTCGGTGTGCGGGGCGCCCTTGGGGTCGGCGGTGGTGCCCGAGGTGTAGAACAGCCAGCGGACCGGGGCCTCGGCCGCCGTCGGCGGGGGCGGGTCCACCCCGGGCAGGCCGGCCGGGTCGCCGTCGGGCAGGTCGCGGTCGACCACCAGCACGGACAGCCCCGTCCGTCCGGCGGCGATCTCCCCGGCCATGGCCTCGAAGTCGAAGCCCCGGTAGACGGTGGGCACGATGAGCAGTCGTGCGTCGCTCTGCTCGGTGATGAAGCCCACCTCGCGGCCCCGGTAGATGGGGATGAGAGGGTTCTGCCGGGCCCCCAGGCGAGCCAGGGCCCCCACCAGCACCAGGGACTGGTTCCAGGTGGGGAGCTCCCAGCTGACCCCGGTGCCCGAGCCGACCCCGTGGTCGGCGTGGAGCCCGGCGGCGGCCCGGAGGCAGGCGTCACGGAACTGGGCGAAGGTCAGCTCGGCCCCCGTGTCCTCGTGGGCCAGCACGGCGTCGGGGGAGGCGTCGGCCCGCCGTTCGATCAGCTCCCACAGGCTGGACCCGCCCACCCAGCCCCGGGCCGCGGTGCGGGCCGCCAGCTCTGCGATGAACTCGGTCATGACGCCGGGACCGGCCCCGGCCGGCCGGCGGCGGAGTCGGTGCCGGGCACGGCCCCGATCCGGATGGGTTCGTCGGTGCCGCCCCGCACGGCGGGTGTCGGTCGTCCAGTCATGAGGCGCGCGCTCCGTTCGCAGGTCGTCGGTCAGATGGTCGGCGGTCGTGGCTGCCCTGGTCGGGCGCAGGTGGCACTCGGGCGGCCGCCTCGGCCCGATCGGCCAGGGACCGCTTGTCCACCTTCATCATGGAGGTGAGCGGCAGGCTGTCCACCACCACCACCCGGTCGGGGGCCTTGAAGTCGGCCAGGGACGCCCGAGCCCGGTCTCGGAGCGCGGCCAACAGGACGCCCTCGTCCGGCTCCGTCCCGGCCGCAGGAACCACGAAGGCCACACCGATCTCGCCCAGGACGGGGTCGGGAGCCCCGACGACCGCCACCTGCGCCACGTCGGGATGTCCGCTGAGTGCGCCCTCCACCTCGGCCGGATAGACGTTGTACCCGCCACGGATGTACAGCTCGTTGGCCCGTCCCACCAGGTGGAGGCAGCCCTTCGGGTCGGTGTAGCCGAAATCCCCCGTGGTGAGCCACCCGTCCTCGGAGAGCACCGCTTCGGTGGCCTGGCGGTCGTAGGCCACGCCCGCAGCACCCGGTCCGGTGGTGGGCCCGCCCCAGTAGCCGCGCATGACCGCCCCGGAACGCAGCCGGACCCGACCCACCTCCCCGACCCGGCGCATGCGGCCGGTGTCGTCGGCGATGGCCATGAGCACTCCCGGGACCGGCCGACCGACCGTGGTGGCCACCGTCTCGTCCGGGTCGCCGGGCACCGTGCCGGTACCCAGCGAGGCCTCGGTCGAGGTGTAGCGGACGACCACGGGGACGCCGAGGCGCTGACGCAAGGCCGCCACCAGCTCCGAGGGCACCCGCGAGGCCCCGGTGCCGGCGATCCGCAACGACGAGAGGTCGGCGGCGTCGAGGTCGGGGTGGGCCAGGACCAACGACCACTGGGTCGGGACCCCCTGGGCCACGGTGATCCGCTCCTCGGCCAGGATCCTGATGGTGTCCCCGGCGCGCCAGGGGGTGGGGGTGATCACGGTGGTGATCCCGTTGGCGATCTCGTCCCACGGCCGGGTCATCGACCCCACGTGGGCGAAGGGCAGGGGCGACAGCCGGCGGTCGCCCGGCTCGGACAGCACGTCGGTACCGTCAGCCACGGCGGCCAGGCCGGCGTGATCGAACACGGCCCCCTTGGGCAGCCCGGTGGTGCCGCTGGTCCACACCACCGCCACCGGGTCGCTCCGTTCGAGGGTGGGCCACGTGCGGGGGGCGGGTCCGGTCACGGCCTCCCGCAGCCTGGACCGCCGGAGGACGACCCCGGTCGGTCCGCGGTCGGACTCGGCGGCTGCGTCCTCGACCACGGTCACCGCAGGAAGGGTGCGCTCGAGGATGGAGCGGACCTCCCGGTCACCGAGCCGGAGGTTGACCCCCGAGGTCACCGCGCCGAGCCGGGCGGCTGCGGCATAGCCGACCACGTAGTCGATGGAACTCGGGAGGAGGAGGCACACCACCGAGCCCCTGACGACCCCGTGCTCGGCCAGCAGCCCGGCGACGCCGTCGGCGGCACGGTCCCACTGGGCGAACGTCATCGAACGCCGCGGCGACGTGTCGGTGGCCGGCTCCACGTACGCCTCGACCTCGCCGTTGACCGCCGCGGCGGTCCGCAGCACCTCGGTGACCGTCTCGAACTCCCCCTCAATCTGACGCACCGTCATACCGGGAGAGGACTGTAACAGGGCGGCTCCGGCTCGTTCTGTACGCACCTCGCCGTCACCGGTGCCGGCGAAGCGCGGTCACCAGTGGCCCGAGCCGCGGCGGCGGACACCACGGGAGCACCGGTGCGGGCCCGCGCCTACGAGAACGTCAACACGCCTCGGGCCAGCTTGCCCGCCTCCATGTCCTCCACGATCTCGCGGAACCCCTCGAGGGGTCGTTCCTCGGTGACCAGCTCGTCGAGCATGAGCTGCCCCGACAGGTACAGCTCCACCATGAGCGGGATGTCGTGGTGCGGACGGGCCGAGCCGTAGCGGCAGCCGAGCAGGCCCCGGTCCACGTAGGCCAGGGCGTTGACGTCCACCGATACCTCGGTGCCCTGGGGCGGGATGCCGATGGCCAGGGCGTTGCCGCCCCAGTCGAGGACGTCGAGGGCGTTGCGCAGCACGGCGGGGTGGCCGACGCAGTCGAACGACCAGGTGACCCCACCGGTCCAGCCGAGGGCACCCGAGCAGGCGGTCGGGGCCAGGGGGGACCAGCTCCCGGATGGCGGCGACGGCGTCGGCTGGCCGAGGCGTCGACGAAGTGGGTGGCCCCGAACTGCCGGGCCAGCCCCTCCTTGGAGGCCAGGGTGTCGACGGCCACGATCCGGCTGGCCCCGGCGATGCGCAGTCCCTGGATCACGTTGAGGCCGACCCCGCCGACGCCGAAGACCGCCGCCGTCTCGCCGGCCCGGACCTTGGCCCGGTTGAGCACCGAGCCCACACCGGTCAGGACGCCGCAACCGATGAGGCAGGCCGAGGTCAGGGGGACGTCCTTGGGGATCTTGCACGGCCTGGACCTCCTTGACGATCGTCTGCTCGGTGAACACCGAGGTCGCCGGCGAAGTTCGAGGCCGGCTCGCCCCGGAAGGTGAAGGGCGTCGGACACGTTGCCCAGGGTCTTGATGCACCAGGTGGGATGGCCGGTGCTGCAGGCCCGGCAGGTCCCGCAGCTGGCCAGGGTGGCGATGACCACGTGGTCGCCGGGCTTGACCGACGTCACCTCGGAGCCCACCGACTCGACCACACCGGCCCCCTCGTGGCCGAGGACCGACGGTGCCTTCCACGGGATGGTTCCGTTGATCACCGACAGGTCGCTGTGGCACACCCCGGCGGCCCCGATGGCCACCCGGACCTCGTTGGGTCCCGGATCGCGCACGCTCGAGCTCGTCGGTGACCTCCGCCTCGTCACCGGTGTAGACGATGCCTCGCACGGCAACCCTCCCTCTCTTGTCGATTCCTGCGGTTCGAATTGCAGCCGACCGACGGGTGCCCGCCCACCGACCCGCTGTGCGGACGAGCGCTCATGGGACTCCGCCCGACGGCGCGTACTGGAGTCGGAGCTCGCGCTTGAGCACCTTGCCCCCGGCATTCATCGGGAGCGCGTCCACCCACCGCACCGACCGGGGCACCTTGTAATTGGCCAGGCGCTCCCGGGCCCAGGCGGTCAGCTCGTCCTCGCCCGAGCGACCCGGCGTCCGCCGCCGGGACCACCAGAGCCAGGCCCACCTCGCCCATCCGCCGGTCGGGAACCCCGATCACCGCCACCTGGCCCACGGCCGGGTGGCCGCGGAGGACGGCCTCGATCTCGGCCGGGTAGACGTTGAACCCGCCGCTCACGTACATGTCCTTCAGGCGGTCGGTGATGGTGACGTTGCCGTCCTCGTCCATCGACCCCGATGTCGCCGGTGTGCAGCCATCCGTCGGGGTCGATGGCCTCGCTCGGAGGCCTCCGGGTCGTTGAAGTAGCCGCGCATGACGTTGTAGCCCCGCACCACGATCTCGCCGGCCTCGCCCCTCGGGACCTCGGCCCCGCCGGCTTCGACGATGCGCACCTCGACGTCGGGGATGGCCCGCCCCGACGTCCCGGCGATGACCTCGGCGGAGTCGCCGCGACGGCACATGGTGACCGTCCCGCAGGCCTCGGTCAGGCCGTAGGCGGTCAGCACCGTCTCGATCCCGAGCTCCGACCACAGTCGCCTGGACCAGCTCGACCGGCACCACGTGCGGCCCCGGTGACCACCAGCCGCAGCGAGGCCAGGTCGAAGGCCTTCGCTGTCCGGGTGGTCGAGGATGGACTGGAAGATGGTGGGCGGCCCGGGCAGCACCGTGATGCGTTCGCTCGCCGATCCGCGCCACCACCCCGCTGACGTCGAACACCGGCTCGGGGACCATGGTCGCCCCGGCCATGAGGCAGGCCAGGATGCCCGCCTTGTACCCGAAGGTGTGGAAGAACGGGTTGACGATGAGGTAGCGGTCCCCGGCACGGAGCCCGACCACCTCGGACCAGGTGGCGAAGGTCCGCAGGGTCTGCCCGTGGGTGGTCATCGCCCCCTTGGGGTTGCCGGTGGTGCCCGAGGTGAAGACCAGGTCGGAGAGGTCGCCGCCGGTGATCGAGGCGGTCCGCCCGGCGGCCACATCGGCCGAGCACGCGTCGCCCTCCTGGAGGAACACGTCCCAGGCCACCACGGGATCGCCCTTGGCCGTCGGAGGCCGGGGCACGGCCTCGTCGGACCGCAGGACCACCACCCGCTCGAGGTCGGGCACCCGCTCCCCCGCGGCTACGGCCTCGTCCAGCATGCGGGGGTAGTCGGTCCCGAGGAAGCCCTCGACGGTGAAGAGCAGCCGGGCACCCGACTGGCGCAGGATGTACGCGGCCTCGGCCCCCTTGAAGCGGGTGTTCAGCGGCACCAGTACGGCGCCGGCGCCGACCGCGCCGAGGGCGGCGATCACCCATTCGGCGCAGTTCGGGGCCCAGATGGCCACCCGGTCCCCCCGCTCGATCCCGTTGGCCACCACGGCGCGGGTGGCGGCGGCGACCTGTTCGGCCAGCTGGTCGAAGGTCAGCCGGGTGGTGGTCCCGCCGGGACCGTGCGCGTCGACCAGCGCCTCGGTCTCGCCGAACCGGGCCGCGGCGTCCTCCACGAGGCCGGGGATGGTCCCCCACTGGAGGTCACCCCGGGGATCGGTCACGTCTGACACGTCGTCAGGGTAGTGCATCGCCCTTCGGGTCCGGCCGGGCCAACTCCCGCCCCGGCGCCCGTCCGGGCGTCCCGCTCCTAGGGATGCTGGCTGCTGACCGAGACCACCTCGCCGGTCATGTAGGTGGAGTACTCACTGGCCAGGAAGACGATGACGTTGGCCACCTCCCACATCTCGGCGCCCCGGCCGAAGAGCTCCCGCCGGCGCAGCTCGGCCAGCTCCTCGTCGGGCATGACCTGGTTGAGGAACGGATGCACGGCCAGGCTGGGCGACACGGCGTTGACCCGCACGCCGTGGGGCGCGGCCTCGACGGCGGCGCACCGGGTCAGGGCCATCACCCCGGCCTTGGCCGCGGCGTAGTGGGCCTGGCCGGCCTGGGCCCGCCAGCCGAGCACCGAGGCGTTGTTGACGATGACCCCTCCCTGGCCCCGGGCGTAGAAGTGGCGGAGGGCGGCCCGGGTGCAGCGGAAGGTGCCGGTCAGGGTGACGTCGAGCACGAGCGACCACTGCTCGTCGGTCATGTCCACCACGCGGCACCTGCCCGCCCAGCCCGGCGTTGTTCACCGCCACGTCGAAGCGGCCGTGTCGCTCCACGGCGGCGTCGTAGAGGCGCTGCACCTGCGCCTCGTCGGTCACGTCGCAGGGCACGGCCAGGGGCCGCTCACCGGTCGACCCCGGCAGGGCGGACAGTGCGTCGGCGGCCTCGCCCAGCCGCCGCTCGTGGGCATCGGAGATGACCACGGTCGCCCCCTCCTCGACGCACCGCTTGGCGGTGGCGAAGCCGATGCCGGTGCCGGCGGCGGCGGTGATCACCACGACCTTGCCCGACAGCAGCCCGTGCCCGGGAGGGGCCGTCGGGAGCGGACGGGGCATCGGAATGGTCCCGCTCGGTGTGGTCTCGGTGCGTCACGCGGTCCCCTTGGGCTCGGGCGGCAGGCCGAGGACCCGCTCACCGATGATGTTCTTCTGGATCTCGTTGGAGCCGCCGTAGATGGTCTCGGACCGGCTGAAGAGGAAGGTGCGCTGGAAGTCGTCGAGCTCGTAGGGGAACCCGTCGGCCACCAGGCCGGCCGGCCCAGGACATCGAGGCCAGCTCGCCGAGCCGACGGTGCCAGGTGGCCCAGTACAGCTTGATGATGGAGGCCTCGGGCGGGGCGACCGGGCCGTCGTACGCCCGAGAGGCTGCGCAGGGTGTTGTAGCCGCAGGATCGTCGAGCTCGGCGTAGGAGCCGGGCCAGGCGCTGGCGGAGGACCGGGTCGTCGGCCCTCCCGTTGGCCCTGGCCACGCTCCAGGAGACGGTCGAGCTCCCGCCGGAAGGAGAGCTGGTGCCCGAGGAGCCCGACGCCTCGCTCGAAGGCCAGCGTGGCGAGGGCCACCCTCCATCCCTCGCCGACCTCGCCCACGACGCAGTCGGACGCGGGTGCGGGCCCCGTCGAAGAAGACCTCGTTGAACTCGGAGGTCCGGGTCAGCTGCGTGATGGGCCGGACCTCGACGCCGGGCTGGTCCATGGGGACCAGGAGGTAGGAGAGGCCCTGGTGCCGGACCGAGCCCGGGCTCGGTCCGGCACACCACGAAGCACCAGTCGGCCTGGTGGGCCAGGGAGGTCCAGACCTTCTGGCCGGTGACCGACCCACTCGTCGCCGTCGAGCACGGCCTTGGTCTGGACGTTGGCCAGGTCGCTGCCGGCGTCGGGCTCGGAGTAGCCCTGGCACCACAGCTCGGTGCCGGCCACGGATGGGCGGGAGGAACCGGGCCTGCTGCTCGGGGGTCCCGTAGTGGATCAGGGTCGGGCCGAGCAGGCCCTCGCCCAGGACGCTGACCCGGCCCGGGGCCTCGGCCCGGACGTACTCCTCGTTGAAGATGACCTGCTGGGCGATGGAGGCGCCCCGGCCGCCGTACTCGACGGGCCAGCCGAGGCAGGTCCAGCCGTCCGCGGCCAGCACCCGTCTCCCACTCGCAGCCGGGTCTCGAACCCGAAGGTCTCGTCCCCCGACCCGCCCGCGGCCGCCCAGGGCCGGCGAACTCGCCGACCACGTGGTCGGAGAGCCAGGCACGGACCTCCTCGCGAAAGGTCTCGTCCTCGGGTCGGTCTCGGAGGTCCATGGTGGCGGGGTCTCGAATCGTCGATCGGTGCCGACGGCTGCTGCCGGAGTCGTATCCCGGTTGACCGGGTCGCCGGCGCGGATCCGACGAAATCTGACGCGACGTTAGCAAACCCCTTTCGCACCTCCGCCGGGAACAGGTCGGTCGTCACGGACGTTGCCTACACTGCACGGTTGGGTGGATTCCGGCAACCCGGGGACACCGGGACCAGACCCGTGCAACGCGAACGACCCGATCCGGGACCGCGGAGTGTACGGGCGATTGCGCCCGAATCCCCAAGGAGGATGGCCATGGCAGAGAACACAGGAACCGATACCGGCGGGCGGGTGGAGCTGAGCGACGAGGAGTGGCGGACCAAGCTGTCCCCCGAGCGGTACGCAGTGCTGCGCCAGAAGGGGACCGAGCCGGCGTGGTCCGGTGAGCTCCTCCATGTCGAGGGCAGCGGCATGTTCACCTGTGCCGGCTGCGGAGCCGCCCTGTTCCCCAGCGACACCAAGTTCGAATCCGGCTCCGGTTGGCCGAGCTTCTACCGGGCCCTCGACGACGGTGTGATCGAGGAGCACGTGGACAAGAGCCTCGGAATGGCGCGGACCGAGATCACCTGCGCACGATGCGGGGGTCACCTCGGGCATGTCTTCCCGGACGGACCGGCACCCACCGGGCAGCGCTACTGCGTCAACTCGCTGTCCATCGAGTACGAACCCGAGCAGTCATAGGGAGTCGGTAGGGCCCGGTCCCCTCCTTCCGGCCCTACTGGTCGGTCCGACCCCGTTCGGGACGGACCGGCTCCGGTGCGGGTCATTCGGTCCTCGAGCAGCTCGAAGAGGTCACCCAGGGCGCGGGCCTCGCGCATGGTGCCGGCCGCCACCAGGACACGGTCGGCATCCGCGAGAGCTTGGCAGGCGCCGAAGGTCTCGGCCTTGGTGAGGCAGACGGCCGCACGGACCTCGGCGGTCTGCCCGGACGGTGCCCGTGCCGGGAGGGCGGCTGGGACGTCTGTCTCGGTCATCGGTCGGCGGCCCGGCCGTCAAGCCGGGGTTCCGAGGGCGTCGTCCGCCGGGGCCGACCCGTCGGACCCGCTCCCGTCGGCGGCCTCAGCGTGGGGCCGGAGGATCTTGTGCACGTCCACCGTGGCGAACCGCAGACTGGCCCCGACCTCGTCAGCCACGATCTCCACCTTGACCCGGCGATCACCCTCGTCCGTCTCCCAGCTCCGCTGCTCCAACCGGCCGCTGACCACCACCCGCATGCCCCGGGTCAGGCTGAGGGCCACGTTCTCGGCCAGGTCGCGCCAAGTGACGACGTCGAAGAAGGAGGTCGACTCCTCCCATTCGGCGGTCTCCCGGTTCTGCCAGCGGCGGTTGACGGCCACGCCCAGCGTCGTGGTGGCCTGCCCCTCGCGGGTGTAGCGGATCTCCGGGTCGCGGGTGAGGTTGCCGGTGATGGTCGTGGTGGTCGCCGTAGTCATGTCGGTTCCCCTTGGTTCGTGCACCGCGGTGCGTGTCCGGCGGACGGGATGTCCCGTCCGTCCGGGCCGCCCGGACGGGCGACCACCTCATGGTCCCGGAGCCACCTGGCCGGCCAGCAGCACAACGGCCTGGCCGGGCACCTTGCCCACGGCCCGACCGCATGGCCGGGCACCTTGCCCACCGGCCCGACCGCATGGCCGGGCACCTTGCCCACGGCCCGACCGCATGGCCGGGCACCTTGCCCCCGGCCCGACCGCATGGGCGGGCACCTTGCCCACGAATGCCGGCTCGGCCCGACCGTGTCCGCCCTCGACGGGTCGGCCTACACTGACCAGCGACGTGGGCTCGGACCACAGCGTCAGCGGTCCCGTCCGACCAGTGAACCGTCCCAGCAGGTACCGACGGAGCGAAGGGAATCGGCCGCCATGAGTTGGACCGGAGTGGAACCCTACGGGGACGACCTCTACACGGAACCCGACGGCGAGCCGGACACCCTGGCCAACCTGGGACCGCTGACCCCCATGGCCGGGGTCTGGGAGGGGGCGGTGGGAGCCGACGCCCATCCCGACGCCGCGGGGACGGAGCGCAACACCTTCGTGGAGCGCTACGAGCTCCAGCCAATCGACCGGCAGACCAACGGACCCCAGCTGTTCTACGGGCTCCGCTACCACACCCACATCGTCAAGCCCGGGGAGACGGAGACCTTCCACGACCAGGTTGGCTACTGGCTATGGGAGCCGGCCACCCACACCGTGACACTGACCCTCGGGATCCCCAGGGGCCAGGTGCTGCTGGCCGGAGGGACCGCCGAGCCCGGCGCCACGGAGTTCGAGGTCCGCGCCGAGGTGGGTTCCGAAGTGTACGGCATCCTGTCCAACCCCTTCCTCGACCAGGCCTTCCGCACCCTCAGCTACCGGATGAGCGTGACGATCAACCCGGACGGCACGTGGTCCTATGAAGAGGAGGGGGTGCTGGACATACCCGATCGCGACGAGCCCTTCTCCCACATCGACCGCAATACCCTGGCCCGCGTGGGCGACCCCACCCCAAATCCCTTGGCCCGAGGGGCGGCCGGACGGTCGGGCCATGACAGCCTGGGCATCGGCAACCTACGGAGTGAAAGCAGGACGTTCCCATGAACCATCTGATGCGAGAGCTGGCCCCCATCACCGACGGGGCCTGGGCCCAGATCGACGAGGAGGCCGGCCGCTCGTTGAAGCACTTCCTGGCGGCACGGCGTCTGGTCGACTTCTCCGGCCCGCTGGGCTGGGAGTTCTCTGCGGTAGATGTCGGGCGGATCGAGGCCGTCGACGGATCCGCCCTCGGCGTCGATGTGGCCCGTCGCAACGTCCTTCCCCTGGTGGAACTGCGCTCCCTGTTCACCCTGGACCGTGCGGAACTGGCCGCGGCCGACCGGGGGGCGACCGACCTCGACCTCGACGCCGTGATGGCCGCAGGGCGCGCGGCCGCGCTGGCCGAGGACCACCTGGTGTTCGACGGTTACGAGCCGGGTGGCGTGTCCGGGCTGATCGCCGCCTCGCCGCACCGGCCGGTGGCCATCAGCGACGACTACAGCCGCTATCCCGAGCACGTGGCCCAGGCCGTGGCGGCGCTGCGCGCCGCTGATGTGGCGGGCCCGTACGCCATCGCCCTCGGGGCCCGCTGCTTCACCGGTGTGACCGAGACCACCGAGCACGGGGGCTACCCGGTCTTCGAGCACCTCCGGCAGATCCTCGACGGCCCCGTGGTCTGGGCCCCGGCAGTCGACGGGGCGGTCGTGCTCAGCCAGCGCGGCGGGGACTTCGAGCTGACGGTGGGGGAAGACTTCTCCGTCGGCTACCGCTCGAGCAGTGCCACCAGCGTCGAGCTCTACCTTGAGGAGAGCCTGACCTTCCGCATCAACACACCGGACGCCTCGGTGCACCTGGCCTACCTCTAGAGGCGTTCCCGGGTCCACCCTGCAGTGGGCAGACGTATCCGTGACCGGCAGGAGGGACAAGATGACGGCACACCCCCGAGGACCGCTCGACGGCGTTCGGGTCGTCGACCTCACCTCGATCGTGATGGGTCCGCTGGCCACCCAGATCCTCGGCGACCTGGGCGCCGACGTGATCACCGTCGAGGATCCGCGCGGAACGCTCAGCCGGGTCATGACCGGTGGCCCGCACCCCGGACTCTCGGGCGTCGCCCTCAATCTCCTCCGCAACAAACGCAACATCGTGCTCGACCTCAAGACCGAGTCCGGCCGGGACGCCCTACTGGAGGTAGCGGCGACCGCCGACGTCCTGGTCACCAACTTGCGGCCGGGGACCCTGGCCCGGCTCCGCCTGCGCTACGAGGATGTGGAGCCGGTGCGACCCGACATCGTCTACTGCCAAGCCCAGGGATATCCGAGCGACTCCGGGGCCGCCGACGCCCCGGCCTACGACGACGTCATCCAGGCCGCCACCGGGCTCCCCGACGCCTTCCGCCGGTTCAGCGGCGTGCCACTCTTCGCCCCGACCCTGATGGCCGACAAGGTCAGCGGGCTGACCATCGCCTATGCCGTGCTGGCTGCCCTCTTCCACCGGGAGCGCACCGGTGAGGGTCAGCACCTCGAGGTTCCGATGGTCGATGTGATGACCGCCTTCATGCTGGTGGAGCACGCCGGTGCCGCCACCGCCCGGCCACCCCAAGGCCCATCGGGCTACCAGCGGATCCTGAGCTCCGAGCGACGGCCTCAACGGACCAGCGACGGATGGATCAGCGTGCTCCCCTACACCGAACGTAACTTCGCGGACATCTTCCGAGCCGGGGAGCGGGAGGACCTGGTGGCTGACGAGCGCATCCGCAGCGCCCGGGCCCGGATCGACCACGCCGACGACCTCTATCGCGAGGTGGCCCAGATCCTCATCCGGCGCACGACGGCCGAGTGGCTGGCCTTCTGTGAGGCCTCCGACGTGGCAGCTTCGCCCATCCCCACCCTCGACGAGCTGGTCGACGACCTCGACGAGGATCACCACCCGGTGGCCGGTCGCTACAAGGTCATCCCCCAACCGGTGCGGTTCTCGCGGATGTCGGGGCCGACAGTGCGGCGACCGGCCGCCCTGAGCGGTCAGCACACCGACGAGGTGCTGGCCGAGACCCGCCGCCGGTCCGACGCTCCGGCGGCCGGACCGGTCCCGGACGAGGAGGAGGGACAGGGATGAACGAGGCGTTCATGGACGTGACCGTGGCCATCGACGACCGGCGGGTGGCCGAGGTCGAACTGCACCGCCCGCCGGCCAACTACTTCGACGCCCAGCTCCTGGGGTGCGTGGTGGACGCCATCGGCTGGGCCGAGACGCAGGGCGCCCGGGCCGTGGTGCTGTGTTCGGAGGGACGTCACTTCTGTGCCGGCCTCGACTTCGGTAGGGCGGGAGCCGCGGAGCCGGAGGCCCTCCGCGGCCTCTACGAGCGGGCGGAGGCCCTGGTCGCCGGGCCCCTCCCGGTGGTGGTGGCCATCCAAGGTGCGGCCATCGGTGGCGGACTCGGGCTGGCCCTGGCCGGCGACTTCCGGGTGGCAGCGCCCGACAGCCGGTTCGCCGCCAACTTCGCCCGGCTCGGCTTCCACCACGGCTTCGGCATCTCGATCACGCTGCCCCGGGCGGTCGGACCCCAGATGGCCCTGGAGCTCCTCGTCACGGGACGACGCATCGACGGGACCGACGCCCTGCGCATCGGGCTGGTGGATCGACTCGGCGGTGACCCACGGGCCGCCGCCCACCAGCTGGCGGCCGAGATCGCCGAGTCGGCACCGCTGGCCGTGAAGGCCATTCGGACCACCCTGCGGAGGGATCTGCTCGCCGCGTTCGCCGCCGCCGTGCGGGACGAGGCGGCCGAGCAGGTGGCGCTCATGAACACCCTCGACTTCGGCGAGGGGGTGGCGTCGTCGCTCGAGCGACGGCCGCCCCACTTCACCGGTCGGTAGCGGCGTCCCCCGGGCGGCCGCCGGGCCGCGGGCAGAGCCTCACGGGTCGGCCAGGTCGTCCGCCAGTTCGGCCCGGGTCGCCTCACTGAGGGGCGTGCCGGGCAGTCCCTCGGGATACTCGGGATGGTTCACCCCTAGCGTCACCGGACCCGTGACGAAGGCCTCGATCTGCTCCGGCGTGAACCCGAACCGGACATAGTGGACGGCCGAGGTGGTCTCGGGCCGGCTCAGGTTCGATTCGTGCTCCTCCTCCGGGGTGGACGAGATGACCTCGACGGCGTCGCCCCGGCCGATGCGGAGCTCGCACGCCCGCTCGACCCCGACCAGGCGTGGTAGCCAGGTGCGGAGTTCCTCCTCGGTGGTCAGCTCGAGGAAGAGCGTGGCCGACAGCTCGCCGGGCGCAGGCAGCAGCCGGTTGTAGACATCCAGCTCGTGCTGGATCTGCTCGTCGGTGACCATCCTCTCGGCCCGGGCCATCTCCTGCACCTGGAACCGCATGGTCAGCCGGTTCTCGAAGGTCAGTGTGATCACCGGCCCCACGCTGATCCGCCGGAGCTTCTTCGCGGCGATGACCTGGGTCCTGAACGTGTCCCGCTCCCGCTCGTAGGCGCGCTGGTCGGCGATGTCGGCGAGGGTGAGCGGTCGAGCAGATGTCACGGCACTCCCTTCTGGAGATCGGCGTCCCCCGGTGTCCCGGGATCCGGATCGGGTGTGACCCGGTGGACCGCGCCTCCCGGCCGATGGCGTGGGCCGGCGCGTGGACCAGGACGATCCGGCCCCGGCCGGTCACCGGGGGCCGGATCGCTCGACGGCTGGGGGTCCGCCGCACCCCGTCGGGCTCAGGTCAGGGAGGCCAGTCCCTCGCTGAACCGACCGGCGTGGCTCTTCTCGGCGCGGGCCAGCGTCTCGAGCCACTCGGCGATCTCGTCGAACCCTTCCTCACGGGCCGTCTTGGCGAACCCCGGGTACATCTCGGTGTACTCGTAGGTCTCTCCCTCGATGGCCGACTTGAGGTTGTCCTCGGTGGGGCCGACCGGGACGCCGGTCACCGGGTCTCCGACCAGGCGGAGGAAGTCGAAGTGGCCGAAGGCATGGCCGGTCTCCCCCTCGGCGACCGAGCGGAAGAGGGCGGCGACGTCGGGGTAGCCCTCCACGTCGGCCTTCTGGGCGAAGTACAGGTACCGGCGGTTGGCCTGACTCTCGCCGGCGAAGGCCTCCTTCAGGTTGGCTTCGGTCTTGCTGTTCTTGAGTTCTGTCACGGTGTTCCTTTCATGGGGGTGAAACCCGCGGAGGCTTCCGCGGGCGGGTTGCTGATGTTGACATCGGGCGGGCCCTCCACCACCGTCACGGGGCGGACCGGGCGGGGGCCCGGCGGGTCGGGGACGGCGACTGGCACTCGGGGCACAGGCCCCGGAACACGATCTCGGCCGAGCCCACCTCGAAGCCGAGATCCGCACCCTTGGGGATCCGGAGGGCCGGGAACGTGGCCACCAGGTCCCGCACGCTGCCGCAGTTGTGGCACACCAGGTGGTGGTGGGGGTCGTCGACATTGGGGTCGAACCGGGTCATACCCGTGCCCACGTCGAGCGTGGCGATCTCGCCCAACTCGGCCAGGTCGTAGAGGGTCTGGTAGACGGTCTTGAGCGAGATGGTCTCCATCTCGCGGCTGGCCAGGGCGTGCACCGCCTCGGCCGAGGGGTGGGTCACATCGCCTTGGAGAACCCGGAAGATGCACTGGCGCTGAGCGGTGACCTTCCGTCCGGTGGCCCGGAAGCGCTCGGTCAGCTCGTCGGGAGTGCGCATCAGCGCCACGGTATCACCAACAATTGTTTCTCAACAATCGTTGTAGATACCGGAAGCCACCCCGGCCCGTGCGGGCGGGCGCCCATCGCCGGGCCTCCTCCGGCGGCGGCGGCGGGCCGGGTCCGATCCGCCGGCCCGATCGACCACCCGCCCACCTGTGGCAGGCTTTGGCCATGTCCCAGCCAGCCAGCGCCAACGCGTCCGGCGCCGGCCGGTTCCACCGCGGTCGAGGCCCTGGCCAGCATGGCCTCCGAGCGGTTCGACGTGCTGGTCATCGGCGGGGGCATCACCGGCGCCGGTGTGGCCCTCGACGCGGCCAGCCGCGGGCTTCGCACCGCCCTGGTCGAGAAGGACGACTTCGCCTCGGGCACGTCGTCCAAGTCGTCCAAGCTGATCCACGGCGGGCTCCGGTACCTGCAGCAGCACGAGTACCGCTTGGTCTACGAGAACCTGGTCGAACGCCAGCGCCTGCTGGAGAACGCTCCCCACCTGGTCTCGCCGCTCCCTTTCCTCATCCCCCTGTTCGGACGGGACGGGATGGTCAACCGCGGCGTGGCCCGGGTCTACCGGACGGCCTTGTGGCTCTACGACCTCACCGGCGGCATGCGGATCGGCCGCCGGCACGAGAAGGTCTCCCGGGACCAGGCCCTGGCCCACATGCCCACGCTCCGGGCCGAACGCCTGGTGGCCGGGTTCCTCTACTGGGACGCCCGGGCCGACGATGCCCGGCTGACCCTGGCCGTGGTCCGCACCGCCGTACTCGACCACGGGGCGGTGGCGGCCAACCACACCCGGGTGACCGGCCTGGTCACCGGCTCGAACGGGCAGGTGTGCGGAGCCGTCGTGGCTCCCGACGGCACCGAGCCCTTCGAGATCCGGGCCTCGGTGGTGGTCAATGCGGCGGGCGTGTGGTCTGACCAGGTGCGCGCCCTCGACGAGCAGCGCGACCCGCACTCCATCCGGCCGGCCAAGGGGATCCACATCACCGTTCCCAACGAGGCGTTCCCGTGTGACATCGCCGCGGTCATCCCGGTCCACGACGACCACCGGTCCATCTTCGTGGTGTCGTGGGGGGACCAGGTGTACCTCGGTACCACCGACACCGAGTACGAAGGACCCCTCGACGACCCCAGCTGTCTCCCCGAGGACGTCGACTACATCCTGGCGGCGGCCAACGCCGTGACCACCCGGCCGCTCGGCCGGGATGACATCACCGGAGTGTGGACAGGGCTGCGACCCCTGTTGGCCCCGGTGGAGGGGAAGCACGCCCCGAGCGAGCGGACCGCCGACCTGTCCCGTCGCCACACCGTGCACACCTCTGCTTCGGGCGTCGTCACGGTCACCGGCGGGAAGCTCACCACCTACCGCAAGATGGCTGAGGACACCGTGGACACCGTGGCCGCCGCGCTGGGCCGTAGGTCGCTTCGCTGCGCCACCAGGGACCTCCGGCTGCGCGGAGCGGGGCAGTCGGCCCGGGTGTCGGCCCGCCGGAACGGTAACGCCTCCGACCCGGCGACCTCCCCGGACGGGGCCACCGCCAGCGCCACCCACCTGGCCGGCCGCTTCGGCTCGGAGACGCCGGACGTGCTGGCCCTGGCCGACGGACGACCGGAGCTGTTGGCGCCCTTGGTCGGTGGGCTCCACTATCTCGAGGTCGAAGCGCTCTACGCGGCGCGGCACGAGATGGCCGGGTCGGTGAGCGACGTCCTGGACCGGCGGACCCGGGCGGTACTCCGCGACGCCCGGGCCGCCGCCGCCGCCGCCCGACGCGTGGCCGAGCTGATCGGCCCCGAACTCGGTTGGGACGAGGGACGCGTCGAAGCCGAAGCCGAGGGCTATGCCGAGGCCCGGCGGCACGAATTGGCCCGGGCCGGTCTGGATGTGGACCCCGGCCGGGGCCGGCCGGCCAACGCCGGGTCCTCCACCGGTGGCGGCGGGGAGCCCGGGTGATCCGGCCCACGCCGGTGACGCCTATCGACGCCGATCCGGACCGGGTGGCCGACCACCTCGGCGGACACCGGGTGCCGGTGGACGGGCCCCTGTTCGAGCGGCTGGCTGGCGTGTGCGCCGGGGTCTCGGCGCTGGACGAGGACCGGGCCGAGGCGGGACGGGACTGGTGGCCGCTGGCCATCGGCTGGGCGGTGGCCGGCCAGGTGCCGGCCAGGCCCGCGGTGGTGGCCCGCCCCACCGACACCGGCCAGGTGGCCTCCGTCCTGGCCCTCTGCCATGAGGCCCGGGTGCCGGTGACCCCGGCCGGGGGCCGCAGCGGGGTGTGCGGTGCGTCGGTCCCTCTGTTCGGGGGCGTGGCCCTCGACCTGTGCGGCCTGGCCGGCATCGGGACGGTGGACGCCGACTCGCTCGTGGCCGACCTTCGGGCAGGAACCTTCGGCCCCGACGTGGAGTCCGGGCTCCGGGAGGGTCACGGTGTCACGCTCGGGCACTGGCCCCAGTCCATGGACCTGTCCACCGTGGGCGGCTGGCTGGCCTGCCGGGGCGCCGGACAGTACTCCAACCGGTACGGGAAGATCGAGGACATGGTCATCGGGCTGGAGGTGGTAATGGCCGACGGGCGGGTCGTCCGCACCGGCGGATACGGCCCCCGATCGGCCACCGGCCCCGACCTGACCCAGCTGTTCGTGGGCAGCGAGGGCACCCTCGGGGTCATCACCGAGGGACGGTTCCGGGTGCACCCGGTGCCCGCGGGCGAGGGTCGGCGGGCCTTCGGCTTCACCTCGTTCGCCGAGGGCCTCGACGCCTGCCGCCGCATCCTCCGACGCGGGGCCACCCCGGCGGTGCTCCGCCTCTACGACGCCACCGAGTCGGGGCGGTCCTTCGAGCAGCCCGACACCAACGTCCTGGTCGTCCTGGACGAGGCCGACGTCGGCCTGGTCGAGGCCACCCTGGCCGTGGTCGACGAGGAGTGCCGCGGGCGCCGACCCGCTCGACGCCGGCCTGGTCGACCGGTGGCTGGGGCACCGCAACGACGTGTCGGCCCTCGCCCCCTTGTGGCGCGGCGGCATCGTGGTGGACACGGTCGAGGTGTCGGCCCGGTGGGCGGCGCTGCCCGGGCTGTACCGGGCCGTGCTCGACGCGCTGGCTGCCGTGGAGGGGACGCTGGTGGCCTCGTCCCACCAGTCGCACGCCTACACCGACGGCGCCTGCCTCTACTTCACCTTCGCCGGCCGCCCGCCCGAGGACCTGGTGTCCGACGGCGCCGGTCAGGCCCACCTCGACTGGGTCGACCGGTACTACCGCCAGGCATGGGACCGGGTGACGCAGGCCACCATGGACGCGGGGGGCGCGATCAGTCACCACCACGGCATCGGACTCAACCGGGCCCGCTTCCTCCCCGCCGCCCTCGGGTCGGGCTTCGAGGTACTGGCCTCGCTCAAGGACGCCCTCGACCCCCACGGGATCCTCAACCCGGGCAAGCTGGGCCTCACGGGCCCCTTCGGACCGGTGCCCTGGCCATGAGCGTCCTGGTGGTCGATGTGGGCACCTCCGGGGTGCGAGGAGCGGTGGTCCGTCCCGACGGCGAGGTGACCCACGTCCACCACGTCCCGGTGCTCCCGGACACGCCGTTCCCGGGGCTCGTGGAGTTCGACCCGTCGGCCATGGCCGCCGCCGTGGTCGAGGTGGCCTCGGCCAGTCTGGCCGAGGGCGGGCCGGTGGAGGCCGTGGGCATCGCCAACCAACGGGCCTCGACCGTCGTGTGGGACCGGGCCACCGGGATCCCGGTCGCACCCGGGCTGGGCTGGCAGGACCTCCGGACCGTCGGCACCTGCCTGGAGCTCCAGGGCCGGGGCATCCGGGTGGCGCCCAACGCCTCGGCCACCAAGGTGGCCGCCATCCTCGACCAGGCCGATCCGGACCGCTCTCGCTCCGAGCGCGGCGAGCTGGCCTTCGGTACCGTCGACACCTGGGTGGCGTGGGTCCTCTCGGCCGGGGCGCTCCACGTGACCGACGCGTCCAACGCCGGGGTGACCGGGCTGATCCAGGGCGACGGCTCGGGCTGGAGCTCCGAGGTGCTGGCCGCCCTCCGCATCCCCGAACCCCTCCTCCCCACCGTGGTGGACTCCTCGGGGGCGGTGGGGCAGGCCGAGATCCTGTCGGGCCGGCCGGTCATCGCCGGGCTGGCCGGCGACCAGCAGGCCTCCCTCATCGGGCAGGGGTGCACTCACCCGGGCCAGGCCAAGGCCACCTTCGGCACCGGGGGCATGCTCGACCAGTGCGTGGGCCGCCAGCGGCCCCCGCAGGCGGCCCGGGGCCCGGCCGGCACCATCCCGATCATCGCCTGGCGCCGGGGTGGCCGGATCACGTGGGGCGTCGAGGCCATCATGCTGTCCGCCGGCACATGCGTGGAGTGGCTGCGGGACGACCTGGGGATCATCGACACCGCCGCCCACTCCGCCGAAGTGGCCGGTCGTTGTCAGGATGCCGGGGACGTCTGGTTCGTCCCGGCCCTCCTCGGACTGGGCACCCCGGTCTGGGACTTCGGGGCCCGGGGGACCTTCGTGGGGCTGACCCGGGGCAGCGGGCGCCCCGAGCTGGTGCGGGCGGTCCTGGAGGGGGTGGCCCAGCGGGGGGCCGACCTGCTCGAGGCGGCGGAGGCCGACTCGGGACTGCCCATCGGCCCCCTCCGCGTCGACGGGGGCATGTCGGACAATCCCGTATTCACCCAGGCCCTGGCCGATGCCTGCGGCCGGTCCATCGAGATCGCGCCGGTACTCGAGGCCACCACCCTCGGCGCCGCCTACCTGGCCGGCATGGCCATCGGCACGTGGGCTGACGAGGACGACGTGGCCGCCGCCTGGGAGCCCCGGCAGGTGGTGGACCCCCGGCTGACCGACGAGCAGCGCACCGAACGCCGGGCCAGGTGGCTGGAGGCCCGGGGTCGGTCCGAGGGCACCATCCCCGAGCTGTCCGCCCTTGACTTCTGAACCCGTCGGCGTGCGCCCTGGTGCCCGGGGCGTGGGGTCCGGGGGCCGGACTGCCGGCCGGTGCATTGACCGGTGCATTGAAGAGTCACCCTGGGAACGCCTAGGGTGGGTAGGCAACCACGCTCGGCAGTGATACCACCGGGACGGTCCAATGCCGGGGAAGCAGGGGAGCGCATGAGCACGGGCATCGAGGCAGTGGGAGCCGAGCCGATGGCGTCCGTCCTCGGGACGGCCCCGCTCGACCCCCAGGCCACCATCGACGAGGCCGTGGGCTGCGCCCGGTCGCTCCACCAATCGCTCTCCCAGGTCCTGCTCGGAACGCCGAGGGCGGTGACCATCGCCGTGGTGGCGGCCATGTCCGGCAACCACCTGCTGATCGAGGACGTCCCCGGGGTGGGCAAGACGGTGCTGGCCCGGGCGCTGGCCGCCGCGCTCGGGTGTACAGCTGTCCCGGGTCCAGGGCCATCCCGACCTGCTGCCCTCCGACGTCACCGGGGTCACCGTGTTCTCCCCCGACACCGGGACGTGGGAGTTCCGGCCCGGTCCGGTCTTCGGGCACGTGGTCCTGCTCGACGAGCTCAACCGGACCCCCCCGCGCACCCAGTCGGCGCTCCTCGAGGCGATGGAGGAGCAGCAGGTGTCGGTGGACGGCGAGTCGTGGCCCCTGCCCCGTCCCCACCTGGTCATCGCCACCCAGAACCCCATGGGCCAGCTCGGCACGTACCCGCTGGTCGAGAGCCAGCTCGACCGGTTCGGACTGTCCACCACCATCGGCTACCCCGACGCCGAGGTCGAGACCCGGCTCGTCCTCCACAACGGGGGCCGGTACGCCCTCGACAGCCTGGCCCCGGTCGCCGACCCGGCCCGATGGGAGCGGGCCATCGCCGCCACGGCCACCGTGCACGTGGTGACGGCGGTGGCCGAGTACGCCGTCTCCCTGGTGCGGGCCACCCGCACCGCCGGGACCGTCCGCCTGGGTGCCAGCCCGCGCGCCGCCATCTCCCTCATTCGCTCGGCCCAGGCCTACGCCGTCCTCAGCGGACGGGCCTACGTCACCCCCCAGGACGTGCAGGCCGTGGCCGTGGCCTGCCTGGCCCATCGGCTGGTGGCCGAGGGCAGCGGTGGGGACGGCCCGGCCCTCGTGGGTCGCATCCTGGCCGAAACACCCGTTCCCCCGACGTGAGCGCGCCGGACGCCGCCCGGCGCACGATGGGCTGGCGTGGGGTCACCACCGCCGCCACCGGCATCCTGGCCGGCGTCGCCGGCGTGGTGGCGGTCCGGTCCTTCTTCGGCGCCCACGAGGTCCTGGCCGGCGCCCTGGTCGGCGTGGTCGCCCTGAGCGCCGGCATGGCGGTTTCGTGGGGGGTGGCCGGGCGCCGCCGACGTCGGCAGGGGCCGGGGGCCATCCTGCCCGGAGGGCGCCGGCTCCGGCACCGGGTCCACCCGGTGGCCTGGCTGGCCCCGGTGGCCGGGAGCCTGGTCGCCGTCTTGGCCTGGGCGGGGTGGCCCACTCCAGCGGGTCCGGATGGGTCCAGGCCGTCGGTGCCCTGCTGGCGGCCGTCCTGTTCACCGGGCTGGCCGCGCCGTGGTTCCCGGCGCGCCGGGCCGTCGTGAGCTGCACCGCCTCGCCCGGCGGACACCGTGGCGGGTCGACCGGTGGCCCTGACCCTGAGGGCCAACGGACCGATCCGGATCAGGCCTCGCGATCCGGCGGGGGCCACCGCCCGGGCCGGGGACCGCCACGGGGCGACCGGCCGGTGGTGGTCACCGTCACCCCGGACCGGCGGGGCGTCATCGAGGACGTCGCCCTCGAACTGGCCTCGTGCGCGCCGTTCGGCTTCCTGTGGTGGGCCCGGGAGGTCGAGGTGCCGCTGACCCGGCCCCTGCACGTGGCCCCCCGCCTCGGCACGCCCGGGCCGATGGACGCCAGACCCGACGACCTGTCCGGCGAGTCGCCGCGCCGGGTGCCCGCCGGGGCCGGCGAACCCCGGGGCGTGCGGCCGTACCAGGCCGGCGACTCGCGGCGGTCGGTCCACTGGCCGGCCACCTCCCACGTCGGGACGCTGATGGTCCGGGAGCGGGAGCGCCAGACCGACGAGCCGGTGGTCATCGAGGTCACCCTGCCCGGCGACCCGGCCGAGGCCGAGGCCGAGGCCGAGCGGGTGATGGCGGTGGTGGCCCGGTGCCTCGCCCGGGGCCAGCCGGTGGTGCTCGGCACCCTCGAGGCCGAGGGTCGGTGCCTCCGCCAGGTACGGGACCGTGTCGACCTCGGCCGACGCCTGGCCCGGGCCGTGCCGGCGCCCGGCCCGCCACCCGACGGCGTCCCCCGGCCCCAACGGGGCGGACGATGACCCTCTGGCAGCGGGTCGTCCAAGCCAACCGACCCGGTCCACCCGAGCACTCGGTGCCGTTCCGGGTCGCTTCGGCCGGCACGGTGGTCGTCGCCATCGCGGCGTGCTGGAGCCAGGGCGAGCTCAGCCTGGCCGTGGCCCTGTTCGCGATCGTGGCCACCGTGGTGGGCAACGTCCTCTCGTACTGGCGCCGGGAGCACCCGTGGCCGGCGGTCAAGCCCATCCTGGCCGTGTGCGCCGTGGGCGGCTTCGTCTGGTTCATCGCCACGGTCAGCCACACCGCCACGCCCGGGGACATCTCCACCGTCGAGAGCCCGCTGGCCGTGCTGTTCGCCTGGGTGCTGTGCACCCACGCCTTCGACGTCCCGGCCCGCCGCGACGTGGCCTACTCGCTGGCCGGGTCGGCCGCCCTGATGGCGGTGGCGGCGGCCCAGTCGGTCGACCTGACCCTGGGCGTCTACGTCGTGGCCTGGGTGGCCTGCGGCCTGTGGGGACTGGTGGCCATGTGGCAGTCGATGGCCGGCGCCCGGGGCGTCCCCTGGCTCACTCTGGCGGTGACCGGTGTGGCGGTGGCCGTGGTGGCCGTGCTCCTGGTGTCGGTGCTGCCGGCCCCGAAGGTGTCCACCTCGCTGATCTTCCCCTCGTCGTCGGCCGACTCGTCGCCGGTCGACTCGCCCAGCAACCTGACCGACGGGTCGGCGTCGCTGCCGGCCCACGCGGCCAGCCCCACCGGCCGCACCGGGTCGGCGGCTTCCTCGGTTTCGCCAAGTCGCTCGACACCGGGGTCCGGGCCTCGCTCGGCAACGAGGTGGTCATGCGGGTCCGGGCGAGCCGGCCCAGCTTCTGGGTGGGGCAGACCTACGACACTGGAACGGCCAGAGCTGGGTCCAGGCCCAGAACCGGCCAACGGCGGGCCGTGATCAAACTGGACTTCGGATCGCCGTTCGAGATCCCCTCCAGCCCGACCAGCAGGCGCCCCAGTCCTCGGGGACCCCGACATCCAGACCTTCTACCTGGCCCAGTCGGGCCCCAACCTGGTGTTCCACGCCGACAACGCCGAGCGGGTCTACATCCAGTCCCGCTCCCTGTTCCTGACCGGGGACGGCACCATCGTCTCCACCAGCTCGATGGGGGCGGGCACCATCTACACGGTGGTGTCCGACGACAGCACCGCCACCCCGGAACAGCTCGCGGGCCGACCCCCACCGAGCGCCGGTGCCCCAGGCCGACGGCCTGCCGCGCTCGGACACGACCGCTATCTCCAGCTTCCCCATGCCTACCCCCGGGTGGCCGCCCTGGCCCGCTCGATCACCGCCGGCATCGGGCCACCGGCCGACCCCCACACCTACGACAAGGTCGAGGCCATCGAGGGGTGGATGGCCACCACGTCCGGTACACGACCGACATCCCGCCGCTGCCCCCGGGGGCCGACACCGTGAGCAGCTTCCTCTTCGGCACCCGGCTGGGCTTCTGCGAGCAGATCTCCACCGCCACCGTGGTCATGCTGCGGTCCCTCGGCATCCCGGCCCGCGAGACGGTCGGCTACGTGCCCGGCTCCTACAACCCGATCACCGACCTCTACGACGTCCAGGCCAAGGACGCCCACGCCTGGGTGCAGGTGTGGTTCCCCGGCTACGGCTGGCAGAACTTCGACCCCACGGCCGTCGTCCCGCTGGCCAACCCCTCGCCCGGGTCGGTCCTGGCCCACAGCGCCAGCCGCGTCCTCGCCCACCTCCCGTGGATCCCGATCGGCTGGTCGTCGCCCTGGGGGCGACGGTGGTCGTGGTCCGCCGGCGCCGCGTCGCGCGCCCGCCCACCTGGGCCCACCAGGTCGCCGCCGACCTCGAGCGGGGCGGGGACGCCGGGGCAGCTCGGCGCACCGACGAGACGCTGTCGGCCTACGGCGTGCGGCTGGGCGACGCCGACCCGCGGCCGGCGCCGGCCTGGTGGCGGTCACCACGCTGGTGGAGCGCTCCACCTACGGCGGCATCGAGCCGTCCGCCGACCAGATCGCCGCGGCGCTCGCCTTCACCCGCTCGCTTCGCCGCCGGCGGCCGCCGGGGCTGCGGGGCGGGGGAGACCGGCCCGGGCCGGGCCGGTGGGGTCCCGCCTCAGGACGCGCGTGACGGCCAGCGCCTCGTCGAACGAGGCCCCGGCGGCCAGCAGCGGCCGGTAGGCCATCAGCTGGCGGGGCCGGCTGAAGGCCAGGGCGGCCCGCAGCCGGTCGCCCCGACGGTAGAGGGCCACGAACTTGCCCTCCTCCACCGAGCCGTCGACCACGACCACCTCGTCGTCGGGCCCGGGGAGGCCGATCACCTGGATCTTGGTCCGTACTGATCGGACCAGAAGAACGGCACCGGGTCGTAGGCCTGGGCCGCCGCCGACCCGGCCAACAGGTTGCGGGCCGCGGCAGCACCCCCCTCGGCGGCGTTGGTCCAGTGCTCGACCCGGAGCTGCTCGCCCAGCCCGGGATGGGTCCACCGGGCCACGTCCCCGGCCGCCACCACCCGGTCGGCGGCGAACAGGGTCTCGCTGCAGACCACGCCGTTGTCGAGGCTCAGGCCCGAGCCCTCCAGCCAGCCGACGGCGGGCACCACGCCGATGCCCACCACCACCACGTCGGCCTCGAGCTCGGTGCCGTCGGCCAGGTGGACCACCGCCGGTGCGCCCCCGCCGGTGTCGGACGTCACCCGGCGCGACGCCGACCCCGGTCCGCACGGTCACGCCGTCGTCGCGATGCAGCTCGGCACAGGCCTCGCCCATGGCGTCGCCCAGCACCCGGCCGAGGGGGGTGGGCAGGGCCTCGACCACGGTGACCTCGGCGCCCAGCCCCCGGCAGGTGGCCGCCACCTCGGAACCGATGAACCCGGCCCCGATGACCACCACCCGCGGCCGTCCCCGGCCGCCGGCAGGGCGGCCCGGATGGCCAGGCAGTCGTCGAGGGTGCGCAGGATCCGGACGCCGGCCATGCCCTCGGTGCCGGGCAGGGACCGGGCGACGGCACCGGTGGCCACGACCAGGCCGTCGAAGGGCAGTTCGGTCCCGTCGTCGGTCAGGAGCGTCCGGGCGTCGAGGTCGAGCGCCGGGGCCCGCCGGCCGAGGCGGAACTCGAGCCCGAGGGCGTCGAGCTCGTCCGGGGCGTGATGATGGATGCGCTCGACGTCCCACGTGCCGGCCAGGACCTGCTTGGACAGCGGCGGACGGTCGTAGGGGAGGTGGAGCTCGTCGCCGATGATGATGACCGGCCCGGCGTGGCCTTCGGCCGAACCTCTCGGCGGCCCGCAGGCCGGCCAGGGACGCGCCGACGACGACGATGGTGGCGTCGGGTCAGGGCGTACTCATGGGCCGTATCGTAGGCGCCCCGGACGGGGCCGCGAGGGGGCACGGACGGCTCAGGCTCCGAACATCGTCATCCACTGCTCGGGCGTGCGCAGGCGGAAGACGTAGTTGCGGGCCCGGGTCTCGCCCATGGTGGCCGACGGCTCGGGCGAGTAGAGGTGGCCGGGGAACAGCACGGTGTCGTCGGGCACCGGG
Source organism: uncultured Acidimicrobiaceae bacterium (assembly GCA_963817005.1). Classification (GTDB taxonomy): domain Bacteria; phylum Actinomycetota; class Acidimicrobiia; order Acidimicrobiales; family RAAP-2; genus Bog-756. Next base: position 1,403,635 of record CAWFMN010000004.1, read on the forward strand.
CCAGGCGGGTGGTCAGCGACTCGTACATGGCCTCGGGGTCGCCGCCGGGCAGGTCGGTGCGCCCGCAGCCGTCGAGGAACAGGGTGTCGCCCGCCACCAGCCGGCCGTCGACCAGGAAGCACTGGCTGCCCGGGGTGTGGCCCGGGGTGTGGACCAGCTCGATGGGGACGTCGCCGACCTTCACCACGTCGCCGCTGTGGTGGGCGACCAGCTCGCCGTCGCCGACGCCGGTGGCCCGCTCCACCCAGGGGGCCTCGTCCGCCTGGACGTGGATCGGCACCGGCTGGACCTCGAGCAGGCGGTGACGCCCTCGATGCGACCAGCCCATCAGGTCGCCGCCGACGTGGTCGGGGTGGTAGTGGGTGGCCAGCACGCCGACGCAGCGCATGCCGTCGGCCGGCGAGGATGTCGAGCAGGTCGTCGCACGTCGTAGGCGGGGTCGACGATCACCGCCTCGCCGGTCTCGCGGTCGCCGATCAGGTAGACGAAGTTGACCATCTGGCGCGCCACCGGGTCGTCGTGGCGAAGTCGCGCCCGAGAGCAGCTGGCGGAAGTAGAGGCGGTCGGCGGGGGCAGCGGGTGCAGGGGTGGGGAGGCGCCGGTCACCCCTCCACTCGACGGGGCCGGTTCCGGCCTCCCGCCGCCATCCGGCCCCCGGTGGCCGGGGGTCGGCGGGGGAGCCCATCGGGGCAGAACCGAACCAGGACGGGCACAGGGGGCGGAGCCGCGACGACCCAGCAGACCGAACCGGGCCGGGCCGGACGCCGCCGGGCTGGCGACCACCTCCGGCATGTTCCGGCCCTGGGGCCGCGCGACCCCGACGCGCCGATGCTGCCCGAGGGGACCACCGCCTACGGTCGGGCGAGGTCATACGACCGCGCCGCCGGGTCGGCCACGCGTTGGCGGGCCGGCGTGGGGCCGGGCGACCGGGTGGCCTTCCTCGATCGCAACGGCACTGAGTACTTCGAGGTGTTCTTCGGCGGCGCCCTGCTCGGCGCGGTCAACGTGGCCGTCAACTGGCGCTCGGCCCCGGCCGAGATGGCCGCCGTCATCGACGACGCCCGGACGCCATCGTGTTCTTCGGGCCCGAGTACGCCGGGGCGGCAAGGAGTCGGGGCCCTCGTCGACGGGATTCGCCACTGGGTGGCGCTCGACCAGTTCCCGGTGGCGGGACGCCGACGGGGCCGTGGAGCCGGGACGTCCCGGCTTCGACCCGGGCCCGGACGACGTCGTGGTGCAGCTGTACACCTCGGGCACCACCGGGCTCCCCAAGGGGGTGATGTCTCCGGCCGCAACATCTCGGCCATCCGTCAGCGAGGCCGACGCAGGCCTTCGACATCGGCGAGCCGACACGGTGAGCCTGGTGGCCATGCCGCTGTTCCACATCGGCGGCTCGGGGTGGGCGCTGTGCGGCATGTCGCGGGCGGGCACTCGGTCATCCTGCGGGACATGGATCCCGTCGAGGTCCTCCGGCTCGTCGAGGAGCACCGCGTCACCGAGGCCTTCGTCGTGCCGGCCGTCCTGATGTTCCTGCTGGCACTCCGGCGCTGGCCGACACCGACGTGAGCTCGCTCCGCACCATCTTCTACGGGGCCTCCCCCATCAGCGAGGACGTCCTGGTGCGGTCGATGGGTCTTCGGCTGCCACTTCGCCCAGGTCTACGGGATGACCGAGACGACCGGCGCCATCCTCGCTCCATGCCCGAGGACCACGACCCCGACGGCCCGCGCCCACCTCCTGCGCATCGGCGGGACGGCCCTTCGACCGGCGTCGAGCTGCGCATCGTCGACCGGCCACCGGCGGGACGCTGCCGGCGGGAGCGGTGGGCGAGATCGTGGACCCGCTCGGACCACAACATGCTCGGCTACTGGGACAAGCCCGAGGAGACGGCGGCCGCACCTCGATCGGCGACGGGTGGCTCCGCACCGGGCGACGCCGGGTACCTCGACGAGGACGGGTACCTGTTCCTCCACGACCGGATCAAGGACATGATCGTCTCCGGCGGGGAGAACATCTACCCGGCCGAGGTGGAGAACGTCCTGCTCGCCCACGGCGGGTGGCCGACGCCGCGGTCATCGGCGTCCCCGACGACCGGTGGGGCGAGACGGTGAAGGCCATCGTGGTCGGCCCCCGGGATCGACCGACGATCGGCGCTCGGCCGCGCATCATCGCCTTCTGCCGGGAGCGCCTGGCCCACTACAAGTGCCCGACGTCGGTCGACTTCGTCGACGGCCCTGCCCCGCAATCCCTCGGGCAAGGTGCTCAAGCGCGAGCTGCGCCGGAGCCTACTGGCGACGGCCGCGAGCGCAAGATCCACTGACCGGGCGTCGGTTGCACGGAGCCTCTGATCAAGCCCCGGGGACGACGCCGGGTCCTCTCGTTGCCCTACTCCGTCGTCGAGGTCGTGGCCTCCACCGCGACCTCGGGCTGTCCGATGGCCTCCGAGCCGGGGCACGAGCTCCTCCACCTGGATGCGGGTCCGTCGCAGCCGGCGGTCGAGCTCGTCGACGATGTCGGTGGCCCGCTCCAACTGCTCGACCAGCCGGTCGACGTCGACCACGCCGGTCTCGAACTCCTCGATGATGGCGTCGAGCTCGGCACCGGCGTCGGAGTAGCTCAGGTCCTTGACCTCCGATTGGTCCCCGGACGTCCCGTCCCCACTTCCTTGTGCCGTCGCCATCATCCGCCTCCCTTCGCTGACCCTGTGGTGGTGTCGCATGGGCCTCGGTGCCGTCCTCACTGACGACGGAGACCACCTCCTGCCCGTCGGCGCAGCTCCCCCCGGGATCGCGTATGCACACCCGCTTGGCCGACGGCGAGGTGGTCTCCGTCGTCAGTGAGGACGGCACCGAGACCGACGGCACGATGCGACACCACCACAGGTATGACGAAGGGACGGAGTGATGGCGACGGCACAAGGAAGTGGGGACGGGACGTCCGGGGACCAATCGGAGGTCAAGGACCTGAGCTACTCGGAGGCGGGGGCCCAGCTCGACGCCATCATCGAGGAGTTCGAGACCGGTGTGGTCGACGTCGATCGGCTCGTCGAGCAGCTGGAACGGGCCACCGACATCGTCGACGAGCTCGACCGACGGCTCCGCCGCACCCGGATGCGGGTGGAGGAGCTGGTTCCCCGGCTCGAGTCCATCGGGCAGTCCGAGGCCCCGATCGAGGCGAACGACCCCGACGACGGAGTGGTGGCAACGGAGGACCCGGCGTCGTCGCCGGGCTTGTTCTGAGTCTCCCTGCCTCTCGACTCCCGATCAGTGGATCTTGCGGTCGTCGTCGGCCCAGTAGCGCACGGCGCAACTCGCGCTTGAGCACCTTGCCTGACGGGTTGCGGGGGAGAGCCATCGATGAAGTCGATGGAGGTCGGACACTTGTAGTGGGCCAGGCGGTCCCGCGTGGCGGCGATGATGTCGGCGGCGAGCGCCGAATCGTCGGTGGATGCTCCGGGGGCCTTGACCACGATCCCCTTGACCGTCTCCCCCCACCGGTCGTCGGGGACACCGATGACGGCGGCGTCGGCCACGTCGCCGTGGGCCAACAGGGCGTTCTCCACCTCGGCCGGGTAGACGTTCTCCCCACCCGACACGATCATGTCCTTGATGCGGTCGTGGAGGAACAGGTAGCCGTCGACGTCCAGCCAGCCGGCATCCCCGGTCCGGAACCAGCCGTCAGCGGTCAGGGCGGCCGCCGTCTCCTGCGGGCTTGTTCCAGTAGCCGAGCATGTTCTGGTCCGAACGGGTCCACACCTCACCCACCGCACCCACCGGCACGTCCCGGCCCGACTCGCTGTCGACGATGCGCAGCTGGACATGGTCGAAGGGCCGTCCCGCCGATCGCAGGAGGTGGGACCGCGGTCCGTCCGGGTCGTGGTCACCGGGCATGAGCGAGGTGATGGCCCCGGTGGTCTCGGTGAGGCCGTACACCTGGGCGAAGTCACATCCGAGGGCCGACATCGACCGGATCAGGACGTCCTCGCTGATGGGCGAGGCCCCGTAGAAGACGGTTCGGAGCGAGCTGACGTCTGCGGTGGCCAGCGCCGGAGTGCTCAGCAGGACCATCAGCACGGCGGGGACGACGAAGGTCTCGGTGACGCGGTGCTCCTCGATGATCCGGAGCGCCTCGTTGGGTTCGACGTCCCTCAGGATGACCGAGTGGCCGCCCCGCGACATCCCGCACAGGGCCCACCCGGTGCCGCCGATGTGGAAGAGCGGCATGGCCACGAGCGACACCGTGTCGGCCCCGATGTGGAAGACCCGGTCGGCCTCGCTGAGGATGGCCGAGATGTTGCGCCCCGAGATGACGGCTCCCTTGGGCAGCCCGGTGGTGCCCGAGGTGTACAGCTGCACCACGGCGTCGTCCGGGCCCGGGTCGAAGCCGGGATCGTCCCGCTCCACGGCCCCTTCGGCGTCCCGCCATTCGGGGAAGTGGTCGAGTGCCACCCAGTGGCGAATCCCGTCGACGAGGGCCCCGACCTCCTTCGCCGCCCCGGCGTACTCGGGCCCGAAGAACAGGATGGACGTACCGGCATCCTCTACGACGGCGGCGATCTCCGCCGGGGCCAACCGCCAGTTGACGGCCACGCTCACCGCGCCGAGCAGGGCGCAGCCGAAGAAGACCTCGAAGTACTCAGTGCCGTTTCGATCGAGGAACGCCACCCGGTCGCCCGGCCCCACGCCGGCCCGTTCCAGCGCGTAGCCGACCCGCCGGGCCCGGGCGTAGACCTCACCCCAACTGAGGGTGGTGGTCCCCTGGGTCAGCATCGGCGCGTCGGGGGTCTCGCGGGCCCACCGCCGGATCATGCCGGAGGCGGTCTGCAGCCCGGCGGGGTCCGGGCCGCGGCCCGGTTCGGTCTGCTGGGTCGTCACGGCTCCACCCCTTGTGCCCGTCCTGGTTCGGTTGCCCGATGGTACTCCCGCCGACCCCCGGCCCCCGGGGGCCGGGATGGCGGGCGGGAGGGGCCGGAACCGGCCCCGTAGAGTGGAGGGGTGACCGACGCCTCCACCCCTGCACCACCCGCCCCCGCCGACCGCCTGTACTTCCGCCAGCTGTTGGCCGGTCGCGACTTCGCCGTCGACGACCAGGTGGCGCGCCAGATGGTCAACTTCGTCTACCTGCTCGGGGACCGGATGACCGGCGAGGCGGTGATCATCGACCCGGCCTACGGGGTCGATGAGCTGCTGGGCCTCCTCCAGGCCGACGGGATGACCTGCGTCGGGGCGCTGGCCACCCATTTCCACCCCGATCACGTGGGCGGCGAGATGATGGGGTGGGGCATCGAGGGCGTCACCCGGCTACTCGAGGTCCAGCCGGTACCGATCCACGTGCAGGCGGACGAGGCCCCCTGGATGGTGCGGGCCACGGGGGTCAGCAGCGGGGACATGACCACCCACCACAGCGGCGACGTGGTCCGGGTGGGCGAGGTCCCCGTCACCCTGGTCCACACCCCGGGCCACACCCCGGGCAGCCAGTGCTTCCTGGTCGACGGCCGGCTCATCGCCGGTGACACCCTGTTCCTCGAGGGGTGCGGGCGGACCGACCTCCCCGGGGGTGATCCCGAGGCCATGTACGAGTCGCTGACCACCCGCCTGGCCCAGGTGCCCGACGACACCGTCCTCTACCCCGGCCACCTCTACTCGCCCGACCCCTCGGCCTCCATGGGCGAAACCAGGGCCCGCAATTACGTCTTCCGGCTGCGCACACCCGAACAGTGGATGACCATGTTCGGAGCCTGAGCCGTACCGATGCCCCCTTCGTCGTGCCCCGTCCGGGGCACCTACGATGACGGGCCATGAGTGACGCCCTTGCCCCTGATGCCACCGTGGTCGTCGTGGGAGCGTCCTTGGCCGGCCTGCGGGCGGCCGAAGAGGTTCGGCACGAGGGGCACACCGGGCCGGTCATCATCGTGGGTGACGAGATCCACGCCCCCTACGACCGTCCGCCCCTGTCCAAGCAGCTACTGGCCGGCACCTGGGACGTCGCCCGGATCCACCATCACGCCCCTGACGCCCTCGACACCCTGGGCCTCGAATTCCGGTTGGGCCGGCGGGCCACCGGGGTCGACCTCGACGCCCGGACGCTCCTGACCGACGACGGGAACGAACTGCCTTTCGACGGCCTCATCGTGGCCACCGGTGCCGTCGCCCGTTCCCTGCCCGGTACCGAAGGGCAGTCCGCCGTCCGGACCCTGCGCACCCTCGACGACTGCCGGGCCATCCGGGACTCCCTGCTGGCGGCCGGGGAACGGCCGAGGGTGGTGGTCATCGGGGCCGGCTTCATCGGCTCGGAGGTGGCGGCGACCAGCCGGGGGCTGGGCGCCGAGGTCACCGTGGTCGAGGCCCTGCCCACCCCCCTCGGCCGGGTGCTGGGCGACGCCATGGGCGAGGCCTGTGCCGGGCTGCACCGCGCCGAGGGCGTGACCGTCCGGGCCGGGGTGGGCGTCGCGCGGGTGACGTCCGACACCGGCGGGGGCGCACCGGCGGCGGTCCACCTGGCCGACGGTTCCGAGCTGGCGGCCGACGTCGTCGTGGTGGGGATCGGTGTGGTGCCCGCCGTCGGGTGGTTGGAGGGCTCCGGCCTGACCCTGGAGGACGGGGTGGTGTGCAGCGAGACCCTGTTCGCCGCCGACCGGGTGGTGGCGGCCGGGGACGTGGCCCGGTGGACCCACCCCGGGCTGGGCGAGCAGCTCCGGGTGGAGCACTGGACCAATGCGGCCGAGGGGGGTGCTGCCGCGGCCCGCAACCTGTTGGCCGGGTCGGCGGCGGCCCAGGCCTACGAGCCCGTGCCGTTCTTCTGGTCCGACCAGTACTCGACCAAGATCCAGGTCGTCGGCCTTCCGGGGCCCGACGACGAGGTGGTGGTGGTCGAAGGCTCGGTGGAGGAGGGCAAGTTGGTGGCGCTGTACCGGCGGGGCGACCGGCTCCGGGCCGCCCTGGCCTTCAGCCGGCCCCGGCACCTGATGGCCTACCGGCCCCTGCTGGCCGCCGGGGCCTCGTTCGACGAGGCGCTGGCCGTCGCGCGCGCCTGAGGCGGCACCCCACCGGCCCGGCCCGGCCGGTCTCCCCCGCCCCGCAGCACCCGGCGGCCGCCGGCGGCGAAGGAGCGGGTGAAGGAAAGCGCCGCGGTGATCTGGTCGGCGGCCGGCTCGATGCCGCCGTAGGTGCACCGTTCCACCAGCGTGGTGACCGCCACCAGTCCGGCGCGTGGCCGCGGGGTCGGCGTCGCCCAACCGCTCACCGTAGGCCGTGAGCGTCTCGTCGGTGCGGCGCAGCTGCCCTCGGCGTCTCCCGCCGCGCTCCAGGTCGCCGGCCACCTGGTGGGCCCAGGTGGGCGGGCGGAGACGTCGGCGCCGGCGGAGCAGCGCCACCGTCCCCCCCAGGGCGACCACCAGCGCGATGGGGATCCAGGGGAGGTGGGCGAGGAAGCGGGTGGTGCTGTGGGCCAGCACCGACCCGGGCGACGGGTTGGCCAGCGGGACCACCGCGGTGGGATCGAAGTTCTGCCAGCCGTAGCCGGGGAACCACACCTGCACCCAGGCATGGGCGTCCTTGGCCTGGACGTCGTAGAGGTCGGTGATGGGATTGTACGAGCCGGGCACATAGCCCACCGTCTCGCGGGCGGGGATGCCCAGGGACCGCAGCATGACCACGCTGGCGGTGGAGATCTGCTCGCAGTAGCCCCGCCGGGTCCCGAACAGGAAGCTGCTCACGGCGTCCGCCCCCGGGGCCAGTGGGGGGATGTCGGTGCTGTACCGGACATGCGTGGACATCCACGACTCGAGGGCGCTGACCTTGTCGTAGGTGTCCGGGTTGACCGGTGACCCGATCCCGGCGGTGATCTGCCGGGCCATCGCCGCCACCCTGGGGTAGGCGTGGGGAAGTTGGAGGTAGCGCTCCGTGTCCGAGCGCGGCAGGCCGTCGGCCTGGGGCACCGGACTGCTGGGTTGGGAGAGGGTCGACTGGCGGAGCTGCTCCGGCGTGGCGGTCACGTCGTCGGACACCACGGTGTAGACGGTGCCCGCCCCCATGGAGCTGGCGGAGGCGATGGTGCCGTCACCGGTCAGGAAGAGCGAGCGGGACTGGATGTAGACCCGCTGGGCGTTGTCGGCGTGGAACACCAGGTTCGGGCCCGACTGGGCCAGGTAGAACGTCTGCACGTCGAGGGTGCCCGAGGACAGGGGCGCCTGCTGGTCGGGCTGGAGGGAGATCTCGAACGGCGATCCGAAGTCCAGTTTGGTCAGGTGACCCCCGTTGGCCGGGTTCTGGGCCTGGACCCAGCTCTGGCCGTCCCAGTAGTCGTAGGTCTGCCCCACCCAGAAGCTGGGCCGGCTCGCCCTGACCCGCAGCACCACCTCGTTGCCCAGCGAGGCCCGGGCCCCGGTGTCCAGGGACTTGGCGAAGCCCAGGAAGCCGCCCACCCCGGTGCGGCCGCTGGGGCTGGCCGCGTGGGCCGGCAGCGACGCCGACCCGTCGGTCAGGTTGCTGGGCGAGTCGACGGACGACGAGTTGGCCGCCGCCGACGGGAAGATCAGCGAGGTGGACACCTTCGGGGCGGGCAGTACCGACACCAGGAGTAGGGCCACCACGGCCACCGCCACACCGGTCACCGCCAGAGTCATCCAGGGGACGCCCCGGGCACCGGCCATGGACTGCCACATGGCCACCAGGCCCCACAGGCCGCAGGCCACCCACGCCACGACGTAGACGCCCAAGGTCAGGTCGACCGACTGGGCCGCCGCCACGGCCATGAGGGCGGCCGACCCGGCCAGGGAGTAGGCCACGTCGCGGCGGGCCGGGACATCGAAGGCGTGGGTGCAGAGCACCCACGCGAACAGGACGGCCAGCGGGCTCTCGACGGTGGAGATGTCCCCGGGCGTGGCGTTGTGGCTGACCGTGGCGATGAACCACACGAAGCCACCCACGGCACACACGGCCAGGATGGGCTTGACCGCCGGCCAGGGGTGCTCACGGCGCCAGTACGACAGGACGTTGCCCACCCCGGTGGCCGCGATCCCGAACAGGGCCACCGCCAGGCTGACCTCACCCTGGCTCCAGCACGCCGCGATGGCGATGATCACCGTGCCGGCTGAAGCGACACGGAACGGCACCGAGTGCTCGGGTGGACCGGGACGGTTGGCTTGGACCACCCGCTCCCAGAGGGTCATCGTCCGCCCCGTTGGGGCCGGGGGACGCCGTCGGGTGGCGGGCCGGGCGCCGGCACGGCCCGGGCCATGCGCCGGCCCAGGTCGACACGGTCCCGTACCTGGCGGAGGCACCGACCCTCGGCCTCGAGGGTTCCGAGCACCACCGGCTGGCCCCGGGCGAGGCACCGGGCCACCACCGCCATCACCCGCTCGGCCTCGGCCTCGGCCTCGGCCGGGTCGCCGGGCAGGGTGACCTCGATGACCACCGGCTCCTCGGCCTGGCGCTCCCGCTCCCGGACCATCAGCGTCCCGACGTGCGAGGTGGCCGGCCAGTGTACCGATCGCCTCGAGTCGCCGGCCTGGAACGGCCGCACGCCCCGGGGTTCGCCGGCCCCGGCGGGCACCCGGCGCGGCGACTCGCCGGACAGGTCGTCGGGTCTGGCGTCCATCGGCCCGGGCGTGCCCAGGCGGGGGGCCACGTGCAGGGGCCGGGTCAGCGGCACCTCGACCTCCCGGGCCCACCACAGCAAGCCGAACGGCGCGCACGAGGCCAGTTCGAGGGCGACGTCCTCGATGACGCCCCGCCGGTCCGGGGTGACGGTGACCACCACCGGCCGGTCGCCCCGTGACGGTCCCTCGGCCCGGGCGGTGGCCCCCGCCGGACCGCGAGGCCTTATGCGGATCGGTCCGTTGGCCCTCAGGGTCAGGGCCACCGGTGACCCCGCCACGGTGTCCGCCGGCGAGGCGGTGCAGCTCACGACGGCCCGGCGCGCCGGGAACCACGGCGCGGCCAGCCCGGTGAACAGGACGGCCGCCAGCAGGGCACCGACGGCCTGGACCCATCCGGACCCGCTGGAGTGGGCTACCCCCGCCCAGGCCAAGACGGCGACCAGGCTCCCGGCTACCGGGGCCAGCCAGGCCACCGGGTGGACCCGGTGCCGGAGCCGGCGCCCTCCGGGCAGGATGGCCCCCGGCCCCTGCCGACGTCGGCGGCGCCCGGCCACCCCCCACGAAACCGCCATGCCGGCGCTCAGGGCGACCACGCCGACCAGGGCGCCGGCCAGGACCTCGTGGGCGCCGAAGAAGGACCGGACCGCCACCACGCCGGCGACGCCGGCCAGGATGCCGGTGGCGGCGGTGGTGACCCCACGCCAGCCCATCGTGCGCCGGGCGGCGTCCGGCGCGCTCACGTCGGGGGAACGGGTGCTTCGGCCAGGATGCGACCCACGAGGGCCGGGCCGTCCCCACCGCTGCCCTCGGCCACCAGCCGATGGGCCAGGCAGGCCACGGCCACGGCCTGCACGTCCTGGGGGGTGACGTAGGCCCGTCCGCTGAGGACGGCGTAGGCCTGGGCCGAGCGGATGAGGGAGATGGCGGCGCGCGGACTGGCACCCAGGCGGACGGTCCCGGCGGTGCGGGTGGCCCGCACCAGGGAGACGGCGTACTCGGCCACCGCCGTCACCACGTGCACGGAGGCCGTGGCGGCGATGGCCCGCTCCCATCGGGCCGGGTCGGCGACCGGGGCCAGGCTGTCGAGGGCGTACCGGCCCCCGTTGTGGAGGACGAGCCGGGTCTCGACCTCGGCGTCGGGGTAGCCGATGGTGGTGGACAGTCCGAACCGGTCCAGCTGGCTCTCGACCAGGGGGTACGTGCCGAGTTGGCCCATGGGGTTCTGGGTGGCGATGACCAGGTGGGGACGGGGGAGGGGCCACGACTCGCCGTCCACCGACACCTGCTGCTCCTCCATCGCCTCGAGGAGGGCCGACTGGGTGCGAGGCGGGGTCCGGTTGAGCTCGTCGAGCAGGACCACGTGCCCGAAGACCGGACCGGGCCGGAAGTCCCAGGTCTGGGTGTCCGGGGAGAACACGGTGACCCCGGTCACGTCGGAGGGCAGCAGGTCGGGATGGCCCTGGACCCGGGACAGCTGTACACCCAGCGCGGCGGCCACCGCCCGGGCCAGCACCGTCTTGCCCACCCCGGGGACGTCCTCGATCAGCAGGTGGTTGCCGGACATGGCCGCCACCACGGCGATGGTCACCGCCCTCGGCGTTCCGAGCAGGACCTGGGAGAGCGATTGGTGGAGCGACCGGGCGCAGCCCACGGCCTCGTCGATGGTGGCCTGGGGGTCGAGCGGGGCCGTCCCGAGGACGGACGCCATCGGCTCGGCTCCCACTGCCTCGATGCCCGTGCTCATGCGCTCCCCTGCTTCCCCGGCATTGGACCGTCCCGGTGGTATCACTGCCGAGCGTGGTTGCCTACCCACCCTAGGCGTTCCCAGGGTGACTCTTCAATGCACCGGTCAATGCACCGGCCGGCAGTCCGGCCCCCGGACCCCACGCCCCGGGCACCAGGGCGCACGCCGACGGGTTCAGAAGTCAAGGGCGGACAGCTCGGGGATGGTGCCCTCGGACCGACCCCGGGCCTCCAGCCACCTGGCCCGGCGTTCGGTGCGCTGCTCGTCGGTCAGCCGGGGGTCCACCACCTGCCGGGGCTCCCAGGCGGCGGCCACGTCGTCCTCGTCGGCCCAGGTGCCGATGGCCATGCCGGCCAGGTAGGCGGCGCCGAGGGTGGTGGCCTCGAGTACCGGCGAGATCTCGACCGGCCGGCCGCAGGCGTCGGCCAGGGCCTGGACGAACACGGGGTTGTCCGACATGCCGCCGTCGACGCGCAGGGCGCCGATGGGCAGGCCCGTGTCGGCCTCCGCCGCCTCGAGCAGGTCGGCGCCCCGGTGGGCCACCCCCTCGAGCACGGCCCGCACCATCTCGGGGCGCCCGCTGCCCCGGGTCAGCCCGACGAGGGTCCCCCGGGCCCCGAAGTCCCAGACCGGGGTGCCCAGCCCGAGCAGGGCCGGGACGAACCAGACGTCCCCGGCGTCCTGACAACGACCGGCCACCTCGGCCGAGTCGGCGGCGGTGTCGATGATCCCGAGGTCGTCGCGCAGCCACTCGACGCAGGTGCCGGCCGACAGCATGACGGCCTCGACGCCCCAGGTGATCCGGCCACCCCGGCGCCAGGCGACGATCGGGAAGGTCCCGGCCGGGCCCCGGGCCGCCTGCGGGGGCCGCTGGCGGCCCACGCACTGGTCGAGCATGCCGCCGGTGCCGAAGGTGGCCTTGGCCAGGCCCGGGCGGGTGCAGCCCTGCCCGATGAGCGAGGCCTGCTGGTCGCCGGCGAGCCCGGCGATGACCGGCCGGCCCGGCAGGACCTCGGCCTGCCCCGACCGCGCCCGAGGAGTCGACGACGGTCGGCAGCAGGGGTCGGGGATGCGCAGGGCGGCGAGCACCTCGGCGCTCCAGCCCGAGCCGTCGCCCTGGATCAGCCCGGTCACGCCGGCGTTGGCGGCGTCGGTCACGTGGAGCCGCCGCCGGCCGAGAGGGTCCACGCCACCCAGGTGTCGACGGTCCCGAAGGACAGCTCGCCGCGCTCGGCGCGGCCCGGTCCGGGTCGACCTCGTCGAGGATGGCGGCCACCTTGGTGGCCGACGCGTTGGGCGCCACCCGGATGCCCTCGGCCTGCAGCACCAGGCAGGTGCCGACGGTGCGCAGGTCCTGCCAGCCGAGCCCGGGCGCGACCGGGCTCCCGGTGGCCCGGTCCCACACGATGGTCGAGGCCCGTTGGTTGGCGATGCCGACGGCCTCGACCGGCCCGCCCTCGGCCAGGCTGGCCGGGCCACCTCCAGCACGGCGTCGGCCATGGCCGACGGCGTCGAACTCCACCAGGCCCGGGACCGGCGAGTCGGGGAGCACCGGGACGTGGTGGACGTGGTCGACCGTCGCCGTCGGGCCGCACGACCGCGGCGCGCACGCCGGAGGTGCCCGACGTCGACGACCAGGACGCTCATGGCCAGGGCACCGGTCCGAAGGGGCGGCAGGCCGAGCTTGCCCGGGTTGAGGATCCCGTCGGGGTCGAGGGCGTCCTTGAGCGCGGCCAGCACGTCGAAGCCCGACCCGAGGGCGCCGGGGAGGAAGCGGGCCCGGTTGAGGCCGATGCCGTGGTGGTGGCTGATGGCGCCCCCCGCGCCATGGTGGCCTCCGTCACCGCGTCCCAGGCCTGGCGGTAGTACCGCTCGACCCAGTCGGGTGGGCCTGACCGGCGCCGTCGGACACCAGGTCCTCGGGCGGGCGGCCGGCGAAGGTGAAGTAGAGGCAGGCGCCGTCGGGGTAGGCGTGCGACTGGTGGGCCGAGGCGACCAGGGTCCCGTCGACGGCGCCGAGCGCGTCGAGCACGGCTCGGTAGAGCCCGGGCAGCGCCGCCCACCGGGCCGAGACCTCGACGGTGTCGACGACGATGCCGCCGCGCCACAGCGGGGCGAGGGCCGACACGTCGTTGCGGTGCCCCAGCCACCGCTCGACCAGGCCGTCGTCGAGCGGGTCGGCGCCCGCGCACTCCTCGTCGACCACGGCCAGCGTGGCCTCGAGCAGGCCGGGGTCGGCCTCGTCGAGGACGATCAGGACGTTGGTGTCGGCCTGCTCGAAGTTCCGCCCCGACTCGGTCTCGTCGTAGAGGCGGAGCACCGCCGGCGTGGCGCCGCGGCGCAGGATCCGGCGGCAGGCCTCGAGGCCGGCGGCGAAGGTGGTGAAGCCGAAGGCCCGCCGCCCTCGCCCGCGGGCACCGGGTGGACGCGGAGGCGGGCCTCGGTGATGACGCCGAGCGTGCCCTCGCTGCCGACGAAGAGCTGGGTCAGGTCCGGCCCGGTGGCCGCCCGGGGGCCGTGGCCCCCGGTGCGCACGACGCGGCCGTCGGCCAGGACCACCTCGAGGCCGATGACCATGTCCTCGATCTTCCCGTAGCGGGTCGAGTACTGGCCGGCGCCCCGGCAGGCCAGCCAGCCGCCGACGGTCGAGAGGTCCATCGACTGGGGCCAGTGGCCGAGGGTGAGGCCGTGACCCTCCCGGAGCCCGGCCTCGAGGTCGGGGCCGAAGGTGCCGGCCCGCACGTCGGCCACGAGCGAGTCGTCGTCGACCGTCCCGATGCCGTCCAGCCCGGTCAGGTCGAGGGCGACGCCGCCGAACACCGGGATGGAGGCACCGCACACGCCGCTGCGGCCGCCGGCCGCGGTGACCGGCACCCGGGCCTCGTTGCAGACGGCCAGGACGGCGGCCACCTGGCCGGTGTCGGTGGGGCGGACCACCACGGCGGGCCGGGCCGGCACCTGCGCCGGCGACCGCCCAGCCGATGGCGAGCGGCCACCAGTCCCGTCCGGCCTCGGCCCGGTCCTCGTCCAGCGCCGAGACCTCGGCGCACACGCCGGCCAGGCGCTCGAGCAGGGGCCCGTCGACCGGCACCCGGTGCCGCCGAGGCGGTCGGCCACCCGGCCCGGACGGCGTCGATCGGCGTGACCGGCGTGGGCCGGTCACCCGGGCTCCCCGCCGCCACCGGTGGAGGACCCGGCGTTGGCCGGCCGGCCCCGGCCGGGGTCCACATCCAGACCGGCCCGGGCCAGTTCGTGCCGCCGGGCCTCGGCAAAGCCCTCGGCTTCGGCTTCGCGCGTCCCTCGTCCCACCCCAGTTCGGGGCCGATGAGGGCGGCCACGCGTCGGGCGGCGGCCGCGGCGGCCCGGGCGTCGCGGAGCACGGCCCGGGTCCGCCGGGCCAGCACGTCGTCGAGCGTGCGGGCCATCTCCTCGCCGGGCGGCGTAGACCGCCTCGGCGCCGAGGTAGGGCAGCCCGGCGACCATGGGCTCGAGCAGCTCCGGACGTCCGTCGGCCAGGGCCAGCACGTCCGGCGTCTCCGTGCCGTAGCGGCCGGAGGAGGGTGGCGCTGGCGGTGGCCCCGTCCGGGGAGGTCGCCGGGTCGCGAGGCGTTGCCGTCCGGCGGGCCGTCACCCGGGCCGACTGCCCCGCTCCGCGCAGCCGGAGGTCCTTGGTGGCGCAGCGACGCGCCTGCGGCCGAGCGCGGCGACCACGGCGTCGACGGTGTCCTCCGCCATCTTGCGGTAGGTCGTGAGCTTGCCGCCGGTGACCGTCACCACGCCCGTCGCGGAGGTGTGACGGTGTGGCGGCGGGAGAGGTCGGCCGTGCGCTCGCGAGACGTGCCTCCCGTCCGCCGGGGCCAGGAGCGGGCGCAGGCCGGCCCAGACCCCGGTGACGTCGGCCCGGGTGAGCGGCCGGTGGTCACGGCGTTGGCCGCGTCCAGCAGGTAGTCGACGTCCTCGGGGTGCAGGCGGGATCGTCGAGCGGCCCGTCGTAGTCGGTGTCGGTGGTGCCGAGGTAGACGAGGTCGCCCGGCCACGACACGACGAAGATGGACCGCTTGTCCTCGGGGACCGGGATGACCGCGGCGATGTCGCACGGGAACCGGTCGGCCGGCACGGTGACGTGGATGCCCTTGGCCGGCCGGATGGAGTGGGGGTCGCGCCCTCGTCGAGGGCCCGCACCTGCGTCGGCCCAGACGCCCGGTGGCGTTGACGACGACCGGGCCCGGATCGCGAACGGGCTCGGTCGCCGTCGGGGCGCACGACGGCGCCGTCGACCTGCCCGTCGCGCCGGTGACGAGGCCGGACGACCGGGGTGTAGTTGGCGACGACGGCGCCGTAGTCGAGGGCCGCGGTGCGGGCCAGGGTGAGGGTCAGCCGGGCGTCGTCGGCCCGGGCGTCGAAGTAGAGGAAGCCCGGCCACCAGGTGGTCGGTGCGGAGCGTGGGGAGGTGGGCGAGGGCCTCGTCCTTCGCGACCTTCGCCGGTGGCGCTTGCCGATGCGCACGCCGCCGGTGAGGTCGTAGATCCACAGGGCGGTCGAGTAGACCCGGGCCACGGTCTTGGACGACGACGCCGTCGCGGCCGAACAGGGGGATGAGGAACGGGAGCGGGGTGACCAGGTGGGGGGCGTTGTCGAGCAGGCGCTGGCGTTCGGCCAGGTTCTCGTAGACGAGGCGGAACTCGCGCTGCTGGAGGTAGCGGAGGCCGCCGTGGATCATCTTCGAGGACTTCGACGAGGTGCCCGAGGCGAAGTCGCCCTTCTCGACGAGGGCCGTCCGCAGGCCGCGGCTGGCGGCGTCGAGCGCCACGCCGGCTCCGGTGACGCCGCCGCCGATGACCAGCACGTCGAACTGCTCGGCGGCCAGGCGGCGCAGGGCCTCGGTCGCGGTCGAACCGGCCGGCGCCGGGGGCGAGGCGCGGGCCGGCGGCACCTGGCCAAGCCTGCCACAGTGCGGCGAACGAGCCCCGGGTCCCCCGGGCCGGCGGCGCCGTCGAGGCCCGGCGAAGGGCGCCCGCCCGCCCCCAGGGCGGATTCATTTCGACAACGGTTGTCAAGAAACAATCGTTGGTGATATGGTGGCGTGATGCGAACCCCCGACGAGCTCACCGCGCTGTTCCGCGCCCACGGCCGCAAGGTCACCGCCCAACGCCAGTGCATCTTCCGGGTGCTCCAGGGCGACGTCAGCCACCCCACGGCCGAGTCGGTCCACGCGGCCGCCCGGCGCACATGGAGACCATCTCGCTCAAGACCGTCTACCAGACGCTCCACGAGCTGGCCGACTTGGGCGAGATCGCCGCCCTCGACCTGGGGACGGGGATGACCCGTTCGACCCCAACGTGGAGGCCCCCACCACCATCTGGTGTGCCGCCGGTGCGGCAAGGTGCGCGACCTGGTGGCACCCTTTCCGGAACTCACCGTTTCCCGACGGGGCGGGACAAGGGTTTCGAGGTGGGCTCGGCGGAGATCGTCTTCCACGGACTCTGCCCCGAGTGCCAGGCGCCGTCCCCGACCTGCCGGGCCGCCGCCCGGTCCGCCCCGTGACGGTGGTGGACGGCCCGCCCGATGTCAACATCAGCAACCCGCCCGTGGAAGCCTCTCGCGGGTTTCACCGCCATGAAAGGAAC
>CAWFMN010000005.1:0-24050 GCA_963817005.1 uncultured Acidimicrobiaceae bacterium
CCAGGTTGGACAGGATGGCCCACGCCTCGTCCACCACCACGATGATCCGGTTCCGGTGCCGGGCCCGCACGGCACTCTGCAGCCACGCCGCGGCACAGGCCATGAGGACCCCGAGCGCCGGCGAGTGGTACACGGCGGAGAGGTCCAGGACCACCAGCGGGCCGTCCAGGCGGAGGCCGGGCGTGGTGGGACCGTCGAACATCCCGCACAGGTCACCGTGCACGAGTCGGCGGAGCTCGAGGGCCACGTCCCGGCCGTCCTCCAAGAGGTCGGCCCGGGACGTCCGGAGGGCCAACGAGGCATCGAATCCGGGATCGAGGAGCGCCTCCACCACCTGGGGGAGGGTGGGCGCCGGCATCCGGGCGCGGTGGGCCCGCTCGGTGGCGTCGCCCACCGCGGCGTCGATGGCCGCCCGCTCCCGTGGACGGAGCTCCCGGCCGAGGCAGGCCACGGCCAGGGAGGAGGTGAGTGCCACCCGTCGGCGGCCGGCACCGTCCCCCGGCAGTGATCCCCGAGCTGACTCCTCCTCGGTGTCGAGCGGATTGAGCCTCACCCCACCACCCGGGCGGAGGGCCACCGGTCGCACGTCGCAGGCCCGGGCCAGCGGTCCGTATTCGCCCTTGGGGTCCACCACCCAGGCGTGCCGTCCGAACACCGCCTGGCGCCAGAGGTACGACTTTACGAACGAGCTCTTGCCCCGGCCGATCTGGCCGATCACCACGGCGTTCGGATTGGTCACCACGCCCTGGCGATAGAGGACGAACGGGTCGTAGACGAACGAGCCGCCCAGCACGTCCCGGCCGATCAGTACGCCCTCGTGGCCGAGGCCTGCCTCACTGACCAGCGGATAGGCCGCGCACAGGTGCCGGGTCGTGGCCACATGGGCCGGGACCCGGGGGGCCACCGCGGTCACGACAGACCCCGGCCCAACGGCAGGCTGCATGCGAAGGCCGCGTCCTGTTCCCCGTAGAGCAACCGCAGTTCGATCCGGGACTGGGCGGCCGCCTGCTCCAGCGCGGCACGCGCCGGGTCGAGTCCCGCCCGGCTGTCGGCGGTCAGGGTCACGTAGCCCGAGAAGCGGTACTGGGCGTGACCTTCGGCCAGCTCGAGGTCGCGCTCCTCGACGCCCTCCCTCTCCCGGGTTTGGCGGGCTGTGGTCAGGAAGCCGCCGCGGCGACGGAGCTCGCCGTCGGCGATGTCGGCCGTGCGGGCCTGGGCCACCTGGCGGGCGGCCCGACTGGGGCTCACGGGTTCCATGACCATCACCACGGAACGGCGGAGGCTCGAGAACAGCACCGGGCCGAGGAAGTCGGGGGTGACGTCGACCCGGGGCCACTCGGCGATCCAGTAGGTGGAGTGCCAGGTGCCGTCGGTGTGGACGGCATCCCAGTGCGGCTCGACGACCATGGGCCAGGGCCACGCGGGGCGGGACCGAGGCCGACCGCCTCCGGGTGGGTCGGGTGGATCCGGCCCCATCACGCCGTCGTGGACGTCCGAACCCTCCGGGCCCTCGGCCCCGCTCGACCGACCCGCTCCGGCACCTCCCACGCTCGGCGCATAGGACTCGCCGATGACCCGGGCCAACGCTCTCGGTCCGAGCACACCGTCCACCGAGATGTCTGCGCCGTCCAGCGCACGGTGGAGGGCGAGCACCTCGCGATGGAGGACCGCGCCGACACCGGCCCACCCACGGCCGGCCGACCGGATGGATCGCGACGACCGCGACGTGTGGATGGAGAGGGCCAGCAGCACGCGGTGGCGACGGGTGGCCGGGGCTGCCTCATCGACGAGCGCCTGATAGGAACAGCCGGCCGGGGAGTCGGCACCGAGGGCGGCATGGGCGGACCAGTGGTTCCGGACCGAGCCGCCGTCGTCGGGGAGGCAGGATTCGATCCACTGGATCCGGTGCACGTCGGACCCCTCGCGAGCCAGGGCCGAGAGCACCCGGGCCCAGGCCGCAATACGGGCGTCCTGATCGGCCGGGCCCAGCAGGGCGAAGCTGTGGCCCTGGATGGCCAACACGGCGGTGGCGGTCCGGGAGCGGTGGTCGATGACGGCCCCGATGTGGCCGGCCGAGGGGGCCGGACCGAACGGGAGGCTCTCCAGGACGGCGCCCCCGAGCACCGATCGCTTCGCGCCGGGGCGATCCGGGAGGGACTCCGGCCCCGTGACGTAGCCCAGCCGACGGTGGCCCGGCGCAGGGTGGACGGTGACCCGGTGGCCGTAGCCCGGATCGGGTGCGTGCTGCCGGCCGCCGGCCGACGCTCGGGCCACGAACCAGCGCACGGCCAGAGGCAGCCACTGCTCGGCGGTCCGACCGAGGACGGGCCAGAAGGCGAACGCCACACCGGCACCCGCGGCCAGGACGGCGACCAGGATCCCGGCCACCGACGGGTCTGACCGCAGGGCGAACACTCCGACGACCAGGCTGGCGGCCACGGTGGCGATCTGGCCGCCCCGCCATCCCGCGATGACCCCACGCCGCTCCAAGGGGGAGAAGCGGTAGCGGACCCGTTCCGGCCGGTCGCCGTCGTCAGCCACCGGCCGGACCCGGGGGTTCCGTCCGATCGGTTCGGGCCCGGGGCACGCTGATCAGCTTGATCCCCAGACGATCCCGGCCCAGATAGTCGTCGACGAGGGCCCCGGTCTGCCGGGGCAGGGGTCTGAGCTCGGCCGGGGTGGCGGGGGTGCCTCGAGAACCAGGCGGGGCGCCGACCCGGTCCTCGTCTCCCGAGCCATGGCCATTGGCCACCGCGGTGGCCTCGGGGTGGATGGGGTACATGGGTATCCCGTAGCCCGGTGGCGACGTGCTGCCGACGCCGGTGATCCCCGCCGAGGAGGGCCCGAGATCGGGCCCTGCACCCGGTGGCACCCGGCGGCCGCCGGGGACGCCGCCGACCGCACCTCCCGGGCCGCCGGTCCCCAACGATCCGGGGGCTCCCCGAGCGCTCGGGCCTGATCCGGTCCCGGCCGCCGATCCGCCGAGGGCACCACCGACCATCGACGCCCCGCTCGAGGTGAGCGCGCCGGCCGCCGTCACCCGCAGGGCCGTCTGGGCCAGTCCTCGGATGGGTACCGTGGCCGTCTGTGTGGCGCGACGGCCCAGCCCCTCGAGGTGACCGACGGCGCCCGCCTCCACGAACGGAAGGAGGCGGAAGAGCGCCCACGGGGCGAACGCCGAGAGCAGGAGCAGGGCGGCGCCACCCAGCACCGTGGTGAAGCCGCCCCCTCCGGCCCCACCGCCCCCCGCCGCGCCCCCGGTGGGCCCTGTCGGTGCCGACCCGGTGCCGGCGGCCAGGGCGCCGGCCGCCAGACTCAGAACCGAGACGATCACGAACTTACCGAGGACCAGGGCGACCAACGTGTCCACCAGGCGCCGGCACCAGTGGGCGATGGCCGGCCAGGCCAGGCTGGCCAGGGCCAGGGGCAAGAAGAGCACGGCCACGTAGACGGCGGCGGCACGGACGAGGAGCTCCACCCAGACCAGGACCGCCCCCACGACCACGGCCAACGCCCCGAGGAACATGAGGAATGCCGGTGCCGACGGCTGGCCGGTGGCCGAGCCGGCCGAGAGGCCGGTGAGGACCGACGCCATGAAGTGGCCGGTGTCGAGACCGGCGCCGTGGGCGACCGCCGAGCTCATGGCGTCGGTGACGGACAGACCGAGCTGGACCAGCTTCACCGCCACCGCGGTCAACAGGATGGCCAGCGGCACGTTGACCAGGACCGATCGCAGCAACGCCGACAGGTTCTGCCGGTAGATGGACTGGACGATCCCCAGGAGGAGGAGCGGCACGATCACCAGTCCGGCCAGCTCGGCCATGGTCCCGTAGTGCGCACCGAACCATGAGCTGCCCAGGTCGATGCCGGTGGTGGTGCCGATGACCGAGCCGATCTGGGTCAGCAGCCACGAGGCCCCCTCGGCGACCCAGCCGCCCAGGGCGTCGAGCACGCTGCTGACCCCGAAGCCCGCCACCTGCGAGGCGGCCGCGCCGGCCGAAGCGGCCACCTGGCAGACCGGGCCCAGTCCGGTGGTGGCCAGGGCCGCCGCGGCAGCCGGGCAGGCCGCGCCGGGGAGTCCCACGGCGCCCAGTGCGTTCATCCGCCGTGGACGCCGGAGCCGGCGTTGTAGAAGAAGTTGACGATGCCCGGACCTGCGCCGATCAGCAGGGCCGCCAATCCGGAGATGAGCACGGCACGCCGGCCGATGAAGGTCTGCTGGTAGTTCTGGCCATGGGATCCGAGCGCCCAGGCCGCTGCCCCGATGACCAGGCCGACCAGGGCGAGGGCCAGGGCCCAGAACTGCAGCCCGTCCATGAGGCTCTGGAGCTGGGCCCCGCCGGGCAGCTGGCTGGGGTCGGGCTTCATGGTGACGATGTCGGTCAGGAGTCGCCCGACCGCCTCACGGTTGCTCGGCGGTGCACCGGGGATGATGACGGCGCCACCGGGCCGACCGGGGGGCAGCGTGAAGGGCAGTGATCGGAGGGTCGGGGTGAGGTTCTCGAGCATGACCCCACAGTAGGGATCCTGATGTTACGTTTCAATACTTTTCATGTAATTTCATGGTTCTACCGACGGAGGAGGGCGGATACCCACGCCTGAGGCGGTGGCCTGCCATGCTTAGTCGGTGAAGCCGTACGTCATCGGGTACATCGTCGTTGGCGTTGTCGCCGTCCTGGCCGTCATCGTCGCCGCCCGACTGGGCCGGCGGGCCGGCCGCCGGGCCCTGCAGCAGCGCCTGGTGGCCCTGTCCAACCGGCTCGGCGTGCAGCCTCCCGACGAGGGCGGGATCGAGCCCGTCCTGAGCCACCTCGAACGGGTGACCGGCGAGGCGGCCGAGGCGGTGACCGAAGCCAGCTCCGACGCCATCCGGCTCCGGAGGGCCCTCGACACGCTTCCCCAAGGGGTCATCGTCTGCGACGAGAACGGCGACATCGCCTTCCAGAACGCCCGCGCCACCGGGTTGATGAACAACCGCCACGGCGACGCGCTGGCCGCCCAAGCGGTGACCGAGCTCCTCGAGAACGCCTGGACGGACGGCTCGGCCGAACGCACCCTCGACCTCTACGGACCTCCCCGACAGACCCTGACCGTCCGGACGCGGCTGATCGACGACGGGCGGCGCCCGCTCGGGGTGATCGCCATCATCGAGGACGTCTCCGACCGGCGGCGCCTCGAAGAGGTGCGCCGCGACTTCGTGGCCAACGTCAGCCACGAGCTCAAGACCCCGATCGGCGCCCTGGGCCTGCTGGCCGAGACCCTCACCGTCGAGCCGGACCCCGAGGTGGCCCAGCGGTTGGCCTCGCGAATCCACACCGAGGCCTTCCGGGTCAGCCGGATCATCGACGATCTTCTCGACCTGAGCCGGATCGAGTCGGAGGAGGCGCCACCCCGCGAGCCCATCGAGATCAACCTGGTCATGGCCGAAGCGGTCGAGCGGGTCCGCTCGGCAGCCGAGCAGCGACGCATTACCATCGAGCTCAATGAGCCCCATCCCCCCGTGCACGTGCTCGGCGACCGGCGCCAGCTGGTCTCGGCCATGCACAGCCTGCTCGAGAACGCCGTGACCTTCTCCTACGCGGACGCCGCCGTGCAGGTCTCGGGCGAGCGGCTCAACGGCGAAGTCCGCCTGGCCGTGGCCGACTCGGGGGTCGGCATCCCGGCCCGCGACCTCGACCGCATCTTCGAGCGCTTCTACCGGGTCGACCACGGGCGCAGCCGCGATTCGGGCGGCACCGGGCTCGGTCTCTCCATCGTCCGCCACGTGGCCAGCAACCACCAGGGTCGGGTCGAGGTCGACTCGAGAGAGGGGCAAGGCTCGACGTTCACCCTCATCCTGCCCAGTCCACCGGAGTACGCCGCATGAGTGCCAAGACCGACCGTGCCGACAAGAGCGGGAAGGCCCACTCGGCCAACAAGCCCAACTCGTCAGAGAAGGCACCCTCCGACAAGGCGTCGGACGGGCCGACCGAGTCCCCGCCGTCGGACCAGAGCCAGACCAAGGTGCTGCTGGCCGAGGACGACGAGTCCTTCATCGACGCCCTGGTCATCGGGCTGGCCCGGGAGGGCTTCGACGTGACGGTGGCCCGGGACGGCAACGAAGCCCTCCGCCTCTTCGGCGAGGACGAGCCCGACCTGGTCCTGTTGGATCTGATGCTGCCCCGGCTGTCCGGGATCGACGTGTGCCGGTCGATCCGGGCCCAGTCGTCGGTGCCCATCATCATGGTCACGGCCAAGGGCACCGAGATCGATACTGTCGTCGGACTCGAGGTAGGGGCGGACGACTACGTGGCCAAGCCCTACCGGCTGCGCGAACTCGTGGCCCGGATGCGGGCGGTGCTCCGGCGGACACCCGGGGCCGAGTCCTCCAGGGAGTCGGAGCATTCGGACGGCCCGGTCGGCGACTCGAACCGGCGCGCCTCCGACCGCCGGACCGGCAGCGCCGTCCTCGAGGCCGGGGGCATCCAGATCGATCCCGATCGGCATCTGGTGTTCATTCGCGGCCAGGACGTCCACCTGCGCCGCAAGGAGTTCGAGCTGCTGTCGCTCCTCATGGAGAACGCGGGCCGGCTGCTGACCCGGGACGTGCTGATCGACCGGGTCTGGGGGTCGGACTACTTCGGCGACACCAAGACGCTCGACGTGCACATCAAGCGGCTGCGCAGCCACGTGGAGGAGGACCCGTCCTCCCCCAAGCTGATCACCACCATCCGGGGGGTCGGCTACCGGTTCGACGCTCCCCGAACCTGACAGACGCCGGCCGGATCACCCGGCGGCCGGAATGACCGTCTGGCCCCGCAGGTAGGGGGCCAGCGCCTCGGGCAGCACCACGGAGCCGTCGGGCCGTCGGCCGGTCTCCACCAAGGCGGCCCAGATCCGCGCCCAGGCCAGGGCCGAGCCGTTCAGGGTGTGGACGAGGAGCGGGCCACCGCCGCCCTCGGGCCGGTACCGGATGTTGGCCCGCCGGGCCTGGTAGTCGCTGCACCAGCTGACCGACGAGACCTCGAGCCACATGTCGACCCCCGGGGAGTAGACCTCGAGGTCGAAGGTGCGCGCCGCCGAGTTGCCCATGTCCCCGGTGCACAGGTCGAGCACCCGGTACTGCAGGCCCAGCTCCTGGAGCAGCCGCTCGGCGCGGCCCACGATCTCGTCCAGCGTGGCCGGCGCCTGCTCGGGTGTGGTGTAGGCGAACAGCTCCACCTTGTCGAACTCGTGCACGCGGAGGAGGCCCCGGGTGTCCCGGCCGGCGGCCCCGGCCTCGCGGCGGAAGCAGGCAGTGGCGGCGGTGAGCCGGAGAGGGAGGCTCGACTCCTCCAGAATGTCGCCCCGCCACATCGAGGTGAGCGGCACCTCGGCCGTCGGGATGGCCCACAGGTCGTCTCGCTCGACGTGGTAGGCCTCCTCCTCGAACTTGGGGAGGTGTCCCGTCGAGACCATGGTCTCGGTCAGGACCATGGTCGGAGGCCGGACCTCCTCAAATCCGTCGGCGTGGCTGTCGAGGGCGAAGGCGGACAGCGCCCGGATCAGCCGGGCCCCGATCCCGCGGTAGAGGGGGAACATCGAGCCCGAGAGCTTGGCCCCCCGCTCCAAATCGAGCAAGCCCAGCTCCGCACCGATCTCCCAGTGGGGCACCCGCTGGGCCTCGCCGTAGGCGGGCGGCGCGGCGGGCCACGACCGGACCTGCACATTGTCCTCGGGGCCGTCCCCGTCGGGGGCGTCGGGGGCGGGCAGGTTGGGCAGGTAGAGGAGGGCTTGGCGCACCTCGTGCTGGGCCGATTCGGCAACGGCGCTGAGGGCGCGCTCCTCGTCGCCCAGTTGGCGGCTGCGGTCGGTCAGCTGGTCGGCCTGTGCGGCATCGCCGGCCTTGCGGGCCTGGCCCACCTGCCTGGAGAGGGCCTTCACCTCGGCCCGGTAGTCGTCGCGGTGGCCGATGGCCGCCCGGGCCTGCTGGTCCAGGTCGACGAGCCGGTCGAGTTCGGCCGGGTCCACCCCCCGACGGCCGAGGGCCGCCTTCACCGCAGGCAGGTCGTCTCGCACCAGCCGGATATCGATCATGACGGGCACAACGGTAGCGTGACCTCCCGTGGACGATGCCCATGATCACCGCGGTGGGCCCGACGCGGTCGCCGGGCCCCCCGCGGTGTCCTGTGACGGGGTGGTCATCCGCTACGGCGAGACCCTGGCCGTCGACCGGCTCAGCTTCGTGGCCCGGGCCGGCCAGGTGGTGGCCCTGCTCGGCCCCAACGGCGCCGGCAAGACCAGCACCGTCGAGGCGCTCGAGGGTTACCGGCCGATCGAGGCCGGAGCGGCCCGGGTCCTCGGCCTCGATCCGGTCAGCGACCACGCCGCCCTGGTGGCGCGCATCGGGGTGATGCTGCAGAGGGGCGGCGTCTACCCCATGCTCGGACCGGCCCAGGTGCTGCACCTGTTCGCCCGCTACTACGACGACGCCGAGGACCCCGATTGGCTGCTGGACCTCGTCGGACTGACCCACGTGCGCCGCACGCCGTGGCGGCGGCTGTCCGGGGGGGAGCAGCAACGGCTGTCCCTGGCGCTGGCCCTGGTGGGGAAGCCCCAGGTGCTCTTCCTCGACGAGCCCACGGCCGGGGTGGATCCCGAGGGGCGCCTGGTGGTCCGCGAGATCATCGCCGCGCAGCGCGACAAGGGCGTCTGCGTCATCCTGACCACCCACGAGCTGGCCGAGGCGGAGCGCCTGGCCGACCACGTGGTCATCATCGACCACGGCCGCACCCTGGCCGAGGGATCCCCGGCCGGGCTGGCCTCGGGGACGTCCGACGGATCCGTGCGGTTCTCCACCCGGGCGGGCCTCGACACGACGGCGCTGGCCACGGCCCTCGGCGGCGGCACCACCGTCACCGAGGAGCGACCGGGTGCCTACCGACTGGTGCCCCCGGCCGGGCTCTCCAGCCCCGCCGTGGTGGCCACGCTGGCCGGGTGGCTGGCCGAACGGGACCTGTCCCTCGGCGACCTCCGTACCGGCCAGTCGCTGGAGGAGGCGTACCTGGCCATCACCGGGGCCCGGGGTGGCGCCGACCTCCCCGGGCCGCCGACCCGGGACGGGGGTCGCCGCCGGTCCCGACGGTCCCCGTCCCGGCGCAGCTCCCGCGGAGCGGGCCGGTGAGGCCGCTCGCCGCCCAGCTCCGGGCTGAGGCCACCATGCTGTTCACCAACGGGGAGACCCTCTTCCTCACGTTGGGCATGCCGGTGGTCTTCCTGCTGTTCTTCTCGGCGGTGCACGTGCTGCCCACCGGTACCAGGCATCCGGTGGACTTCCTGGTGCCGGGGATCCTGGCGCTGGCCATCATGTCCACGGCCATGACCGCCCTCGGGATCGGCACCGGGTTCGAGCGCGGCTACGGCGTGTTGAAGCGCCTGGGTTCGACCCCCTTGGGCCGACCCCGTCTGTTGGCCGCCAAGATCACCGCCATCATCGCCGTCGAGCTGATCCAGGCTGCCCTGCTGGTGGCCGTGGGCTACGCCCTGGGGTGGGACCCGGGGGGGCCGGGCGGAGCCGGGGCCCGGGTCGGGGCGGCCATCGTGGCCATGGTGCTCGGAACCGTGGCCTTCGGCGGGATCGGCCTCATCCTGGCCGGGACCCTCAAGCCTCTGGTCAATCTGGCCGTGGTCAACGGGCTCTTCGTGGTACTGCTCCTGCTGGGCGGCATGCTCATCCCGTTGGGCAGGCTCCCCACCTGGCTGGCCGACGTGTCCAAGGTGCTCCCGGCCTCGGCGCTGTCCGACGCCCTCCACGGCGCGCTGGGGCACGGGACCCCGGTGTCGGCCCGCGACTGGGCGGTGCTGGTGGTGTGGGCGGTGGCCGCTCCGGTGGTGGCCGGTCTCGCCTTCCGCTGGGAGTGAGCTGGCCGGGGGCGGACGGACGGACCGAGGGGCGGGAGACGGCCCCCGGGGGGCCGGCGGCCAGGACGGCGTCCGGCGTCAGGCCGAGGAGCCACCCAACCGGTGCAGCCACTGGTGCAACTGGGACTGGGTGACCGCGCCCCGGATGTGGCCCAGCACCCGACCCTCGGCGTCGATGAAGAAGGTCTGAGGCAGGCCGTAGAGGGCGTACTTGCCGCTGGTCACGTCGAAGGTCCGGTCGACACCGACCGGGTAGGTGATACCGGACTGCTGTACGAAGGGGAGGGCGTTGCCCGGCGGGTCGTTGACGTCCACACCGATGAACTGCACCGGGGAGCGCTTGGCCTGTTGGGCGGAGGCCGTCCGGGCCAGCAGGGGGGTCTCCTTCTGGCACGGCCCGCACCACGAGGCGAAGAAGTTGAGGACCACCGGGCGGTGGGCCGCCTGGCCCAGGGCATGGAGGCTGACCGGCGCGCCGCCGGTGAGCGACGGGAGCGAGAAGCCGGGCGCCTGGCTGCCGACGCCCACCACCGGACCCGACCCCGACCCCGACCCCGACGAGGACCCGAGTCCGATGAAGAGGAAGACGGCCAGCGCCGAGGCGATCACGCACCCGAGCAAGAGGGCCCGCAGCCTGCGGGGAGGCAGGGCCGAGGCCGCGGCGGGGGCGGCGGGGGACGCGGGCGGGGCGGGCTCGTCGGCCGGCGCCGCCAGTGGTGCGTCGGTGTCGGCCCCGGACACGGACACGGTCAGTGCTTGGTGAAGATGTCGACCGCCATGAGCACGAACAGGAGGGTGAGGTAGGTGATCGAGTAGCTGAACAGTTGCATGGCCGCCTTGGGCGTGGCCCGGGCCCACAGGCGGACCGCCATGATGACGAACACCACGCCGAGCACCGAGGCGGACACGATGTAGACCACGCCGAGGTGGCCCACAGCCGCCAGCAAGAGGGACACCCCCACCAGGATGACGCTGTACAGGAGGATCTCCTGGGCCGTCCGCTTGAAGGTGGCCACGGCCGGCAGCATCGGGACGTCGGCCGCCTGGTAGTCGTCCTTGTACTTCACGGCCAGCGCCCAGAAGTGGGGTGGGGTCCACACGAAGATGATGGCGAACATGACCACCGGGGTCCACGAGAGGCTGTCGGTGACCGCCGCCCAGCCCACCAGCACCGGCACCGCTCCGGCGGCCCCGCCGATCACGATGTTCTGGCTGCTGGTCCGCTTCAGCCAGAGCGTGTACACGAAGACGTAGAACAGGGTGGCCGAGACGGCCAGGACGGCCGAGAGCAGGTTGACCCAGGCCCACAGTTCGACGAAGGCCAGCACCTCGAGGCTGATGGCGAAGATCAGGGCGTTGCGGGGGGTGACGGCCCCGGTGACCAGCGGCCGTCTGCTCGTGCGGTGCATCAGCTTGTCGATGTCGCGGTCGATGAACATGTTGATGGCGTTGGCCCCACCGGCGGCCAGGGACCCGCCGAGCAGGGTGGCGGCCATCAGCCACACCGGCGGGAGCCCTCGCTGGGCCACGATCATGGTCGGCAGCGTGGTGATCAGCAGGAGCTCGATGATCCGCGGCTTGGTGAGCGCCACGTAGGCGCCGATCCGGGATCCGAGCGAGATTCGGCGGGGCAGGGCCACCGCAGGAAGGGCCATCGGGGCAAACTGTAGTGCGAACGCCGTCAGGAGGCGTTGACGAGATCGGCCCCGACGGTTCGCCGGGCCGGGCCCGCCGTGTGCCGATCGGGCCGATACCATTGGGAGACGGTGTCCTCCCTGCGTATCGCCCCCCGTCCCTTCCTCCTCCTCTGCCGGATCACCCTGGCCACGGTGGTCCTCAACATCGTCACCGGCGCCGCCGTCCGGCTGTCGGACTCCGGACTGGGCTGCCCGGACTGGCCCACCTGCTCGCAGCACCAGCTGACCCCGGCCCTTCGGCTCCACCCGGTGGTGGAGTTCGGTAACCGGGTGGTGGTGTTCCTGCTGGTCGTGGCCTGTATCGCCACGGGAGTCGCCTCGTTCCTGCGCCGCCCGGGACGACGGGACCTCCGCTGGCTGTCCGGCGGTCTGATCCTCGGCGTGATCGGCGAGGCGGTGCTCGGGGCCTTCGTCGTGTACTCCAAACTCAACGCGTACGTGGTCATGACCCACTTCATGGTGGGGATGGCCCTGCTGACCGTGGCGGTGGTCCTGACACTGCGGGCGGGGCACCGGGCCGGCCCCGGGCGCCCGGCCGTGCGCCCGGGCGCGCGCTGGCTGACCCGGGCCCTCCTGGGCATGATCGTGGTGGTCCTGGCCGCCGGGGCCGCCACCACCGGGACCGGCCCCCACGCGGGAGGCAAGGGGGCCAAGCGGATCCCCCTCGGACTGGAGGACATGACCCGCATCCACGCCGAGATCGTGATCGCCACGGTCGTGGTGTTGTTGGCGCTGCTCTGGGTGCTCTGGAGGACCGACGCCCCGTCCCACGTCCAGGACGCCGGGCGGATCCTCCTCGCCGTCATGGTGGTGCAGGGGATGATCGGCTACACCCAGTTCTTCACCCATCTGCCGCCGGTGCTGGTGGGGATCCACGTGTTCGGCGCCTCGATGGTCTGGTCCACCGCCCTGTGGTTCCATCACGGGCTGTCCGACCACCGGCCCGAGGTGGACACCGAGGTGGATCGCGGGTCGGAGTCGACGTCCGGGTCCGTGGCCGAGGCGGGGCGGACCCGGCCCGGCCCGGTGGTGGCGACGGTCGGCCGCGACGCCACCCGGGAGACGGTGTGAGCCCCCTCCGGCTCGACGGGCCGGGCCGGATGAAGAGCGCCCCGGTGGAGGCGGAACCGGCCATCGAGGAAGGGATCGACCTCGAGGAGCACCTCGACACCGACAAACCGTGGCTGGTCATCGTGTGGAACGACCCGATCAACCTGATGTCGTTCGTGACCTTCGTCTTCCAGAAGCTGTTCGGCTACTCGAAGGAGAAGGCCACGAAGTTGATGCTGGACGTCCACCACAAGGGCCGGGCCGTGGTCTCTTCGGGGACCCGCGAGCGCGCCGAGCTGGACGTCTACCGGCTCCATGAGTACGGCCTCTGGGCCACCATGGAACCCTCTACGTGAGCGCACCCATCAGGCGCCGCCGGGACGGCCGGTACGCCATCAAACTCGATCCCAGCGTGCGGGCGGTGCTGGTGACCATGGCCGAGCAGCTCTCGCCCATCCTCGGCCCCGACGAGCCGATGACCCGGCGGCTGTTCCCTCCGGCCTATGCCGGAGACGACGAGCGGGACCACGAGGCCGAGTACCGGAGGCTGGTCGACAACGCCCTGCTCAACCATCACCGCGAGGCCTTCGCGGTGATGGCCGCCACCGCCCAGGCCGACATCCTGACCGAACCCGAGCTCGACGCCTGGCTGTCGGCTGTCGGGTCGCTCCGGCTGGTGCTCGGAACCCGGCTGGACGTCAGCGAGGACATGGAGGCCCCCGACCCCGAAGACCCCACCGCCCCCGAGTACGCCCTCTACGAACTGCTGGGCCAACTCCAGTACCTGATGATCGAGGTGCTGGCCGCCGGACTCCCCGACGAAGGTCGGCCCGAAGGGCCGCTGTAGGCCGGGCACCTTGACGGGTGCCGTGGGCGGTGGCGGAGCCGCCGAAAGGGCGCTCTGATCCCTCTGCTAATCTCCAAACGCCCTGATCGGGTTTGGAGCCCCCATCGTCTAGCGGCCTAGGACGCCGCCCTTTCAAGGCGGTAACACGGGTTCGAATCCCGTTGGGGGTGCGTCATTCCCCAGCGCCAGTGCTGGTTGGGGACCTGTGGTGCAGTTTGGAGTGCACGCCGGCCTGTCAAGCCGGAGGTCGCGGGTTCAAATCCCGTCAGGTCCGCCACCTCGGTTCGCCGAGTCGAGGTCGGGTAGCTCAGTTGGTAGAGCGCGCGCCTGAAAAGCGTGAGGTCACCGGATCGACGCCGGTCCCGACCACCAGGGCCGTCAGGGCGCACCGCCGGCCCGGCCTCCGAGACGGTCGGCCTCCCGGCGGAGGATGGCGAGCATCTCCGGCGGGCCGATGCCCAGCTCCTGCATGCGGACGGCGAACGCCCGGGCCTCGATGGCGGCCTGCTGTCGGGCCACCGACGGCTCACCAGCCACGAAGGTGCCATGGCGGCCCCCGGTGGTGACCAGACCCTCGAGCTCCAATTCCCGGTAGGAACGGGCAACCGTGTTGACCGCCAGGCCGAGCTGGGCGGCGAGGGCGCGGACGGAGGGCAGGCGGGCGGCCGCCTCCAGGTCCCCGGCCTCGATCGCCGCGGCAATCTGGGCACGGACCTGCTCGAAGGGCGGGACGGCGGAGGCCGGATCGACCACCAGGGATTCCATACGCCGTTTGTAGCAGAGGCGCTACCGGGACCCGGGTCCTGCGCCGCCGTGTCGGCGGGTCGGGCGTCCGCCGGATCCACGCACTTCTTGACGGACAGTACATCGCGATATATCGTTATACTACGTGAGCGGTTGCGACAGCGACCGGCAGCCATCCGGACCGGCGTTGCGCCGGCCACACCAAAGGAGCGACACCCTGATGCACGGACACAAGCGATTCGACGACGACGCCACCGACCCCCGACCGGGACCGGGGTTCCCCGGGTCCCGGGACCGGTACGACCGGTTCGGCGGTGCCCCCCGGGGAAGGGGCGGAGGCCGTGGCCGGGGACGGGGCGACGGATTCGGACCCGGCGGCGGGCGCCACGGAGGGTTCGGGCCCGGCTTCGGTCCGGCGATGTTCGGCCGGGGCCCGAAGCGGGGACGGGGTGACGTGCGGGCGGCGATCCTCGCCCTGCTGGGCGAGGAGCCGATGCACGGCTACCAGATCATCACCGAATTGACCGAGCGCAGCGGGGGCGTCTGGCGTCCCAGCCCGGGCTCGGTGTACCCCACCCTCCAGGCCCTGGAGGACCAGGGCCTGCTCACCGCGGACAAGAGCGAGGGACGCAGGGTCTTCAGCCTGACCGCCGAGGGACGCAGCGAGGCCGAGGCCGCGGGCGACGGCCCGAAGCCATGGGAGCGGGCAGCGCGGGGAGCCGACCGCTCCCTCGTCGATCTCCGGGGCCTCATGGTCGAGGTGGCCGCGGCCACCATGCAGGTGGGCCGAGCGGGCAGCGAGAGCCAGGTGAAAGCCGTGGGCGAGATCCTGGCCGACACCCGGCGTCGCATCTACCTGGTACTCGCCGACGGCACCCCGGCCACCGACGACACCGAGCCGGCACCCGGCGGATGACTTCGGCGGCCGATCGGCTGACCAAGCAACGACGGGCTGCCGCTCACCCGGATCGTCCAGGTGAGCGGTGCTCGGCCCCGGCCGAGGCCTTCGCACCGGTCATCGACCATGCACGTTGCGAGGGGAAGCGGGACTGCGTCGACGTCTGTCCCAACGACGTCTTCGAGGTCCGCCGCATCGATGACGCCGACTTCTCGGAGCTGGGTCGGCTCCGACGCTTGAGGGTCCGGGCCCACGGGATGGTCAGTGCCTATGCACCGAGAGCCTCGGACTGCCACGCCTGCGGACCGTGCGTCGTGGCCTGCCCCGAGCAGGCCATCACCCTGCACCGGCGGGGCTGACCGACGAGGACCCCGTTCCGTCGGCACCGCCGGGTGACCGCTCGGGACGTCCAGCCCTCGGTCGGCCGGTGCTCGGCTCAGGTCCCCTCGTAGTCGAAGCCGAGGTCGGGGGCCGTGAGGAGGGCGCGGAACGGGAGGCCCTCGGTCCCGGCCATGGCCGCCACGGTGCCGCCCCGGTCCACCACCGCCACCAGCAGCACCGGCACCGCCCCGGCGTCCATGACGGCGTGGGCCGCCTCGAGCAGTGACGTGCCCCTGGTCACCGTGTCCTCGGTGATCACCACCCGGTCCCCGGGATCGAGCGCACCGGCGATCCGGCCACCTCCGCCGTGGTCCTTGGCCTCCTTGCGGACGCTGAACGCTTTGAGCCGCCGGCCCCGGGTGGCCGCCACCCCGGCGGTCACGAAGGCCACCGGATCGGCGCCCATGGTCAGCCCACCGATGCCGTCCACCTCGGGCGGGATGACGGAGAGCACGCCGTCGGCCACCAGCATCATGGCCTCGGGGCGGCACACCGTCTGCTTCGAGTCGATGAACCAGGAGCTCTTGCGCCCGGACTTGAGAGTGAAGTCACCCCGCTTGACCGAGTGCTCCAACAGATGGGCCCGCAGCGCCTCGAACTGGGTGGTGGGCAGGCCGCCGCTCATCCGGGCGTCACCGGTCGGTCGGATCCGGCCGGTGCCGCGGGCCAGAAGGGGGCTCCCGTGAACTCGACACCCCGCCGGCCCTCGTCCACCCGACCCACCACGGCGGCCTCGGCCCCGGCGGCATGCAGGGCGTCGAGGGCGTCGCCGGCACTCTCGGAGTCCACCATCATGACCATCCCGACACCGAGGTTGAACACGCGGGCCATCTCGTCGTCGGTCACCTTCCCCAACCGCCGGATCTCCCCGAAGATGGGCGGTACCTCCCAGGCCTCCCGGTCGAGCACGGCGCAGAGTCCCTCACGGGGCAGGGCCCGGGGCACGTTCCCCTCGAACCCCCCGCCGGTGATGTGGGCCACGGCGTGCACATCGGCGGCTCCGATGGCGGCGCGTACCGCCGGGGTGTAGAGCACCGACGGACGGATCAGCTCGTCGGCCAGGGAGACCGGGGCTCCGGGCCAGGCCGGGGCGTCGTAGGAGCGTCCGGCCCGGTCCAGCAGCACGTGGCGGGCCAGCGTGTAGCCGTTGCACCGCAGCCCGGGCGAGGCCAGTCCGATCAGCACGTCACCTGGGCGCACCCGGGCCGGGCCCAGGATCTCCCGGCGCTCGACCACCCCGACCGCGAACCCCACCAGATCGAACTCGCCCGGCTTCATGACCCCGGGATGCTCGGCCATCTCGCCCCCCACCAGGCTGGCCCCGACCTGCCGGCACCCCTCGGCGACCCCGGACACCAGCTCGGCCATCTGGGACGGGTCGACCGCACCCGACGAGATGTAGTCGAGGAAGAAGAGGGGCTCGGCCCCCTGGCACACCAGGTCGTCCACGCACATGGCCACCAGGTCGATCCCGATGGTGTCGAACCGGCCGATGGCCTGGGCCACGAGCGCCTTGGTCCCCACCCCGTCGGTGCCGGCCACCAGGACCGGCCGGTCGTAGTGGTGGTCCGGGTCCAGTTCGAACAGCCCGCCGAAGTCGCCGAGACCGCCGAGCACCTCGGGGCGGAGCGTGGCGGCCACCATGGGCTTGATCAGCTCGACCGCCCGCTCTCCGGCGGCGATGTCCACCCCGGCCGCCGCGTAGGTGGCCGGCAACGCACCGGTGGCATCGTCGCCGGCCGGGTCAGTCGGGTGCGGGGTGAGGTCCGGGGCGGACCCGGTCACGCCGAGGGGCCGGCCACGCCGGAGAGCGGGGAGTCGGCGACGCCGGTGAGGGAGGCTCGCTCGGCGAACTGGACCGGCACCGGCACCGGGTAGCCCCCGGTCAGGCAGGCATCGC
Organism: uncultured Acidimicrobiaceae bacterium; assembly: GCA_963817005.1. Classification (GTDB taxonomy): domain Bacteria; phylum Actinomycetota; class Acidimicrobiia; order Acidimicrobiales; family RAAP-2; genus Bog-756. Next base: position 17,397 of record CAWFMN010000005.1, read on the forward strand.
AGAACCCGGCGCCGGGCGCGTCGATGGCCTGCACCAGATGGTCGAGGGTGAGGTACTCGAGCGAGTCCACGTCGAGGAACTCGACGATCTCGTCGAGGGTCTTGATGGAGGCCAGCAGCTCGGTGCGGTCCGGGGTGTCGATCCCGTAGAAGCACGGCCAGCGGAACGGCGGTGAGGAGATCCGGAGATGGACCTCGACGGCGCCCGACTCGCGGAGCATGGTGACCATGGCCCGGGTGGTCGTACCCCGGACGATGGAGTCGTCGACCACGATCACCCGCTTGCCGGTGATGTTCTCGCGCAGCGGGTTGAGCTTGCGGCGCACCCCGTTGGCCCGCTCGGCCTGGGTGGGGGCGATGAAGGTCCGGCCGATGTAGCGGTTCTTGACCAGCCCCTGCCCGTAGGGGATGCCCGACTCCACCGCGTACCCCTCGGCGGCGGGGACGCCCGAGTCGGGCACGCCCATCACCAGATCGGCCGGGACCGGGGCCTGGGTGGCCAACAGCTGGCCCATCCGGCGGCGGGCGCCGTGCACCTCGTTCCCGTACAGCCTGGTGTCGGGCCGGGCGAAGTAGACGAACTCGAAGATGCAGAGCTTGGGGTCGAGGCGTTCGGCCGGGAAGGGACGCTCCGAACGCACCTCCTTGCCGTCGATGACGACCATCTCGCCGGGCTCCAGCTCGCGGATGAACGTGGCCCCGATCACGTCGAGGGCCGGCGACTCCGAGGCCAACACCCAGCCCTGCTCGAACTCCTCGGTGGCCTCCAGCCGGCCGAGGCACAGCGGGCGGAAGCCGTTGGGGTCGCGGACCCCGATCAGCCGGTCCGAGTCGAGGAGGACGAAGGAGAAGGCACCCTCCACCTTCGGCAGCACCTTGAGGAGCGCGTGCTCCAGGTCGTCACCGGTCTCGGCCGGCGTCCGCTCGGGCTGCTCGGGCGGGAAGGCCTGGCCCAGGAGCTCGGCCACGAGGTCGCTGTCCGAGGACACCAGGCCCGGCAGCATGCCGGCCGCCTCGCCCAGCTCGGCGGTGTTGGTCAGGTTGCCGTTGTGACCCAGGGCGAAGCCGGCCCGGCCCACCGCCCGGTAGACCGGCTGCGCGTGGATCCAGTCGCTGGAGCCGGCCGTGGAGTAGCGGGTGTGCCCGATGGCCATGTGGCCCCGGAGGCCGGACAGCTTCCGCTCGTCGAACACCGTCGTGACCAGGCCCATGTCCTTCATCACGGTGATGACGTCGCCGTCGCTGACGGCCATGCCGGCCGACTCCTGCCCGCGGTGCTGGAGGGCGTAGAGCCCGTCGAAGGTCAGGTGTGCCACCGAGCGTCCCGGGGCATAGACCCCGAAGACTCCGCACGCTTCCTTGGCCTCCATCATCGGTTGATCACCGCACACACCGGGGGTCGTCGGGCTCGTCCTTCGCCACGATTAGGCCACACATTCACCTCACCGTGCCACTCCAGACTAGTGGGGCCGGGCGACGGTGCGGCATCCGGCCGGGCTGCCGGCCACGGCACGCCTCGACCTGACCGGACCGGGCGACGGCCGCGGGGACTGGCGCCGGGCCCGCAGAGCGAGTGGGCCGGCCGCCCATCGTGCGCTGGGCCGACGGGTTGGACTTCTGTCGGACGGCGGCTCGCCCGCTGGACGGGGACGAGCGGGACGGGCTCGTCGTGGGCGAGCGGTCGCCGGCCGAGCCGGTGCTGGTCGGCGCCTCGCCGCTCGCCGTCGACCGAGCCGGGTCCGGGCCGGCGCTCCCGGTAGCGTCGACCGTGTGATCGACCTGCACACCCACTCCACCGTCTCGGACGGGACCGACCCGCCCGGACGGGTGGTGGAGCTGGCCGCCGAAGCGGGGTGCAGCGCCGTGGCCCTCACCGACCACGACTCGTTGGCCGGCACCGGGCCGGCACGCCGACGGGCCGCCGAGCTCGGGATCACTCTCGTGCCCGGGTGCGAGGTGTCCTGCCGGCCCGTCGCCACCGGCGGCATGCACGTCCTGGTGTACTTCGTGGAGGAGGACGGCGGACCCCTCCACGAGGAGCTGGGCCGCCTCCGCCGGGACCGGCGCGACCGGAATCTGGCCCTGGCCGAGCGGCTGGCCCAATTGGGGCTCCCGGTGACCTACGAGCAGGTGGTGGCCGTGGCCGGGGACGAGAGCGGCATCGGCCGGCCCCACTTCGCCGCCGCCCTGGTCGAAGCCGGCGCCGCCGAGTCGATCGACGACGCCTTCGCCCGCTACCTGGCCAACGGCCGTCCGGCCTACGTGCCCAAGGCCCGGCTGTCCGGGGCCGAGGTGGCCGCGCTGGCCCGGGACTCGGGCGGCGTGGCCGTCCTGGCCCACCCCTACAGCCTGGGTCTCGACGGACCCGAGCTGGCCCGGGTGGTGGGCCAACTGGCCGAGGCCGGCTTCGGTGGGATCGAGGCCGTCTACGGGCGGTACTCCCCGCGGCAACGCACCGAGCTCGGCCACCTGGCCCGTCGGTTCGACCTGGTGGCCACCGGGGGCTCGGACCACCACGGCACCATCAAGCCCGATCTCCGGGTGGGCACCGGACAGGGCGACCTGAAGGTGCCGGACAAGGTGCTCGCACTGCTCGAGTCCCGCCGGCCGTCGAGCTGACCACCGAGCGCCAGGGGGGCGGTCGGCCGTCGGCCCTTCCGTGACCCGGGAGCCCGTCGGTGACCGGTCCGGGTCCGGGTCAGTCGGTGACCGGGACCAACTGGTCCAACACGGAGGGCAGCCGGTCCCGCCAGGCGGCCGCCGCCTCGGCCAGGGCCAGGTCCATCAGGCCCTCCACCACCACCCGATCGCCGCCGGTCCCGCCCAGCACCCGGAAGCCCACACCGGCCTCGGCGGCCCGGGCCACCAGCTCGGCCCGCCGGGTGGTGCAGACCACCACCCGGGACGGGGCCTCGGTGAACAGTTCGTGGTGGTCGGACACCCCGGCCACGTGGAGGCCGATCCCGGAGCGGACGGCCATCTCGGTCACCGCCACCCCCAGTCCGCCCCCGGACACGTCGTGGAGTCCCGACACCAGGCCCGGGCGGCCGCCCACACCCTCGGCCACCAGGGCGGTCACGAGCGCCACCAACCGGGCGTGCCCGGGCAGGTCCAGGGTGGGGAGGGAGCCGTCACGGTGGCCCCGGAGCTCGACGGCCCACCGCGAGCCGGCCAGGGACGGCGGTCCCGACCGGGGGGTGGTCGTGCCGACGCTGGCGTCCAGCAGGACGAGCGAGGCGTCCTCGACCAGTGTCACCCCGGGGGGCCTCACGGTCAGCCGGTCGATGAGGCCGAGCACCCCGATGACCGGGGTGGGGTCGATGTCCGACGCCGTCGCTCTCGTTGTAGAGGCTGACGTTGCCGCCGATGACCGGCAGGCCGAGGCCGAGGCAGGCGTCGCGCCATGCCGTCGATGGCCTCGGACAGCTGCCACATGACCTCGGGGTGCTCGGGGTTGCCGAAGTTGAGGCAGTTGACCACGGCCGACGGGCCGGGCCCCGGCGCAGGCCACGTTGAGCGGCGACTCGGCCACGGTCGAGCGCGGTGCCCGCCCGCGGGTCGAGGCGCACCACGGGGGTTGGAGTCGGTGGTCAGGGCCAGCCCCTGGCCGAGGGCGGCAGGCCCGGGGCCGGCCAGCCGGAGCACGGCGGCGTCGCCGCCCGGGACCGACCACCGTGTTGAGGAAGAGCTGGTGGTCGTACTGGCGGTAGACCCACGACGGATCGGCCAGCAGGGCCAGGAGGTCGGCGCCCGCAGTCGGCCGGCGCCGGCAGCCGCACCGGGGTCGTCGGCCGCCCGGGCGTCCAGGTCGCCGGGGCCGGGCCAGGGGCCGGTCGTAGAGGGGGGCGTCGTCGCTGAGGGCGCCGGCCGGCACGTCGGCCAGGACCTCGCCGTCGAAGCCGTCGAGGATGCGCAGCCGCCCGGGCTGCCCGTCGGGTGCGCTCGGTGACCCGGCCCGACCACGGCCGACCGCACCTCCCAACGGCGGCAGACCTCCTCCACCCTGGGCGAGGTCCTCCGGGGTGACGATGGCCAGCATCCGCTCCTGGCTCTCGGAGGTCATGACCTCGAAGGGCTCCATGCCCGGCTCCCGGCGGGGCACGGCCGAGACGTCGACGTCCATGCCCACGCCGCCGCGGGCCGCCGTCTCGCTCGTGGCGCAGGCCAGGCCGGCGCCGCCCAGGTCCTGGATGCCGACCACCAGCTTGGCGTCGAGCAGCTCGAGGCACGCCTCGATCAGCCGCTTCTCCTCGATAGGGGTCGCCCACCTGGACGCTCGGTCGCTTGGCCGCGTCGCCGTCGGCGTCCCCGCCGCCGAACCCGGCCGAGGCCAGCACGCTCACCCCGCCGATGCCGTCGCGGCCGGTGGTCGATCCGAGCAGCACGGCCAGGTTGCCCGACCCCGGTGGCGGCGCCCAGCACCAGTCGGTCGGTGGGCAGCACTCCCAGGCACAGCACGTTGACCAGCGGGTTCTGGGCGTAGCAGTCGTCGAAGGTCAGCTCGCCGCCGACCGTGGGCACGCCGACCGAGTTGCCGTAGCCCGGAGATGCCCGCCACCACGCCCTCGATCAGCCAGCGGCTGCCGGGCGTCGTCGGGGTGCCCGAAGAACAGCGGGTCCATCACGGCGATGGGCCGGGCCCCCATGGTGAAGATGTCGCGCAGGATGCCGCCCGACCCCGGTGGCCGCGCCCTGGTAGGGCTCGATGGCCGAGGGATGGTTGTGGCTCTCGATGCGGATGGCCACGGCGATGCCGTCGCCGGCGTCGATGACCCCGGCGTTCTCCCCCGGACCGACCAGGACGTGCGGGCGCCTCGGTGGGCAGGCGCTTGAGGTGGACCCGCGACGACTTGTAGGAGCAGTGCTCGCTCCACATGACGGCGTACAGGGCCAGCTCGAGATGGTTGGGCGGCCGGCCGAGGATGGCCTCCGACCTCGTCGCGCTCGTCGTCGGTGAGACCGAGGGCCCGGTGCAGCGGTTCAGTGGATGGGGACCCGTTCTCGACCGTCACGTGCTCTCTTGGCTCCTGGTCCTGCGGCTGGTGGCGGCACTGCCCGCGCCCCGAGCGTACCCGGCGGGGCGGGGCCGCCCGACTGGCCGGCGGACCCTCGCCCGCCTCTCGTGCGGCGCCGGCCCCTGGCCCGGACCATGACGTCGACGACCGGCGACTCGGCGCTCCGATACAGCCATGCCGGCGGGATTGGCCGCGGTCACACACGGAAATCGGAGGCCACGGTGGACGGGAAGGGAGCGACAGGGTCCCCTCGATCGAACCCCGTTTTCCGGCGGACTCTCCGGGCGGTGCATGACCGATCGATTTCCGATCTTTCGGCGAGCGACGCCCCCCGGAATGTGCCAAAGAAGCCTGGCCCATTAGAGCCAGCCATGCAGGCCCAGGACCCTGCATCCTGTGCCCATCCCGCCCACCTGGAGGTGGAGGAGGGTGCACCGGTGAGGCAAACACCGCCAATGGCGGACCCCGAGCGTCGGCGACCTGGCTCCAATGGCTGGGGTTCTGGCTCCGATCGACCCACAAAGCAGGAATGGATCTTTGGCACCATGCCACGGCCTGGATAGCGGTTGGACGGGCAATCGCCGCCGTGATTTGACCCTATGGGTACCCTCCCCTTCGGGTGGGTTGCGTTCTATGGGATTCTCTGGGAGGCTCTGGCCATGGCAGCGACAACCCCCGCAAAATCGCGCAAAAAAACCCCGATGTCCGAGGATCACAAGGCCGCGTTGGCCAAGGGCCGGGAGGAGGGACGCATCGTGCGCCGCTACCTCGAGGCGCTGGAGTCCACCAAGCCCCGGCGGGGCCGCAAGCGGACACCCGAGTCGATCCGCAAGCGCCTCTACGCCATCGACAACTCCTTGGCCACCGCCGATCCACTGTCCCGGCTGCACCTGATCGAGGAGCGCCAGCGCCTCGAGTCCGAGCTCTCCCACACCGGGGAGACGGTGGACCTGGCCGCCCTGGAGAAGAGCTTCATCAAGGTGGCCCGGGTCTACGGGGAGCGCAAGGGCATCTCGTACTCGGCCTGGCGGACGGTGGGGGTCAGCGCCTCGGTGCTCCAGCAGGCCAAGATCCCCCGCACGCGCAGCTGAGAGGCCCGACGGCCTCCGCTCGACCGGCCGGACCCGAACGGGGCCGGCCGGCTCAGGCCACCGTGGCGGTGGCCTGCGCCTCGACCCCCGGCTGCACCGACCCCACCAGGGCCGACAGCAGGACGACGCCGTCCACCGAGCCCAGCAGCGGGTCCGACGCCCGCTCGGGGTGGGGCATGAGGCCGACCACGTTGCCGGCCTCGTTGCACACCCCGGCGATGCCGTCCACCGATCCGTTGGGGTTGTCCACGTAGCGGAGCACCACCCGGCCCTCGTCGCGGAGCCGGGCCAGGGTGCGGTCGTCGCAGGTGTAGTTGCCCTCGAAGTGATTGATGGGGATGGCCAGCTCGGTGCCGACCGGGCACCCCGTCGGTCAGCACCGACGCCGAGGACTCCACCCGCACGGTGACCGTGGTGCACAGGAAGCGGAGGCCCCGGTTCTTCTGGAGGGCGCCCGGCAGCAGGCCGGCCTCGGTCAGCACCTGGAAGCCGTTGCAGATCCCCACCACCGGCCCGCCGGCGGCGGCGAACCCGCCCACCGCCTCCATG
>CAWFMN010000006.1:0-31286 GCA_963817005.1 uncultured Acidimicrobiaceae bacterium
CCTGGACCATCGAGGTCCACCAGCCGGTCATGCGGATGGCGGCGCGCTTCGGCCCCCCCCTCCTGCGATGGGGACACGACCGGGTGGTCGAGATCACCGTGGCCGGCTTCCGGCGCCGGATCGGGGTCCTGCGGCGCGGCAGTCAGCCGGGCACACGGCCAGCGCCGCGGCCAGGAGCGACGACGGCCCACGACATGGCCCGCAGCGCCCGCTCGAGGGGGGCCAGCAGGAAGGCCCGGCGTCACGTCGGCACCGGGTGCCGTCGGAGAAGGTGACGGTCCCGTCGACCTCGACGGCCCGCCGGCGCGCAGCAGCCGGGCCGGGGTGCTCAGGGCCCGCTGCGCCACCGACAGGGCGAAGGCGCCCAGCGGCGGCGAGCACCGGCGGCCAGCGCCAGCGCTCCGGTCTGGGCCACGTAGGCGGTGAGCACCGGGAAGGCGCCCCAGCCGGCGGCGAAGCCGACGTCGGTGTGGATGATCCCGCCGAACAGCTCGACGTTGTAGGCCATGACGAGCAGCGGCCCGACCACGATGAAGGGGACCAGGGCCCACCCGACCGTCGACGACCCCGGCGACGCCGAGCACGACGGCCCCGGCCAGGCCCACGGCGGCCACGGCGACCAGCGCCGACGCCGGGGATGTGGGTGCGCAGCGGCCGGCCGTGCAGCTCGTCGAGGGCAGTGGGCGGCGAGCCCACGGCCAGGAAGAAGGCCAGCAGCGTGGCGACCAGCCGGGTGGCGTTGACACGCGGCGCCAGGCAGGCGCCGATGACGACGTAGGCCAGGTGCCAGGCCGTGTACGGCGGGTGCAGCAGCGTCCACCAGTCGCGCCAGCCCCCGGCCGGGCCGCGTAGAAGGCCGGCGCGGGCTCGGGAGGCCCGTGGCGCCCGGCCGGCGCAGGCCTCAGGCCACCGGCGCCGCCGTCCCCACATGACCAGGCCGCCGCCCGAGGCTCATCGTGCGGACCCCGACGTCGTCGAACCCGGCCCGCCGCCAGGCCTCGACCGTCCACGCCACCGGGTACCGCCGGTAGTGGGCCGAGATGTTGGGGCCGAGGAACCGGCCCACCGTCGAACCACTCCCGCCCGCCGGTGAGCAAGCCGGCGACGGGCAGGACCAGCCGGGTGTAGAGCCACCACCAGAACCGCCAGAACCGGCTCGGGGGAGGAGGAACTCGAGGCTGGCCACGGTCCCGCCCGGCTTCACCACCCGGGCCAGCTCGCCGCAGGGTGGCCTCGGGATCGTCGACGTAGCGCAGCAGGTAGGTGAAGGTCAGCGCGTCGAAGGTGGCGTCGGGGAAGGGCAGCTGCTCGCCCCGGCCGGCGACCAGCTGGACCCGGTCGCCGGCCGGCGCTCGGCCACGTTCGCCTGGCCCCGGCGGAGCATGGCCTCGGTGAGGTCGACGCCGACCACCCGGCCGGCGGTGCGGTCGGCCAGCTGCAGGGCCACGCCGGCGGTCCCGATGGCCACGTCGAGGACGAGGCCGGGCGCGTCGGCGACGATGTGGTCGACCATGGCCCGCCGCCACCGGCCGTTCTGGCCCAACGACAGCACCTCGGCCAGCCGGTCGTAGCGCTCGGGGAGGGCGGCGAAGAGCTGCTGGGCGAACCGGTTGGGGTCGCCTCGACGTCGCAGTGTCTCCATCGCGCCTCCTCGGGTGCGACGATCTCACCGTAGGCGGTCGACGCCGAGGGGAGTCGAGTGGACGCGAGCGCTTCGACGTGCTGGTCGTCGGGGCCGGGCCGGCCGGGAGCGTCGCCGCGCTGGTGCTGGCCCGCGGCGGCGCCCGGGTGGCCCTGGTCGACAAGGCCGCCTTCCCGCGGGACAAGGCGTGCGGCGACCTGATCGGGCCCCGGGGCGTGCAGGTCCTCGCCGACCTCGGCGCTCCCCGAGCCCCGCCGGCCCGACGTCGGCGACATGGTGGTGGTCGGTCCGACCGGCCGCCGGGTGCGCCTGCCCTGCTTCGACGGCACTCACCTACCCCGGGCACGGGCCCGCGGCCGTGACCCGGACGGTTCGACGCACGCCCTGCAGGCCGCCGCGGTCGACGCCGGCGCCGTCCCCGTGCGAGGGTCGGGCCGACCGACCCGCTGCGGTCCGGAGCGGGATCGACGGCTTCGACGTCGGCGACGGGCATCCGATCCGCGCCGACTTCGTGATCGGCGCCGACGGCGCCACCAGCCGGGTGGCCGACCGCGCGGGCTGGTCGACCCGGCCCGGGTGCTGTGGGGGTTCGCCGTGCGGAGCTACCTCGACCAGCCGGTCGAGCTGCCCGGCCATCGTCTTGTGGGAGCCGACGCCCTGGCAGGCGTTCCCCGGCTACGGCTGGGTCTTCCCCGGACCGGACGGCGGCGCCAACGTCGGGCTCGGGATCGGGACGCTGGCCGACCGGCAGGCGGGGCGGCGGCGGTGCGGGCCCTGCCCGCCTTCCTCGCGCACCTGGCCGGGCTCGGGTCTCCTCGACCGGCGCGCCGACGGGCCGGCGACCGCGCCGCCTGGGCGGCTGGCTCAAGATGGGGATGGTCGGGACCACGCCCGGCGGCGGGCCGGGTGCTGCTGGTCGGCGACGCCGCCGGTCTGGTCAACCCGCTGCAGGGCGAGGGCATCGCCCAGGCCATGACCAGCGGCCGCTGCGGCCGCCGAGGCCGTGCTCGGCTGGCCCGGACCGCCGCGGAGCGGTACCGGGCCGGCCTCGCCCGCACCCATCTCCCCTACCACCGGATCACGGCCGCCCTCCACGCCGCGCTGGTGGGACGGCCTCGGGCCGTCGCCGTGGTGGGGCGGGTGCTGACCGCCCCGGTGGTGGGCCCGGCGCTGGCGGGCGGCTGGGCGATCTTCTGGAACGAGCTGCTCGAGGGGTCGGCCCGGGCCGGGCGAGGACGGTGGCCGAGGCATCGACGCGGTCGGGGGCATGGTGACCGGCCGGACCCAGGTGGCGCGCTGGTTCGACGGCGCCTACGGGCATCGGGCATGAGCGTGGCTCAGCCGGTGGTCAGGTGTCGGCTGACGAGGGCGATGCCCTCGCCCCACGAGGTCAGTTGGTCGGCCGGTAGGTAGGCCGTGCCTTGGGCGTCGTGGTCGACCATGGGCGAGGCCAGGTACCGCTCGTGGCCCGTCGGGTCGATGAAATAGAGGGCGTCGGTGTGCTGGACGTCGGCGGTGGGGGTGGGCGCGTCGACGGCGATGCTGTAGGCGTGCCAGACCGACTGGAGCTCGGCGGCCGATCCTGTGAGGAAGTGCCACGAGGGGACCGAGCTCAGCTGGTGCCGCTCGGTGTAACCGGCCATGTCGGACACGCCGGTCACATACGGGTTGACGTTGACCGAGAGGAACACCACGTTCGAGGCGGTGCGTCCGAGATCGTGAAAGGCGTCCACCGTCTCCTGGCTCACGATCGGGCACACGTCGGTGCAATGGGGGTCGGTGAAGCCGAGCACCACCACGTGACCCCTGAAGCTCGACAACGAGAGGGTCCGGCCGTGCTGGTCGGTGAGGCGGAAGTCCGGCGCCGGCCGGTCGGGGACGGGTGACAGGGCCATGAGGTTGGCCTGCGACGTGGACACGGCGGCCGGGATGCCCGAGGGGCGGATCAGGTCGACGGCCTGGCTGTTGCCCTGCGTCCGGAGGGCCAGCCCGCCGAAGACGGCGGCGCTCATGACCACTGCGGCGAGCAGGGCCAGGAGCACCCGGTCCCGGGGACTGACCCGGCGGGCCTTGACGACCGGCTCGGGCCGTTCCGCACTCACTTGTTAGGTCTACCTAAGGAGCGCGCGGCCGTCAATACCGCACCCGGCCGGGCCGTCGGGAGCCCGCTGTCCGGTCGTGCCGTCCCGGCCCCTACGGTCGGGGTGGCGGGGATACCGGATGAAGGAGCGTGACCGATGCAGCGAAGGATTCTCGGCGGGACCGGTATCTCGGTGAGCGAGTTCGCCCTCGGGACCATGATGCTCGGGGTCATGGGTAACGCCGACCATGACGACTCGATCCGCATCGTCCACCGGGCCCTCGATGCCGGGGTCAACTTCGTCGACACCGCCGACATCTACTCGGCGGGAGAGTCCGAGGAGATCGTGGGCCGGGCCCTCAAGGGCCGCCGGGACGACGTCGTGCTGGCCACCAAGTTCGGCCTCCGGTCGGGGGCGAGGCCAACCAGGCGGGAGGGTCGCCCCGGTGGATCGCCCGCGCCGTGGAGCACAGCCTGCGACGGTTGGCCACCGACCACATCGACCTCTACCAGATGCACCGGCCGGATCGGAACACCGACCTCGACGAGACCCTGGCCGCCCTCTCGGACCTCGTCCACGCCGGCAAGGTGCGGGCCATCGGGTGCTCCACCTTCCCAGCCGAGTTGATCGTCGAATCCCACTGGGTGGCCGAACGAGGCGGGCACCACCGGTTCCGCACCGAGCAGCCCCGGTATTCCCTGCTCACCCGCACGGTCGAGCGGGACGTCCTGCCCACCGCCCAGCGGTACGGCATGGGTGTGCTCACCTACGGGCCCCTGAGCAGTGGCTGGCTGTCCGGTCGTGCGGATCCGACCACCGGGCATCGCGCCCAGGGTCGTGGGGCACGGGGGTTCGATATGACCGTACCGGCGAACCAGGCGCGCCGGGAGGCCGTGGTGCAGCTCCAGGCACTGGCGGCGGAGGCCGGCCTGCCGCTCACCCACCTGGCCACGGCCTTCGTCCGCAGCCACCCGGCGGTCACCTCGGTGATCATCGGGCCACGCACCTTCGAGCACCTCGAGGACCTGTTGGCCGGGGCCGACGTGGTGTCGAGCGAGGAAATCCTCGACCGGATCGACGCCATCGTCCCGCCGGGCACCGAGCTCAACCCGGCCGACAACTACCTGGCCGACCACCCCGCCATCGGCGACCGGCGCCTGCGTCGGCGCTGCGGGCCCACGTCGGGGCCCGACGTACCCCTCGGCGAGTGACCGCTATCGCGTGGCGAGGCGGCGACCAAGAATGGCCCTCGTGCCGGCCGATCAGGGGCGGGATTCGGCCAGCAGTTCGATGCGGCGAGCGAGATTGACTGCATGGTCGCCGAGCCGCTCGTAGAAGCGGGCCAGGAGCGTGACCTGAGCGGCGATGGTGACCGGCATCTCCTCTGCTCCCACTTCTCGGGTCAGGCTCTCGTGGAGGGTGTCCATCTCCTCATCCGCCTTGTCCAGCCGATCGCCGATGCAGCCCCGCTCACCGAAGGCGTCGGCGGCCTCCTGCCACATCTCATTGGCGACTTCGGTCATGAGCTGGACGATCCCCCGGCTCCGAGGGCTCATGGAGGTACCGAGGTGCTCCACGGCCCGCTGGGCCACGTGCTCGGCCAGGTCACCGCTGCGCTCCAGCTCGGGGATAATCAGGAGCAGACCCACGAGGTAGCGCAGCCCGTCACCCTGAACGGGCTGTTCCTGTAGCTGGTCCCAGATCATGAGCTCCACCTCGGCGGTCAGGTCATCGACCGCCTGATCTCCATCGATGACCTCCTGCCCGAGCAGCGCATCGCCGTTGAGGAGGGCGTAGGTGGCCTTTGACAGTGCTTCGGACACCAGGGCGAAGAGCTGGATGACCTTGTGGTCGATGGCGTCGAGACCGGGAGTGGACGGAGACATGTCACGCAAAGATTACCCACGACGTGGGATTTCAATGGAATTCCGCAGAAATTGGGATTTGTTCACGCTACGTTCACTTGCAGATCACCTTGTTGCCACCTTGCCCAGTCAGAGTGAGCTTGCGATGACAACGAGTTGGGCAGCGACGGGCGGGGCAATACTGCCGGGCGGCGGCAAATCGGTTACCGACCTTCTGGACGAGGCTCCTCGGAGCAGGTTCCACCGCCGCACCGTCGTGGTGTCGGGGGTGGGCTTCTTCACCGATGCCTACGACCTGTTCGTCATCGGAACCGTCTCCACCATCGTGGCGACACAGTGGCACCTGAGCACGCTCCAGACCAGCTGGGTGACTGGAGCAGCGATCCTGGGAGCATTCTTCGGAGCCCTCATCTTTGGTCGGATCGCCGACGTGCTCGGGCGCAAATGGGTCTATCTGGGCGTGGCCGTGATCATGATGGTTGGAGCAGTTGCGTCAGCGCTGGCCCCCGGATTCATCTGGCTGGTGATCGCCCGGTTCGTGCTCGGTCTTGGTATCGGCGGTGACTACCCGGTCTCGGCCGTGCTGATGAGCGAGTACTCGAACCGGAAGGACCGGGGTCGACTGGTGGGCATGGTGTTCTCCATGCAGGCCCTCGGGCTGATCGTCGGGCCACTGGTTGGCCTGGTGCTCCTCTCGTCGGGGATGAGCCAGAGCATCGCGTGGCGACTCATGCTGGGCTTCGGTGCGATTCCGGCGGCCGGCGTCATCTACCTCCGGTCCAAGATGCCAGAGTCCCCCCGCTTCAAGGCACAGGTGCAGGGAAAATCCGATCAGGCCAGTGCCGACCTGGCGAGCTTCTCCGAGGGCGTCGTCGATGCCACGAGCGGGGCCGCTCACCAGGGGCGGCGCATGGGGCTCAAGGAATTCTTCAGTAGCCGCCGGATGTTGGTCCTACTCCTCGGGACGGCAGGATCGTGGTTCCTCTTCGACTACGCCTACTACGGAAACACCCTCTCGCTCCCGGCCATTCTGAAACAGGTCGACTCCACGGCATCCTTGGAGACCAAGCTTGCTCTGGACGCTGGGACTCTTCGTCATCTTCGCTGTCCCTGGCTATGCCCTCGCCGTGATGACCATGGACCGGATCGGTCACCGTCGGCTGCAGTTCATCGGCTTTGCCGTCATGGCCGCATCGTTCCTCACGCTGGCTGCGTTTGCCCACCTGACCACGATGATCGTGCCGTTCTTGGCGATCTTCGGACTCAGCTACTTCTTTGTTCAGTTCGGACCGAATATGACCACGTTCGTGCTTCCGTCCGAAGTGTTCCCCGTGAGCATGCGGACGACGGGACACGGGATCGCCGCTGGAGTCGGCAAACTGGGCGCATTCCTGGGCGTTTTCTTGGTTCCCCAACTTCAGAAGCACTACGGGCTTCGTGGAATGCTCCTGATCGCCGGAATCGCCGCGGTTCTGGGATTTGCCCTTACCGGCGTTCTACCTGAGCCCGCCCGACGGAGTCTCGAAGACATGCACGAGCAACCCGGGACGACCCCCAACGCCGCACCTGTTCAGGTCGGCGGTGTCTTCGAAGGTGCCAGGAGTGACTTTCCCTTGATCGTCCAGGAATCACCAACGGTCCACGCCGCAGCACCTGCCGCCGGCCAGGCGGTGTGACGCAAAGTGCGGAAATGGATCAGCCCTGAGCTAGGGTCCTCACTCACGGTCGCCAGGTGAACGGGACCAAGCGATTGAGGATCACTGGCGAAACCTTTCCGTCAAGGATGGAGAGTGGGCATGAGCGAGGTTCAGCAGCCGGATCAAAACCATCGCTCCGATAGAGAAGGCACACCGGCCCGCGTCGACGTCCGCCAGCAGCTAGCCGCCGACCAGACGCTCCTGGCCTGGATCCGCACTGCTATCGCCCTGAGCGCTCTCGGCTTCGTGGTCGCTCGGTTCAACTTGTTCTTACGTCAGGTGGAGCGGGTATCGCCGGCAAGTGGGGTTGCTGCTCGGACCATCGGCCTCGTCCTCGTTGCCGCGGCAGCCCTCGTGTTGGTGCTGGGTCTTGTGCAATACCGCCAGGTCACAGCCCTTCTCGCCGACCACGGTGATCCACTGGATGCCGCGAGGTGGCCGGCTGTGGTCGCAGCTGTCGCCTCCCTGCTCGCCGTGGCCGCTGTCGGTATCTACCTGGCCACGGGAGTGCACTGACCGCTCTGCGGACGACGACTCTGAATCAATCGAAGCCGCGGCGCGACGAGAGAATTCGGCCTCGACGAGCACTCCGGTGAGAGCGGGCGACGGGAATCGAACCCGCGTTCTCAGCTTGGGAAGCTGATGTTCTGCCTCTGAACTACGCCCGCGTAGCGCCGACACCCTACCGCCTCGCCGTCCCGCCCTCACCCCGCCACAGTCCGCTCAGCTGGGACCGTACCCTCCCGACAGGCCGAGCAGATCCCCGGTGATCAACGCCGCGGCCAGCACCACCACCGCCATCGCCAGGTCGTAGGCCCCCAGCAGGTGGGCGGACCACGTGCGACCGACCACCATCTGCACGACGGTCACGGCCACCAGGCCGCAGCCGGCCACCATGGCCGCCTTCTGTGCGGTCCGCCGGCTGGCGTGGTGGGGTGGACGGGTGAGGAGCAGGATCAGGGGCACCATCAGCACGGCGAAGACCGGAGGTGAGGGATGCAGGCGGCCGGCCGCCACGACGCCCAGCCACCGGTAGCCCTCCAGCACCGCGGCCGCCGCCCACAACACCAGACCCACGGTGACCAACTGGGGGGCGCGGGGGTACGGCCGGACCCGCTCGACACGTACTCGTGGCGGATCGAGGGAGGCCGGATGCCGGCGGACGAAGTCCGGCCGTGCCCCGTCGGCCGTGTCCCGTTCCCGGGACAGGGTTCCCACACCTGTCCCTCCCGCACCGACCTGGGACATGTCCGCCTCCCAATCCACGTCTCGAGGTCCGGACGCCCGCTGCGCCCGGCCCGAGATCGTGTCCAGGCTGCAAATCCGCCGCCCGTTATCAACCAGTATCGTGAACTGGGACCGGAATTGCAACTCCCAGTTGCACGCACAACCAACGCGTCCAATACACTCGATTGCGTCACCCGGCCCCAGACCACCCCCGGGGCGGGCCGAAATCCTGATGGCAGAACGACAACCACGACGAACCAAGGAGGACCTGCGTTCGCTCCTTCTCGACGCCGCTCAGACCATCCTTCGCGAAGAGGGCCTGGGGGTGGGCACCGACGCCTTGACGTTCAAGCGGGTGTTCGACCGGGTCGAGCAGGACACCGGGCTCCGGCTGACCAACGCCTCGGTGATCCGCCGGGTCTGGGAGAACCAGGCCGAATACCACACCGACGTCCTGATCGACATCCTCAACAACGATGACAACACCGAGGAGTTCAACGACACCTTCGGCGCGGTCATCCCGCTCCTGGCCGAGCTCGACCTGTCCACGCCGGCCAGGCGGTGGGACGCCCTGCGCCAGGTGTGCCGGGTCGGAGGGGCGGCCAACATCCACGCCCTCCGCTCCTCGAACACCTGGTCCCTGTGGATCGGCATCTGGGCGTTGGCCACCGCCGGTGAGATCAACGAGCACAAGCGGAAGATCCAGTCGGCGCTGCTGGAGGGGTACGAGTCGGTCGCCCAGATGTATCTCCAGACCTATCAGGCCCTGGCCGAGTTCCTCGGGGTCCGGCTCCGCGACGGCCTGACCCTCCGGCAGCTCACCGTCTCGGTCGGGGCCCTGGCCGAGGGGTGCGCGCTGCGCAACCGGGTCGACTCGGACATGGACGGGATCATGCTGCCCACCGGACCGGACGGCGAGCTCCAGGAGTGGACGCTGTTCGGGTTGGGGCTCGAGTCCCTGGCCCTCCGGTATCTGGAACTCGACCCCGACTGGGAGCCTCCTCCGCCCTGAGGCCGGCCGGTACCCCCAACCCGGCCGGTGACGGAACTAGGCCCGGGCGCGTGCGCCCCACTATCGTCTGTCCGGCATGGTTCTCTCTGACCGCTCCATACGCGAGGCGCTCGCCGCCGGCCACATCACGATCGACCCCCTCGACGAGAGCTGCATCCAGCCGTCATCCGTCGACCTCCACGTGGACCGGTACTTCCGGTTGTTCCGGAACCACACCAGCCGGGTGATCGACGTGCGCGAGGACCAAGAGGACCTGACCGAGTTGGTCGACGTGGGCGAGGACCCCCTCATCCTCCACCCCGGCGAGTTCGTGCTCGGCTCGACGACCGAGAAGGTGACCCTCCCCGACGACCTGGTGGCCAGGCTGGAGGGCAAGTCGTCGCTCGGCCGCCTGGGCCTGCTCATCCACTCCACGGCCGGCTTCGTGGATGCCGGCTGGGACGGACACCTCACCCTCGAACTGTCCAACGTGGCCAACCTGCCCATCACCGTCTACCCGGGCATGAAGATCGGGCAGATCAGCTTCCTGCAGATGACGACGGCGGCCGACCATCCCTACGGCTCCGACGGCCTGAAGTCGAAGTACCAGGGCCAGTGGGGCCCGACCCCCAGCCGGTACGCCGACAACTTCCGCCCGTGACCTCCCGACCACCGGCCGCCGTACCCCACCCCGCCCTTTGTTACTCTTGAGTAACCAACTAGGAGGAACGCAGTGCCCCTCAGACTCGCCCTAGGGCTCGGGATCACCGCGGTGATGTTCGCCATCGCCGGCCGCCGGTTCTACTGGCTCTACCGCCTGATCTCGGCCGGCCACCCGGCGGTGCCGAGCCGCTTCAAGGACGTGCCCAAGCGGGTCAAGGCCGAGCTGGTCGAGGTGGGAGGTCAGAAGAAGCTGCTGCAGTGGACGGTCCCGGGGATGGCCCACGCCTTCACCTTCTGGGGTTTCACCATCCTCTTCCTCACCATCATCGAGGCGTTCGGGTGCCTGTTCCAGCGGGACTTCCACATCCCCATCATCGGGCAGACCGCAGTGATCGGCTTCCTCGAGGACTTCTTCGCCGTCGCCGTCATCGTCTCCCTCCTGGTGTTCGTGGGCATCCGGGTCAAGCACTCCCCCAAGCGGGAGAACCGTCGGTCGCGCTTCTTCGGCTCCCACACCGGGGCGGCCTGGCTGGTCCTGCTGATGATCTTCGGGGTCATCGCCTCGCTGCTGCTCTACCGGGCCGCCCAGGTCAACACGGGCAACTTCCCCTACGGCTGGTGGGCGTTCGCCTCCCACGGGTTGGCCAACCTGCTGAAGCCGCTGGGCGAGGGCGTCAACAGTGTGATCGAGACGGTGGCACTGCTGGCCAACATCGCCATCATCACCGGCTTCCTGGTCTTCGTGTCCTACTCGAAGCACCTGCACATCTTCATGGCCCCCATCAACGTGGCCACCTCCCGCCGCCCGCGGGCCCTGGGCGCCCTGGCCTCCACCCCGGACATGTCCATGGAGGACGTCGGCGACGAGGACGAGGTGGTCTTCGGGGCCGGCCGCATCGAGGACTTCTCGTGGAAGCAGCTGCTCGACATGGCCACCTGCACCGAGTGCGGGCGCTGCCAGTCGCCAGTGCCCGGCCTGGA
Organism: uncultured Acidimicrobiaceae bacterium; assembly: GCA_963817005.1. GTDB lineage: Bacteria > Actinomycetota > Acidimicrobiia > Acidimicrobiales > RAAP-2 > Bog-756. The sequence goes on from CAWFMN010000006.1 coordinate 11,148, forward strand.
ACACCGGCAAGCCCCTCTCGCCCAAGCTGCTCATCATGGACCTCCGCGACAACCTGTTCGCCGCGGCCGACCGGGTCATGGCCAAGAACCGCGCCGCCGGCGTCGAGGTGGAGAACCTGGTGCCCTCGGTCATCGACCCCGACGTCCTGTGGTCGTGCACCACCTGCGGGGCCTGTGTCGAGCAGTGCCCGGTGGACATCGAGCACATCGACACCATCGTCGACATGCGCCGCTACGAGGTGCTCATGGAGTCCGAGTTCCCGACCGAGGCAGGCCTCATGCTCCGCAACGTCGAGAACCAGGGTGATCCCTGGGGCCTCGGCTCCACCAAGCGGACCGAGTGGATCGACGGCCTCGACTTCGAGGTCCCGGTCATCACCGGCACCATCCCCGACGACATCGAGTACCTCTACTGGGTGGGCTGCGCCGGCGCCCTGGACGAGCGGGCCCGCAAGGGGGCCCAGGCCACCGCCCGCATGCTCCACCGGGCCGGGGTGTCCTTCGGCATCCTCGGGCCCAAGGAGTCCTGCACCGGGGACCCGGTCCGTCGCCTGGGCAACGAGTACCTGTACCAGGAGCAGGCCCGGAAGAACATCGAGACGATGGAGAACGCCGGGGTCAGGAAGGTCATCGCCACCTGCCCCCACTGCTTCAACTCACTGTCCAACGAGTACCCGTCCCTCGGGGGTAACTTCGAGGTCATCCACCACAGCCAGCTCCTCGACCACCTGGTCCAGGCGGGCAGGCTGACGCCCGGTGGCGGGTACCGGGGCACGGTGACCTATCACGACCCGTGCTATCTGGGCCGGCACAACCGGGTGTTCGACGAGCCCCGTTCGGTCATCGACGCCATCCCCGGGGCCACCCAGGTCGAGATGCGACGCTGCCGGGAGAAGGGCTTCTGCTGCGGGGCGGGCGGCGCCCGCATGTGGCTGGAGGAGAACATCGGCAAGCGGGTCAACATGGACCGCACCGAAGAGGCCATCGGTACCGGGGCCGACGTGGTCTCCACCGCCTGTCCCTACTGCATGATCATGCTGGACGACGCGGTGCGGGCCCACGCCAAGGAGGACGACGTCCGGGTCCTCGACCTCTCCCAGTTGCTGGAGGAGTCCATGGGGGAGCCGGTGCCGGTGGGCGGAGGCCTGACCGAGCCCACACCGGAGGTGACGACCGGGGAGCCCCTGGCCGAGGGGTAGCGGGCGGACGCTCAGTCGTAGGCCAGGGCGTCCGCCTCGCGCAGCCGGTTGGCCAGGGCGGCCAGCATCTTGCGGGCGATGGTGGGCACCGACTCCAGCAGCCCGTTGAACTGGCGCTGGGACAGCACCAGCACGTCGAGTTCGGTCTCGGACTCCACCGACGCCGACCGGGGCCTGCGGTCCAGGAGGGCCAGCTCACCGAAGTGGGTGTTCGGGACCGAGGGTGGCCACCTTCTTGCCGCTGCGGGTGACCGCGGCGGTCCCGCTCACGATGATGAAGAACTCGGTGCCGATCCGGCCCTCCTCCACCAGCACCTTGCCCGGTGGGACGGTCAGCTCGTCGAGCGAACCGCGGATCTTCTTGAGCTCGGACGCCGTGCAGTTGGAGAACAGCCAGATGTTCTTGAGTTCCAGGGCCTTGGCACTTCGGGACATGGAGGGAGGCTAGCCCTCGGGCGCCGTCGACGCCGAGCCGCCACCGGCGGTCGGGTCCCCCACTGCTACGCTCTCGCACCGTCCACTCCTCCCCGGCGCAGATACGGGGGAACCCATGCCGATGATCGCTCCTGAATCGAACCACCGACACGCCCCCGACGCCCCGAGCCAGCCGGCCCGGTCCGACGACCAGCCGGTGACCACGCTGCGGGGGGCGACGGTGAATGTGGACGTCCGGCGGGCCGGCCAGGTGGTGGTGGCGGTCTGCCTGATCGCCCTGGCCGTCACCGGGGGCATCCTGCTCTTGGCCGGCGTCCGGAACAACGACCAGATCGACAACTTGCGCCACCACGGAGTCCCGGTCGCCGTCACCGTGGACAGCTGCCTCGGTCTGATGGGCGGCACCGGCGCCCAGGTGGCCGGCTACTCGTGTACGGGGACCTACGTCCTCGACGGGACGCAGTACCGCCAGTCCATTCCCGGCCTGGCCTTCCACGCGCCGGGCAGCACCTTCCCGGGGATCGCCGTCCCCGGTGACCCCAAGCTCCTGACCACCCCGGACCAGCTGGCCCGCCAGCACGCCTCGTGGCGGGTCTTCGTCATCCCGGGGCTGCTGCTCCTCTTCGTGGTGGTCGTGCTCACCGGGCTGGTGGTGCGGCGCTCGAGACGGTCGGCATCGCCGGCCCCCGGTGGAATCGCCACCGCCGAGCCGGGGTAGCCTGCCGTATGACTCCCCGTGAGCCCGATGCCGTCGGCGACGACCAGCCCGGCGGCAGCCGGCGGCAGCGGTTCACCCGTGCGATCAGCGACTTCGCCCTGAAGCCGTCGGTCGCCATGGAGAATGCCACCGGGAACGATCAGCCGGCCCAGGAAGGGCCGACCACCGTGGCCGAGCTCGAGGCAGCCATCAAGCGGGCCGACGACAAGGAGCGCCTGATCGGCCTGCTGGCCGCCCCGGTGGCCGCCGCCATCGTGTTCCTGGTCATGTCCACCCTGGTGCACAACGACCCGAGTCCGCTCCTGGGCAACGGCCTGCCCAACCCCCGTCACGTCAACCCGAACATCTACACCGAGCTCGGTCTGGTGACCCTGGCCCTGGCGCTGATCATGCTGGCCGGGGCGTGGTTCCGCAAGCGCCTGGTCATCGGTATCGCCTCCGCCCTCTACGGGCTGTCGTTCTTCAATCTGCACTACTGGGGCTTCGGCGTGCCCTACATCATGATCGGCTCCTGGTACCTGGTCCGCGCCTACCGGCTCTCACAGAAGCTCAAGATGGCCAAGCAGGGGGACGCACCGTCCTCGGGCCCGGCCGGAGCCCGGATGCAGCCCAACAAGCGCTTCACGCCGCCCGAGCGCGCCACCCGGCCGGGGACCCAGGTCCAAGCCGGCCAAGGGAACCGAAGCCGGCTGAACCGGCCGCGTGCGCCGGGCCGACGCCGCGCTCCGGGGCGGTGTCCGGCTGATTGCCCGGGTAGCGACCGTTCGGCGAGCGTGCCGGCAACCGATCGGTCGGCCGGGCCGCGCCCGCGTCCACCACGTACGCCTGTGAGCAGGCGCTCTCGATCAGTTCACACGTTGGTAACACGGAAGTGACAATGCCGTAATCCCCACCAAGCATTGTTTGCGGCGACGAGGCGAAACTGCCCGCCTTGCCCTTGATGGTCTCGTGTCAGCTGACGTCGGGGCCCTTAAGAAGCAGTTACCGAAGAGAGGAGCACCTCAACCGTGCTAGCCGCAGCAGTGTCCTATGTCCCGTATCCGAGTTGGCTGAATCCGGGCGACAACACGTGGCAGATGACGGCCGCCACGTTCGTCGGCCTGATGAGCCTTCCCGGCCTGGCCGTCCTCTACGCGTCGATCGTCCCGAAGAAGTGGGCCGTCAACGTGCTGGCGATGATGTTCGCCGGGTTCTCGCTCGTGCTCATCGCCTGGGTCGTCTGTGGGCCTACAAGATGGGCTTCGGCGCCAACTCGTTCGGTGGTGGTGTGCAAGGACGGGGTGCAGACCCAGCTCACCGGGGTAGGAGGTTGGACCCACTTCTTCGAGAACTTCTGGGGCAAACCGGGGCCGATCACTGAGCCGCTCAGGGTGAACAGGGCCAGGCGGTGTCGGCGGCCAACACCGTCGATGCCGTTCCACTTCCCGACCGCCGACGCTGGCCTACTTCCAGTTCGTGTTCGCGGCCATCACCCCGCTGCTGTTCCTCGGGAGCGTGCTCGGCCGGATCAAGTTCAGCGCCTGGTGCCTGCTGGTGCCGCTGTGGTCGACCTTCGTCTACTGCGTCGACGCCTTCCTGCTCTGGGGCGGCGGCTACTTCGCCCAGGAGGGTGCGCTCGACTTCTCCGGTGGGTACGTCATCCACATGTCGGCCGGTGTGTCCGGGCTTCGTGGCCGCCTGGGTCCTCGGACCCCGACTCCTGCGAGATCGACAGCACGCCTTGCCCAACAACCTGGTGATGGCGGCGGTCGGGTGCCGGCATCCTGTGGCTCGGCTGGAACGGCTTCAACGGTGGTGACCCGTACTACGCCGGGGCCGACGCGGCGGCGGCCGTGGTCAACACCAACCTGGCCACCGGCCGCCGGCGTGCTGGTCTGGATGGCCATGGACGCCTGGCTCTCCAAGGAGAAGAAGCCCACCTTCCTGGGTGGCGGTGAACGGCATGATCTGCGGCCTGGTCGGGATCACACCGTGCGCCGGCTGGGTCAACGGCCGGGGCGCCATCTACGTCGGCGTCATCTGCTCCGCCGTCGTCTGGGTCGCCTGGAACTTCCTGTCCAAGGTGCGGCCCGTTCTCCAAGGTCGACGACGCCCTCGGTGTCGTCTACACCCACGGCATCGCCGGGCTCTTCGGTGGCCTGCTGCTGGGCATCTTCGGTGACCCCAACATGCTCGAGTACGGCTGCGGCCACCTGAACGCCGCCGGGCAGGTGATCGCCACCACGGCCACGCCAGTACGCTCACGGCGCAAGGGCAGCTGCGTGCCCTTCGGGGTCAACGGGCTGCATGTACACCGGCTCGGCCCACCAGCTGTGGGAACAGTTCCGGGCCGCCGTCTGGGTCATCCTCTGGTCGGCCGTCGTCACCTTCATCCTCATGAAGCTGATCGGCTGGTCCTCCGGGGCGCCCGCTACAAGGACGAGATCCTCGAAGTCGGCGACCTGGCCATCCACGGCGAGGAGGCCTTCCCCGAGGAGACCTTCGCCTCCCGGGTCGGGTGCCTTCGCCATGGCCGGCGACCGAGCTTCGAGAACGAGCCGCCCATGCCCGACGACCCGGTACCGTCCGGCGGGTCCGGCAGCTAGACCCGACCACTACGAACGCAAGGAGATAGCGCAACAATGAAGCTGATCGTGGCAGTCCTCAAGCCGTTCAAGCTCGATGACGTCAAGGAGGCCCTGAAGACGCTCGGAGTCCAGGGCATGACCCTCACCGAGGCCCAGGGTTTCGGTCGCCAACGAGGACACACCGAGGTGTACCGGGGTGCGGAGTACGAGGTGGACTTCGTCCCCAAGATCCGGGTCGAGGTGCTCGTCGACGACGCCCAGGTCGACGAGGTGGTCGACGCCATCGTCGACGCTCGCCGCCACCGGCAAGATCGGTGACGGCAAGGTGTGGGTCCTCCCCGTGGAAGCGGTGGTGCGGGTGCGCACCGGAGAGCGGGGTGCCGACGCGCTCTGAGCGGCCTCTGCAGGCAACTTCACGGTGCCGTTTGTGGGGACAGACGTACCGCCGAGGACGAAGGGTCGGCTCCTCGGAGCCGGCCCTTCGTCTCGTCCGGCGGGCGGCCGGGAGACCGGGGCGACGACCGCGGGGGAGGCAGGACCGGCGACGGTCGGGTTCAGCCGGCCTGACGGCTGACGGCCTCGGCGGCCGCCCGGGCCGCCTCGGGGTCGCCCAGATACCCGCTCGACACGACCGACAGGTCGTCGGCCAGGCGGTAGCGGAAGGGGATGCCGGTCGGGACTCGAGCCCGACGATCTCGTCGTCGCCGATGCCGTCGAGGTGCTTGCGCAGGGCCCGGAGGCTGTTGCCGTGGGCGACGACCAGGACCACCCCGCCCCGCGGACCCTCGGCCAGCAGGTCGGGCACGATGGCGTCGTCCCAGTAGGGCAGGACCCGGGCCACCACGTCGGCCAGGCACTCGCTGCGGGGCAGCAACTCGACGGGGACGTCCCGGTAGCGGGGGTCACCGGCCGGGTGGTGCTCGCTCGCCCGGCTCGACCGGCGGGGGCGGGGTGTCGTAGCTGCGGCGCCACAGCTTGACCTGGGCCTCCCCGTAGCTGAGCGGTGGTCTCCTTCTTGTCGAGCCCCTGGAGGGCGCCGTAGTGGCGCTCGTTCAGGCGCCAGTGGCGGCGCACCGGGAGCCAGCTCCGCCCGGCCATCTCGAGGGCCAGGTCGGCGGTGCGGATGGCCCGGGTCAGCAGCGAGGTGTGCAGGACCCGCAGGTCCAGCCCGGCCTCGTCGGCCAGGAGCTGTCCGGCCTGCCGGGCCTCGTCCTCCCCCTGCGCGGTCAGGTCGACGTCGACCCACCCGGTGAACAGGTTCTCGGCGTTCCAGGGCGACTGTCCGTGGCGCAGGAGTACCAGCTGAGGCATGAGATCGAGCGTATCCCGGCCGCCCCGACGTCGTGCCTCACTAAGAATTGAGAGAAAACTTAACACTTCGACACTCAACTTTGGTAGAGTGGATATCGCAGGAAACGAAGAACAGGACAGTTCGAGTCAACAGAGGCTCGGGTCGCAGGGTCCGAGCCGCACAGCGAGTGCCCGGAGCGGGCAGGAAGCAGGAGGCAACAACGATGGCCAAGGCCGTAGGAATCGACCTCGGGACCACCAACTCGGTGGTCGCCGTACTGGAGGCCGGCGAGCCGGTCGTCATCCCCAACGCCGAAGGAGGGCGGACCACCCCGTCGGTCGTGGGCTTCGCCAAGTCGGGCGAGGTGCTCGTGGGTGAGGTGGCCAAGCGCCAGGCCATCACCAACCCCGACCGGACCATCCGCTCGGTCAAGCGCCACATGGGTACCAGCTGGACCGTCGACATCGACGGCAAGGACTTCACCGCCCAGGAGATCTCGGCCCGCATCCTCGGGAAGCTGAAGCGGGACGCCGAGGCCTTCCTGGGCGACACGGTGACCCAGGCCGTCATCACCGTGCCCGGCCTACTTCGACGACGCCCAGCGGACGGCCACCAAGGAGGCGGGCACCATCGCCGGCCTCGAGGTGCTGCGCATCATCAACGAGCCCACGGCCGCGGCCCTGGCCTACGGGCTCGACAAGGAGGGCGCCGAGCAGACCGTGCTGGTCTTCGACCTCGGTGGCGGGACCTTCGACGTGTCCGTCCTCGAGATCGGCGACGGCGTGTTCGAGGTCAAGTCCACCTCGGGCAACACGAAGCTCGGTGGTGACGACTGGGACCAGCGGATCATCGACTGGCTGGTGAAGACGTTCAAGGACACCGAGGGCGTCGACCTGTCCAACGACAAGATGGCCACCCAGCGCCTGAAGGAGGCGGCCGAGAAGGCCAAGATCGAGCTGTCCTCGGTGCAGGAGACCCAGATCAACCTGCCGTTCATCACGGCCACGTCCGAGGGCCCCAAGCACCTCGACGTCAAGCTGACCCGGGCCAAGTTCAACGAGCTCACCGCCGACCTGGTCGACGCGTGCAAGGGCCCCTTCGACCAGGCCATCACCGACTCCGGGCTGTCCAAGTCCGACATCGACCACGTGGTGCTGGTCGGCGGGTCCACCCGGATCCCCGCCGTCCAGGAGCTGGTCCAGACCCTCACGGGCAAGGAGGCCCACAAGGGCGTCAACCCCGACGAGGTGGTGGCCATCGGCGCCGCCGTCCAGGCCGGCGTGCTGAAGGGTGAGGTCAAGGACGTCCTGCTGCTCGACGTGACCCCGCTGTCGCTGGGCATCGAGACCAAGGGCAGCGTCATGCACCGCCTCATCGAGCGGAACACCACCATCCCGACCAAGCGGAGCGAGGTGTTCACCACGGCCGAGGACAACCAGCCGTCGGTCGAGGTCCACGTGCTCCAGGGCGAGCGCGAGATGGCGATGTACAACAAGACGCTGGGCAAGTTCCAGCTGGTCGACCTGCCCCCGGCCCCGCGTGGCGTGCCGCAGATCGAGGTCACCTTCGACATCGACGCCAACGGCATCGTGCACGTGTCGGCCAAGGACCGGGCGACCGGCAAGGAGCAGTCGATGACCATCACCGGGCAGTCCTCGACTGGCCAAGGACGACATCGAGCGCATGGTGAGCGACGCCGAGGCCCACGCCGAGGACGACCGGAAGCGCAAGGAGGAGGCCGAGGTCCGCAACAACGCCGACACGCTCGTCTACCAGACCGAGAAGCTCCTGAAGGACCAGGGCGAGAAGTTCGAGGGCGACGAGAAGGAGAAGGTCGAGACGGCCCTGGGCTCCGTCAAGGAGGCCTTGGCCGGGTCGGACATCGAGGCCATCAAGACGCCACCGAGGCGCTGCTCACCGCCAGCCAGACGTTCAGCCAGCGCCTCTACGAGGAGGCCTCCAAGGCGGACGCCGCCCCGGGCGGCCAGGTGCCCGGCCGACGACGAGGCCTCGGACGACGAGGTCGTGGACGCCGAGATCGTCGACGACAAGAGCTGATCGTCGATGACCGGCATCGGCGAACCAAGTGATCGGGACTGGGATCCGGAGGCCGGCGCGGGCCCCGGATCCCGGCCCGGCGGAGGAACCGACGACCCCGAGGGAGCCGGCGAGGACGGGCTGGGCCCGGACGGGGCCCACGGTGGGGAGCCCGACGCCGGCGAGAGCGACGAAGTGGTCGACGCCGAGATCCTCGACGCCGCGGACGTGAGTGCGGCGGTGGACGAGGCCTTCGCCGACGACGACCCGTTGGCCCTGGCCCTCAACCAGCGCGACGAGTACCTGGACTCCCTGCGACGGCTGCAGGCCGAGTTCGAGAACTACAAGAAGCGGGTGGTCAAGCAGCAGTCCGACCAGGTGGCCCGGGCGGCGGTCTCGCTGGTGGAGAAGGTCCTGCCGGTGCTCGACACCCTCGACCTGGCCACCCAGCATCTGGGAGACGCCGAGTCCCCGGACGGCCGCGCCCTGGTGGCCGTGGCCGGCCAGCTGCTCGACGTGTTGGCCAAGGAGGGCCTCGAGCGGATCGACCCGCTCGGGGAGGAGTTCGACCCCAACGCCCACGAGGCGGTGGGGCACCTGCCGGCCGAGGAGCCGGAGCCGGTCGACGCCGACCCCGACACCGGGTGAGCCGAGGCGGAGACCCCCACGAGCCCGGCGGATCCGGTGAGCCGGTGGTGGGACAGGTCATGCGGGCCGGCTACCGGTGGCGGGGCACGGTGGTCCGGCCGGCCATGGTGATGGTGCGGGGCTAGCAGCGAGACGAAGGCAAGAAAGGGACCGGGTAGACACCGAGTGGCGCCGCAACGCGAATGGTTCGAGAAGGACTACTACAAGATCCTGGGTGTGTCCTCGACGGCCACGGCCAAGGAGATCACCAGCGCCTACCGGAAGCTGGCCAAGAAGCACCATCCCGACACCAACCCGGGACAGGAGGAGACGCTTCAAGGAGGTCTCGGCGGCCTACGACGTCCTCGGTGACGCCGACCGGCGCAAGGAGTACGACGAGGTGCGGGCCATGGGTCCGGCGGCCGGATCCGGGTTCCCCGGCGGGTTCGGCGGTCCGGGCGGCGGCACCTTCCGGGTGGAGGACATGGGCGACCTGGGTGACCTGTTCGGCGGGTTGTTCGGGCGCGGGCGCCGGGGAGGGGGCGGCGGCACGGCCGGGGCCCAGCGGGGCCAGGACGTCGAGACCGAGCTCCACCTGTCGTTCGAGGACGCCGTCCAGGGGGTCACCACCTCGGTCAACCTGACCACCGACGCCCGGTGCCACACCTGCGGTGGCAACGGGTCGGCCCCGGGCACGCAGCCCGCCACCTGCCCCCGGTGCAACGGTGCCGGCACCCTCCAGGACAACCAGGGTCTCTTCTCGCTCAGTCAGATCTGCCCGCAGTGCCAGGGGCGGGGCACCATCGTGACCACGCCCTGCCCGACCTGCTCGGGCACCGGTGTCGAGCACCGCAACCGGACGGTCAAGGTCCGCATCCCCGCCGGGGTCGACGACGGCCAGCGCATCCGGGTGAAGGGGCGGGGCGCGGCCGGGCGGGGCAACGGGCCCGAGCGGCGACCTGTACGTGATCGTGCGGGTGGACCGTCACGGCCTGTTCGGCCGACGGGGCCGCAACCTGACCCTCACCGTGCCCGTCTCGTACCCCGAGGCCACCTTGGGCACCTCCCTCAAGGTGCCGACCCTGGGGGACCCGGTCACCTTGAAAGTCCCGGCCGGCACCCCGTCGGGCCGCACCTTCCGGGTCAAGGGCCGCGGGGTCCCCGCCGGCAAGAAGAGCGCCACCGGCGACCTGCTGGTCACCGTCGAGGTGGCCGTGCCCGGGGAGCTGACCGACGAGCAGCGCGCCGCGGTGGAGGCCCTGGCCGCCGTGGTCGAGCCGCCGGAGCGGGACACCCTGGGGGTCTGAGATGGGCGACGACCGACACACCCGAGCCGTCTACGTGATCTCGGTGGCCGCCGAGCTCACCGGGGTGCACCCCCAGACGCTGCGGGTCTACGAGCGCAAGGGCCTGCTCGACCCGAGCCGGACCCGGGGGGGCAGCCGCCGCTTCAGCGAGGAGGACCTGGACCGGCTCCGCCACATCCAGAGCCTGACCAACGCCGGACTCAACCTCGAGGGGGTCAAGCGGGTGATGGAGCTGGAGGCCGAGGTCGCCCGGCTGCGGCACGAGCTGGAGGTCACCCGGGCCGAGGCCCGCGAGGCGGTGGCCGTGACCCACCGGCAGTACCGCCGTGAGCTGGTACCGCTGCGCCAGAAGCTCGTGCCCACCCGGCCGAGCCGTCATTCCGCCCGAGGGGCAGGAGGTATCCCGATGAGCAGCAACCCCGACCGTTGGACGCTCAAGACCCAGGAGGCCTTCTCCTCCGCGGTGGAGCGGGCCCGGGCCGCCAACAACCCGGAGGTCACCCCGGACCACGTGCTGGCCGCGGTGCTGGACCAGGCCGATGGCATCGCCGGTCCCGTGCTCGCCCGGGTGGGCGTGGAGCCGGCCGTGCTCGCCGAGCGGATCGCCGACACCCTGGCCCGTCTGCCCCACAGCGTGGGCGGGGCCGAGCCGGGGGTCGACCGCCAGCTCCGTGACGTGCTCACCACCGCCGACTCGTTGCGGACCGACATGGGTGACGAGTACCTCTCGGTCGAGCATCTGGTGCTGGCCATGGCCGACCGGATCGGCGTGGACCGGGACCAACTGCTCGCCGCGCTGCGCGACGTCCGGGGGAGCCACCGGGTCACGTCGCAGAACCCCGAGGAGACCTTCCAGGCCCTGGAGCGGTACGGCCGGGACCTCACCGCCCTGGCCCGCCAGGGGAAGCTGGACCCGGTCATCGGCCGGGACGAGGAGGTGCGCCGGGTCATCCAGGTGCTGTCCCGCCGCACCAAGAACAACCCCGTCCTGATCGGCGAGCCCGGGGTGGGCAAGACCGCCATCGTCGAGGGGTTGGCCCAGCGCATCGTGGAGGGCGACGTCCCCGAGGGACTGAAGGGCAAGCGGGTCATCGGCCTGGACATGGGCTCGCTGGTGGCCGGAGCCAAGTACCGGGGCGAGTTCGAGGAGCGGCTGAAGGCCGTCCTCAAGGAGATCACCGACGCCGAGGGCGAGATCATCACCTTCGTCGACGAGCTCCACACCATCGTCGGGGCCGGCGGCGGCGCCGAGGGGGCCATGGACGCCGGCAACATGATCAAGCCCATGCTGGCCCGGGGCGAACTGCGGCTCATCGGGGCCACGACCCTCGACGAGTACCGCAAGTACATCGAGAAGGACGCCGCCCTGGAGCGCCGATTCCAGCAGGTCTTCGTGCGCCCGCCGTCGGTGGAGGACACCATCGCCATCCTGCGCGGTCTGAAGGAGCGCTACGAGGTCCACCACGGGGTCCGCATCCAGGACGCCGCCCTGGTGGCCGCGGCCGTGCTCTCCGACCGCTACGTCACCGGTCGGTTCCTCCCCGACAAGGCCATCGACCTGATGGACGAGGCGGCCAGCCGGCTGCGCATCGAGATCGACTCCATGCCCACCGAGCTCGACGTGGTCACCCGGCGCATGCGCCAGTTGGAGATCGAGCGGATGGCCCTGGCCAAGGAGACCGACAGTGCATCGGCCGAGCGGCTGGCCCGCCTGGACGAGGAGCTGGCCAACCTGTCCGAACAGTCGGTGGCCATGACGGCCCACTGGCAGTCGGAGAAGGAGGCCATCACCACGATCCAGACCCTGAAGGGCGAGCTCGAACAGTTGCGGGGCGACGCCGAGCGGCTGAGCCGCGACGGCAACCTGGCCGAGGCCTCGGAGATCACCTACGGGCGCATCCCCGACCCTCGAGCGCGAGGTGGAGGTGGCCACCCAGGCCCTCGACGAGCTCCAGAAGGGCCAACGGTTCCTGAAGGAGGAGGTCGACGCCGAGGACGTGGCCGAGGTCGTCAGCCGGGCCACCGGCGTGCCGGTCAGCCGCCTCCTGGAGGGCGAGGTCGAGAAGCTGATCCGGATGGAGGACGCCCTGCACGCCCGCGTGGTGGGCCAGGACGAGGCGGTCTCGGCCGTGTCCAACGCCATCCGGCGCAGCCGGGCCGGCCTGTCCGATCCCAACCGGCCCATCGGTTCGTTCCTCTTCATGGGCCCGACCGGGGTGGGCAAGACCGAGCTGGCCCGGGCCCTGGCCGAGTTCCTCTTCGACGACGCCAAGGCCATGGTCCGCATCGACATGGGCGAGTACGGCGAGCGTCACACGGTGGCCCGCCTGGTGGGGGCGCCCCCCGGGTACGTCGGCTACGAGGAGGGCGGCCAGCTGACCGAGGCCATCCGGCGCCGACCCTACGCGGTGGTGCTGCTGGACGAGTTGGAGAAGGCCCATCCCGACGTGTTCAACATCCTGCTGCAGGTGTTGGAGGACGGCCGGCTGACCGACGGCCAGGGCCGCACCGTCGACTTCACCAACACCGTGCTGATCATGACCTCCAACATCCCCGGTGAGCCCATCGAGCATTTCAAGCCCGAGTTCGTCAACCGGATCGACGAGATCGTGCGCTTCCAGTCGCTGACCGAGGCGGACCTGGCCCGCATCGTGTCCATCCAGCTGAACGGGCTGCGGGGCCGGCTGGCCGAACGCCGGCTGTCGCTGGCGGTGACCCCGGAGGCCGAGGCCCTGCTGGCCCGGGAGGGCTTCGACCCCGACTTCGGGGCCCGGCCCCTGCGTCGGGTCATCCAGCGGCAGGTGGAGGACCCGCTGGCCCTGGCCCTGCTCGAAGGGCGTTATGCCGAGGGGGACACCGTCACGGTGGACGCCCGGGACGGCGCCATCGTCCTGAGCTAGGCCGTCCCTTCCTCGTCGCCCTGGTCTCCGTCATCGTGCCGGGCCTGGTGAGGGGCCGACTGGTCTCGGGCGGCTGAGCCGGACCGTCGGTGTCCGTCCGCGGCGTGGGTGCGGTGGGCGTCCCGCACCGGTCGGGCGTCAGTCGGCGGCGTCGTTCCCGAGCTCGATCAGGGCGCCGAGGGTGGCCCGGGTGCGGGCCACGGCCTCGATCCCCACCCGGGCCGTCAACTCGGCGTCCACGCCCTCGACCGCCCGGCGGACGGCCTCGGCGGCCAGGCGGCCCCGGTCGGTGAGGGCCACGGTCATCCTGCGCCGGTCGGCCCCATCGGGCGACCGCTCCAGGTAGCCGCGCACCACCAGCGTGTCGACCAGCTGGCCGCCGGCCTGCTTGGACACACCCAGGTGCCGGATGATCCCGCCGAGCGCCGTCCCGCCGCGGGCGGTCGCCCCGATCACGAAGGCGCCGTTGCCGGGTAGGTCGTCGCATCCGGCGTCGCCGAGGGCCCGCCGGATGGCCGAACCGTAGGTGCGGCGGCCCCCCCGCAGCAGGGCGGGGATCCCGACGTCCTCGTACCCGGGCTGCTCGGTGTCCATCGCTGCACCCTAGGGACGTGTCGAACAATAGTCAACATTTGGTACTAGTGTGCCCGAAGGGGACGGTCCCCGTCTCCTCGTACCCTCGTACCCTCGGAGCCCGTGAGACCGCCGATGCCGCCGTCCGATCCCCACTTCCCGCCCCTGGTGTCGGCTCCCCAGCCGTCCCCCACCGGCCGGGTCGTGGCGGTGACCAGGGTCACCTTCCCGCGGCCGGCCACGGCCGACGGCGATGCGGACGCCCAGTCCCGGCTCTGCGCCGGGATGTCCTCGGCCCCGATCGGGACGTCCGCCATGCGAGGGCACCTCGAGGCCCGCACCCGGTTCTTCGACGCCCAGGTGCTCTCGGCCATCGACGCCGGCATCACCCAGGTGGTGGTCCTCGGGGCCGGCTATGACGACCGCGCCCTCCGGTTCCGGTCCCCCGGTGTCCGCTTCTTCGAAGTCGACCACCTCGGCACCCAGGCCGACAAGCGTCACCGCCTGGCGCGGATGGGGGCCGACGTCGGGGCCCTGACCCTGGTGCCGGCCGACTTCCGCCAGGACGACGTGGCGTCGGCACTCGGGTGGGCCGGACACCGCGGCCGACCGACCGTCGTTGGTGCTGGCCGAGGGACTGCTGGTCTATCTCGAACGCGACACCGTCGTGCGGCTGCTGGCCGGCACCGCCGTCCGGTCGGCCCCGGCCAGCCGGCTGGTGGCCAGCCTGGCCGTCCATCGGCGGGGCATGGACTCGGCGCGGGTGGTGGCGCGGGCCAACGCCGCCCGGCCGGGGGCGGAGGCCGAGCCCTGGCTGACCATCCTGCCGGCCCAGGTCCATCTCGACCTGTTGTCCCGCTCGGGCTGGACGGTGGTCGAGGCGGTCGACGACGCTTCGCTCGGTACCGGCGCCCAACCCGGACGCTCGCTGTTGGTGGTGGCCGCGCCGGCCGCCGGTGACGACCGCCCCACCGGGGGACCGGTGGTCCCGGCCGCACCCCCCGTCGGGTGACCGTTACCGGCGTCGGGCCGCACGACCCACCCGGGCCGTCGGCCCTGCGGGCTACACTGGTGCGTAATCCGCTGATCGCAACGGAGGAGTGACGCGTGCCCGCAACCGTCGTGGTCGGGACCCAGTGGGGCGACGAGGGCAAGGGCAAGCTCACCGACCTCCTGGCCAAGGAGATGGACCTGGTCGTCCGCTACCAGGGCGGCCACAACGCCGGCCACACGCATCGTGGTCGACGGCGAGACCTTCGCCCTCCAGCTGGTGCCGAGCGGCATCCTCTACGACCACATCACCCCGGTCATCGGCAACGGCGTGGTGGTCGACCCCGCGCGTGCTGCTCGCCGAGCTCGACACGCCTGGCCGGCCAAGGGCGTCGACACCAGCCGGCTGCGTGGTCAGCGGCAACGCCCACCTGATCATGCCGTACCACCAGGAGCTCGACCGGGTGACCGAGCGCTTCCTGGGCAAGAACACGCTGGGCACGACCAAGCGGGGCATCGGCCCGGCCTACGCCGACAAGGCGACCCGGGTCGGGCTGCGGGTGCAGGACCTGCTCGACCCCAAGATCTTCCGCCAGAAGCTCGACGTGGTGCTCAAGGAGAAGAACGCCGTCCTGGCCAAGGTGTACAACCGGCTGCCGCTCGTCGGCCGACGAGATCGCCGACCGCTACCTCGACGAGTACGCCCCGCGGATCGAGCCCGATGGTCGGCCGACACCGTCGGCCTGGTCCACGACGCCCTCGACCGCGGGCCGCACGTGCTGCTCGAGGGGGCCCAGGCCACCTTCCTCGACCTCGACCACGGCACCTATCCCTTCGTCACCTCCTCCAACCCGGTGGCCGGCGGGGCCTGCACCGGCGCGGGCCTCGGGCCCGCGCGACATCGACCGGGTCATCGGCATCGCCAAGGCCTACGTCACCCGGGTCGGCGCGGGCCCGTTCCCGACCGAGCTGGACCGACGACATCGGCGACACTGCTGGTCGAGCGCGGCCACGAGTTCGGGACCAACACCGGGCGCCGCCGCCGCTGCGGGTGGTTCGACGCCGTCATGATGCGCCAGGCCGTGCGGCTCAACTCGCTGACCGAGGTGGCGCTCACCAAGCTCGACGTGCTCGACACCTTCGAGACGGTCAAGGTGTGCGTGGCCTACGAGGCCGACGGCGAGCGCTACACCCACCTGCCGTACCACCAGTCGACGTTCCACAAGGTCGACGCCGGTCTACGAGGAGCTGCCCGGGCTGGCGCACCGACCTCACCGGCGGCCACCGACGCTCGGACGACCTGCCGCGCGGCCGCCCGCGACTACGTCGCGTTCCTGTCCGAGCAGATCGGCGTGCCCGGTCCGCCTGGTCGGCGTGGGCCCGGGCCGCGAGCAGTTCGTCTCGCTTCGCCACCGCGTGAGGGTCTGCAGTCGTGACGGTCTGCGTCGTCGGATCGGCGGGCGCGAGCACGCGCTGGCCCACGTGCTGGCCCGCACCGCCGACGTCGTGGTCGACGCCGGGCAACCCCGGCATGGCGGCCGCCGATCGACGCGTCACCGGCCGACGACCGCCGGTCGAGGAGATCGAGGCCGACCTCTTCGTGATCGGCCCCGAGGCGCCGCTCGTGGACGGCCTGGCCGACCGGCTGCGGGCCGCAGGGCCGGCCGTGCTCGGGCCCGGGGCCGACGGCGCCCGGCTCGAGGGGTCCAAGGCCTTCATGAAGGAGGTGCTGGCCGAGGCCGGCGTGCCCACCGCCGCGCTACGGCGCCTTCGACGACGCTCGAGGCCGGCCACGGCCTTCCTCGCGCCGCTGCCCGGGCCCTGGGTGGTCAAGACCGACGGGCTGGCCGCCGGCAAGGGCGTGCTGGTGACCGAGTCGCTCGACGAGGCCGAGCGCCGACGTCGACGGCCAAGCTCTCGGGCGACGCCTTCGGCGACGCCGGGCGGCGCGTGGTGATCGAGGAGGGGCTCGACGGGCCCGGAGTGCTCGCTGCTCGTGCTCTGCGACGGCACGCGCGCCGGTGCCGCTGGCCCCGGCCCAGGACTTCAAGCGCGTCGGCGACGGCGACGCCGGGCCCAACACCGGCGGCATGGGCGCCTACTCGCCGGTGCCCGGCGTCGACGACGCGACTGGTCGACCGGCTGATGGACGAGGCCGTGCGCACCGCTGGTCGCCGCGCTGCGCCGCCGCGGGCATCGACTACCGCGGCGTGCTCTACGCCGGCCTCATGCTGACCGCCGACGGGCCCAAGGTCATCGAGTACAACGTGCGCTTCGGCGACCCCGAGACCCAGGTGGTGCTGCCCCGGCTGGCCGAGCGACGCTCGCCGCGCTGTTCCTGGCCGAGGCGGCCACGGGCGCGCTCGACGACGCCGAGCCCCGCTTCTCGGGCGACGCCGCCGTGTGCGTGGTGCTGGCCTCGCGAGGGCTACCCCGAGGCCCCGCGCACCGGGCGACCCCATCGAGGGCCTCGACCGACGGCCGCCGCGCGTCGAGGGGGTCACCGTCTTCCACGCCGGCACGCGCCGTCCGACCCGGCCGGACGGGCGCGTTCGTGCACCGCCGGCGGCCGCGTGCTCGGCGTGACCGCGGTCGGCGCCGACCCTCGCCGAGGCCCGCGCCAGCGCCTACGCGGCGGCGGCCGCGCCGATCGACTGGGAGGGCATCGCCAGATGCCGCCACGACATCGCCGCGCCCGGTGGCCCGGCCGCCAGCCGGGTCCGACGACCGTCAGGAGCGGGTCCCGATGATCCCCCGCTACTCCCCGCCGGACATGGCCGCCCTCTTCACCGACGAGGCCCGCTTCGCCATGTGGCTCGAGGTCGAGCTGCTGGCCACCGAGGGCTAGGCCGCGGTGGGCGACGGTCCCGGCCGAGGACGCCGCCGTCGTGCCGGGCCCAGGCCCCCGACGGTCGACGCCGTCTTCGTGGACGGCGGTCGCTCGAGCGCGAGCGGGTCACCGACCACGACGTGGCCGCCTTCGTCGACGTGGTCCAGGAGCGCATCGGCGCGCCCGACGGGCTCGTGGATCCACTACGGGCTCACCTCCTCGGACGTGGTCGACACCGCGCTGTGCGCCACCCTGACCCGGGCCGCCGACCTGCTGCTCGAGCCGACCTCGACGCCTGGTCGTCGGCGCCTCAAGGCCCGGGCCCTCGAGCTGCATCGACGTGCCGGTGACCGGGCGCACCCACGGCATGCACGCCGAGCCCACCACCTTCGGGGCCAAGTTCGCCCTGTGGGCCCTGCAGGCCGACCGCGACCGGCAGCCGCCTGCGCGCCGCCCGCGAGCGCGGTCGCGGTGGGCAAGCTGTCCGGCGCGGTGGGCACGTACTCCAACATCGACCCCGCGGTCGAGGCCCACGTGTGCGCGCGCCCTCGGCCTGACCCCGGTGCCGGCCACCCAGGTCATCGCCCGCGACCGCCACGCCGAGTACCTCTGGGCCTGCGCCGCGGTCGGGGCCACCATCGAGCTGATCGCGCACCGAGATCCGCCACCTGGCCCGCAGCGAGGTGGGCGAGGCCGAGGAGCCGTTCGGAGCCGGGCCAGAAGGGCAGCTCGGCCATGCCCCACAAGCGCAACCCGATCCTCTCCGAGCGCCTGTGCGGCCTGGCCCGGGTGCTGCGCGGCTACCTCGGCGGCCGGCCTCGAGGACGTGGCCCTGTGGCACGAGCGGGACATCTCGCACAGCTCGGTGGAGCGGGTCGTCCTGCCCGACGCCTCGCCTGCTCGACCTGCTACGTGCTGCGCAAGGCCACGGGCTGGTCGAGGGCCTGGTCATCCACCCCGAACGGGCGCTGGCGAACCTGACCGAGGGCAGCTACGGCCTCGTCTTCAGCCAGTCCGTCCTGCTGGCCCTGGTGGCGGCGGGACTCGAGCCGCGACGCCGCCTACCGCATCGTCCAGCGCGACGCCCGGGCCGCCTGGGCCGAGCGGCCGCCCGTTCCGCGGCGTGCTCGAGGCCGACCCCGAGGTCACGCTGTCGCCCGGGCCAGCTCGACGCCGCCTTCGACCTGACCCGCACCCTGCGCCACGTCCGACCGCTTCGCCGACGCCCTCGAGGAGCTTGCCCCGTGACCACTGCATCGACCCCTGACCCGCTGCCCTGGTCCACTCGGGCAAGGTCCGCGAGCTCTACGACGCCGGCGACGGACCGGCTGCTGATGGTGGCCTCGGACCGGATCTCGGCCTTCGACGTGGTCATGGCCGAGCCCATCCCCGACAAGGGCCGGGTGCTCACGGCCATGACCGCCTTCTGGTGCGAGGAGCTGGCCGACCTGGCGCCCGACCACCTGATCACCGCCGATCCGGCCGACTATCGCCGGACGGGGCCGGCGCGCCCTGCCCGGCCGGGCTCGGGACCTGGCCGGCCGGTCGATGCTCGTGCGCCGGGCCGAGATGCTCGACATCGAGTGCATCGTGCGCGGCTACCTGGCCGGGTCGGCCTGGGAGGAGTACGAGACGGCGGGCACGGTGCACGGCACGGCCATGCCGGCCGGGCTCGCGCAGGCCGACCGGCTGCCCGAGCCCATCTTCACCCCCTCGACCAAGGCCACCGAGGGCCACGACCTCAACATCGACTTCGCCGAGGCCGTCGACCTCGTGGGCCAGGAGGCGGCCGAGGCCGCCCGCGGCCCTCTGCCTCGAGCTGCCTACTCGCCGGGCCGCGGCCCGCGGCCGAGCGCCGGGCATCGTCATCTGGCCGACACCAAGTTCGAGCTCGGCTTCGTCGACGGCGAGCTCTGCCTGTGCGACGAGGTGCTGCACGCCCGACTCGTCCCGCTTCTGGCCGGCCGACGAGGTGGTGCCCCGGGCACCAACCCGCCCGCGTTCGACAAGCAGCCGCTGCGCGACTGGCTGGCGGCGCAGCCCTGGGACAAGCACGCCGCCCCCGCCGCCGCTGCCCGCCGAGGTCGTGACGGCCACGTCGGCCCGGTACGTCGCGGCCTACGAGCGCGTCAGCGGCCGCGCGCTGGCCGACTGGTACGGTGCCGAGCAGGCCTGATGCGCGTCCGGACAGTTCTCGGTGCTCGTCGAGGTGCGGCTGCGGCCCGGGCATCGCCGACCCGCAGGGCGCCACCATCGAGCGGGCGCTGCCCGCGCTGGGCTTCGACGGCGTCGCCGACGTGCGGGCCGGGCAAGTCCTTCCGCTTCGAGGTCGACGCCGCCGACGAGGCCGCGGCCCTGGCCCAGGCCACCGAGCTGGCCGACCGCCTGCTGGCCAACCCGGTCATCGAGGAGTCCCGGTGACCGTCGAGCTCGGCGGCGGGCGTCGAGGGCCTGATGGCCGCCCGCATCGGCGTCGTCGTGTTCCCCGGCACCAACTGCGAGCACGACGTCGTCCTGGCCGCTCGCAGCGCCTGGGGGCCGCGGCCGCGCTGCTCTGGCACGGCGACACCGCGGCTGGCCGGCTACGACGCCGTCGTCCTGCCCGGCGGCTTCGCCCACGGCGACTACCTGCGGCCCGGGCGCCATCGCCCGCTTCTCGCCGATC
>CAWFMN010000007.1:0-1311309 GCA_963817005.1 uncultured Acidimicrobiaceae bacterium
TACAAGGACGACTACCGGGCGGCCGACGTCCCGATGCTGCCGGCCGTGGCCACCTTCAAGCGGACGGCCCAGGAGATCCTCCTGTACAGCGTCATCCTGGTGGGGGTGTCCCTCTTGCTGGCGGCTGTGGGCCACCTCGGCGTGGTCTACATCGTGTCCGCCTCGGTGCTCGGCGTGGTGTTCGTCATCATGGCGGTCCGCCTGTGGGCCCGGGCCACGCCCAAGGCGGCCATGCAACTGTTCAGCTACTCGATCACCTACCTCACCCTCCTGTTCGTGCTCATGGCGGTCGACATCTTCACCAAGCACTGACCGTGTCCGTGTCCGGGGCCGACACCGACGCACCACTGGCGGCGCCGGCCGACGAGCCCGCCCCGCCCGCGTCCCCCGCCGCCCCCACCACGGCCTCGGCCCTGCCTGCCCGCAGGCTGCGGGCCCTCTTGCTCGGGTGCGTGATCGCCTCGGCGCTGGCCGTCTTCCTCTTCATCGGACTCGGGTCCTCGTCGGGGTCGGGGTCGGGGTGGGGCGCGGTGGTGGGCGTCGGCAGCCAGGCGCCCGGCTTCTCGCTCCCGTCGCTCACCGGCGGCACGCCGGTCAGCCTCCATGCCCTGGGCCAGGCGGCCCACCGCCCGGTGGTCCTCAACTTCTTCGCCTCGTGGTGCGGGCCGTGCCAGAAGGAGACCCCCCTGCTGGCCCGGGACGGCCTCCGCCCCAGGAGGCCGAAGCGCTCCCCGGTGCAGTTCATCGGTGTGGACGTCAACGACCCGCCGGGCAACGCCCTCCCCTTCGTACAGCAGTCCGGTCACCTACCCGGTCGGTGTCGACCGGACCTTCGACGTGACCAGCGGCAAGTACGCCCTCTACGGCCTGCCTCAGACCTTCTTCATCGACGCCGAGGGTCGGGTGCTGGGCCATCGGCGTGGTCACCCAGTCCCAGTTGCACCGAGCGGCGACCCGGTTGGGTGGCTCCTCGGCCTGATGCTGGACGCCGTCCTGGCCGCCGGCCCCCCGGGGCGCCGCCCCTCGGTCTGTCTGTCCGCCCCCGGCCAGCTCACTCCCAGCGGAAGCGAGACCGGCCACCACCGGCGCCGCCACCGCCCACACCACGAGCACCAGCCAGCGCCCAAGACGGCACGGGGGCCCACGCCCCGCGCCGTGCAGCCCGTCGGCGAGCGCTGCGGCGGGGAGCAGCTTGGCACGTCGCCAGCCCGCTCGGGAGTTGGACAGCGGGACCAGCATCCCGCCGAGCAGCAGGAGCACCAAGAGGCCGTTGGCGGCGGCCAGGTTGACCTCGGCCTTGAGGGTCCCGGCCATGAGCAGGCCGATGCCGCCGAAGGCGGCGGTGCCGAGACGAAGGCGACGAGGGCCACCGCGACCCCGGCCCGCCCGCCCGGCCGCCCGGGTTCCAGCCGAGCCCGAGCCCACGGCGACCAGCAGCGCCGCCTGGATCACCTCGACGACGAGGATGGCGGATCTTGGCGCCCAGCAGACGGGGCCGGCCGAGCGGCGTGGCGCCCAGCCGTTTGAGCACGCCGTAGCCGCGCTCGAAGCCGGTGGCGATGCCAGGGAGACCAGGGCCGTCCCCATCACGGCCAGGGCCAGGATGCCCGGCGCCAGGAAGTCCACCGGGTGCCCGGTGCCGGTGGGCAGCAGGTGCACCTCGGAGAAGAACACCAGGAGGACGACGGGGATGCCCATCGTGAGCAACAGTGTCTCCCCGCGGAGCGGCAGGTCACCTCGGCCCGGGCTGGGCCACGAGCGGCCTCACGGGCCGCGCGGGGGCCGCGGCGTGCGGGGACGGTCGGGTCCGGCGGTCGGCCCGGCCCGGGTCGGGGCTCGGGCGAGGGCGGCGTCTCCCGTCACCCGTCACGCCCAGGTAGACCTCCTCGAGCGACCGCCCGGCGCGCAGTTCGGTGAGCGGCAGGTCCTGGTCGTCCAGCCACGGGGCCAGGGCGGCCATCTGGCGGGGCTGGCCCGGCCGGCGACAGCGGTACTCGCCGGGGCGCTCCTCGGTCACGGTGGTGCCGGCGCCGAGGGCCGTGGCCAGCGCCGGCGTGTCGAGGCCAGCCCGGGCGGAGACCGAACGGATCCGTCGGCCGCCCCGCGGCCAGCTCGGCCACGGTTCCCTCCGCCACGGCCCGGCCGTGGTCGATGATGACCACGTCGGTCGGCCAGCCGCTCGGCCTCGGCCAGCTCGTGGGTGGTGAGCAGCACGCGACGCCCCGGTCGCGCAGCTCGGCGATGACCCGGCGCACCGGCTGGCGGCCCTCGGGGTCGACGCCGGCGGTGGGCTCGTCGAGGAAGACCACCTCGGGCCGGCCCACGAGGGCCAGCGCCAGCGACAGCCGCTGCTGCTCGCCGCCCGACAGCCGCCGCCACGGCGTGCCGGCCACCGCGGCCAGGCCGACCAGGTCGAGCAGCGCCTCGGGGTCCTCGGGGTCGTCGTAGTAGTCGGCGAAGAGCGCGCAGCACGCGCGCGGCCCCATGCACGGGGTAGACGCCGCCGCGCTGGAGCATCACGCCCATGCGGGCGCCACCACGGCGCGTGGTCGGCCACCGGGTCGAGCCCGAGGACCCGCACCGTCCGCCCGTGGCGCGCCGGTAGCCCTCGAGGGTCTCGACCGTCGAGGTCTTGCCGGCCCCGTTCGGGCCGAGCAGGGCCAGCACCTGGCCGGCCGCGCGGCCGACGAACGAGAGCCCGTCCACCGCCGTGGTCGTGCCGTAGCGGACGACGAGGTCGCGGCATTGCGGTGACCGGCGACCTCGCGGGCGCACCGGGGACCAGGGCCGGCACGGCGGCGAGGCTACCGTTGCGCCCGCCATGATCGACATCCGCCTGGTCCAGGGACGAACCCCGACGCGGTGAAGGCCGCCCTGGCCCGCCGGGGGGTCGACCCCGCCGAGGTCGACCGGCTCGCTCGACGCCGACCACCGGGCCCGGCGGCCGTCGGCCGGCCGCGACGAGCTGCCGGGCCGAGGTCAAGGAGCTGTCGCGCCAGGTGGGCGAGGCCCGCAAGGCCGGGCGACACCGCACGGGCCGAGCAGGCTGACCGACCAGAGCCGCGCCACTCGGCGACGAGGAGCGCGCCCTCGACGCCGAGGCCGACCGTGGCCCAGGCCGAGGTGCGCCGAGCCGCTCCTGTGCCTGCCCAACCTGCCCGCCGACGACGCCCCCGACGGGGCCGGCCCCGAGGACAACGTCAGTCGTCCGGTGGTGGCCGGGCTCGACGCCGCGCGCGCCTACGGCGACGCACCAGCGGGTCCCCCACTGGGACGATCGGGCGCCGAGCTGGGCATCCTCGACCTCGAGCGCGGGGCCAAGCTGCTCGGGCTCGATGTTCCCCCTCTACCGGGGCGTCGGGCGCCCGGCTCATCCGGGCGCTGTGCCCGCCTTCGCCCTCGACCGCCACGCCGACGCCTACGAGGAGATCCGCCCGCCGACCCTGGTGCTCACCGAGACCATGGTCGTCGACCGGCCACCTGCCCAAGTTCGCCGACGACGCCTACCACCTCGAGCGCGACGACCTGTGGGCCATCCCGACGGCCGAGGTCCCGCTCACCTCGATGCACCGGGACGAGATCCTCGAGGAGGCCGACCTGCCGCTGCGGCTCACCGCGCGCCACCGCCTGCTTCCGCCGCGAGGCCGGGGCCGCCGGGCCGCGACACCCGGGGGCTGCTGCGGGTCCACGAGTTCGACAAGGTCGAGCTCTTCGCCTACGCCACGCCGGAGCAGGCGCCGGCCGCGCTGCCGAG
This sequence comes from uncultured Acidimicrobiaceae bacterium, assembly GCA_963817005.1. Taxonomy (GTDB): domain Bacteria; phylum Actinomycetota; class Acidimicrobiia; order Acidimicrobiales; family RAAP-2; genus Bog-756. The sequence goes on from CAWFMN010000007.1 coordinate 3,755, forward strand.
ATCGTGGACCGGGCCGAGGCGCTGCTCCGGGAGCTCGACCTGCAGTACCGGGTGCTCGACCTGTGCACCGGCGACCTCGGCAACTCCGCGGCCCGCACCTTCGACCTCGAGGTCTACGCCCCGGGTGTCGACATGTGGCTCGAGGTGTCCTCGGTGCAGCTGGTTCAGCGACTACCAGGCCCGCCGGGCCAACATCCGCTACCGGCCGCCGGCGGCGGCCCGCCCGTGCTCGTCCACACCCTGAACGGCTCGGCCCTGGCCTGGGCCCGGATCTGGGCCGCCCTGGTCGAGACCGGCCGCCAGCCCGACGGCTCGGTGGTGCTGCCCGACGTGCTCGGCTCCCTACCTCGCGGGGCCAGACGGTCATTCCGGCCGCCGGGTGATCCGGCACCCGGCGTCGGTCAGGTCGGGGAGCGTCGAAGCGGTAGCCGACGCCGCGCACGGTGGTGATGAGCATGGGGTTGGAGGGGTCGGCCTCGATGCGGGAGCGCAGCCGCTTGATGTGCACGTCGAGCGTCTTGGTGTCGCCGATGTAGTCGGTGCCCCAGACCCGGTCGATGAGCACGTCGCGGGTGAGCACGCGCCCGGAGTTCTCGACGAGCAGCCGGAGCAGCTCGAACTCCTTGCGGCGCAGGTGGACCTCGTCGCCGCGGACGAAGACGCGGCGCTGGTCGAAGTCGACCTGGATGCCGCCGGCCTCGAGGACGTCGCTGCCGGTCCGGCGGTCGGCGCTCGCGGGATCGAGTCGCCGGCCGGGCCGTCCGGATGCTCCGACTCCCTGGAGGACCGGCCCCGGGCGCCCGCCGCAGCACGGCGCGCATGCGGGCCACCAGCTCGCGCAGCCGGTAGGGCTTGGTCACGTAGTCGTCGGCGCCCACCTCGAGGCCGACGACGGTGTCGATCTCGGTGCCCTTGGCCGTCACCATGATGATCGGCACCGACGAGCGGGCCCGGATGGCGCGGCACACGTCGATGCCCGACAGCTTGGGCAGCATGAGGTCGAGCAGGACGAGGTCGGGCTCGGGCTCGTCGAAGAGGTGGAGCGCCTCGTTGCCGTCGCGGGCCACGCGTCACGTCGAAGCCCTCGCGGGCCAGGCCGATGACCAGCGCGTCGACGAAGGACTCCTCGTCCTCGGCCAGCAGCACCTTGGTCGGCTCTGGTCCGACGGCGGGGACTCGGTCGGCCCTTCCGACGCCTTGTCGGAGGGCGCCTTCTCTGACGAGTTGGGCCTGTCGGCCGAGTGGGCCTTCCCGCTCTTGTCGGCACGGTCGGTCTTGGCACTCATGCGGCGTACTCCGGTGGACTGGGCAGGACGAGCGTGAAGGTCGAGCCCTCGCCCTCGCGCGACTCGACGTCGACCCGGCCCTGGTGGTTGTTGGCCACGTGGCGGACGATGGAGAGGCCGAGCCCGGTGCCGCCGGTGTCGCGGCTGCGCCCGTGGTCGACCCGGTAGAAGCGCTCGAAGATGCGGTCGAGGTCGCGGGCCGGGATGCCGACGCCGTGGTCCGCCACGGCGAGGCGGACCTCGCCGTTGAGCCGCTCGCCCGACGACCTGCACGGCGGCGTCCGCGTAGGAGAAGGTGACGGCGTTCTCGAGCAGGCTGTGCATGGCCGAGACGAGCTGGCGCCGGTCGCCGAGGACGGCACGGGCGGGATGGGCTCGTGGAGCTCGATCTTGATGCGTCGCTGCTCGGCGCCGGCCCGCACCCGCTCGACGGCGTCGGCCATGACCAGGTTGACGGCGACCGGCTCGCGGGGCGGCGCCTCCTCGGACTCGATCCGGGACAGGTCGAGCAGGTCGTCGATGATCCGGCTGACCCGGAAGGCCTCGGTGTGGATGCGGCCGGCCAGGCGCTGGGCCACCTCGGGGTCGGGCTCGACGACCAGCGTCTCGGCCAGCAGGCCGAGCGCGCCCATCGGGGTCTTGAGCTCGTGGCTCACGTTGGCCACGAAGTCGCGGCGGATCTCCTCGAGGCGCCGCCGCTCGGAGACGTCCTCGATGATGGCGATCACCCCGAGCGGGCGCCGGCCGTCGTCGATCAGCCGGGTCCGGACGGTCAGGGTCCGCCGGGGCGGTCCGTAGAGGTCGAGGGTGCGCTCGGCCGAGCCCTCGTCCAGGCGTCCTCGAGCAGCTCGGTCACCGCCTGGGCGGCCAGGGCGTCGCCGTGGCGGCTGTCCATCAGGGCGTTGGCCCGGGCGTTGCGGAAGACGACGTCGCCGTTCTCGTCGCAGACGATGACCCCCTGGGGGAGGGTGTCGAGGGCGCGCCGCAGCCGGATGGCGTCGGAGCTGGACTCGGTCACCGCCTCGGCCGCCTCGCCGGTCACCTGCTCGAGGTGGCTCAGGACGGGCTCGATCCCGCCCTCGTCGGGAGGCTCCACGCCGAGCCGGTTGGACAGGGCCACCAGGCGCTGCTGCAGGGCCCGGCGGCCGGCCCGCCGGCCCAGTCGGGCGGCGACGATGACGGCCAGGACGGCGACAACGCCAACGACGATGTACCCGATGACGTACGGCTTCACCGACTAAGCATGGCAGGCCACCGCCTCAGGCGTGGGTATCCGCCCTCCTCCGTCGGTAGAACCATGAAATTACATGAAAAGTATTGAAACGTAACATCAGGATCCCTACTGTGGGGTCATGCTCGAGAACCTCACCCCGACCCTCCGATCACTGCCCTTCACGCTGCCCCCCGGTCGGCCCGGTGGCGCCGTCATCATCCCCGGTGCACCGCCGAGCAACCGTGAGGCGGTCGGGCGACTCCTGACCGACATCGTCACCATGAAGCCCGACCCCAGCCAGCTGCCCGGCGGGGCCCAGCTCCAGAGCCTCATGGACGGGCTGCAGTTCTGGGCCCTGGCCCTCGCCCTGGTCGGCCTGGTCATCGGGGCAGCGGCCTGGGCGCTCGGATCCCATGGCCAGAACTACCAGCAGACCTTCATCGGCCGGCGTGCCGTGCTCATCTCCGGATTGGCGGCCCTGCTGATCGGCGCAGGTCCGGGCATCGTCAACTTCTTCTACAACGCCGGCTCCGGCGTCCACGGCGGATGAACGCACTGGGCGCCGTGGGACTCCCCGGCGCGGCCTGCCCGGCTGCCGCGGCGGCCCTGGCCACCACCGGACTGGGCCCGGTCTGCCAGGTGGCCGCTTCGGCCGGCGCGGCCGCCTCGCAGGTGGCGGGCTTCGGGGTCAGCAGCGTGCTCGACGCCCTGGGCGGCTGGGTCGCCGAGGGGGCCTCGTGGCTGCTGACCCAGATCGGCTCGGTCATCGGCACCACCACCGGCATCGACCTGGGCAGCTCGTGGTTCGGTGCCCACTACGGGACCATGGCCGAGCTGGCCGGAGTGGTGATCGTGCCGCTCCTCCTGCTCGGGATCGTCCAGTCCATCTACCGGCAGAACCTGTCGGCGTTGCTGCGATCGGTCCTGGTCAACGTGCCGCTGGCCATCCTGTTGACCGCGGTGGCGGTGAAGCTGGTCCAGCTCGGTCTGTCCGTCACCGACGCCATGAGCTCGGCGGTCGCCCACGGCGCCGGTCTCGACACCGGCCACTTCATGGCGTCGGTCCTCACCGGCCTCTCGGCCGGCTCGGCCACCGGCCAGCCGTCGGCACCGGCATTCGTCCTGTTCCTCGGGGCGTTGGCCGTGGTCGTGGGGGCGGTCCTGGTCTGGGTGGAGCTGCTCGTCCGTGCCGCCGCCGTCTACGTGGCCGTGCTCTTCCTGCCCCTGGCCCTGGCCAGCCTGGCCTGGCCGGCCATCGCCCACTGGTGCCGGCGCCTGGTGGACACGTTGGTCGCCCTGGTCCTCGGTAAGTTCGTGATCGTCTCGGTTCTGAGTCTGGCGGCCGGCGCCCTGGCCGCCGGCACCGGGTCGGCACCGACAGGGCCCACCGGGGGCGCGGCGGGGGGCGGTGGGGCCGGAGGGGGCGGCTTCACCACGGTGCTGGGTGGCGCCGCCCTGCTCCTGCTCTCGGCGTTCGCCCCGTGGGCGCTCTTCCGCCTCCTTCCGTTCGTGGAGGCGGGCGCCGTCGGTCACCTCGAGGGGCTGAGCCGTCGCGCCACACAGACGGCCACGGTACCCATCCGAGGACTGGCCCAGACGGCCCTGCGGGTGACGGCGGCCGGCGCGCTCACCTCGAGCGGGGCGTCGATGGTCGGTGGTGCCCTCGGCGGATCGGCGGCCGGGACCGGATCAGGCCCGAGCGCTCGGGGAGCCCCCGGATCGTTGGGGACCGGCGGCCCGGGAGGTGCGGTCGGCGGCGTCCCCGGCGGCCGCCGGGTGCCACCGGGTGCAGGGCCCGATCTCGGGCCCTCCTCGGCGGGGATCACCGGCGTCGGCAGCACGTCGCCACCGGGCTACGGGATACCCATGTACCCCATCCACCCCGAGGCCACCGCGGTGGCCAATGGCCATGGCTCGGGAGACGAGGACCGGGTCGGCGCCCCGCCTGGTTCTCGAGGCACCCCCGCCACCCCGGCCGAGCTCAGACCCCTGCCCCGGCAGACCGGGGCCCTCGTCGACGACTATCTGGGCCGGGATCGTCTGGGGATCAAGCTGATCAGCGTGCCCCGGGCCCGAACCGATCGGACGGAACCCCCGGGTCCGGCCGGTGGCTGACGACGGCGACCGGCCGGAACGGGTCCGCTACCGCTTCTCCCCCTTGGAGCGGCGTGGGGTCATCGCGGGATGGCGGGGCGGCCAGATCGCCACCGTGGCCGCCAGCCTGGTCGTCGGAGTGTTCGCCCTGCGGTCAGACCCGTCGGTGGCCGGGATCCTGGTCGCCGTCCTGGCCGTGGGTGCCGGTGTGGCGTTCGCCTTCTGGCCCGTCCTCGGTCGGACCGCCGAGCAGTGGCTGCCTCTGGCCGTGCGCTGGTTCGTGGCCCGAGCGTCGGCCGGCGGCCGGCAGCACGCACCCGATCCGGGCTACGGCCACCGGGTCACCGTCCACCCTGCGCCGGGCCACCGTCGGCTGGGCTACGTCACGGGGCCGGAGTCCCTCCCGGATCGCCCCGGCGCGAAGCGATCGGTGCTCGGGGGCGCCGTCCTGGAGAGCCTCCCGTTCGGTCCGGCCCCCTCGGCCGGCCACATCGGGGCCGTCATCGACCACCGCTCCCGGACCGCCACCGCCGTGTTGGCCATCCAGGGCCACAGCTTCGCCCTGCTGGGCCCGGCCGATCAGGACGCCCGTATTGCGGCCTGGGCCCGGGTGCTCTCGGCCCTGGCCCGCGAGGGGTCCGACGTGCACCGGATCCAGTGGATCGAATCCTGCCTCCCCGACGACGGCGGCTCGGTCCGGAACCACTGGTCCGCCCATGCCGCCCTCGGTGCCGACTCCCCGGCCGGCCGTTCCTATCAGGCGCTCGTCGACGAGGCAGCCCCGGCCACCCGTCGCCACCGCGTGCTGCTGGCCCTCTCCATCCACACGTCGCGGTCGTCGCGATCCATCCGGTCGGCCGGCCGTGGGTGGGCCGGTGTCGGCGCGGTCCTCCATCGCGAGGTGCTCGCCCTCCACCGTGCGCTGGACGGCGCCGACATCTCGGTGGACGGTGTGCTCGGACCGAGAGCGTTGGCCCGGGTCATCGGCGAGTCCTATGCGCCGAGCGTGGGAGGTGCCGGAGCGGGTCGGTCGAGCGGGGCCGAGGGCCCGGAGGGTTCGGACGTCCACGACGGCGTGATGGGGCCGGATCCACCCGACCCACCCGGAGGCGGTCGGCCTCGGTCCCGCCCCGCGTGGCCCTGGCCCATGGTCGTCGAGCCGCACTGGGATGCCGTCCACACCGACGGCACCTGGCACTCCACCTACTGGATCGCCGAGTGGCCCCGGGTCGACGTCACCCCCGACTTCCTCGGCCCGGTGCTGTTCTCGAGCCTCCGCCGTTCCGTGGTGATGGTCATGGAACCCGTGAGCCCCAGTCGGGCCGCCCGCCAGGTGGCCCAGGCCCGCACGGCCGACATCGCCGACGGCGAGCTCCGTCGCCGCGGCGGCTTCCTGACCACGGCCCGCCAAACCCGGGAGAGGGAGGGCGTCGAGGAGCGCGACCTCGAGCTGGCCGACGGTCACGCCCAGTACCGCTTCTCGGGCTACGTGACCCTGACCGCCGACAGCCGGGCGGGACTCGACCCGGCGCGTGCCGCGCTGGAGCAGGCGGCCGCCCAGTCCCGGATCGAACTGCGGTTGCTCTACGGGGAACAGGACGCGGCCTTCGCATGCAGCCTGCCGTTGGGCCGGGGTCTGTCGTGACCGCGGTGGCCCCCCGGGTCCCGGCCCACGTGGCCACGACCCGGCACCTGTGCGCGGCCTATCCGCTGGTCAGTGAGGCCGGCCTCGGCCACGAGGGCGTACTGATCGGCCGGGACGTGCTGGGCGGCTCGTTCGTCTACGACCCGTTCGTCCTCTATCGCCAGGGCGTGGTGACCAATCCGAACATGGTGGTGATCGGCCAGATCGGCCGGGGCAAGAGCTCGTTCGTAAAGTCGTACCTCTGGCGCCAGGCGGTGTTCGGACGGCACGCCTGGGTGGTGGACCCCAAGGGCGAGTACGGACCGCTGGCCCGGGCCTGCGACGTGCGACCGGTGGCCCTCCGCCCGGGTGGTGGGGTGCGGCTCAATCCGCTCGACACCGAGGAGGAGTCAGCTCGGGGATCACTGCCGGGGGACGGTGCCGGCCGCCGACGGGTGGCACTCACCTCCTCCCTGGCCGTGGCCTGCCTCGGCCGGGAGCTCCGTCCACGGGAGCGGGCGGCCATCGACGCCGCGGTGGGCGACGCCACCGAGCGGGCCCACCGCGCCCGGATGCCGGCGCCCACCCTCCCCCAGGTGGTGGAGGCGCTCCTCGATCCCGGATTCGATGCCTCGTTGGCCCTCCGGACGTCCCGGGCCGACCTCTTGGAGGACGGCCGGGACGTGGCCCTCGAGCTCCGCCGACTCGTGCACGGTGACCTGTGCGGGATGTTCGACGGTCCCACCACGCCCGGCCTCCGCCTGGACGGCCCGCTGGTGGTCCTGGACCTCTCCGCCGTGTACCACTCGCCGGCGCTCGGGGTCCTCATGGCCTGTGCCGCGGCGTGGCTGCAGAGTGCCGTGCGGGCCCGGCACCGGAACCGGATCATCGTGGTGGTGGACGAGGCGTGGGCCATCCTGTCCAACCTGGGCGTGGCCCGCTGGCTCCAGACGTCGTGGAAGCTGTCACGGGCCAACGGGGTGGCCAACATGGCCGTCCTCCACCGGCTGTCCGATCTCCGGTCGGTCGGTGCCGAGGGTTCGGAACAGGTGCACTTGGCCGAGGGCCTCCTGGCCGACTCCGAGACCCGGGTGGTGTATGCACAGTCCCCCGGGGAGGTGGCCCGCACCGGGGAGCTGCTCGGCCTGACCGACACCGAGGCCGAACTGGTCACCCAGCTGCGCCGGGGGGTGGCCCTGTGGAAGGTGGGCCGACGGTCGTTCCTGGTCGAGCACCGGCTGGCCTCGGGGGAGCGGTGGCTGACCGACACCGATCAGGCCATGACCGAACGTGCCACCGGAGATCCTGGCCGTCCGCCACTCGACGACGACGCCGGCTGGTCGACGTGAGCCTGATCTCAGGCGTCGGGGCGGGCATCGGCGTGGTGGCGTTCCTCGGGGCAGTCGTACTGGGCGCCGACGGCTCCGTCCGGAGCCGGGCCACCGGCGAGTCCCGATCCGGCATCCGACGCCCGCGCCGCCCTCCCGGGCGTTTTGTGCCACCCCAGGCCACCCGGATGGTCCGCACCGGTCTGGCCGGCCATCGGGGGGTCGCCACACCGCGAACCGGAGGGGCCTGGTCCGGGGGGCGGCGGAGGTCGCCGGCGCGGTGGGCGACCACGGGCGACCTCCGACCGTTGACCGTGGGTCTCGACCGGGCCGGCATGCCGCCCCGGGGCCGTCTGGTGCTCGGCCGGGCCGGGCGGCGTCTGGTGGCCGCCGAGCCCGCCCAGTCGGTGATCGTGTTCGGTCCGACCCAGTCGCACAAGACGTCCGGGTTCGCCGTGCCGGCGCTCCTCGAGTGGAGGGGTCCGGTGCTGGCGGCCAGCGTCAAGACCGACCTCATCGACCGCACCATCGGCCATCGGGGAAGGTGTGGCGAGGTCCGGTGCTACGACCCGTCGGGGTCGACCGGTCTGGCCTCGGTGTCGTGGTCCCCGCTGGCCTCCTCGCGCACGTGGCCGGCTGCCCGCCGGTCCGCGTCTGCGCTCACCGAGGTGGCCAAGGTCTGGGTCGGCGGCATGGGTGACGGCGACTTCTGGTACGCCACGGCGGCCAGGATGCTGGGCCCCCTGCTGTTCGCCGCGGCCTTCGGTGCTCGGACCATGGCCGATGTGGTCCGGTGGGTGGACACCCACGAGGAGTCCGAGGTGCTGGAGCTCCTCGCCGCCGCAGGCGTTCCCGAGGCTCTCGACGCGGCCCGATCCGCATTCGGGAAGGAGGAGCGCCAGCGGAGCTCCATCTACACCACGGTCGAGACCCTTCTCGAGCCGTTCGCCGACACCGCCCCCACGATCGGCAACTGGCCCGGGGAGAGAACGAGCGCCGATCTGCCGTCGGTCGATCCCGGCCGGTTGGTCGGGGCCGAGAACACCCTCTACCTCTGCGCCCCGGCCCACGACCAACGTCGGCTGACACCCCTCTTCGTCTCGGTGGTACGCCAGGTGCTCGAGCACGTCTACACCCGGGTGTCGCTGACCCACCGACCGCTCGACCCACCGTTGCTGCTGGTACTGGATGAGGCGGCCAACATCGCTCCCCTGGCCGACCTGGACGCGCTGGCGGCCACCGCCGCCGGTCACGGCGTGCAACTGGTCACCATCTGGCACGACCTGGCCCAGATCACCGCCCGGTATGGACCCAAGGCGTCCACCGTGGTGAACAACCATCGGGCCAAGCTGTTCCTCTCCGGCATCTCCGACCTGTCCACCCTGGACTACGCCAGCGCCCTGATCGGCGACGAGGAGGTGCGGCTCCCGACCACCACCCTCGGAGGTCGGGGCGGCCCGAGCACCACCCGCTCGCCGTCCACCCGGCGGCTGGCACCCCCCGATGCGCTGCGCCGCATCGCGCCGGGCGAGGGCGTCCTGCTGTCCGGCGGTCTCCCGCCGGCCCGACTGGTGCTCCGGCCCTGGTTCACCGACCCGGTGCTCCATGCCCGCACGGACGGTGCCTCCGACGGCGACCGGGGGGCTGACCCCGCCGTTGGTCGCCGCGGGGCGCGCCGGGGGGCGCCGTTCGACGCGGCCCGGTCGTCTCGACGCGGCAAGGCCCGCCCCTGAGCCCGGACGTGTGGTCCGAGCCCGGGGGCGGGCCTGCCGCGGTTGTCCATACCATGGCTGCCGCGGGGACTCCGTGTGGAGCGCCCGGCAGCGACAGTCCTGGCGCCTACCGCGTCACGGAAGGTGGAGCGAGACCTGTGCGACCGGAAGTCCGAGCACATCCTCGTCCGGGAGCCAGCCGTAGTCCGGGCCTCCGACCCCGGAGGTGGCGTTCCCGGTGTTCACTGCCTGACCGAAGACCTGGGTGGCCGCGGCGTCGAGCACCGAGTAGGTGTCGTACACGACACCCCCGACCGAGCTGAACGACAGGTTGAACGTGTACCAGCCACTGGCCGTCAACTCGCTCGGCCCGGAGGTGCATCCACCGGCGCCGAAGCTCGTGCTCAGGTAGAACCCTCCACCGCCCGCGCCGGTCGAGCACAGGTTGAACGCATTGTCCTGGAGGAAATTCCCCGAACTGTCACGAAGGGCAACGTCCCAGTCCACGACATTGCCCGGATGGGCGGCGGCCCAGGCGGCGTCGATGTAGATCTTGATCGACGTACTGAAGCCGCCGGCCGGGAAGATCATGTGATGGACGGTGCTCCCGAATTTCGTATACGGGCCAGAGCAATCTTCGTTGCCGGGGACCGTGCAGCCATTGACGGTCGGAACCCCGCCGTCCTGGCCACCGGACACCCTGGCGAACTTCTTCTGACCGGGCCCGGCGATCGCCGATGCATAACTGCCGTAGTTGTTGAAGCTCGCCTTCACGATGTGGATGGTGCCGTAGTTGTTGACGCCGCCGTCGCACGGTGCGTTCGGCGGAGTCGTGACCGGGCACCACCCGTTGGTGTTGCCATTCAGCGAATTCTTGAAGTTGGGAATCCCCGACGTCTTGTTCGCCTTCGACGCCCCGCTGACCGAGGCAGATAGGCCGATGATCCCCAGGCCCAATGTCCCGGCCACAACGAGCACCCCCAGAATCGAAGGTCCCCTCCGCCGGCGTTGTTTGCCTTGCTGCATGTAATTACCCTCCCGGATCGTGCGGGAGTGGTCCACGCCAGTGCGTACCCTCCCGCTCAAAGAACGCACTGCTGGCACCGTAAGCCCCCGGAGGGGCAATGACCATCATCAAATGTGAGGAGAATGCCGACGCCGGCGACCGGCCGGCGGCGGCGGCCCCATTCGAGGGTGGCGGGCCCGTTCGAAGGTTCGGCCTGCTCAGGCCACCCATGTGCTGGTCTGGCCCAGGACGGCCGAGCCGTCCAGGTCGGTCATCTTGGAGCCGACGAACGATTCGGCCCACGGCCCGGTCTGCACCCGCAGGGGCGGCTGTTCGGCGGTCACGACGTCCATGAGCACCTTGGCCACCTGGTCGGCGGTCTGGGCCGCGTCGGAGGAGAATTCGGCCATCACATGGTCGACATAGGCCTGCATGGCCGGGAGGTACGGGCCGGCGGCGGCGAACATGGCCCCGATGTCCACGCCGACGTTGTTGACGAACTCGGTGGTCACCGGGCCCGGCTCGACGATGGAGACCCCGACGCCGACGGTGGCGGCCACCGGCGCCAGGCTCTCGAGGAAGCCCTCGACGGCGAACTTGGCGGCGCAGTAGGCCTCGTTGAAGGGCTGGCCCACGGCGCCGCCCACGCTGGAGACGGTGACCACCCGCCCCCCCGAGGCCCGCAGATGGGGCATGGCTGCCTTGGTCATGGCCACCACGCCGAAGTAGTTGACCTCCATCACCTTGCGCATGTCCTCCATGCTCACCTGCTCGATCGTGCCTACGTAGCCCGCCCCGGCGTTGTTGACCAGCGCGTCGAGGCTGCCGTGGTCGGCCACCACTCCGTCGATGCAGGCCCGGACGCCGGCGGCGTCGGTGACGTCGAGGGTCCGGATGTCCAGTTCCACACCGGCTTCGGCCGCCGCCGCGGTGAGGGCACCGGCGCCGTCGGGGTTGCGCACGGTTGCCACGGCCCGGTAGCCGGCGACGCCGGCCGCCACGGCGGTGGCCAGTCCGATCCCGGACGAGGTACCGCTGATCAGGAGGACGGGTTGCGCCATGGGACGACCTTTCGGAGGGGCTTGGGCAGGGGAACGACCTCCAGAGTAGGCAGGGGCGGTCCCGTGGTGGAGAGGAGGTGGCGCCCTGCCCCCGGACCACCGGCAGCCGCGGGCCCCGACGCCCGGGGCGCCCCGCAACCCCGTCCCGGTACCATCGACAGCGGTGACCCCTTCGACCACCGACCCCGACACCGCCGGGACCACCCCACCGGCCGCCCGGCCGGTGTTCGACCCGTTCGACCCGACGTGGTCCAGCGACCCCTTCCCCCTGTACGCCGATCTTCGGGAGCGGGCCCCGATCCACAAGAACCAGATGGGCTTCTGGGTGGTGACCCGTCACCGGGACTGTCTGGCCATCCTACGGGACCGACGGGCCAGCTCGGATAGCCTCAACGTGGCCGTCGAGCGCATGCCCGAGGGCTTCCGGACCCCGCTCGCCGAGGACGACCCGGTGGCCACGGCCATGCTCGAGATGCGACCGTTCCTCTTCCGCGACCCCCCGGACCACACCCGACTGCGGGGGCTGGTGTCGAAGGCGTTCACGCCCAAGGTCGTGGAGTCACTGCGGGAAGGGACCCAGCGGGTGGTGGACGAGCTGCTCGACGCGGCCATCGCCCAGCACCACGTCGACCTCATGGAGGCCTTCGCCTACCCGCTGCCCGTGAGGGTCATCTGCGACCTGTTGGGAGTGCCCCTCGAGGACCAGGACCGGTTCAAGGAATGGTCCAACGCCCTGGCCCGGGGGCTCGACCCCGACTTCCTCCTGACCGAGGAGGTCATCGCGGCCCGGGGCGAGGCCGTGCTCCAGTTCGCCCAGTACTTCTTCGAGCTGCTGGCCGAGCGCAAACGCAACCCGGGGGAGGACCTGCTCAGCGGGCTGGTGGCGGCCGAGGACGGCGGCACGGTGCTGAGCGAGACGGAGATGCTCTCGACGTGCATCCTGCTCCTGGTGGCCGGGCACGAGACGACGGTCAACCTCATTTCCGGGGGGACGCTGGCGCTGCTGCGCCATCCCGACCAGTTGGAGCGGTTCCGCGCCGACCCGGAGGTGGCCCGTACCGGCGTGGAGGAGATGCTGCGCTATGTCTCACCGGTCCAGCTCACCGGGAGGGCCCTCACCGAGCCGTGTGAGTTCGGCGGCGTGGAGTTCGCCGCCGGCGACTTCGCCATGCTGCTGCTGGCATCGGGCAACCACGACCCCGACCAGTTCGACGAGCCGGAGCGGTTCGACGTGGCCCGCAGCCCCAACAACCATCTGGGTTTCGGCTTCGGCATCCACCACTGCCTGGGCGCCCCACTGGCCCGCATGGAGACCCAGGTGGCCCTGACGTCGTTGGTCCGACGGGTCCCCGGCCTGTCCCTGGCCACCGACGAGGTCAGCTACAAGTCCAACGTGGTGCTCCGGGGCATGGAGTCGCTGCCGGTGGTCATGGGGGGCTGACCGCCCCGTCCGGCGCGCCGGGTCAGGAGGCCGCCGCCCGCTCGAACACCGGTTGGAGGTCGTCGAGGCCCTTCCTCACGTCGTCCTCGCTGAACGGGAGGAGCAGCGCGGCCACCGAGTCCGCCCCGGCCTCGGCGTACCGACCGGCGATGTCGGCGTCGAGAGGTTGGAAGTAGGGGCAGACGGTGATGGTCACGTCCGACCGCGTACGGCCCTGGTCGGCCAAGAGGGCGTCGAGGGAGGCCAGGGGCTCGGCCAGCTGGTCGGGGGTGCGGTTGAAGGTGTGCCACCCCCGGCCCGCCCGGGCCACCCGGGCCAGGGCCGCCGGGGACTCGCCGCCGATGTGGATGGGCGGGTGGGGCTGCTGGACGGGCTTGGGGAACATCTGACAGGGGTCGAGGGTGTAGCACTCGCCTTCATACGACGACGTCTCGTCGCACCACAGTGTCCTCAGGACCGCCAGGTACTCGTCGGTGCGCTTGCCTCGCCGGGGCCACGGCACGTTGACGGCGTTGAACTCCTCCTCCAGCCAACCGACCCCGACCCCGAGATCGACCCGCCCGCCGGACAGCCAGTCCAGGGTGGCGACCTCCTTCGCCACGTACACCGGGTTGCGCTGGGGGAGCAACAGCATGGCCGTGCCCAGCCGGGTAGTGGTGGTGTGGGCGGCCAGGTAGGTGAGCGTGGTCAGTGGCTCGAGCAGCCCGGTCCCCGGGGGGGCCGGGATCCGCCCGTCCTCGGCGTATGGGTAGGAGGACGCGTACTCCTCGAACAGCACGACGTGCTCGCCCACCCAGATGGTTCCCACCCCCCGCTGCTCGGCCTCCTCACCGACCACGGCCAGGAGCTCGGGGGTGGCGAAGGGGGTGGCCGTGGGTACCCACAGGTCGATGCGCACGTTGGACTCCTCAGAGACGGTGGATGGTGGGGAAGGGCGAGGCCGGAGGACGGCCAGGACGGTAGTCCTGGCCGACATCGGGGTCCAGCGGGGAGCCTCAGGCCGGTGCCGCGGGCACCACCAGAGGCCACGGCTGCTCCCGCTCGGCCACTCGGGCCAGGTCCAACAGCAACTGCTCCTGGTGATGGCGCCCGATGACCTGGAGGCCTACGGGCAGACCGTCGACCATCCCCGCGGGAATGGACACTGCCGGGTTGCCGGTCAGGTTGGCCGGGATGGTCAGCGCGCCGTTGTTGCCGACGGCCTTGTTGAAGCCGTACTCCTTGATCAGGTCGACCCCGCCCACGGTGGTGGGCATGGGCCCGGTGGCGCCAAAGGCGGTGTCGGGGTTGGTGGCGCAGAACACGAAGTCGGTCTGCTCGAAGAGGGTGGCCATCTGCTCGTTGACGGCGATGCGGAACATCTCGGTCCGGCCCGCCGTCTGCACGTCGAGGTTGTGGGTGGCCAGGTTGAGGCCGAGCTGGATCTCGGGGGTGAGGTCGTCGTTGCAACCGGGGTAGAGGTCGCCCAGCTCGCCGGCCAGGCCGACCGTGTTGGACATCACCCACTCGAGTCCGCCCTGCGGCAGGTCGACCACCACGTCCACCCGTCTGAGCCCGGCCTTGGCGATGAGTGTCTCGGCCAGCGAGGTGACCACCTGAGCCCCGCGGGGCTCGACGACGGCTGCACCCAGATCGACGGCGATGACCGCCCGCTTACCGGTCAGGTCGAAGGAGTCGAGGCCGGCCTCCCACCCCTCGACCCGCGGCAGGCTGAGGGTGTCCCTCGGGTGGAAGCCGTTGCAGACGTCGAACCAGCGGGCGGTGTCCCGCACCGAGCGGGACAGGCAGCCCACCACCACGGTGAGGGGCGGCTGGAGGGTGCCGGGGCCGCGAGGGATGCGGCCGTAGGTGGCCTTGAGGCCGAAGAGGCCGGTGAAGCCGGCCGGGATGCGGATGGAGCCGCCCCCGTCCCCACCGCTACCGATGGGGAGGAGGCCTCCGGCCACGGCCGCCGCCGTACCGCCCGAGGAGCCACCAGGGGTCCGCTCGGGATTCCACGGGTTGCGGGTGGTGCCGTGCAGCTTGGTGTGCGTGCAGTTGATACCACCGAACTCCGAGGCGGTGGTCTGGGCGGCCAGCACGGCACCGGCAGCCCGCAGCCGGGTCACCTGGGTGGAGTCATGGTCGGACATGCGGTCGGCGAACACGAGTGACGCCTCGGTGTACGGCCACCCGGCCACGTGCTCCAGCTCTTTGATGCCCACCGGTACCCCGCCGAAGGGGAGGGTGACGTCGGCGTCGGCCGCCGCGGCGCGGGCGGCCTCGACGTCGACGTGGCTGCAGGGGTTGAGCGCCGAGTCCCCGATGGCGGCCAGCGAGGCGTCCAGGGCCTCGGTCGGGGACAGGGTGCCCGCCCTGAAGGCGTCCACCAGGGAGCAGGCATCGTCGAACCAGGGTTGATCGGTCACGGACCGCGACGCTACCGGCCGGTCCGGGGGATGCGCGGCGACCGGCAAGTGCGACCGGTCGCCGGCCCGAGCGATCCCCACCGGTGCGGTCGCAGGCCGTCTCAGTGTCTAGCGTGTAGGCATGAGCCCCGACCAGAGCCCCGACGTCGCCGACTCCAGCACCATCGGAGACGGCCAGCCCGCCGAGGCCAAGGCCGAACCCGAGCACCCGTTCACCCTGGCCGTCGACATCGGCGGCACCGGCCTGAAGGCCTCCGTGCTGGACGCCTCGGGGGCCATGGTGGCGGACCGGGTGCGGGTCCCGACCTCCTACCCGCTGCCCCCCGACAAGCTGGTCCAGATGCTCACCCGGCTGGTGGCCCCGCTGCCCACGGCCGAGCGGGCGTCGGTGGGCTTCCCGGGCATGGTGCGCGACGGGCTGGTCCTGTCCGCCCCCCACTTCTCCACCAAGAGCGGCCCGGGCAGCTCGGTCGACCCGGACCTGGCCAAGCAGTGGTCGGAGTTCGACCTGTCCTCGGAGCTCACCTCATCCTTCGGCCTCCCCACCAAGGTGGCCAACGACGCCGACATCCAGGGCGCCGCCGTCGTCAGGGGCAAGGGCCTCGAGCTGGCCATCACCCTCGGCACCGGGTTCGGCACCGGGGTGTTCTACCAGGGGAAGCTCATGCCCCACCTCGAGATCGCCCACCAGCCTTTCCGCAAGGGCGAGACCTACAACGAGCAGCTGGGCGAGGCCACCCGCAAGGAGATCGGCGAGGAGCGGTGGAACAAGCGCGTCCACAAGGCCATCGCCAACCTCCGGGCCCTCATGTTCTTCGACCATCTCTACATCGGGGGCGGGAACTCGCGGCGGGTCTCGCGGCACAACCTGGCCGACGACGTCACCATCGTGGACAACACCGCCGGCATCCTGGGCGGCATCAAGCTCTGGGAGGTGGACCACCTGGCCGTCAACGACGTGGTCCGGTAGTCGCCCTCCGGACGGCTCAGCCCTGCCAGGCCCGCCAGCGTCGCTCGATCACCTTGAGGTCGCGGTTCCACCCCTTGCGGGCCAGGTCGCCGGCCTCCTCTTGCACCTCGACCAACGCAGTCACCGGCTCGGCCAGGTCCGGGTACTCGTGGGCCAGGTGCTCGAACCAGGCGATGGAGTAGCAGACGTCGTGCAGGTCGCCGAGCTTGCTCTGGAGCGTCTCGGCGGCGCGGGCCGTCTTCTTGGCCGGCCCACCGGCCACCAGCGCCACCGTTTCGCAGCCGTAGCGGAGGTCCTTGAGCCGGATCCGCAGCTTGTGCAGGTTGGCGTCGCTGGTCTCCCTGCGGGCGGTCCTCGCCGCGCCGCGCAGATCGCGCCACGCCCGGTGGAGCATGACCGGAAGGAGTTCGCCGGCCGGCTTCTTGGCCTTGGGCTTGAACTCGGGACCGTCCCACAGCACCATCATCTGCTCGTTGAGCTGGAGGCGCCGGGCCCCAGCCCGCTCGGCGGCCACGTCGGCCAGCGCGGCGGCCATCCGCATGCCCACCACCGAGTCGAGGCGGTCGACGCTCTCGGGGTCGAGGACCTCGGGACCCTTGAGGGTGACGATGTCCCGGAGGATGTGGAGGTCGCGTACCTGCCCCAGTCGTCCCCCGTACCAGGCCAGCTCGGCCCGGAAGGAGGTGCCCCAGGCGGGGTCGAGGGCCAGACGGAAGGTGCGCAGGTTGGAGCGGATACGCCGGAGGGCCACCCTGGCTCTGGTGGACGCGCTCCTCCTCGGTGGCCCGCCGCTGGGTGCCGTTCAACGAGACCGTCTGAGCCCACAGCGGGCGGTCGGCCAACCGGGCGCTCAGGGGGTCCACCGTGACACCGGGAAGGGGGGCGTCGAGCACCTCGTCCTCCATGTCGTTCAACAGGAAGGTCCGGGCGGCCTGGGCGAGGACCCGGTGGAGGACCATGCCCGCCGTCGGATCGGACAGGACGTCATCGGGCCCCACAACCATCGGGTCGATGGGCGACGAAGCCTGGCCGGTCGCGAGGCGCCTCTTCGACTTCGGTGCGGTAGCCATGCCCAAGACCTCCTGCGCACAGAGTAGGAGGTCGGGGTCGATCTGTCACCGTGGGTTGCGCCGCTGGTCCGGGGCACGGGGTGCGTCGCGGACACGAGGGCACCGGGGAGCCGGCGCGCCGCCGTCTACCCTGGGCCCATGTTCGCCGTCACCATCGTGGGGGACTCGCTGGTCTGGAAGGAGCACCCCGACCCGGTCCCGGGGCCGGGTGAACTGTTGGTCGCCGTGCGGGCCGCCGGTATCAACGCCGCCGATCTGATGCAGCGCCGCGGTCTCTACCCGGCTCCCCCCGGGGCACCGCCCGACATCCCGGGACTCGAGTTCGCCGGGGAGGTCGTGGCCGTGGGCCCCGACACGGCCCGCTACCGCGTGGGCGACCGGGTCATGGCCATCACCGGCGGGGGCGGCCAGGCCCAGCTGGTGGTGGTGGCCGAGACCGTCGCTCTGCCCGTCCCCGGTCAGCTGGAGTGGGACCGGGCCGGCGGGTTCCCCGAGGCCTTCTCGACCGCCGCCGACGCCCTGTTCACCCAAGCCCGTCTCGGCGCCGGCGACCGGGTGCTCATCTCGGGGGCGGCCGGTGGGGTGGGCACCGCCGCCGTCCAGCTGGCCCACGCCGCCGGGGCCCACGTGGTGGCGTCGGTGCGCGACCGAGGACCGTCGGGCCGACGTGGCCCGACTGGCCGCCGACGACGTCATCGACCCGGCCGAGGTGGCCGACCACGGTCCCTACGACGTCTCCCTCGAACTGGTGGGCGGGGCCAACGTGGCCGCCACCCTCCCGTTGATGGCGGCGGGGGGACGGACCGTGGTGATCGGCGTGGGGGCGGGAGCCAAGATCGAGCTCAACCTGCTGGCCCTGATGGCCAGCCGCTCCACCATCGGGGGTTCCATGCTGCGGTCCCGGACCGTGGAGGAGAAGTCGGCGGTGGCCCGGGCGGTCGAGGCGCAGGCCGTCCCGTTGCTGGCCTCGGGCGCGGTGACGGTGCCGGTGGCCGAGCGCTTCCCGATGGCCCGGGCCGAAGCGGCCTACGAGCGGTTCGCCGACGGGGGGAAGTTCGGGAAGATCGTCCTGGTCGAGGAGTGAGGCTGTCGGCGGGACCGATCCGGCGGTCCGGACCGTCGCCCTACCGGGAGACGATGACCGACGACCCGTGGCCGAACAGGCCCTGGTTGGCCGTGATCCCGACCGTGGCCCCCTCGACCTGGCGGCCGCCGGCCTGGCCCCGCAGCTGCCAGACCAGCTCGCACACCTGCGCGATGGCCTGGGCCGGGATGGCCTCCCCGAAGCAGGACAGTCCCCCGCTGGGATTGACCGGGACCCGGCCCCCGATGGCGGTGTCGCCGTCGCGGAGCAGCCGCTCGGCCTCACCCTCCTTGCACAGGCCGATGTCCTCGTACCAGTCGAGCTCGAGGGCCGAGGACAGGTCGTAGACCTCGGCCAGGCTCGACGTCCTCGGGGCCGATGCCCGGCCTCCTCGTAGGCGGCGATGGCCACCGACTGCTTGAAGCCGGGCCCGATCGGAGTCGGCGGTCGCCGCCGAGTCGGTGGTGAAGTTCGGGCATCTCGATCACGGTCTGGGGGAATCGTCGGCGTGACGGTGGAGACGGCGTCGATGGTGACCAGGTCGTCGGTGCCGGCGTGACGCCGGGCGAACTCCATGACTGGAGAGCACCAGGGCCGCCCCGCCGTCGGAGGTGGCGCAGATCTCGAGCAGGCGCAGCGGGTCGGCCACCATGGGGGAGGCCAGCACGTCGTCGACGGTGACCTCCTTGCGGTAGCGGGCGTTGGGGTTCTCCAGGCCGTGCCCGGGCGTTCTTGACCTTGACGGCGGCGAAGTCGGCCTCGGTGGCTCCGAACAGCTCCATGCGGCGGCGGGCGTAGAGGGCGAAGTAGGTGGGGTTGGTGGCCCCGAGGAGGTGGAAGCGCAGCCAGTCCGGGTCGTCCTTGCGCTCGCCGCCCACCGGCGCGAAGAAGCCCTTGGGCGTGGTGTCGGCCCCGACCACCAGCGCCACGTCGCACAGCCCGGCCAGGATCTGGGCGCGGGCGTTGTTGATGGCCTGGGCCCCCGAGGCGCAGGCGGCGTAGGCAGACGAGACGCGGGCGCCGGTCCACCCCAGGGCCTGGGCGAAGGTGGCCCCGGCGATGAAGCCGGGGTAGCCGTTGCGGATGGTGTCGGCCCCGGCCACGTACTGGATGTCGGTCCAGGGCAGGCCGGCCTCGGCCAGCGCGTCGCCGGCGGCGGCCAGGCCGTACTCGACGAAGTTGCGGCCCCACTTGCCCCAGGGGTGCATCCCCGCGCCCAGCACGGCGACACGCCTGTCGTCAGGCATCGGCCTTGCCTCCGGTGGTGCCGGCCCCGGTCAGGGGGCGCCACTTCCACACGAGGTACTCGTGCTCGTCGTCCTCGTAGAGGGTGTCGAGGACCAGCTCGACCTCGTCGCCCGACATGGAGGTCGTCCGACGTCCACACCCCGGGACCACCTGGCCCATGACCACCATCTGCTCGGCCGCCAGCTCCACGGCGGCGATGGCGAAGGGGACGTAGGGGTCGGCGGCCACGTAGGGCTCGGGGGGCTGGTAGCCGGCGTCGGTGTACGACCACACCTTGCCGGTCCGGCTCAGCGCCGTCTCGACGAACTCCCGGCCCTGGCAGCGCGGGTTCCGGCAGAAGTAGGTCTCCTTGGGGAAGGCGAAGTTCCCACACGAGGTGCATTTGCTCCCGAGGAGGGCGGGAGCGTCGTCGAGCGTGAACCACCCTTCGACCGCGGGCAGGCGGGTCTTGACCGGTGACATGCCAGGATTCTAACGGAGCGTCAGTTCGGAGTTCCGAGGGCTCGTTTCGGACCTGAGGAATCGCCCGGGCCTGCCGGTCGGTCCGGTGCGACGAGGTCAGGGTTCGAGGCGCATCAACCGAACGTGAAGGTGGCGTGTCCGCTGCCGCCCGGGGCAGCCGTTCCGCCACCACCGCCCGCCGTCCCGCTACCGCTGCCCACCGAGGTCACCGTCAGGGCATATCCGGTTGCGCCGCCGCTGTAGCCCGCACCGCCTCCGCCACCGGAGCCGGTGCCCCTCCTGGCGCCGCCACCACCTCCACCGCCGGAGGCATAGCCGCCACCGCCACCGCCACCCCCGCCGCCTGCATTGAAACCGGAGGCCCGGCCGCCACCACCGGCACCGGCGGTGTTGCCCGACGTTCCACTACCTCCCGTCCCTCCCGCAGTGGCACGCCGGCCGGCGGTGCCACCGACCCCACCGATCAGGGTCACGCCGAACGGGAAGCTTCCGGTCGTCTGGGTTTGGCCTCCGCCACCCCCGGTGCCGGAGGTGCCGTTCCCGCCGGCACCGGCCACGCTGGTTCCGGCATTGACCAGGACCCCGCCGGTGCCGTTCCCGCCGGCGCCGGCCCCCGATCCGCGAGTGCCGGCACCGCCGCCGCCACCGCCACCGCCGGCCATGGCGATCGGCGACGAGCTGGTGACGTAGATGCAGCTGGCGCCCCCACCCCCGCCGTTGTTGCCGTTGGTGCCACTCCCGGCGCCCCCGACGGCATAGCCCGCGCCGCATCCAGTGCCCCCCCCGCCGTTCGTTCCCGTGGCCCCATTGGTGCCCCCGCCGCCGATCCACACCGTGAGGTTGGACCCGCTGGGATTGCTGGCCAGCGTGATCGTCCCCGACACGCTGCCACCGTTGCCGCCGCCTCCGTCACCACCGCCACCACCGCCCCCGACCAGGGTGAAGGCGACCGAGGTGACCCCGGCCGGGACGAACAGGCTCTGCTGGCCAGGCGTGGAGTAGTTGACGGTCTGGGTGACCACGGTCGAGGCCATGCCGCCGCCACAGGTGCTGGCCGAGGCGAGATTGCGGACGTCGCCGCTGTAGGACGCATACCACCAGAAGGTCCCACCGCTCGGTGGCGTCCAGCCGGCCGAGGGATGGTAGGTGCCGTTGGCGGTCACGGTCACCGGGGTGCCGACGGCGGAACCTCCGGTCGTGCAGCTGGTGGGTGCGGTCGCCTGGGGACCGAAGACGGTGAAGGTGATGGTCCCGCCCGGTGCGGGACTGGTGGTCGCCCCCGAGAGCACAGAACTGATGGTGCCCGCGACGATGGCGGTGCCCGCCGTACCCGTGGCCGGGGCGGCGACGGTCGTCGTCGTGGTCGGGGTGACCACGGTCGAGGCCATGCCGCCGCCACAGGTGCTGTGCGAGGCGAGATTGCGGACGTCGCCGCTGTAGGACGCATACCACCAGAAGGTCCCACCGCTCGGTGGCGTCCAGCCGGCCGAGGGATGGTAGGTGCCGTTGGCGGTCACGGTCGCCGGGGTGCCGACGGCGGAACCTCCGGTCGTGCAGCTGGTGGGTGCGGTCGCCTGGGGACCGAAGACGGTGAAGGTGATGGTCCCGCCCGGTGCGGGACTGGTGGTCGCCCCCGAGAGCACAGAACTGATGGTGCCCGCGACGATGGCGGTGCCCGCCGTACCCGTGGCCGGGGCGGCGACGGTCGTCGTCGTGGTCGGGGTGACCACGGTCGAGGCCATGCCGCCGCCACAGGTGCTGTGCGAGGCGAGATTGCGGACGTCGCCGCTGTAGGACGCATACCACCAGAAGGTCCCACCGCTCGGTGGCGTCCAGCCGGCCGAGGGATGGTAGGTGCCGTTGGCGGTCACGGTCACCGGGGTGCCGACGGCGGAACCTCCGGTCGTGCAGCTGGTGGGTGCGGTCGCCTGGGGACCGAAGACGGTGAAGGTGATGGTCCCGCCCGGTGCGGGACTGGTGGTCGCCCCCGAGAGCACAGAACTGATGGTGCCCGCGACGATGGCGGTGCCCGCCGTACCCGTGGCCGGGGCGGCGACGGTCGTCGTCGTGGGGGCAGCAGGTATGAGTGTCGTACCGGAGAAGGATGCATTGGGCGCGCTCACCCAGTTGTCGAATCCCGCCTCGACCCTGTAGAAGTAGGTCGTTCCGGCGGCGAGACCCGAGTCGGTGCAGGACGTGTTGGAGGATGGACCGGTGATCGACTGGGCGCAGCCCCCGCTGGCCACGGCGCTGTAGGGCCCGCCGCTCGCCGTTGCCCGGAGGACCACGTAGCCGGCTCCCGAAGGCATTCCGGACGCCGCTCCCCAGCTCACCGGCAGACTCGACACCGTGGGCGTCCCGACAGTCCCGACGCCCGGGGTGCTGAGGCTGGTGGCCTGTGCGGTCGCCGACCCACTTGCGGACGTCGTCCACAAGCTGAAGGCCGCGGTAGCCGAGGCGAGCATGAAGCCGGTCACGCCCAACACCACCGGGCTTCGGAAGCGACGGAACCCGGTACGCGTCCGCGCCGCCCTCTTGGTGTGGGCGCCCCGTCGGTGACCGGTGCGCCGCGCGTGGAGCCTTCGGCTCGTGGTGCGGCCCCTCACGTCGAAATCCCGGAGAGCGTGAAGGTCACGGTGAACTTCACTCCCTGGCAACCGGTCGGTGCCGTCGGGGAGAGCTTCACCAGGTTGAGGATGGTCTGGCTGCCGCTGGTGGTGTTGGCACTCACCGTCACGGGCGGGGAGAAGGGGTAGGGCAGCGTCTGGGCGATGCTGATGTTGGCGCTCGGGCAGTTGGCGGTGTCTTGGGACACCGCCGTGGCACCGACCGCGACCGTGTTGAAGGTCGCACCGAACGAGTTGGTGTTGGTGAGGGTGAAGTAGGCCGCACCGGTTGCGCCCGGGAGGAGGTCGGCAGTCCCCGTCGTGGCGGTGACCGTGATGGTGACCGGGTTGCCGGCCGAGGCCGCGCCGGGCCCCCTCCCGGTTGTGGTCAGGTAGGCGTAGGCGACCCCGCCGCCGAGTCCGAGAGCAATTGAAGTGACCGCGGCCAGGATGGCCGGCGTTCGGCGGGTGATGGTCCGCAGCGGGGACCTCGAGGTCGGTCGGGAGGACCGCCTCATGGCGTGGGCGCCACGCCGCTTGACGGTGCCGGCCTCCCGCCGCATGGAGTGGTCGCCAGGATCCCTCCGTGCTGGTGCGCGCTTGATGGAGTGAGCCCCGCGGTGTTTCGGCGCCCGGACGTCGTGCCGGATGGAGTGGGCGCCGCGCCTCATCCGGAGGCACCAGCCGAGTAGCGCAGCGTGAGCGGAGCACCCTGACAGCCGTTCTGGCTGGAGTGCGTGTCGACCATGGTGATCACCGGCCAGTGGTCCTGGCCGATGCCCAGGTCACTGAGCGACCTGGTCTGGTTGGCCGGGATCGTCACTCTGGACGTCAGGCCCTGGCTCACGGCGAAGTTCGACCGGGCCGAGCATCGGGCCTGGCTGGTCGAGACGCTGATGGAGACGGCCCGTGGGGCGATGGTGATGGGTGACGGGTTCGGGTTGGTGAACACCAGGTTCAGCCTCTGGCTGGTGCCCGGGTAGAGCGGTGGGGTGACGACGTTGGAGATGGTGAAGCGGACCCCGACCTGAGCGCCGGGGTGGTGGGAGGTCGTGGTGGAGGTCGTGGTGGAGGTCGTGGTGGAGGGCGTGGGGACGGACGGGACCGGCGTGATGGCCGGCGTCTGGGGGGCGACGCTCCACGTGAAGGAAGTGGCCTGACTGGTGGCCGACCCTGAGGTCGCCCTGACCTGGAACGTGTGGTTCCCCCGGGCCAGACCGTGGTAGCTGGTGCCGGTGGCGGCACAGGGGGTGAACCGCGATCCGTCGAGCGAGCACTCGTAGCCCGCCCCGTGCCTCGCGTCGCGGTAGCGGAACGTGGCCGCCGTCGAACCCGTGGGGTCCGACGGGCTGTGGGTGATGGCCGGGGCCGGCAACAGGGGAGTGGCCAATTCGGTGTTCATGGCGTTACAGGAGGCGATGAGCCCGACCAGGACGAGGACGGCCGCGGTGGCCACCCTCCTTTTCGTCCCGAATCGGGCCATCCATCGCCTAACCACGTCTCCCTCGAAGGGTCTGCTTTGTTCGGTGAGGACGCCGGACGGCACAGAGCCAGTTCCCGCGATTGCCTGCTGACTGGATCGACCGTCGACTCCTCAGCCAGCGCATCCCGTCATGATCCGAACGGCCCAGTACCGCCCGGCTGGCCGGGCCACGGTAGCAACCGCGACCCGGCCATGACCGGAGTGAGCTGACTCGGGGTGAGCGCTAGATACTCACCCGTCCGACTTTCTTGTGCCGCTAGGCCGAGAAGCCCAGGGTGAGTGCCCCGCCGCTGTTGGCGGCCTGGCAGTTGTCCTGGTTCTTCCCATCGTCCTTCATCTGGATGGTCGCTGTTCCGGTGACCGTTGCCCCTGGGGCGATGGAACCCAGCGCTGCACCCGGCGTGGTGACATACATCGACGTGGCGCAGGCCTCGTCGGCGGCGATGGAGCCAGTGGTGACCGAGGTGACGGTCACCGTCACCGGCCCCACGAACTGGGCGCCAGCCGAGGTGTTCTTCACCGAGTAGTTGATGGTCCCGGCAGGCCCACCTGGAAGCAGCCCGGTCACGGTCCCGACCTGGGTGATGGCCAGAGGGCCGGTGGAGCTGCCGGTGGCGGCCGAGCCGACGCCCGAGCCGGAGGTGCTGAAGTAGGCCGCGGCGATCCCACCGGTGCCCAGGAGGACAGCGCCCGACAGCACGACGGCTGCGATCCGCTTCTTCGTACTGAACAACTTCTTGATGCTCATGATCTTGCTCCTCGTTGGTATCTATTGGGTTGTCTTGGTTGCCACTGATGAACGCGGCGGATCGGCAACCAGCCGCGCCCGCGTCGGGTGACGAGGTGCGGTAGACCGGTCGATTCTCTTGCCGTCTCAACAGAAACCACTAGGGGTTCCGCATAGTCCTCGGCAGATCCGGAAGGATTCTGTAGCTGTGTTTCGATCGGGCGCAGCGACTGGGCAATCGCCCTGCCCAGCTAGATCGACGAGGCCCACCGGAGGCCGGCGCGTCGGCTCGCCTCAGGCTCCGGCGGAGCGCGGGTCGCAGGCGTCACCGGCACGGCCCTCGTCACGCGCACCTCGACCGATCGGTCAACGCAGCCGGTCGGGCCACGCACGCGGCGGATCACGCCCTGCGGGGGAAGCCCGCGTCGGGAGGAGATCAGATCGGCATCGACCGCCGGGTCAACGTCGGGAGGGCACCCTGCTGCGGAGAGGAACTGGTTGCTTCCTCGCCCGTCCCCTTTCTTGTCGATCCTGGTCCGTGCCCACCCGACTGTCGGCCTCTGTGGTGCACGAGGTGGGCGGCCGACCGGGCCGCTGCCGGGTCGGCGGCGTCAGGTCACCCCACCGCCCAGTCCCCCCCGGGCCCGGGACTCGGCGATGCGGGAGTCGTCCCAGCCGAGCAGGTCGCGCAGGACCTCGTCGGTGTGCTGGCCCACCGTCGGGGCGTGGGAAGGGGCGGGTAGGTCCTCACCGACGAACTTGAGCGGGGTGCCCAGCTGCTCGGCACCGAGCTGCTCGACCGGGTACCACGAGAACCGGTCCTGGAACTGAGGGTCCTCGGCGATGGTCTTTGGCGAATTGACCGGAGCCACCGGGAAGTTGGCCGTGTTCCCGGACTCCAGCCACTCCTTGGCGGAGCGGGTGCGGAAGATGTCGCGCAGCTCGGCCCGCAGCTCGAGGTTGTTGCGGGCATGGTCGGCGTACTTGGAGCCCGGCCACTTCTCGAACAGGTCGGGGCGGCCCACGAACTCGCAGAAGTTCTTCCAGAAGGCCTGCTCCGAGGC
Source organism: uncultured Acidimicrobiaceae bacterium (assembly GCA_963817005.1). Taxonomy (GTDB): domain Bacteria; phylum Actinomycetota; class Acidimicrobiia; order Acidimicrobiales; family RAAP-2; genus Bog-756. The sequence continues at coordinate 29,642 of CAWFMN010000007.1, forward strand.
CATGAACAGGACATACCGGCCGTCCCTGGCCTCGTACACCTGGTAGCGGACGCCCTCCACCATGCCGGCGGTGCCCGGCTCGCGCCGCTCGTAGTCGTCGGCCTTGTTGCCGGTGACCTCGGACTCGGGCCGCTCGTAGGCCCTCCACGTCTCCGACCGGTACCAGTCCATGGCCGCGGCGGCATCGGACTGGGCGATCTCGAGGAAGCAGCCCTCGCCGGTCGTCCTGGCCCGGAGCACGGCGGCCAGAATGCCCAGTGCCCCGAACAGCGGCCCGGCGTGGATGCCCATCGACGCGTGCTCGGGCAGATAGGCGAAGCCGTCCTCATTGACCTGGGGCGTGACGATGCCGGCCCACGTGTCGAAGGCCACCCCATGGGCCGGGAGGCTCTGGTACGGACCGGTCATGCCGTAGCCGGAGATGGTGCAGAAGACCAGCTTGGGGTTGCTGCCCTTCAGGTCGTCGTAGCCCACGCCCCGTCGGGCCAGTCCGCCGGGGCGCATCGCCTCCACCACCACGTCCGCCGTCTTGGCCAGCTCCCGGAAGGTGGCCACGTCCTCGTCGGTCCGCAGGTCCATGACGATGCTGCGCTTGCCCCGGTTGATGTGGAGGTGCATGAGGGAGACGCCCTCGACGATGGGCCAGGTCATCTCCCGGATGTAGTCACCGGCCGGCGGCTCCACCTTGATCACCTCGGCACCGAGGTCCACGAGCGGCATGGTGATGGCGGCCGGCCCCAGGGCCGAGCACTCGAGGATGCGGATCCCGTCCAGGGGGGCGGTGCGGGGGGCGTCGGTCGGCATGGCACGGAGTGTATCTGACGCTCTGTCAGATCCCTCAGGTGAGCGGCGACCCGACGGGCGCGGTCACGATCCCCGCAGCGAGGTGACGTCGAAAGCCCGCACCGGGTCGTCGAGGGGGAGGATCATGCGGGTCCCCACGTGCTGGTGCTCTGCGGCCAGCAGGCGGACCACGGTGCCGTAGGCGGTGAACCCCACCGCGTGGTGGGCGAACTCCATGGGTCCCTCGGTCACCTTGACCTCGACCACCCCGGTGCCCTGCAGCGCCAGGGCCGAGGTCTGCATCCGCTCCATGGCCGCCTCGCGGGCCGCGTACATGGCCTCGGTGAAGTTGGTCAGCTCGACGTTCTGGCCCTTCTGTTTCATCGCCGTGCCCATCGAGCGGCGGGGGGCGTAGACGAAGCTGGCCCCGGCGGCCAGGCCCATCGGGGTCCAGCCGGCCCGGTGGAGCAGGGCGAAGTCACGTCCCGACAGGTCCGAGACGAAGGCCGGGTCGGCCGACGGCCCGCTCCCGTCGACCGGGCGCACGGCCGTGCCCACCAGGGCCACGCTCGATGTGGTTGCGGTGCACCTGCCAGTCGACGTGGACGCCGACCACGCCACGGGCGCCGGCCTTGGTGCACTCGGCGTGGAGGCGCTCGGTGGCGTGGGCGAACGACCGGGTGTAGGCGGCCGAGGCCCAGGTGATCTCGCCCTGACCCCAGTTCCACACCCCGTAGGGGACCGAATGGACGGAGAATCCGGTGACCAGCTCCACCGGCTCCCACCCGATGGAGTGCAGGACCAGCTCCTCGTCGATGGAGAGGTCCGACATCATGCGCCCGGCTCCGGCCGGCGTGGGCTGGCCCAGGGCCTGGTTGGCCAGGACCATCTCGGCCTTGAGGTCGACCGGCTCCGGCTCGGGGAGGCCAGCGTCGGTGGGTGGGAAGGCGGTCACAGGAGGCGCACCGTGGGGGTGGGCGCAGGCACGGGATCGAACTACTTGAAGCGGCGGACCCGGTTGCCCCGTAGGACGCACTGCAGCTCGGCGTCACCTTGGCCGAGCTGCCGCTCGGTGGTGGTCATGGCCGCCCCGTGGAGGGAGTCGTGCTCGAGCTGGTCGCGTACCCGCCGCCGGGCCAGGCGGCGCACCACCGTCTGAGCCTTGACGGTCTGGTCGATCTCGGAGCCGGGCTCGGCGTAGGAGTACATCGAGTTGGATCCCTCGGTCAGGTTCTCGGTCACGCAGTTGGCCCACACCCGAACCGAGGCAACGGCGGCGGCGACGGAGACCGGGGCGTAGCCGGCCTCGATCAGCTTGGCCAGGCGCTGGCCGGCCAGGTAGGTGGTCCACGGCCGGCCGCCGGCGGGCGGCGCCCCGTCGGTCACCCGCACCGCCGTGCCCTGCACCTGGAACTCGAGCACGCCCATGTCGGCCAGCGGGTGGCTGGCGTCGACCACCCCGACGACCCCGTGGGCCCCGGCCTCCGCCGCCTCCTCGACCATCCGGGAGTAGGCGGAGGTGAAGCCCTGCCGTCCAGGCCTCCTCCACCCAGGTCTGCTCGTAGTTCTGGCCCCAGGAGCGGTGCTCGGCCGAGACCATCCCGTGCGGGCACCGGTAGTTCTCCGAGTAGCCGTCGGTGGTCACGCCGTAGCCCGACCCGAAGCCGCCGCCCATTCGCCCGATGCCCCCCATGCCGAACCACTGCCACTGCATGACGCAGAAGCCCTGGACGAAGCCGACCGGCTCGAGGCCCATCTGCAGGCAGGCGGCGAAGTCCGGGACGGTCAGGCCCGAGGTGAACGCGCCCCCGGCGAAGCGGCGGACGGCGGCTTCGGGGAGGTCGGCGGGGACCTCGCTCATCAGTTGTCCAGGGAGATGATGGTGGTGGGCTTGGGCAGGGTCACCTCGTCGGCGGTCTTGACCACGGCGGTGCCCAGCGAGAGGAACTCGATGGTGTGGCTAGCCCCACTGGTGGGACTTCTCCTCCAGCCGGACCCCGACGATGCCCGACGGCCCCCAGCTCGTTGGCCTCGTCCTGCATGCGGGTCATGGCCAGCTCACGGGCCTCGTAGAGGGCCTGGGTGAAGTTGGGCAGCTCCACGTTCTGGCCCACCGAGCCCAGGGCCTGGCCCCGAGCCCGCGGTGGGCGATGTGGTAGACGCAGGTCCCCATGACCAGGCCCTGGGGGACGTGGCCGGTCTGCATGAGGGTCCAGAAGTCCTGACCCGAGAGGTCGGAGGTGAACGGCTTGCCCAGAGCTGTTGCGGTGGGAGACACCGCTCTCGGCCTTGACCGCGGTGCCGACGGCGATGAACTCGGCGGCGTCCTTGCCCCACTCGTAGTAGTTCACGTCGAGCCGGACCCCGACCACGCCGTCGGCTCCGAGCTCGGCGGCCTCCTCCTCCATGCGGGTCATGGCCAGCTCCCGTGCGTTGTACATGGCCTCGGTGAGCTTGGTCAGCTCCTGGCTCTGGCCCCACTTCCGGGTCTGGATGCCCGTGTGGTAGATCGACGAGCCCATCACGAAGCCCAGGGGGTGGAAGCCGACCTCCTTGATGAGGAGGAACTCGTTGACCGACAGGTCCGAGGTGAACAGCCCGTGCTCGAGCTCGGCCAGACGGCGGCTGGCTCCTTCGGGCAGGTCCTGAGGTGTGCCGGCGGTGTCGCTCATCTGTTGCCTCCGATGACCATGTTCTCGAGGGCCAGGCGCACGGCCTGGCTGTTGGCCGCTTCAGCCTGCAGCACGGTCAGCAGGCGGTTGAGCCAGGTGTCCACGTCGACCTTCTCGCTCCGGATGCGGATGCCGCCCGAGGTGTGCCCGATCGTGCAGCGGAGGACGCCGCCGTCGACCACGGCATCGAACTGGTCGTCGCCCATGGCCATGGACAGGGACTTGATCTCGTCGGACTTCCGGAAGCGGCCGGCCCGCTCGACGGTGAGCCGCGAGCCGAGTGCGTCGGCCAGCTGATCGGCCAGGACCTTGACCAACAGGTGGACGTCGGAGCCGTCGGCCCGGAGCGATGCCGCGGCCAGCTCGAGGTCGAACGACCCATCCCCACCTGACTGGTCCACGCTGCTCACCTCTCGAACCCTACCGCTGGGATCTGGCCCCGCGTCCGTCGACCCGGCCGGGCCCGGTCCCCTCTGTACAGAGCGGGCGGGTGGGCCACCGGGGACAGAGGGGCTGTCAGTCTGCGGTTCGGGATCCGGGGCCTGGTGGCGGGTCATGTTCTCGGATGCCCGCTCCGCCGGACGATCCCTACGCTCGACCGGATGGCCGAGGACGGCCCGGCCGGTCGTCACCCCCGCCCGGGCGACACCAACACTCGTCGACGAGCACTCCGGGTGGTGTGGGAGCAGAGGCGGCGACACGCTGCCCCGGACGTGGGGGCCTGGCTCGGCCTGCCGTCGACCGACAGCGGTCGGATAGAGTGGGAAGCTGCTTCGGCCGCAACGCTGGCGCTCGTCACCTCTCGTGGTGGGAGCCGGCGCTCACGGATTCCCGAAGTGGCAGCCCGGGCGCTCGTAGCTCAACGGATTAGAGCATCTGACTACGGATCAGAAGGTTGCAGGTTCGAATCCTGCCGAGCGCGCCATGTGATCTCGCGAGACATCGGAAACTTCCGAACCCTCGCGGATCATGGTTTCCTGGGCCGAGCGGGCCCTTTCGGGGCGCCCGTTGGCTGGTAGTCCCTGGTCGGGTTCCCCATGGATGGCAACGGCTTCCCGGAAGCAGCCGAGGACGGTCCGTCCGGTGATCCGCCGGTGAGCCGTGACCGACAGAGCCTTGCGGGAGTGGTCATCCAGCCAGGAGAGGATCTCCACATAGGCACCAGGGGCACCAGACGCCGTCACAAGCCGATAGTGGGTGAAGTCGGACTGCCAGCACTCGTTGGGTTGGTCGGCTTCGAAGCGAATGTAGGACGAACGTGGCTTCTTCTGGGGCTGCGGGGTAACCAGACCGGCCTTGGCCAGATAGCGGCTGATGGTGGCGCTCGACACTCGGACTCCGTGGTGGTGTTCAAGGTGCCACCGGATGGTGTCCGGTCCGGCATCAAGGCCGGCCGCCACCAGCTTCGTGCGGAGTTCGACGATCTGGCCAACTACCGTCGCCGCCACTGCGTTGGGCGAGGTCTTCGGCCGTCGGGACCGGGGTTCGAAGGCCGCGTCTCCCTCGGAGCGATACCGAGCCACCAGCTTGGAGACCCATCCCGGCGAGACCTCGTACGTGCGGGCAACCTCAGCCTGGCTCCGACCTTCGACAATGACCGCAGTGATGACCAATCGGGCTTTCGACATGCCCGAGCATCAAGGAATCGGGCTTTCCTATGTCTTGAGAGATGCCTTTCCTATGTCCTGAACCAGAACACTGCCGAGCGCGCCATTGTGATGTCCCAGGACATCGCGGAAACGTGAACCTGCGCCAAGGCTAGATCGTCATGTCTTCCAGCGTGGCCGGTAGATCCGGGTGGTGTCCAAGGTGAGCGCTCGGAGCAGCTTTCCGTCCTCCGTCACGACCCGAATATTGAGGTCAGCGACGTAGATCTTGATGGGTGTCCCAGCGAACGGCCGCCCGATCCCGATGTGGAGAGCTTGGAGTCGTGGCGGAGGGTCACGTTGCCGCCCCGATCCACCCGGTCGGTGCGCACCCGGAAGTGGGTCGCCACGATCGGGGATCCCGGACTGGCCTTGTCACGAGCGTCGAAGGCCGCCCGAGGAGTCTCGCGCTTGACAGGGCTAACACTGTTAGCCATACTAGCTAACAGTGTTAGCCTAACTTCAGGCTCGACCGAGAGGAGAGATCCATGGACACCAGAGGCCACTACCGGGAGCCCGGGCACCTCACGAAGCGGATCATGAACCCCTTCGTGATGCTCTTGATGCGGGCGGGAATCAGCGTTTGGGGGAGTCGCATCCTGGAGGTCCGCGGGCGCAAGAGCGGGGCCCCACGGCGGACACCGGTGAACCTGCTGGAGCTCGACGGGGTCCAGTACCTCGTCTCACCCCGAGGTGAGGGCCAATGGGTCCGGAACGTCCGTGCGGACGGCGGACGGTTGGCTCTGCTGCTCGGACGCCGGCGCGACGAGCGGGTCGCCGAGGAGCTTTCCGACAGCGAGAAGTCGCCCATCCTCCGCGCCTACTTGCGCAAGTGGAAGATGGAAATCGGCGTGTTCTTCGATGGTGTCACCGCCGATTCCGAGGAACCGGAGGTCCAGAGGATCGCCCCCGATCACCCCATCTTCCGGCTCTCCGCCGGGCGGAGCTGAGATGGAGTCGGTCGCCGGACCGAACCGGCGGGAACGGTGAAGGTGGGCGCACCCGGGGCCCGGGGAGGCCTCCTGGACGGCGAGCTCGAGCGCCCGCCCAAGCCCCCAGGTCGATCGACCCGGGTGGTCGAGGCCGTCAGCGTCGCCCAGCGGATCCTCGAACGTGACGGGGCGGCCGCGCTGACCATGCGGCGGCTCGCCGACGAGATGGGTATCCAGGCGCCGTCGCTCTACAAGCACTTCGCCAGTAAATCGGAGGTCGAGCTGGCGGTGATCGAGGATGCGATGTTCATGATCGGCGACGTGACCCACCGCTCACTGCACGGAACTCGAACCCCGCTCCGCTGCCTCCTCACCGCGTACCGGGGGTACTCACTGGCCCATCCGAACCTCTACCGGCTGGCCACGTCGGGTCAACTCCGACGGGAGGGTCTGCCCGAGGGGCTCGAAGCATGGGCGGGCAATCCATGGTTCGTCGTCACCCAGGACGCTGCGCTCGCCCAGGCCCTGTGGTCGTTCGCCCACGGCATGGTGATACTCGAGTTGGACGGCCGCTACCCGCCGGGGTCAGACCTGGACAAGACCTGGCAGGCGGGAGCGACAGCCTTCCAGCTGAGCGCCCCGCGGCCCGCCGCTCTCTCGTGAGTTGCCGGCGCCCCGTGGCATCATTCCGGCGGTTCACCGGAACAGGCGAGGCGACGTCACCGCATGGGGGCGCGAGTGACCGAGGGAGTGACAGGATGATCCTCGATCGATTTGGGGTGCCGGGGCGGGTGGCCATCGTCACCGGTGCCGGACTGGGGATCGGCCGGGGGATCGCCATCGGCTTGGCCGAAGCGGGAGCCGACGTGGCGTTGGCGGCCCGCACCGAGTCCGACCTCGAGGAGGTGGCCGGTCGGATCCGCTCCCTCGGTAGGCGGGCGCTGGTGGTGCCGACCGATGTCACCGACGAGGGTGCGTGTGAGCACGTCGTGGCGCGCACGGTGGCGGAGTTCGGCAGGCTCGACATCCTGGTCAACAACGCCGGGGGAGCGATGCCTCGGGCGGCGATGGACACCAGCGAGGGATTCATGGCCCGCACGTTCGCGTTCAATGTGACCGCTCCGTTGACCCTGACCAAGCTAGCTGCGCGGCAGATGGTCGACACAGTGGGTCAGGGTGCGGTGGTCAACATCTCGTCTCGCTCGGCCAGTATGACCCAGACCATGTTCGTCGCCTATGGGGCGGCCAAGGCCGCGCTCGACCGCATGACCCGGAACATCGCACCGGAACTGGCCCCTCGGGTCCGAGTGAACGCCATCGACGTGGGGGGTGTCGCCACCCGGTCACTCGACGTCGTGCTGACCGATGACCAGCTCAGACAGCAGTTCGTGGAAGGGACCCCGATGCGCCGGCCAGGCGAGCCCGAGGACATCGCCTGCGCGGTCCTGTACCTGGTGTCCGACGCCTCGTCTTGGGTCACCGGTAAGGTCTTCGAGATCGACGGGGGCAGTGAGGCCTCGTCCATCGCAGTGCCTGCTCCACCGCTGGAGCCGTCGCCACTCCGAGAGGGAGACGGGTGAGCCGCTGGCGGCGCCGCCCCTGCGAGACGGATGGGTTGACTCGGGCAGGGCGGTCTGAACGGTCATGGCAGGATCCCTGTCGAACGGGGTCGGCGCGGGGCAGTGTCCCGACCCTCGGCGAGGCTCAGACCGGCGAGGAGGGCGTTGCGCAGCTCGCGGGGGTCGATGACGTCGTCGTAGGAGAGCCGGGCGCCGGCCACCACTGAGGCCTGGGCCTGTACGGCGGCCAGGCGCTCCCGCTCTTCTGGGTCGTCGATGGCGGAGGCCTCGGAACCGGCGGGAAGGGCGCCCAGGGTGACCGAGGGGAAGGCCAGGCTGATGGTCTGGCCGTCGAACGGGTTCATGGCCATGACCGAGGATCCAAACCCAAATGCCTTGCGCAGAGTGACATGCAGCTTGGGCACGCTCAGCCGGTGCTGCACGGCGAAGAGGCGCGCCGCGTGTCGGAGGATGCCCTGGCGCTCGGCGGCGGTGCCGGCCAACACCCCCGGATTGTCTGCCAGAAAGACGCAGGGCAGCCCGAAGGCATCGGCCACGTCCAGGAAGTGGGCGGCCTTGTCGGCCGCGTCACTGTCGATGGTGCCGGCCAACACACTCGGGTCGTTGGCCAGGACGGCGACGCTCCGTCCTCCGAGATGGGCGAGGACCGTGACGATCGAACGCCCGAAGTGAGGTTGTACGTCCAGCAGTTCGCCGTCATCGAGGATCTCGGCGAGCACAGGGCGGATGGGATAGGGCTGGCGGGGGTCAGGAGGGATCAGCTGGAGGAGCCCGACCCGCCGCCTTCCGGCGTCCGGGCTGTCCCGCCAGGGTGGAAGCTCCCAGGCGTTGAGCGGGAAGTGGCTGAGATATCGACGGGCCAGGTCGATCGCCTCCCCGTCGTCCGTCACCAGGTTGTGCACGACGCCGCCCGAATCGATCGCCACTTCCGGCCCGCCGAGCGCCTCCTTGGCGACCTCCTCCCCGGTCGCCGAGCGAACCAGTGGCGGCCCGGCCGCGAAGATCGACGCGGTCTCCGTCATGGCTACGAAGTCGCACAGGGGAGCGGTGAGGGCGCCATGGCCGGCCGACGCCCCGAGCACGAGGCCGACCAGGGGCACGAGACCGGACAGTTCGGCCAGGCCCATCAGATCGCCCGGCCGACGACCGGCGGCCGCCTCGGTGACCCGGTGCCCGGCTCCTTCCAGCACCATGACCAGTGGGACTCGCTCCTGTCGGGCGAGCTGGCAGAGGCGATAGCGCTTGTCGGAGGATCCGCTTCCGATCGAGCCACCGAGGACGGTGACGTCCTCTGCGCCGGCGAGAGCCGGCCGGCCGTTGATCCGACCCGATCCGGCCACCAGGGCGTCACCGGGCACGGGTGGCTCGTCGGTGGAGCCGACCAGGTTGCCGATCTCGAAGAAGGTGTCGGGATCGAACAGACGGGCCAGACGCTCCCGGGCGTTGAGCCGGCCCCGTCGGTACTGACGTTCGAGGCGGGCTTCGCCCCCCATGGCGAAACCCACGGCCTTGCGATGGTCGATGGCGGCCAGGGCCGGACCCCAGCCGTGGAGCTCGTCGGTCATCCCTACTCCCTTCCGTTCGTCACTCGACCGGGTAGGACGGGCGAGTGAGATGCTCGCCGAGCCGTCCGCCGTCGAACGGGACGGACGAAAGGGCAGGTCGGTTGTCCGGGTGCGTCCGGTCAGGACCGACTCCCGGCGGTCAGATCGTCGTGATCAGACCCAGACCCTTCTGGCAGTGAGGACCTCCCCAGTGCTCCACGATCTGTCCGTCCCGGATCCGGAGGATCGCCGTGCCGTTGATCGTCACCGGACCTCCCGAAGGAGCCACGTCGAAAAAGGGCGTTCCGGTGTGCGTGCCCTTGACGGTCCAGTTGGAGACCACCAGATCCTCCGACTCGATCAGTAGGTCGACGGTGAACGTCATGTCGGGGAACGACGAGCGCACCTCCTTCCACCACTGCTGTTCCTCGCCGCGCACGTCACTTCCGACCCTCTCCGGACTCACCCGTTCGGTGACATGGCTGTGAAAGTCAGGGGACCAGAATTCGTAGACGGCCTCGGTGTCACCCGAATCCATCGCTGCGCTGTACTTGGCCAGCAGCCGAAGGTTGTCTGACATGTCGTCCCCCTTTTGATCGCCGACCGGAGTGCGCTCGGCCCGCGCGGGCCGGCTACTCATCGCTCGTCCCTGCGATCATACGTGGGACCTCCGGCCCGACCAAGGGGTCGTCCAGGAGGCCTCCGCCCGGACTCGATCGACTTTGACGCGAGGTCGCAGCCCGTGGCCGGTCCGGGCTCCTTGTTCCTCAATGACTAGCAACCCCCCGTAGCGGTAGCGTGGGCCCATGGACGGCCAACGGTTCGGCCCTATCGACTTCGACCACTTCCATCGCGAAGAGCTACCGACCCGACTGCGGGAGCGGGGAAGGGTCTTCTCAGATGCCGACGCCGAGGTGGTGCGTCCCCTGGCCTTTCAGCTGGATGACGGACGGGCGTACACCTATCGTCCGTCGGGGCGCACCTTCACCGTGGAGGGTGGATCGGACCAAGCCGATACGGTCATCCGGCTCGACCACGCCCAGTGGTGTGCGTTCGCTCAGGAGCTCCGCTCGAGTTTCGCCCTTCTGTACGCCGATGAGCTCGAGGTCGTCCGGGGCGCCTTCAGTCAGGTGACCCGATGGGAACCCCCGCTGCGGGTGGCATTCGACGGGCAGGAGCTCTACGACCTCGAAGATCCGGACCCCGTGCTCGACGAGGCGGGTGAGCCTTTGGACTGCCTGCGGACATTCACGCTCGATGACCCCCAGGTTGCAATCGCCGACTTTCTCCAGCGGGCGGGGTTCGTCCATCTCCGTGGAGTCCTGGATCCCGGGGAGGTCGCCGCCCTGGACGCAGACGTCGCCGGGGCCATCGGTCGGGCCCGGCCTGACGACCGGCGCTCGTGGTGGACGACGGTCGGAGGACGGGAGGTGTGCAACCGGGTGAACTACCTCAATGACGAGTCAGACCTCGTCGCCGGCCTGGGCACCGACGACCGGTTCCTCCGCATCGCCGCTCTCGGCGGCCCGGAGCTCCGCGAGGCCCCCGACCGTCTGGACGGACACGGCGTGGTCATCAAGGTCCCCGGCGCGTCCGAGGGACTCGTCGATCTTCCTTGGCACCGGGATTGTGGGATGGGCGGCCATCCGGTCAAATGCCCGATGCTCAACGTGGGCATCCAGCTCGATCCCGCGACTGCGGCATCCGGCCAGCTGCAGATGATCGCGGGCTCCCACCGGGGGACCTCCCGACTACCCAGTCGCCGGGAGGCGGCAGACCTACCGGTTGTCGCCATCGAGACCCGTCCCGGCGACGTCACCGTCCACTTCGGCCACACCCTCCATGCGGCACCTGCACCGACCGATCCCGGAGCGAACGGACGGAAGGCGCTCTACCTGTCCTTCGTGCCGCCTCTCTTGTTCGAGATGGTCGGCCCGGGCCAGGGGTACAACGATGTGCTCTTCACCCGACGTTCCGGTCACATTCAGCACGTCGACGAATTCCGATGAGAGGTTGAGGCTGTCACCCGGCACCCTCGGCGATCGTCCGGAGTCACCCGGCGGCGCGTTGGATGAAGATGTCGATTCGGGTGATCAGGCCCGCGGGGTCCGTCTCGAACACCAGAACCTCATGCGTCTCGTCCCTCGATCCTCCGATGTCCATGCTCTCGGACAATTGGACCATCACCACAGAGTCGTGCGTGACCGTTCTCCCGATCGTCAGGCCGTAGTTCGTCAACGTCGGAAGTAGCGAGGACAGGAAGTCCACGTACGGCCGCCGGGGGGCGTAGGTGTCCCCGAACGGGCCCACACGGACGACATCCGGGTGAAGGCATTCGGTCATCGCAGCCCAGTCGTGGGCAACCATGCGATCGAGGTAGTGAAGCACCACTCGTTCCGGCTCGGAGTCCACCATCATCACCGGTCGCCAACGTACCGTAGGCGGCCGGTTCGGTGCGTCGTGAACACTGGGCCGACAGCATGGGGCGCCGATGGGTCCGCACCTCGAGGCCCAGTGCGCGGCGTGCGGCTCGGCCGGCTGGGAAGTGCAGAATGGGACCATGGGAGACGCCGGGCAGTTCCACTTCGACCCGGACACCTATCTGGCCATGGTGACATCGGAGGTCCCCCTGTATGCGGAGTTGCAGGACAAGACGGCGGAAGGCACCGAAGGGCTGACCGTTCGCCGGTTCCTCGATCTGGGGACCGGAACCGGCGAAACCGCGGCGGGCATCACCGGTCGGCACCCGTCGGCACGGATGGTGGGAATCGATGAGAGCCCAGACATGCTCGACCATGCGCAACGGCGACTGCCAGAGGCGGAGCTTCGGGTCGGGCGCCTGCAGGACGCGCTGCCGAGCGGGCCGTTCGACCTCGTCGTCTCGGCGCTGGCGGTGCATCATCTCGACGGACCGGCCAAGGCCCGCCTGTTCCGGAATGTCGCAGCCGTGCTGGTGACCTCCGGGCATTTTGTCATGGCAGACGTCATCGTTCCCGACGACCCCGACGACGTGGTGACCCCGATCGACGGTGTCCACGACACGCCCAGCAGTGTGGCCGACCTGATGCGGTGGTTGGACGAGGCGGGGTTCAACGCACAGCTCTCGTGGTCTCATCGAGACCTCGCCGTCTTCGTGACCGAGCGCCGTCCGTAGGTACGGGAGCTGGCGAGGGATCGGGGATCAGGGCGGGACACGCCGCCGCCGTCGGGCCGTCAGTGTCGCTTTCCGACAGCCCTGCTCCCCGACCGAACGGGCGCCACATTCGACTCTTCTCAATCCGAGGCCGCTGGCTTATGATGCTAGGAGGGATCCGGGAGGGTCTCGAAGGGAGGCGCCATTGCGGAGTACGCAAGGTGGCTCATCCCGAGAACGGATGGCACGGATTGTACGGGAGTGATCCCGGTAGGCCCCGGTAGATACAAGGCAAGCAGCTCGGAGTGGGAGCGTTGCAACGGCAAGGAGCAAGAGGGCTCCGCGGGTGCCATTTCCCAATACAGCCGCTCTCGGAGTACAAGTGAAGTAAAGCGCCCGATCCCCGTCAGTCTGTGGGACGGGCGCTTTCGCGTGGGCCGGGCCGCAGTCGCAGGGAGGTAGGCGCGCCGCGCCGGGAAGGGGGCGGACCGTCCACCGATTGCCCATAGTGCTCGCTACAGTTGTCTGCCCGCACCGATCGCCGAACGTGGGCAACCAGCCCGTTGCGGGTTGCCGGTCGGAGCAACGCAACTTCCATGAAGGGGATGTCCATGATCGAGATGACCCGAACCCAGGACACCTTCGTGCTCCGGATGCGATCCGGCGAGAACCGATTCAATCCGACCATGCTGGCCGAGCTCAATCAGGCGTTCGACGAGGCTGAAGCCGCCACCGGGCCCGTTGCCGTGGTGCTGACCGGAGAGGGGAAGTTCTTCTCGAACGGCCTGGACCTGGAGTGGATGGCTCAGGCCCCGCCCGGGGCCGCCAATCAGGTGGTGGACGGTCTGCAGGCCCTCTACATCCGGCTCCTCGAGTCCCCCCTCCCGGTGGTGGCCGCCATCAACGGCCACGCCTTCGCGGCAGGGGCGATGCTGGCTCTGGCGTGCGACAGCAGGGCCATGCGGGCAGATCGTGGTTTCGTATGTCTGCCGGAAGTCGACATCGACATCCCCTTCTCACCAGGAATGTCGGCGCTGCTGCGTGCGAAGCTGTCCCCTCTCGCTGCCCACGAGGTCATGCTGACAGGCCTCCGCCTGGGCTCGTCAGAGGCCATGGACCTGTCTGTCGTGGATCGGGTGTGCAGCGAGACCGAGCTCATCGAGGCCGCCGTCTCGATGGCCGAGCCATTCCGTGGCAAGTCCAGGAGCGTCGTCCAGGCGATCAAGCGAGAGCTGTACAAGGGGCCGATCGACCTGCTCCGAGCGCCGATCGACTTGTTCACCTGACGTTCTGCCGGTCAGCCGTCCGATTGACACGACAGCGGTGGTGACACCGAACGAGCGGTCCGATGTCTGGCCCCGCCCCCCCGAAACGAGGTAACCGCCGCCGATCCGGAGTGGGTGGGTGCGCATGCAGTCCTCTGCCGGTCGCGGGGGTTCCTGTAGGCACGACCCAGGAGGGGTTGTTCAGGCCGGTCCGCCCGATTGAGCCCGGCGCGCCCTCAGGTGCTCGACCCCGGCCGCTGACACCAGCACGAGCCGACCGTGCTCGGGCGCGTACTGACGCTCGATGTAGCCGCGGTCGTTGGCGTCTTCCCACACGGGAAGCCGGGGGCAGGACGTCATCCACGCATCGAGCACTTCGGAGTAGGGGCGCGGACGAGGACCCAACCACTCCAGCAGATCGAGGATCAGACTATCGACGGTGTCGCTCATGGGAATTCACCACCATGAGTCTATGGTCCTTTGCGGCGATCCGAGCGAGCGGCCGCGGTGCGGTCCCGGACCGGATCCCGGTCCGGATCGGTGCGGTCATGGCGAGATGGAACCTGAGCCGGCGCTCGATCCCTTGCTTGCCGGGGCCCGAGGGTGATCCGGGTCACTCCGGCCCCAGGTCGTCCGTTCCCTCTGGACGTGACCTCAGCTCTTCGGGTTCCGCCGGGGTCTCCGTGGCTGTGGCGTCGACCACGTCTCCGAACCGGTCCGGTCCAAGCCGCCAGACGAACACGCCGCCCTGCTTGACGCGGCGCTCACGCCGCTTCGGGCTGACCGCCAGGAGTATGCGATCCACGACCAGTGCCAGGAGGCCGATGGCCACCAGTGCCGCGAAGACGCCCAGGGCGATGAATCCGACGAAGACGACGGCAATGACAATCGCCACGACGACCACCACGCCGACCAACGTGCTGAGACAGCCCGATCCTGCGCGAGAGCGCCCTCCAGTTCCCATCAATGTCATCATTCCACCGGACGGTGGCGATGTGCGGGCGAGCGTCCCGCCTCGCGAGTGCGTCCGTCAGGTCGGGTCAGGAGTCAGTCGGGCAGACCTTCCAAGCTCAGCTCACGCTTGAGCACCCACCTCGTGGACCGCGCTGGACACCAGTTGGGGACCGCCGGGCGGCGGCTTCAAGGCGTCCTGCGCCGCTTCCGCATCCGCGGCAGTTGCGAAGACGATGACGCCCATCCCATTGCCGGCGCCGTCGTGCAACCAAGTCCCGTTCATGAACCCGACCTGAGATTTTGCCAAGGGAACCACGACCTCCTCCAACATCTTCTGGCTGTCTTCCGGACTACCTTCTTGGGGCAGTTTGACGTGCAAGACGAGGGCATGGGCCATGGATATCCTCCGGTCGGGTGACGCATCGGTGCAGCCGTGCGAGCGTAGGTCGTTTGGGGTGCTTTCGCTTCGTCGACCCATTCGACCAGGTCGCGCCACCCAGGCCATCCCGAATCGGCGTCGGATCGGCCACACCGCCCGGATGGCAAGGAACGATTCGGCCCGGACCGTTCGTCGGGGATCCGGCCCGGGACCGGCGGAAGGGCACTGACGCTGGTTTCACGGCTCGGTTTTCGGAACGTCAGCTCGCCGTGAGGGGGCGGATCGCCAGCTGCTTCGGCTCGGCCCCGGTCAGGGGCCGACTTCGGCCGCCAGCTGCGGTGCGCCCGGCGCCCCTTCGTTTTCGGGTCCTCCGGTGGCACGAGGCAGGACCGCTCCCGTTGCACACTTATCCGCAGCGAGTGAATAACATCAATGTAGTTCTACACGTCACAAGGCCGTCCACGCGCTCGGCCCTTGTCAGCCCCACGGGCGTGCGAGTACGGTGAACAACCTGTGGATACAAGTGAGTACTCAGCAGCGCCATCCGAGGGGCTCGCCGAGCGGATCCGCACCCATCGCCTGCAGCAGGGTGTGACCCAGCGCCAATTGGCCGATCAACTGGGCGTGACCCAGCAATCAGTCGCCCGATGGGAGCAGGGATCACCGCCGAGGCGGTACATGCTCCGCGCCATCGAAGTCCTGCTCGAGGAGTCCGACGCCGGTGACCCGTCGACGGACCTCGCCGAGGTCATCGGCATCCGGCCCCCGGTCGCGGGGCGGCCGCCGGCACGCGGCATCGAAGACGCCCGAAAGATCTATGTGCAGGGTTGCCTGAAGCTTCTCGAGCGCGGCGAGCGGCTGCCCAACAGGGTGCTGCTGTTGCTGGCCGACGAGCTCGGCTGGGGCGACGACGGCTGATTCGGAAGTAGGTCGCTACCGGACGGTCTCCCCCGCTCCCGATGCGTTGGTCGGGCAGACTCGGATCCCCGCAGCCGGGGTGCCCGCTGGAGGGGCACCTCTCATGACCGACACGGAGCGATCACCGATCGACCGTAGTGTTCCAGTCCCTCGAGGGCCTGTGCGAGGGACGCGCCGGAGACAGACACCCCGATCCAAGTAACGCCCAGCTCCGTCAACTCATCGAGCGCGGCCAGATGAGCGTCAGCGTTGAATTGCCCGTCCAGGCTCCCCCCGGCCGACGTGCTGAAGGCAACGTCGATCTCCGACCGGGCTCGTTGCTCCTCGTCCAGGTACCGCCAGAGTTCGTCGAGCATGGCGGCGAGGTCGGCAACCGTCTCGAGCGGGGGTGTTTTGGTGGTGGTCGAGAGGGCCCGCGGCGCGGGGAAGGGCGTCCAACCGTCGCCGTACCGGGCCACACGGCGTCGAGAGAGTCGGCTGTTGCCGCCGATCCAAATGGGTGGGGCGGCCTGAGGCTTGGGGTTCGCGGTCAGCCCCTTGGCGTCGATGCCGATGCCCTCGAAGGAGAAGTCGTCCTGGGTCCACATTCCACGGAGGACATCGATGGCCTGGTCGAACAGAGCATTGCGTTGCTCAAACTCGATGCCCAGGCCCCGGTATTCGCCACGCAGATAGCCAGTAGCAACGGCAAGGGTGAATCGGTCCTCCGAGAGCATGGCCATCGTGGCCACCATCTTGGCAACGACGAGGGAGTGCCGGTAGGGGAGAACGACGATATTGGGGATGAGACGGATCCGTTCCGTCACCGCGGAACAGAACGTCAGTGCCACGAACGGATCCAAGGCATCGTGGCCCCCGGCCTTGAGCCACCGATCGGTCGGCGCCGGATGATCGGTGAACCCGATCCCGTCGAACCCGGCCGCTTCGGCGGTCCGGGCGAACTCGGTAACGGCCTTCCGGGTCATGAGCTCGGGACTGGCCGGATGAGTGATCAGGGGGTAGGTGACGGAGAACTTCATCAGGGCTCCAAGCTTCTTGCGTGCCTCTACGGACGAGGCCGGATGGTCGAGATCGGGTTCGGTGTGCAACACCCACGAGAGGTGCGCAAGAACCGTAACGCGGTCGTCCGGGTAGGTGCCGACAGGGCGCACCAAGTCCGTTCGTCCGGATCCGGTCGGTGGCCCGGGCCTGGCCCTTGTGGCGGCGCGTGTGTCGGGAGGTCGACGACCGGTCCCGGCGTCGCAGGGGAGTCGGGGGTGTCAGTGCCATCGACCGGCATTCGGCCTGTCGCCACCGGCCGGGTTCACCTGCCGGCGATGGTCCAGGACGGGGACATCGATCGGCTCGAGCATTGCCTGCGTCCCTGGGTTGGTCGACCTACCATCCCTACGCGGCTCGAGCTTGAACGAGGAGGACCTGCATGAGTCAACCAACCACCGATGTCTGGGCAGTGATGTCGACGGCCCGGACGATCCGGCGCTTCACGGATGAGCCGGTCGGTGACGCCACCCTCGCCCGTTGCCTCGAGGGCCGCGACCTGGGCACCGTCAGGCGCAAATGCGCAGGGATGGCGGTTCATCGTCCTCAGGTCTCCGGAACAGCGCGTCGTCGTCGCCAAGGCCGCGGCCCGGGCCCTGGAGGTGATCGAGCCGGTATACGGCATGGCACGCCCCACCGATGACGACCACAGCCGCGGAGCCCGCACCAACCGGGCGACCTACGAGCTCCACGACAGGGCGGGAGAGTTCACTTCCGTGTTGTTCGCCCAGAGGCGGTACCCGTCTGCCTCGGAGCTCCTGCTCGGGGGATCGATCTTCCCGGCCATGCAGAACTTCCTGCTCGCTGCCCGAGCCCTCGGGCTCGGGGCCTGCCTTACCAGTTGGGCATCCTACGGCGGCGAGCGGCTGCTTCGGGACGCTGTCGGCGTACCCGACGACTGGATGCTTGCCGGACACATCGTGGTCGGATGGCCCCGAGGCAAGCACGGACCGGTCCGCCGCCGACCCCTGGCTGAAGTGGTTGCCCTCGACCGTTGGGATGGTCAGGCGGCGACCATCACCGGCTGAGCTCCTCAGGTGCTGGCGCCGAGCTGCTCGGGCGGCGCGGTGGGAATCCGGCCGGGTTCCGTGGCAAGCCCGTGCCTGCATGGCTCGACCGTTGCGAGTTCATGCCGAGCCTGGGCGGCTGCGAGATCCTCAGGGGTCAGCTCCCGGCGTTGCGCACCGATGACCGACCGGAGGTGGCGCTCAGGATCTCCGATGCGGTTCGCTCACCGCTCGTCACCGCTCCCTCCATGAACCCTTGAAAGTCGGGCGAGGTGTGCTCCCCGGCGAAATGGATGTTCCCCTCCTGAACCCCTTCGACTCCGCTGAAGCCGGTGTATTGGCCAATCCGGTATTGCGAGTAGGCCCCGCCGAGCCGAGGATTGATGTTGGGGTCCGAGTACAGGCTCAAGCGGGGACCCGAGTTCCAGGCGCTCGTGAACCCAGGGAACAGGGGCTCGAGCATCTTGAGATAGTCGGCGATGAGTTGCCCGGGGGGCGTTCCCACCGATTCGACGAGCCCGTACTTTGTGGCGAGCCGCGAGCCCGGTCTACCGCCTAGATAGTCGAAGAAGATGGGGGTGGAGGACGGCTGGTCAACGGAGTTGTCCCACCCGCTCACCGTGAGGTCCTGGGCGAACATGTTCCCATCGTAGCCATCGGCATTCCACGGATTGCCGGCGACCTGCAGCGCAATCTTGGCATTGTTGCCGAGCGTGAGCTTGTCGATGGCCGTCATCTTGAGCCTGGACAGATTCGTCTTGCCGAGATCGACCTCCTTCAGCTTGTTGAACGGGATGGCCAGCACAACGTGGTCGGCGAGGACATCGATGGTGACTCCGTCGTTCTCGAACGTGCACGTGTAGGTCCAATTGCCGTTGTCGCAAAGGGCGACCAGCTGGTATCCGGTACGTGCCGCGTCCATGGGCAACTCGGCCAACATTCCGGACACGATCTGGTCGTTGCCTCCTTCGATATGCCACTTCTCGTCCGTGCCGCCCAAGGCCGGTGTCCTTCTCGGCTGGATGTTGGAACCCGGGACGCTGTCGTCGTAGGCCAAGAGGTAGATGACGTTGAGTGCCGACTGCTCCTCGGGCGGCCCGCCGTACTCGCTCTCAACATCCAGGTAACACAGCCGCCCGAAATCCGAGGAAAGGCCGCCGGGGACATTGACGTCGATCCACTCGGCCGCGGAAATATTGTCGAGCGCGATCGATTCCGGAGTTCGGGTCCGGTAGGTCGTGGGCCAGGGGGCCACAGCCGACGCCCGCTGGAACAAGGACCAACCGAAGGCATGCCAGTCGGCGTTGAGCATTTCCTCCGTGTACCGACCTCCATTGAGCCAGAAGGTGTCCACCGTGTGTCGGGGATAGGCATCGGTGTTGCCGAGGCCGAGCCCGAATTGCCGGGCTAGTCGACGCATCGAATGGTGTTCGGAGGAAATGAACTCGCCGCACCGTTCGATGATCTGTCCATTGGCGAACGCACTGCGGATGGTGTCGACGCGGCCACCCATCCGGTCGTCCCACTCGTAGATGGTGCTTGCGATATTCCGTTGGGTCCACAACTTGTGCGCACACCGAATGCCGGCCAGTCCTCCTCCGACGATCACGATTCGAGGTGCTGTTCTGGCTCGGTGGCGGATGCTGTCGCGTGCGTTGTCGGGCATCGGCCCAATGGCGGCGAGCCCACCGGCGGCGGTCGCTCCCTTGAGCAGCGTCCTCCGGTCGAATCGGACCTCCCGATCCAGGTGGTCGGCGGCCATCTTGCCGGCGACCTCATCGAGCGGCGCACCGGATGCCCGGGCCCGGGCGGAGACTACTGCGGCCCGGTGGAAGGCCGCACCCAGGCGGCTATGCAGGGAGGGCCTCATGTGACCGTCTTAGCCCCGGCAACAGGCGGCGGCAACCTCGCAGCGCACGACGTTGCCGCACTCCCGGACTTCGGGCCCGACAGGTCTCGGTGTCGAGTGGTTCGAGAGGAAAGTGCGAGTGGTGACGTGGGAGTCAGCCCACGACGGTCCGGTCGAGGTCCGCGACGGCTGGCGGGGGCGGTCTCAGCCGGTGGGGCCGCCGAACAGCGACTCGCGATGGCGGAGCATGGCGCAGAGGGTCTGGTTGTAGG
This sequence comes from uncultured Acidimicrobiaceae bacterium, assembly GCA_963817005.1. Taxonomy (GTDB): domain Bacteria; phylum Actinomycetota; class Acidimicrobiia; order Acidimicrobiales; family RAAP-2; genus Bog-756. The sequence goes on from CAWFMN010000007.1 coordinate 49,614, forward strand.
GCGCCTCCTGTCCGATCTCACGACTCAGTTCCACGACCTGTCCGTTGATGACGTCCACCTCGGAGGGCCGTCTGGCCAGGTGGTCGAGGCGCATCGAAGGACTGGCGTTGGGGATGGTGGCGGCGAACTCAGATACGTATCGCAACGGATCGTCGAACGAAAACCGGACCCCCTTGGCCATGCCGAGCCGGTAGGCCTCGGACGTGCAGCCGAGGGCGACGCTCCAGGCCTCGGGATTCGACATCAGCTCGCCCACGGTGACGTCGAAGGCGGCGCACGGAGCGCTGAGGGTGACGTTGCAGAGGAACTTCTCCCAGATCATGAGGGTCACGTCAGAGAACGCCCGCACGTTGAACCCGGCATTGTGCCACTCCTGCTCGATGTGCCGCACCCGGTCGGTGAGTCCGCCGTGCATCTCACCGATGCGGATCAGTCGCATGCCCTCGTGGTGCACGTAGCCCGGCTCGAGGGATCGACGAGCCAAACCCCTCAGCGATCCCGATCAGAATGTGCTCCTCCGGTATGTGGCTGGCCACCCGCTCCCCGGCACCGAGCCCGTTCTGGAACGCCATGACCACGGTGTCCGGCTGGAGCAGCGGTGCTATCTCGGCGGCCACTTCCGCTACGGCGGCCGCTTTCGTTGCGATCACCCAGACGTCGCAGTCGCCGGCATCGCGAGGTGACCGGCCGACGTGGATGTTGTCGACCACATAGGTGCCGCTGGCGCCGGAGACCGTCAGCCCGCAGTTGGCGATGGCATCGAGGTGCTCCTGCCAGGTGTCGATGGCCCACACCTCGTGTCCGGCCTTGCCGAGCAGGCCGGTGTACACCGACCCCATGGCGCCGGTTCCGACAATTGCGATCTTCATGTGGTTCCCCGGGGGAGTAGCCAGCGCCAGCTGGTTCGTTCGTCTGTCCAGTTACCCATCTTGTATCCGTGCGTGTGTCCGTGCCGATCGTGCAGCAGGCCGTGAGGTGCGAATGGGATCGTCCCGGTCGCGACGGCCCCGTCAGCGTGCGCCCCCGGAACGGTACCGGTCGGTACCGAAAGCGAGATACTACTTGGACCGAATCTCTGTCGTCAGTCGACCCTCGCGACCAGGGACGCTTCTGACGTCGGCGCGTGCCCACGAGTTTGCGAGTGCCAGTGTGTCGTGGCGGGAGATCGACGCGAAGCAGGGGTGCCGTCGGATCGGCCGGCCGCCTGGGCAGGACTGATACCGCAATGGTCCCGGCCGTGACCGGCAGGATCAGAGCGGACAGGCATGCCGCCCGGCGCGCTTCGTACGAGGCTGTGAATCCGCGCCCCTCTCATGGCCTATCGGGCGCCCCAACGTTCTGAGCAAGCCACTCTCTGAGTGGGGTGGTGGCTCGAAGGAAGTCGACGATCCTGCGCTTGGACGCAGCGGTGGCGAGCCATGCTCCGACCGGCCACTCCCTCCACGCTGTAATGCCCTTGTACCGGAGGAGCTCGATTCGGGGATGGTCGTTGGGGTAGCCCCGCGGCGCCGACTTCAGCGTCTCACGGGCGGACACCTGGATGCGCTTCGCCCGGAGTACCTCTAGGTGTCCGAGCAGCTCGGCTCCGCTTCTGTCATCGGCGACTGCGGCCCGAAAGGCGGTCAGCTGGCCGGGAGACGGCATGTAAAGGCCAGAACCCACTCCGAGCGAGTCGGCGGACAGCGATAGGTAACCGGCATCGATGTGGGCCGCGATGTTGGTCTTGTAGGGGGACTTGTCGGAAGTGAATCGGGTGTCACGGTAGGGGCGGAAGATGCGACCCACCCCGAATTCGGGCGCCAACTCGGCGACCAGCGCCTGCATGGGACCGAGGACGTCGGACAGGTAGAAGGCCTTGTGATCAGTCCAGTAGCGCTTGGTGTTGTCCATCTCGAGCCCATCGAAGAACTCGGTGACCCCCGGTGGCCAGCCCCGGAAGGTGCTGCGGCGCTCGGGCTGTGACGTGGCGGAGGACGACTTCGGAGGGACCACCCCAAACAGCCTATTCCGGCGCCATCGATGAACCACGGTGACGGTGCCGGGCCACCGCCGGCGACGAACTGCTTCGGGGCGGTCGAGCGACGTGGGCCGCGGTTCGCCTCCGTGCAGCCGGTCAGCTGGCCGGGCGGGTTGAAGGGGTCACGGCAAACCTCGGCGAGTCGCCGACGCTCAGTCCCTCGACCAGGTGGGAAGCAGCGCCGGCCGAGTGCGGTTGAGTGCGGCTGTGCCGGTCGAGTCCAGCAGGATTCGCCCGCCGATCCGTGATGTCCCGAGAGTACGGATCTGGGCTGGTGGGATCGGTCGATGTCGGCCGGGATCGGTGGTATTGGAGGGCATCGATGCCTCACTTCGGGTCTCGCTGGCGGGATCCGATCGCATCTCCAAGGCACACCCCGGTCACCCTCCCAACGCCGGGCACCCGTCCGGAATCTCACCCTTCAGGTACCGCTCAAACGTGCCGATAAAAGGCGCGATGGGGAACGGACCCGCGAGCGCACCCGGCTGGAAGTCCGAGACTTCGGCGGCGCCTTGTCTGGAAGCGTCCCGGTCGATGGCTTCAACCAGCTTGCCCAGCCTGCCGGCCGAAGGTACCCAACCGTGGAGCGGCAGTGAAACTCATCTCATTTAGAACCGTCCGTTTCAGGAACATCCTGGACTCGGGCACCATCGACGTTGATCCCAGAGTGACCTGCCTGGTGGGCAAGAACGAGTCCGGCAAGACCAACATTCTCCATGCCTTGCACTCTCTCAAACCGGCCCTGAGCGACCGCCAGTTCGATGAGCAGCAGTACCCGCGCTGGCTCCAAAAAGAGCACCAGCGATCCGGGGAGTATGAATCGGCCTTGCCGATCTCGGCCACGTTCGAGCTGGACGACGAAGAGACAGAGGCGATCACCGCCCGGTTTGGCGACGGGCTGTTGCTGGCAAAGCAGTGGTCGCTCGGCGTCCATTACGACAATACGAGGACCTTCACCCTGGCCATCGACGAGGCCGCGGCGTGCCGAGCGTTCGAGTCCGAGCGAGGGCTGGATGTCGGTTCGCAGAACCTGGCGGAACTCAGAGCCTATTTGGAGGAGGCTTCCGGGGACAGCAAGGCGCGCTCCGGCGGCTCTGACCAAGCCCCAACGACCGGACGATCTGCGAAACAGTCGGTACTCGAGTTGGACGAACTGTATCCGGAATCCGTGGAGCAATCCGTATTCGAGTTCCTGTCGACCTTGGTTCCCCGGTTCTTCCACTTCGATGAATACAGCGAGTTGATGGGCCGAACGGACATCGGACCACTGGTCAAGGCTCTCCAGTCCGACTCAGAATCGGAGCTGGATGACGCTCAGCGAACAGCGCTGGCCCTCTTGAAACTCGGATTTGCCACGGAGGAGTTGGTGAACCCCGACTATGAGAAACGTAGTGGCGAGATGGAGGCGGTAGCTGCCGACCTGACCCGTCAGGTACGAAAGTACTGGCACCAGAATGACCACCTCCGGCTCAAGATCGACATCGAGCCCACTGCAGAGCTGAGCTCTGATGGAACCAACGTCCAGCTCCTTCAGCTCCGAGTCGAGGACGATCGCCACTACTTCACGAACAACCTTGATGTCCGGTCGTCGGGGTTCCGTTGGTTCATCTCGTTCCTTGCGGCGTTCAAGGAGTTCTATTCGGACAAGTCGGTGATCGTGCTTCTGGACGAACCCGCCCTAGCCCTTCATGCCCGTGCCCAACGCGATTTTCTGGACTTCATCGAAGACACCCTCGGTGACAGCCATCAGGTCATCTATACGACCCACTCGCCCTTCATGGTCGATGCAAGCCACCTGGAACGGGTTCGAGTTGTCGAGGACCTGGGGCCCGACGAGGGCACCAAGGTCAGCACTCGGCTTGTGTCTCGGGATCCAGACACGCTCTCTCCTCTGCAGGGCCTCCTCGGCCATGACATCGCCCAACACGCCTTCACGGGGCCAGACAATCTCGTGGTTGACGGGCTGTCCGACTACACCTATCTGACCATCATGTCTGACGTACTCCGGGAGAAGGAACGCGAGCACCTCGACGAGCGGTGGCGGATCCTTCCGGCCGGGGGCATGACGACTGTGGCGGCGGCGGTAGCCCTACTCGGTCAGCAGCTCGACGTCACGGTCGTGATCAACAGCGACAGCGTCCTCTCTCAACGGCTGTACGGACTGGTCGACGAGGGTGTGCTGGCCGCGAAGCGCATCATCGGACTTGGTCCGATCGCCGGGATCGGTCTGGCCGACTCCGAAGACCTCTTCTACCCCGAGGACTACGTTGTCATCTACAACGCCGCATTTGGATCGACACTGGAGATCGACCAGCTTCCCGATGACGGTGACTGCATCGTCGACCGCATACGGAGCGTCCAAGGTGACTTCAATCGCAACGACCCGGCCAACTGGTTCCTCGGTCACCGCAAGACCGCCAGTTTTGTCCTGCGCCCGACGACACTCGACCGATTTGAGCATCTCTTCCGGGCGATCAACGAGACGCTCGTCTGAGCACGCTGCGGCGCCAAGCAGCAGCTGACCGACATCGGCGGGGTGGCTGACGGAAAGCAGTTCCCGCCGGGAGGGTGCTCACCACTCAGGGGGCAGTGGTCATGAGTTGTTCATAGTCGTTGAGGGTCTGCGTTTCGTGACCCGCGATGGCCTACCTGTGGCCACGGTCTCCAAAGGGGACGTGGTGGGGGAGTTGGCCGTCATCTCCAATCTCCCTCCAAACGCGACCGTGGTGGCCGAAACCGACTTCAGGTTCTGGTTCTAACCCACTCGGGGCTGAACCGACTGACTCGATGACATCCCGGAACTGGCAAAGCACCTGCTCTACAGCGTTGCGACTTGCCTCCTGCAAGCCGGCCCAGAACGCACCCTGTGAGCCTCGACTAGCTGCGACGGGCACTACGAGATGCGCGTGAATGGATCGGCTTGTGGTCCAGGGTCTGTCGTCCACCTCATCCGGGAACTGCCCCGAGTCGCACCGTCCACCTGCCACGGGATCGACGGACCTGTTCGAATGTGCGTCGGCTGCACCGATCCCGGCTATGAGTCGTGAAATCTGTTCTTGTTCACGGTCGTCTTGAGATTCTCCGTGGACCTACGGAGTTCGGAGAGCAACTCTCTGTCGAGTGAGGCCTTTTGAGACCGGAGTTCCTGGATCTCGGACTCAACCTGTTTCAACTCCCGATCCCTTGTTTGGAGCTCTGCCAATTCGGCCCGCAGAGGCGTGACGGCCTCCAGAAGCTCGTCTCGTTCGCGGGTGAGAGCCGGTACCTGACGATTCAGGTCGCGTAGTTCCATTTGGAGCCGATCTCGCTCGTACCTCATGGTGGGAAGTCTGTTGCCGAGGTCAGCTAGTTCCAACTCGAGCTCATGGTGCTCCATAATCCTGAACTCGAGCAGCGATTGACGGAGGAAGGCCGCTTGCTCCTGGGCCTCTCGTCCATCCGGATCTGTCTGATGGTCATGGGGAGTTGAGGGGGGGCCGGAGGCCAACTCTGGAATGCGTGCGGCGCACTTCCGGACACCGGTGGCGAGAGTTGATGGGGCGGAAGACGACCCGGCTCGCTCTTCGACCGAGGCCTCGAACGCCGTCCACGCAGAATCGTCCCACCAGCGACGGATTCTCGGCAGCCTGAGGTCAGGGTGACCATTCGCAGGTGCTGTGGCTCGGGCCATCACCGCCTCCATCCGCTTCCGTTCGGACACAGTGTTACATCGATTCTTCGAGGGGTGGGTGACCTTTTTTGGGGTGTCGGCTCCGGGATTGGACGGGCAGCTGGGTCACGCCGAGGCCGCCGCACCGGGATCCGTTGGGGATGGCCGGCGGTGGTGGACTGGGGGGCGTCACCCTACGGATGGCATGACTCAGGCCTCCACTCCGGGACGGCCGCCGCCGGGTCCGCTCCCCGCAAGATCGGCCAGGAACGCTCGTCGACCGAATGGCGGTGATGGCCAGACCTAGATGGCCCGATCGGCAATCGGGTGGCCATGAAATGCCGGATCCCTCGGGCAGCATCCACCGGCCGTGGTCGCCGATTCCACGACGGCCGGGCCGCCTCTTGTCGCACCTCACCCAGGCGATCAACGGCCCAGGCGTCACGGGACGCGCCACTGACCCGCCGCCCCCGAGCGAACGTGTTCGCAGGTTGACTACGGTAGGAGGTGCATCGGCGGAAAGGTCCCTGTGACTACCGAGAACGTGGCAGTCCTGTTCACGGACATCGTTGATTCAACCGCGCTGTCTCAGCTCCTCTCACCAGAGGATGCGGACGAGGCGCGCCAGCGGCACTTCTCGGTCCTCCGCCAGGCGCTGGTGGCCTCCGGGGGCATCGAGGTGAAGAACCTGGGTGACGGGCTGATGGTGGTCTTCGTCTCGGCTTCGGCTGCCCTTGCCTGTGCGGTGGCAATGCAGCAGGCTGTCGATGTCGACAACCGGGGGCGCCAGCATCGCGTCGCCTTACGGATCGGGGTGAGTGGCGGCGAGGTGGCTCACCAGGAGGGCGACTACTTCGGCGACCCGGTGGTTGAAGCGTCCCGACTCTGCTCGGCCAGTGGTGGCGGACAGATTCTTGCTGCAGAGGTCGTCCGTCTCATGGCTGGTCGCCGAAGTCGCCACGAGACCCGTCCGCTCGGCGGTTTGTCGCTAAAGGGCCTTCCGGAACCGGTCGGGGCCATCGAAGTGGTGTGGGAGCCGCTGGAACCCCAGAACGCCAAGGGTCTCATTCCACTCCCGGGTCGCTTGACCGTGCGGCCCGGGGTGGGTGTCATCGGCCGTGAGCCCGAACTGTCGGCTCTGGGCGACGCGGCAAAACGGGTTGCTTCGGGCGGAGGACTCGAGATCGTCCTGGTCTCCGGGGAACCAGGCCAGGGAAAGACGACTCTGGTGGCAGAGGCGGCTCGGATAGCACGGGACAGTGGAGCGCGCATCCTGTTCGGGCACTGCGAAGAAGACCTCGCCACTCCCTATCAGCTGTTCTCCGAAGCACTCGGGCACTTCGTCGCCCATGCCGCGGAGGATCAGCTCCGCGTCCACATCGACCTCCACGGTTCCGAACTCGCCCGGCTGGCACCAGCTCTCGCCAGCCGATTCTCAGACCTCCCGCCGTCGCGGGCGACCGACTCCGACTCGGAACGGTATCTCCTGTTCAGCGCGGCGTGCGGGCTGCTGAGGGCTGCGTCCTCCGAGCAACCGGTCGTTCTGGTGCTCGACGACCTCCAATGGGCGGACAAGGGAAGTCTTCTGTTGCTGAAGCATCTGGTGGCCGCCGAAGCGAGCACGCGCCTGCTCATTCTCGCGACATTCCGGGACAGTGAGCTGTCGCATGTTCACCCCCTTCTCGACACGCTGGCGGCGTTACGACGCAACCGAGGTGTGACCCGCATCGAGTTGGCCGGGCTGGACGACTCGGGAGTGGTCGAACTGATGGAGGCTATTGCTGGCTACACCCTTGACGCAGCGGCCGTGGACTTGGCTCACGCCGTCTACAGGGACACGGACGGCAACCCCTTTTTCGTCTACGAGGTGCTCCGTCATCTGTCCGAATCGGGGACGATCTACCAGGACGAAACGGGACGATGGGTGGCGCAGGACTCGTGGGAGGACGTCGCCCTGCCGGAGAGTGTTCGAGAGGTCGTCGGGGCCCGGGTCGGACGGCTGGGAGCGACCTCGGCGCGAATCCTTTCCGTGGCTGCAGTCATCGGTCGGGACTTCGATCTCGCGCTCCTGTCCCTTGCCACCTCGACGTCGGTGGATGGTCTGTTGGACATCCTGGAGAAGGCGGCCGATGCCGCGCTGGTGCGGGAGCAGACCGACACCCCCGGCCGCTACGTGTTCGCGCATGCCCTCATCCAGCACACCCTCTATCAGGACATGGGCCCTAGCCGTCGTGCGCGGTCTCACCGGGCCATTGCCGAAGCGCTCGAGGTGCTGTGTGGCGACCGCCCTGGGCTACGGGTGGGAGAACTGGCCCATCACTGGTTCAGCGCCACGCAGACCGTCGACGTGTCCAAGGCCGTGCGGTTCTCGCGCGAGGCGGGTGATGCCGCACTTGAGGCGCTGGCCCCCGGCGATGCGGTGCGCCACTACGGACGCGCACTCGACCTCTACTCCAACAACGAGGGGCTCGACCCGGTCCTCGAGGTCGATCTGATGATCGGACTCGGCACCGCACAGCGCCAGACGGGGGATCCGGCGTTTCGGGAGTCGCTGCTCGCTGCCGCACGACGAGCAGCTGACCTCGGGGATACGGACCGGCTCGTAGCGGCCGTACTCGCCAACGATCGCGGTTTTTACAGCGCCGTCGGCGCCATCGACTCGGACAAGGTGGCCATCTTGGAACGGGCGACCGAACTGGTGTCCGACGACACTCCGGACCGTGCGCTCGTGCTGGCGACCCTCTGCTCCGAGTTGGCCTACGGGAGCCCACTGGACCGTCGACGGGCGCTGGCTGATGAAGCGGTGGCAATCGCCAGAATGCTGGATGACGATGAGGTCATCGTACGGGTGTTCAACCATGTGCACGTGGCACTGCAAGTGCCGTCCCTGCTCGACGAGTCGCTGGAACGCACAGCCGAGGCTCTGGTGAGGGCGGAACGCATTGGCGATCCCGTCCAGATCTTCTGGTCGGCCCACTGGCGCGCAACGGATGCTGCCCGCGCGGCGGACCTCGAGGAGATGAACCGGTGCATCGAAGTACACGGAGCGATGGCGGAACAACTAGATCAGCCGATGTTCGAGTGGGACCACACGTTCCTTCGGGCCCTACAAGCGCAGATTGCGGGCGATGCCGCGCTGGCTGCGTCGTTGGCTTCCGAAGCGCACCGCATCGGCACCGAAGGTGGACAACCCGATGCCGCCACGATCTTTGGAGCGCAGTACATCGTGGCCAGCGGGCAGCGAGGGACGATGAGCGAATTGGCTCCACTGATAGAGGATATGGCGGCCCACACGCCGAACATCTCTCAGTGGCTGTTCGGGTCCCTTCTCGCCAAAGCACACGTCGAGGGCGATCGGCTCGACAGCGCCCACCTCCTTCTGGAGGACTTCGCTGCCGCCGGGTTCGAGATGCCACTGGACCAAATCTGGCTCACGGGCATGGTCGACTTCGCTGAGGCGGCCATCGAGTGCCGGGATCCCACGCTCGCCAGACCCCTATTTGAACGCCTCGAGCCATGGTGTGGCCAGCTTCCGGCCACGGGCGGATCGGCGCTTGCGCCGGTGAGTCACTACCTTGGCGGCCTGGCCTGCGTCTTGGGACGCTATGACGACGCCGACACATTCTTCCAGCAGGCGATGGACACCGGTAGACGGATGCGAGCCAAGTTCTTCGTTGCCCAGACCGAATTCCGGTGGGGGACGATGCTCATCGAACGTCGCTCCCCGGGCGACCTCGACAGGGCCCGAAAGCTACTCGGCAGCGCACTCGCAGCCGCCACGACTCACGGGTATGGAACGGTGCGCCGGCGGGCGGCTCGGGCGCTCGAGCAACTGGGCTGAGCAGGTATCCCTCGGTAGGCAGGGCCGGGGGGCGTGGATCGGTGGTCCCAGTCCGGCGGCCCTTCTGTCGTGACCGTCCACGCCGGTCGACCGCCTGGTACCGGTGGGGTGGCGACCCTGCCCACCTCGTCGTCAGGTCAGGCGAGGGTGGCCGTGACCAGGAGGGCGGCGGCACCGAGGCGCAGTTGTCCGTCCTGCACCCGCTCCAACAGGGCGGCGCGGACCGCCGACGTCAGCCGCTTGTGAAATTCGGGGTCATCGTTGGCCTCGAGTGCCTCCCGCACGGCGCCGACCCGGCAGGCTGCCTCGACCACCATCTCGAGTTGGTCGGCATCAACCAGGATTTGCTCGGTATGCGGGCGCACCGCGACGGTGCTGAAACCCGCCCCCAGCAGCAACTGCTCGACGTGGTCGGGATCGGCCAAAGAGAAGGGCCCCGGCTCACCGGGGCCAGGCATGGGTGGTAACTCTCCCGTGACCGCCACCACCGCCGAACCCGGCACCAACATCCACTCATTCTCAAAGAGGCCCTGCCAGCACGCGAATGCGATACGGCCCCCGAGGCGCAAGACGCGACGGAGGTGGGTGAAGGCCGCCGCCGGATCAGAGAAGAACATCACACCGAACTGGGAGAAGACTGCGTCGAACACTCCGTCGAGGTCGTCCGACTGCGCGTCACCGGCAACGAACCGGACGTTGTCCACACCTTCCCGGTCCGCTCTGGCTCGTGCGACCGTCAGCATCGAGGGGGCAATGTCGAGTCCGACAGCGGTCCCGTCGGGCGACACTCTGCGGGCCATTGCGAGAGTGGTTAGCCCGGTACCGCAGCCGACGTCGAGCACCCTGGCGCCCGGCTCGAGCGCCAGCGAGTCCATGGCCCGCCGTCCGAATGACCCCGTGACAAGTGTCGTGTAATTCTCGGCCTCGATCCACGACGACGAGCGGCGCTCCCAGTACTCGCCCTGTGCCTGGTTGCCACCGACCGAGTCGACCATCTGGGCGACGCTACTCGAAACTCTTCGTGCGGAGCCCGAGGCATTCCGGTCTGTCAGGATGGCTACGGCGGCGGACGCACCAAAAGCGAGGAAAGCCATGACTTTCGCACCGATTGCACCGACCGTGGATGTCCAACCGACAAAGATCGCCGCTGATACGTGGGTGATCCACTCAGTCCAGCCTGCGCTGGGCCAGCCCCTGTTCGTGTATCTGAACTCGATGGTGATCCTGGGGGCGGAGCCGATGATTGTGGACACGGGCACCATCGCAAATCGCGACCAGTGGCTGAAGGATGTGTTTTCGTTGGTCGAGCCGGAGGATGTGCGCTGGATCTTCTTGTCACACGACGATGTCGACCACACCGGGAACCTCGCCGAGACACTGAGCGCCTGTCCAAATGCGCAGCTGGTCTGCAACTGGGCGATGGTGGAACGGCATACCAACTGCTTTGAATTTCCGCTCAATCGGTGCCGGTGGGTCGCGGATGGCGAGGCCCTCGACATCGGCGACCGTACCCTGCAGGCACTTCGGCCTCCGGTCTACGACTCACCGACGACACGCGGGTTGTTTGACCCGACGACCGGTGTCTACTGGGCGGTCGATACGTTCGCCACCCCGCTGCCGGATCCTCATCTGAGTGTGGCTGATCTTGACGATGAGTTCTGGGATTACGGCCTCATGCTGTTCGCTCTGGGTGCGGTGAGCCCGTGGCTGTCAATGGTGGACGAACTCAAGTACGGGCGGTACGTCGACCGAGTCCAGAACCTGGCTATCAAGACGGTCGCGTGTTGTCACAGTCCGGTCATTGAAGGCCCACTCATCGATCGTGCGTTCGCCCATGTCCGACGGTTGCCGTCAGTCGATGCTCCCCAGCTGCCAAACCAATCAGTGCTCGACCAAATCATCACCGCGACATCCCAGCCGATGACCTGACCGTTCCAGTGCAGCCTCCCGGTCCGAGTCGTCCATGGTCGGCCGGTGTGGCCGGGGAGCGTGAGAGCCACCGGTTGGCTAAGCCGATGGCCACCGACCCTTGATCCAGTGCCCTGCCCTGACCCCACTTGCCCCATCGACCCGGCATTGGAGGTCTCGACGGCAAGGTGAGGATCCGCGTCCGGACCCGGCCCGTTGCCTCCTCGCTGACGCCAAGCGATACTTGCGGCATGGTGCAGCTCCACGAAGAGCGCGGAACGATCGGCGCTCTTCGTCACCGCCATACCAACCGAGGTGGGCGGTGAGACACGTCGACCCCTTGACTCGGCCGAGCGTCGATACCCGCACCCGGGCGGCGGGAGCGCCTCTCCCCGTCGATGCGGCGACTTTTTGGGACGGCGAGTGGCGCGATGCCCTCGCGCTCAACGGTCAACGGGCCGCTTCCGATGCTCAGCGACTCGATCTCCCGCCTATCGCCATCGCTGTCGACGGAGACGTGCGGACCCTGCGACGGGGTGAGCATGTCCTCGAGGTCGTCCCCGGGTGCGAGACGACGACGTTGCAGGTCGAACTCGACGGAAGCGCATTCACCGACCTCATCGGTGAGCAGCGAACCGCGCTCGGCCTCGTGGTCGGGGGCCGTGCCAGTGGTGACCCAGAGTCGAATGCAGCATTCTGTGCGTGGGATCCGGTACTTCGTTGCGCGCTCGATGGACGCGGGGTGTACCGGCCCGGTGACGTCATGTTGCGCCCTTGCAGTGACTCGCCCCTCGAACTCGATCGGCGGTTCAACCTCGCCGGCGATCCCGCGGAGGCAGCTCACTTCCTGGCCGAGACAGGGTTCCTCCTGGTGCAGAGCGTGTTCACCGACGAGGAGATCGACGCGGTCGATGCCGATCTCGTTCGCGCTGCCGAACGAGCCCGTCCCGACGATGGGGAATCGTGGTGGGCGACGACGCGCAACGGCGAGCGCTATCCCTGCCGAATTCTCGACTTCGCCGACCAGTCGCCGACGCTGCGAACCCTGCTTGCCGATCCCCGCTTCCTCGCCATCGGCGAGCTGCTTGGCGACGGTCACCGTCCGGGCGACCCATTCGGCGAGCACTTTGCCGAGGTCACGGCGGAAGGCCTGGTGAAGCGGGTGGACTCGGTCGAGGGCCTCGCGTGCCTACCCTGGCACAAAGACTGCGAGCGTGGCGGCCACTCGATGTTCTGCTCGGGACTCACCGTCGGCATCTGCCTGACGCCAGTGGACGAGGCGCACGGCGGACTCGACGTCGTCGCCGGCTCGCACAGGGCGAACATCGCCCGGGCTCAGGTCGACCACGGACTCGATCTTCCAAGGGTCACGCTGCTGGCCGATCGCGGTGATCTGACCGTCCATATGTCGTGCACGTTGCACCGCTCCACTCCTCCGATGAGCCGAGAACGGCACGTTGCCTACACCGGCTTCGCACTCCCTCAACGGCTGAGCGATGGGCACGCCATCGGCTCGGTACCGCGCCTGCGGCAGGAGCGAGCCGCAATCGGCGACGCGACGACGAGCGCGCGGCTGGGAACGCCAAAACGGACCTGAGGCCGACAGCGTGGTCAGGCCCTCGAGGTCGGCCGACAACGCTGACGGTTTCAACGGTGCGCAACTCGACTCAGTGTCGACGGATTCCGGCGCCCCTGTCGATGACGGGAGACGGACCGCGCTGACCATACCCTCACGAACGGGCGGGGTGCGATCTGCCAACTAGCAGTCAGCGGGAGGCCTCACGTCCCCCTCGGGATCCCTCATTGCCTTGGCATTTGCAGCCGCGAACTGGCTCAAAATGCCGTCGAGGCTGTACGGCTCCTCTACCCATGTCTCGGGATTCCACTGGCTCCGTGGCATGGCGACGAAGTCCCCTCCGTAGATGTGGATCGCTCCCGTGTAGTGATGGCTGGGATTGGACACCCCGTGAATAGTCTTCTCGCCGAGGAACGCGGCGTCACCCGTCCGAAGGTCCTTGCCCCCCGACTCCGACAGTCCGCCGTTGTGTCGACGGAAGAAGGCGTTGTCCTCCTGGCCCGCGTATATCCCAATGGCTGCCCACATTCGGTGGTCGTGTGGTTGGATCGACATGTGCGGCGCCCAGACCACGTTCACGATGGTCAGCTGGGGAGAGCGGAACAACATGTTGAGTCCACCCGCAGAGTGGTCAAGACGGCGGGCCACTTGGGTGTGGTCGGCCATCGCCCTCTCGAGAATCTCGCGGATGGCACGGCGAGGGTCTGGCTCATCGAGCGTATCGACGCAATCGCCCACGAAGTTGTCGACGTCGAACACCGGTCACCTCCCGAGGTCCTCTGGTCATGCTATGCCCATCGTCCTTCGACGACAATCGGCAATCGACGCAACTTCCCCGAGGCCTGGTCAAGGCTGGTCGACCCGGGACACTGGTCTGACGCGGGGACAGAATTCAGCGGAACCAGTGACTGACGAACAGCAGCCCGTAGGTCATGAGGAGCAACCCTGCCAATGCGAAGGGGATGCCAAGCAGCGCGAGGCTGACGACGCCGAGCGTCTTCATCGCCCCACGTCGATCATGCCGCCCGGGCTGCGCAGGAGGGCGTGTCCGGTGTGGGTCGTTCCCCGGGGGACCTGGACCGGTGGCGACCCCGTACCTCGCACCGGCCAGTGCAAGCCCACCGGCAACTGCAAGGAGCGGCAGGACCACCCCGAGCAACCAGGCCATCCTCGATCCGTAGACTCCGTGGGTCCAGACCACGCCGAAGAGGAACACTTCGCTTGCTCCTACCAAGGCCACCACGGAGCAGACCGCCAAGGCAGTGTTCACTCCCGTCTTGTCGTCCCGAGACCGAGCGCCCATTCCCGCCACGTCATCGATCCTCTCAGACTGCGGGATGTGAAGCGAGACGCACGGTAGAACCCCCCCACGGGATCGATTCGTCGGGCCGTAGCCTGTCCTCATGTCGAAGATACGGTTCGGTTCGATTTCGCTGGACTGCTCAGATCCAGGACCACTGAGCACCTTCTGGGCGGAGTTGCTGGGTGGGGTGATCGCCTCCACCACGGACCACTATGCCATCGTGAGGCTTGAGCACATGGTGCTGATCGCCATGCGGGTCGAGGACTTCCGGCCGCCGACCTGGCCGCAAGGCCCAGTGCCAAAGCAGGCGCACATTGACCTGGACGTCGATGATCTGGCAGAGGCCGAGAGGCGGGCAGTCTCGCTCGGTGCGGTACGAGCGGAGACACAGCTACACCCGGACCTCTATCTGGTTCTCCTTGACCCGGCGGGGCATCCGTTCTGCCTGACCACTGCCTTCCCTTCCTGAAACACCTGCGTCACCAACCGGGTGATCAGGACATCCGGCCAGGTGGGACGGGGTCGGCGATGCTGGGTGCCGACCGTTGGAGGGCTCCGGACGGCCCGCCGATGCACCGAGGTTGATCGGCCCTTGACCGAGGACCGGAGCGCACGTTCACATTTGGAGCTGCATGTACCAGGGATAGCTCACCGGAGGCCGCGAGACCCTGCTCAAGCGCTTGCCCGACTCAGCCGGCAGTGCCAGGTCCAATCCAGCCAGATTCTGATGCAGCTGATCGACGGTCCGGGGACCGATGATGACGGAGGTAATGCCCGGACGGTTGAGGAGCCAGGCGAGACTGACGGCAGTGGGCGTGGCATCGAGATCGCCGGCCACCTTGACCACCTCGGCCACGATCTCAAAGTTTCGGTCAGTGAGGGTGAGCATCCTCATCCCTTCCGCCTCCATGCCCGATCCTCTGCTCAGTCGACCGTCGGCTGGAAGATCCTCCCGCTTCGTGTACTTACCTGTGAGCATCCCACCGCCGAGGGGACTCCAAACGATGATCCCCATACCGTGGCGGGTGGCAGTCGGGAGGATGTCGAGCTCGATGTCGCGCCAGATCAGCGAATATTGCGGTTGCAGACTCACCAGAGCAGCACCCCCCTGGCGGTCGGCGGCCCATTGGGCCTCGACCAGCTGGCTGCCATAGAAATTCGAGCAGCCGATGTAGCGGACCTTCCCCGATCGGACGAAGTCATCGAGCGTAGCCATGCTCTCCTCGATCGGCGTGTCGTGGTCCCAGTTGTGCAGCTGATACAAGTCGACGTAGTCCGTACCGAGCCGGCGCAAACTCGACTCGAGTGCACGAGTCAGATGGGCCCGGGAGGAGCCCCGGTCGTTGGGTCCGTCCCCCATGGCGTTGTATCCCTTGGTGGCGAGAACGACGCCGTCACGCTTGCCGGCGATGGCTCTTCCGACGAGCTCCTCTGAAATCCCGGCGTTGTACACATCGGCGGTATCGATGAAGTTGTGGCCGGCGTCGATGAACGTGTCGACAATCCGTTGCGATTCGGATTGGTCCGTCCCCCATTCGGTATTGCCGAAGGTCATCGTGCCCAGGCACGCACGAGACACCTTCAGGCCTGACCGTCCCAGCGGTACGTATCCCATGTCGGGCACGTTAGCGGTCATGAGCGTGTCACTGCCGTGCTGCAGATCCCAGGGCCCGCCCGATCTCCCACTTCATCTGGCCCCGGCCCGACGGCCCCGATGAATCGGCCCCAAGCGGACTCGCCTATCGGGACCGCCAGTCCGCCCCGGATTCGGGCTCTGCCGGCAGGCGATCGATGTCGAACGCCGCCTTCGCACTGAGGCGGAGCACGGTTCGGACAGCGGGATCCCTGATCAGGCTGGGATTCGGCGCTGCCGGCTCAACCGAAACTGCATCGAGGCGGTACCGGGCAATGTCCCAGATTCCACGATCTGATGAACGCCGGAGCTGTGCTTGAGGTACCTGTCAAAGAAGGCGAGCACGGTGTCGGTTATCACGGGTCCCCATGGATCAAAAAAGGCCGTGTGGGGCGCCCCCACCAGCGTGAGGAAGAACGTGGGGAATCGGGCGTCGGCGAACAGTGCCTGACTGGCCGCATACGGCACCGTGTGGTCTGCCGTTCCATGGATCAGCAGCAGAGGAGACGTGTGGCTGTTGAAGAACGTTCCATCGGGGAACGGCAGCTCGATTCCAGCGATGGACACGGCGGCATCGATTCGTGGGTCCTCGCAGCAACTGTTGTCGGCCACGCCAAGGGTGGTAATTGCGCCCAGGGAATGGCCGGCCACCCCAACACTCCGAGGGTCGATGAGACTGTGTAGGGGTGATCCCATCGTGTGGTCGAGCCGTATGAGCTGGGTAATGACGAAACTGACGTCCCCGGGTTGATTGGGATAGTCGAGGATCGTAGGTCCGCCCGGCGCACGACCTGAGGAGAGGGGAAAGGTTGGGGCGGCCACGACATATCCTTGGCTTACCCAAGGCTTCAAGACCGACCGGTAGGCCGGCCCACTGGCCGTGAATCCATGGGAGAACACGATGAGCGGGAAGTGCTCATGCTCGCCCTCCCGCAGTTTGGGGTAGAGCACCAGTGTGGGGAGCACCCGTTGCGAGCTGCCTGGGTACGTGCCATTCGACGGAGTGGCCCTGCTGGTGTCGACGAAGGTCTCGTTCAGCGAAGCAACTCGATACGCCTGACCTATCGAGGCTGCGCCACCATCGAGCGGCGAGGCGCTGCCCTCACCGACAGGAAGAAACATCACGACCACAGCAGCGCATACCAGCAGGGCGACAGCACCCCTTGCCTTCATAGCAGTCCCCCAAGTCCGCCCCGTGTTCGACCGATCTGGGCACGGTAACACCGTGTGAAGGTCTTCGCCCTCGAGCGGGTGATTGTGGGTCCAGGCTGGCCCCACGGCTGTGCACGAAGGCAACGCCGGGGACACGGCCATGCGGCTCGGTAACGGCGAGGACGAGCTTCGTTCGCACCAGTCAGCGCGTTCATTCAGCATGCAGGATGTCAGCCGCCGGCAGCTTCGCCGCCGATCGTGCCGGTAGCCAAGCGACCAGGTTGAACGTCCCGAGAGTACCGACAGTCAACACGACGAGGTCCACCAGCGGAATGGTGGCGACCATCGATATGCCGAGCCCATCAGCGACGAGTCTCCACGCGAACCTGCCGACAACCCATCCGCACGGAATTCCGACGACCAGACCGAGTGCCGCGAACACTGTTGCTTGCCAGACAACGATCGAGGTCACCTGCCTCCGCTCGAACCCCAACGTCTTCAGGACCGCAAGCTCACGGCGGTTCCGGCGCACTCCTATCCACAGCGTGGAGCCGACGGTCAAGAGAGCCACGACACCGAGAAGGAGGGCTGCGCTCAGCGGGAACCAGGCAATCTGACGCAGACGGTCCACCTCGACAGGAAGTGTTGGACCGGAGAGATCTCCGAGCTGGGGAATGGCAGCGATGTCGCGCTCTGCGACTTCGCGATTCACCCCGGACGCGAATCGGCCGACGAAGTACCGGGAGAATATCTGGTTGTTGAACAGCGGAGCAAAGCCGGTGCCGGTGAAAACCGCGCCATCGTCGAGTGACTGAGCTTGACCGAATGTTGGGAACACGGTCCGTCCAACGATTTTGTAGACGCGACCTCCAGCCAGACCGCTGGCTCGCACCGTACCCCCAATAGATTTGTCGAGTGCCTGTAACGTGGTCGCCCCGAGGGCAACCTCGTCGGGGCCTCCCGGACTGCGGCCCGACACAACCGTGGGGAACGTAGCCGGACCCCGCAGCGAAGTAAACGCAAGAGCCGCCACCGGACGACCGTCAATCTGGATGTTTTGGTAACAGACTTCATCGACAGCAGCTAGTTCCGGACTTTGCGAGAGGCCATAGTCGGACCCACCGCATGGGCTATTGGAAGAGGTTGTATCGGTGGCTTTGAAATCCCAAGTCCAACCGTAGAGCTGGGGGGTGGCAGCCAGATGATCCAGATTCGCCGCGAACACTAGAGCAGACGTCAGTCCAAGAACGCCCAACACGGCACCGAGATGCGCCGATCGGACTGGTACGACGGTCTTACCCCTCCGAGTTTCAAATGCCATTCGGATTCCGCTGACGGCTGTGGGTCGCAGACCCATCTGGGCCGCGTACTCAGCCACAGTGGATGTCTTAGGGCGCCGGGAGAGCATTCTCCCCTTGGGCTTACCTTTGTTCAGTCGATAGGCAACGACTACTGCAATCGAGAGGACGAGCAGAACCAGCGCCGCTGCGCCAATGGCAAGAACGGGAGGGTCTGCGTGCAGTCCGACGTCGGGGTCCGCTCGACGTGCCGCGCCAAACGGAAAGAGGGGTGAGACCGCCACCGCCCCTAGCGTCGCCAGAATCGCGCCCATACCGGAAACGAGAAGAGCCAATGGACCGGTGATCATGATCCGTTGTAGGCGGGTAAATCCCAGCGCGCGCAGGATTTCCTGCGGCATGCTCACCAGTGAAATTTCACGCGCCAGTCCGACTCCGACGATGATTCCGCCCACAGCAGCGGCCACTGCAGTTGATATCCACAGTGCGACCGCCAGGACGTCGATCGCACTGCCGGCTCCCGCCTTTTCGACGGCTAGGCCCTGGGTGCTGAGCAGCGACTGTCCGAAGATTCGATGAGCTGCAGTTACGGTTCCTGGCACTTGTTTTGCACCATGATCCGTCCGAATGCGAAGACGGGTGCCGAATATGCCTATTCGACTCGAATAGGCGCGGTCGAATGCCGGTGTGAGTACCAGCAATCCGCCCGACTCGGCGCGGTCCCCGAGGTCGAGGGGACGTCGATCGATTCCAACCACACGAAGTCGAAGGCGGGGACCTGTGAACTGGCCGACATCGGTTGCCCCTCTGATGAGGGAGGCAACTTGCCCCGGCGTGTACGACTCGATGTCGAGGTGTCCTCCGATCCCCAGGTGCAGTCGGGTCGAGAGTGCCTCACCGATCGTGACCTCATTGATTGCCGAGGGATTGGCGGCCCGACCTGCGATAACACGATCTCGATCCACCACGGTGCCGAACTGAGAGCCGATGGGAGTACCGATCTCCTGAAGGTCCGGGTCACCTTTTACGGTGATGCCATAGGCACGAAGTCCGCCCACTGCCACAACGCCGCGCACTTGGCGTAGCTCCCTCAGCTGAACCCGATTCGGTAGGCCAAGGACGCTCAATTCGACATCTGCCGATCGGCTCTCCTCTTCGAACGCCCCTAGCGAGGAGTTTGTACGTCGTGCACCAGCGGCGGCGGATAGGACAACGGCGCCCACGACCCCCACGATCAGTGTGAGGATAAGAATGCTCGACCGCCGCCGCCGCATGTCCCTTGCCGCAACCATCCACACCGCGCCCAAGTGACTCCCCTTCCGCGAAGAGTTTCCGGCGCACCGAATTCGACTCCCCGATGACCGAACCGGGAATGACGATGGGTCCCTTTTGCATTCAAGTCGGCAACGGTTCGGGAATCAAGGTGGATGGGCCCACCCGTGGGGGGGTGGTAGCCCCCTGGTCGAGCCGTGACGGACGGTCGACAACTACCTCATCGCGAGGGTCTCGAAACTGACAGTTTGGGCCCGACCGAGGCATCGGCCGACGCAATGGTGGCAGCACTACGTGGGATTGGAGGATGACCCCCTTGGCGAGGCGAGCACATCGGCCAACAATGACAAAGCGGCGGAGTCTGGGATAGAGATCTGGAACGATCCTCAATGGTTGGAGGCAAGTATGGCGGTGAAGGGGACGGAGGTCGATGCGGTGCCCGATCGTCCCTCGGGGTGGAGACAGGCGGTGGACCGAATCTATTGCTATCTGGCCGCCTTGTTCTTTTTCGTCGTGCTCGTCCAGGTGTTTCTGGCCGGGGTCGGCGCATTCGGCGATCAGACGACGCGGGTCGCAGATGCAGAGAGCTTCGAGCCCCACCGGACTCTCGGTAGCATTCTCGGCGGCGTGGCTTTCCTGCTGTTTCTGGTGGCCCTTGCCGTCCGCATCTCCCGATCGACTGTGGTCGGCGCACTCCTTCTCGTCGTGCTCACCGTGGCGGTGCAGTCCGTCCTGGCCAATGGTGGCGACAGCAACAAGTGGATCGGCGGCCTTCACGCACTGGACGGGATGCTCATCCTGCTGCTCTCGCTTTGGCTGGCCGTCGCCGCCTATCGCCGCACATTCCCAGGTGGGCGTCTGTCGGATCGGGAATAGCCAACTCGGTCGCTACCTGGTGGGGGAGGTCGGAGCCGGCGATCCGGGCCGGCAGGCGTCTTCGGAGCCACCGTTGTTCTCCAAGCGCCTGTAAACCCTCCGCGGTAGTGCGTCCTGATGTGCCGCCAGGTCCATCGAAGGAAGAGCCGCTCGGGAACTCAGCACTCTGCTGCGCCAGCGGCGCGACCCGCCAGGAGGTGGGGCGGGGGGCCGGTTCGAGTTCAAGGACCGTAGTCCCAACAGCGCAAGAGGGGGAATCTCCGTCGAGGTCCTCGTTTGTCTGCTCCCGTGGGGACCGGCCTAGTCGACGGCCACCCGTCACCTCGAGCTGGCCGCCAGGACCCCTCCTTCAGATTGGCGAGCCACGAATCGGGGCCGCGTTCCCCACGCCCCGCGAGGAGGCGGTTTCCGGGGGAGCCTTCGAGGCACCCGGCTGACGGCGCCGGCCTTGCATTCTGCCTGGTCCAGGCCTTGTCCTCCGTCCGGATGGCTGAAGATCGACGGCCAGACGGCTTGGCCGGGGACTTCTAGGGACGGGAGCCACCCCGCTTCGGGTGGAGAACCTGGAGAGGACCCGTCCGAGCTATCGTGGTTGGTGGTGGAACCTGAGCTAGTAGCCAGCGACGCACACCTACGGCCTATCGAGCGGCGAATGCGCCGGCTCGTAGCGTCCGGCGTCGACCCGGCCGAAGTGGCCTGGAGGTTCCGGCGAAGCCAACGGAGTGTGGCCCAGATTCTGGCCCTTGGTTCGAGGACGCATCGTGGAGCAATACCCACCCCCAAGCCCCAGGTGCTCCGGCCGTTGGAACGGCGGATTCTGACCTGGCGGGAGTCCGGTGCCAGCTACGCCGAGATCGGGGCCCGATTTCGCCACAGTCCGCAGTTTGTCCGCCGCGTGGAGGATTTGGCAAAGGCCAAGCTGGCCCGGGCCGAGAACGAGGACCTACGTCACGGAGAATCCTTTCCGAACACCGAACCTCAGAGCCTCTCGAATTGACCGGCGAATGGTCCTCTACATGTGGGGGCTGAAGGTACCGGTCGCCGGTGCCGCCCGGTACGGCTGACCGATCGGTCTTCGCTCCCCTGCGGCATCGCGACCTCGTGACCGTCAATCCCCCGGAGCGGATGTAGTTGTGGAAGTCGATCTGATGACCGGAGGTCTATCGCTTCGCCGAATCCAGGATCTGGCTCGAAGCGCCCGTGATGTCGGGTTCTCCGGAATCGTCATCACCGAAGCCGGGAGGACGGCCTATCTCAGTTGCGCCGCCGTCGCGCTTGCCGCGGAGATCGACATCCTGACCGGCATCGCCGTCGCCTTTCCTCGCAGTCCGATGGTTACCGCCAGTACGGCGTGGGAGCTCGCCGAAGCCAGTGGGGGAAGGTTTCGGCTGGGGCTCGGCACGCAGGTGAGAGCTCACATCGAACGGCGCTACGGGTCCACATTCGATCATCCCGGGCCTCGAATGCGCGACTACGTCGGTGCTCTCCGGGCCATCTACGCGGCGTTTCGTGGCTCGAGTGGCCTCGAGTACAACGGCGAGTTTTGGAGTCTCTCCCTGCTGCCAGCGACGTGGTCCCCTGGCGCAATTGACGTTCCCGACCCCCCGGTCGACATCGCCGCCGTGAACCCGTGGATGTTGCGCATGGCCGGCGAGATTGCCGATGGAGTCCACATTCACCCACTCAATACGCCCACGTACATGCGAGAAACGGTACTGCCAAACCTCGAGGCGGGGGCGGCGGTCGGGGGGCGAACAGCTGCTGATCTCGAGGTCATCGTTCCGGCGTTCGTCGCACCCGGCGCGTCGTCCGAGGAGATCGCCGGATGGCGGGAGATGGCCAGAATGCAGGTCGCCTTCTACGGTTCTACTCCTAACTATTCCTTCATCTTCGACCAGCTCGGTCGGGAGGGGACGACTTCCAGGATCCGAGAGCGCCAGAAGGCAGGGGATCTGGGAGGAATGGCAGCTCAGATTGACGACGACCTCCTCGGGCATTTCTGTATCAGCGGCGACTGGGCGACCGTGGCGCCGCAGCTTCTCGATCGGTATGACGGCGTCGCGAGCCGCGTGGTCTTCTACTTCGCTGGAATGGCCTGGATCCGTGATCCGAACTCACTGGCCCGTTGGGGAGAGGTAGCTCAGACCCTTCGGGCCGGGTCATGACCCCGGTCGGCGGACGCCGAGAGGATGGGGTGACCCCCTTCCCAGTTCGCAAGAGGTCGTTCGAGATGACGCACCTTAGGGACAGTCGCCGAGCGTTTTGGCACTCATATGCAAAGCGATTGCAACAGCCATTGCAACAAAACTCGCCACACCCATTGCCGTGAAATTCGCCACACCTATGGCGAGATTGGCTTGTAAAAGTGGGATCTCATCTGGAGGCCCCGGTCTCAAATAGATCCTTGACTTTGCTCCGGGACAGTGCCTAACTATCGCCCATGATCAAACGGCGGATTTACTCGGCAGCAGCTCTCGCGGCGCTCTCCATCTGCAGCATCGGTATGGGAGTCACGGCGGCGGGAGCATCGCCTCAGGGCCAATCATGGCGCGCACATTCCGAATCGAGCGCAGCAGTTGCGAGAGCACCGCACGCCGTGGTTGCGCCACTCAACATGTCCACCCTCACCGTCTCCGATGATGCCACGGGGGACATCACACTGAGTGATTCCTCTCCTGGTTCGGTCACCATCAATCCCGTTTGTGGAGCCGTGCCGCCGGGGCTCTGTCTGTCGTTCGGTGGCGGGGGACGGATCATGATGTCCGGTCCACTTCAGGCGGGAAACAGTTACTCGTCGAACTCAAATATCATCGTGATTGGCACCGGCAGTGCTTCCTGCGGGACGGACGCGGGTGGTGAGGCGGATGTACAACTTGACCAGTTCACCACTCAGGGCTCACCGCAGGCCATTTCGGCTGTCGCACTCCAGTTCGCCTGTGACAACGGCACGGACACCATTACCGGCACGGCGGCTTACAACATTCTGCCCACGACCCCGGGTGAGGGTTACTACCTCTACGGCGACGACGGCAGCCTGGCCGGCTTCGGCAACGACAGCTACCTGAACTATCTGGGCGATCTGACCCAGACAAATCTCAATGCTCCGATCAAGGGCATGGACATCACCCCGGACGGTGCCGGCTACTGGATGACGGCTTCCGACGGCGGCATCTTCGCCTACGGCGACGCCGGCTTCTACGGCTCCCACGGTGGTTCGCACCTCAACCAGCCCATCGTGGGCATGACCTCGACGCCGACCGGGAAGGGCTACTGGCTGGTGGCGTCCGACGGCGGCATCTTCGCCTACGGCGACGCCGGCTTCTACGGCTCCCACGGCGGCTCGCATCTCAACCAGCCCATCGTGGGCATGACCTCGACCCCCAGCGGCCTGGGCTACTGGCTGGTGGCGTCCGACGGCGGCATCTTCACCTACGGGGACGCCGGCTTCTACGGCTCCCACGGCGGCTCGCATCTCAACCAGCCCATCGTGGGCATGACCTCGACCCCCAGCGGCCTGGGCTACTGGCTGGTGGCGTCCGACGGCGGCATCTTCACCTACGGGGACGCCGGCTTCTACGGCTCCCACGGCGGCTCGCATCTCAACCAGCCCATCGTGGGCATGACCTCGACCCCCAGCGGCCTGGGCTACTGGCTGGTGGCGTCCGACGGCGGCATCTTCACCTACGGGGATGCGCCGTTCGATGGAAGCCTGGGCAGTGATGGGATTACCAACGCCATCGGGGTCGCCACGAGCCCTCTGCCCGGCTAAATCCCTGAGCCTTCCACCTTCGCTGGGCTACCTTCGCACTAGCCGGGTCCCCGCGGCAGGTGGACGGGCCAACGGCGAACCCCATCACCTACGGCTACCCCGGGCGTGCCCCTGACGGGCTTCACTGACGGCACGATCGACCGGGTGGCCACCGGTGTCAGTCACGAACCCCACGTCGATCTCGAGCGAGAGGCAGTCCCCATGCGTCTGTGTGATGACAGCCCCTGCGCGATCAACCGTCGGGCCGCATCAGGTCGGAACGTTGAGTCCATCTGCGAACTATGGAAGGTCGATCGTCTGGAACGGGATGTGCTCGACCGGAAGCACGGATTCAAGCTGTCCACCTGCGGTTGCTGGGCTGAGCACCATCTTCGCTCCCAACATCAGGGCAGCGGCGGTACCTTCGATGTTCAACAGGCTGAGGTTCGGATGCCGACGACGCACGTCGACCATCGCGGGGACAAGTTGTCTGGAGTCGGGTAGGCCGACGTCGTCTGGAAGGGTGAGCATCTGCTCGAGCGCCGTGGCGCGCCGATCTGGATCCAAACGCTCGAACGGTCCCGATAGATGACCCCCAACCCCCGCGACGACGGCTCGGCAGGCCCGGAAGTAGAAGTACGACGTTGTGAAGCGATCTGACCGACTGGCGATCGGGAGGCGCTCACCCACCAAGAGTGCGACGAGGACTCGATCATCGAGGAGGAGGCGCCTAGAAGGCAAGGTCGGGATCGTCGATTGCCGAGAGGCCCTCGGCGTAGGCGCCGAGGGCCAAAACCCTTCGAACCTCGGCTTTCGCCGATTCGATGCCTCCCGGCAGCACCAACGCGGCGTCCCCCAGGTCGATGAAGGCCACCGCGCCGCCCTCTCCGATACCCCAACGGTGTCGAAGCTCGGCGGGAAGACTGGTCTGTCCCCGCTGAGATACCTTCGCCATCGTGACGTGAGCCATGTCTGCATTGTACACGCCCCCTCCGTACAAGGCACCTCACTCATCGGGGCTGGGGTCCCCAGGATGGAGGTGTCCGCAGCCGGCCGAGCCCTTGGTGGATCATCAGAGGAAGGTGTCCAGGACGGGTCGTTGATCATCGTCCGGGGCCTGCCCGGTTGTTCCCCACCTACTATCGGGCCCGTGCCAATCGAACGCGTGGACTACACCGGCAACCACCCCGTTCCCGCACGACTCGACCCGGCGATCGACCCGGCGGTGCTGGACGCCCTCCTCCAGCGGGCCGGGCGAGAGGTGGACGAAGGTCTTCTGCCCGCCTGCCAGATCGCCGTGGCATTCCGGGGCGAGCTCGTGGCCAGCCAAACCTACGGGGCATCGCCCACCAGCCGGTTCGTCATCTACTCGTGCACGAAGGCGATCACCGCCGGTGTGTTGTGGCGCTTGCTCGGCCAGGGGATGCTGGAGCGCTCCACCCGGGTCGCCGACGTGGTGCCGTCGTTCGCCGAGCATGGCAAGGACACGGTGACGGTCGAGCACCTACTCACCCACACCGCCGGATTTCCCGATGCCCGCATGCCCGACGACGACTGGGTCGACCGACACCGCCGGTTAGCGCGGCTCGCCTCCTGGGCACTCGAGTGGGAGCCCGGCTCGCGCTTCGTCTACCACGGGTCGTCGGCGCACTGGGTGCTGGCCGAGCTTGCCGAGTCGGTGACCGGTACCGACTTTCGCACGTTGGTCCGGGATCACCTCCTCGGGCCTCTCAAGATTGGCTCACTCTGCCTTGGGCCCGCCCCCCGCGACCAGTCCGACGTGCTCGATGCGGTCGGTGTGGGGGCTGCCGTGTCCGAACGGGAGCTCGAAGAGCTCGGGGGCTCGATCGGCCTCGACGTATCGGCCATCGGCACCTCCGAAGAGGACCTGCTGCGGCACAACGACCCCGAGGTGCGAGCGGTGGGCCACCCCGGTGGCGGCGCGGTGGGGCGAGCGGCGGACCTGGCCATGTACTACCAGGCGCTGCTGGCCAACCCGGCTGAGCTCTGGCAACGTGAGGTACTGGCTGCGGGAACGGCTGACGTGCTCTGCAACCTCATCGACCCCATGACGGGCGCTCCGGCCAACCGTACGCTGGGGTTGCTGCTGGCCGGCAGCGCCGAGACGGCAATGATGCGGGGCTTTGCCTCCACCAACTCGCCCCGAACGTTCGGACACATGGGTGCCGGCGGGCAGGTGTCGTGGGCCGATCCGGCCACCGGATTGTCCTTCGCCTACCTGACCAATGGGCTGGACCGAAACCCGGTGCGCATGGGCGCCCGTGGCCTGTCGCTGTCCTATCGAGCGGGCTCGGTGGTCGCAGCCGAAGCTCGAGATACATGACGCTCGAGATTCGAGATACATAGGGCACTGACATGGCGACCCGGTCGGCCCGACCAGCACCTCCGGCGCCGCCCACCTGCGACAGGACCTACCCCGCCAGGCCCTGTCGGAATCCGAGCGCACGATGCACGGTGAAGTGGTCTAATGGATTTGGCCGCCCTGGCGAACTTGGGTAAGTGCGGATCCCACAACATCGGCCGGCTGAAGGGGGTTGGCATGCGATCTCGCTCCGATGAGAACATCGGCTCGGCCGGAGGCACGAGGGCAGGGCAGGCGGGGCACCTCCGTCGACCTCGTGACAGGCACCGCCACCCGGCTGGCCGCGTCGTCACGGTTGCCCTGCTCATCGTCACGCTGGCGATGATCGGGTCCGGCGCGGCCACGGCATCCGCCGCCGGACCCATCGGCAACTGCACCATCGTTACCCATCCCACCGCCGTGAGATTCACCAACTGTCCAGGGAGCAACCTGTCGGGAGCCAACCTGTCGGGAATCGACCTCTCCTTTGCCGATTTCTCCGGCGCCGACCTGTCGGGAGCGAATCTGTCCTCGTCGACAATGAAGCACTCCAACCTCGCGGGGGCGACCCTGACGACCTGCTCTTTTCTGATGCCACCGGCCGGCGACTTCACGTGCCGGATCGCTGATCTCACGGACGCCGACCTCCGCTTTGCCAACCTCGCCGGCGCCAGTTTGCCGGGCGTCAACCTGTCCGCCGATGATCTGAGTCACGCGAACCTGTCGGGGGCGTCTTTGGTCTCGTCCTGCCTACCCCCGGCAATCCATCAGCCCGAGTGTGTCATCGCGAACTTGACCGGCGCCCGGTTGACTGGTGCCAATCTGACGAACGCCATCACCTCCTCGTGCACCACGCTCGATCTAGGGGATGGGATCGGGGTCGTCTCCACGTGCGGTGGCGTCTCGATGGCGGACACCAAGGCGTCCGGCCTCGATCTCACCGGGGACAATCTGTCCTGGGCCAGCCTGTCGAACGACAATCTGACGGGAGCCGTCTTGCGCGGTGCAACCTTCAGTGAGTGTGCACCTTCGAATCCCGACATCCCGGCCTGTAGCGCCACCGACTTCGCCGGGGCCAAGCTCAGAGGCATGAATCTCTCCGGTCTGCAGATGGAAGGCGTGCAGTTCGGAGGAGCGGACTTGTCCGGTGCCAACCTGTCCAACGGCAACCTGGGCGCCCTGCAGGAGATCCCCGGTCTCGGTGGGATCCCAACGGACCTCACCGGTGCGAACCTGAGCCGCGGCGATCTGCAAGGGACCGATCTGAGCCAGGCGTCGCTCTCCGCGGCGCGGTTGACGGGCGCCGATCTGACCGGCGCCACCCTGAACGGCGTGTCGTCGGGGGGAATCTCCGGCAAGCCGTCGGCCCTCCCCTCTGGCTGGGTCCTCATCAAGGGATACCTGGTTGGACCAGGGGCCGATCTGACCGGAATCAACCTGGCCAATGCCTACCTGGCCGGCAGCGACCTGACGGGAGCGAACCTGACCCAGGCGAACCTGACCGATACCAATCTGACCGGCACCACCCTGACCGACGCGGACCTGAGCAGTGCCAACCTGACGGGTGCTGTCCTGATCGGCGCCAACCTCACCAACGCCACCTTCACGAGCGCCACTCTGACCGACGCCAAATTGACGAACGCGGTCCTCAATGGTGAGTCCTCTGGCGGTATCACCGGACGACCATCCACACTTCCGTCGGGTTGGCTTCTCATCAATGGATTCCTTGTCGGCATCGGCGCCAACCTGACCTACGCCGATCTGAGTGGCACCGATCTCTCCGGCATGGATCTGACCGGTGCCTTTCTGACTGACGCCAACCTGAACGGGACCAATCTCACTGACACAAACCTCACCGACGCCGAACTGGGGGGTAGCCCGGGCCCGACACTGATCAATGCCGACCTGACCGGTGCCAACCTGACCGGGGCAACGCTGGACGAAGCCAACCTCACCGGTGCCACACTGACCGGCGCCAACCTGACCGGCGTCGTCTGGGCGGACGTCACCTGTCCGGACGGTACGAACAGCAACAACGACGGAC
The DNA here is from genome assembly GCA_963817005.1 of uncultured Acidimicrobiaceae bacterium. Lineage (GTDB taxonomy): Bacteria > Actinomycetota > Acidimicrobiia > Acidimicrobiales > RAAP-2 > Bog-756. The sequence goes on from CAWFMN010000007.1 coordinate 78,293, forward strand.
ACACCTGCGCAAACAATCTTGGCTGACCAGGCCGGCCTGTCCCACCACCGTGCTCTCATGCCCACTGTCTTGTGACGGCGACCTACCGGCAAGAGCCAGCGGAGCCGTTCCAGGGCCGTGACCGTCCACCCGATTCCTCCGATCTGAGCCGCGGCGATAGGGTTCAAATGTGGACGTCATCGCCGATCGCTACGAGCTGCGAGAGCAGATCGGGGCGGGCGCCATGGCGACCGTTTGGCGTGGCTGGGACACCCGGCTCCATCGATTTGTGGCGATCAAATTGCTTGCCCGTGCCCTCGGAGCTGATCCCGGTCTCCTTGCCCGGTTCGAGAGGGAAGCCCGACATGCGGCGAGCCTCAATCACCCCAACATCGTCACCATCTTCGACTTCGGAACGGAGCGCGGAGTCTCGTACTTGGTGATGGAGCTCGTAGAGGGCGAATCCCTGGCACAACTCCTTCACCGGGAGAACCGACTGGATCCGATGCAGACGGTCGTCATTTGCACCGGTGTCCTCAGTGGATTGGGCGAAGCCCACAGACACGGCATTGTCCATCGGGATATCAAGCCATCCAATATTCTGCTCGGAAACAACGGGGTGAAAGTTGCCGACTTCGGGATCGCCAGGGCCTCCAGCGAGGCCTCAGCACTGACGGATACAGGCATTCTCATGGGGACCGTGGGCTACTTGTCGCCTGAGCAATGCTCTGGTGCGTCGGCGACCGAGCGGTCAGACCTCTATGCGGTCGGCTGTCTCGCGTACCAGTGTTTGGCCGGCGTGCCCCCATTCACCGGGGAGACGGCTGCCTCGGTCATGTATCAGCACCAATTCGCCCCGGTGCAACCGATTGTCGAGCGGGCGGCGAAAGTCCCCCCGAGCCTTGGAGCTGCTGTCGACAAGGCCCTCCAGAAGGACCCGCAGCTCCGATTCTCCAGTTCCTCAGCGATGCAGACGGCACTGTTTCAGTCCGTTGACCCCCGTCATCCCCCCACTGTCGTGGCGTCGCCGGCGTTCGAGGCCGAGCGAACCTCGCCGATGGATGGAACCAGTCAGCTCACCGCTCCACCCAACGTCGCCATCAGGCCGGGGACCAGGCGCCGACGAAAGACGGCGATCGTGGCGGCCGTTGTCGTGCTCCTGGTCGCCGGTGTGATCGGCGGGCTGAGTGTCGCCAGGCATGAAAACTCGAATGCAGCCGGGCACGGCAGCAACTCGAACCAACCGGGGGCGAAGGGGCCAGCGGCACCACCCCAGACGACGCCCGCGTCAGCCGCCACTTCTGCTCCACCCACGGCCCCATTGCAGACGGGCGCCGCCTTGTCCGTGAATGAATGTCCCTCGAGCTACGGGGCCCAACAGGATCCGAGCTCACGTATTCCCAGCTCCATCGGCGTCTCAATGGCGGCGGGGGAACGCAGGAGCTTGACCTTCTACAGCGATTCGACCCGCTCGGTCGATCCGGTCCTCGCCCCCGTTGGATGGAGCTGCACAGCCACCGTCGGAGCGGATGGCTCCACAGTCGTTTCCGTCTTTCCCTCTGGAGAGTCAGACCCGAGTTCAGGTGATGCGTCCCTCCCGTCTGGCACCGAAGGCGTCATCGCCTACTCGCCGTCGGCCTGCCAGGGCTGCGTCGCCGATCTCGTGTGCGCCGTCTTTCCGAACGCAGAGAGCGACCTCAGTTACTTTGGACAGTCGTGCCCGTCCTCTGCGCCGCCGGACGAGCGGACGGAATTTCTTGCCGGGTCCTCATCTTCAGACTTCGGCACCGTGGAACTCACTGATCCGCCCGGGGTCCAGGGCGATGTGGCCATGTCCGGCGGAAACTTCCAGGCGGTAGGGATGATGCGCTATTCGGATGACTCCGGAGAGGGACAGGCGGCCATGGAGTCTTGTGTGCTGCCACCAGCGAGCTCAGCTCTGTGTTCCGTCATTGTCAACGACTTCGTGAATCGCGGTTGGGGATTCGACTCGTAGATCATGACCCTGCGGCCCCAGCACTGCAGGCCGGGGATGGAGTGGTGGGAGATCCGAACTTAGACCGCTGAGTCTCGGAACATCCACCCAGCGCAGCTCCTGGCCCGGTACGTCGGTGAGGACCGATCACTCGTCCAGTCTGCAGTGCGCGGTGAGATGTTACGGTCTCGTACGGCGGATCGACAAAGGGGACTCATTGGGTCTTACTGTCGAAGAGTTGGCCGTGTCATATCACGGTGCCTGGGTCCAGCGTGACCCCGAGGCCATCAGTGCCCTGCACTCTGCAGACTCGGTGTTCCACATGGATGGGGCCGCGGAGCGGGCGACGGGGAAGCGGGCCGTTCGCGACCTCATCGCAGCCCTGCTCCACCTTGTGCCTGACCTCGAGTTCGAGCCCAACAGGTTCTATTCGGGTGACGATCACATCGTCTTCGAGTACGACATGACAGGAACGTTCGACGGTGCGCCATTCGCCTGCGACGGCGTGGATGTGATTGCTGTCGCCGACGGACTCGTGACTCGAAAGGACACCTACCTCGACTACATCAAGCTCACCGAGCAGATCGGTGGCATGCCTCAGATCGGTGTCGTCGTCGAGGCCGGCCGCGAGCGGTTCAGTATCGGTGGTCTCGGTGATGGATCCACTTGACAGGATTTAAACGCTGTATAAGTATTGACCCGTATGTTAAAGTCAGACGAGACAGAGGATTGGCGGGAGTCACGTCGCCAGTTCTCCCGTCGGGCCATTCTCGACGCGGCCTGGGCTGTGGTCCATGCAGAAGGGCTCGGGTCCCTTTCGATCCGTGGCCTGGCCAGCCGTGCCGGGATCACATCCCCTACGGTGTACGCCTACTTCGAGTCGAAGAATGCAATCTACGACGCCATGTTCGGACAGGCGGCCACTGACTTCGCCGAGTTCATGGCTGAGCCCCACCAGGCTGGGGACCCCGAAGAGACACTGGTCGCCAGCCTCCGGCGCTTCATTGGCTTCTGCACTTCGGACGTGGCCCGGTATCAACTCCTGTTTCAGCGTCCGATTCCCGGCTTCGAGCCTTCGGAGGACTCCTATGCACCGGCTATCGAGGCGCTCGCCAACTCGCGCGAGCGACTGAGGCTCATCGGCATCACTGATGGACGCCACGTTGACCTGTGGACCGCGGTGGGCACCGGTCTGGTGGACCAGCAGATCTCCAATGACCCGGGTGGGGATCGGTGGATTCGCCTCGTCGACGATGCTGTACGCATGTTTCTCGACCACTGCCGACCGCTCGAGGGTCGATCGCGCCGCACCAGTCGGCGATGATGCCAAGCGAGGCAGTCGTATGGATCAATCCGATCAAACCAAGGAGGCGGCACTCATGCTGTCTGTATGCCGACCACAGCTCCATCACATCGCACTGACCGTAACTGACATTGACGCCAGCGTGGCCTGGTACGAGGACGTGTTCAGGCTCCAGTACCGAGTGGACGTGCCCCACGAGGGCGGCATGGGGAAGCTGTTGGCCGACGACGCCCGCGAATTGATGATCGTGCTCCATCAGCACGAAAAGAACGATGGCGGAGAATTCGGGGAAGTGTCCACCGGGCTTGATCATGTGGGTTTCCGGGTACCGGCTCGCAGGGACCTGGAAGCCTGGCAGTCGCACCTCGTAGTCAACGGTGTCGCCCGTGTCGAAGTCGCTGACCGTCCCCTGACCCAGTCACCCATTTCGGATGAGGCCTACGGATCGGTGCTCGTCTTTCGGGACCCGGACAACATCCAACTCGAGCTGTTCTCCGAGCCGAGTGCCAGGTCCTAGAGGATCAGCTTCCGACACGGCTGCCAGACGGCGATTTGCAGGTATCTCCCTCCCACCCAAACAGAGGAGCAGCAATGGCCACGACTATCGATGAAATTGCCTCAAACATCTATCGGATCTCTACATTTGTGCCAGACATCGGACCCACCGGCTTTACGTTCAACCAGTTTCTACTCAACGACGAGCAGCCTCTCCTCTTCCACACGGGGCACCGATCGATGTTCCCCTCGATCACCGAGGCGATCGAGAGAGTGACGCCGGTGGACAGTCTCCATTGGATCGCGTTCGGACACGTCGAATCCGATGAGTGCGGAGCCATGAACGAGTTCCTCGCTGCCGCCCCAATGGCCAAGGTGGCACACGGAGCGTTGGGATGCCTGGTGTCAATCAACGAGATGGCCGACCGTCCTCCGCAGGGATTGGCCAACGGTGAAGTCATCGAGCTGGGGACGATGCGTGTTCGGCACATCGACACCCCCCATGTTCCACATGGGTGGGACGCCAGAGTCCTGTTCGAAGAGACGACGGGCACCCTGTTGTGTGGGGACCTCTTCACCCACCTCGGCCAGGGGCCCGCGGTCACCACCGGAGACATCGTCGGTCCGGCCATGGAGGCGGAAGCAATGTTTCGAAGTACGGCGCTAGCCCCCGACACTGCCGAGACCATGCGCCGCCTAGCGGACCTCTCGCCGATCACGTTGGCCCTCATGCACGGTTCCTCATTCAATGGGGCTGCTTCCAAGTCGCTCGTTGACCTGGCGGGCGCCTACGAAGCCCTGTACCTAGATGTGTCGTGAGATAGTCGGGCGGCCTTCAGGCATGCGCCTCCTCTGGCGAAACCGGCCTGAGTGGTGTGCCCGTCAGCCCGTCACGGCATAGAGACGCCACGACCCACGCACACCCTTCAGCTCTTGCTCGCCCCGGTCTTCGAATTCAATTACCGATCCTGCGACCAGGTCGACGACCGTTCTGGAGACGAGGACTTCTCCGGGTGCCGCCAGCGACTCGATTCGCTTGGCGAGATGTACGGCGATGCCACCGATGTCGTCACCTCGGACTTCGACCTCTCCCGTGTGAATGCCGGTCCTAATCTCGATCCCGAGGCCTCGGACACCGCTGCACATTGAGGCTGCGCACTGGATCGCTCGGGCAGGTCCATCGAAGGTGGCCATGAAGCCGTCGCCAAGTGTCTTGACCTCCTGGCCGCGAAATCGGTCGAGCTGTCTGCGAATCAGGGCGTCGTGGGCATCGAGCAACTCACGCCACTTTGTGTCGCCGAGGCTCACGGCTCTGTCGGTGGAGCCGACAATGTCGGTGAACATCACCGTGGACAAGATGCGCTCGGCAGGCGAGCCGCCCCGGACGCCGGTGAGAAAATCTTGGATCTCATCGGCCATCCGATCCACCTCTCCGACATTGATCAAGTAGTCGCGTCCGGGTATCTCGACGTACCTGGCACCGGGCACATGATCGGCGAAGTACCGACCGTGGGCAGCCTCGATCAGCGGATCTCCGGTCCGTTGGAGGACAAGAGTGGGAACGGACACGGTGGGTAGGACCGCCCGGATGTCACCAAGAGCGAAGATGCGCAACAGTTCGAGAGCAGCCGAAGGGCTGGCCCCGAGCTTGGTCAGCGTGTCGAACCACGCCCGGAAGCGGGAATCGTCGACGGTGCTCGGAGCCAGGATGGAGATGTATTCGGACTGATCGAATTCTCCCCATGCCTCCTCGATCACCCCTTCGAAGAAATCCATCAGTTCAGGAGTCATCCCCCACGGATAGTCATCAGCCCAGACGAACCGCGGGGCACATGCGGCCACGATGAGGGCGCTGACCCGCTCAGGGTGGCTGGCCGCTTGCATGGTGCAGAGGACCCCGCCGTCACCGTGGCCGAAGAGCGCAGCCCGCTCTGACCCCACAGCATCCAAGACGGCGGTGACATCGTCCATCTGCTGATCGAGGATGGGAAGCGTGGTGGCCCGGTCGGAGAGGCCGGTTCCCCGCTTGTCGAACCAGATGAGGCGCGAGAACGACCCCAGGCGCCGCAGGAAGTGAGCGTACGTCGGGTCCTCCCAAGCCCATTCAATGTGGGATACCCACGAGGGCACGTAGACCAAGTCGATCGAGCCGGTGCCCACGACCTGGTAGGCGATGTGCGTCCCGTCAGGGGTCTTCGTGTACTGGGTCTTGGGAAGTTCCGTCACCGCCCTAGTCTGTCGGACCGGTCAGGACACCGTCAGCTGATGGTCGTCCGTGGGGGAGCCACCTGCTCCGCACACCTCAGAATGCGCTCTGACCAGCCACGGTTGCCAGAACACTGGCCGAGTGTCCTTCACGGGTACTCACCAAACCCTGGGGTCTCCCGACCCCGCGTGGATCGACCGAGTGGGTTCACTGCAAACAGTGGCCATTCACGCAGCCACCGAGGTCCGTCCCGTGCTCGGGTATTCCCCGACCCCGACGCTCGGGAAGGACACCCTCTCGACATCGAACCCTGGGCTGAGGTAGAGATGTTCCATGCCGGACGTTCCCGGCTCACTGTTATCGAACCCGAAGAGGCCGGACCCGTGACCGTTCCCCGCCACGCCATGATGTTCGAACCGCGGGTCCCGAGTACTCCCAAGGGGCGGAGCCCGGGGGTCTGAGGAATGGACAAGACATTCCGGGCCAGGTTGCAGAGGAGCAGTAGCAAGGGTGGGTGGACCTACGTCGTCATGGACGGTTCGGCCGACTACTTCGGGACCAGGGGACTGGTCAAGGTGCGGGGCACGGTAGACGACGAACCGTTTCAGAGCTCGTTCATGGCACTGGGCGATGGCACGCACAAGTTGCCGATCAAGGCCGACATCCGAAGGAGGATCGGCAAGTCCGAGGGAGATACGGTGGTGGTGAGGCTCACGGAGCGACTGTCGAACTAGCCGTCCGGGGAGCCATACTCATGCGTCCCGCTTCACCATTCGCCAGGCGCCGAGGGCCGTCCAGCCGACCAGCCAGGCGACAATTACGAAGACGGCCGCCGTCCTCGACTCCGGCACCAGGAGGGACGTGCCTCGGCCGCCGTCCGGGCCCCCGCCCCCTCCGAAGACGAATCCGAGGCCTGATGGTTCCAGATGGGCCACAGCCAACCCGACGACCGAGCGCTGGAGGTTGATCATGTGGGGGATGTTGGCCCGCGACAGGATCGGGGTGAGGACGATCTCCAGCACGATCATCAGGATCACCGCGACCGTCCGCTGCCCGAGTAGTGACCCGAGACCCAGCCCGACGATGAAGCCGACGACGACCTCGAGCTCGATCCAGAGGCCGGTGCGCACCATGAGCCCGACCGAGGGGGAAAGAAAGACCTTCGAGTAGTCGGAATAGTCCTGCGCGGCGATCTGCACCGCGGCGGCCCTGATCATGGCCGGTGTCGGAGTCGTGGAGGAGCCGGGAGGGCCCTTCCGAACGATGCCGGGTCCTCCCCCGGGCCCATTGCACGGGACGTTGCCGAGGACGCTGTCGACGCTGTTGTTGGGCCCGGAACCTTGGTACGGGAAGCCGCACACCACCTCGTCGGTGTGGTCGGCGGCCCAGTGCTGGAGGCCGGCTTCCGAGAGCCCGGCGGGCACGGTGACACCCTGATAGCTGATCTGGGTGGGTGCGGCGAACACGCACACGGCGCAGACGATGGTGAACCCGATGGCCACCAGTGGTACGACGATGGCCAAGCCGGCGGGTATCCGGGCCAGGTAGAGCGCCAACCGCGAACGCCCTGTCACCACCAGATGGCGGAACATCCCTTCGGTGAGGTCGACAGATCCGGCCGTGCAGCCCAAGGTGGCGGCAACGATGAAACCGAAGACATAGAGCACGCCGGCCACCAGGGCGTTGAAGATGTCCTCCCCGCCGGCCGGCCCGTAGGACTTTGGTGCAATGGCGTGGGCCAGCAGGCGGATGGTGAGGAAGACGGTGGGGATGACGATGGTGACGAAGATCAGGGCCGCCATGAGTCCCCGCCGCTTCCGCAGCTCCATGAACCGGGTGGTGATCATCCCACCGGTTGGTATCCACGACCCCCGTCGGTCGGGAGCACGACCGAGGGGGATGGGGGCCGGTGCCGAGGCGGTCACATCAGAGATAACGGTCATTCGGATGCCCCCAGTCGGCTGGTGACCTGCAGGAACCACGACTCGAGGGAGGTCTGCACTTCCTGGAGCCGGTAGACCGAGACGTTGCCTCCGACCAGTACGCGGTTGATCTCAGCGATCACGTCGCGCCCGGTACCCGCCGGCAGTGTGACCCCCAGCCCTCGGGACCCCACCTCCACGCGCCCGCCGATGGACGTGCCGCCGAGCAACTCGCCGGCCCGGTGCGGGTCGGAGCATTCGACGTCCACGACGAAGGAGGACCCGGCCAGCAGGTCGGTGATGGCCCCCTGCCGGATGACCTTCCCCCGGTCCACGATGGCCACTGCATCACAGGTCCGCTCGACCTCGTCCAGCAGGTGGGAGGAGAGCACGACCGTGCGGCCCTCGGCCACGAGCGACAGGATCATGTCACGCATGTCCTGCATCCCGGCCGGGTCCAGTCCGTTCATCGGTTCGTCCAGGATGAGGAGCTGCGGGTCACCGATGAGGCAGGCGGCCACCCCGAGACGCTGCCGCATACCCATTGAGTACTTCGAGACCCGGTCGTCAGACCGGTGCAGGATCCCGACGCGCTCGAGGGAGGCTCCGATCCGCTGCTTGGCTTCCGGCTCGCGGGCCGCGGCCAGGATCTCGAGGTTCTGTCTGCCGGTCAGATGCCCGTGGAACCGGGGTTCGTCGACGATCGCCCCGACCCTGGCCAGGGCGGCGGCACGATGTCGGGGGACGGAGTGGCCGAGCAGCCGCATCGTGCCGGCGTCGGCATGGGTCAGACCGAGAAGCACCCGGATGAGTGTCGTCTTTCCGGCACCGTTGGGACCCAGGTAGCCGAATGCGCACCCCCGGGGCACCAGGAGCTCGACGCCGTTCACCGCGATGTTGTCTCCGAACCGCTTGGTGAGCCCGTGGGTCTCGACGGCCCACTGACGCTCCGCATCAGGGCGGGCGTCCGTCTCGGCGGACAGGGTGAGGCTCATCGGGCAGATCGGACTGTCAACATGGGTTCAGGGTAGGACAGCCAATCCGCAGATGGAATGCGGCTAGCGGGTGATCCGAGGGGGGGAATTCCCCCGGGGGGAGGCCACCGGCACCCGAGGGGAGTGGTGAGGCGTCGGGCACCGACCGCCTTCGGGACGGGTGTTCATGTGTCGAGATATCTCAGTACGGCCAGAACCCGTCGGTGGTCCGACTGGGAGACGGGCAGATTCAACTTGGCGAAGATGTTGGTGACGTGTTTCTCGACCGCCCCTTCGGAGACGCAGAGGGAATCGGCGATCGCCGTATTGGTTCGCCCCTCCGCCATGAGCGAGAGCACGTCCCTCTCGCGTGTCGTCAGCACCGAGATCGAGTCCCGGCGCCGGGAGGCCCCCATGAGCTGGGTGACGACTTCGGGATCGAGGGCCGTCCCCCCCGAGGCCACACGCTCCAGGGCCTCCACGAACTGGCTCACGTCAGCCACCCGATCCTTCAGGAGGTAGCCGATCCCCGCGGCGTCGTTGCCCAACAGCTCTTCGGCATAGCGGGTCTCGATGTACTGCGAGAACAGCAGGATGGCCAACCCCTGGTGTTGACGGCGGAGTTCGATCGCCGCCCGCAGGCCCTCATCGGTGAACGACGGTGGCATGCGGATGTCAACCACCGCCACGTCGGGTCGATCCTGCTCGATTGCTCGCCGGAGGGCCCCGGCGTCGGCGACCGCGGCGGTGACCTCGAATCCGCGGTCGAGGAGCAGCTGGACGAGTCCATCTCGGAGGATGACCGAATCCTCGGCGATGGCGACCCGTGGCGGCACGGTCCGCTAGGCCCGCAGGGGGAGATCGACGGTCACGACCGTGGGCCCCCGCGGAGGGCTGGCGACCTCCAGGTTCCCGTCCACGGTCCGGACCCGGTCGGCCAGTCCACTCAGCCCACTCGAGGAGGAACCGGTGCTGACCGCCTGCGCCCCGCCGACACCGTCGTCTCGAACCACGAGACGTAGCCACCGACCCTGCTGGGCACAGGACACGCTGGCCCGGGAGGCGTAGGCGTGCTGGGCGACGTTGGCCATGAGCTCGGCCACGCAGAAATAGGCGATGGCCTCGATGGCCGGGCTCGGTCGCTCGTCGATGGTGACGGTGAGCTCGGTCGGAATTGTGCTGCGTGCCGCCAGGGTGGCCAGCGCACCTTCGAGCCCCACGTCGAGGGCGGGTGGGTGGATGCCTCGAGCAAGGTCCCGTAATTCGACGATCGCCTCCTTGGCCCCCTTGTGGGCGTCGTTGACCAGGGCCGTGATCTGGTCGATGTCCAGATGGTCGGGGTCGGAGAGCTTCTCTTTGGCCATGCCCAGCCGCATGGCGAGGGCGACCAGCTGCGCCTGGGTGCCGTCGTGGAGATCCCGCTCGATCCTCCGGAGGGTGGCGGCGGACGCGTCGACGGTCTGGGCTCTGGCTTGTTCGAGGTCGCGGACCCTGACGGTCATGGCATCGGGGACGAGCAGCGATCGCATGAGCAGGCGATCGAGATAGTCGAAGAACCGCACCGGCCACGGGGCGACGAAGAAGAAGATCGCCCCGGTGATCACGGTGGCCAGGGCGACAAAGGGACCTCCTCCGCTCCCGGGGGAGAGAAAGCGGGGCTGGAAGACGACCCGGACGGCCCCCCATTCCGCCAGTCCGCCGTGGTTCGAGATGCCCCAGAGGGGATAGGTGAGGCACCTGAAGGCATCCCACCACAGGCTGAAGGCGGTGAAGAAGGCCACGATGGCGAGGGGCAGCTTGAGGGCCAGGTAGGCCATGGCCTTCCAGCCCGTCCGGTCCCGCAGGGCGGATTGCAGCCATCCCAGATAGCCGGGTCGGGGCGAGAACGGCTCCGGCTCGTCGAGCTCCTCGTCGAGCAGGGCACCGGCCAGCTTCCGCTGCATCCCACCGATGCCTCGGGCTCCCCGCACGGCCACGCCGATGAGGGCGAACCCGATGAATGTGATGGCCAGGAGCACCCCGGCCGCCATGGTGATTCCCACGAACGCCAGCCCGATGAACGCGATCGGCATGCCCGCCATGAGAAAGAGCAGCTCCGACCAGGTCCGTCGGGTGAACGGCGTCTCGACGACGGTTCGGGCGATCTCCTCCAGACGGGAGTTGGGCTCTGATCCCCAGGCGATCACCATGAGGGACTGCACCCCGAGCCCGGGCCACCGGGGAGATTCTGGGATCCGGGGGTGCCGAACATCGCCGAGTTGCACCTCTCGCCAAACCTCACAGGTCAAACATAGAGAGAATTGGCGGTCACGGGAATGCGGGGAACCGGATTCCTCGGGTGGGGCTAGCCCCCGTGGGCACGTCGGTCTGGGGGTCCGCAGGCGGCGGAGTTGACTTTCCCAGTTGGAAAGTAATACAGTTTCCAACCAGGAAAGTGAAAGGGATCGCTCATGGCCAGTGAGATATCGGCAACCGAGGCGCAGTACGCCCTGAGCTCGATCGACCGTCGGCGACAACAGGTCATCGCCGAGATCGACGTGCCCTGGTGGTACTGGGTCAGCGTGGCTGCAGGCTGGGTGGCGCTCGGCGTCCTGGCCCAGTACGGCCCAACATGGGCGATCATCGCCGGCACACTCGCGTTCGGGGCCGCGCACTCGGCCATTGCCCCATGGGTCCTTTCCGGTCGGCACGCATCGACCTCGCTGAGCATTCGTCGTGACCTGGTCGGTCACCGAGTGCCGGCACTTGTCTTCGGGTTCTTGATCGTCATGACGATTGCCACCGTCGGGTTGGCGCTGCTCGCCCACGCCGACGGCGCCCGCGCCCCCGGAGTCCTCGCCAGCATCGTCGTGGCGGCGCTCGTCCTGGCCGGTGGGCCGAGCCTGATGGCTTCGTTGCGCCGACGAGTCGAACGGCACCGCGACGCGACATGAGCGCTGCCCAGTTCGACGAGCTCATCCATCCCAGCACCCGCCTGTCCATCGTCGCACTCATGGCCTCCACGGATTGGGTCGACTTCTCGTTCGTACGCGATCGACTGGGCCTGTCCGATTCGGCGCTGTCCAAGCAGTTCTCCATCCTGGAGGAGGCGGGCTACGTGACGATCGACCGGCCGGTGACCAATCGGAGGCGTCGGGTTCGGGTCAGCCTCACCGATCGGGGCCGAGCCGCCTTCGAGGGCCATGTGGCTGCGTTGCAGTCCGTCATCGCCTCTGCGGAGTCCGTCGCTCGCTGAAGGCCACCGCCGGTTCGTTGGATCGTGCATCGGGCCCCCGCTCGGTGCCAGGCCAAGGTCCCCGACCTACGGCCGGCCGATGCCGGTGCCGGATCGAACGTGTCAGGCAACTACTCCCGGCCCGAGAACCGCTCCCACGCCGACTGTCGAGTCATTCCCAGTGACGTTCCGATGGCCGCCCAGGTAGCCCCAAGCTCTCTTGCCCGGCGTATCCGGTGAGTGAGGTTGTCTTCGACCTGCGCGCCAGCGGCTGCCATCCGCGGGAGGCTGGCCAGTACACCCTCGAGGTCCAGGTCCTCCTCCCAAGACGTGCGTCCAGGAGGCAGGGAGGGTGGGTTGCCGATGATCTGGCCACAGAGATCCACACACTCATTGCAGATGTAGACCCCCGGACCAGCGACCAACTTCGCCACCCCGTGGCTCGGTTTCAGACAGAACGAGCAGGAGGCGACGGCTCGGTCCCCGGTGACAGCCATGAGTACCTCCCTTCGTTGTCAGGGAGTACCTTACAGCGCCGGGGAACCTGACAACGGTTGGACGACTGGGGCGTGGGCCCCGAGGTCCGTGGGGGAGGCTGCGGCCGACCGGCCGCTGTGGCAGGCTCATTTCAGCCCCTCCCGTCAAGGAGCGACCCATGATCTTCGGCGCCCATGTCATCGTGTACAGCAGGGATGCGTCAGCAGATCGAGCCTTCTTCCGAGACGTACTCGGATACCCGTCAGTGGATGCCGGACACGATTGGCTGGTCTTCACGCTTCCCCCTGCGGAGGTGGCGGTTCACCCGGCCGAAGAGAATGGTGGGCACGAGCTGTACCTCATGTGCGATGACCTCCGTGCCGAGACGGAGGCCCTGCTCCAGAAAGGTATCCACTGCTCCGAAGAAGAAGAAGCGCGATGGGGTTCCGTGACCAAGATCCGACTCCCCGGTGGAGGACGGATCGGCCTGTACGAGCCGAAGCATCCGACGGCCCTTGCACCGGGCACAGCCTGAGAGGCGGCCAGCCACATCGCCCTGAGATCTCACACCTCACCCAACGGCCCTCGCCCCTCGCGCCTTCACCCCGGCCGACCGCGGCGTGAAGGCTGGTGCCACAACCTCGTCCCAACAGGGAGGCGAGCGGCAAGTTGGAGGCCGACGACTACCGGAACGTGATCCTCCCGGCGCTGGTGCAGGCAGCGGAATCCGGCGAGGTGCGATTCCTCATCGTCTTTCGCGAATTCCAGGGTATGAGTGGTGGGGCAGTGTGGCAAGACCTGAAGGTCGGGGTGGAGCACCTTCGGGCGTGGAAGCGGATTGCGCTGGTGACCAACATCGAGTGGATGCGACACATGACCGACCTCTTCGGATGGATGACGCCGGAGGAGACCAGGACGTTCTCTCTGGCCGAGCGAGATGCGGCTGTGACCTGGGTGGCCGGCTGAGACTCGGACCCCCAAGGGTTGGGGACCTCGCCGGGGGTTGGGACTCGACAGGGGTACGGCTGAGGAGCTCCAGCGAGCCGGCGGAGGTTGGGGGCCGTGACCGCGCGGGCACACCGATGGGCCTTCCCGTGACGCGCCAGCTCAATGCAGCGGTGTGGCGCCAAGGTTTCGCCAACCTTGTCCCAACAGCCTCGTCGTAGAACGTGGTCATGGCGATCGAGGAGGTCGAGATGATGGCACCGGTATCCAACGAGGGTGATCAGCAACGTGCAGTACCCAACGACGTGCTCGTCGATGCTGCGTGGCTCGAAGCGAACCTGGGGAATCCCAAGTTGCGCATCGTCGAGGTCGATGTGGCTTCGACGGCCTATAACGATTGGCACATCGATGGTGCAGTTCTGTGGAACGTCTACCAGGACCTGAAGGATGCCGACTATTGCCCGGTGGATTCTGCCGCCTTGGAGCAGCTGGTTGCACGTTCGGGTATCGACTCGGACTCAACCGTCGTGTTCTACGGCTACGCCCCGGCGCTGGGGTTCTGGCTCATGACGCTCTATGGCCATGGCCATCTGCACATCCTGGATTGCTCGCGTGACACGTGGCGGTCGGACGGCCGGCCATGGTCCACGTCGGCCACCCGGACCGTTCCAGGTACCTTCCGCCTCGGAGGAGGTCCCGTACCGATTCGTGCCCATCGAGATGACACCCTGCGCTCCATTGCTGAATCACCGGGAACGTTGATCGATGTCCGTTCCGAATCCGAGTATCTGGGAGAGCGGTTCTGGCCGTCCGGAGGGCTCGATGAGCGAGGTCGCGCCGGCCACATACCCTCTGCGATCCACCAACCCATCGACGGCCTCTATGACGAGCGCGGTGCGTTCCGCCCGATCAGCGATCTCCGAAGCATCTTCTCTTCGATCGATCTGGAGGACGATGGTGAACTCACCATCTACTGCACCATCGGGGGGCGGGCAGCGACCGCTTGGTTCGTTCTCACCTATCTGCTGGGGAGGAGGCAGGTGCGTGTCTACGACGGATCGTGGGCCGAATGGGGTCGTATCGCCCAGAGCCCGGTCGAGTCGACCGGCGCAGTGAGGTGAAGCGCCGGCTGAGCTGCGAGCCGCCAGAGCGGTGAATCTCACAGCATTTGGCAACACGATCGAACAAGGTGATAGGTGACGTTGCTCGACGCTGTTCGCCGGGCAGCAGTGCAACCGGGTGGAGATGGTAGGACTGTTCGGCCAGTCGCCACCACCTCCAGCTGCTAAGCAGCGCACGCCTGCTACTTCGTGTCGGGTCGGATGAAAGGTGGCGACGGACGACCGGGGAGGAGGTGGGGCACGGCCCCGGTGGCCTCGCCACCGTGGCACCCGGGCACGGTGCCCGGGTTGTCGGATGGGCCTGTGTCGGGCTACTCGAAGCGGATCCAGCCGAGCAGGTCCTCCCGGCTGACGGAGTCGAGCAGGGCCGGATGGTCCGTGGCCATGTGGTCACGGATCGCTCCGATCACCTGGTCGTCGCCGTCGCCGCGGGCAACGAAGCCGCATTCGCACCGAATCAACTTTGCCACCATCACTCCTCGCCACGACCTGCCGCCACTGTACTGCCAAACTATTGAGCGTGGCCTCGGCACCCACCAAACCGTTGCGGATCCAGATCTGCGGATCGCTGGCGATCGAGCACGACGGCGAGCGCTGGGAAACCCGCCTCCCCGGACGCCAGGGGAGACTCTTGTTCACGTATCTCGTCCTCAATCGTCACCGTCAGGTCCCCCGCGAAGAGTTGGCCGATGCCCTGTGGAGTGAGCCCGACCCGGCAGCCATCGACTCCCGGCTCAACCCGCTCTTGTCCAAGCTGCGCCGGGTATTTGGCGTCGACGCGTTGGACGGCCGCTCGACGATCCAGTTGCACCTGACCAATGCGTGGATCGACCTCGAGGCTGCGGTCGAGGCCATCCACCGCGCCGAGTCCGCGGTTGCTCAGGAGGACTGGCGGCGGGCGTGGGGGCCCGTCCTGGTTGCGCTCTTCGTTGCAGAGCGGGACTTCTTGCCCGCCGATGATGCTCCTTGGATCGATGAGACCCGTCATCAGCTGACCTTGCTTCGGCTGCGCGCCCTCGAGTGCTATGCGGCCGCCGAGTTGGGAATGGCCGGAGCCGAACTGGGCGGGGCCGTCCGAGCAGGTCAGCAGCTCATTCGCCTCGCTCCGCTGCGAGAGAGCGGTTATCGCTTTCTCATGCGGGCGCTGGCCGCCCAAGACAACCTGGCCGAGGCCCTCCATGTCTACGGCCAGCTTTCGGACTGCCTTCGCGATGAGCTCGGAGTCTCGCCGAGTGCGGCCACCCGTGAGCTCTATGAACGGCTTCTGGCGGCGACCTGACTGCCCCAGGTCCCGCCAGGACACCCCGCGCCCCGGATGCTGGCCGGTGATCCCGGTCCAACCAAGCAAGTACACGCAGGATGCGAGCTCAGGCTGCGGTGCCGAGAAAGTGGTGTCAGAGGCGGATGGCGGGGAGCCGCCCGGGGTCGGTCCCGCCGGGAGCCCGTTCCGTTCGAGTGCCGTTTGCCGGACTCGTCGGCCTCTTTAGGCTGGGATGGTTCTGCTGAGTACTCCCAAGCAGAAGCGGCCAAGGTGGTCACATCCGTCTTCAAAGGACATGATCATGCCCACTGCACGCGACCTCGCGCTTCTCTCCAGCCGGCTGGTTCTCGGGGGTTACCTGGCTGCCCACGGGGCCCAGAAGCTGTTCGGGTCCTTCGGCGGCTACGGCATCGAGGCGACGTCGGCTGGATTCGACCGTCTCGGACTCAGGCCGGGTGGGTTCTTCGCCCGGGTTGCCGGCGTGTCCGAGCTGGGAGGAGGAGCGCTGGTGGCTCTTGGGGCGGGCGACCCGGTCGGTCCTGTGGCCCTGGCGGGCGCCATGGTTGTAGCCAGCTCGACCCACCTGGACAACGGCCCGTTCTCTGCCCAGTCCGGTTTCGAACTCCCGATGACCAATTTCGCCACCGCACTCGCCCTTTGGATGGCCGGACCGGGATCGATGTCGTTCGACCGTCTCGTAGGGTTCAGGCTTCCACCGCCCGGCCGCCGGGCCATCGTGACCGGGGCCGTCCTCTCTTCGACCGTCAGTCTGGCCATGGTGCTGCGGGCCCGTCGTGCTGCCGCCGTCAATGGGGAGACGGAGCCGGGAGACCGATCCGACGGTCCCTCTGGCAGGACGAGTACCGACAGCAAGTCGTAGGTCAGACTCGGAGTCGGGGCACTACGTGCCCTCTCCTCCGCTTCCGTTCTCTGGCGACTTGGGCGCGTGACGCAGGTGGCCGCTTTCCTCCGCCTTTCGCAGCAGCTGCGCACATTTGCTCTCGGCCAGCAGTCCGATCAGATCTCCGTGCTTCACGATGGTTGATCCGCAACCGATCGCCAAACCGGCAGACCTTGAATGTTGTTGGACGGCGCCGACCGGGCGGACCGAACTGGAACACGCAACGCGGTACTCATGTCAACCGTGGCATGCCTTTCGCGCCACCACGAATTGGTGGTCGTTGCGGGTGCGGTACACACCTCGTTGATCGCGACACCGATCGAGCGCAGCGAGTACCGCGTCGCGCAGGAACGTGGGATCGTTGGAGCGAAGAGCGGGGACCGCTGGACCCACGCTGGATACTGCCCGCCACGCGATGTCCGCGTCTGGCCACTCCATCGTCGAGACGCGGCCGCCGCGCTCGAGCACGGAGAACCCGCTCGCCTCGAGCATCTCCTCGGCGATGCCGGGTGCCGCGATGTCGTTGAGGCGTCGCATCGAGTCCCGGTGCTGGTCCGGCGCATGGGCTGCGAAGATCTTGAATATCTCTCGGATGTCGAGAGGTGGGCCTTGACCCCAGAAGCTGATCCCGACAAGCCCACCGGGTCGCAGGACCCGATGGATCTCGTCGAGTGCCGCGCCGCACCCGCCCCAGATGCCGTTCACCGACAAGACCGCATCGAAGCGCTCGTCGGTCCAGGGCAGCTCGAACATCGATCCGACTCGTAGGTCCGCCGTTGGTGTGCGCTCGCACGCCACGACCATGAGCTCGCCGGCGGCATCGATACCCGACACTTCGGCACCCATGCCCTCAGCGATGCGCACCGCCAGCCCCGATCCACAGGCCACGTCGAGGAGTGACGTCCCGGGACCGACGCCGAGCCGAGGGAGCAGGGCGAGGAGGATGTCGGCCGAGTAGTGCTCGTACAGGCAGGACCAGTCTGGTGCCCGGCTCCCCCACGCTTCGCCGGCCTCCTCCCACCTGTGGGGCGGCACGGCCGTTGCGGGCTCGTCGTCGTGGAGTGCCATGGATCAATCATGGGGCAGAGACCTCAGCGGGTCTTGAAGATCTCCTGGAGATCTACCTGGAGCGATGGTCAGCCAGATAACCACCTCTCCTTCAGGACCTGCAGGCGCCAATCATGGACAGTGGTACCAGCGGCGACAGTCTGCCGCCGCACACTGACCGGGAGGACCCGAAATGACTCAGACCGAAGCCCCCACCGTCGACAATGGCGTGAACATCGAAGCGCTCCGTGGCGCCCGGCAGGCCTTGACCGATGCGCCCGAGGCTGCCCAGTTCCAATGGCGTGCCCGGTGCGAGTGGGTGAACGGCACCCACAGCCGCTCGACCG
This sequence comes from uncultured Acidimicrobiaceae bacterium, assembly GCA_963817005.1. GTDB lineage: Bacteria > Actinomycetota > Acidimicrobiia > Acidimicrobiales > RAAP-2 > Bog-756. Next base: position 96,460 of record CAWFMN010000007.1, read on the forward strand.
TCACGGACTTCTCCGGCCTCGGCGAGCAGCACTCCCACCGTCAGGCGTTCACCATCGAGGCGGACCACCCCGAAGTGTTCGCATCGGAGGACAATGGCGCCACGCCTCCCGAGATCGTCCTCGGGGCTCTGGCCTCCTGCCTCACCGCAGCCGTGGCCACGGTGGCCACCAACCGCAACGTTCAGCTTCGCTCGGTGACCGCCACCGTGCAGGCCGAGATGGACCTCCAGGGCATTCTCGGTATCGACGCCGACGTCCGCAATGGCTTCGACCGAATCGACGTCAGCTACGACATCGACGCGGATGCGAGCCCGTGCTGACATCGAGGCCATCGTGGCGCAGTCCCAGAAGCGATCCGCTGTCTTCGACATCGTGACCAATCCCACGACCGTGCAAGTCACGGTCGCCTGACAGTCGCCGCCCACGACGGAGCGAACTGACGTGCGTACGTCGGTGGTGGTCGTTGGTGCCGGCCCCGGTGGTCTCGCCATGAGCCATGAGCTCACCGGGGCCGGCATAGACCACGTGCTGCTCGAACGGGGAGAGGTGGCGAACTCCTGGCGCACCGAGCGCTGGGACTCGCTCCGCCTCCTGACGCCAAACTGGATGACGGCGCTGCCCGGTGCGTGCTACGAGGGTGACGACCCTGACGGGTACATGACCGCTGCCGAGACCGTGGCGACGTTGGAGGCCTACCGCCGCTCGTTCGACCCGCCACTGCACATGGGAGTCGAGGTCCAGTCGACGTGTCACACCGGCACCGGCTTCGAGGTTCACACGGCAGAACGGACCTGGCGCTGCGACGCGGTCGTCGCCGCCACCGGCGGGTCGAGCGAGCCTCGTGTCCCGGGCTTCGCCTCCGAGCTCCCGCAGGCCGTGCAGCAGTTCACCTCGCTCTCCTACCGGCGACCAGCGCAGATCGTCGACCACGGCCGCGTCCTGGTGGTCGGGGCCTCGGCCTCCGGGGTACAGATCGCGGACGAGCTGCATCGAGCGGGCTCGCGACGTGACGATCGCGGTCGGCGAGCACGTACGGTTGCCGCGTTCGTACCGGGGCCACGACATCTATTGGTGGCTGGACCGAATCGGCCAGCTCGACGAGCGCTGGGACGAGGTGGAGGACCTCCAGCGTGCCCGGCGCCATGCATCGGTCCAGGTCATCGGGAGCGATGACCGGCGAGAGGTCAACCTCGCCTCGCTCCAGAGCCTCGGTGTCCAGCTCGTGGGGCGACTCATGGCGATCCGCGGCACGACCGCCCTGTGCTCCGGCGGGCTCGGTAGTCTCGTGGCCAACGCCGATCTCAAACAGGCCAGGCTCTTACGCCGCATTGACGAGTGGGTCTACGAGCACGGGTATGTCCGATCTGGTCGGCCGTGCGACCCAGCCGATCCCGACCGAGCTCACCGAGGTGCCGACCGAGCTCGACCTGCGGAGCTTTTCGGCGGTGATCTGGGCAACCGGCTTCCGGCCCAGCGTACAGCTGGCTGGATCCGGGTGCGCTCGACCGCCGAGGCCGCGTCGTTCACGACGGCGGAGTAGCCGGCCTGCCCGGCCTCTACCTGTTGGGGCTCCCTTTCCTGCGACGTCGTCGTTCCAACCTACTGGCGGGATTGGGCAACGACGCTGCCGAACTCTGTCAGCACCTCGTCAACTACCTGGAGGACACGGGGCGGGCGCCCACCAAGCATCATGCTGGGGCCGGCCTCAGCTTGCGCCAATGAGCGCACGCCGGGTCCGCAAGACGATCTCTTCGACCGGCAGGGTGGCACCAGCCGCAAGCAGTTCGCCAGCACGATCGGCCCCCATCGCGTCGACGAGTTCGGTCCGGGTGGCAAACACGAGATCATGCAGGGTGGTCGACATAGGGGCAACACCGAGCATCGCGTGCGTCTCGATTGCACCGAGCAGTTCGACTGGCGAGCTCGCGCCTGACCGATTCGATCCAGGGCGATCACACAGCGCGACAACGTGTGCCACTGCTGTGACCAGTCTCCGGCGCGGTACCAGACCCCGACCATGTCGGCCAGACCCGCGCACCCGACCTCCAGCTCCCCTCGGGAGACGAGTAGCCCGCTCGCCTCGGTGAAGGCGAACGCGTGCATCCAGCGGTTGCCGACGGCGCGGGCGGCGCGGCCGCCCACCGTGAACGCCTCGAGCGCTTCGTTCTCGGTTCTGCTGGCGAACCCGCGAGCGACCTCCGCGGACGCGTAGGTCCGTCGGCGACGCCGTCCGCTCTGCCAGTTCGTGGGCTCGCCTCACCAGTCCGTTGGCTTCGTCGTAGTCACCGTGTGAGCTGTGTCCTACCGCGCCCATGTAGCAGGCGTGAACCAGCCGCGACCGGTTACCGGACTCCTCCGCCAGTTCGATCTGGCGGAGCCCCTCAGCGTGGCCGGTCGTGGAGTCGCCCACGATGTACAGGACGTTGGCCAGGGTCCGTTCGGCGAGGCCGCTGGGAAAGACCGACAGCTGGTGTTCGAGGCGGCGCGTCTCCTCCGCAAGCCGTACGGCGAGGTCGAACTCCCCCCGCACCCACGCGCCGTAGGCGCGCATCCCGGTCAGCAGGGGGGCCAGTGGGTGATCCAGCGCTCCCGGTGCTTGGCAGGCCGACGTCCGCCCACGCGAACACCTCGTAGCGCATGGCTCGCATGGCGAATTCCCGAATGGAGCTGATGAGGCCGAAGGTGATGTCGAAGGCGCCAAGCGCAAGGGCAAAGCGTTGTGCGGCTCGGAGGTCGGCCAGCGCCGACTCGGCCCTGGCGATCCCGGCGCGCTCGCCGGGGCCCTGCAGTTCGGCCTCGACGGCCCCGGCCTCTGCGGCGAAATGCTTCGCATGGGCGCCGAACAGCTCAGCAGCTCGGGCATCGCCCAGGCGGGTGCGCCCGTACTCCCGGAGTGTCTCGAGAAGCTCGTAGCGGGTCGAGCCGCCCGCCCCCGGACGCACGGCCAGCATGGACCGCTCGGTGAGCCGCGTCAGTAGGTCGAGCGCGTCGCCTCCAGGTGCCAGTGCCTCTGCCGAGCGGAGGTCAAAGGATCCGGCGAACACCGACAGGGCGGTGAAAAGCGCGCGCTCCTCGGGCTCGAGCATGTCGTAGGACCAGCTAATGGCATCGTGCATCGTGCGGTGCCGAGGGTCGCTTCCCCTGCGCATCGCTTTGAGTACGCCGAAGCGCTGATCGAGACGGTGGGCGACTTCGGCAACGCCGATGGCCCGGGCCCGTGCTGCCGCAAGCTCAATGGCCAATGGAATTCCGTCGAGTCGCCGACAGATCTCGACAACCAGTGGTGCAGTATCCGTATCGAACGCGAATGAGGGGTCGGCGGCCTTGGCTCGAGCGACGAAGAGGGCGACCGCGGGGATTGCGGCCAGCTCGTCCAGGTCGGGATTCGAACCGGACAGCTCCTTGGGCCCGGTCGGCAGTGGGTCAACAGTCCAGAGCCGCTCACCAGCCACCGCCAGCGGTTCCCGGCTGGTGGCGACGATCGAGACGGTGGGAGCCTCGCGCAGGATTCGCGCGACCAACTCGGCCACGGGCTCGATCAGGTGTTCGCAGTTGTCGAGCACCAGCAAGCTCTGTCGGGATCGCAGAAGATCGACGATGGCATCGTCGATGGAGCTCGACTTCCGCAGACTGACGTCGATGGCTGTGGCCAGCGCTGCCGCCGTGGCGTCATCGTCGACCACGCCGACCAACTCCACGACGTGGACGCCGTCCTCGAACTGGCGGCCGACCGTGCGGGCCAGCTCCATCGCCAGCGAGGTCTTCCCGACGCCACCGGGGCCTACCAGCGTGACCAGCCGATGCTCGCCGATCATGTCGGCGAGCTGCTCCAGCAACGCCTCACGGCCGATCAATGGCTGCACACGGACGCCGATCGACGTCCCGGTAGCGACCGGTGACGCTGTGGCGCCGGTGTGATCCTCCTCTATCTCCTCCACGAGGGCGACGAACTCGTAGCCTTTGCCGTGTACCGTCCGGATGATCAACTGCTTGGTGCCGCTGTCGCCGACGGCCTGGCGGGCCGCCTTGATCCGCGTCGTCAGGGCAGACTCACTCACGAAGCGGTCACCCCAGATGGCGTCGAGCAGTTCTTCCTTGCGCACCAGCGTGCCGCGGTGCTGAACAAGGTATGCGAGTACGTCGAACACCTGGGGCTCGATCCGGATCTCCTCGCCACCTCTTCGGAGGACGATGCGGTCCAGGTTCAACTCGCAGTCAGCGAATCGGATCACGCCACGAGACCGTAGCCGGAGCCGGCAGCGGAGGATCATTTGCGGGTCGAAGGCAAGGGGTGGCGGCAAGCCTCTGCCGACACCTGGCAACCTGAGGCGCTCGAGAACGGACCACCGACGAGCGTGCCATGCGCCTCTCGTCCCGGCCGGCCGCGAAAGCATTGCCTCCCTGCCTCTCGCGGCCTCACTCGCTGAGCCTCCAACGCCCTGATCTGGACTTTCGCCGGGACGATCGCAACGTCCACCCATCACTGGCAAGATCGACCATCGACGACACTGTCGGCAGCTTGCTATCCGGAGGACGCACCGGTGACCGAAACCGCGATCGACCGAAGCCACCTGGACGTGGATCTCACCGACTCCGCCCTCTACGCCAACGGGTTCCCGCACGAGATATTCACCGCCCTACGCCGCTTGGCACCCGTGAAATGGCAGACCTTTCCGGAAGCCTTCATGGGCGACCACGACGTGGGGTTCTGGGTGCTGTCGAAGCACGAAGACGTCCAGGCGGTCAGCCACAATCCGCAGCTCTTCAGTGCGTTCGACGGGCCGCAGCTGAGCCACCAACCAGGTATCGCCGGGACGATGCTCGTCAGCATGGACGGTCGTGACCACCTGCGGCAGCGCCGCCTCATCAGCGCCGGTTTCACCCCCCGGATGATCGGCCACCTCGAATTCCAGATCCGGCAGTGGGCCGAGTCGATCGTTGACCGGGCCGTGCAGCGGGGGGAGTGCGATTTCGTGTCCGAGATCGCATACAAGCTGCCGATGAACGTGATCGCCGACATCGTCGGCATCCCGGTTCAGGATCGGGATGCACTGTTCTTGTTGGCCAACGACATGCTGCAAGGAGCCAGCCCGGAGCGCGGCATGTCGCAGGAGGAGTACGTCGGTGTCCAGGCCGAGATGTTCGACTATGCCCAGAAGCTGGGCCAGGAGAAGCGGGCGCATCCGCAGGATGACGTGTGGACGATCTTGTCGACAGTAGAGGTTGAGACTGACGACGGCGGACGTACGGCTCTCAGCGAGATCGAGCTGGACATGTTCTTCCTCCTGCTCATCATTGCCGGAAGCGAGACCACCCGGAATGCGGTTTCCCTCGGACTCACTGCGCTGCTCGACCATCCCACCCAGCTCGAGCATCTTCGCCGGGTGCCGGATGCCATTCCCCTCGCCGTGGAGGAGATACTCCGGTGGTCGTCGCCCGTCTCGTGCTTCGCCCGTCGGGCGACCAGAGATACGCAGATCCGGGGGCAGACGATCGCCGAGGGAGAACGCGTCACGATGTGGTATCCCTCGGCCAACCGTGATCCGGACGTCTTCGTGGACCCGTTTGGCTTCGATATCGCCCGCAGCCCGAACCCGCATCTCGCCTTCGGCGGTGGCGGTGCCCACTTCTGCCTCGGCGCCAGTCTGGCCCGGCGGGAGCTGGCGACCCTCATCGAGGTGCTGCTCGAGCGGACTCGCCATATCGAGCTCGCCGGAGACCCCTCGTACACCTCGCTGGGCATCCTCAACCCCATCCTGATCTCGATGCGGGAGTTGCCGGTCCGCCTTTCGTGACTCACCGCCAACCGGGAGCGGGCCTGAGAGGTACCTGGTTGACGCGCTGGTCGCCGTGGCGGCGGGCGCCTTCAGTACGGGCTAGCCGCGGGAGATCTTCGCGGCCAGAGTCCCAGCGACGGACTTCAACCGGGCCTTTCGAGAGGGCTTGGGCCCGAGGAGAATCGACCGATCGGTGCCGTCCTCCCCCAACGCGTCCAGTGACGTGCGCCGGTAGGCACGGAATACCGATTTCCCTCGAAGCCACTGCCAACGATCGTCACGTTCGAGGTATGAGTCCAGAAGTACCTGAACGGCAGGGAGTTTCACGTCATCGAAGACCACGACCCCGTCCTTGCGCAGGAGGGAGGCTCCGTAGAACCAGTCGATGGTGGGCATCGGATAGCCGTGTGCCCCGTCGATAAACACCAGATCGAATGGCGGCTCATCTCTCATTTCGGGTAACGCAACTTGGGACGGGCGGAGGTCGAACCGGAGCAAATCTGTCGGGATCTCCTTCTGAGCGCAGTAGGCCAGGATGATGTTGGCCTGGCGTTCAGACGGGACGATGGTCGTGTGGTCGCACCCCCATGCGGCAAACATCGCCGTCGAAGCGCCCGTCCCTGTCTCGAGCGTCCGGCATCCTGGCTGGACCAGGCTCGCCATGAACTCGTAGCAGGCTCGACCTGTCCGCCAAACAGCCCCGTTCGGTGCATTGGGGTGGACCTTCGGGGGATCATCCAAGATCCGCCCACAGGCCGCCAAACGTTGTTCCAAGTCGCCGCTCTTGTTCACTCCAGAGACGGTACTAGGGGACGGACCTGTGGATCCTGGCCCGACCCCCGGACTTGCGGCCGACCGAGTCATGCAGGCCTGGCCCGCGACAGGCATGTCGGTTGCCGCCAATCGAGTCGGCGTGGACCTCAGTCCTACACCGTCACCCGTCGGGGTCCTGAATCGGGGATGAAACTGTCTTGTGACTCAGCTCGCTCTTTGGCCGTCGGCCCATTCTGAGTCGCATTCCCGGCACCGATGGGTCAGTCCTGGGTCCCGCATCCCTGAACCCCGTACCACCAGTTTCGGCGGTTCCATCGATCCACAACGCGGACACCGATAACTCGCTTCGCTCACCTGGCGACCTCCGACACGTCGTGCTCCCCGAGAGCGCGAGCGTAGCCGGACCGAATCATGAGATTCAATGGAAGGATGTGGCGCGGGGCCGCTCGCCGCCGGGCATGGGCCCTCGGCGGCAAGCGCCTCGGTCCCCGCGCACTGGGCTCGACAGGGGGGGTTGTCGGCCCGCAAATGCGTTTGTAGCAAAACGTGCGCTCAAATGGACGTCAAGTCGGGTGACGTTTTGGTTACGAAGCGCAAACGCCCATCGTGCCGACTCGACCACGGAGCGGCGCCTGCTCTGGTCAGGGGACCCCTACGGGTTCACAATCGACTCCTGGGTCAGCAACGCCGGCTTCCGCCAGTCGTCGCCTGCCAGCTGATCCGAGACCCGGTGGGGGTGGGTGGCATCTGGGGGGAGCGCCGCCCACCCGCTACCGGGTGAGTTTGCGCTCCGGAGGCAGCGACCTTGTCATGCGTGGTCACCTCTCCGAGGGGGGCGTGGAGGATGGAGCACTGAGCGCTTGGCTCACCGATGCCAGCGGGAACCCCACGACCTCTGTACTGGCCGGAACCGGGAGTGCCAAAGGGTGGTCTGACGTCCGGCTGACCGGCGGGCCGTGGCATTGCGCCAAGCCGATCCGCTACTGAGTCCAGGTCGTCCCCAGCCCTGTGGGATGGTCCCGGCTCTGGTGACACCTCGTTCGAGATCGCCGTGGCTCGGCCCAATTGTGGATTCGACCAGGACCTTCGTGCTAGCACGAATGGTCCGATCGGGCTACCTGCCTTGGTAACTGTCCCTGGGTCGTCGAATATAGTCACAAGCCAACGTGAGGGGATTGGGTTGCGAGTAGTCGGGGTGGTCTTTTGGTCGCAATTCAGGACTCGTTGGCGATCATGGCTGGCCGTGGTCATCCTGATCAGCGTGGTTGGCGGCGTGGTACTGGCTGCCGTGGCCGCAGGTCGACGTACGGAATCGGCGTTTCCGGGGTTCGTGAGGGCTCACGGATTTGACGCCGACGTCTTCTCCACTGCCCCGATAGGTCAGAAGATCTCACAGCTCCCCGGGGTCCGAGCGGTTACCGAAGCCGTTGGCCCCGGATACAACGGTCAACCCACGTGCGCCTGTACCCACCCGATCAATCCGTCGTACTTCGGCGTGGTGGTGGTATCTCCGAAGGAGCGATCAATTTTCAGCTTGGTGTCCGGACGGCTGCCCAACCCGTCGAACCCCAATGAGGTGTTGGCCTCCTACACGCTTCAACAGGACGAAGGCCTTCACCTGGGCAGTGTCGTCCGTGTCCCCTTCTATTCGCGGGCGCAGGAATCCGCGTACGACAATGCCACTGGGCCACTGCCCGAACCCACCGGCCCGACCGCGGCCCTACGCATCGTGGGATTCGAGGCGACGGAGACCGAGTTCCCCTACGGCTCAAATCCCGCCTACTTCCTCTACGCCACCCCGGCCTTTGCTCGCACGGTGCTCCCACGAACGATCATCGGCCATGTGTACTTCGTCCAGCTCCGTGACGGCGCGGCGGACCTGCCCCGAATCGATGCCGCCGCCAAGCATTTGGGCTCGATCCTCTTTGTTCAACCACTCGACTACCAGGTTGCGTCGGTCGAAGCGTCGATCCGTCCTCAGGCCGTCGGGTGGTGGCTTCTGGCTGCCCTCGCCGCCCTCGTCGGACTGGCTGTCATCGGTCAGGCCCTGGGCCGTCAGAGCCTTGCCGAGAGTGAGGATTTTCCCACCCTGGCTGCCCTCGGGCTGCAACGCAGACAGCTTGTTGCCCTCAGTAACTCGAGGAACCTCGCCACCGGTCTGGCCGGCGCCGTCGGCGCCATGGTCCTTGCGACACTCCTGTCTCCGATTGCTCCGCTCGGCGAGGCACGGAGTGCCGAGAGTTCGACGGGCATCACCTTCGACCTGCTCGTACTGATGCTCGGTGGTATTTCGATTGTCATCGTTGTCGTCACCCTGGGTCTCTGGTCGGCCATTCGCACCGCTCGCACGGCCCGGGCCAGCGACCACATCGTCAAGGTCACCCCGTCGAAGCTCGCCAGTCGCCTCTGGTCGGCCGGCGCGCCGATGAGTCTCGTGCTCGGAGTCCGCAACGCGCTCGAGCGCAGGACCGGGGGGACCAGCGTTCCGGTAGGTAGCGCACTGCTCGGCACCGTCCTGGCCGTCATGGCCCTCTGCGGATCGGCGGTCTTCGGGGCCAGCCTCACCCATTTGACAGGCACCCCGAAGCTCTACGGCGATCCGTTCCAACTGAATGTCTCGAACCCGAATGGAGGAACGCCGGATCCCGTCTTGTTGCATAGGGTCGAACGTGATCCGGACGTCGCCCGCGTCACCCAGGGGATCGCGTTGCCGGCCATCTCGATCAACAAGACCATCGTGGGTGCTATTGCCGGCACACCAATTCGCGGGGATTTGCTGTTCTCCACCGTAGACGGGCACTCTCCCGATGCCGCAGGAGAGGTCGGCCTCGGCGCGACCACGATGCGCCAGACGGGTGCCCATATCGGATCCGTCGTGCGGGTCACGGTGTTGTCGCCATCGGGGGCGAGACGGACCGTGCCATTCCGAGTGGTCGCACAGATGTCGTTACCCGTACTCGGGAACGCCGTCAGCCTGGGGACCGGCGCCTTGTTCACTCTGGCTGGATACGAGGACGCCGCATGCGGTCGAGGCCCCATGGGGGCCACGTGCCGCCAGGGGGTAGCGGGATCGACAAATGGAGGGATGCTGGTCAGCTTTGTCCCGGGTTCAAAAGGAACGGCAGCGCTCAACCGTTATCTCGACCACTACCAAACCGTGGCCGCCCCATCCATTACGCCGACCTCGCTGATCAACTTTGGCGAAGCGGTCAACTTCCCACTCCTCTTCGGGGCTGTGTTGGCCATCTTCGGGGCGGCGACCCTGCTCCACCTGCTGATGGTGAGCGTGCACCGGCGTCGACGTGAGGTCGGGCTCTTGAAGATCGTCGGGTTCGTGAACCGCCAGGTCGGGTCGACCGTCGGGTGGCAGGCGACGACGGTCGCCCTGGTCGGCGTCATTGTCGGCGCCCCACTGGGGGTGGTGGTGGGTAGGGCTACGTGGCACTCGTTTGCTGCCAATCTCGGGGCTGTGCCCGTCTCCGTAGTCCCCGTGCCCTTGATTTTCCTGCTGTCGGCTGCGGTCCTGGTCGGGGCCGTCTTGCTCTCGCTCGTCCCGGCCCTCACCGCCATTCGGGCTAGACCTCGCGATCTCCTCCAGACGTCGTAGGAGCTCGTAGGCCGAGGCCTGGGTACCCTGTCGGCGAGGCTCATCGGTCACTCGGGCGTCGCTTCGGCCGCCGTCGGTGCGATGAGTTTTGGCGCACCGGACAGTCATAGTCAGGGAGTACCGCCACAGACCGCAGAGACGAGGAGAGCTGATGAGTCTGCCCAGCATCGCAACCAGGGACGAATGGATCGTCGCCCGACGCCAACTGCTTGCCAAGGAGAAGGATTTGACGAAACGGCGGGACGAACTCAATGTGGACCGCCGTAATCTGCCCATGGTCGAGATCGAGCAGGACTACCGGTTCGTCGGTTCCAGCGGCCCCCTCCGACTCATCGACCTGTTCGAGGGTCGCAACCAGCTGATCGTCTACCACTTCATGTTCCACCCTGAATGGGAGGAGGGCTGTTCGAGTTGCACGGCAGGCACCGACGAGTTGTCCCCCGGATTCCTTCACCACCTCCACGTCCGGGACACCACCTACGCCATGGTGTCGAGGGCGCCGCTGGCCAAGCTGGAGCGATGGAAGGTGAAAAGAGGCTGGGATCTGCCGTGGTATTCATCCGAGGGGTCCGACTTCAACTATGACTTCGGAGTCACCGTCGATGCGTCTCGAGGCTTCGACGAATACAACTTTCGGACGTTGGACGAGTACGCGTCGATGGGCCAGGAGAGCATGAAGACCTCTGACCAGCCCTACGACATGCCGGGCCTCAGCTGCTTCATCCAAGTGGACGGGTGCGTGTTCCACACCTACTCGCAGTACGCCCGGGGCCTTGAGTCAACGGGCGGCTCGTACTACTTCCTCGACCTCACGGCCCTTGGCCGCCAGGAAGAATGGGAGGAGCCCAAGGGGCGAAGCGACTCTGTGCGTTCCGCGACACCCGACTTTTCGTCATAGGGATTCGACGCGCTCGCCGAGGGCGGGGCACAACTGAGAGGTCACCCGTCGGAGGCGCTGCCTCCCGGCCCCTTCAGCCGTGACACGGCGCTGCACGGCGGGTGCGCCGCCGGAAAGGGTCCGGTCACACGGGTCTGGTGCGTCTCGGTCTGTCCCGGGGCACCGCGCCGGCGTCCGCCACGTCCCAACGGGTCGCAGTGGGCTCTAGAGAATGGCGATGGGATTCACCGGAGAAGCGGTGCCCCGGTGCAGCACGAGCGGTGCAACCGCAAGGAGGAAGGCCCAGCGTCCGGCGGCCGTGCAGGCCACAGCCAGCTCGTCGAGATCGAGATTGTCCAGAAGATGGACGCCCATCGCCACGATGGCCACGGTGTGAATCGGCATGGGGACGGCGTCGACCCGCGACGGCTGTACATCAGACACTCCGTCACTACCCAGCACGGCTACCTCGCGCTCGTGCAACCAGTTGAGACAGGAGGCGTCGAGTCCGGCCAGGCCGTCACTCGGAGACCAGGGGCCGTGGGCCTCCCGCCATCGCCAGCGCCCGGTCCGCACGAGTAGGGCGTCCCCGCTCCGTAGGGTGACGCCGGTCGTCCGCTCAGCCGATTCCAGGTCCTCGGGGAAGATGGGCTCTCCTGGCTCCAGGGCTTCAACACCCCGGACGGCGGGCACGTCGACCAGGACCCCTCTGGTGATGATTCCGGACCGGAGGTGATGGATTCCGAGTTTGGCTGCGCCGTGGGCGGTCACGGTGTCGGACCCGTAGCCGTTGTAGAGCTTTCCTTCATGGAAGATGTGGCACAAGGCATCGATGTGGCTGGTCGAGTAGCCGTGCGGGGCAAGAGCGAAATAGTCGGCCCCATAGCCCTCCGTTGCCGTCCCGATCATGTGGTGGACCACTGGCGTCGGGTTGTCCGGGCCCGATTGGGTGGGGAGGGGCCGGGCACAGGACACGGTCTGGCCCGACAGCACGGCTGATGCCGCGGCCGCCGTCACCTCCGCCGTGATGAAGTTCAGAGTCCCGAGTTGGTCCTTCGGCCCCCATCGACCCCAGTTGGAAAGTCGATCATGGAGCCCCTGGACCTCATCTGCGCTCATGGGCTCTCGCGGCACGACGACAGCGTACCGGCCAGGTTCGTTTGGTGGGCGAACGGTGATGCAGAAGCGAACGACCACCTGTCGGCCGTCTCGACCATCGGCTGTCCACCGCGCCATCTGAGGACGAGTGGCGGGTCTGCGCCCTGGTTGATCAGGTGGTCGTCGTGACGGGCGGAAGAGTGGTGAGGGTCGTGGTCGTCGGAGGCGGGGGCGCAGTGGTGGTCGTGGTGGTCGTGGTTGTCGGCGGAACGGTGGTCGTCGTCGTGGGAGGCACCGTCGTCGTCGTGGTCGGAGGGGGCAGCGGGAGCGTCGTGGTCGTGGGAGGCGGAGGCGGCGTGGTGGTCGTGGTGGTCGGCGGCGGTGGAGGGAAGGCTGGGGGGAAGAGCGGGAACGGGTTCAGCAGGGTCGACAGTGGCGATGACAGGGGCACCGGGGTCAGCGATCGGGCGAGGGCGTTCGCGGCCAACTGAGCTGCTCGAGCCTTTGCTGCCGCGGCCTTCGCCCGACCGGCCAGCTGCTTCGCGCTGACCGCCCGTGGGTGCGGCGTGGGAGTCGGGGCAAACGAGAAGCCGCTGATCGTGGCCGACTGGTTCGGCAGGGGGACCCCGGTCTTGGTGGTGTCCTGAATGTTGATCGTGCCCGAGGCGATGACGTTGTAGGCGCCCGGGGCGTGCTGAACGACCAGGTAGCTGGACTCGGCCAAGAAGAGGAGCCCGACGACCAGCATGGCCCGCCGGAAGAACCCTTCCTGCTGGTCACCGGCCCAGAGCCGCGACAGCCCAGCGAGCAGGCGTCTGGCTCCTTGGCCACAGGCGGCCAGCACGAGCATCGCCAAGCGTGGCTTCACCGGGCAACAGCGTAGCGCTGATTCTCAGCTCATTCCAAGGTTGGAATTCCCACCCCGGGATGATCTCGTCGAGGTCGATGCGCCCGGAGTGGCGTAGTGGCGGCGGCGGCCGCTGGCTCCTCGACTTCCCGCCCGAGCCGGGGACGAGCTCCACGAGCCAGGCCACCAGGATGACGACGGCGACAATCCACAGGAGATGGATCGCGAACCCAGAGCGGCCCGGCTCAGGGCAATCACGAGCAGGAGGAGCAGTCCTACGCCGGTGTCGCTACCCGACGGGCTCCTTCAGAGTACCCAAGCCCTCGCCTAGTACCTATGTCCGGAACGGACGACCACTGACTCTGCGGGACCCCGTGCGGAGGAGCCACGATCCGCTGGACCGAGTCGAGGTCGGCACGGTGACCATCGCAGGCTTCCACGGTGTGCCACCTGCCCGCTCGGTCCTTGAACCGCCCCCTCCACTCCATCACGTAGGGGCAGTGCTGGGCGTGGCCGGTCCCGTCTCGGGCCGGGATGAGCCGGAAACACTGCCCTGACATGAGACAGAATGCCTCGCAGTAGTGGTCCACTGGGCCAGGGTACGGCGGGGGAGTGACGCGGTTGGCGCTACATCTCCTCTTCGCGGACGACGTCCAGGTTGCGGAACGTCGGGGGCCCGTCACAGATCTTGGCCAATTGAGCCGCGAACTCGGCCGTCTCAGGTCGGTTGGAGTTTTCCATTGCCGCCTCGTAGGACGGGAATTCGACGATGTGAACGTACGTACCGGCATTGTCCCGGTCTCGTCCTTGGGTGGCCCGGGTAGGAATTCGGTCACCACCGCTCTTGGCGAGAAACTCGTCGAGAGTCCGATTGAACCCCTCGATGTCCCCGGTCTTGAACTCGATCAGCTGAACGAACTTCATGCTGCCTCCTAAAGTAGCCGCCGAAGGCCCCGATCTTACTGCGATGGGTTCAGGCGTGCGGCTGACATTCTGGGTACGGGAGGCGCCTCCACCCCGCGGCCTCGGACCAAGGTGGCCATGGACAGACGAGCCGAGTCGAAGAACCCAGCACGCCGTATCTACCCGAGACCGGCTCCCTCGATGTCTGCTTGAGGGGTGATGTCGGGAAGTCGGAGCATCCGGAACGAGTTGGCCAGTCCGAGGAGTGACGCCAGCGCCGGGATCAACAGAGCGAACTGGAGGGAGAGATTCCGGGCGTGGGTATTGATGGCCAGTACCTCGTCCTGGACGGCCTTGGGTTGGTCGGCGATCTGTCGCTGCAGCGCAGTGTTGCTCATGACCTCGGCGTCGTGCTCCATCTCTGCGGAGATCTGCTGCTGCTGGGCCGGTGGGATCACGACGCTGGCCTCAGTCTGATGGGTGAAGCTCAGGGCCAGGGCCCAGAGCATGACGCCGCCGGCCACCGCGAGCCCGAAGGACAGCCCGAAGGAGCCTGCCGCCGAGTTCACGCCCGCCGCTTCGCTGACCCGGTCCTCGCTGATCGGTGCCAGCGTGAAGTTGTTGAGCTGGGAGACGAGCATGCCGAGACCGCACCCGGCAACGATCAGCGGGATCGCCAGATACCACCCCGAGTCGACCCTCGGCACCAGGGGGATGATCGCTCCCATGCCGATGGCGCTGAGGGCGAATCCGGTGAGTACGATCTGGGCGGGTCGCCACTTGCCCGCCTTGCGACCCGCGAGCATCGCCATGCCGAACATCGACAACGAGAGGGGTGCCAGTGAGAGCCCGGCTCGCATGGCGTTGTACTCGAGGGTCATCTGCAGGAACAGCGGCAAAACGATCATGGCGCCGCCCAAGGTGATCTGCTGGAGCATCTGCTGGGAGATGCCGATGCGGAAGTTCAGGTGCTTGAAGAGATCCGGGTCCAAGAGCGTGGGCTTGCCCTGCCTCTTTCGGCGGACCAGCCAGTAGGCGAAGGTGGCCAGCATCACCGCACCGAGGCCCATGATCAGTCCCACATAGCGGCCGCCCTCCTGCCAGACGAGGATGCCGAGGACGAGTCCACCCATGCCGACGATGGAGAGGATGGAGCCCACGGCGTCGATCTTGCGGGGCCCGGTGTAGGGAACGTCCTTCACCAAGCGAATCTGGGTGAGCACCACCAGAATGATCAGTGCCTCGAGTCCGAACCCCACCCTCCAGGACAGGTACGTCGTGAGAAAACCCCCCAGGAGCGGACCGATGGCGGCGGCGATCGCCGCCGAGGCTCCGACCAGTGCATACGCCCGCTTTTGGGCGCTCCCAGTGAAGTTGCCGTGGATGAGGGACTGCATCGCCGGCAGCAGCAGGGATGCACCCAGTCCGCCGACGATGGCCCAGAAGATGATGATGGTATTCAGGTTCTGGGCCAACACCATGCCCACCGCACCGACGGCATAGGCCAGTAGGCCGATGACGTAGGCGCGTCGACGCCCCATGAGGTCGCCCAGTTTGGAGTTGGTCAGGATGAATGCCGCGGAGACGAGCGCTTCGAGGGCGATCGCCGACTGGACCCCGCTTGCTGTGGTGTGCAGGTCCGTGATGACGGCGGAGATCGACACGTTCATCAGCGACGTGTCGACCACCAGGACGAACATGGCCATGGCCAGTAGCAGGGCCAGGCGAGGGTTCCCCTCGCCCTGCTCCTCTACCTCGGGCTCGTACACGCTGCTCATGACACCACCCCCTAACCACACCACCCTGGTGATCGACGCGTCAAGCTTCCGCCGGGCAGGTGTGAAGCGGCGCGGCCGTGAACACGGTCGGGGACGCTCGAACGGGCGCAGCCGACCCGGGCCCCAGTGGCGAGGCGACGACGCGCTCGACCGAGCGGTACCCCGGCATTGGTGCACCAGGGTTTGCCCCGGCTCTGCACCTTCTCCTCCGGGTGGGTCAGTGTGAGCCCATCCCGGCAAATCCGGAGAATCTGCCCCGGGCAAGTGGTACGGAGCAGTCGAACCACAAGAGGACGTGGAACGGGATCGGGTGGCGCTGGAGCCAGACAAATCGCCTGGCCCGTTGGTTGGTCATCCGCGGCACCATCTCAGTCTGCCATGGGTCTGAACGTCAGTGTCAGGTTACGCTTTCACCATGCCGGACTCGGACTTTGACCCCTTTAGCCCGGCCGGAACGGTCGAGCGCTTCGGCGAGTTCTCTCGCGGGCTAAGCAGACGTCGGTGGGGCAAGTTTGCGGTGTGGATCGCGCTCGGTGTGTTCGTGGTGATCCCTACGCTGTCATTCCTGGTCGTGTTCCTCGTCGGCCGCCATTGAGCGGGGTGTGGCATCGGCGCACGGGTCAGTTGTAGCTTCTGCGGCCAGTCGGTCCGCCTGCCTCCGGTCGTTCGCACGTTCGAAGCAGACAATCGAACGCTTGGAGGGCAGCATGGTCACCGAGGGCGAGTCGATCGTGATGGACGACGAATCGATCCACTCGCTGAAGAACCCGTCGCCCGGCCGATCGAGCAGTTCGCTGCATGTCTACGGGGGCGACCTCGTCGGGACCGCGACGGCAATGTGGTGTGATCCCGGTCTGAGCAAGCAGTCTTTTCGACCGGCTCCGTGTGATGGCATCCTAGGTCAAGGTCCAGATCCGAGCCCGACGTCCGGACGTGAGGACCTGGTCGGGCCGGCATCGAGGCTCCGGTACCTGACGTCCAAGTGGACCCCACGCCAGCCCGTTCGGAGATCACTCTGATCGCATTTCGAGGGCAGGAGCAATCCGAGTAGCCGCGTATCCGGGCCATGCCGCTATGAGATTCGCCAACAGCAGCGTGACCGGGACGATGATGGCGACTGCACCCGCCGGGACGCTGGGAGGCGAGCTCGACCCGATGCCAGACGAAACGATCGTCCAAGCCCATCGCCCACAGGCGATGCCCAGCGGGATCCCTATGAGCAGCGCGATCACCGAAAAGGAGGTGGCCTGCCAAGCAACGACCGCCATGGTCTGCCGACGGACGAATCCAAGGGACTTCAAAACTGCTAGATCGCTACGGCGCCGACGCACGGAAGTCACGAGCGTGTTGCCCACGGTCGCCACTCCCAGGAGGGCGACAAGTCCGGCGAGCAATGCGGGGAGTCGGTCGACGCTCTGGAGATTGATGACATCTTGGGAAGGGATCTGTCTGAGAACGGTGTCGCCAAAGTCACGTTGAAGGCCGGCGAGGGCCGCCGATTTGGACACACCAGGCGCGTAGCGTACGGCAAACAAAGTGAAGACCAGAGGTGGCGCTTCGCTGGGGCTCGTGGAGCCCTGCGCCTCTTGCTGTCGCACGACCGAACCCGATATCCAGCCTCCTTCTCCAATGCTGTTGGTGAAGAGGTCGCCCACCGACGGTGAGATCATGCTGCCAACGATGTGAACCGTGATGATCTTGCCGCCTGGTCCACTGACCTGCACTGATTGCCCCACGCGTCGGTGGAGTGCCTGGAGCGTCTTTGTACCAAAAACCACCTGGTTCGGCTGGCGTGGTGGGTGCCCGTCAAGCAGCGGCGGATACACAGATCCTTTCAGGGGATCAAAGGCCAGAAGGGAATCCACCGTCTTGCCGTCGATCACGACATTCCCCTGGCCGGCGCCGGCCAGAATGGCGATAGCCGAATAGGCCGCGACATAGCGGTCGTGGGACAGAATTCGTCCCGTCCGGGCCTCTTGGTCCTGGGTGCTGTTCGGATTGCCGACGAGAACGTCCCAGTTCCATCCCTGCTGGCGGGGACTGGCAATCAACTGCTCGAGGCTCGAGCCGAAGGTCAATGCCGCTGTGACCGCCCCGACGGCCAATGCTGTGCTGACGATGGTGCCGACGATTGGCACCGCCTTCCCTCCGTGACCAGGGTCCAATCCGAACCGGATGCCCATGCCGGCAACCAGCGGGAGCGGCGACCTGGCGACGGTCGCAGCGACGGTGGAAGGTTGGATGTCGCTCCTGACCGTCCGCTCGGAAGGAAGCTGCATTCGACTCGCCCGGCGGGCCGGAAGGACGGCGCACGCCACGGATAGCGACGCCAGAAGCAGCCATCCGAGCGCCAGTACCAGCGGGTCGATGCTGATGCCGAGGTGGATCTCCGCCTGCCTAGCCGGACCGATCGGCATGAGGGGGGACAACAGTATGGCCAGGGTGACGGCCAGGGCACCTCCCGCCGCGCCGATCAGCGCGGCTCGCGCCAGAACCACGGCCATGAGTTGACCCTTCGATGCGCCAAGGGTCCGTAGAACGGAATACTCCCCCCGCTCCAACGCCGCCATGCGAGCGAGTGCCTGACCGAGCAACAGGAGGGTGACCAGGGCAGCGATGGCTCCAAAGATGACCAGGGCTACGACTTCGAGATGAATGCCGCGTTGGGCACTCGCCGCCGAGCTACGAATGTCGAAGACGTTGCCCGGAGACGCAAACACTTGTCCGGCGCCCGCCGCAGTCGCCTCAGCTGCGAAGGAGTTCCAGTCAGCCGCTCCGTGACGGAGCCGCACCCCGACGAAGTTGATATTCGGGATCTGGTGGACCGAGATTCCGAGCCGCTGGGCCAGCCTCTGCAGGAAGGCGGGCGTGAGGTAGAGATTCTGTTGACCTTCGTACGAGACGTCCTGGGCCGAGGCAAGTTGCGGAGCTGCGTTTACGTCCTGAGGGAATCGGACGACCGCCACGACCCGGACCTTGAACGTCGGTCCCGCGGGCATTGGACGGTCGGTCTCGATGGTGCTGGTGAGTCTGCCGTCGCCCGATTGTGCAAGGCTGTACGAATAGAGACGCACCGAACTTCCGACGTGTAGGTGATGGAACTTGCCGGCAAGTTCGTTGATGGCCACGTCATAGGGATGTCGGGGGTCGGGTAGATGGCCGGCCACGACCATCGGACGATCCACGCTCCGAAACAGGGACGAGTCGCTGGCTCCGATGGCATTCAGCGATGCGCCGGAGAAACCGGATCGGCTAGAAGTCAGATAGAGATAGGGCATTTGAAAGTGCTCGGCAACCTGAGGCAGGTCAACCACCCTCTGCTCGCCAGGGAGGAGCTCCAATGATCTGGCGGGCATGCCGGGGGCCACTGGCGGATTGTTTACATTGCCGAACAGAAACGCCCCGTCATCGGGTTCGCTAAAGTTCACGAACTGCTGCATGGCCGAGTCGGTGCGGCGGGCCCCGGCGAACGCAGTGAGGACAACTCCGCCACCGACCCCCAGAACCAGTATCAGGGCCATCGTCGATCTCCATGAGGACCTGAGCTCTGCCCTGGCGCGAATCCAGACGAAACCCATCAGTACCGCAATTTCCGAGATGGTCCCATCTCCCAATTGACCCATATCCCAGGTGCCTGGCCAAGGGGGTTACCCGTCGAAAATTGGGGGTGCTGCCCGCACTCATGATCCGGCGACAATGGGATCAACGCCGAGTACCCCCTTTCCTCGGCCGGGCTACCTGGGGCCATCCTCAGCCCGCCGCTGAGGTGCTCGGTTCTCCTGCCGCTCGCCCTGTTGCCACAGGTGTTGGACTGATGCTGTTTGGGCAGCAAAACTGTGGGTGCGCCTCGGGGTTGCCCCCTGCCCCTCGTGCAGCCCCGAGGCGCTCTTCGTCCGCCAGAGGTCTCGGTTAAAATGGGCAGTCGGTGCCCAGAGGCTCCGGTCCGGGCAGGACCGAACCACTAGGCGTCAAGTGGGGCAAGGTGGTTGGCGTCGGGATTCGCCGATCTCGACGCCAACCCCACCTATTTCGTACATACCTCCGACAAGGTGACCATCGGAGACCCACTCAGGGGAGTCGAGGTGACCGAGGTACTGACATTGTGGCGGCAGGTTGCAGAAGGCTTCAGTGAGCGACTGGAGCACGTCCGGTCCGACGATTGGTCATTGCCAACCTGTTGTGAACGTTGGGATGTCACCGAGTTGGTCGATCACGCCATTGGGGCACAACGGATGGTTCCCAAAGCGCTTGGCGCGACCGGGGACATCGACGTGACGGGACAAGACTTGGTACAGGTCTGGAACACCGTTCGTGCGGCCGCCGATCAAGCGATGAGTGCACAGGGAGCGTTCGACGAGGTCGTCAGGCTCCCTTTCGGCGAGATGCCTGCGAGAGACGGTTTCGGGTTTCCCCTCGGAGACCTATTGGTCCATTCCTGGGATCTTGCCCGGGCCGTCGGTGCCAATGATCGTCTGCTTCCCGAAGCATGCGTTGTGGTCTATGCCAAATTGGAACCGATCGACGCCCTCATCCGCGCACCTGGGTTCTTTGGGCCAAAGTTGGAACCTGCTGCCGATGCCGATGCACAGGACAAGCTTCTCGCCTTTGTAGGTCGCAAGGTCTAACGCTCGGATCGGAGTCACCTACCCGGTGCTCGGGGAGCGGTCACCTCTGCTCCTCACCCGGCGAAGCAGGTCAGGGAAAGCGTGTTCCCATCGGGGTCCTTGAACCAAGCAACCTGATCACCGCCGGGCGTCGACCAGATCCCCTTCTCATTCTGGT
Source organism: uncultured Acidimicrobiaceae bacterium (assembly GCA_963817005.1). Lineage (GTDB taxonomy): Bacteria > Actinomycetota > Acidimicrobiia > Acidimicrobiales > RAAP-2 > Bog-756. The sequence goes on from CAWFMN010000007.1 coordinate 116,903, forward strand.
CCATACCCTCGTAGCTGATGAAGTCGACTCCTCGTGTCGCCAGGCTGTCGATCGACGCCTCCATATCGAGCACCCGCCAGCCGGCGACGGTGAAGGGCTGAGGCTGAAAGCCATCAACCTGAGTGAGGCGCAACATGGTGCCCCCGGCGTCGAGAACCACGGCATACGGGCCTTCCTCGGTGACCCGGAGGCCCAGCACCTCCCCGTAGAAGGACTGCGCGGCGCCGAGGTCCCTCACCGGAATGAATGCCATCAGCGGACGATTACCGAGCACCGGCCGATCGTACCCATTGACGGATCCGGTTGTCCCCCTGTTGATTGAGGACATCCAAGGGCTCGGGCGACGGCTGGAGTTGCGGCTTGGTGGCTCGCGGCCGAGAGAGGCTGAGGCAGTAGGCCCGAGAGTTTGACCTGGTGCCCTGTCACCGTGGCCACCCTCGTCGATCCCACGTGAAGTGAAGATCGGTCTGTGTGAGGATGTCGATGTGGGTGCCAAGGTCCACTATGCCCGCCGGGGTGATCTGCACATCGCCTTCGCGGTGATCGGCGACGGTCCGATCGACGTAGTGTTCGTTCCGGGATTTGTCTCGCACCTCAATCGGACCCTCGATCCTGAGCGCTGGGCTACCGCGGCCATGTGGCTCGAACGACTGGCCCGCTTCGCCCGCGTGATCACGTTCGACAAGGTCGGCACAGGGCTGAGCGACCGCTCTACCGACATTCCCGGCCTCGAGGACCGCATGGATGATGTGCGGGCCGTCATGGACGCGGTCGGATCGGAGCAAGCCGCGCTCGTGGGCGTGTCTGAGGGCGGTCCGATGTCGATTTTGTTCGCGGCGACGTTCCCCGAGCGCGTTCACTCGCTCACGTTGTACGGCGCATGCGCCACGTTCAGCCGGACCGACGATCACCCCTGGGCCGCGACCGCCGAGGATGCGGCGGCCCGGCGCGATCTCATCCACGAGTACTGGGGTACCGGCCTATGTCTGGCGACCCTCTTACCTCCCGGCGAGGTCACCGACGACAACATTGACGCATTCGGCGAAGCAGAGGTCGCCTGCGCGAGCCCGGGTGCGGTGGCACGGTTGATGGAGATGAACGGGCTCATTGACGTGCGGTCAGTGCTGCCGGCGATCTCGGTGCCGACGCTCGTCGTGCATGCGACCGATGACAACTCCGTCCCCTTCGCGAGCGGCGAATACCTAGCGCGGCATATTCCGGGAGCGCGGTTCCTCCCGATCGAATTCAATGCCCACCTCTCCATTCTCCAGACCACTGGCGCGATCGTCGATTGGGTCGACGACTTCGAGGAGTTCGTCACCGGCGTGCGACCGGTCGGCTTCACGGACCGGGTGCTGGCTACCGTGCTGTACACCGATATTGTCGACTCGACCGCCCGCGCTTCTATGCTCGGCGACGCCGCCTGGAAGCAGCTCCTGGATCGCCACGACCGGCTCGTTGAACGCGAGATCGACCGTCATCGGGGCGTTTTGGTGAAGTCAACCGGAGATGGCGTGCTGGCGCGTTTCGACGGTCCGGCCCGGGCCGTGTCGTGCAGTCTTGCGATTGCAGACGCCGCACCCAAACTCGGACTCGAGGTTCGGGCCGGGCTGCACACCGGCGAGATCGAGCTCCGGGGCGAAGACATCGGCGGTATCTCCGCGCACCTCGGCGCACGGGTCGCCGCGCTGGCCGGGCCCCGCGAGGTACTCGTGTCGCGCACCGTACGTGACCTGGTCGCGGGCTCTGGCCTCTCCTTTGCCGACCGGGGCGAACACGAACTGAAGGGCGTTCCCGATCGCTGGCAGCTCTACGCCGCGTCTCGCGATCCTGTCGCCAACTCCTGAGCTTGGACAACGGAGGGGGAGGTTGCGGCCGGCCACTCCTGACCGGCACGCCGTCCCACGAGCGCACGCCAGTGGATCCGACGCCATCGCTGGCAGGCGTTCGCCAGCCTCAAGCCGAGAGCCAGACACGCCGACAATACGAGCAATGCCCCGTGAGCCGGCTCGTCCGTAGCCTCGGCTTTGGCGTCGGCCCGGGGCACCCTTCGCCAATGCCTCAGGAGGCCATCGACCACGAGAGCCTCCTGCAGGGGCGCCGATCCAGGCTCCGCGCCGGACCCAGAGAGTTGGGGTCGTGCCCGTGGTCGATGCGGTCTCCGGTCTCGGTTCGGTGTGGTCGACGTAATGATTCCTTCGTATGATTCGTTGTTATCGGAGACCGTGCACGGTGCGCGGACTCGACCAGGGGGAATACATATGCGACGAATGATGCTGGCAGCGGCCATCCTGACTGTACCGCTGGCCACCTCGACGGCGGGCCTCATCGCTGCCGCCGGACCGGCGGGAGCATCTCCACCGGTGTCGTGCACCAAGGTCACCGGTTCACTGAGTGGGACGGTAACCTTCAAGGGCTGCAGCACCAAGTTCGGAAAAGGTTCGGCTCAGGGCACCGCGCTGGCAAGTGGAGGGACAATCGCCTGGAACGGAAGGCACAAGGGATCGGTGTCCTTCTCTGGCTCCGTGACGAGTCCCGGTCAAGGCGCCTGCCCCACGGGTTCGACGGAATATGACGCCAGCGACACCGTCACCGTGCTCACCGGTGCAGCGGCAAACATCCTCCAGGTCGGAGACGTAATCACCGCCAGGGTTTGCGTGAGCAGCACCGGAGCACTGACCTTGGTCAAGCACAGCATTGTGACGTTCTAGAACCCCGTCGTCTCTAGCTGGCCCGACCCGCACATCGAGCATCCACGGCCCGGGTCGGGCCGGGGTGGTGGGCGTCGCACGACCCGGAATGCCGCCACTTTCCGGGCTCCGTCCCTGAGCGCGGTCCCTCAGCGCGGTTGCTGAGCGCCGCCGCCGCAGGCCTTCGAGCACCATTCCGACACCCAACGTGATTTGGTGTCTCCCGCCCTGGGCCCGACGACGGCTGGTCGAACGCATCAGCACCGGTAGCTACCCTTGGGGCCGGGCTTGGAGGGCACAACGAGGGTGCCGCAAGAACCGCCTGCCATGTTCGAGGAGCGCTCGGATCCCGGTAGCCAAGGAGTCAGGTGGTTCCTTCGTTCCCGAATCGGGGATATGAGCTGGTCGGCGCCACGCTTGAGGTCTCTGAGCAGGGATTATTGGACACGTCGGCCGCCGTCCGGGCGAGCCATCGTAACGATCTGAGCTTGTGGACGTTTAGGCACAGGGGGGAAGAACGCCTTCACCCACGATCAGTAGGGAAAGGAAGTACATGCGACGAATTTTGTTGACTGTCGCGGCCATGCTCATTCCGGCCGCAGGTCTCACCTTGGGGATATCCGGCACCGCCGGGGCGGCGACCGGGAAGATCACCTGCACCACCTTCACCGGGAACGCCTCGAGCACCCTGGTCATCTCGGGGTGCACCGGGGGGAACACCGGGGGGAGCTCCCAGCCGTTGTCCGCCGTGAGCCTGGCCACCGGTGGCACCGTGACCTGGGTCTCGGGCTCCACCACCACCAGCGGCGTTCCGGCGCTGACCACGGTGGCGGCCACCCACTGTCCGGGGTACGTGAAGAATGCGGCCACCAATCCCTCCGCCGACAGCTTCACCGCGTCGGTGACCGGGGACACCGGTGACGGCATGCTGATCCCGGGGACGGAGACCGGCGAGGTGTGCGTCGGGACCGACGGCTCGATCACCGCGCTGAAGGCACTGAAGATCTCGTGGACGGCCAGTACCCTCCTGTGCACGACGATCACCGGGAACGCGGCCAGCACGCTCACGGTCAGCGGGTGCACCGGGGGTAACACCGGTGGAGGCTCGACCCCGATAACGGCAACCGCCTTGGCGGTCGGTGGGACCATCCACTGGCTCTCCGGTGGCAGCACCACCATCGGGGCCCCCACCCTGACGCCCACCAGCGCCACCCACTGCCCGGGGTACGTCAAGGGCGCAGCCACCGAGCCCACCGCGGAGAAGTTCCTGGCCACGGTGAGCGCCGACACCGGGGACGGCCTCAAGCTGCCCGGCTCGGCCAAGGGTGCGGTCTGCATCGGGACGGACAACTCGATCACGGCCCTCAAGCCGTTGGCCGCCAAGTAGGCCCCTGGCACCAGTCGATCGGGCGATCCGGACCGGATCACCGACCATTCGCTGGTGTCACGGTCGTTGTGGAGGAGCCCCGCCTCGTCAGAGGCGGGGCTCCTCTCGTCTCCGAGGCTCCTGGCCCGACCTCCACCCGTGCGCCAGAAGCTGGCCTTTGTGCCGACCAGGCCTTCCCGCTTGCGTTCCGGATTGACCTTCTGGCCATTGGGTCCTACTGGCCCCTCTCGGACCATTCCGAGAATGTCAGCCGGCTAGGTCCGCTACCACGTCGTGCTGTAACGGTCCATCGCTGTCGCACGTTGTATCCGGTGGCGGTGAGCCTCTGCATGGAGGTGACCGTGTTTCGGCATAGGAGTGGCCGGGGCCCTAGACCTGGCCACTCCTATGCACGATGCGCGACCGGGCGCTTCTATGGACCGATGCAGCCTGCGCAGTGCCCGAGCAACCGGACGGCGGGGGCGCCCTTGACCCCATCCCCGTGGTCCCTACGTCGGTAAACTTCGATGCTGTGGTAACCGCCCAGGCCGCATTCAGCGACGGTCAACGAATCAGAAGGACGTGACATGACCCAAGCCAACACTGTGCTCTACCCGACGCGCTCGCTGTCCGAATCAAAGCAGCTCTTCACCGATCTTCTGGGAATCGAACCGATGGCCGATGCTCCGTACTATGTGGGTTTCCAACTCGGCGAGGTGCAGATCGGACTTGTCCCCAACGGGCATGATCAGGGCTGGACTGGTTCAGTCTGCTTCTTCGATGTTGACGATATAGAAGCGACGATTGCGACGGCAACCAGTCAAGGTGCATCCGTTCTCCAATCTCCAAATGATGTCGGAGGAGGGTTACTCACCGCCCTTCTCAAGGATGCGGAAGAGAATGTCATCGGACTGAGGCAGCTCCCGGCTGGCGCGTAGCCGCCCTGATCCGATCGAGTCGGACGCGTGCCTGTCAGACTTACGCCCACTCATCGATCACTGAACCCCCCGACGGTTCCCAGGCCGAACATCAACCGGGGCTACGTGACGGATTGGCCTACGACCACTTCGGCCGCTGAAGGATCACGAGCTGCCCACAGAATCCGTCGGCCGTGTCCATCGGGCATCGACCTCTGGCGCTCAAGTAGTAGCCGGTGCTGGTCACGTCTCCGCTGTGTAGAGGCAGTCGCGGCCCTCAGTTTGACGAGCTGAGGACTGCAGCACCGCCTAGAGCCCTTGTCGCTCGATGAGATGGTCAGACTTCCTGTGGCCCGACCGGATCTGAAATTGACGTATCACCGGCGCTGGACCACAGTCTCCTGGCGACTTCAAGAATTCAAATGAGGCAGTTCGATCGCTGGAATAGTCGGTTGCCGTAGGTAAGTCACCGGAGACAGCTCGACACCCCGCAGCCTGTGTAGCCGCCCACCATCACCAAGGTCCTTCAGCCGGCTGCGACGGGTCGACCGCAGCCCCAATGGCTGAGATCGGTTGAATGGCCGGAGGGAGCCTTGGCCGAAGCGCATCGGGACTATCTGTTAGTTGACACTTACGTAAGAAGTGACTAACGTTAGCGGGGTGGACACCGCATTCAGGGCCTTGGCCGAACCCCGCCGCCGGCAGATCCTCAAGCTGGTCTGGACCGATGAGCTCCCGGCTGCCCAGATCGCTGCTCAATTCGACGATGTCACCCGGTCGGCCGTCTCCCAGCACCTCGGGGTCCTCCGGGAAGCCGAGTTGATCATCGAACGCCGGGATGGAGTCCGTCGCCTCTACCGGGCCAACCAAGCCCAGATGGACCGCCTCCGCAAGTACCTCGACGAGTACTGGACGGGCAGTCTGCATCGTCTGCAACATCTGGCCGAATCGGCCGAACGACAGAAAGGAACCACCGGTGGCTGAACTCACTCGGGAGGTCGTGATGGACGCCAGTCCTTCGACGATATTCCCCTTTCTTACCGATCCGGCCCGGCAGGTCCTGTGGATGGGTACCGAGGCTGAGCTCGATTCTCGGGTCGGCGGCATCTACCGGGTTCTCGTGCAAGGGAAACACCCCGGGGTGGGTGAGTTCGTGGAGATTGTGCCCGACCGCAAGGTGGTGTTCACCTTCGGATGGGACGAGCCCGACCACCCCATACCGGCCGGCTCGACCGAGGTGGAGATCACGCTGATCCCAGACGGCGGCAAGACCCGGGTGCGCCTCGTGCACCGGGGCCTACCGGACGACGCCGTAGCCGATCACACCCACGGTTGGGACCACTATCTCGACCGCCTGGCCGTCGCATCGGCCGGCGGTGATGCCGGAGCGGACACGTCGACCGAGTCCCCGCCCGCCGCTGGGTGAGTCCCCTCCCGGATTCGACGGTCGTTGACGATGCTGTGAAAACTGAACCGGAAGGAGGCATGTTGTGATGAAACCCCAGATCGTGTCACCGCAGGAATGGGAGGCTGCGCGTCAGCTACTGCTTGTGAAAGAGAAGGATGTGACCCGCACCCGGGACGCGTTGGCCGCCGAGCGGCGGCGTATGCCGTGGCTGGCCGTGGAGAAAGAGTACGAGTTCGCCGGACCCAGGGGCAACGCGAGCCTGCTCGACCTCTTCGAGGGCCGCCGACAGCTGATCGTCTACCGAGCCTTCTTCGAACCCGGTGTGAACGGCTGGCCTGACCATGCCTGCCCTGGCTGCTCCCTGGTGGCAGACCAGGTCGCCCACGTCGCCCATCTGAACGCCCGCGACACCACTCTCGTCTTCGCGTCGCGGGCGGCGCAGCCGGACATCGAGCGCGTGAAGGCACGGATGGGCTGGACCATGCCCTGGTACACCATGAACGACGGCTTCGACGTCGACTTCGGCGTGGACGAATGGCACGGGACGAACGCGTTCATCCGCGACGGCGGCAGCGTGTACCGGACATACTTCATCAACAACCGTGGCGACGAGGCAATGGGAAGCACGTGGAGCTATCTCGACTTGTCCGCGCTCGGACGCCAGGAGGAGTGGGAGGACTCGCCCGAGGGCTACCCGCAAACCCCGGCGTATGCGTGGTGGAACTGGCACGACGAATACGACCGGGCCGAACCATCGGCGGTGGGGTAATCCGATTTCAGCCGGTCACTTGTTCGCCGGCGGTCACAACACACTCGAGCGCATGAACCGCGGGTCCTACCGCAACCTCAGCTGCTGTAGAGCCGTACAACGCTGACGAGCACCGCTGCCCGCCGCTCCTCAATCATGGTGCGGTCGAAGGCTTCCCAGTCGTCATGGGTGCCTCCGGCCGCCGTGAACACCTCGCGAAGCAGCAGGCGAAGCCTCTCGGCATCGATGTCCGGGTGGCCATCGTCGGGTCCTATGAGATCGGCCCGACCTTCGACCGTCGCCCACTGCCACCCGGCACGAAAGGTGAGGCTGACCTGCGGCCGATTCCGAAGGTTGGACAGCTTTGCCTGTCCAGCCGTGACAAAGCCGACTACCTCTCCTCCACCGACCGGATCGGTGAGGATGCCAGCGTTGACGACAGAAGACTGGATCGTGGCGTCTGCCCTCAACGTCGACACGACGGCCAGAAAGTGATCCTGGCTTCCGATATGCGCAACATCTTGAAGTGTCGTCACCGTGACTCCTCTGTGTTCCCTTCGATGGTGTGTACCCCCGACGCTATTCCCGGATCGGCGTGATCGTGGTCCGCCAGCAAGGAGCCATGCGGGGAACTGCTTATGGCTCCGGTGCGCCGCTCGTCGATCGTTCTTGAAACCTCGTGGCTGCCCTGGCCATCACTGCGTTGGAGCTGGCGGTCCTGATCGCCGCATCAGCTCTGCGGGGGCACCTGGTTGCGGCACAGTCGCTCATGCTCCACGTTCAAAGGGCCCCTTCCCGTCGGTCATTCTCTGGCTGGCGCCTCGAGACGGCAAGGATGCCCATAGGTCCGCCAGGCTTCACGGGGAGCGCTCGCCGCCGACGATCCAGGTACGGCGGCGGCACTGCCCGTGGCGGGCCGGAAGGGAAGTGGAAGTACCGGCCAGATTCAGTTGTACCGGGCCGAGGTGACGCGGCGCGTCACGGGGCGGTGAACTCTTCGTGAACCCTACGAGGCCCGCCGCACTGATTCGTTGCCCGACCATTCGCAGCTGCAGGCCCGGCACTTGTGTGAGACGCCGGAATCTCTCAGGCCCGGGCCCCGCACGACCAGCTTCGGCGTCTCCGTCGATCCACAAACCGGGCAACGATACAGGGTCTCAATCACGCTCCGACCTCCGACACTGCGCACGTCCTCTTTGAGGGATGCCTCCACCGTCGGGACGTGGAATCCGCCGGCAGAGTTGGCCTCCCCGAGGCGGTGCCGCACTGGGAATGCTGCGCCGAGAAGACGTTCTATCACCTCAGGAGTCCTTTGTATGCGACTCGAAGTCGCATACAGTCCGGGAAGAATTCACGCGTTGGTGGGGACTAACTCTCTGAGGACTCGGGCCGGCTCGGATCTGAGCCGAGCGGTGGCGGCGACCGCACAGGTCCAGCCGACCGGCCCGAGCCGCCCACGACTCCGATTGCGTTACCTGTTGCGCCACAAGGTTGCACAGCCGCTTCCACCCTAGAATCCGGTATCCGACAGTTGGTCCAACGGCAGGATTCGACGGTGCGCAAGTTGCGTGTCGCCACCTTTTGCTGATGCCAGCCCGATCCGCTGGACCGCGCCTCGGTCGGTTCTGCAGCCACCGTCAGACCCCTTGCAGGCAAAGGCGATTCCCGTCGCCCGTTGTTGTTCGAGGTGAAGCACTCAGTTGAGGCGGGGATCGGACTAGCGACCGAGATCGGACGAGACCGACATAGGGAGGCGACCCCATGTTGTGAGACTGTCGGTCGTTTGCAGAGGTCAGATGGTCTGTTGCAGGCGCATGTCCGTTGCGGGGTCGGGTTGCCCATTGAAGTATCGGTCGACCACCTGTGTGAACGGCAACTCGCCGGGCGCCGCTCGCCGAAACAACGTCATCGATGAGTGCAACTTCACGGCGTCGATCCCTCCGAAGATCTGTTCAGCGGATCGGCCCTCTGTCCCGAGAACGATGCTCGTGCACTCCATCAGACGGGGTCCCAGTACGGGGTGCTGGAGGAACGCTTGCGCCTCCTCGAGCGATGAGATGGCGAACTTTCTCGAGGTGGAGCTCCGCCCCAGGCCGGCGATCTGAGGAAAGACGAACCACATCCAATGGCTGGTCTTGCATCCGGCCCGCAGCTCCTCGACCGCTCGGTCGTACGTGCCGCCAGCGTTCTGAGCGGTTACGAATCGCTCGAGATTGAAGGAATCGTCCGTCATGATGTTTCGTCCTTACCCGATCTCGCGGTTGGCAGCCTCACCGAGAAGTATGGCAAGCCCACTCCCTGAGCCGTGCCCACGTCGGCCCGAGCGATCTCAGCGCGCGCCGTAGAACGGGGCATTGAAACTGAAGACGCCGCCGTCGGAGGCCACCAGCCAGTAGCCGCCGGTGGCCGGATCGGCAGTCATCCCCAGCACCGGTGCGTTCAGGTGCTGGCCCCCTGTCGAGCCGTAGAATGGCACGTTGCCGAAGGAGAAGATGCCTCCGTCGGAAGCCACGAACCGATAGCTCTGGAAGTCCGCGGTGGGCGCCATCCCATTGACCGGTTGATTCAGACGCAGTGATCCGGTCGAGCCCAGGAAGGGTGCATGGAAGGAGAAGATCCCCCCGTCCGTGGCCACCTCCCAGTAGCCGCCGGTGGCGTAGTCAGCGGCGACGCCGACCACCGGACGGTTCAGATGGGACCCGCCCATCGAACCGTAGAAGGTCGCGTCACCGAACGAGAAGATGCCGCCGTCCGAGGCCACCAACCAGTAGCCCTGGCCGTCGGCGGTCGGGGCGATGTCGACCACTGGGGCGTTGAGGGGCCGGTTGCCCATGGAGCCGAAGAACCCGGCGTCCCCGAACGTGAACGTCCCCCCGTCCGCCGCGACCAGCCAGTACCCCTCGCCGTCGGGAGTTGCGACGATGTGGGTGATCGGCGCGTTGAGGTGCAGGCCGGCCATGGAGCCGTGGTTGACCGCGTTGCCGTGGGCCGACACCGCGCCGGCTCTGTTGGCCAGCCAGTAGCCGGTGCCGTCAGGTAGCGAGGCGATGCCGACCACCGGCGCAGTCAGCGTGCCGGTGGTGACGGGCGGGGCCGGTGGGGTCGGTGTGCCCACGGTCAGGACCGCGGTTCCGGAGGACGGCGAGTAGGTGCCGTCCCCGCTGTAGCCGGCCAGGATGCTGTCCGAGCCGAGCGGCGCGGTGGTCGACGAGCAAGATGCCGTGCCGGCGGCCAGCGAGGCCGAGCAGAGCGCCGTCGCACCGGCGGTGAAGGTCACCGTGCCGGTGGGCGTCCCCCCACCCGAGTTCGGGCCCACCCTGGCCGAGTAGGCCACCTGGCCCCCGATGAGCGCGCTGGTGGGTGCTGCTGAGGCCGTGGTGGTGCTGGTGGGGACCCCTCCGGTCAGGGTGACGGCGTTGAAGGCAGCCGGAACGGCCGTGGTGAGGTCATGGGAGGTCACGGCCAGGCCGGCCAGGGCCGGGCCCGTCATGGTGATGTGTGTTGGGCCCCCAACGTCGAACCAGGTTGTCCCGTCCGACGACTCCGCGGCCTGGAACGAGTTGGAGCTCGTATCGGTGATCCGAAGGTATTCGGGCGCCGCGCCGGGGGTGCTGGTCGGCTGGGTCGCCATCGCCCCCTGGGAGCTCCGCTCCTGGACCACGATGCCGTTCCCCGGCGTGACGTAGATGGCGTAGTAGGGCGCTCCCGGGTCGGTGCTGGCCCGGACCATGACGCCGGCTTTGGCAAATGGGTCGGCGGCGGTGAGCGAGGCCACCTGGGCCGAGACGGTCGGTGTTCCGCCTGTGGCCAGATCCTGCCAGACGTAGTGGAAGGCGTCGGCGGTGTTCCAGATGTCCGGTCCACCGCCCAGCACGGTGAGCTGGCCGCTCGACGAGGACTGGCCGCCTCCCGGCGAGACGGCTCCGACGTCGGTGCAGTTCCATCCACCAGGGCACGAGAGCTGGCTGCCGGGATACTGACCCGCCGTCACCGCGGGCGAGTTCATGGTCACGGCCATGGCGCTGGACTGCTGGTTGTGCGAGGTTACGGCCACCCCGCCGACCATGGTGGGGGCCAGGTCGAGGGCCACCGTGGCGCCGGTGAGCGTTGCCCACGTGTTCCCGTCGGCGGATGTCTGGACGCCCAAGTACGTCTGGGGCGCCGAGCCCGTTGTGGTGTACCGGCTCACACGGAGGTAGATCGGGGCCGAGAACCCCCCGAACCGGTACTCCGTCGTCGGGGCCCCCTCGGTCGACCTCCACTGCACCACCAGACCGACGCCAGGAGTGATGAATGCGCCGTAGTACGGCGAACCGGCATCGGTGGAGTTCCGGAGCATCACGCCGGCCAGGGCATCGGAATCAGTCGGCTCCACCGAGGCCACCTGGGCGGTCACCGCACCGTCCCCATTGAGAGGTTGGGACACAAAGAAGAACGAGTCGGCGGTGCCGAAGACGTCGTACCCGCCACCGACAGCGCTCAGTGTGCCGTTGAACAGGGTTGCCTGGCCGGGAGGAAGTGCCCCTCCGACATCGGTGCAGGTCCATCCGGCGGGGCACACGCTCCCGGCACTGGCTGGACGGGCAGTGGCCGCCAGGGCGGCCAAGGAGGTGAGCGCCAGCACCACCGCGGTCAACAGCCCGAGGACCGGTCGGTGCGATCGGGGCCGACCGGAGGTGGTTCCCTCCCTTCGTCCGTGATTGAAGGGCCGGTGCCGGGCCGTCGATGCACCGGCATCGGTTGCCGACACCGCTGTCGTGGATCGTCGAAAAGAGCCCATGCTCTGTTCCGCCTTCGCCCTCGTTGTATTCAGGGTCTCCGATGTTGCGGTCGGTCCCATACGGGACCGATCCTTCCACCTCCCCACTCGAGTCCGGACGGGAGCCGGACTCAGGAGAGTGCCCCTCCATCATCCATCACGCTTGGTGAACGGGGTCTTACCGAAGACTGAACCTTTGTTGACAATTGAGCCCGACGGTACCCGCACCGGCATCGAGCAGACCTCACGGGCCGGTTGGTGCCGACTGAGGTTCCGGGTCCATGGTCGCCGGGGCCGTCCGCGTCAGGAGGACCACCGCCCCGCACATTGTGGCGAATGCCGTCGCACCGAGGGCCAGGCGCGCCGCATCCGCGGAGAAGGTCTCTCCGTAGATCCACACGCTCAGAGCGATGGACACGATGGGATCGACGATGACGATGAAAGGCTGGGAGATACTCAGTGGGCCGACGTGGAGCGCCGCCTGGTTCAAGATCTCCGCCATCAGGCCAGCGACGGCCAGCGCGTAAACCGGCCAGTGGGTGAACATTCCCGACACGCCGAACTGGGTCAGCGTGTCGGTGGTGGCCTTGATCAGCGTGGCCACGAAGGCCCAGAGCATGGAGGCCGCGGCGCCGAGCAGCGCGGCGCGGCGCCCCGCCGATCCCCGCCACTGCCAGCCCAATAGAGCGAGCAACGCCACACAGCCCACCGTGGCGGCCGCCGCCGACACCCAGGCCTCGCTGGTCGGTTGGGTGCTGCCGCCGCTGGGCTCTCCGACGGCGATGAAAACGGCCAGCGCTAGGCACGTGACCACGGCCGACCACCAGGTGACCGTCCGGATCGTCTGGTGGACCCACACCGAGCGCAGGACGAGTGCAAAGACGAGCTCGGTCACCAAGAGGGGTTGCACAATCGAGATCGGGCCGTTGTGCAGCGCCAGTGCCTGGAAGACGAAGGCTCCGCCGAGGGCCACCCACCCGAAGAGCCACAACGGGCTCCGGAACAGGTAGACGACGAATCTCCAGCCCTTGGACCGCTCCGGAGCGCTGATGCTGGCCTTGTGCTGGGTGACGACGTTGAGGGCGTTGGCGAAGGCCGTCAACAGCGCAAAGAGGATCGGCATGGTCAGAGTCTCGTCGCTGGTCGTCCCTCCGGGCGATTCGCCTCAAGTCCGTCGCCCGCCCCAGGTCGACACTGCGCTCCGGCTCCCGGGGTCCCCGCGATCGTCGCCCTTACGCTCGGTGTGCGTGTCCGAGTTCCGACGTGGTTGGCGCCCTCCTTCTGGTGAAGAGCGCGCCTTGCGCCGAGCTGTCGGGCGCCGCCCCCAGCCTGAGAATCTGAGGTCCGACCTCTGTATCGTCACCTCAGCCTGCGCAGCTGAGAGCACTGCCCGCCTGCTCCGGCCTCGCGATCGAGACGGGCATTCGGCGGCAGATCCAAACGCGAGACGAGCTCAGTGTCCGGAGTCGGCGGGCGCCCCGGGAGTACTCCAACGGTTGCTGCAAGCGGTACACAGGAAGTTGTGTAGTCCGGTCCGGGAACCGTCGGCGGGCAGCACCTTGACGCTCCTGGCCCCGCAAAACAGGCAACGGAGAACATCGGACATTCTTGCTCCTCTGTCGTGGTTATCGCCTAGCGAACAAAGGGGAGCCGGGGCCCCCTTGGCCCCGGCTCCTCCATTCCTGCCCCGACCTCAATCGTCGGCTGACGAAACCTCAGAATCGCCGATGAGAGGAGCGGCGATGTCACCGTGGCCGGAGATGTCAATGTGGCGGCTGGCGTGGCCCTCCACCAGCGTGCATACTCCCTTGCTCTCATCGTCGCGGGTGAAAATCTGTCCGCAAACGATTGCGTTCCGCGACTGGGCCTTACCGTCCGTGGTCACGGGTTACAGCGCGTCCTTGACCTTCTCGCCGGCCTGCTTCAGGTTGCCCGACGCCTTGCCGCCCTTGCCCTTGGCCTCGAGCGAGCGATTGTTGCTTGCCTTGCCGGCCTTCTCCTTGACAGCCCCCTTGGCGGCCTGGGTCTTGTTCTTGGTCTTATCAACGACTCCCACAATGAAACTCCTTACTGTTGGCGTACAGAGCACCATGCCCGAAAGGCGATCAGGCAAACATGGATGTCGAAATCGCCTGCACCCGAGTCGAGTTTGGCATTGGGACAGAGCAAAGCCCGCAGTAGGCCGGTGGGCCTTGCTGCGGGCTTTGCCCCTCAGAATGATTCGGATCAGTAGTAGTGCCTTCGACCCCCAATCTCTCGGCCGGCGGCTCCGAGAAGCAGAAGCACCAAGCCGATAAGTGCCACGACAATCCCTACCGACCACAAAATCGGGATCTTGGCTACGAAACCAATCAACATCAGGACTACCCCGAGGATGATCATCGTTCCCCCTTGCTAGGCGAAATATGGCGGCGAGGTTCTACCCCGGTGCCTCGGCCTCAAACCCCCGTTGTTTTCCACTCGTCCGAGCGGTCCTCGATCCAATCGGTCACTTGGGTGGACGAGCCCACTGTTCGCCGATCAGTCAGGTATTCCGACGGTCCCTTGAGGACCCGCGGCTTCAACGACGATGAATCTGTCGATGGTCAGCTTTCGAGGCGAGTTGGTGGAGGAGTGTCGCGTGGAGCCTGCGGCGGTGGAAGGATGACCTCAGGGTGAGGTCGTTCCCGTCGTATGGCATCGAGTTCGGCCCTAAGGTTCACGATTTCAGATGCGAGGGCAATGGGCGACTCGGAGAGCTCCCGTAGCACCTCGCGAACCTCCGGATCGATCGGGTCCACTCCTCTCGGCTTTGCACTTGTCATCTGGCCCTCCTGAAATCGGCCACTGGACGTCTCTCACCGTCGTGTGGGCCGGACTCCACTATCTTGCGCGGAACTTGATAGGTGCCCCAAATTGCCGGGTGGTGGGACGCTCCTCTAGTCATCGATGGACACGCAGGCAGGAGTCGACGGCGAAGCGCCGATGTAGTTTCTGCTCCTTCGGACCGAAGTAGCGTGTCGCCTCGGTCATTGGAATGACCTGTGGTTGATCAACTCCATACGTTCGCCCATGGGTCACGACAGTCGCCGTTCCGCTGGCAAGGACGTTCTTCACCCAATCGGTACGATCGCCATAGGGAATGGCGATCAGAAAGCTGTCGTCGTGCTCGGCGGCTACGACCGGGGTTTCGTAGGTCCGACCTGTACGGCGCCCGACATGACGGATGATGGAGGTTCTGGATGTCTGTGTCCCGGCAGATCGCATGGCGAGTGGCCGGGTCGCTCGCGTCAGGCTGCGCAGGGCTGCTCGGATCGGACCTTTCATTGCTCAAGCGTGCCACGGGTTGGTCCCTGGCTTGCGAACAAGACCGTGGGAGCGTTGCGTGGACGGGGAACTGTCTGGGCAGTGTGACCCGCCGCTCACGACGTTGTGGCACGTGAGGCCGCACGGCCACCCCTGAGCGGAGAGTTTCGGGCCTTGAGGTCGGGGCCAGCATTGAGCAGGTAGCCAGGAAGCTCGGTGGGACGCCCGGGACTGCTCGTCCACGGACTCGGAGAGCTTGCGCCCGAGTGGTCAGGGATGCGGCCTGCCGACGGGAAGCGGAGCTCACCGGGATTGACCCATCCAGCGAGGCGGCCACGCGTCCCGCCTAGAACATGCGTGACGCTGACGGGGACCTTGAGGGACCCAGAGTCGCAGGCCCAGGGTCAACTGGCTCCTCGGAATAGTCCCTTGGTCGTTTGCATAGTTTGCGCCGTCGCGTTCAACGGGCCGGATGAGCACTTGGGATCCGCCTCCCCGGTCTGCTCCCGATCCGGCTTGAGGTTGGAGTCGGATTAGGGGTGGAGGGGATGGCGGAGATCTGTGCGGTGTGCCGCTCGGACGAGGTCCGGGAAGGAATGCGGTAGTTGACCGCAGCCGTCAACCTGTGGTCTTCATGCCTCCGAGGATGGGTTCGCCATCGGTCACCTGTGAATGGGCTGTGCCTCAACCTTGCTGGTCGACGTGCCGATGTATCGACCGACGGGCACCGCCCGGCTGGAGCGTGCTTGATGTCCCGAAATAGCAAGATGATCTTCCCATCCCAGGGGCCTCAACTGACCGGGAGGGAAATGCTCAGGGGCCTTGTCAGCTACGCGATCTACTTCGCGATCTGCATGGCAATCCTCGTGTTCGTGTTGCACCGATGACCTCTGGAGCCGTCAAGCCGTCCAGGGAGCACCTCGCGGTCGCTTTGTACGCCGAGATCGAGGCGTTCGCTGGGTGACGGTCGGCAGTCTGCATCACCCATTGCGCAACAACTGTTGCACTGGTACCTTGATTCCGCCCCGGGCCGGCCCTGGTTCCGCCACCAGTTGACCGGTCCCCGCCGACCGAGTCATGTAGGCCGGTTCGGGGCTTCATCGGCTGACCGGGATCAGACGGCAGCTGTCCCGACCACTGGAGCATTGAGGGATTGGCCGCGGGCTGGAGGCTGGGGCTGCCATAGACGAGGTGGCCGAGAGGCTCGGTGGGGCGGCAGGTCTACGGGCTGGGAGTCCCTGCGCCCGAGTAATCATGGCAAGGGGATGCAGCCTCGGCTGACGGGAGGCGGCATCCCACCACCCGAGGTCCATCCTGCGAGGCGGCGCATGTGGGAGCGCGTCCCCCTGAGAACACGGTTACCCCCGTCGGGAAATCCCCACACGCAAGAATGCCCGGGCTGGGCTCCGACCACCGGGTGAGATGCAATCGCCTCTGATTCACAATGGCGAATCCCGTTAGCCGTTGCTACCTTGATCGAGGCTCCGGGTCGGCCTCTGGCATCCCCAGTGTCAGAGGAACCGGTTCCCGCCAAACCTGGTCACGTAGGTCGGCCTGGAGCCTTCACGCCCTCCAGGGACGCCCTGAGCGGAGTTCTGGGATTCAGGCGATCCTCTGGACCGAATCCAAAGTCGGCCTACCTCTCGGTGCGGCCGTGGGCAGTGAGTCCCTCTGCCAGGCGAACTCAGGCCGCTTCGGCCGACGATTCGAGCGGGCCGCTGACCTCGGCCAGCATCCGCTGGCTCATGGCCAGAATGGTCCCGAAGGTCAGCCAGTGAGTCGGATCGTCTCGCCAACGCCATGCCCGGGCCACCGCCTGGCCGAACGTCTCGCCCGCCGCTCGAATTGCAAGGGAGAGTCGCTGCCGGTCGGTTGACTCGCCGGGAGACGCCACCCATACCGTGTAGGCATCAATTGCCGAGGCCGTGGAAACGAGCATGGCGCCGACGGCGGGCATCGGACGAGCAGCTGGCGCCCCGTCCACTAGCGCTCGGGCGATCGACCGGGTCTGGATGGCAATTTTGTCTGCAACTCGCAACGCCTCGTCCACCCGCTCGAGCACCAAACGTTGTCGGCGGGCCCGTGCGTTCCAGCGAGCAGTCAGCTGGTGTCCTTCGTGGTCACGCCTGGCCTTGGCAGCGGCCTGGACCAGTCCGAGGGCGTCTTTCCGCCAGTTCTCGGCCTGTTCGAGGGTCCATGCCGAGCCGATTGCCGACCCGATGTCCAGGAGGGCGTCGCGACTGTGACGCATTGGTGCCAACGCATCGGAGACCACGCGCTCTGGCGCCGGCGCCGAAGGACTCACGAGCACAGCCAGAACGGCGATGGCGGAGCCGATCAACGTGTCCACCACCCGCCTGCCCCCGTATCCCGGAGTGACGCTACCCACCGCGAACACGAGAAGGGCGCTGATGGGGACCTGCACGGCACCTTGAGGGCCGAGACGCACGGTCCGGCCCAGCAGGAGGCCGCCAAAGATGATGATGGCGATGCTCCAGCCACTCGGGGCAAGGAAGTGGCTCACGGCCAGGGCTGCGGCCACCCCCAACAACACCCCGACGACCCGTTGGAATGCCCGCGAGAGGGAGTCGTAGACGGTCGGTTGTACGATCAGGATCACGGCCAGCGGCGCGAAGTAGGGTCGACTGTGCGGATTGAACGCAAGCGCGACCGCCCAGGCAAGCCCGGCGGCCACCGCTACCTTCGCCGCTAGGAGGAGCTCCGTGCGGCTGACGAGTGCCGGCGCAAAGGGTCCGGACCGGAGGGACGCTCGAATGGCGGACCATCTGCTTCTGACCTCTTGTTGAGCCTGTGGAATCATCGTCATTTCTCTGACCCCCATCGGGCGGGCATCGTTGTGGAAGGAATTTCCTGCGTCGCCGTCCCCGCGCTCCGAGCTGTCGAGCTGGCCGGGGCGTCCCCCGGTTCGAGCGCGGCTGATCTCAGCCTGCGGGGCTGAGACGTTCAGGGGTGATCGGCGGCAAGCGGGTGTCTACAGCCTCACGGGAGGCGTATTCAGGTCTAACGTTCGCGCATGACACGGTCGAACTGCTCCCAACTCAGCTGAATCGGTATCTTCGCGTTCGAAGGGGCCCAGTCAATGGTCCCTTTGCTGATTCGCAATTCACCAAGTTTCTCGTCGTCGCTCCGAATATCGAATACAACGTCGGCGCTCAGAACGACCTTGGTTGTCGGGATACTCATTTCCACATCATGCTTCGCCAACTCCCGCTCCTCACTCGTAGATGCGATTGGAAAGTTCCTTCACAATAAGCGGGGTTCTCGACCGTCCTGCCTCTTGCCGGCCATTCTGCGCAGTTGACACTGAGATTGCCCCGGTGGCCTTCGCAGTCATCCAGTGGACCCCACGGCCGCATCCGTTCGGCGGACGTCGACGAGTGACTCGGCCTCAAGAGCTGAGGCTTGGCACGCGAAGGGCCCGGCCGAAGCCGGGGCCCTCGCTGTGTGATGTCGGTTGAGCGCAGACCCTTTCATGCCTCAAGTTGAGAAAGGAGTCCCAAGTGAATCCGCGACCGCCGGGTCTCGACACAACGCACCTCGTCCTGGAGAAGCGAGCGCCGGGCGGAATTTGAACCCGACTGGGTAGCTCCCCAAAGGCCGGTGTCGCTCGGGCTTGGAGCGCGTGCGCCGGGTGACCGTTTGGGCCCAGAGCCTTGGGAGAATATGATTGACCTGTGGCCAGCTGAGAGGTGCACAGTGGGCCACAGACCTGCTGTCGGTGGTCGGTAGTCGTACTCGGGCAGTCTGCGATTGCCGACCAGACAGGTCGCGCTCCGAGGACGTCTGGGGCCCCGGCGGCACCCCGGACCGCATGACCGGGTCACCCGATTCTCGATGATCCCGAACAGGGTCGATGCCGACAAATCTGGGATGCAGCCTCTGCCGACGGGCGGCGGAAGCTCACCGGCAGAGGCACATCCTGCGAGGCGGTACGCGGCTCAGGGTCGCCCTCGGCCGGCCCCATTTGTGCGCGTGACCGTTTCCACCCGCCGCGTCCTAGAGGCTCGGCTCTCTCGGGCCCTACCTGCGCCCCGCCCACCTATCGCAGCCTCGAATTGGGCCTCACTCTGCACATTCGCGCGACTGCGCAGAGTGAGGAGGACGGGAATCCACGCTGAAATGACTTGACGATCATCCAGATCCCTAGCAAGTTTTGACTAGGACGGCGGCTGGACCCGCGAGGAAACAGTAGATGCGGAGATGCCGAGTTGCGGTGGCCGTCGTCGCTTTAATGGCGGCGCTGAGTGCACTGACCGTCACCCAGGCTCACGCGGCGAATGCTGTGTTTAGTGCCAGCCTGAGCAGGGCGCCCTACGTTACCGATCTCACACAGACCTCGGCCGAGGTGAACTGGGCGACGACGATCAGCACGACGGCCGGCTCGGTTCAGTGGGTGGATCAGACGGCTGGCGGGATCTGCCCGACGAGTCCATGGGTCTGGTCCAAGACGACCAAGCAGACAGCGAACGCATCGACCCAGATTCCCTATGGTCCCGGTAGTGGGACTCTCGGATGGGGATTCAGCGTGAATTCGGCGCACGAGTATCAGAACTCAGCCAAGCTGACCGGCCTGATCGCAGGTCACGCGTACTGTTACGCAGTGTTCTCGAGCAAGACCAGCACTGCCACTGACCTTCTGGTAAGCCCGACATACCAGTCATTCACCACCCTGCGGCCGGTGGACCCTTCGTCCGCCGGTGCAGTGAGCTTCGATGTGATCGGGGACACTGGTGAGAATTTTGCCAAGACATCGAGCACCGTTGATACGCCGTTCCCGAACAGTCCAACGTCGAACCCCTATCAATCAAAATTGTATGGCGAGATCGGCAGCGACGGCAGCCAGTTCCTGCTTGGCGTGGGTGACACCAGCTACAACGGCGGGACCCAGGACACATACGGTGATCTCACGCACACCGGCACGGCCGCCCAAGCGGCACCGAAGGGTACCGAGTACAGCAACATCTTCGGCCCGAGCTACTTGCCATTAGCTAAGGGGCTACCGACCTACCTGGCTGATGGCAATCACGGCCAGAACAACTACGGCCTCCGCTTCTTCCCGACCCAGACCACGAGCAACGGATCGGGCGGCGCCTACGCCATGGGCAGCTACAACATCGATGGGGTGAGCGGCTCATTCCCCGATGATTGGTTCGCATTCTCGACGGGGAATGTACGCATCTATGTTCTCGATGCCGCCTGGTCGGACACGCAGATCGGCTCTGCGAGTTCGGTGTATCAGGTAGACGCCGACGCCCACTGGCAGTCCGGATCTGCAGAGTACAAGTGGCTCAAAGCTGACCTGGCCAAGCCGGCCAACGCCGGAATGGTCAAGATGGCCGTGTTCCATTTCCCGTTGCAGTCCGACACCAACACGGAAGCCAGCGACACCTACCTGCAGTCGACGTTGGAACCTCTTTTGGCCCAGAACGGCGTTTCGATGGCGTTCAACGGCCACGCCCACACCTACCAGAGATTCATCCCGACGGGTGTCAACCAGATCGTCAGCTACGTGGTCGGGGGCGGGGGTGGGGTACCCGAACCCGTCAATCCGGCCGGAAACTCTGTGTGCAAGTCGATGCTGGCGACCGAAAATGTCTACGCCATCGGCTGGAGCCCGACCAGCGGCAGCGGCTCGTCCTGCGGAGCGCCGCAGCCCACCGACGTGGGTCAGGTCTACAGCTATCTGCACGTCACCGTGACCGGTGGCACCGTCCAGATCTCGGGCGTCAATGCCGACGGACAGCACTTCGACCAACAGACGTACCGGGTTAGCGGCGTGACCACGACCACCACGACCACCACAACCACGACGACCACCACCAGTACTACGACCACCACTGGTGTGACCCAGCCACCTTCTGGGATCAAGCTGGTGCAAAGCAAGGGCCAGTCTGGAGCGGTCACCACCTTGCCCAAGGCCGCGGCAGGAGGCGACCTGCTGGTGCTCTCGGCCAGCCAGTACACCGGAGCAACGAATCACATCAGTGCAGTCACCGACGACGCTGGAGACACCTGGCATCTGATCGGGACCAGCGACCAATCCGGTCACAACTCCGAGGGTGAGATGTGGTGGACGGATGCCCTGGGGCCGGTCTCGACCGTCACGGTGACAACAGGGGCCGCGTCCCTGGCCACCGAGGTCCAGGAGTTCAGTGGCGTCAGACCCGGGCCGCCCCTGGCCTCGAGCGTGACCTCAGGATTGGGCTCAACGGCAAGCGTCTCAGCCTCGCCCGGGGGTGTAGAGGTCGGTTTCGTGGCCGGCCATGGTAACGCCGAGGCCGTCACGCCTACGACTGGCTTCACCTCCCAACCGCAGGTGCAGTCGGCCGGCACCAGTATCGCCTCCCTCATTACCGGATACCAGACTCCTGGGCTGTCAACGAGCTTTGGAGGCACGTTCGGGACCTCCATGTACTGGGCCGCTGGCGTCGTTACCTTCGCTGCTGGTCCGTAGCGGTCCGACACGAATCACCCACGGGTCCCCGCTCTCGAGGCTGACCCACGGGTCCAGCTCGAGTCCGGGAACCTCAGCCGAGTCATCTGCGGTCGGTCCATTCAAATCTGAGTAGTTTGGTCCCATGGATCTCGGACGCGTGGGGGTCTGGTGGAGCGGCTCGTGGCGGGTGAACGGCAGAAGTTCCATGGACGTTGCCGCCGAGTTGGAGAACCTCGGGTACACGGCACTGTGGTCTTCGGGTGGGTTCGAACCGGGCCTTGCGCCGGGTTTTGAGCGCCTGCTCGCAACGACCACCCGGATGACCGTGCTGAGCGGCATCGTGAGTATCTGGCTTACGCCGCCCGGCGCGCTCGCTCGCGCTGTCTCGGACCTCGATGCCAGCTATCCGGATCGGTTCGTTCTGGGACTTGGAGCTAGTCATGCTCCGATGGTTGAGGGCTACACAAAGCCATATGGCCATATGGTCGAGTATCTCGATGGCCTTGACGTTGCCGGGCGAGAGGTATCAAGAGAGCGGAGGGTGCTCGCCGCACTCGGACCTCGGATGTTGAGACTGGCTGCCGAGCGAGCCGCGGGAGCCCACCCGTACCTCGTTCCGGTCGAACATACGGTCCGAGCCCGTGAGATCCTGGGACCGCATGCACTGCTGGCTCCCGAGGTGACAGTGGTACTGGACCGGGATCCAGCCATGGCGCGCCAGCTCGCCAGGACCTTTGTCTCGGGGTATCTCACGCTCCCGAACTATGCCAACAATCTGAGCTCGCTTGGCTTCGGAGATGATGACCTTGCTGAAGGCGGAAGCAACCGTCTCATCGATGCCTTGGTTGCGTGGGGAGAACCCGACGATGTGGCCGGGCAAGTACGGAAGCACCTCGAGGCTGGTGCGGACCACGTTTGCGTCCAGGTCCTATCCACTCCGGCACTGAGCTCGTTTCCGCTCGAGAACTATCGTGAGCTGGCGCCCGCATTGCTGCACCTCTGAGCAACGCCCTCAGGCCCGAGCAGCTGATCCGGGGCAGTCTGGCTGTTTGCTCTTCGGCCGTCGAACACGGTGATGGCCACCGAGTGGCTGTCGCCCCTGGATCCACGAAGTTTCCACGGGCAAGACCTCGCCTGCGGTCGCAGCTGGTCCGGTTGGGAATCAGCCTGAGAAACTGAGGGTCTTCCTAGCCACGGAGCGAGATCAGCACCTGTGCCGGCCTCGCGAGGAGATCAATTCGCGCTGATCTGCGAAATGCGTAGCCAGGACCGCACGCGGTCATCGGTCCTGGCTACAGGCGTCGGTTCCCGCCAACAGACGGGACAAAAGCTCGGTTCACGCGGCCTCGGACCACTGATTCCGAAGGTTCACAAGTTGGTAACTTTGGATTGTCCCGGGCCGGCCCTGGATCCGCCGCCAGAATGACCGGTCCCCGCCGACTGAGTCATGCAGGCCGGCTCGGGGCCAACATCAGAGCGGTGGTGTCGACAGTCGGCCCTGTCGCTTGCCCAGCACATGGGCCGGTGCGGGAGTCAACGAGCCGGAACGGTCCGGTGATCGTCAACCGAGGGCCGATTCCCTGGGACATCAACCTCGTCTCGGGAGACAGCTCTGGCGGCGCCCGGGGTCCGCCACCTCAGGGGGCCGGCCGGAGCAGAGACGACATGCCGCCGACGAACGAGTTTGCAACTAAGAGTTGCCAATGTGCGTCGGATGCAGCCTCGGCCGGAGGGAGGCGGAATCCCACCGGCTGAGGCCCATCCTGCGAGGCGGGTGCGTGCGGGAACGCCGCCGCCTGGACGGAGGTCTACCACCAAACAAACGCTTGGTCATCTATTGCAGCCCATGGCAAAATTCCTGTGATCGCTCGGTCCAGAACGGAGGCCCCATTGCAGCCTCCGAACCTCGGTCGCCAAGCGGGGGAAAGCATCAGCGGCCCAGACGTCCCGCGCGCAATTGCGGTTGCAACTACCAGTTGCACGGAGTCACTTTGATGGCCTACCTTTGCGTTTCCGGCGGGAACCGGTCTGGTCTGGAATCTCGAGGCGGCGGCCTCGAGTGCCCACCAGTAGCAGTTCACTTGGTCAACGAATCCTGACCTCGAGTCGGGAAGCAGCTGGACGGCTTCCCGACTCACGGCCCCCCTGAGCCGGCCGGGGGCCTGGTACGCACATCCAGCAAGGACCATGGCGGGGTTCTGGCGCATCATGTTGCAACCGGCAGCGCTCCGCCGGACTGGGTCAGGGTCGTCCCGTCGGCCGTCACACGCTTCGACCGTGTGCCACATGTCTGATCATGCGGCACCATGCTCGTCGTGCCATTTCTCGCGAATGATCCGCACGCCGGGAGACCGCTCCTCAACCCTCCGCGCTTCCCGGATGAGCTTCCGCCCGGGCCACCAAGGGAAAGAGGCTCCGGGCCCGTCTACCCCGCCAATGCGCAGCGCAGACCTCGTCCGCGCTCGGTAGGCTCTGGGTCAGGGCGGTTCGGATGACCGAGAAGGGGGAGCGCATGAGAAGCTTCGCCAACCAACGTGGGATTCGGTGGATCGGCATAGCCTGCTCCTTGATCTTGCTCTGCACGAGCATGGGCGGGCTGGGCGCGACGGGTGCGTCGGCCAAGACACGGAGCCCCAAGGTGCTCTACGTAGGGACTCTCAGTGGCGTCACGACGCCGACTGCCACCACGTTCTCCACGATTCAAGGTGCTGTGGATGCCGCTACACCGGGTGACTGGATCCTCATCGCACCAGGCGACTACCACGAGGAAGGGGATATGGGGGCGAACGCACCGAGCCAATCCGATCTTGCCGACGGTTGGTATGGGTCGGTTGACATTTCCACCCCTCGCATCCACATTCGGGGCATGAACCGGAACTCCGTGATCGTCGACGGAACCTTGCCCACTGCGGCTACCTCCTGCAGTGCAGCTCCCGCTGACCAAAACACCCTCAATGGGGACGGCCGCAACGGCGTCCTCATATGGAGGGTAACTGGTGTGAGTGTCGACAACCTCACGGTGTGCAACTTCCTGGCGGGCTCGGGAGCCTCCGGAAACGGGATCTGGTGGAACGGTGAGGACGGTACCTTTCCCAGCGGGGTGCAGAACTACTCCGGGAGCTACCTGACCGCCACGTCCACGTACTTTGCCGGCAGCGACCCGAGCAACCCCAGTGTCTGCGCTACCTGCGCGCTCTATGGCATCTTCTCCTCGAACGCTTCGGGACACTCCTATCTGAATCAGCTGTACGCGAACAACTTCTCCGACTCTGGGACCTATGTCGGCGCGTGCAGACGAGCCTGCAGCGTGACGATCGACCACTCGTGGATGGAAAACAATGCCCTCGGATACTCCGGGACGAACTCGGGCGGTCAGATCGTGGTCCAGAATTCGACCTTCGACAACAATAAGGACGGATTCGATACCAACACAGCGCTGACCGGTGATCCCCCACCACCGCAGAACGGCAAGTGCACGGCGGCCACGAGCTCTGTGACCGGTACCAGCCGATGCTGGGTGTTCACCGGGAACTTGGTCGAGAGCAACAACAACCCGAATGTGCCGATCTCCGGCACGGCCGGCCTCGGGCCCACCGGTACCGGCATGACCATCTCAGGCGGCCGTTACGACACCATCGCCAACAACCGATTCCTGGACAATGGGGCGTGGGGCATCGCCCTTGTCCCGTACCCAGATGGCAACACCACCTCCGACGGTCGCACGTGTACCGGTACGAAGGGTGTCGTGGCCACGTCACTCGGAGTATCGGGACTGTCCTGCCTGTATGACCCGTGGGACGTTGCCGTGGAGAACAATCAGTTCGCCGGTAACGGATCGTTCGGCAATCCGAGCAACGCCGACTACGCCAACCTACTCGCCTATGGGAATGAGCCGGTCAACTGCTTCTCGGGGAATACCGCATGGGACTCGACCTTCACACACCCGCTCGGCGCGGCGACGAGCGGCAATGCGCTAGATGGTCATCCGGAGCAGACGCCTGCGACCTGCGGGACGCGGACACCAAAATCGGGTCTGCTGGGTGTCAACACCGACCAGACCCTGCTCCTCCAACTGGAATGCGATGCCGGACTTCTGAGTGGCTCGGCTTGCGCTTCAGCCCACTACCCTCAGGCGACCACCGTCGTCATGCATCCGCTGCCGGAGCTGCCGTCGATGCCCAACCCGTGTGACGGGGTTCCCTCGAACCTGTGGTGCCCGGGAGGCGCTCCGGTAGCCGACGCTGCGGCAAAATGAGCCGCTGACTCGATCGGCTCGACTACTGCGAACGGGACCCGGCCCTATGATCGGTGCATCGGGCAAGACCTAATCCATGGGGACACGGTGGGCCGGCCGCGCCAGCGGACTCGGTACCCTTCTACGCCTGGGGCTGAGATTGATCCAGAATCTGGTGAGGGCGAAGACCTCAGCCTAAGAAGCTGAGGTGCGCCGGCTCGGGAGCTCGACCGCTTCAGCGCTGTCACCTCGCGCTTGCTTGAACGAGTGCCACGTAGTCGGGTAGGGAGCTCGCCGGCGCTCTTGTGCCATGCGAGCGGTCTTGACGGCGGGGTCGCTAGTTGTGGACCACCTTCCACAGCCAGCCGGGATCGGCCAAGCGGTGGACCAATCGCACCGGCACGGTCGCGGTCTGGGTCCCCAGGGTGAACCGGACAGCGCCAATTGACCGGGCGTCGGTCTTCGCTCCGACCCAAGATGCCATGGTGGTGGTCACCCGCTGGCCTGGGATTCCGAGCAACCAGGCGCTCTGGATGGCCACTACCGGTACCACCCGCCGGGCCCCTCCCCACTCGGTGCTTGCCACGCCTACGGTGTGCCCGGCGGTGACGACCGGCACGGGCACGATGGCCGCTTCCGAGGCGTCGAGCAGATGCTCGACGATGGGCTCGGTGTAGCGGAGCGGGTACTGCGCCTCGATGGCGCTATAGGGCGCGGTGGTCGTGGTGGTAGTCGGGGCCGCCGATGCCGCCGCCGGGGGGGTCACGAAGGGTGGGGCCGCGGAAGGCGGGGGAGGAGCGGGGGCGGGCTCCAGTTGCCCGAGTGCCGAGGCCAGCACCAGTACCGGATGCCCGCCTACGGACCTAAATCCGGCCAGCACCATGCAGCCCGAAGCTTGCGACGTGTAGCCGGACTTCACTCCAACGATCCCGTCAGTGCCGATTGCGGTGACGATGTTGCGGACCGTGCCCACGCCGGGCAGATTCACCGTGGGCATCCCGACCACGGTGGCGAAGGTCGGGATACCCATGCCCGCCGCCGCGATGCGCAGCGTGTCGGCTGCCGTCGACACCGACCGGGGGTCGAAGCCGCTGGCGTCCACGTAGTGGGAGTCAACGGCGCCGAGCGAAGAGGCCAGGGCGTTCATCCTGGTCACAAAGGCCTGCTGCGAACCGGCGTCCCAGACGGCCAGTGTGTAGGCCACGTCGTCGGCCGACTGGTTGAGTAGGGCCTCGAGCAGCTGTAGCTCTGTGAGCGTCTCTCCGGCCTGGAGAGGGATGTTGGTTTCATTGTTGGCCAGGTTCACATCGAACTGCGCCGCCTCGTCCGGTGTGATCGTGATGGTGGGACCGTTGCTGCCGAGGGGCACCGGATGGTCGCGCAGGACCACTACCGCGGTGGTCATCTTGGTCAGTGAGGCGATGGGCACGGGCTGCTCCGGGCCGGACTGCTCGGCGTATCCCAGTGCCGGGATGGCCACGGCACCTTGCCCGCCAGCCGGCCAGGGAGAGGCCGGCAATGATCCAGGCACCAGAGAAGCGGTGAGCCGACCTGTAGCCACGGTGAGCTGGGGCAGCGGGCGGCGTATCCGCTGGGACGCCACCAGGCCAGCGGAGCCCACCAGGACCACCAGAAGTGCCACCGAGGACCAGAGGATGATTCGGTGGTTGCGCCGCCTCCGAGCGTGCTGCGGCCGTAGGGGTGAGGGTTCGCTTTGCACCGCCGATGCCGTGGATTGTTCGGATGACGCTGGCGGTTCGGGCGTTTCGGATCCCGCGGGCGGGATGGTGGCCGCGTAATCGACTGCGTTCATCGGATCGTCCGCGGTCGGCGCTGCAGGGTCCATTCTCACCGGTTCCGCCGTCAGGGGAACCGGGGGGTCTGCCCCGGCCGGCCGGTCCGGGCCGGTGTTCTCGGGCTCGACGTGGACGAGCCTTCGGATCCTCGCCCTCCTGGTCATGGCTATCGGCTCTCACCCCGGGGTCCATCCCCCCGTGCTTGCGTTCCCCGGGCACGGCCCAGCCCCCGTTTGGCGGCGGTGAAGCGTCCCGATTCCCCGAAGGATAGGCGGCGTGCCCGGTGAGATTCGGCATGCCCGTCTCGAACGAAAGGAACGGAACGTTCCTAGGCCCCGGGTCCGCTCCGCTCATGGCGTCAAATCAGAGCTGGATCGTCGTTCAACAACTCGAATCCGACTCGGAGGGCTGCTGGTGCCCCGGTTGGGAGAAATTTGAGTGCTTCTTCCGAGACCACTGCTGCAGCTCGCCCGACGGCAAGAAGTGAGTCTCGGTCGAGGTTCGCCCTTCGAGCTTCGCCACGCCAGCAGGTGCCCACCGTGCATCCCTTCGGTATATCGTCGGGCCGATGCGTTCGGTCATTCCTCCCGCCCCGATCTGTCGGCAATGATGAGCGAAAGTCTTCTCAGCCCCTCCAAGATCACGGCCTGGCTGGACTGCGACCACTTCCTGACACTCACTCGTCAGGTCGAATCCGGTGGCCGGCGGGCGACGCGGTCCCCCTTCGGCTCGTTCGCCCGGCTTCTCGTCGACAAGGGCGTCCAGCACGAGTCCGATTGCCTGGCGGCTTTCCGCAGCGAAGGTCGAACCGTCTACGAGGTTCCTGAACGGCTGGTCGGCGAGTCGTTCGCAGCCTGGGTGGGACGCATCGGCAACCCACTGGATACGGGTGCGGACGTCATCTACCAAATGCCCCTGCTCCACGACGGCATCCGCGGCATCGCAGACTTTCTGGTCCGGATCGAAGACCCTGCCGACGGTTACTGCAGGTATGAGCCCGTCGACGCCAAACTGGCCCGCACCGATGGGAAACCCGGCCACGTCCTCCAACTCTGCTTCTACGCCGACGCGCTGACCGCGCTCACCGGGTGGACGCCGAGACATGTCCACCTGTGGCTCGGCTCGGGCCATACGGAATCCCTGGTCAGCGAAGCCTTCCTCCCATATTGGACCCGAATGCGGTCACAGCTGGCGTCGCTGCTCGAGGGCCCTGACCTCGGGAACACCGCCCCCGACCCCTGTTCCTATTGCGACTTCTGTGACTTCCAAGAGACGTGTACCGACTACTGGCGAGCATCAGACTCACTCGTCTACGTGGCGGGGATCCGTGAGGGAGAGCGGGCAACGCTGGAGGCAGCCGGAGTGGGGACTCTGACCGCCCTCGCCTCATCGACGACGGACATATCCGGGCTCGACCCCACCCGTCTTGGCCGACTGCAGGCGCAGGCAGCGCTCCAGCTGGAGGCCGGAGTGGATGGTACGGGAGCATTGCCCTACCGGCTCATCCCCCAGACAGATGACCCCGTCTGGGGACGAGGATTCGAACATCTGCCTGCACCCGACGACGGTGACGTCATCCTCGACTTCGAGGGGGACCCGTTCTGGCGGGCCGATGTCGGCCTGTTCTTCTTGTTCGGCTTCATCGCACGCGACGCCAGTGGTACCTGGCAGTTCCAAGGGATCTGGGCTCACGACAAGGTCGAGGAGGCGACAGCCACCGCCGGCCTGATCGAGTTGCTGGCTGCTCGGCGGCAAGAGTTCCCCGGAATGCACGTCTACCACTACAACCACACCGAGCGGTCCGCCCTCCAGAGCCTGACCGCCGAGCATGGTGTGGCCGGGGCGACGCTGGACACATTGATTGAGACCGGTCTCTTTGTCGACCTGTATCCCGTTGTCCGAAATGCTGTCCAGGTCGGAACGGAGTCGTACGGACTCAAGCCGCTTGAACGACTCACCGACTATCGGCGGGGCCACGACATCGAGCGAGGATCTGCCGCGGTCGTGGAGTACGAGCAGTTCATGAAGGACCGAGATCCGATTCGACTCGGACGCATCGCCTCCTACAACGAGGACGACGTTCGTTCGACCTTGGTCCTCCGCGACTGGTTAGTTGGCCGTCGACCTCAGGAGTTGGCTTGGAGAGCGGCCTACTTCGAACCGCTGGAGGGACATCCCGACCTGGATTTGCAGGTGGCCGGGCTCCATGCCTTTGGACCGGACACATCGGAAAACGACCTCGGGGATCTACTCGGGTACTGGCTGCGGGAGTGGCGCGCCTACTCGGCGCCGAAGCTGGCCAAGGGGCATCAGGACAATGCAACGTTGTTCGCTGACCCTGAGGTGTTGGCCGGACTGGAATGCCTCGGTCTCCACGAGCGGACGTCCAAGACGGGAAAACCGATCCTTCCGGCCATGAGGTTCCGCTGGCCGGCGCAAGAGGTCGGTCCAGTTCGATGGGAGAAGATTCTCTATCCGACCCCGGACGGCGTACCCGGATTCGCCAGTATTGCCAGCATTGACCAGAGCCTCCGGGAGATCGAGCTGATCTGGAACGACAGGGCCCAGGAGCTGGGCGTTGTTCCCACCGCGGTGATGTTGAACGATTGGTTCTCGCCGAGGCCGAAGCCCGAGGCCTTGTCGGAGTTGGCGGCAAAGGTGCTGGACCCCGCCTCGGAAGGTCTCCCAAATCCCGTCTCGGTGGCACTGCTCCGTCGCGATCTGCCGCAGTTCCAGCCCAAGCAGGGTCCCGAGCTGGGCGAATTCAACGACGATGTCGCATCAATTGTCGCGTGGGCTCCGGTATTGGACCGGAGCTATGTGGCCATCCAGGGTCCACCGGGAACGGGCAAGACCTTCAGGGGTGCGCACCTGGTGCTGGGCCTAGTCCGCTCGGGAAAGCGGGTCGGGATCACGGCCATGAGTCATCACGCCATCGACAACCTGCTCGAGGAAGTGGTGAAGGTATTCAGCGAAGAAGGTCAGTCCCATCTGCTCCAGTGCATCCGAAGAGCGCCGGAAGACGGGGGACTTCCCGGCGTACAGTACGCCACCAAGGACAACACTCCCTGTGCTCAAAGCGACTTCAACCTGGTTGCAGGCACCACGTGGCTCTTCGCCGGCAAGGATATGAAGGATGCGCCGGTGGATGTATTGATCGTCGACGAGGCAGGACAGTTGGCGCTTTCCGATGCACTCGCAGCCTCCCGATCGGCCCACAATTTGATCTTGTTGGGTGATCCGCTCCAACTACCGCAGGTTGCCCAGGCAGCCCATCCTGGGAATGGAGGTAAGAGCGTGTTGGAGCACGTGCTCGGAGAAGACATCACGCTGTCCCCGGATCGCGGCGTGTTCCTCCACGAGACACGGCGGATGCACCCCGATGTCTGCGAGTTCATCTCCCAGCAGATCTATGAGGGCCGGCTGACCAGTCACTCCAGCTGCGCGAAGCAGTCCACCGCACTAGGCACCGGCCTCCGGTGGCTAAGAGCACACCATGCTGGTTGTTCGACGGAGTCGTTAGAAGAAGCGGCAATCATCACCACTGAACTCTCCCGATTATTGGGTACCACCTGGGTCGATCAGCACGGCCACACCCAGCCCCTCACGACGGCAGACGTGTTGGTGGTGGCTCCTTACAACGACCAAGTCCGCCTCCTACGTTCCCACTTCGATTCCGACCCGTTGACGCGCGGGGTGAGAGCGGGAACCGTTGACAAATTTCAAGGTCGGGAGGCCGCCATCGTGTTCTTCACGATGACCACGTCGAGCGCGGCAGATATGCCACGAGGTCCCGAGTTCCTCTTCTCGCGTAACCGTCTCAACGTGGCGATCAGCCGGGCTCGCTGTCTCGCCTACCTTGTATGTACCGAGGCTCTCCTGAACAGCAGAGCTCGCACGATTGATGAGATGCGTCTGATCTCGACCCTTTGCTCCTTCGTCGAGCACAGCACCGCCCCCGATTCGGGCACCGTATGACTCCCCGTGGGGGTCTGTCGCCTGCACTCGTCCTCAGCTCGGCTGAGGGCGGATCTCAGCATGACAAGGCTGAGGACGTGCCAGGCGCAACGCACTCGGCCCCATAGGCTGAGAACGGGCTGGGGTAGTTCGCGGGCCTCGCCTGATCAGGTTGAGGACCGCCGGCCGAGGGACAATTCGATGGCATCATCGAGGCTGAGAGTTCGACCTTCGGCGAAAGCCACCTGAAACTGGTCGCCGTCAAGTGACCGCTGGATCTCGCCCAAGTTGATCTCCCGATAGCGGACTTCGGGCAGGGGCCATTGCTCACCACCCTTATCAAGCACTGCTTGGGCTACGGCGTGGAGCACGGCACTGCGACGCCAGGCACTGCTATCTCCGGCGAGGCAAGCGAAGCCCAGGAGGGCGCAAGCAAGTCGGGTGCGGTCACCGGCTCGGCGGGAGGCGAGCAGAGCCTCCCGGAACATCCGGTTCGCACTTTCGGCATCGCCCTCTTCACGCGCCACCCAGGCCAGGTTGCCCGTGGTGTTGGAGGGTTCCATCCCGACTTCGTGGTCGGCCCATTGGGCTCGTTCGAAGTAACGGCGCGCGGCAGCAACATCCTCGCACTGAAGTGCCAGGCAGCCGGCATTGTTGTTCAACGCCAGGATCTGGTAAAGATCGCCTGCCCGTTCCGCACTGGCGATGGCCTCGTCGTACGAGTTGATGCTTGTCAGATCACTCCGGCTGTGAGCTAGGAGATCGCACGCTAGACAGAGGGACAAGACGACGTCATCGTCGAGAGCTCTTGCCCGCTGGACCGCCTCTTGGCTCAGGGGGAGGCTCCAGTCGATACGGCCGACAGAGGCGTAATCGACGCTCAGGCAAGCAAGAGCTTCGGCCAAGACTCTGTCGTCCTCGAGTTCACGAGCCGTTGTCACTGCCCACTCGCCGAGGCGCTGCGCCGCCTGATGGTCTATGTACCAGTTGCTCGTGGAGATGCTCAGCAATGACCTAACTAGGAGTTCAGGATCGATGGCCGCGGCAGGCCGGTCCAAGACCGGTTCGATCGCGGCAATTACCTCATTGGCCCGACTTCGAACCCAGCCGTATCGGTGGAGGGCAGCAGCGAAGCGCAGCGCCAGTGTCGTGTTCCTCGGGTCGTCGACGGAATATTCGATGCTGCGGCGAAGATTGGCAAAGTCGGCATCCAGTCGGGCAAATCCTCGACCCTGCTCCGGCCCGGTGAGTTGGGGAGCGATTTGTTCAGCCAGCGACAGGAAGTGCCGGCAATGGGCCGTCGCCACAGCTTCAGCCTCGGTAGCGTCGCGTTCGACCAGGTGCTCGGCACCGAACTGGCGGATGGTCTCGAGAAGCCGGTAGCGGACTCCACTGCCCATGGGTTCGGCAACCACCAGGCTCTTGTCCACCAGCGATCCGAGGAGTTCGGCGATGTCGAACACGTCCATGTCGCTGAGGGAGCAGACGGTCTCGGCTGCCTCGAGATCGAAGCCCTCGGCGAATACCGACAGGCGCCGGAGCAAGGACTGTTCGGGCTCGTTGAGCAGCGAATAGGACCACTCCATCGTGGCCCGCAGCGTCTGTTGGCGGGGCAAGGCGCTGCGGCTACCTCCGGTGAGGAGGCGGAAGCGGTGGTCGAGTCGGTCGTGAAGGCTGCCGATCGACATGGACCGCAAGCGCGCCGCTGCCAGCTCGATGGCAAGCGGCATGCCGTCAAGGCGTCGGCAGATCGAGGCCAACAGCGGAGCCGCCTCCTCGTCGAGTGTCAGGTCGATTCGCTGGCTCCTGGCCCGATCCATGAAGAGGGCGACCGCGTCCGATTCCCCCGGTGACGAGTCGCCCGATTCATCGGGCAACGACAACGAGGGCACGCGGTAGATGGCCTCACCACCGATGCCGAGCGGCTGTCGACTGGTCGCCATCAGGTGGACCCCTGGGCACCGTCTCAGTATGGTGTCGGCGATCTTGGCGCAGGACCCGATCAGGTGCTCGCAGTTGTCGAGGACGATCAGGGTTCGTTGGGGTTCCAAGGCATCGACCAGGGCATCGAACTCGGGGCGGCCCGGTTGCCTGGTGATCCCGAGCACGTCTTCCATCGTCGTAGCCACGAGGCTCTCATCGGAAATCGGGGCGAGCTCGACCAGCCAAACACCGTCTCCGGACCCGTCGAGGAGCTCGGCGGCCACCTGTAGGGCCAGCCGCGTCTTCCCGGAACCGCCGGCGCCGGTCAAGGTCACCAGCCGGTGATCTTCCACGAGGAGCCTGACCTCGGCCGCCTCACGGGTGCGCCCGACGAAGCTGGCCGGCTGCGCAGGAAGGTTGTTCGGGAGAGCGGGGTTGTCCAGAGATCGCAAAGGCGGAAAGTCGACCTCCAGTCCGTGGACGTTGAGCTGGAAAATCTGTTCGGGACGTGCGAGGTCCTTCAGGCGATGCGAGCCGAGATCGGTGAGTTCCACGCTGTCGGGTAGACGATCACGGACAAGGACTGCCGTGGCCTGGGAAAGGACCACCTGGCGGCCGTGGGCTGTGGCCTCGAGCCGAGCCGTGCGATTGACCGTTGGGCCGAAGTAGTCACCGTCGCGCTCCTCACACTTTCCGGTGTGCAGTGCCATGCGAACCCGCAAGTCGACGTGTTGGGGCCATCTCTCGGCCTGCAGCCCCTGCTGGGCCTCAATGCCCGCTTCGACCGCATCTCCGGCAGAGGCGAATGCCGCACAGAAGGCGTCCCCTACGGTCTTGAAGACATACCCCCCCTTCGATTCGATGACCGACCGCAACAGCGCGTCGTGACGCTGGAGGGCGGCACCCATCGCCTCGGGATGATGCTCCCATAGCCTGGTCGAACCCTCGATGTCCGTGAAAAAGAAGGTGATCGTCCCGGTTGGGAGTGTCCGCACAGGTGAACAATAGCCCTCACTTGCCCTCAGAACCCATTGGTCAGGTGGGTCCTCCAGTCCTCTGACCTGGAGTTCTTGGTTCGGGGACCACGGGTCGGCGGAGAAGTACCTCGACACCTTCGTCGGCGGGACCGGCCGTGCATAAACACCGTATGAACAAGTCGGGCCACACGTTGACTTTCGGCCGATCGGGTGTTGAATCGGATTATGACCGGCTGCGGGGCCACGACGGCCCGGAAGGTCGACGAATGTGAGTGCACTCTGCCCCCGGGTCACCCACCTCCGCACCGTTGCGACGACTGTGGTCTGACGTGGCATGAACCACCAGCCGCACTTGAGCACGAGAAAGACGGTCGAGTCGCCGGCCCTCGGTTTGGTGCCCCGACGCCCACGACCCGGTAGCAGAGACCTCAGCTTCGGAAGCTGAGGTTGTGGCCAAGCACCAGCCAGCGGTGCTGTCTGGGCTTGTTGTCCACAGGTGGGTCGTACGCCTGACCCGGCATGACCATTTTGCTCCAGCAGGAGCCTGTAAGGGATGCTCGCTCAGTTCGGGACTCAGGCCCCACTGGCCGTGTCGACAATGAGAACCGAACAGGGGGCATGGTGCGCGATCGAGTTCGGGACGCTTCCGAGCACGCGTCTGGACCCTTTCATCCCCTTGTTCCCCACAACGATCAGGTCGACGCCTTCCCGTTTGGCGATAGCCACGATCACGTCGGCAGGGGTACCCGTGGCTGGATGGACAACCAGCTCGAGGTTTCGTCTATCTGCGATGGTCGACAGCTCCCGGAGGAGGGCGTCGGCTGGGTTGGTATCGACCGTGTAGCGCATCTCTTCAGGGAGGTCGACGGGACGCACGCTGCCCGGCTCGTAGGCGGTCACTATGTGGAGTGAAGCGCCCGTCACCTGCGCGAGATCAGCTGCCGTCTCAACCGCCCGCCGGGCGGTGGACGAGTCGTCGGCTCCCACCAAGATATTCTGGTACATAGATTGGCTGCTCCTTCCAGGAGCCGCTTCCGCAATGGGTGGCGGCGCAGACCTGAGCGTACTCCGCAGACTCGAGTACGGCCCCTTCAGCCGGTCCGGACCGACCTCGACGATTGCCTCAGTTTGAAGGGCCGAGGGCACTAGGAAGTGATCGAGCTGCGCCAGCTGAGGCCTTCGGGCCGGGGCGACGAGGTCGGCGGAGCCCTACGATGTGGCCATGCGAGCGCTCATGTACGGGGTGGAGCCCGAGGTGCAGCCCATCGGCGAGACGGACAACCGCTTGTTGCGGATGCTCGCTCGGACGCCGACGCGGCTCATCGACATCGACGAGCCCGGGTTCCTCCGCCCGGACTGGGTCGTGACCAGGCCGAGACTGGTGGGGATCTGCGGGTCGGAGTCCAAGGCGGTGTTCCTCGACTACGCCAGCTTGATCGACCCGGGCAACGCGTCGGGCATGCAGCAGAATCCGATGAAGAATTTCGTCTCGATGCCCCACGTGATGGGCCACGAGGTGATCGCCGAGGTGGTCGCCGTCGGCCCCGAGGCGGAGGGGCTCGAGCCGGGGGACCGTGTCGCCCTCAACCCATGGCTCACGTGCGTGACCCGAGGGGTATCGCCCGTCTGCCCGGCGTGCGAGGCGGGTGACCTGAGCCAGTGCCACTCGTTCGGAAAGGGCTCATTCGCTCCGGGGATCCACATCGGCATGTGCGCCGACGTCAGCGGGGGGTTCGCCGACCTCATGCCGGCGCACGACTCGATGCTTTTCAAGGTACCGGACACCCTGAGCGACGAACAGGCCGTCGCTGCCGACCCGTTCGCGGTGTCGCTCCATGCCGTGACCCGCCATCCGCCGCAGCCGGGGAGCAAGGTACTCGTCTACGGAGCCGGCTCGCTCGGCCAGTGCACCGTCGCCATCCTGCGGGCCTTGTATCCAACGGTCGAGGTGATGGTGGTCGCCCGGTTCGATGCGCAACGCCGGCTGGCCGAGACCTTTGGCGCATCGACCGTACCCCACGAGCCGCGGCTTGAGCTCATCGAGCGAGTTGCGGACTGGTCGGGCGGCGTACTGCAACCGGCTGATGGGCTCCCCATGGCATTTCCGGGCGGCATCGACGTGGTCTACGACACGATCGGGGCAGCCGAGACGCTGGAGGTCGGCTGCCGCGTGCTGCGCGCCCGAGGGGCCCTCGTGAAGCTGGGCATGCACGGCGCCGCCAAGTGGGACGACACGCCGGTGTACTCCAAGGAGATCACCTACACGGGTTCCAACGCCTTCGGGATCGAGGAGGTCGATGGCGTGCGCCAGCAC
This sequence comes from uncultured Acidimicrobiaceae bacterium, assembly GCA_963817005.1. Lineage (GTDB taxonomy): Bacteria > Actinomycetota > Acidimicrobiia > Acidimicrobiales > RAAP-2 > Bog-756. The sequence goes on from CAWFMN010000007.1 coordinate 153,734, forward strand.
GGCATCGACCACTTCCTGGACATGGTCGGATCCGGCCGGATCGACCTGACACCGATGCTCACCCACACGTTCCGTCTTGACGAGTGGCGCGACGCCTTCACCGTGCTGGCCGACCAGGAGACGTCGGGCGCCATCAAGGTCGCGATCGACAGTCGCTAGGAATTCTGGCGTCAGCCCGGGTTCAATCCGCAAGACGTGCTCAACGGGTGCTTCCGGCCACTCGTTGAGCCCGACGCGTGCCGGGTGGGCGACGGTGGCGGCGTAGCGGGCGTCCGTTTCACCGGAAATGCCAGCCTCGAAGAAAGGCAACCGGTCGGTCGGCTTGCGCCAGCAGTCGCTGACCTCCTCCTTCCCGACTAGGCAGGACCTGCTCCACTGAATGTTCACCGACGGATTCGCCGACCTGCAGCGTGGGTTCGACCAGCTCCACGGGACGATCCTGTCGAGGGAGGGCCTGCCTCGCCCGATACCACTTGACGTTCCAAGGAACGATCCCGGGATTGGAGCCGCAGGGTCAGCACTCCGAGCATCCTTTGCAATGTGCCGATTCAGGCGGCCCCTCCTCTCGTGGTGCTGGGTATTCCCAGGCCAGCGAGCCAAGAGTGATACGAATAGGGTCCTTTCGTCTCTAGTGGATGTTGTCGCTTTGACAACGAATCTCCCGGGCGGCGCATGGCTCGCGAGGCAGCACCCGCCCGAGACGAGGTTGGCCGGCATACGGTCATCGACGACACGTAACACCACGTTCGCCGGATCGCGCGACACTTCGAGCATGCAACGCTTCCACGACAAGACCGCGATCGTGACTGGCGCAGGCTCGGGAATCGGCCGCGCGACCGCCCGCCTCCTGGCGGCCGAAGGCGCCGCAGTAACCATCGCCGACATCGACGAGGCCGGCGCCGAGGCGACGGTCGAGTTGATCCGCTCCGATGGGGGCACCGCCCGCGCCCAAGCCACCGACGTCGCCGAGCCCGACGCTGTTGAACGCATGGTTGCCGACACCCTCACCGCATACGGCGGACTCGACCTCCTTCACAACAACGCGGCCGCGATCAATCTCAGCCGGACCGACCAAGATGTCGTCACCATGCGGCTCGAGACCTGGCACACCTCGATGCGCGTCAACCTAGACGGCGTCATGCTCGGCTGCCGATTCGCCATTCCCGCCATGCTCGAACGCGGCGGCGGATCGATCGTCAACACCGCGTCCGTCGCCGCAACCTTCGGCAGCCGCTCCCTGGCCGCCTACGGCACCAGCAAAGCCGGCGTGGTCGCACTCACACGCTACGTGGCCACCGCGTACGCCGACCGCAACATTCGCGTGAACGCCGTCGCGCCCGGCGTCGTCGTCGACCGCGAGCTCCAAGAATCGCTCGGCGGCCCACTCGGCGACACTCTGGCATCGATCACCGAGGGTCACCTTGTCGGCCGGCTCGGCTACCCGGAAGAGATCGCTACGGCCGTGGCCTACCTCCTGTCCGACGACGCCGCGTTCGTCACCGGACAGACCTTCACCATCGACGGCGGATACACCGCCCACCGCTGAACCGGCGCGGTCGAGCAACAGGCCCGGCAGATGGCTCACACACGGCCGGTCGCATGAACCCACACTCGTCCCGATCCAGCAATCATGGGCTGTCGTATTCCTTGATCTCAACGGACTTGCTCCCGAACTATCAGACGGCGAGGCATTTGGCCTGGCTTGGGAGATTGCTGGCACCCCTCTCGACGTTGAGCAACCGTGGTCAGGGAGCCCAGAATCCCCAGACGACCTGCCTCAGCTCCGCTGGCTAGTTGCTGCCCGTTTTCAGCTGGCATAGCTGGCGCAGCATCCCTTGTTCTCAGCTTCGGCGTGTGAAGGGGATCGACGAGGCGCCTCCAGCCCGGCATCCTTCACGGGAATGCTCGACCGGGCGGTGATGGGGCAGTGCAGCAGAGGATCCATGCAGAGATTGGGTCGGACCCCTTGCCAAACCCGGGAATGTCAGTAGGATACTAAGTATGTTACTGACAGAGTCCAAGGTCCGGTGAAGCTGTGAGTGTCCGCCACGCCCTCTTGGCGCTGCTCAGCGAACGTCCGAAGTACGGGCTTCAGCTGCGCCTGGAGTTCGAGTCCAGGACGGGAGATGTCTGGCCGCTCAACGTGGGCCAGGTGTACACGACCCTGCAGCGCCTGGAGCGCGACGGCCTCGTTGAATCCGACGATACCGCTGAGGAGGGCCCCCAGAAGGGGTTTCACATCACCACCGAAGGCCAGAGCGAGCTGGACTATTGGCTGCACACTCCGCCCGACCTCTCTTCGCCCCCCCGGGACGAGCTCGTGATCAAGGTCCTGGTGGCCCTCGGGCTCCCGGGCTTGGACGTGCATGAGGTGATTCAGGTTCACCGGCGCTACCTCGTCGAGGTCATGCAGCAGTGGACCCGCCTCAAGGAGGACGAGACCCGCTTCGACCTCAACTTCGCGCTGGTCGTCGATGCGGAACTGTTCCGGCTCGACTCCCTGATCCGGTGGTTGGACACGGCTGACGGTCGTCTGAAGAGAGCGGCGATGGAAGAGGACGCGCCCGCCTCGCAGCCGTTCCCCCTCCCCAAGGCCCGGCGCAAGGTAGGAGTGAAGCAATGAGCTACCTCGAACTACGTGACGTCTCCAAGCTCTACGGAGAGGGAGCCGCAGAGGTGCACGCCCTTCAACACATTGATCTCTCAGTCGATGCCGGATCCCTGGTGGCCGTCATGGGCGCGAGCGGCTCTGGCAAGAGCACGCTCTTGACCATCGCCGGCAGCCTCGAAGACCCGAGCGGCGGGGAGGTCTACGTCGAAGGGCGGCCCCTGTCGTCGCTCTCACGCAACAGAAAGGCTCAACTGCGCCGCCAGTCCATCGGCTATGTCTTCCAGGACTACAACCTGCTCGCCGGACTGAGCGCAGTGGAGAACGTGTCTCTGCCCCTCGAGCTCGACGGCATCGCGGTTCGCAAGGCCCAAGCGGCGGCGCTCGAGTCACTCGAGAATTTCGGGCTGAAGGATCGGGCGTCGCACTACCCCGACCAGTTGTCGGGTGGTGAGCGCCAGAGGGTCGCCATCGCCCGCGCCGTCGTCGGGAGGCGACAGCTGCTCCTGGCCGACGAGCCCTCCGGTGCGCTCGACTCCACCAACGCCGAGGCGGTCATGCGCCTTATTCTTGGAGCCTGTCACCGGGGTATGGCCGCCGTCGTGGTGACCCACGACGCCCAGCTCGCCTCGTGGGCCGACCGCGTGATCTTCCTTCGCGACGGACGGATCGTCGACCAGACGCACCCGGTCGATAGCCCGGAGGCGGTACTCGCCAACCTCCCGAACCCATGAGCGTCGACGTTCTCGAGCGACCGGCCACCGGATCTGCGCCTCAACCGACCACCGGTGGCGTCCCGGCCCGCCGGGCCATGACCCGCTGGGCCTGGCGCCTTTTCAGGCGGGAGTGGCGCCAGCAGCTGCTCATCCTCCTTCTCGTCATCGTGGCCGTGGCCGCCGTCGTGGTCGGCGCGGCAGTTGCCGTCAACACCCCGCCGCCGGCCAACGCCGGATACGGCACGGCCCACGACCTGGCCACCTTCACGGGCTCCGGGAAGCAGGCCGATCTGCACTCGGCGGCCGCCCAGATCGCTGCGCTGGAGCACCGCTTCGGCGCGGTCCAGGTCATCGAGAACGAGACGCTCCACGTCCCCGGTAGCACCCAGACCTACGCTCTTCGGTCCCAGGACCCACACGGCCCCTACGGGGGGCCGATGCTCCGGCTGCTCTCCGGGCACTACCCGACCGGGTCGAACGAGATCGCCTTGACTCCCGGGCTGGCGTCCGAGCTCAGCCTCAGGGTGGGCGACTCCTGGACTGCCCAAGGCGGCAAGGCGGTGGTCGGCATCGTGCAGAACCCCCAGAGCCTGCTCGACGAGTTCGCTCTGGTTCCGCCGGGGCACGTGACGAACCCGACGACGATCGACGTGCTCTTCGACGCACCGGGGGTGAATCCGGGCCGTATCGGGTCCAACGTCTCGACGCCGGGCTCGCTCAACAACAACCCGATCAATCCCGACACCATCGTCCTGGCGTTGGCGACCGTCGGCATGCTGCTGATCGCTCTCGTGTCAATCGGCGGCTTCACAGTGCTCGCGCAGCGCCGACTGCGGTCCCTCGGGATGCTCGAGTCCATGGGGGCAACGGACCGCAACGTCCGGCTCGTACTGGAGGCCAACGGCGTCATCGTCGGCGTCGTCGGTGCTCTTCTCGGCTTCGCACTGGGTCTGGTGGCGTGGCTGGCCTACCGCCCGCGCAACGAGCAGAGCGCGCACCATCTCATCCCGATGTTCGCCCTGCCGTGGACCGTGATCGTGGTAGCGATGGTACTGGCGGTCGTCGCCACCTTCTTCGCCGCCGGCCACCCCGCCCGCGCCATCACCCGCGTCCCGGTCGTCGCCGCCTTGGCCGGGCGCCCGGCGCCGCCGCGACAGATCCACCGCTCGTTCGTCCCCGGTGTGATCGCGCTCGTCATCGGGTTCTTCATGTTCTCGCTTCGGGCGCCGCCGGGAGCGGCGGCGTGATCTGGCTGATACCCGGGTTCATCGCGCTGATCGCGGGGATCATCCTCATGTCGCCGTTCTTTCTGGCCCTGCTGGCACGAGTTGGACGGAAGGCACCCATCGCCATCCGCCTGGCCCTGCGCGACCTGTCGCGGTATCGGGCCCGGTCCGGTTCGGCCCTCTCGGCCATCAGCGTCGGAGTCCTCATTGCGGTGGTCATCTGCGCCGTCGCCATCGCCCGCTACAGCAACGTCTACGACTACGTCGGCCCGAATCTGGCGTCGAACGAGCTTGCCGTCTGGAGTCCCAACGGCCAGAACGGCAACAACCCCAATCCCAGCGCACCGGCGCTGCAGGACCTCAAGTCACAGGAGGCCAGCGTCCACTCCATCGCATCTGCTGTCGGCGCCGAGGCGATCGCGGAACTCGACAATCCCGCACCCTCAGTGGGCCTGCAGAGCCCCAGCGCCTCGGGTCGGCAGTGGAACGGACAGATCTACGTGGCAACGCCGGCCCTGCTGCGGGCCTACGGCATCAACCCGTCGTCGATTCCTTCCGATGTCGACGTCCTCAGCTCGCGCCCCGGCCTCTCGGGCTCCGGGGTGCAGCTGACCTACGGAGGGGGAGGCGGAAAGGGCGGCGGCCAACTGGTCGGTCCTGGCTCGGGTGGCCCGGACGGCGGCGGAGGTCCCGGACCGGGAAATACGAACACCTGCTCACCCGGCGGGTGCATCGCCCACCCGGTCGTCCAGGAAGAGAGCCAGCTACCCACGGGCACGGATGCACCGAACACTGTGATCACCGAAAGTGCGTTGCGCCGGCTGCACCTCGCGGGCCAGAGCAGTCTCGACGGCTGGATCGTCCAAGCAAACAGCCCGATCACTTCCGCCCAGATCACCAACGCCCAGGCACTGGCGGCATCCGACAACCTCAGCATCGAGTCGAGGAACGACGCCCCGACGTCGCACGAGATCGTGAACTGGGCCACCGTGTTCGCCATCGTGCTGGCCCTCGGCATCCTGGCCATGAGCATCGGACTCATCCGCAGCGAGACGGCGAGCGAATTGCGAACGCTGACGGCCACCGGTGCCAGTTCCCGCACCCGGCGCAGTCTGTCGGCGGTCACTGCCGGTGGTCTGGCCTTCCTCGGCGCGCTGCTCGGGACGGTGGCCGCGTACGTCGGGCTGGCCGGATGGTTCCACTCGAACGCGCTGGAGGGTGGCCTGTCGGACATCATCGACCACATTCCCTGGGGCAACCTGTTCCTCATCGTGATCGCCATGCCGGTTGTCGCCTCCATCGTCGGCTTTGTGTTGGCGGGACGGGACCCGACGGGACTCTCCACGCGCCCGATGGAGTAGGAACCCCCAGTGGTGCGTCCGAGCCGTGCCAACGACTCAGGGGTAGTCAGCGTGAGCATGGACGGGGCCCGGGCTGGCGCCTGGCACCGATGGGGCGGTAGGAGATGGGTTTCGAAAGGACACGGTTCGGTCAGGTCGCCAGGACTTTCCAGGGCTGGGTCGAGGCAGCGCCGACGCGCTCAGCTGAGGTGAGCGCCGGCCTCCGTCCTCAGCCGGCCCAGCTGAGGACGGGACCATGCCACCTCATCCGACGTCCGCAGACCACGTGGATGACGCGAATGACACGATGACCGAGCCGGAATGGTCGTCGTCGCGGACGGAACCCGAAAGATGGATGAGTCCTTGTCGATGACGCTGCCGACGTGCGGCCGCACCCGCCGTCAGGTCTGCGATCTCGACCGGTCTCATGTCCGCACAGCCCGCTCACCCAACTTGGTCCGGAGTTCCTCCTCGAAGGCAAGGATCTCCGGGGCCATCGCCGTGGCTCGAAGGGCTTCGAGATGCGGGTATCCGGCGTCTCGCTCGCCATCCCATTCGTCGGCAAACCTTCCTGTGGCAATGTCGTCGACCAGTTCCCGCATGGTGGCAGCAATGTCGAGGTGGTCGTAACGGCCCGAACGCGACAACTGACCGTATTGACTCGTGGGCGAGTGGTAGGTCATCTGCGCAGCACCGCCCTCGAGTCGCACAAGGCGGTAGGTCCGCTCCACCTCCCCGGAGAGCACCAGCTCGGTGACGATCGCCTCGATGGGCACTCCCTGTTCCAGCATGACCTGGACGAACCCCTCGCTCACGCGCCGCAGGGCCGGAGCGAGGGCCTGCTCGACGGCCAAGTCGAGCACGGCCTCTTGCTTGGGAGTGAGTTCAATGGCGCCTTGGCGCAGTCCACCGATGGCCTTGGCCACGGCGAGCACGCGAGCCCGGGCCGTGCCGGTGACGTCCCGGTGGACCCCGACAGCCGTGATGAACCCGGTGCCTTCGAGATAACACCGGCGGACCTCGGGGCCGAGCATCCGTGGCGCAACCATCCCCACGTCACATGGTGGGTCCAATCGCCCGAAGGCGAGGGTGTATCCGCTGGCCACGATCACGACGGCGTCGGGCCGAGGCTTCAGAGGCAGGGTGGGAATGACGTCGTCAGGGACGAGTACGCAAAGCACGTCGGTCTCGTTGGCCTCTTCGAGGTCGCAAGTAGCAAACCCATCGGCCTCGGCCACATCCCTGCTGGGATCCGCCCGTAGGCAGACGGCAACGTCGTACCCCGAGTCGCGTAAGTTCAGGGCCCACGATCGGCCTTGGTTGCCGTACCCAATCACGGCAATCCGCTGTCCGGTGAGGGCATCACTTTGGGCTTCCGATTCGCTGAGGATCACGGTCATGATCCGACCGTACCCCTTCGGGATGGGACTTTCGACCCGGCCAGACCTGCCCGGCGTCACTGGATGAACTTCGGTCCATGCGACGGCAGAGGGAGCCGAAGTGAGCAGCCGAGAGGCTGGTGAAGAGAGGTCCGTGGCCGCATACAGCTCAGGTCAGGTGGATCCGGCCAACCATCATGCAAACGCCGGACGACAATCGGGTGTCGCAGTGTGCTCAAGGCGGAGCAGATGTGTCCCACACCCGCAGGCCGTATCGGGCCAGGTGGGTGGGAATGATCCGAAACAGCGGATCGAGTTGGCGGAGTGCAACCAGAAGTCCGCGTTTGGCACGTCTGTCCGGTCCGCACAGGATGGCGATGCTCCCTCCCTCTCCGCCGGCTCCGTTCACCTTCCATCCCAGCGCGCCACTGGCGCGCGCCACGTCGATGGCGGCTCGTGCTTGCGGGCCCACTAGATCGGGGTGTAGACGGCTCTGGGCATCGGTGTTCTCAGTCATCGCGCGTCCGAGTGCGCAGAAGTCGGCCGCCAACACGGCGTCTCGCGCCCGTTCGGCAGCGCAGCGGAGCTCTTCCAGCAGGGGAGAGCGCTCGCCTTCCTGCGCCAGGCCGGCGATCACCCGGTCGTGCACCTCCGAGGACAAGTGCGGGCGGCCTAGAAACAGGAGCACTAAGCGTCGTTCGAGCTCCCACCAGACGGCGTCGGACAGGGCGAGTTGCGACAGCGACGCGTGGGGGTAGGTCGACATTTCGATGAAGTTGATCCCCCCGTAGGCCGCGCAGAGTTGATCCTGGATGCCCGACTGCATCCCGAGCCTTTCGACCTCGATCCGGTGGGCGGTGGCGGCGACCTGGTGTTGGGCCATGCGACCTGGCGAAAGGGAGTCCAGGGCCCCGATCAGCGCAACCGCAGCCGCGGCGGACGTTCCGGTTGAGCAGCCCGCCGGCGCTTCGGAAAAGACGCCGATCTCCAACGACATATTGTCGGGCAGACCGAGTTCGTCGATGACGGCCTCGAGCAGTGGGTGGCGATCGGGGAGAGCAGGGGGTTCGAACGCGTACCGGTCGCCGTAGTTCTCGGCGTCCAGCACGACCCGTGCCGGGAGTGCCCCGATCGGAAGGACCTTGAGTTGCACCTCGACATAGGGAGACACCCCGATGTTGAAGACCTTGCCGTGGCCGGCAAACCAAGTATCAGTCCATCCGCCGTTGTCGCAGATGCGGATGGGAGCCACGGAGTTGACTATCCGGGGTGGGGCAGAGCCTCTCATTCAGCTCATCAGCTTAGGGCGCTCGTGGGAGATCACCGGAGAGGCTCCGGTCCGAACGGTGCTGGCTGAGGTGGGACGGAAGCGCTCTAAGCCAGTGGATCCGAGGTCCGACCCCTCTTTTGCCAGCTCAGCACCAGCTGAGGGTCGGATGCAGTTGCTCCGCTCTCAGCCAACCGAGTCCCTTGGCCTAGGAGCCCGGACCGATTCCAAGTAGCGTTTCGTGCATGCACGACCGGCTGAGTCCTCTCGATTCGTCATTCTTGAACATCGAGGACGGTGTCAGCCACATGCACATCGCCTCCATCGGGATCTTCGAGGGGCCGGCGCCGCGTATGGAGGACTTGGTGTCCATGATCGCCGGCAAGCTCGGCTACGTTCCCCGCTACCGGCAGGTAGTCGAGCGAGTGCCTGGTGACCTCGGCCGGCCGGTCTGGGTCGATGATGCGCACTTCAATATCGACTACCACGTGCGTCACACCGCGCTTCCTCCCCCGGGCGGTGAAGCCGAGCTCCGCCGCCTGGTCGGCCGGATCATGTCCCAGCAACTCGACCGATCGAAGCCGCTGTGGGAGATCTGGATGGTCGACGGGCTGGAAGGGGATCGCTGGGCCATGGCGTCGAAGAGCCACCACTGCATGGTCGACGGGGTGTCGGGAACCGAACTGCTCTCGGTGATCATGGACCTCTCCCCTGAGGCCGCTCCACCCGATCCCGTCGCGTGGAGCCCGCAGCCGCCCCCGAGCTCCTTCTCGATGGCGGTCGAAGCACTCATCGACATGGTGAAGAGCCCGTATGAGCAGATCCGGGCGCTACGCGCCGCGCTACGGGTTCCTCGGGAGGCTACCCGCCAGTTCGTCGGCGTCGCCCGTGGTTTGACTTCGATGGTGGGCCTGGTCCGTCCCACCCCGGCCTCGTCGCTCAACGGACCCATCGGACCCCATCGCCAGTGGGCCTGGGCCACCGCTTCGGTCGACGACATCAAGGCGGTGCGTCGGGAGCACGGCGGCTCGTTCAACGACGTCGTGCTGGCCTGTATCACCTCGGGCTTTCGCGAGCTCCTGCTCTCCCGGGGTGAGTCGGCCGATCGGATCGTGCGGACCATGGTCCCCGTGTCAGTTCGGCCCCGTGATGACCGGGGAGTGGCGGTGGGCGACGGCGAGCTGGCAAACAAGGTGTCGGCGATGTTCGCCGAACTCCCGGTTTACGAGACCGATCCGATGAAGCGGCTCAGAGCGGTCACTGGACAGATGGCAGACCTCAAGAACTCCAACGAAGCAGTGGCGGGCGAGGCTCTCACCTCACTTTCCGGTTTCGCTCCTCCGCTGCTGCTCGCCCTGGGAGGTCGGCTGGCGACCAAGGGGTCACAGCGCAACATCAACACGGTGACCACCAATGTGCCGGGCCCACAGATCCCGCTCTACGTCCTAGGTCGGAAGATGCTCGAGGCTTATCCGTTCGTCCCACTGGGCGGGCAGATGCGGGTGACCGTGGCCATCTTCTCCTACAACGGACATGTGAACTTCGGGGTGACCGGCGACTACGACTCCGCTCCCGACATCGACGTGCTCTGCCGCGGGATCGAGAAGGGCCTGGCAGACCTTCTTGCCGCGCGCTGATCAGGCAGACACACCGCCCGTTGCCGGACCGGGTAGAGCCGTCGGGCGAAGGCCGGGGGCCGGAAGGGAGTCCATGTCCCAGTCGGCTGCGCCAGACGGTCGGCGACGACCCACATGGCCGTGGGATTGTGTCCCAGCCCGCAGTGGCTCCCAAAGACCTCGATGTTCTCGCGTCGGTCTCCCGCCTCCTGGAGACACGACTGCCAGGCCACCACACCGTCAGCCTTGGTGTACACGGCGGCGACCGGCACGTCGAGCTGGTCCTGGTCCGTCTCGGCCGGCGGGAGCTCGGTGTGGGGAACGTGGATGTGGGCCAGGCGCTCGAAGCTTTGGGTGGCGTGGCTGCCGATCGGCGCGCTACTGCGGAACGGGCTCCCGAGCGTGACGATCTGTCGGACGCATTCGGGGTGGTTCCGGCCCAGTCCTCGAGCGAACATCCCCCCCAGGCTCCACCCCACCAGACTCACTGGGGTGCCCGCCGAGTCGGCCAGGCGCAGGAGGCGCTGTTCCATCGCCTCGAGAATTTCGCGGGTCGGACCCACATTGCGTCCCAGGCCCCATCCACATGCCTTGTAACCAAGGGAGCTGAGGTATGCGCGCAGGGCGAGTGTCGAACGGTCATCAGCCAGAAAGCCAGGGAGGACCAGCGCCGTGTGGCCATCGCCGCGAGGGGCCCGGCGGAGCAGCGGGACGCTCATGACGAAGGATCCGAACTCCGCCGTGGCCCGAGCTGGCTCGGTGAAGAGGAGCGAACGGGACGGCGCACCGTGTAGCGAGACCTGCTCCCCCATTTCGTGGCGTACCCCCTGCCTAGCAACCCAGGCCGAAACCGACGTCCCGTCCGGCCGACCCAAATCTCCGACGTCAAGCATTGTACAGGAAACCCGCGGCAGGACCGCCGTGTGGCAACCGCAACAAGGAATGTTCGCCACACTGAGGCCACATGGATCCATGTTCCGTCCCCGACAAGATCCGATAGCAGGAGCACGGGAAGTCCGTACCAAAGGCGGCCGCAGCTTCGGAGGCCGAGGACAGGCGGGCGTATGGAAGAACCACGTCGAAGGTCAGCGCCAATGCCCGTCGCATCGCTGCAACCGAGACAGTGGTTCAAAATGGTCCGACGGCGCCACCAACCGGCGGTCTTGCTGAAGCACCGCCAAATGCTTCCCTACACTTATCCTCATGAAGACCGAAGAGGCACGAGAAGGAGCGGCCGCGAGCTTGCGAGCTCTCAGCCACGCGTTCGCGGCGCACGATCCCGCGGACGATGTGCTCGCATCGATAGCGGAGACGGCGAACGAACTCACGCTCTCGGTCAACGAGACGCCGGCGCGCGATCGTCTGGCCCTGATGCGGAGCAGCCCGGACGGGTCCATCTTGGGCGGGAGGGGGTTCGAAGACCGAGCGGTAGGCGGTTGCTCGAATCCGACAAGCGTCGAACTCGAAGTGCGGTTCGACAACGATGAAGTGATCGCCGACGTTGTGTTGCGGCGGGCATTCGAAGGTGCGCCCGGTCGTGCCCACGGCGGAATCGTCGCCGCTGCATTCGACGACGTCACCGGCTTCGTGATCGGCAAACTGCAGGAACCGGCCTTCACGGGCGAGTTGACGGTCCGCTATCTCGCGGCCGTGCCTGTCGACGAAGCTATGGAAATTCGGGCACGACTTGACGGGCGAGAGCGCCGCAAGCTTTTCATAAGTGCGGAGCTGCGCACCGGTGACGCGGTGGTGGCGACGTGCCGGGCTGTCTACATCACCGTCGATCTGTCCCGCTTTGCGGGAGCTCCCGACCCACGCTGACCCATCTGCAGGCTCCTATGGATATAGGTCTTCGCCGAGGGAGCTGGGCCCTGAGGCTGGCGCACGCATCAACCGGGTAGCCGAGAAGCTCAGGGGGATGCCGGGACTGCTCGTCTACGGGCTGGAGGAGCCGAAGCCGGAGTTAGTCGGATGGGCCTCGGCCGACGAGAGGCGGAATCCCGCCAGCCGAGGCCCATCCCGTGAGGCGGTCCCGTGCCGGAACCCGTCCGCCTACTTGATTGCTTACCCTTGTCAGGGATTACTGACTACTGGCTCAACTTCCTTTCGATCCCGGCCGATGGTGAGGTGCCGGGCCGCTGCTGACAGTCGGCGGTCTGGCGCGTTGGCGGTGGAGTCGGGTCCGAGGGTGGGAGTCCTGGGCCCGGCTCCATTCGCCACGTGTCCAGACCGGATGCGAACTCGACCGGGGCGCCCCTGCTCTATGACCGGTCCTCAGCTTTGCACGCTGAGGACGATACTCAGCAGCTCCCGAGTATCAATCCCCGGTCGAGCGATGGCAGCCCGCCGAACCTCACGAAAATCCTCACTTTGCCACTCTCGATGCTCACTCGTTTGGGCCGATTTGGGCCGATTTGGGCCAGTGATCCGGGCACCAGTGTTCCAGCTGATACGACTCGTAACCATGAGCAGCGATGAGGGGCCTCCCAAGCTGATCGCATCGTTCCAAGAGGCCTCCAGGTCCAATTGTGATGTAGGAACACGGGCCGTCCGGAGCGTCAGAAAGATCCATTGATACGTAATATGACCTTGCCATATCGCACATCCTTCGCCGACCCTCAGGTTACGCCTCCTTGTCCAAGGCTGCTATTGGCAAGCGGTCCAACTGCGCATTCAGGTCCATGAGGTGGAGTGAACCCGGCACCGGGCGGGTTGTGGGTGCCCAAGCAGGGGCTCCGGCGCCGCTACGCAAGGAAAGGGCAGGCCCGGAGCTTGGCGGCGGATCCTCGCTCTACGGGCCTGCTCCCACCATCCTAGGGACCAGGTCGGCGCGCTCAACCGGTCGACCCGCGCTCAACCGGTCGACCCCACGTGGTCCCGACCTGATGGTGAACCGGCCAAAGGCCGCAGCGTGGCTCGGGGCCTGCTCCAAATCGGTGCCTAGCAACCCGTCACGAACACCAACCGGTCCCCAGAAGGAGTCGGGGTCCTCGCCGGGGTGTGACGATCCGGGAAGGCGATGGGTGGTCACGGACAAGGAGGTGAAGCCATGGCATCACTCCCCATTCCAGCAGCAATCCTTGATGAGCTCGCCACCCTCCGGGCCGGCGACGAGGCCAATGCCCAGCAGGTCGTTCGCTGCGGTCCTGGCTTCACAGCCACCGGTGGGAGGGCGGCCACCGGCCCGTATCAAGCTTCCAGGACCTTGTATGTTTCCACGACGATCAGCGTCTCGTCGTTGAGTTGAACGGACTCTCCCCCTGGAACAGTGCGGAGCACATCCCTCCAAAACTGTTCATGGGCGGAACGCCATTCTTGGACGTTCTTGAAACCTTCACCTTCACCTTGGGCGATGGCATCATCAACGTCTTTGAGCCGGATCTCACGAACCTCGGTCGTTTCGACGAGGGCGAGATGTTCTCCCTCGCTCCCAACCAAGATGCACCGCTTTCCGGCGTAGGGCAGCGGCTCGTTCACCAGGTCATATGGCGCCCGAAGGGAGCTGGTGACCGTCTTTGCTCCTGAGAGTGTCGCAGCCACGAGGCAATCACGCATCGGCCCGGGCCACCCAAGCTCAAACAGCGGAAGATCGGCCTCCATGGTCCGAGTGTGCCAGCCCCACAGACGATGGCGCCCGCTCACTGCATCGCCAAGATCGCCGCGACCTCCAGGACGGGATCTACCACCATCGGGCCGGTGGCAGTGACGTCGGCCCGTAGGATGGTCCCGTTGAAGGCGAAGGGCGCCGAATAGCCTTCCCCGACCGCCGGACCCCACTCGTAGCCGCACGTCAGGCCAACCCCGACTTCGTTGAAGACGGCTGGCGTGAACCGATCGATCGAGCCTTCGGCCACCACGTCACCAGCGTGTTCGAGGGCTGCGCTTCCTCCCAAATCACGATCCTTTTCGAACGCGAACTTCACATTGTGGCGACCCGAGCCGAGAAGTCGGTCGGCCTGTATGAGGGCGCGCCTCTTTCCGTACAGGTTGTGGACATAGCGGAGCTGACCATTGACCAAATGAAGCGACCAGCCTCCGAGGGCGCAGCCCAGAGCGACCAAGACTCCGTTCGGCACGACCGAGTCGGGCACTTCGAACGCCACCTCGATCTCGTGGGACCGGTTGCAGAGCTTGATCGCAACCGACTCGGGCACGGGAGCACCTCCCTGAAAATAGCGATAGCTGCTGCGCTGGCGGCGACGATCCGGTCTCGGATGGGCGATCGCCTCTAACGGTCGATTGTCGAGCGGCAGGACATCGTTGCGGCGGGCCTCATCCCACCACAGCGCGATCAACTCGGACAGTCTCTCGGGGTGTTCCGATGCGAGGTCGATTGCCTCGGACACATCCTCGACTACGTGATAGAGCTCCCACACGTCGTCCTCAAACGGAGCATTTGTGCGTAGTCCATCGTCGTACAGAGGACCGACCGGGTGATAGGCAACGGCCTTCCAGCCGTCGTGATAGATGGCCCGGCAGCCGAGCATTTCAAAATACTGTGTCACGTGCCTGCCGGCCTCCGCCTCGCCGCCGGCCTCCAGCAGGTAGGCGAAACTAATGCCGTCAAGGTGCGACTGGGGCACGTTGTTGATGGCATCAGGAGCGCTGACGCCTACGAGCTCGAGCACTGTCGGCAATACGTCGACTGCATGTGCGAACTGCCGACGAATGCCGCCTGCGCTCCTCGTTAACCGACCGGACCACGAGACGATGCAGGGATCGGCCACGCCGCCCTCGTGGACCTCGCGCTTCCAGCGCCTCAGAGGTGTATTGCCGGCCATGGTCCAGCCCCACGGATAGTTGTTGTGGCTGAGAGGTCCGCCGATCTCGTCGATCCGGCGGTGCATCTCCTTAGTACTGGCTGCATCGAAGTTTGAGAGCCTTCCTTCGTTAATCGTCCCCGCCTTCCCACCCTCCGAGCTGGCCCCGTTGTCCGACACGACGACCACCACCGTGTTGTCTCCGTCCCCCAGGTCGTCAATGAATGCCAACAGCCGCCCGATCTGTTCGTCCGTGTAGGACAGATAGGCCGCAAAGCACTCCATGAACCGCTCGCCGAGAGCCCGCTCTTGGTCATTCAGGTCGTCCCAGGCAGGCACCCAGGGCGGTCGTGGCGGCAAGAGCGTGCCCTCCGGGATGATCCCCATACTGAGTTGCCGGGCGTGTGTCTCTTGGCGCCATCGATCCCATCCTTTGGCGAAATGGGCCCGATAGCGATCAATCCACTCCGAAGGCGCGTGATGAGGGGAATGGCAGGCTCCTGTACAGAAGTACAGGAAGAATGGTTTGTCGGCATCCACCGCACGTAGATCTCCGACAAATTCGATTGCCCGGTCGGCAAGATCGGCGCTCAGATGATAGCCATCGTCCGCCGAGCGGGGTGGCCTGATGGCGTGATTGTCGTGGTAGAGCGCCGGGACGAATTGGTGGGTCTCCCCGCCGTGAAACCCGTACCACCTGTCGAACCCCCGACCCAAGGGCCAGGTGGCGCGCGAACCAGCCATGTTGGTCTCATCTTCAGGGCTGAGGTGCCACTTACCAACTGCGTATGTCGCATAGCCGTGTGCCTGCAGAATCTCAGACAGATAGCCGTTCTCGCGGGGGGGCTTGCCCCAGTAACCGGGGTACCCGATGGCCAAGTCAGCCACCCGGCCCATTCCACTGCGGTGGTGGTTGCGCCCGGTGAGCAGGGCAGCCCGGGTGGGAGAGCACAGCGCGGTGGTGTGGAAATTCGATAGCCGGATCCCCTTGGCCGCCAGACCGTCGAGCACCGGGGTATCGATATCCGACCCGTAGCAGCCGAGCTGGGCGAATCCGACGTCATCAAGGACGATGAGGAGAACGTTGGGTGCTCCCTCTGGTGGGGCCGGAGTCGGTGGCCACCATGGCTCCGAGCTGCGCCAATCGTCTCCAATCCGACCGCCGAACTCTCTTTTTGTGGTCATGACTCCCCCTGTGGATGCGAGGAGGCCAGCTTGCCATCCGATCGAGGTGCCCCGCCTCGAGGCCGGGGGGCGCGCTCAGCGGTAGGGCAAGGCTTTCAGTAAGGCCAATAGGCGAGGTGCTGCAGGCACCCTCAGCCTCCGTAGCTGAGTGCGGGAGGCGATCCTGCATTGTCTCGCGCAGTCGTCGTCGTGTCTCTAGAGCTCACGCAAGACGGTGGCCAACGGCTCGAGCACGCCGGGATCCAGGGGCGGTGGGAGGTAGACAATGCCCAGCTCGACACCGACTTCCGCCAGTGCGGCGGCCTGCTCAGCGGTGGCCTTCGCGTCCCCGGTGTATCGGACGTGACTGGAGAGGAGAATCTCCGCAGGGTCGCGGCCGAGATCCTCACAGTGTTGATGCAGGATGTCGCGCTTGCGGGCGAACTCCTCCGGCGTGCCACCCACGAAGTTCCAATGCTGGGCGAAGCGTGCCGCGGTGCGGAGCGTCCTCTTCTCGCCACTACCACCGACGCAGATCGGCGGGTGGGGGCGCTGAACCGCCTTGGGCTCGTTGCGGGCATCGCTGAGCTGGAAGTACCGGCCCTTGAAGGTCGTGGTCTCCTGCGTGAGGAGCCCGACGATCACCTCGCACGCCTCCTCGAAGCGGTCGCTGCGTTGACCAGGCGTGCCCAGCTCGATCCCGTAGGCCCCCGACTCCTCTTCGTTCCACCCGGCCCCGATGCCAAGCTCCAACCGGCCCCCGGACACGATGTCGAGGGTGGTCGCCATGTTGGCCAGGATCGCCGGGTGTCGATAATGGATGCCGGTCACCAGAGTTCCCATACGCAACCGGGTCGTCGCCTGGGCCAGCGCCGCCAGTGTGATCCAGCCCTCCATGCATGGGCCGGTGCTGTCAGAAAAGATCGGATAGAAGTGGTCGAAGGTCCAGCCCGACTCGAACAGCTCGATGTCGTCGGCCACCTTCCAAACAGAAAGCATGTCTGTCCAGGTAGTTTCCTGCGGCGAGGTCTTGAAAGCGAAGCGCATGGAGCCACGTTATGTCCGGCCGGCCGTCGGCCCTACGGACGTCCGTCGTCGGCTAGAAGAGCAGGTAGTGACAGCCCGGAGCGCATGGGGTGACACCCAAGTCACACCTGCCGTTCGGGTCCAGATATTGGCACAGGGGTCTCAGCCTCATGGGCTGAGACCGCTATTCGAAGGATCCTCAGCTAGTGGAGCTGAGGTTGCTCCTGGTCACCCCGCGGACGTGATGCTCGGTCCCCTGAGTGGCTTGTCTGGAGTGGCCGGCCGACCTCTCCCTCTCGTGACCTCTCCGGAATCCCGTGCGGGGCTTCCCGGGCGTCGTTGCCGATGATGACGGCTCGTTCTGGTTCGCCCTTCGAGCTCCGGCGCTTGCCAGAGCAGGCACGAACTCGGCCGCATCGATGGTGCCCCAGCCGCTGGCCAGGTCATAGCCGGGAGAGGCAATGAACCCGGTTACGCCGTTGAAACTGTTGTCGCCGTGGGTGATGTCCTGAATGCCTGTGGGCTGGCGGAGGTGTTTGCGGAGCAAGCCGAGAGCGTAGAGGTGGGGGTTGATGTTGCCGAGGCGGTGATGTGCCACCTGATCGGCCAGAGCTACGATCCCTGCGAACATCGGGGTGGCTTCTGAGGTGCCACCGACGAGTTCCCATCCTGGTGCGCCCGCCCCCGCGAACGACCAGTAGACCCAGGCTGCACCGCTGACCGCACCACTCATCGAGATGTCGGGGGTACCACGATGGGCTCTGACCGTGCTCTCGACACCAAGCTGGAATGGCGGGCGTGAGAATACGCCGGACCGCCCGCCACCGCCGGCACCGTAAGCGTCATTCCACACCGAGTCAGGCGCGACGCGGTCGCCATTGTCGTCCAGATAGAGCTGAGACCCGCCGACAGAGGTGACCAGCGGGTCGGACGACGGCCACGAGTCGACCCGGTGCGGGTACAACGTTCCGTCGGTCCGGTAGTCGGTTGCACCGAAGTCACCTGACGCGCCCAGGACCGTAACTCGGTGAGCTGCCGCGTCAGCGAAGGCGTAGCGCAGCTTCAGCAAGCTTGAATAGTGGCCCCGAGCAAAGCCAGGGAAGGTGTTCTCGGTTGCACCGAAACTCTGCGAAATTACGTCCCCGACACCCTGGTCGATCAAGTATTTTTCGGCGGCCATCATCTCGGGAAAGCCGGTCACCCCCTCGGTCTCGGACACCGCCGTCTCTGCCAGGACGATCTTGGCCCCAGGGGCCATTGCGTGCGCGTACTCAACGTCAAGGGTGCTCTCCGTGGCCCAACCAACTTCATCGGAGTTGGTCGGGTCAAATGGAGGAACGGCGCCAAATGGAATGATCTGCAGCTCAGGGTTTGGCAGTCCGAACTCGGCGTCGAAGGTTCGCAGGTCCCTACCGACGGTGGGCGAACCGTACGAGTCGACGATCACGATGGTTTGACCGGCACCGGTGACCCCATACCTGTAGAGCGGAGATACGTCGTAAGCGGTGCGGTACTGCAGAGGGGTATAACAGCTGATGCCGAAGAGGGTTTGGCAGTCGGTGGTCGCCAGCGGTGCGGGAAACTGGTGGCCGGTGTTGATTACTCGTATGGTGGACGGCCTCGCTACCGCTCCTGTCCTGCTGGCGACGGTCGTGGCCAACCCACCAGCGGGTTTCGGAGCAGCCACCCCCGGTGGGACCGCTAAGGAAGCCAGAACCGCCACAGCGACAGTGGTCAGTCGCGCTCTGCGTGAGATTCTCATCGCCGTAATCCCCGCCTCTCGGATCGGCCTAGCCGGAGCCGGCATCCCCCACCCGCAGGGTGCTCCGCCATCTGCGGAAGCTAACCCGGCCACCCTCCCGCCGCAAGCGCACGGTTCAATGGCTGAGAGTGGCGATTCTCTCGGTCACTCGAGATCGAGCCTTGCGCCGGCCGCCCGAACCAAGTACCGACGGATTCCCGGGCCATGGCGGCGGGGTAGAGCGGGGGAGTAACGGCCGCTCTGGGGACCCCACTCGGATCGTTTACCTTCTGTCTGACGATGCCGCGTTCGTCACCGGTCAGACGTTCACCATCGATGGCGGATACACCGCGCAGCGCTGACCCAGAGCCACGATTGTTCCTGAACCGCGTCCCGCATCCGGCGGTGGCCGCGGGCATCTCGTCGGTGAGTTGAGTAAGTCGTCGCAGTCGATGCGCCCGAGGCGATCGAGCAGCATCGCGTCGAGCAAGTTGAAGGTGGCAAGGGAGAAGTCCGACCCGTGAGGGCATGCGGTAGAGGCGATCGCCCGAATGATCGGGGTCAGCAGGATGACCGTGTTCCGGCACGCATGGCCGGTCGCATCTGACCTAAGCGCTGTCCCGATCCAGCAACCTTGGAATGAGATGTGAACGCCTCAGTCGCCGTGGAGTGGGTCCAGTAGAGTCCGGGCCATCAGCCCATAGGAGAGGGATGGAGTGACTGTTCGGACCGAAATTGCGCGGACCATACGTATCACGGTGATCACTGTTGCCTGCTTGGCCGCCTGTGTGGCACCCGCCGCAGTGGTTTCAGCTCTCGCCGGGGCGGTGAAAGCACCAGCGTCGCACTACTACCTGGCGCTCGGCGACTGGCTCGCCACTGGAATTGGCGCCAGTTCGAGCGCCACCGACTACGTGAACCTGGTGGCCGCGGACGAGGGAGCCCGATATTCAAACCTGCAGTCCGTCAACCTGGGGTGCGGGGGCGCGACGGCAGCCTCCATGGCCGACGGCCCGGGGTGTTCGTATTCGACCGGCACCCAGCTGGGCGACGCAGTTGCGTTCTTGCGAGCCCATCCCCGCCAGGTGGCGTTCGTAACGATCGACATCGGGGCCGATGAGATGGCCGCGTGTCAATCGTCGTCGGGACTCGATTCCAACTGCGCGGCTGCTGCGACCCACCAGATTTCGACCGATCTTCCCCAGGAGCTGGCCGAGCTCAAAGCGGCCGGTCCTGGGGTTCCCATCTACGGAATGAACTACTACGACCCGTTCCTGGCCTCTTGGCTCACGGGAGCCGAGGGACAGGCCGTCGCCACCCAAAGTATCGCCGGCTCGGACCAGCTCAACACCCTGCTCGACCAGATCTACACGGCGGCCGGAGCATCGACGGCCGATCCATCCTCTCTTTTCGAGACCGACGACACCGATGCGGTCGGGGCCTACAACGGCACCACGGTGCCCCAGGATGTGGCCACGGTGTGCCAGTGGACCTATGCCTGCACTTCACCGGGAAGCATCCAGCCCAACGACCAGGGCTATGCCCAATTGGCGGCGGCGTTCGAGCAGGTCATCGACGGCGTGTCGGTTGACACGATGGGCCTACCGACCGGATCAGTCAAGACGGCCTACTCCGCCGGATTGACGGCCACCGGCGGGTTGGCACCTTACAAGTGGTCCATCGTGAGCGGCGCGCTGCCAGCAGGGCTCCACCTCCAGGCAGCGACCGGGAGGATCGTCGGAAGGCCAAAGACCATCGGGATCTCGACGTTCACCGTGCAGGCGGTCGACACCAAGGACAAGGTGAAGCCGGCCACGCAGAATTCGGGGACTGCGACACTTTCTCTGCAGGTGGTTGCGGCACCTCAGGGCCTGCCCACGGCCGGCATGTACGCCGCCCCGCAGTACTCAGGGAGCCAGATCAAGGAGTACACGGTCCAGTACTCGTCGGCGCCCAATGCCGATGGAGTCGTCTCCCCGCTCGACATGGACATCTTTGTGCCACCCGATGCCGCAACCGCGCCACGGCCAACCCTCATCGGGGTTCACGGCGGCGCGTTCGTCGGCGGCAGCCGCACAGACGAGGACGGGGACGCCCAGCAAGCGGCGCTGTACGGCTACGTGGGCGTGACCATCGACTACCGACTGGTTTCGGTTGCCAATGCCGGAGGTAACAACGCTCCGGCTCTGGCCGCTGCCGCGACTCTGGATGCACAGCAGTCCGTACGGTTCCTCAAGGCCAATGCCTCCACCTACGGAGTGGATCCGGCACGCATCGCCCTGCTGGGCAACTCCGCCGGAGGTGCACTCGCACTGGGTACGGCGGTGGCGGCCGACCTTCCCTACAGCGGACCGCTCTCCAGCTACTCGCCTTCGATCGGGGCAGCGGTCTCGACGGGTGCCTTTTTGACCCCCGGTCTCCCAGGCCTGAAGCTGACGGACACTGAGGCGCCCTCGCTCATGTTCATGTACGGCTACGACACCGCCAGCCACATAACCGCCGCCTACGCGTTCGAAACGTGCGATGCCCTCCGGGCCGCCGGCAACGCATGCTATGAGGTCGAACAGGCCGGGACGGGGCACACGACTACGCTCACCGTCGGGGGGTACTGGTGGACGAGCGAGCTCGGCCCGTTCCTCTGGGACCAGCTCCGACTGTCGACCGCCGCCCACTGAAGATATCGGCCTCGAGCTCGCCGCCTCCGGTGACGCCGAGACCCCGGGCGTGGAGTCGCGCCGGGCGACCACGATGTCGGCGATTTTCGCAGATGACTCAGCCTAAGGGGACTCGGCGGAGGCCAACCGAGACCGCAGTTCTTGCGTCAGTCCCTCGATCGTCAGCGAGCGGATCTCAGCGCCAGCCACCTCGAACGTGTCGACCACTTTGGTATCCATACCGGCAATGTGCAGGTCAATGTCAACCACAACTTGATTGTCGTCTATCCGATGGAGAGTGGGTTGGGGAAGCAGGTCCGCGAACTTGAACGCTCCCTCATCATAGAAGCGCGCGATCGCCTCAATTCCCTCATAGACCGTGCCTTGAGCGTACAGAACCGCGTCGTATGCGAAGAGTCGGCGAAGGGCGTTGGTATCGCGCATGGTGACTGCCAAGAAATAGTCAGCCGTCACAGCTGCTGGACCGGTCCATCGCGAAGGCAGTCCGTAGATGCGACGAGCATTGGCGCCAAGGATGCGCGCTTGCGAGTCAATTCCAAGTTGGGCCATCGTACGACGGAGAGCAACTACTGCGCCGGGAAATGTGGCGTCATGGTGGGGATAGTCCGAACCCCAGACCACCCGGTCGTGACCGATGAATGGCAGGAGCGCCGGCAGTGTGGCCTCGTCGACCTCAAAGCTGATGGCGCACTGGCGGGCAAAGTATTCGCTGGGTCGCATCGGCATCTGAGGGCAAAAGCCACCGAATGTCTCGGACTGTTCGTCGAGTCGTTCGAGCCAGAAGGGCACCCAGCCACCACCCGATTCTAGGAACACAATTTGTAGACCGGGATGACGTTCAAGCGTACCGAAGGCCATGAGCTGTGCACAGGCCAACATCTCTTCGAAGGAATGCGAAACGGCGTGCAGGATGAGTGGGTTGAAAGGCCGGTCTGAGCCGAGGGTGGGCACAATGACCGAACTACCCTCGTGAACGGCAATCGGTACGCCGAGTTCCTCAGCGGTACTCCACACCGCCTCGTAGGCCGGATCCGATAGTGACCGCCCCATGCACGGATTGGGACGCACGAATGCCGCTTTGAACCCCAACTGCTCAACCGCCCGCCTCAGCTCGAGTGACGCTGCATCCGGGTCTTGGAGAGGAATCATGGCGGCTCCGAACAGGCGAGCTGGATCTGCGGCGCAGTATCCGGAGAGCCAATCGTTGTAGGCCGTTGCAACTAGGGCCGCCGTCAGGGGATCGGTGAGAGCCCAGAAGTACAGTCCTATCGAAGGATAAAGGACTGCTTGATCGATGCCTTCGAGATCCATGTCTGCCAGACGGGCAACAGGGTCCGAACCTCCGGATTGCGCGTCAGCCAGCGAGGTGTACTGCGCGGGGTCAGCAAAGGTGGCACCGGGTGTGGCCAGGGTGCCCAACGGCACGGCGAGGATTTCCCGATCCCCAACCACCACATGGTCGAAACCAGAAGCGTCAGAGTGGATGCGCGGGCGATGGCCCTCAGGTACGTTGGCCCAGGCTTCGAGTGGTTCGACAACGTGGCCATCGGCGTCGATCACCGTCGTCGGAACGTGCACGCTGGCGCTCACAGCAACTACCAGCCGTCGTGTCCGATGACTGGGCCAGCAATCGAAACAGTCCGAAACGTGGCGTTCATTTCCTCGATTCTTCCTGATCGTGTTTAGTCCGTCCATCGCGATCGCATCGAGCGACTGCAGCAACCCGGCTGAGCTATTGAAGGAGAACCTCAGCTGAGGTCACCCGCGCTCATGAAGACCGCCACGGGCACCTCGTCACGGTCCGGAGATAGCCGACGGGCGCGATCTACCCGTTCTCAACACCTTCCGCTCGTTGCACCTTGACGCCGGCGAAGTCGGGCTCCTGACGCCACCGCTCCAGGTATCCGATGTAATCCAGAAGACTTCCGGAGTACGTGAGATTCCGGGCCGCCCGCTCGTCTATTGCCTGCTGCTCGCTGTTGTAGAAGCTGGGGGTGCAGCTCTGGAAATAGCGGGCGCCACCGGCACCGACGCGGTGAAGCACTTCAAGCCATTCGTCCTCAGCGGCCTCCTCCGGCTCGATGACGGCGATCCCCTGCTCGACGCAGGTCTCCACGATGTGCGCCACGTGCTTGGCCGATTCCGAGAGCAGGTGCGAGAAGTTCGTGCCGAACCCACCCTGGACGAGGCTGATCAGGAGGAGGTTGGGGAACCCACTGGCAAGCACTCCGTGCAGGGTGTGGGCGCCCTCGGCCCACCGCTCCGAAAGTGGGACTCCGTGGCGACCTCTTGGGTCGAAGCCGAGCCGTTGGTGCAGATCTGTCGTGACCTCGAAGCCGGAGGCATAGATCAGCAGATCCACCGGGTACTCCACACCGTTCACCACTGGGCCCCGCGCGGTGAGTTCGTCGACGCCACGTCCATCGGTGTCCACCAGATGCACGTTGGGCAGGTTGAACGCCTGTAGGTAGTCGTCATGGAAGCAGACCCGTTTGCAGTGCTTGCCCCAGTACGGCTTGAGCTTCTCGGCCGTCTCGGGATCTTGGACGATCTCGTCGATGCGCTGCCGGATCGCCTCCATGGTCTCGAAGTCGGACCGCTCGAGCGCCTCGACCTCCTCCTCCGAGTCCGGGGCCCTGTGGGTGTCGACCCACATCACCTCGGTCCAGCCGTCATGAACCAGGTCCACCTCGGGCTGGGCGCCAGTCACCGCTTGGGTGAAGTTGACGATCCGCTCCTTTTGCCAGCCGGGCTCGAGGCTCTGGAACCACTCGACGTCGGTGGGCTGCTGGTTGCGGACGCCCACCGCACCCGGGGTGCGCTGGAAGACGTAGACCTCTTTGGCTACACGGGCGATCTGGGGCACCACCTGGACGGCCGTGGCGCCGGTGCCGATGATGCCTACGCGCTTGTCGGCAAGGCGGTCCATCGGCTCGGTGGGGCTTCCGCCGGTGTAGCTGTAGTCCCAGCGACTGGTATGGAAGGCCTTGCCTTCGAAATTCTCGATCCCGGGGATCCCCGGCAACTTGGCCTTGTGCAGAATGCCCCCGGCCAACACCATGAAGCAGCTCGACAACCGATCGCCGCGGCTGGTCGTTACCCGCCAGCGCCGCGCTTCCTCGTCCCACTCGGCACCGGTCACGTCTGTCTGGAAGAGAACATGGCTGTAGAGGTCAAATGTGCGGGCCAGAAGCTTGGAGTACCCGAAGATCTCCGTGGCGCTGGCGTAGTCGCTCAGTCGGCATGAATCCGGTCTCCTCGAGGAGCGGGAGGTACGTGTACGACTCCACATCGCACATGCAGCCCGGGTACCGATTCCAGTACCAGGTACCACCGAAGTCTCCCGCCTTCTCGACGATCCGGAAGTCGGTGATCCCGTGCTTGCCGAGGTCTATCGCCGTGAGCATCCCGGCGAATCCACCACCCACGATCACGACGGTCGTCTCCTCGACCACCGGTTCTCGGGTGAAGCCGGGCTCTACGAACGGGTCCCGGTCGAGATCCTCGAACTCGTCCTTCAGCTCACGCCACTGGGCCATACCGTCCGGGCGCAGGCGCTTCTGCCGCTCCAACCGGTACCGCTGGCGCAGCTGGTCCATCCCCTCTGAGCTGCTGTCCTGCTCCATGGCTTTTGCCTTCCCCTGTGGATCGCCCTTGCCGACTCGTTCGATCTTGAGACGATGGCGATCCTGCCACGCTTCGCGGCGGCTCCACCAGCAGATTCCGAAGTATCGCAAACCCCGCAACTCGCCAGGCAGGCTGCGCCTAGCTCCGACCCCCACCGTGGAGGTACTCCCCACTGTCCACGCTTCGACCGACGGAAGGGAATTCTCAGCCCTTGAAGCTGAGACCGTGTCACGTCAGCTATGCCAGCTGACAAGGGTCGGCAACTAAGCCAGCGGAGCTGAGGGCAGGTCGTGTGGGGATTCTGAGCTCATTCATCTGTCTGAAGCCTGATGGCGATTGCGTCAACGTCGAGGGAGGTGCCGGCAATCTCGCAAACCAGGTCAAATGCCTCGCTGTCTGATAGGTCGGGAGAGAGTCCGTTGAGATCAAGGAATACGACGGTGGCAAGCCAGGCCAATCTCATGTTCCCATCGACAAGAGCATGATTGTTCGCGATCGAATGCAGGAGCGCTGCTGATTTGAGAGTGATAGTCGGGTAAGCGTCCTCCCCGAAGGCACTCGATCGGGGCCTCGCCAATGCTGAGTCAAGCAAGCCGAGGTCTCGGACCGGTCCGATGCCAAGCGCCCGTAGTAGTCCGAGTAGATCCTCCAGGTCGAGGTACTCGACTCGGATCATTCAGTCCCCAGGCGCTCGAGCACATCACCCCAGCGCTCGAGCATGCGGCGAGTAGTTCCTTCCACGCGTTCGGCATGACCTGCACGCTCGTACCGCTCGAGAACGGCGCGCCGGATGATCTCTTGTTTGGAGATCCCTTCGGCACCTGCAAGTGCCTCCAGTGCCTGTTCGAGTTGCGCATCAGTGCGGACTGTAAGTGCCATATTGAATGGTATCAGAGTGATACCATTCAATCGGACAGAAGGATCTTCACCCACCCTTTGGTAAGGCATTTCCGGCGAGGGTGACGTCCGTACCAAAGGGGGCCGCAGCTTGGGAGGCTGATCGACGTGTTGATCGGCCTCAGCCCATTGCCGGAGGTCTCCTGGTCACCGGCCGCTTCCGACCGCTGGCGTCGGCTGGCCTCCGTCGCATTGATCGGTTCAATCGTTCCGACCACCTGTGGCGGTCACCGCGACGCTCCTCTAGAACTTCCGGTCGCTGAGAGGCGGAGGATATGACGCGGTACCGGATCCGGGTGCCCGAACCTGGCGATCACAGGGCGGCCGCCGTGGGGATATAGCCAGCAGTTGGGGCAGACAGGTTGCCGCACTTTGCAAAGCCTGATAAGCCGTCTCCTAAGCGGCGTGAGGGCGGGCACTCCCAGAGAAAAGGGAGAGAGTTATGCGATTTTTCCGTCTCGCTTTGGTCGTCCCGATTGCACTGGGTGCGCTTGCTCTTCTGTCATCACCCTCCTCTGCACGACAAAGAACGACCTCTATCCCGACACACCTGTCCTTCGGCCAGCCGACGCTCGGTCTGTTTGGCATTTGGATTTCAGTCCCGCTCAAGTTCAGGTGTGATCCGACCCAAAACGTCGCGTTCGGAGATGTGAACGTGGTCCAGGTGATTGGCCACAAGCTCGTGCAGGGCGCAGGTTCTTTTAGCAACGCGTTCCCGGGCGTGCCGTGTACCGGCAAATCGGAGAAAGTCACAGTGCAGGTGAATGCGACCGGAGCGTTCGCCTTCAGGAGGGGTAATAAGGCGATCGGCAGCGCCGACCTGAACCTGTTCGATCCGGTGTCTGGGAACCTTTCGACGGACTCGATCACCGATCACGCAATCACCATCACCAGCTAGGACAGAGCCACCAGGAATAGTTCCATTGGCCAATGAGGCAACAAGACAACTGAGGTTGAAAACTACATCTGTAGATCCATCGGCAACTGATTCGTCCGCAGAGTGATCCACGTCGGAATCGGCGCATGGATGCGGGAGCAGCTCCGCAGCCTGACCAACTCGACCTTCTGAACAGGCCTGCAAGTTCTACCGGTGCGTTCGTCGAGTCCGCTTGTTCGGGGATTTGGTGCTGGGACGGGCACGTCCACGGCCATGCCAACTGAGGGCGCCTGAGTCCAGGCGCCGACCTCAGGTCTGGAGGCTGAGGAAACCCGGTCTCGCCTTGCTGCGCAGTCCATCCGGGATCGGGTCGCGGGGACCCGTTGGGCGATGCTCGACTACGCCGCCAACGACCCTCAGAGGTTCGATCACCTGGCCCGTCTGGCGTCATGTCAGGTCCACCTAAGAGGGCCGGCGCTGGCGTTGCAGGCAGCGATCCTCGAGCGCTGCTGCCACATCGGAATGGTCCCCGAAACCTTCGGGATGCCAGGACTCAACAGATTCAGTTCGTGAGCGTTTGCTCCCACGATCCGTCAGTGGCGCTCAACTCAGTAACCGAGTTGCCACTCACATTCGTGACCCAGAGATTCGTGCCGTCAAAAGCGATCCCAAGCGGGAGGTTGAAGGCATATGAACCGCCCGAGATCGTTTGGGTCGTAGTGCCGTCACTGGCGCTGATCTCAGTGACCGAGTTGTTGGTGTAGTTGGGGAGCCACAGATGCCCGTCGGCGAAGACAATCGCATTCGGATTCCCCAAAGGGTCGGAAGCCTCGCCTACGAGGGATCCGTCACTGGGATTCAGTTCCGTAACATGTCCACCGTAGGCATTCGCCACCCAAAGGTGTGTGCCGTCGTAGGCGATGGCGGTCGGTGCGTCGAATCCGTAAGTGGCATTGGAAAGCGTCCGCACCCAGGAGCCGTCACTGGAGTCCATCTCGGTCACCGAGTTGCCTCCCGCGTTCACCACCCAAAGATGGTGGCCGTCGAAAGTAATCGCATAGATGTTGTTGAATCCATACGGGTCACCGGACACGGTCCGGATCCACGACCCGTTACTGGCGTCAATCTCCGTCACTGATCCAGTCTGGTTGGTTATCCAGATGTGGTTCCCGTCGAAGGCCATTTCGTGGGGTTGGTCAAAGGCATAGGGCGCACCAGACAGCACCTTTACCAACGATCCGTCGCTCTCGTTGAGCTCGGTAACTGAGTTCCCAGCGCCATTTGCGACCCAGACGTGCGAACCTCCCAAGGCAATGCCGGAGATCCCGTCGAAGCGGTCCAGTTGACCTGAGATCACCCGAACCAACGTTCCATCGCTGGTGTTCAGCTCAGTGAGGGTATCTCCCACATTGCTCAATCCATTCGATACCCAGGCGTGCAAACCGTCCGAAGCCACATAGGTTGGATCAACGAATCGGTAGTTCGCGCCAGCAACGAGCCTTACGGCCGTGGCTCGGACCGTCTTCGTTCCATTGATCGCCAGCCGGAATCTGTAAATGATGGCTCGCCGTGCCCTGGTATTGGGAGGAATGTCCACGACTTCCGAGACGACTCCGTTTGAGCAGGGAACAGTCACCGGCAGCCCTAGGACCGACCGGTCGGACGAGAATTCACAACTGACGGCGTTGGTGACCGTCGCCTCCAATGTGACGGAACCCCCGGATGCGCTGAGGACATCTGGAGACGCTGCGAACGACGAAACAGTCGGCTTGTTCTGGCTTACTGATTCCGAGAACGCGGATTGAGGGAGTACGAAGATCGAGAGTACGGCCGTCAACAGCGCCAAGACGGAGAGTTCACGAAAACGACGCAGGCTCATGTCCCACTCTTTTCACTTGGCGACTAATCGCTCCAGGCCTCAGCGCTCACTCCGCAATCCGACGGTACCACCGCTTGACTATCAGCGCCGCGTGAGGGCCAACTTCTCCCGACTTCCTCAGCTTCATAGGCTGAGGACACGAGCAGAGTTGGTATGGAGTCTTTGTCCTGTCGGTTTGCCAAGCCCTTGTGAAAATGAGTCCGTCCCGATGATCCAGGTGCCGCTCGACTCCGGCCCGGTCTGTCCGCCAGGACCGTTATGCGGGCGGGCAGAAGGGCCCGTCTGAAGCCGAGCGCCCGGCTAGGCGCGATCGGAAGGCGGTTGTGAGATCCCGCGAGATCTGCAGCAGCTGCTCCTGCTGATCGACCGTTAGGTCCCCGAAGGCCACTCCCACCTCGGCCTGGTGCTGTTGCCAGTCGACCGCCTGGTGCTTCAGCCCCTCCTTGGTGATGGTGACCAGAGTGCTCCGGCCGTCATTCGGGTGAGGGTGACGTTCGACCAGGCCGTCCTCTTCGAGAGCATCAACCAGGGCAGTGACCCGCCGGGGGGTCACTGCCAAAGAGTCAGCGAGTTCTCGCATTGTCTGGTTGTCGATGCACGTAAGGGCCGTGAGCAGGCGCAGCCGGGCATAGCTCACCGAATCCATCGGCAAGCAGGCAGCGACCCACCGAACCCAGGCCGGCCCGAGATCGGTGAACGCCTCCACTAGTTGAATTCGTCGCTCTTCTGCTGACATCCGGGCCATGTTGTTCTCCGCCAGCAGTGTAGACCTCGAAACACTGGATCGAAGCCTTCGGAACGGATGGATCGCCGCGGGCCCTGATCCCCACCGGCTGCCTCGACCTCCTGTCGCCAATCCCGATGTTCGGTTGACTACTGTACACCGCTAGTATATCGTCAGTCCCGTCAGAGTGGACGCTCTACCTTCACTGCGACACCAAGGCCGTTGTGAAGATCCCCTTGTGGACCTGCGCCATCGATCCGCATGCTGTAGGGAGGTAGTCTCACGATGCCAAGAACTCGGAAGCATCCTGAATCGGCAGGAAACTCCCAGCTGCTTTGTCGGAGTATCCCGTGACCACGTTGATGACGTTGGAGCACGGGGATGTCAACGAGGCTCCCGTTGACGTGGCCAACCACGATCGGCGGTGGTGGATTCTCGGCGTGCTGGGAATTGCTCAGTTGATGGTCATTTTAGACGGCACCATCGTGAACATTGCGCTGCCAACGGCTCAGCACGATCTGCATTTCTCCAACGCCGATCGTCAGTGGATTGTCACCGCCTATTCCCTTTCCTTCGCAAGTTTGTTGCTCCTTGGTGGCCGAATCGGCGACATGATCGGACGCAAGCGGGCGCTTGTCATCGGACTGGTCGGCTTCGCTGCGGCGTCAGCCATCGGCGGGTTTTCGGTTAACTTCGCGATGCTGGTCATTGCCCGGACCATCCAGGGCGCGTTCGGGGCCCTACTCGCCCCTTCGGTGCTGGCTCTCCTGACCACGACGTTCACCGATCCGGGAGAGCGAGGACGAGCCTTTGGCATCTACGGCGCCATCGCCGGCGCGGGCGGCGCGCTGGGACTCCTCCTCGGCGGCATCCTCACTTCCTACGCGTCATGGCGATGGACACTCTTCGTCAACCTCGTGTTTGCTGCGACCGCCATCACCGGCGCCCTGCTTTGGTTGAAGCGCGACGAGGGTGCTGATCACGATCCGTTGGACTTTCCTGGCCTGTTCCTGGTCGCCAGTGGGCTGTTCTCGCTCGTCTTCGGCTTCTCGCACGCCGAGACCACGGCGTGGAGCAATCCCTTCACGATCGGGTTCCTCGTCGCGGGGGCGGTCCTGCTCACAGTGTTCGCTTATGTCGAGACCAGAGTGAGGTACCCGCTGCTCCCGCCACGAGTCGTGCTCAACCGAACCAGGGGTGGATCTACCTTAGCCATGCTGTTCGCCAGCGTCGGAATCTTCGGCGTCTTCTTGTTCTTGACCTACTACTTACAGGGCACGTTGGGGTTCAGTCCCGTGAAGAGCGGCATCGCGTTCCTCCCTATGGTGGCCGCCTTGGCCGCCACGGCCCAAGTGTCCAACCAGATCCTCTTACCGCGGTTCGGTCCCAAACCGATCGTGCCCATCGGCCTGCTCGTGTGTGCTGCAGCTCTGTTCGGACTCCACCTGGTCGGGCTGCATTCGTCGTACGTCAGCCACGTGCTCCCTTATCTCATCGTGTTGGGAATCGGGTTCGGACTGAGTGTCGCTCCGGCCTTCAGCACAGGTACCCTCGGCTTGGCACCCCAGGACGCTGGCGTGGGATCGGCCACTCTCAATACCGCGCAACAGGTGGGGGGATCTATCGGCACCTCGCTCCTCAATACGTTGGCCGCGGGTGCGGCCACGTCCTACTTGGTAGGTCGGGCATTGACCCCGGCCAACGTGCAGGCCGCCTTGCTTCATAGCTACACGACGGCGTTCCTGTGGTCTGCTTCGATCTTTGTGGCCGGAGCAGTGGTTGCTGGTGTGGTGCTACAGCGCGGCAACCTGACGACGCTGGCGTCCGGAGACCGAATGGCGGCGGGCCAGCCTGAGTCCGGGGAACCATCTCGAATCCATGTATGCCGTGTACGGGTAGCTTGTCGGTAGCGCTCGGATCGTTTGAGTCACGGGGCAGGTTGCAGAGAAATGAGAGATCGAACCCTGCCGGCCGAGCCGAATCGCCTCTCACGGCAGGTGTCCGGTGGATTCAGTTGCAACGCCTGGTCACGTGCGGGAACGAGCATTTGCGTTAGCGCTCACCACGGTCATACCGGTGGCATGTCCTCAGAGCAGGATTGACGTCATTGCTCGGTCGCCCGTTGGTGTGCCGTCTCGCCCAGCAGCACCCTCATGAGGATTGCGTCACGGTTACAGCGAATCCCGGGAACTGCCCTGGCGGGGGGCTAGGAATCATTGCCCCGGGGTCGCCATGGAATTGGTCCTGTAGCTGGAACACCGTGTAGTACTGGACGATTGGCCAGAAGCGCGGTCGCCGGCGAGGTCATTGGCCTGGCAACCGTTGATCCCGAGGTTGGCCAGTTTGGCGCTGATCAGGTGCTGGGCGACGGCGTAGCAGATGAGGCCGCCGTCGCCCGACCGGATGCCGACGCAGATGTCGGTGTAGGTGTTGTGCCCCTCGCCGGAGATCTCGACGAGTACCTTCGGACCCGGGAACGACGGCGTAGGTCCTGGGAACGTTGGCTGGCGGAACCACCTGGTCGCCCTCGGCGCCGATGAGCATGACGGCTTTGGACGAGGGCTTACCCGACGGCGCCACCGGAGCCCACCCATGGCGGTGGCAAGCACGTGGGCTGTTCAGGGCGTCGAAGGCCGTCCCACCTCCGGCCGAGTGGCCGACGGCGGCCACCCTCGACGGATTCGCCACTCCGTGCAGCACCGAGATGGGCTCGGCCGAGGCCTGCTCGACGGCGGCCAGCGTGGACTTCATGACTGCGGAATCGTTGAAGGCGGCGGTCGGTCTGACCGTCGACTCGAGTACCTGGGCGGCCAGCCCGCACTCGAGGTAGTCGGCGCTCACCACCACGTAGCCCCACGAGGCGATGCCGGTCAGCAGGTTCGAGTAGTAGAGCCGCTCACCGCCGCACCGTGGCTGAACAGGACGACCGGGTACGGCCCATTCGTCGAGCCCGGGGCGTCCGTGTAGGCGTCGACGGTAGTCATGGGGTTGTATTGGGGCGGCACGACGGCCTGGAAGGCGGTGGGCAGGGTGGACGCCTCGGTGTAGCTGAACTTCGGGTGACTGGCGAAGGTAGCAGCCGCGGCCGGGTAGTACACCGTAGCGAGGCGCTCGCCGAAGACCGGACCAGCAGAGCCCAGGTCGAGGGTGGTGACGCCCACGGCATTGGGGCCAGAGTGCTGGTAGGAGGGGGTGGACGTCGACGTCGCCGGACCCGACGACGAGCACCCGGCTAGGACGACCATCGACAGGACAGCCAGCCCCGCAATCGTCCTCGGAGACTTCATCGGCCACCCTCCCCCCTCAGGCCACACCCGACCGGTGGCGAAACGAAACTCTAGTGCGCTGGCCACCCGTGACTCTAGGCCCGCCCGTACATGTTGCCTGCGCCCGTGACCAAGGGTATTTCTAGACGATCACGACAATTCTGGGAGGAGCACCCTCCAGAAGCAGCTTCGGCAGTGGTGTTTCCACCGACGCCGCTCGAACGCGAGCCCGGCGGATCGAGATCAATAGCCAGTCGTGAAGTCGAGGATGTGTCATGACCCGTCGAATTTGCACCGGCGCCGGTACCCGCTCGTCGCAGTAAGCCTGCAGCTGACTGCAGCTATGCCAGCTGAGGACGAAGTGGGATTCGGCCACTGAATATTCCCAAACGTGGATGCGTGGTTGCCCCCTTGCAACCTGATCGCTCCGGGGCCCAGCTTCGGAGGTTGAGGTTCTGCAGGACCTCAACTTTGCAAGCTGAGGCTGGCAGCACCTAGTCCGTGAGAGAACTAGTGAGGAAGTCGAAGAGTCGCGGGAAGAAGTGCGCAGCGACCGACGGGAGCGCTATGCACCCGTGTGGTGTGTCCGGATAGACCAGCAGCTCACTCCGATTGCCAGCTACCTTCCAGCGCGCTGCCATGAAGAGCGTGTCGTCGAGAAGGTGGTCGTTCGTACCAACCGAGAACAGTGCAGGTGGCATACCGCTGAGGTCCGCATAGAGGGGTGAGATGTCAGGGTCGCGTCGCTTCGCTTCGGACATACCGGGCAGGTAGATGTCGAGCGGAAATCCGGTGCCGTCCAGTATGTCGGTTCCAGGAGCGACCCCCACGCCCCGCTGACTCGGCGTACGCGAGAGGTCATACGCTCCGAACATAAGATTTGCGCCGAGAAAGCCGTCGGCGGCGTTGTGTTTGTCCCTCAAGCGGAGCAATGTGACGGCCGCGAGGTGAGCACCGGCGGATTCGCCGGAGATGAGCAGCCTATCGGAGCCGAATTCTTCGGCCGCGTGCTCGAGTAGCCAGCTGGCAGCCGCCTCGCAGTCGTCGGGGCCGGACGGATACGGGTGCTCGGGTGCGAGGCGGTACTCGACGCTCGCGACCGAGACACTGCACTTGTCGACGATGACCTCGTTTAGCAGGTCCATCATCTCCGGTGAGCCAGCCAGCCACGCACCGCCGTGAATGTGCAAGAGGACACCCTTCGGCTGTTCATGCCTGAACGTTCGAAGCCGGATTGTCCCGGCAGCCCCCTCGATCATGCGATCCACGGCCTTGTCGGATGGCGGACCGCCGAGACTGAGCCGGCGGTGCGCCGCGACCCGCTCTTGGATAGACAGGGTCGTCGTACCGCCCTCCTGCCATGGGACGGAAGCGAGAAATGTGGCTGCCTCCTTACGGAACTGCGGACGAAGGGCCTCGAGTTCATCGTCCCAGAGCTTCACGCCAGACAAGCTTACCCAAGGGGCGACCTGGCAATCGCCCGATCGTTTGCCCCGCTCGCTGCTGCACGATCGACGCAACGCAGTGTGAGGCAGAACTTCGGAGTTGCCCAACGCATCGCGTGTTCGAGCTGAGGTGACCCTCTTCGCGATTCCTCAGCCTGGGAAGCTGAGGTAGTGGAGGCACTCAGCCGGCCGAGACAAGGGCGACGGACAGCAGGGGTCGGAACATGCCGTCCTCTTAGGACCGACACTCGGGATTCGGGAAGTCGAAATGTTGACTCTCGGACTCGGTCGGAACAGAGCCCCTCGCTGGCTGATCCGTCGCCTGGTGGCTCAGTACTCGCCCTTGATCACGAAATGAGATCCTCGGATGGTCCCTGCCAGCTTCGACTTCTGGCGTGCGAATTTGAACGAATCCAACTCGGCGGGTACGTCCATCCCTTCGGAGAGCTTGTATCGACAAGCTATTTGACACCGAAAGGCAGAGGAGTAGCGTCGCTGGCGGGGGATGGCAACCGCAACACCAGTCAAACCAATGGCCCATTTGAGTTGTAGCTGATTCATTATCCGATGGGGGTTCGCAATGGTCCGCCGCTCGATTAGATCATCGAACAGGTTTTGGATGGTCGCCGTCCTTGTGGTGATGGTGCTCACCACGGGGTCGATGGTGGCCGCGATCGGCGGGGCCCTGCCTGCGTCGGGAGCGACAGTCCAGCCTCGAGCCGATGTGTCCAGTGGGTACCGGCCCGGAGCCGCCGACGGCGGCGCCCACTACGCCGGTTCGATGGGGAGGCACCGCCCTCACAACAAGCGGGGCGGCGCCATGCCTGACGCCGGGGTCAATGGCTGTGACGTACTGATGACCGCGCCGATCGGACACAGCTGCCTCTTGCCATGGCCGAACGATGCCTTCACGACCCCGTCACATTCGACAGTCACCGGCCGCCGGCTCAACATCTCGGCTCAGGTGGACCCAGCCAATGTAGATGGTGTTCACGTCGACACGACCTATCAGAACCATGGCGATGGCTTTTCGCCCGGTTCGGTCATCATGACCTATGTCCCCAACCTCGACCTCACCAAGTCGGGCATCGCCCCTTCGACCAACATCGGATTGTCGCTCGCCTCGAACTCACCCATCGTTGTCCTCGACACGGTGACGCACACCCGGGTGCCCTACTTCGCCGAACTCGACGCCCAGACCTCGAACACGGCAGAGCAACTGCTGCTCATCCACCCGGCCGTCGCCCTCACCGAAGGTCACCGCTACGCCGTCGCCCTGCGCAACCTGATCGACACCAGTGGTAACCCGATTGCCCCGCTCCCCTCCACCAGGGCGGCCGTGGCCGGCACTCTGATGCCCGCGATTCGTGGGGCGCACATCAAGTGGGTCATCCGGAACGACCTGGCCCCGGTGCTCGGTTGGACGATGCCCTATCAGGCCTGGGACTTCACCGTGGCCAGTACCGAAAGCCTGGCCGGTCCGGCTCTCACCATGCGTCAGTTGGCCTATCGGTGGCTGGCTACCAATCACCTGCCCATGGCCGGCCGGCCAAGGGTGCCGCCGCCCGACTACGCCCCGGCCTACACAGTCACGTCCGACACGACCATCGCAGGAGTCCGTGACGTTCACGGGACTTTTCAGGTGCCCCTGTTTCTTCAGGACACGACACCCTATTCGTCGATGGTGACCGATCCGGCGACCGGTCTTCCCGAGATCAATGGCAACCTCACCTGGACGGCGAATTTCATCTGCGTCATGCCCTCCACCGTCCAAGCCGGTGGACCGGCAAGTCCGACGGTCTACGGTCACGGCCTCTTGGGGAGCGCCAGTGAAGTCGAAGGTGGATCGTTTTCCGCGGCCATCGCCCGCAATATGATGGGTTGCGCCACGGACTGGGTGGGAATGTCATCGAGCGACGTCGGGAATGTCGGGCGCAACCTGCAGGACATGTCGGGCTTTCACACCCAGACCGACCACATGTTGCAGGGCTTCGTGAACTTCCAGTTTCTCGGCCGGCTGATCAACTCCCGGGACGGTTTTGCCACCAACCCGGCGTTCCAGGACGTCGACGGCAGGGTGCTCTTCCACGTGGGGGCATGCAGCTACATGGGGTACAGCCAGGGCGGGATCATGGGCGGTGCGGCGTCGGCACTCTCCACGGAGTGGACCAGTGTCATTCTCGGCGTGCCCGGAATGGACTACGGCGGACTTCTCCTCAATCGATCCGTGGACTGGAACGAATTCTCCGCGGTCTTCGATCCCTCCTACCCCAACCCGGTCGACCAACAGATCGTTTTGCAGCTGGCCCAGCTCCTGTGGGACCGGGGTGAGAATGACGGCTACGCCGAACACCTGACCTTGCATCCCTATCCGGGTATTCCGGCCAAGCACGTGTTCATCATCGAGAACTACGGCGACCATCAGGTGGCCAATGTTTCCGCGGAAATGCTGGCCCGGACCATTGGTGCACACAACCACCAACCGGCCTTCAATCCGTCATTCTTCGGTGCGGCGCCACGGATCAATGTGCCGGTGGCCCCGCAGTGGGGCCTGACTGCTCTCAACCAGAGGAAGCCCACTAACGCGGGCCTGGTGCTTTGGGACTACGGCACACCCACCCCGCCGACCGACAACCTCGCACCGAATGGAGCAGCGTACGGCGCCGATCCGCATGGCTTCGGGCGGGGCAACGTGTCGCTGTTGAATCAAATCACGACGTTTCTGCACACCGGCGTCATCCCAGACCAGTGCGGTGGTCTTGCCTGCCAGAGTATGACGCCGTAGTCAACGAGATATGCGCACGGCGCACGGTGTCGCAATGGGAGTTTTCGACTCCGCGAGCACGGGAGCGGCGGTTAAAGCGGCCTCAGCTTCGAAGGCTGAGGAGTCCCACCGGCCAGCTGAGGTTAACGACCGGAGCCAAGGCAGCGGCGAGCTCGGCGGCAAACTGACCAGTTCCGAAAGCCCGAGCGCTCAAGCAGGAGGGAGGTGACCTTGATGGACAGGTGTGCCCGGCCAAAGGACGGCCGAACCACTCCACCCGATGAGATCGGATCTTTCAACCTGGCGATGTGACCAAAGACCCTTTGCCCGGAGCCGTGTGCAGATCACAATGAGCCTGAGGATTAGCGAGCTGAGTTGTCTGCGGGGTCAGTGGCTCGGAGATCGGAGGTAGTCATGATCATTCTGCTCTTCGCCATTTCGGTCAGCATTTTCGGCGGGCTTTGTCTGTGGGTGGCCGGAAGTGCCCATTCCGAATCATTGCCTGCGGAGTCGGAGATTCCGGATACGGTGCCAATCGAGTGGGTAGATGCCTACTGGGAAGGCAAAAGACGTCTGACCTAAAGGGTGGTGTTCGGTGCCAAAGAACGAGGACGATACCGGTAAGTATCGAGTCTGTCCCGACTGCGGGGGCGAGGCGCCGACTGATGCACCCACCTGTGCAGAATGCGGACATCGGTTCTTGAAGTCGTCGGATGACAATTGAGAGATTATTCACGTGACCAAACTGCCGACATGGCGTCAACGGCTTCGATCTATGGTCTGGGTTGCACTGACGGTGGGTCGGAATAACCCTGCTCGGGAGTCGCCGTAGCCGGCCACACCGGAAAGGTGGATTGTTATGACACGCAGGAAGGTGGGCTGGATAGTCCTCGGAGCGGGGGGTCTGGTCGCGCTTGGCTTGCTGCTCCGACGGCGAGCGGCTCAGACTGGGAGGCACACAATGAGTGAGACCAACGAAAGGTCTGCTGATGAGGGCCCGGTAGACATGGTGGAGGTCGAGACCGAGGGTCTCGACAAGGAGGGCAACCTAGTCATCGATGACGTAGTGGCCGCGGTAGATAGCAACGACAAGATCGTCGCAACCGACGAGACCATCGCAGTGGTGACGGCGGAAGGCACCATCATCGTCGATGAGACGCTTTCGGTTGTGGGTGATGACGGCGAGTTGCATGCCGTCGAGGAGGACATCTCCCTCCTGGAAGCCGACGACGAGTAGGCATCCTTCCCCTGCCTCATCCGGTCATGAGGCGCTGAGATGCACGTGTTGGAGCACCTCAGGGCCAAGCGGTCCTGTGGCCGGATATGGTCATCAGCTATGCATTCTCAGGCCCCTCAGCTATGCCAGCTGAGTACCACTCCAGCTGTCGTAAGGTTCTTCGCCGGGAAGGTGATTGCGTCATGGCGCCGAGATCTGATGGATGAATCCGGCACGACTAGGCAAGCACCAAAATCGGCTCCGAATCGCGCCCGGGGCTTTGAGGTTGAGACGCTGGCCAAGTGCTGAGCTCGTGCTGTGATGATGTTACGACCCTCCCTACGCGACGCAGCACCGCAGGAAGGGTTGTCGCCTACCTGCGGTGCCGTCGCCGTATGTGTGGAGCGTGCTGGAGGTGCGTCGGTCAAGCCCGGTCGACCTCACACTCATTTGGATCGATATGGCCGAGGTTCTCAACTACCTTGAACGTGCCGGACTCGGAGCGGGCGATGTACATGTTCATCCGCACATGGTGCTGACCCGGCACCATCTCGGCAGGGCCCCCCGGCCCCTCGGTGATTCGGGCATGGTCGAGCGCTTCGATCACGTCATCCTGGTCGAGCGACCCGGCTTCGGTGACGGCAGCCTCCCATAGCTTGAGGGCTCGGTAGGTACCGGTACATGCGCTTCCCGCTGTGAACATGGCGCTGCCGGGGTTGCGCACCTCGTACCGATTGAGCAGCTCGATACTGAACGGGTCGTCGACGTCCCGGTAGTAGTCCAGGCACCCATAGAGGCCCTCGACCTGCTCCGCCGGCACAAGGTTCAAGAAGTTCTCGTCGAAGTAGGTGCAGACAATCGTCCCACCACGGCGCGAGAACCCCGCGCGGTACAACTGCTCGAGGAACGGTGTGAGCCCGGGCGGGACAATCGTGTTGAAGACGCCCTCCGCACCGCTCGCCATGATGTCCGCAACCAGGCGCTTGTAGTCGGTGTGATCCAGCGGGAAGTACTCCTCGCCGACGATCTCACCGCCTCCGGCGGCAACGACCTCTCGCACCTTCTTGTTCAGCGTGTGCGGCCAGATGTAATCGGCCGACGGCATGTAGAAGGTCTTCGCTCCCGTCTCGTGCATGAGCCAGGGAAAGAACGGGTCAATCTGCTGTGCGGGTACCGGACCGGTGCAGAAGATCAGGGGGTGACACTCCTGACCCTCGTACTGTTCGGGATAGAGGTAGAGTGTCTCCGCCTGCTCGACGACCGGTCCCTTGATGGCCTGGCGGGTGGAGCTGTAGATGCCACCCACGACGACGTCGACGTCCGCACTGACGAGCTTCGTCGCTGCAGCTGCCGCCCTGTCGTCGTCAGTCGCACTGTCCTCGACGAACAGCTCGATCGGCCGGCCGAGCAGGCCGCCCCGGGTATTGATGTCGTCGATCACCATCTTGGCGACGTTGACGTTGGCGATCCCCATGAAGGAGAGGGCACCGGTCTGGTCGGTGATGAGGCCGACTCGGGCCGAACGGTTGATTGCGCTGGTCACTGTCGCCTCCTCAGGCCTCGTAGGAGCCGAGCAGTGACGCAGCATCCGGCTTCCCCAGGTGACCGGCCTCGCGGAGGATCGGCGGCACGTCGGGGTCAGAGACGAAGGCGGCCCAGCCTTGCTCATCCCAGTCGAAGAGTGCCCAGACTCGGTTCTCCTCGGTCGGGTCGCGGAACACGGTCGCACCCTTGGAGCCGTGAAGTGCCCGCTTGTCGGCACCCTTGGTGCCGAAGATCTCAAGGAAACGGTCGACATTCTCGACCGTTGTGGTGGCCAGGATCATGAATCTCCCCTTTTCAACATGGATCGTGTTGGATCCGTTTCGTGACGACCGGTTGGTCGGCGCTAAGGGACATTCTCCGCATCTGCAGCCCATTTGGCATCGGTAGACCTACCCATTTCGGGCCTACCTACGATCGGGCGGCCCGTCCACTACCTGGTGCTGGATCGCCCAACGGGTCGCCCCAGCGCGACTCGATACCCCGATTTTCGTGTAGATGTTCTGCACGTGGTGCTCAGCTGTCCTGGCTGAGATGAAGAGCTGCGTGGCGATCTCGCCCGAGGTCCGGCCGTCGGCCACGAGGCGGAGCACCTCCACTTCGCGGCGACTTAGGCCTCCAGGCCGCTCCGGGAGGGCCCGTTGGTCCGGGTCGCGGCGCGCGACATCGATCTGCAGGAGGGCATAGGCCGCCGCTGCGCCAAGGTCGAGCGCGGTTCCCGCCGACTCGAACTCAGCAGCCCGGGTCACGCCAAGTTTGCGGGTGACCCGATCGCCGACCCCTCTGAGTTCGGGTACGTGCTGGAGGCTCGAGGGTTCTCGCGATAGCGCCCCAAGGAGCGTCGCGGCCGATTCGAGCCGCTCGAGCCGCTCGAACAACGCGGGCAGGCTCGCCAGGGTGATGATTAGCTGGGGGACGTTGCCGGCACGCTGGAAAGCACCAATGGCATCGGCGAACAGCATCAGAGCGGCCCCGGCCTCTCCGTCGGAGGTGTGCAGGCGGCCGGCATCGCGAGCGAGGAACCCCTCGAAGAACTGGACCCGGTACTGGCGCACGAAGTCAACGCCCTCGTCCCATGCTGCGAACGCGCGGCGCGCATCCGTTTTGGAGAAAGCCATACCGGCGATCCACAGCGCGTAGGCGATCCAGTAGGGGTTGCCGAGCGATCGTGCGGCCGTGATTGACTCCTCGGCGAGCACCAGCGCCTCCTCTATCCGGCCGCAGGACTGAAGACCGTCAACATAGGAAGCGAGGCCGTAGCCGCGGTCGCTGCCGTACCGCTTGGCAACCGTCCCGGTGAGCTCGACGTACCGATCGAGATCGCCGCAGTAGACGCTCGCCAATGCCTCAATGAATGACGCGTAGCCGGGCTCGCACGAATCGTAGCGGCGGTCAACCTCCAATTCGGTTGCCCGATGAGCGTTCGAACGCGCCGCCTCGGCTCTCCCCGCGAAACAGGCGTACCCGGCGGCCGTGTAAAGCCGGGGGAGTCGGGGCACATCGGACTCTGCCGCGGACTCGAGCAGCTCCTCGGCCCATGCGATCGTCTCGAAGAGCTGCACCGAGAACCCCATCAACGCGGCGTGCGCAGCGATGTCGGTCGCTACCTCCACGTTCCCGCGACGAACGCTCCACCGGTAGCCTGACCGCAGGTTGGCCACCTCTACCTCGACCCAGTCGACCGAACTGCGCCATCCAGGCCCGTTCCAGTTGTCCCACTGGGTCACCGCTTCCCGTGCGAAATAGGCCGAGTGTCGATCACGGGCCGCCTCGAGCAAGCCCGCCTCCGCCAACCGGTCCTCCCCGAACTGGCGGATGGTCTCGAATAGCCCGTACCGAGTGTGTGCGCCGCTGTGGTCTGCGACCACGAGCGACTTGCGGACCAACGAGTCGAGGAGACGGAGCACCTCGACATCATCGGTGCTTTCGGCCACGCTGCACACGCTGGTCAGGTCAAAGCCGCCGGCGAACACTGACGTCAGAAGGAACAGTTCGCGCTCCTCTTCGGAGAGAAGGTCAAAGGACCATTCCACGGTCAGGTGGAGCGTGAGCTGCCGCTCCGGTCCCGGCTGCGAGGCCCGCAGCAGCCGGAACCGATCCGTGAGCCGATCCCGGACCTCAACAGCACTCATGGCCGCCATCCGTGCCGCAGCCAATTCGATTCCCAATGGCAGGCCGTCAAGAGCTCGACAGACGTCGGTCACCGCCATTGCGGTCTCGGGGTCACCGAGGCCGAGGTCGGGCCGCACCACGCGGGCCCGATCTACGAACAGTGTGACGGCATTGGAGGCTACGCCCCCAT
This sequence comes from uncultured Acidimicrobiaceae bacterium, assembly GCA_963817005.1. GTDB lineage: Bacteria > Actinomycetota > Acidimicrobiia > Acidimicrobiales > RAAP-2 > Bog-756. The sequence continues at coordinate 195,791 of CAWFMN010000007.1, forward strand.
CCAGCGCCAGCGGGGCCACGGTTAGGGCCGTCTCGCCGTCGATGGCCAGGGCCTCACGCGAAGTGGCCAGGAGCTTGGAGTCTCCTGACCGCATGAGCAGCGCCGAAATAGCGGCTCGCGCCCCGGCCTGGACGTGTTCGCAGTTGTCGATGATAAGCAGCAGGCGCCGACCACCGAGCGACTCCGCCACCACGTCGATGAGGGGCGTGTCGCCCCGTGGGGTGACGCCGAGTGCGGCGGCGATGGCGGCCGGGACCGCGGCCGGGTCGCCGACCGGTGCCAGCTCGACGATCCACACGCCGTCGGGGAAGTCGCCGGCGAGCTCCTCCCCGACTTCGAGGGCCAATCGCGTCTTGCCCACCCCGCCAACGCCGCTGAAGGTGACCAAGCGAGACGAACGCATGAGCTCGACGACGTCGTCGATCGACTGCTCGCGACCGACCAACGAGTTCAGCTGTTGCGGGAGGTTGCCGGGGAAACGATCGACACTGCGAAGCACCGGAAAGTCGGCCGGGAGCCCGTCGGCTACGAGCTGATAGACCGACATTCGGCCGCGCTGGCCATGGAGCCGGATCTCCCCCAGGGGGCGCAGCACGACGCGATTTCGGAGCAGCACCTCGGTCGTATCCGAGACGAGAATCTGCCCACCGTGAGCCAGCGAGAGCAGCCGCCCGGTACGGTTCACCTCGTGGCCGGAGTAAGACCCTTCCTGTTCGGTTGCCTCAGCGGTGTGTAGGGCCATGCACACCGTAAGGTCCACCATGCCGTCTTCCCGCAGATGCTTTTGGGACTCGATTGCCGCTGCAGCTGCGTCGGCCGGAGTAGAAAACGCCGCACGCATCCCGTCGCTACCGGCGTCGAAGACGAAGCCGCCGTGGTGCTCGATCGTGGTCCGCGCGATGGCATCGTGGGCACGCAGCTCCTCGGCCATGGCCGTCGGGTCCTCCTTCCAGCGGCGCGTCGAGTCCGCTAGGTGGGTGAAGAGGAAGGTCACTGTTCCCGCTGGTAGCCCGCGGCGCACGCTCGCACGATAACGCGGGGTCGTACTGTGGGTCGGCGTACTGACGTGCTTCCCGATAGCGCTCAGGCGCCAGAGTCGGTGAAGCGCCGGCCCAGACCTCGGCCCGAGTGGGAGTGGGAGGCGTCCATGGCGCCGGAGTCATCCTCGGTCCCGTTGCACCGTTCGGGTCAGCCAAATGCTTGATAGAGTCGGCCCAAACGATGGAATGAATCCTCAGCCATGCCAGCTGAGGGCAGGTGCTGATTGGCGCAGAGTGGTTGGGCCTTCGGATCCTCGCCCTCCTGGTCGTGGCCAGCGACTCTCACCCCGCGGTCCCTTCCCCGTGGTTGCGTCCCCCCGGGCACGGCCCAGCCCCATTCGGCGGCGGTAAAGACTCCCGATCTCCCGAAGATTAGGCGGAGTGTCCGCTGAGGATCGGCATGCCCCGCCCCGAACAAAGGCACCTGGATGATCCCAGTCAGCAGAGACGAAGGCGGCCGCTCCGCGGGGGCTGCGCCCGCCCTTGCTGCCTCAACTCCCGACCTCGTCCTGCGGTGGCGGACGAGGTTCCAGTAGGACCACCGGAAGCTCTCTCAACGTTCGCCGCTGATGGAGGGCGTAGATCGGCGTCACGCTTCGGATGATGCGCCAGAGGTCGGATCGTTGCTGCGCCCGCACCACTTGGCTCCGCATGTCGAGTTCGGCATCGTGAAGCGTGACTCGCACGTCAGGGTGGACCATCAGGTTCAGGTACCACTGTGGGTCACGATCATCACCACCGTTGGAAGCGACGAGAACGATCCGGTCCTCTTCGACAATCGGGGCGGTCAGGATGGTCGCACGCGGCATGCCCGTCTGTCGACCGGTGGTCGTGAGACGGATGACGGGCATGCCCAGAACTCGGTTGAGTGCTCGCCCGTCAGTGATTCGGTAGGTGGCCTCATGGAGGGAGGACCAGAACCTGATGAATGCATCCCTGCCGTCAGTCGCCAATTGGTCCATGGAGTGCACTTCGCATTGAGACTAGGTGGATTTGTCAGGCCTTCGACGATGGCGGCCGGGAGAACCCGACCACGACGTCCGCCAGCTGGGCACCGAGGTACGAGATGGTCACGAGGTCGCCGGCACAGTCGGCCCAGGTCATCCAGGCGTCTTGCACGGGCCCGAGGGGCTCATCAGAGCCGGGGGAGTCGACACCTCCTCCGACCATCCTTTTGGCCAGCGCAAGATTCGAGTTGATGAGACGGACCGTGCCACTGGCGATCTGATCGATAAGATCGTCTGTCTCGTCGCTGAGCATGCCGCAATTCTATCCCCATGGTGGCGGGTGCGTCAGAGATTCCGCCCGAGCATGAAGGGAACCAGCGCCTTCACGAATTCGGCGCTCTCCCGGTCCTGGGCGTCACAGAACGCCTCCTCGTACGACTCAAGCGCGGCACCGGCGATGCCACGGGCGTAGTCGACGGAGAAGTCGATACTGCCGTACTTGTCGATGAGTCCACGTATCTCACCGATCAGTCCAGCTGTCCGCTCGGAGCGGTCCACCGAAAGGTAGCGGTCCACCAGGGCCAAATCATCACCCTGCACCTGACTGCAGAGATGGATCAGGGCAAGTGATCGCTTCGCCTCATAGAGATCACCATTGATCTCTTTGCCATAGAGACCCTTGGCTCCGGTGAGATTCAACAGATCGTCGCGAATCTGGAAGGCGGCCCCGAGATAGAAGCCAAAGCGGACCATGGCGCGCAGATCAACCGGTTCGGTCGACCCGAGAATCGCACCCACCCGAAGGGGATGGATAGTCGTATACCAGCACGTCTTGTGAAGAACGAGACTGAGATAGTCCTCAGGGGTCAGATCGACCACCCGGTCACGGCGCCACCCGAGCTCCGTCGCCTGGCCTTCGAGGGTGCGCAGCGCCATGCTGTCGAACTCGTCGAGTACTCGGTCGGCTGTGTCGGGATCGAGCGTTCGAGTATGGCGCCGCAGGACTTGGTTGGCCAGAACCACCAGGGCGTCGCCGGCGTTCAACGAAAGAGCCTGTCCATAGTCAGTGGGCAGCGTGGGGCGGCCACGCCGAAGTTCGCTCCCATCGGCAACGTCATCGTGAACGAGGAATGCATTGTGAAGCATCTCGATCGCGACGGCCACCGGAAATGAGTCGGAGTCGGACCCGCCAAAGGCCCGGCATGACTTCAGGCAGAGCGCAGGACGAAGGGCCTTCCCCCGACGACTCGGGTAGGCGCGCACAAGTTGATAGAGCCACTTGTGCGGCTCACCGTCGGGGACAGCTCCCAGCATGGCTCGGCGCACGTCCTGACTCACCTGGCGCAGCACCGTTTCAACCGCGTCCGCCTCAGCGGAGTGTGTCGTGACAGTCACGACCCTTGGGGGTGCACGGTGATCTGCAACGCCAGGCTGAGATCCGGCACTGCCGCCGATTGAATGACGCCCCGATAGGTACCCGGTGTGAGTGTGGCCATGGTCGACACTGCGACGGCCACGCAGCGAGATGACCCTGGAGGGAGATCGTCGACCAGGGAAGGATCGAACTGGACACTGGCGCCGGCGAGTTGCCTGCCGTCGGGTGTGTGCAGGTCCTCCACATGAAGGACGAGAGGTCCGACCGACCGGGCCGAGGGATTGGTAAGCCGGATCTCGGAAGCAGCGAACAGCCGGCCCCGCGAGTCGACATCCAGACAGTGCTTCGACGATCCAGGCTCTGATCCGTCAACCGAGACGGCGGTGGTCGGGGCAGTCTCGCTACCGGTCGAGGCCGGCCGGCCGCCAGTCTCGCCCAGCTTGCCGAGTACCTCTGTTGTCAGTTGAGCCCAGCAGCGGATGAGCTCAGCCAGGGAGTCACCCTGCCGGGGCTGCTCTCCAGGGTCGGGTCGGGTGCGTGGCTCGTCCGGGCCGTCGACCGAGGAACTCTCGGATTTGGCAACGATGCTGTCAATGAGTCGCCGAGCCGCTTCCAGCCCCTGTCGTTGCACGTCGTTGATCGCCGCAGCATTAGCAACCGGGTCGAGCACGAATGCCCAGGGCAAACCGGCGCCGACGGTGCTGTTGTGGTCTCGCTCGGGCATTGCTCGCTCTCTGGCCTGGGACGCTGGACGGTCTGGCGCCGGCCCTAGCCGGATGCCTGTCGAAAGGCTATCGGGTAAGGTGCGTCTAACCAGGTGAGCATGGGATGGCGGTTGATGTCAGAGCTCTCAGATCTCGTGACGATATTCGGCACCATCGACGAGGCAGTCGTGGCCGACCGCGGCCTGGCTGCAAAGGTGGCCCCACTCCTGCCGGCCTACGGCCAAGGCGCAGCGGGCTGGTACCAAGGGGTGTCTCGCTGGATCCCCGCGGCTCGGCGCCTCCTCGAGAGGTCGAAGGAGGGGGGGGACGTCGGGTCCGAAGCGGATGTGGCAGCAGTCGAGCGGGCACTGAGTCCGCAGTCGGCCAGCTCCGATATCAAGGCCGCGCTCTCCCGTCTCGCCTCCGTTTCGGAAGACGACCTGCTGGCGGGCGACCTCATCGCTCGGCGGTTCCTCGCTTTGGCGGTCCTCGGTCGAATCTGGCCTTCTCCCGGCCACGCTGATTCGCCGTTCGCCCAATGCCTGTTCGAAGCAGACGTCACCGAAGACGACCTGCTCTCGGCCCTCCAGCCGCTCACCCTGGGAGGGACCGCTGGAGGCCTGGGAGGGCCCGCTGGTTTCCTGGGAGGGCCCGATGGAGAGAAGAGGGCGAAGCGGTTGCTTCGTCTCCTCACCGACGCACAGCGATTTCCAGGGCTCCCCGACTGGGATGATCTCCTCGGCCAGGCCGTGGAGGAGGGCCTGATCGCTCCCGCCCTTGCCCAGCTGAGCTGCGCACCGTGTTCGTGGACGGTGAAGCCAACCACCGAAGCGGGAGGAGTGGCGATCGCGTTTCTGACCCACAAGCGCATTACCGGAATGGACCTCGACGACTTCGACGACCTCTTTGTGCCGGCGCGCTGGACGAACTTTACGCCGCCTTGGTGCGCAATGACACCGGGGACGCCGAGCGACGGGCACGACGTGTACCTCGAGGTCCTCTCCGCCGACTGCGCTGTAGCGTCGCACCTTAGCCTTCGCACACCACTGAAGTTCGGGGTCGGTCCGCTCCCCGATGCCACCGGTAACGTCCTGCAGTACCGCCTGGCGCAGAACTGGTCGAGCGAGGGCGGTGACGGCGTGGTCTCCGTTGACGAGGGAAGCATCGTCGCCCGGGAGTGGAGGGGCGCCATCCACCTGATCACGACAAAGCGCGTACAATTCCGGCCTCTCAAGTGGATGTCGCCGCTCGAGGTGGCCTGGATTGCCCAGTTCGTTTGGGCGCTCGGGTACAACGCCCTGGCCGAGTATTTCGTGAACAGGGTTGCACTGCGCAAACACATCCATGTCACGGATGCTGATGGACCGCACCAGACTCGCCGACGTCGTCGTTGTCCGTCGGCGTCCGAGCAGCTCGGCGATGTCGTCAAGAAAGAGCTGGCCGAATGTGTCGGCGGGATCGAATCCTCATTGGGCAACATGAAGAATGGCAGCTATGACACCGCGGCGTATGTGAACGACGTGGGCAGGTTTGTCAGCCACGTCGTTCGCTACGGGGTCAGCCTGGTCAACATCGGCTCGGCAGTCACCACGAATGGCGGGGGCACCGACCAAGGAACATTCCCTATGGGCCCCGCCAGCTATGTGTCCGAGCCCATGATGCTCCCGCCCCCCTCGGTGCCTGTCATTCAGTCAGCCGGTCCCCTCGTCCTCGAGTGCTCCGCTCTCGACCCAGGGCTCGAGCAATCCGGGCCATCTGGGGAGCAGATACCGGCGCAGGCGGTGAAACTCGAACCGGCAACGCTGAGTCGTGACGATGAGCCGTTCAGACTGGTGATCAAGGAAGGCAGCCTTCAGCTTCAACCCGGTGGAACGTACAAAGGGACCGTGACGATCCCCAATCTGCCAAACACTACATCTGACGTGTGGATTGTCATCCCATGATTGACTAGCTGTGGACTCTGACCAACCCGCCGATTCGGAGTCGATCCTACAGGGCCGTTCACAGCCACGTGTCATGGTGATGTTCTGCGATCTCGTCGGATCGACAGAGCTGTCGGGACGGCACGATCCCGAGCGGTACGGACTTCTGATCGAACGCTACGTTTCCAAGGTCCGAGCCACCCTGGAAGATCGGTACGGCGGACAGGTCGTCAATGTGCAGGGGGACGGGCTCCTGGCATTGTTCGGCGCCCCGGATGCCCACGGCGATGACGCTGAGCGAGCCGTGCGAGCCGCAATCGAGGTCATCGACGCAGTGCGGGCACTCTCAGCCGACACCCAGCGCGAGATCGGCGAGAAGCTCGCCGTCAGGATCGCCATCCATCGAGGTCAAATCTATCGAGACCTCAATTCTGTCTACGGGCTGACAACCAATGTCACCGCGCGCCTGCAACAGTTGGCTCCACCGGACGGAATTGTGATCTCCGACGACGTCCAACGAATGATCGACAAGGTGTTTGAGACAACCTCGATGGGTCCTCAGTCGGTTAAAGGGGTGGAAGAGCCCATCCACGCACACCAAGTGATTGGTGAACGATCCGCCCGCTCGGCTACGTCCCCGTTCCATGCGCCCTTCATCGACCGAGTAGCTGAGTGGGAACGGTTGAAGAGCGTCTTGGACGAGGTCAGCCAAAGGCGGAGGGTCGACACGTTCGCACTGTTGCTACGGGGAGAGGCCGGAGTGGGGAAGTCGTACCTCGCCTCGCGAGTCACGCTCAAGGCAAGTGACGCGCAGCTGCCGGTTGTCGAGCTGGCCGGGTCGGCCTTTTTTGCCGACTCGGGTCTGTACCCGGTGCGAAGACTCATCGAACAGGCGTCGGGTATCCGTAACAACTCTGACGGCTCTGAGCGCCTCCGACGCCTGTCCGACGAACTGCAGCTTCGGGGGCTCGAGCCCGACAGGCTGGTCCCTCTCTTGGCCCCGGTGCTGGGCATCGAGCCGGAGGCCGGATACTTGGCGGAGCCGCTCGACACGCGCAAGCTCAGCGCGGCGATTTCCGAAGCCGCACACCGCTATCTCGGCGCTTGCCTGGGCCAAGGCCCTTCAGTATTGCTAGCTGAGGATCTCCAGTGGTTCGATGGCGCGACGCTCGAGCTCCTCGAGCGGATCGCATCTGACGACCGGGCGTGCATGATGGTCATGACGGCTCGACCGGGAGTTGGCACGGTGCTCGGAGCGGAGCTGATCGAGCTGGAGCCGTTTTCCGAGCAAGACAGCGGGTTGCTCGTCGATGAACTGTGCACGGAGACCCCCCTCAGCCCGGAAGACCGACGCTCGTTAATCGCCCGCAGCGACGGCATCCCCCTCTACATCGAAGAGCTCGTCGCCGGGGCCTGGCACGGAGCTCCCTCGTCAAAAGCGGACACGTCGGCTCGCCCTTCTGGTGCCGTTCCCGACACTCTGTACGACCTTCTCGCCGCCAGGCTCAGTACACATCAAGACATCGTCCCCATTGCTTCGGCCGCTGCCGTCATCGGACGCGATGTTGACCCTGGGCTGCTCCAATCAGTGCTCGGGCTGTCTGAAGAGGAAGTCGGCCACTCACTCGTGTCGCTTTGCGAACAGGGCGTCTTGGAGGGCCCAGCGGCGCCTGGCGATTCGTATCGATTCCGCCATGAGTTGCTGAGAGAAATAGCATACGAACTCCAACCGCTTTCGCAGCGTCGACTGGTACACAGCAGGTTTGCTGACGCCCTGACCTCGGGCGGCTCGGATGGCGACGTGATCGACTGGGGAGGTGCGGCAGCGCACTTCGAGAAGGCGGGACGGGCCGCCGACGCCGTCCAGTCCTATGAAAGCGCGGCCTCCTCGGCGCGCCGACGGGGTTCCTTCCGTGAAGCCCAAAAGCATCTGAGCCGGGCGATCGACTTGTTGAATTCAAGTCTTCCTCTCAATGTTGAACGCGACCTCTATGAGGTCAACCTGCGCCTGCAACGCGGTTACCTCGCCGTTTCCGAGTTGGGTCATTCGAGCCCGGCAGCGGCGATCGACTATCAGCGCTGCCTCGAGCTCACCGCGTCAGACCCAGCGGGCGACCAGTGGTTCAGCACGGTCATCGTCCTCTGGACCTACCACCTGACCCGGGGCGAGATCTCGAAGGCGCAGGAGATCAGCGATTTGACATACCGGAGTCTCGAACGCCGCGAGTGGTATCGCAGCTTCAACCTGGCGTCATTCGGCATTCTCGAATGCTGGGAGGGCGACTTCCGGGCAGCCCGAGATCTCTTGGACGTCTTCGATGCAACCCGTGTGACCGAGGACGAAGAGCGGTTTGCCGCTGAGTGGCTGAACCCGAATGAGCCAGTGGCCGGGGCGCTTGTTTGCTCTGCTGTCGTTCGGTTCTTCACCGGCGATGATTCCGGGGCCGACGAACAATTCGCTGCAGCATTCGCGCGCACCGACGGAATGGACTTTCCTCAGGGTCCATACAGTGCCGCTCACAGCCTGGCCCACAATGCTTGGATGCGGATTGAACTGGAACAGTTCGAGGAGGCGGGGGAGCAAATCGCCCGCCTCACCGAGATCTCCTCCCGGCACGGGTTTGACTCATGGACGATGGTCGCACAAATGCAAGCAACTGTCCTTTCCGCAGTGCAGTCCGTCAGGACAGGAACCGCGTCCAGGGAAGAGTCCGCACAGCATGCGGCCGTCCTCGACGGAATGATCGAGCTGTGGAAGACCTTCGACACCCGATATTTTCTCCCCTACTACCTTACGATGGCGGGTCTCCTCCACGCCGCCGGCGGTGACAAGCCCTTAGCCCACGCACGCCTGGAGGAATCGCTCAAGCTGGCGGGGGAGACAGCGATGCACTTCTATGATGCGGAGACGTTGCGCCACCTCGCCAACCTGGACCTCCATCCGAGTGGAAGAGAGCAGGGGCTGAGGGAGGCCCTTGGGCTGGCCCGCCGCCAGCACGGCGTTCTTTTCGAACTTCGGGCCGCCATCGACCTCGCGAATCTGTGCGGTGGCTCTGAGCGGGAAAGGCTCGAGACCGCCCTTGAGCAGCTGAACGGTGGCTCAACGTACCCTGAGCTCGCTCGGGCAAGGGTCACGCTCGCCGCGCTCGGATGAGAAAACGCCAGAGGGTCGCCATCCTTGGTGGGGGTATGGCCGGACTGGCAGCAGCATGGCGGCTGAGCGAATCGGGCTGGGCCACGGAATTCGAGTCGATCACCGTGTACCAACGTGGTTGGCGACTCGGCGGAAAGGGTGCCAGCAGTCGCGGCGTGAATGGTCGAATCGAGGAACACGGCCTGCATGTCTGGTTCGGATGGTACGAGAACGCCGTTCGGCTCCTCCAGGAGTGCTACGAGGAGCTCGACCGGCCGAACCGGGACCCTGAGTGTCCCGTGCAGACGCTGAGCGATGCGATCGTTCCGGCAGGCATGATCGGGCTGGCCGAACGCCACAGAGGGGACCGACGGCAGTGGATCACGGACATGCCCCGAAACCACCGGTCGGCCAAAGGACCGGCGATGAGCGGGCGTGAGTTGACGGTGGTGGACTTCTCAGTCCAGGCGTTGAAACTCATCTCCCACTATTTCGAGGCACTCGCCGGTGGCCGACGCTCAGCTGGTTTCGACAGGGCTCGAGCGCTCGCCGCCGGCGTCGTGGTCTCATCGACCGCACTCATGGCCGAGACGGCCCGCTTGGCCGATCGCCACGGCTCCCTCCATGGCGCCGTCTTCACCGCGGCCGGACCGGGCGTGACAGAGCTCAGGTCGCTCCTGGGTGGGCCCGACGACGGGCAGGTCGCCCTCTATCGCACATGGCAAGGGGTGGCACTCATGACGGCTGCTGTCCGGGGAATCGTCGGAGACAGACTCCTCACCGATCCCCGAGGCCTCGGGGCCGTCAACGATGAAGAGTACCTCGACTGGATAGTCCGGCACGGTGGACCTGTGGAGCTCCAAGATTTCTCAATCGTCCGCGGTCTCTACGACTTGGCGTTCGGTTTCATCGAGGGCGATCCGCAGCGGCCGTCGATGAGCGCGGGAACTGCCGTCCTCTTCGGCGGCAAGTCCCTTCTGGATTACAAGGGTTCCTTTCTTTGGAAAATGACAGCCGGGATGGGGGACATCGTGTTCGCCCCCCTCTACCAAGCACTGCGCCGACGTGGGGTCGAGTTCGAATTCTTTCATCGGGTCGATCAGCTGCACCCATCTCAAGACGGCAGTCGGATCGATGCGATCAGCATCGGACGCCAGGTGGGACTTGAGCCAGGTCGACCGCGGTACGACCCGTTGATCTCCTACCAAGGTCTTCCCGGCTTTCCAGCGAGTCCCCAGATCGGTCAGCTGTCGGAGGCCGATGGGATCGAGAACCAACCGCTCGAGTCGCACTGGTGCGAGTGGCCGCTCGCAGAGCAACGGGTGCTGCGGGACGGCGTCGACTTCGACCTGGTTGTCTTTGCCATTCCGCCGGGAATGGCCAAGTTCGTTTGCAGCGAACTCATTGCTGACCGCCCGGAGTGGCACGACATGGTCGGCCGGATCGGAACGGTCGCCACCCAATCACTGCAACTATGGATGCGAGAGTCGGAGCCATCTCTCGGATGGGCCCATCCCGGGTCCACGGTGAGCGCCCTCGATGCACCCTTTGGTACTTGGGCTTCGATGTCCCATCTGATCGACGTCGAAGACTGGCCGGTTGAACACCGACCGGGCTCGATCGCCTACTTCTGCGGTGTACTCGACGCACCGCCGGTGCACGATCCTGTTTCAGCAGCGAAATGGCACGGCAAGGTTCGCCAGAATTCTGTCGAATTCATCGACCGTGAGCTCGGTCACCTCCTTCCCCGAGCGGCCGGCAGCGACGGCTTTCGCTGGGACCTTCTCTGCGGCCCCGGAAATGGAGCGGGTCCTCATCTGCTCGATTCACAGTATTGGACCGCCAACATCGACCCGTCTGACCGATACGTCCAGTCACTGCCCGGTACGGATCGATACCGTCTCCGTTCGGACGAAAGCGGCTACGACAATCTCTTCCTCGCGGGGGATTGGACAGACTCGGGTATCAATGCGGGCTGTATCGAAGCGGCGGTCCTGTCGGGGCTGCAGGCCTCCAACGCCGTCCGAGGACGCCCCCGCAATCACCGGATCGGCGGGTACTTCATGCCGTGACAATCCGACCTGCACCGATATGGTCGGGCCCGTGGCCTTCGCACGCTGAGGTCGTCGAAATTCACACTCAGTCTGAAAGCTGAGAATCTTGCGTGTTCGAGTGCCACTGCTTCGGAGGGTGAGGACTCCCTCAGCCGGGCCAACCGGGGTCAGAAGTTTGGACCTCAGCGCTAAGCAGCTGAGGGCAGGTGCGAAATCCGAGACCGGCGCATACCCAGCGATCCGGGTACCCATGTTCGGGGCGGTCGGCTGGTTCGGGGGACACTCCTCGCTGCTCGGTAGCAACACGCCCGACTCGGTCTCTCCATCGCCTAGCTCCCGGCATGCCCTCCTGAATCGTCTCGCTCAGTAGCCCTCACTGCCCACCACCCCCGTCAACGGCTCCCCAACGAGAAATCGTTCGAGGTTGTGACAGAACATCTCGGTGGCCCTAGTGAGAAATCCCGCATCACCGACCCAAGAGGCGTGCGGCGTCAGAAATACCTTGGGATGGTCGAATAGCCAGTGACCAGCTGGCAGAGGCTCGGGCTCGGTCACGTCTAATGACGCTCGGGCGACGATTCCGTCGTCGAGTGCCCGTCGTAAGGCTTGGTGATCCAGCAGGGCCCCTCGGGCGATGTTGACCAGATGAACCCCGGGTCGCATCAAGGCCAAGCTGTCGGAGTCGATCACGTGCTGGGTGAGTTTGGTGGCGGGGGCAGCCAACACCACGTGATCGGCCACCAGTAGGAGGTCAGAGAGAGACCGGACTATCTCGACACCATCGATCGGGCTGGGCGCCGAACTTCGCCGAAGAGCGACAACGCTCATCTCCATGGCCACAGCGATGCGGGCTACGCGTTGCCCGATCCCGCCGAAACCGAAGAGACCCAGTGTTGACCCCGCCAGTGTGCTGGCTGGTTGGTAGTTCCAGATCGCGGGCGCCTCTCGGAGCCAGTTGTGGGGAAAGTTGCGGGCGAATGCAGCCATCGTGGCGATCACGTATTCGCTGATGGCGACGGCGCTGGCTCCGTGGGCTGCGGTGAGCACTGGAGCAGCCTTGACCTCGGGAGACACCCCGTCGACTCCCGTGCCCGCCATCTGCACCCAGCGCACACCAGCGGCCATTGCATCGACCGCGTAGGGGCTCCAGCCCCCGAAGAGCACGTCGCCTCGCCTGCCAGGGGGCACACCGTTGGAGATGTCGACGACTTCGACTGACGGGAATCGAGACTGAATACGTTCAATCGCAGGAGAGACGTCGCAGAATACGACGACGCCCGACTGGGTGACCGAGGACTCTGATGACACGCCTTCAGTGTCGCATCGCCTAATCAAGCGAAGCAACGGCGGCTGCGGACGCGTCGCCAACCGACCGCTCGCCGACTCCTAAGCTGAGAACTCTAACCGTCACCTCAGCTACCGAAGCTGAGAACACGCGAACGACCGTTCCAGGAGACACGAAGGTGGTTACGCCAGCGTGGATAGTCCTCCGTCAACGGCCAAAATCTGCCCGGTGATGTAGCTCGCTTCGTTGGAAAGAAGGAATACGACGGCGTCAGCGACCTCCACTGCGGTGCCTTGGCGGCCTAGCGGGACCCGAGTCTTGCCGCGGCTTGGCCGTCCGGCCGTCGCCAATCGTCCGAGGGGTGTGTCGATAAGCCCAGGTGCGACCACATTGACCCGACCGCCCCTTTGCGCGGCCTCCCTGGCGGCCTGCCGCATCAGCCCCAGCTGCGCAGCCTTTGAGGCGTCGTACGTGGGAATACCGCTACCCGGCCGCAATCCAGCGACCGATGAGATGAGAACGGCCGCGGCACCCTCACTCATGAGCGGCAGAGCTGCTTTGAGGGTGAGGAAGTTCGAGCGCAAGTTCACATCGAAGACAGTGTCCCAATCGGATAGGGAAGTGCCCTGGAGGCCGATGCCCATGCCAATGCCGACGTTGAGTACGAGCGCGTCCAATCCGCCGAGTACCTCGGCGGCCCAGGTAACGGCCGTCTCGCATGCGTCGGGGTCGGCGGCGTCCGAGGTAAGTGCGTAGCTGGCAATGCCAGTCTCGGCCGCCATATCGGCAGTCATTTGTGCGGCGCCGCCGTCGATGTCGGTGACCGCGACGGCAGCCCCTTGTCGGGCGGCGCCAAGGGCGATGGCTCGACCGTTGCCCAATGGTGCGTCTTGGTCGTCTGTAGGGCGAGTTCCCCCACCTACGACGAGCAGGCGGCGACCCGCGAGCCGCCCGGTCAGGACTGCTCCTGACGCGGAGCACTTCGCCCACCGACGACTCCGTCCGGCCAGCCTGGAACAGAGGGCTCGAGGGCGACGCCGACGCTGTTGAGCATTCCGGAGACCAGCCGATAGAACCCGGCAAGCACGAGGAGCTCAAGGAGCTCAGCGTCAGTCCAGCGGGCCTTGAGCGCCTGCCATGTGACCTCGGACACGATGTTTTCGTCGCAGAGTTCATCGACGAGCGTCACGAGCGCCGCGTCGTCCGTGTTCCACTGGCTCGAGTCGGAGTCGGCCAGCCGCGCGATCTCATCCTCGGTGAGGCCTCCCTTACGACCGATGCGCGTGTGCTGACCGAACTCATACTCCGAGCCGGAGCGGAAGCCGGTACGCAGGATCACAAGTTCGCGCTCCCGGACCGGTAGGACACCACCACCCAGCAAGTGCCCACCCAACTCAAGGAACGCCTTGGAGAGTGGTTCATTGTGTGCAAGAGTCCGAAAGATGTTGAGTTGACGTGCCGCTCCCTCGTCGGCCGGAAGCGGCTCGATCCGTGGACGTGTTGGCTCTCCGGTCATCCCCTACCTCTCGTGGACGAACCTGAGTACAGCCGTAGCGCCAACATATCTCGTTCAGGTGGGCAAGTATCGTCCAAACCTGGGACTGCGGTACAAGTGTTGTCTGGGACAGATCTGCCGTCACTTTTTCTTGTTCTGCTGTACCGCCGAGAGAACGTAGCTCCAAGTCTCAGCCCGGGAAGCTGAGGATGGCCGGGCTCATCGGGCCAGCCGAGCTCAGAGCGTTGAGCTGCGCAAGAATCTGGAGGCCGGTCTATTCGAAGTGGTCGGATGAGGATTGACGAAACTGCGGGCACATGCTGGACCTGCCGGCCAATCGAAGAGTCAAGGACCCGCTAATGGCGGCTCTGACCAGTGGTCGGCGATCGTTTCGTTCGGCCGCGTGACGCAGCGCAGCACTTCACAAACCTGTTCTGACCGTTCGCTCCAGGATTCCCAGCGTTGCCCGTAGGGCCGACTCGGGCACGATCGGGAAATGTTCCTTCATGTCGCCGCTGACCTTTGACCAGTCGTAGTAGGTGGTCACATCGGTGACCCCGTCCTCACCGGCATCTAAGCGGTAACCGTAGACGTGCGGGATCGGAATGTCAGGCCCGAGATCCCACGCGATCTCCTTGTCACGTTCAAAGAGGATGATGCGTACGGTCACGTCGTACTTGCCCAGCGGAAAGTCGTTTAGGGACTCACGATCCATGTGAATGACGAATGTATCGCCGACCTTCTCCGCCGGCTCGCCGGTGAAGTCCTGCAACATTCCAGAAGCATCGATCGCTACGTGCCCAGCCGGGCTTCGCAGGATGTCGAAAATGGCGGCAGGTGTGGCCGGGATCGGCCGAGTGACCTCGATTCGCTCAGACGTGATGACGGAATCTGGCATATGGGGCTCCTTGTGGGCATGCGTGCCTCCTTGAAACTCCCAGACAATCACATCCAGACCACTGGATGGCGGCCTAGTTGGAAATGGCTCGTCTGAATCAGTTACCTCAGCCTTATAGGCTGAGGTCGATCGTAGGAGCCAGGCCGTGATATCACTGTCACTCGCTTCGCTGGTGAGTCAGTGCTCACATCCGCTGTGTCCGGGGCAGGGGGCGAGTTTTCAAGAGGGATTCGTCATCGACGCCGCTGGCTCTCCAGTGTTGCAAACAGACCAATTTCGCGGGCTGAGTCGCCGCTGGGCAACCCCGTCACTTTGCCGGATCTGACGAAGAACAGCTCGGGGACGGTCCCGCCGCGAGCCAGCTCAGAATTCGCGGTTGCAGCGACAAGAATGGGCGCCTAGATTCGGCGCTACGGCGAACAATTTCAGCGAGTGACGATCGGCTGTTCCCCGAACCTGCTACCCACGGGAGGAACAATGGCTCGATGGCGATCTGTGAGGCGCGCTCTGCTCGAGGGAGTGCCGTTGGCGATGGTGGCGACCGGCGTCGGATGGCTGGTACCGGCTGCTCTCGGGACACCGGCGGCGAGTGCCGCCCCCCATGTGACGTGCAGCCCGGCGGGTAGCACGGGGTTCACCGCGGCCCAGGTCGTGAGCACCAGCGGTGCGACCGTGAGCTCGAACGTCGACGGAACCGGCTGTGACCTGGGAATCTACGTCGCCCCTGGAGCCAACAACGTCACCATCAGCGGCATCACCGTCTCAGGGGCGGGCGACCACGGGATCATGGCCGAGGGTGTGTCGAACCTTACGATCCACAACAACACCGTCCAGAACAACGGCCTGACCCCTACAGCCAGTCTGGGCGCCGACAAAGCGATCGAGCTGGTGGGGGTAACGAACTCGACGGTCAGCGGCAACACGGTCACCGGCAATCTGGCTGATGGGGGCATTTCGGTGACCGACGAGGGCGGTGGCTTCGACCCCGCCGCGCCGAATGGACCGACGACGCCCGTGCCCTCCACGAACAACACGGTGACGGGCAACACCATCACCGGCAATTTCGGAGGCTGCGCCATCGTCATCGAAGCCTGGGTCCCCGGCGCAGGGGTCAGCGGGACGACCGTGAGCAACAACCACATCCAGGGCGCACCCGGCATGTTCGGACCCAACGGCCCGGTGATCGGCCAGATCGTCGTGGCCACCAACGCCCCAGGCGCCACCCTGTCCGGAACCACGGTCAGCGGTAACACCGTGATTGGTAGCTTCTTGAGCGGAATCACCGTCCACTCCAACGCCCCGGGCGACTCCATCACGGGGACGTCCATCACCGGGAACACTCTGAGCGGCAACAACTGGGGCCGGGTCAACGGGGCGCCCCAAACAACCGCCATCGCCCTTGAGGTGAACCCGATCCCGCCACCGGTGACCCCGACGCTGTCCGGCACCACCATCACCGGCAACACCATGAGCGAGTATGTGGGCATCTGGCAAAGCTGGCAGGTGACCGGCACCACCCAGTCGGGGAACACCTTCACCGGTACGAACCTCCTGTTCACCCAGCCCGTTCCGGGTCGCGGCTACTGGATGAGCGCATCCGACGGCGGCATCTTCAACTTCGGCAACGCCGGGTTCTTCGGGTCCACGGGTGGCATCCACCTGAACAAGCCGGTGGTCGGTATGGCCCAGACCCGTGACCAGGGTGGTTACGTGTTGGCAGCCTCCGACGGAGGTGTATTCACCTTCGGTAACGCCACCTTCTACGGCTCAATGGGCGGCACCCAGCTGAACGCCCCTATCGTCGGGGTGGCTATGACGCCGGCGGCCGGCGGGCCTCCCGGGACCCCCGGGACCAACGGCCTCGGCTACTGGCTGGTGGCCTCGGACGGCGGCATCTTCACCTTCGGGGACGCCGGGTTCTTCGGGTCCACGGGTGGCATCCACCTGAACAAGCCGGTGGTCGGTATGGCCCCGACCCCCGACGGGCTGGGCTACTGGCTGGTGGCTTCTGACGGCGGCGTGTTCGCCTTCGGTGATGCCGGGTACTTCGGGTCCACGGGTGGCATCCACCTGAACAAGCCGGTGGTCGGTATGGCCCCGACCCCCGACGGGCTGGGCTACTGGCTGGTGGCTTCTGACGGCGGCGTATTCGCCTTCGGTGATGCCGGGTTCTTCGGCTCCACCGGAGCGTTGCACCTTAACAAGCCCATCGTCGGCATGACAGGGTCCCCGGATGGCAAGGGCTACTGGCTCACGGCCTCCGACGGCGGCGTGTTCACCTTCGGTAACGCCGGGTTCTTCGGTTCGGCCGGTGCCCTCCCTCTCAACGCTCCGGTGGTCGGAGCGACCTCCACCGGGGCAAACGGCGTCTCCCCCTAACAGGGCAGGGGTGGCTGCCGCAGCAAGCCGAGCAGGCACCCTACATTTAGTCCTTTCCGGACGCCCGTATTTCCCTTGTGGGGCACCCGATATTCGGCCCACGGGCCTCTTTGCCGATCGCCATAACCCATCCCGGTGCTCGGACCGTGTGAGGCAAGATGAATGACGTCGTAGAGGAGCTTCTGCCTCAGCTTCGGAGGGTGAGGCCAAATTCAACGATGGCGGGCGGAGAGGGCTACGACAAGCTCGCGGCGGCTGCCGATCCCAAGTTTGTCAAACACCGCGTGGAGGTGCTCCTGCAGGGTGTTGGACGAGATCTGTAGTTCATTGACGATAAAGGGGGTAGACCGCCCCTGGAGGACCAACGCAACGACACGACTCTGTGCGGTAGTGAGGCCATGGGCTGCCAGGATCAGCGAGTTCACGGGACCTGCGTCGGCCGTGTCGAGGACTACCGCCAGCTGCCCTTGGGCGCTGCCCCTGAGTGCCGAGACGTTGACGGTCATCCAGTCGCCACCTCCACGCCGTAGCCGGGTGACCGGTCGCGGTATGACCTCGTCACGGTGGTCTGCAGCTAGCTCGGCGGCGGCCACCGCGTAGATCGTCACGGGCAGGTCGAGGTGGGCCGGCCAATCGGCGTCCACAACGTCGGCCAGCAGAGTCTCCGCCGCTGGATTCATTGAGACCAACTCCAGGTCGCGGTCCAAGATGATGACCCCTGTACCAACAGCTGGCACGTCCGACGCAGAAGGATCGAGTGTGATGCTGCGACGCAGGCCCCCGGCTAGGTCGGGAGCGACCTTGCGTACGAGATCCAAGTCGGCGGTGTCGAATCCATTCGCGGATGCGGATCGGTGCAGACAGAGCACCCCCCAGCACAGACCCCCTACAGCCAGCGCAACTCGGATCTCGTCACCTAGCCCGAGCGGAGCCAGAACCTCGCGGTAGCGGGCACTCGCAGATCGATCGCCGTGGGTGGCCCCATCCAACGAACTCACTTTGTCGTTGGATGTAGCGAGGCGAGCGAACTTGTTCACATCGTCCCGGCTGTACTCATTGTCCAGAAACTGTGCCGTCACCGCGGCCAACGGCTCCTCGGCCAGAGCCGAAGTAAAGAGCAAGGTCGTGGGATCGACCGTTGCGAAGAATGCGGCTTCGATCGACACCGATGACCGCAGACTCCGGAGACTCTCGGTCCGGAACAACGCCAGGTCCAAACCCTCAGCACTCATCCGACTGATCTCGCCGGCCGCCCGACGTCGGGCCGACCCACTCGAATCTGACGAGCTCATAGGCCACCGTACGCCAACGGCCACCGCTATGCGTCTGGGAGTCTTTCGCCCGTCGGACCGCCGACTGTCAGGGTCGGTCAGAAATGCCCAGCTGCTGACGGAAGCCGAGGTCATCAAGCCTGCCCCAGCGCTCCACGATCTGTCCGTCTCGCAGTCGGAAGATGTTCACTCCATCCAGAGACACTTGCTCTCCTGAAGGGGCGACGCCCATGACGGGTGCGCCGGTATGGGTTCCTGACGCAGTGAACTGTTCGACCACGATGTCGCCTTCGGCGACCAGGAGATGCAAGTCACTGTGCCAATCGGGAAACACGGACCGGAATAGTGCAGCGGCGCTGCGCATCCCCTCCCTGTCGGCTGTGGCACCGAACGGCGGATCGTTGTTGACGAAGTCCTCCGCAAGGTACCTGTCAACTGCATCGAGTTCACCCTTGGTGAACAGTGCATCGATGAACTCGGTGACTGTGGTCTTGTTTTGCTCGGTGGTGGTCATGACCACATTGTGAGATCTTGCGTCCGTCGCCACCACCCCAACTAATTGGGGTGCAGTAAGACGCGCGCTGCTGCTATCGAGAGTGCCCGTGAGGAATCATTGTTGGAACGCTCGAGACCGTCCTCAGCTACCGAGGCTGCGCCCTCAGCTGTGCCAGCTGACGACGCCTGAGTCCAGGCGCCAACCTCAGGTTCGGAGGCTGAGGACCAAGAGCTACTTCAAGTTAAGGCGCATCTCCGACTCGCCAAAGCAGTTCAACAAGCTCCGTAAGGGTTTGCCACAGCCGTACCGGGCAAGGCCACCGAGTGCAAACGCACCATAGTGCCGGAGCGGAGCGCGGCCTGAGCACTGCGGTCACAGCCGTGATGCCCGTGGCGCTGTGCGTTGTCCGCCAGCAAGCAAACCGCTGATGCCCACGCTTGTTCAACGTCGGCAGTGGGTGCGTGCCTTCAGCGGGCCAGGATGGTGACGGCTGCGATGCCGGGTGCCCCATAGACCTGGGCGTAGCCGACGCGCGGGTCGCCTTGGACCTGGCGGTCGCCGGCCTGACCGCGGAGCTGGAGCACAAGCTCGTGGACCTGGCGCAGGCCGGAGGCGCCGATCGGCTCACCGTTGGCAATGAGGCCGCCATCGGTGTTGACCGGCATGGAGCCCGTGATCTCGGTGGCGTCCGCGGCGACAAGCTTCTCCTGCTCGCCGTCGGCACAGAAGCCGTTCTCAGCCATGTGGATGACCTCAGCGCCAGCATCGGTGTCCTGGAGCTGGATCACGTCAACGTCCTCGGGCCCGATCCCAGCCGCTTCGTAGGCGGCGCGGGACGCGTACACAGTGGGAGCAACATCTTCTTCTACGGAGGCCCATGTGGTGTTGACCTCATAGGCGCCGTAGTTGCGGGTGCGGATGGCAGTCGCCTTCACGAACACCGGTGTATCGGTGTATCGGTGGGCGATGTCGGCGCGGCAGAGCACGACCGCCGCGGCACCCTCGTCGGGAGCGCAGAACATGTATGAGGTAAGCGGGTAGTTGAGCATCTGAGAGTTGAGAATTTCCTCTTCGGAAACTGGCTTACGGCGGAAGGCCTTAGGGTTGAGAGCCCCGTTGCGGTAGTTCTTCGCCGCCACCTTGGCCAGCGTCGCAGAGGAGACACCGTAGTCGTGCATGTACTTGTTGATCTTCATGCCAAAGAACTTTGTGGTGACGTATTGGCCGTTATCGCCGTACCAGGCGGGCACGTTGGTGGTCAGAGGGTTACCCTTAAATGAGCCCCGAGGGTGCTTGTCCATGCCGACGGCCATGACGATGTCGTCCGTGCCGGCGAGGATGGCGTTTGTGGCCTGTTGGATCGTGGCGGCACCGGTCGCGCAGGCGCTAAACACGTTAGTGAACGGGAGGCCGGTGAGGCCGACCAAACTGGTGATGGGGTCGGTCGAGACCGCCCAGCTGCCGCCGAAGGCACTCTGGACGTCACTCCACGGCACGCCAGCGTCGGTCAAGGCCAGCTCCACGGCATCGGCGCCCATCTCGAACGCGGACTTATCGCCGTGGCGGCCGAAGGGGTGGAGGCCAACCCCGATGATTGCGACGTCGTCCATTTAGCGCTCCTCGCTATTCGCAACTTCGACCGGCGCGAAGGCGAAGGTAACGATCTCATTGCCGTCGCCATCAACGCAGAATGGGACGATTCGCAGCTCAACCTCCATGCCGAAGTCGAGCTTTTCGGGGTCGCTTTCGGTGAGCCGCGACTCGACACGTACGACGTCGTCAAGCTGCACGAGCCCTACCCCATAGGGTTCGAAGGACGCCCCTGTCGGATCGCCCTTGTAATCGAAGCTCGGCGGGAACCCCTGGGTCGTCCAGGACACAAGAGTGCCGCGGCGTGGTAGAGGTAGTTCGCTCATACCTGGGCCGCCACAGCGCGGACACCGAGATTGCACCGGAAATGTGACCGCCCCGCAGCCTTCGCACCGGCTACCGATCAGCTGCGGGTCATCTGCCGGCCAAGTGAACACATCCGCGATCGGCTGTCCCATCAACGCTCCTCCACCGTCGGATTCACGGCAATCACGCTAGTCGGCGGAGGTGCAAACATCCAGAGACTTGAGTGGCGGCCGGTTCCTTGCATCCGGAGATGCGGAGCGCCTGCACCTCCGGCCTCCAAATCCAAGGAGTCGCTTAAAGGCCTCGACGGGCAAAGCGCGCTAAAGCGGCATCGGACGAACATGCCAGCGGGTTGCTCGAGCGGGCACTTGCGATACCCCGGCTCGACCGATTTCCCTATGACGTTGCGCACGTCCAACGGACGGCGACCCTGCGCCGGCTTCAGGTCCAGAGAAAACCTCAGCCGGGCCAGCTGAGGACAGATCTCAGCTGTTGAAGCTGAGGTGCTTGCCTTGAAACTGAGTTTGAGTTCTCAACACCTCAGATTCATGGCTGACGTGTTTGCTCAGTCAGAAGCCCGGCAACTGGAATATGGACCACGCTGGCAGCTTCAGAGAAATGAGAGATCGAAGCTGCCGGCCGAGCCAGATCGCCTCATCGCCGACCGGTGATTCAGTCGCAACGCGTGGTCACGTGGGAGATCGAGCCTTTCGCGTTAGCGCTCACCACGGTCGTACCGGTGGCATGTCCTCAGAGCAGGGTCGTCGTCATTGCTCGGTTGCCCGTTGGTGTGCCGTCTCGCAGCAACACCCTCATGAGGATTGCGTCACCGTTACAGTAAATCCCGGGAACTGCCCTGGCGGGGGGCTAGCAATCGTTGCCCCGGAGTCGCCATGGAATTGGTTCTGTAGCTGGAGCACCGTGTAGTACTGGACGACTGGCCAGAAGCGGGTCGCCGGCAGGTCATTCTCCCGACAACCGTTGATCCCGAAGTTGGCCAGTTTGGCGCTGATCAAGTGCTGGGCGATGGCGTATGAGATGAGGCCGCCGTGGCCCGACCGGATGGAAGTGCAGATGTCGGTGTAGGTGTTGTGCCCCTCGCCGGAGATCTCGACCAGTACCTTCGGACCGGAGAACGACCGGTAGGTCTTGCGAACGTTGGCTGGCGGAACCACCTGGTCGCCCTCTGCGCCGATGAGCATGACGGGTTTGGACGAGGGCTTACCCGACGGCGCCACCGGAGCCCAGCCTACGGCGGTGGTAAGACGCGGGCTGTTCAAGGTGTCGAATGCGGTGCCACCTCCGGCCGAATGGCCCACGGCAGCCACCTTCTCCGGGTTTGCCACTCCGGAGAGCACCGAGATGGAGCCGGCAGAGGCCTGCTCGACGGAAGTCAGCGTCGACTTCATGACTTCGGAATCATGGGCCGCTGTCGGTCTGACCGTCGACTTGAGTACCTGAGCGGCCAGTCCGTACTCGTAGTAATCGGTGCTCACCACCACGTATCCCCACGAGGCGATGCCGGTCAACAGGTTTGAGTACAGCAGCCGCTCCCCGCCGGCACCGTGGCTGAACAGGACGATTGGGTACGGCCCATTCTTCGAGGCCGGGGCATCCGTGTAGGCGTCGACGGTCGTCACCGGGTTGAATTGGGGCGGCACGAGTGCCTGGAAAGAGGCGGGCAGGGTGGACGCCTCTGTGTAGCTGAACTTCGGGTGACTGGCGAAGGTAGCAGCCGCGGCCGGGTAGTACACCGTAGCGAGGCGCTCGCCGTAGACCGGCCCAGCAGAGCCCAGGTCGAGGGTGGTGACGCCCACGGCATTGGGGCCAGAGTGCTGGTAGGAGGGGGTGGACGTCGACGTCGCCGGACCCGACGACGAGCACCCGGCCAGGACGGCCATCGACAGGACAGCCAGCCCCGCAATCGTCCTCGGAGACTTCATCGGCCACTCCCCCTTGGGCAACACCCGACCGGTGGCGAAACGAAACTCTAGTGGGCTGGCCACATGAGATCGTCGATCGTTGTGAGGATCGCGCCCCTCCCAATCCCAGCCTCAGAAGTCGAGGTTGTGGCAACACCCAGCCAGCGGCGCTGTGGGAGCCCGTTGTGCCGTGCGCACGACCGGCCCGCTCGCCCGGAGCCGGCAGGACGCCTTGTGCTTGGTGGGCAGCCGGTGCTTGAGAGCTGGATGGCGATGGGCCATCCCGACCAGCAGAAGCTGGCCGGCTATTTAGACGAACTTGAGCGTCTCACGGCCGGGGCGATGAGGACTGCCGGCTCTTGTCCCTTGAGCTGCAAGTCGGACAGTCTGAGCAACCGATGTAGGTCGCCATCGTGATTTGCAGGTATCGGACAAAACCACGACCCGAATGATACGGCCGACCGACCGCCTCAGGCCGCCTGTGCCGAAACCTCCACTGGGAGTTGGATAGGCAGGTCCGCGGACGACTCGCCGACGCCGACAACATAGCTGCCGGCCACCACGGTGGGCGTTCCCGCAGCGTCCGAGGCGAAGTCCGACGCTGGAAGCACCAGCTTCACACGGGTGAGAGTACCCGTGCCCCTGCGCCGGCCAGTCGATGCACCGGCCCCCTGCGGTTGTGGTCCGTTCGGCGGCTCGTACAGCACACCATCCACGCGACGTCTTCGGATCGGCCCCCGCTGATGGATGACCAAATCCTCGATTGACCGCTGACCTGCACACGGGGTGACCACCGACCGGCACACCGGGCGCGCGGGCACGGCACCGGCGCCGATGCCGGAGCGACAGGTTGGCCGGCGCCCGTCCGGTCCCAGGGTCTGGATCACAGCTTTCTTGGCCTGGGGAGCGATTCACTCGACTGATCGGACCGCTGGGGCTGGCGCACAACTGGCCGGAACCTCCGGGGATTCGTGATCCAATCTTGTCCTTCACCGCCGGCCTGGGGGCGGCAGTTGCCGCCGCCGCCGCCTCGGGACAAGCCATCTGGGGACAACCTCTGTCGAAATCTGCGTCGCGCGGCCTGCAACACCCGGCAGACACCTGAAGGGAGCGAAGGACGCCGGTAGCAGGTCTTCTACATGCTCCTGACGACCTGACTAATGAGTCGTCCCACGTTCGGAGCGCAGCGAGCACCGACTCCGATGATCGCATCGGGGGTCACGCCCTCGGCCTCCATCCCGGCGGCCATATTCGTAACCAGTGAGAGTCCGAGGACCTCAGCACCCATCTGTACGGCGGCGATGGCTTCCAACGCGCTGGACATTCCCACCAGGTCGGCGCCCAGTGTCCGGAGCATTCGAATTTCCGCGGGGGTCTCGAATTGCGGCCCGTGGACCTGGGCGTATACCCCTTCGGCGAGTGAGGGCTCGACCGTTCTGGCCAACTTCCTGAGCCTTGGGGACCAAGCATCCACAAGATCCACGAACGGGCTCGGATAGCCGGCCCCGGTGGGAAGACCTGCAAGCGGTGACGCTCCGCTGAGATTGAGATGGTCCGCGATCAATACCAGATCGCCTGGAACCATCTCACTCCGTAGCGAACCGGAGGCGTTGGTGATGACGATGGTCCGGCATCCGGCCGCCACCGCGGTTCGAACAGGATGGGCGACATCGATGGCGCGGTATCCCTCATAGAGGTGGAGGCGACCGAGGAAGGCGAGTACTCTCGCCTCACCGACCTCAAGTGACCAAACCTCCGACCGCTGATGGGAGACGAGTGCTGGTGGGAAACCGGGTAGCGCTCCCAGATCGTGTTGCGTCGAGATCGGGCTGATGCTCGCAGCTGCGCCTGCTAGTCCAGTACCGAGGATCACGGCGACGTCGTGGTTTCGCGCTCCGCTGATCTCGGCCAGTCGCTCAGCTGCCATCTCCGCGACGTGGTAGGCATCGACGCGAAGGCCGGAGCCGCCATCCACGGGCGAGGTGTCTGGACCGAGGATCACCGGTCCATATTTGCAGAGTCCGGGTGGATCCCACTCCTCGGTGGGTGGAGGCGGCCAGTCCGGGCTCGAGGAGATGGCGCATACCATCTTGACGGTGAATGCCCTTGAGTGCGGGATCCCGTTGATATGAGAGTGCTCCTGACCGGCGCGGCGGGCTTCATTGGGGGCCATGTCCGATCGGCTCTTTCAGCGCGGGGCCATGAGGTGGTGTGTATCGACCTAATGCTGGCCTCGGCCCACGGGGAGTCGCCGGTAGTTCCCGAGGGGGTGCTCCGTGTCGACGTGAGGGATTCTGGGACGATGGAGCGGCTTCTGGCCGGGATCGATGTGGTTTGCCATCAGGCGGCCGTTGTCGGTGCCGGCGTGGATGCCAACGATAGCCCGGCGTTCGCCAGCCACAACGACTTCGGGACCGCTGTCCTGCTCGCGGCCATGCAACGGGCCCGATGCCGCCGCCTGGTGCTGGCCTCCTCGATGGTCGTCTACGGCGACGGCCGCTACCGGTGTGAGCGTCACGGGTTGGTGAATCCGCCCCCCCGACAGGACAAGGACCTTCGTCAAGGTCTGTTCGACAATCGGTGTCCTGTCGGTGGGGAGCTACTGACCTGGGAGTTTGTGGACGAGAATGCGCCGCTCCGCCCCAGAAGTCTCTACGCGGCCAGCAAGATGGCCCAGGAGCACTTCGCCCTGGCTTGGTCGCTCAGCTCGGGTGGTTCGGTCACCGCGCTGCGTTACCACAACGTCTATGGCGATCGAATGCCCCGAGACACTCCTTACTCCGGGGTGGCGGCCATGTTCCGGTCGTCCCTTGAAGCCGGCGATGCTCCCCAGGTCTACGAGGACGGTGAGCAGACTCGCGACTTCATCCACGTCCGGGACGTCGCCGAGGTCAACGTGCGATCGGTCGAGGAGGAGCTAGCCGGCTTCACCCCATTGAATGTGTCGTCGGGTCACCCGGTGTCGATCGGTGAGGTGGCGATGCTGTTGTCGCGGGCCCGGAATGGCCCACCGCCGGTCGTGACCGGCATGTACCGCTCGGGAGATGTTCGCCACATCGTCGCCGACCCCGCCCGGGCCGTCGAGGCGCTCGGGTTCCGGGCATCCGTGTCGCCGTCCGAGGGCCTCGGCCAGTTTGCCTGGGCCCCCCTGCGGGACGCCGCGTCGAGTGGGCCTCCACTTGTCTGATCCGGCCAGGTCAGCGACGGATTCGGTCACCGTGGTGATTCCCTGCCGCGACGAGGCCGGGTCGCTGCCGGGTGTCCTGGCCGGCGTACCCTTCGGCTACCAGATCGTGGTGGTTGACAACGGCTCTACGGATGACACGGCTCAGGTGGCACGGGACCACGGTGCCCGGGTCGTCGGGGAGTCGGCCCCGGGCTATGGCGCCGCTGTACACGCCGGGGTCGAGGCCGCGGTGCCCTCGATCGTCTGCGTCTTGGACGGCGACGGATCATTGGACCCGGGTCAGCTGCCGATGCTCGTCGAACTGGTGCGCGCCGGCGCTGACCTGGCCGTGGGTCGTCGAAGGTCGACGGGACACTCCGGTTGGCCCTTCCACGCCCGGGTCGGCAACGCCGTGGTCGCTGCCCGGCTCCGGCAGAAGTTCGGCCTTCCTGTGCACGATATCGGGGCCGTGCGTGCGGCACGGAGGGACACGCTGCTCTGCCTCGGCGTCCACGATCGCCGGTCGGGCTATCCACTGGAGCTGCTCGTTCGAGCCGGCCGGGCCGGCCTCCGGATCGAAGAGCGAGACGTCACCTACCGTCCGCGTACGGCAGGCCGGTCGAAGGTCTCGGGCTCGGTGTGGGGCAGCGTCGTGGCGACGTGGGACTTCTTGAAGGTCATCCGATGATCCGCCGCCCGGGCGCCATCTTGGTGGTGGCCAAGGCGCCAGTGGTGGGACAGGCCAAGACCAGGTTGGCTCCTGCGTTCGGCGCCGACGGTGCCGCCGAGTTGGCCGCCGCCGCACTCCTCGACACCCTGGTCGCCGTGCGGGGGGCGGATGTGGCCGCTCGCATCGTGGCCCTCACTGGTGACCTGGCCGCGGCCCGGCGGGCGGGGGAGATCACCCGCATGCTAGAGGACTTCACCGTCATCCCTCAGCGGGGCGATGGGTTCGCCGGGCGCCTGAGCGCGGCCCACGTCGAGGCCAGTGCCCTGGCCGGTACGCCCGTCCTGCAGATCGGGATGGACACACCTCAGGTCTCGCCCGCGGTCCTCTCAGACGCTGCGTCGTCACTCAGCGACGACAGCATTGATGCCGTGTTGGGGCCGGCCGTCGATGGGGGGTGGTGGGCCCTCGGACTCTCCGATTCCCGGCTGGCGTCGGCCCTGGAAGGGGTGCCCATGTCCCGTCAAAACACCTGCAGGCGGACGCTCGCCGCTCTGGCCGACCGAGGGGTGTTTCCGGTCCACCTCCCCGAACTGGCAGATGTCGACACCGCGGACGACGTCTGGTCGGTGGCCGACCAGGTCAGCGAGCGGTCCCATTTTCGGATCGTCGCCGACCGATATCGGCCGTGATGCAGGCCTGCGATGTCCATTTGCGCTTACCAGGTGGTCAAGAGCAGGCTGTTGATCAGCAGCGCCCCGACCGCTTGCAACCCGAGGCAGAGCCGGTGGGAGCGGCGGGGGAGGAGCGCCGGGGCGGTCACCAGCCAGACGGCAAAAGGAAGCCAGATCCGCTCCGTCTCGGCCTTGCTCAGCCCGGTCAGGTCGGCGGCCACGATCACCAGGACGAAGGCCACCAGCATCACGTTGATGCCACAGCGCGCCCTCAGCGCCGTGCCGTTGAAGGCCCGGCGCAAGCCGGTGGCGGCGGCGACACCGATGGCACAGGTCAGGGAAGCCAGGTTGCCCCACACCCAGTAGGAGAAGGGCCGATCGGTGGCGATCCCGGCCCAGTACCGCTGTCGGACCAAAGAGAGCCCGTCGAACCACCAGAAGCCCAGGGCGGTGAAGAGGGAGGCGACGACCACAACCCCGACGGCCGCGCCGAGCAGTGGCCGGGCGTTGCGGGCGATGATCACCACGGCCAAGACGGGAATCCCCATGAGGATCAGGCCGTAGTCGAGGTAGATCGAGCAGCCCAGGAGGGTGCCAGCACCCACGGCCACCACAGTGGGGGCGCGTATGGTGCGGGCCGAGGCGAGGGCCAACAGGGCCACGCCCCAGGCAGCCACCGCGCCGAAGTAGGCATCGGCCGACACGGCGATCCAGACGGCTACCGGCCCCAGAGCCACGAACGGCGCCACCCGTCGCGCCATGTCCTCACCGCTGAGTGCCCGGATAGTGATGAGCACGGCCGCGGCGGCGCTCGTTCCCACCAGCACACAGAAGCCGCTGGCCCACGTCGGGCCCCGGAGGCCGAGTCGGTTGAGACCGACGAAGGTCAGGAGCGCCCCCGGGGGGTCGCCGGCCACGGAGATGTGCCACGATCCCGGTCCGTCCACAATGTGGGACGCGAAGCCCCGGATGAAGCCCGGAACGCTGGTGACACGGGGAATGGTGGCCAGATAGCTAGAGTTTCCGCCCATCCGCCCCACGAAGCCACGCTTCCACCCGTCAATGAGTGCGAGGGAGATGGCCCAGACCGCCGAGGTCGCCCACGTGCCGAGAACCAGCCATCGCCATGGGGTGATCCTTGCCACCGTCGGTCCCCACGCGATGACGATCGCGGCAACCAGGACGGCCACCACCGTCGCCCAGTGGGCGTGCGGCAGCCACTTCCCGAGGATGGGGGCCGTCTGGGCGAGCACCCTGTACTGCCCCGCGGTCTGATGCGTCACCGGGGACAGCCACGCCAGATGGAGGTGGGGGATCTCGAAAGCCGCCGCCACAAGCACCACGACCACGGATCCCCAAAGCAGGTCGTACCGGTACGTTCGAAGCCGGAATGGAGGTTCCGGCACCGGCGGAGCCTCTCGCTCGGCGCTCAGGGCTTCCGGCATCCGCGAAGAGTAGTTCCCGTCGCCCTTGGCAAATTGGGTTTGCCCATCCGAAACTGGGGTAGCCGCGGACCGGGCGACCTTAGATCGTTGAGGCGCGTCGACCGGCCTGCTTCACCTGCTGCCTGTGTCCGGTCCGGGCTCAGGATCGGTGTAACGAAATCCCGGGAGGCGAGACTGAGGGATATGGACGCCGAGCTGCAGCCTGTCTCGACCTGGGTCCGGACGGCCTGGGTGAACCTGGACCGTGTTCGTGGCTGAACCCGCCGAGGGGGGGGAGACCGAGGCCAGCGACCCAGCGGATGGTCCCTCGACAGGGGACCTCGGGCCGACGGCCGGGGAGTCCCGGTACGGCTTCCCCCGACGCCTGTGGCAGAAACTCGAGGACCGGCCCCCGCCCGGTATGCCCCCCCGACACGCCTGGAGGAGCCCTCTCCGGGGACCATGGCTGACCTCGGTGTTCGGCTTCCTGCTGTTGATCTCCCTCCCGTTGGTCATCTTGACCGGGCTCCTCGACTACATCGCCTACGGGCCCAAGTTGCACCAGGCGATCCCCGCCCATGTCGGGTTCCTCCACCTTCCGTACTTCGACTGGCCGACCCGACCGGCATGGCTATTCCAGCTAACCGA
The DNA here is from genome assembly GCA_963817005.1 of uncultured Acidimicrobiaceae bacterium. GTDB lineage: Bacteria > Actinomycetota > Acidimicrobiia > Acidimicrobiales > RAAP-2 > Bog-756. Next base: position 225,187 of record CAWFMN010000007.1, read on the forward strand.
GGGCCTGCACGTTGGACTGGGCCTGGTCCTGATCCCGGTGGTGTTGGCCAAGCTGTGGTCGGTGATGCCCAAGCTCTTCACCTGGCCCCCGGCCCGTTCGGTGGCCCATGTACTCGAACGCCTCTCCCTCATCCTCATCGTGGGCGGGATCGTCTTCGAGATGGTCACTGGCCTGTTGAACATCCAGTACGACTACATATTCGGCTTCAGCTTCTACACGGCCCACTACTTCGGGGCATGGGTGTTCATCGTCGGCTTCGCAGTCCACGTGTCACTGAAGTTCCCCACCATGGTCCGTAGCCTGCGGTCCAGATCGCTACGCACGGAACTCCGCACCCCACTGGCCGAGACCAGGCCAGAGCCGCTGGACGAGGACGGTCTGGTCGCTCCGTCGCCGTCCGCGCCCACCATCAGTCGGCGAGGAGCGTTGGCCCTGGTCGGGGGCGGGTCGCTGCTGGTCGCCGTCCTTACCGTCGGTCAGAGCATCGGCGGTGTAGCAAGGAATGCAGCACTGCTCATCCCCCGTGGGCGCTCGTACGGAAACGGTCCGAACGACTTCCAGATCAACCGAACCGCGGTCGCCGCCAAGATCGACCCGGCCGACACTGGCACCAGTTGGAGGCTGTCCCTCGGCGGCGGCCCGGATACCGTGACCTTGACCCGGCCCATGTTGCTGGCCATGGAGCAGCACACCGCTGATCTGCCCATCGCCTGCGTTGAAGGCTGGTCGACCACCCAACGATGGACGGGGGTGCGGCTGGCCGACCTGGCCCGCCTGGCCGGGGTGGCGGTACCGGCATCGGCACACGTGCAGTCCCTCGACACCAGCGGGGGCTTCGGCCAGGCCCGACTGCAGCCCAACCAGGTACTCGACCCTGACGCCCTGCTCGCCCTGAAGGTGAACGGCGTCGATCTCTCGTCCGACCACGGCTTTCCGGCCCGCATCATTGTCCCCGCCATGCCCGGGGTGCATTGCACCAAGTGGGTCCGATCGATCGACTTCGAAGCCTGATATGCGAGGACTCATCACGCGGGTAAAGGGTCACTACGGCGCCCATCCACTCCACCTGCTGACCCTGCTGGCCTGCTTCGCCTTCGTGGGCTACGTGATCAGCGTCATGGGACCGAAGCACCTGTGGAACTCGAGCGTCTGGTGGCAGTCGATTCTGGTGTGGTTTCTGGGGGCCATCGTGCTCAACGACTTGGTGCTGTTCCCTTTCTACGCCTTGGCCGACCGATCCCTCCACGCCGGGTGGCAGGCAGTCACGGGCCATCTTCCCGACCGGAAGCCTCGGGTGCCGATCATCAACTACGTACGAGTTCCAGCTCTGGCCAGCGGACTGCTCTTCGCCATGTTCTTCCCCGGCATCATCGAACAAGGCTCACATGCCTATCTCCGTGCCACCGGGTTGACTCAGGCCCCGTTCCTCGACCGGTGGCTGCTGATCACGGCCGTGCTGTTCGGGAGCAGCGCCGCGGCCTACGCCGCCCGGTCGGTGCTGCTCGGGCGCCGCCTGCGTCGTGAGGCCGAAGCATCCGCCGCCCCAACCGGCACCGAACCCTTGTGAACCGATGAACATGGACACAGCCGCACCACCTCTGCCCAGCCGTACTATTACCTGCCCGGGCCACGATGCTCCAGCCGCTCCTCTGGGTACGCGACAGGTGGTGGCACCCGACGTCATCTACCGGATGATCTCCTCGGGGGAGCCCTGCTGGATCTCGGACAGCACAGGCGTCCGTCGACCACTCCACATCGACCGGTGGCTGGGTGGAGACGGATCGACTGACGACGACCGGCAGGCTGACGAGGCTCTCCTCGAACTGTGCACGGGTCCGACCATGGATGTCGGGTGCGGACCCGGTCGATTCACGGCGGCGCTCGCCGATCGGGGAGTGGACGTCCTCGGCGTCGATGTGTCGGCCATGGCGGTGGAGATGACGCTGGAGCGGGGTGGCACGGCGCTCCACCGGGACATCTTCGCTCCTATGCCGGGCGGGGGTCAGTGGTCACGGGTACTGCTGGCCGACGGCAACATCGGCATCGGCGGACACCCGATCCGACTGCTCCAGCGGGCGCGCGAACTGCTACACCCCGGCGGGGTCGTGGTCGCCGAGGTGGACGCTCACGCCACCGGTGTCACCGCTGAATACCGGCGGTGGGAGACCCATCACAGCGTGGGGTCGTGGTTCCCGTGGGCCCACGTGGGGAGTGACGCGATCGGTGCACTTGCCGCGTCGGCCGGCTACCTCCTGGCCAGCGCAGTGTACGTTCGCGACCGGTGTATCGTGGCGCTCCACGTGGCCTGAGGGCCTCAGTCCGATCGATCGCCTCCGCCTTCGCCATGACCGTCTCATCCGATCCCGCCGCATCCGTGATGCCTCTGGACGGCCACTCGATCGACCCGTGGCGCTCGGGGCCGTTAGCGTCCACGGTATGGCTCTGCAGGCGAAGGTCCTCACGGTGTCCGATTCGGTCGACGACGGGTCACGGGACGACCGTTCGGGCCCGGCGCTCGTCACCGTTCTGGAGCGCCACGGGTTCACGGTCGTGGTCCGGGAGGTGGTGGCCGACGGTGTCGATCCGGTGGTGGCGGCCCTCCACCGGTTGTCCTTTGGGTTCTGTGGGCTGGTGGTTACCACTGGTGGCACGGGCTTCTCACCCACCGACCTCACGCCGGAAGCCACCCGGAACGTGGTGGAGCGGGAGGCTCCGGGACTGGCCGAGGCCATCAGGGCGTGCAGTCCGCTCGGGCGGCTGTCGCGGGGAGTGGCGGGCACCACAGGTTCGTGCCTCATCGTCAACCTCCCAGGATCGACCGCGGGCGCAATCGAATCGATCGAGTCCGTCATCGACGTCCTGCCCCATGCCCTCGACCTCCTCAGTGGCGGTCATCCGCACTGAGCGGATGCGGCCGGCGGGGTGCATTCCGAGCTCGTTCCCTAGAATGGTCCCATGCGTGGCCCGATACCGTCCCGGAGCACCGTATGGTGATCCAGAAGGAGAGCCGTGAGTGAGATCCCACCAGGAGTCGAAGGTCTCGAGCGAACAGCTCGGGAGGTAGATCCTTGGCGGGAAGGGGGGGTCGAGGTCCGGGATGATCACGTGTGGATCACGGTGACCGAACGGACCCTGGCCGTCGATGAGGCGCTGGCCTGGGTGGTACGTCCCGGCTGTGGCGCCATCGTCTCGTTCGCCGGAACAGTACGCGACCATTCGGATGGCCGACCGTCGGTGACCTCCCTGGATTACGAGGTCTACCCTGAGCAGGCCGTGGCCCGCCTCGGCGAGCTAGCCGCTTCGGCGAAGGGACGGTGGCCCATGATCGGCCGGTTGGCGTTGCTCCACCGCACCGGCCGGCTTCGTGTGGGTGACGTAAGTGTCGTGGTGGCGGTGTCGACCCCCCATCGGGGAGAGGCGTTCGACGCCGGCGAGTACTGCATCGACACCCTCAAGCGCACCGTGCCGATCTGGAAGCGGGAGACATGGGTCGGAGGCACCGACTGGAGCGAGTGCGCCCACGAGATCGAGGACATCGGCCGATGATCCCACTTGAGGAAGCGAGAGGGTTCGTGCTCGACGCCTGTACGGTGCTCGCCTCCCGGACCCTGCCCATCGACGAGACGCTGGGCTGCGTCGCGAGAGCCTCGGTCGTGGCCACGGAGCCGGTACCCCCGTTCGTTAACTCGTCGATGGACGGGTACGCACTTCGCTCCGTCGATACGGCCGGTGCCTTGGGACCGCAGAATCCGGTGCGGCTCGAGGTAGTGGGGACGATTGTGGCCGGCACCACACTGGGGACCGGGATCGGGCCGGGACAGGCGGCGCGGATCATGACCGGTGGACCCCTTCCCGAAGGCGCGGACGCCGTGTGCATGCTGGAGGAGTGCCGCGACGAGGCGGACGGGGCCGTAGTGGCCATCGCCAGGCCCCTCGCCGTCGGGACCGCGGTACGCACCGCAGGTCAGGACGTGGAAGTCGGCGACACGGTGCTCGAGGCCGGGTCGGTGGTCACGCCGGGTCACATCGGGGTGCTCGCCAACCAGGGCATGACCGGGCTCGACGTCCGACCTCGGCCGCGGATCGGCGTGCTTTCCACTGGTGACGAACTGGTGTCGGACCCAGGCCCGCTGCCACCGGGGAAGATCCGGGACGCAAACCGGCACTCGCTCCTGGCCCTGGTGCGGCGGGAGGGATGGGACCCGGTCGACCTTGGCGTGGTCGGTGACGACGAGTGGGCCCTCGGGCGAGCCCTCGACGCGGCAGCTGGCCTCTGCGATGCCATTGTGACGAGCGGCGGGGTCAGTGTCGGTGACTTTGACGTGGTCAAGGTGGTCCTACGGCGGCGCAGCGCTGGCACCATGCGCTGGATGCAAGTGGCCATCCGACCCGCCAAGCCGTTCGCCTTCGGCCTGCTGGCCGGGACGGGAACACCGGTGTTCGGGCTTCCAGGCAACCCGGTGTCGGCCATGGTGAGCTTCGAGCTCTTCGTGCGACCGGCGGGACGGCTGCTCGGTGGCCACCTCGCCTTGGAGCGCCCGCTCGTCCCAGCCGTTGCCGAGCTCGGGTTTCACCGCCGACCCGACGGCAAGACGCACTTCCTCCGTGCCTTCCTGCGACTGGACGCACAGGGCGGCTGGTTGGTCCGGCCCATGATTGGCCAGGAGTCCCATCAGCTGCTGGCCATGGCCGAATCGAACGCCTTGGCCGTGGTTCCCGATGGAGACGGCGTCAAGGAGGGTGCTCTACTCGATGTGATGCTCACCGACCTCGACCGGCTCGGCGTCGGAGAGGACCGGACCGGAGGCTCGCTCAGATGACGGCGGTCCCCGTCTGCCTCACCGCCGGCCCGAGCGGCCCCGGCCCTCGAGCGGCAAGGGTTCCGGCCCGCGATGCCAGCGCCGCACCGCTCGAGTCCATGCCCACCGACGGCCCCATGGTCGACTCGTTCGGGCGGGTCCACTCCGATCTCCGGATCTCGGTGACGGACCGGTGCAACCTCCGATGCACGTACTGTATGCCCGAGCGGGGGATGACCTTCCTCCCGCGGTCAGCCCTGCTCACCTTTGACGAGATCCTCCGGGTGGCCGCCGTGGCGCGCCGACTCGGCGTCACGTCCCTCAGGCTCACCGGCGGTGAACCCCTAGTGCGGGCCGACCTCGCCGATCTGGTGGCCAGGCTGGCGTCACTGGGGCTGGACGACCTCTCGCTCACGACGAACGGCATGCTGCTGGCCCCACTGGCCGACCAGCTCGCGGCCGCGGGCCTCCACCGGGTCAACATCAGCTGTGACTCACTTCGCGCAGAACGGTTCGGATCGATCCGCCGCCGCGGCGAGCTTGCCGCCGTGCTGGCGGCCATGGATGCGGCTGAGGCGGCGGGGCTGGCGCCGCTCAAGGTAAACGTCGTACTCCTGCGGGGGCAGAACGATGACGAGATCCTCGACTTCGCCCGGTTCGCCCGGGACAGCGGTCGGATCGTCCGGTTCATCGAGTTCATGCCGCTGGATGCCCAAGGCAGATGGGAACGCGACCGGCTGGTCCCCGGGGAAGAGGTCTACCGGACGATCTCGGCTGAGTGGCCGCTGCGGGCGGTCGAGGAACGTCCGGGTGCGGCCCCAGCCGAGCGGTTCCGCTTCCACGACGGGATCGGCGAGATCGGGCTCATCTCCAGTGTCACTCAGCCGTTCTGCGGGACGTGCAACCGACTACGCCTGACCGCGGATGGGGCCATCCGGAACTGCCTGTTCTCCGACGACGAACGATCGGTGGGTGACCTGCTTCGAAGCGGCGGCACCGATGCGGATCTGGCGATGGTGCTTCGTCGGGCCGTCTGGGCCAAGTGGCCAGGGCACGGCATTAATGAACCAGGATTCTTGCGACCGGCCCGTTCGATGTCAATGATCGGCGGCTAGGACTGTGGCCCACCTCCGGCTGTTCGGCCCGGCCCGGCAGGAGGCCGGAATGGGTGGGATGGAGATCCCCGGCTGCACCGTCGGCGCGGTGCTTGATGAGGCCGAGTGCCGGTTCGGGGAGGGGTTCGCCCAGATTGTCGGCACCTCCCAGATCTGGGTCAATGGCGATGCCGCCAGCCGAGACCTCCCCGTGGGTGATGGGGACGAGGTGGCCGTCATCCCCCCGGTGTCAGGCGGATGAGCACACCCCCACCCGATGGCGGCGTCACCACCGCCGGTGAACTCACCCATATCGACGAGCACGGTAAGGCCCATATGGTCGACGTCACCGGCAAGCCGGCGACCTACCGGATCGCCGAAGCCCGCTGCCTGGTGCACACCGTGGCCGACGTGGACCGGCTACTCTCCCTGACCCCTGGAGGTTCCGATCTGCTGGCTTCAGCACGTTTTGCCGGGATCATGGCCGCCAAGCAGACGTCGGTGCTCATCCCGCTGTGCCACCCCATCCGGTTGGATGGCATCGACGTCGGCGTCCGGTCGCTGCCTGACGGGTTCGCGGTCGCTGCGGTGGCCGTCATCATCGAGAAGACCGGTGTGGAGATGGAGGCACTCACCGCCTGCACGACGGCGGCCCTGGTCCTCGTCCACGCATTGTGGACGGTCGATCCACTGGCCTCGGTAAATGATCTCACCCTCTGGCACAAATCGGGTGGGAGGTCGGGGACCTGGGAGCGGGGATCCGAGCGGGAACCACCGTCTGATCCGGACGGGTCGTTGCCGTAGCTGCCAGTTTGTGCGGAGGATTCGCCAGTAAATGCTAGCAATGGGGCCATAATCGTTCGCTATTTGCGAGGTTCATCGCTAGAGTCCCCCCCATGGTTCAGTACCGTCCCGGGCAGCTGGCCGAACTTCTCGGCGTGAGTGTCGACACGGTCCGCCGTTGGTGCGACGAGGGTCGGATGGCGACCGTTCGCTCTGAGGGTGGGCACCGGATGGTGGAGGGCAGGGAGCTGGCCCGGTTCGTGCGGGAGCAGGACGAGGACCACACGCCCGAAGAGCTGGCCTCCCGCTCGGCCCGCAATCGGTTCAGCGGAGTGGTGACCCGCGTCGAGCGGGACAAGCTCACCGCCATCATTGAGCTCCGGGCCGGTCGGTTCCGGGTGGTCTCCCTGCTTACCCGCGAGGCGGCCGATGCCCTCAAGTTGGAGGAGGGCGATCTGGCCACCGCCGTGGTCAAGTCGACGTCGGTCATGGTAGAGGTGTCACCACCGTGAGGACGTTGCGTCGATCGCCGCGGATCAGCATCTTGGCCGCTGTGGCCATCGCTGCGGTCGGGCAGTTCGCTACCGCCTGTGGGAGCTCCTCGAGTTCGCCGGCCACCGCCACCGCCACCACCGCCGTCGCGCTGACCGGCTCGATCACCGTGTCGGCGGCGTCGTCGCTGACCGGGGCCTTCGGCCGGTTGGAAACCTCCTTCCACGTGAGACACCCCGAGACCACGATCGCGTTCAACTTCGGATCGTCAGGAGCGCTGTCCACACAGATTCAGCAGGGCGCGCCAGCCGACGTCTTCGCTTCGGCCTCACCCGACGACATGGCCACCGTGAAGCAGGCTGGGGACATCAGCGGCAAGCCGGTGATCTTCGCCCGCAACCGTCTGGAGATCGTGGCGAAGCCGGGCAACCCGCTCGGGATCCACTCCCTGGCCGATCTGACGAAGGCGTCGGTGGTAGCACTTTGCGTAACGACGGCGCCGTGCGGAGCTACCGCCCGGGAGGCCCTGGCCAAGGCCCACGTCACGCTGCCAACCGCCAAGATCTCCCTGGGCCAGAACGTCGATGCAACCCTGGTCGAGGTAACCACCGGAGATGCCGATGCCGGGGTGGTCTATGTCACCAATGCCAGGACGGTCGGGACCCAGGGAGTGGGCGTCCCCATCCCGCCGGCCCAGAACGTCACCACCAGCTACCCGATCGCCGTGGTCAAGACCACGATGGACCGCGCCCTGGCCGAGGCGTGGATCGCCTACGTACTCGGCCCGGTCGGCCAGTCGGTCCTCCGACAGGCCAGCTTCCTGCCTGCGCACTGACGTCGAGTGACCACCGGCGCACCCACCCGAAGTCGGCGGCCCTCTGCGGCGGTGCTGGCGGCGGCTGCGATCACCGTGGGGTTCCTTGCCCTTCCCTTGGTCGGCCTCCTGGTCAAGGCGCCGTGGGGTTCACTGTGGCCGGACCTGACCTCGCCGGTGGCCACCGCTGCGCTCCGTCTGTCCCTGATCTGCTCGCTGTGGGCCACCGGGCTGTCCCTGGTTTTCGGCCTGCCCCTGGCCTGGGTGCTGGCCCGTACCGAGTTCCCCGGGCGGAACCTGGTACGTGCACTCACCATCCTGCCCATGGTCTTGCCCCCCGTAGTTGGCGGTGTAGCCCTGCTGCTGGCGTTCGGCCGAGACGGGTTCCTCGGCCGGCCGCTCTTCGACTGGTTTGGCGTCCAGTTCACGTTCAGTACGGCCGGAGTGGTACTGGCGGAGACCTTCGTTGCCATGCCCTTCCTCATCATCACTGTCGAAGCCGCCCTCCGCTCCATGGACGGGCGGTACGAGGAGGCGGCATCCACGCTCGGGGCCGGACGCTGGACCGTGTTCCGCCGGATCACCCTTCCCCTGATCTCGTCATCGTTGGTGGCCGGCGCCGCCCTCACCTGGGCGCGGGCCCTCGGGGAGTTCGGCGCCACCATCACCTTCGCCGGTGACATCCAGGGACGGACGCAGACGCTCCCCCTGGCCGTCTACCTGGCCCTCGAGGCAAACGAGCAAGTTGCCATTGCCCTGTCCCTGGCACTCCTGACCATCTCCGTAGTAGTGCTGGTCTCCCTGCGGGGCCGGTGGCTGGGGGCCATCGCCCCGTGAGCCTCCAGGCCGATGTGGTGGTGACCGTCGGGGACTTCTCCGAGCAGGTGGGCCTCGAGGTCGGCGACGGTGAGGTCGTGGCCGTGCTCGGCCCCAACGGCAGCGGAAAGTCGACGCTGCTCCGGGCCCTGGCCGGAATTCAGCCGCTACATGCCGGCCGGATCGAGCTCGACGGCGTGGCGTTGGACGATCCGGCCACCGGCACCCTCGTGCCGCCCGAGCATCGACCGTGCGGTGTGGTGTTCCAGGACTACCTGCTGTTCCCCCACCTGAACGCCCAGGCCAACGTGGCCTTCGGCCTGCGAAACCGGGGAGCCACCAAGGCCGAGGCTGCGAGCCGAGCTCTCGAGTGGCTCGGTCGTATGGGGGTAGCCGAGCAGGCATTCATGAAGCCCGGCCGCCTCTCGGGTGGCCAGGCCCAGCGGGTGGCCCTGGCCCGGGCGCTGGCGATCGGACCCGCGCCTCCTGCTGCTGGACGAGCCGATGGCCGCACTCGACGTGGGCCAGCGCGGATCGGTGCGCCACGAGCTCCGCGTGCACCTGAGGGAGTTCGGCGGATCGTGCGTGCTGGTCACCCACGACCCGCTGGACGCCGCAGCCCTCGCCGACCGACTGGTCATCGTCGAGCACGGGGCAGTGGTCCAGGTAGGGCACCCTCAGGGCCGTCACCACTCGGCCCCGAACCGGGTATGTGGCCCAGCTGGCTGGACTCAATCTCCTGCGGGGAAGGGCCAGCGGCTCCCGACTGATCCTCGAGGGGGGGGAGGCCCTGCACACGGCCAGTCCGGTGGCCGGGATGGCGCTGGCCATCATCGCACCGAGAGACATCGCCCTCCATCTCGACCGGCCGACGGGTAGCCCCCGCAACGCCTGGTCCACCCGGGTCGCCGAGGTGAACCTGCTGGGAGACCGGGCCCGGATCCTCCTCGACGCACCCATCGCTGTCACGGCTGAGATCACGACCGTCTCCCTGTCCAGTCTGGGGTTGACCGAAGGTGCCCCGGTGTGGGCCTCGGTCAAGGCCACCCAGATCGACGTCTACCCGGACGACGAGTCCTCAGGCGCGCCCTAGGTCACCGGGGACGCTCAGTCATCCGGTGGCGCCGAACCGCTCGACCCGGATGCGGTCGGCCGCGACCCCTGCGGCCCCCAACACCGAGGTGACGGCATCGGCGAAGGCCGCCGATCCGCAGATGTAAACCCGGGGAACGTTGGACAGGGACTCGGGGAGGTCGTCGGCGGTGATGCGGCCGGCCGGTCGGATCCAGCCCGTTGGTGTCGTGCGGGTATAGACGACCGTGGTTTCGGATCCGGGCAGCTCAGTGGCATAGTACAAGTCGCGGGGGCCACGGACCGAAACCACCACGTGGACCAGATGGGACTGACCGCGTCGGCGGGCGAACCGAAGCATGGACATCAGCGGGACCACGCCGGAGCCTCCTCCGACCAACAACGCTGGCATCTCCCCTTGCCACACGAACCACTGCCCTATGGGTCCCCGTACCTCGAGCTGGTCCCCCAGGACCACCTCGTCATGCAGGAATCCTGAGACCTCGCCGTCGTCCAGTCGCTCGACCGTCAGCTCGATTTCCGACGACCCGTCCGGGGCACTGGCCACAGAGTACGAGCGCGAGGCCGTGTAGCCGTCAGGTGCCGTCAGGCGGAGCACGAGGTGCTGGCCCGGGAGGTAGGAGAGGGGCTCGGACAGCCGCAGCCGGAATGTCTTGGCTCTCGCCGTCTCCGTTCGGATCTGGACCACCGTCGACTGCTGCCACGGACCCACCCGGGGTACCGGTGGCTCAGTCACCTTGGTAGCGCTCCTCGGTCCAGGGATCGCCATGATCGTGGTAGCCGTTTCGCTCCCAGAACCCGGGCTCATCGTGGTCCAGTAGGCGGATCCCGGACACCCACTTGGCGCTCTTCCAGAAATATAGGTGGGGGACGAGCAGACGGGCGGGTCCCCCGTGCTCGACCGGCAGGGGCGACCCCTCGTACTCCCAAGTTACCCAGGCCTTTCCCCCGGTAACGTCGTCCAGGGGAAGGTTGGTCGTATAACCCGTGAAGGAGGAGGCCACGATGTGGGTGGCCGAGGGCAGGGGACGAGCGACGGAGAACAGCGTGTCCAGGGACACGCCGCGGAACGTCACCCCCAGCCTGGACCAGGTGGTCACACAGTGGATGTCCCCGGCGTAGGTCGCATCGGGTAGTGCGTGGATCTCCTCCCACGTCCAGCGTGTCGGCTGTTCGACAAGCCCCTCGACGACGAACGTCCATGAATCCGTCGACAGCGTCGGCGTGGCTTCGGCGTTGAGCACCGGCCACTCGGCTCCCGCGTCGTACTGGCCAGGCGGTAGCCGAGGGTCCCGGGCTCCCCGACTGCGAAAACCTCGGGTGAAGGGCATGGCGGTCCTCCTGGTGCTCCGGCGTCGGTTCCCATGAACCCACCCGCTAAATTCGACGAGGCCTGCAGGTAGGATCGTACCCAGGGTGACACATCCCGCCGGGCCGTACGGCGGCCCCTGTGCCCGGAGGTCTGCTTGATGGCCGAATATCGAGGAGCCACTCCCACTGGCGCTGTCGTGTCGGTGAACATCGGCGAGCCCCGTGAGGTCGACTGGGGTGGACGACGGGTACGTACGGCTATCTGGAAGTGGCCGACGGACCGACGGGTGCCTGTCGACCACGACAATCTGGACGGAGACGCCCAGGCCGATCTGCGAGTCCACGGTGGCCCCGACAAGGCGGTTTACGCCTACTCCCTGGAGGACTACCGGTGGTGGGGAGGACGGCTGGGCACCGGGGTCGACCCTGGCACGTTCGGAGAGAACCTCACGACCGAGGGGATAGAGCTGGCCGACGCGGTCATCGGCGAGGTCTGGGCGGTCGGCACAACGAAACTACAGGTCGCACAGACCCGGCAACCCTGCTTCAAGCTCGGCATCCGGATGGATGATGCCGGATTCGTTCAGGAGTTCGACGACGCTCGCCGCTTTGGGGTCTATCTCCGCATCGTGGAGGTCGGCGAGCTCGGGGTCGGTGACGAGATCGTCGTCGTCTCCCGGCCCACCCACGGCCTGACAGCGGCCGCCTTCGCTGACACCCTGGACTCTGGCGATCCCGTCCAGATCCGGCGGTTGCTCGAGATCGATGAGGTGCCCCGCGGGGTGAAGGTCTGGGCCCTCCGGCAGCTGGATCGTGCCGGGCGCGGTGAGGCCTGATCCGCCTGGGCCGGTGGTCAGTCGGCCGGGAGGCGCTGGCCTGTTGAGTGAGTGAAACTCGTTCCATGGCGCCACGGTGGGATCACCAGGACGGCCAAGATCACGGCCAGGACGACCACGGCCACGAAGATGGCAGTCAGGTGGGTATGCAGTCGGCCCCCGTCGTACATGGTGTACCCGACCGCGGCCAACGACCCGCCGGCGACGACCAACGCCACGACGCGCTGCCGCCGTAGCCCGATCATGACCAGGCCAGCGGCCACAGCGAACCAAAGAATGCTCACGGTTCCCAATGGATCCACTATCCGGATGACCTGGTGGCCACCGGGAAGGGTCCGGACCAGAGCCGGGAAAAACATGGCCCCGCAGTGGATGGCCAGTCCGGCCACGCCTGATCCAAACAGGACTGCGTCGGCAATGGTCATGGGGGCGGCCGAGCGAGGGGAGGGGAGAATCGGTAGGGCGTACCTGCTGGCCAGGATGAGTACCAACACGATGGACAGGGTGATTACGTACCGATCGGACACCAGCGCAGTGTAGGGGACGAGCGTCTGTGGCACGGCGTTCAGGGCGACCCATCAGCCGGGACCCGTCCCTCTATCGTGCACTCTATGCATCGGACTCAATGGCCAGCGGATGGCCATTTCGGTTCAGGTGCGCAAACGAACAAGGAGACCGACGCCTCGGGCCTGTTTGCCACCATCGCCCGGGGATCCATGCGATGGCGGTGGTACGTCATCGGTGGCTGGATCACAGCCACCGTGTTGGCCGTGCTGTTCCTGCCCACGTTGGGTGCTGTGGTCCACAACGACAGCACGACCTTCCTCCCTCAGTCGTCGCCCAGCCTGAAGGCCGCCAAGCTGGCATCGCCGTTTATCCACGAAGGGGTACAGACCGGGATCCTGGTCGCCGTGAGTCAAGACGGCCGGATCGGACCCGATGACGAGCAAGCTCTGCAGCATCTCGAGACCGGAATCCGCCACGTGGTGCACGTCATCGGGATCTCCCAGGGTGCGCAGTCGGCCAACGGCAGGGCCGAATCCGAGGTAGTGCAGTTCTCGGCGGCAACGGCAGGGGGTGGTGCGATCGGATCCGAAGTCGTTGGCGCCGTCCGTCACCTGATGGCCGTCGACACACCGCCCGGAGTGCAGACCTACCTGACTGGTTCGCTTCCCATCCTGGTGGACCAGCAGCACGCCGCCAACCACACCGAAGAAAATGCCGCCATCCTCTCGATTCTCCTGATCCTACTGGTGCTGGCCGTCGCCTTCCGCGCCCTGCTCGGTCCTCTCGTGGCCCTAGCCCCGGCCGGCCTGGCCCTGTTGCTGGCTGAGCCACTGATCGCCGAATCGACGCACCTCGGGGTACAGATCTCCTCGCTGCTCGAGCTGCTGCTGACCGCTCTCGTGCTTGGTGCGGGAACCGACTATGGCTTGTTCATTTTGTTCCGCTTCCGCGAGAACCTGGGGCGGGGCGTCACCGTCGAGACAGCCATCGTCGAAGCCATGTCCCGGGTGGGTGGAGCTGTGGGCCTTTCGGCCCTCACCGTGGTGGTGGCCCTGTCCAGCCTGGTCATTGCCCAGTTCGGTCTGTATCGCGGCGTGGGTCCCGGTCTGGCGCTGGGAATCGCCATCGTCCTGGCCGTCGAGGTCACGCTCCTGCCGGCCCTCCTGTCCTTGGTGGGTCGGGCAGCCTTCTGGCCCAGTCGTACCGGCGCCCACTGGTCCGAGCCGGGTGCTTGGGGCCGGGTGGCGGCCAGGGTCTGTAGTCGGCCGATCGGCGCGCTAGTAGCCGGCACTGCGGGCTTCGCCGCGCTCTCGCTGGTCGTGGTGGCCTACGCCCCGTCGGGCTTCAACCCCGGCGGCACAATCGCCGGAAGCAACTCGGCGGCGGGAGCGACGGTCCTCCAGTACTACTTTGGGGTCAGCTCGGACAGTCCGACCGATGTCGTGATGCGCTTCTCCTCATCGGTGTGGGCCGATCCAGGCCGTGTGGCCCAGGCTGAGCTGGAGCTGTTCCGCAGCCAGAAGTTCTCGAACCTCATCGGCTCGGTCAATCCCAACGGTACCTTTCAGGATCCCGAGCGGTTGGCCTCGCTGGAGGCCCGCCTCGGCCCGCCGCAGGACGCACCCGCCGTCGAACCGGCCGGGCTCAACCTCTCCTCGTCGGCCTATGCGGCGTATCTGTCGACCGCTCAGTTCATCTCGCGCGACGGGAGGACGGTGCTCATCTCGACCACGCTCCGGGCAGGGGCGGCGGGCAGCACCCGCGCCCTCCAGGCCATTCCCGCGGTGCGATCGGTGGTCGCCGAGGTGGCCGGCGATGTCGGAGCTGTCGCCCAAGGTGTCACCGGAGAGGCGGCAGGAGCCGCGGACGTGAGCGCCGTCTCCGGGCATGACGTTATCCACGTGGTGCCGGTGGTCCTGCTGCTGTTGACCCTACTCCTGGCCCTCGGTCTTCGAAGCCTGGTGGCACCTCTCTACCTGGTGGCCAGTGTGGCCCTGTCCTACCTGGCCTCGCTGGGACTGGCCATCCTGATTTTCCAATTGCTGGGTGGTGCTCCCGGGGTGAATTTCGCCCTGCCCTTCTTCCTCTTCGTCTTCGTTATGGCGCTCGGCGAGGACTACAACATCTTGGTGATGGGGCGGATCCGCGAGGAGGCCGTCAACCATCCGCCCCGCGAGGCCGTCCGCCGCGCCATTCTGGCTACTGGAGGCACCATCACCGCTGCCGGACTGGTGTTGGCGGGGACATTCGGGGTTCTAGCCGTGGTGACATCGGGCCAGATCCGCCAGATCGGGGCAGGATTGGCTCTCGGCATTCTCCTCGACACTTTCGTCGTCCGGACTCTGCTCGTGCCGTCCACCGCCGTGCTGCTGGGTCGGGTCAACTGGTGGCCTTCGGCATTGTGGCGGCACCAGCCCACCGAGGAGCCGTCCGTATCCCCGGAGTCCGCGTCACTGCCGGATTCACTCAACTCTGTACGCTAAGGAATATCTCTCACTCTCGACCGGCGGCGCACGTCGTCACTGAGAGGTCCAGTCCCACCGATCCTCTCAGCTGCGTAAGCTGCTGGCCAAGCCACCGTGCACTGCCTCTAAGGCTGAGGCAATCTACCTTCCGCATAGGCTGATGAGTTGAGTGTCACGGTGTTGGGCATGCTGGGTTGTCGTCGGTATCGAAATTGCCGGGGCCGAGCTTTAGCTTGAGAAACCTGGCGAACATCTCGCGAACGCTCTCGTCGATAGGGGCTAGTGTCTCATCGCCATCCGAACGGGAAAACTTCATCATCCGAAACCACCTTCTGGTATGTAGCTCAATCTACGGGCAGAGCTCACTCTCAACGACTGAACCACAGAAATTGGGTTGAATGTTGGACTACTCATCTCCGAAGCACATGGTTTGGTCCTGTTGCCTCAAACCTTGGGTCTGGAAGCTCTAGGGTTAGGTCGAGGCAGCGCCTGAGTTCTCAGCTGCATGAGCTGAGGTATTCAACACGTCCTCAGCTGCCTAGGCAGAGGACGGCAGGCGATCGTGTCGCTCGAGGCGCTCAGCAATTCGGGACGGGCAACGAGCTGCTGTCCTTAGCCTTCAAAGCTGAAGACTGCATGGCCTCAGCCTTTGCGGCTGAGGTCGCTACTGATGTCCTCATCCTCTCAAGGCTGAGGACGCACCCACACCCTCAGCCTTTGGCGCTGGGGCCTTCTCGTTCCCAGCTCAATGGGCTGGGGCAGATCCAGATGGCCTGTCTTGCTGGCTCTTCGCTTGCCGAGCACCCTTCCATTCGAGTGAGATGTCCTTGACTCAATCGACGAACAGGTTCACAGTCAATCGTGTGACTACAACTGGCAAGCCTCGCCGGGTTCGGCTTCGTATCCGTCATCTATACCCAGCATCGATTATGACGGGGGCCGCCGTTCTCTTCTCGGCGTTGACCATTTCTCTACTCCCGAGCACAGCATACGCAACGACCCCGCACACGACAGAGTTGGCCTCCCGATCATCCCACACCCAAATCGAGACCGACTCCACGAGTTGCTCATCGAGTCAGAGCATCACCGTCGGTGCATTGCCACTCGCTGGTTCAATAACTGATCCAACACAAGCGGCTTGTTTCACCTTTGCTGATTCATCGCCCACCGATACTGTCCTCGTCAACGTGGATTCAACGTCCGGAAT
Organism: uncultured Acidimicrobiaceae bacterium; assembly: GCA_963817005.1. GTDB lineage: Bacteria > Actinomycetota > Acidimicrobiia > Acidimicrobiales > RAAP-2 > Bog-756. Next base: position 241,404 of record CAWFMN010000007.1, read on the forward strand.
GCCAACTCCGTCGACTGCTGTGTCCAATGTCAGCAGTTCCTTCAGTTGTGGCCACGAGTTCAGTGCTAACCAATCCGAATGCACATTGGACGCGTCGGGCCCGTGGACGCTCGAGGAGACCGACACGAACGTTGGGATGTTCAAGATCTACATTCAGAGCGTCCAGAATCCGACTGGGTGTCAAGATGTCTCATATGGACCAGCACTGATCGGCGGGACAGTTGCCGGTCCAGCCGATGCGGCCTGCTACGTCCTGACTACTCCCATTGACTGGCTGTCGATAACGTTGAAACCGATCTCGGGCAACCTGGACCCAGAGGTTGAGCTCTACGGCCCGGGCGGTGCATTTGGTTCTACCTGCGACTCGACAATTGGCGGCGAGGGTGGGGGGGGATTCTCAATCCAAGCGCCCGGAACCTGGCTGATCGTTGCTCAAAGCTGTGGCGGGACTGCATCAGGCACCTTCACCGTTCAGTTCCAGAACCTAGGGATCAGCCCACCTTCTGGACTTCCTAGTCAGAAGATCCAGCTGGTGGCGCAAGGGTTTTCACCCGGCGAAAAGGTCGTGTTTGCGTACAACACTGGATCGCCCAGCAAGCCGACGGTCGATCTCTGCATGGTGAAGGCTCAGGGCACCCAGGCGGAGTGCCACACTCATATACCGAATGTAACGGTTGCTGGACCGCCGGGTGAGCACGCCATCACGGCTGTTGGGCTGACCTCCGGAAATACTTATTCAGCGGACTTTGACATAGCCGACTTCGTGTTTTCTTGTGGCAGGGTGTCTGGAACTCTCGGTGGCAGCGTGACCTTGTCTAAATGCGCACCACCTTCGCCGGACAACAAGACAGCGTCGGCCAGTGGCGAGAGTTTGTTGTCCGGCGGGTCACTTATCTGGACGCCAAGTGGTCAAACCACAGAGTTTTCAGCAACTTCCTCCATAGTGGGACAGGGCGGTTGCAAGACTGGGCGCACTGAAGTTGACGTCGCGGGCACAATCTCCGGGGGGACAGCAAGTGCGATCATCGTCGGAGATCCCGTATCCATGCGACTCTGCGAGAAAACATCGGGCGCACTCAGCCTGGTCAGCGGCACCTTTGCAACCCTCTGACAGTGGGGTTGAACGACGAACCACTAGCAAAGCCTGACCCTGCTGTCATAGTGCGGTACAGGACCTCAGCTGCTTAAGCTGAGTTAGCTGCACTGCCTCCAATTCGGCCGTGGGGCCGGACACCGGGTCGGATGTCTTTGCCCTCAGATTGGCTTAGCGGCCGGAAGGCCAGCAGCGAGGCACTCGGCCACGTCAATGATCTGCTCGCGTTCAAGTAATCCAGCCTGGGAAATGGCCTTGCAGAGCATCTTCGGCCATGTAACGAGAACTCCCCCTTGGAGGAATGGTTTGGCGAACAGGGCCCACTCCGAATCCACGAAACAAAGTGCAGCCATTACGTCGACGTCGAGCGCGATTCCGTCTAGGGCAGTTAGTACAGCGAAAGTCTGTTTGAAGAGACCGGAAGCCAAAGTGGACCTATCCCGGCCGCTTACGAAAAGACGCTTATCTGACCTGAACAAACCGCCAACGTCTCGTTGCTCGACCTTCCCGCGATAGCTCTTTGCATCGACAATCCATATCCCAGTTGCAGCGACTACGAGATGATCGATGTTGGCTCGCGTGCCTGGGATCCGTCGGTCGTGGAGAATGATCGCCCGATCGCCGATAGACCGCACCAAGTGAGCTGCCAGCTTCCGCTCTCCTTCCGATCCCTTCGCCCACGCCCTAGTTGATTGAGGGTCATCGGACAAGAACTTCACCACACCAGACAATGGGCCCCACTTGCGTTCGATCTGCGATTCTCGCCTCTGATGCCTCCTCAGGTATTCCTGATGTGCGGACCCGCCAGCTGCGCTCATCGAGGAAAGCGCGGGAAGGGCGTTGATCGGTGATCGTTCGGTGAGCGTAGTTGCGGTGGACAGTCGATCGGGAGGACGACACGCCGTACACGTAACTGTGCGTGCACCAGAGTTCCACCAACCTTGCACGCCGGGTGCCAACGAGCATGCACAATGTGAACACGTCGCCGGGTACCGCAGTTTGAGGAGTCGATCCGCCATGGCCGTCTATATCGACTCGGCGAACACGCAACTAAAGGCACGGCGGGATGGATTCTGGTTCCGACGCCGACCTCGGCTGAGTGAGCTGAGTCCCTCAGGCTCGCCTTCAGAGGCTGCGGAGCTGACTTGTCCTCAGCCTCTAGAGCTGTGGCCAATGACGCATCGATCGGGGTTCGAGTCCCATCCCCTCTACCGTGTCGTCGGAATGACAACGCATTCCAGCTCAAAGGCCATATTCCATCGCCATTTCCCTACCGAGGCAAACGGCGATGTTCGAACCCCACTCCGGCCTTGGATAACACGAAATAGGGCCCAGCCGTCGACCAATCGGACCTGGATCTGTTCGTGATCTCATGCCTGTCAAGCGTTCAGAGGATGCGGTTCCCGACTCAGTTGCCGTGCGCGGGTTCGGCGCTAGCCAAGGCAGCTGCGATCCGGTCAAGGTGACGCGCCCAGAGTTGCGGATAGAAAGCGGCATCCTCCGCACTTAGGCCGGAGAATTGCACCCTCACATTTGTGCCGTCACCCGTCGGGGTGAGCGTGATCTCAATGAATGTAGGTGTCGGCGTCGCTGTGTCGGTTCCTTGACGGTCCCATCTAAGCAGCATGCGGTGCGGGGGATCTACTTCGATGTAGCGGCCGGCAATTGCCGTCCCGTCGAGGTCGAGGTGGAACGTCTCCCCCACGCGAGGAGCTGTCACGAAATTCCGTTCATCTTGACGAGGCCGGTCCACGTCCAAGAGGCACGAGCAGTCAGGGTCGGCTGAATGAGCTCACGGAAAGCCAGACCTGAGCAACCCACTGGGAGCGACGAGGTGTCCCGCATCACGAACGGCAGCGGGTCCGCAAGCGCATCGTGCTGGATGCACGTGCATCATCCAAGAGCCGTGAGCCGACCTCGGCGATGGCTGTGAACGAACCCGGCTTGGGCTCATCTGCCGATGGCAAGGGCGAGGAGGGTATTGACGGCAGTCTCGAACGGACGGGTACTCCGATGTACCTGGGCGAGTAGAAGTCCTCCTTGGAGCGTGGCGAGCAGAGTAGTGGCGAGGTCGTCCGGGTCGATGTCGGACGGGAGCTTCCCGTCGGCATGAAGGGATCTGAGTCCATCGCCGATGGCGGCTGCCCACTGATCGAACCCTGCCGCGATGAGCGCTCGGGCCTCGGGGTCACTCTCGGCGAGTTGACCAACGAGCGAGCCAAGTTGGCAGCCCCCCTTTGCTTTGGTGCGCTTCGCTGCGGTGATCACCATGTTCCGCCAGGCTTCGACTCCGTTCGCGCTGCCGAGCGCGTGCCGCTGGCGATTGACGATGGTGTCGGCTTGGTAGTCGATGACCGCCTGCACGAGTTCGTTCTTGTCGGGGAAGTAGTGGTACATCTGAGAGCCGCTGACTTCCGCCGCCACCTTGACGTCTTCCAAGGTGGTGCCCGCCACCCCGCGCTCATGGATCAGGGCGGCGGCCTCCTCCACTATTCGTGCCCGGGTGCGTGCTCCCTTGGGGGTGAGCCTCGGCCGGTCACTCGTCTCGTTGACCATGCACCAATGTTAGCAGGATTTTGAGTTTGACAACCCAGTACCGAACTGTCAGAGTGAGTTGCACAACCCATTTTGGACGAGAGGACAAAGCATCGCATGACTGACCTAAGAGGCAAGACAGCTCTGGTAACGGGCTCGACGAGCGGGATCGGCAAGGCTACGGCCATCGCCTTGGCCGCCCGCGGCGCTCACGTACTGGTAGTCGGACGCAACGAACAACGAGCCAAAGACGTGGTCGCCGAGATCGAAGGCAGCGGCGGTCAGCGCGACGTTCCGGCTCACCACGTTGAGCGATCTGGAATCGGCCCAGGACCTGGTCGAGTGGGCCACTGAGGCAGGCGACGGTCACGTCGACATCCTCATCAACAACGCTGGCGTCGCCTTGCTCGGACCAAGCAACGCAGCCACCGAAGCAGAGTTCGACGAGACCTTTGCACTGAACGTCAAGGTTCCGTTCTTCCTCGTCGCGTCACTGGCGCCAGCCATGGCCGAACGCGGATGGGGTTCGATCGTCAACGTCTCCACGATGGTCGCCAGCTTTGGACAGGCCGGCATGGCTCTGTATGGCGCCAGCCGAGCGGCTCTCGAACTGTTGACGAAGGCCTGGGCCGCCGAATACGGCCCGAGTGGTGTTCGGGTCAACGCCGTTTCCCCCGGCCCGACGCGCACCCGGATGATGGAAGCAGTCCCCGACGAGATGGTGAATCAGCTCGCAGCACTAGCACCAGCAGGTCGCGTAGCTGAGCCCGAGGAACTTGCTGCGGCGATCGTCTTCCTCGCCAGTGATGATGCCAGCTTCGTCCACGGCGTCACTCTTGCGGTCGACGGGGGCCGAGTCAGCGACGTAACGCCTGTCGGCGGCGACGTTTAAGAGTGAAGACCTAGAACACAGATCACAACTAACAACGGAGGAGTATCAACATGAGCGCATACGTAATTGTCGAATTCACAGTCAAGGACCCGGAAATGTACCGTGAGAAATACGCCCCCAACGCTGGGCAGACGGCCAAAGAGCACGGAGGCGAGGTTCTCGCCACCAGTAACTGGGAGGTCCTGCACGGCGATGGCTCGCTCACTTCAGGAGCACTCGTGCGGTTTACCGACCGTGAGACGGCCCTCAGGTGGTACAACTCGCCTGAATATCAGCAGCTGATCGATGTCCGAAGTGTCGCGATGGATGCCCGTTTCAGCTTGCTCGACGGCCTGCCTAGCTGATCGAGGTGGCTCCAGATCCCACCTGGTGCCCACGTGCTCGTCGACCCGCTACAGGTCTATAGCAACCCGGGAGCACCGGTGGACGCAACCCGGCAAGAGCTGTCCTGCCCGACTAGGCCCACAGAAACTGAGAGGAAATACCAATGAGCACACTCCCAGGAAAGACGGTGCTCATCACGGGCGCCAACGCCGGGATCGGCAAGGAGGTGGCCCGGCAACTGGCATTACGTCCCGAGATCGCGCGGATCTACCTGGCGTGCCGGAACCAAGATCGGGCGACACCGGCAAAGGCCGAACTCGAAGCCGCGACCGGCCGGCACATCTTCGACATCATTCTCATGGACGTCGCCGATCTGGCTTCGGTCCGCGCCGGCCTTGCGGCCATCGACGGATCCATCGACGCGCTGGTCATGAACGCTGGTGTAATCGGCGACAAGAAGTTGATGGACTTGACCGCTGACGGGGTCACCACCCTGTTCGCAACGAACGTTCTTGGTCACGTCGTTCTCCTCGAAGGGCTCCTGACCGAGAACCGGCTTGGCGAGGTTGCGGTCTTCGCCGGAAGTGAAGCAGCCAGGGGAATTCCGAAGTTGGGTTTTTCACAGCATTGTTAAAGATGAAGCAGCCATCCTTCGTCTCAACCTCCGCCGATGAACTCGCCACCGTCATCGACGGCAGCTACTTCGCCGGCAAAAAATCTGACCCCAACCTGGCCTTCGGGCAGGTCAAGTACATCGGGGCCCTATGGATGGCCTACCTGGCCCGCCAATACCCCGACCGCCGCTTCATCACCGTGAGCCCCGGCAACACCACCGGCACCCAAGCCCCCGACGGCCTTGCGCTACCACTGCGTATAGCGGCCAAATACGTCATGCCTCACCTGGGTATCTCCCACAAACTTGACGTGGGCGCGAAGCGACTGGTCGACGGCGTCACCGACCCGACCCTGTCGAGTGGCGTGTTCTACGCCAGCGCGGCCAACAAGTTGAAGGGTCCCATGGTCGACCAAGCGGACATCTTCCCCGACTTGGCCAACCCGTCCTTTCAGGACCACGCCAACGAGGCCATCCACCGCTTCATCACCAAACGTCGTTCTGAGCCTCGCCGAATGGAGACCGATCGCTAAGCGGATCTCTCGCCAACGCTGAGCCCAGCGAGTCTGCTGATGAGCTACCAGGCCCAAAACGGTCATCCGTCGACTGCGTCAGGCATTCCGGTCACGGTGTTCACTTGGAAAGGTGCCGAGGCGCTCTATACGAGCGATTGCGGCGCTTCATTCGTCACTCGAAGGTCTCAGCTGCGTGGGCTGAGGACCTAGCGATGCCCTCAGCTGCCTGAGCTGAGGTGAGACTGCCCGAATCGCCGGGCTGAGGTGTGTGTCCAGGTCGGTCCTCAGTTTCAGCAGGCTGAAGCCTCGCTTGTCATCAGCTGCATGGGCTGAGGTCGACTTGTTCTCAGCCTCTGGAGCTGAGGCGGGTCAACCTAATGAAGCCAGTTCTCAGATCCGCTTGGTGGTGGAGGCATGCTACGAGGCGCTTCGCCACGCGAACGATCCGTGCATCCAAGTTATTCCGGCTCGGAGATGGCCTTGCAGAGTACCTCAGGCCAGCGCCCCGGCCTGAGCACTAACTCAGCCTTCGGGTAGGAATTTTGACCGGTTCTCCATTGCTGGCGCTTGGAGCCGGCCACCACCTTCCACGTTCGATTCTGAGCTTATGCCGGGCCGCTCTGGAATGGGAGTTGCTGACCAGTCTCGAGCAAGGTCTTCAATCCGCTGAGGATCTCGCTCCAACCACCACCGGCGCCGCCCGACTCGGCCTCGCCCCTCAGAACTGTGGCAATCATCGGCGCACCCGCGACGTCATGGATCACGGTGAGCTTTGTGACACCTCCCCGCGCTGGTTCAATCTCATAGGTCAGTCGGGTAAACGCCTCGGCCGCCAGCTCGGGCGTCATCGTCATCCGCCAGGTTTGGACGAGTTTGCGTGGTGGGTCAGCCTCGATTACCTCACCATCGCTGATCACGTCAGGGCAACCAACCGCCTTCATGCCTTCGTTTGCATACGCCCGGAAAGTACCGCCTGAATGCAGTTGATACTCAACGAGCGGGGCGTAGCCATACTGCACCGTCCACTCGGGCTCGGTGATCGCCTCCCAGATAGCTTCGGGTGTTGCGTTGATGTACACGCGGTAGGTTTGAGTGATCTCAGTCTGGGATTCCGTGGTCATTTCTGTGCCTCCAAGGTGGTCTTGAGTTGGATGAGAGCCGAGGCGTGATGCTCGGTGTACTTGTTGATCCACCGGTCATGGATCATCTGGATCGGGACGGGATTGAGGAAGTGCAGCTTCTCCCGGCCCGACCGACGTGTGACGACTAGGCCCGCCTCTTCGAGCACGTCTAGATGCTTCATCACCCCGATACGGGTCATGTCCACCACCTGTGATTCGAGATCGGTCAGTGTTCGACCGTCCCGCTCGAAGAGAAGATCCAGCAGAAACCGCCGGGTCGGGTGCGCAAGTGCTTTGAACACGGGACTGTCGTCCACATCGACCTACGATATGTCACTAAATAGTTACATGTCAAGACCTGAGGAGAAGCTGAAGCAAGGCTTCATTAAGCGACCAACGCAGCGTGAGGTGTGACGGCGCCCTTGATCGCAGCACGGTCAATCAGGCCGCGCGGAACCTGAAAGCCTTCGGGCTGATGGTTCTTCCTCAACTCGCTTTGGCCCATGGCGGACCCGGTGGGGGATAGGCCTCTGACGGCTTCCCCAGAATTGGCGCCGGCCGTCTCAGCTGCTTGAGCTGAAGTCTGTCGGGCAAGATGCTCTACGCGTGAGGGATTGCTGTCCCCAAACGCCGAAGTGATTTCATCGGTTAGCCTCCGGCTTGGCCGCCCGCAATCATTCTCTTCGTGCCCTCACCGTGAGCTTGTCGGCTTGCTGGGCAAGGCTGACTTCACGGGTGGGCAGCAACGCCGAGGGATCCCTGTAAGGAATCACCGAGAGCTTCAGGGTGTGTTGGCTACTACGCCAATCGTATTGCGGCGCCCAACGGTCGCTCGCTCCAGCCGAACATCGGTGAAGCCGTGATCTCTACACCGGTCCATGAAGGCGGTGGCTTGATCATCGGTCCAGCCATGACTTGCGTGACCTCGGGCCCCTTGCTGCGTGTGTCTCTCCAGGGCGACGAGCCGACCAGCGGGGAGGAGCACTCGGCGCACTTCCCGAAGCCCGGCATCGACATCTGACCAGTGGTGCACCGTGGCAATCGACCATACGATCGAAGCGGAACCCTCTGGAAGGGGGATCTTCTCAGCGCTACCTTCGATGTACCTCACCTTCGCCACATGCCGGGTCAAGCGTCTCGCGAACCGCAGCATGACAGGCGCGGGATCGACTCCGGTCACAGTCGCACCGAACCGAGCCGAGTAGCGGACTGCGACTCCGGGTCCGCAACCGATATCCACCACCGTGTCGCCGGATCCCATGCCGCTCAGGTGCACGGCTAACTGCGCGTCGCTATTGCGACCAAAGGCCATGCTGAGCGCGGCGACGCACCCAGCGATACCGGAAAAGGCGGGGTAGTCAGCGTGGTGATTGGGTAGTGCGGGTTGTTCGTCCACCTAGTCACCTTGACAGTTGAACCCGGCTTCAAGTCAAGTGGACGCGTGACTGAAGAGCTGCTTGCCATCGGGGAGGTCGCCGAACGAGCCCAGGTTGCCACCTCGACGATCCGCTACTACGAACGCCTCGGTCTTCTCGTTGCAGATGCTCGAACGTCCGGGCAGCGCCGCTACCGCGTCGCGACTCTTCGAAGGCTCGTCTTCATCGGCATGCTCCAGGACGCCGGGCTCGCCTTGAGTGACATCGCCGGAATCCTCGGTGCCTCATCCGTTAGCGAATGGAAGCCAATCGCCACCCGTCGGCTCGAAATACTCGACGAAGAGATCGCCAAATTGCATCGGGCCCGGGAATATCTCTCTGGCGCGCTGCTGTGCCGCTACGACCATCCGGCGACTGACTGCAAGATCATGGGAGCCGAGATCGATCAGCGACTCGCAAAGGGCCACGGAGCGGAGTGATGAGAACCGGCGTCTGGGGGCGGTCGGATCCCCGACACCGACGCCGATATCTATGTTGTCGAACACCGACCGAGGCCAATGTCGCCATTTGGCGGCCCGAACCATACGCGCTGCCGGGCTTCAGTGACGCGGCCGGTCTCAGCTGCACGAGCTGAGAACCTCACATGGCTACCTCAGCCGTGCGAAGCTGAGCCCGCTCTGGGTCGCGTTCTCCAAATCACTCTCGTATGGCCGTCTTGTGAAGTATGGGAAGAGTCGGAGGAGCCTCAGCCTGGAGGAGTGAGGGTCGAGGGCCGGTCGACAAATGCTACGAGTGCCTTGAGCTGGTCGGCGGTGCCAATGCTGATGAGCACGTCTGCCGCTTCGATTGTGTCTTCGGGTGAAGGATTGGTGATGAAGCGGCCATCCGGTCGTCGGATGGCTAGAACTAGTGCTCCGGTCGCATCGCGCAGATGTGCAGAGCGTAACGTCTTCCCTGCCAGTGCTGACTCTTGACCGAGGGTCACCTCCTCCAAACGGAACTCGAGCGTCCCGTCATGCATCACTACATCGATGAAATCGACGACGTGGGGCTGAGTCACAAATGACGCCATCCGATCCCCTCCGAGCTGTTGGGGGTTGACCACCCTGTCAGCGCCGGCGCGCACCAATTTCGACTCCGAAGACTCATTGCGGGCTCGCGCAATTATCATTATGTCCCGGCACAGCGACTTGGCCGCAACCGTCACATAGAGGTTGTCGGCATCTGTGTCGAGAGCGGCTATCAACGCGGAAGCTTTCTGAACGCCGGCCTGTAACAGAGCTTCGTCGTCGGCGACATCACCGCATACGTGTGCGAAGGGAATCCCAACGAGACGTTCGGGATCACGGTCAATAACGACAAGATCTGTCTTTCCACTTGCCAAGAAATCGGCCACCTCGCGCCCGACCCGCCCCCATCCACAGATGATGACGTGTCCATGCATCCGACCTACGTCGCGTTCCATCTTGCGCCTCCTAAATGAATCTCGAACATGGCCGTCGATGAGCAACTCCAGGACCGCGGAAAACGTGTAGAGCGCGGTTCCGACACCGACGAAAATGAGAATGATTGTGAAGATCTTGCTTCCCCGGTCTAGTGAGCGGGGGGAGTTGAAGCCCACCGTGGTGACCGTGCTGACAGTCTGGAAGATGGCATCCAGGAGACCGAAACCAAGAATTAGGTAACCGACGGTGCCCGCGACGAGCACCAGCGTAAAAGCAACCAATCCGATCCTCACGCCTCGGAAGGGGTTAGGTGCCCGATCCATCACGTCTCAACAAATCGTTGTATGACCATCGCCAACCTTGCCACGCGTCGATTGTCCTGTGTAATAGGCTCGAATCCCGCAAGAACTTCCTCGGTGGGGATCGCATGAGGAAGTCCCCAGATGACGACGATGGCGCTGGAGTGCCTCGAGCGTGCTGGTAGCGCATGTCTGCGGAACCGTGACGCCGGTCTCTCGCCCTCAGGCCTCAGAGGCTGAGGACCCTCGATGCATCCGTTCGCAAGTGCATGGAACCAAGTCAGAACGGCAGCTGCAGCTGGTCGGTGCCTGGCAGATGTCCCGGAAGCTCGGGGACCTCGATGCCGTGGCGCTCTTGCATCCACTCGGCAGCCCAGGTGCGATGGCAGAACACCCCGGCCTGCTCGATGTCGTCGAAGCAGAGCAGGACGAGCTGCGTGCCAGGACGGGAGCGGGCGATGGCTGTGAGCGCTGTCATGATCTCGCCGCCGTACCGGTCGAGCCTGGCGAGGTAGCTGCGTCGGAAATCGTCCTCAGACATCCGCTGACCGAAGATGCCGAACGGAGCAAGCTGTGGGACGGCCACGAGCGCCCCACGCCAGAACTTCGGCGCTCCCACCGTGGTCCTGACTGGCGTGCCGTGCTCGGGCTTCCACGTCTGGTAGCGCCCGGTGCGGAGCCCGGCGGCCCGAATCGTCGCCAGATCGTCGAGCCGCTCTGTCACACCCCCAATACTAGTGGCCCGACTCGGCCCGAAACAGCCGGCTACCAGGGACGATTCTGTAGACGAGCACCCTGGATTCGGCGGCTGTTGCCCTCGGCCCGGCTGCTCCCGGGTTCTTCCGATCAGGGGCATCTTCTACGGCCCCGAGCCTGCAGTGTTGAGGCCAGGAGCACCCCAGCCTTGGTAGCTGAGATCAATCGGAAAAGTGCTCCTGGAGAGGAACTCCCGGGCCTTCTCGGCCCGCTCGGCCAGGCCCGCGAGCAATGTCTCAGTCGCAGCTCAACCGGCCGAGGCCTCGCTTGTCATCAGCTGCTTGGGCTGAGACTCCCCGAGCAACTGGGTTCAGTTGACGCTACGCCTCGTCGCTGTCGTAGGTTGAGCCGCCCGGTGTTCCGATCCGTCTGACCCCCACGCCGTCCCTCGCCCCGCGCTGTACGTTCTCCACATCCCGGAGCACCTCCTCGGAGGCTTCTTCGAGCATCATCAGCCCGCTCTCCGCCTCGGGAAGCGCTCGGAGCAACTCGTCTAGCTTCCGCTGGATGCGGCCTGCGCCCGGCCCTGCGTGTGCTGGACTACGAAGACCATAGTGAGCGTTATCACCGAGGTACCTACGGCGAACCCCGTTTGCCACTTCGACGAGTAGCCCACGCAGGCTCCGGCAGTGACCGCTCCGACGAGTGCCGCAGCTACCAGGATGGATGCACCGGGCAAAGAGCTGAGGTGGTCGATTCGATAGACTATCCGGCTCGTAGGTGGTAGTTCCTGGGTCCGGCGTACAATCCGCTCTCGACGTTCGCGCCCGCGGCTAGAAAGTTCGAGCACCATTGTGATCGTTCTACCCACTACCGCCGCTCCATAACCCGCAAAGATCGCTTCGATCAGCCTCTAGTCGTCAGTGGTCTCGGGAGGGGTTACAGCGTCAGCCTGCTTGAGCTGAGACGCCTCGTTGCTCCATGAGGCTTTTGAGCTGAGACATGGAGCACCCCAGCTGTGGCAGCTGGCACCGATCAGATTGTTCATCCCTGGCCGTCGCTCCTCAGCCCTGCGAGAACCAGTACGAGAGCACTTCAGGTATGGCACACGAATCCAGTGGGCATGCAGCGATTCAAGTTTGATGGTATTAAGTGATCAACCTGAACGGGTCAGGGGAGAAGGCGGAAGGCGGGAAACGTGCGCTCAGATCGCAGCAACGACGGAAGGACCGCGCCTGAGGGCGGTGCGAAGCGGAGTCCCGGGGCTACCTTCAATCATCGACGGGGATCGGGATTGAGACTCCGCAAGGTGTTGACAGCGGTAGGCGCGCTCGTATTCGGTGTTGCGGGTATCACGGGATTGGCACTGCTGGTGGTGGAAGGTGGCACAGCGACTGCAGCCCCGACCTGCACCATCACCTTCTCGAACACGGCGGGTGGGGGCTACTTCACCGCGGCCAACTGGACCGACACGTCGTCTGTCCATCGGGTGCCGACGACGACGGACTACGCGTGCATCCCCGGGAGCATCACCGGGTCGGTGACCCTCTCGACTGGCGCCGACAGCACTGTGGCGGGCCTTAGTGCCGAGGGTGTCGGCGGATTCGCCCTGACCTCGGGGACGTTGACGCTGACTAGCACGACCAACGGCTCGACCATTAGCGGCGGGACTCTCGCCGGAGGAATCATCTCGGGGGCGGGAGCCCTCTCGCTCACCGGCACCACCACCTGGAAGAACGGTGAGCTGCTTGGACCCGGCACGGTCACGGTGGCCAGCGGGGCCACCCTGAACGTGACCAGCACCGGCTACTACTCCCAGACTGCCGCCCCGGTCGTCAACAACGGAACCATCACCGTGTCCAATGGCGGCTACGCCGGCTTCCCTTCGACGCGGGCTCGAGCCTGACCAACAACGGCACCGTGAATCTCGTGGGCGACACCGCCGGTCTTGTCGCCAGTGGAGGCGGGTCATTGACCAACACCAGCACCGGCACGGTGACTCACTCGTCGGGGACCGGCACCACCACCATCTCCGTCCCGGTGACTACGTCGATGGCCAACCTCCACCAGCAGGCAGGGACACTCTCGTTGACCGGGGGCGGAACGCTCTCGGGATCGGGCTCGCTGTCGTCGGGCGCCACGCTGGCCTTCGCTGGAGGCACCTACACCCTCACCTCGGTGACGTTGGCCGGTCCCGGCACCGTCCAGTTCACCTCGGGGACCTGGCAACTTCCTACGGCCACGACGACGGTGGTGAGCGCCCCCTTCACTCTCGCCGGAGGAATCATCTCGGGGGCGGGAGCCCTCTCGCTCACCGGCACCACCACGTGGAAGAACGGTGAACTGCTCGGACCCGGCACGGTCACGGTGGCCAGCGGGGCCACCCTGAACGTGACCAGCACCGGCTACTACTCCCAGACGGCCGCTCCGGTCGTCAACAACGGAACCATCACCGTGTCCAACGGCGGCTACTCCGGCTTCACCTTCGACGCCGGCTCGAGCCTGACCAACAACGGCACCGTGAATCTCGTGGGCGACACCGCCGGTCTTGTCGCCAATGGAGGTGGGTCATTGACCAACTCCAGCACCGGCACGGTGACTCACTCGTCGGGGACCGGCACCACCACCATCTCCGTCCCGGTGACTACGTCGATGGCCAACCTCCACCAGCAGGCAGGGACACTCTCGTTGACCGGGGGCGGAACGCTCTCGGGATCGGGCTCGCTGCCGTCGGGCGCCACGCTGGCCTTCGCTGGAGGCACCTACACCCTCACCTCGGTGACGTTGGCCGGTCCCGGCACCGTCCAGTTCACCTCGGGGACCTGGCAACTTCCTACGGCCACGACGACGGTGGTGAGCGCCCCCTTCACTCTCGCCGGAGGAATCATCTCGGGGGCGGGAGCCCTCTCGCTCACCGGCACCACCACCTGGAAGAACGGTGAGTTGCTTGGACCCGGCACGGTCACGGTGGCCAGCGGGGGCACCCTCAACGTGACCAGCACCGGCTACTACTCCCAGACTGCCGCCCCGGTCGTCAACAACGGAACCATCACCGTGTCCAATGGCGGCTACGCCGGCTTCTACTTCGATGCCGGCTCGAGCCTGACCAACAACGGCACCGTGAGCCTCGTGGGCGACACCGCCGGTCTTGTCGCCAATGGAGGCGGGTCACTGACCAACTCCAGCACCGGCACGGTGACTCACTCGTCGGGGACCGGCACCACCACCATCTCCGTCCCGGTGACCAATCAGGGTACCGGCGTAATCGAGGTGGACACCGGCACCCTTGCGATTCCCACGCTCACCAACGTGTCGGGGTCCACGCTCACCGGCGGCACCTACAATCTCACGGGCATCCTGCAGCTCACCATCACCGGCGGCAACCTGGTAACCAACGCCGCCATCCTCTCGCTCCACGGTCCCTACTCGAAGGTGACCACGCTGGTCAGCGGAGTCTCGACCAACGCACTGTCGCTCTTGGCTGCCAACAGCGGCCGCCTCTCACTCACCGGAGGCCGGAACATCACCACGTCGGCGACTGCCTTCGCCAACTCCGGCACCGTGTCCATCGGCGACGGAACCAAAGGCTCGACCCTGAGCATCAACGGCTCCTACACTCAGACTGCAGGCTCCACCGCGGTGGCCAAGGGGAGCACACTGACATCGACGGCCTCCACTGTGATGCTCAAAGGGGGCGCTCTGACCGGCTCCGGTACGGTCAGCCGACCCCTGGTGATGTCGGGGACCGGCTCGGTGCAGAATGGATCGACAGCCGGACCGCTCAACCTGGCAGGGGGCTACTCGGGGACGGGGACGGTCAAGGCAACCCTCAGCTCGGCCTCGATCTTCGACCAGATCTCGGTCACCGGCACTGCGAACCTCACTACATCGTCACTGGCCCTGAGTACGGCCCCCGGGTACACCCCCGCTCCCGGGACCAGCTTCACCATCCTCTCGTGCACGGTGGCCTGCAGCGGTCCATTTGCCTCGACCTCGGGCACCGTGCCGGCACCTGGCGAGACCTACGTCCTGACGTACGGTGCAATGTCCGTCACCCTCACCGTCTACGCGGTGCCCGTCGTAACGACGCAGCCCGTCAATGTCGCGGTTGTTTCCGGTTCGACTGCTTCATTCACCGCCACGGCCAGTGGCTACCCGACGCCGACAGTCCAGTGGCAGTACTCCACCAACGGCGGCACCACGTGGGCGAACCTGGCTGGCGCAACATCGACCACCTTCAGTAGCACCGTCAATGGCTTCGTCAACGGATGGAAGCTTCGGGCGGTATTCACCAACTCGGTGGGGACCGCCACGAGCAATGCCGCGCTTCTCACGGTGGGCACGCCTCCTGCCATAACAGCGCAGCCCGCGAATGTCACGGTCGCATCGGGCGGAACAGCAACCTTCACCGCCGCAGCCAGTGGCTACCCGACGCCGACAGTCCAGTGGCAGTACTCCACCAAGGCGGCACCACTTGGGCAAACCTGGCCGGCGCAACATCGACCACCTTCAGCAGCACCGTCAATGGCTTCGTCAACGGATGGAAGCTTCGGGCGGTATTTACCAACTCTGTTGGAACTGCCACCACAAATGCCGCACTTCTAACGGTTACATGATCGTGGTCGCAAAACCGGGGCCCGACTACCCCAGTTTTGAATCGCTTCGTCCGGTCATCCGTCCGCTTCTGGTTCCGGTGGATGAGCCGACCGATTCCTGCCAGGGGGTGCCGCAAGATTTGATCAGCATTGAACCACCGCCCCTTCAGCCAGGAGGTTTAAGCCGGCGGAACGGGTGGGTAGCACTGGACCATGGCAAAAAACTTGAGTACAAAGCAACGGAAGAAGTTGAGCAAAAAGCAGTTCGCTCTCCCTGGGAAGCGCAAATACCCGATTCCGGATAAAGCTCACGCCCGAAATGCCTTGGCGAGAGTGGCTCAGAACGGCACCCCAGCCGAGCAAAAAAAGGTGAAGGCAGCCGTCAAGAGGCGATTCCCGAGTATCGGAAAGAAGCCGAGGAAAAAGTGAGCCACGAGGCAGCCGTTCGAGTTCTCGGCCGGTTCTGGTGGTGGTGACCAGGTTCGGCGGGACCTCATTGTCGACATGCTGGTCGGCGACCCGCTACCTCGGATCTGCTGAGCCACGGGCGGCGGGCGGTCGCAATGCGGGGTTAGCTCTCCTCCTTGAGGTTCTCACGCCGGTCGGCGAAACAGCCCGATCCCCTGCCCGTGTGCCAGCTAGGCGGCCCCCGCGCCTTGTTGGTCGGCCTCGAACCGCATCCGCTCCTCGGAGGTGGTCACGTCGATGAACACCTGCGTTACCTCGGAGTTGCTGCTATGCAGCAGCGCATCGATTTCCGAGCTCATGTGGGCGACCTGCTCAGAGGTGAGGCCGTCGGCCAGCACGACGCGTGCGGCGACCATGATCTCGTGGGCTCCGAGGTACATGGTCAGCAACTCCACGATCGCCTCCACCATCGGATGGCTGGCCACCACGCTTCGGATGCCCTCCTCTGTGGCGCGGTCCACGGACTCGCCGATGAGCAGGCTCATGTTG
Organism: uncultured Acidimicrobiaceae bacterium; assembly: GCA_963817005.1. GTDB lineage: Bacteria > Actinomycetota > Acidimicrobiia > Acidimicrobiales > RAAP-2 > Bog-756. The sequence goes on from CAWFMN010000007.1 coordinate 257,865, forward strand.
TCCCGGGCCAGGGCAAAGGCGGAAAAGATCAGGAGCGCGCCAATGACTGCAGAGGCCAATCCTTCCCATTTTCCGTTGCCGGTGGCCCAGTGCAGTGCCACGCCGGCCGCGGCCACGGCGATTCCGAAGACGGCGATCGAGTCCTCGAGGACCACCGTCTTCACGGCGGGATCGGCGCTCTTGACGATGTGCTCGATCGAGTCACGGCCGACCGAGGAGGCCTCCTTGCGGATCTGCCAGAGCGCCCGAGACAACGACGCTCCTTCGAATATCGCCGCAATTCCCAAGGCAATGAACTAAGAATCCCCCTCCGGTCACGAAGATGCATACGGCAGCAATGAGCGACCAGAAGAATCGCTCCGCTCCGTAGCCGAACGGGTGCCGATCATCAGGCGGTCGCTCGCTTCGCCGCACCGAGGCGACCAGGAACAACTCGTTCACCGAATCGGCAACCGAATGGGCGCTCTCGGAGAGCACAGCGCTGGCCCCCCGATGACGCCGGCAACGGTCTTGGTGGTCGCTACCGCCACATTGGCCAGCAGCGCCAACGTAACGGTCATCCGGCTCTCACCAGCCACCGCCGGCCTATACCCCTTTGGGTCATGAATATGCCTGGCCGAAGGGAACGAGCTGCCGCCTGGCGAAAGGATTCAAACTCACGGACCCCGAGGTCCCGGGTGGGATCCTTGCCGCTCGACGGGCCCACCGGACCGGCGCCAATGCATGACCAGGTGATTGTCGAAGATTGTTTCTGGGTATAACCCGACTCGCGAACAGTCGTCGTTCGAAGGAGGAATTATGACTACCGCACTTGGGGGCAATACCTATGATGCTCGACGTCATGTCGGCAGAAGGGGAGCGTCTGACCGAAGGGCATTCTCGGTGGGGCTGGGCATGGTCGGCTTGACCACGGTGGTCATCTCGGCCTGGGGCGCAATTATCCCTTACGTCGGCCCGACTTTCGGGTACAGCGCAGACGGTTCGTCAGCCTGGGAGTGGAACTTGACCCATTCCGTGTTGGCACTAATACCCGGGGCAATCGGGGTGTTGGTCGGGTTGTTCTATTTCGCACCGGTTCGAACCTCGACTGCCGGTCGGCGGTTGAGTTTGGGTGCTGCGGGGGCGATCGCCGTGGCGTGCGGGGCGTGGTTTGTCATCGGCCCTGTGGCCTGGCCGGTGATCACCGACATGGGCCAGTACTTCGTTGCGGCGCCACCGCTTCGGAATTTGGCCAACCAGGTTGGATACTCGTTGGGTCCCGGTCTGATTCTCGCTGCGTGCGGTGCCTATGCGATCGGCTGGGCGACACGACACAACCTGCCTCTGGGCGCCACTGCGGCGCCCGCTCCAGAGGAAGCCTGGCCTGGGCCTGGTCGAGTGGACGTGTCACCACCGGTTGACGAGGGTTCAGCCCAGTCCGCCCCCCGGCGGACAGAGGGGAGCGATCCCATCGCCTCGTAGGGGTATCCGACAAGGCCCCGATGCGAACCCAGATGACGGCTGAGACCGTCGTCTGGGGTCTCCGGATCAGTGTTCCGTCTACGGACTTGGGGAGCCGACGGATTGGGCGCTCTCCAGGCGGGTTGGGGTACTCCCACCTGGGCAAATCAGCCACGGCGAGCGATCCCAGTCCCGGTCTGTCTGGGCTAAAATGTCAGGGCTGAAACGGCATTGCAGGGCGGGATGCAGGGGAGGGAGTGAGTGCAGGAGGTGGGGCATGGCTTCGACGTTTTCGTATTCAGTCGTTGACCGTGGCGACGTGCATGTCGTCTCGTTCCGGGGCGAGCTGGACCTCGCTACGGCGGAGGGGCTGTCTGACTGGCTGGTCGAGGTATCGGGATCGACCGTGGTCATTGACTTGGATCAGCTGTCGTTCATGGACAGCACCGGCATTGCCACCGTGATCCAGGCCAGGAACCGGATGCTTGAGAACGGGGACACGCTGGTCCTTACCCGCCCCCAAGAGAACGTAAGACGCGTCTTTGAGGTCACGGGGCTTTCGCACTGGCTCAGCGACTGGGACCCGATCTGGTCGTCACCCTCTCCCTCTCCGCTCCACGGGGAGTGACGCGGGCTCGTGCTCGCTGAGGAGGGCGCCCAGCGGTATTTCTGAGCGACGAGCCGGGTAGACTCAACCAGTAGCAGCTAGGGGCAGGCGGAAAGGTTCAGAAGTGAGCAGAACCGAGACACTGCCGGCGACCACTGATAGTCCCGCTACTGCTAGGAAACTGATCCGCTCCGAAATGTCGCAATGTGATGAGCAAGCGATTGCCGCCGCCGAATTGATGATCAGCGAACTGGTGACCAACGCGGTGGTGCACGGAGGCACGCCCATCCGAATCGACCTGCACCACGAAGAGGGTGCTGATGTGATCAGGACCGCAGTCACCGACGAGGGCGAAGGTCGACCGGTAGTTTTGAATCCCGAAGAGGTAGACCCACACGGCCGGGGACTCATCATCGTTCGATCGTTAGCTGCCGAATGGGGTGTAGCTGAGGCCGAGGCTGGAAAGTGCGTGTGGTTCACGCTGCCCTGTCACCATTACGGCAAGAAATCTCTATTTGATAGGTGAGCGGTCCGGGAGGGTGACGCCTCCGTGGACGAGCTCGACATGAGAGGGTCACGCCGAGGGCCTTGGCAATGGCCTTTGCGGTCGCTCCATCTCGTGGATGTTGCATTCGGCCACTGAGCTGTTTCCAGGCGCGCTGCCCCGAATTTCAGCAGCGGACGAATCTCCGCTGGCGACTCCGTGAGGGATCGTGAAACCGGAAACCTCATGACCGGGTTCACGGCACCATGTGGGTCCCGACGAGGACGTCTACGGTGCATTCGCGGGCTCTATCACGTAGTCTCGACACCGACAGGGAGGCTGTTCCGGCGGATCCGGTCCAAGCGCCCCAAGACCACCGTTCGGGAGCAAAATGGTCGTACACGCTGAGCGTCGTACCAGCGCAGACGTCACAGCCGCGGTCGTCCTGGCGGCGGTGATGGAGACGTCCGACGACGCCATCATCCCGGTGAGTGCGGGGTATGGGGTTTCCGGTTGGGGACCCACCGCTGAGCGGCTGTTCGGTGTTCCCCGCTCCGAGGCCGTCGGACAACCGATCGACCAGCTGTTCTCCCCTCATGTCCGCGCCGGGCTCCGGTCAGTCGTGGCGAGGGCCATGTCCGGCGAGCGCATCATCCATTTCGAGAGTGAGATCCTCCGGAGCGACGGGTTACCCCTTCCGGTGTGGGTGTCGCTCTGCCCCCTGACCAACACCGACGGTGAACCCTGGGGCGTCGTGGCCATCGCCCGCGACGTCACCGAGCAGCACCTGGCCCAGGCGTCCCTGGCCGAGGTGGAGGGTCGCCTGCAGGACGCCGAGGCCCTCTCCCATGTGGGGAGCTGGCTGTGGGACCTGCGGACCGGGTCGGTGCAGTGGAGCGCTGAGTTCCATCGGATCCACGGGGTGGATCCCTTCGAGTTCGACGGGACTCTGGCAAGTCACCTCAACTCCGTCCACCCTGACGACCGCGAGGAGATGCACCTGCTCATGGAGGAATCGGCGGCCTCCGGCCGCCCCTTCGAATCCGAATACCGGATCCTCCGGAGCGATGGAACCGTCCGCATCCTGAAAGTGCGGGCTCACCCGTCGGTGGGGTCGGACGGCTCGGTGGTCGGGCTGCGGGGGATCGGCCAGGACGTTACCGACTTGACCGGTCAGAACTCAGTCTTGGGCGATCAGATGCCGCACCCGGGCCACGACGTCCCCCTCGGGGGGAGTTGACTCGGGCTCGGCGTCGATCATCTGAGCCAGCACCCGAAGCGACTTGGCTACCTGGGTCCGGGTGGCCGACACCACATCAGCGAACTCGTCGCTGCCGTATAAGGCCACGAGCGAGCGACGGACCTCCTCCCACTCCTCACCCTTGGACCGTGTGCCGAGCACGAAGCCGGCAACCAGGGCGACGAGCACGCTCACCGGAGGCCCTCCGGTTCGGCCTCGGCATGGAGGTGGACCCGCACATCGGGGAAGATGCGCAGCATGAGCACAGTCGGTGAGGGGATGGCGAAGTCCCGGATGTCGAACACCTGCTCTCCCGTGATGATCAGCCGGCCCGCAGCACACGGCGCCACGCGGATGGTGCCCTCGACGGGTCGGGTCACCCGGTGGAACGTGAGCTTTCCCTTCAGGAGGTAGCGGGAGTCCTCGTCGCCTGGGGCGCACTCGAGCAACTCCACGCGCGCCGTCGGGTATCGGCGGGCCTCGATGCGACGCAACAGTTCGGCGTCGTACATGCTGTTGCCGGAGCGGAGCCCAGTCAGGTCGACTTCGAGCACGGCCGACGCCGGCCCCTCCGGCCGGACCAGGCCGTCGATGACCGTGGCGTCCACCGTCCCGGTGACACCCATGGCGCCGAAGCTCAGTGGACCGACTGTGGAACGCACCTCGATCAGGACGGCTGACCGGTCGGGGATGAGCCGGAACGGACGCCGCCCGGCATCGGGAGGTTTATCGCCACCGACGGTCGGCTGCCGGTGGCTGTGCTCAGTCGGGTCGTCATCGGCCTCCGGAACCGCCTCCAACCAACGGCGGGTCAAGGAGGTGGGCGACACCGCCGACCACCCGGCGCCGAGGGCCGAGGACCAGCCCCCCTCCACCTCGGCCAGCACCGAATCGGTGGTCCCTGTGGCCAGATAGCGGCGGAGCACCTGGGCCAGGTGGTGGTGCTCCGCCTTGACCACCCCCATCCAGTCGCGCAACACCCGCTCGCCCCCGGGGGTGATCCGGTAGACCCGTCGGGCCTGGCCCGCCGTCGGGTTCTGGGACGACGGGACGACCAAGCCGTCCTGTTCCAACTGGGAGAGTGCCCGGTAGACGGCGGGCCGGTCGACATGGTCAAGCCCGAGGGACTGGGCCCGCGGGACCAGCTCGTAGCCGTAGCCGGGCCGCTCCAACACCAAGAGGAGCAGGGCCGGCAGGATGAAGTTGCGCGGCGGTGCGGATTCGAACCGCGAGGTAGGGGCTGTCCGGCCCGCATCCATCAGCATCCTCCTGTCGTCTTACGCCTCGACACCCGGGGAGTCAATGGTGGAATCCGGGGAGTCCCCGGCGGCACCCGGTCAAGAGCCATAACCAGCAACGATGCAAAACACACTCATTTACACCGTGCCCACACGGGCGTAACACCAAACGTAGGGGGATCGCCCAGCGCGGATGACGCCTAAGGGAGGGAGATGTCGTGACCGTTACCGAGGCACCACCGGATGAAGGCACGGTGCACGTCCTTTGGATCAATGCCGGACTCAGCTGCGACGGCGATTCGGTCGCCCTGACTGCGGCCACCCAGCCCAGCATCGAGGAGATCGCCCTCGGGGCGCTCCCGGGCCTACCCAAGATCGCCGTCCACTGGCCGCTGATCGACTTCGAGTGCGGTCCCGTGGGCGGGGCCGACGACTTCATCGAGTGGTTCTTCAAGGCCGACCGGGGTGAGCTCGAACCCTTCGTGCTGGTGGTCGAAGGATCGATCCCCAACGAGGCCATCAAGAAAGAGGGCTACTGGTGCGGATTCGGGAACAATCCTGCCACCGGCCAGCCCATGACCACTAGTGAGTGGCTCGACCGCCTGGCCCCGAAGGCTCTGGCCGTGCTGGCTGCCGGGACGTGCGCCTGCTACGGCGGGATCCATGCCATGGCCGGCAACCCCACCGGGGCAATGGGGGTGCCGGACTATCTGGGCTGGGGCTGGAAGTCCAAGGCCGGACTGCCCATCGTGTGCGTACCGGGCTGCCCGACCCATCCCGACAACCTGTCTGAGACCATCCTGTACCTGCTGTACCAGGCCACCGGCCAGGCCCCCATGATCCCCCTCGACGACGCCCTCCGACCGCAGTGGTTGTTCGGGGCCACCGTCCACGAGGGCTGCGACCGGGCCGGCTACTACGAGCAGGGCGATTTCGCCGACGAGTATGGATCGCCCAAGTGCATCGTCAAGCTCGGCTGTTGGGGACCGGTGGTCAAGTGCAACGTGCCCAAACGGGGATGGATCAACGGCGTCGGCGGCTGTCCCAACGTGGGCGGCATCTGCATCGGCTGCACCATGCCCGGCTTTCCCGACAAATTCATGCCGTTCATGGACGAGCCACCTGGTGCCCACGTCTCGGCCATGGCCAGCGGCCTCTACGGCAAGGCCATTAAGGGGCTCCGCAAGATCACGCAGAAGACCGTGGACGAAGAACCCCGGTGGCGCACGCGCGGAACGCAGTTGACCACCGGCTACAAGGAAATCTGGAGGTAGGAGATGGCGACCACGGCACCAGCACCGTCCAAGACCAAGGGGACGGACCAGGGCCTCGTGGAGATGGCCTGGGACCCGATCACCCGCATCGTCGGCAGCCTGGGCATCTACACCAAAATAGACTTTGGCCAAGGCAAGGTTGCCGAGTGCAAGAGCACCTCGTCGATCTTCCGGGGCTACAGCGTGTTCATGAAGGGCAAGGACCCCCGCGACGCCCACTTCATCACCAGCCGCATCTGCGGGATCTGCGGGGACAACCACGCCACCTGCTCGTGCTACGCGCAGAACATGGCCTATGGGGTGCACCCCCCGGCCCTCGGTGAGCAGATCGTGAACCTGGGCGAGGCGGCCGAGTACATGTTCGACCACAACATCTTCCAGGAGAACCTGGTCGGCGTGGACTTCTGCGAGAAGATGGTGGCTGAGACCAACCCCGGGGTACTGGAGCAGGCCAACCGGACCGAGGCCCCCAATGCCGCGGAACACGGATACAAGACCATCGGCGACATCATGCGCTCGCTCAACCCGTTCTCGGGCGAGTTCTACCGCGAGGCCCTCCAGGTCAGCCGGTCCACCCGCGAGATGTTCTGTCTGATGGAGGGGCGCCACGTCCATCCATCGACCCTCTATCCCGGCGGGGTGGGCACGACGGCCACCATCCAGCTGTTCACCGACTACTACACCCGACTCATGCGCTACGTGGAGTTCATGAAGCGGGTGGTGCCCATGCATGACGACCTGTTCGACTTCTTCTACCAGGCCATGCCCGGCTACGAGGAAGTGGGACGGCGGCGGATCCTGCTCGGATGTTGGGGGGCGTTCCAGGACCCGTCGGTGTGCAACTTCGACTACAAGGACATGACGATGTGGGGTCGGGCCATGGGGGTCACCCCCGGCGTCGTGGTCGACGGCCAGCTGGTCACCAACGATCTGGTCGACATCAACCTGGGCATCCGCATCCTGCTCGGCTCGTCGTTCTACGACGACTGGGAGGACCAGGAGATGTTCGTGGCCCGGGACCCTCTGGGCAACCCGGTCGACCGGCGCCATCCCTGGAACCAGCACACCAATCCCCAGCCCCAGAAGCGGGATTTCGACGGCAACTACAGCTGGGTCATGTCTCCGCGGTGGTTCGACGGTACCGACCACCTGGCCCTCGACACCGGCGGAGGCCCCCTGGCCCGCCTGTGGTCGACGGCCCTCTCTGGCCTGGTCAACACCGATCACCTTCGGGCCACCGGCAGCAGTGTGGTCATCCACCTCCCGAAGACCGCCCTCAAGCCCGAGGTCACCCTGGAATGGAAGATCCCCCAGTGGTCCAACACCATCGAGCGGGATCGGGCCCGCACCTACTTCCAGGCCTATGCGGCCGCCGCCGCCCTCGATTTCATCGAGAAGGCGTTGGCCGACGTGCGGAACGGCAAGACCAAGACGTGGGAACCGTTCGACGTGCCCGAGGAGGGTATCGGGTGCGGCTTCACCGAAGCCGTCCGTGGGGTGCTCTCCCACCACATGGTGATCAGGGAGGGCAAGATCGCCAATTACCACCCGTACCCTCCCACCCCCTGGAATGCCAATCCTCAGGACAGCTTCGGCACCCCGGGCCCCTACGAGGACGCCGTCAACGACCTCCCCATCTTCGAGGAGAACCGGGGTGACACCTTCAAGGGGATCGACATCATGCGCACGGTGCGGAGTTTCGACCCCTGTCTGCCCTGCGGGGTCCACATGTACCTGGGCAAGGGCAAGGTGGTCAAGAAGCTGCACTCGCCCACCCAGGTCTCCAACCCTGATCTGGCCTGCTGATGGCCGCGGACACGGGCGAACTCCGAGCGGCCGGCGACCGTATCGAGACCCTGCTCGACCAACTGCAGCAGACGACCGACCGGGGCACCCTGGCCCGGGCCGAGGAGCTCCTCCGGACCGTCTCCATGCTCTACAGCGCAGCCCTGAGCCGCATGGTGGAGCTGGCCCAGGACGAGGCGCCCGCGTTGGTCAGACGCTTCACAGCCGACGATCTGGTGGCCAGCATGCTGCTGGCCGTGGGGATCCACCCCGAGGGTCTCGCCGACCGTGTGGAGCAGGCCCTGGTCGGGGTCCGCCCGCTGCTCGCCACGCACGGCGGCGATGTGGAGCTGCTCGACGTGGACGGGGAGGCGGGGGTAGTGCGGTTGCGCCTCCTCGGGAGCTGCGACGGCTGCCCCTCGTCGTCGGCCACCTTGCAGGGAGCCGTTGAACGGGCCATCCTCGAACGGGCCCCCGAGGTGATGAGCATCGAGGTCGACCAGCCCGCCGAGGCCTCGGAGCCGGTGCCCGTGACACTCGGCGTCAAGCCTCGCTACGAGGAGTGTCCGAATGCGATGGTGGGCGCATGAGCAGTGGCCTCGAGGTGCTGCAGCGGCTTCGGGACAGTCCGCTGCGTCCCCCCGAACCCGTCGAGGAGTGCTGCGAGCTGTGCCGGGATTCCGTAGCCCCGGCCCACGGCCACCTGGTGGACCTGGAGTCCCGCAGCCTTCTGTGTGCCTGCCGCGGCTGCTACCTCCTGTTCACCTCGGAGGGGGCCGGCGGCCGTCGCTACCGCTCCGTGCCCGAGGACTACAAGCGGATCGCCGGCTTCAAGATCACCGCGGCGCAATGGGACGACCTGCAGATCCCGGTCGGCGTGGCCTTCTTCTTCTTCAATTCGGCCGTCGGCCGTGTGGCTGCCTTCTACCCCGGCCCGGCCGGGGCCACCGAGTCCGAGCTGCCACTCGAGACTTGGGACGAGCTGGCCGGGCCATACCCCGAGCTGGCCGCCCTCCGTCCCGACGTCGAGGCGCTGCTGATCCGTGCCGACCGCCGGGGAGACGGGATCGAGGGCTTCGTCGTCCCCATCGACGCCTGCTACGAGCTGGTCGGCCGGCTCCGGATGACCTGGCGCGGCTTCGACGGCGGGACCGAGGCCCGGGACCACCTCGAAGGATTCTTCGCCTCCGTCCGGGAGAAGGCCCATTGACCGACCTGTCCCTGGTCGTCCGGGAGGCCCGGGTCGAGCGGCACGCCGTGGTGCCCACCCTCATGGTGGTGTTGGAGGCCACCGTGCCCGAGGGCGTCGAGGTCGGGGCCCTGGCCCTCCGGTGCCAGGTCCGCATCGAGCCCCAGCGACGGCGGTACTCGGCAGAAGAGGCCCAGCGGCTCTACGAGCAGTTCGGCGAGCCGTCCCAGTGGGGCGACTCCCTCCGACCCTTCCTGTGGACCCACACCTCGACGGTGGCCTCCCGGTTTGTCGGCTCCACCCAGGTCGAGCTCCCTCTGGTTTGCACCTACGACTTCGAAGTGGCCGGGGCCAAGTACCTCGCCTCTCTGTCCGACGGCGACATACCGCTGGTGCTCCTGTTCTCCGGCACCGTCTTCAGCCGCGGCCCGTCGGGCCTGTCGATCGAGCCCATCCCCTGGGACCTCGAGGCCTCGTACCGGATGCCCGTCGCCGTGTGGCGGGAGGCCATGGACACCTACTTCCCGAATAGCGCCTGGCTGCGGATCGACCGCCGCACGTTTGAGGAGCTCCAGCGATTCCGGGCCTCCCGTGGCCTCCCGACCTGGGACCTGGCCATCGAACACCTCTTGGCGGCGGTTGCGGAGACAGTCCCGTGACCGTTGCCGTCGGCGATCGGTTCGGCCCGGCCCAGTCGGTGGCCGACGCCGTCCTCTACGAGGGGTACGTGCTCTATCCCTACCGCGCCTCCTCGTCCAAGAACCAGGTCCGCTGGCAGTTCGGCGTGCTCATGCCCCCGACATGGAGCGCCCACGACCCCTCCGAGCGATCGACGGCCCGCGCCGAGTGCCTGGTCCGCCCCGGACCGACCGCCGCCATGACGATCCGGGTCCGCTTCCTGCAGCAGCAGGAGCGAGCCGTCGAGGCGCCGGGCCGTGACTCCGGGCCCGAGGGCCCCCGGTTCGTTCCGGCGGAACGCCTCGAGGTGGACGGGACCACCCATGTGGCCTGGGATGAGGCCGTCGACTGCTCCCTCGACCTCGGACCGCTGGCGCTGGCGACCGTGGTGGCCCAGGGCACGTGTCATCCGTTCCAGTTCGACGCCGGCACGGAGTCCGAGCCGATTGTGGCGCGGGAGGGGACGACTGCGGGCCGGTTGGTGCGTCGCCGTCACCGGGTGACCGGTCAGGTCCGGGTGAGTGCCGTGCCGGCCGACGGCGGGGCGGACCTGGTACGGGTGACTGTCGCCGTCGAGAACACCACCGCCACGGACGGTCCGGGCAGTGGCCGGGACGGGGCGCTGGGCCACGCCCTGCTGGCTCTGCACGTCATGGTGGCCGCGGACGACGCCACCTTCATCTCCCTCCTCGATCCCCCCGACTCCGCGGCGCCGGCGGCCGCCGCGTGTCGGAGCGAGGGCATCTACCCGGTGCTGGTGGGGGACGACCTGGTCCTGGCCTCCCCGATCATCCTCTACGACCATCCTGAAGTGGCCCCCGAGAGCCCCGGTGACCTCTATGACGCCACCGAGATCGACGAGATCCTGGCCCTCCGGGTGCTGACCCTGACCGACGATGAGAAGAGCGAGGCCCGGGGCACCGACGCCCGGGCCGCCGCGATCATCGACCGATGCGACGGCCTGTCCCCCGAGACGTGGGACGCAGCTGCACGGCACCTTCCGACCCGTCCACGGAGTCGGAGACGGGCACGTCCGAGAGGAGGAGGCGGCCGAGGAGGTCCCCCCCATCCCGTGGTGGGACCCCATGGCCGACGCCGCCGTCGATCCCTTCACCGACTCGGTGCCGGTCGGAGGGGTAGCGGTGGGCAAGGGAACACCGGTGTGGCTCCGGCCCAGCCGCCGGGCCGATGCCCACGACCTCTTCTACCGCGACCAGGAGGCGACCGTGGCTGGGGTGTTCCGCGACGTGGACGGGACCGTGCAGGTGGCCGTGGTGCTCGACGACGACCCGGCGCGGGACGAACTGCTCTGGCAGGGCCGGTACCTGTTCTTCCACCCTGACGAGATCGAGCTGCGGGGCGATCTTGGGGAGGGTGCCCGATGACCGGGAGCGGAGTGCTGATCGCCGGTATCGGCAACGTCCTCCAGCGAGACGACGGCTTCGGGGTGGAGGTGGTCCGGCGGCTCATGGATCGTCCGGTGCCCGACGGTGTGCGGGTGGCCGACTTCGGGATACGCGGCGTGCACCTGGCCTACGAGCTCCTCGACGGATACGACGCCCTGGTCCTGGTGGACGCCGTCCCCATCGGGGAGCCCCCGGGCACGGTGGTGGTCATTGAGCCCGAGCCCATCCCGGCCACCGACGCGGTGGTGGACGCCCACAGCATGGGCCCCGACGTGGTGTTGGCCACCCTGGCCCGCCTGGGGGCCGAGGTGAACCGCATCCGGGTGGTCGGTTGCCAGCCCGCCACCCTGGAGGAGGGCGTGGGGTTGTCTGCACCGGTGGCCGCGGCGGTGGAGGGCGCCGTCGATCTCTGCCTCGAGCTCGTTGCCGACACTGTCCAACCGACCGGAAAGGGGAAAGGAACATGATCGTTCGCCTGTTCGCCACGCTGGCGCTGGCCCTGATCGCCGCCCTCGTCGTGAAGTCGCTTCCCGACATCGCGCGGTACCTCAAGATGAGAGAGATGTGAGTTGGTCGACGGCCGCACCTCCCGGGTCGGTGACTAGCCGCCGTGGCCCGGTACCGTTTCGTGCCCGAGCGTTCGCAGCGTCACCATCGACGCCACCTCCAGCCTGCACCCGATCCACTCCACCAGCGACGGGCTCGAGGGGTATCTGGACCTCGACGTGAGCCCGGGGGGTGAGGTGAAGGCGTCGGCCACGCCGGCGGGCACCCTCACCTTCGCGGTGTCCCGGTTGCGGTCGGGCAACGCCATGGAGGACCGGGAGCTGTACAAGCGGGTGGACCTCCGCCGGTACCCGTCCATCTCGGGCGACCTGGAGACCCTCGGCGAACCGGTCGGGGACGACACCTACCGGGTGAGCGGGAGCGTGACCTTCAAGGGTGTCACCCGCCACTACGACCACATACTGGCCATCGGGCCTGTCGACGACCGCACGGTCGAGTGCAAGGGCTCCTCGACCTTCGACATCCGTGACTTCGGAATGGACCCGCCCAAGGTGCTGATGCTCAAGGTCCACCCCGAGGTGACGGTGGCCATCGACGTCGTGGCCGAGAAGGAGGAATAGCAAGATGCACGAACTTGGACTGTGCAGCTCCATCGTGGACGCCGTGGAGCAACGGGCCGGCGTTCGGCCGGTAGCCGCGGTGACGGTGCGGGTGGGCCGGCTCCTCCACGTCCATCCCGAGGCCTTCGAGCAGTCGTTCGCCGTGGCCGCCATGGGCACGGTGGCCGAGCAGGCCAGACCCCGACTGGTGCTCCTGCCCGTGCGGGCCCGGTGTACGCAGTGCGGCACCGAGTGGGAGGGCGACGGGCCGCCGGCGGGCTGCCCCACCTGCGGGGCTGTGGACATGGAGCTCACCGGAGGCGACGAGTTGCTGCTCGAGTCCATCGAGTACCAGGCCTGAGGGGAGGCGTCATGTGCTTGGGCATACCGGGGCAGGTGCAGGAGTTTCTCGACGTCAACCCCCACCTGGCCCGGGTGGAGGTGACCGGGGTGGTTCGCATCGTCAACGTCGGACTGCTGGTGGACGACGGCCTCGACCCCGGTGACTGGGTGCTCATCCACGTGGGCTTCGCCATGTCCAAGATCGACGAGCGGGAGGCGGCTCTGGCCCTCGCCTCGCTCCGGATGATGGGGGCGGCCTACGCCGACGAGATGGAAGCGTTCGAGACGACGGCAATCATCAGCGACACCTAGGAGGGTGAGATGGGAACAGTCATCGGAGTGATCGTCGGGTACGCGCTGGGTACCCGGGCCGGCGAGCAGGGTTGGGAGGAGTTCCGGGAGTCCTGGAAGGTGATCAGCTCCTCCGAGGAGGTGCGGGACCTGGTCAGCGCCGGCCTGTCGATGGCCAGGGAGCTGGTGGGCCGCGGCGGCGAGTACCTGGCCGGCGCCGCGGGCAACGGCACGAGCGGGTCGTCGCTGCGCCCGGTGGCCTGAGCAGCCGTGCGGTTTGTCGACGAGTACCGCGACCCGGCGGTGGCCAGGGCCCTCATCGCCCAGATCACCGACCTGGCCGGCGACGACTCGTTCAAGTTCATGGAGGTCTGCGGCGGACACACTCACACCATCTACCGCCACGGGATCGAGCACGCCCTGCCGCCCACCGTCGAACTGGTCCACGGACCGGGGTGCCCGGTGTGTGTCATCCCGATGGGCCGAGTCGACGACGCCATGGCCATCGCCGGGCGCCCCGGGGTGATCCTCACCTGCTTTGGCGACATGATGCGGGTGCCCGGTAGCCGGGGGAGCCTGTTGGCGGCCAAGGCTCGGGGCGCGGACATCCGGGTCGTCTACTCGCCCCTCGACGCCCTCAAGATCGCCATCGACCATCCCGAACAGGAGGTCGTGTTCTTCGCCGTTGGCTTCGAGACCACCGCACCGTCCACCGCCCTCACCGTCCTGCGAGGCGCGCGCCAACGACGTGTGCAACTTCTCGGTGTTCTCCAACCACGTGACCATCGTCCCGCCGTTGAAGGCCATTCTCGAGTCACCGGGGCTGGAGCTCGACGGGTTCCTCGGACCTGGACACGTCTCGACGGTCATCGGGCAGCGCCCCTACCGGTTCGTCCCCACCGTGTACGGCAAGCCCCTCGTGACGGCGGGCTTCGAGCCGCTCGACATCCTCCAGACGGTGGCCATGCTGCTGACGCAGATCCGCCAGGGACGCTGCGAGGTCGAGAATCAGTACGCCCGGGTGGTGTCGGAGGAGGGCAACCCGCGGGCCCTGGCCGTGCTGGCCGAGGTCTTCGAGCTCCGACCCCACTTCGAGTGGCGCGGCCTCGGCTTCATCTCCCAGAGCGCCCTGGCCCTGCGGCCCGAGCTGGCCCGGTTCGACGCCGAGCGCCGTCACGAGGTGCCGGGGGTGCGGGTGGCCGATCCCAAGGCGTGCCAGTGCGGCGAGGTGCTGAAGGGGGCGATCAAGCCGTGGGAGTGCAAGGTGTTCGGCACCGCCTGCACCCCCGAGACGCCCGTCGGGACATGCATGGTCTCCTCGGAAGGGGCGTGTGCGGCCTACTACAACTTCGGCCGGATGCACCGTACGGTGGCGGTGACCCTGGGTCGGAAGACACCGGTGCCTACGTGACCGTGACGGTCGGCGCCGAGTCCGCGGTCCGCCACCGGCTGCGGGTGACCGGGGTGGTCCAGGGCGTCGGCTTCCGGCCCCATGTCCACCGCCTGGCCACCGACCTCGGCCTGGCCGGCTTCGTGGGCAACGACTCCGCAGGGGTCTTTGCCGAGCTGGAGGGCCCGGCCGAGGCCGTCCAGCGCTTCGAGGCGCGACTGGTGGCCGAGGCGCCGCCCATGTCCGCCATCGAAGGAATCGAGGTCCACTCGCTGGATCTCCGGGCCGACCACGGCTTCCGGATCGTCGCCAGCCGACCGGTCCCGGGCCAGGCCACCCTCATCCCGCCCGACGTGGCCGTATGCAACCAGTGCGTGGCCGAGCTGTTCGATCCTGCCGACCGGCGCTACCGCTACCCGTTCATCAACTGCACCAACTGTGGCCCACGTTTCACCATCACCCGCCGCCTGCCCTACGACCGACCCAACACCACCATGGCCGGATTTACCCTATGCCCGGCCTGCGCCCGCCAGTACCACGACCCGGCGGACCGGCGGTTCCACGCCCAGCCTCTGGCCTGCGCGGCGTGCGGTCCCCGACTGTGGTTCGAAGGATCCGACGGGACCACCGTGGAGGGAACCGATTCCGCGCCTGGCCGCGGCCCAGTCGGCCCTGGCCGCCGGGCGGATCGTGGCCATCAAGGGGATCGGCGGCTACCACCTGGCCTGTGACGCCACCGATCCGACGGCGGTGGCGTCGCTCCGGGAGCGTAAGCACCGGCCCCACAAGCCCTTGGCGGTGATGGTGCCCGACCTGGCTGTGGCGGGGGAGCTGGCCGACCTGGACGAGGGGGCCTCGGTCCTCCTCTGCTCGCCCGAGAGGCCCATCGTGCTCGTCCCCCGAAGCGACCCGTCGCCCTTGGCCCCGTCGGTGGCCCCGGGGAGTCCGCTGCTCGGCCTGTTCCTCCCGTACTCACCCCTCCACCACCTGCTGTTCACGGCGGTCCCGGCCACCGCGGCCCCCGTCCCTTTCGGATTGGTGATGACCAGCGGTAACCTGGCCGACGAGCCGATCTGCTTCGACGACGCCGAGGCCCGCAGCCGCCTGGGTGGCATTGCCGAGGCCTGGCTGGTCCACGACCGCCCCATCCACATGCCGTGCGACGACTCGGTGGTCCGAGTCGAGGGGGGCCGTGAGCTGCCCATCCGGCGGGCCCGGGGCTTCGCCCCGTTGCCTGTCCGGCTGCCCTTCGCCTCGCCGCCGCTGCTGGCCACGGGCGGCGAGATGAAGAACACCTTCTGTGTGGCCTCGGGCCGCTACGCCTGGGTGAGCCAGCACCTCGGAGACATGGGCAGCCTGGAGACCCTGGCCGCCTACGAACGGTCGGTCCGGCTCTTCACCGAGTGCTACGAAGTCCGGCCGACCAGGTACGCCGCCGACACCCACCCGGAGTACCAGGCCCGACGCTGGGCCGAGGACCACGCCACCGGCCCGGTGGAGCTCGTCCAGCACCACCACGCCCACATCGCCTCGGTCATGGCCGAGCACGGCGTGCCCCAGGGCCGGGAGGTCATCGGGTTCGCCTTCGACGGCACCGGGTTCGGTCCGGACGGGGCCATCTGGGGCGGGGAGGTGATGGTGGCCTCCTATCGGGCGTTCGACCGGGCCGACCACCTGGCTTACGTTCACCTGCCCGGTGGGGACGCTGCCGTGCGCCACCCGGCCCGCGTGGCGCTGGCCCACCTCCGGGCGGCCGGCATTCCCTGGGACCAGGGGCTCCCGCCCGTCCAGGCGCTGGCCCCCGAGGCGCGCCAGGTGCTGGCCCGGCAGCTGGAGCGAACCGTTCAGTGCTTGCCGACCTCCTCCATGGGCCGGCTGTTCGACGGGGTCAGCTCACTGGTCGGATTGCGCCATACCGTCACCTTCGAGGCCCAGGCGGCCATGGAGCTCGAAGCAGTGGCCGCCTCCCACTGCGGCCCGTGCCCGGCTTATGCCTTCGGGATGGGAGACGGGCCCGTCGATCCCACCCCGGTGATCCGGGCCATCGCCGGGGACGTGGCTGCCGGGCGTCCGGTCGGCGCGATGGCTCTCGGGTTCCACCGGGCGGTGGCTGACATGGTCGGGAGGGTTGCCGAGCGGCTGGCCGGGGCCACCGGGATCGGGCAGGTGGCCCTTAGCGGCGGGGTCTTCCAGAACGCGCTCCTGGCCGGGCTGGCCCGCGACCGGCTGGTCTCGGCCGGCTTCGAAGTGCTGACCCACCGCAAGGTTCCTCCCAACGACGGCGGCCTGGCTCTGGGCCAGGCCGTGGTGGCCGGCTCCCGTGAGCTTGGACCGTGACCGCCATGGCCCCTGCTCCGGTGACGGCCGAGCCTGAGGCAGTGGCCGGGGGCCTGGCCGTGGCCGCCCTGGCCGTGGCCCGACAGTGTCACGTCGGGGCCACCCTCTGGTGTCTCGCTCCCCGGTGGCCGGCTCACGCCCGGCATCTGGCTGTGGAGTTCGTCCATCCGGTCATCGTGGGCAAGCGGGCCCTTCCCGCCTCCAGCCTGGACGGGGACGAACCCATGCGGGCGCTCCGCCTCCGGTCACGGCCCGGGGACGTCGTCATCAGCGTCGGACCGGCGGACGACCCGGTCACCGACGACGTGGTCCGCCGGTCCGAGCCCTGGGGACTGACCTCCATCCGGCTGGGCGCGGGGACCCGGTCCTTGGTCCCGCGGGCCGACCACACCGTGTGGCTGGACGGTGACGACCCGGCCCTGGCCGCCCGCGACGGCAGCATCGTCGCCCTCTACCACCTGCTGTGGGAGCTCACCCACGTGGCTCTCGAGCATCCCGGCCTACTGGCCCCTCACCCCGAATGCCCCGAGGGGCACTGCGTGACCTGCAGTGACGAAGGGACGGTGGCCGAGATCCGGTCGGTGCGGGGTTCGCAGGCCACGGTGGTGGCGGCCGGGCGCATGGAGGAGGTCGACGTGAGCCTGGTGGGCCCGGCACGGGCCGGCGAACTGGTCCTGGTCCACGCCGGGGTGGCCATCAGCGCACTCGGAGGGGCGCAGTGAGCACCGAAGCCACCGGATTCCTCTACCCGTTCATCGACGCCGCCGAGCGGGACGCTCCGCTCCTGTTGGAAACCATGGCCCGCTCGGCGGCGGCCAAGCTGGAGGAGAGCCGGTCCCTCCGTCGGAGGGTGGTCGTGCAGTACCGGGACGAGCTGGATCGGGCCGGGGCGGCCATCGCCGAGCGCCTAGCCGGCGGGGGACGGATCCTCGCCATGGGCAACGGCGGGAGCGCGACCGACGCCGAGGGGCTGGTGGCCCTGTGCTCGGACCCCCCGGTGGGCGATCCGACGGCCGCCCTGTCCCTCACCGCCGAGGCGGCCGTGCTCACCGCGCTGGCCAACGATGTCGGCTTCGAGTCGGTCTTCTCGCGCCAGGTCATCGCTGTAGCCCGGCCCGAGGACTGCCTCATCGGCTTCTCCACCAGCGGGGACTCGCCCAACTTGCTGCGGGCCTTCGACGAGGCCTCGGCCCGAGGGCTGCTCACTGTCGGTTTTGCCGGCAACCGGGGCGGGGCCATGGCCGTCCTGAGCGCGCTGGACCACTGCCTGGTGGTGCCGTCAGACAGCGTGCACCGCATCCAGGAGACCCAGAACGCGCTGGTTCTGGCCCTGTGGGAAGCGGTGGCCCGGTTCGCTCGGAGACCGGCCGACGAGGAAACGGAGAACGGGCCATGACCGATGTCATCCCCACCGGTGCTGCACCCAGTCGCGAGTCGGTGGTATTCGCGCGGATCGAGGCGTTCCGGCGGCGGAAGCCCCGGCTGGCCGACGAGAACGTGACCCTGGCCCACGGGGCAGGGGGCAAAGCGTCGGCCGCTCTGCTTCGAAACGGTGTTCCTGCCGGCCTTCGCCAACGAGGAGCTGCTGGCCCAAGGGGACGGGGCCGTCCTTACCCTGCCCGGTGGCGACCGGTTGGCCTTCAGCAC
This sequence comes from uncultured Acidimicrobiaceae bacterium, assembly GCA_963817005.1. Lineage (GTDB taxonomy): Bacteria > Actinomycetota > Acidimicrobiia > Acidimicrobiales > RAAP-2 > Bog-756. The sequence continues at coordinate 276,319 of CAWFMN010000007.1, forward strand.
CGACTCCTACGTGGTCCACCCACTGCGGTTCCCGGGTGGTTCGGCGGGCGCGCTGGCCGCACACGGCACCATCAACGATCTGGCCATGATGGGTGGCAGGCCTCTCGGCCTCTCGGCGGCATTCGTGCTCGAGGAGGGGTTCCCCATCGACGAGCTCCGCTCGCTGGTCGCGGACATGGGCGTGGCGGCGGCCTCGGCCGGCGTGCCTATCGTCACCGGCGACACCAAGGTGGTCGAGCACGGTGCCGCCGACGGGATGTATGTGACCACCTCCGGGATCGGCCTGATCCCGGCCGGACGGGAGTTGGCTGCCACCTTGGTGCGGGATGGCGATGTCGTCCTCTGCTCGGGAACCATCGGCGACCATGGGACGGCGGTGATGCTGGCCCGCGGCGACCTGGCTCTGGAGTCGCACATCGTTTCGGACTCCGCTCCGCTCGACGGTCTGGTGGAGTCCCTCCTCGGCGCGGCACCCTCCACCCGGTGGCTGCGCGATGCCACCAGGGGCGGGGTAGCCACAGTCTGCAATGAGCTGGCCCGGGACACCGACCTCACCGTCGTGCTCGAGGAGGCGGCCGTGCCCGTGCGCAGGGAGGTGGCTGCCGCCTCCGAGCTGCTGGGCATCGACCCTCTGTACGTGGCCAACGAGGGTAAGTTCGTGGCCGTGGTGGCGCCCGAGGAGGCCGACCGAGCCCTGGCCGCGCTGCATTCCCATCCACTCGGGACCGAAGCGGCGGCCATCGGAGAGATTCGGGCCGACCCGGCCGGGCTCGTGGTGCTGGTGACCAGCTTCGGCGGGACCCGCATTGTCGACATGCTGGTCGGCGACCCGTTGCCCCGGATTTGCTAAGCAACGGGCGGCTGTCAACGAAGCGGGCCTAGCTCTCCTTGCGCTCCTCACGTAGACAGCTGAGAACCCTCATCGCTTTCTCAGCCTCTTGAGCTGAGTTCCGAGCTCGTTGGCACCGTCAGTCGCGTGGACACCGTTGTTCGTCTGGCTAGATCGCAGCCTCGTTGGTCTGGATCAGTTTGGCGAGGATGCGACCAAGTTCGTCGATGTCCGGCTGGGTAAGCGGGCCGACGAAGTAGCGCCCGATGCCCTCCTCGTGTCCTGGCCATACTTGCTCGAACCTTTGTCCGCCCTTGCGGGTCAGAGCGACGTCGAAGCGTCGGCGATCGTGACTGTTGAGCGTGCGGCGAATCAGTCCGTTGTTCTCCATTCGATCGAGAATGCGGGTGAGACCGCTGCGGCTGAGGGTGTCTCCGAGGACCATCGAAGCGGTTAGCTCCTGAAGTGGGAGAACCCCTTGTGGCGCCCAGGCAAGGTGGACAAGCACATCGAACTCTTCCATCGTGAGCCCGACGTCGGCCAGGTCGCGCCGGAAGCGTCCCATGATCAGCGCCGTCGCCCACTGAAGCTGGCGCCACACGGCGAGTTGATTCGAACTGGGCTTGGCCACGCTCATGGTATACCTGTCCGGTTGACGATATTTGACAAATCACAGACTGTTGCCTACGATAGCACCGAGTTCGACAACACAGGAGGCGGGTGCCATGCAAGACATCATGATCAGGATCGAAACGGATGACTTCGAGGCGTGGAAGGCGCAGCATTACCTGCATGCCTCCAACCGGGCCGCCTTCGGCATCACCGACGGGCCCGCGTATCAAGACATCGACAATCCGGAGGCTGCCCTGTTCCACATCAAGACCGATGACATGGAGCGGGCCATGCAGTGGTTCAAGACGGACACCTTCAAAGAGGCGACGAAACTGGCCAAGGTCACCGGCCGCACTTTTTACCTTGCTCAGTCACAGGCTTGAGTGGGCGGGATCTCGTCGCAACGCTGGTTATCAGTCTTTGAATCCACCGAGAGGCCATCAGTAACGCTTAGGGGCTGAAGTACCGGGGCAGTTCTGGGCCTGCTCTTGGAATTGGAAGTCTTGGATGTTCGCCTCAGCCTGCAGGGTTGAGGGCGTCGTAGTCATCGGCCTCTAAGGCTGCGGGACCATGCCATCAGCCTTAGAGCTGAGTGCACGCCAACGACCCTGAGGAGCCGCGACTCGTCTCGCGTGGGCGGTCGCGATTGACGTCGGCGGCTGTTGGCAGTAACAGACCAGGAAACCTTCACACAAAGGTACGCGATGGGGCAGTTTCGAGGGGGGTCATCATCGACGCAGTCAAGGGCATATGCCGCCCTGACCGCGCCGACCGGCGCATGAGGGCAGAGAATTGGCGTTGTCTTCAGCAACGCAAGAACTGGTAGTTAGGATGCCAGGTAGCAGGTCACCAGGACAGGATTACTTCGACCTTGGTGGGCGCGGGGTCGGACGGAACGATGAGTCGCAGGGCGCCCCTCCGACTGGCGAACTCGAAGGGAGCCAGTAGGTCGGGCCGCAGCTCTCCGTCGATCGCTATTGGGACATCCGGTCGGTTGGAGGTGATCTCCACGCGGTCCACGCCAAACGCCGCACGCAACGCCTTCTTGTGGATGACCGCGCCCACGACGTGGACCAGCGCTGCCGCGCCGGACTTGTCGTGCTCCAGCCCACCAGCGAAGTAGACCCACACTTCGCCGGCGTCCAACCGGGGCCGCAGCCGCGCCCCGGGTGCGAAGGCCGGCGCGTAGGCGTTGTTGACTACCATCACCGAAGCGCTGCCGGCTCCCAGGTCCATCAGAGCACTGCCCGGCACGGACAGAGTCAGACGGGCCTCAGCGGCCTTGTCTGGGCTGATGGCCTCGCGTGCGGCCTTCGCCACCGCCGAAACCTTGTGGCGGCGGTAGTCGCCACTGCCAACGGCGGTGGCATAGACCCCAAGCGATGCGTTGTTCAGAAAAGTGCTGCCATTCACCGTGCCGACGTCGACCCGGCGTTCGTGACCGGAAGTAAAGCAGGCTCGCAGCACCCCGACCGGGTCTTCAAGGTCTAGGCCGAGGTCGAGCGCGAAGTGGTTCCGTGTGCCTGCGGGGACAACGACCATCGGCAGTCCGTGGTCCATTGCGACTTTCGCTACGGCGCACAAAGTGCCGTCACCGCCGGCCGCCGCGAGCAGATCCGCTCCGCGGTTGCGAGCCGCGGTCAACACTGTGTTGAAGTCGTCACCCGGTTCGACCACGTGGTGGTCGAGCTTGAGCTCGGTTGCGGCCGCCGCTATGGAGTCCTGAGTTCGTCCTCCGCCCGAACCCAGCGTTGATCAGCAGGAACGGAGTCATTGCTTAACCCTAGCTTTCTGTCCGTGGAACTATCTAACGTGGTAGATGAATCCTGGAAGGAGCGTTCTTGTCATTTTGTTCGGGCGGTCGAACTGAACGATTGGTTGGGCCTGCCAATTGGGCCACAGCGATCGGGCAGTCCCCTTCACGACGTTCTGAGGCAGGGCCCGGGCTGACTGCTAGTGCATGGGCAACGACTCAGCCTTCGCGTAGGAACTGAATTTGAGTCATGTTCTCAGCCTACGGAGCTGAGCCCAGGAGCACCCCAGCCTTGCGGCGCCGAGGTCCCGGGTCTTCAGCTCATTGGCTGAGGAAGGCGCTCGAGCCCTCAACTCGCACTGTCGAGACCTCAGCTCGTTATGGCTGGGCAGCTCCGTGTTTGTCAGCGATTCCTCGGCGCACGAGGCGAGGCGACCCGCCTGGCAGTTGCGCGTCTCCTCCAACGAATCAAAAAGCGATTATCCATCTTCCAGTCATAGAACGTCGTCTTGTTCGGATGTGACCTGGTGCGCCTGTCCCAAGACCACTTCCCACGGGCAGGGCCGACGAGGCCTGGTGTGTTTCAGATGATCGCTGCGACGACGATGATTGCGACTACCGCCACGATGATGATACCGAGACTAGTGAATGCCCAAATCGGGTCTAGCCTCTCTGCACCGCCAGCTTCTTCGGCCGTAGCACCCAAAGCCGCATTGCTCTTCTCGTGCAGGGTGCCAGCTGCGCTACTCGCTATCGCCGCGGCCACATCCGAAGGAGTCGTCGAATTCATCGGCTGTTGACTGGTCTGATGCGTCGGAGGGCTGATCGGAAGGCGAGCGATCCTCGCTTCATGTATCTCTTCTGGTGGGTGCGCTTGCCCCGTTGCCACTGAGCTTGCGCCTGTCTCCGACGGTGCCAGCACTGGATCCTTCATCCGCGGCGGATCGTCCGGCACCAATGGTGCGGGCCGTCCCGTCGCCGAAGGTGCTTGAACCTTCTCTACCGGTGCGGATATGTCGGGAGTCACATCCGCCGTCGCCATGGGTATCGGCAGTTCTTCGCTTCGCACCAGTACGGGTGGGGGTACCTCTGCCGTCCGCATTGGTGGCGTCACTTCGTGTTTCACCGTCGGCGCTGCGTCCGCCACGGTCACCAGGGGTACTTCGATAGGCGCCGGCCCATCCAGCGTCGCCACTGGTCCCGGACCTAGCTCAATCGCCGGATGCCGCTTTGACTCTTCCTTCGGATGTCCCTTGTGATGTCGGTTTTGATTCTTCTGCTGCTTGTAAATCTTCTGTCTGCTGCTTGTGAATCTTCTTCTGCTGCTTGTGAATCTTCTGCTGCTGCTTGTGAATCTTCTGCTTGTTCGCCATGACTGCCTCCACCTGGGCTGTGAGTTCCGGTTCGGCCTACAACCGAAGGTCTAGGGACTACTGGACTCATACGTAGATGTTGCGGTTCACCTGACGAACGTTGAAGAGCCAAACGACCCCAGAAGTAGCCCTTCTCGCTGCGTTTGACAGTTGCGGTCGACGGCTGCCCAGCAGACGCATCTCTCCTTCTTCCCAGAAAACCCCTCGCAAGGGTCATTCATCTGATGTCCCGGCCCAAGAACTGTTGTCCTCCGGTGGGCAAACGGTAGGCGACTCGGGAATCTAAATGCACCGTTGCTGCAAGGGGTGATGCTAAAGGTGCGTAGAGTGATGGAGAGTGGTACCGCCGGGGAGGTTGCGATGGCAGTCACGGAGGTTCATAGAACCTTTCAAGAGTGAATGGTGCGATGACGGGGCAGGAGCCCACGAACTGCAAATGAGAACGGCAAGGCGCAACATGTGGGACCACGCATCGGTGCCGGAACAGGTGGATTCTGCTCCACTGCCAGCGGGTGCCTCGAGCGTCTGAGCCTCAGCTCAGCAGGCTGAGATCTGCATGGAACTGGATCCCTCTGCGTCTCACCAAGGGCTGTGACGAGCGGAACAGCAGCGGAGCCATTGTGGACAGGCGATGGCCACTTAAGACCCATTGGCATTGTTCGCTGGAAGCAGATCGGCAGCGACCGGAATGCGTTCACGCGAGACGTCAACAAGTAGCGGTGCTGCGGGTCTGTTTTCGCCGAGAAATCCCAGCAGCTGGTCCGCATCGGCATCGAAGGCGTCCAGAACGACCTGGGCATACGCGTCGGGCCGGTCGACTTGGCTGTAGTGGTTCGCGTCCGGAATGTAGTAGAGGCGGTTGCGGCTGGGCCTTTGCATCAGATATTCGCGCCACACATAATTCGCCACTCTCGGGGGCGAAACCGTGTCATAGACACCCCAGATTAAGGTCACAGGAAATTCGGCCTTTGCCATCACCTCGAGCCACTTCTTCTCGTCCTTGGAGCGCTCCACCAAGTATTGAATTGTCTCGTGGAGTACCTTGACGCCGTCCTGGTGACCGAATGTTGCGGCTAGAGCTTCGACCTCGGGGTCCCCAGGCCCGCGAGGAGGAGTGAAGGTACTCGAACCCATCGCCTCGGCCATCCGGGCGGGACTCAGCGAGGCCAGCATTTGCGGACCTATTTCCTTGTCGAGGATGTTCCGTTGTACGCCGGTCAGTTGGGACATCGGAAGGAAGATATTGCCGTTCGAGATGACGAGATGCTCGAGGCGAGCTGCGGAACGGCCTTCGGAACAACGGGCGGCATGGAGGAGCGCCACGCTGTCGCCTCGATCATGCGCTACAACAATGACGGCCTTGGCTCCGATGACCTCCGACAAGTAATACTCGAGGAGCTCCTCGTCACGCCGCAAGGTATAGCCCCAGCTCTTGGGTTTGTCTGAGAAGCCGTACCCGGGAAAGTCGAGTGCACACACCCTGAAGCGCGTGCTCAGCAACGGTGCGACCCCATACCAGTCGATGCTGCTGGTAGGCCAACCATGGACCAACAGCAGAACCGGGTCCTTCGGGTCGCCCATCTCGACATGGAAGATGTCGACGGACGGCGCACCACCTTCGGCAGGGCTCCACGAAAAGTAGGAACCCCGACCTCGCCAATCGTCAGCACGCGACGTAGCCACAGGGGCCTCCTTTTGGGGTTGCGGTGTCGCTTACAAATGAAGCCCAACTGTCACATTTCGGGCCTCTTCCCGGGGGAGTCCGGTTTGCTCGATCCTGCCTCGTGGTGACTCCGGATTCAAGTGTGCTCACCGTCAAGTTGGCCCGCCTCCGGTCCAAGGACTGGATCACGGGCGGGACCGCAGCTTCAATCAGGTGCGGCCCGGCTCCGCGTTGCCGTGCCCTCAGCCTTGCGGGCTGAGATCATCTCCGGGTCCCTCAGCTCCGTTGGCTGGGTTGTGTTGCCTCTGGTCCGGGAAGCTTGGTTCGATGGATGGTCCAATCAGTGCTCATATCCGGCATTTAGAGCAGGTCGGATCAACGTGATCGAACAGTGCGTCAACCCTCGCTGCTGTTGGCCTTCCCGACAGAGATTGCCCCGGCGGGTGAGGGGAACGCTCTCGTAGAGCTCGAACAGCCGGCCCGGCGGGCTGGTGGTGTCCACCATCACCGCGGCATTCTCAATGTTGGCCCCCAACGTCCGGGATCCCGTCCAGGCAATCGGCCGCCAAGGCTTCGAACTGCTCGACGAGGATGGTGATCCTCGTCTAGCGGCCAAGGGTCCCACCCTCAGGGCTGCGGGGGTCAGCCGCACCGACATAATGGCGATCGACCGAATCACCCTCGCCGACCACCGAGACGACCTGGGCACACCCGACCACCACCGGGTCGAAGGCGCTGATGGTCTGCACATGGTGGCCCCGGTGTCGGAGGTCGTCGATCCAACCGGACGGGGCATCGGCCTCCACCCGGACGCTCAGGTCGTCTCCCCACCACAGCCGGAACGGTCCGGCCGACGGAGCGTCGAGGGCCAGCCGGGCCCCAGCCACCGCCGCGGCCGGGTCCTGTCCGCCCCTCAGCATCCGGGCCAGGATCTGCAGGAGGATCTGGGGCTGGGCATCGCCGCCCATGGCCCCCGCCAGGTGGGAAAGCGACCCGTCGGGTCGGGTGGCCAGCATGGGGGACAGGGTATGGGCCGGCCGACGGCCCGGCGCCAGCTCGGCCGGGTGGTCCTCCTCGAGCGAGAAGCCCACCCCCCGGTTGTGGAGAAAGACACCGGTGTCTCCCACCACCAGGTGGGACCCGTAGTCGAGGGCATTGGACTGGGTGAGGGAGATCCCGAGCCCATCGGCGTCAATGGCGCAAAGGTGGGTGGTGTCCCCGTCTCCCAGGCGGGGCGTCGAGGATCCCGTCGGATCGGGCGACCCGGCGACCACATCCGATGGTGCAGCCCGGTCATGGAGGATCCGCGACGCGGCGGCCGAGAGGCGGTCCTCGGCCACCAGGCGACTCCCGTCCGCCAGTTCGTGGAGCACCTCGGGGCGGTCGAAGCCGGCGGCCCGGGAGGCCTCGACCACCAGGTGGGCCCAACTCGGGTCGTTGGGATCGTCTCCCAATCCGGACTGCTCGGCGATCCACGAGCTGGCCAGGGTGAGGTAGCCCTGCGACGGGGGAGGGACGGTCCACAGGTCACGTCCCCACACACTGAGCCGCACCGGCTCGTACCAATCGGCGAGGGTGCGATCGAAGTCGGCCGGAGTGAAGACCCCGTCCCCCATCTCGAGCAGCGAGCGACCGAACTCGCCTTTGTAGAAGCCGTCGCGGCCCTCAGCGGCGATGGCCCTGAGCATCCGGGCCACACCCGGAAGCCGGACCCTCGATCCGAGTTGCCGGGGTCCGCCCGGGCACAGGTCGCCGGCCCCGGCCACATCAGCCACCAGGTAGCTCGACAGGGCCAGAAGCAAGGAGGCCACGAAGCCTTCCTCGGCCAGTTCGATGGCCGGGGCCAAGACCTCCTCAAGCGGGAGTCGGCCGAAACGGTGATGGAGGGCCAGCCAGCCGTCCACCGCGCCGGGGACCGGTGCGCTGCGTGGGTCCCCTCGGAGCGGCATCACCGAGTGACCCTCGGCGCGCATGCGGGCGGCATCCACGCCCGACCCGGACCGGCCCACTCCGAGCAAGGCCGCCGGTGGGGATCCGGGCTCGCTGACCATGGCCAGCATGTCCCCGCCCAGGCCGCACAGGTGGGGGCTGGTGACGGCCATCACCGCCGCCGCAGCCACGGCGGCATCGGCTGCGCTTCCGCCGTGGTCGAGGAGGCTGACCCCGGCCGTCGAAGCCAACTGATCGGCGGCATTGACCATGCCTCGAAGCCCGGTGCGGGGTGCGAATGGAGCCAACGGGAACGCCATAGGCCAGGCATATCACGTCGAGCGCGGTCCGCTCCCGTCGTGCCCGGTGCGCCGTGCTCGGCCACTTCGGCTCCAGGCGGGTGCGATCAGGGCGAGCTGAGGTCGGTGAACACCATGAGCAAACCCGACAAACGGTGCCCGAACAATGAAGGTGAGCCCCCCCGTTGGCCATCGACGGCGATATCGTTGATGCCGTCCGGGGCTCAAAGCGGAGGGAGAGGGCATTATCACCGTCCTGGGTAGCGGCGTGTTCGTACAGACGCTCATCGCCAACGATCTGATCGATACCTGTCGGATCATGCTCCACCCCGCTCGTGCTCGGTGCGGGCAAGCGGCTGTTTCGGGAGTACCCCCAACCGGTCCGGCTTCAACTCACCGGGTGCACCCCTAGTACGACTGGTGTACTGCTGCTCACCTACGAACGGGAGAAGGGGGTGGCGTAGCGCCAGTCACCCAATTTCTCAAGACTCAATCGGCGCGGTGGCGCATCGCTTTTTGATACGAGATAGGCGCGATTGAGCGCCCGATGGGAGCCAAGAGTGGAAGTATGGAGGCATTGATCTCCATGCGTCGGCCACCCATGCGCCCAAGCACCAGGTCCGAGATTTGAGATTCACTTCTCCGGACTGGTTTAGGGGGCAGGGCTCCTCCGGCGTTGACACCGGACATTCCCATCGTTGTCGGTACCCAGGCAGGGTAGAGCACGTGTACGTGGACGCCGCGGTCGGCCACCTCATGCGCCACCGACTCGGAGAACACTGCAAGAGCGGCCTTTGAGGCCGCGTATGCTCCGTGACGTGGCTCGGGTGCGCGCGCAGAATCGGAGGCCACATTGACAACAATTCCGGATCGCCGGTCGGTCATCCCCGGAATGACAGCGAGGGTGCCGGCGATTGCGCCGAAGACATTCACATCGAAGATCTGTCGGTATGCCGCCGACAGCCCGTCTTCCACGGGAGTTGGCTGTTCAACTCCGGCATCGTTAATCAGTACGTCGATGCGACCGTGCTGTGCCTCGATGTCCTGGAGTGTGCGCTGATACGAGGTTGTGTCTGCGACATCACAGACCCTCGTCGAACTGTTCGGCGTGGACGATTGGAGCAGCTTCTCGACCTCATCAAGCAGTTCTTGCCGGCGGGCAAGCCCCACGACGGTGGCACCTCGCTTGGCGAGGTCGAGCGCCAGCCGACGCCCGATCCCCGATGACGCGCCGGTGACCACGGCAATCTTGCCGTCGTAGCGCTGGGATGCAGATTGCCGGCCAGTTCGCACGAGTAAAGGATATGCCCGGCGGCTCGCTCGCACCACGCCGCTGGCCTTTCGGACGATCTAAGGCTGACGGCTGGCCCACCCCTCAAGACCATCCGACATTCTCGGGGGTGGTTGCGTGATCGGCGCCCCTCAGCCTCTAAGGCTGCGGACCCATGCCATCAGCCTTCAGAGCCGAGTGCAGGCCGACGTCCCTCAGCATCTAGAGCTGAGTCACCAGACGCCCACCCTTCTCCCAGAGCCGGTGTTGGAGATACGTCAGGCTGGCGGTCGCCTGCTTCAACCAATCGCAAGGCATTCACTCGAGACGAAGAAAACGCATCCGGATGGGCAGGTCCTCGACCGGCGCCGTTTATGGTCGGGTAACGGAACGCGAGCAGCCGAAGTGGGTGAGTGACAGATAAGACGCTCCGAGCGGTAGAGCGCAGTCACTCCGACCGCATCAAATGCTTGAACTTCGAGATCATGCCGAGACTGATCTGCCAGTTCACCCGCTGATGCCTGGCCAATCTCCAGGAGGGCGAAAAAGGCTTTGGCTGGTGGCAGAATCTGTGACATGCGACTCGGTATCGCCCATCACTTTGGCTGGGCCATGGCAGTCACGGCTACGCCAGAGTTCGAGGTCGTCGATCGTCGGAGGATCGAGTTGATCGAGCCTGGCCTACCGTCCGCACCGATCCACCACAGGGGCGGAACACACCAACTGCACGGGTCAGGCGAACTGTTGGATGATGACAGTCTGGCCGCGTTGGTCGCAGAGGTGCGAACGTCGGTGGCGAGGATGACTGTGGCTGCACTGGACGAACTGGTGGGTTCGATTTCTGGGCCGATCACCGCTGTTGCGATTCGTGGGTGGCCATCCAACTTTCCAGAGGACATCGCCCTGAAGCGGCGGCCGCCGTACGAGAGTCGGGCTGACTCGGTCATGTACTGCCAGGTGCTGGCCGAAGTGGCGCGTCAACGTGGATGGGTCGTCCACTTCTACGACGCGAAGAACGTCGAGGCCGAGGCGGCCGCCATTTTGGGGGCACGAGCAAACGACGTGCTCAATGGGCCTCGGAAGGCGCTTGGTCCACCTTGGTCGAGGGACCATCGGACTGCACTGGCAGCAACAATCGTGTTGGCCGATCCCGCGACTTCTGTCGTTTCGCCGCCGACCGCGGCCAACCGTTGCAGACCGTAGCCATCAACGGTGTGGCGCTTTCGTGGCACACAGCTCCGGGAGCCACTATGACGTCTACCGAATGCACTACGAGAGTCAGCGTGTCTTTGCTCCTCTATCGTCAACTCGCCGTCCTTTGGACGATACCCCTGGGCGCTCCGGTCCGTGGGCACTACAGTCGACACAACCATGACTGACTTGGCTGAGATCACGGCGCTCATCCATGCGTATGCCCGGCGGCTGGACGCTGGAGATCTCGACGGTGTGGCGGCCCTGTTCGAACATGCCACCTGGCGGTCGGCTTCGACAGGGTCAGTGCTGCAGGGCACTAAGGAGGTGCGGGCGGTCTACGACGGGGTTCACTTGTACGACGGCAGCCCCCGTACCAAGCACCTCATCACCAACTTGGACATTGCTGTTGAACCGGATGCGAACCATGCGACTGCGGACTGCTACTTCACGGTGCTCCAGGGGATCGTCCCAGGAGAGCCGATCCAAGTGGTCCTCTCCGGACAGTACGCAGATCGTTTCGAGAAGGTAGACGGCAGATGGCGCTTTTCCGATCGCCTCTTTGTGGCCGACCTCATCGGGGACCAGCGGAGGCACTTCGGATGAGGTTCGGATTCGCCATCCCAGCCTACGGATCGCATGCCAACGGCCCCGAAGTCCGCGACCTCTTGGTCGCCGGGGAAGAGCTCGGCTTCGACTCCGCATGGTTCCCTGACCACGTAGCCGTCCCCGACTACGCCGCACAGGTGAATCTCCCTCCGCCGTTCCTCGAGCCTCTCTCCGCCTGCGCATGGGGTCTTGGCATAACCAGCCGCCTTCGCATCGGCACAGATGTGCTGGTGGCTCCTTATCGACACCCCTTGCTCGTCGCCGCAATGACCGGAACGCTTGGACGTTTGGCCGGAGATCGCCTGATCCTCGGCGTGGGTATCGGCTACCTGCGAGGGGAGTTCGACGTCCTCGGAACGGCTCCGTACGAACGACGGGCCGAGGTAACGGACGAGTTCCTCCGGACCCAGCGCTCGACGCCGGAGGGCTACTCGGTGGTATCACCTCCGAGGCCGGTACCTCTGTGGGTCGGAGGCAACGCCATTGCTGCCCAGCGTCGCGCCGCACTCCTGGGTGACGGCTGGCACCCGTTGTGGATGTCTGATGGAGTGTACGCCCAGGCCCGGCGGCACATCCTGAAGTTGCGGACGGCTGCCGGCATCGCCGGGCCCTTCACCTTCTCCTACAGCTGTGGTGCCACGCGGCTGGTCTCCCAACCGTCAACGTCGTGGCCCCCACCTCCGGCCCGGGCCCCGAGTGAATCCGAGTTCCATTACGCGCCGGAAACATGGGTCGACGTCGACAACCGACCCCGATTCGTGGGGACTGCCGACCAGCTAATCGCCGACTTCCGGTTGCTGGAGGCAGCTGGAGTGGATCATGTGACTCTGCGCTTCGGCTCGACCGATGTTGGCGATCTCGAACGCTTCGCCAAAGAGGTCCAACTGGCGTTCCTTCCCTAACATCGATCCACCGGGGGACGTCGAGCTAACGGGAACATGGCGGCCCACCTGTGAGCCGCGTCCCCGGACGCCGACGACTTCGACCTGATTGTAGGAGTCGAGAAGTGGCGGAACGGGCGAAACGTCTCCTTCGAGGGAAATGTGCGATCGCCGAACTGGTTCCGGGAACGTTCTTCAGGATTGCCTGATAGTTCAACGACGGGTGAGGTTCTGGACCCAGCTGCGTGGCGAGGAGCCGAGCCCAGGTCGCCCTAGAGCCGGGCCCGACTTCGCTCGCCAGTGAGCCGGTCCGCCGACTGTCGGCAACGGTCCGGCTCCTATCCATCGGCGAGGGTCGCAGAGAAGTTGAGACACCAGGTAAGGAATCCCTGACAGTGGTTGACCGTCGCCTAGGCGGATGCGTTCCCGCAGGCACTGCCTCGCAGGACGGGCCTCTGTCAATGGGCTTCCATCGCCCTTCGCCAGAAGCTGCATCCCCTCGCCCAACAGCGAAGCGTTCCGCCGAGTAACCAGCTGCTCGTGTCACGATGGGGGCAGCCGCGTTTGCCTGGTTTCTCCCTCTTGGCCGGCGACGAGGGCCTGGTAGTGCCTCACTACGCCGGCGACGATGTTATGCAGGGCTTGTATCTCCCGAATGATGGCCGGCCAAGAGGGACCTGAATCGATGCTCTGCTCCACAACACCAGCGGCGTTTGCATAGGACCTTGCCATCTGGGACAACTTGAGCGATAGGTCACCAACCGGACAGGGGTTCTCGTCAATCCACTTGCCCAGGGCTTCAGAGGCAGCTCGGAGCTGGTCGGCATCTGCCACGAGCACCGGGGCCCATTGGCGTGCGCATGCCTCTTCGCACTGATGAAGCACAGCCAGAGCTGGCGTCACACCCTCACTGAATCGCGGTGCCCATTGCTCGAATGTCATTGCGTGCCCCTCGTGCGACGCCGAGTGGGCGACTCCCGCCGAGAGCCGCCTACCCCGACCGCCGTTTCTCACCTGACCACACCCTTGGCCCGGCTGTGAGTATGCCCCCTGGATGGGCGCCCGCCAAGCGTCGCTCGCTCTACGTGGCAGGTGCGCCTCGCATCGCGGCTTCTGGCTGGGACTGGAGCCACTCGTTTCTCACGGGAGGCTTTGTCGGAGTCGATCTGTTCGTCGTCCTGAGCGGATTCCTCATCACCTCGCTCTTGTTTCAGGGATGGGAAGGGTCTGGGCACAGATCGGCGCCTCGCGTCAACGCTCGCCGCGCCCTGCGTCACCTCCCGGCGCTCGTTGTCGTGTCGACGCTCAAGCCTGTTACAGCGTGGCGACGGAGAATCCGGGCTGGCGGAGTGACGCAGCGTCGCCGTTGGTTCTTGACCCTCAGTTGGTTGAGCTGAGACCGGCTTGAGCAGAGGGGCTCAGCTGTGTGAGCTGAGATCGCTCACGATTCGTTCTCAGCCCGCAGAGCCGAGTTCGTCGACTGGTGGTGCTTGCGCGCACAGTGCTCATATCCGCCGAGGGACATCCTGATCCATGGCGCCCGTGCAGTCTGGATTTACGATGAGCTATCCGGACCGCCACGCGGTTACCCGTCACGGCCCAGTGAAAGGATACAGATGAGTCGATTTGCACAGCACACAAAGCTGGTGGCCAGTACGGGGAATGTAGATCGGCTGGCCAGAAAGTTCCTCGAATCGGTCGAGATTCAGCGAGAGAATCCAGCCTGCGAGGTGATGATCGTCAGTAGATCACCCGTGGAAGATGATGTGCTCTTTCTCACCGAAGTGTGGTCAAGCGAATCCGAGTGGGAGAAAGCTCGAAGCAGTCCCGTCATCGCCGAGTGGGCTCGGGAAATGCCCTCACTGGTAGCGGAAGCTCCGCAGAGCGTCCGACTCGATCCTCTGGGCGGGAAGGGCCTCGCGTAGCGAAGCATCTCCCCACGGTCCGCCAGAACCGCAGTCTCCCGTCCCGACCTGTGCGGAGGCGGCAACGTCGGTCCGGACAAGGCGTGCTCCGGCAGCCCCGTAGTACTTCAGCCCGAAGGGCGCTGCGTTGATCCTCGGGCCTCGGTCGTGATTGCAAAGATGTCGATCCTCGTCATCGTCATCATTGCATCCAGGTTTCGCTTCCCGTCCAAGTTATCCCTCGAGATACCGCAGCACGGCCAGGACCCGCCGGTGGTCGGTGGACGATGCGGGCAGGTCCAGTTTGGAAAAGATGTTGGCGATGTGCTTCTCCACGGCGCCTTCCGAAACGACGAGACCGGAGGCGATGGCGGAGTTCGTACGGCCTTCCGCCATCAGCGCCAGGACCTGTTGCTCGCGAGTACTGAGACCGGACAAGGCGTCCTTGCGACGGGAGGCTCCCATCAGTTGGGTGACCACTTCAGGATCGAGGGCGGTCCCCCCTGACGCCACCCGAACCAGCGCCTCGACGAAATCGGCGACGTCGGCCACCCGGTCCTTCAGCAGGTAGCCGATGCCTGCGGCGCCACCGCCTAGCAGTTCGGCGGCAAATCGCGTCTCCACATACTGCGAGAACACCAGGATCCCCACGTCGGGATGGTCAGAGCGCAGCCGGATGGCGGACCGCAGGCCCTCGTCTGTGAAGGTCGGCGGCATCCGGATGTCGACCACGGCCACATCGGGTGGGTCCTCGGCGACCGCCTGCTCGAGGCCCACGGCATCGGCCACCGCCCGGACCACGGCGAATCCCCGGTCGGACAGGAGCTGGTGAAGTCCGTCCCGCAGGATGGCGGAGTCCTCGGCGATCACCACCCGGATGGCGTCGTCGTCGGCTACGGTCACGCGGACGTGGGGAGGTCCACGGTGACGACGGTCGGGCCACCGGAGGGGCTGGCAATGCCCAGATGTCCGTCGACCGCACTGACCCGGTCAGCCAGGCCGGCCAAACCACTCGACGACGAACCAATCCGGTTGACGGTGGCCCCACCGCGTCCGTCGTCGCGCACGACGATGCGCAGCCAAGGTCCATGTTGGGCGCAACTCAACGAAGCCCGGGACGCCTCGGCATGTTGGGCCACGTTGGACAGCAGCTCGGCCGCACAGAAGTAGCCGATCGCCTCGATGGCCGGGCTGGGTCGGGAGTGGATGGACACGTGGACGTCGGTCTGGATCGTCGACCGAGCGGCCAGCGTGGCGAGCGCGTTCTCCAATCCGGTGTCGAGGGCCGGCGGGTGGATGCCACGGGCCAGGTCCCGCAGGTCCGTTATGGCCTCTTTCGCCCCGCGATGGGCTTCGTCCACCAGACGTCGGACGACCTGCAGGTCGGCGGCTTCTCGGGATTCGACGTCGATGTTCTCCAGCCGTTCCTTGGCCTGCCCGAGGCGCATGGCCAGGGCCACCAGTTGGGCCTGGGTGCCGTCGTGGAGGTTGCGCTCGATGCGCTGAAGGGTACTCGTGGCCGCGTCGAGCGTCTTCGTCCTCGACGCCTCGAGACTCCGGACCCGGGACGAGGTGGCGTTCGGCCCGAGCAGGAGGTGCATCAAGCGGCGGTCGACGTAGACGACGAACCGCATGGTCCACGGAGCGAGGAAGAGGAACAGGACGCCGACCGCGAACTCGGTGACGTGGGCCCTGGGGCCCAGCGGCCCGGGAGGGGGCCCGGCTGTTGCCGCGGTGTGGCCGAGCAGGCCGAACCGAGTCGTACCCCCATCGCCGAGGATGGGCGACGCGATTCCGAGGATCGCCTCGACCCAGACGCTGAGGGCGAACCACACCCCGAATAGGGTCAGCGGAAGCTTGGCAGCGAAGTAGAGAACCGACCGCCAAGCCGCACCGTCGCCGAGGGCGGCTCGCAGCCACCGGAAGACCCCTGGGGCTGGGCCGAACGGCTCGGGTTCGGATATTTCCTCGCCCAGCGTCGCCCAGGCCAGCGCCCGCTGCCAGCGGCCGAGACCCCGGGCGACCCGCAGCCCGCCGCCCAGGATGAAGATCCCCACCAGGACGACGGTGAGGACCAGGCCCACGAAGCCGATGGCACCGAGCACGATGACCGCGCCCGCGGCCAGCGTCGAGGCCGCCAGGAAGTACCCCAGCTCCGCCCAGCTGCGCTTCTGGAACGGCTCGCGCAGGACGATCTGGGCCAGCCGTCTGACCTGCTCGGCCCGCTCCTCGGGAATCCGGATCTGCACCCAGCCGACCTCGGCGTCCGGGTCGCTCAAGCGTCGCGCCTCACGAAGAGCACGGCTCCGACGGCGAGGGCGACACAGGTGTAGAGGACCATCAGCAACAACCCTACGACCGGAGCGAGCGGAGGGAAGGGCCCACCCTGCCCCTGACTCACGGTCGGCATGATCGAGTTGATCAGGATGTTGGTCGGCAGAATGCGGACCGTCGACTCGGAGATGCCGTGCATCACCAGAGGGAGGACGAAGATCACCCCGGCGAAGGCGGCGATCGCCGCCGCGGTGCTTCGGAAGATGAGCCCGAACCCGAAGGACATGAGCGCGATGAGACCGATGAACAGACCGGTCAAGATCACCGCCCGGGCGGCGCCCGACGATGCCAGGGTCGCGGTGGGGGCCCCGCCGCTGGAGAGGATGGCCTGTCCGAGGAAGAACGAGAAGAAGCTCAGCACCACGCAGAAGACCATGGTGAGCGCGGTGATGAGGCCGAGCTTGGTGGCCAGAAGTAGCGCTCGCTTCGGTACGGCGGCCAATGTTGTGCGGATGGTCCCGCTCGAGTACTCGCCCGTGATCAGCAGAGCCCCGAAGACGCCGCCGGTCAAGGCGACGGTGATCATGCCGGTGAGGGACACCTGGGTCGGATCGAAGCCCTGGTAGAAGCCGGGTCCGTGATGCAGGGCGGCGTGGGTCACGAGCCCCGTCACCAGGAGGCAGGCGACGACGGTCAGGCCGACCGTGATGGCTGTCGACCGTAGGGTCACGATCTTGGCCAGCTCGGCCCGTGCGATGTGTTTCGGGCGGTAGTGGCCCCTGGGGACGTCCAGCCGGATCTCGGTGGTCATCGTTACACTCCTCGTTCGGCGGCGAACTCGCCGGGCATCGTCGACGGGCGGTACTCCACCTCGTCCTGGGTCAGCTCCATGAACGCTTCCTCCAGGGATGCGGTCACCGGCGTCAGTTCGTAGATCCGGAGCCCGTCGCGGGAGGCCAGGTCGCCGATCTGCTGGGAGGCCAGGCCCCCGACCGTCAGCGCCCCGTCGTCGGACACGACCGTGGCCCCGGCCGTCGTTAGGCTCGCCGTGAACGGGTCCACATCCGGGGTGACGAGACGCACCGCACCGCCCCCGCTGCGGGCGACGAAGTCGGCCACGCTCGTCTCCGCGATCAGGCGCCCGCGACCGATCACGACCAGCCGGTCGGCCGTCATCGACATCTCGCTGATGAGGTGGCTCGACACGAACACCGTGCGCCCCTGTCGGGCCAGGTCCCGTAGGAAGTGACGGACCCAACGGATGCCCTCCGGATCGAGCCCGTTGACCGGCTCGTCGAAGAGCAGGACGGCGGGGTCGCCCAGCAGCGCAGCGGCGATGCCCAGGCGCTGGGTCATGCCGAGGGAGAATTTCCCGACGCGCCGCCTGGCCACCGACGTGAGACCGACCTGGTCGAGGACCTCGTCGACCCGGCCGGCCGGGATGTCGTTGGCCAGGGCCAACCAGTGGAGGTGGTTTCGGGCGGTGCGAGCCGGGTGGAACGCCTTGGCGTCGAGCAGGGCGCCGACCTCACGAAGGGGCCAGCCCAGCTCAGAGTAGCGCTTGCCGTCGATCAGGGCCGATCCCGAATCAGGGAGGTCGAGTCCCATGATCATTCGCATCGTCGTCGATTTGCCCGATCCGTTCGGCCCCAGGAATCCGGTGACCTCACCGGAGGGGACCTCGAAGGTCAGATCGTCCACGGCTGTTGAGTCGCCGTACCGTTTGGTGAGTGAGTGTGCAGTGATCATCACTGGTCACGGTATTGCAGAAACCCGTCGATCGGAATACCGCTAGTCGGCGTCTTCGGGTGGGGTTAACCCCCGTGGGCGGCACCGAAGGTCGATTGGATGTGGCCACGGAGCAGCCATCAAGAGAGGTCGACGGTTCGTTCGACCAGGTCAACTCGCACGTCCAGCCACACTGCGGCGTACTCGGCGAACAGGGTGGTTGAGGGATCTGCGGACTCGAGCGATACCGCACAGCCCTGACGGCCTGGTTATGTACCTCCAGAGAAGTCGAGGCAAGTGAGCCGCAAGACACTCCAGTTCTCAGACGCAGTTAGATGCTGGATGATCGACGAAGATACGCGCGCAGACGCTCATCGTCACCCGCGTCCAGCACCGCAAGCAGGGCACCGAGACTCGAGACGGCCGCTTCGCCGAGTTCCGTCCGCAGCTCGTCCTCGATGGCTTGGGCGGCTGCCCGCATGTGCTTGAGGTAGTCGACCCCCCGGGGGGTGAGAATTACCGACTTCTCCCGCTTACTGGTCGTCGAGTCGGCCACCGCGACGAAACCGCTGTCACGGAGATGCGCCACAACTTTGCTTGCCCCCTGCCGGGTGATTCCAAGCTCTCGCCCGATGGCGGCGATGGTCGATCCCGTGTGTCCCGAGCACACACGCAACACACGGCCGTCCGGGATTCTGCGCTCCCCGAAGCCCGCGTCGGCCATGGCACGGTCCAACCGAAGCTGGTATCCCAGCCAGGCGCGCCGGAGCGCCGCTCCGATGCTGGGGGATGCCCACGGACCGCTCGATGCCTCAGCTTCGGGGGCCATGGGGAGATGTTAGCAAACTGTGAACTTAGTTGACAGTTAGTGGTTGGCGTCCGATACTGCGAACATGCGGCACGCGGGGATCCACGGGCCAGCGACGCGGGCTGGACCACGACGAGGCAGGTATGGCGATCGGAGTCTCACGAGTCAGCACCGCGTCCGAGGTGCGGTGCCGTCGATCCTGGGTGTGGCGATGCTGATGGCGGCGTGCGCGGCACCATCAGGCGGGACCACGACCACGCTGGGGCCCGATCAATCGGCCGCCGTGGCGGCGCAACGCCAGCCGTTGACTACGAATGCGAAATCCCCGGTGGCACACGACACCGAGACGGAGGCACTCGTGACCCACTCGGGCCGCCTCTTCGCGGCAACGGGCCAATGGGAGTATCCCGGCCCTTCCGCGTCCGGACAGGTCCTGGTCAAGACGTCGAAGTCCAGCGCATGGAGGGTCTTCGAGCAGACACAGTCCCTTCGGGTACAAGCGCTGGACTCCTTCGCGATTCCCAGCGACCAGGGTCTCGGGTCGGGCCATTCACTCCTGGTCACCCAGGCGACCGTCGCCGGACAGTCCCGAATCCAGTGGCTGCTTGACGGAGCGGGCTCCTTCTCGCTCAGCCATTCCTATGTGCTGCCAGCAGGCGCTGACATTCGTGCGTTCGGGGCGCACGAGTCGAGCGGAGTCTGGGCCGTCTACGCCGGTGTCCGCCCGACGGGGGTCCTGCAAGGAATCTGGTCGCCAGCTCGTCGCACCTTGGTATTCGATCCCAATCCCGAGCTCACAGTGGCTCCGCCGGGCTCGCCCGGTGCGGTGACGCAAAAAGTCACCGGATTCGCCGATTGCGGCGGATCCCTGTACACCACCGTCAACACGACGCTCTACCGACGCAACGACGGTGCACTTGCGTCGAGTGTCCCTCGCTGGGTTCCGGTGTACCGAGCGCCGCCGGTCGGGCCACACAACAGCGGGCTCCGCGGCATCACCTGCGTCGCCCATAACGGGTCACCGTCGCTCCTCATCTCAACCGAGGGCAACGGCAATGTATACCGATTCGACCATCTTCCCGTGGGCACACTCGACTCCTCATTGCCCCCGGGTCGCGGCTCGGTCGCCGACGGGCTCGTGCAGACACTGGAGTTCCAGCCCATCCCTGCCATTCGCCAGATGCTGGCCACTCAGGGAACGACCGTCCCGGCCACGGGAAGAGGTTCAGTCGCCTACGTCATCGCTGCCTACAACAATGGCGACTTTCAGACGA
The DNA here is from genome assembly GCA_963817005.1 of uncultured Acidimicrobiaceae bacterium. GTDB lineage: Bacteria > Actinomycetota > Acidimicrobiia > Acidimicrobiales > RAAP-2 > Bog-756. The sequence goes on from CAWFMN010000007.1 coordinate 296,716, forward strand.
TGAGAATTCGGAGGCACGGAGCGACAGGCATTCGGGTTCGAGTGGGGATACGGGGGGGTCTGCCCCGTGACTCAGAGGTGTGGACCGGTCGCCTCAGGGGTCGTCCACTTCAATTCCGCCGCGTGCTTTGCCATCCGAACCGATCAGCGGCCATTGCCGACCTATGCGTTGCGCTGCCTGGGCGGGCCTACGTTGACGCCATCGCCCACGGTGTCGAATCCCATCGGGTCGGGTCAGGCGTTCGTGTCCATCCGGAGCATCATGCCCTCGCCGTTTGCAGACGGGCGGGTCTTCTACGGCGGCTACGACTGCAACTTCTACCCCGCTGACGGCACGGCATGGGTTGCGACCTCCACCCTGACGTCACTTCAAGTTCCGACTTCGTCGAAGGGAAAGCATTGATGACACGAGGATCAAAGACGCGCCGCCGAGGTGCCACCGTCTTGGGGAGCGCAGCCACCCTGGCCATCGTTCTCAGTGCCTGCGGCAACGGCAATCCCTCGCAATCCACCGGCCCGGCCGTGCGGGCGAGCGGAGGGCCGACCGGACACTACGTCGTCGCGTCGGGAATCCACAAGATCAAGCACATTATCGTGATCGAGCAGGAGAACCGGTCCTTTGACAGCTACTTCGGGACCTTCCCGGAAGCCGACGGGATCCCCATGCAGAACGGTCAGCCGACCGTGTGCGTCCCGATTCCCTCAGGTGGATGCCAGCAGCCCTACCACGACACGGCTGATGTCAATGGCGGCGGGCCCCACAATGCGGGTAGCGCCAGGATCGACGTCAACGGGGGAAAGATGGACGGGTTTATTGCCCAGGCAACCAGGGGCAAGAAGGGCTGCGGCCAGAACACAGTCGACAATCCGGCGTGCTCGAACTCGGCCGCACCGGACGTCATGGGATACCACACGGCAGCTGAGATCCCGAACTACTGGACTTACGCCAAGGACTTCACCCTGGATGACCACATGTTCGAGCCGGTCGCATCATGGTCGTTGCCCGACCATCTGTACCTCGTCTCGGGCTGGTCGGCCAAGTGTTCGAGCCCGGACCCGAAGAGCTGTGTCAACCAGATAAAGGGCCCCTATACGCCAGCACAGATGCAGAGATATGTGGACCAGGCCATCGATACCGGAACGGCCGACGTCACGAACGCGTGGACCGACATCACGTGGCTCCTCTACAACAAGCACGTTCCTTGGGCCTATTACGTGCAGACTGGCGATCAGCCTGACTGCGACAACGACGCAGCGGTGTCCTGTCCGCCAGTGGCCCAGAGCTACCTCACACCGGGCATCTGGAACCCGCTGCCTATCTTCGAGGATGTGCAGAAGGACCATCAGATCCGCAATATTCGGCCCCTGAACGACTACTTCGCCGAGGCCAGGAAGGGGACACTCCCCGCCGTGATGTGGATCACCCCCTCTCAGGCGGACAGCGAGCACCCACCGGCCAGCGTCCACCAGGGACAGGCGTACGTCACCGCGATGATCAACGCAGCAATGAAGAGTCCTGATTGGGACTCCACGGCCATCTTCTTACAGTGGGACGACTGGGGTGGCTTCTACGACAACGTCGTGCCGCCCCCCGTCGACCAGAATGGCTATGGCTTGCGCGTCCCGGCGATGGTGATTTCCCCTTACGCCAAATCCGGCTATATCGATCACCAAACGCTCTCGAGTGATGCCTATTTGAAATTCATTGAGGACGATTTCCTGGGTGGGTCCCGGCTCAATCCCAAGACCGACAAGCGACCCGATCCCCGGCCTGACGTCCGCGAGGACGTGAAAGTCCTGGGCAACATGGACCAGGACTTTGACTTCACCCAAAGGCCCAGGGCACCCGTGCTTCTCCCGACCAATCCTCCCACGGACTCCTCGAGCATTCCGACCTATTTCAATGGGTTGGGGCCGTGTGTCGGGTGCACAACGACGCCGCCGAGCACCTCGGGAGGTTGAATTCACCCTCAGGTCCTCAGCTCAACTGGTTGAGGTCGCCTGACCGGTCATCAGACCACGGGCTGAGTTGGGATTGACTCGGTGCATGCTCGGTGAAGTGGGGCATTCCGCGATCTCGGACTGATGATGTCCGGGACGGTGCCCGTCGCACCAAGACTTCACCATTCAACGCCGGTGGAGACGCAGAACTCATTCTGCTCGGGGTCCGACATTCTGACCCATTGAGTTCCTCCGAAGCTCTTCACACCTTCGTCGATGCGATGAGCACCTAGTACCTCCAACCGGTGGACCTCGTCTTCGACGTTGTCGGCCACGATGTCGAGGTGCATGCGATTCTTGCCTGCTTTGGGTTCGGGTACGCCCTGGAGGAGAAGAGGTGAAGCGAACCCTTCTTTGGGAACGAGCACAGCCAAACTCGCATCCGTGTAGTGGTCGCGATAGTCGAGCGCCTCACGCCAGAACGCAGCGAGGCTCTTTGGCTCCGCACAGTCGAGCACGAGTTCCACACTTGCCCTGTGTCCCATCGCCTGCCTCCAGTCCGAATGCCACTGGGCTCAGCCCACGACAAGAATATATGAGGACGGTGCAAGCCATTCTGGATCGACAGCTGAAGCTGAGGTCGCCTCAATTATCTCCCACGTCCACTGTCCCATATGTGCTGCTCCGAAAACATACCTATAAGCCTCGTCTGTTTCCGGCTGTACCAGCGGGCCCGAGACTTCCGGGGATAACAGTACGCTCAGGCTTCGCCGTCAATGGGCCGGCGGCACGCACCAGCACCGATAGGACCTGCAGCTCAACGACACCCATCGGAGAAGCGTCCCATACGTTGCGTGTCTTTGCGGTATCGAGTGGCGAGGGGGCTGAGGAGCGGTCAATCGCTGTCAAATTCTAGAGTTTGCGACCGGCAGTGGTGGCAATCAGTATCGTTCGGCGGCGCGCCGCTATGGGCCGGGATTCACGTCGGTTGATGACTCCGTGCCCATGGCCACTCATAGTGAGGCTACCGACACTGGGACGATGATTCGTAAACTTAACGTACCGGATTACGCGTTCATACTGATACGTTGCCGATTAGTTGGTTTTCACTAATTGGTCGTCGTTTCCATCCGACTACACGAGGGGCCTCATGTCGTCACGATTTCCAATCTCCGTCGTCGTCGCAAAGTGCGCGATCGCCCTGCTTCTCACTTGTTCGTTGGCCGGCATTGCCGTTTCGATCGACGTGCATTCGGCCGCGGCGGGATCCACAGGCGCCCTCATCGTGCAAAAGGCGGCATCGCAGGCTGGGATTCCCTACTGCAACGGTGGAGGAGGGGACAACGGGCCGACAGTCGGTGACTCCAGTTCACAGTGTGCGCCCGGAGTCGTGGGTTACGACTGCATGAGCCTCGCTCAGTACGCGGTGTATCAGGCGACCGGGTTTGCCATCGAGGCAAACGGTGACAATCTGCCGGGAGGTACCGACTACACCGGAGTTGGCACCCTTGTCCCACAACAGTCAACGGTTGCCGAGGACGAGGCTGGGCTGCAGCCAGGAGATGTGGTGCTGTTTGGCGGCCACGACCCAGCGAGTTATGCACACGACGGCATTTGGGCGGGTGGCGACCTTATTTGGGACGCGTCGGGAACACCAGGTCAAGTGCAGGAAGACTCATTCGAGAATCTGATGAACATCTACAACGACGCTTATCAGGGAGCGGTCAGGTACACGGGTTCGGTATCGCCGCTGACCATCATCAACTCGAGCCTTCCGCCTGCCACGCCGGGAACGGCCTACGGCCGAGTGACCCTCCATGCAGCCAACCTCGGAGTCAGCACCAGCCCCTACGTCACCACACTGAAATGGCACAAGGTCGCCCTCCCCAAGGGGCTGAAGCTGTCCTCGGCCGGAGTGCTGTCGGGGACCCCGAACAAGAAGCTGATCCCACGAACGAGTTCGGTCACGGTCCAGACGACCGAAACGGTGACCACACTCAACGGCAAAGAGAAGGTCAAGACGAAGACCACGGTCCAGGCCACGATTCCCCTGACCATCGACTGACCAACCATCACGTTGCGGCAGTTATCCGCACGCCCGGATATGCGGGTAGGAGATAGGGGTGCGATGCCGATAGATTGAGCCGCCTTCAGACCTCGCCATCGAGTCAACGACGAGGGCGTCAGCTGCGTGAGCTGAGGTCAGTCGGCGTTGGCCCTCTCTCGAATCGGGACCTGATCGGTCTCGGACTCCGAGGAGCTCGCCTCGGTATCGGCCGCCACTGACTCTCGAACCAGGCGAACTGTCGCTTCGCAGATCCAGCCCAGACTGACAGGGTCGAAAGCGTGCCCCATCGTTGGGACGACGAATGAGTTCCCGGCGAGGTCCTTCGACGACCTCCTTGGCCAGACTGGAGTTCCAGGGGATGATCGGATCCTGTTCTCCGTGAATCACGACCACAGGACACTGAACACTGCCCAAATGCACATAAGCAGGCTCTGGTGACCCCCATGGTGCAATTCTGACATTCATCTTCCGTCGCGCCCACTGGCGACCAGGGGCCGTCCTGGCCAAGCCTGCTGTAATCAGCGATTGAACTCTCAATGGCAAACGCCAGGCTCCAGGGCTCGAGACGGCAACAACCCCTGTTAGTGCAGAGTCCTTTGCAGCGTAAGACAGAACTCCCACAGCTCCCATTGAGGCACCGACCAGAACAACTCTTCGTGTGCGGGAACGTACCCACTCGACTAGGGCAGCGACATCATGCACCTCGTGCTTCCCTAAGGTGCAAAACCCTCCAGACTGGCCATGACCTCGGGAGTCATAGGCGACCACGTCGTAGCCGATCTCGTGAAGCCGAGTTGCGAGTGCCACCACTTTGGGGTCATCCTTGGTGGCTGTTAGGCCGTGGGATATCACCACGATCGCATCCGCAGGTTCAGACGAAATCCAGCACCTGGTTGCGAGCAGGGTGCCATCGACGGCGCGTAAGGCCGGCCCACCTTGTCCGGCGCTCTTTTTCTCCGATTCGGGCCGATCCAGCTCCAGCGAAGTCGGCCATTGGTCCGAATTCACCTCGTATCGCTACCCCTTACGCTGCGATCTCAAAACAGATGCGCCAAGCTGGTTCGTCCCTGCCCCGTGAGGTGGGCTGGCCGGGCACGTCACGCAGGGCGGCCCCGAACTCACTCAATCGCTCCGCCTGCAGAACCTACCTTCGACTGTCCCTCCTCCTCAACTCGATCGGATGAGCTGAGCTGTGGTGACCGTCCTCAGCTGTGCGAGCTGAGTCCGCAAGACCGCCACGCTCATGCGCGCATGGCCGGCGATCTGGGGTGCTCCCAACCTGGCCGGAGGATTGGCGTCGGCCAGCCGGGCATGCACAACCCAATCGGTCCGCGACTTTCGGTCTGCGGCGGACTACCTTCCCGTGAAGGGTGAGGCGACAAGCGGTCTCATGGCATGAGCCGCAGTCCTAGGGAGGGAAGAGCGATGAATGGACGGGGCCACGGTTGGATTGTCTTTGCCGCCATCGTCCTCGGCGTGGCCGGGGTCATGCGCATCTTCGATGCCGTCTGGGCCTTCCGATACCACGGCGTCCTGCCCCAGCACTTCGAGGATGCCATCTTCGGCACCAGCCTCAAGACCTACGGCTGGGTGTACCTGGTGGTGGGCGTTCTTCTGATCCTCAGTGCGTTCGCCGTGATGAGCCGGTCACAAATCGGAATCTGGGTCGGCGTCGTCTTCGCGCGCCCTCGCTTCCATCAGCGCGATCTGGTGGATGCCCTACTACCCGATCTGGTCGCTGACCTATGTGGGTATGGGGGTCGTGGTCATCTATGCGCTGATCGCCCATGGGTACGACTCGGAGAAGATGGCCGCGCTCTGAGTGACCCGATGTTTCATCGGAGTTCCACATCCTGCCGTCAATCGTTGTGCGTTGGCGGCCCCACTTCGGTTCGGTCGTTTCGCCACCGTTCATCTTGCGTCGGCAACTTTGCCCAGCGGTGTAACCCCGTCCGGCATCGACGATTACACCTGCTACCCGGCCCGGCACGGAGCGGTTTCCGAAGGGAACCTCAGCTGAGTGAGCTGAGACGCACGGGCTGCCCTCAGCCTGCAGAGCTGAGTGCGTCGGGGGTTTGGTGAGGGGCCTTGCATCCATGCGCCCATAGCGGCAGCGTTCTGGGCGCCCTCAGGCCAGTGAACGGGGGAGCGTTATGTGGCACTCTGGGCTCTCTTGATTGATTAATGAGGCTGCTGGCGTTGCCGGATAGTTGCTCAGCGATGCATTCGATGTCGGGATATATGGGGCCAGTCCCTAGTCAGGCGGCTTAGCCGAAGCCGGTGGTGGTAGCACGAGACTACGGGGAGACTGCCATCCTTGTATCCGACCGTCGGGGGGTTAACGCTTACCAGGGGACGGGGACGGCCAAAGGGCAGTGTCTGCAGTGCGGGAGGAAACTTGAGGACTAGCGCGGCGAGGGTGGTGCGGTATCGATCGCGCACTACGTTCGCCCGCCAGTGGGGCGGCTATCTGAGCCTGGTCCTGCTGATTGGGTTGATGGGCGGGATTGCAATTGGGTCCATCACGGCTGCCCGACGGACCCAGTCGGCGTATCCAGCCTTCCTCGCTGCCACGAATGCGTCGGACTTGACGATGTCTACGTATGGCGTCACCAACAACTCATCGGCGAGCGACTATTCACCGAGGTTGACGAAGGAAATAGCCCGTCTGCCGGAAGTCAGGCGAGTCGAAAGTTGGGTCGGGGCACAGATCCTGCCGCTGGAGCCGGATGGGGCCCCGAATTTGACCGCCCCACTGAACCCAGTGGGCAGTGTCGACGGGCTGTACTTCAATGAGGACCGCGCCACGCCAGTCGTGGGTCGATTGGCCAATCCGCATCGTGCCAACGAGTTCGTCACTACTGTTTTGGGGGCGCGCCTCTTGGGGCTCCACGTCGGTGGAGCGGTTCCGATGGGGGTCTACACCGCAACTCAGTTCAGTTCACCGGGCTTCGGCACGCCCCGGGTGGCACCAGAACGCAGGATCAGCATGAGACTTGTCGGTATCGTCGCCTTTAACAACGAGGTGATTGAGGACGACACAGATCGACTGCCGACCGACTTCCTGGTCACTCCGGCGCTGACTTCCACGCTTATCGCCCACCACGTTGTTCAGGGCACCTGGTACGGGATGCAACTCGCGCGCGGCAGCCGCGACATTCCGGCGGCAGAAAAGGCGCTCATCCACCTACTTCCGAGTGGGAGCGACGCCAACTTCAACGCCACATCGCTAACCGTGACCAAAGTCGAGAGGGCTATCAAGCCAGAGTCGATCGCCCTCGGCTCATTCGGGGCGATCGCCGCCCTGGCCGCTTTGGCCATCGCAGTGCTTGCTATCTCTCGGCAGCTGCACTCGCTCGATGACGATCTTCTGGTGCTCCGCGCCCTGGGTGCCACTCCGGCCACGACCGTTGCCGATCGGCTGGTCGGCATTCTGGTCGCGATCGTCGTCGGTTCGCTGCTTGCAGTTGTCGTCGCGATCTCGCTCTCGCCGCTGTCGCCACTCGGACCGATCCGGGCCGTCTACCACCCGCCCGGGATCGCGTTCGACTGGACGGTACTGGGGTGTGGGCTCTCGGTGCTGATTGGCGGGCTCGGTGTCACCGCTTTTGTGCTTGCCTATCGAAGTTCCCCTCAACGTCTTGCGACCAGATCCCGAGCCGAACCTCCCCGCGACTCGAAACTGGTGCAAATGGCGACCTCTTCGGGTTTGTCACCCTCGGGCGTCGTCGGGCTCCGCTTTGCCCTCAATCCCGGTCATGGCCGCTCCGCTGTTCCGGCTCGCTCCGTGCTGACCGGCGCCATCATCGCCGTGGCCATCGTGACCGCGACACTCACGTTCAGCAGTGGATTGCACACGTTGGTGTCTCGACCTTCGCTCTACGGATGGAACTGGAGTTATGCCCTTAGCTCGCAGAACGTCGTTCCCCCCCGGGCCATTGCTGCTCTAAGACACGACGGTGATGTCTCGGCGTGGTCTGGATACTATCCACTCTCCCTCCAAATCGACGGCCGGACAGTGCCTGTTCTAATAGGTGACAACCACGCGTCGGTCGCCCCTCCGATCCTGACCGGGCACGCTGTCGATGACAACAATCAGATCGTCTTGGGCGCCACCACGCTCGCGCTCCTGCACAAGCATCTCGGTGACACAGTCATCTATTCCTTCGGCTCCCCGTCGACCGCTCCCCTCTACCTTCCTCCCGCCAAGCTGACGATTGTGGGCACTACGACCATGCCCGCAATCGGCGGTTCGGGAAACTACGCCGAACACCCCACGATGGGTGCAGGAGCCTTACTGTCAGACCACTTCAGCCCCACCTTCATACGAGCTTCCAATGGCCCTGACCCCAATCTCAACGGACCGGGTTTGGTCTTCGTGCGCCTCCGCAACGGCGTCGGCTCTGCTGGAGGGATGGCGGACATGCACCGAATTGCCCAGCTCGCTGACAAAGCCTTCGCTGCCGACCCAAATGCTATCGGCGACCGTGTCGAGGTCTTGGGCGTCCAACACCCTGCTGAGATCGTCAACTATCAATCCACGGGAGCGACCCCCGTCATCCTCGCCGCCGGCCTCGCCTTGGGCGCGACTGCCGCCTTGGCTCTCACCTTGATTGCGTCCGTCAGGCGACGCAGGCGAGACCTCGCCCTGTTGAAGACTCTGGGGTTCACGACACGGCAGCTGGCCGTTACGATCGCCTGGCAGGCCTCAGTCATCGCCGTGATCGCCGTGATTATCGGAGTCCCGGTCGGCATTATTGTCGGACGGCAACTATGGATTGTCTTCGCGCGCAATATCAATGCCGTGCCTCAGCCTACAGTGCCCACATCACTCGTTCTGGTCGCGGTCGGCGCATTGATACTCGCCAATCTGGTAGCGGCCATCCCCGCGCGTATCGCGGCGCGGACACCGGCCGCGTTTGTACTTCGAACCGAATGACTGTCGATGGGGACTCTACGCGCAACCTACCGAATGGGGCGGACCTCTCAGCCAGAGTTGCCTGCAGCGCACCTGGGTCGGCATTCGGTGTTTCGCTGGGTAGCCCATACCGCACACTCCCAGTGCTATAGAGGGTCGCCCTGACGCGCCGGTAGGGGACAGGTCTCTCACGTAGGGTGTCTACCCCCGCTCCAACAACACCTGACCAGTTCGCAAGCGACTATCGGGTTTCAGCTCGAAGTTTGACGGTCAGCGCATCAGCCGAAGCTCGCAGCTGGTCCGCCCCGATCCCCGGCTCCAGTCTCTCAACGATTGAGGCGAGCTCTGCCACCATCGCCGCCAACTCTGCGACCTCCTTGCCGCACTCCTCGATGTGTAGGTGGGAGAACGGGAAGGCCACACTCACCCTCGTAGTCGGAGCCACCAGCTTCGACGGCTCCTGCTCGCGGGGGGATTGAGATGCACGGCTCTGCGCAGCCATCACCGCACCCCGGCACTGGGCATGGTTGGCCCGTGCCCAGCCAGGTACTCATCGAATGGTGTACCCCGGAGGACCTCGTAACCGACCGTTCCTGATCGAGACAGCGGCGAAAGGATGCGAACAATGTAGCGAGCGTACTGTTCGGCTTCCTCCGCGGATCGCCACGAATACAAACCGGCATAGTCAGCGGTCCGAGGATCGACCATCCAGAGCTTTACTCGGTAGCCAGTGAACCCGGCGAAGAGGATGGTGTTTACCAGGCACGCCCTCTCGAACAGGTAGCGTCTCAGGCGACTTCCTCTAGGTACTCCCAAAAGGTGGAACCAGACGGCAAGGGTTACTGGAGTAGTCCCGGGCTCGCCGTCACAAGAGGATTCTCGGAACACCACGAATTCCTGGCCGTTTGGCAGGCGGACTGTGGCTCCGATTCGCTCGTGTCTAAGGTGCAGCCGACCCTGAAGAAGCAGCCGGAGCGAGGTCCAAGCGCAGGCAGAGGCCTGCAGCAATACGGCGCGATCTGCCACCTCGTTTGCCCGGTCGGACTCGTTGGCGGGACTGTTGTCGGTCTCCATGTAGCAACTCTGAACGGCCGGCGCATCTGATTGCAGGGTCGAAAGTCACAGGCGGTCAAATGTATTGGACCAGGTTCGTTCCCGGAAGGTTGCCGCCTGGTTTGGGACCTTGGACCCTGCCGTCGGCAGTTGAATCTGGAGCAACATATGGGCATGGAGGTTGAAGGGGCCCTTGAGGCGATTCCCCGGCCAGTGGCCGTCGGCGAAGAGATGGGGGCGCTTCGCCGTTTCTATCGTGACGTCTCTTGGACCGGCACCATCGCCGAAGGTGGGATGGGCGTGGGCAGTCCCGAGATGACAGCTGTCGGCAGGGGCACCCACCAGTCGATTCAGGGGGGCCGCTGGATTGTTGGAACGTACGAACAAGACCAGTTCCTCATAGATGGGACCTTTGTGCTGAAGTGGCAGCTCCACTGGGTGGTGGGCTGGGACCCAACACACGGCGAATATCGCGCAACTTTGGCCGACAACTACGGGAACACTGGCGTGATGCGCGGCCACATCGACGGAGACACCCTCATTTTTGAATCGACGCATGGCGATGCGCCGGTTCGCATCCGTCTTTGCTGGGAGATCGAGGGTCCAGACGAGATGACCTGGATCAATGAGATGTCCATCAATGACTGTCCATGGGCTCTTGTCGAGGCCTACCGGCTGACTCCGGCATGAGCGGGTGGCAACGACCGACCGGAGGTGCGAGTCGGAATGACCACAACCGATAGCAGCAGCAGCAACACCAAGAGGAGCGCCGTCAAGAGTGGTGGTGCCGGTGGCATCTGGTTCCTGGGTTTCATCGGAGCTCTCGTCTACTACCTCCACACCCATTCTGGCACCATCTGGCTCGTGATCCTGGCGTTCATAAAGGCTGTGTTCTGGCCGGCGTTTGTCGTGTACCACGTGCTGCAGCTACCCACGTGAGCCGCACCGCTGACGTACTGAGCACGAACGGTAGTGGGTCGTCGGCAGTGCTCACAGTTGGTGCAGCGGCAAAAGTTCGGGACCTTCCAAAGCGGAACGTTCACGATTAGAAGAGGCCCAAATTGGAGCAACCTCCGTGATGCGAACCGTCTGTGCGAGATTCCGAGTCCGCAGCAGGGACGAACAGCTGGCTGAGGTCGCGGGACCGGCTATCAGTACCACGGGCTGAGTTCGGATTGCCTCGGTGCACCACCGCTGTTCGGGACAGGAAGGTCGAGCGCGCAGGTCAGTCCTCGGCTGCACCCTTGATGGCAGCCAACGTCGACCCAATTCCGTTCTTCGCCCAGTCGCTGCGAATACCAATCTCCTTCGCCGCATCGTCGCCGAACATCTTCTTGAAGAAGGCTGAGCCCTCGGGAGGTAGCTCCCAGGTTTCAGTGACCTCGGTCCCTCCGTCCACGGCGACGAATGAGTAACTCCAGCGAGCGCCGGTGGGCGGCTCAACCACCACCCAGGCGATCTGGCGGCCACGGTCTGCTGTGACCACCTCCGCGCGGGTCTCCCATGTTCGCTCTGGGCGCTTGTTGCGTCCAGTGAACTTGGCACCGACGTGCGGCCCGTCGCCCTCGTCCCACCAACAGGCCGTGCACATCGGGCTCCACTCGCCCATTCGGGTCACGTCAGCGACCAGGTCGTAGAGTTCCTCTGGAGAGCGCTTGATGATGATTGAACCGGACTGGCGCTGGGTGTCCATCGCACCAGTATGGCGAATCGAACCGGATTTGTCAGCTGCCCCTGGAAGGAACTCCCTATGTTGTAGACCCGGCGTTGTGGCACCCTGGGTCAGGATGCTGAGTCAGGGCGCGAGGGGGCCCATGCGATGCCGCCCAACAGATCCGGCCAGCCATGACGCACGGGTCGATCACTCAGCTCTTACCTGTTCGAAGACCCAGCAATCTCCGCGTGCATAGTGATCAGCTCAGTAATGCGGTCATCGTTTGGTCCGAGATACGTGCTCAGAATGCCGATTACGTAGGGAACGTCGAGGCGGTCAGCTCGAAGCATCTCTTCGATGTCCGCCCAATCCTTCCGCCGGTTGAAGAAGGCCTTGAAGACCGCGAGGTCGTTGCAGCCGAGAAATGGAAGCCTCCTGTCGGCGAGCTCGTGTTCCTTGACATGTAGTCGCAGATCGTCGTGGAAGCGGGTCGTATCCAAGAAGACGTCGAGCGGGATGTCGTCGAAGTTCAACCGACACTGTCCGTCCGCCATCAGTGCTGTCACCTCTTTGTCGGTGGCCTCGATCTCTTTGGGCAAGGCGTCGAGCACCCGCTGTGTATCGGACGGAGGGACGAAGATATTGAGATCGATATCGACGGTCGTCCTTGGTTCGCCCGTGCACCACAGGAGGGCGAAGGCACCACCGAATGCGTGGCGGATCCCAGCCGCAACGAGCCCGTCGTGTACCTCGACGATTGCGTCAAGAATCGGTCTCATCGAGGGGACGTAGCAGGCGCGCCGAAGACGGGATACTTCAGCGGTCCCCGTCGACGTCGGGGCAGGGCATCTACAAAGGCGAACAGGGCCTCGATTTTCGCCCTGAGCTCCCCTTCGTCGCCCGGAGGCAGTGGTCTCAGCGTGGTTTCGGCTTCGAATCCGGCGGCGCTCAGTAGGCGCTCCAGTGTCGAGACGGAAGGGACCGACCTTCCCGACTCATAAGCGGACAAAGTCGAGGCGGACGTGCCTCCTCGTTGGGCAAGTCTCCTTCGTGAGAGTCCACTCCGACGGCGGGCCTCAATGAGCAGCACGGCAGCGTCCATGAACCAATGATACCAAATCTGGTCCCGGTGTGGCAACAAGATTGGGTATGCTCAGCCTGGCGGGCTGAGCACGCCCTTCTGCCGATCTGCTCACCGGGTGGATCCATGGCGAGGCTGCCGTCTGATTGCAATCTCGTCGGTCGCCTCTCGTGCGCTACCCGTGGAGACGTAGTCAAGAGGAGCCGAAACTGCGTTCCCCCGAAACTTCAGGTGTCCGCACTGGACCCTTCTCTACTGGCATCGCCAAACTAGATGACTTGCCCTGATGTGGCTTCGAAGCCGCTCAGGGGGCGATGCGTCTCGCTCAGGTAGGCCCGTATCGCCGAAGCAACTACCGGTGTGGAGATCAGGAATCCCTGCCCTTGTCCACAATTGATCTCCTGAAGCGTTTCGAGATGACCGGTTGTCTCGATCCCTTCCGCGAGCGTCTCGAGTCCGAGGATCTGTCCGAGCTCGATGAACGTCGTGATGAAGGCAAGGGATTCCGCCGTGTCATTGAGGGCGGCGACGAAAGATTGATCGATCTTCAGAGTGTCAACCGGAAACTGCTGGAGGTAGGCCAGCGATGAGTAACCAGTTCCGAAATCGTCGATGGCGATCCGTACGCCGGCTTCTTTGAGAAGTTTGAGACGTTCGACCACCATTTCGGTGTCGATCATGAGCATCGACTCGGTGACCTCGAGCGTGAGAAGGCCCGGGTCGAGCGAGCTGGCCGACAGCGCTTCGCGGACATCGTCCACGAAGCCGTTGGTCTCAAGCTGGCGAACGGACACATTGACGGCCACGCCGGTCCGGTGCCCTTGACCGAGCCAGACGGCGGCTTCTCGGCAGGCTTCGTTCAGGACCCACTTCCCAACGGGAATGATCATGCCGGTCTGTTCGAGCACCGGCACGAAGTCCGTGGGCCCCACGATGCCACGTACCGGATGTCGCCAACGGAGCAGTGCCTCGACACTGCAGACGTGGCCATCCTTGAGATCCAGAATGGGCTGGTAGACGAGGAAGAATTCCTGTCTGTCGAGTGCCGAGCGCAGATCGATCTCCAACCCCAGTCGATCAACAACGTCAATTCGCATCTGAGGTTCGAACGCGATGTGGCAGTGCTTCCCCTGTGCCTTGGCCCGGTACAGGGCAATGTCTGCATCCCGCAGCAACTCCTGTGCGGATGGACGGATTCCGGTGGCGATTCCGATACTGGCCGAGACAGAGAGGGGTGCCTCGAGGTACCCCTCGAGCAAGAAGGGCTCGGACATGACCTCGAGGAGCCGATCGGCAATCCGCTCGGGCCTTGGATCGTTGGAGCCGATCTCGGTCAGGATGACGAATTCATCCCCCCCGAGTCGACCGATTGTTTCTTCTGCGCGGAGGGCGTCCGAAAGTCGAGTGGCAACGGCCCGGAGGAGTTCGTCGCCGGCCTGATGACCCAGACTGTCGTTCACGGCTTTGAAGTCATCGAGATCGATGAACATCGCCGTCGGCAAAGCAGAACCGCGCCGACACCGAAGCAACATCTGTTCGGCCCTGTCGAGCACCAGTGTTCGGTTCGGTAGTCCAGTCAACCCGTCATGCAGGGCCTGGTGCCTAAGATCGGCTTCGGCCTGATCGCGTTCGTCTTCAGCCTGCTTCTGCTTGGTCGTGTCGAGAATCACGCCGTCGAGCCATACGGGGTTTCCGTTCGAATCGCGGATGACCCTCCCGTGCTCGGTGACACGGCGGACACTGCCATCGGCGTGGATCAGCCTGTAGTCCACGGTGTAGGACGTACCGCGCTCGAGCACGTCCCCCATGGTTTCATCAATCAGGTCGCAGTCGTCCGGATGGAGCAGTTGACCGAAATTCATTCCTCCGCCGTCCAAGAACGATGAGGGGGGATAGCCCAGAAGCGTCTCGACGTAGTCGCTGACGAAGTGCATCGTCCAAGGCTCACGGCATTCTGATCGGTAGACCACACCCGGAATGTCGGCGACCACACTTCGAAGCTGTGATTCGGCTCGCAACCGCGCCCACTCGGCATGCTTCCGCTCGGTGGTGTCGAGAATCACGCCGTCGATCCAGGCCGCGTTCCCGCATGGATCACACACCACCCGACCGCTCTCGGACACCCACCGGGCGTTGCCGTCGGCGTGGACGATGCGGTATTCGATCAGGAAATGGCCGTCGCGATCGAGATCCTCGGCGATCTTGGTTGCCACACGGTCTGCATCGTCGGGGTGGACAATCGATGCGAAGCCGCGTCCGCAGTCGGATGCGAAATGATCGGATGGAATACCGGTGATGACTTCGATGTAGTCACTGACGAAGCACATGTTCCAGGGCGCCAGGCACTCCCGCCGGTAGACGATTCCGGGAATACTGGACATCACCGACCGGAGTTGACCGCCGCCTCCTCGGGGCCCTCCATCGGGTGGGACGAGGTCCGGGGTCGGAGATGTCATCGAAGGAAGCCGGCGCCCATGGCGAAATCATCGACATCGTGCCCGCCGGACTTGAGCGGGCACTGTTGCATTGGGCTCGACCTCGCTCCGTAGCGTCAGGGTTCGTGCCTGGACCGCCCCAGATCAAAATGCACTGATCTTCTGCATGGATGGAGTCCCGAGCCACCCCAATCGCTAACCGGCACGCTGCCCGTTCTAGCGCAAACCGTCGGTGTGGAATGCAACAGAAATACCGCCACCAAGAAGGCGGCGCCACCCTTCGGGTGTTCCCGGCGGCAGTGGAGACCGAAGGCTAAGGGCCTCCGCCAGATCGACTGCAGCTCCATTCAGGGAGGGAGCAGTGGAAGAAGCTGCACTCTGCCGGATCTCTACCTGCTTGGCCACATCGATGTGCCACCTGGACAAAGGGCTGTTGGTCGTGACAGTGAACTCACCTCTGAGGGAGTCATCCCGGATCAGGGCAATGGCAGAACTAAGGGCACTGGCGTATACGAGACTCGAGATGACCTCATCTGGCTCGACGGGAACGGGTAGACCGAGGGGAAGCGCAACGTCGCGCTCGTGTATCCATCCGTCCCACAGGCCGTGCTGGAGGACGAGGCGAATCGGGAGGTGGCCGACCGGACATTCGGCGCATTGCGCCCAACCGGAATCGTCAAGTGGTTCGACGAGCCTCAAGAGGTCATTATTGGAGGCGACGAGTTGGTCGAGGAGATCACGCGGAGGCGTCCCACGCACATTGGCGACCAACTGGCTCGGGGTGACGGCAGGGTCGAAATCTTCCAGGTAGCGGGTTGGATTGCCAGCTAGCCCCCGCGCAATGGAAACGTTCCAGAAGACGTTGACGCTGATGAGGTGAGCGACGAGATCGGCCACATCCCAGCCTTCACATCTCGTGGGTGCTGCCCACTGGTCATTGTCGAGGGAGGAAAGCAGGTTCTCGAAGCGTCGGCGTTGTCGGACCGATGGTGCGAGTTGGCTGTCCGGGGCACCTTCGATGGAGATGATCGGCGGAGTGCCATAGCGGGGGAAAAGCTTCACAAGGCAACGATAACAATCCGCTCTGTTGCCTGAGAGCCCAGAATCAAGTCGGGCTCGGGCTTCCGCCCCCGCCTGGGACCTCTACTCCTGAGTTGGCATCTGCTGCTGTCTTGGGCGGTGGATATACCGGCTGGTTGGTTGCGATACCCAGCAGGTCGCCCTGAGTGCAGCCCTTCAACGCGATGTAGCCCGGATCGTTGCTGGTGGGGGGAAGATGAGGAACGCTCGTGTCGCTCTGCTTCATGTGCAGGGTGGCGGTTAGATCACCGACTGTCCTTCGACGCCAGTCGCTGACGTTTGGCGCCCGCACATCGAATCGCTCCTGGATGAATAGCAGCTGGGAGGTGTGGTCGAACGTCTCCGAGCAGATCCGGCCGCCTCGGCTAAAAGGCGACAGCACGAGCATTGGTACGCGGAATCCGAGTCCAACGGGTCCAGCGAACCCTCCCGCGTCGGTTGAGAGCGGGTGGGTGGTGAGGAACTCGCCATCAGTTCCTGGAGGCGCCACCGGTGGCGGTACGTGATCGAAGAACCCGTCGTTCTCGTCGTACATATGGAAGAGCACAGTCTTAGACCAGACTTCCGGATTGGAGAGCAGGATGCGTAGGACTTGGTCGGTGAACCACTCACCGAGGAAGGAAGGCGCGGGTGGGTGCTCGTCGTAGCCAACCGGGGTGCTGATCCAGCTCACCTTGGGCAGTGTCCCCCTTTGCACATCGTGGGTGAAGTCCTGGGGGAACGAGGGCAGAAAGGCCTTCTGGTGGAGAGGCGATGACGACTTCTCGTACTGTGAGAAGAAGGGCAGCACGCTGTCCGTGGTAAGACCGATTTCGCGCATGCTCTCGATGCTGTAGAGGGGACCCGGTGGGTTGTAGTATTTCCAGCTCACTCCCGCATCCTCAAGGACCTCGGGCATGGTGTCCCAGTGGACGCTGAACAGGGCGGAAGGCGACCCATTCGTGAAGATAACGGGCCCACCGGCCTTGCCTGCCGGGTCGAGGGTGCCGGACATCTGCATCAGCCGGTTCGGATGGGTCGGGCCCATCACGGAGCAGTGGTAGCCGTCGCAGATGGTGAAGGCGTCGGCCAAGGCGTAGTAGTAGGGAAGGTCGGCCCGTGTGTAGTAGCCCATGGTGAGTACCCCATAGTCCGGCCCCTCGTTCCCATCCGCAGTGTGAACGCGGACGAAGGCATCCATGGCTCCGTCGGCCCGGCATTCGTGTTGCGGGCCCCAATCATGAGTCAGGTCGAAGGTGCAGTCAGCAATGTCGGTGCCGACTGAGTCCAGATGGAAGGGGAGGAGCCGTCCGTCAGCCGAATTGGACCCCGGCGGCTGGTAGGGCTGCGAGAAGGCACCGAGGTCGCCGGGCGGGTGATCGTCGAAGCCTCGCACGCCGGGGTAGGTGCCGTAATAGTGATCGAACGACCGGTTTTCCATCATCAAGAAAATCACGTGTTCGACCGCGCCGAGGTCTGAACCGGCCGGGCGGACCGCGGCCGATTTGGCCACCGTGGACGCGGAAGGCGCCTGACTGCAGGCCGCTCCAATGACACCCACCCCTGCCGCAGTCCCGGCGGCCAGCAGCTGCCGCCGGCTGATCCTCAGCGAGCCTCGGTCAGGCAAATGAGTGGTCGACATCCCGGCTCCATTCGTCGCCCCCGGCCACCAGTTCAGCAGACTTCAGGCCACTGATGCTGGGTAAGTCCTGGGCGTGACTGCTCAAGTGCTGCGTTGAATCTTGGTACTTCAGCTGTGGAGCTGGGCACCATTCCGCAGACTTTTGGCGCGGGGTTGAGGCCGGGCGTCCGCAGCCTCTCGAGCAGAGCTCTGCGGGCAGATGAGTACCAGTTGGCTGGCTGCGGCGTTAGTCCGTCCACATGCATCTCGATGTAGTCATTGTTTGCCCATGGCCCGACAGCACCTTGGACGCTCTCGACCGACTCACCTTCCCAGATGCAAATAGCGAAGGTGTGATCACCGCTTGATGCCGTAACTCGCTAGGGGCCGGCCAGCACCGATTCGTTGTGGCTGGGCCTAGGGGGCTCCTTCGAGGTCTGGCGGCCCGGGTACCGGAGCATGGTGACGCCCGATTTAACCGAGCCACTCTCGGGCGCGCCGGTCGACCTTCTGCCATCCGGCTTGCCAGTCCTCCCGGAAGAGTTGTTGTCGGCGAATCTGTTCAGCGGCCAGGATCCCCGCCGAGAACGCAACCTTCGATGAGGCTCCCTTGGCGCGCCCGCGCAGCCATGCCTCGGCGACGACTGCATCGTGGTGTTCGCCGAGTTGCGTTTGGAGTTCTTCAGCAGCTGTGGCGACTCGTCTCGCTCGTTTGCCCACGACCGCCTCGGCTGCCTCGGCGGCATACCGGAGCCGCTTGGCTCCTATCCGAATCTGATGGAGCTTCCGATCAGTCGGCTCACGGTCCGCTGCCTGAACCTCCTTCTGCAGCTTCTTCCAGGGTCGCTTCACCACCTTGGGAAGCGCCTTGGAAGCCCTCTGGTCCGGCCCGATACGTCTGCCACGAGCACTCCCAACATTCAGGAAAGGCGGCCGCTCGACGGCTGCATGCAGCTTGTCAAGGAGGAGCAAGTAACGCTCGCTCAACAAGACGTCAGTCACCCGGTCGGCTGCAGTGCTTCGCTGGTCTTGAAGCTGTTCTCGTAGGCCGGCCACACCCTTGTCGTCTCCGATCTGGGGCGATCCGTTGAGATCCAGGTGTTGTCCAAGGACGTCGGTGTCCCGTACCCGGCCCAGCTCGCCTCCAAGCCACTTCAAGTCACTCCGCGTGTGACCGACCCACAGAGGATCCAGAATCGATTTGAAGGTCTGCAGATCAGAGCGAAGCCGACGGGCCGCCACCCGTGTCTGGTGGATGGCTTCAGGAGGCGGGTCTTCTTCGTCGAGCCTCAGTAGGTACTCATGATCCAAAATGCGATCGAACGCAGTCTGGAGACTCGTACGCACAACGTCTGCCATTGTCGACCTCGGTCCCAACGAACGACTGCTGGCTCCATTGACAGCATCGTCATCAAGGGCACGGGCGAGCTTCGGACCTCGGGTGTCTATCCAGGCACCCGCCTCACAGAGTCGATCGATGCACCTGTTCAAGAGGGAGTTGTCGGCCTCGTTGAGTTCCACCTCGATCTGCCGAAAGCGACGGCCATCGTGAGGGCCCCCATGGATCACCACCAGGTCATCGTCAAGTTCAGCCAGCAGGATCTGCCTGCCACCTTGAAGCATCAGCCGACGGCGGCTCGTCTCAAGTGATGTGATCTTCTGGAGGGTGGCTCTCCGCACAACGCCATGAAGGATCTCGGTCACTCGGTCGGGAACGAAGTCAGGAGATCCGACCCATTCCAGTTCCGTTCGGTCAAGTGTGGGACCAGAGTTGGATCGGGGCAGCTTCAGTGTCCATGTTCCGATACCTTCGTCGTCTCCGATTCGATGACGGAGTGTTATCTTTCGGGACCACAGCCGGAGGTCGGGGGTGTCGAAGTAGGTCGCCAGGAGTCGTTGTTCGGGCAGCCTCACGGTCCGTTTGACGAGATCTCGCAGGTCGGGAAGAGAGAACTGGCGATCGGCCCCCAACTTCACTTCTCGCTCAGTGGGACGGGTGGGCACCCTGTCAATGTACCCACTCGGGCCGCACGGCAACCAGGTGAGGCGCTTCAGCGACCCAAGATGGCATGTCCAAAATCCGCCAGGAAGACCGTGAGGTGGGCGATGAGGAAGCGTAGTTGGTGAGCTGCAGCTGGGAGGTGGCCCTCCCCACACTCTTCTGCCGGTGCATCGAACGACCGACCAACGAAGTCAATACCTTTCGATGAGACCTTGAAGGTGCTCAGCCAGTTCGCCATCGGACACACTCGATGCTGTCCACGTACCGAGGTGACGGACCTGTTCTCGACCATCGAACTTGCCAGCGCCGATGTAGGAAATGTCATAGTGTTTTCCACTGCTGGCCTTGTTCTGCCAGGAAGCAAATCTGAACCACTGATGGCGACAGCCGAGACCTCGGCGACCTCGACCGTAGAGTGAGTAGTGCATGGAAGCTCGACCTCCGTTCCCGGAATCGCAGGCTGGCCTGACAAGCGAATGGATGACCGAGGCCCTGGGAGCGGTCTGTCCGGGTGTGACAGTGGCGAAAATGGAAACTCTCGAACAGCATTCGGGGACCACCGGCCGGATCCGACTCGGCTTGACCTACGCCGCTGGTCCAGCGGGACCGGACTCCGTATTCGTCAAGCTCCCGCCCTTCTCGGAAGACCAGCGCCGTTTCGTGGCCTCCACCGATATGGGCCGGCGGGAGGCCCACTTCTATATCGGCCCGGGGCAAGAAGCCCCGCTGCGGATACCCGGGGTGTACTACGCCGCCGCCGGCGATGATCCGACTGAGTACATCATGGTACTCGAGGACCTCCGCCATTCCGGCTGCACCTTCACCACGCGTTTGGAGCCACACGCCGAAGGCCACGCCGGCAAGATCATCGAGGGGCTGGCTCGGCTCCACGCCCACTTCTGGGAGGACAAGCGTTTCGACGGCGAATGGGCCTGGTTGCGCCCCGCTATGCGAGGGTCCTTCGGGGCCAAGCTCGTGGCCGGTGCTCGCGAGCAGTTCTCTGCAGAATTTCCTCCGATATTCGATGAGATCTGCCGCCTGTACATCGAGCATCACTCTGCGATTACCGAGTTGTGGGATGAAGGAGAGACCACACTCATCCACGGCGATACTCACGCCGGCAACCAGTTCTCCGATCGGGACGATGTCGGGCTGTACGACTGGGCGGTGGTCAGCCGTTCACCCGGTATCAGAGACATAGCCATCTACCTCGGCAACTCCTGTCCCACCGACTTGCGTCGAGCCGGGCAAGATGCCTGGCTGCGGCGCTACCACGAAGTACTCACGGAACGCGGGGTGGCAGCTCCCGCGCTCTCGACGCTGTGGGACCGATACCGACGCTGCGTCCTGTACGCATGGGTGGCGGCGGCGACTACGGCATCAATGGGAAGTAAGTGGCAACCGATCGAAGTCGGCATGCTTGGCATGCAGAGAGCGACCGAGGCGTGCGCCGACCTTGACACCATCGGCGCGCTGCGGGAGCGGATCTGAAGGGATGAAATGACCGGCCTGACTGAGACATTCGCCACAGGTCTGGACTTCGCCGAAGGTCCACGCTGGCACGGCGGACGTCTGTGGTTGTCGGACTTCTACGCACAACGGGTCTACTCCTACGGCCCTACCGGTGACCGACGAGTAGAGGTCGAACTCGACGACCGACCGAGTGGGCTCGGATGGCTACCGTCGGGAGAGCTACTGCTGGTGGCTATGACCTCCAGACAAGTCCGCCGCGTGGATCGTGACGGAGGACAGCATGTACACGCTGACCTCACGTCAATCGCAACCGGAGATTGCAATGACATGGTCGTGGACGGCCGCGGCAATTCCTACGTAGGAAACTTCGGCTTCGACATGGAGGCGGGCGAGAAACCGAAGGCGGCGGCGCTCTCGCTCGTACGTGCCGACGGGACCGCCGAGGTTGCCGCCGAAGACCTCCGGTTCCCGAACGGTTCGGTGATTACGCCCGACGGCTCTACTCTCATCGTGGGCGAATCGATGGGAGCCCGCTACACAGCCTTCACCATTGGTGAGGGTGGCCGGCTCTCCGACCGCCGAACCTGGGCAGAGGTGCCGGGGAAAGGGCCCGACGGGTGCGCCCTTGACGCGGCCGGTTCGATCTGGATGGCCGATGCGTTCGGCTCGGGCTGCGTCCGAGTCGCCGAAGGTGGAGAAATAGCCGAGAGCGTCGTCGCCAGCCAGCCCGTGTTCGCCTGCGCCCTCGGAGGGACAGACCGGCGAACGCTGTACATGATGACGGCACCTGCGTTCGGCGAGTCCTCGTGTGCCGGCAAAGGGCTCGGACGCGTTGAGACCTTCGAGGTTGAGGTTTCGGGCGCCGGTTGGCCCTGACGAATCCACACGGACTACGGGCCTGAGTCGCAACATGCTGGCAATGCCATGGGTGAGGCTCTGGAGCTGACCGCTTGCCAAGAAGCGCTGATCTGCGATGAGTCAGCTCTACCTCGCCGGGGTAGTCGATCCTCAGTGATGGGAGTGAAGGGACTGTGTTCTCCCTGGGCAGCTCCCAGGGGTTGACATCCCTCAACCACGAATCCAAGTCGCGACTCGATCGCATCCCAAGCAGATCTCATATCGACTACTTCGACATGCGCCGGGCTACCGGCGAACTGGGTCGAGGCGACGCGTGGTTCGGATTTCAGCTCGGTGGGCTGAGGCTCGGTGATCCCGGCCTCGGCTGGAGTGTCTAGGTAAATCCTCAGTCCCAGCCACCTAAAGTGGCGGAGTACGCGCGATACGTGGTAGGACCTGTATTTAGGAGGTCATGATGTCACGACCCCGAAGCGGAGTCGCATCCGTTGCGATTCTTCTATTGGCCACAGCGCTTCCCGTTGCCCTGCCTGGCGAAATGGCTGGAGCCGCCCCCCCGAGCATCGAAACCTCGTGTGTCGGAATCCTGAACGGATCCACCTTCACCCTGACCTCCGACTGCGATACGACGGCTCAGCTCACGGTGCCTAACGGGGTGACGGTCGACGGGGGCGGCCACACCATCACCGCCCATGATCCGCCCAGCGGCAACTTCAGTGGCGCGGTGCTGACCAACGACCCGACCGGCCACAGCATGGTCATCCAGAACCTGACGATCAAAGGGACGGGGTTCGCGGTGGCCTGCCTGGGCCAACAGTTGATGGGCTTGTTCTTCAACGACGCTAGCGGGTCGGTGAACCATGTCCAGGTGGAGGACATCACCCAGCACAGCGGCTGCCCGCTGGGACAAGGTATCCGCGCCAACGCCGTGGCCGGTACAGCCCGCACGGTCACGATTACCGACACGGTGGTCAGCGGCTACCAAAAGGGCGCGCTGGTCGGCTCCGGCATGATGACCATGAACGTGTCCGCCAGCACGCTCGGGCCGCCTGACCGCACGACGCCCGTACTCCTGCCCTCACAGAACGGCGTGCAGTACGGTGGCGTCGGAGTCAACGCGGGAGCTGGCGGCACCATCACCGGAAGCGTGATCGACGGCAGTGGTTTCGGCAATGCGCGCGACCAAAGCACCGCAGTGCTGCTCTATGGGGCCACTGGCGTCACCCTGTCCGGCGACACCATCACTGGTGATGGAACCGACATCGGAGTGGCGGTCTCGACCACCAGCACCGGTGTTGTCCTCGACCACAACCAGATCGGGCGAACAGCCCCTGATGTTCCCGACAGCGTCGGTATCGGAGTGGACGTGGACCCGACGTCCACGGCGACACTGACCTGCAACACGTTCAGCGGGTGGATCGAAGACGTCGTCGGGATCCCGCCACAGCCTGAGTGCCCGGTCACGCCGACCGATGGATACTGGATGACCGCCGCGGATGGAGGGGTATTCACTTTCGGTGCGGCCGCCTTCAACGGCTCACAGGCCAACACCCCGCTGACCGCCCCGGTGGTGGGAATATCTGCGCCGATCGGAGGGGGTTACTGGCTGGTGGGTTCGGACGGCACGGTGTACTCGCACGGCGCAGGATCGTTTGGGTCGCTGTCCGGTCAACACCTCAACGCACCCATCGTGGGCATGGCTTCGACGCCGGACGGGTTCGGCTACTACCTGGCGGCAGCCGATGGGGGCGTGTTCACCTTCGGCGACGCCCACTTCCAGGGCTCCATGGGAGGAAAGCTCCTCAACCAGCCGGTGGTCGGCATGGCGGTCACGCCCGACAATCAGGGGTACTACTTGGTGGCCTCTGATGGAGGCGTGTTCACCTTCGGCGATGCCCACTTCCAGGGCTCCATGGGAGGAAAGCTCCTCAACCAGCCGGTGGTCGGTATGGCCGTGAGTGCGGCTACGTCCGGCTACTGGCTGACCGCAGCCGACGGCGGGGTCTTCGCATTCGACGCCCCCTTCCTCGGCTCGACCGCCATGCACCTCAACCGTCCCATCGTGGGCATGGCCGCCACCAACGGTGGCCAGGGCTACCGCCTCGTCGGTGCTGACGGCGGCGTGTTCTGCTTCGGGACCGCACAGTTCCTTGGCTCGATGGGCGGATCCAACCTGAACCGACCGGTGGTCGGCATGGCCTCCACAGGGCTCAGCGACGCAACAGGCCTCCCGGTTCCGGTCGGGCTGTTCCCGTCCACTCGTTCGGCGGGCACTGGATAGGCCCGAACTGCGGCCACGGCCTCATCAGACCGGTGCGCTGTCACGCGAAGCGTCGTACGAATGCGAGAGCGGTATCGGCCACCTCACGCCAGCCGTGATCAATCGTCAACGAGTGCCCGCGGTTGGAGATCTTCACGATCTCGGTCACGCCGGGATTGCGCTTCTGCTTCTTGAAGGAGGCGTTCGCTATCGCCCAGGGCACCGTGTTGTCCCTTTCTCCGTCGATGATGAGCAGTGGCCCGCGGTCAGGATTCTTGGTGCTCACCTTCACCTGGGTCCAGGGATTGAGGTTCGCAGTTGCCGCTTGAAATAGCGGAACGCCCGAACCAGGCACGGCGTAGGTTGCGTAGAGCTCTTTGGCCTCTTCCTCACCGACTGCATTGGCAAATGCATATCTGAACTGGTCGTACGTCAACGGTACAGCCCTACCGTGATTGGCAGGATTGCCGATCACGGGAGCGGCCGACTTGAGGGCGGAGATTGGGAGCGGGAGTACTCCTCGGAACGGTGCCGGGTCAATGGCGACCGACGCCGAGGAGAGACCTCGTCCAGCCAGAATCTGGGTCAGCAAGCCCCCGAAGGAGTGCCCAACGATGGCTGGCTTGGCGTTGAGTTTGCTGATCACGTATTCGAAGTGATCGGCGATTTGCCCGACCGATTTATGCGCCATTACTTCGGGGTGCCTATTCGCCTCGTCCACCGTGTTCGGGTCATCGGGCCAACTTGGAGCGATCGTCGAGTAGCCAGCCTCCTCGAATCGAACGCGCCAGCGGTCCCAGCTGCTCGGCAACAGCCAGAGCCCATGGACGAACACCACGACTGTGCGGTCGGATTGATTGGCCGATTGGACCTGCCCTGTTTCTGGTTGGGAGAGATCTGACATGCTGCCAACTCCATTCGTCGACTGATGTGCCGCTTTGGACAGTGTGGAATGGCGTCGGAGGGTGGTCAATTCCGTTCCCTGGAGACTGACGATGCCCAGTAGAAGGTGGGTGGCGGCGTTCTCGATCGGAATCGCTGAATGCATCAGCGATGGCGGGACGATGCGGGTGGCCGACCCGACCGTCGCCGTCCGTCCTGCTCTGGACAGACAGAGTGAGATGGGCCCGGGCTCGTCCAGCGCCCTACTACCTGGGAGAACGAGCCGGTCCATCCCATCTCCGTCCGACCGTGTTCGAATCTCGGCAACCGGAGACAGGTCCGGGGGAGCGTCTCAGAGGCTGGAAGAGGTTGATGGTGTTAGCGTTTGACGCACGGGGGGATCATCGAAATCCAATCACC
This sequence comes from uncultured Acidimicrobiaceae bacterium, assembly GCA_963817005.1. Classification (GTDB taxonomy): domain Bacteria; phylum Actinomycetota; class Acidimicrobiia; order Acidimicrobiales; family RAAP-2; genus Bog-756. Next base: position 322,437 of record CAWFMN010000007.1, read on the forward strand.
ATTTGGGGGGAACCCATGATCAGGTCCATCGTCAAATCCGCTCTTGTCGCGTCGTTGGCCGCGGGTGGGGTCATCGCACTCACCGCCGTACCGGCGTCGGCGGCAAAGATCACGATCACAGCGGGTGCGGGGAGCAGCGTCTCGTGCTCCACCAATGCAACGGCCAAACTGGCACCGGCACTGAAGAACGATTGGGCGGCAGCCCCTGGAGATTCCGTGCCCCCGGTTGCCGGACTGCCCGGTACGCAATTCGCGTCGGCAGGGCCAGTCACCACGTCCGCCAAGGGAACCGGGACCTGCACGGGCACCGCCACGGATGGCATCAACTCGGCGCCCATCATCGGCGTCAAGAAGCTGACAGTCGCGACCGATCCCGCTCACCCGGGCAGCACGGGGGAAGCAACTTGCTCCTCGCTCGTCGCCGGTGGAAGTACCGCCTTGTTCAACACGACCATCCAGTGGATCAGTGGCAACGGTGACAAGATCGCCAACACCACGATCACCGACTCGGCGATCAGCATGAGCCTTTCGCCAATCGGGTTCCAGTTCACAGGTGGGACGGCCTCTGGCTCCTTCACCGGTGCCTCGTTTACGTCCATCAGTCCAGTGAGCTCGGCCTTGATTGCGGAGGTCACCCAGGCCCAAGAGACGGGTGCCCAGGCTCAAGCGGGCACCTACGCCTCACTCGGCTGTGAACCGACGTTGAAGCTCAAGGTGAAGAACGGCGTGCCGGTGTCGGCCTCGCTTAAGGCGCCGAAGGGGCTGAAGCAGATTGTCATTACCGGCGGGTCGCTGACCGCCAGCTACTGACGTCACCGACTCACAGCGGTAGGGCGAGGGGGTGGGGCGTTGGCCCCGCCCCCTCGTCACGTCCAGGCATCTCGGGGCGGTTGGCCGAGCCAGGGGAAAGTGACGGTGGACTGCAAGGGCAGATCCGCTCTACTGACCGGGCGCTATCCCTCGTCGGGACCAGAGAGTCTGTCTCTAAGACTTCTCCGGCCCACACCGCATGAGCGGCGCCACTGGCCCACCCCACCGGTGTCCGGCAGGCTTGGGTACCGTTGGACCAACCCGATGGAAGGTTCCGCACCGCGAAGTGGCGGTTGCGCGACGCCTGGCCGAGCCACACCGGGCGCCCAGACGGCCATCACCTCCATTCGAGCAATCAGGTCGGATTACTAGCTTCCGGATCCTTCACTACGCTCACCGCTTGCATGGCAACCACCGATGACCAGGCGGCCGAAGAGAGTGAACCGGATGTTCGGTTCACCTACGCGAACGAGCGGACATTTCTGGCCTGGAACCGAACTGCGCTGGCCCTCATCGCGACCGGAGTCGCCGCGACGCAATTGCTACCGGAGTTCCACGTCAACGGTGGTCGTCGCATCCTCGGCCTCCCAATGATCGCCCTTGGTGCCCTGGTGGCGTTCACCAGCTTCCGGCATTGGCAGGCCAATCAGCGGGCCATGAGACACGGCGACCCGCTTCCGCCGTCGCCCATGCCCTTGGTCTTGTCTGTGGGCATCGGCGTAGTGGCGGTCATCGCGGTTGTGCTCGCACTGGTTGGCTCGTGATGGGACCCGCGCGTGGGTGAGGACGAGGGACCAGCGGAAGACGAAGAAAGGGACCCCGGCCTCGCGCGAGAGCGGACCGACCTGGCATGGAACCGGTCGGGCCTCGCTGTTGCGGTGGTCATCGTCATCATCTTGCGCCGCCTGTGGCCTCTCTCGAGCAAGGGAGCCGTTCTTGCCCTGCTGTTGATTGGGCTCGGGGGAGCGACCTGGGTGGCTGCCATGCGATTCGGACGATCCGCCAGGGATCGGTCCGCAGATTCGGGAGCCTTGGGCGAGTCGACGTGTCGAATGCTTACGTTGGGAACCCTGCTGCTTGCTGGCGGTGCGTTCGTGGTCAGCTCTCTGTGATCTGTTGGTAGACGGCGGGAGGGCTGTTCAGCCCTCGATCCGCCGACACCACCCGATGAGGTACCACGCTAGGCAACCAGGTCTATGTCTGGCGCTCCGGTATGGGAGTCACTGCTAGTTGCCCTCTCGTCCCATACCCATACCCGTGCCCATGCCCATGCCATGTCAAGGACGGGCCTCAGCCCGATGGGCTGAGGAGTGGTGATCCACCCTCGGCTCAATTGAGGTCAGCAGGGCCACCTTCGACTCCGAATTCGGGCCGGCCCTTGTCTATTGATCTCGGCTCGCCTTGAGCGGCATGTCTTCGCCGTGTGCCGCTTCAGCGAGGGCTGAGGGCTAACGGAACTGGAGCAGTACGGATTTGCCGGGCGCCAGGCTCAGATCCTCGTCGGGGTCGACGCAGACCGTCGCGAAGAACATGCCGCGGATCCGGCCGGCCGGGTCAGTACTGGTTGCGTGGCCACGCAACTTCATTTCGAGGGAACCGACCGCGCACGTCGACTTCTTGGGGTTCTTGGGGACCTTCGTCGCGAAGGTAATCGAAGTGGTGCCGCCGCCGGCCCAATTGATTGTCGTGGGGCTCACCAGTGGACCGAGGAACGTCCCTGCGCCGCCCGTCGGGCCGGTGCAGCCGGCAACGGTGTCGGGCTGGCCAGCCAGATTCAGGCCGGTGAGCGACGTGCAGGTGGTGTAACTCGCCGCCCCAGCGGGCGGGGCTAGGGCCAACCCGCCGACGGTGGCAGCAATCGCCAGCGCAACCACTACGAAGAGGTGGACGGGCATCTTGCGACGCATAACTCCTCCTTGAGAGTGACCCTCAGCCCCTCATTCGAGTGTAGAACGTCGGCCGCCACAATTCACTCTTGACCAAGCAGACTCAACCGGCAGATATGTACCTGCCCGTCCTCAGCTGAATCGGCTGAATTCAGATGGACCCGGCGCACGACCGGGGAAGGACCCAGGCCACCTGGGGCAGCCACCTTGCTCGTCAGAGTGCTGAGCGCAGTCGGTCACCGTCGAGAAGGTGATGGCTCGCATCGTGGACGGCGTGACGGGCGATCCAATGGGGATCGACGGCGGCACTGTCGAATCTGACTGTGAGGAGCCAGTCGTGGGAAGAGAGCCCGGACAGCTGGGCGCTCAACGAGTGGGCCTCATGGTCGATGCCGTCCAGAGCCGCTTCGACATCAATCCGTCGAGGCTGAGAAGCGAAGGGCTGTGTCGGCGATTTTCCCAGGTCGGTTCCGGGCTGTGAAATGGCAGTGTCGAGGAGAAACCTCATCCCGAAAAGCACCTCCCGGACGTGATCTACGTACTCCGCGATGGACCACATTTGGTCGATAGGCCTCCTCTGCAGATCGTTGGGTGTCAATCCGGCGACCGCCGATCTCCATTGCCGCGGCAGGCGCTGGATTGCTTCGATCGCGGTGGCATCGCTCCAATCGTCAGAGTCGAAGCCGCATTCTCCGCACCGCTCGGCGTTCATAGTCCCGATTCTGCCCCACAACATCTCTGCCCTTCGGCGACAGGTAGAGCGCGTTGGCGGCCAGGACTCAGATGCCGCCGATCCGGCGGTCGGCGTCGGGGCCGCGATTCGGCCATAGAACGACCAGCGACGAGGGTGTACCTTGAGCCTGTGCCGATGTACATCGATCGCCACCATGTTCCGGGAGCCTCGCCAGAGGACGTCGCCGAGGCCCATCGACAGGACGTGGCTGTCCAGCAAAGGCACGGTGTGCAGTACCACACGTACTGGTTTGACGAAGAACACGGCCTGATCTTCTGTGTTGCTGAAGGGCCGAGCAGGGAGGCAGTCGAAGCCGTACATCGAGAATCGACCGGTCTCACGGCGGGCACCATTTTGGAACTCAAGGGAACCGCGCCGATCCATGCCCTTCTCGGACCTGCGCCGGACTATCCCGTAGGTTTCGCTTACACGGCTTCAGCAATGCGAGCAATCGTCTTCACCGACGTGTGCGGCTCGGTCGCTCAGACCCAGCAACTGGGCGATGACGTCCACATGCAGTTGCTGGGAGAACACAACGCCATTGTTCGCCAGGAACTTGCAAAGCAGGATGGTCGCGAGGTCAAGCACACCGGAGACGGCATCATGGCCTCATTTCCTTCGGTGGTCTCCGCGGTCACATTTGCGATCAGCGTGCAACGACGACTTCACGAGCGCAATCAGAAGGCTGATACGCCGTTCCATGTCAGCATTGGCATCAGCGCAGGTGAGCCGGTGACCGGCGACAACGATGATCTGTTCGGGGCCGCAGTCCAACTGGCTGGCCGCCTTTGCGCGGCCGCATCCGATGACGACATAGTCGTTTCGGTGGCCGTTCGTGAAATGTGCATGGGCAAATCGTTCAGTTTTGAGGATCGGGGCGAGCACAGTCTGAAGGGGCTAGCAGAGCCCACCCGCATCTACGGGGTCAGCTGGAGCGACTGAGCTGGTGATCGGCGGACTGACCCCATTTCGGGCTCTGGGATCCGTTGAGAGCAATATCTCCCCGCACGGAGTCGAGCCGGCCTCGGGCGGCCAGCAATCCGTGCCCTCTGAGGGCTGGGCCCGGCCTGCAGCCGACGCTCTCCTGACGAACCAAAGCCACCGCTGACGGAGCCAAAGGGTCCGATCGAGGGTGTTGACAGATTTCGCCCACGACCGGCGATAGAAGCCGCGGTCGCCTGACGGAGTTCGGCAACCATTCACGGCCATGTAACACCGAGTTGTGAGTCGGTTCATACGGCCATGTTTGGATGGTCACATGACGGAGATCACGCTCGACAGGCGGGAGTGGGTCGAATCAGCGAACTGGAGACTGGAGCTCATTGATAGTGAAAACATCAGACCCAGACCGTGCCTCCTCTTGATCGACCTCGGCGCTCTCCCGGTCAAGGAGATCCAGCTTCCACTGCCGGCATCTCCAGCACGGGTTGATCTGGCCCGTACGATCACCTTTCACGCCCCGCGTCACGTGGCGTACGAACTGGCGAAGTTGGCACCTACTGGATGGGTGGCGCCCGATCCGCCTCGGTAAGAATTGAACATTCAATCGGGACGGGTCCAACCCCGCCTCAGTGCGCGACGCTCGATCTTCCGCGCTTCGGGCACAGGCAGGTGGCACGGCGGGTTCTTCGAGGCCAACGGGCCAAAATCCTAGGACGCCGATCACCTCTGCCCGCCCGGTGTGTCATCCCAAGTGCCTAGGTGCGCCAACGAGCCGTCCCGTCCATTACGGTCGGCGATGGTGACATCGAACGGTTACGACCCTGAGGAGCTGGACGATGACCTGGGAGACGATCCTTTCGTTGTGGGCTGGTGGGTTGGACCTGACGGGAACTGGCACCCACCCGACGAGCCATTCGATGCTGGGACAGCGAAAGAGCCACATCCGCTGCGCCGAGTGGTGGTGGTTCTTCTGGCTGTGGCCATCGTTGTTGCGACAACTGTCAGTGTGTTGGCAGGGGTTGGTCCACCCACGTCTTCCACCGGCCCCTCCCTCGCACAACTCAGCAACCAGGTTCAACAGACTGTCACCGGCTCCGGTGTCGGCCAGCCTGTGGTCAGGGGAGTCACCAGCGTGAAGTGCCATCTGCCCAGGACCTGGAGTTCGGGCGAGACCTTTACCTGCAAGGTCTTCGGCCCGTCGCGGATGGAACTCGGTCAGTACCGCGGAACCGTTGAACCCACCACCACCTCCGGCGAATGGCGCTGGGAAGGCGTATTTAAACCGAGGTATCCATACACAGTCACTTGATGTGTGAAGGCCGGCCCGACAGCAAGCGGCCCGTCGGCTAGCGACCGCCCATCATCTGGCTCGGATTGGGATCACCTAAGGGATACCCCCGTCGAAAGAGCCAGCTCTCCATTACCTGGTTCTGATTGGCACAGGTTGGGCAGTGGACGACCGAAGGAGCCAACGCCATGAATCGCGGGAGCGGGTCCGAGCAGTGCCCGCAAGGTAGCCGCCGGATGCGGAAGCGCCGAGTGACCCGGACCGGTGCGCCGCCACGGACCGCCGATTCAGTCGTTGCAGCTCGCTCGGCCTGGATCATCTGCCGGCTGGGCTGCTGAAGGGGGGCACCAGGCATCGGTGGCGTCTGCACCTGTGCCCACGGCTGGAAGTCTTGCGCGAAGGGTGGCGGCGTGGCGGGCGCGATCGGCATTCGTGATGGTTCCTGGAATCCGGCATCGGGCGGGAGGGGAGGGAGTCCCTGAGGTCGATACTCGGGGTGCCGTTCGGGTGGATACCACCTTCCGTCCGAAGCCTGCCACCAGTTGGGCTGTGCTTGAACGTCGCTCATACCGAGCGAGGCTATTTCACGGGTTTCGAGGATTCCAGGTGTTCACACATGGTTCATCTCAGCTACTCGGTCCGCTGAACTGAATCCAGATGGGCACGGTGCCCGTGGCAGCCCTCACCTGGTCAGCGGGCCATCATGAAGCTCGAGGTTCTTGCGACGGCGAAACCCAATCCCACTATGTGGGTGAGTGTGTGATGTCGATGTCCGAAAGTCCATCAACGAGGCGGATCCCGATGGTGCTGGACCCGAACACACGGGTGCGATCCGTCGCCGCCGGCGGACCGCGGTTGGTCGTTCTAGACAGGGGGCAGCACGGCGAGGATTCTCTCCCCCGACTTCAGGGTCCCAAATATGCAGGTGATTGCAGTAATGGAATCCAGTTTGGTCGGAATGAGCAACCGCAACAGACCGAGTAGGCCTCTGCTGCACAGATGCACCCGTTCTGTTACGTTAACAATGTCATTTTGGGGGGGACGGTTCGTTGGGGCCATTCCCGGGACGTATGAAAGGAACTACATGCGACGAATTTTGTTGACTGTCGCGGCCATGCTCATTCCGGCCGCAGGTCTCACCTTGGGGATATCCGGCACCGCCGGGGCGGCGACCGGGAAGATCACCTGCACCACCTTCACCGGGAACGCCTCGAGCACCCTGGTCATCTCGGGGTGCACCGGGGGGAACACCGGGGGGAGCTCACAGCCGTTGTCCGCCGTGAGCCTGGCCACCGGTGGCACCGTGACCTGGGTCTCGGGCTCCACCACCACCAGCGGCGTTCCGGCGCTGACCACGGTGGCGGCCACCCACTGTCCGGGGTACGTCAAGAATGCGGCCACCAATCCCTCCGCCGACAGCTTCACCTCGTCGGTGACCGGGGACACCGGTGACGGCATGCTGATCCCGGGGACGGAGACCGGCGAGGTGTGCGTCGGGACCGACGGCTCGATCACCGCGTTGAAGGCACTGAAGATCTCGTGGACGGCCAGCTCCATTTCGTGCACGGGCTTCTCCGGAAACGCCACGAGTACCACCACGGTCAGCGGGTGCACCGGTGGCAACACCGGAGGTGGCTCGGTGCCGATGACCGCCGCAACCCTGGCGGTTGGTGGCACCATCCACTGGCTGTCCGGTGGGAGCACCACCATCGGCGCTCCGACCCTGACACCCACGTCGGCAACTCACTGCCCGGGGTACTCAAAGACGGCGGCCACCAATCCGGTCGCCGACAAGTTCACCGCCGCGGTGACCGCCGACACCGGGGACGGCCTCAAGCTGCCTGGCTCGGCCAAGGGTGCGGTGTGCATCGGGACGGACAACTCGATCACTGCACTCAAGCCGTTGGCCCTCAAGTAGCAGGACCGGCGGTAGGCGGTCGTTGACGCCTACCGGGTTTACGTGAAAGGGAGCCCCACCCCGTCAGGGGTGGGGCTCCCTTCTCTATGAGATGCAGCTGAGCCCAGCGGCGCTTCAGCCTTGATGGTTGAGACAAACGGGATGACTCCGGGAGGGGCCCTAGCGAGCTTCATTCTCAGCGGGTCAGCGAGGGCGGCGAGTGTGTCGGCCAGGACTGATGCGTGATCACCTTGAGCCCATTGCGCAGCGGGCACGATGAAACCCCTCAGTTGCGTCGGCGGCCGGCGACCAACGGGGGCACGGCACCAGTTCCAGGAACGGCGCCCGGTCCCGCCTCGGACATAACCCGACTCGCGACATGGACGGCGGTGCCTTACATCAGCCGGAGTTGCCGGATACCTGGGCGGGCCCGCCGCCGCGAGTTTCCCCGCCCCATGGTGGCCACGCTCCGCCGACCCGGCGATCGTGGACGCTCAAGGATGGAAGTGCACTGGCCGGAGGTCGACGACTGACACGGCACCCCGACGCAAATGCGATTCAAGGTTGCAAACGCCCTCAATTGGTCCTGGCCCTAGAGATCGACAGCGTGGGACAATTGAGCCATTGCATTGCGTTATAGGGAAGTCAATATGGCCCAATTGGAAGTACCCATAGTCGGTGGCGAATCGCACCCAATTGCGCGGGATGTGCACCGTCAGATCAGGGAGGCCATCGATCGTTCGGAGATTTCTCTTCGTGGGTTGGCCGAAGGTGAAGATGGGGAGACGGTTGCTCAGATCGTCGATGCGGAAGGTCTGTTGGTTAGAGAAATTGGGCAACAGGTGGTCGCCGTGGCATACCAACTCGACAACCTTGTGGCGCTGGTGCGGACCTTGATGACCGATGGGAGCGGCTAGTCGCAGGCAACGTGCCGACGGCAGTGCACTCGGGCTGGAGGGGCCGGGATAGTCAGCGAGGTGGAATCGCCGGGTCGGGGCGGGGTCGACCACGCGATGGGTCGGTCGGGACCGGACACGCGGGGGTTCGATGACGCCGGCCTTCGACAAGGACTACTGGGAATCCCACTGGCAGCAGGCGGACGGGCCCACATCCGGACGAGCGGTCCCTCCGAACCCATATCTCGCACGCGAGATCAGCAGCCTGACGCCGGGCACGGCGCTGGATGCCGGCTGTGGCGAGGGGGCGGAAGCGATGTGGCTTGCCACGGAGGGCTGGCAGGTCACCGCAGCCGACATCTCCACCGAGGCCCTGTCCCGTGCCTCCGAGCGGGCGATGAAAAGTTGTGCAGCACCCGAGCGCGTCCAGTGGATCGAGGCCGACCTGAGTGCCTGGGAACCGGGCAAGCAGTTCGACCTGGTCACGACCCACTACGCCCATCCCGCAATGCCGCAACTGGCGTTCTACGAGCGCATCTCCGGCTGGGTGGCACCGGGCGGCACCCTGCTCATCGTCGGGCACCATCACACCTCGGAGACGCCGGCGCATGGGCACAGCCAGGAACAGCGGGTTCCCGGGGGCAATCCACCCGAAGAGGTGTCGGTCACCGCGGCGAGCATCACGGTGGGACTCGACGCCACCCGGTGGGACATCGTCACCGCCGACGAGCCCATCCGCACCCTCACCAAGGGCGCCGGCCGGACCCTCCGGTTGAACGACGTCGTCGTGCGCGCCACCCGTCGTCCCTGACGGATCCTATGCGGGGTGAGTAAATGTTGGCGCCGACCTAGTCCCGGGGCCAAGATGGCCGGATGACCCCTGCGGGCATCGCCGGCCTGCTGCTGACCCCGGGGGCCGGTGCGGGTCGGGACCACCCGGCACTGGTCGCCGTCGACGAGGCGGTGACCGGGCGCGGACTGGCCGTGGAACGGATCGAGTTCCCCGGACGGACGGCCGGCCGGCGTCGGCCCGACCCGCCGGAGGTCTGTGTCGCCTCGGTGCGTACGGCCACCTGGGGGCTCGCTGAGCGGCTCAACGTGCCCACCTCCGCCGTCGCGGTGGGCGGCCGATCCATGGGCGGCCGGATGTGCTCGATGGCGGCTGCTGAGGGCCTGGGGGTGGCAGCCCTGGTCCTCATCAGCTACCCGCTTCATCCGGCGCAGGCGCCCGAGCGGCTCCGAACCGGACACTTCCCCGCACTCGACGTACCCTGTCTCTTCGTCAGCGGGCGTCGGGACGCCCTTGGCACCCCCGAGGAGATCGAACACGAGACCGCCGCCATCCCCGGGCCGGTCACCCTGGTCTTCTTGGAGGGCGACCACTCCCTCCGGCGGCGCGACGCCGAGGTTGCCGAGATCGTCGCCGACTGGCTCACCGACACCGACGTCAGGACGCGGAACGGCACACGACACTGAGGATCGGCCGCCCGGAGGATCGGCCACTCCGCCGGCTACCCGGGGCGCTTCGGGAGGACTCCGCAATGGTGCTGTTTCGGCCTCCGCCTCCGGTCGCTGCGACGACGCCGGTAGTTGGTCGGTCAGGTGGTCCTCGTGAGCCTCCGGTCAGGTATGAACCAGATCAGCGAGACGGAGAAGTAGCAGGCGTAGGCCAGATACGGACTGACGAACGCCAGACCGATGCCAGCCGCGTAGATGAGCGGCGAAACAATCCCCTTCACGTCCTTGCCGACGGCGGCCACAAGGGCGGGGTCACCAGGGTTGGCGCGCAGGATGGACCGCACCAGTGCGAAGTAGGCCAAAGCCGCAGCGAGTGCGACGGCACCATAGGTAGCGGCCGGGAGAGCGTGGCCGTGCGCGGTCCCCACCCAGTCAGTGGCAAAAGGGATGAGCGACAGCCAGAACAGGAGCAACAGATTCATCCACATCACCGAGGCGCTGATCCGTCGGGTCGCCCGCAGGAGATGATGGTGGTTGTTCCAATAGATGCCGATCATGGAGAAGCTCAGGGCGTAGACGAGCAACGAGGGCCACAGGCTGGCCAGTCCGTGCAGGTCGGCGGTGACCGGGGCCTTCAACTGAAAGGCCATGATGGTGATGATCACGGCCATGACGCCATCGCTGAATCCCTCGAGACGATGGGTGTGGAGGGTGCGATCCTCGCCGGACGAGGTATCTGCGTCCATCGATCCCCCGCTCATCGGTCGAGGAAACCGCTTCTGGCAAGCGGGGTGACGCCGGTCCACCGCTGTTCAGATACGGCCTCGGCGAACGGCACGGTGGCATGCTACCCGCACCGATGGAGATGACCGGCGGAGCTGACGCCCGGGACTGCTGCATGCGCTCCGTCTGCAGGGTCAATCTCTCCCGCTGGCCCGATCGTCGAGATATGACGGATTGACCACCAGGAGTTGGTCGCGCACCCCTTCGGCCAACACCGTCCCTACGGCGGTGAGGTCATCGTCATACCGACCAGCTCGGATGGCCGAGGCCATCGTCGCCTCGTCGGGAGTGCCGAGGGTCAAGAGGCGCTCGGCGTGGGCCGCCAGCGCGGCGGGGCCCAGAGCCAACTCTCGGCGGATCATGGCCAGCACGTTGCGGGCCACGCGCGCCTCGAATCGAGCTGCCCCTTCGGACGAAGCCATGACCTTGGTTTCGAGATACTCACCCACTGCTTCCACCAGCTCGTCGATCGAGGGCCGACCGAACAGCGGGTTCGGCGGAGAGGGGTGACCGGGCCGGGCCTCCCCGGTCACATCGCCGGCCGGCGGCCCGGGCACCGGCATGGCCGCCCCCATCAGGGCCAGCAGGTCCCATTCGCTCTCGCAGACCCGCCTCCCGATGGCGGCCAGTTCCACTGACCGGGTGGTCCCGCTCAGATGCGATGACGCCTGCAGCAGGCAGATCACCGCCCACTTGACGGTGGCGTAGGCCTCCCACCACCGGACCCGGTCGACGTCCACCGTCCGCCCACCAGCTGTGGCGTATACGGTCAGAAACTGGTCGAGCTCGCCGAATCCGCCGACCGGGCCCGGACCGCCGAAACGCCAGGCCCTGGCACACAACCACCCGATGTCCTCCGCCGGATCTCCCTGGTGAGCGAGCTCCCAGTCGAGCACGCCTCGCAGTCCGCCCCTGTCGACCAGAAAGTTGCCCATCCGAAAGTCGCCGTGGACCACTACGGACTCGTCCATGGGGGGTCTGTTGCGGGCCAGCCAGCGGGCGCCCAGCTCCAGGACGGGCCGGACCTCGTCGAGCGCATCGAGGAGATCGAGCGGCTGACCTAGCGGATCAGCACTCGGCAGTCCGGGGACCGACGCTGGATCGATGGAGTGGACCGCGGCGAGGGCCCGGGCAGCCTGGTCGGTCAGGGCCGATCGCGCCTCGGCGAATTCCTCGTCCCGGAGAATGCGTCGGGGGACCGTCTCTCCATCGAGCCGATCGACCACCAGCCACCCGGGTCGGAGCCCGTCGGGAACCCCAGCGGCCACCACTCCAGGCACCGGGACCCCGGCTTCGCAGGCCGCCCGCAGCAGGCACGCCTCCACCCGGACACCGGGGCCCTGGGCCGAGTCCTCCGCCGAGACGCCCCCCCTCGCCCGTTGCAGGATCAGAGCTCGAACCTCCCCCGAGGGTGTCTCGAGATCGAAGGCGCTGGTGATCCTGGACGCCCCGCCCGAGAGGCGGGTCACCCGTGCCACCCGACCGCCGAGTGCGGCACCCAGCTGCTCGGCTACGTCGACGGCGTCCACGCTCACCGGCGCACCCTAGCCACTGACTGCCTACTCCACCGGAACGGTGGGTCTCCCGTGGTCGTCGACCTGGTGGAGGTACTCGGCGATGCCGTACCCGGACGCCGTGCCCCCGCTCTCGGTGCGGCAGGTCCACCGGGTCAGCCCCTCATTGACCACCGTGCCCCCCGACCTCCCGATGTCTGCCACCCGCAGTACCTCGCCGGTCAGCTGGAACACGCGTTCTCGCTTGTCCACGACGACGGCGTGTACGACCCGCTGGGTCAGTCCGTCGTCGTCAAGCTCGGTCCGCAACTGCCACTCCTTGATACTGGTCACCTCGCCGTCAACGGACACCCAGCCGCGGTGCAGATCGCCGGCCGCGGTGCCGAGCCGGATCCCACCGAAGTGCATCGACTCCCCGATGTTGATGCTGAACCACCGCCACATCGGGGGACCCCCCCAGCGTCGCGGACCCCATGAGCGATCGCGGTTGCCGTGAGCACCGCTCCAGGTGTGGGGAACACCGTCGATCGTCATCGAACCCGTCCACCGACCGGCCTGTTCGAGATGGCCCTTGCCGGTCGTGCCCGCCGCCGCAGCAGCCTGATCACTCCGGGGCCCCGCCGCCCCCTGTCCGTCGGTGCCCACCCCCGGGGAGAGGGCATCGAACTGCACATCGATGGCCAAGCGGACCGGGCGGGCCACTCCGTTCGACCGTTGGCAGGTGCGCGCCATCGCGTCGACGTCAGCCACGATGCGCCACGTCTTCAGGGCATCGACCAACTCGTACCGGACGCCACCCACCGTCAAGGGCGGCCCCACCATCCCGTGCTGGTCGATCACCTGTCGGTACTCCGCGAGCTCCCCTCCAGGGAGCCACGCCGAAAGGCCGACGTCCATCGTGCCCTCGTTGGGTCGGATACCGATCCGGGTGAAGAAGCCGCTGTCGGACGCCGGGTCATAGGCATTGAAGTAGTACGACTCACTCCAGGCTGCATCGGATTCGACCGGGTGGGCGTAGTCGTGGTGGGGTCCGAGGATCGGCATGGACTCAACTCTTGCCGAAATTGCCGTACGCCGCTCAGCCGGCTCGTCATGCACCGGTGCCTCTCCCGTCCCCTCGTAGAGATGACCTGCCGTACAGGTGGCACCAGCACCCGCTCGGTAGCGGCACTAGGAGATTGGCCAATCGACGGGCATACTGGCACGATGACGCTGGCCAGTCGGACCCTCGGCTCGATCGCCAGGCTGCCACCGGCTACCCACCGGGACGTCTCCGTCGACCGCGACCTACCGGCCAAGATGCCTGACGGAGTCGATCTGCTGGCCGATCACTGGTTCCCGGCCGATGGGAAGGTGGAGTGCCCTCCCGTGATCCTGCTGCGGTCGCCGTACGGCCGCCGGCAATTGGGAATGCTCGGGCGGCTCTTCGCCGAGCGGGGGTACCAAGTCGTCATTCAGAGCTGTCGTGGCACCTTTGGCTCCGCCGGACAGCTGGTTCCGTTCCGCAATGAAGAGGCCGACGGCCGGGCGACCCTGGAATGGATCGCCGGCCAGCCCTGGTTCGACGGGAGCCTCGCCACGTTCGGTCCGAGTTATCTGGGGCTCACGCAGTGGGCCATCGCTCATGACGCGCCCAACTTCCTGAAAGCCGTGGCCCTGAGTGTGACGGCGTCGAACTTCCGGGATGCAGCCGCCTATCCGTCAGGAATCCTCGCCTTGGAGACCGCGCTCACCTGGATCCACCAGGTGGAGTTCCAGGAGGGCGGATGGCGGAGAGTCCTGGGTGGACAGGTCGCCGCCCGAAGAGCCCTGCGGGCGGCCTTCGACACCGTGCCTGTAGCCGATGCTGACATCGCTGCAGTGGGCCATCACGTTCCCTTCTTCCAAGACTGGATCGTGCACGAGATCCCAGGTGATGCCTGGTGGGATCCGATCGACTTCGGGCGACACCTTGATGCCGTTCCGCCGGCGAGCCTGGTGGGAGGTTGGTACGACATCTTCCTGCCCTGTCAGGTTGACGACTACCGCGCTCTCAGGGCAGCCGGTCGGAGCGCCACGCTCACCATCGGTCCGTGGTCCCATGTCAGCCCGGGCGTCTTTGCCGCCAGCCTGCGCGACGCTCTGAGACTGTTCGACGCACAGTTGGGGGATACCGCCGGCCGGGACCCGCACAACGTGGTGCACGTCTTTGTCATGGGATCACGTCGTTGGATCGAGTTGCCAGAGTGGCCACCGCCCTTCGAGGAGCAACGGTGGTACCTCGGCGCCGGGGGGAGGCTGCAGCCCTCACCCTCGGGGGCCACGGTGCCCGACCGGTTCCGGTACGACCCGGGGAATCCAACCCCGGGCATCGGTGGCCCCTCGCTCAATTGGGGTACCGCAGGGCCGAGAGACCAACGGAGGCGGGAAGACCGAACGGACGTCCTGACCTACACGAGCGAAACGCTCGCCAATGACCTGACGGTGATGGGTCCGCTCAGTACTGAGCTGCATGTTCGGTCCACCCTCGAGCACACCGACTTCTTCGTCCGACTGTGCGACGTCTCGCCGCGGGGACGGTCCAAGAATCTCAGCGACGGGATCGTTCGGCTTCGCCCCGGTGATGTGACCGAGTCCGACGACGGTTCCATCTCACTGCGCATCAGCATGTGGCCGACGGCGAACACCTTCAAGCGTGGCCACCGGATCCGACTGCAGGTGTCCAGCGGCGCCCATCCGTTGTTCGTCCGGAACACCGGGACCGGTGAACCCTTGGCCACCGCCACGAGGTTGAGTGCGGCGGACCAGGAGATCTTCCACGACGCCGACCACCCCTCTTCGCTGGTGTTGCCGGTGAGCCACATCTGACTCGGCCCAGCAGGTCGCGAAGGCCGGAGCGGCGAGGGCCGGGTTCTTAGGTCGACGCCTACCGCGAATGGTTCCGTCGGAGGAGGGGCGGGCCTAGGCTTCGTGATGACGTCGCGCAGCGGTGCACCGGGAACGATGATGGAGAAAGTGCGAGCGTGTCCATGAAGGACATCCGGGACCTCAAGGAGGACAAGGAGGCGTACGCTGCCGAGCTGGAGCGTCGCTGGACCGGGTTGTTGAGCTATCGGTACATAGGACGGCGCTACGGGTCGATGGACCTGGGAGCGGAAGGCGACAGCGTCGTGAAGGTCCGCAGTGACTTTCGGAACTCGACCGGCGGATTGATGATTGCGCCGATTGCCATCAGCTCACCGGAGAGCGGTGGCCTCTCCGATCTTGAGGCCGTGCCCAACCCGGTCATCCACAACGCGTGCCTCCTCGATCCGGGGCATGACGTGAAGCGCATCGAGGTCCGTTCGGAGACGTTGAGGGTCGGGCGCCAGATGGGCTTCAGCCGGTCTCGGATCGTCGACGCCGACGACCCCGACCGGGTGATCGCCTTCACCGAGGGTCAGGGGATCAGCCTCGGAGGCGTGCCCCGAGGGTTGGAGAAGATGCCCGAGAACCCCATCGAGATCGTCGACTCGCCAGACCTGCCGCCCCTTTGGGAAGTGTTCGGCGCCTCACGCCGACCTGACGGCCACTGGGTTCTGCCCGAACTCTCCATGGAATTCGCGTCCCCCGACGCGGCGCTGCACCTTGGGCCACAGCACGTTGTGCTCGAGGCGGCCGCCACGGACCTCGCTGCCGACCTGGTCGGCACGGATCGGCTCCAATTGCGAACCTGGCATGTGATGTTCCTCGCCCGGGGCAAGACCGGACCCTTCCGCGTCGACGGCGAGGCGGTGCTCGGAAGCGGTGGTCAGGTCGGAGTGCAGATGTTGATGATCGACGAAGGTGCTGACCGGGCCGTGACTTCCGGCACGGCGGTCTTCACCCTGGTCGAGCGCGGCGCGAGGTCCGAAGGGGTCGGGTGAGATTCGGCGACGGGGCACTCGAAGCGTTCCCATCGGGAAGGATGTTCACTGGGCTAATCCGCAGGGTCATGAGGGGGAAGTTCGGCTGGGATCGCCCCGATCCGGACCTTCACCGCCAGGACAGCGCCCAGTATCGCTCCTGGACGATCTTCTGGTCGAAGTCGGGATCCTGTCTGAGCCCTCGCAGCTGTGACTGGTATCTCTCGACGGCATCCGCCTTCATGTCAGGGGGTCCGAGGTCGAGTTCGATCTCGGAGAGGACGAATCCAGCTGACGAATAGGCGGCGAGCGCCTCCTCGCTGTACTGGTTGTGAAAGTACCGGCGATCATTGGGTCCGTAGGGAAGGTCCTCGTAGACGATCCATTCCACTGGCGCTTGCGAGTTGGCGGCAACCCGTACAGCAGCTCGACGGACCTCCCGGTGGTCGTCGTGCTGTAGGCCGAGCGGGATGAGACATCGGGTGGGGAGCAGCTCCGTGAGGGCAGTTTCGATCCCGTCTCCAATGATGGCGGCCCGTCGCGGCTGCTTTCCGTATTGGCTGTCCAGCCCACCGATGAGCCGCTGCTTGGCGCCCAGGGATGCCACGGCCGCAGAATCCTCTAGGAGCCGGGCCGCGACCACGTCTTCGCCTCGGGAGAATCCGCAGGCCGCGTCCCACCCCGTGAGTCCAATCCATCCGGACGGAGAACCTGCAAGGGCCGTCAGAACGGTGCAGCCGACCCGGTCTGCCATGAATCGCCCGCAGCTGAGCACGGCGTCGTCGAAGTGGGGGGAGAGTACGAGAGCGTCCGCGATGCCCCCGAGGCTATTTCCTCAGCCCCGCGAGAGCGAGTCCGCGACGAAGCGTCCACGCGAGCGGGCCCTCTGCCTCCGCCTGATGCCAATCAGCGACTGCGTCGAAGGCAGTCGGTCATGGAGGCCGGCTGAGACCGGCCCCTGGCGTCTCGTGGAATGGCCGGGTCACCGCCCACGTCAGGGGATGCAGCAATCGTTTCCTCGATGAGTGATCCAAGTTCGATTCCTCGCCGGGGCACGCTCCGGGCACACCCGCAGGTGGCGTGGCGCTCCGTAGTTCGGATGCGCCGGTCGGCGGCAGCCCGCAGCCCCCGCTGACCCCCCGGCAGGTCAGCGCCCGCAGAGCTATGCCACCTTGCTGTAGGTGAGATCGAAATCCGGAGACCAGCTTGCACCCTCGTCGTCCGAACTCGCCCAGCTTCCGACGATCGAACGGCCACCCTCACGAATGTGCCCGATGAAACGCTGTGAGAAGTCGGGGTGCTCGGCGATCCGCTGAAGCGTCCAGACATTGTCGGCCAGCCCCATCTCGTACACGCGGGCGACGCCGCGAGAGTCGAAGTAGTGCTGCAGGTAGGCCGTCTTGGCCATGTCGAAGCCGATGATGGCGATGCCGTCCGGGGCATCCGGATGCTCGACTTTCCATCGCTGGATCAGGAAGCGCTTTCCGGCAAGCCACTCAAAGGTGGTGAGCGCGTGCGGAGCACCACTCGCATTCGTTGCAAAACTCGGAGTCATGCGCCACTGGCCGACGAATAGCTCCAGGTCCTCCAGTTCCTCCGGCATCGCTGTCTCCTCCACAATGACCTCTACGGTTCGTACCGGTTGGACGTGTCGATGTGCGTCCCGTCCCTGATCGCATGATCGGTCCTCGGGCGACGTTGCCCACCGGCCGAAATGTGTTTGGCCGGAGCTTCGATGCCCGGCTGCAGTTTGGGTTGGGTCGGCGTCCTAGTCCCGCTCGACCCTCAGCAGGCCGCGATCAGGCGTCCATGATTCAACGACGAGCTTGGTCGCAGTCGCATTCAGGGCGGTGACGACGACTTCGGTGATGTCGACTTTGAACAACTCCCCCTGGGGCCCGCCGTTGTCCTCATCCGAAGCCACCGGGCCGACGCGAATGGCTCGTCCGGCGACCTTGGCTTCGCCCGGCCAGTCGCCTTCATTGCCCACCTCCGGGTGGAAGGTTGGGCCGTGCAGCGCCAATCGGGGATCCCGCTCGAGGTCCGCCCCCTTGCGTGCACCGGTCATCGATCCGAATCGGAGTTCGCCGTCGGTGAACTCCGACTCGATTCCTGAGATCCGTGGTGACCCGTCGGTACGAAGCGTTGCGATTGTCTTGTGCCGACCCGCCTCCATCAGGCTCCGAACCCGCGCGGCAAATTCTGGTTCGACCCGCTCGATCACGCTCCATGACGGCACGATCAGAGCATATTCGGAGCCAAAGGAGAGTGGCAGATCAGGCGGGAGTGCGCCCCACCGGGGCCGTACGACCCATCCCGCGTGCGTCGTCCTCCGATGCTGGACCACCAGATCGGTACGTCAGACGCAATTCGGCGTGCCGGGTCGGCGAGACAGGTCGGGACCTCGGTCTCACCCAGCGGACAGCCCGGGCGCCGAGACACCCTGCCGCGACATTCAGGCGACAGATCGCATAGGCGTGGCGGCCGGCCTTCGGATTGCCGCTCCTCGTTGGCATTCCTGACGTTAGGCGACAGGTTCGGCCAGCCCACGGTCGACGGCGGCGAGCACCGTCTCAGCCCGGAGCGCGTAATCCCTGGTCCGGACCGGCCAACCCAGATGTGCCGGCCGAAGCGACAGTTGTGACTTGGCATACCCTCGCGGGGAGGTCGACGGTGGAGAGGAGGGGAAATGGCGCTCCGCGGATGCGATCAGCCGAGCACCGGGGCACCCCGATGAACGACGATCGGACGGTCTGGAACAGGGCATGCGCCCTCACGCCGGGATGGCGCTTGGACAGTTCTCTGGACAAGTGTCCAAGTCTAACGTACCGTGAGTCTGAGTTTCGAGGGCCAGCGGCGAGGGAGGGTTGACGAATGTCGCAACGGAAGCTTCGGGTCTTCCAGTTCGCCACCGGCAACGTCGGCTCGGAGATGGTCGGTCGCATCGTCGACCATCCCGATCTCGAACTCGTCGGCCTCTACTGCTATTCGTCCGACAAGGTGGGTCTTGACGCCGGCCAGATCGTCGGGTCGGCTTCACTCGGGCTGACGGCCACCGGCGATCTGGCCGATGTGCTCCGGGCGAAGCCGGATGTCGTCAACTTCAACGGCGTCTGGCCGGACATCGACTTGTTCTGCGAGTTACTCGAGTCCGGCATCAATGTCGTGACCACGTCGGATTGGATCACCGGCTACCACCGGGATCGGAACCATCCCCACCCGTCCGGATTGAGACCGACCGAGCTCGTCGAAGCCGCCTGTCGACGGGGTGGTTCGACGTTCTACGGAACCGGGATGAACCCCGGCCTGGCCCAGATCCTGAGCGTGGTGGCGACGTGCGGCATGGGACGGGTTGACCACATCACCGTGCTGGAGACGGTTGACGTCTCCTGTCATCACTCGGTCGACACCTGGAAGAATGTCGGCTATGGGCGGCCCGTGGACGACCCTGAGGTTCCCGGCCTCCTGGAGACCGGCTGCACGGTCTTTGCCGACTCGATCTACCTGATGGCGGACTGCCTTGACCTTGCCATCGACGGTATTGAGTTCGAGTGTGCCCTCGGTGCGTGTACCGAGGACACCGACCTGGGGTGGTGGACGCTTCCGCGGGGATCGGTAGGAGCCAGCCTGGCCAAGTTCAAGGGGATCTCGGGCGGTGAGCCGAAGATCGAGGTGCACCTCGAATGGCAGATGGCTCCGAAGACAGAACCGCGATGGGATGTCCAAGGCTGCTACATCACCACCATCGAGGGTGACCCGACGATCGTCAACCGCCACATGATTTTCCCAGCTACAGGGATGCCGCATGGAGCCTGGACCCCCGAGTACTTTGCCTCAGTGGGTATGACGATTACCGGAATGCCCGCTCTGAATGCCATCCGTTCGGTGTGCGAGGCCAAGCCGGGGCTGATGACAAGTGCCGATCTTCCGCTCCGCGCCTTCGCCGGTCGGTTCCACGACTCGGTGCCGGCGGACGGACAGACGGCCCAGTAGCGCCATGGGCTCCCGGTACCCGTTCCCTGCGTCCCCCAACGGTTGGTTCAGTGTCGGAGCCTGTGCCGACCTCGCGCCCGGTGATGTGCGGCCGGTGTCCTACCTTGGACGAGATCTCGTCCTTTTCCGCGGTGAGGACGGGGCGCCCCGGGTGTTCGATGCCTACTGTCCGCACTTGGGAGCCAACCTGGGCGTAGGCGGACGCGTGTGCGGGGACGGAATTGCTTGCCCGTTCCACGGTTGGCGGTTTGACGGCGGTGGCCAGCTCGTCGAAGTGCCGGGAGTGGATCGGAGGCCTCGAGCCACGGTCCGGGCGTGGCCGGTCTGCGAGCGCAACGGTCGAATCTTCGTCTGGCACCATGTCGGCGGGGTCCCTCCCAGTTACGAGGTGATCGGCTACCGACCGGACGAGTCGGGCTGGACGCCTTGGAGATCCAACTCCTACCGGGTGCGGGTCCACGTCCAGGACCTGACTGAGAACATCATCGATCGGTCGCACTTCTCGGCCGTCCACGACATGGCCACGCCCGAGAGCAGGCAGTTCGATGTGCGGTTCGACGGTAGCTCGATGGTTGTCGAGCAGAGCCTGAAGGTGACAGCCCTGGACGTGTCCGGGTACGAGGTCCAGACGACCTCGACGACGTGCGGCCCCGGGATCGTCGCCGTCGAGGTCAGCCAGGACCCGATTGAGATGCTGACCTACATCACACAGACTCCCATCGACGAGGAGCTCACAGAGGTGAACCTGTGCTTCTCGATGAAGGCATTGCCGGACGAGAAGGCCACCGAGTCGATCAGCGAACTCAACGACCGGATCACCAACGACCAGTTCGCTCAGGACGTGCCGATCTGGGAGAACAAGATCTACCGAGACCGTCCGATGCTCACCGCCAGCGACGGCCCGGTAATCCAGTACCGTCGTTGGTTTCGGCAGTTCTACTCGGATCCGGACTGAGTTCCGAGGTCCAGCCGGTGCGGCTCTCGGGGTGCGGGCCGTCGGCTCGTGCTCGGACGTGGCGGCGGATGGCAACCTCCCGGCCGACCTGAGCCCGGGGTGACGCTCGACGCCCTGCTCGATTGCCCCGTTCTGTCGGGACCCCGGTCCGGCGAACTCGGCCGTGTCCCCAACACCGACCTGCGCCGATGCCGAAGCCACGAACTAGGGAGGGGTCGACGACGAGGGGTCGTCCCCTCGAGATCTGTCTCCAGGAACATCGAGAACCACCTCCATCTTTCCGACCAGCGCCCTGAACATCGGGTAGCCACCCTCGCCGGTCAAGGCGTCGATTGACGGCCTCCACATTTCCCAACGACTGATCAAGATGGGGCCGAGCAGCAACCTGATGAGCTCGAAATCAAAGGCACCGACCTGTTCGAGCGCCGCGAGCTGCTCGAAGTAATCGAGCTCTCGGTACAGCACGTAGGCCTCATCTGCGTTCGATGCGATGAAGCCCTGGAAGGCCGCGCTGAGCTCCTCTTTCGTATCGAATTGGGCGACCAGACGACGCGTCTCCACCAGCGAGTCCTCGTTCCATCGGCGGAAGAAGTCGGCGGCGATCTGAGATTCCCGCGCCTTCCTCGCTTCTTTGACCTGTTGACCGGCGAATACCGCCGCGCCAAGTGCACCAAGCAATCCAATGGCACCGACCGCAGTGGCGATCGCCGTAACCTGCTCAGCCCAGTTCGGTCCAGCCACCCCGACACCTCCTTCCGTCGTCTGCCCAGGTGGCGGGCCTGACGACCACCCGTCGATTCTCGCAGACACAAAATCCCGGTGAACGGACCTCCGCTCCAACGTCCACTCCCGAACCAACCAAGGAACGACGAGCGTTCCGCATGCCACACGAACTTCTACGCCCACCGTCGCACCGATCCGGCGGTCGGGAATACTGCATCGATCGACCTCAACTGGGGGTGTAGGCGAGTATGACGACACCGTTGCTGAACCGCGTGACATCGACGAGGTTCAGGGCGGGGGCGGAATCGATAGCCTCGAACATGTGCTGACCTCGTCCGATGGCGACCGGGGTGACCAAGAGGTGGAATTCGTCAATCAAGCCGTGCTCCATCAACGTGGCGTCGAGAGGACCGTTCCCGTACTTGATGATGTCGCCACCTGACTGCTGTTTCAGGTCGGCTACGAACGAGGCCACGTCCTCATTGATGACGGTGGCGTTCCACGTCGCCTCTCGAAGAGTCGTCGATGCCACAAACTTGGGAATGCTGTTCATTCGTCCGATGAAGTCGTCCGGTCCGCCCGATTCGCCACCGGTCATGGCAGGGTATGCGGCCGACAGTCCTTCGTACGTCACCCGCCCGAGCAGCAGAGCATCCGCTGAGAACAACAATCGTTTGGCATAGTCATTGTGTTCCTCATTGAGGTATGGGAATGCCCACTCGGGTGACCCAATCTCTCCACCCAGTGAGACATGGGTCGATTCGATCAGTCTTCTCATGAGGCCATGCTCCGATGACACTGTGGGCGCCGTCGGTGTTCGGACGCCGAATCTTGGAGAGGGCTCCGGCCGGCCTCGCTGGCTGCTGCTTGTTCCGGCGCCCATCTGTCGTGGACCCTTCCCGCTCCGATCTTAGGGGGGCGAATCTCGGCCAGACGAATCTGGAGAGGAGCAACCTCAGGGGGACGAACGGACCGACGCCGTAACTCGGCGAGGGCGAATCGTCGAGGATTGAACTGTCGCAGCCGTCAGGTCTTGCCCCAGCCGGCCAACCGGCTGGCTTGCGTTATCCAACGTACGAGTTGAGCGTCGTCGAGCTCATCGTCCTCGTGGATGTCCAGGTAACGTGTGTCCTTGCTCTTGGACCCGCCGGGCGGGAGAGGACGAAGTGACGTACCGCGGAAGAAGGCCACCTTGACGTAGTTCGTGAGGGTGTGGATACCCAGGAACCAGCCCCGGCCCTCGACTCCGTACAGCGGCGAGTTCCATTTGACCGCCTTTCGTACATCAGGGACGGTGCGCACGATGAGCGTGTCGAGGTGGTGCCCGACATCGCGCTTCCACCCCGGCATGGCCGCGATGTATGCCTGCACCGGGGCGTCGCCGTCGGCCTTGGCGATCTGCGGATTACCGCCGGCGAGGAGGACCGGCGGTGCGACCCTGCTGGCCCGCGAGCTTGGCGGCGTCCGGCGCGGTTCGACCTTCCTCGGCGGGACCTTCTTTGGGACGGTCTGCTTGGCAGGAGTCTTCTTTGCGACCTTCGCCGACTTCTTGGACATGTCGTTGGCCATCTGTGCTCACTCCGACCGACTGTTGACCCGGGTCGACTCCTCAATCATCCCAGACTGCCGGACGGCTGGGACGGTGCCGCGCCTCCGGGAGCGGGACCGAGCACTGGGGCGTCCCATCGGCCGGCAGTTGACGGGAGGCCCTCGCCTGGCCCGAGAACATTCCGTCCGCCGGTTGGAACGATCCGGTTTCGCCATGGCCGGAACTCCGGTGGGGCCGGTGTAGCTCCCGGCCGCATATCGTTGGAGGATGTCGGCACGCCTCGACAAATCATGGAGGGTGTTGGCCAGCCATCAGACCCCCGAAGGAGACAGGTGCGTGGATGTCTTCTGGAGACCGGACGACAGCTTCGGCTTCGAGGAGTTTCGAAGAGATCCGGAGGACATGGGGGCTTGGACGCCGGTCGCCTATTTCTCCGGTCGTGTCTTCGCGAGTGCGGAGGAGGCCAGGGCCGCCGCCGTGAATGCCGTACCGTGGCTCAGTCAGCTCCCTGATCAGTAGAGCGTGACGAACGATTCTCTGCGAGACGGCCACGTCGATGGGTCGCACAAACGGACGGGTGCGGTCACCCCGCTCGGCGAGCCGAGGAGGGGCTGTTAGCCCGACTTGGCCTTTGCGGTCTTCTCGATCAGATTGTGCGGCATCACGTCGTAGTGGTCGTGTTCGGCTCGAAACCGGCCCCTGCCTCCGGTAAGGGACCGCAGATCGACCACATAGCGCTGGATCTCCGTCGTTGGCACGAGTGCGGTGATCTTCTGCACTCCCGAATCGAGCGGGTCAGTTCCCTGCACTCGGCCACGGCGGGAGTTGAGGTCGCCGAGCACGCTCCCCTGCATGGTGGCGGGGACGGCGACCTCGAGGCGCGAAATGGGCTCGAGAAGCATCGGACTGGCCTTGACCAGGGCTTCCTTGAAGGCAAGCGACCCAGCCATTTTGAAGCTCATCTCGGACGAGTCCACCGGGTGATGCTTCCCGTCGAGACAGGTGACCTGTACGTCGACCACCGGATAACCGTGCGGTCCGCCGCTCTTCATGGCCTCGATCACGCCCTTCTCCACTGCGGGGATGTACTGCTTGGGGATGGCACCGCCGACGACTTGGTCGACGAAACGAAATCCGGCACCTCGCTCCAGTGGCTCGACGCGGATCGACGCCACGCCGAACTGGCCGTGACCTCCGGTCTGTTTCTTGTACCGTCCCTCCGCCTGGGCCTCGGTGGCGATTGTCTCGCGAAAGGGGATCACGACGTCCTCGGCGACCACCTCGACGCCGAACTTGCTGGCCAGGCGCTCCCTGGTGACGGCCAGATGAGTCTCCCCCGTACCCCGGATGATCGTTTGGTGGGTCTCGTCCACCCGCTCGACGACCAGCACCGGGTCCTCCTCCTGGAGTTTGTGGAGACCGATCATCAGTTTGTCCTCATCGCCCTTGGATCTCGCCCGTAGGGCGACGGAGAAGACTTCGGGCTCCGTTGGAGGATGTGGTACGACCAAGGGGAACCCAGCGGGCGCCAGAGTGTCCCCGGTATTGACGTTTGACAGCTTCGGGACGGCCACGATGTCCCCCGCCCCTGCTTCGGTGACAGGTTCGGTGTGTTTTCCCCGTATGAGTTCGAGGACGTGGAGTCGTTCCTCACTACGAGTGCGGGAATTGGTGAGCACGCTGTCGGGTCGGACCGTTCCCGAGAGAACGCGCAGGAGCGACACCTTGCCCACGTAGGGGTCGGATGTGGTCTTGAACACCTGGGCGACTGGTACGCCGGCCGGGTCGCAGGTCAAGTGCTCCATTCGGTCACCCGCGGTCACCTCGACCGGCGGTCGCGAATCGGGTGAAGGGGCGACCTCGACCAACAGCGAGGCAAGCCGATCGATGCCTATGCCAGATTCGGCTGAACCGCAGGCAACGGGGAACACCACACCGTCGGCGACCCCGCCGGCAAGGGTGTCTTCCAGCTCGATGGCCGAGGGGACTGTCCCATCGAGGTAGCGCTCCATGAGGTCGTCGTCACCGACCACGATGCCTTCGACCAGCTGCTCACGGACCACGTGCTCGGTCTCGGCCAGGGCTTCGGGAATGGGTTCATTGTGTGATTTCCAGTCCTCGTAGACGATGGCGGTATCGGTCAGGAGGTCAGCGATCCCTCTGATGCCGGTGTCGCCCGTGATCGGAAGCTCCAGAGGGGCCACGCCCGCACCGAAGCGCTCGACGAGGGCCCCAAGGGTACGGTCGAAGTTGGCCTGTTCCCGGTCGAGTTTGTTCACAAATATGAATCGGGGAAGGCCCATTTCGGCGGCAAGAGCCCAGACGGCTTCGGTCTGGGCCTCGATCCCCTCCACCGCACTCACCACGATGACCACCGAGTCGACTACCGAGCATGCCGCCCGCACCTCGCCGAAGAAGTCCGCGAAGCCCGGGGTGTCGACGATGTTCAGTTTGATGCCCTTGGCCACGCACGGGGCCAGTGAGAGCGACATCGACATGTGATGTCTGATCTCCTCGGGCTCGAAGTCGCACACCGTCGTGCCGTCACCAACCGTCCCCTGCCTGCTGATGGCGCCGGTGGCGAACAGCAGAGCTTCCGCCAGAGTGGTCTTGCCCGCACCACTGTGACCGAGCAAGGCAACATTGCGTATACCGCTCGGACCCACGACGGGAGTACCTTGGCCTACTGACCCGTGTCCGCGCCTGAGCGAAGGTGGCGACGGGGTGCCCGAGCCGCTAGTCCTCATGCCCAGCTCTCCGGTCGATGCACTCCTCAGTGGGTCTACCCCGGAGGGCATCGCCCCTCGTCAGGGGCAGCCGTGCACGGGCCGGTGGTGGGGATTCACTCGGCCCTCGCGTCCCGACTTGTGTTGCAGTTCGACGCCTCATGCAGTTCACTTCCTCGGGGCGTCCCGCGGGCCGCCGGTTACTCTCTTCGGAAGCAGTGAGACCACTCTATTCGAACCCTTCCGGCCTGCGCACCGGGTCCACCGCCCTCCGGAGCCTGGGTCCGTCAAGGGTCGATGTCAGAACCCAGTCCCACTTCTGGGAGCCGGCCTCGTGGTGAGCAGGGCGTCGGCCTTGGACAGACTTCCGGCCCGCAACTCCTCCACCCGCCCGCCGGCGGCCAACAGCGAGGAAGGGAACCCACCCAGGTAGAGCGAGGCCAGTGCGGGGAGGCCGAGCCGGAGATCCGCCGCTTCGCCCGCACGGGCGCGGCGACACGATGCGCCCTCCGGCGCAGCCTCGAGCACCCAACGCCCCGGCCCTCCGTCGACATCGCCCTCGGCTGCCGCGGGCGGCAGGACATCGAGGACCAGGCGGCCCTCGGCCTGGTAGCCACGGGACTCGAATGCTCCGGCGGTATCAAGGATCCGAAGGTACAGGCGGTCCTCGATGTTGTCGGTGTGCAACTGCCGGGGATCTGCGAGACGCCATCGAACTGGTTCGTCCACTGGGCAGCGTTTGAACGTGACCTGACCAGCGAGATCCAAATCGAGAACGAAGCGCCAAAGCCCTGCTTCGACGTCGGGGGTTGTCCCCCGAAGTTCCTCGACGACGATTCCCACACGGTCCCCTTGGAACACGTTCGTGTCTCGGGTTGCTCGGTACAGGACGTATCCCTCGTCGCACACCGCATGGAAGCGGGCGGAAAGGCCTCCTCGCTGGTGTGGTGGGTCGACCAGAAGCTGCGTCCAGTAGCCGGCACTCCGATTGACCTCCCCTGGCCTCGTCCGGCGCTGCTGGTCGAACAGCTCGGGCAGCACCTTCAGGGCCTCGTCCTTGCTGATCAGGCAGAGGTCGAGATCAGGCGACGGGACAGCAAATGCCGAGGTCCGGGTGTCGATTGAGTACTCGGCAAGGTTGGCGGCCAAACCGTAGCCAAATCTGCCGTAGATGATCGACTCCGATGCTTCGAGCCCGGCGATCGGTTCGCCCCGCTCGCGGGCATCGTCGTGCATGGCTCTCATCAGTTGGCGCAGGAAGCCCTGTCGCCGGTGGGTGGGGTGTACTCCGACGGCGCTCACCCCGGCCATGGGGACTGTCGGACACGGCTGTCCGGGCTTCGGCGGCAGAGTGACGTCCAGGCTGTAGATGGCGGCGTTGCCGGCGAAGTTGGTGCCGGTGTCCACCACCCAGGCCCGCGCGAGATCAGACCTGACTGCCCACAACTCGAAGTCGGCGACCTGCTCGGGGTCTCCGGCGAATGGTTCGAGGAAGGGGACCATCACTGATTTCCGGAACTCCGATGCCTCTTCGGGCCGCAACCTTCGAACGACAGGATCCATACCGCAAGTCTGCCCACATCGGGTCGGGGCCGTCATCTCGGACGAGCCGGGCATGAACGATCCGAGGCAGCTGGAACCACGGACCCCGCAGGCTGGGACACCGGGCTTCGCCGGCCAGGTGATCATCGGGCCTCGATCGAATCGGCTCAACCATTGCCGGGGCCGCCACACGTCAACTGAGCACTGTTGGGTCGGGCACCACCCGGGTCGGCAAAGGCCAAACCTTGTTTCCCAGGTCAGGCCATCTAAGATCGGGGTGGTGAGTCCAGCCCACTCGTATCAGCAATCATCGTGGGGGAGACGGATCGGACTGGCACTGGGCCTCCTGGGTGCTCTTGCCGTTGCGGGATACGTCGGATCAGTGGTCGGACCCCACTTCAAGGCTACGTCGGCTCCCAGGTCCAGGTCCGGGTCCACACCTCCGGCATCGACCACCCCGTCGACGTTGGCCCATGCGAAAGTGACGGTGCTTGTCGCCAACGGCACACAGGAACCCAACGCTGCCGCCCACTTCAGTGAACAGCTCCAGCAGCAGGGCTGGAATGTCGCTGTTCCGACGAACACGACCTCGGCGGCACCGACCACGGCGATCTACTACGTCCCGTCCCAGCAGCCGGCGGCCGCGCTCATCGCCTCCGAGCTCCAGGTGCCGATGACCGGGGTGCAACCGATGAGCGCGATCGTCCCGGTACCCAATCCGACCGGTATCGACGTCGTGGTGGTGATCGGGGCCGACCTCGCCGGTACCGGCTTCCCGGCCGCCACCACGACGACCACCTGACCGCCATCGTCAATGCACCGGCCGTCAACCGCGGCTGGCGGCAGGTCGGGGTCGATTCCAGATCTGCGGCGGGTCCGACGGGCGTGCCGTGCTCCCGTCGCACCATCGGTCCACCTACCGGCGTTACGCGGTGTCATTCTTGGATGAAGGGCACCGCGGCGATCGCTGCGGCAAGGGCGATCAGTGGCAACATGATGATCCAGGTCATGTGGGCTCGAGCGAGAGGTCGTGTGGCTCGCTCACCTCCTTCCCCGAGCCTGGCAGGCCCCGCCGACAGCTGCCTGGGGCCCGCCGCAGCGCCGGCTGTGAACCGGAGCGTGAACTCACAGGTCACTGCCAGCCCGGAATGAGGGGGGAGTCAGCTCGGCGGACCAGGTTGGGAGTCAGCTCCTGGAGAGCCCGGGAGCACCTGAAGCGAGGAGTACCGTATGTCCCCCACATCCCACAGATTGCGTCGCGCACTGGTCACCGGAGGGATTGTCGCCGGCGCGAGTCTCGGCGCCGCTGGCATCGCAACAGCCGCCACCAGCACGACGTCCGCCACATCAGGCCCATCGTCAACGGCCGCTCCGTCCACCGACACCCACGGCGCGCCTCCCGCCGGCCAGGCCGGAGATCCGGCGACCATGACGCATGGTCCCAACGAGACGCTACTGACCGGATCGGACCTCCAGAAGGCCACGGCCGCGGCCAACACGGCCGTGCCCGGTGCGACCATCATCAGGGCCGAGACCAACTCATCGGGCGCCTCTCCCTACGAGGTCCACATGAAGAAGTCGGACGGCTCGGAGGTGACGGTCGAGCTGGATTCCAACTTCGGGGTCGTCGCCACGGTCTCCGGCTTCGGGGGCGGCCCAGCCGGTAGCCAGGCCCCGACTGGCGCACCGTCGTCCTCGGCATCGTCCTACTGACTCGACCGACGGCACGCCGGGACCCTCGCTATGGCCCGCGGGTCGGCGGGGGCCCGGCGAGCGGTGCGGTCGGGCATCCGGCGTCGCCGGACTGGCAACGTCGATCTGAGTGAGTTCGGGCGAGGACCCTGGCTGGACTCAGGGGACAGTGACCGCGGAGGCGTAGACCAACGTCGTGATCTCATCTGTGGAGGTGTCGATGAGTTCGACTTGGACGGGTGCGTCGGGTCCGGTGCCCAAGAGCCTGCTCCGGGTGCGGACCGGGCCCGTCTGCGCCTTCCGCAGATAGCGGAGGTCGAGTTCGGTCACCACGAAGGGCGACTCGAAACGAGCCGCCATGAGATCTTCGGCAGCGGATTCAGCCAGGAGCGCGACCATCGCTCCCTGTAGCGTCCCCGCCGGATTGCGTAGGTCCGGAGTGACCTCGACCTGGACGATGCCCTCCGCCGCATCGATGACCAGGATGCCGGCCTCTTCACGCAGCGGTCGAGCGAGCGTGGTGGGATCTCGGAATATCAAAGGGATCTGCCCCAGCGGCACATTCGGTTTCGGCGGATCGGTCGTCTTGCGGCGGATCTTCACGAAGCCGATTGCACCGGTGGCGATCGGCGCCCCCTGGTCCGTTCTGAGTTCGACCAGGCACGTTGCCGATCGCCGACCCTGGCGCAGGACCGTACTCGTCGCGTCGATACGGTCGGGTGCCGCCATCGGGCGCATACGGACGGACATGTCCGATGTGAGTGTCCACACGCCGGCGTCTTGGTCGAGAGGGACCCCTGCCACCACATCGATGACGAACGAGAGGACACTGGCCCGGACAATGCCGTGGTGCTGCGTCTCCTCACGTGGCGTCAGCTCGAGGACGAGGCCGCCCTCCCCGAACCGCGCCGCCACCCCGAGCCGGCTGGGGAGAGGCGACCCGGTGCTCGACAGGTCCGTCATGTGGTCTCCAGAATCGACATGAGCTAGAGATGCTAGTGGTGACGCACGGCATCACCGCTCGGTGGCCTCTCGGTGCTCACCCTGTCGAACAGGGGCTCGGACGATCCGGAGCCGCACCGGTTCCGGACATGGGCGCCCAGCAGCGACGCATCGGCATCATCCGCCCAGACCGAAACCCGCCATGGTGGCCTCTCACTTGCGAGAGATGAAGACTTCCAACGGATTGCCCGGGTTGCCGTCGAGGCCGAGCCTGCGGTTGCACAACTGGACGGCTGTCGTCGACAGGCCTCCGTGTTCTGAGACGAACTCCGCGATGTCGTCACCCCATTCACGGATGACGAGCGACCGGTCCGGATTTCCCGGCTCACCGTGATAGTCGGCGGGCAGCAGGTACTCGATACCCGCATCCGAAGGGACGACACGGACAACCGTCGGGGACCCGTGGTAGACGGGCACGGTGAACACGTGTGCTCCCCCGGGGCGCAAGACCCGCGCAATTTCGGCCAGCGCCCGGTCGGGCCGCAGAACATGCTCGAGCACGTCCTGGGTCACGAACAAGTCGAATGACTCATCAGCGAACGTGAGCTCCTCGAGGTCCTGGCACGTGACGTTCCAGACGACGTCTCCCCGTGGAACCTCGGGAAGCAGGTATTGAGAACTGGAGTAGCCGGCCACGACTCGCCGGAACTTCATGGTCGCCAGACCGCTGGCACCGCATTCGTGTATTTGGAGGTCCCGCCAGTCGGGGAACTGGATGTTGAGAACGCGAATGATCCCACGCCACCTCGGCATCGAGTGGCACCGGACGCACAGGTAGTCATTGGCCAACCAGGGGCCGGTCTCGACGAAGAGCGTCCGGCGATCGCAGACGAGGCAGTAGCCAGGGTTGGCCTTCCCGCCGAGAACATATCGCCCGTATCTCCGTAGGCTGTCGATGGGTGCTCCGACGCTCTCCTTCAACTCCATACGTCAGACGCTAGTGCGGCCATCCGGTGAGGTCTCGAGGTCCCGGGGCCGGCCCCACGGCCAGTGTCGCCAGTGCCGGCTTGGAGCTTGACAGTTCCGGGCGCACCCGGACGCAGTGCGGAGAGATGGAACCAACTTGCGCACAATGGCCCCGGAAGGTCTCTGGGCCGGCAGGGGTAGCCGGGAGCCCGCAGCAGGAGGCGCACTTCGGCGAAGAGTCGAAGACCGCCGGCCCGCCGGGCGTCCGAAGGTTAGGAGGATTGCGGCAAAAGAAGCGCTCGGACAGCGGGGAGACCGTGGCGACCCGCAACGGGTGCGGCTGGTACGACCTGCCCAGGGGTTGCCCTGGCTCCCTGGCGTCCGGCCTCGCTAGCTCGCTTGCACTGGTGCGAGGTCCCTTGACCTCGCACCGTCGATCGCTTCGTCGGCCCTTCGGAGCCGTGTCCCCAATTCAGCCATCATGTTGGCGGAGACCGCTGGGAAAGACGTGCGCAGTTGGAAGAATTCCTGCCGTGAAATGACCAGGAGCTGCAGATCCGTGTCGGCCACGACCGTGGCCGTTCTGGGTCCTCCGTCGAGCGGGGCCAATTCGCCGAAGAAATCCCCCGGGCCCAGATGGGCGAGTTGGATGCCATTTCGGCTCACAATGGCCGTTCCTTCCACGATGACGAAGCACTCTCCACCTGGCGTGCCCTGCTCCATGAGCACATCGTCCTTCTGGGCATGGCACTGCGACTGCAGGGTCGCGATACTGCGCAGCTCCTTGTTCTTGCACCCGGCGAACAGGCTGATTCCCCGCAACAGTGTGACCCGCTCATCCTTGCTGAATCGGAGTGTCGCCATCTCTCTATCCTCTCGTTGGTCGGTGTACTTCGTATCAGCTTGCGCGCAACCGCAGTCCGCCCGGGCTCCGGCTGGAGTCAGCTCGTCTCGGCACTGACCGGGATCGTCCGGCCGTTCCTGATAAGGAACTTTCCGTTCATCGATCCCCGGCTGGCGATCGATGCGGCGCCGGTGAAGAAGGTCACCCCGAAGTAGCCGGGGATCATGGCCGGGTCTGCATCCTCGATCCTGAGTCGAATGTTGGTCATCCTGACCTCCTCGGCGGGAACCTGTATGACACGTTCATGGTGAGCCCCTTTCGGGGCCGGGTCTGTCAACTGGGCGACACAACCGGCCGTTTCCGCTGATCTGCCACGGCTGCCCCGGAACCGGGGGTGGATGGCGGTGGGGTCAGCCTCAACGACAGACGTTGCCACCTCGACACCGCAGCTCCGTGGGAGGGAACTCGGATGGGCCCGATGTCAGGTCGAACCATCTTCTGACCAGGCGCGCCCAGATTGACGGGACCAACCACCTGTCGACCGTCGTTTGCGTAGCCACGCACAAGTGATTGACTGGCGATACCGGCGAGCGAATCATCTCGCCCCGAGCATTGGAGACGGCAAAGTGGCGAGGACCGAGCCCGTTGGGGATTGGACGTCGGATTTCGACGTCCTCGATGCGTCGTATGTACGGAACCCGTTCCCCCGCTGGGACGAGTTGCGCGAGGTGTGCCCGATCGCCCACACCGACCGCCGGGGGAGTGCCTGGCTCCCGACCACCTATGCGGACGTCACCGCGATGGCCAAGGACGTCGACCACTTCAGCTCCGCCAACACCAGTGTCATCGATTCCGTCGACGAGCCGGAGACCCCGATCCTCACCTACGGGCTTCCGCCGATCACTGCCGATCCGCCGCTGCACACGTGGACACGGAGGCTGCTACTCCCGTGGTTCTCCCACGCCAGAGTGGAGTCCTACGAGCCGATGACGAGATCGTTGTGCGGATCGTTGATCGACGCTCATCTCGACGCGGGCCGGGCTGACGTCGCCGTCGACTATGCCCAGCAGATTCCCGTCCGCGTCATCGGTTCGATCCTCGGCATCCCAGAGGAGCTCTCGGACACCTTCACCGGCTGGGTCCGCGATGCCCTGGAATTCGCGGATGACGCCGAACGGGTCCAGCGCGGGATGTTCGGCATCGGCTACTACCTCTGGGATCGCATCAATGAGCGCCGCCAGACCGATGGCGACGACCTGCTGACCTACCTGCTCCACGCCGAGGTCGACGGCGGATCGGTCGACGACATGATCGTGTTGGGCATGGCGATTCTGACCATGATCGCCGGCATCGACACCACCTGGAGTGCCATCGGGTCCTCGCTCTGGCACCTGGCCACCAACGATAAGGACCGCGAACGGCTCGTGGCCGAGCCGGCCCTCATGGACTTGGCTGTCGAGGAACTCCTCCGTGCCTACTCGCCGGTGACGATGGCCCGCCTCGTCACTGCGGACGTCGAGTTCAACGGCTGTCCAATGAAGCAGGGCGACAAGCTCCTCCTGAACTTCCCGGCAGCGAACCGGGACCCGGCCGTCTTCGATCGGGCCGACGAGGTGCTCCTCGAGCGGCAGGAGAACCGGCATGTGGCGTTCGGATCGGGGATCCATCGGTGTGCCGGCTCCAACCTGGCACGGATGGAGCTGCGGGTCGCCCTCGAGGAGTGGCTGGCCCGTGTTCCCGTCTTCCACCTGGCCGAGGGTGCCGAGGTCCTGTGGGCCGGCGGTCAGGTGAGGGGGCCGCGCCGGGTGGAAGTCGTCTTCCGGTGACGGTTCGGGTCACCCGTTGGCCAACAGCGGGATCCGCCCCGTCCGGCGCCGCCTCGGCCGGGTCGGCTGCACTGCGACCCGCCCGGCCATGCCGGTGGTCGTCGGCGAAGGTCGACGGCGTGAGAAAAGCCTGGCGGGGACCTCGTCCTCGCCCGCAACGGCCCGCAGTAGATCGGGCGGCCGCATAGAAAGCGGGCTACTCAGCCAGGAGCTCCCTTCCCGCACGGCAGCTGGCGCTGCGCCAGGCGGGCAGAAGGGCAACCGCGTTGGCTATCGCGACCAGGGCCAGCAGGATCAGGAGGATCGTCCACAAGGGAACGACCGATGCGGAGGCCACACCGACGGAATTGGCAAAGAGCGCCCAAATCCACCGTCCTAGGGCCACGCCGAGGGGGATGCCGATGACGAGTGATGCGGTGGCCAGTGTGGTCGTCTGCCAGCTCACGATGCCCAGCACCTGGCGACGAAGCATTCCCATGGTCTTGAGAATCGCGAAGTCGCGCCGCCTCCTTCGGCAGAACAGCGTCACCAGCTGGGCCAGCAACGCCACCCCGACCAGGGCCAACACACCGGCAAGGACCAGTGGCACCCGTGCGACCCGGGCCAGGTCGGAGATGTTGGATGGTCTGTTGTTGGGCACAAGGCAGGTCGACTGATCCACGGTCCGGCAGTATCCGGTCAGCGATCGCTCTGCTGCGGCCATGTTTGCATCGTGACGGTTGCCCGCAGCGAAGCGAACGAGAGCAATCTGGTGGGCCTCATTCGGCGAAGGACTCAGCGAGCCGGCGGTCAGGAGGGCGCCTTCTCCCAGGTCGGTAGCGGTAAAGCTTCCCAATCCGAACTGTGGGAACACGGCGCGGCCCACGATACGCATCATGGACCGCCTCCCCGAGGTGGTCACGTTGGTCCGGTCGCCGACATGCAGACCCAGTTCCCGAAGGGTCGAAGTCCCGAGTGCGATCTCGTTGACCCGGCGTGGCGCTCGTCCCTCCAGCATTCCGGGAGCGACGAGTGGTCCGATCCGCGGGGCAAAACCGACAGCGGGGATGACCCTGCCCCCGATCTCGATATTGCCGTGGACGCCCAGTGTCAGTGCGGCAACCCCTCGGCGGTTCGCCAGCTCGTGGATGATGCTGTCGGGAATCTGCGAGAACTGGACGTCAACGGCGGTGTCCCAGGTCTGCCCGTAGAGCACAGGAGTATCGACCAGTCGCAGAAAATTCGCTCCGAAGGTCAACGTAGCGATGACCATCGCCAACGAGAGAGCGGCTCCGATGATGCCGCTTCGTACCGGAACGGACCGGCTCCCCTGACCCGGAGTCAAGCCTCCCCGGATCCCGATCGAGGCCACCAGGGGTACGCCCGGACTCTCCAGGAGACGCCTCAGGGGCGTCTGACTGTCATGAATCCCGACTTCCGGCGCGCGGGCCTGCGGACGGCGAGTCGAAAGGCGCCAGACCGGCCAGGCCACGAGGGCAGCCACCACTCCGACGAAGCAGACGAGACCGATGCCGAGCACGAAGAGGTCGATGCTCACCCCCGGATTCGGTTCCGCGAGCCGCGCCGGTCCGATCGGCATCAGTGGGGACGCCAGGGCGGCAATGACCGAGGCGAGCAATCCGCCGACGAGCACCACCAGGCATGCCTCGGCGAGGCCGGTCACCGCGAGCTGAGCCCGTGTCATTCCCAGCGCTTTCATGACCGAATAGTCGGCAGCACCGGAGGACAGCTGTCTCGCCACGAGCTGGGCGACGATCAGCAGTGTGGTCAGCCCGGCGATGAGCCCGAACAGGGCAAGTGCGATTGCCTCGGGCCGTATGGCCTGCTCCACGCCGGCAGCCTGCTGGTTCTCGTCGGCGACGAACACGCTCCCACCCGTGGCCGGGAACTTCTGGGCCAGTCGCTGAACCGTACGGGTGAACTCGGCGCGTGAGGTCCCCGGTCTGAGTCGCACGTAGGTGCCGTCGAACGCCTGAAAGCTTCGCCAGTTCGTTCCCAGGCCATACAGAAGCGACGCCGACGTGTAGACATTCCCGAACTGGTCAGAGTCTGTCGTGGGAACGATGTTCGATCGCATGGCGACGACGCCGACCACGCGCTCCCTCAGGCGTCGGATCGGATTCGATGGCGAAGGACCATCACCGGCCACGGCTCCCAGATTGAGAATGCTCCCGATATGTAGATGAAGGTGCTGCGCCGCCATGACGTCGACCGTCACCTCATCTGGCCGGTCCGTCCGCGGGAGGCGACCGGCCAAGATCTTGGGCCGGTCGATGTGCCGCAGGTACTCGGCGTCGAATGGGGCGCCCACGGTGGCATCCCCGTCGAGCTGCCCGTCGGGCGTCAGCGGCAACGCATTGATCCCCACGACGGGCGCTGCGCCAACGACCTCCGGCAGCCGCCCCACTGCCTGGTCGTAGCCATCCAGCCCGGACCCCTGCGGGGCGACCAACATGTCGGACGGATGCGACCACTCCAGGAAGCGGGGGTAGGCACTCTCCGTGCGTCTGGCACCGGCAAAGGCCGTGAGGACCACGCCTCCGGCCAGGGCCGTGACGACCACGACGAGCACCCAGCCACGCCAACGGCGGCGAAGGTCGCGCAGCACGAGTAGTCGACTGGCGGTCATTGTGTCGACGTGCCCGCTGGATTCCTACCGACTCCGCCCCAGCGCCAGGCAGCCCGGCCGGAATTGGCACCAATCGACTGCGGAATGGGAATTGCTGTTGTACACCTCGCTGCGCCCCTCGACCACACAGCGCCACTATACGAGTTGCGTGGTGGCCATTCCGAGGGTGGAGTCTGGTGTCAGGAAGTAGTGCTGGCACCACCAGGCTGCTCCAGGCATGACTGCCCGGAGCAGGCGGATCTCGATGTCAGGAGTTCCGCCGTAACCCATGCACTCGCCGGCTGCCTCCGACAGCGTCGATGCGGTGGACAGCCCAGTCATCGGTGCCCGAGCCCGGCACGGCACGTGCCTGTCCGGTGGCTGGACACGGCCGGGGGACCGGTGGGCGCGCGGTCGACTTCGACGTCGCCCGTAACCTTGCCTACTCAGCTCCCGAGATGACGATGAGCCACCAACTCAATCCAGGTGATGCTCGACGGTGGACCGGCGACACCACCCTTGGCCAGCGCCTCGCCGAGGCGCTCCTCCATGAACTTGGCCTGATGTTCAGGTGTATCCCACACCTCGATGACGACGAGGTGACCGTTTTCATTCAGACCGGCCGAATGGGTCACTAGGCCATCGGGCCAGTTCCCTTCACCGCTCTCGGGGTCGATGCCCAATTCCTTGTTGACGGCGAGGTACTCCGTCAACGTCACGCCCTCGAATTCCAGAATCAGTTCAGCAGCCATCGGTTCGACGCTCCGTTCTCCAAGCCCTGTCGGCTTGCCTCAGCAGCCTGCCAGGTCCACTTCGAGCCCGCCACCCGTTTCGGATCTGAAGCCACAGGCTCCGGATGGCGAGGTGTTGGCAGCCGTTGACCATGGGCCTGTCCCCGAGCGACCAGAGGTTCCGTGGAACCCACGGGGTGGGTCAGGGCAGGCGTATCCGGCTCGCGTGCGGCATACTGAATCCTCGCTACCGGCTGAGGAGGGCACAGCAGTGAGATCCAGGACCACCGACGAACTGCTCTCGCGAGTTCCACTCTTCTCGGGACTGTCAAAGAAGGATCTCCACGAGCTATCGAATCTGACCACGCGACTCAACCTGGCGGCTGGACGTGAGTTGACCCACCAAGGTGCCCTCGGACGGGAGTTTGTCATCGTGCTGGAAGGCACTGTGAGCGTGGTCATCGACGGAGTCGTAGTCGCTGAATTGGGTGCCGGCGATTTCTTCGGTGAAATCGCCCTCCTCCAGGGTCAGCCGAGAAATGCCACGGTGGTGGCCAAGACCGATGTTGTCGTCGACGTCATCGGTCGAGCTGAATTCTCGGTGCTCCTCGGTGACCGCCCGGAGATCCACGAGAAGGTCCACGCCGCGATGGCTCAGCGCCTCGCTGATGACGCGGCCCTCCCGGACAGAGCTGAGGGTCCAGACTCGTGAGCTGGCACTAGGCCCGGAGTCAGAGACCGACGCGACGCGATGAGCCGGAGCCCTGGTGGGGCGCGCCAAGCCGGGCAGGCTCTCGGTCCTAGGCGGATCGACGGGCACACAACAGCAGCAGGCGGGGAATGGCGAACGCGTTCGGGAAGTCGCCCGTCTCGACGAGCACCGCTGAAGGAGGAGGCGGTTCCACCATGTCTTCGATCAGCAACCCGACCGCACCCATTGCGTGCACGTATCTGCTCAGAGGTCGGTGGGCGAATTGCAGGTGAACCCCGGGTGCGATCTCGTCGATCGCCACATCGTCCCGTAGGTAGGAGCCAACCCTCCAAAAGTGATCTCCCGAGTCGACATCGTCGACCCAACCGCTACCGGGCGATTGGAGGAGGGGATGAGCCAGGAACAGGAGGAACCTGCCCCCTGGCGCGAGTACCCGTGCAACCTCGCGGATGGCGGATTCGAATGGGTCCACGTGCTCGAGCGCCAGGCACAGGACCACCGCGTCGAAGCTTCCATCCGGACTGGGGAGCTGCTCGGAGCGTGCACGCATGAATTGCACAGCACCACCACGTGCTTTGGCTGTTCGGATCTGCGCGGCTGTCGGATCGACACCCACCACCTCGGCGCCCAGGCCTGCGATTCGTCGACTGACCTGTCCCTCGCCACACCCCACGTCGAGGACCCGCCGTGCTCCTTGCAAGAAGCGCTCCGCCAGCGGGAGAATCTGTTCTTCGTACTCAGGGTCGGCTCCGTCGGTGAATCCCCGCTGCCACCACATCGCATGCTGTTCCCACAGAGCATCCCCGACCATGACCGGTGAGGGTAGCCCCCTTGCTCGAGGCGCCGCCCCTTTCGTGGCTCCAGCCCATTGCCCACTCGGGCCGGATATGACCGTGGAGATCATGCATGGGCCCCGCCTTCCACCCTTGTCAGAGGTAAGTGCGAAGTTTGCTCGCAGGACCGGGCACTCGGACCGGGGACTGGCCGCTACTAGTTGTAGTCCTCCAGCTCGGTCCGGTCACCGCCGCTCCCGACCTTCTTGAGCGAGAGCTCATACCCGTCGACCTGGTCGATGCGACGGACGGCATCGACATGCCCTCTGCCCGCTCCACTCCATTTCGACCGGGCCAACGACTTGGCCTGTGCGGGGTCGGAGGCGATGACGAAGACCACCTCGTGGTCCTCTCCCATACGGCCTTCCGCAATCGGCCCACCGAGGAACGCCGCGAAGAGGTGCATGGCGGCAAGTTAGGCCCCGATGGTGTCCGGTTGTCAAGCGGTCCCGCCGCTGGCAATCGACCCGGTCTCCCTGACCGTCAGCGGGTGCCCCCGTCGATCGGGGCTGCTGGGGCAGGCCGACACACACCCGGTGCGCAAACCTAGGGGTGATGGGCGGAGATCGTGGGCAACGCAGCCACCGTCGAGGAGGCGTTGCCGGTCACCCGGCCGCCTGCCATCGAGGGCGTCACTGTCCCGGGGGTATCGACCGACCATGGCCGATGATGGGCGAACGTCGACACTGTGTTGGCACACGGTGGACGCGACCTCGACTGTCGGGATCAGGCGGGTTCCGAACCGATGCGGCCAGTCGACGCAGTCTCTCGGCCGAGGATGACTTCCCTGGAGACCAGGCGGTCGCAGATTCGGTGGCAAACCCGACGTTCTCGGGTCCCTGAGCAGGGATGATGAGCCGGTCGGCGGCGTGCGGGCGAGCGCACCCCAACGATGCCAGACTGTGGACGTTTAGGCACAGGGGGGAAGAACGCCTTCACCCACGATCAGTAGGGAAAGGAAGTACATGCGACGAATTTTGTTGACTGTCGCGGCCATGCTCATTCCGGCCGCAGGTCTCACCTTGGGGATATCCGGCACCGCCGGGGCGGCGACCGGGAAGATCACCTGCACCACCTTCACCGGGAACGCCTCGAGCACCCTGGTCATCTCGGGGTGCACCGGGGGGAACACCGGGGGGAGCTCCCAGCCGTTGTCCGCCGTGAGCCTGGCCACCGGTGGCACCGTGACCTGGGTCTCGGGCTCCACCACCACCAGCGGCGTTCCGGCGCTGACCACGGTGGCGGCCACCCACTGTCCGGGGTACGTGAAGAATGCGGCCACCAATCCCTCCGCCGACAGCTTCACCGCGTCGGTGACCGGGGACACCGGTGACGGCATGCTGATCCCGGGGACGGAGACCGGCGAGGTGTGCGTCGGGACCGACGGCTCGATCACCGCGCTGAAGGCACTGAAGATCTCGTGGACGGCCAGTACCCTCCTGTGCACGACGATCACCGGGAACGCGGCCAGCACGCTCACGGTCAGCGGGTGCACCGGGGGTAACACCGGTGGAGGCTCGACCCCGATAACGGCAACTGCCTTGGCGGTCGGTGGGACCATCCACTGGCTCTCCGGTGGCAGCACCACCATCGGCGCCCCCACCCTGACGCCCACCAGCGCCACCCACTGCCCGGGGTACGTCAAGGGCGCAGCCACCGAGCCCACCGCGGAGAAGTTCTCTGGCCACGGTGACCGCCGACACCGGGGACGGCCTCAAGCTGCCCGGCTCGGCCAAGGGTGCGGTCTGCATCGGGACGGACAACTCGATCACGGCCCTCAAGCCGTTGGCCGCCAAGTAGGCCCCTGGCACCAGTCGATCGGGCGATCCGGACCGGATCACCGACCATTCGCTGGTGTCACGGTCGTTGTGGAGGAGCCCCGCCTCGTCAGAGGCGGGGCTCCTCTCGCGACAGACACACATGGCTGACCACGGTCGGGTCGCTGGATCCTCGAACGCAAGCAGGGGCTGTGAAGGATTCGGAGCGCTGGGTACGTCCCGAGACAGGGAGACCCCGACGGTGTCAGGTCCCTGCGGCGACGTCGGGGGTCAGTGCAGGGGTGGGATCCCCACCATCTCGCGGAACTCGTCAGTCGAATTGGTCACGGGAAACGGCTCGGAGGGAACCGGCAACCCGAGTCGGTCGCAGATCGGGTCCCAGCCGTCCCCGAGGTTCCACTCGAGTAGTCGGCCGGCCGACACCTTGGTCCGCACGGCGTCGTTGTGGCGCACGAAGGCATCCATCATGGCGGTGGGGTCATCGAACCGATCGCTGAATCGGTCTCGCAGGAGTATCCGCACTGCGTCCATCCAAGGTGCCAGTTCGGGTGGCACGTTGTCGAAGGTCAGAAAGATCGTGTTCGAAGCGCTGCGGTACCACGCCTCGGGATCACGCACCGACAGGAGCACGAGGGCCTCCGGGTTGGCCAGAGACAGCTCGCTCCAGAACGAGCCGCCGGGCCAGTCCACGATCGCTCGATACTTGGCCAGCATGATCGACCAGTCGACGGGGTGGCCTTCGATGGCGTCGATCCAGCCCGGTATCTGGCCAGGATCACCAAGGATCTCGAGCATGTGATGGCAGGGGGCGCCCAGAAGCTGCTCGAGCCCAAGCTTCAGCGAATGGGTCCCAGTCCGGCCGACGCCAGCACCGACTACCTTGAGTTCCACGATGGTCCCTCCGCTCTCGTCCACGCTCGTCCCCCGCCGTTGTCAGGCGGGGGCCGATTCCACTCGAGCACCACTGTTGCACGATTACCGGAGTTGAGCGGCGAACCCCTGTGCCCAATGGTGGACGCTTCACGGTAGGCACGGGCCGAGGGCTGCGCGGGGTCGCGAGGCCATCGGCGCCCGGGTCGTCGAGACGGGCTCCCAGGCGGCCCCCCGACTGCAAAGTCGTTCCGAGCCGGCTCTAGGTCGAGGGTTGGGATGGCGGGGCAGGTATCCCGAGCGCGGTGGCCAGGTTGATGAGATCCGTCCGCTCGCTGGAGACTGCCGCGGCGATCGCCTGATTGTCCTGGGCGGTGTCGCGGTGATTCACCAGGTCGGCGGCCTCCTCGCCTACCGCGTTGCGCTCGTCGGTCAGATGCTGCGTCAGCTGCGACGCGTCCTGGCGGGCCGCCGCCGTGACCCAGGCGATGGCGCTGAGCCGCTGGACGTACGTGCTGATCGCACTCTCCAGTTGCTGGTCGGCTGCCTCGATCTGACCGGTGTCACTCCTCACCGCGGCTTGGGCGGCAGTCTCGTCGACCTGTGCCGCCGCCGCCGCTTGCTGTTCCTGGGAGACACAGGCCGCGTACATGCCGGTGTCAGCGGCATTGCATCCCGTGCCGAATTGGTTGTCCCGGTAGGTAGCTTGATCGTTCGACAGCCGGTCGTATTGTTTCGCAATGTCCGCATCGGCGGCGGCTATGGCGGCATCGGGCGCCAGGGTATCTGCGGTGAAGTCCTTGGCATCGCTCACGAGTTGACTCGCCACCAGCTGGTTGGGAGCAATGGGGTTCGAGGTCGGTGGCGGCAGGGCCATGGCCGCGTTGGCGGGAGCGACTCTCGGGGAGGTCCCGCTACTGATCGCGACGCCGCCGACGAGCACCGTGCAAACCATTACCACACCGGCCACCCATGCCCACCGGCGCATCGATCGGGCGGAGTCCGGCGAGGGACTGGGTGAGTGTTGTGACGGGGGAGCCTCCGGCGACAGGAGCACGAGTCCCGCATCGATCGGCGTGGGCTCGAGAGGCCGGAATTCAGGCCGGTCAGGTGGATGCCACCGGCCGTCTGACGCAACCCACCATCCGTCGGTCTGATTGGGTTCGCTCGTCACCTGGTTCGGACCTTAGCTAGTTCGACCCCTCGTGCTAACAATCGGCAGAATTCGTGAAGCCTTTAGCCCCGGCACTCGCCCACCGGATCGGACACCAGCGACCTCGGGCGGGTGTCTTGCTCCGTGCCGGTAGGGGATCGGGCCGGCGCAACCCATCCAGCCCCGGTGCCAGATTGCCCCGGCCGGTAGCCGCCGAGAGTCCGGGGCGGGATGCCCGCCGAGCCGGAGTGCCTCTGGCCTGGAGCTATGCTCCAAATCGTCGGACTGAAGCTGGCCCGGTCCTGTGCCGGAAGGTAACCGCCCCAGGGAGTCAGACCCGGCCGACCGGGTCGATCGGACGGTCATGGGACGGGCGATCGCTCCGTGGATCTGGGCGGTCATCTATGCCACTGTCTATGGCCACCAACCGAATCGGGCGTACGCAGACGAAATGCCGTGACGCACGCACCCGACTGAGACTCCAGGAGTGCAAATGAGCATCGTCGCAACAAACGAGGCACAGCACCGCGGCGCGGCCGATCTCCCGTTCGTGGAGATGGGCGGAGGGAACAAGCTCAAGGTGCTCCAGGTCGACGTGGCGGAGGGACTCTGGATCGTCGAGAACATCTTCCAGGCCGGCTACGCGGTGCAGACACACCGACACACCGGTCCGGTCTATGGCTACACGGTG
The DNA here is from genome assembly GCA_963817005.1 of uncultured Acidimicrobiaceae bacterium. Classification (GTDB taxonomy): domain Bacteria; phylum Actinomycetota; class Acidimicrobiia; order Acidimicrobiales; family RAAP-2; genus Bog-756. The sequence continues at coordinate 365,641 of CAWFMN010000007.1, forward strand.
TCCGGCGCCTGGAGGTACCGTGAGTACGACTACGTCAACCGGGCGGGCTCGTTCCTCTTCGAACCCGCTGGATCAGTGCATACCCTCGAGTGCATCGAGAATGACACGCAGGTGTGGTTCCAGATGTACGGGGTGAACCTCAATCTGGGGGCCGATGGCAGCATTGAGAGCGTCTTCGACGGCCCCGGCACGCTCGAGGTCTATTACGCACTCTGCGAGGCGGAGGGATTCCCCCGACCCGACGTGCTGGTGAGTTGACGTCACCGGGGCAGACCAGTGCGATGTCTACAGCCTGCTGTCAGTTCTACAGCTAGCCGAGGTAGAGAGCGGCCACCTGCTCGTAGAGCTGGGGATCCACCCGCTTGGGTTTCCCGACGGCCTCATTCAGGGAGACCCGGATGATCTCTCCGGCGTGCAGTGCCACCATCGTCCCGAAGTCGTGGTCGTGCACCGCCTGGAGCGCAGCGGCGCCGAAGCGGGTGGCGAGAACGCGGTCGAAGGCTGTGGGGGACCCGCCACGCTGGATGTGCCCGAGCACGGTGGACCTGGACTCGTAACCCGTCCGTCGCTCGATCTCCCCGGCCAGGAAGGCCCCGATCCCGCCCAGGCGCACGTGGCCGAACTGGTCGGCAGGGCCCGACGCCTGCGAGGCCCAGGTAGAAGAGGCCGTGTCCCCGTCACTGGGTCGTGCTCCCTCGGCCACCACCACCGTGGAGAAGAACTGGTTGCCACCGTGCCGCCGCAGCAACCGGTTGCACACCCCATCGAGGGAGAATGGGACCTCGGGGATCAGGATCTCAGCTGCTCCTCCGGCGATCCCCGCGTGGACGGCGATCCAGCCGACATGTCGCCCCATCACCTCGCACACGATGACCCGGTGGTGGGACTCGGCCGTGGTCTGCAGGCGGTCGATCGCCTCGGTGGCAGTCTGGACCGCGGTGTCGAATCCGAAGGTGACCTCCGTCCCCGACAGGTCATTGTCGATGGTCTTGGGCACACCGACGACGGGGAGGCCCCGCTGGTACAGGCGGTCCGCTGCGCCCAGTGTGTCGTCTCCGCCGATGGCGACAATCGCATCGAGCCTGAGGTTCTTCATGGTGTCCTGGACACGGTCGGCGCCGCCATCAGTGGCGAAGGGATTGGTGCGGGACGACCCTAGGATCGTCCCGCCCCTGGTCAGAATGGACCGGCACTGTTCAACGTCGAGCGGGACGGTTCTGCCCTCGATGACACCGCGCCAGCCGTCGAGCATGCCGACGAACTCGTCGCCATGATGGACGACACCACCGAGTACCACGGCTCGGATGACCGCATTCAACCCTGGACAGTCACCTCCACCGGTGAGCAGGCCGATTCGCATGTCCTCATGATAGGGACTGGCCCAGCCTCGTACGCGCGGCCGATCGGAGTGAGGCTACGGTCGGGCTCGTCGACCGACCGTGGGGGTGCCGGGTATGGCCACAGCGGCGATTGCTGCCGACCTGGGTCTGGGCACTTGGCAGGCCGGCTCCCATCGGTAACGATGTGCGTACTGTCGATGAGCCGGGTGGGAGGCGTCATGAGTGATCCGCTGGGTACACCAGGTTCACCGAGGAGCTTGCCGCTCATCCTTGCCCGAGAGCTGGCGTCCAACTTGGCGACGCCGATGTTTCTGCTGGACGCCGGGGGCATGCTGGTCTATTACAACGACGCGGCGGCAACCCTCCTCGGGACGCCGTTTGCAGAGCTCGGGGAGCTTCCCTCTGGTGCGTTCGGTGAATCCCTGCACCTCGCCACACCCGATGGTCGACCCCTTCGCCGGCGTGACTCACCGGCCGGAATCGCCTTCTTCGATCGTCGGCCGGCCCATCAGACGCTCCTCGCCTCGTCATTCGACGGAGAGCGCCGACAGTATGACGCGACGGCGTACCCGTTGATCGGGGCGGAGGGGGAGATGCACGGGGTCGTGTCCGTCTTCTGGGAGTCGGCCCCCAGGAAGAGCAGCGCCTGATGCATGCACGGGTGTGGGGCTGCCGAGGATCAGTAGCGGTGCCAGGGGCCGACACCGTCAAGTACGGGGGGAATACGTCGTGTGTCGAGGTCCGACTGGCAAGCGGGCACGTGCTGATACTCGATGCTGGAACCGGCATCCGGCCGCTGGGTGTGCTCATGGTGGACAACCTTCCTACCGAATTGCACATCTTGCTCACCCACCTTCACCTCGATCACCTCCAGGGTCTCGGGTTCTTCCGCCCGCTCTTCCTGCCCGGACTCGACATTCACATATGGGGGCCGACCTCCCCGGTGCAGCACCTGTCGGAGCGGATCGCCATGTATCTCTCCCCGCCACTCTTCCCGGTCCGACTCGGGGACGTCCCTTCCCGTGTCACGTTCCATGACGCATCCGAAGAACCGGTGGTCATCGGTTCGGCGACGGTTCGAGCCGCCAAGGTCACACACCAAGGCCCGACGTTGGGCTACCGCATCGAGGAGGGCGGGCGAGTACTCGTCTACCTCCCCGACCATGAACCGGCGCTCGGATCAGATCTCGCCGCGGTGCCGGACGACTGGGTCAGCGGGCACGAGATCGCCCACGGCGCGGATGTGCTCTTACACGATGCCCAATATCGCGACTGCGAATACGGAGCCCACATCGGCTGGGGTCACTCGGGAATCGCCGCGGTGATGGAGTTCGCCCACAAGACGGGGGCGGGCAACGTGGTCCTCTTCCACCACGATCCGTACCACACGGACGCCGAACTCGAGGAGCTGCTCAGTGAGGCCAGAGAGAAGTGGCCCGGAATGGAGGACCGGGTCAACCTCGCCCACGAGGGCATGACCATCGCGCTGGACGTCGGAGTCCCCGTTCGCCTCGGGAACGTGTAACGCCCCTGACTCCTCGAACCCCTCAGACCGCTCCCCGGGTGCCTCCCCGGAGGGGGCAACGACGCAATCCGTCGGTGGTCTACGAGATCGAGTCTCGATACTCGATGGCTTCCGCGCCGATCGTCGCGCCCGCAGCCATGTCGATCACAGGGAGAATCTCGTATTTGATCCATGGTGTGAACTTGGAGACATCCCTCAGGATGTCCTCGGGATTGTCGGATTCGACGAAGGCGAATCCGCCTTCTCCGTCCACTCGTTGAACAAACTGGTGGAACGTCGAGTTTGGTGAGGGTGTCCACTTGCTGAATGCAGCAAGTGATCGCTTTGCAGCTTCCTCGGGGTTCCCGGTGTCACGAGTGACCCACGAAACGACATATTTCATGATCCGCCTCCTTCGCATCCCTGTCCGCCTTGGACATCCCGAGCATGTCACGGCGGGCTGATGCGGGCAAGCGGCTCGAAACCGGGAGGAGGGCAGCGTGGGAAATCGCACGTGCCGACGGGATACGTCTCTCCGACCGTCCCCTCACCAGCGCCTCGGCCGACCCACTGTCTGATGGACGGGGCCGAGCTCCCCACGCCCCAGGCTGGCTCGGGTGGGGGGCGTTCCACCGAGGGTCCGGGCCGGCGGACTCCTTCAGGCCGAACGCTCGGCCGTGGCGTCGAACCCCGCCGGACCGCAGACCAGAAAAGTACTGCAGTCATGGCCCCGGGCTGTCGATAGATGGACATGCGGTTGGTGCGACTCCCGGGTACGTCCTCGAAAGACTGGAAGCCCACGCCGGCGCAGTCGATCCGGAGGCCGGTCGCCGCGGCAATTCTTCTGGCATCCATCGTCGGGCTCGCGCTGTCTGTCGGCGCCGCTCCCGCCAGTGCCTCGACCCAGGGTGACCAGATCGCGGGATTCGCCGCCTCCCAGGCCAACGTGCCCTATTGCGACGGCGGTGGAGGCATCAACGGACCCAGCAACGGAGGTGTTGTCGAGCCTGGATGTGGGGTGGGCGCCAAGGGGTACGACTGCATGAGCCTGGTGCAATACGCGGTGTACCAGTCGACGGGGATCGCCCTGCCGGGCGATGGCAGTCAACCCAACGGAGTGGGGACCTACCTGGCGCCGCAGAATACGATTGCCGAGGACACGGCAGAACTCCTCCCCGGCGACGCCGTCTACTGGGGCGGCAACGGCATCGACGGCTTCAGTCATTCCGGGATCTATGCGGGGAACGGGTCCGTCTGGGATGCACTGGGGATCAACGTCCCGGTGCAGCTTCACACGATGACCTACTTGAGAACCATCTACAGCTACGACGGAGCAATCCGGTACTGGGGCACCGGGGGTGCGGCGGGGACGACCACATCCGGTGGGCTCGTCACTCCCGTCGTCGGCATGGCGACGACACCCACCGGCAACGGCTACTGGTTGACTGATGCGTCCGGAGGGGTGTCTGCGCACGGATCAGCCGTCAGCTACGGATCGATGGCCGGTCACCCGTTGAACGCCCCCATCGCCCACATCGTCTCGACCCCGGACGGCGGGGGTTACTGGCTGGTCGCCTCCGACGGAGGCATCTTCACGTTCGGTGATGCTCAGTTCTTCGGTTCCATGGGCGGCCGCCACCTCAATGCCCCCGTGGTCGACATCGCCCCGACACCGGACGGTGGTGGCTACTGGCTCGTCGCATCCGACGGAGGGATCTTCTCCTTCGGAGACGCTCCCTTCCGGGGGTCCATGGGCGGGCAGCACCTCAACGCACCGATCGTCGGCATCAGCACTGACGACGCGACGGGGGGCTATTGGGAGGTTGCCACCGACGGTGGCATCTTCTCCTTCGGCGCACCCTTTCTGGGCAGTACCGGCGGCCTCCGCCTCAACCAACCGGTGAACGGGATGTCGTCGTTGCCCAACGGCCAGGGCTATCTGTTCGTCGCCTCCGACGGAGGGATCTTCTCGGAGGGCAACGCCCCCTTCCACGGGTCGATGGGCGGGACCAGGCTGAACGCCCCGGTCGTGGGGATGGCCTCCGACCCGGGAACCGGCGGCTACTGGTTGGTGGCCTCCGATGGCGGAGTATTCAGCTTCGACGCGCCGTTCTACGGTGCAGGCTGACGCGCCAGCTCCGATCGGCCGGTGATGCCGATGGTCGCTCCTGGTGGGAGGGCCCCAAGCTGATCGTGAGGGAGCGCCAGCCCTGAACGCGCCCAGCACCGGGCGACGTGCGCCCGGACCAGGTGTTACCTTGCCACCATCGGTTAGGTGCGGAGGAGGCGAGATGCGGGCCATGCGCACGAACTGGCCGCGCCAGGCCCGGGGAGCTCCGCTCTCGAGCGCATCCGCCCTCACGGGGTGCGCCGTAGTGCTCGTCCTCGCCCTGTCCCTGGCCACGACGATGTGGTCGCCCGTTGTCGGCGCCGGCACCCGACATCGCGCCGCGGCCCGCCCGGATCGGCACCAAGGTGCGGGACCGGACGAGAGCCCCGGCCCAGCCAGCCAGTACGACTGCACGTTCAATCTGGCCACCGATGCCTTCACCGGCGCCGACGGCTCGGCGGCGGCCATCGGCTGGGCGGGGAACCATCAAGGCGTCGTCACCTGCCTCGGGGGCACCTTCCTGGTCCAAGACGGCCTGCTGCGCGACTACGGATTCGGACTCTACCGGGGCGGTCGGACCTCCTGGGGGGCTGCAGACGGCTACCTGCCGGCACAGATCACGTCCTTTCACCATCGGGGAGCGCTCGTGACGATCACCGAGTTTGCTGACCGGGTGGTCCTGGGCGGGGATGCCTATGTCGCTGTCTACGCCCGGGTGGTCGTGGTGAACCCGACCGGTCACGTCGTCCGGGCAGATCCCGGGGCGTCACCCGGCTTGGTGCCCCTTGCCTCCGGCCCCGACCTGGTCGTTCCCAACTCGGAGTCGGTCCACGACTACGTCGTGGCTGCGGACCGCTTCGGTGGCGACTACCCGTGGCCTGCGGACCAAGCGCTGGTGGATGCTGGCGGCTTCGATCAGCACTTCAGCCATATGCAGTCCTTCTGGGACGGCCAGCTGGATCAGATCGCCGCCATCGATGTCCCCGACGCGTCCCTCGTCGACGCCTATCGGAGTGGATTCATCTATACCCAGATCGCCCGGAGCGGCCCGGACCTGAACACCGGCGTGAACGGCTACGAGAGCGAGTTCAGCCATGATGTGGTGGGAATCCTCACCAATCTGTTCACCCAGGGCTACTTCACCGGGGCCCGAGATCTCCTACTCGAATTCCGCAATGTCGTCGGCTCACAGGGACAGTATGTTGATGGCGTCTGGACGTATGCGCTCCCCTGGGCGGTGTATCTGCTGAAGACCGGTGACCTCGGGTTCGTACGGGCGAATTTCGCATCCGGAGGAACCCTGGGCGGTGCCCAACCGAGCATCGAGGACACGGCCCACCGCCTGGTGGCCGACCGCATCGGCCCGTTCGGGACCATGCAGGCCACCGACGACATCGACACCCAGGGGTACTGGACCACCGACGACTACGAGGCATTGCTCGGTCTGGCGGCCTACCGCTACCTCGCCGTGGCCGTGGGGAATACCACCGAGGCCACGTGGGCCTCCCGGGAGTACGACCAGCTGCTGGGGGCGACCAACACGGTATTGACCGCCACGATCCGTCACTTCGGGCTCGACTATCTCCCCTGTTCGATTCTCCAACCCAACACGGCCAACCGGTGCGCCAATCCCGAGGATGCCAACTGGACATCACCGTTCGGCAACTGGGCATGGGAGGGCTACCTGTTCGGTGCCCGGCGCTCCGGCCCCGGCCTCTCACTGATCGACGCTACCTACCGCTACGGGTTCAGCCGTCTGCACGGGCTCCTTCCTCCCAACACCACCGGCGGATTCCCCGGCGACTTCTTTTCGTCGGCCTACAACGCCGCCCAAGGATCGGCCGGACTGGCCACGCGGCACCATCGGGACCAGGGGATACTCGGGTACGAGTTCATGATCGACAACAGCCAAAGCGGCCCGATGTCATGGTGGGAGAGCTCCTCCGCTCCCTCACCACAGGACCCATGGACGGGCCGGCATCCCGCCACCGGCCAAGGATCGTCCCCCCATGCCTGGGGCATGGCCGGTGCCAACAAGGTCCTCTTGGACTCATTGGTGGCGCAACGATCGGATGGTGCACTCATCGTGGGGCGAGGGGTGCCGGACCGCTGGCTCGGTCATCGCGCCCACCTCGCGGTGACCAATTTTCCGACGGTGGACGGTCGGCGACTGAGCCTGACCATCTCGTCGTCCGGCCGGTCGGTGACGCTCCTGCTCCGGGGTCGGCTACCGACCGGACCGACCCTGTTCCAGTTGCCCGCCTTCGTGGGCAACGTTGCCGGCGCCTCGGTGGGAGCGGTCAACGAGGCTTCCGGGACCGTCACCATCGGCCCCGGTACGAAGAGGGTGACGGTCGAGCTCCGGCGGCAGCCCGGCCCAGCATGATCATCGCGGAAGGAGCTGGCCTGCCGCGCTCGGACACAGTTCGACCATGCCCTGCGGGGGCGGTGGGCACCCCAGCCGCCAACCTGCGGAGGCGATAGCCTGAGCCCGTGCGGTGTCGACGACTGGTGCCTGTGCTCGCCGCCTTGGGGTTGGCGGTCGCAGTTCTGGCTGCCGGGGGAGCGGCTGGTGCCGCGTCGGCAGCCTCGAGTCCGGCCCCGCCCGTGACCAGTACCTCCCTCAGGATGCCGCATGCCTACAAGCCGCGGGCGGCGCCGGGGACGACCGACGACTACCACTGCTCGCTACTGAATCCGCACCTGACCACGAACTCGTACATCGTCTCCAGCCAATTCGTCCCCGGAAGCAATGAGGATCACCACGCCGCGCTGTTCCTGGTACCACCGTCGCTCGCGGTACTGGCCGAACGGGACAATGAGGTCGGAAAGGGGTGGACGTGTTTCGGGGAGGGCGCGCTGCCGAACACGGCCCTCGCCGGGATCGCGGCGGTCCCACTGCTCAGCTTCTGGGCTCCGGGTCACGGGGCAGATGATCTGCCGAAAGGGACAGGGGTCGCCCTTCCCGCCGGGAGTCTGGTTATCATGCAGGTCCACTACAACCTGCTGGTCGGGGACAGGCCCGTGAGGGACACGCTGGTCCTCCACACGGTGCCCACCGCGACCCACCTCTTGCCCCTCCATCTCGACCTGATGCTCGCGCCGCCCGACATTCCTTGTCCGGCCGGAGTCGCAGGCCCACTGTGCAACCGCGCCGCCTCTCTGGCCGACCAGGGCCGCCGTTTCGGGCAGACCGCGGTGGACGAGGTGAATGGCATCGAGGCCCTCTGTGGGAACGACCCGTCCGATCCACCCACGGGGGACAGGACATCCTGCCGGTCGTCGATCGGAAAGAGCGGCTACATCGTCCGGGTACAAGCGCACATGCACCTGTTGGGCCAGAGCTTCACCATGGTGCTCAATCCGGGAACGCCGGAGGCGAGGACTGTCCTGAATGTTCCCAGCTACAACTTCCACGATCAACGGTCCTACAACCTGGCGGCGCCCATCCACGTGACCGCTGGGGAGCCGGTGCAGGTGTCCTGCTCCTACGACCCCACCCTGGCCCAGGAACTCCCGGTGCTGCGCAAGGCTCCGCCGCACTTCGTCACCTGGGGCGACGGGTCGACGGACGAAATGTGCATCGGTCTGGCGTGGACCGCGGGCGTCCCCCCGGACGCTCATGCCCGGGTCTGAGCCGCCACGACGGCTGGAATAGTGCCGACGGTCCTCTGGACCGCTCGGGCCACAGGTCCGGTGAGCCAAGGTTCGACAGCTCGCCGAGGGGGTACGAGCCGGGCAGCTCAGGCCACCGCGGGCCGCATCGTGGAGCGGGGCCCGTCGCCGTCGATGACGCCTTCCCGAGTGCCTCGGTCCCAACGCCGAGCACGTCGCGGCGTTCTGGCCATAAGGCGTGGGGAACCGCCGGAGCCTGGGACTCCTCACTGTCCGTGGCGGGCGGTGACCGAGCGTTCCCGACGCACTGAATGACGCGTAACGTTCACTTGGGCGTGACGCAGCGATAACGGCGGACCGCGAAACTCCGTCACGGTTCTGGCGCAGGGCCAACCGCCTGCATCGGCGTCGAGTAGGCCCAGACGAGGTGGGCGTGCGGACTCACAGGGAGACGGGGGACAGCTCGGGTCGTTCGAGCAGTGAGGCATTGCCGGCTTCTGCCAGCGGTGCGAGCAATCAGGTCTCCACCTGAAAGGAGGGCTCTACTTGTCGATCGAGACCCCCGGCTGGTACCGGACGGCGCGCGTGGCGGTCATTCTGGTCCTGGCTGCTGTCCTGGCCGCCATCGTCATCGCCGGTGTGAGTTCTTCCCGGTCGGACGTGAGCTCGCGGTCAAGGGCAGGTGCAGACTGCGCGTCGGGTGCCTCCGCCGACTGTCTCGATCCTTCAGTCTCAGCACGCCTGGTGGGCGTGGTGCGAGCGGGAGAATTCGCGGCCAAGCAGGGCGGACCCGATGCCGGCTGGATCTCCGAGGCTCCGGACGTGAGCCAGATCGCGGTGGCCTCCGACGCCAAGCACGGACCGGTATTGGGGGCCATCCAGAACGGGACGTTTCTCGTGAAGCTAGGTCGTCCCGATGCCGGTTGGATCTCCGAGGCTCCGGACGTGAGCCAGATCGCGGTGGCCTCCGATGCCAAGCACGGACCGGTACTGGGGGCCATCCTGAACGGCACGCTCTTCACCAAGCAAGGCAGCCTGAACGCGGGTTGGGTGTCCGAGGCCGCGGACGTCAGCCAGATCGCCGTCGGATCGGACGCGGCGCATGGGCTGCTCCTCGGCATTGTCTCCAACACCGTCTTCTCCGCCAAACAAGGAGGGCTCAACTCCGGTTGGGTCATCGAGGCCTCCGATGTGAGCCAGATCGCCGTCGCCTCGGACCCCACCCACGGGCCCCTCCTCGGCATCATTCAGAACGGGACGTTCTTGGCCAAGGAGGGCGGCCTCACCTCGCCGTGGGTGAAGGAGGCCGCCGATGTGAGCCAGATCGCCGTCGCCTCGGACCCCACCCACGGGCCCCTCCTCGGCATCATTCAGAACGGGACGTTCTTGGCCAAGGAGGGCGGCCTCACCTCGCCGTGGGTGAAGGAGGCCGCCGATGTGAGCCAGATCGCCGTCGCCTCGGACCCCACCCACGGGCCCCTCCTCGCCCTTCGTCAGGAAGACATCGGGGCGGTCAAAGGGGGGAGTCTGGTTGCCGGTTGGACCGACGACGTGACAGGCATCAGCCAGCTGGTGGTGGCCGGCTAGCCCGGCACTGGCTGATCCACTGACCGGGTGTCGTCGGCGACCCTCCGACGGACGAAGGGGAACTCGTCGGCACCTCGGGGTCCGGGCCGATCCCCACCACTGCACGCCGGCCGGGTTGCCGTACAGAGACCGGAGCCGTGGGAACAGGGCCAGCCGACTGGATGGCGCGCCGGCCTGGAACTTCGACTTCCTGCGCTCTTCGGAGCCCGGACGGTGCAGGAGACCGCGGTGGTGCCGTCCGCGTCGATTGACACGGTTGGTTAACTCACCCAGACTTGCCGTGAGGGGCTGATCGGGGGTGCCGCCAGTGAGCACGAAGACCTACCAATTGCCTGTGGAGAAGACTGGGTGGCAGACCGGTGACGGATCGGGAACCGCCAAGTTCACCTGGGACTACGACAACGGTCGTGACAAGCTGATCAGCCTCTACGACAAAGGGAAGAGGAAGCAGTGGGACTCGAAGGAGCGTATCGACTGGTCCCATGACCCGGATCCCGAGAATCCGCTCGAGTTGCCTGACGACCTCGTGCCGATCTTCGGCTCGCCCATCTGGGACCGGCTGACTGACGACGAGCGCGGCAACGTGCGGCGCAATATGGTCGCCTGGCAGTTCAGCCAGTTCCTCCACGGAGAGCAAGGGGCCCTGATCTGCACGGCGAAGATCGTCCAGTCGGTCCCTGACATCGACTCCAAGTACTACGCGGCCACGCAGGTCATGGATGAGGCGCGACACGTCGAGACGTACTCCCGCTACCTCGACAAGATCGAGATCGCCTACCCCATCAATGAGAATCTGAAGTCCCTGCTCGACGACGTGTTGAGTGACTCGCGGTGGGACATGACCTACCTCGGCATGCAAGTCCTGATCGAAGGTCTGGCGCTCGCCGCCTTCGGCCTGATTCGCAATACGGCCGGAGATCCACTGGGAAAATCGGTCAACGCCTACGTCATGCAGGACGAAGCTCGACATGTGATGTTCGGGCGCTTGGCACTGCGCGACTACTACCCGGAGTTGACGCAGGCTGAACGGGACGAGCGCGAAGACTTCTGCGCTGACGCCTGCTATCGCATGCGCGACCGATTCCTGGCCAACGAACTCTGGGAGCGCCTCGGCTACGACCCCGAGGCATGCATCCAGTATGTCGAGGAGAGCGAGAGCCAGAAGATCTTCCGGAGCCTGCTGTTCACCAGGATCGTCCCCACCCTGAAGGACGTGGGCTTGTGGGGTCCGAAGATGAGACAGACCTTTACGGACATGGGCGTCATCGGGTACGAGTCGACTGACCTGGACCAGGTGATGGCTGAGGACGTGACCGTCGCCGAGCAGCTGGATGCCGATCGCGGTCACATCGCCGAGGCGATCTCGGTCGGAATGACTGCTGAAGGGTGACGCTCGATCACCACCCCAGGTGAACAGCTGACGACAGACAGGTGCTCCCGCCCCGGGCCGCACACGCTGCCCGCGTGGTCCGATCGTCGTCCGGCGACGATCCCAGAGTCGTCAACCTTCATGCCCCCGATCCGCGGGCTGCCGCGCGGGGTCCGCCAACACTTAGAGATCGAATGGTTCGAGATCGATGGGTTGCTAGACTGGTGACGTGCCTTCCGCCCATCCACCGATCGGACTGCATCTCGCCAGTGCCGCCCGGGTGGTCAGCCGGGCCTTTGACCAGGCGCTGACCGAGGCCGGAGGATCGCTTCCGGTCTGGTCGGTCCTGCTCAACCTGACGATGGAACATCCGGCCAACCAGCGAGAGCTCGCTGATGCCATCGGCATCAGCGAAGCCACGCTGACCCACCACCTCAATGCCATGGACGCCCAGGGGCTGATCACCAGGCGCCGGGATACGAAGAACCGTCGGATCCATGTGGTCGAGCTGACAGAGGAGGGCGAGCAGTCCTTTCTTCGCCTTCGTAGCACCGCGGTGGCGTTCGACCGGCGCCTTCGGGCCGGGATCACCAAGGACGAACGAGCCAGCCTCGACGCCGTACTGGACCACCTGGTCCGCAATGTCGGTGTCGAGCAGCCACCTGTAAAATGGGTGCAACTGCCGGAGGACGGGACGTGACCCGGCCGGCAGACGACCACCGGCGACACCGTGGAGATCCCTGCTCGGGCAGTCGTGCGTCGATGGTGCGGGCCCGAGGCACGGGAACGGCCGTGTCCAGAACCCGCCCCTGGCCGTCCCCGAGTAGGAGGCAGGAGGTCCAATGACCACTGACGTGGATTCGGCGTCCGGACCCCCGGCACCGCTGGGGCACCCCGAAGGGTCTCGGCGGGGCGCCTTCTCTCCTGCGCACTGGTGGATTCTCGTCATCATCGCCGGTGCCCAGCTGATGGTGGTGCTGGACACCACGATCATGATCATTGCTCTGCCGTCGGCCCAGCACTCGCTGGGCTTCTCGAACACCGACCGGCAGTGGGTCGTGACCGCCTACACCCTGGGCTTCGGTGGCTTTCTGCTCCTCGGCGGTCGGATCAGCGACATGATCGGACCGAAGCGTACGCTGATGATCGGCGTCGTCGGATTTGCCGTTGCCTCCGCCGTGGGCGGCGCCTCACAGACGACCGCCATGCTGATCGCTGCGAGAGGCCTGCAGGGGATGTTCGGAGCACTCCTCGCCCCGTCGGTGCTGTCCCTGCTGGCCACTACGTTCACCGATCCCAAGGAGCGCGCTCGGGCATTCGGCGTCTATGCATCGATCGCCATCGGCGGTGCTGCCTTCGGACTCATCCTGGGGGGCCTGTTGACCCAGTACCTCGACTGGCGCTGGTGTCTGTATGTGAATCTGCCCATCGCCTTCGCCGTAGCCGTCGGCGCCTTCACCATGATCCCCGGGCGACCGGGAAGTGCCGTCCAGCTCGACATCCCCGGAGCGATCCTGGGCTGCGGGGGCCTCGTCGCCCTGGTCTACGGGCTCGGGGAGGCAGCCACAGCCGGGTGGAGCTCGCCCCGGGTCATCGTGCCACTGGCTACGGCTGTGGTGTTGCTGTCTCTTTTCGTCCTGGTCCAGACCCAGGTGTCCAGTCCACTTCTGCCCTTACGCATTCTGGCCGACCGCAACCGCGCCGGCTCGTTCCTGACCATCATCCTGGCCGTGCTGGGGATGTACGGGACCTTCCTGTTCCTGACCTATCTGCTCCAGACTGTCGACGGTTATTCTCCGTTGAAGTCGGGCATCGCCTTTCTGCCCCTGATGGCTGTCAACGGCCTTGCGGCCACACAATTGGCCAGCCGATTGATGCCGCACCTCCGTACCCGTCTGCTGGTCGTTCCCGGATTGCTGATCGCGTCGCTGGGTGTCGCCCTTCTGACCCAACTGACCCCAGACGCCTCCTACGTCAGCCACATCCTGCCGACGGAGATCCTCCTCGGTCTCGGCCTCGGCCTGGCCATCGTTCCCTGCATCAGCACAGCGACCGCGCATGCCGAACCGAGGGACGTCGGCATCACATCGGCGACGACAAACACGTCGCAGCAGATCGGCGCCTCCGTGGGTACCGCGTTGCTCAACACGATCGCGGCAACGGCGACGGCTGCTTATCTTGCCACTCACCCGAGCGGTACTTCCGTGTCGGCGGCCACGGTGCACGGCTTCGCCGTGGCCAGCGGCTGGGCTGCGGCCTCCCTTGCTCTCGCCGCGGTCATCGGGGGCATCCTGATCAACGCTCATCCAGGGCGCGACGGCGAGCAGACGACGCCCTAGCCGGTCGGGCGGAGGACGACCAGTGGGGCACGGGGCTCGGCGGATCGCTCTGCCTTCCGGTTTCCGGTCACCTGCCTGGGGTGTAAGTCCCGACCGACCACGGTGCCTCCCTGGCCTCACCCTGGCCCGCACCGCCAACGGCGAATCGGCCTCGCTACGATCGGTCCGTGTCACCGTCGCGGAGTCTTCGTTTCTACGGCCGACCCAGCACCCACGAGCCGCTGGACTGGACCCGGGTGGACGCCCGGTTGACGGACGCTGGGACCTACTGGGTGGTCGCCCGCACGGGCGGCCATCCACATCCGAGGCCCGTGTGGGGCGTCTGGCGGGTCGATCATCTCTTCCTGAGCATCGGCACGCCCGTCACCCGTGCCGCCCTCGCCGTTGATCCCAGGGTGACCGTCCACCTCGACAGTGGCACGGACGTCGTGATCCTCGAGGGGCAGGCAGAAGGACCCAATGGCGATGACGACGTGCTGGCGGCGTATGACCGGAAGTACGACTGGTCCTACGACGTCGCCGACCATGGTCCGTTGACCTCCGTCCGACCGTCCACCGTCCTTGCCTGGGAGACTGCGGGTTGGGCCGGACGCGAGAGCTTTCAGCGGTCAGGACGATGGGATTTCGGCTGAGTCCAGATGTCGATCGGTGTCCCCACTCGGCCCGCCGGACCACCCGATGCCGTCGGGTGTCCCCGCACTTCCCCGATCTGGTCGAGGAACCGTGCGCTCAGTGTTCGATTCGCCACTCCGAGCGTCGCTCGGCCGCATGGATGCACAGGGGAGCGCGAAGATGGGCGGGTGGGGGCAGCCGGGAGATCAGTGGAGAATGGTGCAGGAGTCTCGCTCGGCGAGTTGATCGACTTCTGTGCCCGTTGCGTTGCGCTGGGGATCCCGGAGTCCACGAAGCTGCGTGCGGCCGCCGATGATCTCGACTCGCTCACCGCGGTGTCGGCGGAATGCCAACTGGCTCTGCCGCGTGGGGTCGACGACCCGGCGAACGCCGAATTCGGCACCATCATCGAGGGTGGAGTGATCATCGACATCCCCGGCGAAGAGTGGTGAGTGTGTCCGCAAAGTAGCCGGGCGCTCGTTGGTCACCACATCAGGTGATCTACCGGGAAGCTCCATCGACGGTCATCCCGATCACCATGCGCCCCATGCATTCTCAGTCCATGGAACGAGGATGCTCGGCCCACCTCTTGGACCCGGCCGTCTAGGGGCACGGCTTGCGGGTTCCGGTGAGGCCGACGTTGAAGTGAGCCCCGTTGAAGCCCAGAGCGTCGTCGCTGGCGCAAAAAGACGATGGCTTCAGTCTGTACTCTGCATTGAACACGGCCTTGTGGCCCACGTACGCGGAGAGCAGGGCGCAAGAGGAATACTGATGGCACTGCTCGGTCAACACCGCATCGGCCAGCGGATACATGTCGGAGGCGTAGCCGTCTCCAGTGTCGTCAGGGTTCTTGATCCACCAGGCAAGGCCGAGGCCGTGCATGTAGTTGGCCAGGCCGGTCATATACGTCTCTTCGATGGATCTGGTCAACGGAAATCCACTGTGGTCGCCATACTCCTCGTCGATGTCGGTCTCAACAGCGTCGAATCCCTTGGCCGCGCACTGCTGTTTGATCATCGATTCGATGACCGAGACCGTTACCGGGGATTGGATGTCGAGGTAGTACTCGGGGTACCCGCTCACCCTCGCCCCGAACACGCCGGCCGACCGCAACTGGGAGAAGTAGCTGACCGGAACACCCTCGTCCGCGGTCGTGTAGTAGTTGCCGGCCGCCCCGACTTCGACGTAACAGACGACGCGCTTCCCCAGGGCGTGCAGGGCCGTCACAGTGGCTGCGGGGTTGATGATCCCATCGATGTCATAGATGGCGGGAGCAGGTGCGGGCTGCCCGTCGGGAAGCTTGTCGCCGGTGCCCATGTCCTTCGCGTTGTTCAGTCTCAACGGGTGGCTGAGCTCCCACTGCCACGGTTGACTCCCCAGCGGAGGCGTCCACCATCCGGCTGCTCCGGCACGGGCGGTGAGCTGGGGTAGACACAGCACGATGATCGCCAGTGCGGCAACGACCAACGTGATGGGACCATGCGTCCTGTGGACGCACGCACGTCTGAACCGGTTCGTGCCCACCGTCGTATCGTACGTGGTCAGGTGCTCGCCGGCACGTGGCCTCCATCATCTGCCCAGACCTGCACCCGTGCGCATCCATGCGAACGGTCCGCGTGTCGGTGTCGAGGGTGTCGTTCCGACCCGGAGCGTCTCCCACCCGCGGCCGTGCCGGGTCACCTCGTGTTTGTGCCACGCGGGGTCCAGGCCTAGGGTCCTCACTGTGAACTGTCGAGCGCTTGCGGCGGCCGGTGCCCTGGCGGCCGGGGTGGTCATCGCGGGCTGCGGGTCGGGAAGCAGCAGCCCCGGCACCACTCCACCGCCCGCTTCCTCGGCACCCCCGGCGTCACCGGCGACCACCATTGCCCCCTCCGCCCCGACGACCGCCGCGGCGACAACGAGCGCCGCCACCTGCCCGTCGTTGGCTCAAGCCAATGCTGCGCTCGGCGCTTCCTACCGCGGCCCGACGTCCACCTCGACTGCCGGCGGCGGGCTCGTCTGCCTCTACACGGGCAGTGCCGGCAACGCGGGCGTCACGATCTTCGCGCACCAGTCCCCAGCGGTGTTTGCCGGGCAGGTCGCGCACGCTCCCGGGGCACCTGCGATGCCCAGCATCCCGGCCGTGGGCGACGGAGCGTTCGGAATGACCACGGCCGGCCGCTCCGTGGTCAACACCTATTCGCACAGCAGTCGGACCCTCGTGGTGGCACAAGCCCCTGGCCCCTTGGCCCCCGTCGAAGCATTGGCCCGGGTCGCGCTGGCCGACAACTGACCACCGGCCCTTCGGACTCGGTAGTCGAAGCCATCTGATGCCGAAGCGAAGTGCCGGGCTCCTTCCCTACCGTCTGGGGGAAGACGGGACCGTCGAACTGTTCATCGTTCACCCCGGTGGTCCGTTCTGGATGAACAAGGACGAGGGCGCGTGGTCGATCGCCAAAGGAGAGTACGACGAGAGTGAGCGGCCGCGGGTGGCTGCTGACCGCGAGTTCACCGAGGAAATCGGGGTCCCGCCTCCCGGGGGGATCCGCGTGGACCTTGGCGAGATCAGGCAAGCGAGTGGGAAGCGGGTCCGGGTGTGGGCCATCGAAGCACCACACTTCGACGTGGAACAGGTCGTGAGCAACGAGTTCGAGCTGGAATGGCCGCCCGGGTCGGGTCGGCACCGACTGTTTCCTGAGGTGGATCGGGCCGAATGGACGCCGGTGGCAACCGCGAGACGCAGGCTGATCGGAGCACAGGTGGCCTTCGTCGACCGACTTGCGGAGTGGCTGCAGGGCAACCCCGGAACCACGCCATCCTGAGCGAGCGCGACCGCCTTCCCCGCCGGTACGGGGACCGTTGCCACCCCCCGGCCGGGACTCTGGCTCGGCCCGACCGGCTGGCACTGCCGTGGGGACCGGATCACCGTCACGGCAGGATCAGGTGCGTATCTCCAAATTCGTGCCACCGGTAACGCTGGGCCAAGGCTGCGTCATACGAGCGGTGCAGGAGTTCACGCCCGGCGATTGCTTCGAGCATCATCAGGTGGGATGACGCGGGCTCGTGCCATCCCGTGATCATTCCATCGACGACCCGCACGCCGCGCTCGGGGGAGATCACGAGATCGGTCCACCCGTCGTAGGGGTGGACAGTCCCATCGTCTCCGACCGATGTCTCCAATGCCCGCACGACGGTGGTTCCGACAGCGATGACGCGATGGCCCTGGTCACGGGCAGCATTCACCCAAACGGCCGTGGACTGCGGTAGCTGCATCCGCTCCGGATAGGGGACCTCGTCCGCCTCCAGCGAGGCGACCCCGGTGTGAAGCACGAGCGGGGCGACACCGACCCCCTTGGCCACGAGCCGGGTGATCGCCTCCGCGGTGAACGGCCGCCCGGCGCTCGGCATCTCGGCGCTCCCAGGCTCGGTGGCATAGACGTTCTGATACATCTCGATGGGCCATGGACGATCGACATAGCCGTAGCGGATCGGGCGTCCGTGAGTGGCGAGCCAGCTGAGCGTCCGCGACCCCAGGTCGAGGCGGGCCATCCACAGCCGTCCGCGATCTCCGTACGGGTGCTCGAGGGTCAGTGACGCGTCGCCGGCCAGTCGAAGCCGGCCGGCCGGTGGCGGCCCGACCCATCGCTCGGTGGTGCGGCCCACCGTCCGACGCGGTTCCACCACCCACTCGGAACCCTCCACCTGGGTGGAGAGATGAATGACCAGAGCGGTCCCATCCTCCGCAACGGCATCGATCGCCGCTGGAATGGTGCCGGACGTGTTGATGACCAGTAGGTCGCCAGGCTGCAAGAATCGTGGGAGGAAGATGAAGGAACTGGGCACGATCGATCCCGTCTCCTTGTGCGAGACCAGCATCCTGACCGCGTCGCGGGTCAGCCCTCTCGCCTCGGGCGGTTCGGAGGCCTCGAGGACTTCGGGGAGATCGTAGGTGTAGCGCTCCGGCGGGGCGACGGCGGTCACGGTTGCATCACCCATTCGTCGGCCCGGAAGCGACCACTGGGGGCGCCGGATGCGAGCAGGGCCCGGAAGGGCGCCACCACTGACTCCGGTTCCGGTCGATCGGAGATGTCCACACCCGGGAAGGCTGCTTGATGCATCGCCGTCCGCATGTCGCCGGGATCGAACTGGTACACCCGCAGCAGGGGTTCTTCGGCCGCCAGCACCCGGTGGAGCTGATCGAGAGCAGCCTTGGACGAGCCGTATCCGCCCCAACCCTCGTAGCCCTCGGTGGCGGCGTCGGAGGAGAGCGAGACCACCGTCCCCCGGGAGCGACGCAGGTGCGGCAGTGCTCGTTGGAGCAACGCCAGCGGGGCGTAGACGTTGACTTCGTACACCCGTCGGAGCTCCTCGAGCGGGTACCCGGCGAGCGTGGGCAACGGGGTCGGTCCCAACGTGCTGGCGTTGTTGACGAGCAGGTCCAGCGAACCGAAGCGCTCCGCTGATTCGATGAGTGCGGTTCGATGGTCGGGGGAGGCTATGTCGCCGGCGATCAGACTCGAGTGGCCCAGTCTGCTCAGGCGGGCATCGAGCTCCCCCAGCGCTACCTGGTCTCGTCCGTCGATGACCAGGCTCCATCCGTCCTCGGCCAGCTCGATGGCCAATGCCCGCCCGAATCCCCGTGACCCTCCCGTTATCAGTGCGACTGGCATGTCGCTACCTCCAGTTCTGCTGGCATCTCGTGTGACCGTATGGTGAGGATAAGACTTAAACTAATGTTTAAGTCAAGGGATTTCTAGGGAAAGGTTGTTCCCATGGAGAACATGCTCACCATCGGAGAGGTTGCCGACCGCGGAGGTCTGGCCGCCTCGGCCATACGCTTCTACGAGCGCCAGGGACTCATTCATGCCGAACGGGCCCCCAATGGCCAGCGACGGTTCCGCCGCGATGTCCTGCGGCGGATCGCCTTCATTCGGATCGCTCAGAGAGTGGGCCTGACGCTCGAGGAGATCGTCACTGCGCTCGCCGTGCTCCCGGTCGACCATGCACCCAGTCGCCGGGACTGGGAACGCCTTACCGCCGGCTGGCAGGATCGGATCGAGCAACGCATCGCCCTCCTGGAGGCGCTGCAGAGCGGACTGTCGAGCTGCATCGGATGTGGATGTCTATCCCTCCGTACCTGTGCGCTGGCCAACCCCCACGATGTGGCGGCGACCATGGGTCCCGGTCCTCAGTTCCTGATGAGAGATTGAACGGCCCGGGCGTCGAGGGCACCGTGAACCTGGAAACACCGCGTCAATCCCCGCCCCGTGGCACCGTCAGTGACCCTCGATCGCATGACCGAGGTCGGCCATGAACACGGTGAAGTCGGCGATCAGGGTACGGAGTTGGTGAGCCAGGGCGGGGAGGTAGCCGTCGCCGTACTCGTGCACCGGTGCCTCGAACGAACGAGCGATGAATCCGAGCCGCTCGACCAGTCGTTCCAGGCGCTCCCGCAAGTCCGGATCGGGACACGGGTGCGCCTCGAGCCTCCTCCGCCCGGCGGCAGTCACGGCCCGAAGTTGGTCGGCACTGGCTCGGATGGCCTCGGGACCGGCCAGGAGGGCATCGGAGGCGTGGCCCGCAGTGGCGATCAGTGCCTGGAAGTCGGGGTTTTCATCATCGGCCCACAGCTTCAGTGCGGCCCGGCGCGGACTCACCGATCACCCCGTTGTCGGATCGTCGCTTCCGATGTCGCCCCTGCTCGCTCGTCTCGGATGTCTGACTCCTTGGTTCCCTCGGGTAAACGATGACACCTGGCTGGCCAGACTTCAATTGGCCCCCGGGAGTGGGCCATGTGTCGCGAAACATTCATGTTCGGATAACGACGACGTCACAGTCTCCCTCATGGCGCCGCCGGCGACGAAGAGTGCCGGGCGCGACATGGGCACGCCGCCATGGGCGCCCGGCGCCGGCTCTCGTCATCGAGGCAATGGCCCAAGTGACGACGGAGGTCGGGGAGCGTCGCACGACGAGATCCTGACCGTGGACGACCGGTCGATGCATTTCTTCGGAATCCACGAAGCCGATGGATCCGGCTGGTGGGTTGCTGCGGTCCGACCGGTGCCGCCAGGCCTTCGGGGCCCCGCGGCCCACCGACGACCGGGGATGGGCCCCTCGTCTGACCGAACCTTCGCTCCGAGAAGGGCCGGTACGCCCTCTCTCGCCTAGCATCTCCGACACGAGGCGTGTTGCAGAGAGTGCAGTCGGCAATGATTCCGAACGAAGGTTGGCTTCCTGATCCCTCGGGAAGGCATGAATTCAGGCACTACAACCTGCACGGCCCCACCGCGTGGGTGAGCGATGGCGGTCGAGTCTTCGAGGATCCGATCGCATCGCCTGACGGTCGACCGGCGCCACCCGAGAGCGGCGTTGCCGGCGACGAGGTGGCACCGGCCCACGGAGAAGACGCCCCGCGAGCCACCGAGGGCCAACCCTCATCGGCGCTCGGCGAGGTCGGATACCCGAACCTGGACGGGCAACGACACCTTCCCGCGGCGGCGACCGCGTCACCCACGACGCGAGCGGCGACCGCGGCAGAAGGCTGGCATGCCGACCCGCTGGGGCGTTTCAAGTTCCGGTGGCTCGCCGCGGGGGCCGCCACGCGCCTGGTCAGCGATGACGACGGCCAGGTCGCATTCGACGACCCGACCGCGACCCCCGACACCGATGACGTCGCCCTCCAATCCCCTTCGGCACCGGCTCCTGCCGAGTGGTACCCCGATCCCGCCAACAGCACGAGGCTTCGTTACTGGGACGGTACCGGCTGGACCAGGCATCTGCTCGACGAGAGGCCTGGTGGATCGGCGGGCGGCTGACCGCCGGAGCGACCAGGACGACGTCGCCGGCCGTGCGCTGTCCGCCCCAGTCAAAGAGCAGCGATCTCCGCCGGCGACGGACCGGGGTCCTGCGTCGAGCCGGGTCCCTTCAGAGGCCGGCGGACGGTGAAGGAAACGCCCCCGGATTGAACCGGAGGCATCGTGGATTCGAGCAGGCGATGCTCTCGGCTGAGATCCGACCGGGGAGGATGATCTCCTCCATCTCGGGGTCGAGCCACCTGGCCTTCGCCGGGAACTGACAGTTCGGGCAGTGCATCCGGAGCTCAGCAATGGTCACGACGGATACCTCCGTTGATCGTGGTGCCCCACCAGGATCCCATCGCAATCGGGAGGGAACGTGGATACCCGGAGACCCCGGGCCCTGCTCCCGCCGAGCGGCGGGTCAGGGGCCTCCGGACCCGCCCGGTGGACCGACGGGAGCGCCCCAAGACGGGTGCGACGAGGTGAAGAGCGGTTGTCTCGGCGGCACGTCAGGCGGGGGAGTCCACCACTGCTGATCCGTCGACGGAGGCGTCGGCCGGGTGGGACGCTCGACCCTCCTCCACAGCAGCACCAGGCCAAAGGCGCCGAGCACCAGGGACCCGATCAGGATGGGGATGGTGATCACCGCCCGGTCGTTGGCGGCCGCCTGGCACTCGTCGACGAACTCGGACCACTGCGCCCGGGCGGCCGGTCGGGTTGCCGGGGGCTCCGCCCCGGCTCCGATGGAGCCCGGGTTGACGAGCGCCTCCAGTGCCGCCTCCGACCCCAGCCCCGGCCCGCAAGTGCCGCCGGCCTTCGGCGGGGGGAGCGGGGCCCAGAGCCCGGACACGGCGACCGTGGCGCCAAACAGGCCCAGGAGGACGAAGGCCAGGGCCAGCCAGGGCGAGGTCGACCGCCGTCTCGAACGTCCATCCTCACTCATGCCCACCGATGGTAGGCGCCCGGCCGGACCCAGAATCGGCGGGCGGGCCGGCGGGCCGGATTCCGGGAACTGCAGACGATCGGTGCTCGACCGATGTCGCCGATGGGTCGCCGCTGGCGCGGGTGGTCGCAGGCGGTCCGGGGCGGTCGACATCCGATCGATGCCGGGGAGTAGGGTCCGAACTGGTCGACTCCAAGGCGGATTGACTCCGAGGGCCAGGGGAGGATGCATGAAGTACGTCATCGAATACGAGATCCGGACGGCCGGACTTACGCACGAGCAGGTCATGGCCAACCAGGACGCGTTGCTCAAGGCGTTCGGCCAGTGGGCGCCCGAGGAGGGGCTCGGTGTCCACGCCTTCGTATCGAACATGAACAACGGCGGCTATGTCCTGGTGGAGGCGGACGACCCGACCATCGTCTACTCGTTCGTCTCGAAGTTCGTCTACTGGAACGACGTCACCGTCGTGCCGGTGATCGACGTCGCCGACGGGGTGGCCGGCGGCACGGCGTCACTCGCCTGGGCCCGCGCCGCAGTGCGCGGCTGAGCAGGCCACCTACCCGCGGGTGGCGCCCCCATCGGGCGAAAGCCGCCGGTACCACAGGCGCCACGGCGTGGTGTGCCGTTGCCAGACGTCGGGGCCGGGGGAGTACGGAGGGCCGGTGTGCCGGCGGTCGGACGCCGAGGTCTCGTCGACCTCGTAGGCGGCCAGGAACCGCGGCGCGCCCCTGTAGGGGGGTCGTACCTCCCGCTCCAGTTCGTACCGGACGGCTCGCAGCGCATGGCGGCGCTCGGCCACCTCGGGCAGGTGGACGTCGGTGTAGAAGTGGTTGAAGGCGAGGAGTTCGTCGTCGGTCAGTCCATCGGGAGGGTTGACACCCAGGAGGTAGATGGCGAAGGGCTTGACCACCTCCGGAGCGGTTTCGGCAAGCAGCCGGTAGACGAGGGACCAGCTTCGGCGGAGCGCCGGATCGACCGGCTCCTGTTCGACGTCCGGTTCCTCGGCGACGTGCACGGTACTCAGGAACCGCGGCGGTCGGAAGCCGCGGCCGGCCACGGCCAGCAGCTCATAGTGGGCGTCGGGGCCGGCGTCGGGTGGTGCCGCTCGGGTGAACGCTTCGACCGCCGCGGGCTCGGCGGAGGCACCACCGCGCACGTCCCAGCCCGTCCAGGCGGTCAGGGGGCTCACGCCGGGAGCCACGGGCCACGGCGCCGTCGGTCGGCCGGCATGGGTCGAGGATACCCAAGCGCTCCGCCTCGAGCGCGCGCCCGCCCCACCGCCGATGGGCGACGACGGTCAGGGGTCCGGGCGAGTCCGCCCGGACGAATTCACCGAAGATTCAGGAAGAGGTAACTGGAGCGGTAACCCTGGGGCGATAGAAGTGGGCTTGCGGCCGGGTAGGCATCCCTCACCTCCACCCTCCCGGCGCGTAGCGGGTCGCAGCGCCTCCGCCCCCGGGGCTCCCTCTCCCGGGGCGGCGGGCGCTCCCCATGGTGGGGTGGTGGCACCCGGCCCCCCGTCACGGTCTCGTCAGGCCCGGATGCCACCGTGGACGGTGCCGGGCCGGAACCCCAGACCTGCCCGTGGCTCCGGCCCGGCCGGTCCGTCCCGTCCGGCGGGCACCCGACGGGCGACGAGCGCTACGAGGAGCTGGAGAACCGCTGCCAGGCCGACTGCCGGGTGACGCCGAGCGCCTGGCCGATCTGCTCCCAGGTGGCCTCGACCGACCGGGCCTCCCCGACGCACGAGGCGAGCCGCTCGTCGAGCTCAGCGCTGGCCGAGGCCAGGTCCGACAGGTGGGCCAGGATCTCCTCCACCGGGGAGCTCTCGACGGCAAAGGGGGTCTTCAGGTGACTGGAATTGGTGCTCACACGGATAACTACGCCGCCCAGGGGCGTTTGGTTCACGGAATACCCCGATTGCCGCCGATTTCCCGCTCCGTCGGACGGTCGAGAGATGGCCCCGGAGGCGCCCCCGGCGCGTGCCCCTGCCCGTGAACGGACCCGGAGCGGCCGGATAGCGTGGGTCCGTGCCCCCCAAACAGGTCCGATCCGTCGAGGTGGCCGGCCGGACGGTCGACATCTCCAATCCGGACAAGGTGTACTTCCCGGAGTTGGGGGCCACCAAGTTCGATCTGGTCTCGTACTACGTGGCCATGGCCAGTGCGCTGGGCGTGACCGCCTTCGGCCGGCCGGCCATGCTCGAGCGGTTTCCCGATGGTGCCGCCGGCAAGTCCTTCTTCCAGAAGCGGGTCCCCGACGAGCGCGCCGAGCTGGCTCCAGACGACGGTGGTCACCACCCCGAACGGGACCACGTCGAACGCACTGGTCGTCGCCGACATCGCCCACGTGCTCTGGGCCGTCAACCTGGGCTGCCTCGGCCTGCACCTGTGGCCGTACCGGGCCGACGACCCCGGGCACGCCGACGAGCTCCGCATCGACCTCGATCCCCAACCGGGCACCTCGTTCGACGAGATCCGTGCCGCTGCCGCCTGCGTCGCGATCTCTGCTGGCCGAGCTCGGGCATGCGTCGGGTACCCGAAGACGACCGGCAACCGGGGCCTCCACATCTACGTCCGCCTCGAGCGCGCGTTGGGACAGCTTCGAGGTCCGGTCCGCCGCGGTGGCCCTGGCCCGCGAGCTCGAACGCCGGCATCCCGACCTGATCACGGCCAACTGGTGGAAGGAGGAGCGCGGCGAGCGGATCTTCGTCGACTTCAACCAGAACGCACCTCACAAGACCGTCTTCGGGGCCTGGTTCGCCCGCCCGCGGGTCGGCGGCCAGGTCTCGACACCGCTGACCTGGGACGAGGTCGACACGGTCGACCCCGACGGGCTGACCATCCGGACCGTGCCCGACCTGGTGCGGCGAGCGGGGGGATCCCTGGTCGGCCATCGCCGACGTCGCCGCAGTCGCTCCAGCCGCTGCTGGACCTGGCGGCGACGCGACCGGGAGAACGGCCTGCACGACGCCCCGTGGCCGCCGGAGTACCCCAAGCAGCCCGACGAACCGCCCCGGGTGGCCCCGAGCCGGGCCAAGAAGGTCGTGAGCCGGTGGAGCCGGTCGCCGCCCTCCGCCGCATCGCCTACCTGCTCGAGCGGGACGGCGCCGAGTCCTACAAGGTCCGGGCCTTCCGCACGTGCCGCCGCGGCCGTCGCCGACCTGCCGGTCGACGCAGTTGCGCGCTGACGCCGGCCGGCGGCTCCAGAAGATCCCCGGGGTGGGGAAGACCAGTGCTCAGGTGATCCTCGAGGCCGTCGACGGCGCCACGTCCCGGCATACCTGCGCCAAGCTCGAGTCGGCCGAGCCCCCGGCCATGAGCGGTGGTGCCGCCGAGCTGTTCGACCTCCTCCGGGGCGACTGCCACAGCCACTCCGACTGGTCCGACGGGGGCAGCCCCATCCGCGAGATGGCCGAGGCGGCCCGGGACCTGGGCCACGGTACTGGGCGCTGACCGACCACAGCCCCCGGCTGACCGTCGCTCACGGGCTCGACGCCGAGCGCCTGCGCCAGCAGCTCGACATCGTGGCCGAGCTGAACGAGGAGCTGGCGCCCTTCCGCATCCTGACCGGCATCGAGGTCGACATCCTCGAGGACGGCGCCCTCGACCAGGACGAGGACCTGCTCGGCCGAGCTCGACGTGGTCGTGGCCAGCGTGCACTCCAAGCTCCGGATGGAGGCGCCCGAGATGACCAGGCGGATGCTGCGCGGCCATCGAGAGTCCCCACACCGACATCCTCGGGCACTGCACCGGGCCGGATCCTGGCCGGCAAGGGCCGGCCGCAGTCGACGTTCGACGCCGAGGCGGTCTTCGAGGCCTGTGCCCGGACCGGTACCGCCGTGGAGATCAACTCCCGGCCCGAGCGCCACGACCCGCCCGAGCCGCTGCTCTCCCTGGCCCTCTCGCTCGGCTGCGTGGTGGTGGTCGACACCGATGCCCACGCACCGGGGCAGCTGGAGTGGCAGCGCCACGGGTGCGAGCAGGCCGCCCAGGTGGGGGTGCCGGCCGACCGGGTGATGAACACCCTGCCCCTGGACGACTTCCTGGCCTGGACGGCCGGCCATGACGGCTAGGGAGCCGGACGCCGAGAGGGTGCGCCGGAGTACCATCGGCCAGTGACGCTTCCCGTCGTGCCCCCCGTCGCCCCGATGCTGGCCAAGCTGACTCGGGAGCTCCCCGAGCGGGAGGGCCTGTTCTACGAACCGAAATGGGACGGTTTCCGGTGCATCGTCTTCCGTGACGGCGACGACGTCGTCCTGGGCAGCCGCAACGAGAAGCCGCTCACCCGGTACTTCCCCGAGCTGGTCCGTTCGCTGCGGGCCAATCTGCCCGACCGGTGCGTGGTCGACGGCGAGATCGTGATCGCCGGCCCCGACGGCCTCGACTTCGACGCCCTCTCGCAGCGGATCCATCCGGCCGACTCGCGGGTCGAGCTGTTGGCCGACGACCACGCCGGCGTCGTTCGTGGCCTTCGACCTCCTGGCCCTGGGCGACGCAGACCTCCAGGCCGAGCCGTACGCGGCCCGGCGCCGGTCGCTGGAGGAGGCGCTCCGCGGGGCCAAGCCCCCGGTCCACCTGACTCCGGTCACCACCCGCCCCGACGTGGCCCGGGACTGGTTCTCGAGATTCGAGGGCGCGGGACTCGACGGCGTCGTCGTGAAGGACGGGGACCTCACCTACCAGCCGGACAAGCGGGCCATGCTGAAGGTGAAGCACGAGCGCACCGCCGACTGCGTGGTCGGGGGCTTCCGGTGGCACAAGACCGGCGAGGTGGTGGGATCCCTGCTGCTCGGCCTGTTCGACGACGCGGGAGTGCTGCACCACGTCGGGGTGGCCTCCGGGTTCAGCGTGGCCCGGCGCGCCGAGTTCGTCGGGACGCTGGACCCCTACCGGAGCGGGTCCACCGGCGGGCACCCGTGGCTGGCCGAGGGGGCGCCCGAGGGCCGGGTGCCCGGGGGCCAGAGCCGCTGGAGCGCGGGCAAGGACCTCAGTTGGGAGCCGGTACGCCCCGAGTTGGTGGTGGAGGTGGCCTACGACCACCTCCAGGTCGACCGGTTCCGTCATGCCACTTCGTTCGTCCGCTGGCGGCCGGACCGGGCGCCGTCGTCGTGCACCTACGGGCAGCTCGACACCCCGGTGCCCACGGAGCTCCAAGAGGTCTTCGGCACCACCGGCTGATCACCGGTCAGCGGCTCAGGATGGCCTCGGCCCGCTCGGCCATCGCCGGATCCCTGAAGTGCCGGCACACCGAAGGGAAGGCCGCGGTCGGTCCCCGCCACTCCAACGAGGCGACGCCGTCGAGGACCGTGGGGTCCAGGCGCAGGGTGGCCAGCACCCGGAACAGCTCGGCCTGTTCACGCTCGCCGGCCAACCGCTGGGCCAGCTTGGCGGCGCCCCGCACCGCCCGGCGCACATCGGGATCCCACTCGGCGGCACTGTCGGGCACCTCGTCGAAGGTCCCGTAGTGGGCCAGCACGACCGACGCCGATCGCTTGCCCCAACCGGCCAGCCCGGGAAAGCCGTCGGCGGAGTCGCCGACCAGCGCCAGCCAGTCGGGGATGGACCGGGGCGCCACTCCGAACTTGTCCCACACTCCGTCCTCGCCCGTGACGGTTCCGCTCCGACGGTCGAGTTGGACCACCCGCTCACCCACCACGCACTGGGCGAGGTCCTTGTCGGGGGTGCAGATGATCACCCGGTCCACCTCGGGATCCTCGGCCGCCACCGAGGCCGCCGAGGCCAGGGCGTCGTCGGCTTCGAGCTCCACCATCGGCCACAGCCCGACGCCGAGGGCCTCGAGCGCCGTCTCCACGATCTCGAACTGGGACCGCAGGGCGGGCTCGATTCCGGCCCCGGTCTTGTAGCCGGTCCACAGGTCGTTGCGGAACGACTCGATGACGTGGTCGGTGGCCACGCCGAGATGGGTGGCTCCGTCGGCCAGCATGCTCATGACGGACAGGACCACGCCCCGGGCGGCGCCGATCTCCGCACCGTCGTCGGCGGCCCGCGGCGGCTGTCCGAAGAACTGCCGGAAGAGCTCGTAGGTCCCGTCGACCAGGTGCACGTCCATCCCCGGAGTCTTGCAGGTGCCGGCGGACGGGCCCGGCCCCGACTCCGGGGATCCCCGGAGCCGCCCCTTGGTTCACGGCCGACCGGCCAGGACCTCGACGCCGGCGCCGCTGAGGTCGCCATGGGCGCCCTTCCGGCCCGACATGGCCAACAGCAGGGACAGCAGCGGTCCGGAGACCTCGGGCCCCTCGCCGTGGGTCCAGTCGACGTCGGTGGCTCGCAGACGAACGCCGACGATCCTCCGTTTCGAGCCGATGAGCAGGTTCGTGCGCGTCCAGCCGTCGGCCACCGCAGCGACGGCGGGCAGCGGGGGCTCGTGGGTCAACCCCAGCGGCCGTCGGATGTCCTCCCCGTGGGCGATGATCTCGCCCAGCATGGCCAGGACAGGGGCGGGCGGCCGATTGGTGGTCGTGGTCCTGGCCACCAACCGCCGGACCAGCTCCTCGGGTCCCACCGCGGCGAGTCGTCTCGCGCCGCGGTCGGCGAAGACGTCGAATCTGAAGCCGGCTCCGGCGAGCTCCTTGTAGAAGTGCAGGGGGGTCTGCTCGGCGGCGGCCAGGATGTGCCCCGCGGTCTCCTGGACCGACCAGCCCTGGCACCAGGACGGCGAGGACCACTGGTCGGGGGAGAGCCCCGCCAGGGTCTGGGCCACGGCGGTCCGTTCACTGTGGATGTACTGCCAGGTCTCGGCTGCCTTCATGGTGGGGTGGCCTTTCCTCGGGGATGTCACGTCATGGTGACGGAGCCGATGGCTCAGGATCGACAGGTGCCGTCCGTCTTCTCCGGACCCGGCTCAAGCCCAGCCGGACTCTTGTCGATGCCGTACCCATGACAGCACGGTCGGAGGACCTGGAGTCGGAGCAGCGCGCAGGCACGGCCCGGCGGTGTCCGGACTGCGACGGGCCGATGGAGCCGGGGGCCGAGGTGACCCACCGGATCTGCCGTGGCTGCTACGACGCCTACGTCGACAACGCCGGCCGCTGACCTCCCCCCGGTCCTGCCGTCCCCGCCTTGTCCGGCCCCGTCAACCACCCCTCGCCCATCCGGGCGGCGCCGGCCCCGCGGCAGGGTACCGGTGACGGTGCCCTCGGCCGAAGGATCCCCGTCCTCGGGCGTCCTCCCGAGGTCCACGATCGCGTAGCCTCGGGGATCATCTGAGGGATCGGAGGGCGGGATGCCCGGCATGCGCTTCAACCACATGGAGCTGTCGTTCCCCCTGGGGGCGCTCACCCCGGAGGTCCGGAAGGAGATCGACGCCTTCTACTGCGACGTGCTCGGGTGGGACGCCCTCGACACCGACGTGGTCGGACAGTCGTGCCATCTGCTCCGGCCCGACGACGGCCAGTTCATCCTGTTGGCCGAGGGACGGGAGCCGATGTCGTCGCCGGGCTACGACCACCTGGGCCTGCTCATGGACAGCCGTGGCGAGGTGGATGCCGTGTTGGCCCGGTGCCGGGAATTCCAGGACCACGACCCGAGGCTCCGCCTCAAGGAGTACGAGGACCTGGTGGGGCCCACCGTCACCGTCCACGCCTTCTACGTCAAGTACCTCCTTCCCATCTGGTTCGACGTGCAGTGCATGGAGTGGCCGGACGGACGGGCGCCCGAGCGGCGCTGGCAGTACGCCTGAACGCCGTCGAGACGGACCGGACGTCCCGTGCTCCTCGAGCTCACCACAGTCGACGCCTTCACGGATGTGCCGTTCGCCGGCAACCCTGCCGCCGTGGCCCTGGTCGGCGCCTTCCCCGACGACACCCTCATGCAGTCGGTGGCGCTGGAGATGAACCTCTCCGAGACCGCCTTCGTGGTCCCGAGGCCGGACGGCGATCACGACCTCCGGTGGTTCACACCGACCACCGAGGTCGATCTCTGTGGGCACGCCACCCTGGCCTCCGCCCACGTCCTCGGCGGCTCGGCCCGGTTCCACACCCGGAGCGGCCCGCTCCGCTGTACGACGTCGGCCGACGGCTGGATCGAGATGGACTTCCCCGCCGACCGACCCCTCGAGGCGGAGGCCCCGGCGACGCTGGGGCTCCCCGGTCTGGTCTGGTACGGGCTGGGCAGGTCGGACGCGTTGGCCGTGGTGGCCGAGGCCGGCCAGGTGCGACGGTTCCGACCCGACCTCAACGGGATCGCCGCCACGGGGACCCGCCTCCTCATCCTCAGCGCTCCCGGGGACCGGCCGGGCATCGACTGCGTGAGCCGGGCCTTTGCCCCCAACGCCGGCGTACCCGAGGACCCGGTGACCGGGTCGGCCCACTGCACCCTGGCCGAGTACTGGGGTCGACGGCTCGGCCTCGACGTACTGGTCGGCGAACAGGTTTCGGCCCGGGGCGGGGTGGTGCGCATGCGCCGGCAGGCCGACCGCGTCGTCCTGGCCGGCCAGGCGGTCACGGTGGCCCGTGTCCGGATGACGGTCCCCTAAAGCGTCGGGCCGGAGACCGGCACCCGCCGGCTCGGTGAGTACCGGGCCCCCGACTGCCGTGTCGGATTTCCGCCAGTAGTGGCGCCGTCCGGGGCGTACGCTGCTGGTGTGTACGAGGACTTCGACCGGTGCTACCGGGCCGTGCAGTCAAAGGACGCCCGCTTCGACGGGTGGTTTGTGACCGCTGTCCTCACCACCAAGATCTACTGCCGGCCCAGCTGTCCGGTGAGGCCCCCGTTCGCCTCGAACCTGTGCTTCCTCCCCACCGCGGCCGCAGCCCAGCGGGCCGGCTTCCGGGCCTGCAAGCGGTGCCGCCCCGACGCCTCACCGGGTTCGCCGGAGTGGAACGTGCGCCGCGACATCGTGGGGCGGGCCATGCGGCTGATCGGCGACGGCACGGTGGACCGTCACGGCGTCACCGGCCTGGCCGACCGGCTGGGCTACAGCACCCGGCAGTTGGAGCGGCACCTGGTGGCCGAAGTCGGCGCCGGTCCCCTGGCCCTGGCCCGCGCCCAGCGGGCCCAGACCGCCCGACTGCTCATCGAGACCACCGCGATGCCCTTCGCCGACGTGGCCTTCGCCTCGGGGTTCTCGAGCATCCGGCAGTTCAACGACACGGTGCGCCTTGTCTTCGACGCCACGCCCACCTCGCTCCGGGCCCGGGCCCGGGACCGTGGGTCGGCGTCGACCCCCGGGGTGCTCACCTTCCGCCTGCCCTTCCGCGCTCCGTTCGCCCCCGAGGGCCTGTTCGGTCATCTGGCGGCCACGGCGGTACCCGGCTGCGAGGAGGTCCGTCACGGCGCCTACCGCCGGACGCTCCGGCTCCCGGTCGGTTCCGGCGTGGTGGCCCTGACCCCCACCCCCGACCACGTGGTGTGCCAGCTCGCCCTGGACGACCTCAGGGACCTGGCCACCGCCATCGCCCGGTGCCGTCGGCTGCTCGATCTGGACGCCGATCCCGAAGCGGTGATGGAGGTGCTGCGCGGGGACCGGTCGCTACGACCGCACGTGGCCAAGGCTCCGGGCCGGCGCATCCCCGGCACCG
Source organism: uncultured Acidimicrobiaceae bacterium (assembly GCA_963817005.1). Taxonomy (GTDB): domain Bacteria; phylum Actinomycetota; class Acidimicrobiia; order Acidimicrobiales; family RAAP-2; genus Bog-756. Next base: position 397,377 of record CAWFMN010000007.1, read on the forward strand.
TCGACGAGTCCGAGCTGGCCCTGCGCATCGTCCTCGGCCAGCAGGTCTCGACCGCCGCCGCCCGCACCCACGCCGGCCGCCTGGTCGCCACACACGGCACCCCCGTCACCGACCAGGGCGGTGGGCTCACCCACTGTTTCCCCTCCGTGGAGGACCTGGCCGGGATCGACCCGTCCACCCTGGCCCTGCCGGCCTCCCGCCAGCGGTGCGTCGCCGCCCTGGTCGAGGCCCTCGCCTCGGGGGCGGTGCAGCTCGGTGTCGGGGCCGACTGGGAGCTGGCCCGTCGTCAACTGGGCGCCCTCCCCGGCGTCGGAGCCTGGACCGCCGAGATGATCGCCATGCGCGCCCTGGGCGATCCCGATGCCTTCCCCGCCACGGACATGGGAGTCCGCGGAGGGGCAGCGTCGCTCGGACTGCCCGATGCCGCCCCACGGCTGGACGCGTGGTCCCAGCAGTGGCGCCCGTGGCGCTCCTATGCCGTGCAGTACCTGTGGGCCGCCACGGACCACCCGATCAACCAGTGGCCACCGAAAGGAACACCATGAACACCGTCATCTTCCGCACCCTCGACAGCCCCGTCGGACCGGTCACCGTGGCCGGCGACGGTGCGGTCGTCACCAACGTCCGGATGACCGACCAGACCCACGAGCCGGCCGGCCGGGACGGCTGGCGGCACGAGCCGACCGCCTTCCCAGAGGCCACGGAGCAGCTCCGGGCCTACTTCGACGGCGAGCGCACCGCCTTCGACCTGGCCATCCGCTTGGAGGGCCCCGAGTTCCACCGACGGGTCTGGGACTCCCTGCTCGAGATCCCCTACGGCGAGACGGCGTCGTACGGCGAGATCGCCAGCCGGATCGGGAAGCCGGGGGCGGCCCGGGCCGTGGGCGTGGCCAACGGGCACAACCCCATCGCCATCATCGTGCCGTGCCATCGGGTGATCGGCGCCGACGGATCGCTCACCGGCTACGGGGGCGGTCTCCACCGCAAGCAGATCCTGCTCGACCTGGAGCGGGACCACTTCACCCCGCGCCTCGCCCTCTCCGGATGAGCAGGTCGACGCCGCCGACTACGGGGCTCGGTCCGGCCCGCCGGTACCCGCGCCTGGCCACTGTCCCCGTTCTGCCGGGGTGACGTCGCACTCGAGGGCGCCCTCGCCGTCGTGCTGCCATCGCATCTCCACGGCCCACCGGCCGCCGTGCAGTGGGATCATCCGGCCCCCGTCGCAGACGAACCCGGTGACCCTCCGACCGCACTCGCGGCACACGTCGTGGAAGGTGACCCGGTTGGACCATCCGGCGATGGGGTGGGCCACGGGCCGGTCGGAGCCGGGTGGCACCGGCGGTTGGCCACCGGAAGAGGCTGCATCCATTTCACCACGGTCCCACAACCCCGGGCGGTCGCCAACCGGCTCGCGTCGTTGCCGGCGGGCCCTTGGGCGGCGGTACCGGCGGCCGGAGGTCGGGTGACATGACACGGGGCGGGAGCCGTGGGCGCCACGGCAGGCCAGTGTCTGATCCTCGAGCCGGCGCCGGTGTACCCCCCGGACCCCTCCGCCGGGTCAGGAGGAGCGCAGCTCCCGGAGTTGGCGACCGGCGAACCGGGGGCGCGGGGCCGGTGAGGCCAGGTGGGCGGTCGCCCGGTCCACCAGCGTCGAGAGGTCGTGGCCGGAGCTGGCCGATGCCCGGGTCAGGAGATTGCCCAGATAGACGACCAGATTGACGAGAGCCGCCTGGGGCTGCCGTCCTCCGAAGGGGATCGGTTCGGTGGCCGGGTCCAGCTGGCCGGCCGTGAGGACCGCCGCCCGGACCTCCCAGAGCTGGTCCAGGGCCTCGTCGAGGTCGGTGTCACACTGGTGCATCCACGCACAGAGTCCCAGCTCAAGGGCAAGATCCGCCTGGGTGGTGCCCAGGGGGACCAGTGCTTCGAGGTTCCGCAGGACGGCCTCTCCGAAGTCGACGAACTCATCCACGGGGTCAGTGTGACAAAAGGGTGTATCAGGGGTGGTGGATGGCCCCTGACCTGGGTAATGATAAGGCCATGCCACGATCCATCTGGAAGGGCGCGCTCAACTTCGGCCTGGTCAATGTCCCCGTGGGGGTGTACACGGCCACCCAGGACAAGACGATCCACTTCAACCAGTTCGAAGAGGGCACGTCCGACCGCATCCGTTACAAGAAGATCAACGAGCGGACCGGTGAGGAGGTGCCGGCCGGACGGATCGTGAAGGGCTACGACCTCGGTGGCGGGGAGTACGTCCTCCTCAGCGACGAGGAGCTGGAGACCGCGGAGCCCCAGAAGTCCCGGCTCATCGAGATCACCGACTTCGTCGACCTGGAGCAGATCGATCCCGTGTACTACCGGTCGACCTACTACCTGGCGCCGGAGGGGGAGGCGGCCAACAAGGCCTACGCGCTGCTGCGCCAGGTCATGCGTAACGCCAACAAGGTGGCCATCGGCACCGTGGTCATGCGGAACAAGGAGTACCCGGTCACCATCCGACCGGACGACGACGTCCTGAAGCTCGAGACGATGTACTTCGCCGACGAGATCCGCTCCCCGTCGACCGAGCTCCCCGAGCTGCCCAGTTCCTCGGAGCTGAGCGACCGCGAAGTGTCCATGGCCGAGCTGCTGCTGGCGTCCATGGAGAGCGAGTGGGACCCGGACAAGTACCACGACACCCACCGTCAGAAGGTGGAGGCGCTCATCGAGGCGAAGCGGACGGGGAACGAGATCGTGACCGGCACCGAGGAGGCGCCCGCCTCCACCAAGGTGGTCGACCTGATGGAGGTGCTGAGCGCCAGCATCGACTCGGTGAAGTCCCAGCGGACGGCCAAGCCCGCCGCGGGACCCGGAGCGGCGGGGACGTCGAAGGCCACGCCGATCAAGAAGGCGGCCAAGGCCGGCTCCAAGGCGTCCGCCCCGGCTCCGGCCAAGCGGACGGCACGGTCGGCCAAGGCGGCCCCGAAGGCCAAGACCCCACGTCGCAAGGCCTCCTGAGCCTCCCCCGTCGTCCCGTCACACCGGGGCGAACAGGTCCCCGTGCCCGGCCACCCGCTCGAGCACGTCGTCGGCGGTGAACCGGAGGAGCGCGGGATCGCCCGCCGCGGCACACCGGTGGACCTCGTCCCAGGTCACCGGGGTGGACACGGTGGGCTCGGCCCGGCCGCGGAGGGAGTAGGCGGCCACCGTGGTCTTGGCCGGGTGGTTCTGGCTCCAGTCGATGAGGACCTTGCCCCGGCGGAGGCTCTTCCTCATGTTGGACACCACCAGCCCGGGGTTCGATCGCTCGAGGCGGCGCGCCGTGTCATGGGCGTCCTCCCGCACCCGCTCCCAGGTGGCCCGCGGTCCGAGGGGAACGTACAGCTGGAGGCCCTTCGACCCACTGGTCTTGGGGTGGGCCTCGAGGTGCTCCTGGGCGAGCGTCTCGGCGATGAGCTCGGCCACCCGGCAGCACTCGACGATCGTGGTGCGCTCCCCCGGGTCGAGGTCGAAGACCATGTGGTCCGGGGGGCCCGGCAGGACCCGCCGGCGCCCGGCGTGCCACAGCGGGACATGCAGTTCGAGGGCGGCCAGGTTGGCCGCCCACACCAGGGAGGGGAGGTCGTCGATCACGCTGTAGGTCACCGTCCCCTCGCCCCCCTCCGAGGGGACGTCGACATGGTGGAGCCAGTCCGGTGCGTGCTCCGGTGAGTGCTTCTCGAAGAAGTACTGGTCCTCCACCCCGTTCGGAAACCGCTTCATGGTGGCCGGTCGGCCCTCGAGGTGGGGGAGCATGACCTCGGCGATGCGCGCGTAGTAGTCGATGACCTGACCCTTGGTGAATCCCGTCGCCGGGTACAGGACCTTGTCGAGGTTGGTCACGGTGAGCTCCCGCCCGCCCACCGTGACCCGGGTACCGGCGCTAGGACTCACGACGGACGTCCTTGGGTGTCTTGTCCCTCCGGACACCCCGCCACGATGGGTGGCGGAGATGGCCGTCGGGGGTCCACTCGGTGAACTCGACCTCGCCCACCACCTTGGAGCGCACCCAGTGGGCGCCTTCGCCCACCACGGCCTTGGGCAGGTCGGTGTCGAACGGGCTGGTCACCCGCTCCAGCGGGCGCAGCCGACCCAGGAGCTCGTCCCGCCCGGCGTCGGTGAACCCGGTCCCGACCTTGCCGACGAAGCTCAGCGCGCCCGGGGCGTCGGTCGAGGGCAGGCCGAGGAGCAGGGCCCCGAAGGTGTCCCCCCGGCTGCCCCGACCTCTCGTCCACCCGCCGACCACCACCTCCTGGGTCCGCTGGTCCTTGACCTTGATCCAGTCGGTGCTCCGCTTCCCGGGCCGGTACGGGGAGTCCCGCCGCTTGGCCACCACCCCTTCCATCCGGAGCTGGACGGCGGCGGCGAGGACGGCGGCCCCGGTCTCCTCGGTGAACGAGGGAGTGAGGGCGAAGGTCGGCCCACCCAGGTCCAGCTGCTCGAGGAGGGCCCGTCGTTGATCGTAGGAGGCGTCCAGCAGGGAGTGGCCGTTGAGGTGGAGTAGGTCGAAGATCACGAAGCTGGCCGGATGCTCCGGGGCGGCCCGGGCTACGGCCCGGGCGTCGGTGAGCTGCATGCGGTGCTGCAGGCGGGAGAACGAGGGACGCCCTCCCTCCTCCAGCACCACCAGCTCGCCGTCCAGGACGGCCTGGTTGCTGCCCATCGACTCGCCCAGCTGGCGGAGCTCGGGGAACGCCCGCGTGATGTCGGCACCGGTGCGGCTCCGGGCCCGGACGCGCCCGCCGTCCACCCACACCAGGGCCCGGATGCCGTCCCATTTGAACTCGTAGGCCCAGCGGCCGTCGTCCGGTGGGAGGTCCCGCGCCGTGGCCAACATCGGCTTGAGCACGGCGGGCAGCGGGTCGTACCCGCCGGCCACCGGGTCCATCCGGTGGATCATCCACTGCTTGCCCCTGGTGGGGAAGAGCACATAGCGGCCCTGGGCCCTGCGACCGTCGAGCACCACCATGACCTCGTGGTCGTTCCATTTCTCGCACGTATAGGTGCCCTGGTCCCAGAGGGTCACCGTCCCCGCCCCGTACTCCCCCTCGGGGATGGTGCCGGCGAAGGTCCCGTACTCCATGGGGTGGTCCTCCACGCGGACGGCCAGGTGGTTCGTCTCCGGGGAGGGTGGGAGCCCCTTGGGGAGGGCCCACGACACGAGGACCCCGTCCCGTTCCAGCCGGAAGTCCCAGTGCAGGCTCGAGGCGTGGTGTTCCTGGATCACGAAGGTCGGATCGGAGGACGCGGTCCGGGCCCGACGCTTCGCCTTGGTGGCGGGAACGGGCTCGGGCGTCCTCGCCGGGTCCCGTTTGCCCCGGTACTCCGACAGCTCGTCCTCACCCATGACCGCCGACCCTCCCGACCGCGTCGGTGGGGAGCAAGGAGCGGCCCCCCGGCGTGCGTCCGGCCCGTGGTCCCGGGGGGCTACCCCTCGTCGTGCAGCGAGGCATACCAGTCGTCCCGCCCGTACGGGGTGAGGTCCAGTAGGTGCCAGGTGGGGCAGAGCAGGTCGATGCCCCGTTGGTCGATGTCGTCCGCCATGCGGGGCGCACTCGTGTAGCGGTGGCGGACGGCCCCGTCACCGTCCCGGGTGAACACTGAGACCCGTGAGTCCTGGACCCCCTGGGCATCCTCGCTACCGAGGTCGTACTTGAACGTACTGGCTCCGGCCGAGAGCAGCCGGAGTCCCTGCCAGCCCCGCGAGCGTGCGTGCCGGCGGAGGGCCCCCGGCTCCGCGGCGGCGACCACGACGAAGTCGGCGTTCTCCTGCACGTGCCGGGCGATGCCGTTGAACCCGTCGATCCACATGGTGCACATCGGGCAGGGGGCATGCTGCTGCTTGCCGAACATGAAGTGGTAGACGATCAGGGGCCGGTCAGGTCCCGAGAACAGCTCCGGGAGGGTCACCGGGACCACCGCGCCGTCGTCGGACGCCAGGTCCGCCGCCCCCTCCACGAACTCGTAGTCGGGCACCGCCGGTCCCATGGGGAGGGCCCGTCGCAGCTCGGCGACCCGCTCGCGGTGGCGCATGAGGTCGACCTCGGCCAGTCGGAGCTCCTCCCTGGCCTGTCGATAGGCGTCGGACTCGGATGGGAGATTCGTGAACTGCATGGGGTCATCCTCCTCGACGGACGCCACACGCAGCCACCACCCTTGGGGATCTTGGCCTGCTTCTTCACGTCGATGTGGACCAGCTCGCCCGGGTGGGTGGTCTCGATCCGACGGATGACCCGGCCGCCCTTGCGGTCGAGGTCGGACAGCCGACTCACACCATTTCGTTGAAGCACCCGGTGGAAGGTCGAGGCAGGCATGCCGACCCTCGGGGCCAAGCGGGCCGGTCCGAGCTGGTGGCGTCGTCGCAGCTCGACAATTCGACGCTCCATGCGGGCTGGGGTCTTGGTCGGGCACCGCCGGGGACGGCTCGAGCGGTCCTCCAGGCCGGCAATCCCGGCGTCCTGGTAGCGCCTCCACCACTTGTGGGCGGTCTGGCGAGAGATCCGCATGGACTCGGCGGCGGCGGCCACCGGCCAACCATCCTCGATCATGTTGCAGAGGCGAAGTCGGCCTTCTGGGGTGAGCGGAGCATTACGGTGCACGGTGAGCCTCCCGGTGGCTGTGTGGGTGTGTGAACAGCTCCACACTGCCTCGGGGGCTCACTTCACCTGGGGGATCTCCGTGTCAACAAGGTCTGTGGCGAACCCTAGGGCCGGGCGGCCGGAGACGGCGCGTGTGTGTCCGCCGGTGCCGACAACGGCTCAGAGCACCAGCCCGGCGAGGAGGTCCATGGACCGGAGCCACTCGTCGACGTCCCGTCGCCACGGTGCGGCCACCACGTGCTGGATCCCGGCCGCCGCGAAGGCGGCCAGTTCCTCACGGATCAGTCCGGGGTCCATGCCCTGGGGGTCCCATCCCGTCCGGAGGGAGATGGGGAAGTCGGCCTCGGGGTGGTCACGCCGGATACGTTCGACCACCGGGCCGGCCTGTTCCACCGAGAGACCCACGGCCTGGTAGCCGTCGCCCTTGGCCGCCGTGCGCCGGTAGGCCGGCTCGCTGCTCCCCCCGATCCAGATGGGGATGCGATGGCCCGGCTGGGGCAGGACGCGCAGATCGTCGAAGGACGTGAACGTCCCGTGGAAGCTCACCGGGTCCTCGGACCAGACCCTCCGGAACAGGTCGATGGCTTCGTCGAGGCGCGCCCCGCGGTTGTGGAAGTCGTACCCGAGGGCGGCGTACTCGGCCTCCGACCATCCCACACCCACCGTGATGGAGAGGCGGCCCCCGGCCAGGACATCGAGGCTGGCCAGGGCGTTGGCCAGCTCGAGGGGGTTGTGGGTCGGGACGACCAGGACGCTGGTGGCCAGCCCGATGCGCCGGGTCACGGCCGCCGCCCAGGTCAGCGTGACGAGCGGATCGAACAGGTAGGGCGACGGATACGTCTGGGCCGCCGGATGGACGATGTGGTCGCTCACCCAGAGATCGTGGAAGCCGAGCTCCTCGGCGTGCACGGCCGCCCGGGTGACGGCCTCGGCCCCCGCCACCCGTCCGTACTGGGGTAGGTGGATTCCGACTCGCATGTCCAGCCTGCCTTCCCGACGAGGACCTCGACGCCCCGGACGCGCCGGCCGCGCCGGCCGCCAACCCTAACGTCGGCGCCGCCCGCCCTTCGACGGCAGCACCGGCCCACGCGGCGACCGGTCAGGGCGTTCGGTCCTCGGGTGGGTAGGCCGCCGACAGCAGGCGCATCAATTTCGGGAACAGGGGGGTGAACCGGCCCCGGCCCCACTCGACGTCGGGCTCGTTGGCCATGGCCTGGCTCAGGACCCCGACGATGAGGGTGGAGACCAGGTAGACGGCCTCGTCGGAGTCGGCGGCCCGGCCGAGCTGCCCCAATGCCACGGCCTGGGCCAGGGCCCCCCTCTGGATCGCCACCATCTCCTGGCTGGGGGCGAACGCCTCGGGGCTGGGCTCGAAGCTCGGCACCGGCCGCCAGAACAGGAGCTGGGCCTTGGCCCGGTGGGCCAGCAACCAGCGGCCGCTGGCCTCCAGGCCGTGGATGAGGGCCTCCAGGCCGGGTGGGTGTTCGGCCATGGCCTCGCGCAGGACGCCCAGGTGCTCCAACTGGCCTCGGAGGAAGAGGGCATCGTAGATGGCCATGAGCGACGGGAAGTACTTGTAGATGGAGGGGGGCTGGACCCCGAGACGCCGGGCCACCTCGGCCAGACTCAGCCCGTTGACCCCCTCCTCGGTCATCACCCCTTCGGCGATCTCGAGGATCTCGGCGATGGTCTCCTGCCGGCGTCGCGCCCGCCGGTCACCCGGGGGAGGAGGATCGGTGACCTCGGACGTCGATGTTGCTCCCGGAGCGGCCATTCCTCTACCATAGCCTAATCAGTGGTTGACATCTATAGCTAATATCATTAGCCTAAGCTTTGTTCGATGGAACAGATCGAGAGGAGTGGCGATGCCCACCAAGCACGGCAGGTGGTGGTTGACCCGGGACAGCGAGCAGCTGGTGGTCAAGGCGGGGGCGGAGCAGGTCTACGGCCTGGTGGCCGACCTGCCCCGCATGGGCGAGTGGAGCCCGGAGTGCCAGCGGGTCGAGTGGACCGAGGGCGCCGACGGGCCCCGCGAGGGGGCCACCTTCATCGGCCACAACCGCGGAGGACCGGCCAACCTGATGCGCTGGTCCCGCCGGGGCCGCGTCCTGGTGGCCGACCCCGGCCGCGAATTCGCCTTCGTCACCGAAGAGGGTGGTCGCGAGTCCACCGAGTGGCGCTTCCGGTTCGAGCCGGTCGACGGGGGCACGCTCGTCACCGAGTCCTATGACGTGCACTGGATCCCGGCCTGGGCCCGCATCGTCGACGTGCCCACCAACCGCCATCGGGAGCTGCGCGAGGCCATGGGCCAGACCCTCGGGAGGCTCCGGTCGGTGGCCGAGGGCGCCGCGGTCACCGAGGGCCAGGGATGACGCTCGGCCCCGTCACCGCTGCAGTCCGCCGCGTGGCACGCAACCGCACCCCCATCACGTGCCGACCCTCACCCCTGACCCGTCCGCCCACCGAGCAGCAGCCAAGGAGCACCCCGTGATCAGCTCGTACCGAGCAGGACCCGACGTCGAGGTTCTGACCTCCAACTTCCCCATTCCCGGGTTCGGCTTCGTGCCCGTCAACGCCTTTCTCGTCCACGGTGCCGAGCCGCTGCTCGTGGACACCGGACCGGTCGTCGAGGCCGACGCCTTCATGGCCACCCTCCGGACCCTCGTCGATCCCGCCGACCTCCGGTGGATCTGGCTCACCCACACCGACGCCGACCACATCGGTGCCCTCCATCGCCTGCTGGAGGTGAACGACCGGGTCAAGGTGGTCACCACCTTCCTGGGCGTGGGCTCGATGAGCCTCATGGCCCCGCTGCCCATGGACCGGGTCCACCTGGTCAATCCGGGCCAGCGCCTGGAACTGGGCGACCGCGCCCTCACCGCCATCAGACCGCCGACGTTCGACAACCCGTGCACCACCGGCTTCCGCGATGAGCTGACCGGGGCGCTGTTCAGCGCCGACACCTTCGGTGCCCTCCTGACCGAGGTGCCCGAGTCCGCCGCCGACCTGTCGGCGCAGGAGCTGCACGATGGACAGGTCCTCTGGGCCACGCTGGACTCACCGTGGCTGCACCAGGTGGACGGCGCCGCCTTCGCGCAGCAGTTGGAGGACGTCCGCGCCCTCGAGCCGACCATGGTCCTGAGCAGTCATCTGCCCGCCGCCACCGGCAACCTCACCGGGCGCCTGCTGGATTCGTTGGCCGCGGTGCCGACGGCCCGACCGTTCGTCGGACCGGACCAGGCCGCTCTCGAGCAGATGCTCGCTCCATTGACCGCCGGGGCGCCGCAGTAGCGCTCGGGACGGCCGCGTCGTCCGGGTCTCAGCGGAGGCGGACGCCCTCCAGCATGTTGCCGACGAGCTCGTCGGCCAAGCCGTCGTCGAGTGGCCGGTGGCGCATCATGAGCCGCCAGTACAGCGGCGCGTAGAGCTGGTCCATGAGCGTGGGGATGTCGACGTCCGGGCGGATCTGCGACCGGGCGACGGCCCGCCGGAGCACGGCGGCGGTGGCCTCTCGCCGCGGCTGCAGCCACCCGGACCGCAGGGTGTCGGCCAGCACCGGATCGGTCTGTGCCTGGCCGATGAGCTCGGCCATGATCTCGCCCGCCCGGCCCCGGAAGGCGTGGATGAGGAGGCGGATCTGGGTGGTCAGGTCGACGCGCACATCGCCGGTGTCGACGTAGGTGTAGGTCTCGTCGAAGCGGTGGAAGTAGGCGTCCACGGCCACCGCCCCCCGGGACGGCCACCACCGGTAGATGGTCACCTTGCTCACGCCGGCCCGGGCGGCGACGGCCTCCATGGTCGCCGCACCCAGGCCCCCCTCCACCAGGAGGTCGGCCGCCGCCTCGAGGGTGGCCAGCCGGACCCGCTCGCTCCTCGGGCGGCCGACTGTGGGGGAGGAGGGCGCATCGCTGCTGGTCACAGGCTCGACAATAGATCATGAACGTTCTGTACACAAACCTGATACTGTACGCTGCGTTCACTTGTAGCCGAGGAGGCCGACATGGCCGACGCCGCCGCCACCACCGCCACCCGACGGTCCGGGATGAGCCAGGCCCTGGTCCTGCTGTTCGCCGTGTCCTGCGGCGTGTCGGTGGCCAACCTCTACTACGCCCAGCCGGTGCTCCACGACATCGCCGAGTCGTTCGGGACCAGCTCGGGGACGGCCGGGCTGGTGGTGACCGTGGCCCAGATCGGGTACGCGGTGGGCCTGGCCCTGCTGGTCCCGCTGGGCGACCTGCTGACGCGGCGGTGGCTGGTGCCCTCCGTCCTGGTGGTGACGGCCGTCGGGTTGGTCATCTCGGCCGCCGCCCCCGACATCGAGGTGCTGATCGCCGTGGGCCTCATCGTCGGGGCGGGCTCGGTGGCCGCCCAGATCCTCGTGCCCATGGCCGCCTCCCTGGCCGACGAGGAGCACCGGGGCCACGTGGTCGGTGTGGTGATGAGCGGCCTGCTCATGGGCATCCTGCTGGCCCGGACCGTGTCCGGCGTCGTGGCCCAGGTCTCGAGCTGGCGGGTGGTCTACGTCATGGCCGCGTGCATGACCGCGGTGCTGGCCGTGGTGCTGGCCCGCCGGCTGCCCGTCGAGGGTGAGCGTCCTCGCATCGGGTACGGCACCCTCCTCCGCTCGACGGCCCGGATGCTGGCCACCGAACCGCTCCTCCGGCGCCGCGCCCTGTTCGGTGCCTTGGGCTTCGCCGCCTTCAGCGTCTTCTGGACCACCATGGCCTTCCTCCTGGCCGGCGCCCCCTATCGCTACGACGACCTGACCATCGGGCTGTTCGGGCTGGTCGGGGCCAGCGGGGCCCTGTGCGCCAACTTCGCCGGTCGGTGGGCCGACCGCGGCTGGACCCGGGCCACCACCCTGGTCTTCGCCGGCCTGGTCGCAGTGGCCTTCTTGCCCCTGTGGTGGGGCCGCCACAACCTGGCCATGCTCATCGTGGGGATCCTGCTCCTCGACGTCGGCGTCCAGGGTCTGCAGGTCACCAACCAGTCCCTGATCTACCGCCTGGCCCCCGACGCCCGCAGCCGGATCAACTCGGCCTACATGGTCTGCTACTTCACCGGGGGCGCGGTCGGCTCGGCTGTCGGGAGCTCGGTCTACCAGGGCCACGGCTGGGCCGGGGTGTGCGTGCTGGGTGCCGCCATCGGCGTCGTGGCCACGGCGGCCGCCGTCCTCGACGGCATCCGCCGGCCGGCGGCGGCGGGCGGTCCGGCCCGCTATCGCTCGAGGTAGGACTCGGTCAGCCGATCCGGCGCACAGCTCAGCCACGCGTCGAGCAGGGCGTCCCGGAGGGCTCCCTTGGTCACCACCTTCAGCCGGATGAGCACGGCCGGGTAGTTGGCGAAATGGGCGATGGTGAAGAAGACCCCGGGATTGGCCTGGAGCACGGCCTCCTTCTCGATGAGGTCCTCCACCCCGACGGCCAGGATCGGTCCCTCGGGAGGGGTCTCGGTGCCGAACCGCCTGATGTCGGCCTTGCTGAACGGACGCTCCCAGGCGAAGCCCTTCCCGCCCACGAACCAGGTGCGGTGGCCGTGCCGGACCCCCTCGGTGACCTCGGGGAGCTCGAGCGCCATCGCCGCCACCTCGTCGAAGCTCGCCATGAGGCCAGCGTACCGTCGTCCCGATCCCGCTCAGGGCGGAGAGGGAGGGTCGTCCGGGGTGACATAGGGGCGGAGCGTGGTGAGGAACCACTCGCTGATGACCATGATCGGCAGACCCCGGTTGCGGACCCGGTACGTCCGGGCCAGCAGGACCTCGTCGGGAACCGGCGCGGCGTCCGGCCACATCGACTCGGCGACCGGGTCGGGTCCCGCCAGCCGCTCCCGGGTCACCTCCATCCCTTGGTCCGTGAGGATCCGGCCGATGGGGCGGTGGCCGGACTCCAGCTGCCGTACGAATGCGGCGGGGAGGCGGCTCGGCACCAGGAGGGTCACCGCGATCAGATAGGGCCGTCCCGACCGCCGCCCCTGCAGGCAGGCCGCCCGGCACAGCAGCGGGTGCCCTCCCGGAACCTCGAGCCGGCTGGCGGGTTCCGCCCGGACACCCCGGTGACCCTCCGGCTCGGCGTCGATGGGCTCACCCACCAGGCGCTCCAGCGTGTCGGTCACCGTGCCTCCTGACCGGGCGAGCGCCCTCTCGAGAGCCGATGCACTGGTCACGCCACCATTGAAGTGCACGGGGACCGCAGCCGTCTCGCCCACCCGGGTCGGGCCGGCTCGGCCGAGCGCCGGCAGCCGACCCTCTATCCTCGGCGGGACGCAGTGGACACCGGGACGAACGGGACGGGTGATGGACGAGGGTACCGAGGGTCAGGACACCGACCTGCTGAGCGACCGGTTGGCCGAGCTGATCGGCCGGCCCGTGGGGTCCGACACCCCTTCGGTGGCTCCCGATCCGGTCAACCAGCCGATGATCCGCCACTGGGCCGCCGCCTTCGAGGACCGCAACCCCGTCTACACCGACCCCGACCTGGCGGCGAAGACCCGCTTCGGAGGGATCGTGGCCCCACCCCTCATGCTGCAGACCTGGACCATGGCCACCCCGACGATCACCGGCATCGCCGAGCGGGGCGGCTCGCCCGTCGAGTCCGCGGGCGCCGGCCCGCTGTCGGTCTTCGACGCCGCCGGTTTCAGCGGGACCCTGGCCACCGACTCCGAGTTCGAGATCGACCGCTACCTCCGGCTCGGGGAGACGGTGTCGGCCTCCACGGTGGTGGAGTCCATCTCGGAGGAGAAAACCACCCGGCTCGGACGCGGCTACTTCGTGACCTGGGTGACCACCTACACGGTGGAGTCCGGTGAGGTGGTGGGCCGACAGCGGTTCCGCATCCTCAAGTTCCGGCCGGGGGAGCTCTCGTGACCGCCCGCTCGCCGTCCGGGACGGTGATCTGGGAGGAGGTTGCCGTCGGCCACCGGTTGCCGGACATGGTCATCGACATCACCGCCACCCACATCGTGGCCGGCGCCATCGCCTCGCGTGACTTCATGCCGGTCCACCACGACCGTGCCTACGCCACGACGCAGGGTGCGACGGACATCTTCATGAACATCCTGTCCGACACCGGCTACTGCAGCCGCTTCCTCACCGACTGGGCCGGTCCCGAGGCCATGGTCGGCCGGCTCGCCATCCGCCTCGGCGTGCCCCTGTTCCCCGCCACCACCCTCACGTACTCCGGCTCGGTCACCGCCACGCGGGCGGAGCAGGGTGAGGGGATCGTGGACGTCGAGTTCCGGGCGACCACCGGGCTCGGCGACCACGTCACCGGGACGGCCACCCTCCGGCTGCCCCTCCCGGGCGCGGCCGTCGGCTGAGTAACCCGGCCCGGCAGGGTCCGGCGCCGGCAGCGTGGACGGCCGCTCGCCGACGCCACGGAGCGGGCGGCTCCACCGGCCCGCCTCCCGTTCGTCCCCGAGGGCCCGTGTGCGGGTCAGGGTGCGCGCTCAGGGAGTGATGGCGGCGCCCACCGAGTACACCTCGATGGGGTCGTCGAAGCCTTTGAGCAGCCGGCGTCCGGCCTCCCGGAACTCGAAGGACCCGGTCGCCGACCGCGCCGTGTCCGCGTCGACCAGGACCTCGCCCGGAACGGCCAGGTCGGCCAGCCGCGAGGCCAGGTTGACCACCGGCCCGTAGTAGTCACCGTGCCGGGTGATGACGTCGCCGAAGCACACGCCGCCCCGCGGCTCGATGCCGGTGCCGATGGAGGACGTGATGTCCCGGGCGATGGCACAGCCCGCTCCGCCGTCCGAGGCCACGAACATCACCTCGTCGCCGATGTGCTTGACGATCCGCCCCTCATGGGTCCCCGCCACTTCGAACGCCCTCCCCTCGAATTCGCCGATCAGCTCCAGCAGCGAGGTGGGTGACGTGTGCAGCGAGAGCGGGGTGAAGCCGACCAGGTCCACGAAGCCCACGGCCAGACGGTGCAGCGAGCGGTCGCTCACGTCGGCCTGGGCGGCTCGCTGACGGTCGATGGCGTCCCGCATGTGGTGGGCGAAGACGGCTCCCATCGAGTCGCCCAGGCGCAGGGCGGCGGCGTTGATCGTGACCTGCCCCTTGGCCCAGTCCAGGACGTCCAGCCGCGGTGAGTCGTAGGCCGGCTCCTGGGTCTGCACGTACACCGCCACCGCCGCCTCGGCCATCCGGGACAGCGAGCTGCCGAGCACCCGCAACAGCTCGCCCCCGTGGGACCCCACCGGGTTGGCCTGTACGAGGAAGTCGGTGAACTCGGCGTCGTCGTCGGAGAACATGACCCGGTCCTCGTCGGGGACGACCACCCCCATGGTGCGCCACATGGCCAGCACGTCCTCCACGGTGGTCCCCGACCGCCCGGCCAGATCCCGCGCCGTCAGCGTCGCCCCCCGGGCCAGGACCAGATCCCCAGCCAGGCCGGCCAGGTGGCACCCGCGACGGGCGTCGGCGATCTGCTCGTCGGTGGCGCCCAGTTCCTTCAGATAGAGGTCGATCTCCATGGCTTCGTCGCCCACGGTCACGATCCGACGCTACCGGAATCCCGGTACGGGGGCGCCGTGCCCCCGGGTCGGGTGACCGAACGCGTGTGCTCGCGAGGATCCCGGGTATACCGGACCGGTGGGCAACGGATCGTTCGCGATGGGCCGGTACGATGTGCGTCGCGTGGGCTTCGGGGCCATGCAGCTGCCCGGGCCGGGAGTGTTCGGGCCGCCGAAGGACCACGACGTGGCCCTCCAGGTGGTGCGACAGGCCGTCGAGCTCGGGGTGGACCACATCGATACTGCGCAGTTCTACGGGCCGGACGTAGCCAACGCCCTCCTCCGCGAGGCACTCCACCCCTATCCGGACGGGCTGGTCATCGTGTCCAAGGTCGGTGCGGCCAGGGACGACGCGGGTCGGTGGGTGGCGGCGCAGACCCCGGAGCAGCTGCGGGCCGGGGTCCAAGCCAACCTGGACGCCCTCGCCCTGGACCAGATCCCGGTGGTGAACCTCCGTCGCCACCCGGAGTCGGACGTGCCGTTCGCCGAGCAGCTCGACGCCATGGAGGCCGTGCGCAGGGAGGGCCTCATCGGGGCCATCGGCCTGAGCAGCGTCGATCTGGACCAGTACCGTGTCGCCCGATCCCGGGTCGAGGTGGTGTGCGTGCAGAACCCGTACAACCTGGTCGACACCCCCGACTCGGACGTGTTCGAAGCCTGTCGGGACGACGGCGTGGCGTTCGTGCCCTTCTTCCCGTTGGGCTCGGCCTTCCACGCCGACAACCCCGTCCTGGCCGACCCGATCGTCGTCGCCTCGGCCCGCCGGCTGGAGGTGACCCCGGCGCAGATCGCGCTGGCGTGGCTGCTGCACCTGGCCCCCAACGTCCTCCTCATCCCGGGCACGTCCTCCCTCCGCCACCTGGAGGAGAACCTGGCCGCCGCCGATGTGGTGCTCGACACCGAGGCCCTGGCTGCGCTTCCTTAGTCGCGCCCGTGGCCCGGTGTCGGGGTCGCCGGCCGGACCCGCGGCAGCGCCACCGTCACTCGGTGGTGCGCCGACGGTACAGCGCGGTGGCCAGGGGGGCGAAGACCACGAGCAGGGCGGCGCACCACAGCAGCGATGCCTCCACCGGGTGCTGCATGGGCCAGGCGTGGATGGTCGCCGAGGGGTTCGGGTTGTGCCAGAGCTGGCGGGCCGCGGTGGTCACCGCGCTCACCGGGTTCCAGTCGGCAATGGTCCGGAGCACGACGGGCATCCGCTCCGTGGGGACGAGGGCGTTGGACACGATGGCCAGCGGGAACAGGATGACCAGGCCGATGCCCTGGGCCGACTCCGGGCCCTTGCTGACCATCCCCAGGCAGGCACAGCCCCACGACAGGGCGTAGGCGAACAGCAGGAAGATGGCGAACCCGGCGACCGTCGACGCCACCCCGCCGGTCGGGCGCCAGCCGATGCACAGACCGGTGATGGCGACGATGGCGGCGCACACCGTGGCGGTCAGCAGGTCGGCCAGCGAGCGGCCCACCAGCACCGCCGGCCGCCACATGGGCAGCGTCCGAAAGCGGTCGATCACCCCGCTGTTGAGGTCGGTGCTGAGCCCGACGGCGGTGCCCATGGCCGAGGTGGTGAGGTTGAGGGCCAGGAGGCCGGCGATGGCGAAGTCGGCATAGGTCCCGCCGCCGGGGAGGACTACGCCGGCGCCGAAGACGTACACGAACAGCAGGGTGAAGAGGACCGGCTGGACCGTGACGTCGGACAGCTGGAGCGGCTCCCGGGCGATGTGGACCAGATTGCGTCCGGTGAGGGCCAGGACGTCGCACAGCTGCCGGACGACACCGGGAGTCCTCGGGGGTCTGGCCGTGGGTGGAGGGGCGAGCACCGTGACGGTCATCAGCCGGCCGTCTCCAGCTCGGAGCGGGAGGGATCGATGTCGGCGAACTCGCCTGTCTCCTCGGTGGGATGGCCGGTGAGCGAGAAGAACACGTCATCGAGCGAGGGCTGGTGGACCTCCACGTCGTCGACGCTGATCCCCGCCGCATCGAGGGCACGCACCACGGTCGTGGCCAGCCCCGCCCCGCTGCGGACCGGCGCGCGCAGGCGGCGCCCGTCGTGGCTGACATGGACCTGACCGGACACGAAGGGCTCCAGCGCGGCGGGAGCGACGGCGGACGGTTCGCTCAGTGTGACCTCGAGCCGCGCCCCGCCGGTCGCCGTCTTGAGCTCGGCCGCCGTGCCTTCGGCGATGACCCGGCCGTGGTCGATGACCACGATCCGGTCGGCCAGCTCGTCGGCCTCGTCGAGATACTGGGTGGTGAGGAGCAGGGTCACCCCGTCGGTCACCAGCCCGCGGATGACCTCCCACATGCGGACCCGGCTGGTCGGGTCGAGTCCGGTGGTCGGCTCGTCGAGGAACAGCACCGGGGGACGGGTGACCAGGCCGGCAGCGAGGTCCAGGCGGCGCCTCATCCCCCCCGAGTAGCCCTTGAGGACCCGGTCGGCGGCGTCGGCCAGGTCGAACTGGTCGAGCAGCTCGTCGGCCCGGGCCCGGGCCTCGGGCCGGCGGAGCCCGCACAGGCGTCCCACCATGACCAGGTTCTGCCGTCCGGTCAGGAGCTCGTCGACGGTGGCATCCTGGGCCGTGACCCCGATGCTGCGCTGGACGGCGGGAGCCTCCCGGACCACGTCGTGACCGGCCACCCAGGCCGACCCGCCGTCGGGCACGGACAGCGTGGTCAGGATGCGCACCGCCGTGGTCTTGCCCGCGCCGTTCGGGCCCAGGACACCGAGGATGGACCCGGTGGGCACGTCCAGGTCCACGCCGTCCAGGGCCACCGTCGCCCCGAAGCGCTTCTTCAGTCCTTCGGCTCGGATCATGGAGTCGGTGGGCACGGATTCCTGACTGGTGGGGGGATGGAAGTTACTTGCCGGATGGTAAGGGAGTAACTTACCGGCTGTCAAGTAGAATGCAGGGGTGACCCTCAGCCGACCGGAGCCCGACGACGCCGGCGTGGACGTGAGCACCCGCGAGCGGATCCTCGACATCGCCTTGGAGCTCTTCACCGAGCAGGGCTACGAGCGGACCTCGCTGCGGCAGATCGCCGAGCGGCTCGGCTACTCCAAGGCGGCGATCTACTACCACTTCGCCAGCAAAGAGGACATCCTGATGACGCTCCACCTGCGTCTTCACGATTTCGGCAAGGCGGCGCTGGCCTCCATCGACCAGGCGGACTGGTCGCCGGGGACCTGGGCCGACCTGCTCGACGGCTTCATCGACCAGATGCTCGAGCACCGGGCCCTCTTCATCCTCCACGAACGCAACCGCGCCGCCCTCGAGGAACTGCACCGCGACCGGCACGAAGCCGATCACGACGACCTGGAGGCCCGCTTCCGCGAGGCGCTCGGGAATCCGGCGATCGCGCTGGGCGACCGGGTCCGGATGGCCTGCGCGTTCGGGGCGGTCATGGGCGCACTGGTCCTCACGGGCAACGTGTTCTCCGACGTCCCCTCCGACGAGCTGGGCGGCATGCTCCGGGGAGCGGTGAGCGACCTCCTCGACCCCGGGGCCTCGCCCTAGGCCCGACGGCCTCTACTCGCCGAGGCTCTCCCGCAGGGCGGCGAGGGAGGCGCCGAGGTCATCGAGTTCGGCTCGGACCGCGGCCACTTCGGCCGCCAACGCCTCCACCCGCCGCTCGAGGTCGGTCCCTTCCCCTCCGTCGCGGATCGGTTCCGCCGGCCCGGCGTCCGGGGTGCCCATCGGGTCGGGACGCAGGGTCGTCCCGGCCGGGGGTGGACGTCCGAAACGACCGGCGTCCCCCGACTCGGTGGCCAGCAGCTGCTGCCAACGGTCCTCCTTCTGGCCCGGCTGGCGGGCCTGCAGCCGCACCAGGGGCTCGGGCTGGTCGGCCAGGACCTGCAGCTCGGCGAGGAGTGACTCGAGCGAGCCGAGCTCGGCCATGCGGGCGGTGCGGGACCGCAGCTCGCCGGGGGTCTGAGGCCCGCGCAGGAGCAGGACGGCCAGCAGGGCCACCCGGGCGGCGTCGAGACCGTAGGCCTCGTCCAGCACATGCCGGAAGCGAATCACCGACTTCCCGTGGGACGGCAGGACGAAGCGGACGAGGTGGAGCTCCTTCAACTCTTGGAGCGCGTCCTGCACCTCGGACTCGGTGAGCGCCATCACCGGTTCGCGGTTGGTGGACTGACTGCAGGCCAGGGTGAGGGCGTTGAGCGTCAGGGGGTACTGCTGCGGCGTGGTGAGCTGCTTCTCCACCAGGCAGCCGAGCACCCGGCCGCCTTCGGTGGTGATGGTCACGGGCAGAGACTAACGCCGGGGCCGTGCCCGCCCGGCGGCACCAGGGGCACCGTCCCGGTGCGGCGCCCATCGCCCAGGGCGGGGTCGGCGGCCTGGGCCGGGTGCGGCGTCCCGTTCGGCTCCCCTCCATCGCCGGCCCTGAGGAACCAGGGTCGGAGCCCGGACGACCGGGTCCCGAAGGCCGTGACGGTCGTCCCGAGGCCGGGAGCCCCGGCTAGACGTCCAGCTCGATCGGTGGCTTGTTCACCGGCTTCGACATCGCCGCCGGCTCGACGCTGAATCCGAAGACGGAGCGGTAGGCCGGACTGCACTCACGGTGCACCACCCGGCCGGGGGCCTCGATCTTCGCCCCGGGGCCGCACTCCATCATGGAACCGTCGGCGAACTGCACCCGGTGTGACCCCTCGAGGATGAAGTTCACCGAATCGAAGTCGTGCCAGTGCAGCTCGTTGTCGACGGCGGCGACGTCGACGGCGATCGAGTACCAGCCCCGTTCGGCGATCTCGGCGAACGCCTCGGCCTCGGTGGTGAAGTGACCTTCGCTCAGTTCGAATCCCATGGGACCTCCCGGCATCGCCCGACCCGAAGCTAACCAACCGCCGGCGCGGGGACAAGCGGGGTCCATGCCCCACAGGTCGGCTACGGGACGGGGGTGGATGGCCGGTACGGATCCATGTCCATCCCCGGGTAGCGGAGGGCGACGTCGGCCAGGGTCTGCTCGTTCCAGTACTCGTGCCCCGGCCGGGGGAAGCCGAACAGGTCCCGCTGGCGGACGGAGCACTGGGGGATCAGCTTGGCCCAGCGCTGCGGGGACTGTTTGGGCCAGGCCATCTTCCCGCCCCAGGTCGCTCCCCGGGCCTGGAAGTCGGCCAGCAGGGAGAACCGCGACGACCCGGCACCGGTGATCTGCGAACCCCGGTGGAGGATGTCGGTCCGGTACACCAGCAGGCTGCCCGCCGGGCCGACGGCGGGCACCTCGCACTCTGCCAGCGAACCGAACGGGAGGTACAGGGGTGTGAACGGCACGTCCCGTCCCGCCTCGAGGGGGACGATCCGGGTGGGACCGTCGGCGTCGGTGACGTCGGAGAGGAAGATGAAGGTGGTGAGCTGCTGGTAGCGGTCGTCAACCCGGGGGACGACCAGGCTGTGGCTGCCGTAGTCGCGGTGGAGGGGCTGGTCGTAGTCGGCGGCCCCTCCGTACTTGGCCCACAACTCGACCTTGTAGAGGTGGAGGTCGGTCGTGCCGAGGTAGCGCTCGACGGCGTCCACGAGGTCGGGGTGCAAGGCCAGCCGATTGAGATCCCACGACCGGTACGGGAACTCCAGGACACCGCCGAACTGGTCACCCTCGAATTCGGGGTACCGCGCCCGATCGGCGAAGTACTCCTCGGGCTCCGGGAAGTGCAGCCACAGCGCCTGCTGGGCCGCCGCCAACTCGTCGCGGGCCAGGAACCCCTCGACGAGGCAGAAGCCACGTTCCCGGACCTCCTCGAGCCTGGCGTCGTCGATGCGCACGACCCCCGAGCGTACCGGCCGGGGAGGTGCCCGCCCAGGGGACGGACACGGGGCGCGCTCGTGAAAGCACGTACGCTGGCCCCGTGCGCGCCGTCCAATTCGACATGGCCGATCCCGACTTTCCGGCATCGCTCGTCGATCTGCCCGATCCCGAGCTCCCCGGTCCCGGCTGGGCCCGGGTCGAGGTGGCCGTGGGTGGGATCTGCGGCAGCGACCTCCATCTGTTCGCCCACAACACGGGCCCGTCTCCGGCCCTCAGCTCGATGGGCTCGTTCCCGTTCGTCCTGGGTCACGAGATCGCCGGACGCATCGTCGAGGCCGGTTCAGCGTCTCCCCTCCCCACCGGGACCCGGGTGGCCGTCGATCCGTGCATCCCCTGCCTGCCCCGGGGGGTCGATCCGCCGTGTGCCAATTGCGCCCGGGGCTGGACCTCGTCCTGCACCAATCTCGACAACAGGATGATCAGCAGCGGGCGCACCCTGGGATTCACCTCGAACCTCGGCGGGGGCTGGGGCGAGCAGGTCCTGGCCCACGCATCCATGCTCCACCCGATCCCCGACTCGGTCCCCGACCGGGTCGCCTGCCTCCACGAGCCGGTGTCGATCGCCTGCCACGGACTCCTCCGGGCGCCGCCCACCGACGGCGATCCCGTGCTCGTGGTCGGGGCCGGCATCATCGGGCTCGCATCGGTGGCCGCACTCAAGGGACTGTTCCCCGGGTGCCCGGTGACCGTCCTGGCCCGCCACCCGCACCAGGCAGAGGCGGCGGCCCTGTGCGGGGCCGACCACGTGGTCCGGACGCAGCCGGACAACACCCACTACGAGGAGCTGGCCGACCTGGTCGATGCCCGGGTCATCGGTCGAAAGCAGCACGTCATGCTGATGGGCGGCTTCCCCCTGGTGGTCGAGGCCGTCGGCTCACCCCAGTCGGTGACCGAGGCGCTGCGGGACGTGGCCCACCGGGGTACCGTCCTCCTGCTCGGGGCGGCCGGGATCAGCGAGGTCGACCTGACCCCGGTCTGGTACAAGGAGGCGGCCCTGGTCGGCTCCATCGACCACTCGGTGGATTCCGGAACCGCTCCCGGACTCGCCGGCGGACCCGACCGGCATTCGGTCGACCGGGCCGTCGACATCCTCGCCGCCGGGCTCCTCCCCGACGAGGTCGTCACCCACGAGTTCGGGCTCGACGACTACCGCTCCGCCATCGAGACCGCCATCGACCGGGAGTCGTCCCATTCCATCAAGGTCGTCTTCCGCCCCTCGTGGGCCGGCGGAGCGTAGGGTCGGAGAGCCGGCCGACGTCGGGTGGGCGGCCACAGGACGGAGGACCATGCGAGGGCTCGACGGCAAGTGCTTCATCGTCACCGGGGCGGCCTCCGGCATCGGGTGGGAGTGCGCAACGCGTTTGATCGAAGAAGGGGCTCGGGTGGTCGGAGCCGACATCGCCGAACCCGGCGCCGAGCCCATCGGCCGCCCCGACCGGTGGGAATTCCACTTCACCGATGTCGCCGACGAGGCCTCGGTCGTCGACCTGGTCGCCACGGCCACCAGATTCGCGGGCCGGGTCGACGGGGTGGTCAATTCAGCCGGAGTGGCCAACGGGGGCCCGGTGCACACGCTGCCGGCGGAGGAGTGGGAGCGTGTCCTCCGGGTCAACCTGACCGGGACCTACCTGGTGGCCAAACACGTCATCGACGCCATGCTGGCGCAGCCGAGCGTGGCCGGCTCCCGCGGTGCGGTGGTCACGATCGCCAGCATCGAGGGGCTGGAGGGTACCGCCGGGGGCAGTGTCTACAGTGCCTCCAAGGGGGGCGTGGTCCTCCTCACCAAGAGCATGGCCATCGACTACGCCGGTCGGGGGATCAGGGTCAATGCCGTGTGCCCCGGGTTCATCGATACGCCGATGACCCGGAGCGTCTTCGACTGGCCCGGGTTGGAGACGTCGAAGGCCAATGCCGTCGCGGCGCACAAGCTCGGGCGCTTCGGGCGGCCCGAGGAGATCGCCGCGGCGGCCGCGTTCCTGCTGTCGGACGACGCCTCGTTCATCACCGGCCACGCCCTCGCCGTCGACGGTGGTTACACGGCGGGGCGGGACCACGGCGTGACGAGGATGCTGGGGCTCTCGGGACCCGAGGCCTGACGGCTCGCCCGTCCACCCCATCCTGTCGGGACCCGAGCCCCGGGCCTCGCGCCCGCCCGGGCCCGCCGCCTCCCGGTCCGTCCGCAGTGCGGATCGGCCCGGATCCCCGAGGCGGTGCACCCGGGGGTCCGGCCACTCCGCGGCGCGGCCCGGTGGCGATGACGCAGGAGTCGGAGGTGTGACCGCCCGTCACACCTCCGGCCTATGTTGGGCGGGTGCCGTACCCCGGACCACCCGAACTCGGCCGGGGCGTCGTCGTGCTGCCCGGCGGCCCGGTGCCCGAACCGTGGGCATCGTGCCCCCGGGTGGAGGTGGGCGACGCCGAGTTGGCCGATGCCCGGGAGGTCACCGACCTCCTCCATGCGGCGTGGCTCGAGCGACGGCCCCTGGTGGTCGAGCTCGCCGCCGCGCAGGACGCCCTGCGTACCCCCCAACGCCACGACGGCCCGGTCCACCGCCTCACGCCGGCCTTCGAGTTCACGGTGGAGCGGCTCCACTTCCTGGTGTGGGCCAACAATTACGACGCCCGCGGCGGCGAGCCCGTCTGGTGGCACGGCCGGAAGGCGGCCCGCCGGTTCGCCGGTCTCGGCGTCACCGAGGGCGGGGAGGCCGACCTGGCCCGGTCCGACGGCACGCCGCTCTTTGTCGACGGCGGACCACCCGATCCACCGACCGTCGCCTCGGGGGCGGGGGTGGTCCACCGCTGGGGCGTCGAGGCCGGCCACCTGGACCCGGCCACCCATCGTCCGCCCGACTCCGAACTGGCTCCGGACCAGCTGGCCGCCGTGGTGCACGCCACCGGCCCGGCCCGGGTGATCGCCCCGGCCGGCTCGGGCAAGACCCGGGTGCTGACCGAGCGGCTGCGTCATCTGGTGGCCGACCGCGGAGTCGACCGGGGCACGGTGAGCGCCCTCGCCTACAACACGCGTGCCGCCGATGAGCTCAAGCAGCGGTGTTCGGACATCCTCGCCCCCGAAGGGCCCCACATCCGGACCCTCAACAGCACCGGACTGTGGATCTGCTCCGAGTTCGGGCCCTCGGGCCGGCCACGCGTGCTCGAGGAGGCCGGGGTGCGCGACCTCCTCCAGGAGGTCTTCGAGATCCGGCGTCAGGCCAACGCCGACACGGTCGCCCCGTACATCAGCGCCCTCTCCGCCATCCGGCTCGGGCTCACCGCGCCGGACGTCGTGGAGGAGGAGATCCCCGACGCCGAGGGGATCGGCGAAGGGTTCGACCGGTACCGGGGCGCCCTGGCCGAACGCGGAGCGGTCGACTTCGACGAGCAGATCTACCGGGCCATCGAGATCCTCCTGACCGATCCCGGCGCCCGACGGTCGGCCCAGGCCCGGTGCCGTCGCCTGCTGGTCGACGAGTTCCAGGACCTCACCCCGGCCCACCTGCTGCTGATCCGTCTGCTGGCCGCTCCCGGGTACGACTGCTTCGGGGTGGGTGACGACGACCAGGTCATCTACGGCTACTCCGGGGCCACTCCCGAGTTCCTCATCGATTTCCCCCGCTACTTCCCCGGCGCCGGTCACCATCCCCTGGAGGTGAACTACCGCTGCCCGCCCTCAGTGGTGACCGCGGCCAGCTCGCTGCTCTCCTACAACCTGCGTCGGATCGACAAGACCATTCGGTCGCCGGAGGGCCGTGACGACGGGGTCGGGGACCTGCCCGGACCCCTGGCCGGTGCCGGACCGGTGGCCGTCCGTGCGGTGCCGGGCGACGCCCTGGCCGCTCTGGCCACCGAGATCATCACCGACTGGCGGGACGGCCGGGGTCGGTCCGGCCGAGATCGCCGTCCTGGCCCGGGTCAACTCCGCCCTGCTGCCGGTGCAGGTGGCCTGCATGGAGGCGGGCATCCCGTGTGCCACTCCGCTGGGGGCCGGCGTCCTGGCCCGGACCGGCATGCGGACGGCCTTCGCCTATCTCCGGATCGGAGCCGATCCCGGACACATCCGGAGGGAGGACGTCCGCGACACCATCCGGAGGCCGTCCCGGGGCATCGCTCCCATGGTGGTGGACATGGTCACGAAGCGGTCGACCACCTCCGTCGCCGACATCCGGCGCCTGGCCGGCCGACTGTCCGGCCGGGACGTCCCGAAGCTGCTGGCCTACGCGGACGACCTCGACGCCGTGACGTCCGCCGCCGACCGGTCCACCGCGGTCGCCCTCGAAGCCATCGGCGCCGGCATCGGCCTGGACGGCACCATGGACGTGCTCGACTCCTCGCGACGGGAGGCGGACCGGTCCACCCACCGGGACGATCTGGCGGCGTTGGCGGCGGTGGCGGCCCTGCACCCCGAGGCCGCCACCTTCGAGCACTGGCTGCGGGGCGTGTTGACCCGACCACCGGCCGAGGGCCCGGCCGTGCTCCTGTCCACCGTGCACCGCATCAAGGGCAAGGAGTGGGACCGGGTGATCGTGTTCGGTGCCACCCAGGGCCTGCTCCCGCACCGCCTGGGGGATGACGAGGAGGGAGAGCGGCGGGTGTTCCATGTGGCGCTCACCCGGGCGAGGCACCAGGTCGCCGTCCTGGCTGACGCGGCGGCGCCGTCCGTCTTCCTCGGTGAGCTGGATGGGAGTCGACCCCGTCCGAAGCCGGAGGACGCCACAACCGGTCGCCGGACCGACGCCGACGCCGGCCGGCAGGCCGCGGGGCCCGGCGGGACGGCGCGCCGAGCCCGGGACAGGCCGGCGGGGTCGACGAGCCGCACGCGGTCACTCCCCGCTGTGGCGGCCGAGCCCGGGCTGACCATCGAGCACCGGGGCCAGACGGTCCAGGTGCTCGAGGTCGGGGCCGACGGGGCGGTCGTGGGCATCGCGGGGGTCCGGTGGGAGGTTCCCTTCGGCACCGACGTCCGTGTCGAGGGCAAGACGTTGCGCCTGCTTCCTCCCGGGGCCGAGCCCTCCGTCGCCGCCCTCGCCGCCGAGGCCGCGCTGCGGGAGTGGCGGTCGGCCGTGGCCAAGGAGGACGCCGTGCCGGCCTATGTCGTCCTCAACGACAAGGAGTTGGTGGGCATCGCCTCCGAGCTCCCGAGGACCCTGCCCGACCTGGCCCGGTGCCGCGGCATCGGGCCACTCCGCCTCGAGAAGTGGGGCGACGAGATCCTGGCCGTTCTGGAGTCGGCCACGACGGACTGAGCGGCTCCGGGGGGGTCGGGCCAGAGCACGCCGATCTGCTCGGCCACCGTGGGCAGGATGTCGGGACCCAGGAGGGCGGGGGCCACCGCCGCGATGACCAGCACTTCGGCCGGCTCAGGAACACCATGCCGTCAGCCGGCGTGGACGGTCACGGTCGCCGCCCCGCCTCCGTCGGCTGCTCCGGGTGCCGATGAGCCCAAGTGCACGATGGTTCCGCTTCCGTCTGCGACCGGCGCCGCAGGAACGGCGCTCGAGCGGTCTGCTGGTGTTGGGAGCAGACGGCGATGGAGGGTGCAGCGTCCCGGGCCCACGGTCCCGGTCTGGTGGGCGGCTCAGCCGCGTTGCGGCGACACCGGCAGATCGGGTCCTGGCACCGGAGTGCCCGATGCCGCGGGAGCCGTGGTCGGGGTCGGGTCCACGGGGACCGTGGTCGACGTGGTGGGCGGCTCCGACGCATTCGTGGTCGACGTGGTCGACGTGGTCGAGGTGGTCGGCGTCGTCGGGCAGCCGTTGGCGTCGGCCGGCTGGATTCCCTGGGTGGCGGGGATGGCCGACACGGTTGCCCCATCCTGGTCCAGCCCGACGACCGAGGCCCCGGCCAGTCCGGAACCACCCGGCAGGGCCAGCACCACGACCCCGCTGTGAGGGGCCATGGCGTCCACCGGTGTGCCGTTCACGGTCAGCTGGACCGATGCCATTGCGCTCCCCACTCCGACGGCGACCCAGCTGACGGGGGCCCCTTCGGCCGACCCGAAGGAGCCGCTCCCCAGGATCTGCAGCGAGTTCGCAGTCGAGGGTGCGTCGGCGGGCAGGAGCACCGAACCCGTCCCGACGGCCCGGTCCGTCGACAGCTCCAGCACCAGTTGGCCACAGGAGGCGGGCACCGGTAGGGCCGTCCCGCCGGTCCCCGTCCCGCCGGTCTGGGCGGGCGGACTCACCGGAGTGGCCGGAGTCACCGTCGTCCCTCCGGAGCCGCCGCCACCCCCCGGCGCGCCGACAGAGGTGTGGGGCGTCAGGATCGGCTCGGCACACATGGCACCGGTGGGACAGGACGGGGTCCCCGGGACGGTGGTCGACGGCGTGCAGCTGCCCGACGTGCACCCTCCGGTCGGGGTGCCGGTCGAGTAGGCCCGTATGGTGACGCCGGAGGAGCCGACCCGGGTGAAGAGCAGGGCGTACGGCGCCTGGACGACGATCGACGGGCCTTCCGAGTTGGGCCCGGCTCCGGGGGCCAGCTCGGCACCGGCCCGTCCGGGAAGGCCCGTCGACGCCGCCGGCTCCGCCGTGGAGCCGGCGCCGGCCAGGTTGACGCCGGTGAGGATGCCGGCGCCGGCCACCAGCAGCCCCAGCGCGGCCACCCCGCCGGCCACCAGGCCCTTGGGGCGCGACCGACCGGCGGCCCGCTCCATGACGGCTGTCGGATCCGGCTCGGCCTCGACCGCGGCGGCCCGGTCGGCGAGATGGTGGCGGAGGCGGTCTTCGAACGCGTCGGTCATGGCTCGATGGTCCTTCTCAGATCGATGAGGGCGCGGTGGACGAGGGAGCGCACGGTGCCGGGGCGGCAGCGCAGGGCCCCTGCGATGTCGGCGTCGGGCAGGTCGCCGTAGTAGCGCAGGATCACAGCCGCCCGTTGCCGGGACGGGAGTTTGGCCAGTGCGTCCTCCAGCTCGTCGGCC
Source organism: uncultured Acidimicrobiaceae bacterium (assembly GCA_963817005.1). GTDB lineage: Bacteria > Actinomycetota > Acidimicrobiia > Acidimicrobiales > RAAP-2 > Bog-756. Next base: position 425,229 of record CAWFMN010000007.1, read on the forward strand.
TCCAGGACCGAGACCCGGATCTCGGGCGGCGGTTCCCGGCGGGCCCGGGCGGCCCGCCGGTGGTGGGAGGCGCAGGCGTGCACCACGCTGCGACGCACATAGGGGAGCGGCTCGCGTACCGAGGCCCAGTGGCCGTGGAGCCGGACGAAGCAGTCCTGCACCAGGTCGGGAGCGGCGTCGGCCGATCCGCTCAGGAGCGCGGCCAACCGCACCAGCTCGGTGAAGTGTCCGGCGTAGAACTCGCCGAAGGTCTCCGTCTCCGCTCCCGTCTCGGCCATCGGCTGCACCGGCCGGGGGGAGGGCCCGGGGGCGCCGGCGGGTGCCGGCGGGTCCGCGGCACGGCTGGAGGCGGCCCCCCTGCCCCCGGGGGATTCAGCGTCGACGATGCCTCCCAGTGTACCCATCACCAATTAAGACGCCCGGGGTGGCCGGGACGTTGCAAGAAATCCCTCCGGACGCGGCGGGGTCGATGAGTCCGGCGGGCGTGCCCCCGACCTGACCACGGTGAGCCGCCGGACCGAGGACCATCATGGGCAACCTTCGCGACGTCGTCACGCCAGACGAGTGGCTGACCGCTCGCGTCGACCTGGTGACCGAGGCGACGGCCGACCCGGGCCCGTGACCGCCGGAGGGTCGACCCAAAGAGACCCTCGACCACCCACTCGGGCCGTCAGGGGGCGCGGGGGAGGAGCCGGAGAGCCGGGTCGGTGCCCCCCGGGCCATGGGCCGGTCTCGGGGAGTGGCTCCCCGGTGAGGGCGGTGGTCAGCGCTCCCCGGTCGAGAGGAGCACGTTGGGGTTGAGGATGCCGTCGGGATCGAGGGCGGCCTTGATCGCCCGGAACGCCTCCTGCTCGGCTGAGGACCGGGACAGGTGGAGCCACCGCTTCTTGGCCGTGCCGATGCCGTGCTCGGCGCTGATGCTGCCGCCGAGCTCGGCCACCAGCTGGAAGACCGCGTCGTCCACGTGATCGTCGTCCGGGGCGAGGCCGGTCACGTTGACGTGGATGTTGCCGTCCCCGACGTGGCCGAACAGCCAGGTGCGGGCCCCGGCCTCGATCGCGGCCACCACATGGGGCACCCGGTCGACGAACTCGGCCAGCGAGCCGTGGGGGAGGGTCACGTCCAGCTTGTGCGGGGACCCCAGGGTGTTGATGGCCGTGGTGTGGGACTCGCGGTGGCTCCAGAGCTCGGCCCGCCGTCCCGGTTCGGTGGCCACCGCCACGTCCAGCACGTGGCTGGCCGACGAAACGGCCTCGGCCATGGCCTCGGTGGGGTCGGCCCGGTCGGCCGCCTCCACCAACAGGTAGACGGGATGGCGGTCGGGAAAGGGCGGCGCCGTCCCGGTGACCGAGCAGACCAGGTCCACCCCGGACGCCAGCACCAGCTCGCAGGCCTCGAGGGAGGGGAGTGAGCGGCGGAGCAGCCCGGCGGCGCCCAGGGCGTCGGGGACGGTGGGGAAGGCCAACAGGGCCACCGTCCGGTGGGGCAGGGGCGCAACCAGTTGCAGGCGGGCCCGGGTCACCACGGCCAGGGTCCCCTCGCTCCCGCACACCAGCCCGGGCCAGTCGTACCCGGTGTTGTCCTTCACCAGGCCCCCGAGGTGGGACAGCACCGCCCCGGTCCCGAGCACCGCCTCGAGCCCCAGCAACTGGGCCCGGGTGGCCCCGTAGCGGATGACGTGCAGGCCTCCGGCGTTGGTGGCGATGGTGCCCCCCACCGTGGCCGAGTCCCGGCTGGCGATGTCCACACCGTAGGACCACCCGGCCGCCGTGGCGGCCCGCTGCAGGCCGGCCAGGGTCACCCCGGCGCCGACGGAGATCTGGCCGGCCCCGTCGTCCACCCGCCCCAGCTCCTCCAGACGGACCAGGCTGAGGACCACCTCGCCTCGGAGTGGGACCCCGCCGCCGACCAGGCCGGTGTTCCCGCCTTGGGGCACCACGGCCAGGCCGAGTTCGCGGCAGACGGCGATCACCCCGGCCACCTCGGCGGTGGTCCCCGGCCGGACCACCGCCGTCGAGTGGCCCACGAACCGCCCGGTCCAGTCGGTGGTGTAGGCGCTGACGACCTCCGGGTCCACCACCACATGGGGCCCCACGACCGCCTCCAGCCGGGCGACGCCCGGGCCCGGGACCGTCACGGGTGGCGGGGCGAACGGGTCATCCGAGCCCGAAGAACCTCATGGTGGCGTCGATGGCCCCGAACGTGGACGGCGTGGCGAAGTGGTCCACGCCGGGTAGGGACAGGAGGGTGGCCGACGGCACCGCGTCCACGAGTCGCTCGGCGGAGGCGATCGTGTCCCGGTCACCCAGCACCACCAGGACCGGGCAGGTGACGGAGGCCAGCTCCTCGGGCACCACGGGCCGGCGGGGCCGTCGCAGGAACGCCGAGAGGGCCTTCGGATCGTTGCCCGTCGTCCGGGCCAGCCGGTAGAACAGCCGGGCCTGGATGTCCTCGGGCTCCTCGTCCGCTTCCATGGCCTCGATCAACATCGAGGCGTCGCGCTCCTCGAAGACGTTGTCGCCCAACCCGAGCAGGACCAGGCGATCGAACCGGCCGGGGTGGGCCACCGCCACCCGCAACAGGATCTCGGCGCCGGCGGAGAACCCCACGGCACCGGTAGGTGCCGGGAGCAGGCCGGCCACGTCCTCCTCCACGCTGGCGTACGACCCGGGGTCGACCGGTCGGGCGGACGAGCCGTGGCCGGGCAGGTCGATCTCGGGTGCGGTGCAGTCGAAGTCGGCGAGGATGTCCACCCATCCGTTCTGCCGCCAGGTGTGGTCGAAGGTGGAGGCGAAGCCGTGGAGGAGGACCAGCGAGCGGGGCGGTGATGCCATGGTGATCCCAAGGTAGTGGACCGGTTCGTCGGGGACCCCGCCCACGGTCAGGGGGTGCGGTCACCGCTCAGAGCGGCGCCCCCGGGACCGGAGGCGCCGGGAGCCGGGTCCAGCGCCCCGCGGGCGGCGGGTTGCCAGGGCGCCAACCGGGCGACGCGGGCCCGCTCCACCTGGAGGTCGAGCAGGGCACGGGCCGCTCGGGCGTCCCGGTTGGCGGCCCTCGTCTTCACGGGGCCGCGGGTCGAGTCCAGGTGGATCGAGGCCAGTCCGAGGGCGCGCTGGAGCGGGCCGGCCGTCAACCGGAGGCTCTGGGTGCGTTCGTGGGGTACGACGTCCATGGTCCGGGAGAGGAGCCCGTGACGGGCCACGAAGACGTGGTCGTCCGAGCCCAGCAGCTGCTGGCGCCACCACAGCGGAGCTCGCCAGGCGGCCCGGCGGGGCGGCCGTTCGAGCGGGATGGCGGCGAGGTCGATGCCGCCGAGCAGCCAGCCCACCAGGGCCATGGCGTACTCCAGGTCCGTCACCGGGAGCAGCATGGTGGACTTGGTGTTGGCGTTGCCGGCGTAGCCGGCGACGTTCATCCGCACCTGCGCCCAGCCGAGCGGGCGCCAGGCCAGGGGTTGATGGACCAGGACCGCCTGGATCCGGCCGGGGGGGATGGTCTGCCTGCTGGTGGACAGCAGGCCGTGACGCACCCGGAGCCCGTCCGGGGACTCGGTGACGGTGAAGTCCCACAGCGTGCTCACCCGGCGCCAGACGGCGTGGAGGATCAGCACCCCGAACCAGACGAAGAGGAGGACACCGATCCCCGAGGTGGCCCGGTGGTCGTTCTCCCGGCCGATGACCGTCAGGGCCGGCCCGATCAGCAGGAAGATCAGCCGCCACGAGACCATTTCGAGCAGGACGGCACCGATCAGTCGGTCGTGCGGCACGGCCACCACGGGACGCTCCGGTGCCTCCCACTGGAGCTCGTCGCCACCGACGGAGCGCCCGAGCAGGTCGGCCCGGAGCTGCTGGGCTACGGGCTTGGCCAGGTAGCGCAGCCGCACGGCCGATCGTTCCGTGCCCGCCGTGGTCACCTTGACCTCGGCCAAGCCGAAGATGCGGGCGGAGAACGGCTCCAGCACGTCGACACTCTGGACACGGTCCAGCCGGACCCGCTTGGACCGCTTCTGCAGCAGGCCGGTGTCGATGCGCAGCTCCCGGCCGAGGAGGTGGTACCGGGTGCACAGCACCGTGATCAGACCCCGGGCCACGACGAGGGCGGCCAGCGCCAGGTAGATGACCAGGGCCGCCGCACTGGGACCGTTCCCGTCCCCTGCCTTCTGGCCGGCCAGGCTGAAGACGGTGATGACGGCCAGCACGCCGAGCACCCGGCCGCCGAGGGCCACCGGCGTCAGGGCGTGGAGGCGGAAGGTCTCCTCGGCGGGACCGGTGGGACCTTCCCCCGCGGGTGGAGGCATCGGGTCAGGCGTGGGTGGCCGGCCCGGTGACTCAGAGACCACTGGCGTGGGCCTCGCCCAACTGGGTCAGGCGGTCCCGGAGGGCGGAGGCCGTGGCCGGCAGCAGTCCGCACACGCTGGCGTCGGTGGTGGCCGCCGCGGTGTGGAGCTTCACGCGGACCAGGCCGAACGACCGCTCGATGGGGCCGGCCTCCACGTCGACCAGCTGCATCCGCCCGTACGGCACCACGCACAGTTTCTTGAACATGGCCCCGTGGGTGATGACCAGATCGTCGCTGCGCTCGGCGTAACCCCACGAGCGCAGGTTCCGCCCGATCGACAGCCATCCCCCGGCCAACAGGACGGCGCCGACCACCGTCACGACGATGGCGGCGGTCGAGGAGGTCGGGGCCACCGGCACGGCGATCGCTGCCACCACCGGGATCCCGAGGCCCAGCAGCATCGCCCGGCGCATCCGGGCCAGGCGGGGGGAGACCCGGCTCCAAGGGTGACCGGGCGGCGGATCGAACGGACCGTCCACATCCATGGGCCCATGCTACCGGGGGGCCAGGCGCACCGACCCTGCCCCGATGGACGCCGCCGCCGGGATCACGGCACCACGCGATGGCTGTTCGACTGGTCGGCGTAGGCCGTCTCCATGGCCGTGGGGCGGTCCACTCGGAGGAGCGCCACCGTCAGGCCGCCCGGCGTTCCGAGTAGGTGGGCCGGTCCCTCGGGGGTCCCCACCGGACCGACCCCGACCACCCACCCGCCGGCCTCCAACGTGGCCACCTGGGCGGCGAGGTCGTCGGTCCGGTAGATGGGGAGGACGGACCCCGCCGGACGGTGGTCGGCGAGGAGGATGTAGGGACGGTGGCCCGGGTCGACCGCCGCCACGTCGGCCCCGAAGTGACGGAAGCGCCAGCGCAACCGGGTGCCCGGCACCAGGAGCCACCGGCCCACGTCCGCCTCGACGTCGTCCGAGCCGACATAGAGGTACCGGAGCTCCATCGGGGGAAGTGGGTCGGCCTGGGCGCCCCGTCAGGACGGCGGCGCGAAGAACTCGAGTGCGATGTTGTCGGGGTCACGGAACGACAGCCCCGACCCGTAGGCGGCGTCGACCACGCCCCCGTGGGCGATGCCCAGCTCGTCGAGGCGGGCCCGCCACTGGTCGAGCTCGTCTCGGTCGGCGCAGGCGAAGGCCAGGTGGTCGAGCCCCAGCCGGCGCTCTTCGAACGGGGAGGCATCGGCCAGGTCGGGGAACTGGTGCAGGCCGACCAGCGTCTGGCCACCGACCAGCCACACGACGTGGCGGAAGGGTCCGGTGTCCTCGTCGAGCACCGGGTCACCGTCGAACAGCTGCCGGTACCAGGGCACGCTCCGGTCGAGATCGGAGACGGTCAGGGCCACGTGGGTGATGGTGGGGAAGTCCGGCATGGTTGCTCCTTGCAGGTTGGAGGGTCGATCCGACCCGGGGACGTTCAGGCGCGAGGCACACGGCCAGTCTTGCCTGATTCGACGAGGAACGTCGTGGCCGCTCGCACGCCGCTCAGGAAGAGGTCGTCCTGCTGTGCGGGGGTCAGGTCGAATTGGGTGGCGCTGACGCCCTGGTTGTCCACGAAGATCGTCCGGGCCGCCGTCGACTGCTCGACGTGGTAGCGGTCCCACTCGTTCATCATGGTCTGGAGACAGCGGAGGGCTTCCTGCATGGTGCCGTGGCTGGCCACGGTCTTGGGCATCTCCCGGGCCTGGGCGGAGAGCTTGATGCCGATGGTGGGCCAGCGGGGCGGCCGGCCGTCGGCGCGGTCGAAGGCGGTGATGGGGAAGTTGGCCAGCATCCCCCCGTCGACCCAGGTGACCGACCCGCCGTCGAAGTGCTCCACGGTCGAGGTGCCGCCGGGCCCGGGCACGGTGACCTCGCAGGCCTTGGTGTCCACCGTCACCGGCTCGAAGAAGAAGGGGATCGACATCGAGGCCCGCACCGACCGGACCACGGCTTCGCCGTCCCGGGCCAGGCCGTAGTAGTCGAAGTCCCAGGGGATGCGGACCAGTTCTCCCCGGGTGATGTCGGAGGCGTGGATGACCAGCCGGTACCGCCGCTCGGGCGGCAGGCTCATGCCCGGGTCGTCCTCCGGGGTGATGGCCAGGTCCCCGAACGTCCGTACGCCCAGGCCCTCGAGCAGCGGGCCCAGCCACTCCTCGAGGTAGGTCCCCGGGTAGATGCCCATGTGGCGTAACAGCTCGCCGGCGTCCACTGCCTTCTCGCCGATGCTCCCGAGCCTCTGGATCCAGTTGGCCACCGGTCTGAGCTGCTTGAACTTGGCGAAGTCGAGGCCGCGCACGTACCCGTCCAGGGTGGTCATGTCGGCACCGGCCTTGCCGATGGCGGCGATGAGGGTGGCGGCGATGGCCCCGGCACTGGTCCCCGCCACCCGGGGGAAGCTGTAGCCGGCCTCGTCGAGCACCAGCACCGCACCGACCAGTCCGATGCCCTTCACACCGCCACCCTCGAGGACCAGGTCGGCCACCAGCCGGTGGTGGCCTGCGGGGTCGGTCCACGAATCGGCCCGGCGCAGCGAGTCGACGGCGGCGTCGAACACCCGCTGGCCGGCCGGTGACCGGCGGTAGCCGCGGGGGTCCGCACCGTCGACCACGACATCGATGGACGGATCTGTCGACTGGGACACGGGCTGCTCCGATCGGCCGGGCCGGACTGTTGATCAAGGATGCCCCATGGTCGAACACCCTGGCCACCATAGGCACGAGGCCCCCACCCTTTGTCGGCGGTGCGGAACCCTGCTCGCCCTACCTCCGCGACGAGCCGGGAGTCCGAGTTCTCCGTTAGGGTCGTCGGGCGCCGCCGGCGCCCCCTCCCGATGACCGACTACCCGACCACCGCCCGTTCCGCTCGACGTCCGTCTCGTCGCCGGTCACCGGCGATCCCATCGACGGTGCCGTGCGCATCCTCCTAGTCTCCGATCTCCACTACTCCCTGCCCCAGCTGGATTGGGTGGTGGCCGCCGCGCCCTCCTACGACCTGGTGGTGGTGGCCGGGGACACCCTCGACTTCCGTTCCACGGTCCCACTCGACGCCCAGAGCGAGGTGGCCCTCCAGTACCTGGGCATGCTGCGGTCGGCGACCCGCGTGGTGGTGGCCTCGGGCAATCACGACCTCACCGGGCCGGACGGCGCCGGTGAGCAGACCGCGCTCTGGCTGGCTGACCCGCGGATGGCCGGCATCCCCACCGACGGCAGCTCCGTCACCTTCGAGGACACCTTGCTGACCGTCTGTCCCTGGTGGGACGGACCCGCCGGACGGGCCCGGGTGGAGGCCCAGTTGGAGGCCGACGCCGCTCGTCGCCCCCGACGCTGGGTCTGGGCGCACCACTGGCCACCGCTCCGCTCCACCACCAGCTGGACGGGGAGCCGCGACTACGGCGACGCAGATCTTCGGGGCTGGATCGACGAGCACCGGCCCGACATGGTGCTGGCCGGCCACGTCCACGAGTCGCCGTTCCGGCCGGACGGTTCGTGGGTCGACCGCATCGGGGACACCTGGGTCTTCAACGCCGGTCACCAGATCGGACGGGTGCCTGTCCACATCGAGTTGGATCTCGGGGCGGGGTGGGCCCGGTGGTCCTCCATGCTCGGAGCCGAGGAGGTCGATCTGGGCGCCGCCACCGTCCCCGAGCGCGTCGTCTTCTGATCACCGGGCCGGGGCGGCGCGGGTGTCGACCAGGGGACGGCGAGCCGGGATCAGTACTCCGGCTCAGGGTCCCGGGCCGAGCCCGGGTGGGCTGCGGAGTTCCGTGGCTCGGTCAGCCGGGTCAACAGGTCGGGGACCATGGAGAGCCCGGGGGCGTCGCCGTACTGCTCCTTCAGGTCGGCCAGGTATGAGGTCACGAAGTTGAGCCGCTCGGCCAGACCCACGGCGAGCAGCCGGGTGACCTCGGGGTCGTCCAGCAGCAGAGCCTTGCCGTCCGCAGCATGGCGGAGGCGGGAGGTCTCCATGGCGACCACGCTGGCACCGGAACGGGTGCCCAGCAGCACCGACATCTCACCCACCACGGCGCCGGGCCGGGTGATCACGTTGACCGGAACGTCACCCTTCAGGACCTGCAGTGAGCCGGCGACCAGCACCCAGATGGAGCCGGTCGAGCCCCCCTGCTCCACCAGCGTCTCGCCGGCCGCCACCTCGATCTCCGGCAGGTGGGTGGAGAGCGCCAGCATGTCCGTCACCCGGACGATGGTAGCGGGAGCGCTCCGGTGCGGTGAAGCCGGGTCGGGCCGGGTGGCTGGCCTACGCTGGACAGCGATCCGTCATGGCATACGTGCTCGCTCTCCTGGCCGCAGTGGCGTTCGCCCTCGGGAATGTCCTGCAGCAGAAGGGGACGCTCGAGGCGCCCGCCGATGACGGCGACCCCCGTTTCTTCATCCAGATCTTCCGGCGCCCGGTGTGGTTGGCCGGAGGCGGGCTGCAGGCGTGCGGTTGGGTCCTTCAGGCGGTGGCGCTCGGCTCCGGTTCGCTGATCGTGGTCCAGTCCCTCACCACCATGAGTCTGGTGATCGCCCTGCCGCTCGGGGCACGCATCACCGGACAGCAGGTGAGCCGCCGGGTGTGGGTGGGGGCGGGGGCCATGGTGGTGGGCATCGTCCTCTTCCTGTCGGTGGGCGCCCCTCAAGGCGGGACGTCCACGCCTTCGGCCTCGGCGTGGTGGTCGGCCGGTTTCGTGGCCGGGGCCCTCGTCCTGTTGCTCGGTGGTTGGGGCCGGAGGCGGAAGGGGGCGGCCAGGGCATTGCTCCTGGGTTCGGCGGCCGGCGTGGCCTTCGCCCTCCAGGCCGCGGTGACCAAGGTCTTCGACCACGTGGTCGGGAACGGACTCTCGGCCATCCTCTCCAGCTGGACGGTCTATGCCCTGGTGGGTTCGGCCCTGGTCGGGTTCGTGTTGCAGCAGGGGGCCCTCAAGACCGGGGTGCTGGCCCCGGCCATGGCCTCCAGCAATGCCGTGACCCTGTTCGGCAGCGTGGCCTTCGGCGTCACCGTGTTCGGCGAGAAGCTCTCCTCGGGCGGTGGGTCGAACGTGCCGGCCCTGATCGGGCTGGCCGTGGCGCTGGTGGGCATCGGTCTGCTGGCCGGGGCCAAGCCGCCGCAGGCCTCCGAGGGAATCCCCCGCCTGGATCAGTTTCCGTCGGCGGGCACCGCCTGACCGGCGGCCGTCGTTCCGACGTCGGCTGCTACCTGTTGTCGGCCTTCTTCTTGTCCACCTTCTTGATGGAGCCGTACCCCTTCTCCATGGCCGACACGATGATGGCCTCGAAGTCCTTGTCCGTGAGGACCTGGGGAGTGCCCATGGACGAGGCCCGCCAGTACAGCTCGGCCAGCCACTCCAGGAGCTCGAGCCGCTCGATGGCCTCGGTCATCTTGTTGCCGTAGGCGATGGAGCCGTGGTTCCGCATCATGGCCGCATTGCGGCCCTTCAGGGCCTCGATGACGTTGTCGGCCAGCTGCTGGGAGCCGAACGTGGCGTAGGGCGCCGTGCGGGGCGCCCCGCCCAGGCCCAGACAGCTGTAGTGCAGCGGGGGCAGCTCGTCGTGGGTGCACGAGAGCGCGGTGGACGCCATGGCGTGGGCGTGGGTGACAGCCAGGGCGTTGGTGGCCTTGTAGATGCCGGTGTGGAGCGGGACCTCGGAGGTCGGTGCCAGATCGCCGTCCACGTGTTCGCCGTCCAGGGTGATGACGGTGACCATCTCGGCGGTGACGTCGCCCAGATCGGCACCCGTCGGGGTCACGGCCACCAGGTCGTCCTTGCGGGCGGAGATGTTGCCGGCGGTCCCGATGACCAGGCCGGTCTTGGCCAGGTGACGGCTGGCGTCGGCCACGGCCTCTCGCTCGTCAGCCAAAAGCAGCTTGCTCATCGGTGCGTCCTCTCTGCATTACTGACGTTCCGGTCAGGATGATGGCACGGTTACGGTTGCCGTGGAGAATGCGGTTCCCGGGCGACTAGGACCGTGGGCGCCGCTTGTCGGGGTCGTAGATGGCCAGCGGGGCTACGGTGGCCGCCACCTGGCCCTCCTCTGTCACGACGTCGACCCGCTCGCCGTCGCCGGCCGCCCCGACGTCGAGGACGGCCAGGGCGATGGGTCCGAAGAGGGGGCTGGTTGCCGGACTGGTCAGGGTCCCCACCCGCTGCCCGCCCCGGGTCACGGCGACGCCGTAGCCGGGTAGCGCGTCACCTTCCAACCGGAGCGTCTTGAACCGGCGGGGCGGCCGAGCGGCCACCGCCTCCAGTGCCTCGTGGCCCAGGAACTCGACCTTGCCCAGCGCCACCATCTTGTCCAGCGACAGGTCGAAGGGGGTGCGCTCGTGGGCCGCATAGTCGTAGTCGAGCACGATGAGGCCGGCCTCCACCCGGAAGCACTCGAGCACGCCCACTCCGAACGGCGTGGCCCGCATGGTCGACACCGCCACGTCCCACAGGTCGGCGGCGTGGTCGGGCCGGCAGAACAGTTCGTAACCCAGCTCACCGCCGTAGCCGGTGCGCGACACCACGCACGGGACGCCCCCCACCGTGGTCGCCTCGGGCAGGAAGCGGAAGTACCGCAGGCTCGAGAGGTCGGCCTCGCACAGCGGCCCGAGGGCGTCCCGTGCACGGGGTCCCTGCAGGCCGAGGTGGGGCAGGTCCCGGGTCACGGACTCGATGGTGACGTCCAGGCCGGCCGTGGTCTCGGCGAAGTGCTCGGCGTGGTCCGAGCCGTTGGTCATGACCCACACCCGGTCGTCGAGGCGGTAGACGGTGCCGTCGTCCACCATCAGCCCGTCGGCGTCACAGAAGGCGCCGTAGCGGACCTGGCCCACCTCCATGCCGAGGACGTTGTTGGTGTGCAGCCGCTGGGCGGCGGCCAGGGCGTCGGGACCGCGGAACTCCCACTTGTTGAGGGGCGACACGTCCCACACCCCGAGGTCGTGACGCACCCCCCGGTACTCGGCGTCGGTGTCCCCGAAGCCCTCGGTCCAGAGCCAGCCCCCCTCCTCCATGAAGGTGGCCCCCATGGCCCGGGCCGATTCGTAGAACGGACTGCGCAGGGGCTCGGACTCCACGGCCGAACCCTAGCCCCGCTGCCACCCATCGACCCGGGGACGCCTGCGGTCGCCGACGCGCTGCGGGCCACGGCCGACGTGGGCCATACCGACGGCGTCAGCAGGTCGACTGGGTGATGGTGATGGAGGTGTTCCCACCGGCCGTGGGCACATAGGGGTCGATCGCGGAGGTGGTGGTGAAGCGGTCGTTGATCCAGTGGAGCATGTCGGGGAAGCTCGGGCCGATGACCCCGGCGTGGCTCTGGCCTGAGTACACCCACCGCTCGGTCGGTTGGCCGATCTGGCACAGGTGGGACTGGAGCAGCTGGGTGGAGACCACCGGGATCTGCTCGTCGTTGCCACCCTGGATGATCAGCAACGGGGTCGAGGTCTTGCGGGTGAAGGACCCGGGATCGTTGGCCGCCAGGAGATGGGCCCACTTCGACACGTTGAAGGGGTTCTGCGGGATCAGGTCGGCCAGTGTCTTGTGCGGGGTGGAGGCCACCGCGGCGTCGACCACGCCCTGCACGTAGCTCGAGCATCCCTGGTCGAGCTGGGGGACCAGGGCCACCGCGGGCGCGGTCATGATCTTGTTCAGGGGTGCCCGTATGCTTCCGTAGTAGCTGTTGTACGACCCGGCCACCATCAGCAGGTAGTAGTCGAACGGACTGGTCACCAGGAAGTTGTAGAGGTACGGGAACTGCGAGGGCGGGGCGCCGGCCACCACGCCCCGTAGCTTGAGGTGGGGGGCGTGGCGCTTGTCGTAGATCGAGAACATCGCCGTCTGGCCCCCTTCGGAGTGACCCCAGACCACGTAGCTGGCACTGAGCGACACCGAAGGGATGGAACGGGCGGCCTCCACGATGGTGACCGTGTCCTCGGCCGCCGATGCGCCGACGATGTAGGGCATGAGCCCGGGCGTACCTTCGCCTTGATAGTCGCTGGCGGTCACGGCGTAGCCCGCCGCCACCAATTGGTTCACCCCGGGGATCTGCGACGAGCCGGCCAGACTCGGGGCGCAGACATCGGCCATGCCGTTGGTTCCATGACCCCAGGTCACCACCGGCCACCCACCGGCCGGAGGCGTGCCGTCGGGGACCACCACCATGCCCGTGACCGGGACGGTGGTGCGCCGTGGCCCTCTCGACTCGTACATCACCAGGTGCAGGGTGGCCCCCACGAGGTTCGGGTCGGAGACCACCTCGGACTTGATCAGCGTGCCCGGGCCGCCCGGCGGAAGCGGTTGGGGCACGGCGTAGAACGCAGGCAGACCCGGCGGCGCCGGAAGGTCCTTTTCCGAGGCCCCGGCGGCCAGGCTCGGCATCGCCGAGGTGGCGCAGAGCATCACCACGCCGAGGGCCACCGCGGTCCGACGAACGTAGCTGCAGCCCATGATGACCCCCCGGTCCTGATCCCGGCCCGACGCCGGACGATGGGTCAAACCTACCGCCCGGCGGCCGCGCTCGCCCACGGCGGCCGGCATCCCGCCCCGTGTGTTGAGAGCCGGCATCGTCCATCGCTCCGCCTTTGGTCCACGCCACCACCGTCCGGCTGCGTTCTCGGCGGTCCGGACTCCACGGTCCTCGCCGCCCATCCTGCCCAACCGATCCCCGAGCGGACCGGGTCGGGGCCCGGACGACGTTCGGCACACCCGTCGACATCGGGGGACCGGTCGGGGAGGGGGACACCGTCCGGTCCCGCCCCTCATCCGACCTCGTCCCGTGGTCCAGGGTCCCGGCCGTCCTGGGTAGAGTGCACCTCTGGGGAGGTGACCGCCGATGACTGACCACGGCAGCAGCGTCGACCGCAGCGAGGAGTGGGCGGCCCTGAAGGAACGGCATCTGCGGCCCCTTGGCCAGCGCCCCGCCTCCTCGGCCCGGGGGCTTCACCACTTCGCCCTGCTCAGCAGTGACGTCGAGCGCACCATCGCCTTCTACCAGGACCTCTTGGAGTTCCCTCTGGCCGAGCTGTTCGAGAATCGGGACTACCGGGGGTCCACCCACTTCTTCTTCGACGTGGGCCACGGCAACTACTTGGCCTACTTCGACTTCCCCGGCCTCGACCTCGGCCCCTACGGCGAGGTGCTCGGAGGGCTCCATCACATCGCCATCTCGGTGACCCCGGAACAGTGGGACCGGTTGGTGGCCAAGGTGCAGGCGGCCGGCATCGAGACCCACATCGTGAACGGCACCTCGGTGTACTTCCCCGGGCCCGACGGGGAGCGCCTGGAGCTGCTCTCCTACCCGCTCAACGACATGTACGGGACCGTCGTCGGCGAGGTGGACGCACCCTGACCCCGGCTCCCGCTTGCGGTGACGACCGTGCTGGCGAACCCGGTGGTCGTCGGGACCGGGAGGATGCGGTGTAGCGACGGGGGCGTGAGGGGCGAGCCGCTGGTCTCCACCGGCCACGCCATCCGTCGGCCGCCCGGTCCGCTCAGGCCGCCGCCCCGCCTGTCGGGGGCGGGGTGAAGCCGGGCCCGGCCGCCTCGTCCACCAGCCGGGCCATTCGCAGCAGGCGCCGGTCGGAGAGGAACGGTCCGATGACCTGTATCCCCACCGGCAGGCCGTCCGGGGTGGGTCCGGTGGGCAGCGTCACCACGGGGAGCAGCACCGATCCGACCGCACCGCACCAGGCCATGGCGACCAGGTGCGCCACCGGTGTGCCGTCCACGTCCAGGACCCGTTCGGTGATCGGCCGGTCCACGTCGTGGGGGAACGCCGCGGTGGGCATCACCGGGGCCAGTACCACGTCGTACTGCTCGAAGCAGGCGGCCCAGGCCGCCCGTTGACGCTGACGCAGGCCGTTGGCCCGGGCCCACGTCCGGTAGCGACCGGCCAGGGCCCGGCCGGCGACCAGCATCGGGTCGTCGCCGGGGACGGCGTCCAGGTCGGCGAAGGAGGCGTAGGCGTCGTCAGGAAGACCCATCCCGACGATCGGGAGCACCAGCTCCTGCCACGAACGGAGCCCGTCGGCCAGGGGGACGGGGAGTGACAGTTCCTGCACGCGGGCCCCGGCCCGGGCCAGCCGGTCGGCGAACCCGTCCAGGTTGGCCCGCACGTCGCCGGCCAGAGGCAGGACATCGGTGCCCTCGTGGAAGACGGTGGCCACCCGCAGCTGGCCCACGTCGGCGATGGCCGGTCCTGCGTCGAGCCGGAGGTGCCAGCCGGCGGCGTCCTCGGGGAGGGGTCCGGCCACGACGTCGAGGGCCAGGGCAAGGTCCTCGAGGCTGCGGGCCAGCGGTCCGTTGCAGTTGACGTCGGCCTCCACCAGGGTGCCCGGCGGGCCGGGGATGTGGCCGCGGCCCGGCACCACCCCCCACGACGGCTTCAGTCCGTACACCCCGTTGAAGTGGGCCGGATTGCGGATGGAACCTCCGATGTCGCTACCCAGCTCCAGCGGGGTGAGGCCGGCGGCCACCGCGGCGGCGGCCCCGCCCGACGAGCCGCCCGCGGTGCGGGAGGTGTCCCAAGGGTTGTTGGTCACGCCGTACACGTCGTTGTACGTCTGGAAGTCGCCGGCGTACAGCGGGGTGTTGGACTTGCCGAAGATGACCGCGCCGGCGCCCCGAAGCCGGCCCACGGCCAGTGCATCGGTCTCGGGCACGTACGACCGCAGCTCGGGGGCGCCCGAGGTGGTGACCAGGCCGGCGGTCTCCCAGACGTCCTTGACCGTCATGGGGAGCCCGTGCAGCGGACCGGTCGGCCCGCCCGAGGCCGTGGCGGCGTCGGCGGCCTCCGCCGTGGCCCGGGCCCGGTCGGCATCGAGGGCCACGATGGCATTGAGGGAGGGGTTGTGCCGGGCCACCCGGGCGAGGAGGTGTTCCAGCAGCTCGCGGCTGGAGACCGAACGGTCGGCGATGGCCCGGGTCAGCTCGGTGGCGGTGGCACGGTCGAGGTCCAGGATCGGCGGGCTCACTGCTCGGCTCCGTCGCCGGCCGGCCCGCCCCCGGGTCGACCGTTCCCGAAGTACCGCTCCCGCAACTCGCGCTTCAGGATCTTGCCCGAGGGGTTCCGGGGCAGGCGCCCGTCGGAGAAGGCGATCCGGCTGGGGATCTTGAACGGCGCCAGCCGCTCGGCCAGGAAGTCCCTGAGCTGGACGTCGGTGAGGCCGGCGCCGTCCTTGCCCTGGACGACGCACGCCACCTCCTCGCCCAGCCGCTCATGGGGGACCCCGAGGACCGCGGCCTCGTAGACGCCGGGGTGTTCGTAGATGGCGCTCTCCACCTCGGCACAGTAGACGTTCTCACCGGCTCGCAACACCATGTCCTTGGCCCGGTCCTCGATGTAGAGGAACCCCTCCTCGTCGATACGGCCGAGGTCCCCCGAGGCGAGCCAGCCGTCGACGATGGCCTCCGCGGTGGCCTCCGGCTGGTTCCAGTAGCCCCGGATGAGATTGGGCCCCTTCATCCAGATCTGGCCGCGCCCGCCCACCGGAACGGGCCGGCCCCCCTCGTCGCGGATCTCCACGTCCATGATGGTGGTCCGCGCCCGGCCGGTCGAGGTCGGGTGGGCCACGTAGTCGTCGCCGTTGTTGCCCGGGCCGAAGGCGTTGGTCTCGGTCATGCCGTACCCGATGTTGGGGCGGCCGCGCCGAAACCCCCGCTCGACCCGGTCGACCAAGGTGGTCGGGGCGGGAGCACCTCCACCGCCCACGGTGATGAGGGAGGAGGTGTCGTACTTCTCGAACGCCGGACTCTCCAACATGTCCCAGCTCTGGGTGGGCACTCCGACAAAGGCGGTCACCCGCTCGGCCTCGATGAGGCGCAGCGCGGTCTCGGGGTCCCAGCGGTGCATCATGACCAATTTGAACTTCATGCCGAAGCAGGAGAGCATCACCGGCACGCACCCGGTGACGTGGAACAGCGGGACGACGAGGATGAAGGACGGGGCGAACCCACTCCCCCTGAGCGGGTCGTTTCCCTTCCGGGCCGTCTGGATGGTGGTGCCCGCCCAGAAGGCCATCAGGGCCTGGGTGACGGCCCGGTGGGTGGACACCGCGCCTTTGGGGAAGCCGGTGGTACCCGAGGTGTAGAGGATGGTGGCGTCGTCCTCCGGCCCCACCTCGACGACGGGCATGGGGTCGCCCAGCGTGACCACGTCGTCGTAGTGCGCCACCCCGGTGGCCAGGGGCTCGATCCTGTCGGCCCGGGCCACCAGGATGGGGACGCCCCGGTCCTGGGCCGGCTGGTGGACCCGCTCGGCCCGGGTCGGATCGGTGATCAACAGCGAGACACCGGAGTCGCCGATGGCGTACTCCAGTTCGTTCTCGGTCCACCAGGCGTTGAAGGACACCGACACCGCCCCGACCGAGACGATGGCGGCGAAGGAGACGATCCACTCGGGAAGGTTGCGCATGGCGATACCCACCCGGTCGCCCCTGGTGATGCCGAACTCGTGGACCAGGGCGTGGGCCAGCGCATCGACGTGGCGCATGGTGTCGTCGAAGGACCAGCGCTCGTCCTCGTAGACCAGGAACGTCGACTGCTCGCCCCGGGCCCCGGCGAAAAGCTGGCCGAGGGTCTTTGGGGCGTTGGCGAACAGCCGGTACCCGAGCCCGCCGATGGTCTCCTCGACCAGCTCGAAGAGTTGGCCGGGCCCGGTGACCTCGGCGTAGGCCTCCTCGTACTCCAGCGACATCGACGCCTCCCCCACGTCCACGGCGTTCGGGCCCGACTCCCCGGTGGGCCACTGCCCGGACGGTCCGTGGTGATCGGCGATCTTAGGCCTGGCGGCGGGGGGACGGGCAGTGGTCCAGTGGTGGTGGCCTTCGGTCGGCCTCGGCCCGGCCGGGTGGCGAGGGATAGGGTGGGCCTCCCGGTGATGGGGGGATGGGTCATGGTGGACGAGACGGCACGGATGGAGTTCGAGTCTCGGGTGGGCCGCGGCGGGAGCGGGATCGAGGCGCGGGCCGACGCCCTCGCCCTGCGGTCGGGTGACCGTGAGGCCACCCTGCGGATCGCCGCCCGGTGTGTGTCGGTGGCCACCGTGGCCCCCGAGCACTTGGTGGAGGTGTACGACGGGCTGGCCGAGGGATGGTCCGGTCGGGCGCCGGACGGCCCGGACATCGGTGCCGCAGCCGATCCCGACGAGGTGCCGGAACCCCTGTGGGCCGACTTCTGGGAGCTGGTGCTCGACCCGGAGGCCGGGCGGGACCCGGCCGACATCACCGCCCGAACGGCGGCCCTGACCGGTCTGCTTCCCCCCGGGTTCCATCGGAGGGTGGCGTCCATGGCCCTGCGCTAT
Source organism: uncultured Acidimicrobiaceae bacterium (assembly GCA_963817005.1). Taxonomy (GTDB): domain Bacteria; phylum Actinomycetota; class Acidimicrobiia; order Acidimicrobiales; family RAAP-2; genus Bog-756. Next base: position 442,828 of record CAWFMN010000007.1, read on the forward strand.
CCCGGGGTGGCCGGGGCCGCAGCGGGCGGCGTGCCCTCCCGCTTCACCCTCGAGGCGCTGGAGGCCTGTCCGGCCGGCTCGCTCGGCGGTCAGCTGCACTCTCTGGTGGTCGACGACGGCTTCGACCTCGAGGTGCTCGACCGCGACACGCTGGCCCTGGCCGAGCTCCCGGAACCGTTGGACTACCTCAACATCCGCATCCTGCAATGCCACGACATCTGGCACCTGGTGGCCGGCTACGAGACGACCGGCCTGCACGAGGTGGCCATCTCGGGATTCCAGATGGCCCAGTTCGGCCACCACTACTCCTCGATGTTCCTGGGGCTGGTGCTGACCAAGGTGGCCCTCACCGAGCCGTTCGAGGGCATGGGCTTCCTGCTCGACACCGTCCTGTCGGGGTATACCCACGGGCGCGAGACGCCACCGCTCCTCGGCGTGGAATGGGAGGCCGTCTGGGACCGACCGGTCACCGACCTCCGCTCGGCGCTCGGGGTGGCGCCGTACGACTCGCCCTACCCGGCCGGGCTGCTGGAACAGCTCCGGTCGGCCTGACCGACCCGCTCAGGCGCCGGGCGCCCCCACCCACACCGACGTCAGGTTGCAGAACTCCCGGATCCCGTGGGCGGAGAGCTCACGTCCGTAACCCGAGGTCTTGATGCCGCCGAACGGCAGCTCCGGGAAGGAGGTCACGTTGCCGTTGATGAACACCATGCCGGCGTCGAGCTCGGTCACCAGGCGCTCCCGCTCGTCCGGGTCGCTGGTCCAGGCGTTGGCTCCCAGGCCGAACTCGGTGCCGTTGGCCAGCTCCACGGCCTCTTCCAGGGAGGCCACCCGGTACAGCGTGGCCACCGGGGCGAAGGCCTCCTCGGTGTGGATCCGCATGGCCGGGGTGATCCCGGTCAGCACCGTGGGCGGGTAGAACCATCCCGGTCCGTCGGGGACCACGCCGCCGGTCAGGACCTCGGCTCCCTGGCCCACGGCATCCTCCACCAGCGCGACGATGTCGTCGCGCTGCTGCTCGGTGGCCAGTGGTCCGATGTCGGTGGCGGCGTCCATGGGGTCGCCCACCACCCGCGACGCCATCCGTTCGACGAAGCGGCGCCCGAACTCGGCGGCCACCCGGTCGTGCACGATGAAGCGTTTGGCCGCGATGCACGACTGGCCGTTGTTGAGGCACCGGGCGGTGGTGGCCACCTCCGCCGCCCGGTCCAGGTCGGCCGAGGGCAACACGAGAAAGGGATCGCTGCCCCCCAGCTCCAGCACCGACTTCTTGATGACCTCGCCGGCCACCGCGGCCACCGCCGAGCCGGCCGGGCCCGACCCGGTGAGGGTGACGGCCACCACCCGGTCGTCGCGGAGGACCGCCTCGACCTTCGACGAGCCGATGAGCAGGGTCTGGAACGCCCCCTCGGGGAACCCGGCCCGGGCGAACAACTCGTGGAGGTAGAGGGCCGTCTGGGGGACGTTGGAGGCGTGCTTGAGCAGGCCCACGTTGCCGGCCATCAGAGCCGGCGCCGCGAAACGCATGACCTGCCAGAGGGGGAAGTTCCAGGGCATGACGGCCAGGACCGGCCCGAGCGGTCGGTAGCGGGCATAGGCCGTGGTCGCCCCGACGGCTCCGGCGTCGGCGGGCTCGTCCACCAGGAACCCCTCGGCGCGTTCGGCGAAGTACCGGCAGGCCTTGGCGCACTTCTGCACCTCCTGGCGGGCGGCGGCCAACGTCTTGCCCATCTCGGTGGTCATCATCTCGGCCGCGGTGTCGACGTCGGAGTCCAAGAGGTCGGCCGCCGCCACCATCCACCTCGAGCGCTGGGCGAAGGTGGAGCTCCGGTAGGTCCGGAACGTGGCCGCCGCACGGGCCAGGGTCCGGTCGACCTCGGCGTCGGTCAGCTCGGAGAAGGTCTTGACGGTGTGGCCGGTGGCCGGATTGATGGTGGCGATCGCCATGGTGCACCTCGCTGGTCGTGTCGACTCCAACCCTCTACCCAAACCCCCCGTCCGGGCAACACCCTCGGCCTCCCGGTGCCCGGATGGGCGTGGGCGGAACAGGAGGATCGGGGTCCGGCCGGTCCGAGGTGCACCGAACCGAGAGGTCCCTGGGTAGTGTCGACCCTGCACACCGGTCCAGGCGGGAATCCCTGACCGGTGACGAGGCTGCTGCCATTCCCCGGATGCTGAGAGGAGAGCCCAGATGACCAGCATCGACCTCCTGGCTGACGCCTTCGAGAGGATCCGCGACGCGGTGCACCCGGCCGTGAACGGGCTCTCGTCGGAAGAGCTGGCCTACCGGCCCGGCGGCGACTCCAACTCCATCGCCTGGCTGGTCTGGCACCTGACCCGCATCCAGGACGACCACGTGGCCGGGGTCGACGACGGCGAGCAGGTGTGGGTGACCCGGGGGTGGGCCGAACGGTTCGCCCTGCCCCTCGATTCCACCGACACCGGGTACGGCCACGACGCCGAGACGGTGGGCCTCGTCATCGCCGAGGCCCCGCTGCTGCTGGGCTACTTCGAGGAGGTCCACGAGAAGACCCGGGACTTCGTGGGCTCCCTGTCCGAGCAGCAGCTCGACGAGGTGGTGGACAGCCGGTGGGACCCGCCGGTGACCCTGCAGGTCCGGTTGGTCAGCGTGATCGCCGACGATCTGCAGCACGTGGGCCAGGCCGCCTACGTGCGCGGCATCCTGCCCTGACCGCAGCCGGTCACGGGTGGTCCGGCGACGTGACCACGCCCATGCCGGCCCAGATGGCGTCGACGGCCCGCTCGGCCCACCCGGCGCTGCTGGTGTGCCCGGCCACCCGCCGGGCGAACACCGAGCCGACCAGCATCTGGAGGGCCAGGTCGAGGTCGGCGGCCTCCCCGAGCTGGCCCAGCTCGCGGGCCCGGACCAACAGCGATCGCGCGTAGGCCATCCGGGGCTCCACCACGCGGTGGCGGTGGAGGTCGAGGGCCCACGGGTCCTCGCGCATGCCGATGAGGGTGCCCACGACCTCGAGGCACCCTTCGGCGAACCGCTGGTCGAACTCGCTGAGGTAGGCCACCAGGTCGCCGCGGGGGTCGTCGGAGGGCCCGGACACGAGATGGGAGGTGCTGTTGCCGGCGATGGCCGCGGTGATCAGGTCGGCCTTGTCCCGGTAGCGCCGGTAGATGGTGGTCCGGGCCACGCCGGCCTCGCAGGCCACGCTCTCCATGGACACCTTGGCGTACCCGAGCTCCCGGACCTGCCGGAGGGCGGCATCGGTGATGGCCGCACTGGCCCGCTGGTCCCGGGGACGACCCCGCCCCGGCGGGACGCCCGGCTCATCGGTCCCGGCATTGACCGGGTCGGTGGCGACCGTCATACGGCCGCCACCTCGACGGCGGCCTCGGGGGCCGGGGGGCCGGGGGGCGCCAGGCTGGGCACGAAGTCCCGCTGTCGGACCAGGGCGAAGGCCCCGATGGAGCCGACCAGGGCGATCACCGCACCGATGAGCATGATCGAGTTGAGCGTGGTCGAGAATCCGGACCGGTAGGCGCCGAGGAGCGCCGAGCGCGCCGTCTCCGAGGGGATGGCGGCGGCCGCCCGGTGGACGGCCCCGCCGAGGATGGCGCTCTGGACGGCGGGCCCGCCGTGGGCCAGCACCTCCTGCCCCGCCGGCGTGCCGCGGAGGGCGCTCAGCGTGTGGCTCTGCAGCTGGGATTGGAAGATCGAGCCCAGCCCGGCGATGCCGGTGGCGATCCCCACCTGCCGGAAGGTGCTGTTGGCCCCCGAGGCCATGCCGCTGCGCTCGGGCGGCACCACCGAGATGGCCGAGGAGGCCAGCACCGGGTTGACCGTGCCGATGCCGATGCCGGCCACGATGAATCCGGGTAGCAGCACGGTCCAGCTGGAGTCGGCCTTGGTGGTGGCCATGAGGGCGCAGCCCGACGGCGATGAGCAGGAGGCCGGCCCCGAGCAGGTACCGAGAGTGGATCCGCACGGTGAGCTTGCCGGCGATGGGGGCCACGATGAAGGCCAGGACGGTCAGCGGGAGGAAGCGGACCCCGGCGGCCAGCGGTCCGTAGCCCAGGTCGTCCTGGATGTAGAGGGTCAGGTAGAGGAACAGGGCGAAGATCGACGCCGACAGGGTGAAGGCGGCGAGGGACACGCCGCACATGGCCGGGCGCTTGAACAGGGTCAGGTCCAGCATGGGGTCGCTCTGCCGCCACTCGGCCACCAGGAAGACCGTCAACAGGACCGCCGCCCCGACCAGCAGACCGACGATCAGGGTGCTGGACCACCCGTCGTCGTTCCCCCGGATCAGGGCGAACACCAGCATGAACAGGGCACTGGAGAACGAGATGAACCCGATCCAGTCGACCCGTCGGTGGTTGGTGATCCTCGGACTCCTGGATCTTGGCCAGGGTGACGGCGATGGCCAGCACCCCGATGGGCACGTTGACGAAGAAGATCCACCGCCACCCGATCCCACTGGTGATGGCCCCGCCGACCAGCGGGCCGACGGCCACCGCACCGCCGAGCACGGCACCGTAGATCCCGAAGGCCGTGCCCCGCTCCTTGCCGGTGAAGGCCGCGGCGATCAGGGCCAGGGAGGTGGCGAACATGATGGCCCCGCCCACCCCCTGGGCGGCGCGGGACAGGTTGAGCATCAGCGACGTGGTGGACAGCCCGCAGGTCAGCGAGGCCACCGAGAAGACCCCGAGGCCGACGGCGAACACCTCGCGACGACCGAACATGTCCCCGACCACCCCGGCGGTCAGGAGGAAGGCGGCCAGGGTGAGGGAGTAGGCGTCGACCACCCATTGGATGTCGCTGAACGACGAGTGCAGCGACTGTTGGATGTCGGGCAGGGCCACGTTGACCACGGTGATGTCCAAGAGGAGCATGAAGGTGGCGGTGCAGACGGCGATCAGGGTCCACCACTTGCGATCGAGCACTGGCATGGTGCGTGACCTTCCTGTCGAGGGCTGTCGGCCGTGGTCCCCGGCCGGGACCATTACGATCCGATACGTGTTGTATTGAATACTAGGGCGTCAGTGTGGGGCAACTGTCCAGGTGGGAGGGGGTGCAGCGGGCCGGGCCGGGCCGGCCGGGCCGCCCGGCCGCCGTACGGCGCGGAACGGCGACCTCCGGCTCGGGTCCGGGCCGGGCCTCGGCGCCCGAGACGGCGGGCCACCAGGGGGCCGAGTTCCATCCGCGGTGGCCGGCCCGGGGACGGGCACGAGACGCGCCATGCCCCCAGGGTAGCGACGGACCGTCAGGATGCCGCCGCCGGCCGCGTGGCGGCTCGTGGCTACCCGAGGGAGGCGGGATCGACCCCGATGCCTCCGCTCTCGCTGCTGGCGTAGACGGCCAGGGCGAAGCGCAGCACCGACACGGCCTCCTCGCCGCTCCACTGCATCGGCCCCTCGCCGGTGTGGAGCCACCGCAGCCAGTGCCGGCCCGAGTCCCGGAAGCTGCTGGCCCAGTCGTCGTCGAGGGCGTGGTACGACCGCATCTGCCCGTCGGCAATAGACCTCGAGGCTGGGCTGCTGGATGCCCCGGCCGGTGCACCGGTTGACCCGGGCGTAGCCCTGGCGGCCGGTGACCTCCCACCGCTCGTCGTTGGTGTAGTAGTCCGACCGCAGGTACATGTCGGGAGCCAGTGTGATGTCCCACACCCCCCGCACCCCGTTCTCGTGCTCCCAGATGAGGGTGGCCGGGGCGTCGATCTCGATTCCCTCCACCACCTCGGTGCCGCCGACCCAGGCCCGCACCTCGGCGACCGGTCCGAACAGCCACAAGGCGGTGGCCAGCTTGTGCCAGCCGTCGTCGAAGACCAGGATGCCGCGACCCTGGCGCATCTGCAGGAACTGCCACTCGTAGCTGCTGCCCGGGACCTCCCACCCGCCGAGGCCGCTGGCCACCATCTTCATGTGGTAGCCGCTCACCGGGCCGATCTCACCGGAGCCGATCACCTCCTTCAGCCGAACCAGCGGCTCGTAGAAGATGTAGTTCTCCATGACCCGCAGCTGGCGGTCGTTGGTCCTGGCCGCCTCCAGCATCCGCGTGGCGTCGGCAAGTTCGTTGCACATCGGCTTCTGGAGGTTGACGTGCCAGCCGTGATCCAACAGTTCGATGACCCCGTCCACGTGGAGGGGGATGGGCAGCAGGGCTTCGACGGCGTCGACCTCGAGACCGCTGGCGGCCAGCTCGGCCACCGAGGCGAAGGTCCGGGCGTCCGGCCAGTCGACCTGCCGCTCCACCCGACGGTCCTCGCTCGGGTCGACCAGGGCCACCACCTCGACATCGGGATTGTCCACATAGGCCCGCATGTTGAGGTCGTAGATGCGCCCGAGGCCGACGAAGGCGGCACGGACCGGACGGTCGTAGGGAACAAACGTCATGGTCGGCCTGTCTCCTCTTGTCGTCCGGCCCTGGTCGACGGCCGACCGGCTGGGACTCCCACCCGTGCAGACCTCGTGCGATGGAACACTAGGCCACCGGGCGCGATCAGCCGACCAGGGGGACCCGCGCCAACACGACGTACCGGGGACCGGGGGCGGAGCGAGTCTGCACCAGGTCGATGGAGTCGACCGCCCAGGTGCCGGTCACGGGAATCCCGGCCAACCCGGCGCGGGCCGACGCGTCGGGACGTCGCCCACCCGAACGGGCCACGGTGAGGTGACCGGTGAACGGTGGCCCGCCCCGCCCGGGTCCGGGGACGAAGGGTTCGGTGGCCGTGCGAACGGCGACGGCCAGCCCATCGAGGCCGGTGACAGGGATCTGCAGCACCCGTTGGCCGGGGAACCAGGCGGTGCTCGGGCCCAACCGGCACCGGACCCGTCCGGTCACCTGGCCCGCGGCCGTCTCGAGCGCCGCCACCAGGAGCGGCACCGCCTGGTCGTCGACGTCGCCCACGAAGCGCAGCGTGACATGCCACTCGTCCGGCTCGACCCTCCTGACGCCCCGAACGCCGGTGAGCTCCAGCGAGGCGAGATGCCGCCGGGTCTGGGCATCGGGCCATACCGCGACAAACAGGCGCACGGCACAGTGTGCCTCGCGGCACGGTCGGGGCTGCGGGGCCCCGTTCCGGTTGCGGTCGTCCCGGGCGGCGAACGGGCTTCGGGCGTGCCGGCGTGAGCGGCGCGCGACGGGGCCTACGCTCGGGCCATGCTCACCGGATTCGCCCATGTCGCCGTCTGTGTCCCCGACGTGGGGGCGGCCACCCGCTGGTACAAGGAGGTGCTCGGGCTGCAGGTCCTGTCGCCGCCCTACGAGATGTCCGGACCGGCCATCGAGGAGGACATGGGCGAGCTGCTGCCCAGTCCCGTGGTGGTGAAGGCGGCCATCGTCGGCCTGGGGGCCGACGACCACGTGCTCGAGCTGATCGAGTACCCCCGGGCCGAGGTCGCCGGTCCGTCCGGGGTCCGCCCGGTCATCACCCGCCCGGGAATCACCCACGTGGGCCTGGTCTGTGATGACATCGCCGCCACCCGTCGGGAACTGGAGGGGCGGGGGGTCGCCTTCCTGGTGACCGGGGTCGCCGGGGTGGCCGGCCTGCGCACCACCTGGTTCCACGACCCCTGGGGCACGGTGTTCATCCTCGTCGAGAAGGGGCGCGAGGACCGCCCGTACTGGAGCCAGCACTCGCCCTGAGGCGCCCGGCCCGTCACCATGCGGGCGCTCGGGCCCGGTGTTAACTTCCGGTAGAGGACCGATCGGGGGAGGGCGCGTGGTGGGCATCGCGAGAGGCAGGCGTTTCGCCGTGCTGGGGGCCGCAGCCCTCTGCGCCGTCACCGCGGTGGCGGGGTCCCCCGTCCCGGCGGCGGCCGCCCCTTCCCCGGCCCCGACGGCCAGGTCACCTCTGACCGTGTCCTGGATGCCGGGCTTCCCCGCCCCGGGCACCCCGGCCCGGTACAACCGGGTGGGCATCCTCAAGATCGGTCCGGCCCGGGCCCGGAACGTGCTGGTCCTCGAGCCGGGAACATCGGCCGGGAGCGCCTACTTCGTGCCCCTGGCCAGGTGGGTGGTGGCCGAGTCCCCGGGCTGGCAGGTGTGGTCGGTCGAGCGCCGCGAGAACCTGCTCGAGGACCAGTCGGCCTTGGACGCGTTCAAGGCGGGCCGGTCGAACCCGACCCAGCTGTTCGACTACTACCTCGGCTACCTGAAGGACCCCTCCATCCAGCCGCACTTCCAGTCGGTCCCCGACGCCACCGTGGACTTCGCCAAGCAGTGGGGCATGACCGTCGCCGTCCAGGACCTGCACCGGGTCATCGGGGCGGCCAAGAAGCTGGGCGGCAAGGTGGTCCTCGGCGGCCACTCGCTGGGCGGCTCGGTGGTGACGGCGTACGCCACCTGGGACTTCCACGGCCACGCCGGTGCCCACGACCTGGCCGGACTGGTCTACATCGACGGCGGCAGCGGCCCGACCCCGGTGACCGCGGCCCAGGCCACCTCGGAGCTGGCCACCCTCGATGCGCCCACGGCGTCGCCGTGGCTGTCCTTCGGGGGGATCGTGGCTCCCTTTGCCGGCATCTTCAGCGCCACCGGCTCGGCCGCCGCACTGCTCGACCCCGAACGCGCCGTCCCTGGGCCAGACCTCGGGCCTGTTGCCGGCGGACATCGTGCCCCCGGTGCCGGTGACCAACCTGGGCCAGTACGGCTACGCCCTCAACGTGGCCACCTCCCCGCCCAGCCTGGCGGCGGCCCAGGCCCATCTGGGCACCGGGGTGGCCCGGCAGGGCCCGGTCCACGGCTGGAACGGCACCGGGGCCATCACTCCGATCAAGCGGTTCGCCACCATGTTCTCGGGGGCGTCGGTGGAGGGGGTCGACGGCACCGAGTGGTACTTCCCGCAGCGCCTCACCGACGACACCGGAGCGGTCGGCGACGGTAACGCCAATCCGGCCCAGAGCGTCCTCGGCGTGGACGCCACCATGGGCCACCGCCTCCCCACCCACCTGCTGATCTACGCCTTCGGGGCCCAGCTGGGCGGAGCCAACGTGCTGACCGCGGCCCGGACCCTGGCCCAGCAGTCGAACATCCCGTCCGGCAACCTGACCCTGGTCGACGACTCGGCGGTCTACGCCCACAACGACCCGGCCGGTGCCTATCCCCACAACCTGTTCATGGACCAGCTGGTGCCGTTCCTGCAGCGGGTCGCCACCCACCCGTCGTAGTCTCGGGCATGCCCACCGCCTCCGACGCCCAGCAGGAGCGACAGGCGCTCGGCGACCTCTTCGACCGGCTGGGCCCCGAGGCGCCCACCCTCTGCGCCGGCTGGACCACGCAGGATCTGGCGGCCCACCTGGTGGTGCGGGAGCGGCGACCGGACAGCGGCCCGGGGCTGGTCTGGAGCCCACTGGCCGACTACACCGACCGGGTCCGCCGGGCGACCCGAGACCGGATGACGTGGTCCGAGCTGGTCGACGCGGTGCGCCACGGGCCGCCCACACTCCTCCGACCGTTCGACGAGGCCATGAACACCGTTGAGTACTTCATCCACGTCGAGGACGTCCGTCGGGCCCAGCCGGACTGGGAGCCCCGCCCCCTGTCGCCGTCACTGTCCGACGCCTTGTGGAAGCGGGTCGGAGCCGCGGGGATGGCCAGGAAGGTCGACGCCACCGTCGAGCTCAACGCACCGGGGCGCCCGCCCAAGGTGGCCGGGACCGGCCCGTCGGTGGCGGTGGCCGGCGATCCCGGTGAGCTCATCCTCTTCGGGTCCGGACGTCAGCCGGCCGCCCGGGTGGAGATCAGCGGCGACGCCGACCGCGCCGAGCGCCTGCGCACCGCCTCCCTGGGCGTGTAGCCGCAGGGCCGTCGGAGCCCGAGCCGGCGGGCGGGCCCGGTCGGACTCAGCCGGGAGCGGACCGGGGGGCCGGGGCCACCAGCTCGATGGCCGTCCCGTCGGGATCGACCAACTGCAGGGAGGGTCGGCCGTCCTCCAGCACGATCCCGCCGTGGACGAGGCCGATGGCCGTGAGGTGGTCGGCCCACACGGCCAGGGCGTCGCCGTCGGGCACGGCGAAGGCCACGTGGTCCAGCGGCCCGCGGCCGGTGCCGTCAGGGTCCACGGCGTCGGGCCGGGCGGTGAGGACGATGACCACCCGGCTGGGTCGGTGGCGGAGGGCGACGTACCCCGCCGACAGGTCTTCCGCGAACGGCTCGAGGCCCAGGGCCCGGCCGTACCAGGCGGCGCTGGCCGCCACGTCGGACACCAGCAGCTGGACATGGGACAGTCCGGAGAACGGCGCCGCGTCCGCGCCCACCCCGCGGTCGCTCACGCCGCCGCGTCCGCGGTCACGGGTCTGCCCGACAACGGTGGCCGGTCACAGCTGGTCGACGTAGGTGTCGGTACCGACCACCGTGCGGAAGAACGGGGCGGCCAACAGGAGGTCGGCCAGCCCGGCCGACTCCACTCCCTCGGCATAGGTCCGGGCCCGGTCGACGGAGGCCTCGACGTCGCCTCCTACGAAGAGGAGCTGGACCAGCCGGTCGGTGCCCCCGGCCGGCGATCCGAGATCCATCGGAACGTCACGGGGGCCCTCGTCGGGCACCGACGGGACCCAGGCCGACGCCATCTCGATGTCCGATCCGTCGAGCAGCGCCGGGAGGTGGTCGGCGGCCAATCGCCGGTGGAGCTCCTCGGCCGTGCCCGACCGGGCGTCCCACCACAGGATGATCAGGCCGTCGTAGCCGTGGTCCAGGGCCAGCTCCACCGGCACGGGATCATCGTCCCGGTACACGGTGGTGAGCTGGTTGAACAGGGCGGTGTGCACGTGGGTCCGCTCCGGGAACCCCCGGCCGCCGGCGTACAGCTCGCGGACCTGGGGGACGGCCCACGCCTCGAAGTGGTCGTCGTGGTGGCCCGCCTCCACCCAGTAGATGGCCACGTAGCTGCCGGCGTCGACCGGTCGGGCGATGGCGCTGTCGGCCGGCCACCGGCGGTCCTTCAGAGTGCGGGGGGCCACCCACCGGCTCCCGGCGAACAGCCAGGGCCCGACCAGGCAGCCGGCGTAGTAGTGGTCACGCTCGTACCAGCGGTTGTAGGCCCGCTCGAAACCCTTGTTGGGCTCCACCAGGGTGAGCAGCATGCTGCCCACCTTCACCGGGTAGTCCTCCACCCCTCCGACGTCCAGCGGATAGCTCACCACGACCTCCCCCCGCGGCAGGAGGCCTGCCGCACTCGATGCTGACCGGCCGATGGTAGTGCCGGACCGGTCCGGCCACCGGGGCCGAGTCCGGCCGGACGGCCCGAGGGCGGGCACGCCGGGCCGGGGTGGGCGATGATACGTCCATGCGTGAGCACCGCTACTCCTTCGAGATGCCCCACGCCGCGGCCCGGGTCTGGGCGCTGTTCCAGGACTACGACCGCTGGACCGACTACGCACCCATGGTCCTGCGGGTCGAGGTCCTCTACCCCGGGGACGAGCACCACAACGGACGGCTGCGCAGGGTCATCTTCAAGATGCCTCTCGGCCGGGAGGGCTCGGCCCTGGAGCTGGTAACCGACGTCGAGCCGGAGCGGGGATACACCTACACCATGATCTCGTCCAAGCCGGGCAACGACCAGGTCGGCCACATCCGGCTCGAGCCCTTGGCCCCCAATCGGACCCGGTTCCACTTCGACGAGCGCTACGACCTGACCACCTGGCCGTTCCGCTGGTTCGAGGGTCCCATCTACCGGTTCATCAACAAGAACAACGAGGACAGCATGCGCCGGGCCTCGGCGTGGCTGACCGACCATCCCGAGTACCGGGCCGATCTCGTCGAATCGTGACCGGTCGACGGGGCGGTCGGTGAGGCGGGTCAGGAGCCCCCGAGCACCTGGTCGGTGACGTCGTGGAGCAGCGGCCCGCCGGCCAGGTAGCGGTCCAGGTTGTCGGCGAAGAGGTCGGCCTGGCGCTGGAGCCGGCCCATGCCGCCGGCTGCGTTGTGGGGTGTGACCCGGACCGAGGGGTGGGTCCAGAAGGGATGGCCGTCGGGGAGCGGCTCGGTGCGAAAGACGTCGAGCACGGCGGCGGCCGGCGTACCCCGGTCCAACGCGGCCAGCAGGGCCCCCTCGTCCACCAGCGTGCCCCGGCCCACGTTGACCAGGATCGAGCCCGTCTTCATGCGGGCCAGCAGGCGGTCGTCGACCAGGTCGGTGGTGTCCGGGGTGGACGGCGCGGCCAGCACCACCACGTCCGCCTCGCCCACCACCTCCGGCGAGTCGGTCGGGGGTCACCGTCCGGTCGGTGGGGTCGTCCGACGAGGGCCGCCGCCGGCATCCGATGACCGTGGCTCCGAACGCCCGGGCCCGGACGGCCACGGCCGAGCCGATCCCGCCGAGGCCCACCACCAGCCAGGTGGTGCCGGACACCTCGCGCCAGTCGTGGATCCTCCAGGACCGTTCCGCGGCGCCACGCCGCCATTCGGCCGCCCGCTGGAATTCGTCCAACACCGCGCGCAGCACGAACTCGGCGATGGGCAGGCTGTTCACGTGGGCGTTGGTGATCCGGACGCCGCGGGCGGCCAGCTGCGAGAAGACGGGTGCGTCGAAGCCCGCGGCCGGGGACTGGAACCAGCACAGGCTGTCCAGCCTGGGCAGTGCGGTGAAGAACGCGGCGATGGGCGCCCCCTGGCGGAACAGGTCCGAGGTGCCCCAGGCCACCTCGGGCCGGGCGTCCTCCCACCCGACGGTCCCCCCCGGACCGTTCCGCAGCGTGCCGTCGAGTTCCAGCGTCAGCCACTCGACCCCGGGACGGTCCAGCTGCGCACCGAAGCTGTCCCGGGCCACCGAGGTGAGCAGGACGAGCACGGGTCAGGGTTCGCGGGTTCGGGCCGGCGGGTCCGACGGCCCGACGGCGTCCAGGAGCGACCGGCCGGTCAGCTCGAACATGGTCTCGTCGTCGGACTGGCGCCACACGTCCAACAGCCCGATGGAGAGGGGGTCGCAGCCGTACCGCATGGGCCCGCCGTCCTCCAGGATGGCGTCCACGATGCGGGCGGCAGCGCCGGCCGGCGAGGCCACCATGGGGTCGGCGTTCTCCTCCCGCAGCCGGGCGGCCCGCTCGGCCATGGGCCGGTAGCGGTCGAAGCCCGCGGCCGGCGGCTCCCCTTTGCTCAGTTGGAACATGTCGGTGTCGATGGGACCGGGCAGGATCTCCACCACCCGGATGCCCGAAGGGGCCACCTCCACCCGCAGGGTGTCCCCGAAGGCCGACACCGCCGCCTTGGTGGCCCGGTAGGCGGAGTAGAAGGGCACGCTGGCCAAGATGGACGACGACGAGATGTTGCAGACCACGGCGGGCCGGTTCTCCCGCAGCACGGGGATGGCGGCGATGGTCGTGGACACCAGGCCGAGGACGTTGGTCTCGAACAGGACCCGCCAGTCCTCCAGGCGGCTGTGCTCCACCGGCAGATAGTCGGAGTCCACCCCGGCGTTGTTGACCAGCACCTGGAGGTCGTCGGGGAGGTCGTAGGTGGAGGGGTCGGTGACGTCCAGGTGGGCCACGGTGAGGCGTCCCGAGGTGGCCCCGGGGAGCCCATCACCGGCCGACGGGTCGCGCATGGTGGCCACGGTGGTGAAGCCCCGGTCGGCCAACTCGAGGGCCACGGCCCGACCGATCCCGCGGCTGGCGCCGGTGACCAGTGCACTGCCGGTGATGTCCACGGGTGTGCCTCCTTCGTTTCTGTCGGTGCGTACGGGGTGCCCGCCCACCGGTCCCCGGCGCGCCTACCGACCTGCGGTGAGGCCCCCGGACCACGGAGCGGCCAGTCTGTCAAACAACCCGCGGGCCGGCCGCCCGGCCGGCTCACCGACCGATGAGGGCGCTCCGGCCGTTGGCGGCGAACTCCCCGACCATCCGCTCCACGTCGGCGGACGTGAGCGGTACGTATCCGTCGTTGCGGCCCACCCGGTGCCAGACCGGGTCGTCGGTCTCCCACCGCTCGGCCCGCAGGGGCTGCTTGTCGGTCTTGTCGGTGGCGGTGACCGGCAGCGCCCGGACCACCCGCACGAAACGTGGCGCCCACTTGGTGCCCAGGTCCTCCTGGCCGGCCAGGAAGGTGGTGAAGGCGTCCGGGTCGAAGGTAACTCCGGCGTCGAGCTCGAGGGCGGCCATGACCTGGTCGCCCGTGCTGCTGTCGGGGACCGGGTAGACGGCCACGCCGCTGGCCCCCTCGAACCGGGCCAGGATCCGCTCCACCGGGGCGGCGGCGAAGTTCTCGCTGTCCACCCGCAGCCAGTCGCCGGTACGCCCGGCGAAGTAGAAGATCCCCTCCTGGTCCTGGTAGGCCAGGTCGCCGGACCAGTACCACCCGTTGCGGGTCCGTTCGGCATCGGCTTCGGGATTGTTGTAGTACCCCTCGAAATTGGACCGGGCCTGGCGGCCGACCAGCTCGCCGATGCACGCCTCCGCGTTGGTCAACCGGCCGTGCTCGTCGAAGTCGGCCCGGGGCAGCTCCTCCCCGGTGGACGGGTCGACCACGGCGACGTCGTCGCTCCCGCGGGCCCGACCCAGGGCCCCGGGCCGGGCCCCGGGCACCGGCTTCAACACGATGGCGTTCTCGCTCGACCCGTATCCCTCCACGAGGGGGACGCCGAACCGCTCGGTGAAGGCCTCCTTGTCCCGGGCCGAGGTCTCCGGGCCGAGCACATAGCGCAGCCGGTGGTCGCGGTCGTGCTCGGTGGGCGGGGTGGCCACGATGTGGGCGATCGCCCTCCCCACCGTATTGAAGAACGTGGCCCCGTTCTCGCGGACGTCGGGGAGGAAGTGGGACGCCGAGAACTTCCGGCGCAGCGCCAAGGTGGCCCCGCTGGCGAAGGCCGGCAGCACCGCCGCCGAGAGGGCGTTCCCGTGGAACAGGGGCATGGCCGAGTAGAGGACGTCCTCCGAGCTGAAGCCGATCCGCGCCGCGGCCCGGGCCGCCCGCCCCTGGGTCATCCGGACCGCCTTGGGTCCACCGGTCGAGCCCGAGGTGAAGATGAGCAGGTACAGCTGGTCCGGCCTGGGTTCGGGGAGCGTCGGGCCCGGACCGGCGGCGCGACGGTCCTCCACCTGACGAAGGTAGTCCTGGCCGTCCACCACCAGCAGGCCGCCCGGCTCGAGTCCGAGGTCGAGCTGGTCGACCAGACGCAGCTGGGCGGAGTCCGTGACCAGGAGCTGGCAGTCCGCCCGGCGGATGTCGGTGGCCAGCTCGGCGCCCCGGCGGGTGGGGTTCACCCCGACGATGACCGCTCCGGCCAGTGCCGCGCCGGCCAGCAGAAACAGGTACTCGGGGATGTTCTCCAACAGCACGCCCACGTGGAAAGGGCCGTCCCGGCGGAGCGAGTGGAGCAGCTGGGCCCGTAGCTCGGACTCGGCCACCACCTGGCGCCAGGTCCATTGCCGTCCTTCGAACAGGACGCCGGTGCCGTCGTCCTCGGCCCGCAGCCGGACCAGTTGGGCGGCGGTGGTGACGGTGGGCTCGCTCACGTCAGCCTCCCGGTCAGCAGGTCGAGGATGGGGTTGTCCTCGATGGGCAGCATCACCGGCCGGCCGGCGTCGCGGCGGAGGACGCTGATACGGGTCATGATCGCCGTGCTCCGCACCATGGCCAGGGTCTCGTACCACTCGAGGTCCCGGAACGGCCGGCCGCTCAGCTCCTCGAACCGGGCCACCGTCCCGTCCCGATCGGGGAAGCCGTCGGCCCGCCGGCCGAACATCCGGTACATGGTCTGGTCGAGACTGGTGAACCAGGCCAGGTCGTGCTCGGGTGCCCCGACCGAAGTCATGTCCCAGTCCAGCACGGCCCGGGGGCGGAGCCCGTCGCCGATCACGGCGTTCTCGAACCGTACGTCCCCCCACAGGAGGGCGGCGGCCGGTTCGTCGCCGGGGCGGTGACGCCGGCACCAGCGGAGGGCCTCGGCCAGGGCCGGCACCGGGTGGCCGTGGCACGACCACGCGAGGTACTCCTCCCAGTAGTCAAGCTCGGCCCCGTTGTCCCGGCGGGGTACGTCGGGGGCCCTGCCCACATCGGCCCGGTGGACGGCGGCCAGCGTGGCCAGGAAGCCGTCGAACACCCGACCCCGGTCGGACGGGGCCAGGCCGGACAACCAGGGATCGAGGTGGGCCACGGCACCCACGATCGGGCCGTCCACCCGGGGCATGAGGATGAACGGCGAACCGACCCAGCCGGAGTCGGTCTCCAGCACCGGATCGGGCACCGGGACGCCGGCCCGCGAGGCGGCCATCTGGGCCTGCCACTGCGGGACCAGGTCGTAGTCGGCGAAGGTAGCTGCCTCGCGGGGAGCCAGGCGCAGCACCAGCCGGTCGAGGTGCTGCCCGTGTTCATCGGCCCAGGTCACGTCGGCGAAGACCGTCTCGGCGGAGTAGCCGGCCGACGGGCGGGACAGGGTGCCGACCTCCGGGTCGACCAGGCCCCGGTGGTGGGTGAGCCACCGGGCCAGGCCTTCGGCCAGTGCGTCGTCGTACCGGGTCGCCGCGGCCATCGGTCCCCTGGCCCGTTCAGTGTCCGGCGACGGTCCGGACGGCATCGGCGATGGTGGCCGCGGAGGGCAGGACGGCCGCCTCGAACTCCGGGGCCGAGCCGACCGGGGCGAACCGGGCCCCGATGCGGGCCACCGGGGCCTCGAGCTCGCCGAAGAGCTCCTCGTGGATCACGCTGGCCACCTCGGCACCGAACCCGGCGAACCGGGTGGCGTGGTGCGCCACCACCACCCGGCGGGTCCTGGCCGCCGAGGCCAGGACCGTGCCCGTGTCCAGGGGGACCAGGGTGCGGAGGTCGACCACCTCGACGTCGATCTGCTCACCGGCCAGCACCTCGGCGGCGGTCAGTGCGTCACGGACGGTCCGTCCATAGGTCACGATGGTCACATCCTGGCCGGTCCGCTTGACGTCCGCCACTCCGAGGGGGACCCGGTGGTCCCCGACGGGGACCGGCCCGGTGGATCCGTAGAGGGCCACGTTCTCGACGACCACGCACGGGTCGTCGTCGAAGATGCAGGAGGTGAGCAGCCCTTTGGCGTCGGCGGGGGTGCTTGGCATCACCACCTTGAGCCCCGGCACGTGGGCCAGCCACGCCTCCAGGGTCTGGGAGTGGGTGGCGCCCGACCCGATCCCCCCGAACACCGCGGTGCGCAGGGTGAGGGGCACCGACACCGTCCCGCCGGACATGTACCGGGCCTTGGCTGCGTGGTTGACCAGCTGGTCGAGGGCGATGCTGATGAAGTCCATGATCATGACCTCGGCCACCGGTCGGAGCCCGGCCAGGGCCGCCCCCACCGCCGCGCCGACGATGGCCACCTCGGAGATCGGGGTGTCGAGGACCCGGTCGGTGCCGTAGGTCGTGGACAGGCCCTTGGTCACCTGGGAGATGCCGCCTCCCGGATCGGCCAGGTCCTCGCCGAGGAGGAGGACGGTGGGGTCGGAGGCCAGTGCCTCGGCCAGGGCCAGGTTGAGGGCGTCGCGCATCGAGCGCGTGGCGGTGGCCGCGGTCTCCGCCCCGGAGGTCGGCGGGCTCACGCCGGCCCTCCGGAGGGTTCGGCGTAGACATCGGTGGTGGCGTCCGCGACGTCGACCGGCTCGGCGTCGAGGGCGGCGGTGAAGGCTCCCTCGACCTCGTCGGCGGCCCGCTGCTCGATGCCCGTGGCCGCGGCCTCGTCCAGTACGCCCTCGTCGAGGAGTCGGCTGCGGTAGCGGGCCACCGGTTCGGCCGCCCGGGCCGCCGCCAGCTCGTCGGCCGGGATGTAGCGCATGGGGTCGCCGAAGTAGTGGCCATGGAGCCGGAAGGTGGTGCACTCGACCAGGGTGGGACCACTCCCGGACCGGGCCCGCCGGACCGCGGTGGCCAGGGTGCGCTGCACGATGTCGGGGTCGTTGCCGTCGACGGTGATCCCGGGGATGCCGTAGCCCCGGGCCCGGTCGGCCACGTCCTCCACCGGCTGGGCGTGGGCCGTCGGCGTCATCTCGGCGTAGCGGTTGTTCTGGCAGCAGAAGACCACCGGGAGGCGCCACAGGGCGGCCAGGTTGACGGCCTCGTGGAACGAGCCGGTCCCGGTGGCCCCGTCACCGAAGCTGGCCATGGCCACGCGGTCGGTGCCCGACCGCCGGGCGGCCAGGCCCAGACCCACGGCGATGGGCAGGCCCGACCCTACGATCCCCGTCGACGCCATCAGGCCGGACGGGGGGTGGGCGATGTGCATGGCGCCGCCCTTGCCCCCGTTGACGCCGGTGGCCCGGGTCAGGATCTCGGCCACCAGCGGTCCGAGCGGCACCCCTTTGGCCAGCTGGTCGTGCAGACCCCGGTAGGTGGTGACCAGCTGGTCGTCCTGCCCCAGCACCGTGCCGATGGCCGCGGCGATGGCCTCTTGGCCGGTGGCCGGCCAGTAGGTGCAGGCGAACTCGCCTCCGCTGAGGCCCCGTCGGACCCGGTCGTCGCAGGCCCGGATAGTGACCATCAGCTCGAACATCCGTCGCCGCACCTCGGCCACCGGCCGGTCGCCGGCCGGTTCGCTCACGATGCCGCCTCCTGGGCCGCGCCGGTCGCGTAGGCGGCGGCATGGGCCCCCGCCCCGTGGCCCCACACCAGAGCCATCCCGATGGAGGTCCCCCCGCCGTAGTAGGCCGGACCGGCGGGACTGGCGATCACGTTGCCGGCGCCGTACAGGCCGGGGATCGGGCGGTCCTCCACGTGGAATACCCGTCCGTCCGCGTCCACCCGCGGACCTCCCTTGGTCCCCACCGACCCCACGTGGACGGGCAGGGCGTAGAACGGGCCGGCCTCGACGGTGCCCAGGTTGGGGTGGGGGGCGCCCGGGTCGCCGTGGAACCGGTCATAGGCGCTGGACCCGCGGCCGAAGTCGCGGTCAACCCCGAGACCCACGAAGCGGTTCCACCGCTCGACGGTCTCACCCAGGCCCACCGGGTCGATGCCGGCCCGTCGGGCCAGGCCGTCGAGGGTGTCGTTGACCAGGAGCCACTCGGGGTCGGCGTCGCCCGGCCGGCAGGTGGCCACCGGGTACCGCGTCCGGTACTGCCGGTCGAACACCACCCAGCACGGCAGGTTCCGCGGGGCGTACTCGTTGACGTCGAAGGAGAGGAACGCCTTCCCGAGGTCGTTGTAGTTGCCCGCCTCGTTGACGAACCGCTGCCCGAAGCGGTTGACCATGATGGAGTGGGGGGCGGTGCGCTCGACGCCGACGAAGCGGGCCAGTGGCCGCCCGTCGTACTCCTCGCCGGGCAGTGACGACGCCGGGTACCACCACGTCTCGGTCATGTTGGCGAGGTCGGCCCCGACGGCCATGGCCATGGTCAGGCCGTCCCCCTGGTTGGACGGTGGGCTGTGCGGGTGGGTGAGGGGCCCGGGCAGGAAGCGCTGCCGCAGGTCGGCGTTCCACTCGTAGCCGCCGGAGGCCAGCACCACGGCCGCAGCGGTCACCCGGGTGCGGCGGCCACCCTCCTCCACCACCAGGCCGGCCACCCGGTCGCCCGCCGGCCCCCGGTCCATGGCGATCTCGACGGCCCGGGTCTCGAGCCGGGGCTCGATGCCGGCGGTGAGGCACGCCTCCAGCAGCGCGCCGACCAGGGCCTGCCCGCAGGCCACCTGCCCGTCCGCCACCCGGGCCTGCACCAGGGCGGCGTCGAACTTCTCGGGGGTGTACGACGGGCGCCACTCCACGGTGGCCTCCTCCAGCCGGATGGGCAGGGCCAGGACCGGTGGCCGGCGCAGGCGACCACCCCAGTCCCCCAGCCGCCTGGTGTCGTAGAGCGCCGGCTCGAGCATGCGGCCCGAGGCCTTGGCTCCCTCCATCTCCGGGTGGTAGTCGGGCCAGGTCATGGCGTGGAGCTCGAGTGGGGTGGACCGCTCCAGGTGGGCGAGGATGTCCGGCCCCCGGTCCACGTAGTGGGCGAGCAGCCCGTCCGGGGTCCGGCCGGCGGTGAGCCGTCCCATGTAGGCCAGGGCCTCGCTCCGGGAGTCCTCCGACCCGGCCTCGGCCATGTGGCGGTTGCACGGCATCCACACGCCCCCACCGGACACCGCGGTGGTCCCGCCGATCGACCCGGTCGACTCGACCACGGTGACGCGGGCTCCCCCGGAGCGCGCCGCCAGGGCGGCGGACAGGGCGGCTGCCCCCGAGCCCACCACGACCACCTCGGGTGGCGTTCCGGAAGGCGAGGGGGTCATCGGTCGGCCACGTCAGGGACGGGCCAGATAGCGGTCGAGCTCGCGGTGCATGTTGGCGATCCCGCCCTCGTAGGTCCGGGACAACCGGAGCCCGTCGATGCTCCGACTGTGGATGCCCCGTTGCTGGCGGCCGATGTTGGCGAAGTCCTGGAGGGGGATGCGGGGCCAGTGGTCGGCGTCGTCCGGGGCGAAGGGTCCCTGCAGGGTGGGGCGGGGCATGCCCACGCCGGCGGCCGGGATGGAGATGGACCACACCTCGAACAGGCACGACTCGGGATCGCCGCCGTGGGGCCGCACCCGGTAGACCAGCGCGTTGCCGTATTGGGGGAGGACGAAGTAGTTGGGGAAGAGGTAGAACATCCCACCCCATCGGGCCAGGGTCGACGGGTCGGGCGGCGGGAGGGGGATGCCGGCTCCCTCGGCGTACCGGTAGAGGGCCTTGACCACCTCCGCTCCGAAGGTGCTCCCCTCGGGCACCGGCCGGCCCCGCAGCCCCTCGATGACGTGCACGTCGCGCTCGAGGGTCATGGCCTCGAGCCCGTTGCTCAGCAGGTGTACCGACTCGAGGATGGCGTCGATCTCGCCCACCCCGACCTCCTGACCCTTCTTGGCCTGGGCGTTGGGCCGGAGCTGGAAGCTCGAGTGCCCGTTGGGGTGGACCGAGTACTCGAGGCTGTCCAGGTCGTACTGCTCGGGATGGCCCAGGGTCAGTTGCGGGTGGGTCCCGGGGACGTGGTAGCCCTCCATGAAGGCCTCCTGGGCCATCTTCCAATTGGCCGGGAGGACCACCGACTTCCACCACTGCACCCGCATGTCGGCCACACCGAGGGGGTCGAGCAGCCCGGCGACGGGTTCGAGCGCGTCCCGCAGGGGTCGGGCGTCCGGATCAAGGTTCAACCAGGCGCACCCGCCCCAAAGGTCCACCCGCACCTGGCGCAGGCAGAGCTCGTCAGGGGTGACGAGGCGCGGGTCGAAGGAGTGGTCGCCGTAGACGAACGAACTGGTCCCGTCGAGATTCCATCGCCAGCCGTGGAACGGGCAGATGATCTGGCCCCGGGGGAACGACCCCGTGCCCTTGGCCAGCTCGGTGGCCCGGTGGCGGCAGGCGTTCAGATATCCCTGCACCGTCTCGGCATCGGTGCGGACCAGCAGCACCGACTGGTCGCCCACCACGTACTCCACGTAGTCGCCCGGGTCGGGGAGCTCCTCCAGCCGGCAGGCCATCTGCCAGCTCCGGGGCCACAGGTACCGGCGTTCCAGGTCGGCGAAGGCCCGGTCGAAGTAGCGTTCGACCGGGACCCGGTCCGGCTCGGTCATGGCGAAGGGGACGGCGCGGTCCCCGTCCGGCGGTCCGGCCGGGGACGGGGGTCGACGGGTCCCGAGCTCAGTCATCGGCGGGGCCGTCGTAGGGCTCGAGCAGGGTGATCTCCCGCGCCTGGAAGCGCCACCGGTCGCCGTCCCGCACCAGTTGGTCGTGATAGCGGCCGGTGGCGACGAGGGCGAGGCCGGCCACGGTGGGCCGCACGAACAGGTAGTCGGTCTGGGCGGTCGCCGTCTCGCCCTCCACCGCCACCAGGGTGTTGGCCGTGATGTGCTTGCCGCGGGCCCCGGGGGGCAGGACCCGCTCCATGTACTGTCGGATGGCCCGGCGCCCGTCGTAGCCCTGGACGCCGACGACCAGCCGGGCGTTCTCGGTGAACAGGGTCGACCACCGGTCGAAGGTGCCGTCGTCGCACCACTGGCTGTACTGGGCCAGCGTCCGCCTGACCCCGTCCTCGTCGTCCCCCACGATCCTCCCCACTCATGCCCGCGCCGCCGGCGCCGTCGGGCCGAACCATCGGACCGGACCGGCAGACGGTGGCCATGATAGGTCCGCGTCCATCGGCGACGCGGCCCGGCCCGACCCTGTCGGACCGCCCGGGGTGGCTACCCGAGCTCGCCGATGACCTCGCCCACCGGGTAGGTCCGGCCCGGCTCGCCGATCTGGCGGAGGACCCCGGCCCTCGGGGCACCGATCTCGGACTCCACCTTGTCCGTCTCCAGGACGTAGACCGGTTGGTCCTGGGCCACCTCGGCGCCGTCGTCCACCAACCACTGGGCCAGGACGGCCTCGGTCATCTCCATGCCCAGCTTGGGGATGCGGATCTCGATCGTCGTCACCCCCTCGGGACGGCCGGTGCGTTCGGTGCGTACGGTGCGCACTCTAGCCACGCGCCGGCCACCCTCCGGACGCCTCGGCGGAACGCGCCGGGGACCAACGCCGCGTCCGGCCCGGGGCCCCGCCGGTCTTCTTTGCTAGCTTCGGCAACCGGTGCGGCGACCCCCGACCCGCGCGGACTGGAGCAGGCCATGGAGACCCGAGCGCTGGACACGGTGATCTACCAGAAGGACGGGCCCGTCGCCTGGATCACCCTGAACTTCGAGCAGAAGGCCAACATCCAGACCTCCGACCTGGTCTTCGACGTCGACACCTGTCTCGACGACGCCGATCGCGACTACGACATCAAGGTGCTGGTCCTGAAGGCCAACGGCCCCGGGTTCAGCGCCGGCCACGTGGTGACCGGCACCCCCGGCACCGAGATGCGGGAGATCGATGCCAGCACCGCAGCTCTCGGCAGCCAGTGGAAGGGCCAGTGGGACATCTACGGCACGCCGGTGCTCAAGCTGTGGGACTTTCCCAAGATCACCATCGCCCAGGTGCACGGCTACTGCCTGGGCGGCGGCACGGTCTGGGGGCTGCTCACCGACATGACCGTGGCCTCCGAGGACGCCTACTTCCAATTCCCGGTGCTCCAGGGCATGGCCATGCCCACCATGGAGACCGGCATCGAGCCGTGGATCTTCATGAACTGGAAGCGAGCCTCGGAGTACATGCTCACCGGGCAGGAGATCGGGGCGGCCGAGGCCAAGGAGATCGGACTGATCAACCGGGTGGTGTCCCGGGAGCGGCTCGACGACGAGGTCAACGAGATGGCCTTCCACGTGGCCCAGGCCCCGCTCACCACGTTGATGGCGGCCAAGGCCAACATCCACCGAGCCTGGGACATGATGGGATTCCGGACCCACCTGCAGGCGTCCAACGACTTGTTGACCATTGCCACAGGAGCCCGGGACGTGCAGGAGTACATCAAGGGCGTCTACTCCGAGGGGCTCCGTCCGCGGGAGGCTGCCCGCCGGAACGCCGAGCGGGCCAAAGGGCTGGCCGCCGAGTCCAAGGCGCGCTTCGAGGCCCCCACCTGAGCGCCCGGTCCGGGAGCGTTCCCCTCAGCGGGTGCGGGCCGGCAGAGCGAACCGTTCGCGGATGGAGTCCTGCACCTCGTCCACCGGCAAGGTGGCGTCCACCGTGGCCACGAACTCCTTGCGCTCGAAGATCTCGATGAGCGGTCTGGTCTCCTCGTGGTAGGCGGCCAGTCGGATGGCCAGGGACTCGGGGTTGTCGTCGGCCCGGGCCATCGAGGGTGCCGCCGCAGACATCGCAGACGTCGTCCTCCCGAGGCCGATGGGCCATCAGGTTGTAGTCCAGGCCGCAGCGGGAACACAGCCGCCGGGCCAGCACCCGCCGGGCGACCTCTTCGTCGGGGAGGTTCAGGTTGATCACGCCGTCGATGTCGTAGGCTCTCGAGGAAGAACTCGGCCTGCCGGGCGGTTCGGGGGAAGCCGTCGATGATGAATCCGTAGTTCCAGTCGTGCTCGCGCCAGGCGGGTCGCGGACCACCGACTCGACCAGGTCGTCGTCGACCAGATGGCCGGCGGCCATGATTCGCTTGACCTGGGCACCGAGCTTGGTGTGGTGCTGCACGTTCCAGCGGAAGATGTCGCCGACGCTGACGTGTTCGAGCTCGAGGTCGTCGGCCAGCAGCTTGGCCTGGGTGCCCTTCCCGCTGCCCTGGATGCCCATGATGATGAACTTGCGCATGGCTCCCTAGGACCCGGCTCGTTCCGCCGGGGGTCGGGCCGGGTCACTTGACGATGTAGCGCTTGGGCACCCACGACTGACTTTCGATGGGAGGGCGCTCGTAGGAGCGCTGCTGGCGGGGCGGCAGGGCGACCTCCTCGTGGGGCACGGCGTCGTAGGGGACCACCTCGAGCAGGTGGCTGATGATGTTGAGCCGGGCGGCCTTCTTGTTGTCGGCGTCCACCACGTACCAGGGCGCCTCCCTGATGTCGGTGTACGAGAACATCTCGTCCTTGGCCTCGGCGTAGTCCACCCACCGGGCCCGGGCCTCGAGGTCCATCGGGCTGAGCTTCCACCGCTTGCCCGGATTGTTGATCCGCTCGGTGAAGCGCCGCTCCTGCTCCTCGTCGCTCAGCGAGAGCCAGTACTTCACCAGGATGATCCCCGAGCGCACCAGGGCCCGCTCGATCTGCGGACAGGTCCGGAAGAACTCGGCGTGCTCCTCGGCGGTGCAGAACTCCATGACCTTCTCCACGCCGGCCCGGTTGTACCAGCTGCGGTCGAAGAGCACCATCTCGCCGGCGGCCGGGAGATGGGCGATATAGCGCTGGAAGTACCACTGGGACCGCTCCCGGTCGGTGGGAGTGCCCAACGCCACCACCCGGCAGTAGCGGGCGTTCAGCCGCTCCATGATCCGCTTGATGGTCCCGCCCTTGCCGGCGGTGTCCCTGCCCTCGAAGATGACCATGACCCGTAGCCCTTCGTGGACCACCCACTCCTGCATGCGGACCAACTCGGTCTGGAGGCGGGCCAGTTCCTTCTCGTAGGCGGCCTTGCTCACCACGGTCGGGGCGATGCCGGTCGGGGTCTGGGGCCCGTGGTCGGGCTTCCCGTTCGATCCCGCCCGGTCCATGTGCTGCGCCGCGAAGTGCTTGGCCATCAGGAGGCGATGGTAGCGGTCGACGTCCGGACCCGGGTGGCCGGGGCCTCGTCCGGGTTTCAGCAGGTCTGCGAGGGGAGCGGGCTACCGGGCCCGGACTGGGGGTCGTCCACCTGGCCTGCGGACCCGGAGCGGAGCACCGAGCCCAGGTGCACCACGTACCACTGGCCCCGCCACGAGATCATCGAGGCGACTCCGAACGACCGGGTCTGGCCGTTCTCGGAGTAGACGACCCGGGCGTTCGGGACCTCGAAGTACCCGACGCCGTTGAAGCAGCGGCCGACAGGCACCCAGTGGCCGTAGGCCTCGTCCACCTCCACGCCGACCAGGATGGCGGCCGAAGGGTCGGCGCCGAGCAGGGCATGGGCCGCGGCCAGGTCGTCCGCGTACTCGGCCAGCAGCCGGTCGGTGTAGTCGGCGGCCGGGTCCGACTCGGCCTTCAACGTCACGTAGGCCGACTCGGGGAAGAAGGCCGGCAGCGCGGGCTGGACCGAGCCGGCCACCACCCCGTTCCACAGCGCCGCCATCCTGGCGGTGAACGTCGGGCCCGAAGCGGCGGGGAAGGTCTCGGTCTGGGGCAGGGAACCGGGATCGACCGTGGTGGTGGGCGACGGGGCGGTCGGCCGGGTGGCGGGTGCCGCCGTCGAGGTGGTCGCCGACGACGACCGGGCCGAGGCGGGCGTCGGCGGGCGGTGCACGACGGCCCGGGCCGCCAGGACGCCGGCCACGGCCACGATGGCCACCGTCAGCGCCACCGTCCCGCGCCACCGCCGACGCCCGGCACGCCGACGCCCGGTGGCGGGGCGCCTCGGGGGTCCGTCCGCTCGGTCGGGTCCGTCCATGATCAGACCGAATGGTAGGGGAGAGGCCGGGTCGGGCCGGGCCGGCGCCGGCCGGATCCCGACCGTGTCATCATGGCCCGGCCGACACTCCCCGGTGGGGACGGCGGCCGAACCAGGGAGGTGCAACGGTGAGTGCCAAGGCCGACAGCGCGCAGGCCAACAAGGAACGGGTCCGGGCGTTCTGGGCCACGCTGTACGACCGCGACTGGGACGCCATCGGAGGGTTCTTCGGCCCCGACAGCGAGTACACCGACGTGCCCTCCCCGGAGGACGACGTGGCTCGGGGCCCGGAGCTCATCGTGGCCCGTCTGCGACTCGGGTTGGAGCGACTCTCGGGGTACGACCACCACCTCCGGCTGATGGTGGCCGAGGGGGACGCCGTGGTCACCGAGCACGCGGAGACCTGGCACTGGCACACCGGCGAGCAGGTCACCCTGCCCTTCGTCTCGGTCCATGAGTTCCGGGACGGGACCATTCTGCGTTGGTGGGACTACTGGGACCTCCAGACTCTGATGGGTGCGGCACCGGCGTGGTGGATCGAGCACATCATGCAGGGCTACACCTGAACCTGCGCCGACCGGCGATCAGCTCTCGAAGTCAGCCTCCGGAGCCGACCCGGCACCGAGGACCACCACGTCGCCGCGACGACCATGACCAGACAGCGGCACTATTCGGCCGAACGGGCTCGGGCCCGGACCGGGCCTCCCGAGGGGGCCGGTTCTAACTGTGCCTCGGGTCGTCCGGCGGGATCAGCAGCCTCTCGGTGATCGTCACGCGGCCGGTCGAGATGGCGCGCACGAGACACGGCCCCAGCCTGGGCTTTCCGGGAAGGGCTGAGCACAACGGGAGCAAACCCGAGTTGCCCGGCGTCACCGTCTGCCCGTTGATGTCCACGAAGGTGTGGTTCGAGGTGGACTGATAGCAGACCTCCACCGGACCCGTCGTACCGACCAGGTCGCTTTGCGGGAACGTCACCTTCACATGGATGGGCCTCTTGGGGTTTACTCCGCTCGGGATCTCCGTGGCGATCTTGGGAGCATGGCGGAAGGTGCCTGCACAGGTCAGGGAACCGTCGTTGAGTGCGATCGTTATCGATCCCGTGCCGGACTGGGCCTTCAACGCCAGGGTCTCGGGTCCGCTCGTCACGCTTCCGGAGCACGACCCGGTGCACGTGATGACCTGGCCGGCCACCGACGCGGTGCCGGTGCCGGTCCCTGTCTCAGAGTCCGAGGACCGTGGTTCGGTGACGGTGACGGTGACGGTGAAGGTCCCCGAGGCCGCGTAGGTGTGTGACCCGTCGACTGCGTAGTCGGTGCCCGACCCTCCCGGTTGGCTGATCGATCCCGACGTGGCCGCGGTGCCGTCGCCCCAGTCGATTGACGCGATGTACGCGGAGGGTCGGTCGGTGTCGGGTGGATCGGTGAAGGAGGCGACGGTCTGGGAAATCGGCGTCCCGACCGTGGCGGCGAGGGAGGGAACGGTGACCTGGAGATCCGAGTCGTTGTCAGCTCCGCTGACGACGCTCGTCTGCATCTGAGCGCCCCTCGCGCTGGCGCCAA
Organism: uncultured Acidimicrobiaceae bacterium; assembly: GCA_963817005.1. GTDB lineage: Bacteria > Actinomycetota > Acidimicrobiia > Acidimicrobiales > RAAP-2 > Bog-756. Next base: position 470,195 of record CAWFMN010000007.1, read on the forward strand.
CCGACGGCGCCGTGGCGGCCACAACCCCTGTCGCCATCGTGAGCGCCAATGCTGCGACGGCGCACTTTCCTCTCAGGTACTTGGCCACTTCCATGCGAATGTCCTTTCACCGAAGTAGGTGCTCCCGCCAAGGAACAAGGTGGCACATGCCTCCACGGGACACGAGTGCTGTTTGCGAAGGTAGCGGTGGCGGCAGGTTCCGTCAACTCACCGGTCATCCGAACGCCCAGCGCGGCGAGGCACTCACTGTGGGGCAGCTACCGCCCCAGCGGCCCGGCCGGCATGACCGGATGGCCCGGGCGACGCTCCCAACAGATCGGGGGTCCAGACCACACCGAGTCGGGACAGGGTGGTCGAGGCTTCGCTACGGAGCTTCTCGCGGTCTTCCTCCGAGATGCCGATGGCGCACTCCGCCATGACCTCGAGGGTGAGCGCCTCCTCGTGCTGGGCACCCCGGGTCCGTGCTGCCCGCAGACTCGCCTCGAAGGCTTCCAGTGCCGCCTCGGGTTGTCCGGATCTCATCAGGATGGCTCCTCGGACGCGCAGCAGCAGAGGGGCCTGCGGAGGCACCCCCCCGAGGCCGCGAGCCTGCGCCAGGCAGTCGTCTGCCTCGGCCAGCGCGGCGACGCCCTGTCCGCTCAGGAGCAGGCAGGCTGCCATCCAGGCTCGGGCCTCGAGAACGTCGGCGAGACTCCCGATGTCGCTGAACTCGTCGATTGACTCCCCGAACAGACGCAACGCCTCGTCAAAGTGGCCGCGGCCCATTGCCACGCGGGCGAGCTTGCCGAGCACGTCGGCCACCCCTGACCGATAGCCCGCCGCCCGCCACGAGCGCGAGACCACCGCGAACTGTTCTTCGGCGACGTCGAGACGCCCCTGGTCGAGTGCGATCTCACCCACGTTGAACACTTGGAAGGCTGCAGCCACGTCATTGCCTGTCCTCCGATGCAGGGCCTGTGCGCGTTGATAGAGCTCGAAGGCCTCGGCCCACGCTCCCCGGAAGTAGGCGTATATGCCGAGGGAGTTGAGCACGTGTGCCTGGTTGGGGAGGTCGTTGAGCTCCTCGTAGATGGCCAAGGCCCGCTCCGAGTTGGCCGGTTTCTCGAGCTGTCCCAACTCCAGCGTCGCCCAATCGATGACCCGAAGCGCCTCGGCCAGCGCCACCTGCTCGCCGGCCGACTCAGCCACTTCGACGGCCATGGTGCACCACTTGATGGCGCGGGTGTGACGGCCTGCCTCCTGGCAGAAGCGGCCGTACCAGCCGATGAGGGCCGCCTGCTGCCGAGCGGCTTCGATTCCCTCCACGCCTTCGAGGGACCGGAGACCCTTCGTGATCCACCGAAGCGCATTGGCGTAGCGGGCCAGCCAGCCCTGGACGCGGGCCAGCTTCATCATCAGGCGCGCCGCGGTGACCGCGTCGTCACCGGCAAGGCGCCGGGCCGCCTGGAAGGCCACGGCGGCTTCGGCGTACTCACCGATGCGGTTCCGGGCGTCCCCCAGTGCCTCGTAGACGCCCAATAGGTCGCTGCGCCTCAGGTCGGGCAGGCGCCGGCCGGCGGCGATGGCCCGCTCGTAGAGGGCTGCCGCCTCAAAATTGGCGTACACGGAGGCGGCCCACTGGGCCGCCTCGATGGCGTAGGACCAGGCCTCGGCCCAGCGCTGGGCGTGGAGGTAGTGGAACGAGAGGAGCTCCGGCTGCTCGTCCCGCGCCAGTTCGGTGGCCGCCAGGATGCTGTCGCCGGCGCGGTTGTGGAGCTGACGCCTGAGACTGAAGGTGAGTCCGTCGTAGGCGGTGTCCCGCAGGAGCCCATTCCGGAAGCGCAGGATCCCGGGACCGTCCCAGAAGACAAAGCCACTCAGCCGATCCCAGGCGGGGTCGTCGGGGTCGGGCAGGTTGTCCACCACCTCGCGGAGGAGATCGAGCGACGCGGACGGGCCGAGGACCGACAACCGGCGGAGTAGGTGACGGTCGTGCCGGGCAAGCCGGTCGATGCGTGCGGCCACGACTTCCTCGACGGAATCCGGGAGTGCATCGACCGAGGCACCTCCCATCGCCGCCGTGAGGAGCTCGCGGAGGAACAGCGGGTTGCCACCCGATCGCTTCACCAGCAGCCCGAGCTCGTTCGCGGCCAGCGGCGTATCGTGGGTGGCGAGCTCGGCCAACCGGGTGGCCCCGTCGTCGTCGAGCGGGCCAAGTTCGATGCGCGTGCAGTCGGCAGCCCCCACGAACCCGGTCTCCACGTCGCGTCGGGTCACGCAGATGAGCCAGGAGGTGGCCCCCACCGACGCGGACAGGGTCTCGAAGAGATCGGCCGAGGCCTCGTCCATGAAGTGGGCGTCCTCCACCGACAGGAGGACCGACGGGGGCAGGAGGTAGCCGAGTAGCTCGAAGATGGCGTCGGCCAACCGGGCACGGCGGAACTCCTCGTCGAGCTCCCGGGTCTCCGGCGTTTCGGGAAGGGTGAGGTCCACGGCCTGGGCGATGAGCGGAGCCCAGGCCAGCAGCGCGGGTGCCCGTTCGGCGACCGCGGCCAGGAATTGGCGGGCGGCGGCATCATCCGATCCTTCGGACGGTAGCTCGAGGAGCTCCCGGAGCAGCGGTCGGATCACGTGGTAGGGCGTGGACGAGTCGTACCGCTCGCACACCACAGCCAGCTGGGCGCGGTCGGCGGTCAGTTCCCCGAGCCTCTGGAGGAGCCGGGTCTTTCCCACGCCGGCCTCCCCGACGATCTCGATCAGTGCGCCCCGGCCCTCGGAGGCCCGCTGCACCAACGAGGCCAGGGCTTCGATCTCCTGGTCCCGCCCGACGAAGGGGAGGTCGCCGGACAGCCCCACCCTCCTCACCCCCGTGATGGCGCCCACGCTGAGCGCCTGAACCGGCTTGGCCTTGCCTTTCACCAAGAACGGCTCCAGCTCCACGGCGGCGAAGCCTGTCCGCGAGCGGTCCAGCAGATCCGGTGTGGTCAGGATCTGCCCGGGTTGGGCCTTGGCCATCAGGCGGGCGGCGAGGTTGACGGCGTCCCCCATGACGGTGAACGTGCGACGATAGGGCGGCCCCACCTCACCGACGAAGACCGAGCCCCGGTTGACGCCGATCCGGAGGTCCAGCGGAGGCCCGGCGTCGATGATCTCGCGCACGGCGAGCAGCATGCGGTGCTCGTCGTCACCCGATGTGGACGGAGCGCCCGCGGTGAGGATGATCTTGCCACCGTCCCGGTCCACGTCGGTGGCCAGGAACGACACCTCCTGCCGATCGGCGGCCGCCTGGACGGTGGAGACCAGGGCCTCGAGCCGGTCGGCGGTGACCGACAGGCCTTGGTCTTCGATGAGTGCATCGGTCCCGTCGAAGTGGAGGAACGCCACGGTGACCCGACGGTGTTCGGACTCCTGGTGCGTGCTGGCCAGCGCGGCGCGCAGCCCAACCGGGATACCCCGGACCAGGTCAATGTCCGGGTCGACGGTCTCGAACGGCACGAAGGCGTTGTTGGGCACGGCCGGCGCCCGTCGGAGCAGGTAGCCGGGGCCCTTGGCTCCGCCCACCACCCCCGGACGCAGGGCGGCAGCGGTCTCCCCGCTGATCACGATCTCCCCGGCCTCGGCGGTCCCCTCCATGGTCACCGTGGTGCTGGCCGCCGGGCCGGTCACGATGAGCTCGCGGTGCGAGTCACCGACCAAGAAGAAGTGGAAGCGGCCGCTGTGCACCCCCACCGACATCCGCAGAGACACGCGCTGGCCCAGCACGGTCAGCCGGCCCACCACCCGGAGCTCGCGGCGCATGTCGATGGCCGCCCGGCAGGCACGCGATTCGTGGGCCTCGCCGGTGAACCACAGGAGGAGGGCGTCGCCCCCGAACTTGAGGAGACGGCCACCATTGGCCACGGCGATGTCCAGCAGGGCCACGAAGCACGTCCCGATGGTGGCGGTCAGCTCCTCGGCCCCCACCTTGCCGTGTTTGGCTAGGCCTTCGGAGAGTTTGGTGAAGCCGGAGATGTCGACGAAGGCCACCGTGCCGGTGACCTCGCGGAACCGGACTTCGGGCGAACCGTGGAGCCAGTCGATGGTCAGGCGGGGAAAGTAGGGCGCGAGAGAATGCCCTCCGTCGGCGGACGATCCCGCACGGAGGGCCTCGTCGCCGATCCTGCTTGGGCCACGCTCGGTTTGGGACATGTCGCGGCGGGCGGTGGACACCGCCCGTTGCCTCTCCTGGTCGCTAACCGTACCGGAGGGTGGCGTGCGTCGCCCTGCGTACGCCGTTCAGACCGGGCCGCGGCTCATGCCATGGTGGCGATGATCTCCTTGATCATGGCCAGCGTGGTGTCGGGGTGGAGCAGGGCCAGGCGGCCCACGGGCTGGTTCTCCCAGACGGTGGGCACCACGAACCCGACCTGGTCCTTCAGGAGCCGGGCGGACCAGCGCTCGTAGTCGTCCCAGCCCCATCCGGCCCGTCGGAAGAGGACCACCGACAGCTCTGGCCGCCGCACCAATTCGAGGTGGGGGGCCCGTTCGACCAGATCGGCGGTCTGCTGTGTGACGGTCAACACGGTCTCGATGGCGTCCCGGTAGGCGTCGGTGCCGTAGACGGCCAGGGAGAACCACAAGGGGAGCCCGCGTGCCCGACGGGTCAGGTGGTAGGCGTAGTCGCTGGGGTTCCAGTCGTCTCGGGTGCCGTCGTGCATGACGTCGAGGTAGGAGGCGTCCTGGGTGTGCACCGCCTTGGCCAACCGCGGCTCGCGGTAGATGAGTGCCGCGCAGTCGAACGGGGCGAAGAGCCATTTGTGCGGATCCACCACGAACGAGTCGGCCAGCTCGATGCCGTCGAACCGTTCGCGGATCGAGGGCGCGAACATGGCCGCGCACCCGTAGGCCCCGTCCACGTGGAACCACAGGGAGCGGTCCCGGGCGACCGTTCCGACACCGGCCAGGTCGTCGATGATGCCGGCATTGGTGGTACCCCCGGTGGCCACCACGGCGATCACGTCGTCAGCCCGTGGATGGGCCTCCAGCGTGGCGACCAGCCCGGTACCGGTCATTCGGTGGTCGTCGCACGGGACGAGGAGGGCATCGACGCCCAGCACCCGCAAGGCCTTCCCCACCGAGGAGTGGGCCTCCTCGCTGATGGCCACGAGCGGCCGGGACGGGGCCCGGTCGCCCATGCGGTGCTCGGCGGTGTCCCGGGCCACCATCAGCGCCGACAGGTTCCCGGCCGACCCGCCGGAGACGAAGCAGCCTCCCGCCCCAGAGGGGAGCCCGGCCAGGGCGGCGAGGACGTCGAGCGCCTGGTTCTCGGCGGCGACGGCCCCGGCCGCCTCCATCCACGACGTCCCCTGGAGGGAGGAGCACGCCACCACCATGTCGAACAGCAGGGACGCCTTGGTCGGTGCGGCCGGGATGAACGACAGGAACCGCGGGCTGTCACACGACACCACCGCGGTAGCCAGCTCGTGGTCGAAGATCTCCATGATGCGGCTGGCGTTGGTCCCCGTGGGGTTGATCAGTCCCTCGAGGCTGGCGTCCAGGGACTCCGCCTGTGCCCCGCCGAAATCCAGGGGGACCGGGTCGAGCGCCAGACGCCACCGGCAGTAGTCGAGGACGAGGGTGGTCAGCTCCTCGTCGTGGACGAACATGGGATTGCGCATGGAGTCCTTTCTGTGAGGCTCCCAATGATCGCAGACGGAGCGGCAGCCGCCCGAGCGTGGGCCTCAGGTCGCGGGGATGACCGGAGTCGGTCGTCCCCTACCCTCGGCCGGCCGGTGGACCGAGACGGCGTACGTCCCGCCGTCGACCCACGGTTCGCCGGACCACGTCGCCCACCGGCCGGCGGGGACCAGTCCGGCCCGGAGGCAGTCCCCGTCGTAGCGGGCCAGGTCGTAGCCGCGGTCCAGCTGGAACCCGGCCACCAGGCACCCTCCGTCACCGACGTGACGGGCACAGGCCGCCACCAATGCCGTCTCCGTTCCCGACGGCGTGAACAGTGGGACGTTCCCGGCCATGACGACCAGGTCGAAGCGACGAGGCAGCTCGAGCTCGGTGAGGTCGGCCACCAACCACTCGAGCTCGGGGGAGAGCCGTCGGGCCGTGGCGATCATCGACGCATCGGCGTCGACACCGACCACGTTGACGTCGCGGCGGGCCAGTTCGCGTGCCACCCGGCCGGTGCCGCAGCCGGCGTCGAGGACCGTGGTCGGGCTCCAGCGCATGACGAACTCCACCTCGCCGTGCACATCCACACCGGCACGGGCCAGGTCGTCGAACCGCCGCTGGTAGTGGTCCCCGTCCCAGGTCACGGCGGGGCCGGGGGCATCAGGGGACAGCCCAGAGGGTGGGTTGGGCCGGGGCCTCGGGTGAGAGCGGGTGGTAACCGGGGAGGTCGGCCATCGGGGTGTCGAGGTAGACCTTGGCCTCGGGTGGTTGAGCAAAGCGCCCGTGGCTCCAGCGGATCTCGACGTGACCGGCCACGGTGGCGGAGCCATCGTCCTCCCGGGTCCGGTAGGTGCACGACCAGTCCACGCGGGGTTGGCCGGCCACGGCCGGGGTCACGGTGAACCGCTCCAGTTCGAAGGACGACCGCCAGTCCCAGGGGCTGGCGATCCGGTAGCGGGCCGGTGCGCCGGTGCGCCGGTCGTTGCCCAGGACGAAGTACGGGGCACTGCCGATCCGGAGCAGCCGCCACAGCATCCCCTCCGACCCCACGCCCGACGCCGCCACCTGCTCGGACCAGCGGCGGGCCGAGGCTTCGCTCACTGTTCGGCACAGTTCGGTGTAGGCGTTCCGTGAGGCGACATCGGGGTAGGCGCGCCCGGAGAGGGCGCGCCGCAACGTACCCAGCTGGTCCCGGGTGCACGCCGAAGGGGTATCGGGGAAGCCGGTGAGCCCGGTGGCAGCCAGGCAGGCGCGGTAGAGCATCGTGAGCTGGTCGGGGGCCACCGCGTCGTACCAGTCGCCGCGGTCCCACGATCCCTGGGTGGCCAACAGACCGTCGAACACCCGGCCGGGGGAGGCGTTGGCCAGGATGTCCGACTCGTACTTGCAGCTGACCAGGAAGACATGGTCGAGGCGGAGGTCGATGGGGGCCACTTCGTCGCCGGGGGGTCGCCGTCCACCGGTCCATTCGATGGTGAGCGGGGTCCGGTGACGAAGCCCGTCGGCGGCTTCGAGCAGCGCCCGACCGTTGGCGAAGGCGGTGGCCAGTTCGCTGGCGTACCGCCCCGACCGCTGGACGACGTCGAGATGGTCCCAGACCTCGGGTCCGACACGGAGCTGGCCGGGACGCGAGGCAAGGGCCGCCGCCGGGTCGGCGTACGGGAGCGTGCCGAGCGCGGTACCCAGCTCGGTCACGATGGTCCGATCGTCAGGCACGGGACATGGCTCTGTCCGGGTGGGGGATCAGCTCGTCGGCCGCTCGTCGGACCCGCTGTCCCCCGAGGCCAAGGAGCGCAGCAGCTCGGCGCCGGCGGGCTCGAGGAGCACGACGACGGCGCGGACAGGACCGCTGCCGTCCTTGCCCTGGACGGCGCGCAACGCCTTGCCCCCTGCCGTCCGGGTTCCGGGGACGTCGGTGGTCAACAGGACCAGGGGACCCAGATCGGCGCGCCCGTCCCCGTCCAACCGGGCCTGGTGGAGGATGCTGGCCTTGCCCAGGGCCTTCCACAGAACGTCGGGCCGACGCAGGCCGGGTCGGGTGGTGGAGAACGCGCCGGACAGCTCGAACAGGCAGGTCCGCCCGGCGCCGTCCCGGGCCCGGAAGTCGACCCCGATGCCCAGGTCGCTGTAGGCCACGCTCTGTTCGATGGCCTCGAAGCCGGCCGTGACCAACGCCTGGTGGGCCAAGTCGCGGGCCTTCTGCCCGAGGAGGACGCCGTGGGCCTCGGCGTCGGCGTCCGCGTCGGGGCCAGACGGCCGGCCCGGGGCCACCGTGACCCGCCGTCCCATTCGTCCACCGGTGCCCGGTTCGGACGCTGCCGCCAGCTCTTCGGCCACGCGGCGCTCTGCCAGGGCCACGTAGGTCTCGTCGGTGTCGAAGCCGACGTAGTGGCGCTCGGTGCGCACGGCGGCCACGGCCGTGCTGCCCGATCCCATGAACGGGTCGAGGACCAGGTCGCCTCGGTAGGTGTAGAGCTCGATGAGGCGGCGGGGCAGCTCCACCGGAAATGGAGCCGGGTGGCCGACCCGGGTGGCCGACTCGGTGGGGATGTCCCACACGTCGATGGTGGCGTCGACGAATTCGTCCATGGTGATCGTCCCCTCGTGGGGGAGACCGCGGGCCGAACGCTCGTCCGCGGCGACGGCCCGGTCGAACCGTCCCTTGGAGGCCACGATGATCCGCTCCGACACGTCGCGCAGCACTGGGTTGCCCGGTCGCTGGTAGGTACCCCAGGCGCAGGATCCTCCGGCGGCGTGACTCTTCTGCCAGACGATCTCCCCCCGCAGAAGGTATCCGAGCCGTTCGAGCAGGTCGATGACGTCGCGGGCAAGCGAGCGGTACGGCTTGCGCCCCAGATTGGCCACATTCACGGCGATGCGCCCACCAGGCTCGAGCTTGTCGAAGCATTGGCTGAAGACATCGTGCAGCATGCCGAGGTAGGCGTTGAAGTCTGCCGGGACGTTCCCGACACCCAGGACGGCCTCGTACTCCTTCCCGGCGAAGTACGGCGGCGAGGTCACCACCAGGGCCACCGAGCTGTCGGCGATGTCGCCCCACCGGTCCATGTCCCTCGCGTCGCCCACCCAGATGGTGTCGGTCGCCGCCGGAGCGACGACGGTGCTGTCGTCGGACACCCGAGGCGGGGTGAAGCGGGCGTAGAAGGTGGAGGAGTCGTGGGCCTCGCGACGGCCCACCCCGAACGCCGAGGTGGAGGTGGGTCGACGGCGGGGGCCGCGACGGAGGGGCTCGACGGTGCTCACGGGTTGCCACCCGGTGCCGCCGGCTGTCCTTGGGACCGTGGGACTGAGGGGAGGGGGGACACGAAGGTGATCCTACGAACCGGGTGTGACGGGGCCAACTCACGGGCCGACCGGTGGCCCCGCAGAGCCCGGCCCCGGGGCGCGTCAAGAAGGAGTCCCCTTCGGGAGCGGCGCCGTGCCATGGTCAGGGAGGCTAGTGGTGGCCCGGTAGCTCCCCGTGGATGGGCGGGAGGGGTCAGCCCCCGACCAGCCGCTGGCTGATGGACTCCCCGACGATGACGCAACGTGAGGTGGAGGTGCAGCTCACCGCAGTCAACGCCTGGGGGGCGAACACCCCGGCCGCCCTCCTCCACGGGTGGCCGGACGACCCGGTCAGCACCACCACGCCGGCCTGGGGCTCGAGGGCCACGGCGGTGCCCACCGCCACGCAGGAGTTGACGGCGGTACAGGACACGCCCATCAGGGTGGCGGCACCAGGGGCAACGGGCTGCGGTGACCAGGTCATACCACCGTTGGCCGTGGTCAGGACGACGGCGTGCCCAGCGCGGGTTCCGGTGACGGTGGCCTCGCTCGTGCCCACGGCCGCGCACCAAGCCCCCGGCACACCGGCCGGCTCGGTGGTCGTGGTAGTGCTGGGGAGAGGGGCGGTGGTCGTCGGAGAGACGATGGTGGGCTCCGGGTTCGAGCTCGAGGTCGTGGAGGCCGATGGCGGGCGCCCGGTGGCTCCCGGCCCCCGGGCGCAGACGATGTCGTTGAGGTAGCCCACTCCGGAGGGGGCGGCGGTCGTGGCCCAGGTGGCCCCTCCGTTGGTGGTCACGGCCACCTGGCCGGCCACGTGGTCGACGTCGACAGCCACGTGAGCGGTCACCCAGCAGTGTTGGGCATCGGGGCAGGAGATGCTGGTGGCGCCGGTCAGTGTGGGAGGCAGGGATCCGACCTGCACCCAGCCGGGTTGGGCGGTCGAGGGCGCCAGGGCGGCGGTGCCGGCGGCGGTCGTCCCGATGGCCAAGCACCGCAGGTTGAGCTGGCAGTTGACCGCGGTGATGTCCAGGATCCCCGCCGGGAGGGTGGCGGCATTCCAGTTCGCCCCGCCATTGCCGGTGGTGATGATCGCCCCCTGCCCGTTTGACGTCTGCGTCGTCTGGCCCACGGCGGTGCAGTGGCGCCTGTCGCTGCACGAGATACCGGACAGGTAGCCCACGGTCGCCGGGATGGGCTGGACGGTCCACGTGGCCCCCCCGTCGGCGGTGACGATGACGGTCGCCCCGTTGGGCTCACCTCCCGCGCCCACGGTCGAGCCGACGGCCCAGCAGTGCCGGGCCGTGACGCAGTCCAGGGCACTGAGCGAGTTGACCGGGGACGGAAGAGTCACCGTGGTGAGCGTGCCCAGCCACGGTGACCCTGGGGCGATGGTGGAGGGAGCGTTCGATCCCACCTGGCCTCCAGTGGTGCAGGCCGAGGCCACCAGGACCACCAGGGCAATCGTTGCCAACCTGCCGGTGCGAGGTGCCGGAGGACGGCGGCGCGCCTGCGCTCTTGGCGGGGCCGTGGCCGCGGTCAGGGACGGAGAAATGGGATTAGCGGACCTTGATGACATTGGTGTGGGCGACCTTGTCGTGAAATCCCTGGCGCCGGGGGTCCCACAGGGGGGACAGCCCGGCGACGAGGGTATACAGGGAGGCCAGAAACCCGACGATCGGGACCCATCCGATCAAGATGCCGGGATCGAGGATCACGATCCGCAGACCGGCGCCCTGAGCGCCGACGGCCCCTCCGGTGGCCTCGTCCCGCACCGTGATACCCAGGGCCATCTGACCGACGGTCTGTCCGTTCTCGCTGCCGTTGAGAATGGCGAAGTAGGCGAGATCGACTACAGCGAACAGGAGGCCCATCACGATGAGGCCGACGCCCCAGCCGACGGAGAAGACGCCGGCACCTGCAGTGGCGCCGAAGACGACGGCAGTGATGACCAACTTGGGCACTCCGAGTATCAGCCCGTCGATGAAGAAGCCCAACAGTCGTTGCCACCACTCTGCCAGTGGCCGGCCGAAGCGGTCGAGCGGCACGGCTTTGTAGCCGTAGGGCGGCACCTGGCCATAGGGCGGCACCCGGCCGTAGGGCGGCTGGCCATAGGGGGGCACCTGGCCGTAGGGCGGCTGTCCGTAGGGCGGCACCTGGCCGTAGGGCGGCGCTTGGCCGTAGGGCGGCGCCTGGCCGTAGGGCGGCACCTGTCCCGATGGCGCCTGTCCGTAGGGCGGCACCTGGCCGTAGGGGGGTGGGTTCGCTCGGACCTGCTGCCCAGAGCCGCCCTGTGGGCTCTGGGGGGCGAACGGGGGAGGTGCGACCCAATCCGCCGACGGGGGAGATGGCGGCACCGGAGGGCCCGGAGGTGCCGGCGCCGTGTCCGGGCCGTCCTCCCCGGTGGGTGGTGTCAGATCACTCACGAAGCACCCCGGTCCCTTCTCTGGCAGCGGGCGCATTCTCGCGCGCGCGGTCCTTTCGAGTTGCGCCAGTGATCTTGACACGTGCCTACGGGATCACTGGGTGATGACGACTGGCCGTGACGTGCGAGGTCTACCGTACGACGGTGGTGTTGGTCTTCCGAGTTCCTGTCTCAGCAAAGCCCCGAATCCCCGTGCCGACACCCCCATGAACGTCGTCGACCTGGTAGTGCTGGCCATCGTGGCGCTGGCTGCCGTCCAGGGGCTGCGGCTGGGTGCAATTGTCCAGGTGCTTTCGTTCGGGGGGTTCTGGATCGGCCTCTACCTGGGCGCCCTGATGGCCTCGGTCACCGTCCAATGGGGACACTCCCAGACCGGCCGCACCTCCTTCGCCCTGGTGACGCTGTTGGGGGTGGCCACGGTGTGCGGGGTCGCCGGTCGGATGGTGGGCAACCTGGCCTTCATCCGGGTCCACCGGGGCACGTTGGGCACCATCGACTCCGCTCTGGGTGTGGTGGTAGCGGTGGTGGCCTCGCTGTTGGCTGCCTGGCTGCTGGCCAACACCTTGGTGAACAGTTCCTCGCTGAGCCTCAACGCCTCCATCGACCGCTCGAGGATCATCCGGTCGCTCGACAACGTCCTCCCGGCCCCGCCGTCGGTCTTCTCCCGCGTCCAAAGTTTTCTCTCGGCCGAGGGGTTCCCTCCGGTCTTCGCCCAACTGGCGCCGGCGTCGGCGGGCCCGGTGGCCCTGCTCGGCAGTGCCCAGCTCAACCAGGCGGTGGCCCGAGCGGGGGCTTCCACGGTGAAGATCGTCGGCGACGGATGCGGTCAGATCCAGGAGGGATCGGGCTTCGTGGTCGGGCCGGGCATCGTCGTGACCAACGCCCACGTGGTGGCGGGCATCGCGCACCCGATGGTCCAGACCGGGACCAAGCTCCTGGCCGCCTCGGTCGCCTACTTCGATCCTTCATACGACCTCGCCGTACTGCGGGTTGGTGGGCTCAACGCGCCGGCGCTGACGCTCGATCCCGAGCAGGTGTCCCGAGGGGTGCAGGCCGCTGTGCTGGGGTATCCCGGGGGCGGGCCCTTCTATCCCACCCCGGCCGGCGTCATGGCCGAGTTCGAGGCCGAGGGTCGGGACATCTACGGTCAGGGACTCACCGTCCGGAATGTGTACGAGATCCAAGCCACGGTCCGGCCGGGCAATTCGGGGGGTCCGTTGGTGCAGCCCGACGGCGAGGTCATTGGCGTGGTCTTCTCGAGGTCGACCACCAACGGAGACATCGGCTATGCGCTGACCTCTCCGGGCGTCCTGGCCCGGGTGAAGAGTGCGGAGTCGGCCAACAAGGTGGTCGGTACCGGCACCTGCGTCCCGGGCTGAAGCCACGCCGCCGGGCGGCCGTCCGACTAGACATGGGAGATGGCGCTCCCCATCGAGGATTACGGCATCATCGGTGATCTCCACACCGCCGCTCTGGTGGGAAAAAACGGCTCCATCGACTGGCTCTGTCTCCCGCGTTTCGACTCGGCGGCCTGCTTCGCCGAGCTGCTCGGGGACGAGGACCACGGTTCGTGGAAGCTGGCCCCCATGGGGTCGCACGGGGCCTCGCACCGGCACTACCGGGGCGACACCCTGGTCCTCGAATCGGAGTTCGTGACCGACCAGGGGACGGTCCGTGTCATTGACTGCATGCCCATCCGCCAACAGCACCCTGAAGTGGTCCGACTGGTCGAGGGGGTGCGGGGCAAGGTGACCATGGAGATGGTCCTGACCATCCGCTTCGGGTACGGCCAGATCGTCCCGTGGGTGCGGAGGGTCGACGGGACGCTCAACGCCATCGCCGGTCCCGACGGGCTGTCCCTGTGGACCCCCGTCGAATGCCGCGGGCGCGACCTCTCCACGGTGGCGGAGTTCACGGTGAGCGAGGGCCAGCGCATCCCCTTCTCCCTGACCTGGTTCCCGGCCAACGAAGAACCTCCGCGTCCGGTTGACGCCATCTACGCCATCCAGGACACCGAGCGGTGGTGGGCCGACTGGGCATCCCAGTGCACCTACGAAGGCGACTATCGCGAGGCGGTGATCCGCTCGCTGATCACGTTGAAGGCCTTGACCTATGAGCCCACCGGGGGCATCGTGGCCGCAGCCACCACCTCCCTGCCCGAGACGTTGGGTGGGAGCCGCAACTGGGACTACCGGTTCTGCTGGCTGCGGGACGCCACCTTGACTCTCGAGTCCCTCATGCGGGGTGGCTTCTACCAGGAGGCGATGGCCTGGCGGAACTGGCTGCTGCGGGCCACGGCCGGCGACCCTTCGCAGATGCAGATCATGTACGGCGCCGCCGGTGAACGCCGGCTCGACGAATGGGAGGTCGACTGGCTGCCCGGATACGAGGGTGCGGCTCCGGTCCGTATCGGCAATGCGGCCGCCGGGCAGTTCCAACTGGATGTGTACGGCGAGGTCATGTCGGCCCTGTACGAGTCGGAATCGGGCAACGATCAGGGAGACAGTGCCAGTTGGGAGTTCCAGCTCTCGCTGATGGACTTCCTTCGGGACGGGTGGCGCGAGCCCGACGACGGCATATGGGAGGTTCGGGGTCCCCGCCGCCACTTCACCCACTCGAAGGTGATGGCATGGGTGGCCATCGACCGTGCCATCAAAACGGCGGAGGAGTGCGGTCGGAAGGGTCCGATCGACCAGTGGAAGGAGATCCGCAAGGAGATCCATGACCAGGTCTGCGACGAGGGGTTCAACGCCTCGATCGGGTCGTTCACCCAGTACTACGGATCCGACCAGCTCGACGCCAGCCTGCTGATGATCCCGCTGGTCGGCTTCCTCCCTGCCCACGATCCCAGGGTGCGGGGCACCATCGAGGCCGTCGAGCGAGAGCTGGTCGACGGCGGGTTCGTCCTCCGGTACCGCACCGTCGACACCGGCGATGTGGACGGCCTCACCGGTCGGGAGGGCGCCTTTCTGGCCTGCTCGTTCTGGTTGGCCGATTGCCTGACCATGCTGGGTCGGGAACACGACGCACGGCAGCTCCTCGACCGCCTGATCGGCCTGCGAAACGATCTGGGTCTGCTGTCCGAGGAGTACGACCCCGTGGCCGGCCGGCTGGTCGGCAACTTCCCCCAAGCCTTCTCGCACGTGTCACTGGTCAACTCGGCAGCAAAGCTCATCGGTCAGGAGAAACCATCGTCGGAACACCTCGTACTGGGACTGGCCCGTCGCTCCCTGGCCCGGGCGAAGGGCGGCACGGTCGAGCGGCACCTGAGCGGGGTCTCGGCCCAGTCCATGGTGACCAAGCTTGTCCAGAGCGCCGGGGGCGCCATGGGCACCGGTGCCGCCACCATGGTCCAGGCCGCAGCGACCCGAGCGTCAACGGACCCTACGGGGGGCGACGGGGCCGGAGCCCCCGCGGCGAAGCCTCGGGGCAAGCCGACCTCCAAGCCCTCGGCGCGCAAAACCCGGTCGCTGGTCACCAAGGCGCCCATCAGGGCCTCCGGCAAGGGCGTCACGAAGGCCGCCGGCAAGAAGGCCACGGCCAAGAAGGCCACGGCCAAGAAGGCCACGGCCAAGAAGGCCACGGCCAAGAAGGCCACGGCCAAGAAGGCCACGGCCAAGAAGGCCACGGCCAAGAAGGCCACGGCCAAGAAGGCCACGGCCAAGAAGGCGCGCAGGCCGGGAACAAAGGCCCTGGCCGCGGTCGGTAGGCGCTGACCGGACATGGACCGTGTCCAGCGAGCCGGATTGGAGGGCCAGCCAAGATGAGCGGAACCCACCACCACGGACCGCCTGCCGAGGGGACCGATCCGAGCTCGAGTCACGCTTTCGACCCGGGCGACCCCTCGGCGCCGCTGGCCGGCGCGACCGTGGCCGACGGGGTCATCGAGTTGGACACCCTGCTCGGCGGTTGGGAGCGGGTCACGGCCGGCTACCTGATCGAGGGAGACGCCCCGGTCCTGGTGGAGACCGGTAGCCAGAGCTCGGTGCCGGTCCTGCTGGCCCAGCTGGAGCGCCTCGGCGTGGGAGCCTCGGACCTGGCCGGCGTGGTCGTCACCCACATCCACCTCGACCATGCCGGCGGCGTGGGTGACGTCGCCCGTTCGTTTCCCAAGGCCACCGTGTACGTCCACCCCAAAGGGGCGCGCCACCTGGCCGACCCCACCCGACTTATCGACTCCGCGGCGCGTGTCTACGGGCCATTGCTGGACTCGCTCTATGGCCGCTTGGATCCAACGCCGTCCGAACGGATCCACATTCTCGAGGACGGCGAGACGATCCCAGTCAGCTCCAATCGCTCACTCATCGCCGTGGACTCCCCGGGTCACGCCAAGCACCACGTGGCCCTGCACGACACGCTCAGCGGTGTCCTGTTCGCTGGCGATGCCGTCGGAGTCAAGCTGCCCGACGGGGGAGTACTGCGGCCGTCCACCCCACCTCCCGACTTCGACCTCACGTCCGCACTCACCTCGCTCGAACGATTCGTCGAGCGGCGGCCCACCGCTCTGGCTCTGGCCCACTACGGGCTCCTTGCCGACCCCCTGGACGTGCTGCACGAAGCCGGTACCACCCTCCGGAGATGGGCCGACGTGGCCGAGTCGGCGTTCCGGAACGGCCAGGACATCGCCACCGCTCTGACCACCGAATTCGACTCGGATCTCGACGGTGTCGCCGAAGTGCACCGCGAGAAGCTCGAGGTGATGAACGGCGTTCACTCCAACGCGGCCGGGCTGCATCGATGGCTCTCCACCCGGAACGCCGCCAGCGGCACCGGTACCGAAGGATCACCCCCGGCATCCTGATCCGCCCCGGCGGCCTAGGTTTCGACCCGACGAGTCAAGCCGTGACCGACTCGTTCACCTGGTTCTCGTGGCGGCTTGGTCTCATCCCGGAGTCTGCTGGCAGGCCGGCCACCTGCGAATCGCCGTGACGACGCACCCCCGACGTCAGACCTCGTTGCGCTGGGCCGGTGCGCTGGTTTCCAATGGCAGGGAGGCGCTGGGGCGCGCCGAGCGACCAGGAGAGGGGAGGAGGCGTCCATGAGCATCCTGTTCGCCCTGCTCGGCGCCTTCAGCCAGGCCCTGACCTCGGTATTGCAGAGGCTGGCCAACGTGGCCGGCTCCGACGAGAAGCGGTCGGGGTGGGGGACCACCAAGTTTCTCGTCCGCCAGCCCATCTGGCTGTTGGGGATGGTGTGCCTGGGAGGGACCTTCATCTTCACGGCCCTCGCCCTCTACTTCGGCACGCTGGCCACGGTGCAGCCCATCCTGGTCACCGAGCTCATCTTCACCCTGGCCCTTCGGGCGCTGTGGCTGCACGACCGGATCGCTACCCGGACCTGGGGTGCGGCGGCCCTGTTGTGTGCCGGGCTGTTCGGTTTCCTGGTCGTTGCCCATCCGGAGGAGGGGCACGGACGGCCCACGCCGGCGGCCTGGGCGGTGGCATTGGGGAGCCGGGGCCTGCTCATCGTGGTCCTGCTGGTCCTCAGCCGGTGGGGCTCACCGGCACGCAAGGCGGCGCTGCTCGGTGCAGCCGCCGCGTTGGTGTGGGCCGTCGATGCTGCCTTCGTGAAGGCGGCCACCGAGGTGCTGGCCCATGAGGGCTGGTCCGGCCTGTTCGAGCACTGGCCCGTCTACGCCGTAGTGGCCAGCGGAGTGCTGGGCACCGTTCTGCTCCAGGCGGCCTTCGCCGCCGGGCCTCTGGCGGCCTCCCAGTCGGCCCTGCTCATCGTGGACCCACTGGCCAGCATCGCCATCGGCATCGAGCTTTTTGGCGAGCAGCTCCGGAGCTCACCGATCGCCGTCGCCCTCCAGGCGCTCTTCCTGGGCGGGATGTTCGTCGGTGTCGTGCTGCTGTCGAAATGGGCTCCCCCCGAGATGAAGGCCCGGGACAAGCTGTCGACCCGCGTCATCCGGACCGGAGGACCAGACGAGGTGACGACCGAGCCGGCCTGACCCGTCGCCACGGCACGGCCGGCACCGTGCAGTCCAACAGAATGACCACGGTGAGCGCTCAATCGACCGCGCGAGCGAAAATACGCGGCATCGTGCCCGGAGCGGAGCGTGCATAGAGCGGTTGGCGGAGCGTTCTTCGTGCGAAATACCACACGGTGTCGCTGTCCAAATACCTCACACCGGGTGAGAAGGAGACCGCACCATGCGCGGCGTCCGAGGTCGCGGCACTCCCGGATCGCTGCACGGCAACATTCCACGTCATCAAGGGCAAAGGTCCGCATTGCCATGAGCTCATCGTGTGCTGTAGCTTCCCCGGAACCAAGTGGGTATTTCGCACGACGAGTAAGGGCAGGGTGCGATGTTGAAGCGAATTGTGGGCGGGGCTGTGCTTGTTGTGGCCGGAGTGCTGCCGTTGGCATTGCCCCCCACTGCGGCCGGAGCCGATACACCGATTGCGGTCACTCCCTACTCGGGATTCAACCCGTTATTGAGCCGCGCTCCGTACGTGACCGACCTCACCCAGACGTCGGCCTACGTCAACTGGGCCACCACCAACACCAACCCGGTAGCCGGCGGGGCCAACATCTTCGGCTCGGTGCAGCTCGCCCCGATGAACGGCACGAGCTGTCCGGTGTCCACCGTCTGGTCGGCGTCGGCCATCACTGCCCCCTCGACGTTGCCGGCAGCGACCAACCCGACATCGACGTCCGGTAACCAGACCGGAACCCAGTACAACGTGACAGGGGCGTCCTCGACCGCCAGCGAGTACCAGAATTCGGTGCTGGTCACCGGACTGAACCCCGGCACCCAGTATTGCTACACGGTGTTCGCCACGCACTCACCGGGTGCCGCCGACCTCCTGCCGCCGAGCAAGCCCTGGCAGCGCTTCACCACCCTGCTGCCGGCCAACACCGCCTCGAGCCAGCCGGTCACCTTCGACCTGATCAACGACACAGGCGAGAACTACTACGACACCAGCGCCAACGCCTCGCTGGACGTCCCCTTCAATAGCACGGGGGACCCGGTCAACCCTGACCAGGCCGCGCTGTACAACGAGATCGGGAACTCCGGTGCGAACTTCCTCGTCTCGGTGGGTGACATCGGGTACAACAGCTCCAACCAGTCCAACTTCGGTGACCTCAGCCAGACCGGCACGCAGCCCGAGGTCAGCGACATCTTCGGGCCGACCTACCTGCCGCAGACCGGTGGCCTCCCCGTCTTCGCCGGCTCCGGTGACCACGACCAGACCATCAATCCGCTCAAGATCTTCCCGACGCCGACCACTGCCGCCGCATCCGGGGGCACCTACGCCTTCGACAGCTACTCGGGCATCGACGGGATCACGGGGAGTGCCGCCGACGATTGGTACGCCTTTTCCACGGGCAACGTCCGCGTCTACGTCATCGACGGCACCTGGTCCGAGGCCGTCTCCTCCAAACTGGGGACCACCACCGGCGCGCTGTGCGGCAACGTCACTGCCTCGGCCAAGAACAGCTGCCTGGCCTACCAGGCCGATGCCGACGAGCACTGGCAGGCGTCCTCGCCCGAGTACAAGTGGCTCCAGAAGGATCTGGCCGCCCATCCCGGCGGCGTGAAGATGGCCGTCTTTCACTTCCCACTGCGGTCGGTCAACGCCTCGCAGCCCTCTGACCCCTACGTCCAGAACAGCTCGGTCAACCCCAAGGCGTCGACCAGCCTCGAGGCCCTGCTGGCCAAGTACGGCGTCGGGATCGCCTTCAACGGCCACGCCCACACCTACCAGCGGATCATCCCGAACAACTACCTGCAGAACGATCAGCTGATCAACTATGTGACCGGTGGGGGCGGCGGCGTGCTGGAGCCGGTGGCCGGCGGGAGCTGCTCGACGGTGACCGCCTCGGCCAGCGTCTACGCCATCGGATGGTCGCCGAGCTCGAATACCGGCTCGACCTGTGGCGCCAACGTGCCCACCCCGGGCTCAGCGGCCGATGTCTACGAGTTCCTCAAGGTCACCGTGGTGGGTGACAAGGTGACGGTCATCCCCACCAATGCAGCCGGTGGGACGTTCGACGTGCAGACCTACGACCTCACCGCGCTGGCCAGCCGGGGCGTGACCCCGCCGACCGGGCCGACCGGGCCGACCCCGCCGACCGGACCGACGCCGCCGGGACAGTCGCCCGGCGGGTCGGGACCCCCCGTGCAGACGGACTGCATGGGCCAGCTCCCCTCCGGGGCGGTCGTGGGGGCGGCGGCCACCAAGGCCGGCGCCATCGGCTACTACGAGGTGGACGCCGACGGTGACGTGGCCGCCTTCGGCGGCGCCCCGTGCTACGGCGCCATGACCGGCACCGTGTTGAGCCAGCCCATCGTGGGCATGGCCACCGACGCCACCGGTCAGGGCTACTGGCTGGTGGCACGCGACGGCGGCATCTTCGCCTTCGGTGACGCCCAGTTCTACGGCGGCACCGGCGGGACCCACCTCAACCAGCCCATCGTGGGGATGTCCTCGGACGCCTCCGGTGGCGGCTACTGGCTGGTGGCCTCCGACGGCGGCATCTTCTCCTTCGGCGACGCCCAATTCCACGGCGGCACCGGCGGGATCCATCTCAACAGGCCGGTGGTGGGCATGTCGGTCGACCGCAGCGGCGACGGCTACTGGCTGGTGGCCTCCGACGGCGGCATCTTCTCCTTCGGCGACGCCCAGTTCCACGGCGGCACCGGCGGGATCCATCTCAACAGGCCGGTGGTGGGCATGTCGGTCGACCGCAGCGGCGGCGGCTACTGGCTGGTGGCCTCCGACGGCGGCATCTTCTCCTTCGGCGACGCCCAGTTCCACGGCGGCACCGGCGGGATGGTGCTCAACCGGCCGATCATCGGCTTGGCCGTCGACTCCTCCGGCAACGGGTACTGGCTCATCGCCTCCGACGGCGGCATCTTCTCCTTCGGTGACGCCCCGTTCCTCGGATCGGCGGCGTAGCGGGGGGCCTGAAGGCGCGGGCGGGCACCGGTGCGGGCGGCCGGGACGCCCCGCCCGGACGACCGATCCCGCCCTGCATCGGTGCGCCCCGACTCGAACCCCTGGAGCCCGCAGGTCGAGAATCTGACCTGCAGGGGAACCCATGTCTCGTGCTTGCCACCGATGTCCTTAGGGCGGCCGGTGGTACACCCTTGGCTGCCCGTGACCCCACAAGTGGGACGACGGCCCTGGATTCGGCAGCAAGAGGCGATGGCGCTGACGTGATCGGCGGGGTACCGGGCTGCCGACAGTGACCCACTGTGGGCAACCGTTCACCGGACGGGCAAATTGCTGAAAATCGAGACGACAGGCTGCTGACTCGTTTATCATCCACTGCGCGAGGTGATCTGGGCGGCGGGGCTCAGGCCTGGTCATCTCATGAGCGCACGGCCAAGCGTGCCAGATGATGACCAGGAGAGCACAATGAGTTCAGTTCGACGCAACCTCACCAGACTGGCGGTCCTGGCCCTCGGCCTGGGACTGGTGACCGCAGTGGCGGCCGCCCCAGGAGTTGCCCAAGCCGACGCCGGCAATCTCCTCACCAACGGAAGCTTCGAGAGCACCCCGGCCAACGGGTTCTTCCTTCCGGTGCCAGCCGGTAACTCGACGACCATCCCCGGGTGGACCGTGGTCACACCCTCGGTCTATGGGGAGAGCGGCGGGAGTGTAGACGTCGTGGACAACGCCTACTGGAATGCCGAGGACGGCATCAACTCGATCGACCTGGCCGGCAGTACCGGGACCCCCGGCGGCCTGTACCAGGATGTGACCACCACGGTGGGCACCCAGTACGCCCTCACCTACTGGTCGGCCGTCAACGGCGACCAGACACCCGGGCAGACCCACGACATTGCCGTGTCCATCGGAGGCCAGGTCGTGGACACGATCCAGGTGGCCGGGATGGGCCGCCCTCTCATCTGGGCGCAGCACTCGGTCACTATCACCGCCACCTCCACCTCGACGCGCGTCGAGTTCGACGATGTCACCCCGGGCGACACCAACCAGGGGCCCGCCCTCGACAACGTCTCGTTGGTCGCCCTCCCCGACGCCCCCATCAGCCTCAGCCCGGCCACCATCGCCCCCCAGACCACCGGCGTGAATTTCACCGTGCCGGTGGCCACCTTCACCGACGGCAACCCGGCCGCACCCCTGGCCAACTTCTCGGCGATCATCACTTGGGGTGATGACAGCCACCAGCGCCGGGGCCATCACCCAGCCCGGTGGTATCGGTACGACATTCGCCGTGAGCGGCTCGCACACCTACGCGGCCCACGGCACGTACACGGTCGGGGTGACCGTCAACGACATCGGTGGCTCGACGGCCAGCGTCTCGGACCAGGTGCAGGTGGTCGACGGCGTGATCACCTGCACCGGATCGGGGTGTTCGGGGACGGTCACCACGCCTACCCAGACCGAGTCGGTCAGTTCGAACTCGACGAGCGGGACCATCCTGGTCTCTCTCGACCCGGGAAAGGCGATCTCCTGCCATGACCAGTTCCGGCACGCACCGCAGACCACCACGGTGACCGACACCAACCTCAACGCCAACATCCTCTCCACGGTGAGTTTCGTCAACTCCAGTGCCCCTGGCCCGTGGTGGGTCCCCTTCGCCGTCTGCTACCAGGCCCAGACCCCCTTCACCGACCTGTTCGGCCACTCTGTGACCACCGGGCTCCTGCCTCTGTGCCCCCTGCCCCGCTCACCGAAGCCCCTGGTCGCCCCCTGCGTGCAGTCGATCACCGAAAAGCCCCTTGGCCCCAGCGGCACCGTGGTCGAGAAGGTCGTCGTCCCACCGGGTGACCCCCGTCACAGCTGAGCGGCGTCGGATCAGCCGAGTGGTGAGCCAACTGGCAGCGGCACGCAGCCGGAGCGCTTGGGTCGCCGCCAGCGGTGCGCCCCCCCGGACTCGAACCCAGGAACCTGCAGATTAAGAATCTGCTGCTCTACCGTTGAGCTAGGGGCGCAGGGGCAGCATAAGAGTCGATCAGATGGGGCGTCAACGCTCGTCGGCGGAGGCTGCCGTGCAGGGATGGACGGATCGCCGGTGGCGGGGAGGTCTTAGGGCGGCGGTGGGTCCGCGGTGTCCCGACCGCCGGAGCGGCGTCCTTGCTCAGCAGTCGGTTCAGGGTCGAGTTGGTCATCATTCGGGTCGAACTCCGTGAAGGCGGCGACGACGCAGAGCGCCAGGCCAGGATCGGGAAGATCCACAGCGCTCAGAGGGCCTCCCCCACCGAGTGCGATGCTCAGCGGCGAGAACCACAGAAGCCAAGACGACGAACGGGCCGGATCCCGATGACCAGCTGACGCGGTCAAGCCCCTTGGTCATACGACGGAGAGAACCACCGACACGGTGGCCACGATGACTACTGTCGACGGAGACCATCCGCTAGTGAGATCGACAGTGGGCGAGCGTGGGCAGAATTCGGCGGGCCTAAGCTGGTGAGCGCACTCCAACGGTGGACTGATCCACGATCGGGGAATCAGAGGAAGAGGACAGCACCGTGACCGATGAGTCCGAACCGACCGTTGGCGAGGTCGACGCCAGTACCCTCGATTCCCTCAGCGCCGACCGCCGGAGAAAGCGGGACGCTCTCGCCGCCCGAGGCATCGACCCCTACCCTCTCCGGTTCGACCGTACGGCCACCGCCGCCGAGCTGCATCAACGACACGACGGGCTGGAGCCCGACAGCCGTACCGGCGATGTGGTCACGATGGCCGGCCGGCTGACCAGTATCCGGGGTCACGGCAAGCTCTCCTTCGCCACCCTCCGGGACGTGACCGGTTCGATCCAACTGCTCATGCAAGCGTCGACCCTCTCCGACCAGGCCAAGGCGGTCCTGGCCAATGCCGATCTGGGCGACTGGATCGGCGCGGAGGGCGAGGCGGTCACCAGCCGCCGGGGCGAGCTCTCAGTGGACGTGGCCGAGCTTTGGATGCTGTCCAAGGCACTGCGGCCGCTGCCCGACAAGTGGCACGGGCTGACCGCCACCGACACCCGGTACCGCCAGCGGGAGGTCGACCTCCTGGCCAACGACGATTCGCGGAAAGTGTTCGACACCCGGTTCAAGGTCGTCGCCGCCCTCCGCAGGCAGCTGATGCTCGAGGAGTTCGTCGAGGTGGACACCCCCATCCTCCAGCCGCAAGCAGGCGGAGCCCTGGCCCGGCCGTTCATGACCCACTCCAACGCCCTGGACATCGACCTGAGCCTGCGCATCGCCCCCGAGCTGTATCTCAAGCGGATGGTGGTGGGCGGATACGAGCGGGTCTTCGAGATCGCCCGGAACTTCCGCAACGAGGGGATCGACACTCGTCACAGCCCGGAGTTCACCGCCCTCGAGGCCTACCAGGCCTTCGGCGACGTCCACGACGGTATGGACCTGACCGAACGGCTGGTGGTCGAAGCAGCTCGCTCGGCGGTCGATCGCCTGACCTTCGCCGTGGGCGACCGGGCTGTCGATCTGACTCCGCCGTGGCCACGCCGTCCGCTGCTGGACTGGCTGGAAGAGGTCGTCGGCCGGCGCCTCCATCCGTCTGACCCCGTGGAGGTGGTGCGGGCCGTGTGCCAGGAGCATGACGTGGACTTCCTGCCCGACTGGGGCTCGGGCAAGCTCATCTTCGAGCTGTACGACACCATCCTGCTGCCCACGGTGGTGGATCCGGTGTTCGTCGTCGGATTCCCCGTCGAGGTGTCACCGCTGGCCCGCCGTAGCCATGACGACCCGGCCATGGCCGCCCGGTTCGAGCTGGCCATCGACGCCAAGGAGTTCGCCAACGGCTACAGCGAGCTGAACATACCCGAGGAACAGCAGGAGCGCTTCCTCGGCGAAGCCGCTGCAGCGGCCCGGGGCGACCTGGAGGCCCACCCCGCCGATCTGGCCTTCGTCCGCGCCCTCGAGTACGGGCTGCCCCCGACCTCGGGCATCGGCATCGGCGTGGACCGCCTGGTGATGCTCATCACCGAGGTCGAAGCGATCCGTGACGTCATCCTCTTCCCCATGATGCGTCCGGAGGCCACCAGCTGACCGATGCAGCGGAGGAGGCCATCGCCCGCCCCCGGTGATGTCCGAATCCACCCGGCTGGTCGCGTCGGCGGTGGCGATCCGGTTCAGGTGAGCTGGCCCTGTCCGCCGTCAGACTCGGCGGCCCGCTCGGCGCTCCGACGGGCCTCGCTCCAGGCTTCGGGGGTGTCGGCCTTGTGGGCCCGGGCCACGATCTCCTCGACCATCTGCGCCCGGCGCCTTGCCGCGGCGGCCGCCGCAGCTGCATCCTTGGCCCGATCGGCAACCCGAGGGGTGGTCTCGGAGACTCGCTCGGCCTTCAGCTTGGCTTCCTCGGCCTTCCGTGCCGCCGCCTCCGCCGCTTCCGCGGCCTGCTTGGCAGCCTGGGCGGTCTCGTTCACGGTGCGCTGAGCCGCGGCCGCGGCCTCCTCGTGCTTCGTCAGCTCCGCGGCGCGCCTCCTCGGCCACTTTCTCCAGCTGCTCCGCCGACTGCCGGAGGTCGGCGGCCGCCTGCATGGTCTGGGCCATCTCCGACACCACTGCAGCCGCTTTGGCCGCCGCTTCCCAGGCCTCGGGGGTGCCGCTGGCCTGGGCCTTGGTGACGGCCTGTTCGGTCCGCTCGGCCCAACTGTTTGTCGGTTCGGCGGCCGCCTCGGACGACGGCCGCGGGGTGGGGGCTCCGGTGGGCTCCGTATCGCGGGCGGCCGACGTCTCGTTGTCGTCCCCCCCGCCGCCGTCGACGTCGTCATCCCTGTCCTCGTCCCCGCCGGCCGCTGACGCGACCGGGAGCACCACGGCCGCGGGGGCTGCCGGAGCTGCCGGCGGCTCGGGTGCGACGGGCGGCGCCGGTGTGACGGGCGCCGCCGCGGGTGCGGCCGGAATTCCAGGGGCGGGTGCGGCGGCGACCACGATCGCGGGAGCGGCGGGAGCGGCGGGAGCGGCGGGAGCGGAACGGCCGGGCTGGAGATCTGGGGGCGGCTCCGGCGCGGTGACCTCGTCGGCTCCGGCCCCGGGCAGCAGCCGGCTCCCGAGCAGCGGAGTCGGCGAGACGTCGGGAGCCAACAGATCGGTGGCATACCGGGCCGGCGGGCCGGACGGGCTCTGAGCGATGACCGCGGTGGCCGGCGCGGCGACGTCCGGTTCGGGAGCGTCCACCCTCGGCTCCTCGACCGGTCCGGGGGCGACCGGCGGGGGCGGGCCCACCCGCATGGTCTGTCCGGTCAGGTGGAAACCGTCCCAGTACCGCATCAGGCCGGGGTCCTTCGTATCGGGGTACCACCCGGCGGCCGACTGCTCCTCCATGGTGACGGCGGGCGCCGGAGGCTCGGTCACCGGCGCGGCCAGGGGCTCGCTGGGTGGGTCGTCGGGCCGGGGATCGTTCGAGAAGAACTGGGCGAACTCGTCCGCGGCATTCGGCGGTGTGGTCTCGTCGTCCGACTTCCGCTTCTGGTGCCGTGCAAAGGGTCGCAGTGCCATACCACCTGTTTCGTCATCTACCCCTGGTTCCTTGAGCAGTTCACCATGTCCTTTGGTGACCTCCCACTTTCCTCCATCCGGGCGGCCCAGGGGCTGGTCGACCGGAGTGCTGGGGTGGGTCCAGGGGCCCCATCTGCCTCGAGGCCCATCCCAGCTTAAGTCGGGCGGCGATTCGGCCGATACCACCGAGGTGACAGGACTGATGGGGTGGCCGGCAGGCGCAGCGACAGCGATCGAGGCCCCCAAGCTCGGGCTTGGGGGCACCCCCAGCCTGGCCTTCCAGCCGGCTGTGGACCTGGCCACCGGGCGGCTGCTCGGATTCGAGGCCCTGCTCCGTTGCCATGACGCCTTGGGTGGCAACATCCCCCCGGACGTGCTCATCCCCTGGGCCGAGGCCCACGGGGTCATGAACGAGCTCAACGAATGGGTGCTGTGTGAGGCCTGCGCCCAGGCCTCCCGCTGGCCCTCGGACCTCCAGTTGGCCGTGAACTGCTCGGTCTTCCAGCTCCGGCGGGGGACGGCGGCGGTCGCCGCCGCCACGGCGCTGGAGCGGTCCGGCCTCAACCCGGACCGACTGACGGTGGAGGTCACCGAGGTCTCGGTGTCCGACGACGATGCGGCCGAGGACCTGCAGGTGATGACCCGGTTGGGCATTCAGCTCACGGTGGACGACGTGGGGTCGGACTACTCCGTCCTGCAGAACCTGCGGGACGCGGTCGTCAACACGGTGAAGATCGACGCCGGGCTGATCGCCGGGATCACCGACCCCGACGGGCAGAAGCGAGCCGTGGTGGAGTCCATCGTGAAGCTGAGCCGGTCGTTGGGGTTCTGCACGGTGGCCGAGGCGGTGGAGACCGGGGAGCAGGTCGCCGTCCTCCGGGAGCTCGGCGCCGAGACGGCCCAGGGCTACTTCTTCTCACCGCCCCTGACGGCACAGGAGGCCTGCGACCTGGCCAACATGGACCCCCACCCCTGCTTCGCCCTGACCCTGCCGCCGGTGCCGTCGCTGCCGAAGATGACCACGCCGGGTCGTCCCTGAGGCTGTCCGGGGCACCGTCCGGGTGGTGGCGACGCGGTGCAGGCGACACCCTCGGCCCGGTCCCTGCTGACCCGGCACCTCGAGCCGGGCGACTACCGCACCCCACACCCGTGTACCAGCCCCGGGCCATGGGGCCGGCACACGCAGTTGCGGGTCGGTCTGTCCACGAATCTCGTGGCACACCGTCGGCGGAGGGAGTGGGATTCGAACCCACGGTGCCTTGCGACACAACGGTTTTCGAGACCGTCCGATTCGTCCGCTCTCGCATCCCTCCGTCCGAGAGGCTAGCCGCGACGTCGGGCGTCGCCCGACGTCGCGGCCGGCGTCAACCGGCGGTGCCGCGTCAGTCGGTGGGGCCGGACAGGCGGGTCACGGCAAGCGGGGGCATGGGTCGTCGGCCAACCCGCACCGGGTGCTCGGCCCGCGCCAGCATGGCCGTGTCGCCGGCGCTGTTCCCGTAGGCGTAGGCCAGATCGGCCCGGTACCCGAGGTGGTCGTCGAGGAGGGTGACCTTGGCCTCGCCCCGGACGTTGAGGCCGTCCAGTCGTCCGGTGAGGGTGTCGGTCTCTGGGTCCACCTCCCACTTGGTGGCGATCACCTCGTCGATGCCCAGGGACGCCGCCACCAGGCGCACGTAGGCCTCGAAGGAGGCGCTGACCACGATGATCCGGTGCCCCTCGAGTTGGTGCCACCGGATGCGGTCGGCGGCATCGGCACGGACCAGGGAGCGTTCGACATCCTGCGCCGTCTCGTAGGCCGCCGATTCGGCGGCCTGTCGGTCGAGGCCCTTCAGTACGTCCCTGCAGATCAGCCGCTTGGCCCGGTCACGTGCCGCGCCGCCCTGGAGGGCCAGCCCCAACCGCGGGGCGTGGCGGAGGAAGGTGGAGGCGAGTTCTCGGGGCCCGCGGATACGGGTCAGGAAGTGCCGGAGGGTGTCCTGGCTGGTGATGGTGCCGTCGAAGTCGAAGGCCACCACCGGCCGACCCCCGGATCCGTCGCCTCCGGGCTCACCAGACATCGCATCGCCCGTTCCACTCGGGGAGTCCCCTCCGATGGTCTCTGCTTGGCGGTGCCGCCGGGGCTTGGTCATCGGGCCCCTTCCGCTCAAGACCGCATGCCCACGTGCCGAAGAAATGACCAAGGGGGAATGGGGGCGTCGGTGCGTGACCACAACCAGGGAAGCAGGTCGGGCGGTGGCAGTTTGTCATGAAGTTGTCAGCAGCCTCTCTCATGATGGCAATTGACGCCCTCGCCATAGGCCTGGACGGAGTCGTTTCCCTCCCGGCCTGCGTGTCCTGCGGGCCGGTCAATGGCCCGTGGTGCTCAGGCGTGATCGTACCGGCCTGCTCCGATGCACAGACAGGCCAAAGGCCGGGTGCAGCGTTCTCTAAGGGAAGGCATGAATAAGTGACTATGGCCAAGACTCCCAGTCCGCGAGATCACTATAGGCAACCGGTAGCGTGGCCCGCCATGGAAGCCCAGGAGGGCGACGGTAGGATCTCCTTTGTGTCCAGATGGTTCGACCGTATCGTGTGTCGCTATGCCACACACGACTGGTGGGCCCTGGCCTACCCTCCGGCGCGACGCTGGGAGTGCCGGCGCTGCGGCGTCATCGTCGAGGAGGCCCCGACCCCGATGCCCGATCGTCGGCGGACCCCGCGGGACAAGACCAGACGGGCCAACGGCCCCACCTTCGGCTGAACCCACCCGGGCGGCTCCGGTGGCCGCCGATGCCCACTCACCGTGTCGCTGAAGTGCGCAAATGTGGCGGTCGGTGGGCTATTTTGCCACTAGTTGTGGTGGCTCAAGCGCGTTCCGTCCGATCATTGTTAACCAAGGGATAACTTGACGTTTTCCACTTGTTTACCAGCGAGGCCACCGTTACGGTGACTGTTGATGCAAGCACGTCTCGCGCTCGGCGCAACCGCGAAAAGGACACGACGTCCGGGCACGTCTGTCTTTTCACGACTGTACCGGCCCGCCGG
Source organism: uncultured Acidimicrobiaceae bacterium (assembly GCA_963817005.1). Taxonomy (GTDB): domain Bacteria; phylum Actinomycetota; class Acidimicrobiia; order Acidimicrobiales; family RAAP-2; genus Bog-756. The sequence goes on from CAWFMN010000007.1 coordinate 498,985, forward strand.
CCGTCCCGCAGGAGCGGGGCGAGCCGCTGTCCGAACGAGTGCCAGGCGGCCTGCTAACCTCGTGCCAGCCGAGAGTGGAGCGATCCGCTCAGGCGACGGCGTGTTCGGCGGATTCGGATCCCGCAGTACCGATCGGCGCGTGGGTGGTGAGATTCATTTTCAGCAAATAGACGCCAAAGGCGGGTATCTATTTTGCGGTTTTTTTGGCAGTAACTTTGAGGCCAACATGCCAAGCGGTGTCGGACGTCTTGCAGTTATCGAGGGGCAATCGTGCATTCCATAGACATCAGTGTGGTCATCCCCACACGCAACGAGCGGGAGAATATCGAACCGCTCGTCACCCGGTTGGCCGCGGCATTGCCCGTCGGCGCTTCACAGGTGATCTTCGTCGACGACAGTAGTGACGACACCCCCCAGGTCATTGCCGCGGTAGCGGATGCCGCCCCCATCCCCGTTTTGGTGCTGCACCGCCAGCCGGGGGAGCGAACCGGTGGTCTCGGTGGGGCGGTGGTGGCCGGGCTCCGACTGTGCGAGGGCCGGGTGGCCGTCGTCATGGACGGCGACCTCCAGCACCCGCCGGAGACGATCCCCCAGCTCATCGCACCCATTGACGGGGGCGAGGCCGACGTGGTCGTGGCCAGCCGCTATCGCGACCACGGCGAGTCCGCGGGCCTGGCCAACCGCTCCCGGGTCGGCGTGTCCCATGCCGCCACCAAACTGACCAAATCGGCCTTCCCACGACGCCTGCAGGAGGTGTCGGATCCGATGAGCGGGTTCTTCGCGCTCCGGCTGGCCGCCGTGGACATCGACAGCCTGCGTCCCGTGGGCTTCAAGATCCTCCTGGAGGCGGTGGCCCGCTGCCGCCTGAAGGTGGCCGAGGTCGGCTTCAGCTTCGCTCCCCGGTACTCCGGGGAGAGCAAGGCCGACTTCCGCGAAGGCCTCCGTTTCGCCGTCCACCTCACCCGCTTGCGCCTGGGGACGCTGCTCACTCCCCGCCAGCAGCGAGCCGCCGGGTTCGCCGCCGTGGGTGCGACCGGGTTGGTGGTCAACACCATCGCCTTTTGGATGCTCATCCGCTTCGGCCAGCTGCCGTACCTGGCGGCCGCGGTGCTCTCGACCCAGATCTCCACCACCTGGAACTTCGCGGGCATGGAGCTCTTCGTCTTCGCCGACCGGAAGTCCGGTGGGCTGTGGGGCCGCTACTGGCGGTTCTGCCTGCTCAACAACACCGTGATGCTGGCGCGGCTTCCCCTGCTGGCTTTCATGGTCGAGGTCCTACACACGCCGACGACGGCCGCCAACGTGATCACCCTGTTGGCGGTGTTCCTGGTCCGGTTCGGCATCAGCGATCGCTTTATCTACGAAGGAGAGAAGAACATGGCCCAAGCCGAAACTGCGCCCACCCTGGTCGGGCCGATCCGGGTGGCGGTGGAGGAGTCCCGCCCCGAGCTGAAGAGTCTCGAAGTGGCACTCGGCACGCCGTTTCGTCACTTCTACGACCTGCACGGGATCGTGACCATCGGCAGCGACGTCCCGCTGCCCGAGCTGGCCTACTTCCTCACGCCCAGCCCCGTCGGCGACAGCGCCGGGCCGGACATCGCCATCCGGATCGGCAAGGTCGGCAGGAACCGGGCACGGACCCGGCTGGTCCGGTCGGCCGACGGGAAGACCATCCGGTGGGAGGAGCAGCTGGGCCGTGGCTCGGCCAACTTCGCCATCCACTTCGGACCCCAGATCCTGGTGACGAGCAGCAGGGCGCTGGCCCGCAGCCCCCACGTCCTCTACACCAACGTGGTGGAGGCGCTGCTGCGCTTCGTCTTCGTCGACCGGGGCTACATGCTCCTGCACGCTGCCTGCATGGACGTCGGCGGCCGCGGGTTGGTGCTGTCGGCCCGGACCGACACCGGCAAGACGGGCACGGTGCTCAAGCTCCTCCGGACCAGCGAGGGCCGGTTCCTGTCCGACGACATGACCATCATCGACAGTGCGGGCGTGGCCAGGAGCTTCCCAAAGCCCTTGACCATCAGCCAGCACACGCTTCGGGCCATCAACGCCGGCGATCTCACCCGGCGGGAGTGGGCGTGGCTCCGGGTGCAGAGCCGTCTGCACTCCAAGGAGGGGCGCGGGTTCGCCATGAAGTTGGCCGATCACAACGTGCCCATCATGACCATCAACGGCTGGACCCAGCGCATCATCCCGCCGCCCAAGTATCACGTCCAGCGTCTGGTACCGTGCGAGCTGGGCTCAACCACCACGATCGACCAGCTCTACATCATCGAGCGGGGCGTTCCTCATCACGAAAGGGTCTCGCAGTCCCAGGCCATCGTGGAGCTGTTGGACAACACCGAGGACGCCTACGGGTTCCCTCCGTACCGCTACCTGGCGCAGGCGCTGTCGGTCGGCGGGCTCAGCTATGACGAGCTTCGGGAGCGGGAGCGACTGATCCTGGTCAGCGCCATGGAGAGCGTGCAGATCCACCGGCTTGGGTCGAACGACTTCACCTGGGCCGAGCAGATCTCGACCGCCATCGCACTCGACCTCACCGATGCCAGCACGAATGGACATGACTACCTCATCGACAAGAACGTTCCTGAGGGAGATCCCCTGTCTGGCTCTGAAGCCTGACACGAGCTGTTTCATCTCCCACGGGGCCCACAGTGACGCTGCTTAGTGACGATCGCGCTGGCGTGATGGAACGCGGGCAAGCGTCGGCTGACGGTGGCGCGCGCCCGCAGCCGGTCGAACAGCCGAAGTTGAGGCACCGGCTGTGGTCGGTGCCCACCACCGTCTGGCTGGGCCTGACCCTGGCCCTCGGCCTGGTGGTGAGGTTGACCAACCTCAACGCCTTCGGGTTCAACAGTGACGAAGCGGTCTACGCCGGCCAGTCGGCGTCGCTGGCCGGCAACCCACTGTTCGTCAACCAGTTCCCGATCTTCCGGGCCCACCCGTTGCTGCTACCCACCCTGCTGTCCCCACTGTTCCGCTCGGGGACCCCCGACCTCCGGGGCCGGGTGGTGGTGGCGTTCCTCGGCGTGGCCACCCTGTTCGCCGTCTATCTGGTGGGGAAGGAGCTGTACGGGCCCAAGACCGGGATCATCGGCGCACTGCTCCTGGCCCTCATGCCCTACCACCTGGTGGTCACCCGCCAGCTGCTGCTCGACGGCCCGGCGGTGCTCTGGATCACCCTGTCCTTCTGGATGCTGGCCCGGTTCGTCCGGACCAACCGGTTCGAGTGGCTGGCCGCCTCGGCGGCCACCCTGGGCCTGGCCGTGCTGACCAAGGAGACCAGCGCGGTGGTGGCCGGCAGCGTCATCATCTTCCTCCTGGTCAGCACCGAGGTGCGTCGCCCGGGAAGGGCGGTGAGCCTGACCCTGCTCGTGCTGGTGGCCGTGAGCCTGATCTTCCCCCTGGCCATCGACCTGGCCGGTCACAAATCGACCGGTCAGAACTATCTGGCCTGGCAGCTGACCCGATCATCGAACCACGCCGGCACCTTCTACCTGACTGTCATCCCGGCGGCCATCGGCTGGCTGGTGGTCATCGCCGCGGCGTCGGCGCTCATCTTCCGGATCAACCGGACCTGGCGTGAGCTCCTGCTGGTGCTGTGGATCCTGGTCCCGTTCGTGACCCTGGAGATCTACCCGCTGAAGGGGTACCAGTACCTGCTGCCCGTGGCCCCCGCCGTCGCCCTCCTGGCCGCCCGGGCCCTGACCACCTGGCATCTTCCGGCCCGTCTGGACAAGTACACCAAGTCGGTCCTCCGACCGGCGGTGATCGCCGTAGTGCTGGTGTCGTTGCTCCCCGGCGTGTGGTCGGTGATGTTCCCCTCGGTGAGCGCGTCGGCGCTGGCCGGCCAGGGGGGCGTGGCCGGTGGACGGGAGGCCGGCAAGTGGGTCGGTGAGAGCCTGGTGCCGGGCACCGAGCTCATGACCATCGGCCCCAGTCTGGCCAACATCCTCGAGTACTACGGGCACCGCCCGGCCCAGGGCCTGTCGGTGAGCACCAACCCCCTGCACCGCAACCCGGCCTACACGCCCATCTACAACCCTGACCAGAGCGTTCGCAGTGGCCAGTTCACCTATCTGGTGTGGGACGCCTACTCGGCGTATCGGTCTCCCTCGACCGCCCGCCGGATGGCGAAGCTCATTGCCAAGTACCAGGGGTTCCCCATCCACACGGTGCGGGTGAACGGCAAGCCGGTCATCATCTTCTACGAGGTCCACCCGTGAGGCGGCCTCCGTTCCGTGCCCTGCTCGGGGCGGTCGCTTCGGTTGCCGCGTTGGCCGCCGTCCTGCCCGCGTCGGCCGCCGGCGCGGCGGGCACCGCCCGGCAGCCCCCCATCGCCACCAAGGTGTTCCCGGCCGCGGTGGCCGCGGTGACCGGACCGATCCAACACGTGATCGTGGTGATCCAGAGCGGGCACTCCTTCGACAACTACTTCGGGACCCGGCCCGGAGTCGACGGGATCCCGGCCACTATCCGTGAACCCGTGGCCCCCGGCTCCAACAGCGTCATCGCGCCGTACCACCTCTCCTCCGAACAGGAGCGGGACGGACTGCGGGACACACTGATTGCGACGAAGAAGGCCGTCGACGGCGGGAAGATGGACGGATTCGTCAGCGCCCAGCCCAACACCGCCATCGGATCGGTGGCCATGGGCCACTACGACCGGAGCGATCTGCCCTACTACTGGGACCTGGCCGACCGGTTCACCCTGTTCGACCATTTCTTCGCCTCCAGCCAGGCCGGATCCTTCCCCAACCGACTGGTGGCTGTCTCGGGCCAGACGGACAACATCGTTTCCAACAAGACATTGGGCGGGGGCGTGGTGATCCCCGGGGGCACGGTCTTCGATCAGCTCAACGCCCACCACCTGAGCTGGAAGTTCTACGCGCAGGGGTACAAGGCCGGGGTGCAACCTTCGAAGGCACAGATCACCCGTAACCCGCTCCTGGTCATGCCCGCGTTCCAGCATGACCCCCGCCTGGTCGACGCCAGCCAGTACTTCGTGGATCTGGACAAGGGACAGTTGCCGGAGGTGTCCTACGTGACGGCGGCCACCACCGACTCCGAGCGGTCACCCCAGGACCCCGCCCAGGGCGAGGCGTTCGTCCGTTCGCTGGTCAATGCGCTCATGCAGAGCTCGGAGTGGAGCCATACCGCCCTGCTGCTCACCTACGACGACTCAGGGGGCTGGTACGACCACGTGGAACCGCCGGGCGTGGCCGGCACCACCTTGGGCGTGCGGGTGCCCACCCTGCTCATCTCGCCCTACGCCAAGCCCGGGTATGTCGACTCCACCACCACGGACAGCGCTTCGATTCCAGGGTTCATCGACGACGTGTTCAAACTCCCGGCGATCACGCCTGCCGTCAATGAAGTGGGCAGCGTCATGAGCGCGGTGGATACGTCCCAACGGCCCAACCCTCCGATCATCGGCCCCTCCGAGGGCACCCTCGCCCCGATCCCCCGACCCAAGGTCGCGACCGTCTACCTGCTGTACCTGGGGGCGCTGTTGGCGGCCGCCCTGCTCCTGATCATCGCCTTCATCCGTCAGCGGCGTCCGGACCACCCTGTCCTGGCCTCGGCGACCAACGGCGAGGCCGTCCCGCTGCCCGGTCTCGGATCGGCCGGAACCACCCGTCGGGACAAGCGGTGGCGGGGAAGGCGGCCGCCTCCGCCCACCACCGGCGGCCCGGCCGCGCCACCGCCCGGATCACCCTCCGGCAAGATCCTGTCGGGCCGGCGGACCAGCGCCACCACAGCCACGGACCTGCTGGGATGAGTGCGCTCCGACTCCCACGGCTGGCCGCGTGCGTCGCCGCTGTCGCCCTCACCAGTGCGGCCATGACGGCCGCGTCACCAGCTGCCCAGGCCGTGGTGCCGGCGACGCGTACGGTGCAGGTCCAAGTGGTGCCGGCCCTCCCGGGCGTGGCGTTCACGCTCGACGGCCACTCCTATGTGACGGGCCCGGGCGGTACGGCCGTCGTCGACGACACGCAGCTCAACGGGGCCGCGGAGCGCCTGACCGTCACCCCGAACCAGGTCGTGGCGGCGGGCGTGCGGGTGTCGCTCGACCGGGTGGCCACCGACCCGAATCACGGACCGTTCACTCGGAAGCTGGTGGCCGAGCTGGACGAGGACCAGCAGGTCACCATGTCCTTTTCGGCCCCCAAGAACCCGGCCACGACCAAGGTGACCGTGGTGCCGCTCCGCCAGGTCAGCTCGGTGACGTTGACCGACAGCCTCGGAGGCACCCTCCACTACACGGGCGCCGAACTGGCCACGCCCGTCTGGCTGCCGGCCAGCCGCCCGGCACTGGCCAGCGCCGGGGCCAACGGCCGCCTGGTGACCTACGCCTTCAAGTCCGTCGTGATGCGGGGGGCCAACGTGGTCAACAGCGGGCAACGGCGGTTCACGCCCTACAAGCAGCCCAAGTGGGAGGTCCCGGTCATCCTCCACTCGCTGACCATCGAGGCCAACGACCTGCTGGCCGGGGCGCCGGCCGGGAAGACCGCCCAGCTCACCTTCCCGGACAATTCGGTCGAGACCGTCCCCCTCGGACCCCAGCACAAGGTCACGCTGTACAACCTGCCCCGCGGGACGTACCAGCTGAAGGTGGGCGGGGGCCTGATCGCCCTTTCGTCGACCGTTCGACTGTCGCGTGACCAGACCGCCACCGAGGTGGTCATCACCGGGGCCGACGCCGGGGAACTGGGCCTCATGCTGTTCTCCGTACTGGCGGTGGTCGTGGCGGCAGGGGTGATCGGACGCCGGCTCCGCCGGCAGGCCGCCGATCGCCGTGAGGGCACTGCCAGTGCACTCCTGGCCTAGCGTTCGCCGAGCCTCCTCCCTGCTCGCACTGGTCGCCGCCGCCGGACTGGTCGTGACCGGGTGCAGCACGGGGAGCCCGTTGGCGTCCGGTCGGTCGACGGCCAGCGCCGTACCCCGACCCCGCCCGACCGCCGCCGCACCCCCGGTGGCTCCCGCTGCAACCCCGGTGGCTCCCGCCGCAACCACCGCCAACTCCAACCACCGGATGTTCGCCTTCTACTACCTGTGGTGGGACACGCAGCACTGGCACGCCCGGCTCGGGCCCAACTATCCCTACGCCGCCAACCCCAAGCCGCCGCCGGCGACCATCAGCGGCTACGGCTGCACGGTCACCAACAACTACCCCGGCAACCAGCTCACCGATGTGGCGTCCCCGCTGTGGACCCAGGACAATCCCAACCAGATCCGGTCCGACGTGACCCTGGCCGCCCAGTCCGGCCTGGCCGGCTTCGCCGTGAGCTGGGCGGGGACCGGCCAACCGCACCAGACCCCCATGTCATCGGCGTTCAACCACCGGCTGGCCATGGTGGTGGCGGCCGTGCACCAGATCAACAAGGCGGGGACGCCCTTCTCCCTGTGGATCGCCTACATCTCCTCGGCCCGGATCCGGTCCACCGACGAGATCAACAACGACCTCAGCTATCTGTCCAACACCTACGGCAGGGACCCGGCCTTCGACCACAGCAACTCCGGCCGCCCGACGCTCATCATGATGGGGAGCCGGAAGTACCCCATCTCGGTCCTGAACGCCTTCAGCGCCCGGTGGCGATCCCACTTCTACCTGGTGGCCGACGAGAACTGGAGCACCTGGGACGCGGCCAAGGCCGCCGACTTCGACGCCGACCAGTACTACTGGTCCAGCCAGAATCCCCTCACCAACAAGGCCTCCTTCGCCCAGCTCGACCGGTTGGCCGCCGAGGTGCGGTCCAGCCGCAATCCTGACGGCACGGCCAAGAAGTTCTTCAGTCCGCTGGCCCCCGGCTACAACAAGGTGATCGGCGGCGGGAGCGGGTGTGTCCCCCGTCTCGGCGGCCGGACCATGCAGGACCTCTATACCGGCAACTCGAGCGCCCATCCCGACGGGTGGATGGTCATCAGCTGGAACGAGATCGACGAGGGGACCTACATCGTCCCCCTCGAGCGGTACGGCAACCAGAGCATCGACACCCTCAAGTCGATCATCGACGGGCCGGCCACGGGCTGATGCCCACCCACGCCATCCCACGTCACGGCCTGTCCCGGCCCTCGGACCGCCACGTCCGCCGGCCCCTCCGCCGGGGTCTGGCCAAGTTCGCCCAATCCCCGACGCGGGTGGTGGCCGGCCTGCTGGCCGTGACCGCCGCCGTGGCCGTGCCGGTCACCTTCGCCGACGGGGCCACCGGAGTGACCCCGGTGGCCGTGGCCCCCTATGCCGGTTTCAGTACCTCGTTGACCCGGGCCCCCTACCTCACGGACCTGACCCAGACCTCCGCGGCCGTGACCTGGGCCACCACCGCCTCGGCCCCGGGCACCCTGGAGTGGGGCCCGGTGGGCAAGTGCCTGGCCAACCGGGTGGCCGTCCCGTCCGTCCTGCCCACGCTGGTCCCGGCCAGCGAGTCACCGGCCGCCGCCGCCGGCCGGGCCTTCACCGTGGGCACGGTGCACGAGTACCAGTCCACCGTGCCCCTGACCGGACTGTCCGCCAGCACGTCCTACTGCTACCGGGTCCTCTCGGCCGGGACCAAGCCGGTCGACCTGCTCGGGACCAACGCCTCGCCGACCTTCACCACCCTGGACCCGGTGGGCCCGCCCGCCGGCAAGCCCCTGACCTTCGCCGTGGTCGACGACCTCGGGGAGACCCAGGTGTCGACCGGTGTCGACTCGCCCAACCACCTCAACGCCGACCAGGCGGCCATCGACTCGCTGATCGGGACCTCCGGCTCCCGGTTCGTGATCGACGCCGGCGACACCGCCTATCCGGCGGGCAACCAGCAGAACTACGGTGACCTCCGCCAGACCGGCACCGACGTCAGCGACCTCTTCGGCCCCTCCTACTGGCCGAAGACCGGGGGACTGCCGGCCTTCAAGGCCAACGGTGACCACGGCCAGACCGTGGTCAGCCTGCGCAACTGGCCCGAGTCCACCACTGCGGCGGCCAGCGGCGGCACCTACGCCGTCGACAACTATCCGGCCTCGGCCACCGACGGCACGGCGGCGGTCAGCAACGCCGACACCTGGTACGCCGTGCAGAGCGGCAACGTGCGCATCTACATGCTCGATGCCGCCTGGAACGAGTCGTCGAACCTGGGCACGGCCACCGGGGCGGCCTGCGGCCCCGCCGGGTCCTCGGCCGCCCAGGGTTGCAAGACCTACCAGATCGACTTCGACAAGCACTGGACCACCACCTCCCCCGAGTACCGGTGGTTGGCCGCCGACCTCGCCGCCCACCCCGGCGGGGTGAAGCTGGCCGTGTTCCACTACCCGCTCCGCTCGGACAACGCCACCCAACCGAGCGACGTCTACCTGCAGAAAAGCGCGGCCAACCCCGGCCAGGCCACCAGCCTCGAGTCCCTGCTGGCCGCCAACGGGGTGAAGCTGACCTTCAGCGGACACGCCCACACCTACCAGCGCATCGTGCCGTCCGCCGCCGGCCAGGTGGTGTCCTACGTCACCGGTGGAGGGGGTGGGATCCTCGAGCCGGTGCTGGGCGGGTCCACGTGCACCGCCCTGCAGAAGTCGGAGTCGATCTACGCCCTCGGCTGGAGCCCCACCCCGGGCACCGGCTCCAGCTGCGGCGCGGCCAAGCCGCTGTCCGCGTCCCAGGTGTTCAACTTCTTGAAGGTCACCGTGTCGGGCACCACGGTGACCGTTGCCCCGGTCAACGCGGCCGGCCAGGTATTCGACCAACAGACGTACACCTACCCGTCCGGCCCGGACACCTCGTTCACCACGACACCGAGCCCGGTGACCTCGGCCCAGGCCACCTTCTCGTTCCAGTCCTCTCCGCCCGGCGCCACCTTCTCGTGCACCCTGGACACCCGGGCTCCGACGCCCTGTGCGAGCCCGGCGACCTACACCGGACTCACCGCGGGACCCCACACCTTCTCGGTGGCCGCCACCTCGGCGCTGGGCACCGACCCCACCCCGTCCGTCGCCCACTGGACCGTGGACACCACCGGGCCCGCCGTTCCCTCCGGCCTGACCGGTGTGCCTGTCTCGTCCAGCCAGGTCAACCTGTCGTGGAAGGCGTCGACCGACGCCACCGGCATCAGCGGTTACGACGTCTACCGGGGTTCGACGCTCTTGAGCACCACGTCGGGGACGGGAACCACCTTCTCGGACCAGACCGCGGTGCCCGGCTCGGTGAACACCTACACCGTCGACGCCCGTGACGGGGTGGGCAACGTGTCCCCGCCCAGCCAGCCGGCCAGCGTGACCACGCCGGCCGGACCGGCCCCACCGGCCCTGGCTGCCTGGGCCGGGGCCACCGAGACGACGGCGGCCACCTCGCTCACCGGCACCTTCCCCGGGCCCACCGCCGCCGGGGACCTCCTGGTGCTCTCGGCCAGCGAGTACAACGGCAGCTCCAACCACATCACCTCGGTGACCGACTCGGCCGGCAACACCTGGGTACGGGTCGGCGCTTACGCCGCAGCCGGCCACAACTCCAACGGCGAGATGTGGTACTCGGCCGACGCCAAGCCGACCGCCACGGTCACCGTCCACAACACCTCGCCGGTCTCCCAGGCCTTGGTGATCCAGGCGTTCACCGGTGTGGCGGCCACCAACCCCCTCGACGTGGCCGCGGGCACGGCCGGTTCGGGCACCGCAGCCTCCTCCGGCTCGGCTGCCGCGACCATGACCCACGAGCTGGCGGTGGGGTTCGTGGCCGGGCACGCCAACGCCCAGCCCATCGCTGTGACCTCACCCGGCTACACCAGCCAGGCCCAGCAGACCACGCCGGGCATCGTGGCCACGGTGGTGACCGGCTACCAGGTCCTCGGAGCCCCCAGCCCGCAGTCCTTTGCCGGTGCCTTCGCCAAGCCCATGTACTGGTCCGCGGGTATCGCCCTCTTCAGGCCCGCGAGCTGAGTCCGGTGACCGCGAGACCGACCTTCGAACCCACCCGGCCGTGCGACGGCGCCCGGTTCTCAATGGGCCTATCATCTGCTACAGCTGCCGTCGGCCCCTCGGGCGCGAGGGCAGGCAGCGCAGGACGGCGGTTGGACACACACGAGAGGCGACACGAGAGGCGGGGCCATGTCCACTGATTCCCAGGCACGACGTCCGGAGGCGGCCCTCGAGCTGGCCCGGAGGCGACGTCACCGCCTGCTCCCGGCGCTGGTGGTGGTGACCGCCGTCGTGGCCACGGTCACGGTGCTGCCGCTGCGCTCGGCCCTGGCCGCCGGGCCCAACCCCATCGGCGTCACCCCCTTCGCCGGGTTCAACTCCACGCTCATGCGCGCCCCCTACGTCACCGACCTGACCCAGACCTCGGCCGATGTCAACTGGGCCACCTCGGTGTCCAACGTCACCTCGCCCGGTTCCCTCCAGTGGGGTCCGGCCGGGAACTGCACGGCCCACCTGACCCAGGTGCCGGCCAACCTGCCCAACTCGTTTCCCTCGGCGGGCACACCGACCAGTATCACCGGGTCGGCCTACACCGTGGTCTCGGGCACCAACGAGTACCAGTCCACGGTGGTGCTGACCGGGCTGTCCCCGAGCACCAAGTACTGCTACCGCCCGCTGGGTCCGGGATCGGTCGACCTGCTCGGCACCAACCCGACCCAGGCCTTCACCACCCTGGACCCGGCCGGCACCTCCACACCGCTGACCTTCGACGTCGTGGGTGACATCGGCGAGACGCTGTACTCGTCCTCCACCGCCTTTCCCAACAACCTCAACACCGACCAGGCGGCCATCGACTCCCTCATCGGCCAGTCCGCCACCGCGGCCGGTGCCAAGTTCGTCGTCACCGCCGGGGACGTGGCCTACAGCGGTGGCACCCAGGCCAACTACGGCGACATGAAGAACGGGGGCTCGGAGATCAGCGACATCTTCGGCCCGTCCTACTGGCCCCAGACCGGTGGTCTGCCCGTCTACGCCGGGGAGGGGAACCACGGCCAGAACACCATCGGCCTCCACAACTGGCCGGAGGCCAACATCGCCCAGTCGTCCGGCGGGGTCTACGCCTATGACTCCTATCCGGCCATCTCCGCCGACGGAACGAAGGCGGCCTCCTACCCCGACGGCTGGTACGCCGTCTCCGACGGGAACGTCCGCCTCTACGTGATCGACGCCGCCTGGGCCGACGGGAACGTCGGGAACACCAACATGTACCAGGTCGACCACGACGCCCACTGGACCACCAGCTCGCCCGAGTACAAGTGGCTGGCCGCCGACCTGGCCGGCCACCCCGGGTCGATCAAGATGGCCGTCTTCCACTACCCGATGCGCTCGGACAACTCGACCCAGTCCAGCGACACCAACCTGGAGAACACCGGGTCCAATCCCAACAGCCTGGAGGCGTTGCTCGCCTCCAACGGGGTCCAGCTGGCCTTCAACGGCCACGCCCACACCTACCAGCGCATCGCACCGACCAACTACCAACAGACCGGGAAGGTCGTCAACTACGTGACGGGCGGCGGCGGTGGGGTTCTCGAGCCGGTCAGCGGGGGCAGCGCCTGCTCGGCGTTCACCAGCACCGGTTCGATCTACGCCCTGGGCTGGAGCCCGACCAGCAATACGGGCACCGCCTGCGGGAGCGGTGTGCCCACCCCCCAGTCGGCGGCCCAGGTCTTCAATTACCTGCAGGTCTCGGTCAACGGGAACCAGGTCACGGTGACCCCGGTCAACGCCGCCGGCCAGTCCTTCGACCAGCAGACCTACACCTACTCGGGTGTGAGCTCCACGCCGGCCACCGTCATCGACAGCCCGCCGCCGACGCTGACCAAGGCCACCACGGCCAGTATCACCTTCCACGCCCCGGGATCCACCTCGTACACCTGCAGCCTCGACGCGGCCACACCCACGGCCTGCACCAGCCCGGCCACCTACTCCGGGCTGGCCCCGGGCAGCCACAGCTTCTCGGTGACCGGCAACGGTGCCACCGCGGCGACCACCAGCTGGACCGTCGACACCTCGCCACCCACCGTCCCCACCGGCGTGGGCGCCACCGCCATCTCTTCCACCCGGGTGGACCTGGCCTGGACGGCCTCCACCGACAACACCGGGGTGACCGGGTACGACATCTACCGGAACGGCACGCTCCTGACCACGACGACGGGGACGGGGACCACCTATTCCGACACCTCGGCCACGCCGGGCAAGCTCTACTCGTACACCGTGGACGCCCGCGACGGGGCCGGCAACGTGTCGGCCCAGAGCTCGCCGCCGGCCCCGGCCACCACGCCTACCGGGCCTTCGGGGCCGGCCCTCGTCCAGGTGGCCGGCTCGTCGACCAAGACGGTGACACTCCCCGCGGCCAGCACTCCAGGTGACCTGCTCGTACTCTCAGCGGGCACGTTCACCGGGGGCAGCCAGCCCATCACCGCGGTCTCCGACGGCAAGAACTCCTGGACCAAGGTCATGGACAACTTCGTTTCCGGGGCCAACTCGGCGGGCGAACTCTGGTACGCACCCAACGCCGCATCGGTGCAGAGCGTGACCGTGACCACCGGGGCGTCCACCGTGGCCCTCCAGCTGCAGGAGTTCAGTGGCGTCGCCACCACCAGTCCCTTCGTCGACACATCCGCGGGAACCGCGGCCTCCAGTTCGGCCGCCTCGTCGGGACCGGTCATCCCCGCCGCGTCCGGAGAGCTCGCCGTCGGCTTCATCGCCGGGCACAGTTCGACTCAAGCCATCTCTGTCACCTCGCCCGGCTACACGACCGATCCGTTGGTCACCAGCACCAGTCCGAGCAAGGTGTCGGTGATCTCCGGCTACCAGGCGCTCACCACGACATCGGCGCAGAGCTTCACCGGGACCTTCTCCACCGCCATGTACTGGGCCGCCGGCATAGCCCTGTTCAAAGCAGGCGCGCCGCCGCCGCCCCCCGGCGACTTCTCCATCGCCGCCTCACCGTCGTCGGGCACGGCAGTAGTGGGCACGCCGGCCACCGCCACCATCAACACCGCCACGATCTCCGGCGGTTCGCAGACCGTGGGCCTCACCGCCACCGGTCTGCCCACCGGCGCCACCGCGCAGTTCTCCCCGTCCTCGGTCACCTCGGGTGGAAGTTCGACCATGACCGTCACCACCACGTCGGCCACCCCGGCCGGCCTCTACGCCGTCACGGTGACCGGCACCGGCACCGGCGCCACCCACACCACCCCCTTCGCCCTCACCGTCAACACGCCGGCCGCCATCACCTCGGCCAACACCACCACCTTCACCCAGGGCACGGCGGGGACCTTCACGGTGACCACCACCGGCACCCCGGTCCCGGCGCTGTCCGAGACCGGCTCCCTGCCCAGCGGGGTCACCTTCACCGACAACCACGACGGGACGGCCACGCTGGCCGGCACCCCGGCCAGCGGGTCGGCCGCCTCGTACCCGATCACCATCACGGCCACGGGAGCGGGCAGCCCGGCCACCCAGAGCTTCACCCTGGCGGTCAACGCCCAGCCCAGCGACTTCTCGGTCGGCGTCCCGGCATCGGTTTCCGACGTGGCCGGCTCGCTGGTGAACGTCCCGGTGACCACCACCATCACCCTCGGCGCCGCCCAGACGGTCGGGTTCAGCGCCACGGGGCTGCCGTCGGGGGCGACGTCGTCCTTCACGCCCCAGTCGATCAGCTCGGGCGTGGGCTCCACCCTGGGGATCACCCCGCTGGTGACCACCCCTCCGGGGAACTACACCGTCACGGTGACCGGTACCGGCACCACCCAGACCCACTCGGTGACCTTCCAGCTGGTCGTCAACACCCCACCGGCCATCACCTCGGCCAACACGACCACCTTCACCGTCGGGAGCCCGGGCACCTTCACGGTCACGGCGACCGGCAGCACCCCCATCGGGCTCAGCGAGACGGGCGCCCTGCCCTCCGGTGTCACCTTCACCGACAACCACAACGGGACGGCCACCCTGGCCGGGACCCCGGCCGCGGGGTCGAACAGTTCGTACCCGGTCACCATCAACGCCAGCAACGGGTACGGCACCCCGGCCAGCCAGAGCTTCACCCTGGCGGTGAACGCGGCCCCACCGCCGCCCGACTTCACCATCGCCGCCTCGCCGCCCTCATCCAGCGTGGCCGCCGGCAGCGCGGCGACCACCAGCATCGTGACCACGGCCAGCAACGGCCCCCAGTCGGTGGCCCTGTCGGCCACCGGGCTGCCGACCGGCGCAACCGTGTCGTTCACGCCCACCTCGGTCACCTCGGGCGGGAGCTCGACCATGGGGGTCACCACGGCATCAGGGACCACGCCGGGGTTGTACCCGATCACGGTGACCGGGACGGGCAACGCATCCGGGACGCCCACCCACACCGCCACGTTCAACCTCACCGTCACCGCGGTGGGCTCGGCACCGCACCTGGTGCAGACGGCCAGTGGGACCGAGACGGCGTCCTCGACGACCCTGTCGGGCTCCTTCCCCACCCAGACCACCGGCGGTGACCTGCTGGTGCTGTCGGCCAGTGAGTACAACGGGGCCACCAACCACATCACCTCGGTGACCGACACGGCGGGGAACGCGTGGAAGCTGATCGGCTCGTACAACGTGTCGGGCCACAACTCGAACGGCGAGATGTGGTACGCGGCCAACACGTCGCCGACGCTGACCGTGACGGTGCACAACGCGTCAGCCGCCTTCGTGAGCTTCGAGGTCCAGGAGTTCGCCGGCGTGGCCGCCTCCGGACCTCTGGACGTGTCCGCCGGCACCTCCAACACCAGCACGGCGGCCAGCTCCGGCAACGCCACCTCCACGGTGACCAACGAGTTGGCCGTCGGGTTCGTCGCCGGTCACAACAACGCCGAGGCCATCAGCGTGACCTCGCCGGGCTACACCACCCAGGCCCAGCAGACCACCACCGGCAGCATCGCCACGGTGATCACCGGCTACCAGGTCCTCGGGTCGCCGGGGGCCCAGAGCTTCAGTGGGTCGTTCGGGACGGCCATGTACTGGGCCGCCGGCATCGCCCTCTTCAAACCCGGCTCCTGACCGATCCCTGTTCGCGCGCGCCGGGCCCCGGCCGGGGCACCTCCCTGCCGCCGGGTCGGACGGGAACCCCGTCCGACCCGGGTGGCTTCGAGGGGCGGCCCGGTCGTTCAGACCGAGTGTGACGGTGCGTCACTGAGCGTGGCTAGGTTTTCGTCCGGTGAACGCCACCTGAACGAACGGTGACATCGGGCATACGACCAGGTGAGTAACGGTGAGTGTCGCCGGTCGCGTTGCCGGTGGGCTCCGACGAGGGCGACTTATCGCCACGCTGCGTGGCCGGCGCCGCTCACTCCTTGCGGCATCCGGGAGGGGGCGGTACCGTCGCCGTCGCACCACCTGTTATTCCGATTCACGGCGGTTCGGGGTTGGACTGCAGGGACTTGGACAGCATCGAAGGACGGATCCGATTCTCCTGGCCAACGGGCAGGGCGGTACGTCAGAGGAAAGGACCATCCATGATTCGATCTCCATTCGGGGGCGCCGAGCACCACGTAACCCGGGGCTCACGCGCTCGGGCTTCCAGTCGGAACCTGGCCGGCGCGGCCCTCGTGGTGGGCGGCTTCCTGGCCGCACCGGTGGTCCTCACCGGTGCCCCGGCGTCCGCTGCGCCGGTGTCGCACTCATTGCTCGCCGCTCCGACCGACTGCCCGACCTACGCCGCCTCATTCGGGGCCAACGTGGTGACGGTCAGGTTCAGCTTCAACAAGAACGTGCAGACGTGGGTCGTCCCGTCCAACGCCATCACCAACTCGATCTGCCTCGACGCCAGCGGCGCCCAGGGGGGCGCCGGCTCGGCCGGAGCCTTCGGCACCGGCGGGACGGTCAACGTGGTCCCGAGTCTCACCGCCGGCCAGTCGCTCCAGATCTACCTGGGGCAGCAGGGCAGCCCGGCGTCGGCCGGCGGCGGCGGCGGGACCGGTGGCGGCGGGACCGGTGGACCGGGGGCCGGCGGTGGTGGGGGATCGAGCCAGGTGTTCACGCAGGGGAGCCTGCTGCTGGCCACCGGCGGAGGCGGCGGCGGAGGTGCGTTGACTGCCGGCGGTGCCGGCGGGCCCGTCGCCGGTAACTCGATCGGCAATGGCCTGGCCGGGACGGCCTCCACGGGTGGCGGTGGCGGCGGTGCCACCGGGTCCGCGGCAGGCGCGGCCGGGACCGGCGGATCGGCCACGGGCGGGGCAGGGCCCTCCGCCACGGCCGGGTCGCCGGCCGTGGGCGGCAACGGTGACACGACCCCCGCCGCCGGCGGCGGCGGTGGTGGTGGTGGCTACTTCACGGGTGGCGGCGGCGGCCCGAGTGCCGGCGGCGGCGGCGGGTCGGGCTACGCCAACCCGGCCCGGTCGCTCTCGTTGCCCTACTTCCAGGGTCACTGGATGCTCAACGGCAACCTGACCATCTCCTACCAGGCGTCCACGCCGCTGCCTCCGCCTCCTCCGGGCGGCGGCGGCACGCCCCCGACCTCCTCGCCCAGCAACGGCTACTGGCTGGGGGCCACCGACGGCGGGATCTTCGCCTTCGGGTCGGCGCTGTTCCACGGCTCACAGGGCGGCGCCCCGCTCAACAAGCCCGTGGTCGGCATGGCCGCCACGCCGCCGAGCGGGGGCACCCCGTCCAACGGCTACTGGATGGTGGCCTCCGACGGTGGGATCTTCGCCCACGGATCGGCCGGCTTCTTCGGGTCCATGGGGGGCCAGCACCTCAACCGCCCGATCGTGGGCATGGCGACCACCCCTGACGGGGGCGGGTACTGGCTGGTGGCCTCCGACGGTGGCATCTTCGCCTTCGGTGATGCCGCCTTCTTCGGATCCACCGGAAACATCCACCTCAACCAGCCCATCGTGGGCATGGCCGCCACCCCTGACGGGGGCGGCTACTGGCTGGTGGCCTCCGACGGTGGCATCTTCGCCTTCGGCGATGCCCAGTTCAACGGCTCGATGGGTGGGTCGCACCTGAACCAGCCCATCGTGGGGATGGCCGCCGACGCGCAGGTTCCGGGCGCCTACTGGATGGTCGCCTCCGACGGAGGGATCTTCACCTTCGGCGGCGCACCGTTCCTGGGCTCGACCGGCAACATCCACCTGAACAAGCCGATCGTCGGCATGTCGGCGTCGCTCGACGGGGCCGGCTACCGGTTCGTGGCCACCGATGGCGGCATCTTCGACTTCGGCAGCGCCCTGTTCTACGGGTCCATGGGTGGTTCGCCGCTCAACCAGCCCATCGTGGCCATGGCCAACGCCTGACCTGACCGGGTCGACGGGTCTCAGGGGGCCGTCGAGGGCCGTCGAGCGGCAAAGAACGTCGTGAGCTGCTCCGACGCCTCGGCGGCCCGCACACCGGCGGTCACCGACACCTCGTGGTTGAGGCGCGGGTCGGCGCACAGGTTGTAGAGGGAACCGCACGCCCCGGCCCTGGGGTCGGCGGCCCCGAAGACCAGGCGACCGACGCGGGCGGCGACGAGGCCTCCGGCACACATGGGGCAGGGCTCCAGCGTCACCACCAGGGTGACCTCCGTCAGCCGCCAGGTGCCCAAGCACCGAGGCGGCCGTCGGCCAGGACCAGCAACTCGGCGTGGGCCGTGGGGTCCCCCCGCTGCTCGCGCTCGTTGTGGCGCCACGGCGATCACCCGTCCGTCGAGGAGGGCCACCGCGCCCACCGGGACATCGCCGTGGGTGCCGGCCCGGGTGGCCGCCTCGAGGGCCAGGCCCATGGCCTCCTCGTCGCTCAGCCGGGGGCCGTCCGGTCCGTCCGGGGTCCCGGCGGGGGGATCCGACCGGGGGGACGGCGGTGGTGAGGTCGCGTCGGTGCCCATGTGGCGGAGGCGGTGGGATTTGAACCCACGGTGAGTTTCCCCACACACGATTTCCAGTCGTGCCGATTCGGCCGCTCTCGCACGCCTCCGGATGCCCGCTCCCCCCGGGTGCGATCCGGAGGGGCCAACGGCTTCGACAGGCTACTCCGCCGCTCCGGACGGGCCGGACGCCTCGGGCAGGGCGGGCGGCGGGGGACCCGGTGGCAGATCCTGGGGGTATCATCCCTGCAGCCCCGACGTTGTGTGCGGCGGCCGGGTCCTGCGCAACGTCCGCCGTGAATCGAGTCAGGGTCGGAAGGCAGCAGCTCTCAGCGGGGCAGGCCGTGTGCCGCAGCCAACCTGGCCGTCGCACCGAGCGTCGGGGCGGCCCACCGTCCGATTCCCCGGAGCCCGGGCGGGTGGTCCGGCCGTCCCCGACCCGGAAAATCCGTCCCCTCCGACCGGTAGGCTCCCTCGACGTGGCCGACGATCCGGACGACACCCCCTACCAGTCGCTGTACCGACGGTTCCGGCCGCCACCTTCGCCGAGGTCCGCGGCCAGGACCACGTGGTCCTGGCCCTCCGCAACGCCGTGCGCGACGACCGGGTGGCCCACGCCTACCTCTTCAGCGGGCCCCGGGGGACGGGCAAGACCTCGACGGCCCGCATCCTGGCCAAGGCGCTCAACTGCGACCGACCTGCAGGACGGCGAGCCCTGCGGGGTCTGCGTCTCCTGCCTCGAGATCACCCAGGGCACCTCCCTCGACGTCCACGAGCTCGACGCCGCCTCCAACAACGGGGTCGACGCCATGCGCGACCTGGTGTCCCGGGCCGCCCTCGGGCACCCCGGGCCGCCGGAAGGTCTACATCGTCGACGAGGTCCACATGCTGTCGACGGCGGCGTCCAACGCGCTGCTGAAGACGCTGGAGGAGCCGCCCGGCCCACGTGGTCTTCGTGCTGGCCACCACCGACCCGCAGAAGGTGCTGCCCACCATCCGGAGCCGCACCCAGCACTTCGAGTTCCGCCTGCTCGGCCCCGAGACCCTCGGCGAGCTGCTGCGACCAGGTCCGCCGCGACGCCCATCTCGACGTACCCGACGAGGCCCTGGACCTGGCCGTGCGGCGGGGCCGGGGCTCGGCCCGCGACGCCCTCTCGGTCCTCGACCAGGTGGCCGCCTCCGACTCGGTCGACGACGACCTGCCCGAGCTCGACGAGGTGGTGGAGGGCCTGGCCGAACGGGACGTCGCTCGAGCCCTGGTGGCCGTGGCCCACCTGACGTCCGCCGGCTTCAGCCCTCAGCAGCTGACCGGGGACCTGATCGAGTACCTGCGGCAGGGCTTCCTGGCCATGGTGGCACCCGAGCTGATGGCCGTGTCCGGGAACGAGCGTTCCACCGCTCTCCGCCCGGACCGAGCGGGTGGGCTTGGCCGCCCTGGTCCGGGCCATGGAGGTGCTCGGTCGGGCGCAGGTGGACATGCGCGACGCCCCCGATCCACGGGTCAGTCTCGAGGTGGCCCTGGTCCGGCTGGCCCATCCCGAGGCCGACGACTCACCCGAGGCCCTGTTGTCCCGCATCGAGCGCCTCGAGGCGGCGGACCGGACGGCGGGGGCCACGCCGGCCGCCCCACCCGCACCGGCGGCCCCGCCCCGCCGGGCCTCTGGTGCCCCGACGTCCGGTCCCCCGGCCGGCCCGGAGGATCTCCCGGCGGACGGTCCCCCGCCCGCCCGGTCGGAGGTGCCCGGCGCGACGGTCGGCAACCCGGTCGGCGGGCCGGAAGGCGCTGGGGGCGTTCCGCCGCGCGACAGCGGGACCCCACGGTGAGCCGGCCGGCGAAGGTTCCGGGACGACCGGGGACTCGACCCCGGTCGAACCCGTCCCCTCCGAAGCACCGGACGCAGAGGACCCCGTGTCCCCGCCGACCGGTTCCGCCGCCGCCCCGTTCCCCTCCCGCGACCAACTGGTCCAGGCCTGGGGCGATCACGTCATCGGCCGGCTCCGGCCCAAGGCCAAGGCGCTCTTCCAGGCCGGCCGGTTCGTGGGGGTCGACGGCGAACGGGCCGTGTTCGGCCTGCCCAACGAGACCCACCGCAACCGGTGCGAGGAGGTGCGCGGCGAGATCGAGGCGGCGCTGTCCGAGCAGTTCGGCCGTCCGGTGGGCCTGGAGCTGGTGGTCGACCCCGGGGCCGAGCCGGCCCCGGTCCGGTCCGGCCCCCCGCCGGATGCGCCCGCTCCCACGTCCGGCCCTCCGCCGACCGGTCCCCCCGCCGACGGCGCCGACCACGGCCCGGCCGACGTGGGGGCCGGGCGCCGCGCCGCACCCGACCCCGGTGACGACCCCGACGAGCCCGACGACGACCCCTCGGTCTTCGACGCGGCCGAGCTGGGCGAGGTGGCCGACGTGGACAACTCGGCGGAGGCCCGGGTGCTCCAGGCCTTCCCCGGGGCCGAGGAAGTGGGCTAGGTGGCCATCTTCTCCGGGCCGCTCCAGACCCTCATCGACGAGCTCGGCCGGCTCCCCGGGGTCGGGTCCCAAGTCGGCCCAGCGGATCACCTTCCACCTCCTGAAGGTGGCACCCGAGGACGCCCTCCGGCTGGCCGAGGCCATCATCGCCGTCAAGGAGCGCATCACCCTGTGCACCCGCTGCTTCAACGTGGCGGAGGGCGGACTGTGCGCCATCTGCCTCGACGACCGCCGGGACGCCACCTCGGTGTGCGTGGTCGAGGATCCCCGGGACATCGTCTCGGTGGAGAAGACGGGGGAGTTCTCGGGGAAGTACCACGTGCTCCAGGGGGCCCTCAACCCGATCGAGGGGGTCGGGCCCGAGCAGCTGCGGGTGCGGGAGCTCCTGGTCCGGGTGGAGGAGGAGGGCATCACCGAGGTGATCCTCTGCACCAACCCGAACCTCGAGGGGGAGGCCACCGCCATGTACCTGGCTCGGCTGCTCAAGCCCATGGGGCTGACCGTGACACGGATCGCCAGCGGTCTGCCGGTGGGTGGGGACCTCGAGTACGCCGACGAGCTGACGCTGGGGCGGGCGCTCGAGGGACGGCGGGAGGTCGACGCCTGACGCGGGGCCGGACGGACGCTCCGGAGCGGGCCCCCGGCCCGGGTGGCACCGGACGAGACGGGCGCCGACGCCGGTGACGGCGAGCCCTCCCGTCCGTCATCTGTGGATCCTCCGGCACGCCAAGGCGGCGTCCGACCCTCCGTGGGGTGGTGGCGACCAGGATCGTCCCCTCACCGCCCGCGGCCGGCGCGACGCCTCGGCACTGGGGAAGCGGCTGGCCGCCGACCCGGTCGACCTGGCCCTCGCCCCGGATCCCGAGACCCGTCACTCCGGTCCCGACGTACCTCCCCGACCCGGGTTGGCCGTCTGCTCCGCGGCGGTCCGGACCCGTCAGACCACCGACCTCATCGTCGAGGCCCTGGGCGGCGCCCTCCCCGTGAGCGCCTACCGCTCGCTCTACGCCGCCGACCCGGAGCTCGTCCTCCAGTACGTCCGGGAGATCGACGAGGGGGCCAGGTCCGCACTGCTGGTGGGTCACAACCCGACGGTGCTCAACGTGGCCTGGCAGCTGCTCGCCGACCCCGCCGATCCCGAGGACCCCCTGGCCGACCGCAACGTCCTCGAAGCCCACGGCTTCCCCACCTGTGCCCTCGCCGTCCTCAGACTGGCGGTGGGCTCCTGGGAGGACGTCGTGCACGGTTGCGGCTCCCTGGCCGGGGTGTTCAAGCCACCGTACTGAGCCCGGCTCCCCGAGGCGCCCGATCGGGACGGCCGCGGGCCCAGCCTCGGGTCGACCTAGTGGACGACCAGGTCAGAGCGTACGCAGGACCGCGGCGTCGCCCTGGCCGCCGCCGCCGCACAGGCTCACGGCCGCGGTGCCGCCACCCCGTCGCCGCAGCTCGAGCAGCGCGGTGAGGGCCAGCCGGGTGCCCGACATGCCGACCGGGTGGCCGAGGGCGATGGCGCCGCCGTTGACGTTGACCACGTCGTCGTCGATGCCCGAGGTCGTCGACCGACGCCAGCCCGACCGCGGCGAAGGCCTCGTTGATCTCGAAGAGGTCGATGTCGCCGACCTCGAGGCCGGCCTTGTCCAGGGCCACCGACGATGGCGCGGGACGGCTGGTGGAGGAGCGAGGGGTCGGGACCGGCCACCTGGCCGTAGCTGACGAGCTCGCCGAGCGGGGCTGACGCCCAGCTCCTCGGCCTTGGCCTTGGACATCACGATCACCGCGGCGCCGCCGTCGGAGATCTGGGAGGCGTTGCCGGCGGTGATGGTGCCGCTCTTGTCGAAGGCCGGGCGCAGCTCGCCGAGGGACTCGGCCGTCGTCTCGGGACGGACGCCCTCGTCGGTGTCCACGACCAGCGGGTCGCCCTTGCGCTGGGGCACGTTCACCGGGACGATCTCGTCGGCGAACTGGCCGTCCTTGATGGCGGCGGCCGCCCGCTCGTGGGAGAGCGGCGCTGAAGGCGTCCTGGCGCTCCCGGGACACCCCGTCGGCCCCGTTGTACTGCTCGGTGCCGAGACCCATGGCGCAGTGGTCGAAGGCGCAGAAGAGCCCGTCGTACATCATCGAGTCGACCACGGTCTGCGTCGCCGATGCGGTAGCCGGCCCGGGCCCCGGGCAGCAGGTAGGGGGCCTGGGTCATCGACTCCATGCCGCCGGCCACGACGATGTCGGCCTCACCGGCGTGGATCATCAGGTCGGCCAGGTAGATGGTGTTGAGGCCGGACAGGCAGACCTTGTTGACGGTGGTGGCCGGGCACGCGTCATCGGGATGCCGGCCTTGACGGCGGCCTGGCGGGCGGTGATCTGGCCCTGGCCCGGCCAGGATCACCTGGCCCATGAAGACGTAGTCGACCTGGTCGGGCGCCACGCCGGCCCGCTCGAGGGCGCCGGCGATGGCGAAGCCGCCGAGGTCGATGGCGGTGAACCCGGCCAGGGCACCGGACAGCTTGCCGATCGGCGGTGCGGGCCCCTGCGACGATGACGGATCCGGGCATGACGACCTCCGCGGCCTGGCGGCCAGATCAGGCGGCGATCCCCCCGGGCACGCCACGACGACGGGACCATGATACGGCCTCGCCGGGTCCGGCGACCAGACGGACCCGGTCCGCCACCTGGCCTGGCGCACGCCCGGCTCCCGGCCCGAATCCACGGGCCGGTAGGCTATCCTCGCTCCATGCAGGAGTTCCTCTGAGCCATCCGGGCCGGTGCGCACGGGCGACGAGCTCGCGGCCCTCCCGCTCCCCGACTCCTACCGGGCCGCCTTCGTCCTGCCGCGACGAGGTCGAGCATGTTCGAGGGCCTCGAGTCCGCGGACAAGGACCCGCGGAAGTCGCTCCACGTCGGCGAGGTGGCCGTGCCCGAGCTGGCCCCCGACGAGGCGTACGTGGCGGTCATGGCCAGCTGCCATCAACTTCAACACCGTGTGGACCTCGATCTTCGAGCCGCTGCCCACCTTCGGCTTCCTCGACCGGCTGGGCAAGGAGAGCGTCTGGGGCACGCGCCACGCCCTCGACTACCACGTGGTCGGCTCGGACGCCGTCGGGCGTGGTGCTGCGGACCGGGCTCGGCGGTGCGCAACTGGAAGCCCGGGCGACAAGGTCACCGTCCACTGCAACTACGTCGACGACCAGGACCCGAGCGCCCACGACGACTCGATGCTGGCCGCCAACCAGCGCATCTGGGGCTTCGAGACCAACTTCGGCGGCCTGGCCGACCTGGCCGTCGTCAAGGCCAACCAGCTCATGCCCAAGCCGCGCCACCTGACCTGGGAGGAGGCGGCGGTCAACGCGCTGTGCAACTCCACCTCCTACCGCATGCTGGTCTCGCACAACGGCGCCCAGATGACGCAGGGCGACAAGGTCCTGGTCTGGGGGGCGACGCGGCGGGCTCGGCGGCTACGCCGTGCAGTACGTGCTCAACGGCGGCGGCACGCCGGTCGGCGTGGTCTCCTCGCCCGACGAAGGTGGAGCTCCTCCACGAGCTCGGCGTCGAGGCGGTCATCGACCGCAAGGCGGCCGACTACCGGTTCTGGACGGACGAGCACACCCAGGACGAGTCGGAGTGGCGCCGGCTGCGGCAAGGACATCCGGGCCCTGGTCGGCGACGACGCCCGACATCGTCTTCGAGCACCCGGGCCGCCAGACCATGGGCGCCTCGGTCTTCGCGTGCCAAGCGGGGCGGCACGATCGTGACCTGCGCGGCCACCTCGGGCTACATGATCGAGTACGACAACCGGCACCTGTGGATGAAGCTCAAGACCATCAAGGGCTCGCACTTCGCCAACTACCGCGAGGCGTGGGACGCCAACCAGCTGGTCTGCGAGGGCAAGATCCTGCCGCCGCTGTCCGCCGTGCTACCCCCTGGACGAGGTGGGCGAGGCCGCGTACCAGGTCCACCACAACCTGCACGAGGGCAAGATCGGCGTGCTGTGCCTGGCGCCCGAGGAGGGCCTCGGCATCGACGACCCCGAGTTCCGCGCCCAGGTCGGCGAGGACCGGATCACCCTGTTCCGGAGGCACGGGGCATGACCGAGCTCCTGCTCACCGAGATCGACCACGTGGCCATCGCCGTCCACGACCTCGAGGCGGCCATCGCCTACTACCGGGAGACCTTCGGCGCCACCGTCGACCACCGCGAGGTGGTCGAGTCCGACGGGGTCGAGGAGGCCCTGCTCAAGGTGGCCGACTCCTACATCCAGCTGCTCACCCCGACCGCGGCCGACTCACCGGTGGCCAAGTACCTGGCCAAGCAAGGGCGAGGGCCTCCACCACGTCGGTTACCGGGTGGCCGACTGCGCCGTGGCCCTCCAGTCGGTCAAGGACCACGGGGGCCAGGTCATCGACGAGGCCCCCCGGCCCGGTTCGCGTGGGACCACCGTGGCGTTCGTCCACCCCAAGGCGGCGTTCGGGACGCTGATCGAGCTCGTCCAGGAGTGAGCAGCGGCGTCGATGGACAGAGCCACCGCGGACGCTGAGGGGAAACCCGAGGATCCCGCGGCCGTCGGCCCGCCGTCGATCGGCGTGCCGAGCATCCCGGCCCGGGCCGTCCCGGTCCGCCCACCGGTTCCCGTGCCGTCCGTCACCGTGCCGGCCGACACCGGTCCGACCGGTGAGGAGGAGTGCGGCGCAGCCACCTCTGAACGCCCGGTCACCGGTCGGGCCTCACCCGCCCCCCGCGCCGCGCTCCTGACGGCACCCGCCCGGCGGTCGGCGCGCGTGGCGTCGGCGGGCACCTCGCCCGTCCCCATCGAGTCTGACCGATCGCCCGGACCGGTCGACGCCGACCGGGGCGTCACCGCCGGCGCCGAGTCCGGCCATGGCTCCGGACCGGCGGACGGTCCCCCGGACCACGATCCCTTCGGGATGGCCTTCCCCCCCGGGGTGGCGGCCAAGTTGGGCTGGTACGTGTACCTGCTGGTCGCACCGGGGTCCGGTCAGCCGTTCTACGTGGGACGGGGGCGGGGAGACCGCTGCTTCCAGCACGTCCAGGCCGCTCGGCCCGGCGCGTCGGAGATCGGGGCGCCGGGCGACGGTCCCGTCGGAGGCGACCAAGAGGGAACGGGCACACCGCCCGGGCGGACCGACCCCCGTCCCCGGAAGTTCCCCGCCCTCGACCGGATCCGCCAGATCGATGCCGAGGAAGGTCCCGTCCGGGTCGAGATCCTCCGGTACGGACTGAGTCCGGACGAGGCCCGGCTGGTCATGTCGGCCGCGTCCGACGCCCTCGGGCTCCCCGCCGACCTCAAGCGGGGGAGTCAGCGCCAGGGGGCGGCCGACCTCGGGACCCGGCTGGCCAAGCGGGCCAAGTTCAAGCGGGATCACCCGGTCGTCCTGTTGCGGGTCGGGCCGAAGGGGGCCGACACCGACTACGACCGGGTCCGCCACGGTTGGCGGATCGGACGGCGCTGGACCGATCCGCGGTCGACCCGCTCGCCCCGGTGGGCGGTGATCGTGGCCGGCGAGCTCGTGGTGGGCGTCTACCGCATCGAGGGGTGGGAGGCGACCCCCCTCCAGGGCCGGCCGGGCCGGCCGGGCCCTCCGGGAACGACCCGCTCCACCTACCGGCAGTCGTTCATCGGGGTGCGGGACGACCAGCTCGAGTCCCGCTACGTGGGGCGGAGCGTGGCCGGCTACCTGGGCTCCCGTGCCAGCGCCGGCACGGGTGCTGCCGTGGCCGTCGGGGCGTCCAACCAGGTGGCCTACGTGTGGTGCGGTCCCCACGCCATCCACCGGGCGGGCTGAACCCGGTCCGCCCGGTACCGGGCCGCCCCGTCGACCGCCGCCCGCCTCACCGGACCGGTCGGCTTCGTGCCCCCCGCGCCTGGTCCGATAGCCTCACTGGGCATGGATCACCCGATGACCCAACGACTGGAAGAGCTGGCCGAGCGACGCGAACTGGCCCTGCAACGCGGGCTCGCCCCGGGCGGTGGAGAAGCACCACGCCAAGGGCAAGATGACGGCCCGGGAGCGGATCGACTACCTGCTCGACGACGGGTCGTTCCAGGAGCTCGACATGCTGGCCCGGCACCGGGCCCACGGCATGGGCCTCGAGGAGAACCGGCCCTACACCGACGGCGTGATCACCGGGTTCGGCACCATCGACGGCCGCCGGGTCTGCGTCTTCAGCCAGGACTTCACCGTCTTCGGCGGCGCGCTGGGCGAGGTCTTCGCCGAGAAGATCCACAAGGTCATGGACCTGGCCGCCTCGATCGGCGTGCCGATGATCGGCCTCAACGACGGCGCCGGGGCCCGCATCCAGGAGGGCGTGGTCTCCCTGCACTCCTACGGCGGCATCTTCCACCGCAACGTCCAGGCCTCCGGCGTCATCCCCCAGATCAGCGTGATCCTCGGGCCCGTGCGCCGGCGGCGCGGTGTACAGCCCGGCCATGACCGACTTCATCTTCATGGTCCAGGGCACCAGCCACATGTTCATCACCGGGCCCGACGTGGTGAAGACGGTGACCGGCGAGGACGTCACCCTGGAGGAGCTGGGTGGGGCCATGAGCCACGCCACCAAGTCCGGCGTGGCCACCTTCGTGGCCCCCGACGAGAAGTCGTGCCTCGACGACGTCCGCTACCTGCTGTCGCTTCCTGCCCTCCAACAACCTGGAGGAGCCGCCGTCGCGTCGACACGGGCGACGACCCCGACCGGCTGACCCCCGAGCTGGTCGACCTCATGCCGGCCGTCGCCCAACCAGCCCTACGACATGAAGAAGGTCATCGACGGCGGTCGTCGACGACGGCGAGTTCTTCGAGGTACAACCACCACTGGGCCATGAACCTGGTGTGCGGCTTCGCCCGCATCGACGGCCGGGTCGGTCGGCATCGTCGGCAACCAGCCCGCAGGTGCTGGCCGGCGTGCTCGACATCGACGCCTCGGAGAAGGGCGCCCGCTTCGTGCGCACCTGCGACGCCTTCAACATCCCGCTGGTCACCTTCGTCGACGTCCCGGGCTTCATGCCCGGGACCGACCAGGAGTACGGCGGCATCATCCGCCACGGGGCCAAGCTGCTCTACGCCTACTGCGAGTCGACCGTGCCCCGGATCCAGATCATCACCCGCAAGGCCTACGGCGGCGCCTACGTGGTCATGAACTCCAAGTCGATCGGCGCCGACCTGGCCTTCGCCTGGCCCTCGGCCGAGCTGGCCGTGATGGGCCCCGAGGGCGCGGTCGAGATCGTCTACCGGCGGGAGCTGGCCGAGGCGGCCGACCCGGTCGGCCGCCGCGAGCCGAGCTGGTCGAGGAGTACACCGAGCGCTACGCCAACCCCTACGTCGCGGCCGAGCGCGGCTACGTCGACGACGTGATCGACCCGGCCGAGACCCGGCGGGTGCTGGCCCGGAGCCTGCGACCTGCTGGCGTCCAAGCGCGAGGAGCTGCCCAAGCGCAAGCACGGGAACGTGCCGCTGTGAGCGGCGCAGGCGGCACGGGGGGCACCGCCGCCACCCCGGACACCGTCGAGGCCACAGCCGCCGCCGCGGGGATCGCCCCGCGGCCGGAGATCGATCCGGCGGTGCTCGCCGTCATCGCCGCCGCCGTGGATCAGGCCTGGCCTCGTCCCCGGCTCGCCGCGGCCGAGCCGACCGGCCGCCCACCGGCCTGGCGGTTCAGCGGCCGGTGGTGGTCACGCCCGGCCACCACGCGGCGCGACCGCCCGTGGGCCGGCGGCTGACCCCGCCCCGACGCGGCGCGGCCCGCCTCCGAGGGGTCAGTTCGGGTCGGTGACGAAGTCGATGAGCCGCTCCACCGCGCCCACCAGGGCGGGCTCGAGATCGGCGTAGGAGCGGACGGCCGCCAGGATGCGCTTCCAGGTGGCGGGGGGATCACCGAACCCGAGCTCCCGGCACACGCCGGCCTTCCAGTCGAGTCCCCGGGGGATCCGGGGCCAGCCGTCGATGCCCAGCACCGACGGCTTCACCCCCTCCCAGACGTCCACGAAGGGCGTCCCGGTGATCAGCACCTGGGGATGGCGCAGGCCGGCGGCGAGGCGCGACTCCTTGCTGCCGTCGACCAGATGGTCGACCAGCACGCCGAGCTTGCGGGCCGGGTCCGGACGGAACGCCTTGATCGCCGCCCCCAGGTGGTCGATGCCGTCCAGCCGCTCCACCACCACGCCCTCGATGCGCAGGTCGTCACCCCACACCCGCTCGACCAACTCGGCGTCGTGGACGCCCTCGACCCA
The DNA here is from genome assembly GCA_963817005.1 of uncultured Acidimicrobiaceae bacterium. GTDB lineage: Bacteria > Actinomycetota > Acidimicrobiia > Acidimicrobiales > RAAP-2 > Bog-756. Next base: position 528,442 of record CAWFMN010000007.1, read on the forward strand.
CAGCCGACCGGCCCGGGCCACCCGGGCCGGGGCGCCGGCCACGGCCACCGACCCCGAGGCGGTCACCGAGGGGGGCCGGCCGGCCGCCGGACGGGGGGCCGGCCGCGCCAGCGAGACGGCGCGGCCGTCGACGGCGAACGCCCCCGGGGCCAGGCGGAAGACCCGTTCCAGCCCGGTCCGTCCCCGGATCTCGACGCCTCCGCCCTCCACCCGCACCAGCACCCCGCTGAATCCGCTGGCCCGGTGGCTCAACGCCATGCCGGCCACCGCCTCGACCTTGGGATAGCGCTTGGCCAGCCGGTCCTCGGGGGGTGCGTCGATGGGGCCGGAGAGGATGCCGGCCATTGGGTTGCGACGGGTGGACACGCCGGGAACCTACCCGGTGCCCGCCCGCCGCGGGTGGAGGTCGACCGGTCGTGCAGGGCCCGGCTCCCGGGCCGACCCCGCCCCGCCGCTAGCCCACCGGCGTGGCGCGGTGCTCCTCGGCCAGGCTCAGCAGGTCGTCCATGATCTGGCCGATCTCGAAGTCCTTCGGCGTGTAGACCGCGGCCACGCCCTTGCCCACGCAGGATCTCGGCGTCCTCGGGCGGGATGATGCCGCCCACCACCACCGGGGCCGTCGACCCCGGCGGCCCGGAGGCGGTCGAGCACGTCGGGGACCAGCTCGAGATGGCTGCCCGACAGGATGGAGATGCCCACGACGTCGACGTCCTCGTCGCGGGCGGCGGCCGCGATCTCGGCCGGGGTGAGCCGGATGCCCTGGTAGATCACCTCGAAGCCGGCGTCGCGGGCGGCCACGGCGATCTGCTCGGCCCCGTTGGAGTGGCCGTCGAGACCGGGCTTGGCCACCAGCAGCCGGGGCGGCCCACCGGTGCGCTCGGCCAGGGCCCTGGACCGCGCCCGACGACCGCGCCAGAACTCGGCCCCGCGGTGCCCGACCCCGCCGCCGACGCCGGTCGGGGCCCGGTACTCGCCGAACACCTCGCGCAGGGCACCGGCCCACTCGCCGGTGGTGCCGCCGGCGTGGGCCAGGGCGATGGTCGGCCGGCATGACGTTGTCGGTCGCCCTCGGCCGCCCGCGCGCAGCTCGTCGAGGGCCCGTGCGCACCGCGGCGCCGTCCCGGCCGGCCCGCCAGCGCTCGCACGTCGGCGATCAGCTCGGCCTCGACCGCGGGGTCGACCTCGCAGGATGTTCTCGCCCTCGCCGTCGCCGAGCCAGCGGCGAGCGGCGCGTCTCGGTGAAGCAGTTGACGCCGACCACCTGGCAGCTCGCCGGTCTCGATGCGGCGGACCCGCTCGGCCTGGCTGCCGCACCAGGCGGCGCTTCAGCTCGTCGATGGCCTCGAAGGCCCCGCCCAGGGCCAGCACGTCGTCCAGCTCGGCCCACGCCGCCTCGGCCAGCTCGGCCGTCTTGGCCTCGATGACCACGCGAGCCGTCGAAGATGTCGTCGTACTCGAGCAGGTCGGACTCGAAGGCCAGGATCTGCTGGATGCGCAGCGACCACTGCTGGTCCCAGGGGCGGGGCAGGCCGAGGGCCTCGTTCCAGGCCGGGAGCTGCAGGGCCCGGGCCCGGGCCCGCTTGGACAGGGTGACGCCGAGCGCCTCGAGGACGATGCGCGGCACGTTGTTCTCGGGCTGCGCCTCGGTGAGGCCCGAGCGAGTTGACCTGCACGCCGTAGCGGAAGCGGCGCAGCTTGGGGTCGTCGACGCCGTAGCGCTCGGCGCAGATCCGGTCCCACAGCTCGGTGAAGGCCCGCATCTTGCAGGTCTCCTCGACGAAGCGGACGCCGGCGTTGACGAAGAAGCGAGATGCGGCCGACCACCGGCGGGGAACTCGTCGGCGTCGATCTGGCCCGACGTCGCGGACGGCGTCGAGCACGCCGATGGCGGTGGCCAGGGCGTAGGCCATCTCCTGGACGGGCGTGGCCCCGGCCTCCTGGAGGTGGTAGCTGCACACGTTGATCGGGTTCCACTTGGGCACGTGGCGCACGGTGTAGGCGATGGTGTCGACGGTGAGGCGGCGGCTGGGCCCGGGCGGGAAGATGTAGGTCCCCCGGCGACAGGTACTCCTTGACGATGTCGTTCTGGGTCGTGCCCGGCAGCACGCCGGGGTCGACGCCCGTGGTCCTCGGCGTTGGCGACGTAGAGGCCGAGCAGCCAGGCCGGCGGTGGCGTTGATCGTCATCGAGGTGTTCATGCGACTCGACCGGGATCCCGTCGAGGAGCTGGGCCATGTGGCCGAGGTGGGCCACGGGCACGCCGACCTTGCCCACCTCGCCGGCCGCCTCGGGCGCGTCGGGGTCGTACCCGGTCTGGGTGGGCAGGTCGAAGGCGATGGAGAGCCCGGTCTGGCCCTTGGCCAGGTTGGTCCGGTAGAGCTGGTTGGAGGCCCGGGCCGTGGAGTGACCCGAGTAGGTGCGCATGACCCACGGCCGGTCGCGGGCGGGCAGCGGGGAACTCGTGGCCGGGCTGGCCTGGTCCATGTCGCTCATCCCTCCATCTTCCCCCAGCCGGCCGCCGGTGGCGACCGCTCGGACCCGCCGCGTCGCTACCTGCGGTAGTCGAGGAAGCCCCGGCCCGACTTGCGGCCGAGCTGCTCGGCGGTGACCATGCGGCGCAGGAGCGGCACGGCGGCGTAGTTGGGGTCGCGGAACTCGTCGTAGAGCGCGTCGAGGATGGCCAGGCGAGGTGTCCAGACCGACCAGGTCGAGCAGGGCGAAGGGCCCCATGGGGAAGCCGCACCCGCCCTTCATGGCGGTGTCGATGTCCTCGATGGTGGCCACGCCCTGCTCGAGCAGGCGCACGGCGTTGTTGAGGTAGGGGAAGAGGAGGGCGTTGACGATGAAGCCGGCCTGGTCCTTGACCTCGACCGGGGTCTTGCCGCAGGCCTCGGCGAAGGCGCGGGCGGCGGCCATGGTCTCGTCGGAGGCGGTGAGGGGCCGGACCACCTCGACCAGCGCCATGACCGGGGCCGGGTTGAAGAAGTGGATGCCGCACACCTGGTCGGGCCGGCCCGTCTGCCATGGCCAGCTCGATGACCGGCAGCGTCGAGGTGTTGGTGGCCAGGATGGTGTCGTCGGCGGCAGATCCGGTCGAGCTCGTGAAGAGGTCCTTCTTGACGGCCAGGTCCTCGACCACCGACTCGATGACCAGGTCGCACGTCGGCCAGGTCGCCCAGGTCCGAGGTGCCGGTCACCCGGGACAGGGCCTCGTCCGCGCTCGGCCTCGGTCCGCTTGCCCTTCTCGACCTGGCGGCCAGCGACTTCTCCAGGGCGGCGAGCATGGCGTCGGCCGTGGACTGGCTCCGGGAGCGCAGGACGACCTCGAAGCCGCTGGTGGCCGCCGTCTCGGCGATGCCCGAGCCCATGATGCCCGATCCGACGATTCCCACGCGTGTGATTGACATAGGGGGAAATCGTAGCGGGGGACCTGGTCAGTGCGCTGTGGAGGTCCCTCGGAGGCCCGGGGACCCCAGCGGGCAGGTTGCGGCCACCTGCCGTGGCCGGCCGGATGGGTGAGGTCGCTTGCCATCGGTCGGCCCTCCCGCAACGATGTGCCCATGGACGACACAGCAGGTAGCGGCGGCGCGGCTCGTCGGAGGACGACGGGGTCCCCGGCCAAACCCCCCGGCAAGACGAGGGCCAAGGCGGCCACCGGCTCGGGCCGGGCGGCCGCGGCCCCGGCCAAGCGGGCGTCGGGCACCTCCCGCACCGCCCGGACCCGGACGGCACCGGCCGGGCCCGAGCCGGGCCCCGGCGGCCCGGGGTGGTCGGGCCCCCCGGAGCGGGCCGGGTGGCGGGCAAGCCGGTCCCGGGCGCTCTACAGCCGCCGGATCCAACGGGTCAACGAGCGCTGGCCCCTGGCCACCCAGGTCGCCACCGCCCTGCTGAGCCGCCCGGAGCTGGTGCTCGGCGCGCTCGGACAACCGCAGCCGATCGCACGCGACGGGCGGCTCCTCAACCGCCGGGTGCAGGCCATGCTCGAGCTCGCCACCCGGTTGGACGGCGCGAGGGCCACGGGGGGCGGTGGTCCATCGGGCGATCCGGTGGAGCTGCGGGCGCAGCTCCGGAGGGCGACGCAGCTGGCCATGCCGGTCCGCACCGACGTCCACGGCTGGGGCCGCGTGGTGCCGGGTCCCGACGGGGCGCCGCCCGTCCCGGTTCGCCTCTACCGGCAGTACGGGACGGGACTCGGGCTCGGCGGCGACGGTCGGTCGCTGCCCGGCATCGTCTACTACCACGGGGGCAGCTGGGTCACCGGCGACCTCGACACCCACGACGCCACCTGCCGCCTGCTGGCCGCCACGGCCCGGTGCCTGGTGGTGGCGGTCGACTACCGACGGGCGCCGGAGGATCCGTTCCCCGCCGCCGTGGACGACGCGGTGGCCGCCTACGTGTGGGTCCAGCGCCACGCCGATGAACTGGGCATCGACCGCCGTCGGATCGGGGTCATGGGAGACAGCGCCGGGGGCAACCTGGCCGCCGTGGTGGCGCTGGAGGCCCGGGCCGGGGGTTCGGTCGCCGCCGGCGACGTGCTCCCTCCGGCCGCCCAGGGCCTGGTCTATCCGGTCGTGGATGCCCGACTGGACACGGAGTCCTTGCGCCAGCTGGGCGAGGACTTCTTCCTCACCCGAGCCGGCCTGGAGCAGGCCCGGGGCTGGTATCTGCCCGACGGCTCGGACTGGACGGCCTGGCGGGCCTCCCCGCTGTTGGCCGCGGACCACCGGGACGTGGCCCCGGCCCTGGTGGTCACGGCGGGCTTCGATCCCCTGCGGGACGACGGGGTCAACTACGCCGACGTGCTCCGGGCCGCCGGGGTCGAGGTCGAGTACCGGTGCTACGACGACCAGATCCACGGGTTCATGGGGATGGGCATCCTGCCCGAGTCGCTGGCGTTGGCCACGGAGGTGTGCGACGCCATGGGCCGGCTCCTCCGGCGGTCGTCCGAGACCGGGATCCCGGCCTAGCGGGACCGACCTCTACAGTTGGGCCATGGACCGATCTCCCGGCATGTTGGCTCTGGTTGGTGGCGGCGAGTGGAGCGAGGGGTGCGCCTTCGACGCCGGGTTCCTGGCCGCCTCGGGCTCGAACGAGGTCCTGGTCCTTCCGACGGCTGCGGCCTACGAGCACCCCGAGCGACTGGTGGTCCGGGCCGGTGAATGGTTCGAGCCGCTGGGCGGTCAGGTGGAGGGCCTGATGGTCCTGTCCCGGGCCGACGCCGAGGACGACGGGGCGGCCGCCGTGATACGCCGGGCCCGGCTGATCTACCTGGCCGGCGGATCACCCATGCACCTGCGCAGCGTGCTGAAGGGGTCGAAGGTCGTGGGACGCCCTGGTGGCGGCGTGGCACGACGGTGCGGTGGTGGTGGGCTCGTCGGCGGCGGCCATGGCCCTCACCGACCCCATGGTCGACGCCCGGGGCGGTGGACTCACCATCGGTCTGGGCCTGCTGAGCGGGGTGGCCGTGGTCCCCCACTTCGGCGACGCCCACGAGGACGTCCACGGCGAGAAGCTGCACCGGTCGGTGCTCCTGGCCCCCCATGGAACCCCGGTGGCCGGGATCCCCGAGCGGACCGCGCTCATCCGTGACCCGGCCGGGAGCTGGCGCAGCGAAGGCGTGGGCCGGGTGGCGGTCTACCTCAACGGAGCCCGGGCCGAGGACGGGCTCGACGCCCTGCCCGCCTGACCGGTGGTCGGCCCGGTGCCGGCGCGCGCCGACGCCTGGTCGGCACCGGACCTCAGTCGGCTTCGGTGATGGTGACCGACTCGATGACCACCTGCTCCGACGGGTGCTCCGGACCGGCTGCCCACGGCCTCGATGGCCGTGACCACGTCGAGGCCGCCGACCACCTTGCCGAAGAGCGAGTAGCTCGGGCGGCAGCGCAGGTGCCCGTCGGGGCCGCTGACGATGAAGAACTGGCTGCCGTTGGTGTTCGGGCCCGGCGTTGGCCATGGCCAGCGAGCCGATCTCGTAGCGCCCGGGCGCGGGGAGCTCGTCGGCGAACCGGTAGCCCGGGCCCGCCCGCGCCCGAACCCTCCGGGTCGCCGCCCTGGAGCACGAAGCCCGGGATGATCCGGTGGAAGACGATGCCGTCGTAGTAGTGCTAGCGGGCCAGGAACACGAAGTTGTTCACGGTGGCCGGGGCGGCGACGGGGTCGAGGGCGATGGTCATGGTGCCCTTGGAGGTCACCATCTCGGCCGTGTAGCGCTTGGCGGGTCGATGACCATCGGGGGGCGGTCGCATCGAAGCGCTGGCGTCTTCGGGCTCGAGCCGTCGGCTGCGGGGATCTCTGGGGCCATGGCGGTCCTCCTCGGTGGGGCTGGTGGTTGGGGGACGGGCTGGTGGTCGGATGGGACGGACGGTGGTCGACGGGGCCGGAGGGGCTGACTACGACCCGGTCACGTGTACCGAGACCATGCGGTGGAGCGTGGCCGGCGTGCCGCTGGTCGACCCGGCGGCGTTGATCTTGTCGACCACGTCCATGCCGGAGGTGACCTTGCCGAACAGGGTGTAGTTGGGGGCGAGGCTCTCGCCCTGGCTCCCGGCCACGATGAAGAACTGGCTGCCGTTGGTGTTGGGCCCCGGAGTTGGCCATGGCCACCGAGCCGAGCGGGTACTGGGGGGTGGCCGTCTTGGGCAGCTCGTCGGCGAACTGGTAGCCGGGCCCACCGCTCCCGCTGCCGGTGGGGTCCCCGGTCTGGTCCACGAAGCCGGGGATGACCCGGTGGAAGGTGATGCAGTCGAAGAAGTGCTGCTTGGCCAGGAACACGAAGTTGTTGACGGTCTTCGGTGCCCGGCTCGGGTCGAGACGGATGGTGAAGGTGCCGACGTCGGTGGTGACGACGGCGGTGTAGGTCTTGGTGGTGTCGATGGTCATCGGGGGGTAGGCCGGGTACGACGGCTTGTTCAAGGTGGCACTGAAGTTGGCCGGGCAGTCGGCCGACGTGGTGATGGCGCTGGGCGAGGTGTTGCCCGAGCCACCGGCCGGCACCGGCTTGGTGGTGGTGGCGACGGCCGGCTTTGAGGTGCTGGAGGCCGTGGCGGACTTCTTCCCCGGCTTGAAGATCAGGTACGAGATGCCGACGACCACCACGGCCACGATGGCCACGGTGATGATCCGGCGGGTGTTCTGCCGCCGCTTGGTGGCCTTCTGCTCGGCCTCCAGCCGGGCCTGTCGGCCGGCCTTCTGACGCTGTCGCTTCTCGGTGGGCACGGGGGTTCAGGGTAGTCGGTCGCCGCTCGGGCCATCGGTGTCGCCCGCCGGGAACCCGGACCGTGCCCCGAACCGGTCCCTGTAGCCTTGTCCACCATGTCTCTGGTGGTACAGAAGTTCGGCGGGACCTCGGTCGCCGACGCCGATCGGATCCGCGCCGTGGCCGACCACGTGGCCCGCACCCGCCGCGCCGGCGACGACGTGGTGGTGGTGGTCAGCGCCATGGGCAAGACCACCGACGACCTGCTCCGCCTGGCCGACGACGTCAGCTCGGTCCAGCCCGCCCGGGAGATCGACATGCTGCTCACCGCCGGGCGAGCGCATCTCCATGGCCCTGCTGTGCATGGCCCTGGCCGAGCTCGGCGTCGACGCCGCCTCCTTCACCGGCAGCCAGGCCGGCATCATCACCGACACCGCCCACACCCGGGCCAAGATCGTCGAGGTCAGGGCCGACCGGCTGCGGGCCACGCTGGACGGGGGCGGCGTCCCGGTGGTCGCCGGCTTCCAGGGGTGTCCGCCGACCGGGACGTCACCACGCTCGGCCGGGGCGGCTCCGACACCACCGCGGTGGCCCTGGCCGCCGCGCTCGGCGCCGACGTCTGCGAGATCTACACCGACGTGTCCGGGGTGTTCACCGCCGATCCCCGCATCGTGCCCGAGGCCCGCCGGCTGGCCCGGGTCAGCTTCGAGGAGATGCTCGAGATGGCCGCCACCGGCGGCCGGGTGCTGACGCTGCGCTCGGTCGAGTTCGCCCGCAACCACGGCGTGCCCCTGCACGTGCGGTCCAGCTTCACCTGGGAGCCGGGCACCTGGGTCGATCGAGGAGGATGCAGTCCATGGAGCAGGCCATCGTCACCGCGGTCACCCACGACACGTCCGAGGCCAAGGTCACGGTGACCGGCGTGCCCGACCGGCCCGGCATCGCCGCCCGGCTGTTCCGGGCGCCTGGCCGACCGCCACGTCAACGTCGACATGATCGTGCAGAACACGTCGCTGCACGGGACCACCGACATCTCCTTCACGGTGCCCGGCGACGACCTGGCGGTGAGCGCCGAGGTGTGCGAGCGGCTGGCGCCCGAGCTCGGGGCCACCGGCGTGACCAGCGACGACGACATCGCCCGGGTGTCGCTCGTCGGGGCCGGGATGAAGACCCACCCCGGGGTGACGGCCGACCATGTTCGAGACGCTGGCCGCCGCCGGGATCAACATCGAGATGATCTCCACCTCGTCGATCCGGATCTCCTGCATGGTGCGGGCCGGCGCGGCCGAGGAGGCGGTGCGGGCCCTGCACGCCGCCTTCGAGCTGGGCTGACCCGAGCGGACGCTCGGGACGCGGGCCGCCGGCCCCCGGCGTCGGTCGTCCGGGCGGCGCGCGTCCGCCGGGGAGGCGCTCCCGTAGACTGGTCGCCATGCGAGTGGCGGTGGTCGGCGCGACCGGCCAGGTCGGCGCGGTGATGCGGGCGATCCTCGACGAGCGGGACTTCCCGCTCGACGAGCTGCGGCTGCTTCGCCTCGGCCCGCTCGGCCGGCCGACGGCTGTCCTTCCGGGGCGCCGAGGTCGAGGTGGAGGACGCCGCCACCGCCGATCTCGCCGGCCTCGACCTGGCCCTGTTCTCGACCGGCGCCGCCGCCTCACGCGACGCTGGCCCCCCGGTTCGCCGCGGCCGGCGCCATCGTGATCGACAACTCCTCGGCCTGGCGCATGGACCCCGACGTGCCCCTGGTCGTGCCCGAGGTCAACGCCGCCGCCCTCGAGCTCGATCCGGCAAGGGCATCGTGGCCAATCCCAACTGCACGACCATGGTGGCCATGCCGGTGCTCAAGCCCGCTGCACGACGAGGCCGGCCTGCGCCGCCTCGTGGTCTCCACCTACCAGGCCGTGTCCGGCGCCGGCCTGGCCGGCGTGGCCGAGCTGGACGAGCAGCTGGTCAAGACCGTCGACGGGCCGGCCGCGCTCACCTTCGACGGGACCGCGGTCGACTTCCCGCGCGCCGGCGACGTTCCCCGACGCCGATCGCCTACAACGTGCTGCCCATGGCCGGGTCGCCTGGTCGACGACGGCTCGGGCGAGACCAACGAGGAGCAGAAGTTCCGCGACGAGAGCCGCAAGATCCTCGGACATCCCCGACCTGGCGGTGTCGTGCACCTGCGTCCGGGTGCCGGTCTTCACCGGCCACTCCCTGTCCATCGATGGCCGAGTTCGAGCGGCCGCTGAGCCCCGGGCGAGGCCGCCGAGCTCCTCGCCGGGGCGCCGGGGGTCGAGCTCGTCCGACGTGCCGACACCCCTCCGTGCCGCCGGGCCGGGACCCGTCCCTCGTCGGGCGGCTCCGGGCCGCCGACGCCTCCGGCCACCGGCTGGCGCTGTTCGTCAGCGGCGACAACCTGCGCAAGGGGGCCGCCCTCAACGCCGTGCAGATCGCCGAGGCCCTGGTGGCCACGGGCCGTTCTGAACGGCCGGCCCTGACGCCGGCCGCTGCCCGCGTGCGCCGGAGCCGTCGAACCGTCCGGTCAGCCGCCTGGCCGGTCGAGGGCACCAGGACGGCGACCCGCTTGGCCAGGTTGACGGCGTGGTCGCCGAAGCGCTCGTAGAAGCGGGCCACCATGGCCAGCTCGACGGCCACCGGCAGCGGCATGGTCCCGGCCACGACCTCCACGGTGAGGCTGACGTGGAGGTCGTCCATCTCGTCGTCGAGGGTCGTCGACCAGGGACACCGCCCATGGGCAGCCGCTCGGCGTAGGCGTCGGTGGTGGCCCGCCACATGTGGATGGCCACCTCGCCCATCCGCTCGACCAGGCCCCGGCTCCGGGCCGACAGCTCGGCACCGAGGCCCCGTGCCGCCCGCCGGGCCACGTGCTCGGCCAGGTCCCCGTTCCGCTCCAGGTCGGGCAGCATGCGGATCACGGTGACCAGGAACCGGAGGTCCGCGGGCGAGGTGATGCCGGCCACCGTCAGCTGCTGGAGGGTCATCTGTTCGATGTCGTGGTAGAGGGTGTCGACCACCTCGTCCCGCTCGGCCAGGGCCTTGGCCGCCTCGCGGTCACCGGACAGCAGGGCGTCGGTGGCGCCGGACACCGACTCGCCGACCAGGGCGAACAGCTGGAGCACCTTCCGGTCGATCTGCTCGAGGGCGTCATCCACGTACGCCACCGTACCCCCCGCGGCGGCGGCCCGGTGGCCGGCGGCCGCGGTCCCCGACCGGGCCCGGACCCCGCTTGCGGCCCGGGTCGCTACCCCGTTGGGCCGTCGGCGCCGGGGTCGCCGTCCCTCTCCCCTTCGGGGTCGTCGCCCACGATGACCCGGGGTCCCGACCCCCACGACAGGTACCGCCACGACCAGTTGATCAACACCACGATCTTGTTGCGGAAGCCGATGAGATAGACGAGGTGGAGGCCGAGCCAGGCCAGCCAGCCCAGGGTGCCCCGGACCACCAGCCCCCGGGGGAACTGGGTGATGGCGGCGCGGCGACCGATGGTGGCCATGATGCCCTTGTCGTGGTAGCGGAACGGCTCGGTCGGGCGGCCGTCCATCCGGTTGACGATCTGGCGGGCGGCGTGCCTGCCCGACTGGATGGCCACCTGGGCCAGCTGGGGACAGGTCTCGTCCGGGTGGTGGGCACCGGGGCCCCAGGGGACGGCGGCCGCGTCCCCGACGGCGTAGGCGTCGTTGCGACCGGGGAGGGAGAGGTCGGGCGTCCACCAGCAGGCGCCCGTTGGGTGCCGAGTCCTGCCCGAGGGTGGAGGCCACGGTGTCCTCCACCGACACCCCGCCGGCCCACACCACGGTCCGGGTGGGGATCCGGGACCCGTCGTCCAGCTCCACGCAGGAGCCGTCGACCGACCGGACCATGTGGCCCAGCTTGAGCTCCACCCCCCGTCCCTCGAGGGTCCGGGCTGCGTAGGCGGCGGCCGACGGCCGGAACGGGGTCAGCAGCCGGTCGAGGCCGTCGACCAGGATGATCCGCCCCCAGGTCCGCGGGAAGTCGAACCCGTCGTGGCGCACGGCCACGTCCAGCAGCTCGGCCAGGGCACCCGGCCACCTCGACCCCGGTGGGCCCCCCGCCGACCACGACGAAGGTGAGCAGCCCGCTGGTCTCCGCATTCGGGTCGCCGTCGGCGTCCTCGAGACGGCGGAGGATGTGGTCCCGCAGGATCCGGGCGTCGCCGCAAGGTGTAGAGGGGGAAGGTGAACTCGGCCGCCCCCGGGATACCGAAGTACCGGGCGGTGGCGCCACTGGCCAGGATGACCGAGTCGTAGGGCAGCGGGGGGGCGTCCTCCAGGGTGACCAGGTGGCGGTCCCAGTCCACCCCGGTCACCGTGGCCAACCGGAAGGTGACGTTCCTGCTGCGGCCGAAGATGGCCCGGACCGGGTAGGCCACGTCCCCCGCCTCGAGACCGGCGGTGGCCACCTCGTAGAGCAGCGGCTGGAAGGTGTGGAAGTTCCGCTGGTCGACGATGGTCACCTCGACCGGGGCCCCCGACCAGGGCGCGGGCGGCCGAGAGGCCCCCGAACCCGGCCCCCACGATGACCACCCGGTGCATCGCACCATGCTGACACAGAGCGCCTGACGGACCGCCGCCCGCCGGGGGCGTCCCCCTGTAGTGATACACCCCCTCGGTACGCTGGCCCCGTGGGCCGAGATGGTCCCGGAGAGGATTGGTCATGATCACCGGACTCATCGTGGGACTCGTCGCCGGCGTCGCCCTCGGGGTGGCGGTGGGCCTGCTGGTCCGCGCCGGCCACGTCACGGCAGCCAGGACGGCGGAGGCCCGCCTCGCCGACCTGCTCGACCAGAACCAGGGGCTGGCCGCCGAGCTCCACGCGGCTCGGTCCGAGCTGGCCGAGGACCGTCAGCGGGCCATGGCCCGGCAGTCGGAGCTGGCCCGGCTGACGGCCGAGTTGGCGCACGAGCGACGGGCCGGTGACGAGCGGGCCGAGGCCTTCGAGGAGACGCGCCAGCAGCTGACCGGCGAGTTCGCCCGACTGTCGACCCAGGCCCTGCAGCAGAACAACGAGCAGTTCCTCCAGCTGGCCGACACCAAGCTCAACGAGACCCGTCAGGCCGCCGAGGGGGACCTGGCCAAGCGGCAGGAGGCCATCGAACAGCTGCTCAAGCCCATCGGCGAGCAGCTGGGCAAGTACGAGGTGGGGATCCAACGCCTCGAGGTCGAGCGGCAGAAGGCCTACGCCACCCTCACCGAGCAGATGAAGACGCTGTCCACCTCGCACGACCAGCTGCAGAAGGAGACCCGCAACCTGGTCACCGCGCTCCGGTCACCTCAGACACGCGGCCGCTGGGGGGAGCTGCAGCTCCGGCGGGTGGTGGAGATGGCCGGCATGCTCGAGCACTGTGACTTCGACGAGCAGGTCACCTCGGACGCCGACACCGGCCGGATGCGACCGGACATGGTCGTCCACCTGCCGGGGGGGAAGAACGTCGCCGTCGACGCCAAGGTGCCCATGCAGGCGTTCCTCGACGCCAACGAGGTCGACGACGAGACGCAGCGCCGGGCCCATCTGGCCAGTCACGGTCGCCAGATGAAGGCCCACGTCGACGCCCTGTCCAAGAAGGAGTACTGGAAGCGGGTCGACCCGTCGCCCGAATTCGTGGTCGCCTTCATCCCCGGCGACCCACTGCTCACCGCGGCGCTCGAGCACGAGCCGGGCCTCATGGAGCACGCCGTGGCCAACCACGTGCTCCTGGCCACGCCGACCTCGCTGATCGCCCTCCTCCGGGCGGTGGCCTACGGGTGGCAGCAGGATCAGCTGGCCCAGAACGCCCGGGAGGTCCAGCTGCTCGGGGCGCAGCTCTACGAACGGCTGGCGTCGCTCGGGGACCACTTCGCCGGGGTGGGCAAAGGGCTGGACAGCGCGGTCACCGCCTACAACAAGGCCGTGGGCTCGCTCGAGAGCAGGGTGCTGGTCACCGCCCGACGGTTCGCCGACATGGGCGTGGTCGGGGTGGGCGAGAAGGAGCTGGCCCAGCCGGGCACCGTCGACACCTCCGCCCGCGCCCTGCGGTCGGCCGAGTTGGGGCGACCGGTGTTGGAGCTGGCCCTGCTGCCCGGCGTCGGTGACCTCGACGACGCCCTCGGTGCGGTCGCCGGGTCCCGTCCGATGGCGGACGACGGCCCGGGTCCGTCGGGCGACTCCGCCTGAGGAGCACCCGACGGCCGGTTCCGGCATGGTGTGCCACACCTCTTGTCACCCCGTCGGGCGGTGGCCGAGGGTCGCCGCCGACGGAGGCCCGTCCCGGCCTGGAGGGTGCCGGATTTGTCCTCCGTGAACCAAAGGTGAACAATCACCCGGGTCCCGATCGCCGCCGATCGGGCACGATCACCCCGGAGGGGACCCGTCGCCTGGGAGTTCATGCCGGATCCGGCAGTCGTCAATTATGACGATCTCATTGCAGTTCTCAGGGCATTCCAAGGTGACTGATGGTAAAAGTAGTGCAGTCCACGTCCGTGCTCGGAGGGATCGAGGGGGGGATGGGACGGTCATGTTTGAGCGAGAGGGAGACAAGACGTGAAGATTCTGGTACTCGGTGGTGACGGCTATCTGGGTTGGCCCACGGCGCTGCACCTGTCCCGACGGGGCCACGACGTGGGCGTCGTCGACAACTTCGCCCGCCGGGGCTACGACTTCGAGATGGGGGTCGACAGCCTGGTCCCCATCGCCAGTCTGCAGCACCGGGTCCGCGCTGGCAGGAGATCTCGGGCAACACCATCGACGCTGTTCGTCGGCGACCTGACCGACGCCGGCTTCGTCAGCGAGACCCTGGCCGCGTTCCAGCCCGACGCCGTCGTGCACTTCGCCGAGCAGCGTTCGGCGCCCGTACTCGATGATCGACCGGGAGCACGCCGTCTACACCCAGGTCAACAACGTGGTCGGCACCCTCAACCTGCTCTACGCCATCGCCGAGCAGCGATCCGCGACATCCACCTGGTCAAGCTGGGGACGATGGGGGAGTACGGCACGCCCAACATCGACATCGAAGAGGGCTTCATCGAGATCACCCACAAGGGCCGGACCGACGTGCTGCCCTACCCGAAGCAGCCGGGCTCCTTCTACCACCTGTCCAAGGTGCACGACAGCCACAACATCATGTTCGCCTGTCGCATCTGGGGCCTCCGGGCCACCGACCTCAACCAGGGCATCGTCTACGGCCAGGAGACCGAGGAGACCGCCCTGCACCCCGACCTGGCCACCCGCTTCGACTACGACGGCGTGTTCGGGACGGTGCTCAACCGGTTCTGCGTCCAGGCCGTCACCGGCCACCCGCTGACCGTGTACGGCATCCGGCGGCCAGACCCGGGGCATGCTCAACATCCGCGACACCCTGGCCTGCGTGGAGCTGGCCCTGCGAACACCCGGCCGACCGCGGCGAGTTCCGGGTCTTCAACCAGTTCACCGAGTCCTTCTCGTGCTCGAGATGGCCGAGATGGTGGCCTCCGAGTTCGCCGGCCAGGCCGTGATCGAGCACACCGTCGATCCCCGGGTGGAGAAGGAGGAGCACTACTACCGGGCCGCCCACACCAAGCTGCTCGACCTGGGCCTGGTGCCCCACCTGCTCACCTCGTCGGTGATCCAGTCGATCCTGGCCGTGGCCGACAAGTACAAGGCCAACGCCGACGCCGCCGCCATCCTGCCCACCGTCGAGTGGCGGAGCACGGCGAGCGATCTGGTGACGGCGGGCACGCCCGGCGGCGACCAGAGCGCCCCGTCCCGTCAGCCGGCCTCCGAGCCCACGCTCGCCGACCGGTAGCCAGGGGGCAGGGCAACACCCCGGCGCCGCCCGGCCGGGCGGGAGGCCCCTGCACCACCGGTGGTTGAGCGCCACCGGTGGCTGTCGCCCGCAGGGTGGTCGCCGAGTCACAGCACTATCGTCGTCGGGATGCCCAGGGCCCGACGGAGACGAGCTCGCTCGTCAGCGCGGCGGAGTTGGGCACGGACGGTACTGCTGACGGCGCTGGCCGTGGTGACCCTGGTGCTGGTCATCGGATCGGTGGCCGAGATCGACGCCCAGTCCAGCGGCTACCGGCGGGCCACCGACGCCGGGTACGGGGCCCTGGCCACCCGCGTGGTCATGGCCTCCAACCTGACCGGTAGGCAGCTGGCCTCGGTCATGGACTCGGCCCCCGGCCTCACCAACCAGGCGCTGCCCCGGACAGCCCGGGCCGTGCTGCAGCAGGGGCTCGACGCCGCGGTGGACGCGACGGCCCAGGAGGCCGCGCAGGCCGCGGGCCTGGTTCCCCCCTACCCGTCCGACCACGTCAGCAACCAGCTCACCCAGGTCATGGAGGCCCGGGCGACCGGTGCCGCCGACCTGCGCACCAGCATCGACCAGCTGCTCGGGATGGCGCCGCTCCCCGTCGCCGGTGCCCCGACCCCCGCCGCCGCGCCCAGCAGGGCACCGCTGATCTCGGTCGGGCAGGCCACCACCGCCATGGGCAAGGCCGGGCTGCTCTTCCAGCAGGCCGACGTGGACTACCGCAAGCTGACGGCCCAGATCCGCCGGCAGCGGCTCGCCGATGCACCTGCCCCGATCGGTGTGGGTGCCGGCCCCGGTGACCGGGGCCTCCCTGGGCTCGCCCCGGCTGGCCTCCGCCGCCTCGGTGCTGGGGAGCTCCCAGCAGCTGGCCCCGAACCACCGGCTGGCCATCACCGCGGTGGGCCTGTCGCCGCCGGCGGTGTCGACCGGCGGGCCGGGACTCCTCGGGACGGACTGCGTCCACGTGAAGTCCACCGACCCCGGGCTCCGCTCCGACCGTGCTGCCCCCCACCGCCACGGTGACCGCCGAGGCCACGGTGACCAACTGCGGGACCGTGCCCGAGTCGGGCGTCGCCGTCACCCAGACCCTGGCCCTGGCCGACCCGGCCGGCACCGCCCCGCCGCCTCCCGGTGCCCGGGGCTCGGCGTCGCGGGCCACCGTCACCCTCCGGTCGGGATCGTCCAAGGCGCTCACCCTGGCCCCGTTGACCGTGGCCCCGGGCCACACCTACACCCTCACCGTCGCCGTCGCCGTCCCGTCCAGCCAACAGGTGAGGGACGGATCCACCCAGCAGTTCCTCATCCTGGTCTCCGGCTGAGCCGGATCCCGCCGGCCGTCCCGAGGGGTTGGGCCGTGACCCGGCCGGCCCACGCCACCCGGTCGGTGGGCCTGGCCGGCTGTTCAGCGACGGGTGGTGTGGATCTAAGATTGGGTGCAACGAGAGATCACGTTCACGAATGCACGACAGAAGGGTCTGAGGATCAGTGGCCGAGAGCATCACGATCACCGACAACCGCACTGGTGAGTCCCTCGAGATCCCCATCGAGCAACGGCGGCGTCGCCGCAGCCGAGTGGTCGAAGCTGCTGCCCGGCATCTGGTTCTACGACCCGGGCTTCACCTCGACCGCGGCCTGCGAGAGCGCCATCACCTACCTCGACGGCGACGCCGGCATCCTGCGCTACCGGGGCTACCCGATCGAGCAGCTGGCCGAGCAGCTCGACCTACCTCGAGGTGGCCTACCTCCTGCTGAACGGCGAGCTGCCCAACGACCGAGCAGTTCGACGTCTGGGAGCACGAGATCACGCTACCACACCTTCATCCACGAGAACGTGCGCAAGCGGTTCCTCGAGGGCTTCCACTACGACGCCCATCCCGATGGGCATGCTGGTCTCGGCCGTCGCCGCGCTGTCGACCTTCTACCTCGACGCCAAGGACATCTTCGACCCCGAGTCCCGCAACAAGCAGATCATCCGCCTCATCGCCAAGATGCCGACCCTGGCCGCCGCCGCCCACCGCTTCAGCGTGGGCATGCCCTTCGTCTACCCCGACAACTCGCTCGACTTCACCGCGAACTTCCTGTCGATGATGTGGAAGGTCGCCGAGCCCCGCTTCGAGGCCGACCCGGTGCTGGCCCGGGCCCTCGACGTCCTGTTCATCCTCCACGCCGACCACGAGCAGAACTGCTCGACCACGGCCATGCGGGCGGTCGGCTCGTCCCACGCCGATCCGTACTCGGCCGACCGCCGCCGCCGCCGCCGCCCTCTACGGCCCGCGCCACGGCGGCGCCAACGAGGCGGTCATCCGCATGCTGACCGAGATCGGCTCCATCGAGAACGTGCGAGCCGTTCATCGCCTCGGTCAAGGAGGGCTCCGGGGGGCGGCTCCAGGGCTTCGGCCACCGCGTCTACAAGAGCTACGACCCGCGGGCCAAGATCATCAAGCGGACCGCCGACGAGGTGTTCGAGGTCACCGGCAAGAACCCGCTGCTCGACATCGCGCTCAAGCTCGAGGAGATCGCGCTCTCCGACGAGTACTTCACCTCGCGGCAAGCTCTACCCGAACGTCGACTTCTACTCGGGCCTCATCTACCAGGCCATGGGCTTCCCGCTCGAGATGTTCCCGGTGCTGTTCGCCATCCCCCGCACCGCCGGCTGGCTGGCCCACTGGCAGGAGATGCTCGACCAGGACTCGAAGATCGCCCGGCCCCGCCAGCTCTACATCGGCGCCGACGCCCGCGACTACGTCCCCATCGCCAGCCGCTGAGCCGCCGTCGCGCCGGCTCGGCCGCCGCTCAGCCGGCCCGGGCTCGGGGTACCAGTCGCATCAGGCCCTCCTGGACCATCGAGACGACCAGGTCGCCCGTCGCGGGTGAAGAGGAAGCCGCGGGCCAGGCCCCGGGCCCCGTAGGCGCGTCGGGCT
This sequence comes from uncultured Acidimicrobiaceae bacterium, assembly GCA_963817005.1. Classification (GTDB taxonomy): domain Bacteria; phylum Actinomycetota; class Acidimicrobiia; order Acidimicrobiales; family RAAP-2; genus Bog-756. Next base: position 546,348 of record CAWFMN010000007.1, read on the forward strand.
GTCCATGTCGTAGAGCAGCCACTCGTCGGCCCGGAACGGCCGGTGGAACCACATGCAGTGGTCCAGGCTGGCCCCCATGAAGTCGGCGTCGTCCCAGCTGACGCTCGTGGGGGGCGAGCATGGTGTCGAAGAGGGACATGTCCGAGGCGTAGGTGGCGACGCAGGCGTGGAGCAGCGGGTCGTCGGGGAGCGTCGCCGTCGGCCCGGATCCACAGCCGCTGGATAGGGCTCCCTGCTGGCCTTGCGGCTGCCACGGGCAGCTCGCCGATGTGGCGCTGGTCGATGGGGTGGGGCCGGGCGAACCAGTCGGCCAGCGTCCTCGCGGTAGGGCTCGAGGCGGCTCGTCCAGTGGAGTCGAGCGTCCTCGGGATCGGGCACCTCGGGCATGGGGAACTGGTGGTCCAGGCCCGCCTCGTCGGCGTGGAACGAGGCCGACAGGTTGAAGATGGCCCGGCCGTGCTGGATGGCCACCACCCGGCGGGTGGTGAAGGACCGGCCGTCGCGGATGCGGTCGACCTCGTAGAGGATGGGCACGGTCGGGATCGCCCGGGCCGCAGGAAGTAGGCGTGCAGCGAGTGGACCCGCCCGTGCTCGACGGTGCGCCCCGCCGCCATGAGCGCCTGGGCCGCCACCTGGCCGCCGAAGACCCGCTGGCGCTCCTCGTTGGGCTGCACGCCCCGGAAGATGTTGACCTCGATGGGCTCGAGGTCGAGCAGGTCGACGAGGAAGTCAGGGCGTCGCTCACGGCCCATCCTGGCAGGCTGCCGGCGACGGGCGCCGACGTCGGGCCCGGCCGCCGACGCGGCCGCCGCCTCCCCTGCGGCGGCCGCGACCGCAGCGGCAGCGGCCACGGACCGGCGAGCCGTCGACTTTCCCGACGGCTTCCTCTGGGGGACGGCCACCGCCGCCCACCAGATCGAGGGCGGCAACGTCAACAACGACTGGTGGGCGTTCGAGCACGACCCCACCTCCGGGTGCGTCGAGTCAGCGGGGACGCCTGCGACTCGTTCCACCGCTGGCCCGAGGACATCGCCCTGGTGGCCGACCTGGGTCTCGGCGCCTACCGCTTCTCGCTCGAGTGGAGCCGCATCGAGCCGGCCGAGGGCGAGTTCTCACTGGCCGCCCTCGACCACTACCGGCGGATGTGCGGCCACCTGCCGCGGAGCACGGCGTCACCCCGGTGGTCACCTTCCACCACTTCACCCACCCCCGCTGGCTGTCGGACGCGCGGCGGCTGGGAGGCGCCCGACGCCCCGGAGCGGTTCGCCCGCTTCTGCGAGCGGGTCACCGCCCACCTCGGCGACCTCATCGGGATGGGCCTGCACCCTCAACGAGCCCAACGTCGTGGCCATCATGGGGTAGCGCCTCGGGATCGTTCCCGCCCGGGGTCACGGGACCGGGTCCGCCGCGGCGCGGTCAACGCAGGCCCTGGTCGCGCGCCCACCGCCTGGCCGTCGAGGCCCTCCGGTCCGGCCCGGGCGACTTCCCGGTCGGACTCACCCTGTCGATGGCCGACTTCCAGGTCGAGCCGGGGGCGAGGAGTGGCTGCGAGCGGCTCGCGGCGACCGTCCGAGGACGTCTTCCTGCGAGGCCACCGGCGGGCGACGACTTCGTCGGCGTGCAGTGCTACACCCGCATGCAGTTCGGCCCCGACGGGTCCCTGGCCGCCGAACGACGGGCGTGCCCGACGACCCAGATGGGCTACGAGTTCTGGCCCGAGGCCCTCGAGCACACCGTCCGCCGGGCCTGGGAGGTGACCGGCGGGCGTGCCGGTCGTGCGTCACCGAGAACGGGATCGCCACCGCCGACGACGCCGAGCGGATCGCGTTCGTGACCGAGGCCCTCGCCGGGCGTCGCGGCGCTGCCTCGACGACGGGCATCGACGTGCGGGGCTACTTCTACTGGAGCCTGCTCGACAATTTCGAGTGGGACCTCGGCTACGGTCCCACCTTCGGCCTGGTGGCCGTGGACCGCGAGCACCTTCGAGCGCCGGCCCAAGCCCAGCGCGACATGGTTCGGGGAGGTCGCCCGGGCCAACGCACTGTGACAGCGGTGTCGCAGCAGAGTGCCCGCTTGAATTGTGCCGATCGGCGACGGCTAGGGTTTGCCCGATGACCAGTCTCGTGGTGCGCGCCGAGCACGTCTGGCAACGTCGGCACACGCCACGAGGGCAGACAGCTCATCCGCTACACCATGGTCTCGGTCATCTCGACGGCGGTGTCGTTCGGCGTCCTGGCCCTGGTCTTCGGCGTCCTCCACCTGTGGGGCGAGGTCGCCGAGCACCGTCTTCGCCAACGTGGTGGCCACCGTTCCCGTCGTACTACCTCAACCGCACGTGGGTCCTGGGGGAAGAGCGGACGGTCCCACCTGATGAAGGAGGTCGTCCCGTTCTGGGTGATGTCGGCCATCGGCATCGTGGTGTCCATCGGGGGTGCCGCCGTGGCCCGTCACATCGGCAAGGTCCACCACCTGACCCACCTCGCAGCAGACCGTGGTGGTGCTGGTGGCCAACCTGCTCTCGTTCGGCCTCTTCTGGGTGCTCAAGTTCATGCTGTTCAACCGGCTGTTCCACGTCGCACCCGGTCGAGGAGCTCGACGAGCACCTCGGTCGAGGAGCGGGCTCGGGAGCTGACGCCGGGCCGGTGGCCCGGTCGCGGGCCCCGGTGCTCAGTCCCGGAAGTTGTTGAACTGCAGCGGGATGCCGAAGTCCTCGGCCTTGCAGGGCGGCGATGACCTCCTGGAGGTCGTCCCGCTTCTTGCCCGTTGACCCGGAGCTGATCGCCCTGGGTCTGCGAGACGACGCCCTTCAGGCCCGAGGTCCTTGATGAACTTGTTGATCTTCTTGGCGTGGTCGGAGGAGATGCCGGCCTGGATGGCGACCGTCTGGCGGGCCGTGCCCTTGGACGCCTCTTCGACCTTGCCGTCACGTCGAAGGACTTGAGCGACACCTCGCCGCTTGACCAGCTTCTCCTCGAGGACCTGGTAGAGGGCCCGCAGACGGTCCTCGGTCGAGGAGGGAGCACCAGCTCGTTGTCGGACAGCTCGATGCGCGGAGTCGGTGCCCTTGAAGTCGAACCGGGTGGCGGCCTCGCGGTTGGCCTGGTCGACGGCGTTGCGAACTTCTTGCATGTCGACTTCGGAGACGACGTCGAAGGTGGGCATGCTGAAACAGTACCTCCGCCCCAGGCGATATCCTTCCGCCCTGCGGGTCGGTGCCCGAGTGGCCAAAGGGAGCAGACTGTAAATCTGCCGCGCAAGCTACGAAGGTTCAAATCCTTCCCGGCCCACCACAGGAGCGCCCGGGGGTGGCGAGGACGAACGGTCCGAACGACCCCCGGCGCCTCCCCGCCCCGGTCGGGGCCCCACGAGGGCCGGCCCGGAGCCCGACCGGAATGTCCGCCGTCGAGACGGTTCCGCCGGTGCTCCGCGCCCGCCGGCCCACCACCCCGGCCCCGGCCCATGCCACCCCGTCCCCCGGTCGTGCCCCGTCCCGGGAGGGTGCCCGTCCTAGAGTGTCTCCGAGGGCCGGGGACGGGGTCATCACCGGACTTGATCCACCCCACCCGTTCGTTACAATGAAGTTACGGAATGACTGCGGTGGAGGCGTGCTCCTTGCCTGGGTGGTCCGACAGCCACGGAGGGTGCCGCCGCCAGCCAGCCCGGTCTCGCCAGCTCACCATACGTACGACCCTGCCCCCCAAGTAACCCAGTCGGCCCAGGAACAGTCGAGGAACTAGGGACTAGGTCCTCTTCGCCAGATGGAACCGCCGGTGCCGGCGGTTCGACCGAGGAGAAGCCCCCCAACCTGATGTCAACCGAGATCACGGCCGCAGAGGTGCTCGACCTCGAGCACCCTCAGGCGCCGGGCCCTTCCACCGGCGGGTTGCGGTCACTGGCCGTCGAGGTGGGCGCCGTCGGCCTCCAGGTGGTCGACGGGGTGAGCGCGTGGCTGCGGAACCGTTGGGAGGGCGCCGGCACCGACGGTGCCGACGGCGTCGGGCCCGATCCGGGCATCCAACCCAGGGGGCTGGTCCTCCGTCCGGCCCTGCTGGGGTTCGCCGCCATGCTGGCCATCGCCATCGGGGCGTCGCTGCCCAGCTCGCCGTTCAAGCTCGAGATGCCCGGCGTCTGGTTCTTCGGTGTGCCCAGCACCGACGGGGCCAGCACCTGGGCCGTCTACTTCTCGTTGGCCGCGGTCTACGGAGGCCTGCTCCTGCTCATGCGGGTGTGGTGGGGCATGACCCGCCTGTACGCCCGCTGCCCGGGGGTCCCGGTCAAGAACATGATGTGGGTGTTCGCCCTGTGGGCCACGCCCATGCTGGTGATCGCCCCCCTGTTCAGCCGGGACGCCTACTCGTACGCCGCCCAGGGCGAGATGGTCAGCCATCACATGAACCCGTACCTGTACGGGCCCTTCGAGCTGGGCAACAACTCCTACACCGCCCCGGTCGACCCCCTGTGGGGCAACGCCCCGGCCCCCTACGGTCCGCTGTTCCTCCAGCTCGACGGGTTCTTCACGCGGCTCACCTTCCACAACGAGCTGGCCACCATCGTCCTGCTCCGCCTGCTGTCCGTGGCCGGCGTCCTCCTGATCGCCTGGTGCGTGCCCAAGCTGGCCCGCCTCTACCACCGCGACGGCGCCGAGCTGTTCACCCTGATGGTCCTCAATCCGGTGACCATCCTCCACCTCATCGGCGGTGCCCACAACGACGCGCTGATGCTCGGGCTGCTGCTGGCCGGCCTGGTGGCGGCCAAGGAGAGGCGACCCATCGTCGGGATCCTCTTCTGCGCCCTGGCCACCTCCATCAAGGCGCCGGCGGCCATCGGCATCCTCTATGTGGGGTGGAGCTGGCTGGGGCCGCAGGCATCGACCAGGGACCGCCTGCGACCGGTGGTCACCGCCGGCCTCATCGGAGCCGGGGTCCTCGGCTTCTTCTCGTACATCAGTGGCCTCGGCTGGGGCTGGCTGTCCATCCTGGGCACCCCGGGAGCGGTCCGGTCATGGACCGCGCCGACCACGTCGCTGGCCCTGCTGTTCACCGGTATGGCCCATTTCGCCCACATCGGGGTCGGGCTCGGCGGGGTGCTCACCGTGACCCGCTTCCTCGGGCTGCTGGCGGCCGGCATCGTCGGGGTCTGGCTCCTGTTGAACAGCGACCGGATCGGCACGCTCAAGGCCCTCGGGGTGACCCTGCTGGTCTTCGTCATCCTCGGACCGGTGGTGCAGCCCTGGTACCTGTCCTGGGGCCTGATCCTCCTGGCCCCGGTGGCCCTGGGCCGTCTGCGGTCGCTGATCATCGGCCTGTCCATGGTCACCGCCTTCATCGAGCTGCCCGGGGGGACCCAGCTGCTCAACAGCCTCATCCACGGCGATCCGCTGCTGATCGTCCTCACCCTGCTGTGGATCCTGGTGGTGCTCACCGTGCCCCTGGCCGCCTGGGAGCGGACCGGCATCGGCCCGGTGGCCGCGGCCCCGGCCGAGGTGGCCGGCCTGGCCTCCGCACCTGCGGCCTGACCCGGCCCGGCCCCGGGGGCCCCGCCCGTCGCGGACTGGACGGGCAGACCGGCGGGAGGAGGCTCACAGCGGACGTTGGAGCACCGACCACGTCGAGCCAGCGGTTGAACTTGCGGCCCACCTCCCGCTCGACCCCGACCATCTCGAAGCCGCAGGCCAGGTGCAGGGCGATGGAGGCCTCGTTGTCCCCGCCGACGCGGGCGATCACGGTGTGGAACCCGTGCTGGCCGGCCAGGACCACCAGCTCGTCCAGCAGGGCCCGGCCCACCCCGGCGCCCCGACTGGCCGCGTCGACGTAGACCGAGTTCTCGACGGTGGTGGCGTAGGCCGGGCGGTCGCGGAAGACCGAGAGGGAGCCGAAACCGAGAACCTGCTCCCCGTCATCGACGGCCACGATGGCGGGGTGGGCGCCGCGGTGCTCGGCCATCCAGGCCTGCTGCTCCTCGGGAGTCCGGGGCCCGAGGTCGAAGGTGGCCGTGGACCCGAGCACCTCGACGTTGTAGATCGCCCGGATCGGTTCGGCGTCCGAGGGTCTCGACCAGGCGGATGTGCATCCGCCGATGGTAGCCAGGCGTCTTGCTCTTCTCGGGGGGCCCAGGTTTGGCTATGCTTATCCCTCTGCTGCTCGGTCGAGCTGCACCGCCCCTGTAGCTCAGTGGTAGAGCACCGCCATGGTAAGGCTGGGGTCGTCGGTTCAATCCCGACAGGGGGCTCGCCCATGGCGGCGTAGCTCAGTTGGTCAGAGCACACGGCTCATAATCGTGTTGTCGCCGGTTCGAGTCCCGCCGCCGCTACCAGTCACAGCACCGCAGGAGACAGGACGTCGCCCTCGGCGACGGCAGACCAGGCAACAGTCGAGAGCTCCGGCCGGTCGGCGTGGGCACAAGGGAGTCACCGTGGCAAAGAACGAGAAGCGGGTCCAGGTCACCCTGGCCTGCGAGGTCTGCAAGCGACGGAACTACATCACCACGAAGAACAAGCTGAACGACCGCGAGCGGATCGAGATGAAGAAGTTCTGCCGCTGGGACCGCCAGCACACCCTGCACAAGGAGACCCGCTAGAGCGGTCGACCCGGACCGCCCGGGCCCCGGCAGGCTCGGCTGACCCCGGCTACGCCTGGGAATCCGGCCAGGTCCGGTGATAACCTAGGCAACCGCCCCTGTGATCGGCTCGTCCGTTCGCGGCATGGCGGCCACCGAGGGCAGTAGCTCAACTGGTAGAGCACCGGTCTCCAAAACCGACGGTTGGGGGTTCGAGTCCCTCCTGCCCTGCTCACCACCGTGGAAGCGGCCGAAGGACAAAGCGCGTGAACCGAGAACAGAAGCGCGTGATGCAGCGCCAGGGGCAGGACCCCGAGGGGGAGGCCGCGCCACAAACGGACCGCCCCGGCGCCTCGGCGTGCCGCCCAAGCGGGAACCCTTCCGTCCGGGCCAGTTCTTCCGCGAGGTACGCTCCGAGCTTCGGCAGGTGGCCTGGCCCACCCGGTCCGAGGTGATCAACTACACCACGGTGACCCTGGTCACCCTCCTGTCGTTGATGGTCCTGATCTTCATTCTCAACTACGCCTTCGCCAAAGGCGTCCTCTGGCTGTTCAAGACGTGATCGGTGTGACTGTGACCCACGACGGAACCAACGCCGCCCCTCGGCGACGACGAACCACTCGACACGGTCGGGGACCCTGGCGCGTCTGGGGCCGACCAGTCGTCGGTCGCGGAGGCGGACGAGGACGCCGCCCGACGACGGTCGAGGCCCCCGAGGCCGACGTCGACGACCGACGCCGACGCCGACGCCGACGCCGAGTACGACGAGGACGAGGACGAGCCCTTCGTCGTGAGCCCCTACGACCGGCCCGGCCGCTGGTACGTGGTCCACACCTACGCCGGGCTACGAGAACAAGGTGAAGTCCAACCTGCGACAGCCGGGTCGTCTCCATGAACATGGAGGACCGGATCTTCGAGGTCGTCATCCCCATGGAGGACGTCGTCGAGTTCAAGAACGGCAAGAAGGTCGTCGTCCAGAAGAAGGTCTTCCCCGGCTACCTGCTGTGCCGCTGCGACCTCGACGACGACACGCTGGTCGGTGCATCCGCAACACGCCCGGGCGTGACCGGGTTCGTGGGCCCGGGCACCAAGCCCACGCCCGCTGTCGCGCCGCGAGGTGGAGAGCATCCTCCAGGTCAAGGTGGAGGGCGCCGAGGTCCCGTCCAAGCGCAGCCGGCCCCGCCTCGAGTACGAGGTGGGCGAGACGGTCCGGGTCAAGGAAGGCCCGTTCGCCGACTTCTCGGGCCAGATCGCCGAGATCAACGAGGACCAGCTCAAGCTCAAGGTGCTGGTCAACATCTTCGGCCGGGAGACCCCGGTCGAGCTCGAGTTCAGCCAGGTCGCGAAGCTGTAGGCCGGCGGACCCAGGTAAGGAGACGTAACCAATGCCACCGAAGAAGCGCGTCCTCGCCGTCGTGAAGATCCAGCTCCCGGCCGGGGGCGCCACGCCCGCGCCGCCGGTGGGCACCGCGCTCGGGCCGCACGGCGTGCAGACCATGGAGTTCTGCAAGCAGTACAACGCGGCCACCGAGAACCAGCGGGGCACGATCATCCCCGTCGAGATCACGATCTACGAGGACCGGACGTTCTCGCTTCATCCTCAAGACGCCGCCGACGCCGGTCCTGCTCCGCCAGGCCGCCGGCCTGGAGAAGGGCGCCGCCACCGCCGGCCGTGAGCAGGTCGGCACGGTCACCGACGCCCAGGTGGCCGAGATCGCCACCATCAAGCTGCCCGGACCTCAACACCAACGACCTCGAGGCCGCCAAGCACCAGGTCGCGGGCACCGCCCGGTCCATGGGCATCGCCGTCGCCGGCTGAGGCCGCCGACCGAGCACATCGAGAAAACGGAGAGCCATCATGTCACAGGGGAAAGAAGTACACGGCGAGCGTCGCCCAGTTCGACCGCCAGCACCTCTACACGCCGTCCGAGGCGGTCGACCTGGTCAAGGCGCTCGGCCAAGGCCACGTTCGACGAGACGGTCGAGCTCGCCGTCCGCCTCGGCGTCGACCCCCGCAAGGCCGACCAGATCGTGCGCGGGACCCTGTCGCTGCCGGCCGGCACCGGCCGGACGGCCCGGGTGGCCGTGTTCGCCGCCGGTGAGGCGGCCACCGAGGCCCGGGCGGCCGGCGCCGACGTGGTCGGCGCCGACGACCTGGTGGCCCGGGTCGCAACGGCGGCTTCCTCGACTTCGACGTGGCCATCGCCACCCCCGACCTGATGGGCCAGGTCGGCACGCTCGGTCGGGTGCTCGGCCCCCGGGGCCTGATGCCCAACCCCAAGACCGGCACGGTGACCGACCGACGTCGGCAAGGCGGTCAGCCGAGTTCAAGGGCGGCCGGGTCGAGTACCGCACCGACAAGGTGGGCAACATCCACATCCGGATCGGCAAGGCCTCCTTCGACCGCGACCAGCTGCTCGAGAACCTCCACGCCGTGATCGAGGAGCTCCACGCGGGCCAAGCCGGCCTCGTCGAAGGGTCGCTACCTCCGGGCGGTGACCGTCTCGTCGACCATGGGCCCCGGCATCCACATCGACCCGCTGCTGGCCCGCAAGGGCGACGAGGAGCTGGCCGCCAGCGCCTGAGCAGGGCCCCACCCCGGGGGGCGGGGTGGTCCGCCGGTGAGCGGTGGGCTACAGTTTCACCTTTCCAGATCTAGCAGAACTGCCGTAGACCTCCGGTGCACCGGTCACCCGGTACCGAAGGGATCCCACTTGGACCCGCCTGATGAGGCGTTCCGTGTCGGGCACCACGCCCGACACTCCACCACTCGATGGTGTCTACGGCCCGTCAGCGAGCGGATGCTCAGCGGAGGGACCATGGACAATCCGAGGGCCGAGAAGGTCGCCGTCGTCAACGAGGTGCAGGGACCGCCTCGAGGCGGCCGACGGCGCCATCCTGACCGAGTACCGGGGCCTGACCGTGGCCGAGCTGGCCGAGCTCCGCCGTGCGCTGGCGGCGGCCGGCGGCGACTACAAGATCTACAAGAACACCCTGGTCCGTCTGGCCATCGCCGGCGGCGACTACGCAGGCCTCGATCCGGGACTTCCTCGACCGGCCCGACGGCCATCGCCTTCGTCCAGGGCGACGTGAGCGCGGTGGCCAAGGCCCTGCGGGACTTCGCCCGGGACAACCCCAACCTGGTGATCAAGGGCGGCGTGGTGGGCTCCGGCGTCCTGTCGGCGTCGGAGATCAATGTGCTGGCCGACCTCCCGCCGCGGGACATGCTCCTGGCCCAGTTCGCCGGCGCCCTGGCCGCGCCGCTCCAGCAGCTGGCCGGCCTGCTCCAGGCCCTGCCCCGCAACCTGGCCTACGGGATCTCGGCCCTGATCGAGCAGCGCCAGGCCGGCGGCGAGGTGCTCGATGCCCCCGAGGCCGAGGCCGAGGCCCCGGCCGAGGAGCCCACCGCCGAAGCCACCGACTCGGCCACCGACGTCCCGGCCGAGGCGCACCGCCGAGCCGACGCGGCCGCCGAGGCGCCCGCCGCCGAGGCCGAGCGCCACCGCCGAAGCCCCCGAACCGGCCGAAACCACCGACGCTGACGTAGCCGACGGCGAACGACCAGCTCAAGACCACATTCGTCTGGGCCCCCAGCTGCACGACCCGCAAACCCACCGAAATCCGAACCCAAGATCCGTAGACAAGGAGCAAGACAATGGCAGGAACCCTGACCAAGGACCAGATTCTCGACGGGATCGCCGAGCTCTCCGTCCTCGAGCTGAGCGAGCTGCTGAAGGAGTTCGAGGAGCGCTTCGGCGTGACGGCGGCGGCCCCGGTGGCCGTGGCCGCCGCCGCCCCTGCCGCCGGCGGTGGCGGCGACGCCGGCGGCGGCGAGGAGGAGAAGTCCGAGTTCGACGTCATCCTGACCGCTGCCGGCGACAAGAAGATCCAGGTCATCAAGGAGGTGCGCTCGCTCACCAGCCTGGGCCTGAAGGAGGCCAAGGACCTGGTCGACGGCGGCCCCCAAGCCCGTCCTCGAGAAGGCCAACAAGGAGGACGCCGACAAGGCGAAGGCCCAGCTCGAGGGGGCCGGCGCCACCGTCGAGCTCAAGTAGCGCCTCGGGGAGTCCGGTCGTCGGATCGACGGCGGCCGGACTCCGTTTGGTCGGAGCGGACCCTGGACCAGGTCCTTCGTGGCCGCCGCGGGCCCTTCGATCGCTTGCCGGCGCCATAAGCGGGGCAGGTAGGAAATCGTCGAATCCTTGACGTCGGCCGGTGGGTCTCCTACCCTGTGCAGGCCTGGACCGGGGCATTCCGTCCATGGGCTTGTGATTCTGTGCGCGTCCGTATAGGATTGCTGGTTGCCGTGCCTGCTCCTTCCGCCTTCTTCAATGTTCTGGCTGATTGACGCGCGCCCTGGCGCCCCCGACGACTGCTCAGGCGGTAGCCGTCGACCCCCTTCGTGCCTCCGAACCTTGCCCAGCAGTCCCAAGTAGCCCCAGCAGTCCGACCCCGCCTGACGTGACTCATCGCACCACCCCGTCGTCGCCCCATTCACCCTGCAACTGGGAGGAGTAGGCCGTTGCCTACACGGTCCAACAGCCCGGAACGTTTTTCGTTCGCCAACATCGACGAGGCCCTGCCGCTTGCCTGACCTCATCGCCATCCAGCGCGACTCCTTCCAGTGGTTCCTGGACCAGGGTCTGGCCGAGACCTTCCACGACATCAGCCCCATCGAGGACTTCACCGGCCAGCTGAGCCTCGAGCTGGAGTTCGACCCGACCGACCCCGACCTGCGCCCGCCGCCGAAGTTCTCGGTGGAGGAGTGCAAGGAGAAGGACATGACCTACGCCGCGCCGGTCTTCGTGCGCGCCCGGTTCATGAACGCCAGCACCGGCGAGATCAAGGAGCAGACGGTCTTCATGGGGGACTTCCCGATGATGACCGACAAGGGGCACCTTCATCGTCAACGGCACCGAGCGGGTCGTCGTGTCGCCAGCTGGTCCGCTCCCCCGGGCGTCATCTTCCAGCCCGGGCGTGACGCCAAGACGGTCTTCACCGGCACCATCCACCCCTACCGCGGCGAGTGGATCGAGTTCGACGTCGAGGCCAAGCCGGGCAAGGACGTCACCGCCGGCTGCCGCGTGGCCCGCAAGCGTCGCCTGTCCCTGTTCGTGCTGCTGCGGGCCCTCGGCTACGAGGACGAGGCGTTCCTCGAGCGCTTCGTCCGCCACTTCGACTTCCTCGAGGGGCAGTGGGAGAAGGAGCGGAACCTCGCGCCCACCCGCGAGGAGGCCCTCCTCGAGATCTACAAGCGGGCCCGCCCCGGCGAGCCCCTCTCGGTCGAGGCCGCCCGCGCGTACTTCGAGAACGCCTTCTTCAACCCCAAGCGCTACGACCTCACCCGGGTCGGCCGCTACAAGCTGAACCGCAAGCTCGGCCCGGAGATCGAGCGCATCTCGGACCTCTTCGAGATCGACCTCGAGCGGCCCACGCCGACCCAGGGCGTGCTCAGCCCCTCGGAGATCCTGGCCTCCGCCACCTACATGCTGCACCTGGCCAAGCACATGGCCGACGGCGAGTCGAACTACCGCATCGACGACCAGGACCACTTCGCCAACCGCCGCATCCGCTCGGTGGGCGAGCTGATCCAGAACCAGGTCCGGGTCGGCCTCTCCCGCATGGAGCGGGTGGTGCGCGAGCGCATGACCACCCAGGACGTCGAGGCCATCACGCCGCAGACCCTGATCAACATCCGCCCGGTGGTGGCCGCCGTCAAGGAGTTCTTCGGCACCAGCCAGCTCAGCCAGTTCATGGACCAGAACAACCCGCTGTCGGGCCTGGCCCACAAGCGCCGCCTCTCGGCCCTCGGGCCGGGCGGCCTGTCCCGTGAGCGGGCCGGCTTCGAGGTCCGTGACGTGCACACCTCCCACTACGGCCGCATGTGCCCGATCGAGACCCCCGAAGGCCCGAACATCGGCCTGATCGGCGCGCTGGCCACCTACGCCCGGGTCAACGAGTACGGCTTCATCGAGACCCCGTACCGCAAGGTGGTCAACGGCCAGGTGACCGACGAGATCATCTACCTGGCCGCCGACGAGGAGGAGGAGCACGTCATCGCCCAGGCCAACGCCGCCGCTGGACGACGACGGCAGCTTCACCGAGGAGCAGGTCCTCGTGCGCCGGGGCCCGCAGGGCACCGGCGTGCGGGTCGGCGCCACCACCACCTCCTACGGCACCACCTCCGAGATCGACTTCGTGCCGCCGGCCGAGGTCGACCTCATGGACGTGTCGCCGAAGCAGATCGTGTCGGTCTCGACCGCGCTGATCCCCTTCGTCGAGCACGACGACGCCAACCGGGCCCTGATGGGCGCCAACATGCAGAAGCAGGCCGTGCCGCTGGTGGTGCCCGAGGCTCCCTACATCGGCACCGGCGTCGAGGCCCGCGCCGCCCGCGACGCCGGCGACGTGGTCCTGGCCGAGGGCGACGGCACGGTCGTCGAGGTCTCGCGGCGACCAGATCACCGTCGAGTACAAGCGCCGGCGCAGAAGGACCGCTACGGCACGCGCGCTGGGCAAGCAAGGTCTACCGCCTGGCCAAGTTCCGGCGCTCCAACCAGAACACGTGCCATCAACCAGAAGGTCATCGTGGAGGAGGGCCAGAAGGTCGCCGCCGGCGACGTGCTGGCCGACGGCCCGTCCACCCACAACGGCGAGCTGGCCCTGGGCAAGAACCTGCTCGTGGCCTTCATGCCGTGGGAGGGCTACAACTACGAGGACGCCATCATCCTGTCCGAGCGCCTGGTGCAGGACGACGTGCTCACGTCGATCCACATCGAGGAGCACGAGGTCGACGCCCGCGACACCAAGCTCGGTGCCGAGGAGATCACCCGGGACATCCCCAACCTGTCCGAGGAGATCCTGGCCGACCTCGACGAGCGGGGCATCATCCGCATCGGCGCCGAGGTCGGCCCCGGCGACGTGCTGGTCGGCAAGGTCACCCCCAAGGGCGAGACCGAGCAGACGCCCGAGGAGCGCCTGCTGCGGGCCATCTTCGGTGAGAAGGCCCGCGAGGTCCGCGACACCTCGCCTCAAGGTGCCCCACGGCGAGCCGGGCAAGGTCATCGACGTCCGGGTGTTCTCCCGCGACGACGCCCACGAGCTGCCGCCCGGCGTGAACCAGCTGGTCCGGGTCTACGTGGCCCAGAAGCGCAAGATCTCCGAGGGCGACAAGCTGGCCGGCCGCCACGGCAACAAGGGCGTCATCTCCAAGATCCTCCCGATCGAGGACATGCCGTACCTGGCCGACGGCACCCCGGTCGACATCATCCTGAACCCGCTCGGCGTGCCGAGCCGGATGAACGTGGGCCAGGTGCTCGAGTCCCACCTCGGCTACGCCGCCCGCTGGGGCTGGGAGGGGGCCGGCGATCTCGCCCGCACCCCGCTCCGCGGCACCGAGACCAAGACCCGTCCCCGGACCGACCCCGCCGTGTGGGTGTCGACCCCGGTGTTCGACGGTGCCCACTGGGACGAGGAGGACGACGCCGGCCGCCACCCGACCATCCAGCAGATCTTCCGCGACGCTCAACCCCGACTCGGCGTCGACGGCGCCGTGCAGGTGTCCGCCGACGGCAAGGCCACGCTGTACAACGGCCGCACCGGCGAGGCGTACGACAACCCGATCACGGTCGGCTACGTCTACATCCTGAAGCTGGCCCACCTGGTGGACGACAAGATCCACGCCCGGTCCACCGGCCCGTACTCGATGATCACCCAGCAGCCGCTGGGCGGGAAGGCCCAGTTCGGTGGCCAGCGCTTCGGGGAGATGGAGGTGTGGGCCCTCGAGGCCTTCGGCGCCGCCTACGCCCTGCAGGAGCTGCTGACCATCAAGTCCGACGACGTGCTCGGCCGGGTGAAGGTCTACGAGGCCATCGTCAAGGGCGAGAACATCCCCGAGCCGGGCATCCCCGAGAGCTTCAAGGTGCTCATCAAGGAGATGCAGTCCCTCTGCCTCGACGTCGAGGTCCTGGCGTCCGACGCGGCGAGGAGATCGAGATGCGCGAGCTCGACGAGGACGTGTTCCGCACGGCCGAGGAGCTGGGCATCGACATCAGCCGGCCCGAGCGCGGGTCCGACGAAGAAGACGAGCGGCGCGCCGCGGAGAGGAGCTTCTAGCCGATGCTGGACGTCAACACCTTCGACCAGCTGCGGATCGGCCTGGCCACGGCCGACTCCATCCGCGCCTGGTCCAACGGCGAGGTCAAGAAGCCGGAGACCATCAACTACCGGACCCTGCGCCCGGAGAAGGACGGGCTCTTCTGCGAGAAGATCTTCGGTCCGACCAAGGACTGGGAGTGCTACTGCGGCAAGTACAAGCGGGTGCGCTTCAAGGGCATCATCTGCGAGCGCTGCGGCGTCGAGGTCACCCGCTCCAAGGTCCGCCGCGAGCGCATGGGCCACATCGAGCTGGCCGCCCCGGTCGTGCACATCTGGTACCTGCGCGGCACCCGCAGCTGGCTGGCCTACCTGCTCATGGGCACCGAGGCCCGCGAGGAGCTGAAGGCCAAGCAGCTGGAGAAGGTCATCTACTTCGCCGCCAACCTGGTCACCTGGGTCGACGAGGAGAAGCGCCACGAGGACCTGCCCAACCTCGAGGCCGAGCTCGGCGAGGAGTTGACCGAGATCGAGAAGAAGCGCGACCTCGACATCGACCGCCGCTTCAAGGCGCTCGAGGAGGAGCTGGCCGATCTGGAGAAGTCGCGGGGCCAAGGACGCCGAGATCAAGGCCCGCCAGCGCACCGTGGAGAAGGAGATCGCCTCCGTCCGCGAGCGCTACCAGAGCCGAGATCGAGCTGGCCCAGCGGGCCTTCGACGAGTTCCGCAACCTGCACGCCCGCAAGATCATCGAGGACGAGATGCTGTGGCGCGAGCTGCGCGATCCGCTACGACGACTACTTCGAGGGCGGCATGGGCGCCGAGGCCATCGCTCAGCCTGATCGACCGCATCGACCTCGACGACGAGGAGATCAAGCTCCGCGACGATGATCGACGCCGCCGACGGCCGCCGGCCGCTGTCGGCGCAGCGCCGGCAGAAGGCCATCAAGCGGCTGAAGATCGTCACCGCCTTCAACCGCCGCGACGAGCACGGCCGGCGGGTCAACGACCCCCGGGCCATGATCCTCGACGCCGTGCCGGTGATCCCGCCCGACCTGCGCCCGATGGTGCAGCTCGACGGTGGCCGCTTCGCCACCTCCGACCTCAACGACCTGTACCGCCGGGTCATCAACCGCAACAACCGGCTGAAGCGCCTGCTCGACCTCGGCGCGCCCGAGATCATCATCAACAACGAGAAGCGCATGCTGCAGGAGGCCGTCGACGCCCTGTTCGACAACGGCCGCCGCGGCCGCCCGGTCACCGGCCCGGGCAACCGCCCGCTCAAGTCGCCTGTCCGACATGCTGAAGGGCAAGCAGGGCCGGTTCCGCCAGAACCTGCTCGGCAAGCGCGTCGACTACTCGGGCCGTTCGGTCATCGTGATCGGCCCGACCCTCAAGCTGCACCAGTGCGGCCTGCCCAAGCTGATGGCGCTCGAGCTGTTCAAGCCCTTCGTCATGAAGCGGCTGGTCGACGCCGAGCTGGCCCAGAACATCAAGTCGGCCAAGCGCATGGTCGAGCGCCGCCGGCCCCAGGTGTGGGACGTGCTCGAGGGGTCATCAAGGAGCACCCGGTGCTGCTGAACCGGGCGCCCACCCTGCACCGCCTCGGCATCCAGGCCTTCGAGCCGGTGCTGGTCGAGGGCAAGGCCATCCAGATCCACCCGCTGGTGTGCACCGCCTTCAACGCCGACTTCGACGGCGACCAGATGGCCGTCCACCTGCCGCTGTCGGCCGAGGCCCAGGCCGAGGCCCGCGTGCTGATGCTGTCGGCCAACAACATCCTGTCGCCGGCCACCGGTCGCCCCATCACCGTGCCCACCCAGGACATGGTGTTCGGCGCCTACTACCTCACCCTGCGCGGTGGACGGGGCCAAGGGCGAGGGCCGCGTCTTCCGCCACGCCTACGAGGTCGAGCGGGCCTTCGACGCCGGCGACGTCGACCTGCACGCCAAGATCGTGCTGCGGCCCGACCGCCGGGCTCGACGCTGCACACGGCGCCTGGCCAAGCCGCTCGGCGTCGACCGCCGGACGAGGACGAGCGTCCTGGCCATCGAGACGACGCCGGGCCGGCATCTTCTTCAACACCGCCCTGCCCGACGGCTTCCGCTTCGTCAACGACGTCGTCGGCAAGCGCAACACCCCCATCGGCGTCCATCGTCGAGGAGCTGTCGGCCAACTACCCCAAGGCCGTCGTGGCCGCGAGCCTCGACCGGATCAAGGACCTCGGCTTCCGCTACGCCGCCCAGTCCGGCCTGACCATCTCCATCGACGACGTGCAAGACGCCGCCGGAGAAGGCGGCCATCCTCGACCGCTACGAGAAGGAGGCCGAGAAGGCCGAGACCCAGTTCAAGCGGGGCATCATCACCGACGACGAGCGGCGCCAGAAGGAGATCGAGATCTGGACCTCGGCCAACTCCGAGGTCGGGAAGGCCATGGAGGAGACCCTGCCGGCCAGATCGCGTTCAACCCGCTCGACATGATGGTGGACTCCGGCGCCCGCGGGAACCCGCAGCAGATCCGCCAGATCGCCGGCATGAAGGGCCTGGTGTCCAACCCCCGGGGCGAGATGATCCCCCGGCCCGATCAAGTCCTCCTTCCGGGAGGGCCTGTCGGTGCTGGAGTACTTCATCTCCACCCACGGCGCCCGCAAGGGCCTGGCCGACACCGCCCTGCGCACCGCCGACTCGGGCTACCTGACCCGCCGCCTGGTCGACGTGGCCCAGGAGCTCATCGTCCGCGAGGACGACTGCGGCATCGACCCGCGGCATCTGGATCGAGGGCGTCGTCGCCCGACGACGGCCGGGCACGCGCACCTACCTCGAGACCCGGCTCAACGGCCGGGTCCTGGCCCGAGGACGTCACCCTGTCGGACGGCACCGTGCTCGCCGGCGGGCACGCGTCCTCGACCGACGGAGATCGTCGACCGCTCCGCGACGACCCGGCGGTCGACCGAGGTCCGCGCCCGGTCGGTGCTCACCTGCGAGGCCGAGCACGGGCGTCTGCGCCGCCTGCTACGGCCGGTCGCTGGCCACCGGCCGGCACGATCGAGCTCGGCGAGGCGGTCGGCGTCATCGCCGCCCAGTCCATCGGCGAGCCCGGCACCCAGCTGACCATGCGGACCTTCCACACCGGTGGTATCGTCGGTGAGGACATCACCCACGGCCTGCCCCGCGTGGTCGAGCTGTTCGAGGCCCGCACCCCCAAGGGCGCCGCCGTCCTGGCCCGCCACTCGGGCGTGGTCCGCGTCGAGGACGACGAGACGCGGCCGGCGCATCACCGTCGTCGGCCGACGACGGCGACCGAGGACACCGTGCTGGTGGCCGCCGCGGGCCCACCTCGAGGTGACCGACGGCCAGGAGGTCGGCGCCGGCGACGCCCTGGTCGAGGGCCCGAAGGACCCCAAGGAGCTGCTCGAGATCAAGGGCATCCGCGAGACCCAGCAGTACCTGGTCGAAGAGGTCCAGAAGGTCTACCGGGACCAGGGCGTGTCGATCCACGACAAGCACATCGAGCTGATCGTGCGCCAGATGCTGCGCCGGGTGCTGGTGGCCGAGCCGGGCGACGCGCCCTTCCTGCCCGGCGAGCGGGTCGACAACCAGCATCTACGCCGAGGTCAACCGGCAGCCTGGTCCAGGAGGGCAAGCGTCCCGGCCGAGGGCCGGCCCGAGCTGATGGGGATCACCAAGGCGTCGCTGGCCACCGACGAGCTGGCTGTCGGCCGCCTCCTTCCAGGAGACGACCCGGGTGCTGACCGAGGCGGCCATCGAGGGCAAGTCCGACCAGCTGTTCGGGCTGAAGGAGAACATCATCATCGGCAAGCTGATCCCGGCCGGGACGGGCATGGCAGCGCTACCGCGAACATCCAGCTCGAGATGCCCGGACGCCGAGCGCATGACGTTCTGGACCTCGGGCTCCGACGGCGAGGCCGGCACCGAGGACCTGGCCGCCTGGCTGCGGGATCCGGGGGCGACGCCGCCTGGGCGGGTTCAGCTCGGAGATCGACGCCAGCTGGCTGGGCACCATCCCCTCGACCGAGGACCTGGTGGCCGAGCCCCGACGCTGGGGGCCGACGACCCGGCTGCCGAGGGTCCGCTCGACGCCGGAGCCTGATGCCATCGGGGTGCCACGGTCCCGACCGGGGACCGTGGCACCTCCGGGTCGACCGCAACTGGCAGCCGACGGCTCGGTGCTCGACCCGGGCGCGCTTGCCCGGCAGGCACGGATGCCGTAGCATTGTCTCTCGCGGCTGCGCCGAAAGGCTTGTCCTGCCCGCTCGCTGCCGACCTGAAGTCCGCCGGATCCCTGCGTCAGCACGTCCGGGTCAGCCCTGAAGCATCCCCGCAGTCCACAACGTAGAGGTCACGCGTGCCCACGATCGCCCAGCTCGTCCGCAAGGGCCGGGCCACCAAGCCGACCAAGACCAAGACCCCGGCCCTGCAGGGCGCCCCCCAGCGCCGGGGCGTGTGCACCCGCGTCTACACGACCACACCCCGAAGAAGCCGAACTCGGCCCTGCGCAAGGTGGCCCGGGTGCGCCTGACCAGCGGGCGTCGAGGTGACCGCCTACATCCCCGGCGTGGGCCACAACCTCCAGGAGCACTCCATCGTGCTCGTCCGCGGCGGCCGGGTGAAGGACCTCCCGGGCGTCCGCTACAAGGTCATCCGCGGCACGCTCGACACCTCGGGCGTCCGCGAGCGCAAGCAGGCCCGTAGCCGCTACGGCGCCAAGAAGGAGTCCTGACATGCCCCGCAAAGGTCCCGCCCCCCGCCGCGAGCTGATGCCCGACCCGGTCTACCGCTCGGTGCTCGTCACCCAGGTGGTCAACAAGGTCCTGTCGCCGCGGCAAGCGCACCCTGGCCGAGCGCATCGTCTACGACGCCCTCGACCGTCGTGCAAGGAGAAGACCGGCGGCGACCCGGTGGCCGTCCTGAAGCGGGCCGTGGAGAACACCACGCCCCGAGCTCGAGGTGACGAGCCGCCGGGTCGGTGGCGCCACCTACCAGGTGCCGGTCGAGGTGCGTCCCCGCCGGGCCACCACCCTGTCCATCCGCTGGCTGGTCGGCTACTCCCGCCAGCGCCGGGAGAAGACGATGGCCGAGCGGCTGGCCAACGAGATCCTCGACGCCTCCAACGGCATCGGCGCCGCGGTCAAGCGCCGCGAGGACATGCACAAGATGGCCGAGTCCAACAAGGCCTTCGCCCACTACCGCTGGTAGCGGCCCGGCCCGAGCGGCCGCACCCCCGCAACCCGAGCACACCGACGAGAACATCCGAGAGCTGATCAACCATGGCTGAAGCACCCGCAACCCGCGACCATCCCCCTGGCCCAGACCCGCAACATCGGGATCATGGCCCACATCGACGCGGGCAAGACCACCACGACCGAGCGCATCCTCTACTACACCGGCAAGAACTACAAGATCGGCGAGGTCCACGAGGGCGCCGCCACCATGGACTGGATGGTCCAGGAGCAGGAGCGGGGCATCACCATCACCTCCGCCGCCACCACCTGCAAGTGGCACGACACGCTGGATCAACATCATCGACACCCCGGGCCACGTCGACTTCACCGTCGAGGTGGAGCGGTCGCTGCGGGTCCTCGACGGCGCCGTGGCCGTCTTCGACGCCGTGGCCGGCGTCGAGCCCCAGACCGAGACGGTGTGGCGCCAGGCCGACAAGTACGGCGTCCCCCGGATCTGCTTCGTCAACAAGATGGACCGCATCGGCGCCGACTTCGACCAGTGCGTCGACATGATCCAGGACCGCCTCGACGCCACGCCGGCCGTGATCCAGCTGCCCATCGGGGCCGAGGGCGAGTTCCAGGGCGTCGTCGACCTGCTCGACATGAAGGCCCTCGTCTGGGACGACGGCATGGGCGAGGAGTGGACCGAGGCAGGAGATCCCCGCCGACCTCGGCCGCCGAGGCCGAGGAGGCCCACCACCAGCTCATCGACGTGCTGTCCAACTTCGACGACACGATCATGGAGAAGTACCTGGGCGACGAGGAGATCACCGCCGACGACCTGCGCCGGGCCCTCCGCACGGCCACCATCGCCAGCCACGTCGTGCCCGTCCTGTGCGGCTCGGCCTTCAAGAACAAGGGCGTCCAGCCCATGCTCGACGCCGTCGTCGACTACCTGCCCGAGCCCGCTCGACATCCCGCCGACCATGGGCACCGACCATGCAAGGGCATCGAGGAGCGTCGAGCGCGCAGGCCGACGACGCCGAGCCCTTCGCCGCCCTGGCCTTCAAGATCATGACCGACCCCTACGTCGGCAAGCTCACCTACCTCCGGGTCTACTCGGGCACGCTGACCAAGGGCTCGGCCGTGCTCAACTCGACCAAGGACCGCAAGGAGCGGGTCGGGCCGCATCCTGCAGATGCACGCCAACCACCGCGAGGACCAGGACGCCATCTTCGCCGGCGACATCGTGGCCGTCGTCGGCCTCAAGCAGACCACCACCGGCGACACCCTGTGCGACCCCGACCACCCGATCGTCCTCGAGGCGCTCGAGCTTCCCCGAGCCGGTGATCCACGTGGCCGTCGAGCCCAAGACCAAGGCCGACCAGGACAAGCTGTCCAAGGCCCTGTTCGCCCTGTCCGAGGAGGACCCCACCTTCCAGGTCCAGCTCCGACGAGGAGACCGGCCAGACGGTCATCTCGGGCATGGGCGAGCTGCACCTCGAGGTGCTGGTCGACCGCATGCTGCGGGAGTTCAGCGTCGACGCCAACGTGGGCAAGCCCCAGGTGGCCTACCGCGAGACCATCCGCAAGACGGTCGAGAAGGTCGAGGAGCGCTACGTCCGCCAGACCGGTGGCCGGGGCCAGTACGGCCACGTGGTCATCAGCCTCGAGCCCACCGGCCCGGGCGGCGGCTACGAGTTCGTCGACAAGATCACCGGCGGCGTCATCCCCAAGGAGTACATCCCCTCGGTCGACGCCGGCATCCAGGAGGCCCTGCACCTCGGGCGTGCTGGCCGGCTACCCGATGGTCGACATCCGGGTCACCCTGACCTACGGCTCCTACCACGACGTGGACTCCTCGGAGATGGCCTTCAAGATCGCCGGCTCCATGGCCTTCAAGAAGGCCGCCCGGCCGGGCCAGCCCGGTGCTGCTCGAGCCGGTCATGGCCGTCGAGGTGGTCACGCCCGAGGACTACATGGGCGACGTGATCGGCGACCTGTCGTCCCGCCGGGGCAAGGTCGAGGGCATGGAGCAGCGGGGCAACAGCCACGTCGTCCGGGCCCAGGTCCCGCTGGCCGAGATGTTCGGCTACGCTACCGACCTGCGTTCGCGGACCCAGGGCCGGGCCACGTACACGATGCAGTTCCACGCGTACAACGAGGTTCCCGAGTCGATCTCCAAGGAGATCGTCGCCCGGGCGCACGGCGAGTAGGCGGCGCGCCGGAGCACCAGGCGACGGCCAGCGACCAGCACGGACCGTCAGTACGCCAGCAGCACGCAACACCAGGACACGCGAAGACACAGGACAGCGCACGAGGCGGGCCCCGAGGGGGTGCCGTCCGGAGATCAGGGAGCATTACCCCAGCCATGGCCAAGCAGAAGTTCGAGCGCACGAAGCCCCACGTCAACGTCGGGACGATGGGACACATCGACCACGGCAAGACCACGCTCACCGCGGCCATCACCAAGGTCCTGTCGCGAGAACGAACCCGAACGACCTCCTTCACGCCGTTCGACCAGATCGACAAGGCGCCCGAGGAGAAGCAGCGGGGCATCACCATCACCATCGCCCACGTCGAGTACGAGACCGCCAACCGGCACTACGCCCACGTCGACATGCCGGGCCACGCCGACTACATCAAGAACATGATCACCGGTGCCGCCCAGGTCGACGGGGCCATCCTGGTGGTGTCGGCCGCCGACGGCCCGATGCCCCAGACCCGTGAGCACGTGCTGCTGGCCCGCCAGGTGGGCGTGCCCTCCATCGTGGTGGCCCTCAACAAGGCCGACATGGTCGACGACGAGGAGCTCCTCGACCTGGTCGAGCTGGAGGTCCGCGAGCTGCTCAGCGAGTACGAGTTCCCCGGCGACGACACCCCGGTCATCCGGGTCAGCGCCCTGAAGGCGCTCGAGGGCGACCCCGAGTGGACGCGAGAAGATCATCGAGCTCATGGACGCCGTCGACGACTACATCCCCGAGCCCGAGCGCGACGTCGACAAGCCCTTCCTGATGCCGATCGAGGACGTCATGTCCATCACCGGCCGCGGCACCGTCGTGACCGGCAAGGTGGAGCAGGGCATCGTCAAGGTGGGCGAGGAGGTCGAGATCGTCGGTCTGCGCGACACCCAGAAGACCACCGTCACCGGCGTCGAGATGTTCCGCAAGCTGCTCGACGAGGGCCGGGCCGGCGACAACATCGGCGCCCTGCTGCGGGGCACCAAGAAGGAGGAGGTGGAGCGGGGCCAGGTGCTGTGCAAGCCCGGCTCCATCACCCCGCACACCAACTTCGAGGCCAACGGTCTACGTGCTGAACAAGGAGGAGGGCGGCCGGCACAAGCCGTTCTTCACCAACTACCGGCCGCAGTTCTACTTCCGGACCACCGACGTGACCGGCACCATCACCCTGCCCGAGGGCACCGAGATGGTCATGCCCGGCGACAACACCGACATGACGGTCGAGCTGGGCAAGCCCATCGCCATGGACGAGGGCCTGCGCTTCGCCATCCGCGAGGGTGGCCGCACCGTGGCGTCCGGCCGGGTCACCAAGATCCTCAAGTAGTCGAGCCCAGCGAACCCAACGAGAGGACGCCGTACCCATGGCCGCAGACGGCCCCCGACAGAAGATCCGCATCCGCCTGAAGGCCTACGACCACGAGATCCTCGACCAGTCGACCGAGAAGATCGTCCAGACGGTGCTGCGCACCCAGGCCAAGGTGCTGGGCCCGGTCCCGCTGCCCACCGAGAAGCACCGCTACACGGTCATCCGGTCGCCCCACAAGTACAAGGACAGCCGGGAGCACTTCGAGATGCGGGTGCACAAGCGCCTGGTCGACATCGTCGAGCACACCCCGAAGACGGTCGACTCGCTGCAGCGCCTCGACCTGCCGGCCGGCGTCGACATCGAGATCAAGATCCAGACCGTCTAGCAGCCGATCCCGGCCCCGGAAGCGGGCCGGGTGGGGACCGGAACCCGGGCCTCGTTGTACGGCCCAGAGGGATGGTATACAGTAATCAGTCGGCCCGGTTCCGGGTCCACTACGTGAGTAGGACGTGTTCGAGCGCCCGTCAGCAGTGGCGGGGACCTCGGGCCAAACCAGGCGAGCGCTCCGCTCGGGTCTCCCGGGCGGAGCGTTGGCATGCGATGCCGGGCGCCGGCGACGGCGCCGTGACCGATGCCAGGCGTGCCGCGACGTGACAGGCCGCGCCGGCGACGAGAACGAAAGGAGACGCATCCACGTGGCCACCAAGGCGATCGTCGGCGAGAAGGTCGGCATGACCCAGGTCTGGGACGACCAGAACCGCGCCATCCCGGTGACGGTGCTGCAGCGTCGCGCCCGTCCGCGTCGTCCAGGTCAAGACGCCCGAGACGCGAGGGCTACTCCGCCCTGCAGGTGACCTGGGGCATCCGCCGGGCGTCGCACGCTGACCAAGCCCGAGCACGGGCCACTTCGCCAAGGCCGGCGTCGACCCGGGCCGGCGGCTGGTCGAGCTGCGGCTCGACGACGCCAGCCGAGTACGAGGTCGGCCAGGAGCTGACCGCCGACCTCCTGGCAGGCCGGCGAGCGGGTCGACGCCATCGCCGTGTCGCAAGGGCAAGGGCTTCGCCGGCGGCCATGAAGCGCCACAACTTCAAGGGCCAGGGCGGCGTCCCACGGCAACCACAAGAAGCACCGGTCGCCGGGCTCGATCGGCGCCTGCGCCACCCCGGCCCGGGTGTTCAAGGGCACCCGGATGGCCGGCCGGATGGGTGGCCAGCAGGTGACCACGCTCAACCTCGAGGTCGTCCAGGCCGACCCCGAGCGCGAGCTGCTCCTGGTCAAGGGGGCCGTCCCGGGCCCCGGGGCAGCGTCGTCGTCCTGCGCAACTCGGTGAAGACCCCGGCCAAGGCGGGCGGCGTCGATGAGCGCACCGACGCCGACCGCCGCACCGGCACCGTGCTGCGCCACGCGGTCGCCAGGCGCCGCCCCGCGCCCGAGCGCCCGCACCGTCGACCCGCACGCGCATCGCGGCCGGGCACGACCTGGGCACGGTCGACCTCGAGCCGTCGGTCTTCGGCATCGAGCCCAACCTGGCCGTGCTCCACCAGGTGGTGACGGCCCAGCTGGCCGCCGCCCGCTCCGGCACCCAGTCGCACCAAGACCCGGGCCGAGGTCCGCGGCGGCGGCACCAAGCCGTTCCGCCAGAAGGGCACCGGCCGGGCCCGCCAGGGCTCGACCCGCTCGCCCGCAGTGGGCCGGCGGCGGCGTGGCCCTCGGGCCCAAGCCCCGCAGCTACGCGCCAGCGCACCCCCAAGAAGATGATCCACCTGGCCCTGCTGCTCGGCCCTGTCGGACCGGGCCGCCGAGCGGCCAGGTCGTCGTGGTCGACGCCTGGCGTTCGAGGCGCCGAGCACCAAGGACGCCGTCGCCGCCCTGGCCGCCCTCGGGCTCGACGGGCCGGGTCCTGGTCGTGCTCGGCCACGACGAGCGGCGACGCCGAGCGCTCCTTCGCCAACCTGCCCGACGTCCAGACCATCGCATGTCGGCCGAGCTCAACGCCTACGACATCCTGCGCAACGACTGGGTGGTCTTCACCGACGCGCACCCTGCCCGGGGCGCCGACGCCGACGCCGAGCCGAGGCCGACGCCGCCGAGAGGCCCGGCGCGCCGCCGAGCGCCAGGCGGCGGCCGGCGACCGACGCCGAGGCCGCGGCCGAGCCGACGACGACGCCGAGGCCGACGACCGACGAGCGCCGACGACCGAGGCCGCGGACGCCGACAGCGAGCGAGGAGGCCGACGCCGATGCGTGACGCCATGTCACGTGCTGATCCGCCCGGTCGTCTCGGAGAAGTCGCTACGCCCTGATGGACAACAACGTCTACATCTTCGTGGTCGACCCCCGGGCCACCAAGATCGAGGTCCGCCACGCGGTCGAGCAGGCCTTCAGCGTGCGGGTGGCCAAGGTCAACACGCTCAACCGCAAGGGCAAGGCGAAGCGCAACCGCACGCACCAACGTCGTCGGGCAAGCCGTCCCGACACCAAGCGGGCCATCGTCACCCTGCACCCCGGCGACTCGCATCGACCTCTTCGAGAGCTGAGCAGAGGGACCCGCCATGCCACTCCGCTCACGCAAGCCCACCAGCGCCGGCCGCCGGTTCCAGACCGTCTCGGACTTCTCCGAGATCACCCGGGACCGCCCCGAGAAGTCGCTGCTCGCCCCCAAGCCCGCGACCGGCGGCCGCAACAGCCTACGGCCGCAAGACGGCCCGCCACCGCGGCGGCGGCCACAAGCAGCAGTACCGGATCATCGACTTCAAGCGGAACAAGGACGGCGTGCCGGCCAAGGTGGCCGCCATCGAGTACGACCCCAACCGCAACGCCCGCATCGCCCTGCTGCACTACCACGACGGCGAGAAGCGCTACATCCTGGCCCCGGCCCGGGTCGCAGGTGGGCGACGTGCTGCAGAGCGGCCAGGGCGCCGAGATCCGCCCCGGCAACGCCCTGCCGCTGCGCTACATCCCGGTCGGCTCGGTCATCCACAACGTCGAGCTGCGGCCCGGCGGCGGCGGCAAGATGGCCCGCGGCGCCGGCATGAGCGTGCAGCTGGTGGCCAAGGAGGGCGACTTCGCCACCCTGCGCCTGCCCTCCACCGAGATGCGCCGGGTCTCCATCGACTGCCGGGGCACCCTCGGCGAGGTCGGCAACGCCGAGGCCGAGCTGATCAAGATCGGCAAGGCCGGCCGCAACCGCTGGAAGGGCAAGCGCCCCCAGACCCGTGGCGTGGCCATGAACCCGGTCGACCACCCGCTCGGCGGTGGCGAGGGCAAGACCTCCGGTGGCCGCCACCCGGTGTCGCCGTGGGGCAAGCCCGAGGGCCGCACCCGGGCCCGCAACAAGAAGTCCGACTCGATGATCGTCCGCCGCCGCCGCACCCGCGGCGCCCGGCGGTAGGCGAGGGGTTGAGGACGTCATGCCTCGCAGCCTGAAGAAGGGTCCGTTCGTCGACGACCACCTGCTGAAGAAGGTGGACGTCCTCAACTCGAGCGGCGACAAGAAGGTCATCAAGACCTGGTCCCGCCGCTCCACGATCATCCCCGACATGGTCGGCCACACCATCGCCGTGCACGACGGCCGCAAGCACATGCCCGGTCTACGTCACCGAGTCGATGGTCGGCCACAAGCTGGGCGAGTTCGCCCCGACCCGGACCTTCCGGTACCACGCCGGCCAGGAGCGGGCAGGGCGGCGCTGACGTGCCCGGACCGAAGACCAACGAGCGCCCGGGCACCCGGGCCGTCCTCCGCCACAGCCGGATGTCGGCCTCCAAGGCGCGCCAGGTGCTCGACCTCATCCGCGGCCAGGACGTCGACGCGGGCGGCCGAGATCCTGTCGCTGGCGCCGAGCGCGAGGCCGCCGCACGGTCGTCGGCAAGGTGCTGGCCTCGGCCGTGGCCAACGCCGCGCACAACGACGAGCTGGACCCCGAGGAGCTCTACGTCTCGGCCTGCTACGCCGACGAGGGCACCACGCATCAAGCGGTGGCGGCCCCGGGCCCGGGGCCGGGCCACCCGGATCCGCAAGCGGACCTGCCACATCACCATCATCGTGAGCCGGCTCCCCGAGGACCGGCTCGCCCGCCGTCGGGCCAAGCAGGCGGCCAACACCTCCCAGCGGTCGCGCCGCGTGGCCGGCTCCCGCCGTCGCCAGCGGGCGGAGTCCGCCGCCCCGACCACGGCCACCGCCGACGGCCGACGAGCAGGACACCGGAGCCGAGGCATGGGACGAGGAGGCCACCCACGCCGACGACCTGGTCACCGAGACCGAGGCCGGCCCGCTGGAGGAGTCGGACCTCGACGCCGACACCGAGGGTGCCGGGAAGACCACCGACGCCGACGACGTGGTCACCGAGACCGAGGCCGGCCCGCTGGAGGAGTCGGACCTCGAGGCCGACACCGAGGGTGCCGACCGAGGCCACCGGTGAGAGCTCCGACCAGGCCGAAGACGAAGACACGGACGGCGACAGCGCCGAAGAGAAGGGCGAGTAGATGGGCCAGAAGGTCAACCCCTACGGGTTCCGCCTCGGCGTCACCACCGACTGGAAGTCGCGCTGGTTCGAGGAGCGCGACTACCAGGACTATCGTGATCGAGGACTGGAAGATCCGCGACTACCTGATGACGCCAGCTCGAGCGCGGCCGCGGTCAGCCGGATCGAGATCGAGCGCACCCGCGACCGCCTGCGCGTCGACATCCACACCGCCCGGCCCGGGCATCGTCATCGGCCGCCGGGGCGCCGAGGCCGACCGGCTGCAGAAGCAAGCTCGAGGAGATCACCGGGCTGCAGCAACCGGATCCAGCTCAACATCCAGGAGATCAAGCAGCCCGAGCTCGACGCCGCCCTGATCGCCCAGGGCATCGCCGACCAGCTGGCCGGCCGGGTCAGCTTCCGCCGGGCCATGAAGCGGGCCATCCAGACGGTGCAGAAGGCCGGCGCCCTCGGGCATCCGGGTGCAGTGCTCGGGCCGCCTCGGCGGCTCGGAGATGTCCCGCAAGGAGTCCTACCGCGAGGGCCGGGTGCCGCTGCACACGCTGCGGGCCGACATCGACTACGGCTTCCGCGAGGCCAAGACCACCTTCGGCCGCATCGGCGTGAAGGTCTGGATCTACAAGGGCGACATCCTCCCCTACAAGATCTCGACCGAGGACAAGATCACCCGCGAGGCGGCCATGGCCGTCGGCGAGACCTCGGGCCAGGCCGGCCCCGCCGGCTCGATCACCGCCGGCGGCGGCCGCCGCCGCGCCGAGCAGGGCGCGCCGGGCAGCGTGGTCACCGTGCGAGGGCGATTCCACCGGTGAGACCGAGATCCCCGAGGGCCTGGTGGACCGCTCGGCCGCCGACATCGCCGCCCCCCCGGCCGTGACCCGACGAGCTCGAGCGCCTCCTGGCCGAGGACGAGGAGATCGAGCGCCGCACCCGCGAGCACCACGAGACCCCGCACTTCCGCAAGGAGGTCGGACTGACATGTTGATGCCCCGCAAGGTCAAGCACCGCAAGCAGCAGCGCGGCCGCCTGACCGGCCAGGCCAAGGGCGGCACCGACGGTCACCTTCGGCGACTTCGGCATCCAGGCCCTCGAGCCGGGCTGGATCACCGCCCGCCAGATCGAGGCGGCCCGTATCGCCATGACCCGCCACGTCAAGCGTGGCGGCAAGGTCTGGATCCGGGTCTTCCCGGACAAGCCCGTCACCCAGAAGCCGGCCGAGACCCGCATGGGCTCGGGCAAGGGCAACCCCGAGCTACTGGGTGGCCGTCGTGCAAGCCCGGCCGCATCCTGTTCGAGCTGGCCGGCGTCGACGAGACGCTGGCCCGCGCGGCCATGGAGCGGGCCATCCAGAAGCTGCCGATCAAGGCCCGCTTCGTGGTGCGGCCCGGGACCCACGGTCACGCCGGAGGTGGCGGTCTGATGGCCGACCGCGCACGACCTCTCCGATGCTCGACGCCGACGAGCTGGCGCGCCCGCCTGGGCGAGTCCCGCCGCGAGCTGTTCAACCTGCGCTTCCAGCTGGCCACCGGCCAGCTGGACAACTCCTCGCGCCTCAGCCACGTGCGCAAGGACGTGGCCCGCATGCTGACCGTGCTGCGCGTCCGCGAGATCGGCGAGGCCGAGGGTCTGGCCCTCGACGACCTCCCGGGCCACCGGGCCGCCGCCCGCCGCCGGTCCGAGGACGAGGCGCTGGGCCGGGACAGGACCACCGCCTCCGAGCGCCGGGCCAAGGCCAAGGCCGAGGCGGCCGAGCAGGACGACGAGGGGCACGACCACCTGGAGGGTCCCCATGGCGACGTCGACGAGGACGAGCTGGCCGACGAGGCGGCCGACGATGACGGCATGGCGCGGCCCGACGCCGACGAGGTCGACTCGGCCCGGGCGCCGGCCGACGAAGCCGACGCCGACGCCGACGCCGACGCAGAGGCGACGAGCTGATGGCTGACGAAGAGACCGCCCGGACCCGAGCGGGCCAACCGCCCGCAAGGTCCGCGAGGGCCTGGTCGTCTCCGACGCCATGGACGCCGACCGTGGTCGTGGCCGTCATCGAGCGGGTCCGCCACCCCCGGTACGGCAAGACGGTGCAGCGCACCAAGCGGCTCTACGCCCACGACGCCGAGAACGACCGCCAAGGTCGGCGACCGGGTCCGGGTGCAGGAGACCCGCCCGCTGTCCAAGCTCAAGCGCTGGCGCCTCACCGAGGTGCTGGAGCGGGCCCGATGATCCAGCAGGAGATCCCGGCTCCGGGTGGCCGACAACTCCGGCGCCAAGGAGGTGCTCTGCATCAAGGTGCTCGGCGGCTCGCGCCGCCGCTACGCCTCGATCGGCGACGTCTTCGTGGCCACCGTCAAGGACGCCATCCCCGGCGCCGCCGTCAAGAAGGGCGACGTCGTCAAGTGCGTCGTCGTGCGCACCAAGAAGGAGAAGCGCCGTCCCGACGGCAGCTACATCCGCTTCGACGAGAACGCCGCCGTGCTCATCAACGACCAGCAGCAGCCCCGCGGGACCCGCATCTTCGGCCCCGTCGGCCGCGAGCTGCGCGACAAGCGGTTCATGCGCATCATCTCGCTGGCACCGGAGGTGCTCTAGATGCGAATTCGCAAGGGCGACAAGGTGCAGGTGCTCTCGGGCAAGGACCAGGGCAAGCAGGCCAGCGTGGTCCGTGCCCTGCCCGGCCGAGGACCGGGTCATCGTCGACGGCGTCAACGTGGCCAAGCGGCACGCCAAGCCCACCCGCGCCACCATGCAGGGCGGCATCATCGACAAGGACATGCCGGTGCTCGGTGTCCTCGGTGGCCATCGTGTGCGGCAACTGACGGGCCCACCCGGGTCGGGCTACGCATCGACGAGCGACGGCCGCAAGGTCCGCGTCTGCAAGAAGTGCGGGACGGACGCTGTGATGGCCACCGACCAGCGCACCGACGCGGCCCCGGCTCAAGGAGCGCTACGACACCGAGATCCGCGGCCAGCTCAAGGACGAGCTCGGCCTGGCCAACATCATGGAGGTGCCCGCGCCTGGAGAAGATCGTCATCAACATGGGCGTCGGCCGGGCCACCCAGCAGGCGTCGCTGCTCGAAGGGGCGCATGCGCGACCTCGAGACCATCACCGGCCAGAAGCCGATGGTGACCCGGGCCAAGAAGTCGATCGCCGGCTTCAAGCTGCGCGAGGGCAAGGCCATCGGCGCCAAGGTCACCCTGCGCGGCGACCGGGCGTGGGAGTTCTTCGACCGGCTGCTCAGCCTGGCCATCCCCCGCATCCGCGACTTCCGCGGCCTGTCGCCCCGGTCGTTCGACGGCCACGGCAACTACACCTTCGGCGTCACCGAGCAGCTGATCTTCCCCGAGATCGACTACGACAAGATCGACACCACCCGCGGCATGGACATCACCATCGTCACCACCGCCCGCACCAACGCCGAAGGCCGGGCACTCCTCGCCGCCTTCGGCTTCCCGTTCCGACAGGAGAACCGGTAACACCATGGCGAAGAAGGCACTGATCGAGAAGCAGCAGCGCACCCCGAAGTTCAAGGTGCGCGGCGTACACCCGCTGCCGCCGGTGCGGCCGGCCCAAGCCGGTGTACCGCAAGTTCGGCCTGTGCCGGATCTGCCTGCGCGTGATGGTGCACGCCGGCGAGATCCCCGGCGTGACCAAGGCGAGCTGGTGAGGGAGGCGACGCCGATGACGATGACCGACCCCATCGCCGACATGCTGACCCGCATCCGCAACGCCAACGCCGCCATGCTCGACACGGTGAAGATGCCCGGCTCGAAGCTGAAGGAGTCGCTGGCCGCGATCCTCGAGCGCGAGGGCTACATCGCGGGCTACCAGCGTGCACGAGGACGCCGGGCAAGCCCGGCACGACCCTCGAGATCACCATGAAGTACTCCGCCGACCGCGACCCGCACCATCTCCGGGATCAAGCGGGTCTCCAAGCCCGGCCTGCGCATCTACGCCCGGGCCGACGAGCATGCCCCGCGTGCTCGGCGGCCTGGGCGTGGCCGTGGTGTCGACCAGCCAGGGCCTGATGACCGACCGCGAGGCGCGCCAGCGGCGCGTGGGCGGCGAGGTGCTCTGCTATGTCTGGTAGCGCCGCCGACCGATCGCGCGAGGGAGGTGCGCTGATGTCACGCATCGGACGTTCTCCCATCACCGGTCCCGTCGAGCGTCACGGTGACCCTCGAGCGGCGGCACGGTCACCGTCAAGGGGCCCCAGGGCACCCTGGCGCGCCCGCTGCCCGGGGGCATCACCATCGCGCCAGGACGGCGACACGCTGCGTCGTCGAGCGGCCCGACGACGAGCGCCAGAACCGGGCCCTGCACGGCCTGACCCGCTCGCTGGTGGCCAACATGGTGGTCGGGGTCACCGACGGCTTCTCCAAGGAGCTCGAGATCGTCGGCGTCGGCTACCGGGCCATCGCCAAGGGGCCCGGCGCCGCTCGAGCTGGCCCTCGGCTTCTCGCCACCCGGTCATCGTCGACGCCCCCGACGGCATCACCTTCGAGGTGCCCGCCGCCGACCCGGATCATCGTCAAGGGCATCGACAAGGAGAAGGTCGGCCAGGTGGCCGCCGACATCCGCAAGCTGCGCAAGCCCGAGCCCTACAAGGGCAAGGGCGTGCGCTACGCCGGCGAGCGGGTCCTGCGCAAGGCCGGAAAGGCAGCCAAGTAATGGCACGCACGAGCGATCGCACGCCGGCTGCGCCTCCGGCGCCACGCACCGGGTGCGCACGCAAGGTGACGCGGCACGGCCGAGCGCCCCCGCCTGGCCGTGTTCCGGTCCAACCGGCACATCTCCGCCCAGGTCATCGACGACCGCGCCGGCCGCACCCTGGCCGCCGCCTCGTCGGTCGAGCCCGACCTGCGCGGCGCCGGCGGCGACCGGCAACATCGACGCGGCCACCGCGGTCGGCACGCCTGGTCGCCGCGCGGGCCAAGGCGGCCGGCGTCACCACGGTGGTCTTCGACCGTGGCGGGCTTCGTCTACCACGGGCGTGTCGCCGCCCTGGCCGACGCGGCCCGCGCCGACGGACTGGAGTTCTGAGCATGGCCGACACAGCAGTTCGAAGAGCGCACCATCAAGGTCAACCGGGTGGCCAAGGTGGTCAAGGGTGGCCGGCGCTTCTCCTTCGCCGCCCTCATGGTGATCGGCGACGGCAACGGCAAGGTCGGCCTCGGCTACGGCAAGGCCAAGGAGGCCGGCCTGGCCGTCCAGAAGGGCATCGAGGAGGCCCGCAAGAACCTGTTCGAGGTGCCCCTGGCCGGCAGCACCATCACCCACCCCGTCATCGGCGAGAGCGGCGCCGGCCGGGTCCTGCTGAAGCCGGCCGCGCCCGGGACCGGCGTCATCGCCGGCGGCGCGGCCCGGGCCATCCTCGAGATGGCCGGCATCCGCGACATCCTGGCCAAGTCGCTCGGCTCGTCCAACGGCATCAACGTGGCCCACGCCACCATCGCCGGCCTGAAGGGCCTCAAGCGGCCCGACGAGATCGCCGCCCTGCGGGGCAAGTCGGCCGACGAGGTGACCCCGGCGGCGTGCTGCGGGCCTACCGCGAGCGCCGCCGGGAGACCGACCTCTTCACGGAGGTGAACTGAGATGAGTGCCGCCACGTCGGACCGGGCCACCGCCTGGCTGCGGGTCACCCAGGTCCGCTCGGCCATCGGCACCAAGCCCAAGCACCGGGGCACCCTGCGGGCCCTCGGCCTGCGCGGCATCGGGCAGACCAACGTGCTGCCCGACCGCCCCGAGATCCGGGGCATGCTCGCCCGCGTCCCCCACCTGGTGGATGTCACGCCGCCGAGCACGACGAGAAAGGCTGACCATGAAGCTCCACGACCTCGCGACCCCCTGCAGGGTCGACCACGGCCACGCCGCCGGGTCGGCCGCGGCATCGCCGGCAAGGGCGGCAAGACGGCCGGCCGCGGCACCAAGGGCCAGGGCGCCCGCGACACCGTCGCCCTGGGCTTCGAGGGTGGCCAGCTGCCGCTGATGCAGCGCATCCCCAAGCTGCAAGGGCTTCAAGAACCCCTTCCGCGTCGAGTACACCCCGGTCAACCTGGACGCGCTCGACGCCGTCGAGGGCGACGACGTCGACGTCGGCCGGCCTGGTGCGAGCCGGGCCTGGCCCACCAAAGGCGACCTGGTCAAGGTCCTCGGCCGGGGCGAGCTGACCCGCGCCGGTCCGGGTGTCGGCCCACGCCTTCTCCAAGTCGGCCGAGGCCGCCATCACCGGCGGCCGGGGGTCAGCGTCGAGCGTGGTGCCCCTGCCGTTCGGCCACGGTCGCCCGCCGGCCCAGGGCAACGCCCTGACCAACCGGTAGCGATCGGCCCACGCGACGGCGCTGCGAGGAAGCGCCCATGCTCTCCCGTCTGGCCAACATCTTCAGGGTTCCCGACCTTCGCAACAAGGTCCTCTTCACGCTGGCCATCATCGCCCTGTACCAGTTCGGGGCCAACGTCCCGGTCCCCGGCGTCAACTGTCAAGGCGGCTCCAGAGCCTCGAGCGCGCGGCCTCGCAGCCTCGGGCGTGCTCGGCTTCCTCAACCTCTTCTCGCGGCGGGGCGCTGACCCGCCTGGCCGTGTTCGGCCTCGGGCATCATGCCCTACATCACCAGCTCGCATCATCATCCAGCTGCTGTCGACGGTGATCCCCAAGCTCGAGGAGTGGCGGGACCAGGGCGCGGTCGGGCCAGAAGAAGATCACCCAGACCACCCGGTACCTGACCGTGGCCCTGGCCCTCATGCAGTCGACCGGCCTCGTCTACGCTCTTCCACAAGGGCGGAGGCGGCGCTGCTCGGCAGCACCAGAGCGTCGACCTGATCCCCAACTTCACCATCTGGCGGGCCGTGTTCATCGTGCTGACCCTGACCGCCGGCACCGCCTTCGTCATGTGGCTGGCCGAGCTGATCACCCAGCGCGGCATCGGCCAGGGCATGTCGATCCTGATCTTCGCCAACGTGGTGGCCGGCATCCCCTCCGGGCTCAACGCCGTCCTGCAAGGAGGGCGGCCGGGTCAAGTTCGCGGTCATCCTGCTCGTGTCCCTCGCCCTGCTGGTGCTCATCGTCTTCGTCGACCAGGGCCAGCGGCGCATCCCGGTCACCTTCGCCAAACGGGTGGTGGGCCGGCGCATGTACGGCGGCAGCAGCACCTACATCCCGCTCAAGGTCAACCAGGCCGGCGTGATCCCGATCATCTTCGCCAGCTCGGTGCTCTACATCCCGGTCCTGCTGTCCAACATCATCCCCTGGACCGGCTTCCAGCAGCTTCGTGAACCACAACCTGACGCCGACCAGCTTCTTCTACATCCTCACCTACTTCCTCCTCATCCTGCTGTTCACGTTCTTCTACGTCTACGTCGCCTTCGACCCCCACCAGCAGGCCGACATCATCCGCAAGCAGGGCGGCTACATCCCCGGCATCCGGCCCGGCCCGCCCACCGAGCGCTACCTGGCCCACATCCTGAACCGGATCACCGTGCCGGGCGCCCTCTTCCTGGCGTCGGTGGCCGTGATGCCGTCGCTCCTCATGGCGCTCTGGAACATCAACCAGCTATCCCTTCTACGGCACCACACTGCTGATCTCGGTCGGCGTGGCGCTCGAGACCATGAAGCAGATCGACAGCCAGCTGATGATGCGCAACTACGAGGGCTTCCTCAAGTAGACGCCGGTGGTACCCGGCGTCAGGCTCGTGGTCCTCGGCAAGCAGGGGGCCGGCAAGGGGACGCAGTGCGTGCGCCTCTCGCACCACTACGTCGTGCCGCACGTCTCCACCGGGGACATGCTGCGCGCCGCGGTCAAGCCGGGCACGGCGCTCGGCCTGCAAGGCCAAGGACCTCATGGACCAGGGCGAGCTGCTCCCCGACGACCTGGTCATGGAGATGGTGGCCGAGCGCCTGGCCGAGCGCGACGCCCGGGCCCGCGGCTTCGTCCTCGACGGCTGCCCCCGCACCGTGCCCCAGGCCGAGCAGCTGGCCGATCGGTCCTGGCCCCGTTCGACCTCGACCTGGTCATCGACCTCGAGGTCCACACCGAGCCAGGTCCTGCGGCGCCTGGCCACCCGGCGGGTCTGCGTCGACTGCGGGGCCAACTACTCGCCTCGGCCGCCCGCCGCATGGTCAACTGGACCTGCGACGTCTGCGGCGGCGAGGTGGTCCAGCGCGAGGACGACACCGAGGAGGCCATCGAGCGCCGGCTGGAGCTCTACGAGGGGGAGACGGCGCCGCTGCTCGACTGGTACAAGCAGCGCGAGCCTGCTGGTCGAGGTCAACGGCACCGGCTCGCCCGACGCGGTGACCCGCCGGGTGGTCAGGGCCATCGACAGCCGCTGCGGCGCGAAGGCCGGATGAGGGCGAGGCGAGCGGGACCGCGGCATGAGGCGGAACGACGGACGAGCTGGCCAAGATGCGCCGGGCCGGCCGGGTGGTGGCCGAGATGCACGAGGCCACCCGGGCGGCGGCCAAGCCCGGGGTGACGACCGCCGAGCTCGACCGCGGTGGCCCGCGAGGTGCTCGACCGCCGGGGCGCCGCGCTCGAACTTCCTCAACTACCACGGCTTCCCGGCCGTGATCTGCACCTCGCCCAACTCCATGATCGTCCACGGCATCCCGGGCGGCTACCGTCCTCGAGGAGGGCGACATCCTCTCGATCGACTGCGGGGCCATCATCGAGGGCTACCACGGCGACGCCGCCTTCACCATGGGCGTCGGGGAGGTCTCGGCCGAGGCCGCCCAGAGCTGATCGAGGTCACCGAGCGGAGCCTGTGGGCCGGGATCGACCAGCTGCGACCACGGGCAACCGCCTGCACGAGATCGGCCGGGCCGTCCAGGACGGTGGCCGAGGCGGCCGGGTTCTCGCGTGGTCCGGGAGTACGTGGGCCACGCCATCGGCACGGCCATGCACGAGGAGCCCCAGGTCCCCAACTACTGGCCCGGCACCGGGGGCCCGACCCTGAAGACGGGGATGGTCTTCGCCGTCGAGCCCATGGTCAACGTCGGGGGGCCCGGGACCGTCCTGCTCGACGACGGCTGGAGCGTGGTGACCGCCGACGGGAGGCTGTCGGCCCACTTCGAGCACACCATCGCCGTGACCGACGACGGGCCCGAGGTCTTCACCCTGCCCTGAGCCGGCCCCGCCCGGGCCGGGCCGGGCCTCCGACCGAGCGGCCGGACTGGCAATTCGGCGCCGAACGGGCTACACTGGTCGTTCGGCTGGCCACCGGTGCGGTGGCGTGCCGATCCCGCTCCTGGTGGCGCTCGCCCGGCGTGCCCCAGATCGCGGTGCGACCGACGCCGTTCAGGCCGTCGCGGCCACCGGTGCAGCCCGGGCCGAGCGGACCAGACCGACAGACTATCGAGGAGAGTCACCTGCCCAAGCCCAAGGAAGACGCCATCGTGCTCGAGGGCACGGTCGTCGAGCCGCTGCCCAACGCCATGTTCCGGGTCGAGCTCGAGAACGGCCACAAGGTGCTGGCCCACAGCTCCGGAAAGATGCGGATGCACCGCATCCGCATCCTTCCCGGCGACAAGGTGCAGGTGGAGATCACCCCCTACGACCTCACCCGGGGCCGGATCACCTACCGGTACAAGTAGCCACGGCCGGTCCGACCGAGCAGCGACAGTTCGAGGACAGGGAAGACAGCAATGAAGGTTCGACCGAGCGTCAAGCCGATCTGTGAGAAGTGCAAGGTGATCCGCCGCCACGGCGGGTCCTGGTCATCTGCGACAACCCGCGCCACAAGCAGCGCCAGGGCTGAGGAGAGGACAGACAGCATGGCCCGTATCTCCGGCGTGGACATCCCCCGCGAGAAGCGGCTGGAGATCTCCCTCACCTACATCTTCGGCATCGGCCGGACCACCGTCGCAGCAGATCTGCGCGGCCACCGACATCAACCCCGACACCCGGGTCCGCGACCTGACCGACGAGGAGGTCGACCAGGCTCCGCACCTACATCGACGCCAACCTCAAGGTCGAGGGCGACCTGCGCCGCGACGTCTCCCAGGACATCAAGCGCAAGATGGAGATCGGCTGCTACCAGGGCATCCGCCACCGCAAGGGCCTGCCGGTCCACGGCCAGCGCACCCACACCAACGCCCGCACCCGCAAGGGCCCGAAGAAGACCGTCGCCGGCAAGAAGAAGGTGTCGGAAGTAAATGGCCAAGACCACCAAGCCGGCCGCCGGCGCCGTCGCCCCCGCAAGCGCGAGCGCAAGAACGTCACCTACGGGGTGGCGCACATCAAGAGCTCGTTCAACAACACCATCGTCTCGATCACCGACCCCGAGGGCAACGTGCTGGCCTGGGCCTCGGCCGGCAACGTCGGCTTCAAGGGCTCGCGCAAGTCGACGCCGTTCGCCGCCCAGCTGGCCGCCGAGCAGTGCGCCCGGCGGGCCATGGAGCACGGGGTGCGCAAGGTCGACGTCCTGGTCAAGGGCCCGGGCTCGGGCCGGGAGACCGCCATCCGCTCGCTGGCATGAACGCCGGCATCGAGGTCGCCGGCATCAAGGACGTGACCCCGATCCCCCACAACGGCTGCCGCCCGAAGAAGCGGCGCCGGGTCTAGGCCGAGGAACGGAAGGAACCACCGATGGCTCGCTACACCGGTCCCGTCTGCCGCCTCTGCCGGCGGGAGCGGACCAAGCTGTTCCTCAAGGGCGAGCGCTGCTACTCGCTGAAGTGCCCGGTCTCCGAGGCGGTCACCGACCGCCACAGCCGCGCCTACCCGCCCGGCGAGCACGGCCGCGACCGCATGCGCCAGGGCTCGGAGTACCTGGCCCAGCTGCGGGAGAAGCAGAAGGCCCGCCGCATCTACGGGCTGCTCGAGAAGCAGTTCCGCAACCTCTACGAGGAGGCCAACCGCCAGCCGGGCATCACCGGCGAGAACCTGCTGCGCATGCTCGAGCTGCGCCTCGACAACGTCGCCTTCCGGGCCGGGTGGGGCGCCAGCCGGGCCCAGGCCCGCCAGTTCGTCCGCCACGGCCACGTCCTGGTCAACGGCAAGCGGGTCACCATCCCGAGCTACCGGGTGCGCAAGGGCGACGTGGTCGCCCTCAAGCCCAAGTCCCGCGAGCTGATCGTCGTCCGCCACAACATCGACACCCTCGACCGGCAGCTGCCGCCCTGGCTCGAGACCGGCGGCGACCGGCTTCGAGGTCCGCGTGTCCTCGACCTGCCGCTGCGCGAGCACATCGACGAGCCGGTCCAGGAGCAGCTCATCGTCGAGCTCTACTCGAAGTAGCCCCGTCACCCCGCCAAGCAGGAAGCACCCACCATGCTGATCATCCAACGACCCACCGTCGAAGCCATCGGCGAGGAGGAGGACAACCGCCAGCGGTTCGCCGTCGGCCCGCTCGAGCCCGGCTTCGGCCACACCCTCGGCAACTCGCTGCGCCGCACCCTGCTGTCGTCGATCCCCGGCGCCGCCGTCACCCAGGTCCGCTTCGACGACGCCCTCCACGAGTTCACCACCCTCCCCGGGGTCAAGGAGGACGTCACCGACATCATCTTCAACCTCAAGGACCTCGTGCTCCGGGTGCACAGCCGACGAGCCGGTGACCCTCCGCCTCGACGTGCGGGGCCCGGCCGACGCCACCGCCGGCGACATCCAGCTGACCGCGCGACGTCGAGGTCCTCAACCCGGACCTGCACATCGCCACCCTCAACGCCAAGGGCCGCCTGGCCGTCGACCTCACCGTCGAGCGGGGCCGGGGCTACGCTCTCGGCCGACCGGAACAAGCGGTCCACGACCATCGGCGTCATCCCGGTCGACTCGATCTTCTCGCCGGTCCGCCGGGTGGCCTTCACCGTCGAGCCGGTCCGGGTCGAGCAGTCCACCAACTACGACCGCCTGGTGCTCGACATCGAGACCGACGGCTCGATCACGCCCCGCGAGGCGCTGGCCTCGGCCGGCGACACCCTGCGCACCCTGGTCGGCCTGGTCGCCGACCTGAGCGACGAGCCCGCAGGGCCTCGAGCTGGGCGAGGTGGGCGCCACCACGCAGCGGCTCGCCCGACCTCGACCTGCCCATCGAGGACCTCGACCTCTCCGAGCGGCCCCGCAACTGCCTCAAGCGGGCCCA
Source organism: uncultured Acidimicrobiaceae bacterium (assembly GCA_963817005.1). Classification (GTDB taxonomy): domain Bacteria; phylum Actinomycetota; class Acidimicrobiia; order Acidimicrobiales; family RAAP-2; genus Bog-756. The sequence goes on from CAWFMN010000007.1 coordinate 586,278, forward strand.
GATCAACACGATCGGCGAGCTGGTCGAGCAGACCGAGGACGATCTGCTCGCCATCACCAACTTCGGCCAGAAGTCGCTCGACGAGGTGCTCCAGAAGCTCGACGAGCGGGGCCTGTCCCTGCGCGCCAAGGACTGAGGCCGGGACCATGCTCGGCACCCCGAAGAAGGGCCGCCGCTTCGGCGGCGACTCCGCCCACCAGAAGGCCATGATGGGCAACCTGGTCGCCTCGCTCATCGCCGCCGAGGCCATCGTCACCACCGAGGCCAAGGCCAAGGCCCTGCGCCCGGTCGCCGAGAAGGTGCATCACCACGGCCGGCCAAGGGCGGCGTGCACCGCCACCGCCACGTCGTGGCCTTCATCCGGGACAAGGACATGGCCCACAAGCTGTTCGACGAGATCGGGCCCCGCTACGCCGACCGGCCCGGCGGCTACACCCGCATCCTCAAGCTGGGCCCCCGCCAGGGCGACAACGCCCCGATGGCCCGCATCGAGCTGGTCTGAGCCCGCCCCCCGGTGTCGGGGGGTTGGACGACGGGAGCGGTGCCGGCTCCGCCCGTGACGGCGGGACGGGCGACGGATCGGCCGGCGCGACCGGTGTCGATCCGGCCGCGACGGTCCGCTGGCGGATGACCGTCGCCTACGACGGCTCGGCCTTCCACGGCTTCGCCGCCCAACCGGGACCAGTCGACGGTGGCCGGGGCGCTGGCCGAGGCCCTGGGGCGGGTGGTCCGGGCCCCGGTGGCCCTGACCTGTGCCGGGCGCACCGACGCCGGCGTCCACGCCCTCGGCCAGGTCGTCCACTTCGACATCCCCGGCGAGCGGTCCGCCGATCTGGACCCGGCCGCCGTGGTCTCGTCCTGCAACAGCCAGCTGGGCCCGGCCATCGTGGTCCGGGAGGCCGGCGTGGCGCCGGACGGATTCGACGCCCGGCATTCGGCGAGCGCCCGCCGCTACCGCTACCTGGTGGTCAACGCCCCGGTGGCCGACCCGCTCCTGGCCGGCCTGTCCTGGCACGTCGCCGACCCCCTCGACCTCCGGTCGATGGCCGCCGCCTCCGACGCCCTGCTCGGCGAGCACGACTTCCGGGCGTTCTGCCGGCGGGTGCCCGGCACCGCGCCCGACGCCCCGATCCCGCGGCGGGTGACGGCGGCCTCGTGGACGGCGCTGAGCGCCGCCGAGGACGGGGGACGGCGGGGTCGGCCCGCCCGGCCGTCCCGACCGCCGGATCGACCCCGGCCCTGGTCCCCGTGGTGGGGAGCCTGCTGGCCTTCGAGATCGAGGCCAACGCCTTCTGCCACCAGATGGTCCGGTCCCTGGTCGGCACCCTGGTCGACGTGGGACGGGGACGCAAGCGCCCGTCCGACGTGCTGTGGATCCTGCGCTCCGCCGACCGCCAGCAGGCCTCCCAACCGGCACCCCCCTGGGGCCTCACCTTGATGGGCGTCCGCTACGGGCCCGGCCGGCTTGCCTGAGGGGTCGGTTTCGTCGTATCCTGGGCAGTCGCCGGTTTGGCCAGATCAGCCGGGGGCCGACGGGAGCACCTCGTGGATCGGTGGCGGGGTAGTCAGGATCGGCCCTGACCAACGGCCCCGCATCGGTGGGTGCCCACCAGCACCCGGCACCACCGAACCCAGTACCACCGGACAAGGACATCTCGTGCGCACGTTCTCACCCAAGCCCGCTGACATCACCCGCGCCTGGCACATCGTCGACGCCGACGGGCTGGTGCTCGGCCGCCTGGCCACCGAGGTGGCCGCCATCCTGCGGGGCAAGCACAAGCCGACCTTCGCCCCCCACATCGACATCGGCGACCACGTCATCGTGATCAACGCCGACAAGGTGGTGCTGACCTCGGGCAAGGCGGAGACGAAGATGGCCTACCGCCACAGCGGCTACCCGGGCGGCCTGACCGCCACCAGCTACGGCGACCTGATGATCGACCGCTCCGACGACGTGGTCCGCAACGCGGTCACCGGCATGCTGCCCAAGAACCGGCTGGGACGCCAGATGGCTCACCAAGCTGAAGGTCTACCGGGTGCCGACCACCCCCACGCCGCCCAGTCCCCCGAACCCCTCGAGCTCCCCGGTGCCCGCCGCACGGCATCCGCCCGGAGCGGGGCCTAGGCACCAGGCCCGCCGACGGGTCCGGCCGGAACGACCACCCCGAACCATCGAAACGCCCAGAGAACCGAACGCGAGGAACACGCTGTGGCCAACGCCGCCCCCATCTGCCAGACCACCGGACGCCGAAAGCAGGCGGTGGCCCGGGTACGGATCCGTCCCGGCCAGGGCGGGATCACCGTCAACGGATCGAAGTTCGAGGACTACTTCACCTCGGCCACCCACCGGATGATCGTCACCGAGCCCCTCCGCCTGACCGAGACCACCGAGTCGTGCGACATCGACGTGACCATCGACGGTGGCGGGGTCTCGGGCCAGGCCGGTGCGTTCCGCCTGGGCATCGCCCGGGCCCTGTGCGAGCTCGACCCCGAGCTGCGGACCTCGCTGAAGAAGGCCGGGTTCCTCACGCGTGACGCACGCGAGAAGGAGTCGAAGAAGTACGGCCTGAAGAAGGCCCGCAAGGCGCCCCAGTACTCCAAGCGGTAGTCCGGTGGTCACGACCCGGTTCGGCACCGACGGGGTCCGGGGTGTCGCCAACGTCGAGCTCACGCCCGAGCTGACCCTGGCCCTGGGGCGGGCCGTCGCCCGCACCATCTCGGCCGCCACCTTCCTCATCGGTCGCGACACCCGCCGCTCCGGCCCCCTGCTGCAGGCGGCCCTGTCGGCCGGCCTCACCAGTGAGGGGGCCGACGTCGTCGACGTGGGCGTGCTCCCCACTCCGGCCCTGGCCTGGCTGTCGGCCGAGCGCGACGTGCCCGCCGTGGTCATCTCGGCCTCGCACAACCCGTTCCCCGACAACGGCATCAAGCTGTTCGCCGCCGGCGGGGCCAAGCTGAGCGAGGAGATGGAGGCGGCCATCGAGGACGAGCTGGATCGGGTCCTCGACCCCTCGGCCAAGGGTCCGCGCCGCCTCGAGGGGCACGGGGTGGGAGGCCTCTCGGTCGAGCCGGATCTGGGCCAGGCCTATGTCGACCACCTGGTGTCGTTGCTGGAGGGGCGCCGGCTGGACGGCCTCCGGCTGGTCGTCGACAGTGCCAACGGATCGGCCTCGGCCCTGGCCGGCGGGCTGTTCGAGCGGCTGGGGGCCGAGGTGGTCTCCATCGGCTGCGAGCCCGACGGCACCAACATCAACGACGGGTGCGGCTCCACCTCGACCGGACCCCTGGCCGGCGCCGTGGTGGAGCACCAGGCCGACCTGGGCCTGGCCCTCGACGGTGATGCCGACCGGCTGCTGGCCGTCGGTCCCGACGGCGCCCTGGTCAACGGGGACGAGCTGATCGCCCTGTTCGCCCTGGACCTGGCCGAGCGGGGCCTGCTGGCCGGCAACACGGTGGTGGTCACCGTCATGACCAACCTGGGGTTCCGCCTGGCCATGGAGGAACGGGGCATCATCGTGAAGGAGACCGGGGTGGGGGACCGCTACGTGCTGGCCGCCCTGGACACGGACGGACTCTCCCTGGGCGGCGAGCAGTCCGGCCACATCATCTTCCGGCGCCTGGCCACCACCGGCGACGGCCTGCTGACCGGGCTGATCCTGGCCGACCTGGTGGCCCGGTCGGGCCGCCCCCTGACCGAGCTGCTGGACGGGCTGGTCACCCGGGTCCCCCAGGTCCTCGTCAACGTCCCCGTCCCCAACACCGAGCTGTTGGGCGGGGCGGAGGCCGTGTGGTCGGCGGTGGCCGAAGAGGAGGCCCGGCTGGGCGACGAGGGGCGGGTGCTCCTCCGCCCCAGCGGCACCGAGCCGTTGGTCCGGGTGATGGTCGAGGCCCGGGGCGACGGGGTGGCCGAGGCCATCGCCGAGCGCCTCGGCAAGCTGGTGGGGTTCGAGCTGCAGGCGGCCGCAGCCACCCACGGCTGACCCCGGTCCGGCCCGGGCGCCCTGCCCCGGAGGCCGGGACCGGCCGGCCGGGCCAGGGGGAATGGCAGTCGCCCGGGGCCCCCGGACCGCTAGCCTCGGTATCCATGTGCGGCATCATCGGCATCACCCGAGCCCCGGCCGGCGCCGACCCCATCGACGTGCTGGAGGTGCTCCTCGAGGGCCTCGGCCGCCTCGAGTACCGCGGCTACGACTCGGCCGGCATCGCCCTGGTCGGTCCGGCGCCGTCCGACGGGCTGTGGCGGGCCCGGGCGGCCAACGGCACCCGGTCGCTGGACGACCTGACCAAGCGGGCCGAGTCCGCCCCCGCCGGCTCGGTGGCCGGCATCGGCCACACCCGGTGGGCCACCCACGGCGGCCCCACCGAGGGCAACGCCCATCCCCACGTGGACTGCTCGGCCGGACTGGCCGTGGTCCACAACGGGATCATCGAGAACCACGTGGAGCTGGCCGACGAGCTGGTGGCCGCCGGGCACCGGCTGGAGTCGGAGACCGACACCGAGGTGCTGGCCCACCTGATCGAGGCGGCGCTGGCCGACCGCCCCGACTCCGGGTTGTCCGGAGCGGTGCGCTCCGCGCTGACCCGGGTGCGCGGGGCCTTCGCGCTGGCCGTGGTGCGAGCCGATGAGCCCGACCTCCTCGTGGCCGCCCGGCGGGTCTCCCCCCTGTTGATGGGGGTACGACGGGGACGCCGCCTTCCTGGCCTCGGACATCCCCGCCATCCTCGGCCTCACCCGTGACTTCTTCGTACTGGAGGACGATCAGGTGGCCGAGCTGCGGCCGGGTTCGCTGCGGGTCACCGACACGTCCGGTACCGAGGTGCAGCCCCAGACCATCACCGTCAGCTGGGACCTCGATGCCGCCCGCAAGGACGGCTACGACGACTACATGAGCAAGGAGATGCACGAGCAGCCCAAGGCGGTGGCCGACACCCTGCTCGACCGGCTGCTCCCTGACGGCACCCTCTCCCTGGACGAGGTCCACATCACCAACGAAGAACTGCGCCAGGTCAACAAGGTGTTCATCGTGGCCTGTGGGAGCAGCTACCACGCCGGCCTGATGGCCAAGTACGCCATCGAGCACTGGGCCCGCATTCCCGTCGAGATCGACATCGCCAGTGAGTTCATCTACCGCGACCCGGTGCTCGACGCCACCACCCTGGTCATCGGGGTCAGCCAGTCCGGCGAGACCGCCGACACCCGCATCGCCATGGAGGAGGCCAGCCGGCAGGGGGCCAAGGTCCTGGTCATCTGCAACGTGGTCGACTCGTCCATGGCCCGGGCGAGCGATGCGGTGCTCTACACCCGGGCCGGACCCGAGATCGGGGTGGCGGCCACCAAGACCCACCTGGCCCAGATCACCGCGCTGGAGATCCTGGCCCTCTACCTGGCCCAGGCCCGGGGCACCCTGTCACCGGCCGACGCCCGGACCCTGTTCGAGGCCATGGGCGTGCTGCCCGAGCACGTGGCGGTGGCCCTCGGGCGGAGCGCCGAGGTGGAGGCGGTGGCCCGGCAGTACCGCGACTCGCCCGTCGTTCATGTTCCTGGGCCGCCAGGTGGGGTACCCGGTGGCCCTCGAGGGCGCGCTCGAAGCTGAAGGAGCTCTCCTACCTGCGGGCCGAGGGCTTCCCGGCCGGCGAGCTCAAGCACGGGCCCATCGCGCTGGTGGAGCCGGGCACGGTGGTCATCGCCGTGGTCACCCGCACCCCCACCTGGGAGAAGATGATGAACAACGTCACCGAGGTCAAGAGCCGCGGCGCCACGGTGGTGCTGGTGGCCAACGACGGCGACGAGGAGACCGCCCGGCTGGCCGACGCCGTGCTGTGGGTACCCGAGACCGAGTACCTCTTCGCCCCCATCATCGACGTGGTGCCCATGCAGCTGTTCGCCTACCACCTGGCCCGGCTGCACGGCCTCGACGTCGACCGCCCCCGCAACCTGGCCAAGGTGGTCACCGTCGAGTGACCCGGCCGGACGGGGCCGCTCCGGTGACCGCGCTGGCCCGGGGCTTGGCGCTCGGACTGGTGGACGACGGCATGGCCCCGGTCGGTGTGGTCGGCGTGGGCGTCGACGCCGTGGACCTGGCCCGGTTCGCCCGGGTGCTCGGTCGCCGGGGCTCGGTCGCCGACCGCCTCTTCACCGCCGGCGAGCTGGCCTACGCCCGGTCGGCGCCCGACCCCGTCCCGCGTCTGTCCACCCGCTTCGCCGCCAAGGAGGCGGTCATGAAGGCGTTGGGGGTCGGACTGTGGGCCTATCCCTTCCACGACGTGGAGGTGGTCCGCGCCGGTCTCGACGCGCCGGGCCTGGTCCTCACCGGAGCGGCCGCGTCGCTGGCCCGACCGCACCGGCGTGGTCCGTTGGCACCTGTCCCTCTCCCACACCGATCAGGTGGCCGTGGCCCTGGTGGTGGCCGAGGGTGCTCGCCCGGGCACCGTCTCCCCTGACCGGCCGGCGACGTCGTAGCGTCGACTGGGATGCAGCCGGTCCTCACCGTCGCCGAGATGAACGCCGTCGATGCCGCCGCCCTGTCCTCGACGCCCCTCGAGGTCCTGGTGGGCCGGGCCGGGCTGGCCGTGGCCCTGGCCGCCCTGGACGTGATGGGCGGAGCCTACGGCCGGCGGGTGACGGTGGTGGCCGGCCCGGGGAACAACGGGGCCGACGGCCGGGTGGCCGCCCGCCTGCTCGGCCGGCGGGGCGCCCGGGTCACCGTGGTCGAGGCCGGGTCGCCCGACCGCCATCGGACCGGTCGACCTGGTGGTCGACGCCGCCTTCGGCACCGGGTTCCGGGGTGAGTTCCGGTTCCCACCGGTTCCCGCCGGGACCCCGGTCCTGGCCGTGGACATCCCGTCCGGCGTGCGCGGGGACACCGGGGAGGCGTCGGGGGCACCGGCGGCCGCCCACCGGACCGTGACCTTCGTGGCCCTCAAGCCCGGGCTGCTGCAGGGCGACGGGCGCGCGCCTGGCCGGTGCGGTGACCGTGGCCGACATCGGCCTCCCCACCGGACGCCCGTCGGTCGCCGTGGTGGGCGACGAGGACGTGGTCGCGCTGGTCCCGAACCGGGCCCGGCTGGGCAACAAGTGGTCGGCCGCCGTGTTGGTGGTGGCCGGGTCGCCGGGCATGACCGGGGCCGCCGGCCTGTGCGCCCGCGCCGCCTACCGGGCCGGTGCCGGCATGGTCCGCCTGGGTGTGCCCGGCCTGGACCTGGCCGCACTCGCCGGCCACCGAGGCGGTCAGCGTCTTCCTGCCCGACGAGGGGTGGGCCCCGACCGCCCTGGACGCCGCCTCACGCTGCTCGGCCGTGGTGGTCGGACCCGGGCTCGGGCGCACCGCCCGCTCGGCGGCCGAGGTGATCCGGCTGGTGGCGGACTCGCCCGTGCCGGTGGTGGTGGACGCCGACGGTCTCCACGCCCTGGGCCGGGTGGGCGGGGACCGGTCCCTCCAGGCCCGCTCCCGGGTGGTCCTCACCCCCCACGACGGCGAGTACGCCCGGCTGGTCGGAGCCGACCCCGGTCCGGACCGGATCGCCGCCGCCCGCGCCCTGGCCGGCAGCTCCGGTGCGGTGTCCCTGCTCAAGGGACCGACCACCGCCGTGGCCCATCCCGACGGCCGGGTCCGCCTGGCCCGGGCCGGCACCACCGCCCTGGCCACCGCCGGTACCGGGGACGTCCTGTCCGGGGTCATCGGGGCCCTCCTGGCCCGCGGGGTCGACCCGCTCGACGCCGCCGCCCTCGCCGCCCACGTGCACGGCCGGGCCGGTGCGCGCGGCCTTCGGGGAGGGTACGGTGGCCGGCGACCTGCCCGACCTGGTGGCCACGGTGCTGGCCGCCGGCGGCCGGGACGGTCCGCGGGCGGGTCCGCCGTGGCTGACCGCTGGCGCCCCGGCGTGGGCCGACATCGACCTCGACGCCGTGCGGCACAACGCCGGCGTGCTGCTCCGACCTGGTCGGGCCGGCGGCCCTCTGCGCGGTGGTGAAGGCGGACGGCTACGGCCACGGCGACCGTGCCGGTGGCCCGGGCCGCCCTCGAAGGGGGGGCCACCTGGCTGGCGGTGGCCCTCGTCGAGGAGGGGGTGGCACTCCGGGAGGCGGGGATCGAGGCGCCCGATCCTGCTGCTGTCCGAGCCACCCGTGGAGGGCATGGCCGAGGCCGTGTCCCGCGGCCTGGTCCCGACGGTCTACACCGCCGGCGGGATCGAGGACCTGAGCCGGGCGGCGGCCGGCGTCCGGGCACCCGCCGGTGCCGGTGCACCTCAAGGTGGACACCGGGATGCACCGGGTCGGCGCGGACCCCGAGGACGCCGCCGCTGCTGGCCGCGGCCATCGCCGCCGACCCCGCACCTGCAGTTGGGGGCGCTGTGGACCCACCTGGCCGTGGCCGACGGGCACGGCGCCGACGACCGGGCCTTCACCTGCCTCCAGCTCGACCGGTTCGACGAGGTCGTGGCCGACGCTCGCCGCCGCCGGGCATCCGGCCACCGATGACCCACGTGGCCAACTCGGCCGGCACCATCGGGGTGCCCTCGTCCCGCCACGACCTGGTCCGCTGCGGCCTCGCCGTCTACGGCCTGACCCCGACCCCGACCCTGGCCTCGGCCCTGGCCGAGGCCACCGGAGGGCGCCGGCTCCGGCCCGTGCTGTCCCTGCGCAGCCGGGTGACCTACGTGCGGGACCTGCGCCGCCGGGGAACGCCCCTCCTACGGCCGCCGGCGGCCCCTGCCCGGCGAACTCGACGGTGGCCACCGTGCCCATCGGCTACGCCGACGGCGTGCCCCGGCGCCTGTTCGACCAGGGCGGCGAGGTGCTGATCGGCGGCGTGCGCCGGCCCCTGGCCGGGGTGGTCACGATGGACCAGATCGTGGTCGACTGCGGGCCGCCGGGCTCGGTCCCGGTGGCCGTGGGTGACGAGGTGGTGCTGATCGGCGAGCAGGGGACCGAGGCGATCACGTGCGGAGGAGTGGGCCGGGCTGCTCGGCACCATCAGCTACGAGGTGCTGTGCGACATCGGACCCCGGGTCCCCCGCCTCCTGCACGGCCGGCGTCCCCGGCCTGAGCCCGGCGGCCCGCCCGGGCCAGCCGGCCGCCGGCCGCCCGGGCGGTACCATGCGGCGGTGGCACCCGGGACCGATCTGGCCGAGCTCGCCCGGGAGGCCGCCGGCTGCACCCGGTGCCCGCTGTCGGCCCAGGCCGGACCCAGGTGGTCTTCGGGGTGGGCGACCCCCGACGCCGACCTGATGTTCGTGGGCGAGGCGCCCGGGCCGCGACGAGGACCTCGCAGGGCGAGCCGTTCGTCGGGCGCTCGGGCAAGCTGCTCGACAAGCTGGTGCTCGAGGAGCTGGGCGTCGACCGCGCGCCGCTGCTACATCGCCAACGTGGTCAAGTGCCGGCCACCGGACAACCGGGACCCCAAGCCCGACGAGATCGCCGCCTGCCGCCCCTACCTCGACGCCCAGCTCGCCGCTCATCGCCCCCGTGGTGGTGATCACCCTCGGGAACTTCGCCACCAAGCTGCTGCTCGAGACCGACCTCGGCATCACCAGGGTGCGGGGCCAGGCGTACCCGATGGACGGCTGGCACCTGGTGCCGACCTACCACCCGGCCGCCGCCCTGCGCTCGGGCGGCGCGGTGGTGGCCGAGATGCGGGCCGACCTGGTCCGGGCCAAGCAGCTGCTCGGCTGGCACTCGTGAGCGGCACCCGGGCCGCTGGTCCTCCGGACCTCGACTCCCGACCAGACCCGGGCCCTGGCCGCCGCGGTCGCCGGGGCTGTGCCTCCCCGGCGACGTCCTCCTGCTGGCCGGTGACCTCGGCGCGGGCAAGACCACCTTCGCCCAGGGGTTCGGCGACGGCCTCGGCGTGGCCGAGCCCGTCACCAGCCCCACCTTCACCCTGGTCCGCCAGTATCCGGTGGCCGGGGACGGCCCCGGTGCGCACCCTGCTCCACGCCGACCTGTGCCGTCTGGACCACCTCCACGAGATCGTCGACCTCGGCCTCGGCGAGCTGGTCGAGGACGGCGGCGGTGGCCCTCGTCGAGTGGGGGGACGCCGCCGAACCGGTCCTCGGGGCCGACGCGCTGGACCTGGCCCTCGCCGGCTACGGGTGGGCGGCGGACGACGACGTACGGGTCGATCACCGTCCGTCCCTCGGGCCCGCGCTGGACGGCCCGGTGGGACGCCCTGGTCGGGGCCCTGGGCCGGTGGGCGGTCGCCCCGTGACCCTGTTGGCCATCGAGTCGGCCACCGACCTGGTCGGGGTGGCCCTGGTCCGGGACGACGGGGCGACGGCCGAGCGGCTCCATGCCGGGGGGCGGGCCCACGCCGAGCTGCTGATCCCCTCGGTCGAGGAGGTGTGCGCGGTGTCGGGGTGCACGGTGGCCGACATCGACGTCATCGCCGTCGACATCGGACCCGGGCTGTTCACCGGCCTCCGGGTGGGCGTGGCCACGGCCAAGGCCCTCGGCCAGGCCCTGTCGATCGGGCTGGTCGGCGTGAGCAGCCTCGACATCCTGGCCGCCGCCGCCCGGGAGAGGGTCGGCGACCAGCCGACCGGGCCCGGGGCGGGGTCGCCGGTCGTCTCGGTGGTCGACGCCCGACGCGGCGAGGTGTTCGCCGCCGCCTACCGCTTCGACCGCGCCGACGGCCCCGGGGACCCTGTCGATCCGGGCTCGGTGCGGGACGACCGGACCGAGCCGATCACCCCCGGCGCGCTCGAGGACTGGCTGGTGGCGCTGGCCCGGGCCCACGGCCGGGTCGTGGTGGTCGGCGACGGGGCCGTCCGGTACCACCGGCAGCTGGCCCTCCACGCCGGGCTCGACCTGGACGGCGCGGCCGGGCTGGCCGCCCCGCCCCCGTCGACCCTGGCCCACCTGGCCCTGTCCCGGCTCGCACGGGGGGAGCCGCTGATGGCCGCGGGCGACCTGGTCCCCGACTACCGACGCCCGGCCGACGCCCGCATCAACTGGGAGCAGCGGCCGCCGCGGCACGGTCCCGACCGGCGGGGACGGGGCCCGATGAGCCGTGCGCCCGACGCCGTCCGCAAGGCGGAGACCCCGGTCGAGGTGGTCATCGCCCCGATGCGCACCAAGGACCTGCGGGGCGTGCTGCGGATCGAAGAGGCGGTGTTCCCCCATCCCTGGTCGCACCGGCTCTTCGTCGAGGAGCTGGCCCAGCGCACCTCCCGCGCCTACCGGGCCGCCTGGGTCGGGTCGGACCATCGTGGGCTTCGCCGGCCAGATGTTCATCGACGACGAGTCGCACGTGAACAACATCGCCGTCGACCCCGACTGGCAGGGGCGGGGTCTGGGTGCGGTGATCCTGGCCGACCTGGTCCACACGGCCCTGGCCCGGGGTGCCCGCCATCTGACCCTCGAGGTCCGGGTGGGCAACGACCGGGCCGCCGCCCTCTACCAACGCTTCGGCTTGGCCCCGGTCGGGCGTGCGTCGGAACTACTACCCCGAGACCGGCGACGACGCCCTGGTCATGTGGGTCCGGGACATCGACTCGGACGAGTACGCCGACCGGTTGGCGGGCATCGAGGCCCGGCGGGCCCCGGGCCTCGTGGTCACCCACCGCCGGTGACCACGGTGCTGACTAGTGTCCCGGGCATGGTCGGCCGCTCCGTGGTTCGGGTCCTCGGCATCGAGACCTCGTGCGACGAGACGGCGGCGTCGGTGGTCGACGGACGGTCGGTGATCGTCGTCCTCGGTGGTGAGCAGCCAGATCGACCTGCACGCCCGGTACGGCGGGGTCGTCCCCGAGCTGGCCGGCCGGGCCCACGTCGAGCTGCTCACCCCGGTGCTGGCCGAGGCCCTGGCCGCGGCCGGGTCGGACACCTCGGGACCGGGATCGACGCCGTGGCCGCCACCTCGGTCCCGGCCTGATCGGGTCGCTGCTGGTCGGGGTGAGCCGAGGCCAAGGCGCTCGTCGCTGGCCTGGGGCGTCCCCTTCGTCGGGCGTCAACCACCTGGAGGCCCATCTCTTCGCCTCGCTCCTCGAGCAGCCCGACCTGGGCTGGCCGCTGGTGGTGCTGCTGGTCTCGGGCGGCCACACCCTGCTCGGTCGAGGTGACCGAGCCCGGCCGCTACCGGCTCCTGGGCCGGACCATCGACGACGCCGCCGGCGAGGCCTTCGACAAGGTGGCCCGGTTCCTCGGCCTCGGCTACCCGGGCGGCCCGGCCATCGACCGGATCGCCGAGCGAGGGCGACCCGCCGGCCTTCGCCTTCCCCCGGGCCCTGCCCGGCGAGGGGTACGACTTCTCGTTCAGCGGGCTCAAGACCGCGGTGGTCAACACACGTCCGCAAGCACCCCGACGCCGCCACCGCCGACGTGGCCGCCTCGTTCCAGCAGGCCGTGGTCGACGTCCTGGTGACGAAGGCCCGCCGGGCCGCAGCCGACGTCGGCGCCCGGGCGCTGTGCCTGGCCGGCGGCGTGGCCGCCAACGCCCTGCTGCGCTCGACGGTCGAGGAGGTCTGCGCGGCCGACGGCATCGGGCGCCTTCCTGCCCAGCCGGGCCATGTGCACCGACAACGCCGCCATGGTGGCGGCGGCCGGCTGGTGGCGGCTCCGCCGGGGCGAGGTCGAGCCCCCTCGGCCTGGGGGCCGACCCGAACCTCCGGCTGGCCGGCACCTCCTGAACCGGGCCGCAGCCGACGGTGCCGCGACGGGGTTCGTCTGGCACTCTCGGGTCGCGGTTGCCAAGCCGCTCGGGGTCGCTATCGTTAGCACTCTCAACGCTCGAGTGCTAACGCGTGCCACAGGAGGCCCGAACCCATGAGTCTGCAGCCCCTCGACGACCGCATCGTCGTCCGCCCCGGCGAGTCCGAGGAGACGACCGCCTCCGGCCTGGTCATCCCCGACACCGCCAAGGAGAAGCCCCAGCAGGGCGAGGTGCTCGCCGTCGGCCCCGGCCGCCGGGCCGAGAACACCGGCGAGCTCATCCCCCTCGACGTCGCCGTCGGCGACACCGTCGTCTACTCCAAGTACGGCGGCACCGAGATCACCGTCGACGGCGAGGACCTGCTGATCCTCTCCAGCCGCGACGTCCTCGCCAAGGTGGCCAAGTAATGCCCAAGATCCTGAAGTTCGACGAGGCCGCCCGCCGCGGCCTCGAGGCCGGCGTCAACAAGCTGGCCGACACCGTCAAGGTGACCCTCGGCCCGAAGGGCCGCAACGTGGTGCATCGAGAAGAAGTTCGGCGCCCCCACCATCACCAACGACGGCGTGTCCATCGCCCGCGAGGTCGAGCTCGACGACCCCTTCGAGAACATGGGCGCCCAGCTGGTCAAGGAGGTCGCCACCAAGACCAACGACGTCGCCGGTGACGGCACCACCACCGCCACCGTGCTGGCCCAGGCCCTCGATCCACGAGGGCCTGCGCAACGTGGCCGCCGGCGCCAACCCGATCGGCGCTGCAAGCAAGGGCATCGACAAGGCCGTCGCCGCCGCCGTCGAGGCCATCAAGGAGCAGGCCAAGGAGATCGACGACAAGACGCGAGATCGCCCAGGTGGCCTCCATCTCGGCCGCCGACACCGCCATCGGCGAGGTGCTCGCCGACGCCATCGACAAGGTGGGCAAGGACGGCACGGTCACCGTCGAGGAGTCCAACACCTTCGGCATCGAGCTCGAGTTCACCGAGGGCATGCAGTTCGACAAGGGCTACCTGTCGCCGTACTTCGTGACCGACCCCGAGCGCCAGGAGGCGGTGCTCGACGACCCGCTACATCCTCTTCGTCAACTCAGAAGATCAGCGCCGTCCACGACCTCGTGCCCGTGCTCGAGAAGGTCATGCAGACCGGCAAGCCGCTGCTGATCATCGCCGAGGACGTCGAGGGCGAGGCCCTGGCCACCCTGGTGGTCAACAAGATCCGCGGCACGTTCACCTCGGTCGCCGTCAAGGCCCCCGGCTTCGGCGAGCGCCGCAAGGCCATGCTCGCAGGACATGGCCATCCTCACCGGCGCCCAGGTCATCTCCGAGGAGATCGGCCTCAAGCTCGAGAACACCACCGCTCGACCTGCTCGGCCAGGCCCGCCAGGTCATCGTCGACCAAGGACGACACCACGATCGTCGAGGGCGGCGGCGCCGAGGACGACGTCAAGGGCCGCATCGCCCAGATCAAGCGCGAGATCGACGACACCGACTCCGACTGGGACCGCGAGAAGCTGCAGGAGCGCCTGGCCAAGCTGGCCGGCGGCGTGGCCGTCGTCAAGGTCGGCGCCGCCACCGAGGTGGAGCTCAAGGAGAAGAAGCACCGCATCGAGGACGCCCTCTCCGCCACCCGGGCCGCCATCGAGGAGGGCATCGTCGCCGGTGGCGGCACCGCCCTGCTCCGCACCCGGGCCGCGGTCGACAGGCCGTGGTCGAGACCCTCGACGGCGACGAGGCCACCGGCGCCCGCATCGTGGCCAAGGCGCTCGAGGCGCCCGCTCACGTGGATCGCCATCAACGCCGGCCTCGAGGGCGCGGTCGATCGTCCAGCAGGTCGAGCGCGAGACCGGCACCATCGGCCTCAACGCCGCCACCGGCGAGTTCGAGGACCTGGTCAAGGCCGGCGTCATCGACCCGGCCAAGGTCACCCGCTCGGCGCTGCAGAACGCGGCGTCGATCGCCGGCGCTGCTGCTCACCACCGAGGCCCTCGTGGCCGACAAGCCCGGAGAAGGCCGACGCCGGCTGCCGCCGCAGCCGCCGCGGCCGCATGGCGGCGGCATGGGCGGCATGGGTGGCATGGGCGGGATGATGTAGGTCCCCTCCGGCCCCACCGAGGGCCGGACGCGCCGACGGGCGGCGCACCCTGCGGTGAGGATCGACCGGGCCTCCGGGTCCGGTCGATCCGCGTCCGGGTGCCGGTACCCGATGACCGTCACCGCCGGCCGCGCCGGGGCCGTCAGCGGGCGTCCGGCACGTAGTGGCGTTCGCCGGCCCGATCGACCCACACCCGCATGGTCCGCTCGGTCCCGGGGTCCTTGAAGACCTCGTCGGTCGGTGTCCATCCGGGCTGGGGCGCGTCCGACTCACCGTGTCGGCGCACGAACAGGCTGATGATCACGGTGACCACCACGGCCACCCCGACCAGCGACAGGATCACCACCACCGACGGCACCTTGCGCCCTGGACCGGCCGGGCCGGCACCATCAGGTACGACTCCCGACGACCACGGCGGTGCCGTAGGCGACGATCTCGGTGAGGCCCTGACCCACCTCGGAGGAGTCGAACCGCATGGAGATGATGGCGTTGGCTCCCAGGATGCGGGCGTTCTCGATGAGGCGGTCCAGGGCGTGGCGCCGGCTGTCCTCGACCAATTTGGTGTACTGCTTCACCTCACCACCGGCGAGGGCCCGGAAGCCGGCGGTGAACCCCTTGGCCGCCCCCATGGACCGGACGACCACCCCGAAGGTCATGCCCAGACTGTGCTGCACAGCCCACTCGGGGAACTCGAGCGCCGTGGTGATGGGGAACTGGGAGGCCGCGGCCTGGACTTCGCTGCTTTCCACGTGGAGCTCCTTGTGGTTCGGGTGGTCGGTTCGGGCGGTCGGATCGTGGGGTCGGGGACGGGATGCGGGCCCGCCGGACCCGATCTCGGAATTCTACCGATGCCCCTGGTCGCAGCGTCGGATGGCCCCCGCCGGCCGGTTCGGGGGTTCCGGGGACCGGCGGGTCTCCCATCGGGGCCGAAGGCGGTGGCCCGACGTCCCGAGGCGCCGCCCTACTCTGAAGCCGCCATGGATTCCCCTGATGCCACCGACACCGCCGGAGCCACCGGCACTGACTTCTCGCCGCCCGCCGGCCGACGGACCATCACCCGGCCGGCACACCACCGGCCGGGCGGTCCGGCGCCCTGGGCCGGGCTGCCCCCGGAGCGGCGGCGTGAGCTGTCCCTCGACCGGGTCCGCGCCGCCCTCGACGACGACCGGGCCCGGCACGGCCCGATCCGCGAACCGTGGCTGACGTTGGCCGGGCAGGCGGCCGAGGGCCGACCGGCGGCCGTGCTGGTCCCGTTGTTCGAGGAGGAGGGGGAGTCCCGGGTGGTGCTGACCGTCCGGTCGGACCTCCTCCGGTCCCATCAGGGCGAGGTGGCCTTCCCCGGCGGCCGGCTGGAGCGCGGTGAGGGAGTGGTGGCGGCCGCCCTCCGGGAAGCTGCCGAGGAGGTAGCCCTCGACTCGTCGTTGGTCACGGTGATCGGCGAGCTGACGGCCATGCCCACGGTCTCGTCCAACACCGTCATGACCCCGGTGGTCGCCGCCCTCGAACGACGCCCCGCCCTCACGGCCAACCCCTCCGAGGTGGAGCGGATCTTCGACGTGGCCTTGTACGAGCTGGTGGCCGACGGGGTGTTCCACGAGGAGTGGTGGTCGGTGCCCGGCCGCCTCGGTCCGTCGGGCCTCCCGGTGGGCGAGTTCCCGGTCTGGTTCTTCGACGTGGCCGGCGAGACGGTGTGGGGGGCCACGGCCCGCACCCTCATGGAGCTGGTCTGCCTGGTCCTCGGAGTGGAGTTCCCCCCGTCCCTCCGGGCCCAGGCCCCGACGGGGTGACCCTGTCTCCGGCCAGCAGGTCCGGGACGCCGATGAGCCTCCGGGCCGGGCCGGGGGGGAGCCCAGCGTCACGGCCCCAGGCGGTATCGTGGGGAGCAGTCGGATGGCGCAATGTCGGAGCGGCCACCGATGGGAGGTGTGGAGAACTGAGACCAGGGTCCGGAGGAACGTCACGTGGCTGAGCTTGAGATCGGCATCTTCAAGTCGGGTCGGCGGGCCTACGGGTTCGACGACATCGCCATCGTCCCCAGCCGACGGACCCGGGACCCCGAGGACGTCGACATCACCTGGGAGATCGACGCCTATCGGTTCGACCTGCCGCTCATGGCAGCGGCCATGGACGGCGTGATCAGCCCGGCCACGGCCATCGAGATCGGCCGGCTCGGCGGCCTGGGCGTGCTCAACCTCGAGGGTCTGTGGACCCGCTACGAGGACCCCACCCCCCTGTTCGACGAGATCCGCGAGCTCGACGCCGACAAGGCCACCGCCCGGATGCAGCAGATGTACGCCGAGCCCGTGCAGCTGGAGCTGGTCACCGAGCGCATCAGGGAGATGAAGTCGGCCGGCATCACCACGGCGGCGTCGGTGACGCCCCAGAAGACCGAGCTGTTCGCTCCGGCCTGCTCGGCTGCCGAGCTCGACCTCCTGGTCATCCAGGGCACGGTGGTCTCGGCCGAGCACGTGTCGAAGACGGTCGAGCCGCTCAACCTCAAGCGCTTCATCCGCGAGTTCGAGATCCCGGTGATCGTCGGCGGGTGTGCCTCGTACCAGGCCGGCCTCCACCTGATGCGCACCGGTGCGGTCGGCGTGCTGGTCGGCGTGGGCCCGGGCAACGCCTGCACCACCCGGGGCGTGCTCGGCATCGGTGTGCCCCAGGCCACCGCCATCGCCGACGTGGCCGGGGCCCGCATGCGCCACCTCGACGAGACCGGGGTCTACGTGCCACGTGATCGCCGACGGCGGGATGTCCAAGGGTGGCGACATCGCCAAGGCGATCGCCTGCGGGGCCGACGCCGTCATGCTGGGCTCGCCGCTCTCGTCGGCCGTCGAGGCACCGGCCCGCGGCTTCCACTGGGGCATGGCCACCTTCCACCCCACCCTGCCCCGTGGCGCCCGGGTCAAGACGACCACCCGGGGGACCCTGCAGGAGATCCTGCTCGGCCCGGCCCACGAGAACGACGGGCGGATGAACCTGTTCGGGGCCCTGCGCACCGCCATGGCCACCTGCGGCTACGAGACGGTCAAGGAGTTCCAGAAGGCCGAGGTGATGGTGGCCCCGGCCCTCCAGACCGAGGGCAAGGACCTGCAGCGCTCGCAGGGCGTCGGCATGGGCCATTGAGCCCATCGCCTCCCGACGCCGGTGCGCCCGGTGACGGTCCGATCCTCGTCGTCGACTTCGGTGCCCAGTACGCCCAGCTGATCGCCCGCCGGGTACGCGAGGCCCACGTCTACTCGGAGATCGTCCCGCACACGGCCACCGCCGCCGAGTCTGGTGGCCCGGCGCCCGTCCGGCATCATCCTCTCGGGCGGCCCCAAGTCGGTCAACGAGACGCCGGCGCCGACCATCGACCCGGCCATCTACGAGGCCGGCATCCCCATCCTGGGCATCTGCTACGGCGCCCAGCTGCTCACCCAGCAGCTCGGCGGCGAGGTGGCCCGCACCGGTCGGGGCGAGTACGGACGGACCCCCCTGACGCTCACCGGGACCTCCCCGCTGTTCGTCGACTGGCCGGGCGACGTCGAGGTGTGGATGAGCCACGGCGACGCCATCACCGCGGTGCCCGACGGATTCGTGGCCACGGCCACCAGCCCCGACGCCCCGGTGGCCGCCCTCCACGATGTCGAGCGGGCCCTCTTCGGGGTGCAGTTCCACCCCGAGGTGGTCCACACCGAGCGCGGGCAGCGAGCTGCTCGAACGGTTCCTCTACGACGTCTGCGACTGCCCGCCGTCGTGGACCCACACCTCGATCATCGAGTCCCAGGTGGCGGCGGTGCGGGCCCAGGTGGGCTCCTCGCCGGTGCTGTGCGCCCTGTCCGGCGGGGTCGACTCGGCGGTGGCCGCCGCGCTGGTCCACAAGGCCATCGGGGACCAGCTCACCTGCGTCTACGTCGACACCGGCCTCATGCGGGCCGGCGAGAGCGAGCAGGTCGAGGAGACGTTCCGACGCCAGTTCCACATCGACCTGGTCCACGTGAAGGCGGCCGACCGCTTCTTCGAGGCCCTGGCCGGGGTCACCGATCCCGAGGCCAAGCGCAAGATCATCGGGGAGCTGTTCATCCGGATCTTCGAGGAGGTGGCCCGTGACCTGGTCATCGAGCAGCTGGCCCCCCTCGAGGGCGATGTCCCGCCGACCGCCACCGACGAGCCGTCGGGCTACCTGGTCCAGGGCACCCTCTACCCCGACGTGATCGAGTCGGGCATCGGACACCGCGGCCACCATCAAGTCCCACCACAACGTGGGCGGGCTCCCCGACGACCTGGCCTTCGACCTGGTCGAGCCGCTCCGGCTGCTGTTCAAGGACGAGGTGCGGGCGGTCGGCGAGGAGCTCGGCCTGCCCCACGACATCGTCTGGCGCCAGCCCTTCCCCGGGCCCGGACTGGCCGTGCGGATCGTCGGCGAGGTGACCCCCGAGCGGGCCGAGATCCTGCGGGCGGCCGACGCCATCGTGGTGGAGGAGATCCGCCGGGCCGGCCTGTACCGCGAGCTGTGGCAGAGCTTCGCCGTGCTCCCCGCCGTCCGGACCGTGGGCGTCATGGGTGACGGCCGCACCTACGCCTACCCCATGGTGATCCGCGCCGTCACCAGCGACGACGCCATGACTGCCGACTGGGCCCGTCTGCCCTACGACTTGCTGGAGCGCCTCTCCTCGCGGATCATCAACGAGGTGGAGGGCGTGAACCGGGTGGCTCTCGACATCACGTCCAAGCCGCCCGGCACCATCGAGTGGGAGTGACCTCGTCGGAGGGGAGCGCCGACTCGCCTCCCGGTCCGGAAGGCGACGGCCCGGCGGCCACCTCAGCGTCACGACGCCCGGCCGGGGTGCCGGTCGGGGCGGACGCCCTGCTGGAGGGGCTGACCGAACCGCAGCGGGAGGCGGTGGTCCACCGGGGTGGGCCCCTGCTCATCGTGGCCGGCGCCGGATCGGGCAAGACCCGGGTGCTGACGCGGCGCATCGCCCACCTGATCGCCACCGGCGACGCCACGCCCTGGCAGATCCTGGCCATCACCTTCACCAACAAGGCCGCCGACGAGATGCGCACGCGGGTGGCCGAGCTGGTCGGGCCACGGGGCCAGAGGATGTGGGTGTCCACCTTCCACTCGGCGTGCGTGCGCATCCTCCGGGCCCACGGCGACCGGCTGGGCTACAAGGGATCCTTCACCATCTACGACGACGCCGACTCGCGCCGGCTGGTGGAGATCGTCGCCCGGGAGCTCGACATCGACACCAAGAAGATGTCGCCCCGCTCCATCGTGGGCCAGATCAGCCAGGCCAAGTCCCGACAGCAGGGGCCCGATGAGTACCGGGCCGCCGCGGCGACCATCTTCGACCGGCGGATCGCCGACGTCTTCGACCTCTACCAGCAGCGGCTGGTGGCGGCCAACGCCATGGACTTCGACGACCTGTTGCTCAACACGGTCCGCCTGCTTCCGGCTCCACCCCGACGTGCTCGACCACTACCGGACCCGCTTCACCCACATCCTGGTCGACGAGTACCAGGACACCAACGCCGTGCAGAACGCCCTGGCCGTTCTGCTGGCCGGCGAGCCACCGCAACATCGTGGTGGTCGGGGACAGCGACCAGTCGGTCTACCGGTTCCGGGGTGCCGACATCTCCAACATCCTCGAGTTCGAGCAGGCCTTCCCCGACGCCACGGCCATCATCCTGGACCAGAACTTCCGGTCCACCCAGACCATCCTCGACGCCGCCAATGCCGTGATCACCAACAACGTCGTCCCGCAAGCCCAAGTCGCTGTGGACCGACCGGGGAGTCGGGGGGACCGATCGTCCGGTACCGGGCCGAGGACGAGCACGACGAGGCCGAATGGGTGGCCCACGAGATCGTCCGCCTGCGCAGTGACCAGGGACTGCGGTGGGGCGATGTGGCCGTCTTCTACCGCACCAACGCCCAGTCGGCCGCCCTGGAGGAGGCCATGGTCCATGCCGAGGTGCCCTACAAGGTGGTGGGTGGCACCAAGTTCTACGACCGTCGCGAGATCAAGGACGTCCTGGCCTACCTGAAGGTCCTGGTCAACCCAGACGACGAGGTCAGCTGGCGCCGGATCGTCAACGTGCCCAAGCGGGGAGTGGGGGACACGTCGGTCGCCAAGCTGTCGGGCTGGTCCGGCTCCCGTGGCCTGTCCTTCGGGGATGCCGTGGCCCACGCCGTCGACGTGGGGATCGGGGGCAAGGCCGGCAAGGCCCTGCAGGACCTGTCGGCGCTGCTGGCGGGCTTGCGGGCCAGGATGATCGTGCCCCGGCTGGTCGACGACGACGGTGAGGCCATCGCCCCGCTGGACATCGAGGCCCTGACGGGACCCGACGTCGCCGCGGCCGGAGAGACCGACGGGCCCGGAGCCGACGAGCCGGCCACGCTCGAGCCCGGCGAGCTGGTCACCGCGGTGGTGGAGGACACCGGGTACCGCAGCGAGCTGCTGGCCGAGGGCACCATCGAGGCCTTGGGACGCGTGGAGAACATCGACACCCTGGTGGGCATGGCCGCCGAGTACCGCACCCTGGCCGAGTTCCTCGAGGCCGCCTCCTTGGTGTCCGACTCCGACCAGCTCGAGGGGGACGGCACCAAGGTCTCACTGATGACCATGCACATCGCCAAGGGCCTCGAGTTCCCGGCGGTCTTCCTGGTCGGGATGGAGGACGGCATCTTCCCGCACCTGCGCTCCCTCGGGGACCCGGTGGAGCTGGAGGAGGAGCGCCGCCTCTGCTACGTGGGCATCACCCGGGCCGAACGGCACCTCTACGTCTCGCACGCCTGGTCCCGGCTGGTCTTCGGCCGGGGTAGCAGCAACATCCCGAGCCGGTTCCTCAACGAGATCCCCGACGAACTGGTCCGGGACGTGGGCGGGGACTCCGGCTCTGGCCGGCGCGGGGGCGAGGGATTCGCCTACCGGGACCGGGTCTCGTCGGCCGAGGACGCCGGGGGCACCCCAGGGAGAAGCGTGTTCGGGAGGGGCCTGGCCCGGGCCGACGCGGAGTTCGACGCCACCGGACGGCGGCGGCGGTCTCCGGCTCCCAGCGGAGCCGAGCTCCTGGGGCTCGAGGCCGGGGACTTGGTGGTCCACGGCCAGTGGGGCGAGGGGCGGGTGGTGGAGACCTCGGGGTCGGGCGAGGACGCCGAGGCCGTGGTGATCTTCACCTCGGTGGGGCGCAAGAAGCTCCTGCTCCGGATGGCGCCGCTCAAGCGGGCCTGAGGCTCCGACCGGCCCCGGCCGGCCCCCGCACGCGGGGCGCTCCCCCGGCCGCCTCCCCGTCTGGGAGACTGGCCGGGGAGCCGATGGAGAGCATCGTTCCCGCCCCATCCGGTTCATCGGATCGTCAGCTGGCCCTGCTTTACTGCCACTGACCAGCTGGGATGGAACATAGCCTCGGGCGGGAGCGCACACCCGAGACGGCGGGGGCGGCCGTGCCACCGCTTGCAATCTGCGCCGAATGAGGTCTGGGGAGCGCGTTGGAGGGCGAGATCAACTTCGATCAGGACGGCGCGTCGTCCGAGGCGCGGCCGGGAGCGCCCGCCGAGCGGGTCGGCCCGGGTCCGAGCCGGGGCGCGACGTCGGCGCTGCGCTCCTTCCCGGCCCGTTCGGACGCGCCCACCTCGACCGGAGTGCCCTCGGAGCCGCCCGGCTCACCGGGGCCCACCGACGGCGCGACGGCAGACGGCGCGGACCGGCCCACCTCGACCGGCATCCCGCTGGTTGTCTCCACCCCTTCCAGTCGGGACACCGACGGGTCCCGCCACGCCCACCGGATGCCCCGTCCCACCCGGCGGGAGCGTCGGGCCCGCCGCAAGGAAAAGATCCGCCGCCGCCGGACCCTGATCGGCCGCCACCCGAAGTCGACGGTGGCCCTGGTCATCGTGCTGGCCCTGACGCCGGTGTGGATCTCGGCCGGATCGGCTGCCACCGACCCGGCGCTGGGGAACACCCCCGGCGCCCGGCTGACCGAGTGGGTCCGCGACCACGGCGGCGGGGGCCTGGTCACCTGGGCCGAGAACACCTGGTACACCTGGCACGCCCCACCCAAGGGCGGGAAGCCCCAGAAGGGCGCCATCCCCGCCCCGGAGGCCACCCCCTCCACCACCCAGCCGGCCGGCCCGGCCCATCTCCCGGTCCCCGCCGCCATCACTCCGTTCGTGGCCACACCGACGCCCGGTGAGGGCCAGTGGCATCCCGTCGGTCGGACCGTGGGAGGCCTCCCGGCCATCTATGCGGCCTTCCTGCGTCCGAACGCCGTCAACACCAGCCTGGTGTGCGGCGTGGCGTGGATGGACACCAAGCTGCTGCGGGCCACGCTGTACGAGGGGACGTCCATCCCGGGCACCGGGCAGACCTGGCCCAACGTGGCTCCCATCACCGGACCGGCCCTCGAGACCCTGGTGGCCGCCTTCAACTCCGGGTTCCGGATACAGGACGCCCAGGGCGGTTTCTACGCCAACGGGGTGACCGCCGTCCCCCTCCGAACGGGAGCGGCCTCGCTGGTCATCGACAGCAACGGGACACCGACCATCGGGGCGTGGGGGACCGACGTCTCCATGTCGCCCTCCGTGGTGGCGGTGCGGCAGAACCTGGACCTCATCGTCGACGGCGGCCGACCGGTGCCGGGACTCGACGGCAACGACAACATCCGATGGGGGGCCACGCTCGGGGGCCGCGTGCAGGTGTGGCGGTCGGGCCTCGGCGTCACGGCCGACGGTGCCCTCGTCTTCGCCGGCGGCTCGGGTCTCTCCATCGTGGACCTGGCCAACGTCCTGGCCCGGGCCGGGGCCGTCCGGGCCATGGAGATGGACATCAACACCGCCTGGGTCAACTTCACCAGCTTCGATCCCCCCGTCGGCCAGCCGGCCGGGCCGGCCAACGGCACGTTGCTCACCCACGACGAGGCCACCCCGGTGAGCCGGTACTTCCAGAGCCTGTCGCGGGACTTCGTCACCATGTCCGCCGTCCTGCCGGCCGAGGCACCGGCCCCACCCGCCGTGAAGAGGCGCTGAGACCTACCATCACCGGTGGGCCGATCCGGGCCCGTCCGGGGAACGGCCCCGCCGGGGCCAGCCCCTCGGGGAGACGAGGAGTCGGGTGATGGTCGACCAGCTGCCCAAGCGACGGTACGAGAAGGAGCTCCTCACGCTCCAGGGCGAGCTGTCCACCATGACCGAGTGGGTCCACCGCAGCGGGTCGCGGGTGGTGGTCGTCTTCGAGGGTCGGGACGCGGCCGGCAAGGGAGGTGTGATCAAGCGGATCAGCCAGTACCTGAGTCCGAGGGTCTGCCGGATCGTGGCCTTGCCGGCGCCGACCGAACGGGAGCGGGGCGAGTGGTACTTCCAGCGGTATGTGGCCGAGCTCCCCTCGGCGGGCGAGATAGCCCTCTTCGACCGGAGTTGGTACAACCGGGCCGGGGTGGACCGGGTGATGGGGTTCTGCACCGACGAGGAGTACCAGCGCTTCCTCCGCCAGTGCCCGGTGTTGGAGCACCAGCTCATCGAGGACGGGATCATCCTCATCAAATACTGGTTCTCGGTCAGCGACGACGAACAGGAGCGCCGTTTCCAGAGCCGCGTCGACGACCCGTTGCGACGGTGGAAGCTCAGCCCCATGGATCTCGAGGCCCGGCAGCGGTGGGTCGACTACTCACGGGCCAAGGACAACATGTTCCTCCACACCGACACTCCCGAGTCGCCCTGGTACGTGGTGGAGGCCGACGACAAGCGTCGGGCCCGGCTCAACTGCATCGCCCACCTGCTCAGCCGAGTGCCCTATCAACCTATGGAACGGGAGAAGCTCCGGCTGCCCAAGCGGGTCAAGGACGAGAGCTATCACCGGCCGCCGAGGGACCTCGCCACCTACGTCCCCGACTTCGCGTCCACCCTGGCCGACGAGGGATGAGCTCGCCTCGCTCCCGCCCCCGCTGTCTCAACCCGGCACGCGGCGCCACACGGCCCGGGGCAGGTGGCGCATGACGGTGAAGACCCATCGGAGGATGGGCGGGACGTAGACCACCGAGGCGCCCGACCCGATCCCGCGCACCACCGCGTCGGCCACGGCGTCGGGCGTGGTCGCGAACGGGGCCGGCGTCATCCCATCGGTCATCCGGCCCACCACGAAGCCGGGTCGCACGATCATGACGTCCACGCCGGAGCCGACCAGGGAGTCGGCCAGGCCCTGGGCGAAGGCGTCGAGCCCCGCCTTCGAGGAGCCGTAGATGAAGTTGGCGCGGCGCGCCCGCTCGCCGGCCACGGACGACAGCACCACCAGGCGGCCGTGGCCCTGATGGCGAAGCCGGCCGGTCACGGCCAGCACGGCTGCCGCCAGCCCCGAGAAATTGGTGGCCAGCACGGCGGCGGCCGCCTCGGGATCGAGTTCGTCGACGCTCTGATCGCCGAGCACACCGGCCGCCACGATGACCAGGTCCATGTCGCCGAACCGGTCGAAGACTTCGGCGGCGAACGTGGCGTGCCGGGCGGTCTCGGTGGCGTCGAAGGCCACCGCCTCGGCCACGTCGGCCCCGGCCGCCTTGGCCCGGTCCACCGCCGCGGTGAGGCGAGGCCCCTCCCGGCCGGCCAGTACCACCGTCCGGCAGCGGCCGGGGACGAGCCTGTCCACGATGGCTTGGGCGATCTCCGAAGACCCCCCGAGCACGAGCACTGACTGGGGTCGCCCGACGGCATCGATCATGATCCTGTCCGTTCTGGTGGTGGGTCGGCGCCGTCGGACGTGGTCCGGGCGGATCGGTTGGGGGGAGTCTGGTCGGGGCTGCCCTCGGCCTGGCGGACCTGGCCCGGGGGGTCTCGGGCGCCGAGGCCTTGGCGACGCGCCGGCCCGGCCGGCCCGCCTCGGCCGTCTGCGCCTTGGAGGTCCGCGCCTTGGAGGTCTGTGCCTTCGAGTCCGCGGCCTTGGAGTCCGCCGCCTTGGAGTCCGCGGCCTTGGAGTCCGCGGCCTTGGAGTCCGCGGCCTTGGAGTCCGCGGCCTTGGAGGGACGGGACCGGGAGCGGGACGTCCGCCGGGTCCGGGCCACGGGACCCGGGCCGACGACCCCACCCGTCGCCTCGGCATCGGTGCACAGCCCGAGACGCCGCCCGAGATCGGACCGCAGGACTCCCTCGGGGTCGACGCGGTCCCGCACCGCCTGCCACTCTTCGACTCGGGGGTACATGGCCCGGAAGGTGCTCGGGGAGACCCGCGAGTCCTTGGCCAGATACACCCGTCCACCGGCGGCCACCACCAGCTGGTCGAGGTCGTCGAGCAGCTGGTCCAGCTCCGGATGGCCGACCGGCAGGTCGAGGGCCAGGGTCCACCCGGGGATGGGGAAGGAGAGCGGTCCCGGATCCCCGGGCCCGAACCGCTTCAGCACAGCCAGGAAGCTGGCCAGCCTCAGCACCGAGAGGCGTTCGATGACCGTCCGCACCGTCTCTCCGTGCTCGTCGCCCACGACGAACTGGTACTGCAGGAAGCCCTTTCGGCCATAGAGGCGGTTCCATCCCTCCACCCCGTCGAGGGGGTGGAAGAACCCCGTCATGTGGTGGGGCTTGGCCACCTGGCGGACGGGGGCCTTGCGGAACCAGAACTCGTTGAAGGCCCCCACCGTGAGGGGGTTGAGCAGGCCGCTGGGCGGGGTCACGGGGACGCGGACCAGCGTCCGGGGGACGAACGCCCGGGCCCGGTCCGGCGCCCGGCGCAGCCGTTCGGGCAGGTCTTCGAGGCGGGCGTGGTCGCCGCGGGTGAGCACGGAACGGCCCAGACGGCTCCCGGTGGACTGGCAGTCGATCCAGGCCACCGAGTAGCGGTAGTCGTCGTCCCCGGTGAGCAACATCTCCATGGCGCCGTCGAGGTCGTCGGCCCGCTCGGTGTCCACCAGCATGTAGCTGGTCTCGATGGGGATCATCTGGAGCGTGGCCGTGGTGACCACGCCGGTCAGGCCCATGCCCCCGGCGGTGGCCCAGAAGAGAGCAGGATCGGACGAGGCCGACAGGGTGACGGTCCCGGTCGGGGTGACCAACGTCATCTCGAGGACGTGGGAGCAGAAGCTGCCGTCCACGTGGTGGTTCTTGCCGTGGATGTCGGCGGCGATGGCCCCTCCGACGGTGACCAGTCGGGTGCCCGGGGGTCACCGGCACGAACCAGCCCAGCGGGACCAGGCGTTCCATCAGGGTCTGCAGGCTGACCCCCGCACCCACCGTGACCTGGCCCGACACCAGGTCGACCTCGTGGATGGCGTCCAGCCAGGTGGCGTCGAGGACCGACCCACCGGCGTTCTGGGCCGCGTCGCCGTAGCTCCGCCCGAGGCCCCGGGCGATGATGCCCCTGCGTCCCGGGGCCGGTGATGCGGCCCCGGCCACGGCCTGGTCCACGACGTCGGGGTGCACGGCGTGGACCACCTCGGCCGAGCTCGGCGCCGTCCGGCCCCAACCGGTCAGCAGGGCCCGTCGGCCCCGGGCGGCGCTCACCTGGCGTAGACGCCGACGGCGAACAGGGCGATCCAGCACACCCCGTAGATCTGCAGCCGGTGGTCGTGGAGGGCCAGCTCCTCGGGTGCTGCGCCCTTCCCCGAGTCGAGCAGCCGCATGACGTGCAGGAGGGCCACGGTGAAGGGGATCACGGTGAGCTGGAACCAGATGGGGTCGGTCCCGTGGAGTTCGGCAGCCCGCCCGAAGGCCCAGAGGCAGTAGGCCGAGACGGTGACCGCCGCCGACAGGGTCCGCACCGATCGGAGGAACGAGGGCGTGTAGAGGCCGAGCGTCTGACGGATCGGCCCGTCGTCGGTCTGCTGCTCGGCCAGCAGTTGCTTCTCGCCCGACCGCTTGCCCGTCACGATGAGCAGCGAGCCGAAGGAGGCCACGATGAGGAACCAGTTGGTCAGGGCCACGCCGGTGGCCACGCCTCCGGCCACGGCCCGGAGTACGAAGCCGGCGCTCACGGCGGCCAGGTCGAGGATGGGCTCGTTCTTGAGGCCCAGGGAGTAGGCCACGTTGACCAGCGCGTAGATGACCATGACCAGGGCCAGGTGCCACCCGGCCAGGAGCTGGCCGAGCCCGATGGAGCCGGCCAGCATGACCACGCCGACGGCGACGGCCAGGGGCACCGGCCACCACCCCGGCGGCCACCGGCCGGAGCCGCTTGGTGGGGTGCATCCGGTCGGCCGGGGCGTCGACGGCGTCGTTGAGGAAGTAGGTCCCCGAGGCGGCCAGGCAGAACACTCCGAAGGCGCCGATCCCGTGCCACAGCACCGAGCGGTGGAGGAGCACCCCGGCTGCGGCCGGGGCCACGAAGACCAGGAGGTTCTTGATCCACTGCTTGGGCCGGCACAGCCGGACCAGACCCCTCGCGACGGAGGTCGAGGCGGCTGGCGGCAGCGCCGGCGTGCTCGTCGGGAAGGTCCACAGCTTCAGCCGAAGTGGTCAAGGCGTCCTCAGGAGGGGTCGGGTAGTGCCGCCTGCGCCGGAGCGAAGGTACCACGCAGGCTCCAGGCTAGGGCCTCGACGCCCGCCGGTGGGTGCCCCCGGGCCGGCGGGCCGCTCCCCGGGGCCCGGATGGGCTTTTCGCCCCAGTCAGCGCTTAGTATCTGCCTCCGTGAAGCGCCCGTATCGAGTCGTGGTGGCCAAGCCCGGCCTCGACGGCCACGACCGGGGCGCCAAGGTGATCGCCCGCGCCCTCCGCGACGCCGGCTTCGAGGTCATCTACACCGGGCTGCACCAGACGCCCGAGCAGGTGGTCCAGGCCGTCATCCAGGAGGACGCCGACGCCGTCGGCCTGTCGCTGCTCTCCGGGGCCCACCTGACGCTGGTGCCCCGGGTCATCGACGGTGCTGCGGGAGCAGGGCCGCGGACGACGTGCTGGTGCTGGTCGGGGGGATCATCCCCGAGGCCGACATCCCGGTGCTGAAGGAGCATGGGCGTCGCCGAGGTCTTCACCCCCGGGCGCCCCTGCCGACCATCGGCGCGTGGCTCGGCGACGCCCTCGACCTGCGGGAGCGTGGAGGACGGCCTGAGTCGAGCAGGCCAGGCCGCCGCGCCGACCGGGGCCGACGCAGGGCCGTGCCGGCACGACGGTCGCAGGCTCCGGCACACCGGCCGGTCCCGGACGGGCGCACGGGACCCGGCAGCCGGCGGACGGCCGGCGCAGGACAGTCGCAGTACAGGTCAATCGCAACAACCAGACAGAGAGGAACGGATCCGGTGGATCTCTTCGAGTACCAGGGCAAGCAGTACTTCGCCCGCTATCGGCATCCCCATCTCGCCGGGCGGCGTGGCCGACACCGTCGACGAGGCCGTCGCCCAGGCCGAGGCGGCCGGCTACCCGGTCGTGGTCAAGGCCCAGGTGAAGGTGGGCGGCCGGGGCAAGGCCGGCGGCGTCAAGCTGGCCGCCGACGCCGACGAGGTCCGCACTCCACGCCGGCAACATCCTCGGCCTCGACATCAAGGGCCACGTGGTCCAGCGGCTGTGGGTCGAGCACGCCTCGGACATCGCCAAGGAGTACTACGCCAGCTTCACCCTCGACCGGGCGGCCAAGAAGCACCTCGGCATGCTGTCGGCCAAGGGCGGCGTCGAGATCGAGGAGGTGGCCGACGACCAACCCCGACGCCATCGCCCTGCTCCACATCGACCCGGTCGACGGCCTCGACCGCAGCGACGCGGCCCGCCAGTGGGTGGACGCGGGCCGACCTCGACCCGGAGGCCCGGGAACAGGCTGCCGAGCTCCTGGTCAAGCTGTACCGCTGCTACGTCGAGGGCGACTGCGACCTGGCCGAGATCAACCCGCTGATCCTCACGCCCGACGGCCAGGTGCACGCCCTCGACGCCAAGGTGACCCTCGACGACAACGCCGCCTTCCGCCACCCCGAGTGGGACGGAGTTCGCGGGACATCGACGAGCTCGACGAGCGGGAGACGACTGGCCAAGGAGCAAGGGCCTCAAGTACATCGGCCTCGACGGCTACGGTCGGCATCATCGCCAACGGCGCCGGCCTGGCCATGAGCACGCTCGACGTCGTCAACCAGGTCGGGCGGCTCGGCCGGCCAACTTCCTCGACATCGGCGGCGGCGCCAACGCCGACGTCATGGCCACCGCGCTCGAGGTCATCAACTCCGACCCCACCGTCCGGTCCATCTTCATCAACATCTTCGGCGGCATCACCCGGGGCGACGAGGTGGCCAACGGGATCGTCGAGGCCCTGGAGCGGGTCGACGATCAGCTCGCCCATCGTGATCCGCCTCGACGGCACCAACGCCGAGGAGGGCCGCGCGATCCTGGCCGACCATCGTGTCCGATCGCGCTGATCGCCGAGCCGACCATGCTCGACGCCGCCCGCCGGGCCGTCGCACTCGCCGGAGGGCAGTGCGATGAGCATCTTCGTCGACGAGAACACCAAGGTCGTCGTCCAGGGCCTCGACCGGCGGCCAGGGCCGCTTCCACGGCCTGCGCAACCGGGCCTACGGCACCAAGGTGGTGGCCGGCGTCAACCCCAGGCAAGGGCGGCGAGGACGTCGAGGGCATCCCGGTCTTCGACACGGTGGCCGAGGCCGTCGCGGCCACCGGGGCCAACGCCTCGTTCATCTCGGTGCCGCCCAAGGGCGCCGCCGCCGCCATCCTGGAGGCGGCCGCGGCCGGCATCCCCTTCGTCGTGTGCATCACCGAGGGCATCCCGGCCCAGGACGAGGCGCTGGTCTACAACCGCCTGGTGCGGCGAGCTTCCCGGGCACCCGGCTGCTCGGCCCCAACTGCCCCGGGATCATCACGCCCGGGAAGTGCAACATCGGCATCACCTCCGGCGACATCGCCCTGCCCGGCGGCCCGGTCGGCATCGTGCAGCCGGTCGGGCACGCTCACCTACCAGGCGCTGTACGAGCTCTCGCAGCAGGGCGTCGGGTCAGACCACGTGCGTCGGCATCGGCGGCGACCCGGTCCCGGGCACCAGCTTCATCGACTGCCTGGCCGCCTTCGAGGCCGACCCCGACACCAGGGCCGTCATGATGATCGGCGAGATCGGCGGCTCGGCGGAGGAGGAGGCGGCCGAGTTCATCGCCGTCGACGATGACCAAGCCGGTGGTCTGCCTACATCGCCGGGGTCACCGCCCCCCCGGGGCGGAAGATGGGCCACGCCGGCGCCATCATCTCGGGCTCCAAGGGCACGGCCCAGGCCAAGATGGACGCGCTGTCCGCCGCCGGGGTCACCGTGGCCCTCAACCCGACCGAGGCCGGCGAGGCCATGGTCGACATCGTCCGGAAGCTCGCCTGAGCTCCCGCCTGCCGTCGGCCGACGCCCAGGCCGGCCGGCCCGTCGAGGCGGTCATCTTCGACCTCGACGGCCTGCTCGTCGACTCGGAGCCGTTCTGGCGTCAGGCGGAGATCGAGGTCTTCGGATCCCTCGGCCTCCGCCTGACCGAACAGGACGTGCGCCAGACCATGGGTCTCCGCATCGACGACGCCGTTCGCCACTGGTGGGAGCGCTTCCCGTGGCCGGGGATGCGCCCGGACGAGGTGGAGCGGGTGATCACGGCGCGGGTGGCCGACCTGGTCTCCCGCCAAGCCGTGCCCATGCCCGGCGCCCTCGAGGCGGTAGCCCTCTGCGGCCGTCTGGACCTTCCGGTGGCCGTCTGCTCGGGTTCCTACGCGGTGGTCATCCGGGCCGCCCTGGACCGGCTGGGGATCGCCTCCGCTGTCACCGTCTGGCACTCGGCGGAGTGGGAGCCGCTGGGCAAGCCCCATCCCGGGGCCTACCTGTCGACGGCGGCCAAGGTCGGGGTGGACCCGACGGGATGCCTGGCCGTGGAGGACTCCTTCAACGGGGCGGTCTCGGCCAAGGCTGCCCGTATGCGGGTGGTCGCCGTCCCGGAGCCGGCCGCCCTCGACTCGCCCCGCTGGGGGCTGTGCGACGCCGTGCTCCCGAGCCTGGTGGAGCTGGACGAGCCGCTGTTGCGGTCCCTCGAGACCTGACACGGCGTCGGCCGGCCGGACCGCCCCGCCCTCGGAGCGCGGCCCCACCGCCGTGGAGGTGTGCGACCAGCGGTTCCCCGACCGGACGATCGCCGCGAATCTCCGAAACTTTCGCTTCGGAATCGCCCCAACGATGCCGATACCACTGTCACGAGGGGCACTCCCTGGGCAGGGGGGACCGAGCGACGTGGGCCCGCACACCGGAGGCAGGCCGGTCGGGCCACGTCGCCCCGGTCCTTGTGCCGGGGAGAGTAGCACCCGCACTCGGGGCGCTCCCGGAAGCGTCGCGTGCCGCGCGGGCGTCGACACTCTGCGGCGCTGATATCGTGCGCGAGGTGGGTCCCCGCGCAGCACCAGACACCGCTCCGGGGACACCGTCGGGAACCGACCCGGGGACACCGTCGGTCCACCCCGGGGAGGACACGCCATGCCGGGTCGGTCCGCATCGGCGTCCTGGCCTCGGGCAGCGGCACCATCCTCGAGGCCATCGCCGCCGCCGGCCTGCCGGTCGGCCTGGTCGTGGTCGGACCGGCCCTGCCGGGCCCTGGAGGTGGCCTCGGCCGCCGCCAGTCCCGGCCGTCCTCGTCGACCGCTCGGCCTTCGGCGGCTTCGGCCCGGACTTCGACCGGGACGGCTACACCCGGCGCGGTGACCGACGCCCTCGTGGACGACGCCATCGACGTGGTGGTCATGGCCGGGTTCGGCACGGTGCTCGGCGCAGCCCATCCACACCGCCTTCCCCGGCCGCATCCTCAACACCCACCCGGCCCTCCTGCCCGCCTTCCCCGGCTGGCACGCGGTCGCGCGACGCCCTGGCCGCCGGTGTGAGCGAGACGGGCACCACCGTGCACATCGCCACGCTGGAGATGGACGCCGGCCCGGTCCTGGCCCAGGCCAGCGGTCCCGGTGCTGCCCGGCGACACCGAGGAGACGCCTGCACGAGCGCATCAAGTCGGTCGAGCGGACGCTCTACCCCGACACCATCCGGGCCTTCGTCGACCGGTTGGCGGTGACGGCGGCGGATGGGACAGGATCACCCACGGAGGTTGCACCATGAGGGCACTGCTGTCCGTCTACGACAAGACCGGAGCCGTCGATCTGGCCCGCGGCCTCGCCGACCTGGGCTGGGAGCTGATCTCCAGCGGCGGGACGTCGGCGGCCCTGGCCGAGGCCGGCATCGCCCACTCGAGGTGGCCGACCTGACCGGCGCCCCCGAGATGCTCGGCGGCCGGGTCAAGACCCTCCACCCCACCGTCCACGGCGGGCATCCTGGCCGACCGGTCCAAGCCGGAGCACCTGGCCGACCTGGACGCGCCAGGGCATCGAGCCCATCGACCTGGTCGTCTGCAACCTCTACCCGTTCTCCTCGGACCCGTCCATCGAGCTGATCGACGTCGGCGGCCCGACCATGGTCCGGGCCGCGGCCAAGAACCACGCCCACGTGGGCATCGTCGTCGTCACCGGCGGACTACGACCCGGTGCTGGAGGAGCTGCGCGGCCGACGGCTCGCTGTCGGACGGCACCCGGCGCCGCCTGGCCCGCGACGCCTTCGCCCACACCGCCGCCTACGACGCCGCCATCGTCGACTGGTTCGACGCCGCGGGAGCGGCGGACCCGGCCGACAGCGACGCCATCCTGCCGCCCACCCTCCACCTGACCCTCGAGCGGGCCGAGCACGCTGCGCTACGGCGAGAACCCCCACCAGCACGGCGCCCGCTACCGCGATCGCCGGGCGCCACTCGTGGTGGGACGACGTGGTCCAGCACGGCGGCAAGGAGCTCTCCTACCTCAACCTCTTCGACGCCGACGCGGCCTGGCGCCTGGTCCACGAGCTGGCCGAGCCGGGCGGCGCCGAGCGGCCGTGGCCATCATCAAGCACGCCAACCCGTGCGGGGCGGCCGTCGCCGCCGACCTGGTCGACCGCCTACGAGCGGGCCCTCGAGTGCGATCCCCAGTCGGCCTTCGGCGGGATCGTGGCCATCGGGGGACCGGTCACCGCGGAGGTGGCCGAGGCCGTCGCCGCCGGACCCCAGGCCGACGTGATCATCGCCCCGTCCTACGACGAGGCGGCGCTGGCCCAGCTGACGCTCGAAGCGCAAGGCCACCCGGCTGCTGTCGGCGCCCCGCCCCCGAGCCGCTGGTCCGCCAGTTCCGCGGCCTCGGGGCCAGCGTGCTCGTCCAGGACGCCGACCGGTTCCTGCCGCCGACCACGTCGAGTGGGAGGTGGTCACCAAGGCCCGGCCCACCGAGTCGCAGTGGCGCGACCTCGACGCTGGCCTGGACGGGTCTGCGCCCGCACCACCTCCAACGCCATCGCCGTCGTCACCGACGGCCAGGCCGTCGGCGTGGGGGCCGGCCAGCAGTCCCGGGTGGTGGCCGCCGAGATCGCCGTGTCCAAGGCCGGCGACCGGGCGCAAGGGCGGCGCGGCGGCCAGCGACGCCTTCTTCCCGTTCCCCGACGGCCTGCTCGTGCTGGCCGAGGCCGGGGTGGCCGCCGTGGTGCAGCCGGGCGGGTCGATCCGCGACGGCGAGGTGATCGCCGCCGCCGACGAGGCCGGCATCGCCATGGTCATGGCCGGCGGCGAGCGCCACTTCCGGCATTGACGCGACATCGGCGGCGGCGGTTCCCGTCGACCCTGTCGGCGCACGGCCATACTGGGGGCATGAGGCTACGGACATGAGCGCCACGCTGCTCGACGGCGAGCTGCTGGCCGCCAGGATCCGGGCCGAGGTGACCGACCGGGTGGCCCGGCTGCGCAGCGCCGGCATCACCGCCGGGCTGGGGACCATCCTGGTCGGGGACGACGGTCCCAGTGCCCGCTACGTGGCCATGAAGCACGAGGACTGCGCCGAGGTCGGGCATCCACTCGGCCCACGAGCACCTGCCCGCCGATGTCGGCCAGGCGGAGCTGGAGGCCGTCGTGGCCCGCTTCAACGCCGACCCGGCCGTCCACGCCTATCTGGTCCAGCTGCCCCTGCCCGCGGGGCTCGACGAGGAGCGGGTGCTCCTGGCCGTCGACCCGGACAAGGACGTCGACGGGCTCCACCCGGTCAACCTGGGCCGGCTGGTCATGGGGGCCGACGGGCCCCTGCCGTGCACCCCGGCCGGCATCGTGGAGCTCCTGGCGGCCAACGACGTACCGGTCGAGGGGAAGCACGTGGTCATCATCGGCCGGGGGCTGACCATCGGCCGGCCGCTGTCCCTGCTGCTGGCCATGCGCCGACCGGGATGCAACGCCGCGGTGACCGTCGTCCACACCGGGGTCGAGGACCTGGCCGGCCTGGTCCGTCAAGGGCGACGTGGTGGTGGCGGCAGCCGGCCGGGCCGGTCTGGTCACCGCGGACATGGTCAAGCCCGGCGCCGCCGTGGTCGGTGCCGGCACCTCGTGGGAAGGCAAGAAGCTCTTGTCCGACGTCGACGAGTCCGTGGCCGAGGTGGCCGGGTGGATCACCCCCCGGCTCGGGGGCGTGGGTCCGATGACCCGGGCCATGCTCCTGCGCAACACCGTCCGAGCGGCCGAGCGTGCCTCGTGACCGCCGCCGACGGTGAGCAGACCGATCACCGGCCCTGGGGGATGTACACGGTCCTCGACGACGACGGGACCCACAAGGTCAAGCGCATCGTGGTGCTCCCGGGCAAACGCCTCAGCTATCAGCGCCATGCCCGGCGGTCGGAGCACTGGTTCATCGTACGGGGGACGGCCCTGGTCACCCTGGACGGCGAGGTGACCGAGCTGTCGGCCGGGGACTCGGTGGACATCCCGGTGGGGACCGACCACCGCATCGCCAATGCCACCGGGGCCGAGGTGGTCTTCGTGGAGGTGCAGCACGGCGAGTACTTCGGAGAGGACGACATCGTGCGGCTCGAGGACGACTTCGGACGGAGCGACAACTGATGGCGGGCCCGGACCGGCCCCGGGCGGCGTGCCGGGGCCTGGCCGCCACCGTCGGGATCGTCCTCCTGTTGGTCGGTGGGACCACGCGGGCCGCCGCCGATCCGGCGGGCGCCGCCTCCGTCGGGGCGCCGGCCCTGGAGGTGGCGGTCACGACCACCGTCGTGACGCCGACCACCGACAGCGTGCCCACCACCACTACCACCACCACCACGCCGACCACCACCACGTCCCCGCCGACCACCACGTCGTCCTCGACGACCACCACGTCGTCGTCCACCACCACGACCACGATGGCTCCGACCGCGGCCACCAACACCTCGTCCAACACCCCGTGGGCCCTGATCATCGTCATCGTGGTGCTCGTGCTGGCCATCGGGTTGGTCATCGTGCTCCTGGCGGCCCGCAAGCGGCGGGGTGCGGAGCAGGCCTGGCGCAGGGGGGTGGTCCCGGCCCTGTCCGACGCCCAGCTGGCCCGGGCCTCGCTCCTCTCCGACAACGCCGTCTCCGACGACGCCGAGGTGAGGAGTGCCGTGGCCGTCCAGGTCGAGCGGGCCGCCGTGGCCCTGGACCACACGGTGCCCACCGCCCCCGACGCGGACGCCGGAGCCATGGCCACGACGGCGGCCGGGGCCCTGCGGGGACTGGCCTTCGCCATCGAGGCCGACCGGCTGCTCCGTCACGGCACGGCGGCCCCCACCGGCCTGCAGCTGGCCGAGGCTGACGAGGCCCGTCGGGCCCGGAGCAGCGAGCTGACCGCGGCCCTGGTCAAGCTGTCCGCCCGCGTCGGCTCGGCGCCGGGCTGACTCCGGGCCCAGTCGGGGTGGAGCCCTCTCCAGGAACACCGCCCTCCCACCAGCCGAAATGACCGACCGACGGTAGGCTGGTCCGGCCATGACCCGCATCGCCGACCTCCTGGCCAAGGGGAGGACCTACTCGTTCGAGTTCTTCCCGCCCAAGTCGGACGCGGAGCAGGCCACCTTGGTCAGGACCCTCCGGGACCTCGAGCCGCTCGGACCCTCGTTCGTGTCGGTGACCTACCGGGGAGGGGCCGAGTCCCGCAAGCGGACCTTCGACCTGGTCACGGGCATGCTCCGCACCACCACCCTGGTGCCCATGGCCCACCTCATCTGCGTCGCCCACACCCGGCTGGAGCTGGCCGAGATCCTCGTGGCCTACCGCACGGCGGGCGTCGAGAACCTGATGGCCCTGGGCGGGGATCCGCCGGCCGATCCCACCGACGGGCCCGGGGAGCTGCAGCACGCCTCCGAGCTGGTGGAGCTGGCCCACGCCATCGGGGGCTTCTCGGTGGGCGTGGCCGCCCAACCGGGCGGCCACCCGCTCTCGCCCGACCCCGTGTCCGACCGTGAGTTCCTGGCCGCCAAGCTCTCCCTGGCCGACTTCGCCGTCTCCCAGTTCTTCTTCGAGGTGGGCGAGTACCTCGGACTGGTGGAGGACCTGGCCACCCGGGGCGTGGACAAGCCGGTGCTCCCGGGCATCATGCCCGTCACCAGCCTGTCCTCCGTCCCCCGGATGGCCACCATGGGCGCGGCCGTGCCGTCGTGGATGGTCGAACGGCTGGAGGAGGCAGACCGACGAGGGGGCAAGGAGGCCGTACGCCACGAGGGTGTGGCCGTGGCCACCGAGCTCTGTGAACAGCTGCTGGCTGCCGGGGTGCCCGGCCTGCACTTCTACACACTCAACCGGTCGAACGCCACGCGGGAGATCTACTCGGCGCTGGGCCTCGCCACTCCCTGACCCCGGCCCGCCGGTCGGGCTGGCGCTCAGTCGGACCCGAACCCCGGGTGGCGGCCGGGGAGGCGATCGATGCGGGCGTCCGGGGTGGCCACCTCGTCGGCCAGGCCGTAGGCGACGGCCTCCTCGGCGGTGAGGAACCGGCCCCGGGCGGCGTCCTCCTCCACCCGGTCGAGGTCCTGGCCGGTGGCCCGGGCCAGGCGCTGGCAGAACGTCGCCCAGTGCCGGGCGTGCGCCTCGGCCAGGGTGAGGAGGTCGCGGGCACTCCCCTCGTAGCCGGCCCTCGGCTCGGTGAGGTGGACCCGGGCGTGGGGCGAGATGGTGCGGTGGTGGCAGACGGCCAGCACCCCGACGGCCGGACCGACCACCTGGCCGGAACACCAGGCCCGGACGGTGACGCCCAGCAGGTCGACGGTGTCCATGACGGCCAACGCCGCACCGGTCCCACCGCCCGGGCAGTCGATCTGGAGGTCGATGGCGTGGTCGCCGTCGGCATCCAGGGTCATGAGGCTCGCACCGACCCGGTTGGCCCTGGCGTCGTCGAGGGTGCCGTCGAGGATGACCACCCGGCGGTCGAAGAGGCGACGGCGCATCCACTCCTGAGGGTCGATCGTCGCGTCGCCGTCGTCACCGGAGCAGGGCCAGCCCGGCAGACTCGTCATGGCGCTTCCTCCCCGGGGGCCTCGAGCGACCATTCGAGCCGCCAGCCCAGCGCCGACGCGTAGCGGTCGACGGTCGACAGCAGGACGTCCGAGGTCCCCGTCTCGAGCCGGGCCACCGCCGACTGCGAGGTCCCCATGCGGGCCGCCACCTGGGTCTGCGACAGCCCGAGGGTCCTCCGCCGCTGGGTCAGCTCGTCACTCAGGGCCCGGCGCCGCTCGGACATCTCACGGAAACCGGGGAACACGGGAGGGTGGCGTCGTTCGTTCATCTGGTCCTTCTCCTGGCGCGGGGCTCGGTGCCGGCCGCTGCCGCCACCATGTGGAGGACCGTCCGGCCGGCCACTCCGAGGCTATCGCGTTCATAGTATCTCGATCATGAGATATTATGAACGATGTACCAGGACCGGACCGGCCGGTCCCGCACCAGTCGGGAGGACTCCGATGACTCTTGCCCACACCCTCGTACCCACGGTCCTCGAGGAGTCGAGCCGAGGAGAGCGGGCCTTCGACATCTACTCGCTGCTGCTGCGGGAGCGCATCGTCTTCCTGGGCCAGGAGGTCGACGACCAGGTGGCCAACCTGATCGTCTCCCAGATGCTCTACCTCGAGGCCCAGGACCCCGAGAAGGACATCTCGCTCTACATCAACTCCCCCGGCGGGATGGCCTATGCCGGCATGGCCATCTACGACGTCATCCAGCACGTGCGGCCCGATGTGTCCACCCTGTGCGTGGGCATGGGGATGTCGGCCGCCGCCATGGTCCTGTGCGGCGGGGCGGAGGGTAAGCGCATGGCGCTGCCCAACGCCCGGATCATGATCCACCAGGGCAGCGCCGGCACCCGGGGGGCGCCGAGCGACATGGAGATCCAGCTGCGGGAGGTGCTGTCCCTGACCCGTCGCATGGCCGAGATCATCGCCCACCACAGCGGCCGGTCGGTGGAGCAGGTGGCCGCCGACATCGATCGGGACTACTTCATGACCCCCGAGGAGGCGGTGGCCTACGGGCTCATCGACGGCATCGTCGAGCCCCGGCGGGGTCTGGCCGCACCGACCATGGCGGGGGCGGCCTGATCCGGGCCGAAGGCGGCGGCCAACCTCACTGGCAGCGGGGATCGCGGGCCGGGACGACGACCTTGTCCACCGCCTTGCCCAGCTCGGGGGCAGGCTCGGTGATCGACTGCACCCACGGGCCACGCCGGCCGGTGGGTGACGGCAGCCGCGCAGAGGGGCAGCAGCGTTCCCGGGTCGGATCGCCGGCGGCAATCCCGCGGACCGTGGGTGACCGGACCCCCCTGGGAAGGGACCGCGCCACCGGGGCGTCGCCTCCGGTTCCACGTTCGACCGACCCGAAGGGGTCCGATTAGCCTCGACGGCATGGCAGCCAAACCTCCCGTTCACGTCACCGTCACCGGGGCCGCCGGCCAGATCGGCTATGCCCTCCTCTTCCGCATCGCCTCGGGCCAACTGCTCGGACCGGACCAGCCGGTGGTCCTGCGCCTGCTGGAGATCGAGCCCGGGATGCAGGCGCTCGAGGGCGTGGTGATGGAGATCGACGACTGCGCGTTCCCCTTGGTCAGGGACATCGTGACCACCACCGACCTGGACACCGCCTTCGACGGCACCTCCTGGGCGCTGCTGGTCGGGTCGATCCCCCGCAAGGCGGGCATGGAGCGCGGCGACCTGCTGACCATCAACGGCGGGATCTTCGGACCCCAGGGCCGGGCCATCGCGGCCAACGCCGCCGGCGACGTACGGGTGCTCGTCGTGGGCAATCCCTGCAACACCAACTGCCTGATCGCCCGGTCCAGCGCTCCCGAGGTGCCGAGCGACCGCTGGTTCGCCATGACCCGCCTCGACGAGAACCGGGCCAAGAGCCAGCTGGCCCAGAAGGCCGGGGTGCCGGTGGCCTCCGTCACCAACCTGGCCGTCTGGGGCAACCACTCCGCCACCCAGTTCCCCGACTATGCCAACGCCCTCATCGAGGGCAAGCCGGCGACCGAGGTCATCGACGACACGGCGTGGCTCCAGGGTGATTTCCTGGCTACCGTCCAGAAGCGCGGGGCGGCCATCATCGAGGCCCGAGGCCTGTCCTCGGCGGCCTCGGCGGCCAACGCCGCCGTCGACTCGGTCAACAGCATCCGCAACGCCACCCCGGGCGACGACGTCACCTCCCTGGCCGTGGTGTCCAACGGCGAGTACGGCGTGCCCCAGGGACTGCAGTTCGGCTTCCCGGTGCGCACGAACGGGTCGGGCGGATGGACGGTGGTCGAGGGGTTGGCCCACGACGAGTTCGCCACCGACCGCATTCGCATCACCACCGAGGAGCTCGAAGCGGAGCGGGCGGACGTGGAGGACCTGCTCCCCTGACCGGTGGGCCGACCGGCCCGATCCCGGACGGCCCGCCGCCGCAACGACGTAGCCTGACCGGCATGTGCCGAAACATCACCACACTCCGGGGCCTCGTGCCCCCACCCACCGAGGTCGAGGTCGAGGCGGCCGCCCGCCAGTACGTACGCAAGGTCAGTGGCGTCCAGTCCACCTCGGCCCACACCGAGGCGGCGTTCGAGCGGGCCGTGCGCGAGGTGGCCGACGCCACCGCCCGCCTGCTGGCCGAGCTCCCGCCCCGGCGTCAGCCCCCGCCCACCCTTCCACCCCTCCGGCGACGGGCGGCCGCCGGCTGAGGGCGGGGAGCGGGCCGACGATCAGGTCTGTCCGGCGCCCGTCACCGTGGGCCAGCGGACCCGGGTGGCCCACCCCAGCTGCTCGAACCGTCGGATGAGCCACGCCGAGGGGTCCACCATCCCTCGGCGGGCCCCGTGCCGGGCCCACGACGGGTGGGCGTGGTGGATGTTGTGCCAGTTGTCGCCCAGGGACACCACGGCCAGTGCCCACAGGTTGGTGCTCCGGTCGGCGGTGCCTTCCGGTCGCCGGCCGAAGGTGTGACACAGGGAGTTGACCGACCAGGTCACGTGGTGGAGGAGGGCCATCCGGACCAGGCCGGCCCACAACAGTGCGGTCAGGGCCCCGGCCAGGGTGCCGGACAGGGCGTAGCCGACGCCCAGGGGAATGGCCAAGGACGCCACGGCCAGCACCGGGAAGAGCCGGTCGATCCGCCGGATGTCCGGGTCCCGCAGCATGTCGGGGGCGTACCGGGCGGCACTGGACGCATCCGAGACGAACAGCCACCCGACGTGGGAGAAGGCCAGCCCGCGGAGAAGGCCGGAACCCCGGTTGCCGTAGCGGTGCGGCGAGTGGGGGTCCCCCGGGTGGTCGCTGTACATATGGTGGCGACGGTGGGTGGCCACCCAGCTGGTCAGGGAGCCCTCGACGGCCATGGAGCCCATGACGGCCAAAGCGATCTTGAGGGCCCGG
This sequence comes from uncultured Acidimicrobiaceae bacterium, assembly GCA_963817005.1. Taxonomy (GTDB): domain Bacteria; phylum Actinomycetota; class Acidimicrobiia; order Acidimicrobiales; family RAAP-2; genus Bog-756. Next base: position 627,640 of record CAWFMN010000007.1, read on the forward strand.
CGCGGGCCGAAGGAGCGGTGGGTGAACAGCCGGTGGAACCCGACGGTGATCCCGAAGCCGGTGAGGAGGTAGAAGACGGCCCCGATGGCCAGGTCCGAGAGGTGGACGGCGTGACCCCACAGCAGGGGGATGAGGATGCCCAAGGCCACGGCCGGCCCGGCCACGATGGCCAAGGTGACCAGCTTCTGACTGGCGTGCACGACGGCGGGTCCCTGCTCGGGAGACCGGCACGGATCACAGGCCGTCAAGGGCTCGGGTGGGGCGAGTACGGACTTCACGGGACCTCCCGGGACTACGGGGCAGCGCCGAGGCGCATGATGCACCGCCTTACCCGACGTTCTCAGGGGGTCACGTGATCACCACCAACCCTACTCGGGACCAGGTCGTCGGCGGTGTCGCCCTCCCGTGCCGTCCCCGCTGCCGCACGCGCCACCACCCGCCGGTGACCACCCTCCGGCCATGCCAAGATTCCCGTGTGCTGACCAATCGGGTGACGGAGCTCCTCGGTGTGGAGATCCCCATCGTGCAGGCCCCGATGGGATGGATCGCCCGTTCCCGATTGGCCGCGGCGGTCTCCAACGCCGGGGCCATGGGCATCATCGAGACCTCGTCGGGCGAGCTGGACAACGTGCGGGACGAGATCGCCAGGATGAAGGACCTGACCGACCGGCCCTTCGGGGTGAACATCGCCCAGGCGTTCGTGTCCGATCCGACGGTGATCGTGGAATTCGTGATCGCCCAGGGCGTCCGCTTCGTGACCACCTCGGCGGGCAGCCCCACCCGCTACACGTCGCAGCTGAAGGACGCCGGCCTCACCGTGTTCCACGTGGTCCCGACGCTGCGGGCGGCGGAGAAGGCGGTGGCCGCCGGCGTCGACGGACTGATCGTCGAAGGCGGAGAGGGCGGTGGGTTCAAGAACCCCCGGCCGGTGTCCACCATGGTCCTCCTGCCCTCGGTGACCAAGGCGGTCGACCTGCCGGTCATCGCCGCCGGCGGGTTCCTCGACGGTCGGACCATGGCCGCCGCCCTGGCCCTGGGGGCCGAGGGCATCCAGCTGGGGACGGCCATGGTGTCCTCGGTGGAGTCGCCGGTCCACGCCAACTGGAAGCAGACCATCCTGGATGCCGCCGAGACCGACACGGTGTTCCTGAACAGCCACACCTCGCCCGGGCTGCGGGCGCTGCGGACCACATACACCGAGCGCCTCGAGTTCGACCACGAGCGGGACGCCATGGCCTCGTTCGGCAACGTCCGGGACGTCTACTTCGGCGGCGACCTCTCGGCGGGCATCGCCCTCGGCGGCCAGGTGGCCGGACGGATCGATGCCAGCCGACCGGTGGCGGAGATCATCGAATCGTGCCTGACCGAGTGCGAGGAGACTCTGGCCGCGCTGGCCTCGAGGTATGTCGGACCCCCGGTTTCGGCGCCGCCGCCCGGGGCGCGCCGCTGACCGGTGCCCGACTACGAGCTGTTCGCCCGCTTCTACGACGCGGCCATGGACGACCCAACCCCGCGGGGCGCCCGGGTCCTCCGGTCCATCGAGCGCTTCTCGCCGCAGGCGTCCTCGGTGCTGGAGCTGGGCTGCGGGACCGGCTCGATCCTGGCCCAGCTGACGGGTATCCCGGCGCTGACCGGACTGGATCGATCGCCGGAGATGCTGGCCGTGGCCAGCCAGAAGGTGCCCTCCGCCCGCCTCCTCCAGGGTGATATCGAAGAGTTCTGGTTGGACGAGCGGTTCGACGTGGTGGTCTGTGTCTTCGACACTCTGAACCACCTCCTCACCTTCGAGGCCTGGCAGGCGATGTTCGAAGCGGTCTACGACCACCTGGTGGAGGACGGCCTGTTCATCTTCGACGTCAACACGGTGGGCGAGCTCCGACGCCTGGGGGAGGAGCCGCCGTGGGTGTTCGACTTCGGCGAGCACGTCCTGATCATGGACGTCTCGTTTGCCGCGGACGGCCTGTCGGAGTGGGACATCAGGATCTTCGAGCACATCGGCGGCTCGCGGTTCGAGCTCCACCGTGAGCGGATCGGCGAGCTCGGCGTGAGCCTGTCCCGGATCAGGGCCGCCCTCCAGCCCAGGTTCGCCCTCCTGGAGGAGACCAGTGACAGCGGCGAGGCCCCGACCGACAGTTCGGTCAAGGCGTACTTCGCCTATCGTCGGGTGCCGTAGCCACCGTCGTACCGATGAGGAACGAAGGCACCGTCGCCAGAGGCGGGGGAGAGGGAAGTGCCCCATGGACTGGAAGCTCGAGCTCATCGTGATCCCCGTCTCGGACGTGGACCGGGCCAAGGCGTTCTACCTGGAGCAGGTCGGGTTCCGGCTGGACGTCGACCACCGGGCCGGCGAGGACTTCCGGGTCGTCCAGCTGACCCCGCCCGGCTCGGCCTGCTCGGTGACGCTGATGAGGAATGTCGAGTCGGCCGGGACGCTGCAGGGGCTGCACCTGGTCGTCGACGACATCGAGGAAGCCCGGGCCGAGCTGGCCGGACGGGAGACCGAAGTCAGTGCGATCTTCCACTTCGAGTCGGGCCGTCAGGTGGACGGTCCCGATCCCCAGCGCCTCGACTACGGCTCGTTCCTGACCTTCGCCGACCCCGATGGGAACGGTTGGATGGTACAGGAGGTGCGACGGCCGGATCCGGAGTCCGGGTCCGTCCCGAGGTGATGCCCGGGGGCGGGCGAGGCGGCCGGTACCGTGGGCGGGACTCGGCTCACCCACCCGTCCGGGCTGTGGCTCCGGACACCACCAGGAGGTCGCTCGATGGCCCGGACCAGTAGGCGATCCGTTGCCGCAGCGGCGCCGGGCGCCCCGCCGCCGTCGGTCGCAGGACCCCGTGGGGCCCTGCGAAGGTGGCTCCCGCTGATGGCGGCCGGGCTCACCCTGTCTGCCTGCGGTCTGCATGTGTCGAAGCACGGGGTCAGCGGCAATGTCTTCGGTCACCACTTCTCGGCGGCCTCGGGCCAGCTGCCGGCCGGGTTCCCGAGCAGCGTGCCGGTGCCCGACGCCTCTCGGGTGCTCGGCGGTGGTGGGGCCGACAACAGGTGGGATGTGGGCTTCGCCGTGACCGGGTCGGTCGCGACGGGGACGGCGGCGTACCAGGCCAAATTCCAGTCGGCCGGTTTCACCGTGAGCAACATCCACTCCGGGTCGACCCCGGACACCGGTGCGTCGTCGGGCTCCCCGTCGACGACCGTCACCCTCACCGGTTCGTTGTTCACCGCCAACGACGCCCAGTGGACGGTGGAGGTCGAGTCGGGCAGCACGTCGTCGGTGGCCAACGGCGTGCTCAAGGCCGGTGAGTTCGCCATCAACATCACCGTGGTGCCCGCCTCCTCCACCTCCCCGCCGACATCGTGACCGCGGGCGGTAGCCGGTGGGGTACCGACCAGCCCTCCGGCTGACCGGATGGCCCTGCTCCCCGAACTGCTGCCGGCCGGACCCCTCGAGCTGCGCCGGTGGCGCCAGGACCACCTGGACCGGATCCTGGACGCCGTGGCCGCCAGCTTCCCCGAGCTCCACCGGTGGATGCCCTGGGCCGAGACCATGCCCACAGCGGCCGAGCAGCTGGAGGTGCTCAGGGCCGGCGAGGCCGCATTCGACGCCGACCAGGAGTGGGCCTACGTGGTCGTCGAACCCGAGGCCGAGGAGTTGGTCGGAGCGGCCGGCCTCCATCCCCGATCCGGCCCGGGGACTGTCGAGATCGGCTACTGGATCCGGACCGACCGAACGGGCCGGGGCTACGCCACCGACACAGCCGGGGCGCTGGCCGCGGTCGCCTTCGCCCACCTGCCCGGCCTCGAGCAGGTCGAGATCCGCATGGACCAGGCCAATGTGGCCAGCGCCGCAGTCCCGCCCAAGCTGGGCTTCCGCCTCCTGGGTCACGAGGAGCGGGACATCCTGACCCCGGGTCATACCGGCCAGGGTCTGGTCTGGGTGCTCGACCGTCCGGGGTGAGGCGACCGGCCGGGGTCAGCCCGGGGCCTGACAGCACGAACCCCCGTGGGGCAGGCCGCCGAGCAGGGTGGTCAGTCCGGTCAGCTGCTGCTCCAGCAGGACGAAGGCCTTCAGTTCCTGGGGTGGGACGGTCAGGTGGCCCAGGTCGATGCCGGTGGCCGTCTCGGGCAGGGGCGGCGTGTGATCGCCGTGGACCGGCGCGCCGATCCAGGCGGGATCGGCCGGCCTGGCCGGACGGACCGGGGTTCCCGGGTCGGCGAACCGGCCCACGTAGGTCCGGCTGTGGTTCCCCGTGGTCCACAGCAGGGTGGCGCCCGTCGGATCGAAGTAGAACTCGGGGATCACCTGGTCGAGGTCGGTGAGCCGTCGGACGGCGTGGGTGCGGAGGTCGAGCTCGTAGAGGTCGGTGCGGAACTTCGGGTCGAGCACGGTCAGGACGAAGAACGGACCGAACACCTCGTTCTCGAAGGGTGGGTCGTAGCCGGTGGTCTGGGCCGCCGTGACGACGTTCTGGTACCAGCTCGGGGTGCCCCGGCTGGACATCCAGATCACGTCCTGCATGTCCGGGGTGAACACCGCCTGCTCGTCCCAGGCCGGGCTGCCGTCGGTGAGGCGGGTGGCCTGGGGGTGGGCGGATGAGGCCCCGTCGCCGCGTAGCCGCAGAAAGTAGAGCTCCGAATTGAGCCAGCCCACCGATCGGTCCCCGTCCGAGCTGAACGAGGTGTAGAGGACCCCGCTCCCGTCCGGTGCCCACACCTGGGTCTCGTAGGCGTTGTCGCCGCTCGGGGCGATCGGGGTCACCGCGCCCAGGTGCGGTGTCCCGCCGGCGTCCACGGTGAAGGAGGCGAGCAGGATGGACCACTGGGTTCCCCCCTGGGCATGGGCGGCGTACGTCACATGCGTCCACACCAGACGACGGCCGTCCGGTGACCAGCTGGGGTGGTAGTTGTCGTAGGGCGAGCCCCCCGCCTGGAAGGTCGAGCCGGGGCCGGTCATCCGGGTCAGGTGGCTGCCGTCGGGACGCATGGCGTACAGGTCGCTCCCGATCCCGCCCAGACAGGGGGCGCCGAAGGTCTCGGTCTGACCACGGAAGGAGCAGAACAGGATCCAGTCGCCCTGGGGTCGCTCCTGGGGGAAGCCGTTCGGCCCGGGCTGGCCACAGGTCAGGCAGGAGATCCGACCTCCCCGCAGGCCGGAGACGTAGATCTGGGTGGTGCCCGACGGGCTGACCTCGTTGGACAGGACCCGGCCGTCGGCCGTCCACGACGGGTCCTGTCCGAACGTGTAGGGGTTGACGGTGGCGGTGAAGCGACTGGTGAAGGTGGGGTTGGCGCCCGCGTCCGCCCCGTGGGCCCCGAGGGCCCCGGCGGCCGCCGCCGGCAGCGACCAGCCCACCACCAGGACCAGGGCGGTCACGGCCACCACGGTGGCCCGGACACCCCATGGGTCCCGGTGTGTGGGACGGGATACCCCGTCGCCCGAGCCGTCGGTCACCAATCCCTCCGAACCCTCGGTCGCCATCCGCCCACTCTGCCATCCGGGCCCACCCCGCCGGCGGGCGTGGCCTACAGTCAGCCGACAACGGCCCGGATCCAGCGGCGAGCTGCCCCCGGCCGGGGAGGGGGGTCGACCTCTCTAGGCCGGGCGGTACGGACCGCCCGCCGGTTGGCCCCCGGGGAGAGGAGGAGGTCATGAGCGGTCTCGGCTGGCTGGTGATCCCGGTGCTCGGCCTGGCCACCGTGGCCTTCTGGCGCACCGCCTACGTCGAGTCGACGACCCGGAAGCGGGCGTTGGTCGAACAGACCCTCGAATACGAACGGACAGCCCGGGAGCCTCGGCGCTGATCCGGTCGTCCGGACCGCCAGCGGAGCCCGCCGGCCGGCCGCTGGCACCCGATCGGTCCGCGGCGCGAAAGTAGTGCGGCGGCCGGCCGAACGTTCCGGTGCCCGAGGAGGACGCCATGTCCGTGCTCACCTGGACCACCCACCACCGGTTCTGGGCGCTGGGGATGGGTGCGGCCGTACTGGTCGTGGCCGTGGCCGCCGGCCTGTGGTTCTTCGTGTTCCGGAGTCCCGGCACCCAGATCGACCTGCGCCAGGCCCTCCGGCTCTACCGGCACGACCAGCGGGCGCCGACCTCGACCCCCGGAGCCCTCGTGCCGGCGCCCGGGGTCTACGCCTACCGGACGTCGGGCTACGAGCGGCTCAGCGTGGCGTCCATCAGCCGTTCGTTCCCGTCGTCCTCGGAGATGATCGTCACGGCCGCCTCCTGCACCACCGTGCGATGGGTACCGTTCGAGCAGCACATCGAGGGGCTGGTGGAGTGCCCGGGCCGGAACGGCGCCGTGGGAATGGCCTCGGCCCTGTCCGACGAGGAGATCGCCGGGGTGCACTCGACCGAGGCCATCCGCTGTCCGGCGGGGGCGTACTTCGTCCCGCCCCGACCCACGCCCGGTCTGCGGTGGACCGCCGTCTGCCATACCGGCGGCAACGAGGTGGCCTTCGCCGGACACGTTCTCGGATGGTCGTCGGTCACCGTGGCCGGGCACCCCCGGGCCGCCCTGCACACCCGGCTCACCCTGACCTTCAACGGCAGCGAGGTCGGCACCAATCCCACCGACTACTGGGTGTCTCCGTCCGACGGGCTGATCCTGCAGGAGCGGGAGGAGGTGAACCTCTCCCAGGGGTCCGGTCCCCTGGGGTCGGTGGAGTACCGCGAGAAGATGACGGTCGCCCTCTCCTCGATGGTGGCCGCCCGCTAGCAGGGTCGGGCCGGCCGACCGGCGTCGCGACCCTGGTCAGAGCCCGCCGAAGAACTCCACCAGCGCTGCCCCCACCTGGGCGCCGTGGGTGAAGATCCCGAGGTGACTGGCGGCCGGGATCTCCACGAACCGGGCCCCCGGGATGGCGGCGGCGGCCAGCCGGGCCCGGGCCGGCGGGGAGTCGACGTCGTGCTCGAAGGCCAACACCAGGCACGGCACCGACACCGTGGGCCACGACCGGGTCCGTTCCATGTCGTTGGACCAGGCCAGACAGGCCTCGTACTGCCCGAGCCGACCGGGGTTGGGCCAGACCGGCTGGTCCTCGAGGAGGGCCAGCCACCCCTCCACCACCGCGTCGTCCTGGAGGTCGTGATTGGGCAGGTAGCGCAGCGTCTCGGTGGCGTAGAACAGCGGGGGCAGGGGCAGGTCGAGCCGGGCGAGATCCCGTTCGACGGTGGTGATGGCCTTCTCCCAGGCCGTGGCGGCGTTGCAGCTCCCCATGAGGGCCGCGCCCCGTACCCGATCGGGGTGCCGGACGGCCAGCGTCTCGGCCACCCAGCCGCCCATGGAGTGGCCGGCGATCCGCACCGAGTCCATCCCCAGGTGGTCGAGGAGTCCCAGCGTGTCGTCCACCAGGTCGTCGATCGAGTACGGGGCGGGGGGCGACGACGACGGCGCCACGCCCCGGTTGTCGAAGGTGAGCACCCGGTAGCCGGCTTCGGTGAGCGCGGGCACCGGGCCCACCTGCCAGCCGACCGCCGGCTGACCGCACCCGGCCACCAGGACCACCGGCTCGCCGTCCCGCGCACCGGCCAGGTCGTAGGACAGGGTCACCTCGTCCATGGTCAGCTGGGGCATGGCCGCCATGATGTCCGCTCCCCTCGTGGGGCACAACCGCCCGGTGCTCCGGCCGATCCCCGCCCCCGCCGGCCCGTCGGTGCCCGGCCGTCCGACCGTGCCCGGTCCACCCGGGAGCGCGCTACCCGAGTCGGGTACCGTGCAGGGATGATCCCCGATCACCACACCCTGGCCGGCTCCGACATCGCCGTCCCTGCCCTCGGCGTGGGCACCTGGGCCTGGGGCGACCGGTCCACCTGGGGCATGGGGGGCTACGACACCGATCTCACCCGGGAGACCATCGCCGAGGCGTGGACGGCCTCCATCGACGCCGGAGTCACCCTGTTCGACACGGCCGAGGTCTACGGCGGCGGCGAGAGTGAGCGGATCCTCGGTTCCCTCCTGGCTGCCGATCCCGGGCGGGCCGCCTCGGTGGTGGTGGCCACCAAATTCATGCCCTCACCGTGGAAGCTGCAGGTCCGTGGATCCCTTCTGGCCTCCCTGCGGGCGTCCCTGGACCGCCTGGGCCTGGCCTCGGTCGGCCTCTACCAGATTCACGGTCCCATCAGCCTCCGTTCCCACTCGGCCCTGGCCGACGCGCTGGCCGCCGCCCACCAGGCCGGGCTGGTGTCGGCCGTGGGGGTCTCCAACTACTCCGTGAAGGAGACCCGTGCCATGGCCGAGGCGCTGGCCAGTCGGGGCCTGCGGCTGGCCACCAACCAGATCGAGTTCTCGCTGCTGCGCCGGTCTCCCGAGACCGGCGGGCTCCTGGCCACCTGCCGGGACCTCGGGGTCCTCCCGCTGGCCTACTCGCCCATCGGCCAGGGCCGGCTCACCGGCAAGTACTCGGCGGCCCATCCCCCACCGGGTAAGCGGACCTTCTCCAACCACCCCATGGAGGTGGTCGACGGAGTGGTGGCCGAGCTCCGACGGATCGGCGACCGGCACGGTGGGAAGCTGCCCAGCCAGGTCGCCCTCAACTGGGTGATGGCCAAGGGTGCCGTGCCCATCCCCGGGGCCAAGAACCGCCAGCAGGCCGAGGAGAACGCCGGGGCCCTGGGCTGGTCCATCGACGACGACGACGTGGCCCGTCTGGACCAGGTGGCCATGAACGGGATCCGGACCCTGCAGAGCCGGCTCTGGCAGCACGGCTGACACCCTTGACCGGGGACCGGGGACCGGGGAGGCGACCGTCGACGGTCAGCGGTGGCCGTTGATCTGCAGGGTGACGTGCATCGAGCCGAGCACCGTCAGCCCCTGGCGCTGACCGTTCCTCGACCACTCCATGAGGACGATGCCCCGGCCCGCCCGGGTACCCGACGGGGCCAGCGAGGTGGCGATCGGGGCCGGCACATAGCCGACCCGGTGGACGCCACCGAAGACGGCCAGAGGGTTCCGGTCGCGGGCGTTGGCCGGTTCGGCCCGGATCTCGACGGCCTGTCCGGCCGAGAACTGGGGAAGCTGGGCCACGTCGTCGTGGAAGGACACGCCGGACACCCGGGTGCAGAAGACCCCGGGTAGGACCGGCGACGAACTGTCCTCGACCAGGGGGACGGTTCGCGCCTCGTCGAGGAACGGGGCGTAGCCCAATCCCACGATCTCCCCGTCGGCCACCTCGATGCTTCGCTGATCCTCGACCAGCCAGACCGGTAGCACCACGCCCCCGGCCGATCGGCGTTCCTCGTCGGTCACGCAGCATCGGCCCCTTCCATGGGGAAGTGCATCGTCCTGACGGCCCTGTGACTTGAACCGCCCGTGGTCAGCCGGGCAGAAGCTCGATCCGGTTGCCGAACGGGTCGTCCACGTACCACTGGGGCCGACCGGGCACGTCCTCGGTCTGGCGGGTGGGGTGACCCGAGGCGTCCAACCGCTTGACGAGGGCGTCGAGGCCCGAGACGACCAGGGCGGGATGGGCCTTGCGGGCCGGCCGGAAGTCCTCCTCCACGCCCAGGTGGACCCGGGCCGGGCCGAGCTCGAACCAGCACCCGCCCCGCGCGGCCAGCTGGGGCGGCTTCGGCACCCTGGGCAGCCCCAGCAGATCCGTGTAGAACGCCCCGGCCCTGGCCTCGGCCTCCGGCCCGGCGGGCATGGCCAGCTGGACGTGGTCGATACCCACCACCGTGGAGGTGGGGCCGGGCGTGGTCACGACCGGTCCCGGGAGGGGACGAACGGTCGCAGATCCCGGCGGAGCGGGTGGTCGTCGGGGACCTCCACCAAGTGGATGCGCAGCCCGTCGGGGTCGTCCACCCAGGCCTCGACGAGCCCCCAGGGTTCGAGCACGCCGGGCCGGACCACCGGCACCCCGCGGGACGCCAGCTCGATCAGCGCCTCGTCGACCGCCCGCACCTGGAGCCACAGCCCCACCGATGGGCCCGGAGCCCCACCGCCGGCGACTCCGCCCCCCACTACCTCGATCAGACCACCACCGGCGAAGAACACCACGCCGCGCCCGTCCCCGGCGCCGAACTCCCGGGCCACGGCCAGTCCCAGCCCGTCCCGGTAGAAGGCCAGCGACCGGTCGAGGTCGCTGGGGTGGATGATGGTCCGACTGGTCAGTACCTCCATGCCCATCCCTCTGCCGCTCCGGCCCGGCCCGACCCAACACGACCGGGTTCGGTGCCACCGGCACGGTACACCGGGAGCGGGCCGGGCCGTCGGGTCCGGTATCTCAGTACGTGGTGGACGGGACCTTCCCGTCGGCGCCGACCCGTGCGCCGTTGAGGATGCGCTGGGAGGCGGCCAGGGCGGCGAGGTCCCCCCGGACGCGGATCCGCCCGGCGTTGAGGGCCTCGGCCGGGGAGAGCTCGCCCCGGCCCATGGCCGCGGCAACCTCGTAGTCGAGGGCGATGGTCACCGTGGGGGCCGGTTCCCCCTCGTCACCGTGGTCCTGTCCGGGATTGTCGTCGAGGCTGAGACGGACGGTGCCGGACTCGATCCGCATGACCAGCCGTACGTCCCCGTCCGGCGTCCCGCGGACCTCCTGGACCACGACCACCCGCCCGTCGGCCATGGCCAGGCCGGCGTCAGGTCCCAGGTCGGGCAGGGGGACCCCGTCCAACGCGCCGTTCAGGTCCTCCACCCACGCCGACGTCAGGAACCGAGCCATGGCCCCGCGGCCCCCGCTGACCGGGCTCGAGTGAGGGTCGGCGCCGACCCGCGGCATGCGGCTCAGTCCGATCCGACGTCGTCGGCGACGGCCGACGCGGGCACGCTGGGAACGGCTCCGGGCTGCGGCACGCCGGGTAGGTCCCCGGGCGCATCGCCGGACGCGTCCCCGGGCTGCGGCACGCCGTGCACGTCGGCCGGCAGTAGCGCGGCCGGCCCGGTGGCCGGGGAGCCGGCTGCGGCCTCGGCCGGCGTCCGCTTGGTCCGGTTCAGGATCTTGCGGCCGAGCCACGCCACGGGGTCGTAGTTGGCGTCGACCACCCGCTCCTTGAGCGGGATGATGGCGTTGTCGGTGATCTTGATGTGCTCGGGGCAGACCTCGGTGCAGCACTTGGTGATGTTGCACATGCCGAGGCCCTGCTCCTGCTGGAGGAGCTCGCGGCGGTCGTTGACGTCGAGCGGGTGCATCTCGAGCTCGGCGAAGCGGATGAAGAACCGCGGCCCGGCGTAGTGCGGTCTTGTTCTCCTCGTGGTCGCGGATGACGTGGCAGACGTCCTGGCACATGAAGCACTCGATGCACTTGCGGAACTCCTGGCCCCGCTCGACGTCGATCTGCTGCATGCGGTAGCCGCCCTCGGGCTCGGGCGCCCGGGGCTTGAACGGCGGGACCTGTCTTGGCCACCTCGTAGTTGAACGAGACGTCGGTGACCAGGTCGCGGATGATCGGGAAGGTCCTCATCGGCGCCACGGTCACCGGCTCGCCCTCGGGGAGCGTGTCCATGCGGGTCATGCACATGAGCGCGGGCAGGCCGTTGATCTCGGCCGAGCACGATCCGCACTTGCCGGCCTTGCAGTTCCACCGGCAGGCCAGGTCGGGGGCTCGGGTCGGCCTGGATCCGGTGGATCACGTCGAGCACCACCTCGCCCTCGACCGACGGGCATGACGTAGTCGGTGAACTCGCCGCCGGTCTCGTCGCCGCGCCAGACGCGCATGGTGATCTCACCGCCCGGGTCGGAGGTCACGCGGTCATCGGCCATCAGGTTGCCTCCTCGAACAGTTCCGCGAGCTCGGCGGGCATCACCGGCAGGGGCTCGGGCGCGATCGTGATCTCCGCCGACGGTACCCGCCGCTCGCCGCCGTCTGGCGCTGGACGAAGTTGACCTTGCCCATCTCGGCGACCGGCTTCGGGAAGTCCTCGCGGGTGTGCCCGCCCCGGCTCTCCTTGCGGTTGAGGGCGCCCAGCGTCGTGCAGCGTGACACGCGTGAGCATGGAGGGCAGGTCGGTGGCCAGGTTCCAGCCCGGGTTGTAGGCTCGCCGCCGGTCACGCGACACCCTGGCGGCCCGGTCCTCGAGCTCGTCGAGCTTGCCGAGGGCCTCGTCGAGCTCGGACCCGGTGCGGATGATGCCGACCAGCGCTCTGCATCGTCTCCTGCAGCTCGTGCTGGATGTCGTAGGGGTTCTCGCCCTCGCTCGCGCTCGAACGGGGCGAGCGCCTCGTCGATGACCGAGTCGATCTGGCGCCTCGTCGAGCGTCACCGGCCCCGGTGCGGCCCGCGGCGAAGTCCGCCGCACCGATGCCGGCCCGGCGCCCGAAGACGAGCAGGTCCGAGAGCGAGTTGCCGCCCGAGGCGGTTGGCCCCGTGCATGCCGCCGGCCACCTCGCCGGCGGCGAACAGCCCGGCGACGGTGGTCGGCCGCGTGTCGGCGTCGACCCGCACGCCGCCCATGATGTAGTGGCAGGTCGGGCCGACCTCCATGGGCTCGGCCGTGATGTCGACGCCGGCCAGCTCCTTGAACTGGTGGTACATCGACGGGAGGCGCCGCCGGATGTACTCGGCCGAGCGGCGGGAGGCGATGTCGAGGAAGACGCCGCCGTGCGGGCTGCCCCGCCCGGCCTTGACCTCGGTGTTGATGGCGCGGGCCACCTCGTCGCGGGGCAGGAGCTCGGGGGGCCGGCGGCCGGCGGTGTGGTCGTCGTACCAGCGGTCGGCCTCGTCCTCGGTGTCGGCCGTCTCGGCCGCGAACATGGCGGCGATGTAGTCGAACATGAAGCGCTTGCCCTCGGAGTTGCGCAGCACGCCGCCGTCGCCGCGGACGCCCTCGGTGACGAGGATGCCGCGCACCGACAGCGGCCAGACCATGCCGGTCGGGTGGAACTGCACGCACTCCATGTCGATGAGGTCGGCCCCGGCCCACAGGGCCATGGCGTGGCCGTCGCCGGTCGACTCCCACGAGTTCGAGGTGTACTTCCAGCGACTTGCCGACGCCCCCGGTGGCCAGGACGACGGACTTGGCGCGTGAAGACCACGAATCTCGCCGGTCGGCCGCCAGTAGCCCGACGGCAGCCCGACACCGTGCCGTCGGCGTCGGTGAGGAGGCGAAGGATCTTGCACTCCATGAACACGTCGATGCCGATCGGCCACCACCTTCTGCTGCAGGGTGCGGATCATCTCCAGGCCGGTGCGGTCCCCGACGTGGGCCAGCCGGGCGTAGCGGTGGCCGCCGAAGTCGCGCTGGAGGATCCGGCCGTCCTTGGTGCGGTCGAACAGGGCGCCCCAGTCGCTCGAGCTCGTAGACCCGGTCCGGCGACTCCTGGGCGTGCAGCTGGGCCATGCGCCAGTTGTTGAGCATCTTGCCGCCGCGCATGGTGTCGCGGAAGTGGACCTGCCAGTTGTCCTCGGCGTAGACGTTGCCCATGGCGGCGGCCACGCCGCCCTCGGCCATGACGGTGTGGGCCTTGCCGAGCAGCGACTTGCACACGAGCGCGGTGCGCAGGCCCGCGCTCCGGGCCTCGATGGCGGCGCGCAGCCCGGCGCCGCCGGCGCCGATGATGACGACGTCGTAGTCGTGGGTCTCGTATTCAGCCATGGTCCGGCTACCCCTTAGAAGTGGAAGCCGTAGTCGGGGATGGTGCCGCTGGCCACCAGTCGCACGTAGAGGTCGGTGAAGGCCACGAAGACCAGGCTCATCCAGGCGAACAGCATGTGCCGGGCGTTGAGCGGCGTCAGCGGCCTTCCAGAGTCGATGCCGGACGGGGTGCGTCGCAGAACTGCTTGACCTCGCCGCCGCACAGGTGCCGGCAGGCGTGGCAGCTGAGGCGAGTACAGCCACAACAGGGTGGCGTTGACGATGAGGACGACCGTGCCCACGCTGACCCCGATGCCGATTCCCGGCTGGCGGAAGGCGACGACGGCGTCGATGGTGAGGATGACGTTGAAGACCAGGCCGAAGTAGAAGAAGTACCGGTGCACGTTCTGCAGGATCAGCGGGAACCGGGTCTCGCCGGTGTAGCGAGCCGTGGCCGTCGGACACCGCGCAGGCCGGTGGCGACCTGCCAGAAGCCCCGGTAGTAGGCCTTCCGGTAGTAGTAGCAGGTCAGGCGGAATCCCAGCGGGAAGATGAGGATCAGCAGCGCCGGCGAGATGGTCCACCAGGTGATGACCGTGCCCGGATGGCTCCCCGGCACGCAACTGCCGGTCAGGCAGGGCGAGTAGAACGGCGAGATGAGGTCACGGTGGAGCGACGCTCCGACGTAGTAGTTCTTGTTCGACGAACGCCGCCCACGTGGCGTAGACGACGAAGGCGGTGAGCACGGTGACCGTGACGACCGGCTGGACCCACCAGCGGTCCTTGCGCAGCGTCGGGACATCGGGCCCGCCCCTGGCTCCGCCCAGCACGACCGGGGTGACTGTGGCGTCCTCCAACGTGGTCAAGTCGTCTCTCCCTGCTCCTGGCCGTTCGGGCCGTGTCGCTCTCCCGGCCCGTTCCGGCGCCGTGCCGTTCTCCGGCCTGTTCTCCCGGCCCGTCTTGGCCGCGCCACGCGCCGGCCCAACGGCCGAGATCGCTGACGGCCCCTCATCTTTCCATTCCTGCCGCCCTGGTGCGAAACAACGGGGTCCTGGGCGTTCGGTGGCCGGGGGCCAGGGGACGCCGTAGGCCGGATCGGGGCCAGCGGCCGGCCGGCCCGGGCCTCCCGGCCGACGCTCCACGCATGGATCGTGCCGCGTAGGCTCGGGCCATGACGACTCCGGAGCACAGCGAACCCCAGAACGCACCCGGGCCGGGCCTGGACCTGACCACCCGGCTCACCCCGCCTCCGGACATCACCACGCTCGGTCGGCTGCGCGAGGTCGGGCTGGCGCTCGATCCCGGTGGCCCGAGGAGATCCGACGCAACGCCTCGGCGCGGATCGCCGCCGGCCAACCTCTGGTGACCGGGGTGCTCGGGCTTCGAGGACACCGTCCTGCCCCAGCTGGAGAACGCCGTCCTGGCCGGGCACGACGTGATCCTGCTCGGTGAGCGGGGTCAGGCCAAGACCCGGATCATCCGATCCCTGGTCGGGCCTGCTCGACGAGTGGCTGCCCGTCGTGGCCCATTCGGAGATCAACGACGACCCGTTCCACCCCGTCTCCCGGTTCGCCAAGGACCTGCTGGCCGAAGCGGGTGACGACCTCCCGGTGTCGTGGGTCCACCGCAGTGACCGGTACGGGGAGAAGCTGGCCACCCCGGACACCTCCATCGCCGACCTGATCGGTGAGGTCGACCCCATCAAGGTGGCCGAGGGCCGCTACCTCTCCGACGAGCTGACCCTCCACTACGGCCTGGTCCCCCGGCTCAACCGGGGCATCTTCGCCGTCAACGAGCTCCCCGACCTGGCCGAGCGCATCCAGGTCGGCCTGCTCAACGTCCTCGAGGAGCGCGACGTCCAGATCCGCGGTCACCGGGTCCGTCTGCCGCTCGACATCGTGCTGGTGGCCACGGCCAACCCCGAGGACTACACCAACCGCGGTCGGATCATCACCCCGCTGAAGGACCGCTTCGGCGCCCAGATCCGCACCCACTACCCGCCGGACGCCGACACCGAGCTCGGATCGTCCGAGGCCGAGGCCCGGCTTCCCGGCCGCTCGGGTCCGCCGACCGGGCGGGCCCCCGGGTCGAGGTGCCCGACTTCATGGCCGAGGTGGTGGCCGAGCTCAGCCAGCTGGCCCGCGCAGAGCCCCCACCTCAACCAGCGCTCGGGGGTGTCGGTCCGGCTGACCATCGCCAACTACGAGACCCTGGTGGCCAACGCCATCCGCCGGGCCCTGCGCACCGGCGAGGCCGAGGCGGTGCCCCGGGTGTCAGCGACCTGCCGGCCCTCGTGGCGTCGACCCAGGGCAAGGTCGAGATCGAGTCCCTGGAGGAGGGCCGGGAGGAGATCCTGCTCGGCCAGCTGGTCTCGGCCTCGGTGCTGCTGGTCTTCCGGCGCCGCGTGGTCCTGGACGATCCGCCAGGCGATCGTCGGCGCCTTCACGAGCCGACACGGTGGTCCACGCCGGCGACGACCTGCCGGCCTCGGCCTACGCCGGGACCCTGAGCCAGATGCCGGCACTGGCCGCACCGGTGCTCGGGCTGACCGGGCGGGTCCGAGGATCCCGGGGTGGTGGCCAGTGCCCTGGAGTTCCTGCTCGAGGGGCTGCACCTCACCAAGCGCCTCAACAAGGAGGCCGCCGGGGCCCGGGCCACCTATCGGGGGCGCGGATGACCTGGCGCTTCGACTACCGCCGCTGGGACGGGACCCAGGACTCGCTGATCGACGACACCGACTCGGTGCTGGCCGAGCTGACCGACGACCTGCTGGCCAACGGTGACCTGCACGAGGCCCTGCAGCGGATCCTCAACCGCGGGCTGCGAGACGCCGGACGGCGAGCGCGTCCAGGGTCTCCGCGAACTGCTCGACGAGCTCCGTCTCGAGCGGGAGGAGCAGCTCGACCGGGGCGACCTCGGGGGTGCCTACCGCGAGATCGCCGAGGAGCTCCAGCGAGGTCCTGGCCGAGGAGCGTACGGGAATCGAGCAGCTCCAGGCGGACGCCCAGGCCTCGGGTGACGAACGCCGGCAGGAGGTCACCGACGAGGTGGCCGCCGAGCGTCGGATGCAGCTCGACCTGCTGCCCGAGCGACCTGGCCGGCACGGTGCGCGGTCTCCAGAACTACGAGTTCGTCTCCTCCGAGGCCCGCCAGCACTTCGAGGAGCTGATGGAGGAGCTGCGGGAAGAGGTGGCCAAGACCTACTTCGACCAGATGTCCGAGGCTCTGTCCAACCCCGATCCCGAGCAGCTGGCCCACATGCGCGAGGGCTTCGACGCGCTCAACCGGATGATCGAGCAGCGCGAGGCCGGCGAGGACCCATCGACCCCACCTTCGAGTCGTTCATGGAGCAGTTCGGCGACATGTTCCCGGGCAACCCCAAGGACCTCGACGAGCTGCTGGAGCAGTTGGCCGCCCAGTATGGCCGCGGCCCAGGCCATGTGGAACTCCATGACCCCCGAGCAGCAGGCGCCAGCTCCAGGGTCTGGCCGAGTCGCTGCTCGAGGACATGGACCTGCGCTGGCAGGTGGACCGGCTGGCCGGCAATCTCCAGCGGGCCTTCCCCGGGGCCGGCTGGGACCAGCGCTACCGCTTCAGCGGCGACCAGCCCATGGGCATGGGGGAGGGCGACCGACGCGGCCGGGCAGGCTGCGGGACCTCGACGAGCTGGAGAACTTCCTGCGCTCGGCCAACTCGCCCGGCCGCCCTGTCCGAGGTCGACCTGGACAAGGTCCGCCGGCACCTGGGTGACGACGCCGCCAACTCGCTCGACCGCCTGGCCAAGCTGACCAAGCAGCTCCAGGACGCCGGACTCATCGAGCAGCGCGAAGGCCGGTTCGAGCTGACCCCCCAGGGGATCCGCCGCATCGGCCAGCAGGCCCTGGCCGACCTGTTCGGCCAGCTCGACCAAGGACCATGTGGGCAACCACCGCACGACCTGGACCGGCATCGGGCCACGACCGCGAGGAGACCGACCAAGCCCTACGAGTTCGGCGACCCGTTCAACCTCGACCTCTCCCGCACCGTGCACAACGCCGTGCGCCGGGCGGGCAGCGGCGTGCCGGTCCGCCTGTCGCCCGACGACTTCGAGGTCGTCGAGACCGAGGCGCTGACCCGTTCGGCCACCGTGCTCCTGCTCGACCTCTCGCTGTCGATGCCCATGCGGGACAACTTCGTCCCGGCCAAGAAGATGGCCATGGCGCTCCACACCCTGATCTCCACCCGGTTCCCCCGCGACTACCTCGGGCTGGTCGGGTTCTCCGAGGTGGCCCGGGAGATCGAGCCCGAGGACCTGCCCACGGTGAGGTGGGACTACGTCTACGGGACCAACCTGCAGCACGGGCTGATCCTGGCCCGCAAGATGCTGGCCCACCAGCAGGGGACCAAGCAGATCATCCTGGTGACCGACGGCGAGCCCACGGCCCACGTCATCCCCTACGAGGGCGGGTGGGCTACGACGTCGTACTTCAACTACCCGCCCGTGCCCGAGACCCTGCGAGGTCACGCTGGCCGAGGTGATGCGGTGCACCCGGGCCGGCATCACCATCAACACCTTCGTGCTCGACCCCGACCGCGGGCTCCAGGGCTTCGTCGAGCAGATGGCCCGGATCAACCGGGGCCGCACCTTCGCCACCTCGCCGGACGAGCTGGGCGACTACGTGCTGGTCGACTTCCTGGCCCACAAGACCGCGCTCCGCACCCGGGGACGCCGGGCCGGCTGAGCGGCGCCGGCGGGTGCGACGGCGCCGGGTGCCGGTCGCTCCGACGACGCCGTAGGGTCCCCGTTCGGCCACCCTGGGTGCCGGTGGTCCGTCGGTGAGTTCCCATGTCAGCGCCGGTTTTCGGCCGGCCTCACGGCCCGCGCCGAAACCAGAACTCCTGCTCACAAGAGAGAATTCCCTTGCGTTTCCCGCGGCGATAGTGAAAGATGACATATCTGTAGTTACATCCGTGCTATGCGGTTCCGCGTGGAACCGTGTGGATGACTGGGAGGGAGACCTGTCAATGGACATGGTGTCATTGATGTACGGGCCCCAAGAGCGCAGCTGGCAGACCAGGGCCAACTGCATGGGCGTCGACCCCGATCTGTTCTTCCCCGAGCGGGGTGCGTCCACCCGTGAGGCAAAGGAGGTGTGCCGAGGCTGTGTGGTCCGGGAGGACTGCCTCGAGTACGCCCTGGCCAACGGAGAGAAGTTCGGTATCTGGGGTGGACTGTCCGAACGGGAGCGCCGCCGGTTGCGCCGGCAGCGGGCCATGCAACGACGGGCCACCGCCAGCGCGTCCTGACCGGGCCGGGGCCGGGCGGTCGTAACGGCCGTCAGCCGCCACCGGCGGGGAACCCCTGTTCGGCCATCCGGAACTCGATCGTCCGGTCCTGACCGAGGTCCAGCTGCTTCCATCGTCGGCGCGGCACGGCACGCAGGGTCGAGTCGGGAAGCAGGCCGACCAGCTCGGCCCGCACCACGGAGCACCCGGCGGCCCGGGCCTCGGCGGCCACGGTGTCGTAGAGATCGGCGAGCGAGGTGCCCCGCGGGTCGATCAGGTTGCAGCTGACCTGGGCCCCTACGGCCACGGGCAGGCCGAGGCTCCGCAGCGAGGGCCCGCGCAGTCCGGCCGCCGTTGCCCGGGCGACCGACAAGGCGGACGGCGACGTGCCGTCACGGCCGCCGCCGTCGGTGATCCACAGGTTGTAGGCCACCAGGGGAAGGCGGGCGCCCACGGCACAGGCCCCGGCGGTCGGATGGGGGATCCGGGGACCGGTGTCCGGGTCCAGCGACGAGAAGGCGTGGCGGCGGATGTCGGGGAGGGTCCGCTCGGGGCCGTAGAGGAAGCACGGCAGATCGAGGGTCGCTCCGGCCCACACCGCAAAGCGGTCCCGCGCCGCGATGGTGTGCGCCCACCCCTCCTCGTCCGGCGTCACGGCGGCGAGGGGGACGAACGGCACCACGTCCACGGCCCCCAGCCGAGGGTGGACCCCGGTGTGGGAGGCCAGGTCGATGTCGGCCACCGCGGCCACGGCGACGGAGCGCGCCGCGTCCTCGACGCCCTCCAGGGGCCCGCCGAGGGTCAGGACCGAGCGGTGATGTTCAGCATCGGTGTGGAGGTCGAGCAGATGGGACCCGGCCGCGGCGGCGAGGGCCGAGATGACAGCGGCGTCGCGTCCCTCGCTGACGTTGATGACGCACTCGGCCGGCGTCCCCCGGGCGGGCACGTCAGCGGTGCCCGCCCACGCGTCAGACGGCCACCGCGCGACCGACCCGGCGGCGGCGCAGCATCCGGCGACGCTCGCGCTCGGACTTGCCGCCCCAGACACCGTGGTCGACCCGCTCCTCGAGGGCGTACTGCAGGCAGGCGTCCGCCACCGGGCACTCGGCGCAGATCCGCTGTGCGGCCTGCACGCCGACCCCGTCACTGGGAAAGAAGATCGAAGGGGAAAGGTCCTTGCACTTCCCGACGCTCATCCACTCCGTGTCCATGGTCCCTCCATCGATTGTTCGAGGAGGCTGCGGTGGGTCTCTGGCGTGAGGTGCGAACCCTGGTGCCGCCGCCTTCCGTTGCGCCACTAGTCTCGCATTTCGAACTCTTCTGCAGTGCGAAATGGGTCGGTATTGATGGAATCCTCACAATATTCTTATGAGACACCAGGGGGTTCTTATGAAGGGCGGAGCGGGGGGCCCGACGACGGGCCCGGTACCGGTTCCGGGTCGCCACCACCCCCACAGAGCGTCCCGTCGGTCTCGTCCCCTGCCGACCCGCCGGCCACCGGGAGTCCGGTGGCCCCCCCGCCCCCGGGCCGGCCACCGTCGGACCCGGTACCGGCCACCCCGGTGCCGGCCCCACCGGTCTATCCCGCACCGAGCGGCCACCCGCCCTATGCCGGGTATCCGACGTACCCGCCGTACCCCGCCGGTTACGCGCCCCCCGGTCGCACCCCCCGTCGTGCCCTATGCCTACTTGCCCCTGCCGGCGACCCGTGTGGTGCGTCACACCCTCACCCGGCGCACCTGGCTGTGGGTCGTGCTCCTCACCGCGGTGGTGGCGGCCATGGTCGGGGGACTGGTCGGCGCCGTCGTGGGGGCGGGCAGCCAGCAGACCATCGTGAAGAGCTTCTTCCCCAACGGCAGCAGCCTGATCCATCCCCAGGACGTCCAGGCCGTCCTGTCCCGGGTGGAGCCCGCGGTGGTGGCCATCGACAGCCAGTCGGGGGGATCGTCGGGTTCGGGTGACTTCGTGGAGGCGGCCGGCACCGGCATGATCCTCACTCCCGACGGCGAGGTGCTGACCAACAACCACGTGGTCTCCGGGTCCACGACGGTCACGGTGACGCTGTTCGGCCAGACCAAGGCCCTTCCGGCCCACGTGCTCGGCACCGATCCCACCGTCGACGTGGCCCTGGTCCAGATCGACCACGCGTCCAACCTGCCCACGGTCACCCTGGGCGACTCCTCGAAGACCCGCGTGGGTGACTCGGTGCTGGCCATCGGCAACGCCCTGGCCCTCGCCGGTGGGCCGTCGGTCACCGAGGGCATCGTGTCCGCCGAGAACCGCACCCTGTCGGCTCAGAACGACAGCGGCCAGACGGAGAACCTGACCGGGCTGCTCCAGACCGATGCCGCCATCAACCCGGGGAACTCGGGCGGGCCGCTGGTCGACTCCCAGGCCCACGTGGTCGGCATGAACACCGCAGTGGCCTCGTCGAGCTCGGGCAACGCCCCCACCCAGAACATCGGGTTCGCCATCACCGTCGACTCGGTCAAGCCCCTCCTGGCCCAGCTCCGCCAGGGTGGAACCGGTGGCGTCGGAGGCGGTGCCGCCCCGGCCGTACCGGTCAACACGGCCTACATCGGCGTGACCGTGGGGCCGATCACACCGGCCCTCCAGCAGCAGGACCACCTCACGCCGTCGACCGGCGCACTGGTCCTGTCCGTCCAGACCGGAAGTCCGGCGGAGAAGGCGGCGCTCCAGGTCGACGATGTGATCGTCTCGCTGAACGGCGCGGCGGTCACCAGCCCCAGCGATCTGCACGCGGCCATCCATCCCCTCAAACCTGGCGACCGGGTGGCCCTGGGGATCTACCGGGGCAGCACCAAGATGACCGTCGACGTCACGCTCGGGACCCTGCCGGCCGGCGGGTAGGCTTCCCCACTGCCGCGATCCCAGGAGGACCCACTGCCATGACCCCGGTCACCGACGACCCGATGCTCCCCGAGGAGAACGAGGAGCCGCTGCCTCCGGTCGGCCACGTCCGGGTGGTGTACCTGGGCCCCGTCGCCCCGCACTGGGAGGTGCGCTCCGACTTCGGCGAACCCGCCCTCATCGAGGAGTTCCGCCGGCGCACCATGGCCCGCCTGGTCCTGCTGCCTCCCCACGATCCCCAGTACCGGCGCAACCGGGAACGGGTCATTCGAGACGCCGAACGGGAGAACATCTTGCTCGAGTGGGATCTGGGGGTGCCTGACGAGGAAGCGGTGCCGGTGCCGTCGGCGGCCGACTCGACCGACGAAGCGGGACCGGAGGACGCGCCCCCCTCCGAGGGCTGACCCCTCCGAACGGCTCCCCTCAGCCCTCGGAGGGCTCGTCGAGCTCGGGGAGGCTGATCCGCTCCAGCCACAAGCCGGGGGCGTCCACCTCGGCCGGCGTCGGGAGATTGCGCTCCGAGGTCCACAGCCGGGCCAGCCCGTCCTCGCCGGCCCGCTCCACGACCCCGCTCACGAACGAGCGACCCCGGTCGACCTCGGTCTGGTCGAGGTCCAGGCCGAACAGGGCCCCGGCGGCTTCTTCGCCCTTGCCCCGCTCGATCCGGCGTCGGTACCAGGCCTCGGCCAGCTGGGAGTGCGACCCGACCAGCTTCTGCCCCACCAGGCTGGCGATGTGGTCGGCATAGGCATCGATCACCACGGCCAACGCGGTGAGCTGGTCGGACGAGCGACGCGACTCAGGGGTGAGCAGCTCGCCCAACAGGGCCTCGGGATCGCCGAACATCCCCTGCAGCGACTCGAGGTCCATGCCCCCGCCCTCGAGACCGCCGGGGCCGCCCAGGGCGCCGAGCCGACCGGTGAGGTCCTGCTGCGCCGCGGCAGAGGACCGGGCCAGCGCCATCAGCAGCTCCTCCATCCGGCTGCGGATAGGCGGGCGGGTCAGCACCGAATTGGAGGCGAGCTCACGTGCGCACACCCACAGGACGGCCTCCTCCTCGGGGAGGCTCCAGTCACTGGCGAACGTGGCGATGTTGGCGGTGACCAGGATGAGCTCGTCCGACGGTGCCCAGGGAACGGCCAACGGGTACTGGCCCAGGGCCCGTTGGGCCAGGTGGCCCACCACCGAGCCGATCTGCAGCCCGAAGAACATGGGGCCGATGGCCGTGGCCCACTGGCCGAGCAGGTCGCCGAGACCGCCCGCCGGGTCCTCGGCGAACGGGTCGTCGGGCGTCGGGGGGACCGACGGGGCTGGACCGGGGGCCGGGGCCATGGCGGTCAGGAGGGTCCGCCATGACTCGAGGGCCCGGAGGGTCCAGTCGCCCGGACCGGCGGGCACGCACGTCAAGCGGCGTCCGTCCGGTGTCACCGGCAGGCCCGTGGCCTCGGTGACGTTGAGCTCGGCCACCCGGGCCAGCTGCTCGAGGCGGATCCGCTGGACCGGGTCCACATTGGCTTCGGGAGTCCCGCCGGTAGCCACATTGAGGGCGAACGAGCGGGTCATCTCCCACTGGTTCGGGGCGTTGGTCCCGAGCATGTTCATGAGGTCGCCGAGCAACGATTGGAACGGGTTGCCCCCGTCCCCGGATTCGGGCGGTGCCATGCGCTCATGCTACGGCGACGGGGCCGCCTCCGGTGCATCGGGGCCGGCGCCAGCCAGGACGACGCGCCGGTCGAAGTGGCTGCCCGCCCGCTCGAGGCTCACCGTGACCTCCGTGCCGGTGGGCTCGGTGTACAGCAGGGTGCGGAGCTCGGCCTGCGACCGCACCCGGAAGCCGTCCACCGCGGTCACGACGTCGCCGGGTTGGATCCCGCCGGCCGCGGCCGGGCTCCCGCCGGCCACCGCGTCCACCATGGCGCCCACCGGGGTGGGCGGGATACTCGGTGCCATGGCGTCGGCGGTGGTGACCCCCATCCACCCGGGGTCCACGCCGCCGGCCGATACCAGCTGATCGGCCACGCCCCACACCAGCTCGGCCGGGAGGAACGTCGAGGCACTGGCCAACCCCACTCCGCCGGCCCGCTCGAGCACACCGACGACCTGCCCTTCGGCATCGAGCAGTGGGCACCCTACGTCGGACGAGGAGAGGGGCGCCTCCACGCCGAAGGCGGCGAAGGTCGAGCTGATCGAGTCGAGCCCGAGGGCCACTCCTGCGGCCACCACCTTGCCGGCGTAGACGATCGAGGTGGGAGGTGCGCCGGCTCGGGAGCCCGGCTCGAAGGCCATGGCAACGGCCACCGCCCCGCGGGCCGGGCCGGCGAAGTCCGAGGGTGCCGGGGCCAGATCGTCGCCGATGTTCAAGACCGAGATGCCCGTCGGCCGGTCGAAGCCGACCTTGGTGGCGGGCGCCCGGTCTCCGCCCTGCTCCACGGCGGTGATGGATCGGGCGGCGGCGATCGCCCGGGAGGTGGTGACGACCATGCCCCCGGACGCCACGACCAGTCCCGTGGCCACCGAGACCCCGTTTGCCGACCGAATGATCAGGGCCACGGTCGAGGGCCGGATCCTGGCCATCATGGCGGCGACGGTCGGCGGCGACGGCACCCGGCCCACGCCCGCCTCGGTGGTGGGCACGTCGGTCAGCGATATCCGTTCCGACGGTGAGGTGTCTCGCCCGTCGGGCCCGTTCGTGGTGGCTACGACCAGCCCTGCGGCCACCAGGGCCAGGATCAAGCAGGCGGTGGCCCCGCCCACCACCCAGGGGCCCGTGCGGTCCCGGGGGCCCGAACGCGGCGGGGCCACAGGGCGGGGAGCCAGGGAGGACAAGCCGGCGGACTCCGACGGGTGACGCCACAGGCGATCGTCCGGAGGAATCCAGCCGCGCAGCCCGTCGCCGTCGATGTCATCGCCCCATTCGTCATCGGATTCGTGCGCCGATGCCCCCTGGTCCTCTCCGTCCACGGGCCCGAGGTTACTGACGGCCGGGCGGTTTGGTGCGTCGCGCCGCCAGGCTCACGACCACGCCGGGTGTCAATTCGGTCGACCCACTCCGGCCCGCGACGACCTGGCCCTACGATGACCAGGTGGCTCGGGACCTGGCGATCGACCTCGGGACGGCGAACACCCTTGTCTACGCCAAGGGCCGGGGAATCGTCCTCAATCAGCCGACGGTCATCGCGCTCAACACCCGGACCCACGAGGTCCTGGCCGTGGGGAACGAGGCGTGGCAGATGATCGGCCGGACGCCCGGGTACATCGTGGCGGTCCGACCCCTGCGGGAAGGGGCCATCACCGACTTCGACATCACCGAGCGGATGATCCGGCTCCTCCTGCGTCGAGCCGGTGTGACCAGGCTCAACCGTCCCCGGGTGCTGATCTGCGTGCCATCCGCCATCACCTCGGTGGAACGTCGGGCCGTGAAGGAGGCGGCCCGTCGGGCGGGGGCCTCCGCCGCCCACCTGATCGAGCAGCCCATGGCGGCGGCCATCGGGGCCGGACTGGACATCCACGAGCCGGTGGGCAACATGGTGGTGGACGTCGGCGGCGGTACCACGGAGACCGCGGTGATCTCGCTCGGGGGGGTGGTGGCGTCCCACGCCATCCGGTGCGGGGGCTTCGACATGGACGCGGCCATTCAGCACTACGTGCGCCAGCAGTACGGGATCGCCATCGGCGAGCGCACGGGCGAGGAGCTCAAGTTGGCGATCGGCTCGGCCTTGCCCTATGCCGACGAGGTGAAGGCCGAGGTGCGGGGCCGGGAGATCTCCAGCGGACTGCCCAAGACGGTGGTCCTCTCGCCCGAGGAGATCCGGTCGGCACTCCAGGACCTGGTCGAGCAGATCGTGGCCACCGTGGTCGAGTGCCTGGCCGAGTCACCCCCCGAGCTGGCCCAGGACATCATCTACGAGGGGATTCACCTGGTGGGCGGTGGGGCACTCCTGCGAGGACTGGCCAACCGCCTGGCCGACGAGACCGAGGTGCCGGTCCATCTGGTGGCCACGCCGCTCGAGTGCGTGGTGGTCGGGGCCGGGATGTGCCTCGACTCCTTCGACAGCCTCCGGCCCATCTTCGCCGCCGCCGAGTCCTGAGCGCTCGGGAGGCGGTCGGGAACACGGGGCCGGCGTCCGGCGCCCCTCACTCGACGGCGAGGAGGTCCTCGGCCACCTGGCGGACCTGCCAGTCCCGATCCTCGAGGCACCGGTGCAAGGCGGCGTCCACCGACGGTCCCTCGAATGCGGCCAGGGCCACGGCGGCCCGCCGGCGCACGGCCGGCTTGTCATCCAGTGCGGCGAGCACGGCGGGGAGGCCGGCGGGATCGCCGACGGCGCCCAACGCAGCCACCGCCGCCTCCCGGCAGAGAGGGTCGCGGTGGCCCGCGGCAGCCGAGGCCAGGGCGGCGAGTGGCCCGACCGCCGAGCGGTCACCGCGCTCTCCCAGCGACCACGCCGACATCTCCACCACCGAAGGGTCACCGTCGTCGAGGAGTGCGGCGATCGGCACGGCGGGGTGGGTGGCCGCGAGCTCGCTGGCCCGGCGCCGGACCGACGGGGCGGGATCGGCCAGGGAGGCCAGCAGGTCCGTGTCGGTGAGGGCAGCGAGTCGGTCGAGGGCGCCCAGCGCAGTGGCCCGGACGGAGGGGGAGGGGTCGGCCAGCCCGGAGCGCGCCGCGGCCCGGTCTCCCTGGTGGCCGGCCAGGGCCACCAGGCGGCGGCGCGCGGTGACGGCGGAATCCTCGTGGCTGGTGACACGGGAACCCGTGGGTTCCATGGCAGGCTTCATGACTGCGTCGCCGGACTGCTTGCGGGCCGCCGGCGGATCCGATGGCTCTGGAGCGACCACCCCACCACTATGACCGAGGACCACGACGACATGCGGCTGGTGCCGGCCGGCACCGACGCCGGCACCGACCAGTATCCACCGCCCGCCAACGGTGCCCGCCCAACGGTCGGTCCGCCCGGGCTGCCCGGCACCGATGGCGTCACGTCCACCCCGCTCTCTCCGCCGAGGACCCGGCGCCGGCGCTACTGGGGCTGGGCGGTCTTCCTCGTCCTGGCTCTGGCCGTGGTGGTGGCGGCCCGGTGGAACCTCGACTACTACGCGCTCGAGCCCGGCAGCGCCCAGCCGGTCCAGCCGTTCATCACGGTGCCTCCGGGCAAGGGCCATCCGGTCACCCACCCGGTGCTCCTGACCGACGTCCACATCGGCCGGGTCACCGCGCTGACCTATCTCTTCTTCAAGCTCCAGGCCAACTCGACCCTCGAGCCACTGGAGTCGGTCACCGGTGGCACCCCCCCGTCCCAGCTGACCGCCCAGGGCGCCCTCGAGATGTCGCAGGCCGAGGACGACGCCAAGGCCGCCGCCCTGACCCGGCTGGGCTATCCGGTCACCGCCACTCCCTCCGGAGCGGTCATCTTCGGCACCTTTCCCGGGACACCGGCCTACGGGGTCCTCCAGGTGGGCGACGTGGTCACCGCCGTCGACGGAGCGACCACGCCGACGGCCCGTGCCCTCACCGCCACCCTCGCCCACTACCACTCGGGGCAGACCGTCGACCTGACCGTGCGGCGGCAGGGGAAGGGGCCGGCCACCCAGGTGCCCATCACGCTGAGATCCACCGAGGTCGACCTGGGTGGAGGCCAGACGGTCCGGCTCGACCTCGGGATCCAGCCCGAGGACCAGGTCGACTTCACCTATCCCTTCCCGGTCAAGATCGACGTGACCGACATCGGGGGCCCGTCGGCCGGACTGGCCATGACCCTCGGGGTCATCGACGCCCTGACCAGTGGCTCGGTCACCGGCGGGCACACCGTGGCGGCCACCGGCACGATCGACAGCCAGGGCGACGTGGGGGACGTCGGTGGCGTGGCCCAGAAGACCGTGGCGGTGGAGAACGCCGGGGCCACGATCTTCCTGGTCCCGCCCCAGGAGTACAAGGCCGCGCTGTCCAAGATCCGACCGGGGCTGCAGGTGTATGCGGTGTCCACACTTGACCAGGCGTTACAGGTGCTGGCCGCCCACGGTGGGAAGGTGCCGCCGGCCCCGGCGGCGACCAGCCCGACCGCCCCCCGCGTCTCCGCCGCAGGATGACGGATTTCGGGAACGCACGGTCGTAGGCTCTCGCTCATGCCCGAGGAGCGACTGGTATCCATCTCGTCCTCGTCGCACCTGACCCCCGACGACGTGGCCCGCCACACGTTCGGGACGGTGCGCCGGGGCTTCGACCCCAACGAGGTCCGGGCCTACCTCGAGTCACTGGCCGCCAGCCTGCGCGGGGTGGCCGAGCGGGAGCGCCAGCTGCTCGACGAGCTGTCCGAGGCCGAGCACCGGGCGGCCCATCCGGTGTTGGACGAGGCCACGCTCACTGCCTCCCTGGGCACCGAGACGGCCCGCGTGCTGCACAGCGCCCATGAGGCGGCGGCGGAGATGGTGGCCAAGTCGGAAGCCGAGGCCGATCGACTGCTGACCGAGGCCCGTGAGGAGATCCAGCAGACCCGAACCCAGACCGAAGCCCGTCTGGCCGAGCAGTCGGCGGGCATCGACGCGGCCGCGACCGAGGTACGGCAGCGCACCGAGCAACAGGCCGCCGCCACCCTGGACAAGGCCAAACGCGAGGCCACCGCCGTCCTCGAGCAGGCCCGCGAGCAGTGCCGGGCCATGGTGGACGAGGCCCAGGGACTCCGGGCCCGGGTGCTGGCCGACCTGTCCAAGCGCCGGAAGGTGTTGCACGCCCAGATCGAGCAGCTCCGGGCCGGACGGGAGCGTCTGGCCGAGACGGTGCAGGACGTCCGCCACTCGGTGGACGCCATCGCCTCGGAGCTGTTCGCCGCCGAGGACAACGCCCGACTGGCCGCCGAGGCGGCCGGCCGTGAGGCGCTGGACCGGGTCGAACCCGACACGCACGAGGAGCTGGCCACCCAGCTGCTGGCCGACGAACAGGCGGCTGCAGCCACTACGGCGTCCATCGACATCCCACTGGACGCCGTAGGCCCGCACGCGGGTGGCCCGCCGACGGAGAGCGATGACTCGTCCGAGGAAGGCGCGCCGGCGTCCGACTCCGGGGCCGAGGAGGGCCAGCCGGCGACGGAAGGCGGGACCCCACCCGAGGAGGTCGACGCCCTCTTCGCCAAGCTCCGGGCGGCCCGGCTCGATGCCGAGGCCTCCGAGGAGCCCGCAACCGAGCCGTCAGGGGGGCCCACGCCCGAGCCCGAGCCGGTGCCCGAATCGGAGGTGACGACCCCGCCCGTCCAGGCCACGAAGAAGACGGGCGGGTCCACGAAGTCGGGCGGGACCACGAAGTCGGGCGGGGCCGCGGCGAAGCCCGAACCGTCCGAGCCGGCGGCCGGTCGGCCAGAGGCCGCCTCCGACCGGACGGGGAAGGCCGGGCCGGACGAGGGCGATGAGGGAGAGGACGACGGTCCACCCGAAGAGCGGAGCCCCGAGGCCGTCCGGCGGGACGAGCTGATCGATCCCATCGTGACCACACTGGCCCGTCGCCTCAAGCGCACCCTGCAGGACAGCCAGAACGAGCTGTTGGACGGCTTGCGCTCCAACGGCTCCCGGTGGTCCCCCGACCTGCTCCCCGAGGAGACCGAACACCTCGACAGCGTGGCCACCGCGGCCATCCCGGCCCTGGAGCAGTCGGCCGCCGCCGGGGTGTCCTTCACCGGATTGAAGGGCGCCAACGGGCCCAAAACGGATGTGCTGGTGGGCATCGCCCACGACTTGGCCGAGGCGGTGGTGGGCCCCCTGCGGCGACGGCTGGCCGCCGGGGACGGCCTCGAGGGGGCCGAGGAGTCGGTGGTGGCCGAACATGTGGGTTCGGCCTTCCGGGAGTGGAAGGGTGAGCGGGTCGAGCGCCTGGCCGGGGATCACGTGGTGGCGGCGTTCTCGGCCGGCACTATCGCCACCGCCATCGGGGCAGGGTCGGTCCCGCTGGAGTGGGTGGCGGTCTCGGACTCGGGGGACACCCCCTGCCCCGACTGCGAGGACAACGGGCTGAACGGGTCGCAGGTCCCCGGTGAGGAGTTTCCCACCGGGCACCGTCACCCTCCCGCCCACCCCGGGTGTCGATGCCTCCTGGCCCTCTCCGCCACCTAGGCTGCTGCCGTGCGTCCCCCTAGTGACATGCCTCAGACCGCGCGCCCGGCGTCCAATCGCCGCCGCCGATGGATCATCGCCGCCGTCATCATCGCCATCATCGTCATCGCGTCCCTCCGGACGTTCGCCATCTTCTACACCGATGCGCTGTGGTTCTCGTCGGTCTCCCTGCACTCGGTGTGGGTCAAGCTGTTCGAGATCAAGGTCGGGCTCATGGTGGTGTTCGCGGCGATCTTCGCCATCATGCTGCTGGCCAGCCTGCTGGTGGCCGAGCGGTTGGCACCGAAGGGTCCGTCCCTGGACGCCGAGGACGAGTTCGTCAAGCGCTATCAGGAGGTCATCGGGCCGTACGCCGGTTGGCTGCGGGCCGGCGTGGTGGTGGTGCTGTCCCTGATCATCGGGTCACAAGCCATCGGCCAGTGGAACAACTGGATCCTCTTCCGCAACAGCACGCCGTTCGCCACCACCGACCCCCAGTTCCACCGCAACGTCGGGTACTTCGTCTTCACCCTGCCCTTCGAGCAATTCCTGGTGCACTGGACCCTGGTGGCCCTGGTCGTGGTCCTGCTGGTCACCCTGCTCAGCCACTACCTGAACGGTGGGATCCGGCTGCAGGGGTCCCGCCCCCGGGTCCGGCCGGCGGTCAAGGCCCACATCTCGGTCATCCTGGGCCTGTTGGCCCTGGTCAAGGCAGTCGGGTACTACCTGGCCCGGTTCAGCCTCGACCTGTCCAGCAACGGCTACAACCAGGGTGCGGACTACACCGACGTGCACGCCCGGCTCCCGGCCCTCGAGCTTCTCATCCTGGTGTCACTCGCCGCCGCCGTCCTGCTCATCTACAACATCCGCCGTCAGGGCTGGGCCCTGCCCATCCTCGGGGTGGGGCTGTGGTTCCTGGTGGCCCTGACCGCCGGAACCATCTACCCGGCCGCAGTCCAGGCCCTCAAGGTCAACCCGGCCCAGAACACCCTCGAACGCCCCTACATCCAGCGCAACATCAACGCCACCCGGAAGGCCATGGACCTGAACAAGGTCCAGAGCGTCCGCTATCCGGCGTCCACCAATCTCACCGCGCCACAGCTGTCGGCCAACAGCGACACCCTGGCCAACGTGAGGCTCTGGGACCCGACCCAGACCCAGCCCACCTACGACAAGCTCCAGGACATCCGGTCCTACTACCAGTTCAACACCCTGGCCGTGGACCGCTACAAGGTGAACGGTCAGGAGACGCCGACCGTGGTCGGGGTGCGGGAGGTCAACGACGCCGACCTCCCCTCCACCTCGTGGGTGAACACCACCCTGCAGTACACGCACGGTTTCGGGATGATCGTCTCGCCGGCCAACACCACCACCACCAACGGAAACGATCCCCAGTTCGCCGTGAAGGACGTCCCCCCAGTGTCGAACAGTGGCCTCCCCTCGGTGACCCAGCCGTCGATCTACTTCGGGCTCAACAATTCGGGGTACGTGGTGGCCAACACCAAGCAGCCCGAGATCGACTTCCAGCTGACCAACGGGGCGAACGTCGAGACCCACTACAAGGGCGACGGCGGGGTGCAGCTGTCCAACTTCTTCGACCAGGCCATGTTCGCCATCCGGTTCAGCGACATCAACCTGATCATCTCCAACCAGATCACCAACGACTCGCGCCTGATGTTCGACCGCGGCGTGCAGGCCAGGGTGGCCAAGGCGGCCCCGTTCCTCAGCCTCGACGCCGACCCGTACCCGGTGCTGCTCAACGGCCACATCGACTGGGTCCAGGACGCATACACGACCACCGACAACTACCCCTACGCCCAGAACGCCGACACCAGCTCCCTGCCCCAGAGCAGCGGCCTCAACCAGAACCTCAACTACGTCCGCAACTCGGTGAAGGTGCTGATCGACGCCTACACGGGCAAGATGACCTTCTACGTCATGAACCCCCACGATCCCATCATCGAGACCTACGAGAAGGCCTTCAAGGGGATGTTCACACCGGCCTCGGCGATGAGCCCCGCGCTGCGCGCCCACCTCCGGTACCCCGAGGACATCTTCACGCTGCAGGCCACCACGTTCGGGAAGTACCACATCACCACGGCCCAGAGCTTCTACAGCGCGGCGGACGCCTGGACCCTGTCGCCCTCGCCGGGGTCGGGCTCCCCGGCCCAGGCCCTGGCCACCACCCTGACGACCAACGCCCAGGGCCAGCAGGTCTCCACCGGGCAGCTGGTTCGGATGGCACCCATCTACCAGGAGCTGCGGGTACCGGGTCAGGCCCAGCAGTCGTTCAGTCTGCTGGACGCCTTCGTGCCGGTGTCGGGGCAGAGCCAGATCCAAACCCTGTCCGGGTTCATGATCGCCGGCTCCGATCCCGGCCACTACGGGCAGCTCCAGATGTTCGTCACGCCCCGGGACCAACCGGTCAACGGGCCGGCCATCGTGGCGGCTCAGATCGACGCCACCCCGACCGTCTCCCAGCAGATCACGCTGCTCAACTCCAACGGCTCCTCGGCGTTGTTGGGCAACGTCCTGATGATCCCCGTGGCCGACTCGCTCCTCTACATCCAGCCGCTGTACGTCGAGTCGTCCCGCAACAATTTCCCCGAGCTCCAACGGGTGATCGCCGTCTACGGCAAGCAGGTGCAGATCGCCCCCACGCTGTCGGCCGCGCTGTCGCTGGTGTTCCAGGCCCCCGTGTCCACGTCGACCCAAACCGGGGGCTCGGGGACGCTCTCGCCGCAGGTACGCCAGCTGCTCAACGCGGCCCAGGCGGCCTACGCCCAGGCCCAGACCGACCTCAAGGCCGGCAACCTGGGCGCCTATCAGCAGGACATCCAGACGCTGGAGTCCAACCTGCAGGAGGTCCAGGTGCTGACCGGTGGAACTCCCCTGCCGTCCAGCTCCACCACGACGACGACCTCCACCACCAATCCGTAGCTCGGCTCGGTTCCCCGGCCGGTGTCCGTCACGGAGGGGTGCGACCGGGGCGGTGGACGGGACCGAGCCTGGAGGTGGTAAGTTGTCGTCTCGCGACGCGGGGTGGAGCAGTCTGGTAGCTCGTCGGGCTCATAACCCGAAGGTCGTGGGTTCAAATCCCACCCCCGCCACCAAGGGCTCTCGACAAAACAGTCGGGGCCAAGACGACAAAACTCTTCAAATTCCGGGAGAGACAGCCACTTTGATCTGAGGAGCCGTGCCCCTTGGTCAGGTCGATCAGCGCACGGGTGGGTCTCCAGGCAACCTGAGCCGGTCGGATGGCTCGTCCTTCACCATCGACCGGTGGTCGGGGCGACGGAGGAACCCCAAATGGCCTCAGGGTGAGTTCCCCTCTCGGATACTGGCTGGTGGCCTTACCCGGGTGGATGAGATTCTCGGCACCCACGGGGCCGAATGTGCCGACGACGCTTCATTCCGACAGCCTCGTCCATCAGCGGTCTGGGTACGAGCGCCACGGCGTCTTGCTCAACGGAACAGTGCCCATTGTTTGGCACCGGCAGGATCTCTGTGTAAGACCAGCCACGATTGCCGGCTCGCCGAGTTGGTCGTGGGAGAGTGCGGTCGAAATGCCGTTGGGTCTAGTCGGCCTCGGTGAAGGGTCCCAGTTCAATGGCCTGGACGGGATCCTTAGAACTCGCACTTCGCCGCCGGCTGAGATTTCTGTCACCAAGGGATTTCGTTAAGCGAAAAGCTCCGAGCGTCCCAGATCATTTCAGCGAGCACTGCTAGCCTCCCCTTACCTGTCAACACTCGTTGCGTTGCGCACGATGGCTTCCGTTCTCGACTATGACGATCGCCCCCACCGAGACAGCTGTTCACGCGCTACCCACTAGCGGCTCACCTCTGTCTCGGATTGCTGTCCGTTTCACCTTAGGGTTCCGTAAACCTCGAAAGTTGCGCGTTGGTTGCTCGCATCGGAAGCGAACGATGCGAGCTGACTGATGGTGCTCACGCTGCGTGCAGTCAAGGCCGGCACCGTCATTGCCATCCTCTTAGCTGTAGTACTAGCCGCACCTAGTCGCGCCAACGCTTCTCCGGATATCATCAGGACCTCCCTCGTGGAGCCGCCGTCCACAGGCCTGACCCCGGTCCCGACCACCCCGGTCCCGACCACCCCGGTCCCGACCACTCCGGTCCCGACCGCCCCGGTCCCGACCACCCCGGTCCCGACCACCCCGGTCCCGACCGCCCCGGTCCCGACCGCCCCGGTCCCGACCACCCCGGTCCCGACCACCCCGGTCCCGACCGCCCCGGTCCCGACCGCCCCGGTCCCGACCACCCCGGTCCCGACCACCCCGGTCCCGACCACCCCGGTCCCGACCGCCCCGGTCCCGACCGCCCCGGTCCCGACCAAAACCAGCTTCAACTTGGCGATCAGACCGTTTCTGCTCTCTGCCACCACGACGATCACTTCGTCTTCAGCCAATCCATCGGTCGCCGGTCAGGTTGTGACACTTGCGGCCAAGGTGACGGGTATCGGCCCTCCTCCGTCGGGCACGGTCGACTTCCAGGACGGCGGGGTGTCCATCGGGGGCTGTGGGGCCCAGGCGGTGGTGGCCGGTTCGGCCACCTGTGTGGTCACCTACCCGGGCCCGGGCAGCCATCCCATCACCGCCGTCTACTCGGGTGACACCAACTTCAACACCTCCACCTCGGCCGTGCTCACCCAGACGGTGAACAAGGGGAACACCACCACCGGGCTGGCCTCCTCGGTCAACCCCTCGGTGGCCGGCCAGTCGGTGACCTTCACGGCCACGGTCACCGCCACCCCGCCGGCGGCGGGCAGCCCGTCGGGCACGGTGACCTTCAAAGATGGTGCCGCCAATATCGCCGGATGCGTCGGTCGCCCGATTGCCGCGGGCTCCGCCACCTGCACCTCCCCCTTTGCAGCGGCGGGCAGCCATCCCATCACCGCCGTCTACTCGGGTGACACCAACTTCAACACCTCCACCTCGGCCGTGCTCACCCAGACGGTGAACAAGGGGAACACCACCACCGGGCTGGCCTCCTCGGTCAACCCCTCGGTGACCGGCCAGTCGGTGACCTTCACGGCCACGGTCACCGCCACCCCGCCGGCGGCGGGCAGCCCGTCGGGCACGGTGACCTTCAAAGATGGTGCCGCCAATATCGCCGGATGCGTCGGTCGCCCGATTGCCGCGGGCTCCGCCACCTGCACCTCCCCCTTTGCAGCGGCGGGCAGCCATCCCATCACCGCCGTCTACTCGGGTGACACCAACTTCAACACCTCCACCTCGGCCGTGCTCACCCAGACGGTGAACAAGGGGAACACCACCACCGGGCTGGCCTCCTCGGTCAACCCCTCGGTGACCGGCCAGTCGGTGACCTTCACGGCCACGGTCACCGCCACCCCGCCGGCGGCGGGCAGCCCGTCGGGCACGGTGACCTTCAAAGATGGTGCCGCCAATATCGCCGGATGCGTCGGTCGCCCGATTGCCGCGGGCTCCGCCACCTGCACCTCCCCCTTTGCAGCGGCGGGCAGCCATCCCATCACCGCCGTCTACTCGGGTGACACCAACTTCAACACCTCCACCTCGGCCGTGCTCACCCAGACGGTGAACAAGGGGAACACCACCACCGGGCTGGCCTCCTCGGTCAACCCCTCGGTGACCGGCCAGTCGGTGACCTTCACGGCCACGGTCACCGCCACCCCGCCGGCGGCGGGCAGCCCGTCGGGCACGGTGACCTTCAAAGATGGTGCCGCCAATATCGCCGGATGCGTCGGTCGCCCGATTGCCGCGGGCTCCGCCACCTGCACCTCCCCCTTTGCAGCGGCGGGCAGCCATCCCATCACCGCCGTCTACTCGGGTGACACCAACTTCAACACCTCCACCTCGGCCGTGCTCACCCAGACGGTGAACAAGGGGAACACCACCACCGGGCTGGCCTCCTCGGTCAACCCCTCGGTGACCGGCCAGTCGGTGACCTTCACGGCCACGGTCACCGCCACCCCGCCGGCGGCGGGCAGCCCGTCGGGCACGGTCGACTTCCAGGACGGCGGGGTGTCCATCGGGGGCTGTGGGGCCCAGGCGGTGGTGGCCGGTTCGGCCACCTGTGTGGTCACCTACCCGGGCCCGGGCAGCCATCCCATCACCGCCGTCTACTCGGGTGACACCAACTTCAACACCTCCACCTCGGCCGTGCTCACCCAGACGGTGAACAAGGGGAACACCACCACCGGGCTGGCCTCCTCGGTCAACCCCTCGGTGACCGGCCAGTCGGTGACCTTCACGGCCACGGTCACCGCCACCCCGCCGGCGGCGGGCAGCCCGTCGGGCACGGTGACCTTCAAAGATGGTGCCGCCAATATCGCCGGATGCGTCGGTCGCCCGATTGCCGCGGGCTCCGCCACCTGCACCTCCCCCTTTGCAGCGGCGGGCAGCCATCCCATCACCGCCGTCTACTCGGGTGACACCAACTTCAACACCTCCACCTCGGCCGTGCTCACCCAGACGGTGAACAAGGGGAACACCACCACCGGGCTGGCCTCCTCGGTCAACCCCTCGGTGACCGGCCAGTCGGTGACCTTCACGGCCACGGTCACTGCCACCCCGCCGGCGGCGGGCAGCCCGTCGGGCACGGTGACCTTCAAAGATGGTGCCGCCAATATCGCCGGATGCGTCGGTCGCCCGATTGCCGCGGGCTCCGCCACCTGCACCTCCCCCTTTGCAGCGGCGGGCAGCCATCCCATCACCGCCGTCTACTCGGGTGACACCAACTTCAACACCTCCACCTCGGCCGTGCTCACCCAGACGGTGAACAAGGGGAACACCACCACCGGGCTGGCCTCCTCGGTCAACCCCTCGGTGACCGGCCAGTCGGTGACCTTCACGGCCACGGTCACTGCCACCCCGCCGGCGGCGGGCAGCCCGTCGGGCACGGTGACCTTCAAAGATGGTGCCGCCAATATCGCCGGATGCGTCGGTCGCCCGATTGCCGCGGGCTCCGCCACCTGCACCTCCCCCTTTGCAGCGGCGGGCAGCCATCCCATCACCGCCGTCTACTCGGGTGACACCAACTTCAACACCTCCACCTCGGCCGTGCTCACCCAGACGGTGAACAAGGGGGACACCACCACCGGGCTGGCCTCCTCGGTCAACCCCTCGGTGACCGGCCAGTCGGTGACCTTCACGGCCACGGTCACCGCCACCCCGCCGGCGGCGGGCAGCCCGTCGGGCACGGTGACCTTCAAAGATGGTGCCGCCAATATCGCCGGATGCGTCGGTCGCCCGATTGCCGCGGGCTCCGCCACCTGCACCTCCCCCTTTGCAGCGGCGGGCAGCCATCCCATCACCGCCGTCTACTCGGGTGACACCAACTTCAACACCTCCACCTCGGCCGTGCTCACCCAGACGGTGAACAAGGGGAACACCACCACCGGGCTGGCCTCCTCGGTCAACCCCTCGGTGACCGGCCAGTCGGTGACCTTCACGGCCACGGTCACCGCCACCCCGCCGGCGGCGGGCAGCCCGTCGGGCACGGTCGACTTCCAGGACGGCGGGGTGTCCATCGGGGGCTGTGGGGCCCAGGCGGTGGTGGCCGGTTCGGCCACCTGTGTGGTCACCTACCCGGGCCCGGGCAGCCATCCCATCACCGCCGTCTACTCGGGTGACACCAACTTCAACACCTCCACCTCGGCCGTGCTCACCCAGACGGTGAACAAGGGGAACACCACCACCGGGCTGGCCTCCTCGGTCAACCCCTCGGTGACCGGCCAGTCGGTGACCTTCACGGCCACGGTCACCGCCACCCCGCCGGCGGCGGGCAGCCCGTCGGGCACGGTGACCTTCAAAGATGGTGCCGCCAATATCGCCGGATGCGTCGGTCGCCCGATTGCCGCGGGCTCCGCCACCTGCACCTCCCCCTTTGCAGCGGCGGGCAGCCATCCCATCACCGCCGTCTACTCGGGTGACACCAACTTCAACACCTCCACCTCGGCCGTGCTCACCCAGACGGTGAACAAGGGGAACACCACCACCGGGCTGGCCTCCTCGGTCAACCCCTCGGTGACCGGCCAGTCGGTGACCTTCACGGCCACGGTCACTGCCACCCCGCCGGCGGCGGGCAGCCCGTCGGGCACGGTGACCTTCAAAGATGGTGCCGCCAATATCGCCGGATGCGTCGGTCGCCCGATTGCCGCGGGCTCCGCCACCTGCACCTCCCCCTTTGCAGCGGCGGGCAGCCATCCCATCACCGCCGTCTACTCGGGTGACACCAACTTCAACACCTCCACCTCGGCCGTGCTCACCCAGACGGTGAACAAGGGGAACACCACCACCGGGCTGGCCTCCTCGGTCAACCCCTCGGTGACCGGCCAGTCGGTGACCTTCACGGCCACGGTCACCGCCACCCCGCCGGCGACGGGCAGCCCGTCGGGCACGGTGACCTTCAAAGATGGTGCCGCCAATATCGCCGGATGCGTCGGTCGCCCGATTGCCGCGGGCTCCGCCACCTGCACCTCCCCCTTTGCAGCGGCGGGCAGCCATCCCATCACCGCCGTCTACTCGGGTGACACCAACTTCAACACCTCCACCTCGGCCGTGCTCACCCAGACGGTGAACAAGGGGAACACCACCACCGGGCTGGCCTCCTCGGTCAACCCCTCGGTGACCGGCCAGTCGGTGACCTTCACGGCCACGGTCACCGCCACCCCGCCGGCGGCGGGCAGCCCGTCGGGCACGGTCGACTTCCAGGACGGCGGGGTGTCCATCGGGGGCTGTGGGGCCCAGGCGGTGGTGGCCGGTTCGGCCACCTGTGTGGTCACCTACCCGGGGCCGGGCAGCCATCCCATCACCGCCGTCTACTCGGGTGACACCAACTTCAACACCTCCACCTCGGCCGTGCTCACCCAGACGGTGAACAAGGGGGACACCACCACCGGGCTGGCCTCCTCGGTCAACCCCTCGGTGACCGGCCAGTCGGTGACCTTCACGGCCACGGTCACCGCCACCCCGCCGGCGGCGGGCAGCCCGTCGGGCACGGTCGACTTCCAGGACGGCGGGGTGTCCATCGGGGGCTGTGGGGCCCAGGCGGTGGTGGCCGGTTCGGCCACCTGTGTGGTCACCTACCCGGGGCCGGGCAGCCATCCCATCACCGCCGTCTACTCGGGTGACACCAACTTCAACACCTCCACCTCGGCCGTGCTCACCCAGACGGTGAACAAGGGGGACACCACCACCGGGCTGGCCTCCTCGGTCAACCCCTCGGTGACCGGCCAGTCGGTGACCTTCACGGCCACGGTCACCGCCACCCCGCCGGCGGCGGGCAGCCCGTCGGGCACGGTCGACTTCCAGGACGGCGGGGTGTCCATCGGGGGCTGTGGGGCCCAGGCGGTGGTGGCCGGTTCGGCCACCTGTGTGGTCACCTACCCGGGCCCGGGCAGCCATCCCATCACCGCCGTCTACTCGGGTGACACCAACTTCAACACCTCCACCTCGGCCGTGCTCACCCAGACGGTGAACAAGGGGAACACCACCACCGGGCTGGCCTCCTCGGTCAACCCCTCGGTGACCGGCCAGTCGGTGACCTTCACGGCCACGGTCACCGCCACCCCGCCGGCGGCGGGCAGCCCGTCGGGCACGGTCGACTTCCAGGACGGCGGGGTGTCCATCGGGGGCTGTGGGGCCCAGGCGGTGGTGGCCGGTTCGGCCACCTGTGTGGTCACCTACCCGGGCCCGGGCAGCCATCCCATCACCGCCGTCTACTCGGGTGACACCAACTTCAACACCTCCACCTCGGCCGTGCTCACCCAGACGGTGAACAAGGGGAACACCACCACCGGGCTGGCCTCCTCGGTCAACCCCTCGGTGACCGGCCAGTCGGTGACCTTCACGGCCACGGTCACCGCCACCCCGCCGGCGGCGGGCAGCCCGTCGGGCACGGTGACCTTCAAAGATGGTGCCGCCAATATCGCCGGATGCGTCGGTCGCCCGATTGCCGCGGGCTCCGCCACCTGCACCTCCCCCTTTGCAGCGGCGGGCAGCCATCCCATCACCGCCGTCTACTCGGGTGACACCAACTTCAACACCTCCACCTCGGCCGTGCTCACCCAGACGGTGAACAAGGGGAACACCACCACCGGGCTGGCCTCCTCGGTCAACCCCTCGGTGACCGGCCAGTCGGTGACCTTCACGGCCACGGTCACCGCCACCCCGCCGGCGGCGGGCAGCCCGTCGGGCACGGTCGACTTCCAGGACGGCGGGGTGTCCATCGGGGGCTGTGGGGCCCAGGCGGTGGTGGCCGGTTCGGCCACCTGTGTGGTCACCTACCCGGGGCCGGGCAGCCATCCCATCACCGCCGTCTACTCGGGTGACACCAACTTCAACACCTCCACCTCGGCCGTGCTCACCCAGACGGTGAACAAGGGGGACACCACCACCGGGCTGGCCTCCTCGGTCAACCCCTCGGTGACCGGCCAGTCGGTGACCTTCACGGCCACGGTCACCGCCACCCCGCCGGCGGCGGGCAGCCCGTCGGGCACGGTCGACTTCCAGGACGGCGGGGTGTCCATCGGGGGCTGTGGGGCCCAGGCGGTGGTGGCCGGTTCGGCCACCTGTGTGGTCACCTACCCGGGGCCGGGCAGCCATCCCATCACCGCCGTCTACTCGGGTGACACCAACTTCAACACCTCCACCTCGGCCGTGCTCACCCAGACGGTGAACAAGGCTTCGGCAACCGCTGGAATATCGGTCACGCCAAGTCCCAGCACATTTGGAAAGCCGGTCACCATTACCGTCTCTGTGAGATCGAGTGGCGGGACCCCGACGGGCCGGGTATCGATCACCGATGGTGGCGTTCCTATCGGGGCAGTGACCCTCGATCCATCGGGTCAGGCGACGCTTGCCTTGTCGACGCTGGTGGCGGGACCCCACTATCTGCGAGGGGCTTATGCGGGCGATTCCAATTTCACCCCGAGTACCACCGCGGAATTCATTGAAGTCGTCAAACGGGCCACCACGACTCTCACTGTGTCGCTATCGCCTTCTCAACCTTCGGCCGGCCATCCTGTAGTTATCTCCGCCGTGGTGACCCCCGTGGATCCGCCGACGGGCACTGTTACTTTCTTGGACAATGGGATTGTTCTAGGCACCGCGTTGCTCGATGCCGGTGCGACAGCTCGCTTGACCACAACGATCGGGGCTGGGAGCAACTTGATTTCCGCCGACTACGAGGGCGATGCCAACTATCTGGGAAGCGTCGCAAACGGAATATTGGTTAGCGCTTCCGGTGGATCAATCGGGTCCCCCCGAGCGGGGAGCGGTGGGACACCGCTGGCGTGGACCGGATTCGATGTCTTTCACACCGCGTCTTTGGGCCTAGCATTGTGTTGGGTGGGTCTCGTGTTACTTTTAGTTGGCCGGCGGCGGGTCCGGGATGGGCGCTAAAGGCTAATTGGGCGGAGGTTCACCTCCAGATCCCCGTCCAAATCGGAGTTCCCCCTGAGGGTTGTGGGTGCCGAGGAGTGGCACTGCTGCATTGATCGCAACCCCGACCGGGACAGAGTGCGGCTTCACCGTGGACGAGGCTGTCAGCATGACGCATCTCTGTCCGATCCAACCCATCCAGCCACCCAAGTCAGCGTTCGCTGGATTCAGGTTCCTCCAGAGGTCATCTTGGCCTCCGTGCACTGGTGGCGCTCATCCCACGGTCTCCTCGGTGACGGCCGCGGAGTCCAGGGCCGGTGTGCCCGGCGCCATGTCGGCCAGGAAGCCGGAGAGCTCGGCGATGGGGAGCGGCCGGGCCAGGTAGAACCCCTGTCCGAAGTCGCAGCCGAAGGCCCGGAGGGCTTCGACCTGGCCGGCCTGCTCGATGCCCTCGGCCACTGTCTGGAGGTGCATGGTCTGTCCCAGGCGATTGCTGACGGCTTCAACGGATTCATCGTGCATCTCGAGAACCATGACGTCGCCTTTATCGGCCACATCGCTGGCACCCATCACCGCTATCCGGACCTATAAGCGGCGAATGGGATGGACATTCCCGTGGGTGTCCTCCCTCGGGGGCGACTTCAACTTCGACTTCAATGTGTCATTCACCGAAGAGCAACAACAGAGCCGGGAAGTCCTCGAATACAACTTCGCGCCATGGGACGTTGCCCGTGCCCTGGAACCCGGCAAAGGACCGATCGAGCACGCGGCCATGACGGGGACCGACGTGGCAACGTACTTGCGCCAGATGCCAGGGATGAGCGCCTTCGCGCCCGAAGACGGCGTCGTGCACCACACCTACTCGGCGTATGCGAGGGGTCTTGATGGCCTCTGGGGAATGTACCAATGGCTCGATCGCGCACCCTTGGGTCGCAACGAGACGGGATCTTGGTATCGCCGACACGACGAGTATGGAGATCGCTGACTGGCAACCTCTATGTGGTGAACGGCGCTTCAGATTTCAGCGGGGAGCCCGTTTGACGGGTTGAGCAACCCCTCCCTACAGCAGAGGGGAGGCCTGCTCTGTCGATCGGCGTCGTCGCACTCAGTTCGCGGCGTCGGAGGGAGGTTGTACATCGTCGTAGATCCGTACTGCAGAGAGGAGCCCGTCCGGATCCCTCTCGAACACCGCGAGCCCGGCTTGTGGTGCCAATACATGACGACCCCAGCGGACAAGGTTGTACTCGACGACGCAGCGCGTTCCATCGTCGGTTACGCAACAGCACTCAAGCTCAAGACCGCCGCCCGTGCTGAAGCACTTTGAGTAGTACGAGTCAAGTGCCTGCCGCCCCCGGTGAGACGCGTTGGGTCCGTAGGGCTCTCGCACATATCCGGTGGCAGCGAAGGTCTGTACGCAGGCCTCAATATCGCCGGCAGCCAGGGCCGCAAAGTGTTGGCCGACCACGCCTTCTAGAATTCCGTCGCCAGGTTCGAGGATCGGTGGTCGCACGTGGTGCCGGCCATCTACTGGCCACTGGCTGCAGTACGTCCGGAAGAGCACGGACCGATCGTGGGGGGATTCGGCCACTACGGCAATGGGCCAAGAGATCTTCTGACCATGGTCGTCAAGATGTGCCAGCAACTCGACGACGGCCTTTTGGCCTTCACTGGTCGATGCGAGGTGTTCCGTTGTCGCATGGAGCCCCGTTAGCCAGGTCCGGTTCCTCCGGACGAACTCACGCAGCCTCCTATGGCCGCGGATAGTGCCCGCTCGTGGGTCTTCGATCACGATTGTCCCTGGCCAGATTGTCTCGAGGGCCCGAGCATTACCCAGTTCAAGTGCTTGGAGGTACTGCGTCACCGGATCAGTCCGATCAGCAATTTGGGATTGTCGCCGTGCGAGCTCGGTGGCAGAGACGAAGTCCGGGAACCAGGGCATCTCCGGTTACAAGCCTGAGACGAGCTCGGCCACGATCTCTGCCGCTGGTTGTGGTTGCCGGGCGAGTGCAACGCTCTGGCCGGCCCACAGTGAGATTGCTTCGATATCACCGGTGGTACCGACCATGGGCGCCGCCGGCTCGTACCGGACAATCGCTTCGCCGGAAGCGAAGTGCGCGATGACATCGCCCTCTCCCGGTCGACTCCCCGGTGGGGGCCCGCCCGCCGCCTCCCATGCCTCGGCGGTCGAGTTGTGGAGAGAGCGGTTCGGCGCATCCGGCCATCCGACCTCGTAGAGGTTGGCGTACCATCGCGTATCGGTCTCGGCGGCATCGATCACACGACGGCGATACTCCTCGTGGATCGGCATCTCCTGGGCGAGCAGAAATCGGGTACCCAACCACGCTGCCTGCGCGCCCAACGCGAGCACTGCGGCCACGCCGCGGGCGTCCCCGATCCCGCCCGCCGCGACCACTGGAACCGGTGCGACCGCGTCCACGACGGCAGGGACCAAGGGAAGGGTTGCGACTTGACCCCACACGTGCCCGCCAGCTTCCCAACCCTGTGCCACGACGACGTCGACTCCGCTCGCGACCGCTCGCCGGGCCTCTTCGGCGCTGCCGACTGTGTGCAGGACGATTCCGTTGGCATCGTGGATCTGCTCGACGTAGTCGGTGGGGTCTCCCCAGAACAGCGACACGATGCGCAGACCAGCTTCCAGGGCTTCGTTCAGGCGGCGATGCTGATCGTCGGCGAGAACCAGATTCCCGCCAAAGGGACGGTCGGTGAGCGCTGCCGTCTCGCGAATCACGTCTCCGGCGGGAGTGGACCAGGTCAGCGCCAACATGCCGAGTGCCCCGGCGTTCGAGACGGCCGCCGCCAGTTCGGGTACCGCCGACATCGGTGCCTGGACGATGGGCTGTTCGATGCCGAGCAGTTCACAGACCGGGGTTCGCGCCATTACCACCTACTCCGTCAGTTCGGCTTGCAGAATTGCGTGGTCGCCTCGCCGAGGAGATGCCGGCGTCGACGGGCGTCCATAGGCTCCTATG
Organism: uncultured Acidimicrobiaceae bacterium; assembly: GCA_963817005.1. Lineage (GTDB taxonomy): Bacteria > Actinomycetota > Acidimicrobiia > Acidimicrobiales > RAAP-2 > Bog-756. The sequence goes on from CAWFMN010000007.1 coordinate 671,735, forward strand.
ACTCATACGACGTCGGCATCGACTGCGTTCGCGCGCTTGTTCCACCCGTGGAAGTTCGAGTAATCGCCGGCGTCCCAGGCTTCGCGCAGCCCCGGCTTGCTGAGGTCCCAGTCGGGTCGGATCTCGCTGGACGCGGCGCAGAGGTCGGACCATAGGTCGTAGAACGAGGGGCGTCCCCAGAACCAGTAGCCGTTGTAGACGCGGTGAATGACCAGCCCCGGCTTGAGTACCAGCGTGTGAGGAATCATCGGATCGTGCTCGGGATCGGTGTATTCCTGGATGTCCAGTTCCCTCTGAATGATCCGGTCGGGATCCGAGAGGAAGGTCCACTGGGCGCCGACTGAGGCTCGAAACTCTTGTGTGGTGTGGTGGTCATCAGTTGAGATCGTGACGATTTGGGTGTAGGAGACGGCGATCTTTGGATAGTTCGAAGCGAGCTCGAGGTGCTGCTGATGCTCTTTCGGGCAGTAGTTGCCCCGCGCCAGTGTGAGGATCATCGGGTCGATGCCCTGCAGTTCGCTGAGTTTGCGCACCGTGTTGGTGTGGTCTGGCAAACCGTAGTCGGGGAAGGTTCCGCCAGGTCTGATGTCCGATCGCATTGGTTACAGCCTCCTTTGTCGGGTCATTTGGGCGTTCCACTGCGGCCTGCATCGCCGCGTCGCTTCGAGGGGGTCGGCGTTTCATCGGTTTCGGGGGTCGTCGACCGGGTCGAGGTAGTCAAGACCAAGCGGACCGATGGCCGTCACTTGGGTGACGTAGGTTCCGGACTTGGCCCAGTGGAAATGGGGGGTGCCGCCGGGGAGCACGATGACGGCGCCGGGGGGGTAGGCCTGCAGCTGTCCTTCGTCGAACCGGCTCCCCAGCCCGATGTGGAAAACACCGGAGATGACGGTGTAGACACGGTCTTCCGGATGGTGGTGGGGCATGAGCTTGACGCCGGCCGGCAGTTTGACCCGAATGACGTATGGCCCCGGTTCGGAAGGCTCTCCGACGACGATTGCCAGCCGCGCAGAAGGCGGGAATGCCGGGAACGGCTTCCAGTCGATGTCCTCGGGCAGGACCGATCTGAAACGGTCCTGATCTGGTTGGTGGATCCCCATCAGTGGTGGACCTCCCGACTTCTGACCGGGATCTAGCCCAATGTCGGGACATCGGGACAACTCTCGTCAGGGTGATACTCACAGAACTGTAGCGCGATGAGACTGACGGGACACCGCCGACAATCCCTCCTCTCTGTTTCTCGTGCTTCAGTCTTAGTACGCTGAGGCCGCCCGGCCGACGGCTGGGATCTCCGGCCACAAGAGCGCCCTGAACGCGTTTCATGGGAGCTACCAGAGCCGACCCCGCGGGATGTAGGGGCGAAGGAGTTCATGTGAGCACGACCCCAATTGCCGACTATGCGCTCCTTTCGGATCGGCACAGCGCGGCGTTGGTGAGCCGGAACGGGTCCGTCGACTGGTTGTGTTTCCCACGCTTCGACAGCCCCTCGGTCTTCGGTCGCCTCATCGGCGAGCAGGCCGGCCATTGGTCGATCGGGTCCGCAAACGCCAGCCAGGTGACTCGCCGCTACCTGGACCGCAGCATGGTGTTGGAGACCATCTACCGAACGCCGACGGGTGTGGCAGCGATCAACGACACCCTCGCCATGGGCAGCGGCAACCGGGGACATGAACTCGGCCGGGGTGCGCCGCACCTTCTCCTGCGACGTGCGACGTGTTTGGAAGGCGAAGTGGAGATGTCATTGGAGTACGTCCCCCGTCCTGAGTATGGGTTGGTTCACCCCCTCCTCGAAGCTGTCGATGGTGGAGTGACCGCGACCGGTAGCGCCGACGTGTTGGTCCTCTCGTCGCCCATTGCCCTGGCTGTGGATGAGGAGCTGTCAACGGTTTCAGGCCGGCTCCGGCTACGCCGTGGCGAGAGCGCTCGTTTCGCCCTCCACCACAGCAAGCGGTCCGAGGCGGAAACAGCCAGGGTTTGGAGCCAGTCCGAGATAGGCGCACGATTGGACGACACCGTGATGGCGTGGGAGTCGTGGTCGGAACTCCACCAGGCCTACGAAGGTCCGTGGCGCGACTTGGTGCACCACAGCGGACGGGTGCTCCAGGCGCTCTCGTTTTCGCCCACCGGCGCGATCTGCGCGGCGGCGACCACGTCGCTGCCTGAGACGGTGGGTGGCTCTCGAAACTGGGACTACCGTTACGCCTGGGTCCGGGACGCTTCTTTTACGATCCAAGCCCTTTGGGTGGCGGCCTGCCCCGACGAAGCCAATGAGTTCTTCGGCTACGTGGCCGCCTCCGCGGCCGGCTCGCTCGACCGGGGCGGCGACCTGCAGATCATGTTTGGCATCGGTGGCGAACGGGAGCTGACCGAGCGGGAGCTGCCGCACCTGGAGGGCTGGCGACACTCTGTCCCCGTTCGGGTTGGCAATGGTGCCTGGAACCAGCGCCAGCTTGATGTCTACGGCGAGTTGCTCAGCGCCGTGTACCGCCTCTCGGACCACGTCTTCGACGACGCATCCCGAGTCGGGCCAATGGCCTCCCCTGACAAGTGGGGAGCGCCTCCCGATCTGGCACCAGCGACGCGACAGTTCTTCGTCCAACTGGCCGACACCGCAGCCCGGCGCTGGCGGGAAAAGGATCAGGGTATCTGGGAGGTTCGAGGCGAGCCCCGCGATTTCCTGTATTCCAAGCTGATGTGCTGGGTGGCCCTCGACCGGGCGGTGGCCTTAGCCGATCGTCTCGACGTCTCGGACCGGGTCGAGTCGTGGAAGCAGACGGGGGCCCAGATCCGCGATGCGATCTTGACCAGAGGCTGGAGCGATCGGGCCAACGCCTTCGCCCAGTCCTTCGGCTCGGACGATCTCGACGCCTCCAGCCTGATGTTGTCCCTGGTGGGGTTCCTTCCGGCGGACGACTCGCGAGTGCTGGCCACGATCAAGGCTACCGAAGAGCACCTCACCGATGAGCGGGGACTGGTCTACCGTTACAGGTCCCATGACGGGCTGGAAGGCGAGGAGGGTACGTTCCTTCTCTGTACCTTCTGGCTGGCCCAGGCCCTGGCGGAAGCTGGACAGCCGGCTCGGGCCCGTACCGTTTTCGAACGTGCCGCAGCGTTCGTCAACGACGTGGGCCTGCTGGCCGAGGAGGTCGATCCTGTCAATGGGGAGCTCTTGGGCAACTTCCCTCAGGCCTTCAGCCACATCGGGCTCGTCAATGCAGCATGGGCCATTTCTGAAAGTGAACTCCGACAGACGCCACCGAGGTAGCAGTGCCACGACGTATCGGCTCCCCCGAACACATTCTGGCCGGGCGGGTTCGTGGGATCCTTTTCTGAGACCGTTTCGAACCTGGAGGTCACATGCGCAACGACATCCGTGAAGGCGGGGCGTTCCCCGACTACGAGCTCACTGACCACTCCGGCAGGCGGCGGTCTCTGTCGGAACTCCAAGGGGGCAACCCTATGGTCCTCCATCTCTCTCGCGGCGGCTTCGATCCGAAGGAACATCAGTTTGTTCGGCAATTGGTCGACGTCTACCCCGAATTTCGAAACGCGTACACACGATTGGTCCTCATCTCCACCGACAATCAGCTGGGCATCAATGAGTTCCGGGACGCTCTAGGTGCCACCTGGCCGTTCCTGTCGGACCCCGATCGAGTGATTCAACAGGACCTGGACATCAAGGAGTTCACCGATGAGCCGCACAACCCGATGATTCCCCACACGTTCGTCCTCGAACCCGGACTCAAGATCTTCAAGGTCTACAACGGCTACTGGTATTGGGGCCGCCCGACGATGGCAGAGCTGCACGTGGACCTTCGGGCACTCTTTCAGAAGATTCGCCCGGACTTCGACCTGGCCTCCCCAGGATTGAAGGAGGCGTGGGAACGAGGAGATCGCGATCAGTTTCTCGTCGACACGCTCGAGGAGCCGATTCGCTACACCGAAGGCAAGAGCATCGGCATCAAGCGCTGACCACTGCAGGGAGGGTGGATTCCTCTCTGCCGTCCGGGTCCCCAACAGTGTGGAGTCCCTCGTCGTTGGCGGACTGAGCGGGACGGGTCCAGCCAAGGACCCGTGAACCGCTCTTCGGAGCTTCGCAGGCTCGGGTGACGTCGAGCGCCGAGATTTGGGTCACTCCCAGATGCAAGACAGCCGATGCGGCGCGACAATACAGCCAGAGCCGACCAGAGGAGACCGGGATGAGCACCGTCAACGGACAGGATGGCGAAACCGGTGGGACGGCAAACGGCGTAGCTGTCGACCTGAAGCTCGAGGTGGTCGTCATCCCCGTGGCTGACGCTGACCGCTCCAAGGCGTTCTACGCCGGCCTCGGATGGAGGCTCGACGCCGACTTCTCCTTCGACAACGGCTTCCGGGTCGTGCAGTTCACGCCACCCGGGTCGCTGTGCTCTGTGCAGTTCGGCACCAAGATCACAGGTGCCCCGCCCGGGTCTGCCCATGGCCTCTACCTGATCGTGTCCGACATCGATGCCGGCCGCGACGAACTCATGAGCTCGGGGCGCCAAGGTCAGTGAGGTGTTCCACTCCGCAGCGCCGGGGGCGCAACTCGATCCCGAGGGGTCGAGTGGTCGGGTCGGCGGGCCGGATCCGGATCACAAGAGCTACAGCTCCTTTGCAACGTTCGAAGACCCGGACGGCAACAGCTGGCTGCTCCAAGAGGTGACCGACCGCCTCCCGGGCCGGCTCGATCCCACCATCACCTCGTTCAACTCTGCCGGTGACCTGGCTAGGGCTCTGCGACGCGCCGAAACGGCCCACGGCGAGCACGAAAAGCGCATCGGCAAGGCTGACGCAGATTGGTCCGACTGGTACGCCGAGTACATGGTGCGCGAGCAGACCGGTCAGGAGCTGCCGGCGTGAGCGATTTCGACGTGATCGTGCTGGGTGGCGGTGCGCCAGGCGAGCACTGCGCGGCGGCCATCGCGGCGCGGGGGCTTCGGGTCGCGGTGGTCGAGCGGGAGCTGGTCGGCGGCGAGTGCTCCTACTGGGCGTGCATCCCCTCCAAGTCGCTCTTGCGCCCGGGGGAGGCAGTCCAGGGCGCCCGCGACGTCGGTGCCAGCGCCGCAGGTGAACGTGCAGGCGGCGTTGGATTGGCGGGACTACATGGTGTCCGACTATTCGGATGCGGGACAGGAACGATGGCTGACGGACCGGGGCATCGCGCTCATCCGTGGCGTCGGCCGACTCGCCGGGCCCGGCGTGGTCGAGGTGGACGGCACCCGGCACACCGCTGAGCACGTCGTCGTGGCGACTGGCTCGGATCCCGTCGCGCCGCCCGTCCCCGGGCTCGATGGTCTGGAGGGGGTGTGGGGCACGCGGGAGGCGACGGCCATGAAGACGGTCCCTCGCCGCCTGATCGTGCTTGGCGGCGGGTCGGCCGGTGTCGAGATCGCACAGGTGGTGCGGCGGCTCGGTGGCGAGACGGTGCTGGTCGAGGGAGCCGACCGGGTGATTCCCCGAGAGCCCGCTCCGCTGGGCAAGGCGCTCGGCCGAGGCACTGCGGCGGGACGGGATCGAGCTACGCCTCGGAGTCCGCGCGGCCGAGGCCCTGCGAGACGGGGACGACTACGTCTTGAAGCTCTCGGACGGCACCGAGGTGCGAGGTGAGCGACTGCTGGTGTCGACCGGTCGCCGTCCCCGTGTTCGAAGGGATAGGGCTCGAGACGGTCGGCATCGAGGCCAACCCGCACGGGATCCGGGTCGACGAATACCTGCGTGCCGGCGAGAGGATCTGGGCCATTGGTGACGTCAACGGGATCTGGCCGTTGACTCACGTCGGCGAGTACGAAGGCGACGTGGTGGCGGCGAACATCGCAGGAGAGAGCCACCCGGCGAACTACCAGGCGGTACCACGCGTCACGTACACCGACCCGCAGGCCGCCGCGGTCGGCGCCGCGGAGGCGCCCTACAGCACCACCATGCCTCTGTCGGAGGTGCCCAAGACCGCCACGTACACCCACGCCTACGCCGAGTCGAACGGGTTCTTGACGTTGCTCAGCGACGGCGCCGGTTGACCGGTGCCTATGCCCTCGGACCCGAGGCCGGCGAGTGGCTGCAGCAGGCGACGCTCGCCATACGCGCCCGCGTCCCGCTGGAGGTGCTGAGCGACACCATCCAGCCGTTCCCGACCTTCTCGTCCATCTTCGACTCGGCCTTCAAGGCACTCCGCATGGAGATCGCCAAGATGCCCCCGCCCACGCGACCGATGCAGGCGCAGGTGGCCCGGCCATGACGAGACGAGATCCGCGTTCGTCATCACATTGGCCGCAGAGCCCGTCGCAGACGGGTGATCGACCCAACCCGTGGAGGTAGCAGATGGCCGAGCTCGCATCGCCCCCAGAGGGAATTGTGCTGGCCCACTTCATCGTGTCGGACGATGTCGAGCGCTCTCGGCGCTTCTACACCGAAGTGCTCGGCGGCAGGGTCGCCTTCTCCGGCCCCGGAGGGCTGACCTATGTCGCACTTGCCAACAGTTGGATCATCATCAACGTCGGCGGAGGCCCGACCGACGACAAGCCGGAGGTCACCCTGGAGACGCCCGGCGATCCCAACCGGGTCAGCAGCTTCCTCAATATTCGGGTCGCTGACATCCACGCCGTGTACGCCGAATGGAGCGCACGGGGTGCTCAATTCCTGACGCCGCCGAAACAGCACCAGTACGAGATCCGTTGTTACATCCGCGATCCCGACGGTCATCTGATCGAAGTGGGGCAAACCACAGACCCGGAGGGGGACTGGACGCCCGATCACTGGCCATCAACCACGTCCGCCGAGGAGTCCGAGTGAGCTCCGTGCTTCGGTCCGAGTGTGAGACCGGCGGGACGGTGGTGATGCCCGCTGTGCGCTGAGAGCCGTTCGATCATGACCACCGCGATCATCGGGACCGGAGGGATCGGATCAGCCATCGCCCGTCAGCTCGCATCCGGTGGCGAGGCCCTGCAACTCTCGAGCGCCGACAAGCAGTCGGCACAAGGACTGGCCGCAGCGATCGGCGGAAACTGCGGTTGTCGCAGTCGACAACCGAAGCGCCTTGCAGGGTGCCGATGCCGTCATCCTTGCGCTGCGGTTCTCCGTGCTGAAGGACGTCATCGACGAGATCGCCGACGAGCTGGGTGACAAGTCCCTCGTCGTTCCGAGCAACCCGGTCGGTCTCGACGCCCAAGGTAAGGTCGTGCGGCTCCTGCCCGAGGGCCAGTCAACTGGCGAGACCATTGCCGGATGGTTGCCGACAGGGGCACGCTTGACCATCGCGTTTGGCACCATGTCGGCCGACCTCTTCGAGTCCTCGAGCAACCGGTCACCCGAGCCGGCGGTTCTGTTCTACGTGACCGACGATGACCGTGGTGGTGGCGACGAGGTCGAGCGGCTGATCCGAAGGGCAGGCTTCGAGCCGATGAGGGTCGGCGGGATCAACCAGTCCGGCCGGCTCGAAGTGGGTGGCGACCTTCACGATCTCGTAGTCAGCCCCGCAGAGGCCCGCTCCCTGATCGTTGGGGCCTGATCGCATTGCCACCTCGGCCGAGCCACGTCCCGGGTCGGGCCATCGTCCAACGGGTTGCTCACGACGCAAACCTTCGCCCCGCCGGCTGGCACTTCGCGGGAACCGCTGCTCGATGTTCGCTGCCACCGAGACACAACCAGGAGTGAATCCCTTGAACAGCCGTCTTCCCGATCCACGCCTGAACCCGATCTACCGCTTGGAAGCGAGTGTCGGCGACCCCCTGGACCTCGGCGAGATCTCCGCTGGTCACCGTCGCATCGTTCCGTTGACCGGAGGGAGTTTCAGCGGACCTGAGCTGCGCGGGACACTTCTCGCCGGGGCCAGCGCCGATTGGCAGATCATTCTTGCGGATGGCACGGCACTCGGCGACGTCCGCTACACGCTGAAAACCGAACGCGGAGACCTGCTCTACGTTCAGTCTCAGAGTGTGCGGCATGGAAGCACGGCCGTCCTCGAGCGACTCGGACGCGGGGAGGATGTCGACGCCGGTGAATACACCTTCCGGGGTGTCGTCAACATCGAGACCGGGGCAGACAGCCTCGACTGGTTGAACAAAGGCACATTCATCAGTGTCGGAGGCCGGCAGCGCGGAGGTGTCATCTACGAGGTCTATCTCGTCGGATGAGCAGTCCATCCGACTCGAGAGAGCCGTCCGGGATACCTCGCGTCGGCGTAGCTGACGTATCGCGCAAAGTCGTTATCGTCACCGGAGCCTCCCAAGGCATCGGCGCAGGCCTAGTAGAAGGCTTCCGTGGCCTTGGATATGCCGTCGTTGGCTCGTCGCGCTCGATCGACCATTCCGACACCCCCGATTTTCTCACGGTGAGGGGTGACATTGCAGAGGTTTCGACCGCTCAGATGATCGTGGAGCAGGCGGTCGATCGCTTTGGGCGCGTCGACAGTCTGATCAACAACGCGGGAATCTTCATCAGCAAGCCATTCGCCGACTACACACTCGAGGACTACCTGGCGATCACAGCGGTCAACATGACCGGGTTCTTCCACATGACCCAAGCGGTCATCCGGCAGATGCTCACTCAGGGTGCCGGTGGTCACGTAGTCAACATCTCGACGAGCCTGGTCGACCACGCCGAGAGCCAGAACCCATCTGCTCTTGTGGCGCTCACCAAGGGTGGCCTGGCAGCCGTGACGCGTTCATTGGCGATCGAGTATGCGTCCCGCGCGGTGCGCTTCAACGCAGTGGCCCTCGGGGTTATCGAGAACCCCGTCTACGACCCGGACTCGTATGACGCCCTGGCCCAGCTCCATCCCCTGGGCCGAGTTGGTCAGATTGGCGACGTTGTTGAGGGAATCCTCTATCTCGAGCAGGCGTCATTTGTCACGGGAGTTGTCCTGCACATCGACGGTGGACAGTCAGCGGGGGGCTGATTCGCCAGTGTTGTTTAGACCTCCGACGAACATGGGCAGCTGGGGTCGGCGGCTACCTCTTGGCACGTCTCACCGCCTGCGGTCGACGGTATCGGAGCACTCTGCGTAACGGATAGCTGAAAGATTGCGGCAGCCTCGAGAGTTCCACTCGGCAACCAATGATCGGGGCCAGCTTTACGCTGCCCTCCCGGTCAGCAGCGATGACCGTCTTCGTGACCTCGAGGAGACGGGGGTTCAGTCGGATTGGCCGCCGGGGTTGATCGATGACCAGTCGGCGGGCCACCAGTCTCCTTGTGGGTCGGTGGTTTGCCCTACCTCGATGATGTAGCCGTCGGGATCGCGGATATAGCAACGGATTTCGTATTGGTGTCGCTTCGGTGGCGTCAGGAATTGCGCACCGCGGGCGCTCCATTCGGCGTATACGGCGTGGATGTCAGTGACCCGAATATTGAGGAAGCTACTGACCCGGTCGGGGTCGCTTGGGGTCTCAAGGGTGACCGTGGGCTTGTCGTCGGTGGGGCCTCCGCCGCCGTTGATGACGATGAAGCTGTTGGCAAGTGCGATGTTGGTTGGCTCTGGGCCGAAGACCACCCTGCCTCCGAGTACTTCAGTGTAAAAGCGCCGAGAGCGCTCGACGTCATCAGAGACGACGAAATAGCACACCACCATTCGCTCTACGGGCTGCGTGGGTTCGGCCACAGACACCTCCACTCGGTGGGGCTCATGCCAGGCTTACGAGGGGTCTGACGCCTTCAGTCAACCACGCAAGTTCGTCGAGGGTCGGAGTACCCCGTGGTCGGATTGATCAGCGCACGGGTGGGTTTCCAGGCAACTTGAGCCAGTCGGTTGGTTCGTCCCTCACCATCGACCGGCGATCGGGGCGCGGAGGACCACGCTATCCCGCCTCTTCGAGCACCAGACCGGCCATGTCAGGCTCGCTGCAATCCAGGTCCAGTACCTCGCCCGATCGGGGCGCCGGACGAACTCCGAAGGCGACCATGGCCAACGCGGCCAGACTGAAGAGTGCGCCCAACCCGAAGACGGCGTCCATGCCGTGGGCGAGTATGGCGTCCGTATGAGCGATGGGCGCTGCACCGGTGACGTGTCGGATACCGAGCTGGGCGTGAGTGGTAGCGGCGTCGAAGGCTGTCACGAGGACCGCCAGTCCCAGCGCACCGCCGAGCTGTTGGGAGACGTTGACCAGCCCGGACGCCGCCCCAGCATCCTCTGGCGCCACGTCGGCCAACGACGCTGAAGTGAGGCTAACGAACGAGATTCCCATGCCGGCGCCGACAAGCACCATCGAGGCCAATATCTGAGCGTACGACGTTGAGCGATGGATCTGAGTCGCGAGCAGCAGTCCCAGTGTGACCACTGTTGCGCCGGTCATCATCACCATCTTCTGCGGGAACCGACGCACCAAGACGCGACCCGTCAGCTGAGACGCCACGAAGACCGAGAAGGGCATTGGTAGAAAGGCGATGCCGGCGACCAGCGGAGAGAACCGCTGCACATCCTGGAGGAACTGGGAGAGAAAGAAGAACATTCCGTACATCCCGGCGTAGAGCAGGCCACGGGCGAGGTTGGCCGAACTGCGGGTGGCATGACGAAGGAGGCGCAGTGGGAGGATGGGCTCCTCCACGCGGCTCTCGTTATGTACGAAAGCGCCCAGCAAAGCCATTCCCACCACAAGCGAAATGAGCGTGCTGGGACTGCCCCAGCCGTTGGACCCAGCCTCGACCAGACCAAAGACGATCCCAATCATTCCGAGAGTCGACGACACGGCACCGAGCACGTCGAATCGCCCCTTGTAGGTTGGAGTCTCGGTAATCACGATCCGCCCGAGCGTCCAGACGGCGAGCCCGATGGGCACGTTCACGAACATCACCCATCGCCACGACACGAGATCGGTGAGGATGCCTCCCGCCACCAGCCCGATGGCCCCGCCGGCCGCCGACACTGTGGTGTAGAGCCCGATGGCCCGCACCCGCGCTGATCCCTCTGCGAAGGTGGTGGTGAGGAGGGACAGCGCCGTCGGGGCCGCCAGGGCCGCGCCGATCCCCTGCAAGGCGCGTGACGCGAGCAGCATCCATCCGGTAACCGCGATGCCCCCCACAAGCGAGCTCAAAGTGAACAGAGCGATGCCAGCGAGGAATACTCGGCGCCGTCCGAGCAGGTCGCCAGCCCTTGCGCCCATGAGCAGCAGCCCACCGAAGGTGATGATGTAGATGTTGAGCACCCAGGACAGGCCGCTGGCCGAGAACCCAAGGCTCATCTGGACGTGGGGCAGGGCGACATTCACGATGGTCGTGTCGAGCACCACCATCAGTTGCGCGGTGAGGATCACAAAGAGCAGTAGCGAGGGATTCGAACGACGGCGTCGGGACTGGCCCGGCGGTCCCCCGGAGATGGTCGTGGCCGATTGGACGCGTGAGGCTCTGAGAAGATTGGAGGGCATTGACTACGACCTTTCCGATGGTATTCTGGTAACCGGAGTCCCCTTCCGGATACTATACGGAAGGTCCCTCCGTTTAGCAAGCTCTTTCTCGGAAAGGCGTGACTGACGTGGCGAGGCAGCATCTTGAGGTGGACACCCTTCCGCCGGTTGGGCGGCCTGGGCCAGAGGGGTCCGGCCGACCCATGCGGGCGGACGCTCGTCGCAACTACGAACGATTGGTCGTGGCCGCCCGAGAAGTCTTTGCCCAAGAGGGTGGTGGTGCCTCAATGGAGGCCATCGCCCGCCGCGCGGGTGTCGGCGTGGGCACGCTCTACCGTCACTTCCCCAACCGGATCGACGTGGTTGAAGCTGTCTACCGCACGGATGTCGACGATCTCGTTTCTACAGCCGAGCAGGTGTCCACCGATCTAGAACCGTGGCCGGCGGTTGTGGCCTTCCTCGAGGCGTTTGTGCGCTACGCCCAAGGGAAGCGGACCTTCCTGAACGAACTCCACGAAGCCTTCGACAAGAGCCCGGACCTGAAACTCGACATGATGGACCGCGTGCGCCAGGCCATGGAGCTTGTCATTGGGCGAGCACGGCAGGCCGGAGTGATACGCACCGATGTGAACGGGTCGGACCTCATGCAACTGGTCGGGCCCATGTGCACGAACGCAACGTTGACCGAGGACCAAAGCATGCGGCTCCTAGGCATGATCCTCGACGGTCTCCGCAAGGAGGCGTGATTTGGCCGGACTTGCTCGAATGACCAAAGTTGTTCGAGAAGGTCACCCGAACCGCCACGGGCGGCCAGGTCAGCGTGGGGTCGGAACCACCGGCGTCAATGTCATGGTCAGCACAGTTGTGGTGACGTCCGGTACGGCGAGCCTCCGAATGGTGGAGTTCCGGACACCCATCGCATAAGGCCAGCAGCTATCAGCAGCCACTGCCGAACGGTGGGCACGAGTCCGGTGTCGATCTACTATCCAGGTTTCGCCCGCCACGAAAAACCGACGAGCTCGGCGGTCTCATTCACGAATCCGAACTGGCTGCGTAGGCCTCTGGATGGCATGTTCGGTACCCACAACACTTAACTGCTCAGGGTTGGACCCTCGACCCCGATAGGCGGTAGGTCCTGGACTTGCTGCTTGGAGATGTCCAGTCGGATGCCCTCTTGGAGTGAGGTGACATGGCCGATCGGAATTGCTACCTGCTTGCGACCCCAAAGGTGACCTTCTTGGAGGAGCACATGGGTGACGTGGTGATTCCGAGGATCAATCGCCAACCCCTCGACAGTGCCGATGTTGCCGTCCCTCGCGTGGACCTGCTCGCCCCGTCGGACGGCGACCTCATCCAGGGGAAGTGCGTCATAGGTGACCGCTTGAGGCACATCGCCAACGACTCCGGTCAGTCCGTAGTAGGGCTGGGAGAGAGCCTCACCGGCTCGGTAGTCCGCATGGCCACCGCTCCCAGGCAAGAATTGAGTTTCTTCGGCGTGCTCGAGTTCTTCAAACTCTGCAAGCGTGCAGGTCAGTTGCACTCCAGCGGCGGATGCACCACTCACGAGGTCGAGGGGGATGAGGCGCCCCAGACCCTGTCTGTGTTTGGGCTCGACGATCAGATCGGTGACAGTTCCGGCGATCGGATCGACAACCACCTGAGTGACCTCACCACAAAGACCGTCGGCACAGGTTGCCTCGACTCCGATAGTGAACTGTGTCGAGTCCGCCATGGCCACCTCTTCCTCCGTCCGACCTTTCGCCGCCAGCCTATTCATCCGATCAGTTGCCCACGACCTCTCTGCCATTAGTTGCACAGGCAATGATATGGGAATCGGGAGGAACGACGTGGAAGATGGTTCTCGCCAGAACCCGGTCCGGCCAGGTCACCCGAGTTATGTCGACAGCCCAACAAGGGCTCTCGACAAACAATCGAGGCCGAGACTGCAAAACTCTGCCAATTCGGGGAGCCCACGAGCTCTTTTTGGGGTTCGAAATCGTCTGTCACTGTGACCAGGGCTACCCATCGGACTCCGAACGTGCAGCTGCTCCAGGTAGCTCGCCACCGACGACTCCGAGAGGTGTGCGATCCGTGGGTACGTGAACACGATCGGAATCCGCACCCTGACCCGTCTGGCAGCGTCTCGTTAGCCACACGGAGGATCCAGGAGAGGCCGTTGACAGTCCACGCATTGAGGATGAAGCTGACATGGTCCTAGGAAGGACGCGATGGAGACGGCATCGTTCGAGACGACCTGCCAGGTAGGGCGGAACATCGGGCCGAGCGCGCTCGGTCCGGCGCCGGGGTGCAGGGGGCATCCTGTCCTCCTACTCGATCCTCGGGACGAAAGGACCAGGCAGGCCGATCGGCCTTGTCCTCGCGGCCCGGTCATCCCAGACCGGCCGTGAGTCCTTCGCTGCCCTGCTTCCACTCACAAAGGAGAAAGAGCATGAGCACCGTGGAGTCCAAGCCGACGACGACTGATTCCGGCATTCCGGTCGAAAGTGATGAGCACTCGCTCACGGTCGGCCCTGACGGTCCGATTCTCCTACAAGATCACTACGCCATCGAGCAGATGGCCCAATGGAACCGTGAGCGGGTGCCCGAGCGTCAGCCCCATGCGAAAGGCAGCGGCGCTTTCGGGCGGTTTGAGGTGACCGGTGACGTCAGTGCCTACACTAAGGCAGCGCTGTTCCAGCCCAGCACGACGACAGACCTGGTGGCGAGGTTCTCTACCGTGGCGGGCGAGCGCGGCAGCCCCGACACGTGGCGTGATCCTCGAGGCTTCGCCATCAAGTTCTACACGGCCGAGGGTAATTACGACATGGTCGGAAACAACACCCCCGTCTTCTTCATCCGCGACCCGATGAAGTTCCAGCACTTCATTCGCTCACAGAAGCGCCGCGCCGACAACAACCTGCGTGACCACGACATGCAATGGGACTTTTGGACCCTGTCACCGGAATCGGCTCACCAAGTGACCTGGCTCATGGGCGACCGCGGCATCCCTCGTACCTGGCGGCAGATGAACGGTTACAGCTCGCACACGTACATGTGGGTCAATGCGCGGGGTGAAGAGTTCTGGGTCAAGTACCACTTCATCAGCGAACAGGGTGTCGAATGCCTTACGCAGAACGAAGCTGACGCGCTGGTGTCAACCGATGGCGACTACCACACCCGTGATCTGTTCGAAGCGATCCAGTGGGGCGACTACCCAAACTGGACGCTCAAGATGCAGATCATGCCCTTTCAGGACGCGAAGAACTACCGCTTCAACCCCTTCGATCTGACCAAAGTGTGGCCGCATTCGGACTATCCACTCGTCGAGGTCGGCCGGATGACGCTCGACCGGAACCCGACTGACTACCACTCCGAGATCGAGCAGCTGGCCGTTGAGCCGAGCAACATGGTCCCAGGGATTGGGCCGAGCCCGGACAAGATGCTGCTGGGACGAATGTTCTCCTACCCCGATGCCCACCGCTACCGCATCGGCGTCAACTACAACCAACTGCCGGTGAACTCTCCCATTGCGCCGGTGAACAGCTATAGCAAAGATGGGGCCATGCGGTACCGCAAGGTATCCGACCCGGTGTATGCGCCGAACTCAAAGGGTGGCCCGCAGGCTGATACCAGCCGGTACGGTGAGCCGGCGGGCTGGCATACCGATGGCGAGATGGTGCGGGCCGCCTACACGCTCCATGCTGAGGACGACGACTGGGGCCAGGCCGGAACGCTCGTCCGACGGGTGATGGGCGATCCAGAACGCGATCGGCTGGTCAGCAACCTTGTCGGTCATCTGCTCGAGGGTGTCACCGAACCGGTGCTGCAACGGGCCTTTGAATACTGGCGCAGTGTGGACGAGGATCTGGGCCTCCGCGTCGAGAAGGATGTTCGCGCCCGGCAGTCCTGATGGGCCACCCCGCCCGGCTGAATTCGCCCATTGCCCTCAGATCCTCGTCTGCCTGTTCGTCATCGGAATGGCAAACAGAAAGGTGCAACGTGACGTCGTCACAGCAGATCGATGTCAATCGGGACTTCAAGGTCGTTGGTCCTGAGTAGCTGCATGCCTGTCCGGGCGGCTCCTCCTAGTGGACGACAGATTCAAGAAATAACGTGAGCTAAGCAGGTACTATGCCGCCTTGCCCGCAACGTCCAGCTGACGCGAGCTGGGACTTGCTGCAAAAACGAAGCCCGTTGCGAGAACTGTCACGGCAACCACCACGAGCGGCCAGGTGGCCCCGGTGTGGAGGTAGAGGGCGGCTCCACTTACTGCCCCGATGAGCATGGCGGCAACGGCAGTTGTTCTTCTTGCCACCTTGGGGTTGGAACCACCGGCGAGGGAGGAATCAGCAGCCAATCCAGTCAAAGTCATGGTCAACACAGTCGTCGTGATGTCCGGCACGGCGAGCCTCCGGATGGTGGAGTTCCGGACGCCCATTGCGAATGCAAGGACCGCGATGATCGTGTAGCGCCCAGAGCCTGATGAGACGACGCCCGAGTGAACGGCGGAGACCCCGGCAGCAGCACCAGCAAGAAGACCTTCGACCGCCATCGCGATCAGCAGCCACTGCCGACGCGAAGTGACCTGAAGTGTGACCCTCCCCGCAGCAGCCGCACCGACGAGAAACGATCCGAGCGACGCCAGACTGGCCGCAATCGAGAACCCAGGTGCGCCCGCCGCGGCGAACCCGAGGAGCACAACGTTGCCAGTCATGTTCGCCGTAAAGACGTGCCCGAGACCCAGGTAGCTCACCGCGTCGACCAAGCCACTCACCACCGTGAGCGCGGTGAGTGTGCCGAGTAGCATCGTCGACGGTTCCGATCCCTTCACCATGGAATGTGCGTCCCTGACCCGGACATCGCTGCCGCACTCAGCTCTCGAGCGAGCGAGTTACAACTGTGACGTCGTCGCCGCCGAGGCCCTGCTCTACGATCTGCTCCCACTCTCGGGCAAGCGAAGCGAGGACGACAAATCGCGTCGGATCAGCCTGCTCAAGGGCAAGATGGACATCCTTGAGGGCGAGGGCCAAGGGAAACTCGGCCGAATAGTTGCCATCCTGAATACGCGAGATTTTCGCCGCCATCCACGGCGACACGAGCGGACCCCCCGCAAAGGCGTCCTGGACGCTGCCGACCTCGAGGCCCAGCCGTTGTGCCAGGGCGAGCGAATTGGCTACCCCTTCGGCACCGAACGCAAGCAGCGTGTTGTTGACAAGCTTCATTCGCGAGCCCATTCCAACCTGTCCAAGCCAGATGGTGCGTTGCCCGAGTGCTGCGAAGACAGGTTCTGCGATGTGCCGCGCCTGCTCGGAGCCGGAGGCAAAGATTGTCAGCGTTCCCTGCTCGGCGGGGACCTTGCTTCCCGACACCGGTGCGTCGAGAAGGAGGATGTCCGGACGCTGCCTCTCGACGATTGAGTTGATGGTTGTAGTGCCATCGATACCGATCGTGCTCATTTGAGCCCAGACGGAGCCAGCCGGGAGAGCCTCCAGCATGCCGAAGTCAACAGCGATCGAGTTCACAGCCTCGGCGTCGGTCACCATCGTGATGGCGATGCTTGCCGCCTTCACGGCATCGGCCACCGATGTTGCAACCTCAGCTCCCTGGTCGGCCAGGCGACGCGCCACATCGGGCTTGCGATTCCAGACGACGGTTGGGATGCCATTGCGAAGTGCCGAACCAGCCATCGCCCGGCCCATTGTGCCAAGCCCAAGCACGGCAAGCTTCGGTTCTCTGTCCGTCATGACGGTCTCCCTGAAGTGTCCTGTCCACCGTGAACGGGTGCCCGGCCTGGCAAGTCCAGTTTCTTTTGATTGGCGGAACTGTCCCCGTCGCCGGCAGAACCTTTCACCGGGCCGTTCCATATTCGCGCCTACTCACAGGTCCTACAAGGGCATGAAGTTGGAATGCAATCTGTCAACACGGACCAGAGCCTCCGGTCCGAGGGTATTCATTACTAGACGACGTCGGACAGACAGATGCGTGAGAAGCGTGGTGGCACGCACGGCCATCCGCCGACGCTTTGAAGGTCCACGACGTATCAACGTGCCGCCTCCCGCCGTCACCGGCTGTCTCGGAGTAGAGGCGGCCGAGTCCGACGCGGCTCGGGCAACCCGGTAGTGAAGGTGCCATGCTTACGGTATGGCCACCCGGTTGCCCGAGGAGCGCAAAGCTGACGCCCTGTCGAAGCTGGAGGCGGTCGAGGCCAACGTGTGGGTGGCGTCCGCCTCGTCCACTGATGCCGTTCATCTGGTGCCGGTGACCCACACCTGGAACGGAAGCCAGCTCGTCCTGGCCACAGGGCCGACGTCGCGCACGGTGGCCAACGTCACCGCCAACCCGCGGGTACGCCTCGCCCTGGGCGAGACGCGGGACGTAGTCATGATCGACGCTGTTCTGGTCGAGGCCGTCCCCACATCCGAGGTCCCGACGGCGCTTGCCGAGGGGTACGCCGCCCAAGCTGGCTGGGATCCCCGGACCGACCGCGACGAATACGTCTATTTGGTGTTCAGGCCCGAGCGCATCCAGGTCTGGAGGGAGGCCGAGGACCTGGCCGGGCGCACAGTCATGGGCAACGGGGAGTGGGTCGTCTGAGCCGAAGCCCAACGTCAGTCGTGCGCCGAACGCGACCCACAATCCTCACGATGAAGGCGAGTCCAGTATCGATCGGCGATCCGGACCTCGTCCGACCACAACGACGAGGCAGTCTTGTGGTCTCATCCACGAATACCAACTGACAGGGTGAGTCCCTTGATGGCACTATCGCCACCCATAAGGGTGGGTGAGCCAGACTCTCCACTCGTCCGTAAACCCGGGCGGCTCAGGTGAAGCTGCTCGAGGACCGCGACCTAAGTGACGGTCCGACCATGGGACGTCCGGTTGACCAGAAGAGTGAGGGGCACCAGACTGTTTCCACCTGCGAGGGGCTCGTCTGCGGAGGACGATTCAATGTCGGAGTTTCAGCGAATCCCGAGTCAGAACAGGTCAACCGGCCAATGATTCGGGGCGGACCGCTGTGGTCTCTGTCCACGGTCTGTGGTTGCTGCCGAGCAGCCGGGCATCGGTGGCCGGGCGTCTTGGAAGTGGCAGGACACTGGCGATTGCCGGGTATCACTTCCCAATGATTCTGATTGCTTCTAACGAAAATAGCCGTCCTGGGCATCATCTCCAGACAGGAGGACCTTGAGAATGGGCACGATCACCACCACCGATGGCACGGAAATCTTCTACAAGGACTGGGGATCGGGCCAACCGATCGTCTTCAGCCACGGCTGGCCACTTTCGGCAGACGACTGGGACACTCAGCTGCTGTTCTTCCTCCAGCACGGCTACCGGGTTATCGCCCACGACCGGCGTGGGCACGGCCGCTCCTCCCAGACCAGCGATGGCCACGATATGGACCACTACGCCGATGACCTGGCCGCGCTGACCGCACGTCTCGATCTCCACGACGCCGTTCATGTCGGCCACTCGACCGGTGGCGGCGAGGTCGTTCACTACGTCGCCCGGCACGGCGAGACCCGCGTGTCGAAGGCGGTGCTCATCAGTGCGGTCCCGCCGCTCATGGTGCAAACCGACGCCAACCCCGGCGGCCTGCCGAAGAGCGTGTTCGACGATCTTCAGGCCCAGCTGGCCGCCAACCGATCGGAGTTTTACCGGGCCCTGCCGGCGGGGCCCTTCTACGGCTTCAACCGGCCCGATGTCGAAGCCTCGGAAGCAATCATTGAAAACTGGTGGCGGCAGGGGATGATGGGCGGGGCGAAGGCACACTACGACGGCATCGTCGCCTTCTCCCAAACCGATTTCACCGAGGACCTGAAGAAAATTACCGTGCCCGTGCTGGTGATGCACGGGGACGACGACCAGATCGTCCCCTATGCCGACTCCGGTCCGCTGTCCGCGCAGCTCATCCCGAACGGGACGCTGAAGACGTACTCCGGATTTCCGCACGGCATGCCGACAACGGAGGCCCCTACGATCAACGCCGACCTGCTGGCCTTCATCCAATCCTGACCGAGCGGCAACTCTTGCTTCTCTACTATTTCCGGGGAGTGTGCGAGGGCGGCGACGTCTCCCCAAAGCTCATTGGTTAGTCAGCTGAGAAAGGGAGGATCAATCCGATGACTGCTGGTCATGCTCAGGAGGGGCCACGTCTCGACGTCCGAGTCCTTGTCCTCTCGGCGTCCTTACGCCGCAACTCGCTCAATACTCAGCTCGCCGGTCTGACGGGCCAGTGCATCGAGGCCAACGGGGGTGGCGTCACCGTCAAGTGTCTGGCCGAGTTCGACATGCCCAGCTATGACCAGGACGTTCAAAACGAGGAAGGATTTCCAGCCGGCGCCGATGCTCTCCGCCTTGAGTTGGAAGCAAACGATGCATTCGTGATCGTTTCACCAGAGTACAACGCGTCGATGCCGGGATCGCTGAAGAATGCGATCGACTGGCTGTCTCGCTACCACCCTCAACCATTCAGCGAGCGTCAATCCTTGCTCCTCTCCGCCTCACCCTCGATGGCGGGCGGCAACCGCGGATTGTGGGCGCTGCGCATCCCGCTCGAGCACCTTGGCAGTCGCGTCTACCCGGATATGTTCTCTCTCGCTCAGGCGCATCGCGCATTTGATGAGGGCGGCGACCTCATCGACAGTGAACTCCACGCTCGCCTGGATCAGACGATCATCGCCTTCATGGACCTTGTCGAAGCTAGCAAGCACTATCCCTGCGCCAAGCGTGCATGGGTCGAATATCTCGGCGAACGGCCCGATCCCGCCATCGATCGCGTCGAAGCGTAGCGCCCTGGCAGGGCTGAACGTCCGACTGCTTTACACGGGCTCCAATGGACCCGCCCAGTGGTACTCCCCTGTACCCAGGTCCAGTCCTGTCGCGTCCAGCAGGGGTGCTTCTCTCCGTCGCTCCGTGCCCAAAGTACCTGACCAATCAGGTTGTTTTGATCAATCCTCCGTCGATGACAAAGTTCGAGCCCGTTACATTGCCCGCTCGTTCCGAAGCGAGGACGGTGATAAGCGTGGCAACCTCCTCCGGGGTCGTCAGCCTGCCTGTTGCCAGGCCGCCGATGCTCTGCAACACATTGTCGCGGGCCGTATCGGCATCCACCCCGGTGGCAGCCGCCACGGTCTGAGCAACTCCGTGATCCCCGAGCCAGAGATCTGTGCTCACGGGCCCGGGGGACACGGCATTGACTCGAATTCCTTGCGGTCCAAATTCTTGCGCCAGAGACTTGGAAAGATTGAGAAGTGCCGCCTTTGCCGCCCCGTAGTCCACCGTTCCTCCGTCCGGCTCAAAAAAGGAGTTGACCGATGTGACGTTGACAATGGCTCCGGAGCCTTGGGATCGCATGACGATCACGGCCGCCCTAGTTGCGCGCAACGCGGCGAAAAAGTTCATCTGCAGAGACCACATGAAATCCTCGTCGGTCACGTTCAAGAAGCCATCGAGGCGCATTTTGACCCCGCCGACATTGTTCACCAGAACGTCCAGCCGTCCGTGGGTCTCGATTGCTTTGGCCACAAGAAGGCCCGGGCCCTCGGGTTGGGCCAGGTCCACTGCGACTGCGGTGACCTTCTCCATATCCGTCAATGTCGCGATGTTCAGCGATCCAGCGACGACGAATGCCCCCTCGTCGGTGAGCGCTTGCGTCGTGGCCATGCCGATGCCTTTGCCAGCACCGGTCACCACCGCAACCTTTCCTTCTAGCTGTAGATCCATTTGAATTCTCCTTTGCTCTCTGTTTCTGGGTACTCGGTGGCCCGCCGTGCATCGTCCCCCTCGGCCGTGCGGCTGCCGGTGGTCACTCGACGGGTTCCGAGCAGGGTCGGGGGATGTGGTCCTCATCGGATTGGCTGGCGTATCCTGCATGGAATACGTGGATCGGACGAGAGACACGACCAATTCTTACGTCGGTCACTGTGCTTCGTCGTGCTGGTGACGCGGAGATCACGTCCGCTCAGATCGATCTGTGCCTGGATTCAGACCGGGATCGAGGCTGGCGCCAGATCCCACGAGAGTGCGAAGTTGGCGACCTCCTCCCATCCTTCTTGAGCAAGGATGAAATGGGATCGGCCGGGGAACTCCTTGTAGGCGGTAATGGCGGGTGAGGGATATCAACAAGAAGGAGAGATGACACTATGAGTGACGCCCTGATCCTCGGAGGAGTTCGGACACCCGTCGGAAAGTATGGGGGGGCGCTCTCGCACCTCCGTCTGGATGACCTTCTTGGTCAGACCATGGTGGCAGCCTGCCGGCGGGTGGGTGTTCCCCTTGACCAGATCGAGGACATTCAGGCCGGGTGCGTCAATCCCGCCCACGAGGGGATGGGCGACGTCGGTCGCTGGGCCGCCCTGGCCGCAGGATTCCCGGTGTCGGTCCCGGCCGCCACCATCAACCGGTTCTGTGCCTCGTCCCTTACCGCCGCCATCTCTGTTGGGCACGCCATCCACGCTGGTGAGCTGGAGGTTGGCCTGGCCGGGGGCGCCGAGTCCATGTCGCGCTCGGGCTGGGCTCTAATGAAAGGGGACGCACCGTTCAGTCCACGGGGCCCAGTTTTCATGCTCGACACCATGTGGGCGGGTGCTGGCGGTCCCCCGAACCCGGCACTCCTGCAGCGGGATGTGTACGTCGAGATGATCCGCACTGCCCAGAACGTGGCCGATCGCTACGAACTGACCCGCGAAGAGATCGACGCGTTCGCCTACCGGTCTCACCATATGGCGGCGGCGGCTCGCGACTCGGGGCGGCTCGGCCGTGAGATTGACCCGGTCGAGATACCGGCGACTCGGCGGTCGCCGGCGAGGAGCTTCGAGCACGATGAGAGCATCCGTGGGGACACCACCCTCGAGACACTGGCCTCCCTCCCTCCTCAGCCAAACACGACACAGATGACGGCGGGCAACTCCTCACCCCTGAGTGACGGTGCCAGTGCGGTCGTCCTGGCCAGCGAGCCAGCCGCCGAGCGACTAGGAGTCGTACCGCTGGCCCGGATCGTCGCATCGGCCACCCACGCGCTCGATCCCCAGATCATGGGAATTGCTCCGGCGTTCGCCATCGCCAAGGCTCTGGACAGGGCTGGACTCGTCCCCACCGACATTGACGTATGGGAGATCCACGAGGCCTTCGCCGCGCAGGCGCTCGGCGTACTGCGTGAACTCGAGGTTCAGCTCGACGGCTTCGAAGTGCCCGAGGATCGCCTCAATCCCAATGGAGGGGCCGTCGCCATCGGCCATCCGTTCGGTTCGTCGGGCACCAGATACGTCCTGACGCTGGCCACCGAGCTCCGTCTCCGGGAAGCTCGCTACGGGGTATTGGGGGTGTGCGTCGGCTCGGGCCAGGGAGTGGCCCTGGTGATCGAGAACTACCGATGATCCGGTCGAAACGATCGAGGGGAGCGACGGCAAGGACTCGAACGACAATGAGGTGGCGAAAGGGGTCTGACGACGGCCGCAGCCACCACCCAGCCCCGTAACGACACATCACTGGTTGGGCGACTCACCACCAGGGTCGCAGAGCGGGTGCGGAGTCAATCAGGAGGGCCAGCGGATTCTGGGGCGGGACCACCCTTGCTGGACCTTGAGACACGGCCACTCCGATAGCCTTCGCTGCTCAGTGAAGGAGAAGTTGCCAATTCGACGGCACCCGACCAGCAGGCCCCGGTGTCGGTTGATCGAGCGGGTGGTGCTCGGGAGCCGCTAGCGCTGGCCCTTCAGAAAACTCGTTCGCGTCGTAGTCCCAGAACCAATCCTCATCCGGCTCGTAGCTCCGAATCACTGAGTGACCGGCGGCCTTCGCATGGGCGGTGGCATGTTGACTCGGCGACGTATCGCAGCAGCCGATGTGGCCGCACGTTGCGCACCGTCTCAAGTGAAGCCACCACCCGCCGGTAGCAAGGCACTCGGCGCATCCGGAGCCGCTGGGCGCCACGCTGGGATCAATCCGACCATCCACCATCTGCTCCAGGGTATCCGGATTGCCACAACTCGGCGTCCAGTCTCGCCCGTCCGGGGTGGGCCATCAATGCGGCTATAGGAGCAGCGGGGGCCAGGAGCGCCGTGACCCGCGTCGGGCACAGGTGAGCCGGGATCGCTCACACCGAGGTCCAGGACTTTCCGCCCTCATCGCTGGAGGTCCTGGGCCCGGCCCGGCCCTTCCCCAAGTCGAGGGCGCACGGTGCTGGATCAGAATCCAAGCGGTTCATTCACCAAGATCGCGTTGATTCGCCCGGGGGTGATCACCTTGTTGATGACGAGGACGTTATTCACGCCGCTGGGAACGCCATAGGCCTGCCTGGCCCGCCGGTCCTCAAGAGGAAAGCAGTACTCGTAGATGCGTCGCAGTCCCGTGTCGAAATCGGCGACGATCTTCTGCGCACCGATGACCAAGATCACATGACCCGCTCCAGAAGCGATCGGAGCGAGCTGGCTTCCGCTCGCGGACGCAATGACTAGTGAACCCTCTTCGGTCACTGCGTGGACGCTCCCGACGACCCAGTCCGGTGAAGCGGACAGCTGTCGCATCTCACGACCCTGCATCTCGCGATCCATTTGGTAAAGGCGGGGGCGAAGCGCCTGATACTGTCCCGATTGTTCGATGTCCTCGGCTACCCCTACGGCTTCGAGCGTGCGGGAGGTGTTGTTGTAGACCTCGGCTCCCACTGGGAGGATGGACCGAACGGCCTTTCTCGCCTCCTCGGCGGAGTCGACCACAGTGCAAGTGATTCCGTTGCTCTCGAGGGCACCAGCTACAGCGCGGACTCGCTCTCTCGGCGCCGCGCGAGAGAACTTCGCTTCTGCCTGCTTGCTCGGACCTCTTGCCGTCGGATCTCCGGGTAGGTCGGCCGCCGATGATGAATCCACGTCATTCGCCGCCCAGTTCAGCGAGGCGCTGGTGGACCAAGGCAACTGCCATGGACCCCTCACCGATGGCGGCTGCGCAGCGCTTGATCGATCCACTCCGGACGTCGCCAGCAGCGAACAACCCGGGCAGGTTCGTCTCGAGAGGTAAGGGTTGACGAGACAGCGGCCATCCGTCGAGCGCGCCCGCTGATGAGGTGAGTTCGGCGCCAGTGCGCACGAATCCGGCACCGTCGAGAACAAGACCCGCCGATGCCGCGCCCTGCGTTCGCGGAACCCCTCCGATGCACACGAATAAGGCGTCGGCGGGCAATTGAGCGACGGCCCCCCCTGAGGAAATCGTGAGCGCTCGCAGGTGGCCATCTGATTCGAGACCGATCACTTCGGTGTTCGTTTGAACCTCGACGTTTCCAAGCTTCTCCACCTGGTTGATCAGGTACTGGGACATCGATGCTTCAAGCGACCGGCCCCGGACCAACAGGGTCACGTGCGCGGCGTACCGCGAGAACCGTATGACAGCCTGGCCGGCGGAGTTCCCTCCCCCGACAATGGCCACTTGGCACCCGTTACAGGTGACCGCTTCGCTCGGGCCAGCGCCGTAGTACACCCCGGAACCCATGAGTTCATCGATACCCGGAACCTCAAGACGACGCCAGTCGACACCGCTTGCGATGACCATGGCCCGCGACTGTACGGCCGTACCGTCAGAAAGATGGGCGACATAGCCTGGGCCGTCCCTGGTGACGTGTGCGAGTTGCCGAGCGAGCATAAGTTCGGCCCCGAATCGCCTTGCCTGTGCGGTTGCCCGCGTCGCCAACTCCCCTCCGCTGATCCCTTGTGGGAAACCGAGATAGTTTTCGATCATGGACGTTGTCCCGGCCTGACCTCCCGGGGCAACGGCCTCGATGGTTACAGCCCGCAAACCCTCGGATGCGGCATACACGGCCGCCGCGAGCCCGGCTGGACCGGCACCCACGATCGTCAGGTCATACTCCGACAGCAATGGAGCCGACACCATCCCCAGTCCAGCCGCTACACCTTCCAGCGTGGCCGGGGCGAGCCGCATTCCGTTGGGGAGGACGCAGACGGGTAGCTGGTCCGCATCCCTCTCCCATGCGGGCAACAAGGTTGCCAGCCGCGCTGCGTCGTCGACATCAACCCACTCGTAGGGAACACCATTCCGACTGAGAAAGTCGCGGATGCTGTAGCCGACCGAGGACGCCCGGTTCCCCACCAGCACGACCTGAGGGGTGACCGGTTTCGCGTCGTAGTCCATCATCGCCATGGCGCTCGAACTCCCTTCATGCCATCACACTGGCACAATCAAGGTCCGGCACGCGCCCTCGTTAGATTGGGTAATCACTTCCAGACAACAAGGCGTAGCCGGTGATTGAAACTGCTGGATGACGGTGGGTGTCGAGCATAGAGATCCGATCCCACTGTCCAATCTCCTGGCGGTTCCCTTCCTGGGTGGGCCGCAAGTTCAGATCCTGTCGCCGGCATGATTGATGGCGCTCGGGAGGGGGAGAACCGGCGCTGGGCGACCAAGAACCGACTGCTCGCCCCAATCTGCCGGCGTCGGGAGCAGGGACGACGCAAGAGGACGACGCGGCCCGGAGCGGGCGGCGACGGGCCGGCGGTCGGCGCCACCCGAACGGGGACGGGCACGACGGCGGTAACGTGGTTGTTGAAGCCCGACGACCGAGTCCCAAAACGTGAGCTGGCGGCGATCCGGACGACCTTTGGAACCGTGTCGGATGGGCCCAGGTTCTACGTGGAGTCCGTCCCCGTCATGGCCAACCGCACGGCACCGTCGTTGACCGATGAGGGCATTGGATCGGCGGGGCTTCAGCCGACCAGGGTCTCCCAGATGCGAGCCCGTCCGGGCGCGAACAAGATGTGAAGGCCACCTCCCAGGACATTCGATGCGAAAGGAAGCAGGCTCATGCCCGACGACTCAGTAGGTGACTCTGGCTCCTCGATCGACAACCGTCACCTTCTGCTGGTCGGTGCCGGGCCGGGTCTTGGAATGGCCGTGGCTCGTCGCTTCGCCGACGGCGGCTATCGAGTGACCTTGGTGGCTCGCAGCACGGACGGACTCGGCCATCTCGCCGACAGCCTGGCTGACACCGGAGCCCAGATTGACACGATCGCGGCAGATGCCAGCGACCCTGAAGGTCTGAGAGCTCGGATGGCTGAGCTCTACAACGAGCAGGGTGCGCCCGGACTCATCATCTACAACGCCGTCATGGGAGCTCCGGACGAGCTCCTGAGCTCGAGCGTCGAGCACCTGCAGACGGCCTATGCGGTTGACGTCATCGGCGCCATCGTCGTGACGCAGGTCGCCGCCCCAGCCATGCGGGCGGCCGGCTCCGGCACCATCATCGTGACCGGTGGCGGTTTCGCGGACCATCCGATCCCAGCCCTCGCGACCATTTCCCTCGGCAAAGCGGCGCTCCGATCGGCCGCCACCATGCTCGGAGCCGATTTGGAGCCGGATGGCATCCGCGTGGCGACATTGACGATCGCCGGGCAGATCGTTGCCGGCACCGCCTTCGATCCCGAGAACATCGCAAAACGCTATTGGGAGGTCGTCCATTCCGACGGTCCCTGGCAGGCGGAGTTTCGCTTTACCGGCGAATAGGGCTGTGGTGTCTGAGTGAGTTTGCGATGTGACCGGTGACGCTGGTGCGATCTGGTTTGCCGTAGCAGTGATCCCTAACCGATGGTCTGCCGACGGATCGGTCTTCGAGTTTGTCGGGCGATCCGATCATTGCCGCTAAGGCGCCGCCGCAACTTGCGTGCGGAGAACCGATCAGCTGGCGAACGCGAGGAACCGGTCAGCAGCCGCCTGGTCTTCGAAGAAGACTTTGATGACAGACAAAAGATCGTCCGGGTCGAACTCGAGAAGATAGAGGTGATGTCCCCGGTAGATTCGCCCGCTGGTTTGCGCCTGGGCATACTGAATCACGGTGACGTGTGATTCACCGATCATCCAATCGATCCACTTCAACACTTCAAATGTGCCCCGGGAGAAGTCGATCAGCTTGGCAATGTGACGCCGTACCTCATCGGGTCCGTGGAAGACGCCGGAAAGCCGATTGTGTCCCGGTACCGAATACACGACGTGGGGCGACAGCAGCTGTACCGCGTCGTCGACGTGATCTCTCGAATAGCTCAGAAAGAAGCGCCTCGCGTTAATCAGGCGCTGGGGCTCTGGTGTACTCGCCATTGAAGCGATCCTAGATGACTCCCATGTCCTTCCACCCAGGTGGACCGAGATGAGCGAAGCGGGGGCTCGTCTCTTGCTGGGGCCATCTGGATCTCAGCGGTTCGCGGCATGTGAGGCGGTCAGGCCTCGGGCGGCGTTCACAATCCCGACGTGGGTGAAGGCTTGGGGAAAGTTTCCGAGCAAGCGCCGCCGGCCCGGATCGTACTCCTCGGAGATAAGTCCGACATCGTTCACCAGAGCGACGACCCGTCGGAAGGTGGCCGTGGCCTCATCGAGCCGGCCCATTAATCGTAGGCAGCCGATCAGCCAGAGGGTGCACGGGAGGAACATTCCCTCGCGACCAGGTAATCCGTCCACCCCCGATTCGCTTTCATATCGGAGGACGAACCCGTCCTCAGCAAGGTTCTCTTGGATGGTATCGACGGTCCGGACCACTCGTTCATCGTCCGGGGGAAGAAACCCGACGAGCGGCATCATCAGCAGGCTGGCATCGAGTTCGGCGGATCCATAGAACTGGGTGAATGCCCCGATATCGGCGTTCCACCCCTTCTCGCAAACATCCGTATGGATCGCCTCCCGGGTGGCGCTCCACTCGTCGACAGGTCCATCCAGACCGTGGACTTCGACTCCGCGGACGGCTCGGTCGAAAGCGACCCAGGCCAAGACCTTGGAGTGAGTGAACTGCCGACGAGGACCACGGACCTCCCAGATTCCGTCGTCAGGATCGGACCAGTGGTCAACCAGGAAACCCATGATCGCCACTTGAATCCGCCAGATGACCTCATGCACGGCAATGCCGTGGGAGCGAGCCCGGTCGATGGCGTTCATCAGCTCCCCGTAGACGTCGAGTTGGAACTGCCCGGAGGCGGCATTGCCGATCCGCACCGGTGAAGATCCCTCATATCCGGGGAGCCAGTCGACCTCCAGTTCGGTCAGGCGACGCTCACCGGCTGGTCCATACATGATCTGCAGCTGATCGGGATCACCGGCAGCGACGCGACCCAGCCATGTCAGCCAGCTTTCTGCCTCTGCACGCAAGCCCGATTCGATTAGAGCCTCGAGCGTCAACGCCGCATCGCGGACCCAGCAATAGCGGTAGTCCCAATTGCGCACACCACCGATGGTTTCGGGAAGCGATGTCGTCGCCGCGGCGACAATGCCGCCCGTAGGGCCGTAGGTCAGCCCCTTCAGAGTGATGAGCGACCGCAATGCGAGATCGTGCCATTCGCCGTGGACCGGCAGAACTTCGGCACACCAATCCTCCCAAAACGTCATCGTCTCATCGAGCGCCCGTACGGTATCAAGTACGAAAGGGGGATCCTCGTGAGACCGGTACCAGGCGAGGCCAAAAGCCACCTCGTCCCCGGCACGGACCTTGAACCTTCCCTCGTGCCGCATCTCGATGCCCTCTAACACGATGGGGGAGTCGAGCACGAGAGCATTCGGTCCGGCAATGGCGACCAGACCGCGGTCCGTCCGACGGACCCATGGAACGTCGTGCCCATAGTCGAAGCGCATGATCAACTCGGTCCGCATCCGAACCTCCCCTTCAACGCCCCGTACGATCCGGACAACTCTCGGATGATGATGACGGGGAGGCATGAAGTCGATGACCTGTACGACGCCGGTACCGGTGGTGATCTGGGTCTCGAGCACCATCGAGCTGCTCCGATAGCGGCGCACGTGGGAGGTGACCGGTTCGTCAGCGACTATCTGCCAGTGACCGTGCTTCTCCTCTCCGAGCAGCTTGGCGAAACAGCTGCCTGAGTCGAAGCGAGGAAGGCAAAGCCAATCGATGGAGCCATCTCGTCCGACAAGCGCGGCAGTCTCGGTATCGCCGATCATCGCGTAGTCCTCGATGCGTTGAATCACGGTCCGAAACCTCAGGTTGAAGGGTCCAAATGACGGGGTTTGCCTCGCCGTCTCTGGTGATCAGTTCGTATTGTGCCATCAATGACCGGATGACGGTCGGGTCGTCAGCGAGACGTTCGGTCGAGGGAGCCGAGGAAGTAGGGGAGCGATTGTCAGTAGACACCGGGGCCATCGTCCGTAGAGCCGACGGGGAGGTGGCAATCAGCGCGCGCTCGTCTCCTCCCCGATGCCGCCGAGGACGTCGCGATGCACCCCTCGTCGTTGCGGGGATCCTCCATTGAGCGATGCAAATCGCGCTTCCCGATCGGACGACTCGCATTGCGTTCGGGCACTGACCGGTGTGGCCCGGTCAATGACCGGTCGAGCAATCCAGCCCCGGCGGACGGCCGTGTTCGGCATCGTGGTGGAGGACGAACCGGTGGGCCGGATCGATGCGATGGCCGACTCCAACAGGCTGACACGGCTGTAGGAGCCCGCCCACCTCGCCCGGTGGTCGTTGTGGCAAGCTGCTCGAAGGAACGGAGAACTCCCGGCACCCCGTCAACGGTGTGATGGGGACAATTCTCAGCCACCGCGCCCTACCACCAACGGAGCCCAGTTCATCCTCCCCGCCATTACAAGGGTACACCGGGGTGGGGGTCTTGCTGCAAGGACCCCTTGTGTGCTGACAATGCACGCCACAGGCCGGACCGTGGGCGTCGGCGCGACCGACAGTCAGGAATCGGAGAGGCCCAAGGGGCTAAAGGGAAGGGTGGACGGATGGGCAACTACGTGCTGGATTTCCAGGAGATCGACCAGACGCAGGTCGCGGTCGTCGGCGGCAAGGGCGCGCACCTAGGGGAGCTCTCGCGGATCGAAGGCATCCGCGTACCGCGCTGGCTTCTGTGTCACGACGGATGCCTTCCGGCGGATCATGGCGGACGCGTCGTCGATCGACGATCCGGCTCGATCGGCTGTCGCGCCTGAACCCGGATGACCGGGAGACGATCCGCACGCTCAGCGCGGAGATCCGCCGGATCCTCGAAGGGATCGCCATCCCCGACGATCTGGCCGCGGCGATCACCCGCTCGGTCGCCCGGCTCGGCGAATCACGCTGCCTACGCGGTCCGATCGAGTGCGACAGCAGAGGACCTGCCGACGGCCTCCTTCGCCGGCCAGCAGGACACGTACCTGAACGTCGTGGGGACAGCGGCGATCCTCGAGCACATCAGCCGGTGCTGGGCCTCGCTGTTCACCGAGCGGGCCGTGACCTACCGCTTGCGGAATGGATTCGACCAGCGGAAAGTCCAAATGGCCGTGATCGTGCAGCAGATGGTCTTCCCGGAGGCGGCCGGCGTCCTGTTCACGGCCGACCCCGTGACGTCCAACCGGAAGGTCGTCTCCGTGGAGGCCACCTTCGGCCTCGGCGAGTCCCTGGTCTCCGGCCGGGTGAACGCTGACGTCTACAAGGTGCGGGACGGCGAGATCGTCGCCAAGGCGATCGCCACCAAGCAGCTGCGCCATCCACGCCTCGCCGGCAGGCGGAACGCAGGAAGAAGCGATCGACGCCGGAGCGTCAGGAACAGCCGGCACTGACGGATGCGCAGGTCGTGCGGCTCGCGCAGCTGGGCCGCCGGATCGAAGGCGCACTTCGGCCAACCCCAGGACATCGAATGGTGCCTGGTCGATGACAGCTTCCAGATCGTCCAGAGCCGGCCGATCACCACGCTGTTCCCTATCCCTGCGGCCGGCGACCAAGAGAACCATGTGTACGTGTCCGTCGGTCATGCGCAGATGATGACCGACGCTATGAAGCCCCTGGGGCTCTCCTTTTGGCAGCTGACCACACCTCGGCCGATGTACGTGGCCGGTGGGAGGCTGTTCGTCGATGTCGCCTCGGACTTGGCGTCGCCCGCGAGCCGCGCCGGTCTCTTGGAGGTCATGGGGAAATCCGATCCCCTGATCGGGGACGCGCTAGAGACCATCCTCGAACGCGACGACTTCATCCCCACCCTCAGGGACGAAGGTCCAGGTTCCGCGCCGGGTGGCGGCATGCCCGCCCCCATCGAGACCGATCCGGCCATCGTCACCGGGCTGATCGAGCGCAGTGAGGCTTCCATTGCCAAGTTGAAGAGCGACATCCGTGGGAAGTCCGGCTCCGCGCTGCTCGACTTCATCCTTGCGGACATCCAGGAGCTGAGACGGATCCTGTTCGACCCGCAGAGCCATCAGGTGTTCATGTCGGCAATGGAGGCCACGTGGTGGCTGAACGAGCACATGGAGGCGTGGCTGGGCGAGAAGAACGCGGCCGACACGCTGACGCAATCCGTCCCCCACAACGTCACGTCGGAGATGGGGCTGGCGCTCCTGGACGTCGCGGACGTGATCCGTCCGTATCCGGAGGTGGTGGCTTTCCTGCAGCACGTCGAGGACGACGACTTCTTGGACGAGCTGGCCAAGCTTGCGGGCGGGCGGGAAGCCCGAGACGCCATCCGGGCCTACCTCGACAAGTACGGCATGCGCTGCGTCGGTGAGATCGACATCACGAGGCCACGTTGGAGCGAACGCCCCACCACGCTCGTGCCCCTGATCCTCGGCAACATCAAGAATTTCGAGCCGGGCGCCGGCGAGCGGCGCTTCGAACAAGGCCGGCAGGAGGCCTGGGAGAAGGAACAGGAGCTGCTGGCGCGCTTGCGGAACTTGCCGGACGGGGAGCACAGAGGCCGATGAGACCAAGCGGATGATCGACCTGGTCCGGACCTTCATCGGGTACCGGGAGTATCCGAAGTACGGCATGGTCAGCCGCTACTTCGTGTACAAGCAGGCCTTGCTGGAAGAGGCCGGGCGCCTCGTGCAGGCCCGTGTGCTTCGTGAGAAGGAGGACATCTTCTACCTCACGTTCCAGGAGCTCCACGACGTCGTGCGCACGAACCACGCGGATGATCAGCTCATCTCCCAGCGCAAGGACACGTTCAGGTCGTATCAAGCGCTGACGCCGCCCCGGGTGTTCACGTCGGATGGCGAGGTCGTCGCCGGGGCGTACCGACGCGACGACGTGCCGACCGGTGCGCTGGTCGGTTTGGCGGTTTCTGCCGGGACCGTCGAGGGGCGGGCCCGCGTCATTCTGGACATGGCGGAGGCCGATCTCGAAGCCGGGCGACATCCTGGTCACGTCCTACACGGACCCCAGCTGGACGCCGGTGTTCGTGGCGATCACGGGCCTGGTGACGGAGGTCGGGGGCCTGATGACCCACGGGGCGGTGATCGCCCGGGAGTACGGCTTGCCGGCCGTCGTGGGCGTGGAGCAAGCCACCCGGCTGATCCGAGATGGGCAGCGGATCCGCGTGAATGGAACGGACGGGTACGTCGAGATCCTGCCGTAAAGCCCGGACACCCCGGCACCCGGCAACGTGTCCGCGGGCCGATCCCCAGTCGACACCTGGTCACGGCCAATATGGACGTGGTGCTGCCTGGACGCGGGCCGGTACGGTCGTGCCCGGAGCCCGGTCATCGCCCAGGATCGTGCCGCCCTCTCGCTGGTCCGTGGTGATCGATCGGCCGCCGAGGACGCGAGGCCCTGGCCCCGGGCGTTGCCAGCCCAGCGCCGCGGCACGATCGACTCGCTCGCCGCCTGGGTCCGGGTGGTGGCCCTGAACCGGCTGTGCAACGAACCCGGGCAGCCTCCGGCACTCCCCTCAGGGGCACCGCCGTCTTCACTGATCGGAGCGGCGCTCCGATCACCGTCGCGGCGTGCGCCGCCGACGGTTGGCTCGATGTGGGGCCGAGCAACCACACCGTGGCCTACGATCCGGCCCGTCCGCTGGTTGCCTGCGCACCCACGGTGCGGCTGGCGACCGGCGTGACCCGGATTCCCATCACCGTTCGGACCGCCTATGAGGGCTGTACCCAGTCGACTCCCGGCACCGCCGGGTACCCACCCTGCGCCCCGTGGGGTATCCCGCCGCTCCCGGCCGGCACCTGTCACACCACCGTCGTCACCACCGGACTGCCGGCCGGCACGTCCGTGCCCGGCGTCGTGAGGGTGACCCTGCCCCACGATGCGGGGTTGCGCTACTGAGCGTCCGCAGCGCCGTCCGGGTTGCGTCCACCCAGGTCGGGATGGTGTCCTGGGAGCCGAGCGAGGGCATCCTCGCACGCCCTCAACCCGAAGCGGAGTGCCGTTGCCTGACTCGACCATCATCTACACCCACACCGACGAGGCGCCGGCCCTGGCCACGTACTCGCTCCTGCCCGTCATCCAGGCGTACGCCTCGACCGCGGGTGTCCGGGTGGAGACCCGGGACATCTCCCTGGCCGGGCGCATCATCGCCGGATTTCCCGAGTGGCTCGAGGAGGACCAGCGGATCGGGGACGCTCTGGCCGAGCTGGGCGAGTTGGCGGAGACCCCCGAGGCCAACATCATCAAGCTGCCCAATGTCTCGGCGTCCGGCCCGCAGCTCAAGGCGGCCGTCGCCGAGCTGCAGAGCCACGGCTACGCCCTTCCCGACTATCCCGACGACCCCAAGACCGACGACGAGCGGGACGTGCGGGCCCGGTACGACAGGGTCATGGGCAGCGCCGTCAACCCGGTGCTGCGCCAGGGCAACTCGGATCGCCGGGCCCCCGCCTCGGTCAAGAACTACGCCCGGACCCACCCGCACCGGATGGGAGCATGGTCGCCGGCATCGAAGACCAACGTGGCCCACATGGAGAGCGGCGACTTCCGCTCCACCGAGCAGTCGGCCGTGGTGGCCGAGGCCGGTTCCCTCCGTATCGAGCTGGTCGGTGACGACGGCCACATCACCCTCCTGCGCTCCGCCGTGCCGGTCTTGGCCGGTGAGGTCGTCGACGCCTCGGTCATGCGGGTGGCCGCACTGCAGCAGTTCCTGGCCACCCAGATCGATCGGGCCAAGGCCGAGGGCGTGCTGTTCTCGGTGCATCTCAAGGCCACCATGATGAAGGTCTCCGACCCGATCATCTTCGGCCACGTGGTCCGGGCCTTCTTCCCCGAGACGTTCGCCGGTACGGCGAGACCCTCACCGCGGCCGGCCTGAGCCCGAACGACGGGCTCGGAGCCATCTTCACCGGGCTGGACTCACTGCCCGAGGGGACGGCCATCAGGGCTGCCTTCGACGCCGAACTGGCCGACGGCCCGGCGCTGGCCATGGTCGACTCGGACCGGGGCATCACCAACCTCCACGTCCCGAGCGACGTCATCGTCGACGCCTCCATGCCGGCCATGATCCGCGCCTCCGGCCACATGTGGGGTCCCGACGGCGACGAGTCCGACACCCTGGCCGTCATTCCCGACAGCAGCTACGCCGGCGTCTACCAGGTGGTCATCGACGACTGCCGGGCCCACGGCGCCTACGACCCGGCCACCATGGGGTCGGTGCCCAACGTCGGCCTGATGGCTCAGGCGGCCGAGGAGTACGGCAGCCACGACAAGACCTTCGAGATCCCGTCGGCCGGCACGGTCCGGGTCGTCGACGAAGGCGGCGCGGTCCTGCTCGAGCAGCCGGTCGCCGCCGGCGACATCTTCCGGATGTGCCAGACCAAGGACGTGCCGATCCGCGACTGGGTCGAGCTGGCGGTCACGCGGGCCCGCGCCACCGGCGACCCGGCGGTGTTCTGGCTCGACGAGAGTCGCGCCCACGACGCCAACCTCATCGCCAAGGTCCGGACGTACCTGCCCGAGCACGACACCGACGGCCTGCGGATCGAGATCATGGCGCCCGAGGAGGCCACCGCGTTCTCGCTGGAGCGCATCCGCCGGGGCGAGGACACCATCTCGGTCACCGGCAACGTGCTGCGCGACTACCTGACCGACCTGTTCCCGATCCTGGAGCTCGGCACCAGCGCCAAGATGCTCTCGGTCGTCCCGCTGATCAACGGCGGCGGCCTGTTCGAGACCGGTGCCGGCGGCTCCGCACCCAAGCACGTCCAGCAGCTGCTCAAGGAGAACTACCTGCGCTGGGACAGCCTGGGCGAGTTCCTGGCGCTGGCCGTCAGCTTCGAGCAGCTGGCCCAGCGCACGGGCAACGCCCGGGCCCAGGTGCTGGCCGACACGCTGGACCGGGCCACGGGCACCTTCCTCGACGAGGACAGGTCGCCGACCCGCCGGCTGGGCGGCATCGACAACCGCGGCAGCCACTTCTACCTGGCCCTGTACTGGGCGCAGGAGCTGGCCGCCCAGACCGACGACGCAGGACTGGCCGCGGCGTTCGCCGAGTTGGCCAAGGCCTTGGCCGAGCAGGAGCAGGCCATCGTCGCCGAGCTGGTCGCCGTCCAGGGCTCACCGGCCGACATCGGCGGCTACTACCAGCCCGACCCGGTACTGGCCGCGGGCCGTGATGCGGCCGTCCGCCACCTTCAACGCCGCCCTCGCCGCCCTCGGCTGACTCGGGACGGCGGCCGCCGACCCGAGTCCGGGAGCTGCTGGCTAGCATCAGGGGTCGTGGTCACCCCTCAGGCACCCCCGGCGCCGACCGACCTGGAGCCGTTCCGCCGGGAGCTGACCGGCTACTGCTACCGCATGCTCGGCTCGGGGTTCGAGGCCGAGGACGCCGTCCAAGAGACCATGGTCCGGGCCTGGCGCAGCGCGGACCGCTTCGAGGGTCGGTCCAGCCTCCGTTCGTGGCTGTACCGCATCGCCACCAACGTGTGCATCGACATGCTCCGGAGCGTGCAGCGACGGGCCCGGCCCATGGAGATGGGCCCGGACTCCCCTCCGGTCGAATCCCTCCTCGGGCCCATGCTGTCCGAGGCCACCTGGGTCACCCCGATCCCCGACGCCTCGGTCGCCCCCGAGCACGCCGACCCGGCCGAGGTGGCCGAGTACCGGGAGTCGATCCGCCTGGCCTTCGTCGCCGCCCTCCAGCACCTGCCGGCCCGTCAGCGCGCCGCGCTGATCCTGGCCGACGTCCTGCGATGGCAGGTGGCCGAAGTGGCCGAGCTGCTCGACACCTCGGTGCCGGCGGTCAACAGCGCCCTCCAGCGGGCCCGGGCCACGCTCGGCTCCGACCCCGCCGACACCCGACCCGAGCCCCTGGACGAGGCCGACGCCGAGCTCCTCGAACGCTATGTGGACGCATTCGAGCGCTACGACGTCGACGAGCTGGTCACCCTGCTCCATCAGGACGCCGTGCAGTCGATGCCGCCCTTCGAGCTGTGGCTCCGCGGGGCCGACCACATCGGCCGGTGGATGGTCCAGCCGGGCCCCAGCGCCTGCCGGGGCTCCCGCCTCCTCCCCGCCCGGCCGAACGGCTGTCCGGCCTTCGGCCAGTACCGGCGGGACCCGGCCGGTGGCTACGCCCCCTGGGCCATCCAGGTGCTCGAGGTCTCCGACGGACGGATCGCCTCCATGAACTTCTTCCTGCACCTCTTGGACCCCGAGCGGCTCTTCCCGTCCTTCGGGCTCCCCCTCCATCTCGACAGCTGACCGCCGGGTGCCGGAGTCGTCCCGGCGGTCCGGCACCCCGATCACCAGGCGACGCGTGGGGGCCGATGAGTTCCGTGCCCCGGCCCCGTCCGAGTAGTAGACCGACACCGACCGACCAAGGAGGAGCGGCCATGGCCACCCGAAGCAGTGCACCGCTTGGATCACCGTGCTGGACCGATCTGTGGACCTCGGACATCGAAGGCAGCCAGGCCTTCTACTCCCAGCTGTTCGGGTGGGAGGCGCAGCCGCCCAACCCCGAGTTCGGCGGCTACTTCATCTTCACCCGCAACAACGTCGACATTGCCGGCGGCATGGGCGACATGGGCCCCGACATGCCGGCCAACAACACCTGGAAGATCTACCTGGCCACCGACGACATCACCAAGACCGTGGAGGCGGCTGAGGCCGCCGGCGCCCAGATCCTCGCCCCGGCCATGGCGGTGGCCGACCTCGGGGTCCAGACCGTGCTGATCGATCCCACCGGCGCCCACCTCGGAGCCTGGGAGGCCCGAACGTTTCCCGGTTTCACGGTGCTCAACGAGCACGGCACTCCCAGCTGGTTCGAGCTGCACACCCGTGACTACGACGGGGCCCTCGAGTTCTACCGATCGGTGTTCCACTGGACCACCGAGGTGGTCGGCGACGACGACCAGTTCCGGTACTCGACCATGCAGGACCCGGGAGGTGACGAACCGCTGGCCGGGATCATGGATGCCAGCGGCTTCCTCCCCGAGGGATCCCCTCCGTACTGGTCGGTGTACTGGGAGGTCGACGACATCGATGCTTCGCTGACCCAGCTGCAGTCCCTCGGGGGCTCGGTGGTGATGGCCGCCGAGGACACCCCCTACGGCCGGATCGCCACCGTGGCCGATCCCGCCGGCGCCGTGTTCCGGCTGCGGACGGGGCCCGCGTAGCTCCCACCCGACCCATCTGACCCCAACCCAGCGGGCCGTCCGAGTGGTGGCCGGTTATCTCCTGTGTCGTGGCCCGGGGTCGGTCCGAGGTCCGGCCGCTGTGGTGATCACGCGGTCGGCGGCGCAGGCCCGCCGGATCCGGTCAGTCGTCGGCCGGTGCCCCGAGGCGACGAGTGAATCCCGGCGGGACCACCACGTCGTCGGGTGAGAGGTCGTGGATGGAGGCGCGGCCCAGCCCGAGCAGTCCGGAGTCGATACCTCCTCGCAGGAGGTCGAGGACGTTCTCCACGCCGGTCTGGCCGTTGGCGGCCAGACCCCAGAGGTAGGCCCGCCCGATCATGACGGCGCGGGCCCCGAGGGCCAGGGCCTTGACCACGTCACCGCCCCGCCGGATGCCCCCGTCGAGCAGCACCTCGACCTGGTCGCCCACGGCCTCGGCGATGACGGGCAGCATCCGGATGGTGGCCGGGGTGCCGTCGAGGTTGTTGCCGCCGTGGTTGGACACCGAGATGGCCGTGATCCCGGCATCCACGGCCCGCTTGGCATCATCCACCCGGACCACGCCCTTCAGCATGAACGGGCCGTCCCACTGGTCGCGCAGCCAGGCCACGTCGTCCCAGCCGGGGTTGGGTGTCTGCATCCACTTCCCGTACGCCCCGAAGAACGTGGGGGCGTCCTGGCCCGGGCGGGCCAGGTTGGGGACGGTCAGGTCGGGAATGGCCCTGGTCCTGGCGAAGTCCCGCAGCCACCGGGGCCGACGGAGCACTTCAGGAGCGAAACGCACGGCCGTCTTCAGGTCGATCTGCTCGGGGATCAGCGGGCTTCCCCAGTCCCGCCCGACGGCAAACGACCAGTCGAAGGTGGCGATGAGGCCCACCGCTCCGGCCGCCCGCGCCCGCTCGAGCCGCTCGGACATCTCGTCCTTGTCGCCCACCCAGTAGGTCTGGAAGAACGTCTGAGGGTTGGCCGCCACCACCTCCTCGATGGGCTTGCTGGCGAAGCAGCTGAGGCCCATCACGGTGCCCCGCGCCGCCGCCGCACGGGCCACGGCCACTTCGCCGTCGGGGTGGACGGCCTGGACCCCGGTGGGGGAGATGATCACCGGCATCGAGATCGGCTGGCCCATGACCGTCGTGGCCTGGTCACGCTCGTCGAACAGACCGGCCACATGGGGAGCCAGGCCCAGCTCGCCAAAGGCGGCGACGTTGTCGTCGGCGGTCAGGCCCTGCTCGGACCCGGCCACCAGGGCCCGGTACACCGAGGAGGGCAGCCGGCGCTTGGCCCGGCGCTGGGCCTCGGCGACCGTCTCGAACCAGGGATTGCTCATGCCGACTTTCCGTCCTTCCTCACCATGACCACGGCGTTGTCATCGGATGGTCTGGCCGGCATCGACGGTGAGCTCGAGGCCGGTCACGTAGCGGGACTCGTCCGAGGCCAGGAACAGCACCGCCTCGCTGACGTCCCGCGCCTCCACGGTGGTGACCGGGAGGGTGTTCTGGAAGATACCCCCGAGGTCGGGGTCGAGTTCGAGGAGCGGTCCGAGGCCTCCGAGACCGATGAGCATCGGGGTGTTGACGCCGGCGGGGTGGACCGTATTGACCCGGATGTGATGACGGGCCAGCTCGTTGGCCAGGGAGCGGACGATCCCCACCACTCCGTGCTTGGCCGCCACGTAGGGGGACAGGAAGGGCACCCCCTTGATCCCTGCCGTCGAACTGGTGGCGATGATCGATCCGCCCCCGTTGGCGATCAGATGGGGTACCGCGGTGACCATGGTGTTCCACACTCCGGTGAGGTTGGTGTCGAGGGTGTCCTTCCAGATCTCTGGGCTCACCTGGTCCCACGGCTGCACGCTGCAGATCCCCGCGTTGGCGCTGACGATGTCGAGACGGCCCAGCCGGTCCACTCCTTCGTCGAGCATCCCCTTCAGGGACGCGGCGTCCCGCACGTCGGCCCGGCCGGCCACGATGCGCCGGTCAAGGGCCTCCACCAGGCGGACCGTCTCGGCCAGGTCGTCGGCGGAGGCCATGGGGTACCGGACCGATGGATAGTCCTGGAGCACGTCCATGGCGATGATGTCGGCGCCCTCCTCGGCCAGGCGCACGGCGTGGCTGCGGCCCTGGCCACGACCGGCACCGGTGATGAAGGCCACCTTCCCCTCGACTCGACCGGTCACCGCTCCCCGCCCCTTCGTCGCCCGGACCTCGGCGCCGCGGCCGCCGCGGGCCTCGTGCAGGCGTGGGACGGGGAACCGCCGCTCGCCGGACACGGGGAACCTGCGGCTCGATGCGTCACCCCGGGGATAGTAATGACACCGAGTGCCAATTAGCAATTCCAATCACCCTGTCCGCCCCCCGGTGGCCGACCCGGAGCACCGCCGGCTCCGCGGGTGGCGCGCTCATCGGTCCGCCCGGGGCCGAAGGCCCCGAGCCTCTCCGAGGGTGGTCCGACCGCCGGTGATCAGTCATCCGTTGACGAGGACGGCTGCCCCGTTGACGCGGTCGTGGGCCAGGTCGGCCAGGGCCTGACCGGCCCGTTCGAGTGGGTAGGCCACGCTGGTGACCAGCACGGGAACCCGTGCCGCGGCGCGCAGGAACTCATCGCCGTCCTGTCGGGTGTTGGCCGTCACGCTGCACAGGGACCGCTCCTCGAACAGGTGCCGCTGGTAGTCGAGCGGCGGGATGGTGGAGAGATGGATGCCGGCGACGGCCAGGGTCCCTCCCCGTTCCAGGGCGGCCAACGCCGGAGGGACCAGCGTCCCCACCGGGGCGAAGAGAATCGCCGCATCCAACGGCTCCGGAGGGGGGTCGTCTGCGCCCCCGGCACTGGCCACCCCCAGGTCGAGGGCGAGCTTCCGGGCCTCGGGCGCTCGGGTCATGACATGGACCCGCGCTCCTTCGGCCATGGCGATCTGCGCGGTCAGGTGGGCCGACCCGCCGAAGCCGTAGATGCCCAGTCGACCCCCCGGGGGGAGCCGGGACCGTCGCAGGGCCCGGAAGCCGATGATCCCGGCGCACAGGAGCGGAGCCGCCGCCTCGTCGCTGAAGGCGTCCGGCACCGGGTAGGCGAACGCCTCGTCGATGGTCACGTACTCGGCGTAGCCGCCGTCCACGTCCCATCCGGTGAAGACCGGCGCGGTGCACAGGTTCTCCCGACCGGCCAGGCAGAAGCGGCAGACGCCACAGGACCGGGCCAACCAGGGCACCCCCACCCGGTCCCCAGGGGAGAATCGGGAGCACCGGTCACCGAGTTCGTCGACCACGCCCACCACCTCGTGCCCCGGAACGACCAGCCGGTGCCTGGGGGCGAGGTCTCCCTCGGCCAGGTGGAGATCGGTCCGACAGACGCCACAGGTCCGGACCGCTACCCGGACCTCGAGGGGCCCCGGTTCGGGCACGGACCGGCGGACCCGCTCGAGCGGATGGGAGTCGATGGGACCCGGCGCTCCCACCGCCCACGCATCCATGAGCCGTCCACTCATGCGGGCGTCCGCTGCTCGGTCGGCCGGGTGATGCCACAACCGGCGGCAGCGCCGGGCGCCGTGGGTGCACCCGAGGGTCGGCGGGTCACCAACCGGCGCGCCCACGGAGGCAGCAGCCGGCCGGGTCGAACCGAACCGGCTGACACCGTCCCGCCTTCCACCCTGCCATGGTGCCCGAAGCGCGGTCCACCGACAAGGCCGTCGAACCCACGGAGCCCGCCTCCGGCCGTGGCGTAGCTCCGGGACGAGGTCACCGGTACCATCGAACGGGCCGATGCCGCGCCGGATGCTCGGAGGAGACGCCATGACAGAAGCCGAAGAGTTCTGCAACCACCTCGACCAGGTGGCGGCGACCGACCCGTCCGGTGACGGCTGTGTGGAGTGCCTCCGGACGGGCGGACGGTGGGTGCACCTGCGGATGTGCATGGTCTGCGGCCACGTGGGCTGCTGCGACAACTCCCCGGGCCGGCACGCCACCGGTCACTTCGACGGGACGGGTCACCCCTTGATCCAGTCCTTCGAGCCCGGTGAGCCCTGGTGGTGGTGTTACGTGGACGAGTTCGCCTTCGAGGTGGACGGTGTCCCCCAGTTCCAGCACTCCTGATCACCAGCCCGCCGGTGTGACGGCGTCCCCTCCCTGCGCCGCTGCCGGTGGCCGCCGGTCCGGCTCCGGGGCGATCAGGCCACCGCCCGCCGCCCCACCGGCCCGGTCGGGACCCTCCGCCTCCGCCCGATGGGCCTCGGATGACGCATTGCTCGCCAGGCCGGGGGGAGATCGAGCGGTCTGCACGACCGCTCACGGCCGTCGGATGCCGGCTCCGGCCGAGGCGGGCGCCGCCGGGACGGGTGGCCCCGACCCCCGACGGTCACCTCGGCACCCGGGAACACGTCGCTAGGGTCAGAACACTCATGGCACTGTCCCGACCGCCCGGCCGTCGCCGGTCCCGCCTGCTCGCCGCCGCCGCCGTGGGTCTGCTGACCCAGGCCCTCGCCGGCTGTGCGCTGGTCGACCAGCCCCGGCCGGCCGCGGTGGGAGGGTCGTCATTGGCCCCGGTCGGCTCGGTGGGGTACGTGGTGTGCACCAATGCCGTGACCCCGGTCGAGCTCACCACGCTGACGGCCGAGGCCCCCATCCCACTGCCCATCTCCGGAACCCCGGACCTCGGTAACTTCGCCATCGCCACCTCGCCCGACGGACGATGGGCCTACGTGGTGACGGCCGACGGCGTGGCCGCCGGGTCGACCCGGCCGGCCACCACACCACCGACCGCCGCGGCCACCGCCACCTCCTCCGGGCCGTCCACGACCGGTGCCGGCGCCTCGCTCGGCGGGACGGGTGCCCGCAACGTGGTCATCCCCATCAACCTGGTGTCCCAGCGCGCCGGCCGACCCATCGCCCTCCCCGGACAGGGCGGCACCCACGCCATCGTGGTGTTGCCCGGTGGGCGGACCTTGCTGGCGGCCAGCGGGAGCACCATCTTCCCGGTGGACGTCGCCTCCGGCCGTGTCGGTCACCCCCTCGACCTCGGGGCGGGCACCATCTTCGGGATGGCCCTCAGCCCCTCGTCGCCCATCCTCTACGCCTTGGTGGCCGGCGGGGTCGTCCCGGTCGACACCGTTCACGAGACCGCGGGCGCCACCATTCCCACCGGCCTGGCCGTCTCGTCGGTGTACTCGCCCCACGGGATCGCCGTGACCGCCGACGGGAGCACCGTCTACCTGGTCGGACAAGGCCCTCCCGACTTCGGCGGCCGGGTCCTCCCCATCGCCGCCGCCACCGGCGCCCCCGGCACCCCGGCCAGCTTCGACTACTACGGACTGTCGGACCCGGCCGCGCTGGCCGTGGCCCCGGACGGGAGCGCCCTGCTGGTGGTGGACTCGGCCAACAACTGGGTGAACCCGGTGCCCCTGGCCACCTTCGCCAACCCACCGGCCCCGGTCCGGCTCCCGGCCCAGCAGTCCGGTGCACCCAGCTCGGGCACCCAGCATCCGACCGACATCGTCCTCGGTCCGGTGGGGACCGGAGCCTTCGTCGTCGACGGCTTCGACGCCGTGCTTCCCTACAACCCGGCGTCCCAGACCTTCGGTCGGGCCATCCCGGTGTGCGCCGGGGCATCGTCCATGGCCGTGGCCCCCGCCCCCTGAGCCCCCGACGAGGTCCCGGGCCCACCGGCCCTGGGTCAGTCCCCGGGTACCTCGATCCCGGAGGCCCTCACGGCGGCGGCGGCGTCCTCCGACCGGTACGTGGCGGGGGC
Organism: uncultured Acidimicrobiaceae bacterium; assembly: GCA_963817005.1. Classification (GTDB taxonomy): domain Bacteria; phylum Actinomycetota; class Acidimicrobiia; order Acidimicrobiales; family RAAP-2; genus Bog-756. The sequence continues at coordinate 715,117 of CAWFMN010000007.1, forward strand.
TTCCCCCGCGGCGCGCAGCAGCTCGTCGAGCGCCAACGGGATGGCGGCGGTGAGGTTCCAGATCCGCGGGATGGTGTCCGGGCTGGCGTGGATGCCCCAGTAGAGGACGCCCCGGTAGCTCATGATGGTGATGTTGACACCCATCCCGTCCATCACCGGGCCCAGTGGGAATCCCGCCACCAGCTCGGCACCGCCCAGATACAGGGGGAAGTCCGGTCCCGGAACGTTGGAGATCACCAGGTTGGCGATGGGCCGGTGCCGGTCGGCCAGCCGCATCCGCGAGTAGAACCGGGCCGCGTTGGCGAAGAAATTGGGCGTGGCGTGCTCGGCCCAGGTGATGAGGGTGTCCGGCCCCAGTGCCTCGTGCTCCTCCTTGGCTCCGAGGGTGCCGTCGTGAATGGCCTGGAGACGGTCGATGGGTTCGTCCAGTTCCACCGGGAGCTGGACGAACATGGTCGAGACCTGGTTCGAGCCCCGGGGATCGTCCATGTCGGCCCGGACTGACACCGGCACCACCGCCACGAGGGGCTTGGCCGGCAGCTCGTCGCCCTCCAACAGGAAGGACCGCAGCGCACCGGTGCACACCGCCAGCACCACGTCGTTGACGGTGGAGCCGGTGGCGTTCTTCAGTCGCTTGACGTCGTCCAGACCGACTGCTGTGAGGGCCACACTCCGCCGCCAGGTCAGGGCGCCGTTGAACGAGGTCCGGGGAGCCGACAGCGGAAGGGCGGCCTTGGACTGGGGTGCCCGGTTCCTCGGGGCCAGGCGGATGCGGCGGACGTTGAGCACCCGCTGTCCGGTCCGGAACAGGTCGAGGGTCATGTCGATGGGACGGAGGGTCCTGGCCACCACCGCCTGGCTCATGAGCTCCAGACCCGATGGCACCCTCGGGTCCACCGGCTGCTCGGGGGGGAGGGTGTCGGCTGCCGGTTCCGGCTCGAGGTCGAAGAGCACGGCGAGGAGCGCCGCGCCGGAGACCCCGTCCACCGTCGAGTGGTGCATCTTGGCGATGAAGCCGATCCGGCCGCCGGCCAGGCCCTCCACGATCCACATCTCCCAGAGGGGCCGGGCCCGGTCGAGCTGGCGGCCGGTGATGTCGCCGGCCAGGTCGGCCAGCTGGCGGAGGCCGCCCGGCTTCGGCACGGCGGCCAGCCGGACGTGGTAGTCGATGTCGAAGTCGGCGTCGTCCACCCACACCGGGTGCCCGAGCCGGAACGGCACCTCCACCAGGCGGCGCCTGAACACCGGGGCGCTGGGTAGCCGGGCCTCGATCGACCGCTTCATCCGCTCGAACGAGTAGCCCCCCGGGACAGTGGCCGGATCGAAGACCAGCGTCAGCCCCACGTGCATGTGGAGGCTCGGGGTCTCGAGGTAGAGGAAGCTGGCGTCGAGTCCGCTGAGTCGCTCCATGACCTCCGTCCTTCCTGCTCGACCGGGCTGTCGGCCCACCAATCCGGGGGCCCCGGGCTCCCCGCCCGACCCCCACCCGGCCCAGGTGGCTGCACGTGATCGGCCGGACCGTGTTGTATGGAGGGGTGGCCTGGGTGTTCCTCGCAGTCAGCATGGTCTTCGCGATCCTGGCGGTCAACGCCTTCTTCCCGGTCCGTCGCGAGCCGTTCACCGTGGCGAGCTTCGCCATGGGCTGGATCCCCGGCGAGCTGCCCCTGCACATGGTGGCCCTCCTGGGGGTGGGAATCGTCGCCTTTGCCGTCGGCGGAGCGCTGTCGGGCTGGCCCGGGTGGGCGGGCCTGGTCGTGGCCGTCCTGACCGGTGCGTCCTTCGTCCGCCTGGCCGTGGTGGCCGGCCAGGCCGGGACCCTGGTGGACGAGGCCCTGGAGCGGGCCACCGGGGGGGCGGTGGACCGGCTGGTCCGTGACCCCCGGCCGGTGTGGAACCGCGGGTGGCGGCTGGTCATCGCCGTACCCTTCCGACTCCGCGGCATCCGGCGGGCCCGCAACATCGACTACTGGGGCGACGGGAACTACCGCCACAAGCTGGACGTCCTGACCCGTCGCGGGGTGGTGCCGGAGGGGGCACCGGTGCTGGTCTACATCCACGGCGGCGCCTGGGTCATCGGGGACAAGCGGCAGCAGGGCATCCCCATGATGCACGAGCTGGTCCAGCGGGGCTGGGTGTGCGTCTCGGTCAACTACCGGCTCAGCCCGCGGGCCACGTGGCCGGCCCACATCGTCGACTGCAAGCGGGCCGTGGCGTGGGTCCGCCAGCACATCGCCGAGTACGGCGGGGACCCGGGGTTCATCGCCGTGTCCGGTGGTTCGGCGGGCGGTCATCTCTCCTCCCTCCTGGCCCTCACCCCCAACGATCCGGCATGGCAGCCCGGCTTCGAGGGTCTGGACACCTCGGTGGACGCCTGCGTGCCCTTCTACGGGGTCTACGACATGACCGGCCACCCCGAACGATCGGGGGCGTACGGTCGCGGGAGCCTCGACCTCCTCGAACGCCTGGTCATGAAGACCTCTCTGGCCGACGAGCCCCGGCTGTTCGAGCAGGCCTCGCCGGACCACCGGGTCACGGCGGGCGCCCCTCCCATGCTGGTCTTCCACGGTGCGAACGACACCCTCGTCCCACTGGGGGTGGCCCGGCACTTCGTGGCCGAGCTCCGGCTGCACTCCCAGTCCCCGGTGGCGGCGGTGGAGCTCCCCGGGGCCCAGCACGCCTTCGACGTCCTGGCCTCGGTCCGCTGCCGGCACGCCGTGATGGGAGCGGTGCGCTTCCTCGAGGCCATGCGGGTCAGGGGCGGTGACCGGGCCGTCGCACCGGGTCGGCGGGTACCCGCACCGGGGCGGGAGGCCTGAATTCCCGCAGCGCTGATGGGTCGTGCTGGACAAGCGGGCGAGTTTCTGACGTAGAGTCACATCACTGGATTGGCCCGGTTCTCCATGCACTGCACCGGGGCCACCGCAGTAGTTCGGACCACTCGTTGAAGGGGGAGCCTTGGGTTCAGCACCGTGGAGGACGCGCCTGGCCGCAGTGGGCCTGGTGGCGGTGGTGGCCACTACCGCAGTGGCCTGCAGTTCGACCAACTCGTCGTCGAGTGCCACCACCTCGGGGAGTGGCGGCAACTCCAAGATCCCGTCCAGCGCCTTCAGCGACCACACCGGTATCACCGCCCACTCGGTCCGGGTGGCCAACGTCTCCACGCTGGCCATCGGGGGCCTGTTCAAGGGGGCCCTGGTGGGGACCGAGGCCTATGCCGACTACGTCAACTCGACCGGCGGAGTCAACGGCCGGAAGATCACCGTCGACTCGGCCGACGACGGGTTCAGCGGTGCCGGGAACAAGCAGGCCACCCAGAACGCCCTGACCAACGACTTCTCCCTGGTGGGCGGCTTCTCCCTCCAGGACAACTTCGGGGGACTGCTGTTGGCGGCCAACCCGGGTATGCCCAACGTCTCGGTCGTGCTCGACGCCACCACCAACAAACTCCCCAACGTCTACAGCGCCGTGCCCCTCAACGGCGGCTGGGAGGAGGGCCCTCTCCAGTACTACAAGAAGAAGTTCCCCAACGACATCAACGCGGTGGGCACCGTGGTGTCCGACCAGGCCTCGGCCATGAAGGACTGGGCCGGACAGAAGTACGCCCTGGAACAGGTCGGCTTCAAGGTCATCTACGACCCCACCGTCCCGGTGACCCAGACCGACTACACCCAGAACGTCATCGCCATGAAGAACGCCGGGGTGAAGATCCTCTTCCTCTCCCAGCTGCCCCAGAACTACGCGTCGGCCATGCTCAAGAACCTGCAGCAGCAGAACTTCCACCCCCAGGTCATCCTGGGCTCGGCCAGTTACAGCAACGACCTGGTCTCGGCGTCGGGCGGACCGGCGGCGGTCGATGGGGCGCTGTTCGACCAGAACACCTCGCTCTTCCTGGGCCAGGACGCCCCACAGATCCCGGCGGTGGGCCTGTTCAACAAGTGGGTCCAGAAGGCCTCGCCCGGGTTCAAGACGGACCTCTTCACCCTGTACGGCTGGCTCTCGGCGGAGCTGTTCTCCCAGGCCCTGAAGAACGCCGGCTCCAATCCCAGCCGGGGCTCCCTCCTGCAGGCGCTGTCCAAGATCACCTCGTTCAGCGGGGACAACATCATCGCTCCGAACAATCCGGCGGCCAAGACCGTGGGAAACTGCTACCTGCTCGGCGAGGTGGCCAACGGCCAGTACCAGCGGATCAGCGACCCGGCCGTCGACAGCAGCACCAACGGCTACCGGTGTGACTACAAGTACATAACCCCGCCGGCGTCCTGAGCGCCTGGGTCCGACCCGGAGGGTGTGACGTGATGCAACGGGGGACGGGGATGGATCGGTGAGCGACTTCCTGCAGTACACCATCTTCGGGGTCATGCTCGGAGCCGGGTACGCCATCGCCGCCACCGGTCTGGTGGTGACCTACACCACCTCGGGGGTCTTCAACTTCGCCCAGGGCGCGGTGGGAATGGTGGCGGCGTTCTGCTATTGGGAGCTCGTCTCGGCCCACCACGTGCCGGTGCTGCTGTCGCTCCTGATCGTCCTGGTCGTCGGCGCCTCGATCGCCGGTGCCCTGGTCGAGCGGGTCCTGATGCGCCGCCTGCACGGGGCCTCCTCGGAGCGGCCGGTCATGGTGACCCTCGGACTGATGGTGATCCTCACCGGCGTGGCGACCATCGTGTGGAGCCCCACCACCGAGCGGCAGGTCAACAACATGGTGTCCGGCCAATTCCGGTTGGTGGGGATCAACATCCAGTACCAGGAGGTCCTCATCATCGGGGTCGCCCTGGCCGTGGCCATCGCCCTCCGGGCCCTCTTCTACTCCACCCGCACCGGGTACGCCCTCCGGGCGGTGGTGGACGACCCCGAGCTGCTGGCCATGTCCGGCGTGTCGCCCAACCGGATGAGCCAGTACGGATGGATCCTCGGCTTCATGATGGCGGCGCTCGCCGGAGTGCTGCTGGCCCCGACCCAGACCACCGGGATCAGCATCGAGGCCATGACCCTGCTCGTGGTCAACGGCTACGCCGCCGCCATCGTGGGCAGGCTCAAGAACATCTCGGTGACCTTCGTGGCCGCCATCGCCATCGGCCTGGCCGAGAACTACGTCATCAACTACATCCTGCCCCACGTCCCGCAGAACCTGGTGCCGGACATCACCTATGCCCTCCCCATGGTGTTCCTGTTCATCGCCCTGGTCACCCTGCCCTCGGTGCGGCTCCGGGCGGTGGGCCGCCTCAGCACCATGCGGGCTCCCCGGGTGGCCGGGGGCTGGGAGTCGCTCCTGGCCGGGGCCGCCTTCTTCGCCCTGGCCGTCGTCGCCGCGCTGGTCTTCGCCAACACCTCGGTCAAGGGGACCACGCTGCTGACCCTGGGGGGGATGGTCATGACCCTCGGCATCGTGGGCCTGTCCCTCGTCCTCCTCACCGGGTACTCGGGACAGGTCTCCCTGTGCCAGTTCTCGTTCATGGGCATCGGGGCCTTCGTCATGGGGAAGATCGCCGGCGGTGGCTCGCTGCTCGGGCTCCTGGCCGCCACCGCGGTGTGCGGCGGCATCGGCGCGTTGATCGCCCTGCCCACCATCCGACTGCGCGACCTGTACCTGGCCCTGGCCACCTTCGCCTTCGCCGACGCCGTGGCCACCGGGATCTTCCCCGACAGCCATATCTACGGCAGCGGTGGGGTGTCCATCGGTCGCATCGTGATCCCCGGCGTGAACTTCGGGAGCGACGGCGCTGAGTTCTTGATGGTCACGGCGTTCTTCGTCCTGGCCGCGCTGTTGGTGCTGGCCATCCGGCGCAGCCTGTTCGGCCGCCGCCTGGTGGCGCTCAACGACTCGCCCGCGGCCTACGCCACCGTGGGGCTCAACATCGGCTTCACCAAGGTGGCCGTCTTCGCCATCGCCGCCGGGATGGCGGGCCTGGCCGGCGCCCTCTACGGGACGGTCCAGGGGGTGGTGGGGAGCACCGACTTCGATATCTTCCCCGGCATCATCTTCGTCCTGTTCGTGACCATCTGGAGCATCCGCACGGTGTCCGGCGCCTTCCTGGCCGCCCTGACCTACGTGGTCCTCAACCAGTTGTGGCCGAACGGGGTCGGCATCTTCGCCGGGGTGGGGATCATCCTGATCGGACGGGCCGCCGGAGGCCTGCTGGGCATCGACGCCTTCCAGTTCCGGCTTCCCTGGGTGCGCCGGCCGGCGGGCCAGCCCCAGCTCGTCGGGAGCCCGGTGGGAGCGGCCATGAGCGGTGAGACCCGTGCCGTCGGTTGAGGATCCGGGCGGACGCACCGCCGCCCTCAGCGTCTCGGAGGTGGCCGTCCGGTTCGGTGGTGTGTCCGCCCTCAACGACGTCAGTCTCCAGGTGGAGCCGGGCACGGTGACGGGGCTGATCGGGCCCAACGGGGCGGGCAAGACCACGCTGTTCAACGTCATCAGCGGCCTGCAGGTGCCCGACCGAGGCTCGGTGCACCTGTTCGAGACCGATGTCACCACCATGAAGCCCCATCGGCGGGCCCGGTTGGGACTGGCCCGCACCTTCCAGCGCCTCGAGATCTTCGGCACCCTCTCGGCCAGCGAGAACGTGCAGGTGGGGCTGGAGTCAACCGTCAGGTGGTGGGAGTGGCGTCATCTGCGCCGGGCCATACCGTGGACGCGGCGAGGGGGCGAGGCCGCGACCGATCCGACCTCCGGCGCGGAGGCCCCGTCCTCGGGATCGCTGGCCACGGCCACCAGCGAACGCCTCCTCGAGGGCGTCGGGCTGGCCGGGCTCGGACACCAGCAGTCGTCCAACATGTCCACCGGTCTGGCCCGGATGGTGGAGCTGGCCCGGGCCCTGGCCATCGGCCCGAAGCTCCTGCTCTTGGACGAGCCGGGCTCGGGCCTGGACGAGGCCGAGTCCCAGGCGCTCGGGGACCTGCTGTCCGGGCTGGCCGCCGGCGGCATGGCGGTGTTGTTGGTGGAGCACGACATGGAGCTGGTGATGCGGATCTGCGACCGGATCTACGTCCTCGACTTCGGCGACATCATCGCCTCGGGCACCCCGGAGTCCATCCGCCGGGACCCGATGGTGCAGGCTGCCTACCTGGGTGAGGCCGAGCCGGAGCCCGATCCTGGCGGCACTCCCGGTTCTCCCGGTGCCGCCGGTGCCTCGGCCGTCGGCTCCAGCGCCGAGGGGGTGCAGGGATGACCGACGTGGTCAGCGCGGTCTTCGGCGGTCCCGAGCCACCCGAACCGCCCAAGCAGCCTCCACCGCCGGTGGAGCTCCCGCCGAGCATTGTGATCAGGGACCTCCGGGCCGCCTACGGCCGGATCGAGGTCCTCCATGGGGTGGACCTGGTGGTGCCGCCGGGCAGCGTCTTCGCCCTCCTCGGCCCCAATGGGGCCGGCAAGTCGACGTTGCTCAAGGTCGTCAACGGGCGGATGCGGCCGACGTCGGGCGAGGTGCTGGTCGGTGACGTGCCCGTGGGCAAGAGCCCGACGGAGAAACTGGTCAAGACCGGGCTGTGTGCCATTCCCGAGGGGAGGGGCATCTTCCCCAACCTGACCGTGCGGGAGAACCTGCGCATCTGGACCTACCGGGGCGGCATCGCCATGAAGGACGTGGAGGAGCAGACCTTCGCCGCCTTCCCCCGACTGAAGGAGCGCCGGCGGCAGATGGCCGGGACCCTGTCCGGTGGTGAGCAGCAGATGCTGGCCATCTCCCGGGCACTGGTCACCCGGCCCAAGGTCCTGCTGCTCGACGAGCTGTCCATGGGCCTGGCCCCGCTGATCGTGCACGAGCTCTACGAGCTGGTCGGGACACTGGCCAAGCAGGGCATGACCATCCTGATGGTCGAACAGTTCGTGACCACCGCGCTGTCCGTGGCCACCCGGGCCGCCATCATGGTGCACGGCCGCATCGAACAGGAGGGGTCGCCGCGCGAGATGGCCGATGCCGCCCTCAGCGTCTACTTGGCCTAGAGCGCCCGCCGCCCCACGAGCAGGACCGTGCCGGCCACGTCACTCCCCGTCGGCCAGCTCCACCCGCACCTCGAACCGGTCGGACTCGGTGGTGACCAGGGTCGTCACGCCGCCGGCATCGCGGAGGTCGTCCTCGGCCGCCAGCAGGGCGGCGATCCGCTCAGCGGTGTCGGCGACGGTCAGGGTGGCCACCGGCCAGCGCATCGAACGCTTCTCGGTGGTCTTGGCCCGGCGGACCTGACCCAGCACCTCGGCCACCACCTCCAGCACCGGTCCCGCGCCGCCCGGCCCGGTCGAGCCGGGCCCGGTACCAGCCAACTCGCCCGGGGTGGGCCAGTCCGCGGTGTGGATGGAGCCGGACTGCCACCACGACCACACCTCCTCGGTCACGAAGGGCAGGACCGGGGCCAGCAGCCGCAACTGGACCGACAGGGCGAGGGCCAGGGCGGCCCGGGCCGAGGCCGGACCGGCCTGGGCGGCGTCACCGTAGGCGCGGGTCTTGACCAGCTCCAGGTAGTCGTCGCAGAAGGACCAGAAGAACGTCTCGGTGCGCTCGAGGGCCCGGGCGTAGTCGTAGGCCTCGAAGGCCGTCGGTGGCCTCGTCCACCACCTCGGCCAGCCGGGCCAGCATGGCCCGGTCGAGGGGCGCGGTGACGGCGACGGGCTCCGGGACGGCCACGGTGCCGTCGTCGTCGGCCATCCGGCCCAGCGCGAACCTCGAGGCGTTCAGCACCTTGATGGCCAGCCGCCGGCCCGACCTTCATCTGGCCCTCGTCGAAGGCGGTGTCGGTCCCGGGCCGGCCGCCGGCGGCCCAGTAGCGCACGGCGTCGGCGCCGTGCTTCTCGAGCAGGGGGAGCGGGGTCACCACGTTGCCCTTGGACTTGGACATCTTCTTGCGGTCCGGGTCGAGCACCCAGCCGGAGATGGCGGCGTCGCGTCCAGGGCAGCGAGCCGTGCTCCAGCTCGCGATCGGACCACGGTCGAGAACAGCCAGGTGCGGATGATCTCGTGGGCCTGGGGCCGCAGGTCCATCGGGAAGACCCGGGCGAACAGGTCGGGGTCGTCCTCCCAGCCGCCGGCGATCTGGGGGGTGAGCGACGAGGTGGCCCAGGTGTCCATGACGTCGGGATCGCCGACGAACCCGCCCGGCCCGACCCCGCTGGTCCTCGGCGTAGCCCGTCGGGCACGTCGGTGGACGGGTCGACGGGCAGGCGGTCCTCGTCGGGCGAAGATCGGGCGGTCGAAGTCGGTCTCGCCGTCGTCGTCGACCGGGTACCAGACCGGGAAGGGAACGCCGAAGAAGCGCTGCCGGCTGATGTTCCAGTCGCCGTTGAGCCCCTCCACCCAGGCCCGTAGCGGTGGGCCATGTAGGGCGGGTGCCAGCGCAGCTCCTGCGCCCCTGGCCAGGAGGCGGTCGCCGGAGGCGGCGAGGGTGCGCACGAACCACTGGCGGGACGAGACGATCTCGAGCGGCCGGTCGCCCCTTCTCGTAGAACTTGACCGGATGGGTGATCGGGGCTGGGGTCGCCGATGAGGTCGCCCGGACTCGGTCAGCAGCTCGACGATCCGCGTCTGCGCCTGGTTGACCGTGCGACCGGCCAGCTCGCCGTAGGCCTGGGCGGCCCCGGCCGGGATCGTCGCGACTCCCAGCCCGTCGAGCCCCATTCCACCGACAGCAGACGGCCGTCGCGGCCCACGATGGTCCGGGTGGGCAGGTTCAGCTCCCGCCACCACACCACGTCGGTGGTGTCGCCGAAGGTGCAGATCATGGCGATGCCCGACCCCTTCTCGGGGTCGGCCAGCTGGTGGGCCAGCACCGGCACCTCGACCCCGAACAGCGGCGTGGTGCACCTCGGTGCCGAACAGCGCGACGGTAGCGCTCGTCGTCGGGGTGGGCCACCAGGGCCACGCAGGCCGGCAGCAGCTCGGGCCGGGTCGTCTCGATCTCGACCGCGCCCTCGGCGCCGACGCGGGGGAACGGAGCCGGTGGTAGGCCCCGGGCCGCTCGCGGTCCTCCAGCTCGGCCTGGGACACCGCCGTCTGGAAGTCGACGTCCCACAGGGTGGGCGCCGTCGCGCTGGTACGACCTCGCCCCGCGGCCAGGTTGCGCAGGAACACTGCGCTGGGAGACCAGCGGGCTCCGGTCGTCGATGGTGGCGTAGGTGTGCGTCCAGTCCACCGACAGGCCGAGCGTGCGCCACAGGTGCTCGAAGACCTGCTCGTCCTCCGCGGTGAGCCGGTGGCACAGCGCGACGAAGTTGGGGCGGCGAGACGGAGACGGCATCCTTGCCCGGCTCGGTCGGGCGGCTCGAAGTCGGGGTCGTAGGGGAGTGCCGGGATCGCAGCGGACCCCGAAGTAGTTCTGCACCCGCCGCTCGGTGGGCAGGCCGTTGTCGTCCCACCCCATCGGGTAGAAGACGGCTCCGGCCCCGCATCCGGTGGAAGCGGGCCACGGCGTCGGTGTGGGTGTAGGAGAAGACGTGGCCGATGTGGAGCGAGCCGGACACGGTGGGCGGCGGGGTGTCGATGGAGAAGACGTCCTCCCGCGTGGCCGTCCGGTCGAAGGCGTAGGTGCCGTCCTCCTCCCATCGGGCCGACCAGGTCGCCTCGAGGCCCTCGAGGGCGGGCTTCTCGGGGATCCCGGAGGGGCCGGCCGCCCCACCGGTCGATCCGGTCACGTGCACGCTCATGATCGGGTTACCGTACCCTGCGTGCTGCAGCCTCCACGACACCGCCACCGGCGAGGTGGCGCCCGCTCGCGCCTGCGGGAACCCGGACGGGTGTCCATGTACGTCTGCGGGCCGACCGTCGTACGACGCTGCCCCACATCGGCCACGGGCGCTTCACCCTGGTCTTCGACGTGCTCCGCCGCTACCTGCTCTTCATCGGGCTCGAGGTCACCTACGTCTCCAACGTCACCGACATCGACGACAACATCATCGAGCGGGCCGCCGAGCAGGGCGTCACCGAGTCCGAGGTGACCGCCGACCTACGAGGCGCGTCTGGTGGGAGGCGATGGACGCCCTCGGCGTGCTCCGGCCCGACGAGATCCCGCACGCCACCGCGTACGTCGACGCAGATGGTCGCCCTGGTCGGCCGACCTGGTCGGACGCGGGGCGTGGCCTACGAGACGGCCGACGGCGTCTACCTGTCGGTCCAGGACGTTCCCGGGTACGGGCTGCTGGCCCACCAGTCCGCTCGACTCCCTGCGGGCCGGGGCCCGGGTGGAGGCCGACGAGGAGAAGCGCTCGCCCGCTCGACTTCGCCCTGTGGAAGAAGGCCAAGCCCGGTGAGCCGACCTGGGATTCGCCGTGGGGGGACGGGCCGGCCCGGATGGCACACCGAGTGCGTGGTCATGTCGCTCGACCTGCTGGGCGAGGGCTTCGACCTCCACGGCGGCGGGCAGGACCTGATGTTCCCCCACCACGAGAACGAGCGGGCCCAGGCCGTGGCCGATGGGCCGGCACTTCGCCCGGCACTGGATGCACAACGGGTGGGTCGAGGTGGACGGCGAGAAGATGTCCAAGTCGCTCGGGCAACTTCACCTCCCTGACCGACCTGCTGGACCGCGAGCGACGCCCGTGCCTACCGGCTCCTGGTGCTCCGGTCGCACTACCGCTCGCCCATCGAGGTGACCCCGGAGACCATCGCCGACGCCGAGACGGGACTGGCCCGTCTCGACGAGATGGCCCGCCGCTTCTCCATCGGCGACCTGCTGGCCGACGGCCCGGTGGTCGACCCCGCCTCGTCGGCGGGCCCGGCCGGCGAGCGACGTCGACGCCGGACGCGGTGAGACGGTTCCGGGACCGCATGGACGACGACCTCGACACGCCGGGAGCGCTGGCCGTCGTCTTCGACCTGGTGCGTCAGGCCAACGGCGCGGCCGACGCCGGGGACTCGGCCGGTGCCGCCCGGGCGGCGGCGCACGGCGCGGTCTGCTCGCCGCGGCCCTGGGACTGCGCTTCCGGATCGGGGAACCAGCCGACGTCGATCCGGCCACCGCGGAACTGGTCCGGCGGCGGGACGAGGCCCGGGCCTCGCGGCGGCTGGGACGAGGCCGACACACTGCGTGACCAGCTGGAATCGGCCGGTTGGGTGGTCGAGGACGGTCCGGACGGGACCCGGATCCGCCGTCAATGAACGCCGTATGAACACCCGGCCGGACAGGCCCTCCACGGTTGCTTCTGACGACCAGTCTGCTAGCGTTTTCTTCCTCGGGGAGTTCCCTGGGCCGAGGGTCGACGAGCCGCCCGCAGGCGGGAGGGTCGAGGCCGCCGGACCGTCGGGGACCCCCGTACACGACGCGTGTGGAGGAAAGGGGAATGCCACCGTGGCTTCCGGAACAGTGAAGTGGTTCAACGCTGAGAAGGGCTTCGGCTTCATCTCACAGCCCGACGGCGGGGCCGATGTCTTCGTGCATCACACCGCCATCCAGATGAACGGATTCCGCTCCCTCGAGGAGGGTCAGGCCGTGGAGTTCGACCTTCAGGAGGGCCCGAAGGGTCTCCAGGCGGTGGACGTGCGCCTGGCCCAGCCGGCCTAGCCCCCGCCGCCCCCGACCCCGGGCTGGCGGCCCGGCGCTCACCCCGGTACTCGGATGTCGGGTCATCGCGCCTGGTGGCGACTGGTCCGGCCGCTCCCGCGATCTCGACGCCATCGCCGACTCCGAGACCCGACACGGCTCCGCTCCTCGGGGCTGGCAGGACCGCTGCCGTCCGGCGCCGAACGGGTCCGCGCCGGACGGGTCCGCGCCGGCCTCGGCCGGCCCTGGCCGCGCCGGGTTGTGGCATCCGTGCCCAATTCTGGTTACCATTGAGTAACTACAGCGGTCCGCCGACACTCACGGCCGGCGGACGGATCGGTGCGCCGGACACCCCGACGACCGAGACCGAGCGCCAGTCGACTGGGACAGGCCCCCCGGGGCCGGAACGGAGCAGGGCACCATGGCCGATTTCTCGCTGGACCTCAACGAGGACCAGCTACAGATCCAGAAGTGGGTCCACGACTTCGCCGAGAACGTGGTCCGACCGGCCGGGCACGAGTGGGACGAGCGCGAGGAGACCCCCTGGCCGATCATCCAGGAGGCCGCCAAGATCGGCCTGTACTCGTTCGACTTCATCACCCAGTGCTTCTTCGACCCCACCGGCCTGACTCCTGCCCATCGCCAGCGAGGAGATGTCGCTGGGGCGACGCCGGCATCGCCCTGTCCATCTTCGGGAGCACCCTGGGCCTGGCCGGCATCGCCGCCAACGGGACGCCCGAGCAGCTCATGGAGTGGGGACCCCAGTGCTTCGGCACGCCGGAGAAGATCCAGCTGGCCGCCTTCGGCGTCTCCGAGCCCGACGCCGGCTCCGACGTCTCCTCGCTGCGCACCCGGGCCGTCTACGACGAGGCCAAGGACGAGTGGGTCCTCAACGGCACCAAGACGTGGATCACCAACGGCGGCATCGCCGACATCCACGTGGTGGTGGCCTCGGTCGACCCCGAGCTCGGGTCGCGGGGCCAGGCCAGCTTCATCGTGCCGCCCGGGACCCCGGGGATCTCCCAGGGCCAGAAGTTCAAGAAGATGGGGATCCGGGCCTCGCACACCGCCGAGGTGGTGCTCGACGACTGCCGGGTGCCCGGTCACTGCCTGCTCGGCGGCAAGGAGAAGCTCGACGAGAAGCTGGCCCGGGCCCGCGAGGGCAAGCGGTCCTCCAGCCAGGCGGCCATGAAGACCTTCGAGGCCTCCCGTCCCACCGTCGGGGCCCAGGCCCTCGGGCATCGCCCGTGCCGCCTACGAGTACTCCCTCGACTACGCCAAGGAGCGCAAGGCCGTTCGGCCGGGCCATCATCGAGAACCAGGCCATCGCCTTCAAGCTGGCCGACATGAAGACCCGCATCGACGCCTCCCGGCTGCTCGTGTGGCGGGCGTCGTGGATGGCCAGCCAGCGGCAAGGAGTTCACCGCCGGCGAGGGCTCGATGTCCAAGCTCTTCGCCGGCGAGACGGCGGTGCAGGTGACCGAGGAGGCCATCCAGATCCTGGGCGGCTACGGCTACATCCGCGAGCACCCGGTCGAGCGGTGGCACCGCGACTCGAAGATCTACACCATCTTCGAGGGCACCTCCGAGATCCAGCGGCTGATCATCGCCCGGGCCATCTCCGGGGTGCACATCAAGTAGCCGGTCCGGGGCCGGCCGGTACAGGGCCCGTCTACGCTGGGGCCATGCCGTTCCGCCAAGGTACCGACGCTCCCAGAGCCCGCCGCCGGAGCCGCTCCCGCCGGTGGTGACGCTCGGCCTCATGGCCCTCTTGATCGTGCCGATCGTCGTCTGGCTGGCTGTGCGGTACCGACCCAGCGGCGGCAAGGCCAGGGTCACGAAATCAGGCGTCAGGCACCGCTGGTGGCAGCCGTAGCGGGAGACCGCGCCCCGATCGCCCCCCGCCCGACGCCGCCTGTCCGGGAGCGCTACGGTCTGGAGCCGAGGTATTCCGGGGGGGATATGACTACATCGAGTGTGATCAGCGGAGCGAAGGTCCGGCGGACCCTGGGGGCCCTGGCCGTGGTCGGGCTCCTGGTCACCGGAGTCGCCGCCGGCGGCGCCCGGGCCGGTGCCGCCGACCGCGCCTCGGACGGCACGCCGGCCCCCCACGGGATCTTCAAGGACGCCGCACAGCTGACCGGACCGATCACGGAGGGCTATGCCATCGAGCCCCTCTCCGTCCACCCGACCGGCCTGGCCGCCAACGGCTACATGGAGCAGGAGTACTTCGCCTCCGGCACGGCCTCGGACTTCACCGCCACCTCCGCGCCCGCCAACGGCCGGTGGTCCATCGAGCCGACCAGTTCGGCCTTCTACCGCACCAGGATCCTGGTCCGGCGCCCGATCGACCCGAGCCGCTTCAACGGCACCGTCGTCGTCGAGTGGATGAACGTCTCCGAAGGTGAGTCGGCCCCCGATTGGGACTATCTCAACCCCCGGCTGATGCAGGCGGGCTACGCCTACGTGGCCGTCTCGGCCCAGGCGCTGGGGGTGAACGGTGGAACGGCCATCCTCGGCACCGCCCCCACCGGCGGGCTCATCCACCTCGAGCCGACCCGCTACGGGACCCTGGTGCACCCCGGGGACCAGTACGCGCTGGACATGTTCGCCCAGATCGGACGGGCGCTCCGGTCTCCGAGTCCAGCGGCCCTGGGTGGCCTGCGCCCCCGGCGGGTCGTGGCCACCGGTGAGTCCCAGTCGGCCTTCTACCTGACCACCTTCGCCGACGCCCTGCAGCCCCGGACCCAGACCTTCGACGGGATCTTCATCCACAGCCGGGGTGGAGGCGGGGTGGCACTCGGCGGGGGGTCGATCAAGTCCAGCGTCGGGTCGACCGGTCTGCTGATCCGCACCGACCTGACGGTGCCGGTGTTCATGTTCGAGACGCAGACCGACCTCATCGGCCTGGGCTTCGCCTCCGCACAGCAGCCCGACACCCGGCTCATCCGGACCTGGGAGGTGGCCGGCACCTCGCACGCCGACGCCTACCTGGTGGGGCCGGCCGCCAGCGGGCTCGGCTGCACCAGCCCCGTCAACAGCGGGCCACAGCATGAGGTGGTCCAGGCCGCGTTCACGGCCTTCACCAAATGGGTCAGCCGCGGAACGGGGCCGCCGCGGCCTCCGCCCTTCCGTCTGGCCTCCACCTCCCCGGCGTCACTGGCGCTCGACACCCACGGGAACGTCATCGGCGGGGTGCGGACCCCGGCCGTCGACGTCCCGGTGTCGACCCTCAGCGGTTCCGCACCAGCCGGCACCAGTACGATCTGCGCGCTGTTCGGCTCGACCACTCCGTTCAGCCCGAGCACGTTGGTGACGCTCTACCACAGCCGGAGCCACTACCTGGCCGCCTACCGGGCCGATCTGGCCCGGTCCATCGGTCGGGGGTACATCCTGCCTGCCGATCGGCCCGAGCTGATGGCCAATGCCCAGCAGGTCGCCTTCCCCTCGTCCCGCTGAGGACCGGCCGCCGCTGCTGCACCCGGCCCCTTGTCGTCCCGCGGTCACTACGATCGGACCGTGCTCGGACTGCTCATGCTGGTCGTGGTCGGCGCGGTATGGGTCCGGCGCCGTTGGGTGGTCCGGCGTGAACGGGCCAGGTTGGCCGAGTGGGCCAGGGCCGAAGCCGAGGCCGCCGACCGGGAGCAGGCGATCATCGAGGACCTCGAGGCCCGCTTCCGCCAGTAGCCCGGCCACCCACCGACCGGTCCCCGGACGGTGGATGCCGCCCTCCGGGTAGTCTTAGTTGCGCACGCAAGGAGTCGCCATGAGCCCGGCCGAGATCGTCCACCCCTTCGACACCTTCCTGGCCGATGCCTCGCCACGGAGTCGAGGACAGCGGCCGTGGACCTCGGCCGACGGGCCGCTGCCCGGTATCTTCCTGGGCCACGGGGCCCCACCGCTGCTCGACGACCCGCTGTGGATGGGCCAGCTCTTCGAGTGGGCCCAGGGCCTCCCCAAACCGCAGAGCATCCTCATCGTGTCGGCCCACTGGGAGCACGCTCCCTTGAGCCTGTCCGGGACCCAGGCGGCCACCCCGCTGGTCTACGACTTCGGGGGCTTCGACCGGCGCTTCTTCCAGATGACCTATCCCACGCCCGACGCCGCCGACCTGGCCGGGCAGGTGGCGGCCGTGATGCCCGACGGCGCACCGCTGCACCAGCATCGCAGCCGCGGGCTCGACCACGGGGCGTGGGTTCCCCTGAAGGTCATGTACCCCAACGCCGACGTGCCGGCCGTGCAGCTCAGCCTGCCCACCGACGACCCGTGGAGGCTGGTCGAGATCGGCCGTCGGCTCCGGCCCCTGCGGGAACAGGGGGTGCTGGTCATCGGTTCGGGGTTCATGACCCACGGGCTGCCCTACCTCACCCGGGGCGACTTCGACGGCACCACCGCACCGCAGGGGTGGTCGGTCGAGTTCGACGAGTGGTCCCGCCAGGCGTTGGCTGGTGGCGACCTCGAGACGCTGGCCGCCTACGAGAAGGCGCCCGGCATGCCCTTCGCCCACCCGACGGTGGAGCACTTCCTCCCGCTGTTCGTGACCATGGGCACGGCCGACCGGCCCGACGCACCGGTGAGGACCGTCATCGAGGGATTCGCGTTCGGCCTGTCCAAGCGCTCCTTCGAGGTGGACTGACCGACCGAGGCCGGTCCGGGCACCGCCCGAACCCGTGCCAGTCTGTGGCCATGGACCCCCGAACCGACGAGCAACCGAGCCGCCCCGTGGTGCTCACCCTGTGCACCGGCAACGCGGCCCGCTCGGTGATGTCCGGGGCCATGCTCGCTCCCGCACCGGTCCGGATCGTCACGGCCGGCACCCACGTCGTCGAGGGCCAACCGATGAGCCGTCGGACGCGCGACGCCCTCACCTCAGTGGGCCTCACCGCCGACGGACACCGCAGTCACCAGCTCGCCGACGGGGACATCGAGTCGGCCGACCTGGTCCTGGCCATGGCCGGTGAGCACGTGTCCTACATCCGGCGCCGTCACCCCGAGGCGGCCGGGCGGACCGTCACCATCAAGCGGCTGGTCCGGGTCCTGCCGATGGGCCCACCGCCGCTCGTCGAGCGGCTCGCCGCCCTCGCCCTGGCCGACCAACCGGTCGAGCCGTGGGAGGACGTCGAGGACCCGGCCGGGGGAGAGGACGAGGTCTACCTGTCCTGCGCCAAGGAGCTGTCCGTTCTCTGCGCCGAGCTGCTGCCCCGGCTCACCTGACCGCCCGCACCACTGCACCCTGCCACTCTGCATCCCGACCCGCCTCCGTCCCGTCCCAACGGGCGGACCGTGGGCACGGCGTCAGGAGCGGCTCGGCTGCGGCTGACGGAGAGAGAGGTCGGCGCAGGACTCGCACACCTCGTCGGGGATGACACCGGCCCTCATCAGGTAGGCGAAGGCGGTGCACCCGAGACAGATGCCGAAGGCCGATTCGAGGGTGGCGGCGCAGGCCAACAGACCGACCACCACCCAGGTGGCCGTGGGCAGCCCGAAGCCGAACCACAGGATGAGGGCTGAGGTGGAGAACACGACACCGATGGCCTGGGCGAACCGCTTGGGCGGTCCGGCCACCAACTTGGGACCCCGGGGGAACCGAGGGGCGACGACCCGGGTGGCCAGCTGGCCGAGGGGGCTCAAGGTAGGGCCGGACAGGACCCGTGCCCAGAAGCCGTAGGCCAGCGGAACCAGGATCCACGGCTGGCGGAGGGCGATGGCCCCCACGGCCATGACGGCAACGCCGGCGGCCACCGTACGGGCGGCGTACTCGTCGACCGGGTTCGGGAAGCTGAACACCCAGATAGTTTACCGGATCGGTCGGGTTTTGGGGCGGCCGGCCTCGTGGAGCCGGGGGTGGCGCGGCCGACGGGCGGCCGGACCTGGGCAGGGGTCACGGGACAGCGACCGCCGCCGAGGCGCTCCGCGCTCCGTGGTCAGGCGGCGGTGACGGCACCGTGCAGCAGGTGCAGCCCGTCGAGGCCGGGCAGGCGGTCGACCCGGCGGTCGATCCGGTCGGCCATGGCCTGGCCGTCGTTGTCGCCGAACAGGTAGGTGCGGAGGAAGTCGACCTCCCGGTCGGGCACCACCCCGCTCCCCACCGGAGCCCAGAAGCGCCGGAGGGCCCATCGGGTGACCTTTTGGGCCGCCCGGCTTTCGCTCAGCCGCGACTTGGCCTGGGTGGCATAGAAGTCGATGTGACGACCCTCCTGCTTCATGATGCGCCGGAGCAGTTCGGAGAGCGTCGGGTGGTCGGCCAGCTTGGCCAGTCGGGCATACGCCGCCTGGGTGGTCCACTCGTTGACCGCTCCCCACGTCATGTGCACCGCGGTCAGGTGCGGGGTGATGGCCGAAGCCAGTTGGAAGCTGAGCGGCTTCCACTTGTCGCTCTTGGGGAGCTTGTTGCGGAGGGCGGCGATCCTCCCGGTGCCGGCCAGCTCGTCGTGGGCGGCCAGGATCCGGGCGATGGCCTCGCCGTGCCAGAACTCCTCGTAGTTCCACAGCGTGAGGAAGGTGGTGACCTCGGGGTCGCGGTGGGCCCGGGTGACGAGCACGTCGCGGAGGTAGCAGACCGTGTGGTTCTCCACGTCGTGCATGTACCGGAGACAACGGAGCGCTTCGGGGCCCAGGGGCTGCTCCCGGAAGGAGTCGAAGTCGATCTCTTCGAGGTCGAGTTTCTCGGAGAGGTTCCGGTAGGTGGCGATGTCGAAGGTCATGCTCGGTATTCGTCGCCGCCCCGGGCCGGGATGACCTCGGACCGTCCGCTTCGCGGGCGGCCGCCCGAGGGCGCCGGGCTCCCGGGATGCCGGCTTGGTGCACGGGCCGAGAGGAGGCCAGGGGGGTGCGGGGCAGCGGGACGTCCGGACCGGGTCACCGGTGCCACGAACGCCGTCCCGAGGAGCCGGCGTTGGTCGCCGTCCGGGGGTGACCGGGAGGGTGGGGGAGTGGGCGTTCGACCGGTAGTCCGTCAACGGTCGGGCGTCACTGGTCGGTCGTGGTCGAAAGTGCCGCCCGAACTGGCGCACGCCACCAACACCAGGGCGCTGCCGAACAGGGTGGCCGCCAGTACACGCCGCGTCCGCCGGCGGGCCGGCCACGTGTCGCTCGGTCCGATGGGCGTCCGGTCCGGGTTGGGGTGGGGCATCACCCCGCGTTCGGCGCCGGGGCCGATGTGGATGCGCCCCACCCCTGGCCCGCCTCCCCTGGCTCTGATCCCCCTGGCCACGGCGTCGCAACGGTGCTGGTCCCTTCGTCATCCGGTCTCGGCGGCCGCTCCGAATACAGTTTCGTGGTGGTCGACCTGCAGCAGGCGAGCGATGCCAATCTGGTGGTCGCCGTCGGCCGTTGGCATGAACAGGCGCTGGCCGAGGTCTATCGGCGTCACGGTGGCGCCGTCCACGCCCTGTCGAGGCGCATTCTTCGCAGTGACTCGCCCGCAGAGGAGATCACCCAGGAGGTCTTCTTGGATCTGTGGAACCATCCCGAGAGGTTCGACGCCCAACGGGGCACCCTCCGCTCCTTCCTCCTGGCCCGCACCCACGGCAAGTCGGTGGACTATGTGCGCTCGGAGACGTCACGACGCAACCGCGAGGAGAAGACGTCCCGCGAGACGGCCACCGCTGGGTACGACATCGACAGGGAGGTGTGGGACATGGCGGTGGCCCAGCAGGTGCAGGATGCGCTGGGAGAGCTCCCCGACGAGCTCCGCCAACCCATCGAGCTGGCCTACTTCGGCGGCCACACCTACCGCGAGGTGGCCCGGATGCTGCAGGAGCCGGAGGGCACCGTGAAGAGCCGCATCCGTTCGGGACTGGGTAGGCTGCGCATCGACCTGGCCGAGCGCGGCGTCCGGCCGGCGGGAGCCGAGCAGTGAGCGAGGACCTCTCCGTGCCCGAGCACCGCGAGATCCAAGAGCTCCTGGGCGTCTACGCCTTGGACGCCGTGGACCCCGAGACGACGGCCATGATCGAGCGGCACCTCGACGAGTGCGTGAAGTGCTCGATCGAGGTGGCCCAGCACCATGAGGTGGCCGGATCTGCTGGCCAACTCCGGCGGCGAGTCCCCGGCCGGGTTGTGGGACGGGATCGCCACCCAGCTCGACGGTTCGGTCCCACCCTCGTGGGAGCGCCTGGCCTCGCGCCTCGAGTCCGGCGAGGGACGACCCGACCGTCCGGTCGGCCGAGCCGGGGCCGACGGCGGGGCCGACGCCGCGGTGGTACCCATCACGGCGGCCCGACGGAGCCGGTGGGTCGTGCGGGGGGCGTCCCTGGTGGCCGCCGCCGCCGTCATCGTCGCCCTGCTGTTGGGGGCCCAGGTCAACCATCTCCACCACCAGGTGAGCGCGCTGCAGGCCCACCCGCTGCTCTCCGCCGCCGAGCAGGCGGCCCTCGAACAACCGTCCACCAGGCAGGTGCAGCTGACGGGGAGGCCCGGCGCGCCGAACCCGGGCCGGGTCACCGTGGTGCTGACCACTGCCGGCACCGGCTTCGTCAGGGTCGAACGGCTCCGCGCCCTGCCGTCACACAAGACCTACCAGTTGTGGGGCGTGATCGGTGGGAAGACCATCTCACTGGGCCTGCTCGGTCCCGACCCGACCGTCGTCCCCTTCAGCGTGGCCGGTGACGGCTCGGTCCAGGCCTTCGCCATCACCGCCGAGCAGGCCGGCGGCGTGGTCCAGAGCGCCAACCAGCCGGTCGTGGCCGGCGAGGTGAACGCCTGACCGGTGGCCGGTTCGTCCGGCGCGCCGAGACGGGTCGGCACCCCACCCGGCGGCCGGCGCGGTCCCCAGGAGTGGGCGCGGGCTCCATGCCGACCCGTTGGTGCCGACCGGGAGTGGCGCCGGCTCAGATGCGGTGGACCTGGCGCAGCCCAGCCCAGGCGAAGTCGGCCAGTCGGGTGGCGAGGCGGTTGGCCTCGGCGTCCCGTGCGGCGTCCCGATCGGCATCCGGGGCCGGGGCCCCCCCGGGTTCGACCCCGCGTCGGGCCCTACTCGGCGGGCGTCCAACCAGTGCCGGCTGGCGCCTTCGGCCATGCCCACCACGGCGTGGGCCAGGAGCAACCGGTGCTCGGGGTCGAGACCGGCGTCGATGAGGGAGCCGATGGCCTGGGCCAGGGTCTCCTCCACGCGTCGCAGCGCCTCGCCGAGCTCGGGGTCGTCCGGCGCGTCCCGGCCGTAGAGGAGTCGGAAGGCCTGCTCGTTGCCCAGCATGAGCTCGAAGTAGGCGGCGAACCCCAACTCGACCTGTTGGCGGGGTCCCTGGGCGTCGGCGGTGGCCTTCACGATGTCGGTGACCAGCTCACGCGAGAACACGTCCATGAGCTCGAGATACAGCGCCCGCTTCGACTCGAAGTGCTGGTACACCAGGGGCTTGGTCACACCCGCGGCTTCGGCGATGTCGTCCATGGTCGTGGCGGCGTACCCGTGCTCGGCGAACAGCGCCAGGGCGACTTCGAACAGCTGCCGACGGCGGGCGTCGGCGGTGAGGCGCCGCCCCCCGGCCGCCGTGGTCCGTCCGACGCGGCCGACCGCGACGGGTTCCGGGATCAGTGCATCGGCCATGACCACAAGCGTAGCCGGGGGCCGGAATCGGGCTCCGATGTGGCCGGCCCGCCAACCGGCCCCGACCGCCCTCACCTCACCAGGGTGGCAGCACCGCGGTGAGCCGGTCGGGCAGGTCCCGAAGGGAGAAGTGGGCCGCCGCCACGGCCTGGTTCCCGTCCAGCAGGCCCGACATCCGGTGCCTCCAGCCACGCGGCCAGCCGGTCGGTCTCGTCGAGGCCGAACCAGTCGAAGCCGAAGGCGGCCAGCTCCGCGGCGACCGGGTAGGGCCCGATGGCCAGGGGCCGGCGGTGGACGACCGACTCGATGGTCGGATTGCCGAACCCCTCCCAGGTGGAGGGGAGGGCCACCACGTCACAGGCAGCGTAGGCCTGACCGACCGGTACCGGACCACCTTCCCCCGGCGAACCCAGCAGCACCGGGCACCGGGCCGAGGCCACCAGGGCGTCGAGTTGGCCGCCGTAGCCGTCCTCGGCCGGTCCCAGCAACCAGTAGGTGGCCCCCAGGCGGGTGGCCAGCTCGAGGCCTCCGGCCACGTTCTTGCGGGGGAGGGCTCGGGTCGGCTGGAGGACCAGGGTGTGGTCCCGGTCGATGCCCAGTCGGCGGCGGACCCGTTCCCGCCCGCCGTCACCGTCACCGGCACCGTCGCCGGCACCGGTCGGGCGGCTCCGGCCTCCCCGATGGCGAAGGCGTTGTAGACGGTGGTGGCGCTCAGCCCGCGGTTGGCCAGCTGGTGCCGGCTCAGCCGTTGATGGTCACGTGTCGCCACCGGGAGTCGGTGGCGGGCGGGGGGTGGTGGACGTAGGCGGGCCGCTGCCAGGGGAGGTCGTGATGGTGGAGGACGGCGGGTCGGCCGGCCAGGGATGCCGCCACGGCGGCCGCCGCGCGGGGGTTGAGGGGGAGCGAGCACAGGTTCTCCACCACCACCAGGTCGGCCCGGGCCAGCGCCCCGGCCAGCTCGCCGGTCGTCGGGGGTTCGGGGGCCCCGATGGCCAGGCCGGGTAGCAGGTGGTCGACCGGACCGTGGCCGGCCACCGTGTAGGTGTCGAACCCCAACCGGATCAGGGCGCCCCGCCACTTGGCCGCTTCGACGGCCACGCCGTCGGAGCCGCCGAGGCGGAAGGAGAGGAGGGCGGCGGTGGGAATGGCGTCACCGTAGTGGTCTCCCGAAGGCGGACAGGACGGCCCGCCGGGAGCCGAAGGTGCCCGGGACCATGTCGATCCCTCCGGGTCGGGAGCAACTCGACGAGCCGGAGTGCCCACCGCCCCGGCCACGATCCCGGCTGGACCGGGGAGGGGACAGTGACGCGCCGGTCGGGATAGCGTCGTCCGGTGCCCGCTCCCGCCGCCTCCGAGCCGACCCCCGCCGTCACCGAGGAGCTGTTGGTCGAGCAGGTGGGGCCGGTCCTGACCCTGACGATCAACCGCCCGGCCCGGCGCAACGCCATGACCTGGGAGCGTCATCTCCGGCCTCCGCGAGGGGGTGGCGCGGGCCAAGGTCGACCCCACCGTCCGGGTGGTGGTCCTGGCCGGGGCGGGTGACCAGGCCTTCTGCGCCGGGGCCGACCTGTCGGGCATGGTGCCGCAGGACCCCGGGGGCGTGACCGACGAGTACGCCCAACACCACCTGGCCCGGGGCTGGCTGGCCGAGCTGTTCGAGGAGCTCTGGGCACCTGGGCAAGCCCACCATCGCCCGGGTGCAGGGGTGGGCCATGGCCGGCGGGTTCGGGCTGGCCCTGGCGTGCGACATGGTCATCGCCTCGGACGAGGCCCGCTTCGGGGCGCCGGAGCTCAACGTGGGCCTGTGGCCCTACATGGTGACCGTGCCCATGCTCCGGTCCATGCCCCCCAAGAAGGCCCTCGAGCTGTGCCTGACCAGCCGGGTCGTCGGGGCCGAAGAGGCCGACCGGATCGGCTTCGTCACCCGGGTGGTGGCCCCGGACGTCCTGGACACCGCGGTGGCCGAGATGGCGGCCGTCCTGGCCTCCAAACCGCCGGGCGTGATGAGGATGGGACGCGAATCGTTCTACGCTGTAGTGGACTCGGCGGCGAGCGAGGCCCTGCCCTATCTCCACGCCATGCTCACGGTGACCAGCCAGACCGCCGAGGCGGCGGAAGGAATCGCCGCATTCACCGAGAAGCGGCCGCCGGCCTGGCAGGCAGCATCCGACGACACCGACCCGAACTGACACCGAGGAGCCCACCGCATGGCGAAACGAGCACTGATCACCGGCATCACCGGCCAGGACGGCTCCTACCTGGCCGAGTTCCTGCTCGACGCAGGGCTACGAGGTCATCGGCATGGTCCGCCGCTCGCAGCACCCTCAACTTCGAGCGCATCGCCCACATCCAGGACCGGCTCACCCTGGTCGCCGGCGACCTGCTCGACGAGGTGTCGCATGATCAACATCCTGCGCGAGCACCGGCCCGACCGAGGTCTACAACCTGGCCGCCCAGTCGCTTCGTCCAGACGTCGTGGAACCAGCCGGTGCTGACCGGCGAGACCACCGCCCTCGGGGTGACCCGCCTGCTCGACGCCATCCGCATCGTCGACCCCGAGATCCGCTTCTACCAGGCCAGCTCGTCGGAGATGTTCGGCAAGGTGCAGCGAGGTCCCGCAGACGCGAGACGACGCCCTTCTACCCCCGCAGCCCCTACGGGGTGGCCAAGGTCTACGGCCACTGGATCACCGTCAACTACCGCGAGAGCTACGACCTGCACGCCTCCTCGGGCATCCTGTTCAACCACGAGTCGCCCGCGGCGCGGGCCTCGAGTTCGTCACCCGCAAGGTCACCCACGGCGTGGCCCGGATCAAGCCCGGGCTCGACGAGAAGCTGGCGCTCGGCAACCTCGACGCCCAGCGCGACTGGGGCTTCGCCGGCGACTACGTGCGGGCCATGTGGCTGATGCTGCAGCAGGACCAGCCCGACGACTACGTGGTGGCCACCGGCGAGACCCACTCGGTGCGAGGAGCTGGTCGAGCTGGCCTTCGCCGCCGTCGGCCTCGACTGGGAGAGCCACGTGGTCATCGACGAGCGCTTCCTCCGCCCGGCCGAGGTCGACCTGCTGGTGGGCGACCCGGCCAAGGCGCGAGTCGACGCTCGGCTGGCAGCCGCGAGGTCGACTTCCCGACCCTGGTCCAGATGATGGTCGAGGCCGACCTGGCGCTGGTGAAGAGCCAGCTGGTCTAGCCGCCCATGCTCGATCCGGCCGCCGTCCACGCCGACCCGCTCGGCCTGCTGGTGGCGTTCGGGGCCGGCATGCTGTCCTTCCTCTCGCCGTGCGTGCTGCCCCTGGTGCCCGCGTACCTGTCGATGGTCTCGGGCCTGTCGGCCGCCGAGCTGAGCGCCCTCCAGGACGGGCCCCGGACGCCCACTGCTCGGGTGCCGGTGGGAGCCGGCGTCGGAGGTACCGGTGGTGCCGGTGGTGCGGGCGGTACGGGCGGGGTGGCCGGGACGGGCACGGCCGGGGCGGGGACGGCCGGGGCGGGGACGGCCGGGGCGGGGACGGCCGGGGCGGGGACGGCCGGGGCGGGGACGGCCGGGTCGGGCTCTGAAACGGTCGTGGCAAGGGCGGACGGGCCGGTGGGCACGGCGTCCCTCGACCGCTCGTCCGACCTCACGTTGTCCGGCACCGTTTCGTCCGACCGTGACCCGTCCGGCCTGGATCCGTTCGGCCTCGACCCGTCCGGTCTCGACCCGCCCGGTCTCGACGGGGGGATCCGTCCCGCCGACCTCCGCCGGGAGCGCAGCCGCCTCCTCCGGGGCATCCTGGCCTTCATCGCCGGGTTCACGGTGGTCTTCACCATCCTCGGGGCCTCGGCCTCGGCCATCGGCCGCCTCTTCCTCACCCACCAGCGGGCCCTGGAGACGGTGTCGGGCATCCTGATCGTCGTGTTCGGCGCCGTGCTGGTGGCCATGGCTGCCGGACTGCGGCTGCCGGTGGCCGTGGTCGGGGAGAGGCGCTTCGCCGTTCGCCCCTCGGTGCTCGGGGTGTGGGCCCCTCCCATCATGGGCATGGCGTTCGCCTTCGCATGGACCCCGTGTATCGGACCGGTACTGGCCAGCGTGCTGGCCCTGGCCGCCGGGACCGGGGGTTCGGCCGCCGGTGGGATCGCCCTCCTCCTCGCCTACTCGCTGGGACTCGGAGTACCGTTCCTCCTCTCCGGTCTGGCCTTCGGCCGGATGACCGACATGCTGGCCCGGGTCCGCGGCCGGCTGCGTTGGGTCGACTTGGTGGGTGGCACCATCCTGGTGGCCTTCGGGGTCCTGCTCCTGACCGGACACGTCGACGTCGTCTCCGCCCACATCTCCGGTTGGCTCCATGACCTGCATCTCGACCGCCTCTCGGTGAGCTGAGCCCACCACGACGTCGCCGGGAGCGTGCCTCAGCGGGCCCCACGCCGGCCGCAGCCAGGCCGGTCCGGCTCCCCACCCGGTTCCCACCGGCTCCCACCCGGTTCCCGCCCGGTTCCCGCCTAGTTCCCGTCCGACCCCGCCCGGCCCCGCCTGGCTCCCGGGAGCCCACCCCCGTACCATGGAGGGCGGCCATGGCCCCCCCAGCCCCTCCCCACCCGGCAGTTTTCCTGCACGACGCCGTCGCGCTGTCGGGCCGGTTCCCCCTGCTCGCCGGCGTGGACCTCGAAGTGTCAGTGGGGGAGACCGTGCTGGTCGACGGGCCCAACGGGGCCGGCAAGACCAGCCTGCTCCGGGTCTGCGCCGGCCTGGTGCCCCTGGCCTCGGGGGAGGCCGTCGTGCTGGGCCTCGACCCCGTCCGCCACCGGAACCAGGTGCGTCGACGTGTCGGGCTCCTGTCCCACGCCTCCCACCTCTACGACGACCTGACCGTCCGGGAGAACGTGCGGTTCGCCGTCCGGGCCTCCGGAGCAGACACCGACCGCATCGGGGGGGCGTGCGAGCGGTGGGGGCTGTCCGGGCGGCTGCTCAAGACCCGCGCCTCCAAGCTCTCGGCCGGGCAGCGCCGGCGGGTGGCCCTGGCCGTGCTGACGGCGCGCTGGCCAGAGCTGTGGCTGCTGGACGAGCCGCATGCCGGACTGGACGCCTCGGCCCGCGACAGTCTCGACCAGTTGGTCACCGAGGCCGGGGCCTCCGGCGTCACCGTGATCATCGCCTCCCATGAACTGGGGTTCGTCGAGTGCCTGGCCGACCGGGCCGTGACGGTCACCGGAGGCCGGGTGACCGGCCACCGGTCCCTCGGCGTCGGTCCCGTGGCCGGCGGCGGCGCCGACGGTCACCCGACCACCGCCCCCGGGTCGCGGGCGGCCGGTGCAACCGGCGACCCGACCGCGGCGAGCGAGGTCGGTGATCCCCCGGTCGGCCTCGATCCGGTCGGCACGGTAACCGGGGAGGTGGCCCATGTGGCGTGACTCGCTGCTGGTGGCGGGCAAGGACCTCCGCATCGAGGCCCGGTCTCGGGTCGGGCTGTCCCAGGTGGCGCCGTTCGGGATCGTCGCCCTGGTGCTGTTCGCCTTCGCCCTCGGGCCCGACCGGGCGCCGATGGCCAAGGGCGCCCCCGGGCTCTTCTGGGTGGCCGTCCTGTTCTGCACGGTGCTGGCCGTCCAGCGCAGTGTGTCGGTGGAGTCGGTGGACGGGGCCCGTGACGGCCTGCGCCTCTCGGGCCTCGACCCGGCCGGCCTGTTCCTGGGCAAGTCGGCGGCGGTCGCCGCCCAGCTGGTGGTGCTGGAGGTGGTGCTCGGCGCCGGGGTGGTCCTGCTCTACGGGGCGAGGATCGAGGTGCCGTGGCTCATCGTCGTTTCCTGTCTCCTCGGCACCGTCGGGCTGGCCGCAACCGGGACCCTGTACGGTGCCCTCTCCGCCGGACTGCGGGTCCGGGAGACGCTGCTGCCGTTCCTGTTCCTGCCCATCGCCGCGCCGGTGCTGTTGGCCGGCACCCGCATCTGGCAGGCCGCGCTGGCCGGAGGCACCGCCGTCGTACGGCACCCCGTGGCTCCGGTTGCTGGTGGTCTTCGACGCCGTCTACGTGGCCCTCGGCATCGTGGTCTTCGGACCCATCCAGGAGTCGGCGTGAGCCCGAACCCGGGTGTGCCCACACCTCCGGCCCAGTCCTCCCGCACCCGGTGGGCCACCCGCGTCCTCGGGCATCACCGCCCTCGTGGCCACGGCCTGCACGGTGTGGCTGGGCCTGTGGGTGACGCCGCCCGACCAGACCCAGGGCGACCTGGTCCGCCTGGTCTACATCCACCCGGGCGTGGCCTGGGTCGCCCTGTACCTGGCCTTCGGCCTGGCCGCCGTGGCCAGCCTCCTCTACCTGTGGCCCCGCACCCGCTCGCTGTTCTGGGACCGCCTGGCCGCGGCGTCGGTCGAGGTGGGGGTGGTGTTCAACGTGTGCACGCTGGTCTCCGGGTCGATCTGGGGCAAGCCCACCTGGGGGGTGTGGTGGGCGTGGGACGCCCGCCTCACCAGCACCGCCGTGCTGCTGGTGCTGTTCCTCGGGTACCTGGCCCTGCGCCGGGTGCCGGCCGAGCCCGAGGTGCGGGCCAAGCGCAGCGCCTTCGTGGCCCTGTTCGCCGCGGTGGACATTCCCATCGTCCACTTCTCGGTGCTGTGGTGGAAGACCCTGCACCAGGGGGCCACCGTGCTCAACCCGAACCTCTCGCCCACCATCCACGGCTCGATGGCCTGGACGCTGCTGCTCGGCTTCGTGGCCCTGACCCTGGTCTTCGTGTGGATGCTCCTGGTCCGGTACCGGATCGGTGTGCTCGAGGACTGGCTGGGCACCGGTGAGCTCGACGTGGCCCTGCGCGAGCGCCAGGCCGAAGGGCGCCACCCTCGACGAGGACGAGGCGGCCTGATGGGCTACGTCGTCGCCGGCTACGTCGTCGTGCTCTCCCTCCTGTTCCTCTACGCCGTGCAGCTGGTGTGGCGCCGACGCCGGCTGACCCGGGCCGTGGCCCGGGTGGTGTCCGCCGATGCGTCGGTCCCGGCCGGCCGGGGCGGGGACGACCGGTGACCACCGCCGTCCCGTCACCGACCCAGCCGCCCGGGGCCCCCGGAGGAGCCGGGGACGACCCGATCCCGTGGCGGCCCGGCCCCGGCGACAGCGACGTCCCGGCCCGGCCCGGCGTCCGGACCAGCCACCGCCTGCGCTATGCCGTCGTGGGCCTGGTGCTGGTCGGGGCCCTGGGCTTCCTGGTGGCCAAGGGACTCGGCACCGCCCTCAACTTCTACCTGCCCGCCGACCAGGCCGTGGCCCAGCGCGCCACCCTCGGGGCCAAGACGTTCAACCTGGAGGGAGTGGTGGAACCGGGCTCGATCCGTCCGACGGCGTCGGGCGTGGACTTCGTCGTGACCGCCGGGGCCACGACAGGTGGCCGTGCACAACACCGGCAGCCCGCCCGCAGCTGTTCCAGCCCAACATCCCGGTCATCGCCGTGGGTCACTTCGCCGGTGCGGCCTTCGTCTCCGACCAGATCCTGGTCAAGCACTCGTCGAACTACATCGCCCAGCACCCGGCCCGGGTCACCGCGCCGAACGGGTCCAGGCGATGACCGAGCGATGACGGCCGTTCGGGGCCACCGCGGCCCGACCGCCGGCCCGAGTTCGTGAACGGGGCCCTCGGTCACACCGGCGTCCTGCTCGGCTTCGCCGGCGCCCTGGTGGGCGTGGTGGTGCTGGCGGTGGGCCTGGCCAAGGGGCGTGCGCCGACCATGCGCAGCGGCCAGGTCTACGCACCCGTCGTCCTGGTGGGCGGCCTGATCGCCCTGGTGGCCATGGAGCACGCCCTGCTCACCCATGACTTCTCCCTCAGCTACGTGGCCGACAACAACAGCCGGGCCACGCCGTTGCTCTACTCGATCACCGGCCTGTGGTCGGCCCTGGCCGGGTCGATCCTGCTGTGGGGCGTGGTCCTGGGCGGGTACGCCACGGCCATGGTCTGGCGGTTCCGCAGGCGGTCGGGCGACCAGCTGGTGGCCTGGGCCACCCTGGTGGTCTACGTGGTCGCCGCCTTCTTCTTCGGCCTGATGTTGGGACCGGCCGACCCGTTCAAGCACGTGGCCGGCGCCGTCCCCGCCAGCGGGACCGGTCCCAACTCGCTGCTCCAGGACAACCCCCTGGTCCTCATCCACCCGCCCATGCTCTACCTCGGCCTGGTCGGCTTCACCCTGCCGTTCGCCTTCGCCATCGCCTCGCTGATCACCGGGCGGCTGGACGAGGACTGGCAGGGCGAGACCCGGCGGTGGACCCTGTTCGCCTGGGCGTTCCTCTCCATCGGGATCCTGCTCGGCGCCTGGTGGTCGTACCAGGTGCTCGGCTGGGGCGGGTTCTGGGGGTGGGACCCGGTGGAGAACGCCGCCCTGCTCCCCTGGCTGGTGGGCACGGCCTACCTCCACTCGGTCATGGTCCAGCAGCGCCGGGGCCTGCTGCGCGTCTGGAACCTCTCGCTGGTGGTGGCCGCCTTCAGCCTGACCATCCTCGGGACCTTCCTGACCCGGTCGGGGGTCATCCAGTCGGTGCACTCCTTCTCCGAGTCCGACCATCGGACCCGCTGCTGCTCGGGTTCTTCGGGGTGGTCCTGTTCACCGGGGTCGGACTCATCGCCTGGCGGGGCGACCGGCTCCGCTCGGCCGGGGGCATCGACTCGCCCCTCAGCCGCGAGGGAGCCTTCCTGGCCAACAACCTGCTGTTCGTGGGGTTCGCCTTCGTGGTGCTGCTGGGCACGGTCTTCCCCCTCCTCTACGAGGCGCTCCACAGCGGCTCCTCGGTGGGCGTGGGGGCGCCGTACTTCAACCGGTTCTTCGTCCCGGTCGGTCTGGCCCTGCTCTTCCTGATGGCCGTGGCCCCCGCCCTCCCGTGGCGCAAGACCACGGTCGAGGTGCTGCGCGGCCGGCTGGCCGTCCCCGCCGCCGTGGGGGTGCTGGTCCTCGTGGTCTGCGTGGCAGCCGGTGTTCGCGGCCTCGAGCCGCTGCTGGCCTTCGGGCTGGGTGCGTTCGCCGCCGCCTCGGCCGGCCGGGCCCTGGTGCTGTCGGTGCGAAGCGCCTACCGCGGGTCCCGTGCCGGAGGCGCCCCCGCCGGCCGGGCCGCCCTGGCCGGATGGCGGGGCTTCGTGGGCCGGGCCAACGGCGGGATGGTGGTCCACATCGGTGTCGTGGTGGTGGCGATCGGGCTGGCCGCGGCCACGTCGTACCTCCACCGGGGCCAGGTCCGTCTCTCGGTGGGGAGGAGCGCCACGTTCTCCGGGCACACCGTCGAGTTCGTGGGCACCAGGGTGGTGACCACGCCGTCGCACTCCTCGTTCGAGGCCGTCCTCCGGGTCGACGGCGGTGGCCGGTTCTACCCGGCCATCAGCCAGTTCGGCACCGGGAGCGCCACGGTGGGTACGCCGGCCATCGACTCCAGCTGGCGGGACGACCTCTACCTGACCATCGCCTCCGTCCCCGACAACGCCACCACTTCGGACGGCGCCGCCGTCTGGGCCTTCGGAGTGGTGGAGCAGCCCCTGGTCATGTGGATGTGGGTCGGGGCCGGCCTCATCGGCGTCGGTTCCGTCCTGTCGGCCATCCCGGGACGGCGACGGCGGCCCACCGATCCGGTGTCCGCCACGGTGGTGGAGGTGGCCCCGCCCCTCGCCTCCGGTGACACGCCGCCGACGGCGAGACCCGAGGACCGACCCGACGTGGAGTCCGACCCGCTGCCCGTGGGTGCGGGAGACCCGTCGTGAGTCTCGACATCGACACCCCGTCCGGACCGTCCGGACCGGTTGGACCGTCCGGACCGGTTGGACCGCCACGGTCGCGGACCGGTCGGACCGGTCGGGGAGGCCGGATCGACGGCGGACCGGTCGTCGGTCGGGACCGCGGCCACCGGGCCGCAGCCGGCATACGGCCCGGTGGGCGGCGGTGGCCGTCCTGGTCGTCGCCGCCGGGCTCGTCGCCGTGCTGGCCACCCGGCCCCCGGCCACGACCGTCGAGGCCAAGAGCCCCCTGCTCGGCCAGATGGCCCCGCCCGTCGGCGGGTCGACCGTCGACGGGGTCCGGTTCCAGTTGGCCCGGGCCCCCGGTCACTACGTGGTGCTCAACTTCTTCGCCAGCTGGTGCACGCCCTGTCAGATCGAGACCCCCGACCTGGTGGCCTTCCAGTTCCAGCACCAGCAGAAGGGCGACGCCTCCATGGTCAGCGTGGTGTTCAACGACACCACTGCCGCGGCCCGCCAGTACCAGGCCAGGGTCGGGGTGACCTGGCCCACGCTGGCCGACAAGGACGGCGCCCTGGCCCTGGCCTACGGCGTGCGGGAGAACCCGACCTCGTATGTGATCGCGCCGGACGGGCGGGTGGTGGCCACCGTGCTGGGCGGCTCGACGGCGGCCGGCCTGAACCACATCATCGCCAAGGCCGAGGCCAGTGGGTACGGCACGTGACCAGACGGCACTTCCCGCTCTGGATCGTCCTCGCCGTGGCGGTGGTGCTGGCACTCCTCGTCGGCAGCGGCCAGCTGACCTCGTCGCCGCCGACCCCGGCCCAGCGGGCCGCGTCCATCGAGTCCGTGGTGCGCTGCCCGACCTGCGAGGATCTCTCGGTGGCCCAGTCCACCGCGCCCACAGCGGTGGCCGTGCGGGCCGCCGTCGGACAGCTCATCGCCGAGGGTCGCACCGACCAGCAGATCAAGGACTACCTGGTCGCCCGCTACGGATCATCCATCGTGCTGGACCCGCCGGCCCGCGGCTGGTCCCTGCTGGTCTGGCTCCTCCCGCTGCTGGCCGGGCTGGTGGCCACCACCATGCTGGTGGTGGTGCTGGTCCGACGCCGCCGACTGCCCGGGGGTGGCGGCCGGGGGCCGGCGTCCGACCTGACGCCCGAGGAAGCCGGGGAGCGCCGGCTCTTCCTGACCCGCTCCCTGGCCGACGCCGATGCCGAGTACCTGGCCGGTGACCTCTCGGACCAGGACTACCTGGCCTTGCGCCAGCGCGACATGGTGCGGTTGGCGGCGCTGGACGCCCATGACGCCGCGAGGCCGTCGGCCCCGTCCGTCAGGACCGGGACCGGTCCAGACGACGGTGAGTCGACGGGTTCCGGGCCGGCCGCCGGCCGCACCGCGGTGGCGGTGGAGGAACGGGGGGCGGGGGAGCAACGTCGGGAACCCGGCGATGCAGTCGGAGTCGGACCCGGCCGGACGGCCCGCCGCCGGATCCGGAGGAGCGCCTGGTATCTGGTCGTCGGCTGCCTGTGCCTCGCCGCCGCCCTGGTCGTGGCGGTGACCACCTTCGCCTCCAATCGCCAGCCCGGCCAGTCGATCACCGGCACCTTCGCCCAGTCGCAGGCCCAGCAGATCGAGGAGGACCTGGCCCAGGCGGCCACCGACGAGAACCAGGGTCAGGGGCCCCGGGCCGCCCAGCTCTACCAGTCGGTGCTCGATGGGCACCCGGACAACGAGGTGGCCCTCGCCCAGCTGGGCTGGCTCGAGTACCAGACCGGCCGGAGCGGGGACCGCGCCTCCCTGATGGCCGACGCCCGGGCCAAGCTGCTCCGGGCCGTCCGCCTCGATCCCGGCGACTATGCCGCCCGCCTCTATCTCGGGACGCTGCTGCTGCAGCGTGACGGGGATGCCACCGGCGCGGTGGCCCAGTACCGCCGGTTCCTGGCCGACGGCCCCCCACCGGCACTGGTGGCCCAGGCCGCACCCGAGATCACGGCCGCCTTCACCGCGGCCGGACTGCCCGTCCCTCCGTCGGCGGCCTCGGGCTGACCCGGGCGGCACGCCGGCCGCCGACGAGGCCGCCGCCGCTACCCACCCCATTCCGAGGTGGGATGGGCAGCGAGGGCAGCACCGAGCTGGTCGGCCAGCGCCACGGCCACGACGCACCGCTCGTGGGAGATGGGTTGGGCCGGCGTCGGGGTGAGGAGGAACACCCCCAGCACGTGGCCGCCGCCCCGGACCGGCAGCTCGACCTGGTTGGTCGGCAGGCCGGCGGAGGAGGTGGGCCAGGTGAGTGGGTTCAGCCGCACGGTGCCGTCGGTCTGGATCCACGCCCCCTTGCGCGACGGCTGCCGACGGACGAAGCGGCAGTCCTGCAGCCCGAGCAGGTCGGTGAGCTGCGCGGCCACGCTCATCATCACGTACTCGGGGTCCTCCCCCTCCACGATCTGTTCGGCCACCCCGTGGATGCGGTCCAGGCCGTGGCGGCCCTCCGCCGCGGCGCGTCGGTGCTGGTGCCCACGGGCGGCCAGCTCGCCGACCAGCAGGCCGACCAGGACGAAGAGCAGTTCGGTGGTCAGGTCGGACTGATGATGGATCTGGAACGACTGGTACGGGACCGTCAGGAAGTAGTCGAAGGCCGCCGCCGAGACCAGGGCGCACAGGGCCGCCGCCGCCCGGTTGCCCGCCGAGGCCACCGCCACGGTGACCACGATGAGGATCAGGGCGTCGTCGGCCGTGCTCAGGTGGCCCCGTCCGGGGATCAACAGCAGGGCGGTGCCGATGGGGGCCACCACGGCGGTGGCCCAGAGCAGCCAGGGCTGGGCGGCCAGGCCGGCAGCCGTGGCGCGGAGTCGGACCAGCCTCCATCGCTCGGCCGTGGGCACCGATTCGGAGCGCGGCCGGCCCGGTTCAGGGGGCATCGGATGACTCGGTGACCGAGAGGAGCTCGTAGCTGGGGTTGATGATGGCCAGCTTGTTGCGGTGCTTGCCCACCATGCCTTCGGCGATCAGCAGGGAGCCGCTCCGGATGCCGCTGATCGACCGTCGGCCCAGGAACACCAGGGTCACCGCGTGCCCGCTCCCGTCCACCAGGACGCACTCGAGGCTGTGGGCCTGGGCCCAGGGTTGGACTCGCAGCGTCTTGATCCGACCGGCCACGCGGGTCCGGGTGCGCCAGGTCAGCTCGGCGATCGATGTGGTCCCGGCCGTGGCCGGGATGCCCGGACCGTCGTCGGGCTTGCCCGGCGGGGCGACGACACCCGCCCCCTTGGACCGACGGGGGCGGCTCGGCTCCGCCAACAGCTCCGCTGACATCTGCTGCTC
This sequence comes from uncultured Acidimicrobiaceae bacterium, assembly GCA_963817005.1. GTDB lineage: Bacteria > Actinomycetota > Acidimicrobiia > Acidimicrobiales > RAAP-2 > Bog-756. Next base: position 750,125 of record CAWFMN010000007.1, read on the forward strand.
GATCCCGGGCGCCACCAGGAAGGGCACGATGGTGGCGTTGACGTGGGACAGCTGGCTCACCACCTCGACGATCTGGTCGGCGGTCTGATCGTGGAGGATCCGGCGCCAGGCCTTCCCGTAGGAGCGTCGGGGCAGCAGCATGCTGACCTCGGTCTCGCCGTCGGCCAGCTCGGCGGCCAGCTCGAGCGAGGCGCGGGTGAGGCGGCGGTCCGGGCAGTCGATGACGTCGAGGGGCAGTCGGGACAGTCCCAGGTGCTGCCACCGCTCGATCAGGGCCTCGGCGCGGGGGTGGTCGATGTTGAAGTGGACGGCCCGCAGATCGTCCGGCGTCAGGCTCCGGGCGTACTGGATGGCCCGGGCCGTGGCCAGGTCGATGCGGTCGATGAGGATGACCACCACGTTGCGCCGGAGGATCCGGGCCTCGCACGCCTGGATGGCCGCACCCTCCTCGAGGACCACGTCCTCGGAGCGGTACTCCCGGTTGGTGCGGACCAGCCCGTAGACGATCAGCGGCATGACCACCACGACCACCCAGCCGCCCTGGGTGAACTCGGCGATGGCGAAGACCACCACGATGACCGCGCAGACCACGGCGGCGGTGGCGTTGACGGCCACGCTCTTGCGCCAGTGCTCGTCCCGCTGGGTGAGGTGGTGCTTGACCATGCCGGCCCCGGCCATGGTGAACCCGGTGAACACCCCGATGGCGTACATGGGGATGAGCGCCGACACCTTGGCTCCGGTCACCAGGAGCAGGACGATGGACGCCGTCGCCAGCACGATGATCCCGTTGGAGAACACCAGTCGGTGGCCCCGGACGGTGAGCATGCGCGGGAGGAACGAGTCCTCGGCCACGAAGCTGACCAGGAAGGGGAACCCGGTGAAGCTGGTGTTGGCGGCCAGGATGAGGATGAGGGCGGTGGCCGCCTGGAGCAGGTAGAAGAGGAACTGGCCCAACGGGCTGCTGCCGTAGACCAGCTTGCCGATCTCCGACACCACGGTGGGGGTGCCCGAGACGAACGGGACGGCGTGGGTGAGGGCGGCCAGCACCGACACCCCGAGGAACATCACCCCGAGGATGCGTGCTCATCAGCACCAGCGTGGTGCGGGCGTTGCGGGCCTGGGGCGTCCGGAAGATGCTCACCCCGTTGGAGATGGCCTCGGTCCCGGTCATGGCCGAACTGCCCTGGGCGAAGGCCCGGAGCAGGTAGAAGGCGGAGATCCCGAGGATGAGCCCCCCGCCGGCGTGGCCGAGCGGCATGGTCCCGTTGCCTTCCGGGGCGTGGGGCAGCCCGGTGGTGGCCTCCTTGACCAGGCCGGCCACGATGAGCAGGGCCATGTTGCCGATGAAGAAGTAGGTGGGGATGGCGAACACCCGCCCGGCCTCTCGGATGCCCCGCAGGTTGCCGTAGGCCAGCAGGAGGACGAAGCCGATGGACATGGGCACGGCGTCGTGGGCCAGGACGGGGACGGCCGAGATGATGGCGTCGGCCCCCGCCGCCACCGAGACGGCCACGGTGATGGTGTAGCTGATCAGGAGGGCGGCGCCGGCGATCTGGGCCACGTTGGGGCCGAAGTTGTCCCGGCTGACCACGTAGGACCCGCCGGCCTTGGGGTACGAGCGGACCACGTCGCGGTAGCAGATGGTCACCACGGCCAGAACGGCCAGGATCACCGCGGTCAACGGCGTGACCAAGGAGAAGGCGGCCAGGCCCGCCGATGGGGACGAGGATCCGGATCATCTGCTCGCTGGCGTAGGCGGAGGACGACATCACGTCGGACGACAGGACGGCCAGCGCCGTCGGTTTGCCCAGCCGTTGGCCGGCCAGCTCGTCGCTGACCAGGGGTGGTCCGAGCAGCCGGCGCTTGACCCGGTAACGGAAGCTCTCGGGGAGGCTGGCCACCAACGTGGTGTCGGTGCGGACCGGTCGACGGGTGAGGTCGTGCTCGGGACGCTTCGGGACCCCGGTGCTGGTGGTCTCGGCGTCCGGCATGCCCAAGGTCTATCCCCTCATCGACGACGGGGCCAGCAGCCCCGGCGCCCCTCTCGGACCGGTCGACCGGGACTCAGGGGACGAGGACCACCTTGCCGGCGACACTCCGGTCGATCAGCTCGGTCATGACGACGGCGGCCCGATCGAGCGGGAAGGTGGTCGGCTCCACCGGGTGCAGTCTCCCGGCACCCACCATCGCCATCAGCTCAGCGATGAGGTCACGGTTGCCCGAGGGGTCCTTGAACGTCCAGCCGCCCCAGTCCACGCCCACCACGGTGCGGTTGTTGAGCAGTACCTGGTTGAGCGGGATCGGGGCGATGGGCCCGGAGGCGAAGCCGATCACGCAGAACCGCCCGAGATGACCGGTGGCCCGGAGGGCCGGCTCGCTGTGCCGTCCGCCGACCGGGTCGACCACCACATCCACGCCGCCGCCGGACAGCTCGCGGGCCCGGGCCTTCAGGTCCTCCTCTTCGTAGGCGATCGTGGCCTCGGCCCCCATGGCCAGGGCGGCGGCCAGCTTGTCCGGGGTGGAGGCGGCGGCGATGACCCGCCCCCCGAGGGCGACGGCGACATCGATGGCGGCCAGGCCCACACCGCCGCCCGCCCCGAGCACCAGCACCCACTCGCCCGGGGTCAGGGTGGTCCGCCGGGTCAGGGTGAACAGCATGGTGCAGTAGCTCTGCAGGAGCGCTGCTCCTGCTCCGAACTCCAGGGTGTCCGGCATGGACACGAGGGACAGGGCCGGTACCACGGCCTGGTCGGCGAAGCCGCCCAACCCCACAAAGGCGATCACCCGGTCGCCCACGGAGATCCCGGTGACCCCAGGTCCGAGGGCCGAGACCACCCCGGCGATCTCGCTCCCGGGCACGAAGGGCGTCGCCGGTTTGAGCTGGTAGTGGCCCTGGCAGATGAGCCCGTCGACGAAGTTGACGCCGGCGGCCCGGACGTCCACGACCACCTGGCCCTCCCCGGCCGACGCCGGTGGCCGGTCCTCGACGACCAGCGTGTCCAGGGGACCCAGTTCCGGGCACACGACGGCTCGCATGGCCAGAACCTACCGGTTTCCGCCTCCGTCCTCCCTCGCCGCCGGGCCGGCCGGAGTTCCCGGTGCGGCGCAACCCTCGGTCGATCCCGGTGGAGGCAGCGGCGTCCGGGCCGGTCACCCGCCGCCGGTGCGGAGGGCCCGGAGCCCGTCCACCACGCGGCCGAAGGACGCCTCGAAGGCGTCGATGTCCGATTCGGTGGTCGACCAGCCCACCGAGAGCCGCAGGGACCGTTCGGCGTCCACCCCCATGGCCTCGAGGACCGGCGACGGCTCGAGGGTCTCCGACGAGCAGGAGGAGCCCGAGTGGGCGGCTACGCCGTCCTGGTCGAGTCCGAGGAGCACGGGCTCGGCCTCGACCCCGTCGATGCCCAGGCACACCAGGTGGGGGAGCCGGTCGACCGGGTCACCGAACCGGTCGACCCCGGTCACGGCCAGGGCCGCGGCGGCGAGGCGGTCGGTCCGGCGCCGGGCGGCGGCCGCCTCGCCGTCGAGCGCCCCGGGAGCCGACAGCGCCGAGGCGGCGGCTCCGAAGCCGACGGCCCCGGCCACATGCTCGAGGCCGGCCCGCCGGGCCCGCTCCTGCTCACCGCCGACCACGAACGGATCGATGCGCAGACCCCGCCGCACGATCAGGGCCCCGATGCCGGTCGGCCCCCCGAGCTTGTGGGACGAGACCGAGACCAGGTCGGCGTCGAGGGCTCCGAGGTCACAGGCCACGTGCCCGGCCGCGGCCACCGCGTCCACGTGGACAGGAACGCCCAGGCTTCGGCACAGCCCGACGACGGCGGCGACCGGCTGGACCGTGCCGACCTCGTGGTTGGCCCATTGGCAGTGCACCAGTGCCGCTGCCTCCCCACGGAGCGAGCGACACCGGTCCAGGGCGTCCTCCACCGCTGCCACCTCGATCCGGCCCAGCCCGTCCACGGCGATCGTCTCGACCGGGACCGACCGGGCCGAGGCGTCGCGCACCGCCGAGTGCTCGACGGCGGCGCAGGCCACCGGTCCGGGCGCCGTCCGGAGGACCCCCCACACCGCGGCGTTGACCGATTCGGTGCCACCCGAGGTGAAGACCACCTGGCGGGGTCGGACGCCGAACAGGTCGGCCACTTGCTGGCGGGCGTCCTCCAGGACGGCGCGCACCATTCGGCCCTCGGTGTGGACCCGCCCGGGATCGGCCGTGACGCCCTGGGCGGCCCAGGCGGCCATGGCCGTCCCGGCCTCGGGTCGGAGCGGTGTGGTCGATGCGTGGTCGAGGTAGTGGCGGGCCAACGGCCGGCTCGCCGGTCAGACCACGGCAGCGCAGGCGTCGTCGCCCCGGGCGCGTGACGACGACAGCACCACCGGCACGGTCCCGCCCGCCTCCTCGCCGCACAGCCCGGCCAGGAGGCCCTTGACCATGCCGCGGTCGACGGCACACAGCACCGGGTACTGCGATGCGGCGTTGCCGAACGGGCAGTTGTCGGCCACCACCGCGGTACTCGAGCCCTGGTCCTCGGCGTGGGCCGCGAACCCGTGGGCGGTGAGCGTGTCGGCGATGGCGTGCATGGCCGTCCGCAGCGAACGCTGGCTGTCGCCCGGGGACATCTGCCCGGCCAGGGTTCGTCCGTACTCCTCGCCCACCCGCTCGGCCATGCCCTCGGCCGCGGTGGGGCCGAGCAGCTGCAGCGCCTCCTGGAGGAGGAGGACGAGCAGGTCGTCCCGCCGGGTCAGCAGCTCCAGCGTCGGGTCGTTGCCGACGGCCCGGAACCGCTTGGACGGGCGGCCGGCGCCGCTGCCGGCGGCCCGCTCCATGGTGACCTCCACATAGCCCCCGGTGGCCAGGCGGTCGAGGTGGTGCCGGGCCACGTTGGGATGGAGGGAGAACCGGGCCGCCACCTCGGAGGCGGTGGCCCCGGGGTTCGACCGGACGAAGAGGTAGATCTCCCGGCGGGTCGGGTCGCCGAAGGCCGCCGTCACCGCGGTCACCGCGGCGGAGAAGTGGCTGTCCGACTCGGCGGAGCGACCCACCGGCTCCTGGCCCGGCGGCGCAGTGACGACGAGGGAGGGGCTGTTCGAGGCGGGGTGCACGTCACCTAGTGTACCGGGTGACGCCGAATTCCTCTGAGGAGCCGCTGGATGTCCATCGACGAATCCCAGGTCGCGGCGGCTGTCGCCGCGGTGACCGACCCTGAGCTGCGCCGGCCGCTCGGGGAGCTGGGCATGGTCGGCTCGGTCCAGGTCAGGCGCAAGCGGGCCGCCGTCGAAGTGGCGCTGCCCGTGGCCCACTATCCGCAGGTCGAGGAGTTGGAGTCGCGGGTCCGCCAGGCGGTCGGGGACGTGGCCGGCGTGGACCAGGTCACCGTGGCGACGGTGGTGATGGAGGAGGAACCCCGGGCCCGGCTCCGGATGCTGCTCCGCGGCGAGCCGGTGGAGGGGGGCACCCAGCACGCCCCGGACGACGACCACGGCCACGACCACGGCGGTGGCCGGCTCGGTCACGAGGAGGGAAGGCCCAACCGGTTCATGCTGCCGAGGTCGAAGACCAGGATCCTCGGGATCTCCTCGGGCAAGGGCGGGGTGGGGAAGTCGTCGGTGACCGTCAACCTGGCCGTGGCCCTGGCCCGTCGGGGATTCGACGTGGGCATTCTCGACGCCGACGTCTACGGGTTCTCCGTCCCCAAGATGCTCGGCGTGACCAACGATCCGCTGATCATCGGCGACCTGGTGGTGCCCCCGACCGCCAACGGGGTGCGCTGCCTCTCCATGGGCTACTTCGTGCCCGACGACACCCCGGTCATCTGGCGTGGACCCATGCTCCACAAGGCCCTCGAGCAGTTCCTGGTCGATGCGTACTGGGGGGAGCCCGACTACCTGCTGATCGACATGCCCCCGGGAACGGGGGACGTCACGCTGTCCCTCGGCCAGTACCTGACCAAGACCGAGGTCTACGTCGTCACCACCCCGCAGCAGGCCGCCGAGCGGGTGGCCCAGCGATCGGCCTACGCGGCGCGCAAGCTGAAGCTGGCGGTGCGAGGGGTGATCGAGAACATGAGCTGGTTCACCGGTGACGACGGCACCCGCTACGAGCTGTTCGGGGCCGGAGGAGGGGCGCAGCTGGCCGGTGAGCTCGGGGTGCCGCTGCTGGCCCAGGTGCCGTTGGTGCCGGCACTCCGCCAAGGCGGGGATGACGGGGTGCCCACGGTGTCGGCCGACCCGGACGGCGAGGTGGCCGCGGTCTTCGACCGGTTGGCCTCCTCGATCGTCGACCTGGGCCCGGCCCGCGTGTACCGCAAGGAACTCAGTCTGAGCTAGGCCGACCGCTCCGAGGCTCCGGACGCACCGAGGGTGGTCAGCCCCAGCCGACCCGGGTGGGTGGCATCCGGCTCCCGCCCCCGGGACCGGGGACCACCCCCAGCACCTGGTGGATGGCCAGGCCGCCGTCGTCGAACCCGTTGGCCGACGCGGCCATGTACAGGCGCCAGACGTTGGCGCGGGCCAGGCCGACCAGGGCCACCGCCTCGTCCCAGTGCGCCTCGAGGTTGGACACCCAGTGGTGCAGGGTCCGCGAGTAGTGCTCGCGGAGCGACTCGACGTCGCGCACCTCGAATCCGGTGCGCTGCATGGCTGCCACCACCTCGGCCACGTCCACCAGCTCGCCGTCGGGGAAGACATAGCGGCCCACGAACGACCGCCTCCCGAGCACCGAGCCGCCCGGCTTGGAGATGGCATGGTTGAGTAGCCGCCCGGTCGGGGCCAGCAGCCCGTGCAGGGTCTCGAAGTACTGGGACATTCGCCGGCTGCCCACGTGCTCGAACATGCCGATGGACGAGATGGCGTCGAAGCGCTCGCCCCGCAGCTGGCGGTAGTCCTGCATGCGGATCTCCACCTGCCCGTCCAGGCCGGCCTCGGTGACCCGACGGGTGGCCTCGTCCACCTGCTCCCGGCTCAGGGCCACCCCGACCACCCGGGCGCCGTGGTGGCGGGCGGCGTGGATGGCCATCGAGCCCCATCCGCAGCCGACATCGAGCAGGCGGGACCCCGGGGCCGTGTCGATGCCCAGCTTGCGGCAGATCAGTTCGTGCTTGGCCGCCTGGGCTTCCTCGAGCGTGGTCCCCGACGCGGTGAACCGGGCACACGAATAGGTCATGCTGGCCCCGAGCACCAGCCGGTAGAACTCGTTGCCCACGTCGTAGTGGTGGCTGACTACCTCGGCGTCTCGGCTCGCCGAGTGCAGCCGTCCTGATGGTCGGCACTCCTCGGGGGGCGCCGGCAGTGGCGGGCCGAGGACCCCCAGGCGTCGGGCCGCCTCCACCATGGTGGGCAGGGTGCGGAGCCCGATCCGGCGGAGTTCCCTCGGCGACGCATCGTGGAGGGTGCGAAGCAGTCCGTACAGATCGCCATCGACCGTCAGGTCACCGGCGACGAACGCGCGGGCCACTCCCAGCTCGCCGGGGGACCACAGGATCCGTCGCACCGCGTCGGCGGAACGCACTCGAAGGGTGCCGATGCCGTCGACCGGTCCGACCGCGCTCCCGTCCCAGAACTCGAACCGCACGTGGACGTCGGGGTCCACCACGGCCCGGAGGAAGGGGGCCAGCACCGCCGCGGCAGTGTCGGGCGGGGAAGGATCGGGTGGGCGGCGACCGGGATCCACGCCCGGCGGGGGACTCCCGGCTCCTTGGGACCGGGTGCTCGTCAGCTCCGTGACCATGATCCACCTCCTCGACCAGTGCCGATGATCCGGCCGCACCGATCCTATGGCGGACCCTTCGGGGAGTCATCCCCGTCCCTCCTGCGCTCGTCGCCGGTCCGGGGATCCATCCCGGATCCGAGTCGGCAGGATCCGTGGACGCCGCATCCGAACGGAGGGGCCCGACGGAGGTCGGTGGGCCCGGCCTTGGGACCGACGCCTCGCCGTGGCGCGCTGCCGTCCCGACGCCCGACGCCCGACGCCCGACACCCGACGCCCGACACCCGACGCCCGACACCCGACGCGACGGGTGCGGGTGGTGATCCGGTCGGTCCGGACCGCGCCGGTCAGCTCCTCGAAGTCGCGCTCGTTTTGGTCCCGGCCGCTTCCGGGCCACCTCGATCTCGACGGGCGCGGGCCTCCGGCGGCGGTGACCGACTCATTGGTACGGTGCAGGAGTGACCTTCACGGTGCTGTTGTGCACGGATGGATCCGACCGCTCCACCAGGGCCCTGGAGGCGGGCTGGAAGCTGCTCGGCCCGGACGCCGACCCGGTGGTGGTGACCGTGGCCGATACGCCCGATCCGACCCTCCTGAGCGGGAGCGGCTTCGGGGGGCCGGTGGTCTCCCCCGAGGAGTTCGATGAGCAGTCCCACCGCGCCGTCGCCGACGCTCGTAGCGTCGTGTCGAAGGCGGCCGAGGCGCTGGGACTGGCCGGGGCCGAGACCCAGGTCCTGAGCGGCGATCCCGCCGCAGCCATCGCCCGGCTCGCCGAGGAACGCTCGGCCCGGGCCATCGTGGTGGGGTCCAGGGGCCACGGTGGTCTGAAGCGCGCGGTTCTGGGCTCGGTCTCCGACCACCTGGTGCGCCACGCTCCCTGCACGGTGGTGGTCACCGGGGACCACGAAGACCGACAAGACGGGGGGACGGACTGAGCGGATCGGCGGCCGGACATTCGGCGGGCTTTGGATCCGGCGCCCGGGTCAGGCGGGGTCAGAGGCGCACCGTGACCCCGATGCCGGCGGGCAACTTGCCCGGGTCCCACCCGAGGAGGGCCACGGCCTGGCTGAAGGCGAAGCGGTCGGTCATGCCCGCCACGTAGGCGACCGCGGCCCGCACCGCGGCAGGTTCGCCGCCGCTCAGGTCGACGACCTGGCCTCCGCCGGTCGGGATGAGGTTGGGTCGGTCCCCGAAGTGGTCGACCAGGGCCCGCAGCACGGCCACCACCGCCCGCCCCTGGGCCACCGAGCTCGGGCGGAGGTAGATGTGCTCGTAGTTGCTGGCCCGGAAGGCGGCCAGGGCCTCGGCCTCCTCGTCGGCCATGCCGATCCGACCGGTGCGGAGGATGGTCGACACCAGGCCGTCGATGAACGTGCCGAGCTGCTGGCTCCGCTGGTCGCCGCAGCGCCGGCGGACCAGGTCGGGCAGGGCGCTCGGGGTGACGATGCCGCTCTTCACGGCGTCCTCGAAGTCGTGGCAGACGTAGGCGATCCGGTCGGCCCAGCTGACGACCTCGCCTTCGGGGGTGGACGGTGCCGGCCGGGACCACGAGTGGTTGCGGATGCCGTCGAGGGTCTCGACGCAGAGGTTGAGCGGGGCCAGCGAGACGTCGGCGCCCCACAGGGGCGTGGTCGAACCCTCCGTCGAGGTAGGGGGAGAGGGCGTCCTCGCTGGCGTGCCCGCCCGGTCCGTGCCCGCAGTCGTGCCCGAGGGCGATGGCCTCGGTGAGCGCGACGTTCAGGCGCACAGGCCCGGGCGATCGCGGTGGCCACCTGGGCCACCTCGAGGGCGTGGGTCAGCCGGGTCCGCTGGTGGTCGTCGGGGAAGACGAAGACCTGGGTCTTGCCGGCCAGGCGGCGGAACGCGGTGGCGTGGAGGATGCGGTCCCGGTCGCGCTCGAAGCAGGTGCGCCACCGGTCGGGCTCCTCGGGCCGGGCCCGTCGGCCGCCGCCCTCGGCCCCGGGTGGCCCCCGGCGCCAGTTGGTCGTCCTCCCGGCCCTCCCGGGCGGGGCGGTCCAGCCCGGGTCGGCCGACCACCGGCCCGCCGGTTCCGATGTCCCTGTCGCCGACGGAGGCATGGCTGTCGGCATGGGCAAAGGTGATCCCTGGTCCGCCGTGGCCGGCCATGGTCGACGCCCATCGGCGGTTCCTCTCGTTGGGGCCCTGCTCGGGACCGGCCTCGGGGACCGGTGCGTCGTGTTCGGTCATGGGGCCAGTGTGCCCCAAGGGTGTGACGCTCGGGGCGGCAGGCACCCGGGCCAGCGAGGCGGCGGGCAACTGGGGCGGCGGGCAACTGGGGCGGCGGGCAGCGGGGCGGCGGGCAACTGGGGCGGCAGCAGCCGGCCGCACCGGGACGCCTGGCCTCGCGGACCTTGTATCGTCGGAGGCGGCCGGCAGTCCCGCCCAGGCCCAGCTGAGAGGAGCGTGCCAGGTGGACGTGCGTATCGGAATCGTGCAGTCGATGAAGGAGCTCGACGTCGAGTTGCCCGACGATGCGGACCGCGACAAGGTCCTGGCCGACATCGAGACGGCGCTCGGCCGAGGACGGGACGTCCTCTGGCTGACCGACCGCAAGGGCCGCCAGGTCGGCGTGCCCGTCGGCCAAGGTGGCCTACGTCGAGGTGGACGCGCCCGACGCGCGCGATCGCCGGGTCGGCTTCGGCGCTCCCTGATCCGGCGCGCCGCTCCGACCGGCCGGCGCCGAGCGGCCGTCGGCCGGTCCGCCTGACCGGTGAACCCGCTCCTCGACCTCAAGCTGCTCTTCGTCACCGGCAAGGGCGGCGTCGGCAAGACGACGGTCGCCGCCGGCCCTGGCCCTGCTGGCCGCCGAGCCGGGGCAAGCGGGTGCTGGTCTGCGAGGTCGACGCCAAGGGCGACGTCGCCGGCTTCTTCGAGACGCCGCCCACCGGCTTCGACGGACCGCGAGATCCTGCCCGGGCTCTGGTCGCCATGTCGATGGACACCGAGGCGTCGCTGCGCGAGTACCTGAGGCTCCAGCTGCAGCATCCCGGTCGTCGGCCGCATCGGCCCGCTGGCCAAGGCGTTCGACTTCGTGGCCACCGCCGCGCCCGGGCGTGCGGGAGATCCTGACCGTCGGCAAGCTCTGCTACGAGGTGCGCGAGCGCCACTACGACCTGGTCGTGGTCGACGCCCCGGCCATCGGGCCACATCGTCGGCCAGCTGGCCGCGCCGCAGGCCATCAACGACCTGGTCAAGGTCGGCCTGATCCGCAGCCAGACCGACTGGATGCTCGACATCCTCTCCGACCCGCGACCAGACCGGCCTGGTGGCCGTGTGCCACGCCCGAGGAGATGCCGGTCAACGAGACCATCGAGCTGGCCGAGCGGGTGCGGGAGGAGACCACGGTCGAGCTGTCCGCCGTGGTGGTCAACCGGGTGCTGCCCGAGCTCTTCGGCCGCAGCGAGGAGGAGGTCTTCGACGCGCTGGGCCGGCCCGGACGCCGTCGGCGATCCTCGACGAGCTGGTCGGGCGGCGACGCCGGCCCGGTCCTCGACGCGGCCCGCCTGGCCGTGACCATGCGGCGCACCCGCGCCGACCCACCTCGACCGGCTCCGCGCACGGGCTCGACCGCGGTCGTGCCCATGCTCTACCTGCCGTACCTGTTCACCCGCTCCCACGGGCTGCGCACCACCCGCCAGGTCGCCGCGCTCGCTCGGCGAGGAGCTCGGCTACTGATGGCCGGCCCGATCGACGGTCGACGCGGACCGGCCGCGCCGAGCGCCGCCGGCCGAGGCCGCGCCGAGCGCCATCGGACGGCCTGCTGGCCGCCAAGGAGATCGTCATCGCCTGCGGGCCCGGGCGGCGTCGGCAAGACGACCACGGCGGCGGCCGCGGCGGCCATGGCCGCCGTCCGACCACGGCGGCAAGGTGCTGGTGCTCACCGTCGACCCGGCCCGGCGGCTGGCCGACGCCCTCGGCCTCGACGGGATCGGCAACACCGAGCACCGGGTCCCCGACGAGGCCTTCCGGGCCGCGCGGCGATCAAGCCCCGGGGCGAGCTGTGGGCGGCCATGCTCGACACCAAGCAGAGTCTGGGACGACCTCATCCGCCGGCACGCCCCCGACGCCGCAGACCGCGGGACGAGATCCTGGCCAACCCGCTGTACCAGAACATCTCGGGCCGGTTCGTCCAGAGCCACGACTACATCGCCATGGAGCGGCTCTACGAGATCCACTCCGAGGGCAACTACGACCTGATCGTGGTGGACACGCCGCCGACCCGCAACGCCCTCGACTTCCTCGACGCCCCGCAGCGCATGGCCGACTTCTTCTCGTCCCGCCTGCTGCGCTGGCTGATCGTCCCCTACCGGTCGCGCCTGGTCAACGTGGCCACCAAGCCCTTCTACCAGGTGGCCGACCGGATCCTCGGCACGCAGTTCCTGGCCGACATCTCCGAGTTCTTCATCCTGTTCCAGTCCATGTACGACGGGTTCGTCGAGCGGGCCGAGGCGGTGAGCCGGCTCCTGCTCGGACCGGCGCACCACCTTCGTCGTCGTCTCGACGCTCGAGGCGGCGCCGCTGCGCGAGGCCGAGTTCTTCGCCGAGCAGCTGACCGCGCGCGCGGCTCCACCTCGGCGCCATCGTGCTGAACAAGGTGCTGCCCGACTACCTGCCGGGACTCGGACGGGCGCCGCGCGTGGCCGAGCCCTGCGCGAGCGCGCCGGCGAGCTGGCCGACGAGCTGGCCGCCGGCCTGGCCGACGACGCCGGCCTGGCGACGCCGACCAGATCGCCCGGGTGCTGACCGAGGTGGCCGAGAGCTTCCTCAACTTCCAGGTGGTGGCCCGCCGCGAGGCGGAGCAGCAGGCCGAGCTCTCGGTGGCGCCCGACGTGCTGGCCACGGTGCCGTTCTTCGACACCGACATCTTCGACCTGGCCGGACTGCTCCGCCTCGGCGAGCAGATCTGGGAGTGAGGCCGGCGACCGGGTCGGAACCTGCGGAGCCGGGCGGCCGTCCGCCGATGCCCGGCTGCCTTACGATGCATCCGTGACCGACATCGTCGACCCCGAGCGCTCGAGGCCTACGCCGAGGCGCACACCACCGCGCCGCCCGGCCTACCTCGAGGCGCTGGCCACCGACCTGCGCGCCACGCTGGAGGACTTCCGCCGGGATGATGGTCGGCCGCCTCGAGGGCCGCTTCCTCGAGATGCTGGTCTTCGCCCTCGGCGCCCGGTCGGTGCTCGAGATCGGCACCTTCAGCGGCTACTCGGCGCTGGCCATGGCGGCCGGGCTGGCCCCGGGGGGGCGGATCACCACCTGTCGAGGTCGATCGCCGGCACCACGCCGAGATTCGCCCGCCGCCACATCGCCGCCAGCCCGTCTCGCCGAGCCACATCGAGCGTGGTGAGGGACCGGCCCTCGACACCATCGCCGACCCTGCACGGGCCGTTCGACCTCGTCTTCATCGACGCCGACAAGGCCGCCTACGCCGCCTACTGCGAGGCGGTGCTGCCCAAGCTGTCCCCCCGGGGCCTGATCGTCGCCGACAACACCCTGTGGAGCGGCCGGGTCCTCGATCCCGGCCGACACCAGCGAGGACACCGAGGCCCTGCGGCGGCTTCAACGACGCCCTGGCCGTCGATCCCCGGGTGGTGTGCGTGCAGACCACCGTCCGCGACGGGGTGACCCTCATCCGGCGGGCCGGGTAGGGCCGGACGGCCGCCGTGCTCGACTACCACCTCCACCTCTGGCCCCACTCGCCAGCGCGAGACGCCGAGGCCACCGTGGAGCAGGTGGCGGCGTACTGCGACCGGGCCGCAGGAGGCCGGGGTCACCGAGATCGCCCTGACCGAGCACCTCTTCCGCTTCACCCAGGCCAAGGACGCTGCTCGGCGGCTTCTGGGACGACCAGCCCGGTGCCGCGCTTCGGGCCGGGCATGGCCGCCTACTGGGACCACCACGCCCGGGTCGACCTCGACGCCTACGTGGAGGTGGTCGCAGGCGGTCAAGGCCGCGGGCCTGCCCGTCGTCCTCGGTCTCGAGGTCGACTACTACCAGGACCGCATGGACGAGGTGGCCGGACTGCTCGCCGGCTACCCCTTCGACGTGCTGCTGGGCTCGGTGCACTGGCTCGGCGACGTGGCGGTTCGACGACCTCGAGCGACCCGGTGGTCATGGCCGAGTGGGACGTCCGCGAGGTCGACGACGTGCTGGGACGAGTACACCGCGGCCATGGAGGAGCTGGCGGCCTCGGGGGCCTGCGACGTGCTCGCCCATCCCGGACCTGGTCAAGGTGGCCGGGCGGCGTGCCCGACGGTGCCCGACGAGTGCTACGACCGGATCACCGAGGCCGCCGTCGCGCTCGGGGATGGCCGCCGAGGTGTCCTCGGCCGGGTGGCGCAAGCCGGTGGGCGAGCAGTACCCGGCCCCGCCGCTGCTCCGCGCTTCGTGGACCGCGGCGTCCCGCTCACCACGGCGTCGGACGCCCACCCCTCGCCCGACGTGGCCGACCGGGCCGACGACCTGCGGGACCTCCTCGAGCGCGGCCGGGGTCGACCAGGCTGCAGGGCTACCGGGAGCGCCGGTCCTACCCGGTGGACATCGCCCCGTCCCCGCTCCTCGACGGCCGGAGACGCTGACCGTGGCCACCCCGGCCGAGCTGGCCTTCGAGCGCACCAACCTGGACGACGTCCAGCTCGGCCACCTCCAGCGCCTGCTCGGGACCTGGGGGATCCTGGCCGACCTGTCCTTCTCCGACCTGGTGCTGCTGGCCCCGGTGGCCCACCCGGCCGGCGAACGGGACGAGTCCGCGACGTCGGGTCGACCGGGGGGCACGGGCGATCGGACCGAGCTGGTCATCCTGGGCCAGATGCGGCCCTCCAACAGCGCCACGGTGGTCGACCACGACCTGGTGGGCCAGACGGTGGCGGCCGCCGACTGGCCCCTGGCCGCCCAGCGCGCTGGACATCGGGCGAGGTGACCCGCGGGGAGGTGCTCCTCGACCCCGGCGACGAGCCGGTCCGGCTCCACTGCATCCCGGTCCGGTGCGAGGGGAACACGGTGGCCGTCCTGGCCCGGCTGGCCGCCGGTGCCGGCCGGCGCCCCGGCCATCTCGAGCGGACCTACCGGGACCTGTTCGACCGGTTCGCCGTCATGATGTCGGAGTCGACCTTCCCGTTCCCCGAGCGAGGAGGTCGCCACCGAGGAGGCGCCCGCGGGTGGGCGACGGGGTGGTGGTGGTCGACGAGGAGGGCCGGGTCCGGTACGCCTCGCCCAACGCCATCAACGCGTTCCACCGCATGGGCATGTACTCCCAGCCCGAGGGCCGGCGGCTTCACCGACCTCGGCATCGAGGAGTCGGCCATCGAGTGGGCCCTGGCCTCGGCGCTCCCGGTGGTCGAGGAGGTGGAGCGCCGACCCGACGTGATCGTGCTGCTCCACTGCATCCCCCTGCTGGCCGCACGACGTGGTCACCGGGTGCCTGGTCCTGCTGCGCGACGTCACCGACGTCCGCCGCCTCGACCGGCTGCTGCTGTCCAAGGACGCCGCCATCCGGGAGGTCCACCACCGGGTCAAGAACAACCTGCAGACCATCTCGTCGCTGCTGCGACTCCAGGCCCGCCGGCTCCCCCGGGGGGAGGGGCAGGGTGGCGCTGTTCGAGGCCGAGCGCCGGGTCCGGTCCATCGCCATCGTGCACGAGATCCTGTCCCGCGAGCCCGAGCGACCAGGTCCCCTTCGACGAGATCGTGACCTCGCTGGTCCGGATGGCCGAGGACTCGGTGGTCTCGGGCCGGCCGGTCTGACCTTCGAGGTGCACCGGCGACCTGGGCGAGGTGCCGGCCGACGTGGCCACCCCGCTGGCCGTGGTGCTGGCCGAGCTCCTGCAGAACGCCGTGGAGCACGCCTTCACCGATGCCACCTGGGAGACCGGTGCCCCGGCGACGGCAGAGGCGGGGAGTCGGCGCCGGCCGAGGACGGGTCGGAGGGCCCGGTCCAGCCGCCCGGTCGCATCCGGGTCCACCTGGTCAACGACCTGACGACCCTGACGCTGGAGGTCATCGACAACGGGTCGGGCCTTCCCGAGGGGTTCGACATCGACGCCACCCAGAGCCTCGGCCTCTCGATCGTCCGCGACCTGGTCCGCAGCCAGCTGGACGGGACCATCACCATGCGCAACGCGGTGCCGACAGCCCGAGGGCGGCGGGACCCGGTCGTGGCCATCGAGCTCCCGGTGCGGGACGCGCCGGCTCGAGCGAGGTCGGCGTCAGCCGGCGGCGGGTGGAGCCGAGGACCGGGTGCAGCGGACGGCTCGAGGTCGGCGCCAGGGTCAGGAGGCCGCGGCGGCGGGCGGCCAGCCACGCCTTGCGGAGCTTGCGCCGCTCCTCCTCGGAGGTGCCGCCCCAGACGCCCGACTCCTGGTTGGTGGCCAGGGCGAAGTCGAGGCAGGGCTCTTGTGCGTCGCAGCCCCGGCAGACCCGCTTGGCCGCCTCGATCTGGTCGACGGCCGGTCCGGTCGTCCCGATGGGGAAGAAGAGGTCGGGTTCGGTGTTGCGACAGGCGGCCAGATCGCGCCAGTCACCGTCGTCCCATTCGACCGTCCGGTTCCACATGAGGGCCACGATGCTTCCTCCACTCACGTTGCCGAGAGTCCTGTTTGTGATCTGTTTCACATAGCTCGGCGCCAAGCTGTCACCGGCCGTTCAGGTTTCGTTCACTAGAGTAATCACCGGCTCTCACCGGTGCAACCGGTTCCTCAGGGAAATACCCCCCTGATCTGCCCACCATGCACCCCGGAGACGCCGAGTCCGAGGAGGATCGGGAGCGATGACGGCACCGGCGATCCACGCCCACCGGGGCAGCCCCGACCCGGCCAGCGGGATTCGGGAGAACACGCTCGAGGCCTTCTCCGGGCCCGGCGCCTCGGGGCCGACGGGGTCGAGCTGGACGTGCGGCGGACCAGCGGACGGGGCCCTGGTCGTCCACCACGATCCGGAGATCCGAGGGTTGGGGCCCGTCCACGAGCTGTCGGCGGACCGGCTCCCCGGGTCCGTGCCGCTGCTGTCGGCCGCCCTCGACGCCTGCGAGGGCCTGACGGTCAACGTCGAGATCAAGAACCTGCCCGGCGAGCCGGGATTCGACGCCGAGGAGGTCATGGCCCGCGGAGGTGGCCGACCTGGTGGTGGCCTCGGGCCGGGAGCGACTCGGTGGTCATGTCCTCGTTCTGGCCCGGCTCACTGGACGCCGTCCGCCGACGCCAGCCCGGGCTGGCCACCGGGCTGCTGGTGGCCGGCTGGTTCGACCCGGCCGCCTGCGTGCCGCCTGGCCGTGGAGCACGGGTGCCGCGCCCTCCATCCCCATGTCGTCCCTGCTCGACCGAGTCGTTGATGGACGGGGCCCACGGGGCCGGGCTGGCGGTATCGGCGTGGACGGTCAACGACGCCGGCCTCATCCGGTCGGCCATGGCGCTCGGGGTCGACACGGTGATCACCGACGACGTCGACCCTGGCCCTCGCCGCCGTGGGCCGGTCCTGACCTGGCACCATCGAGCGGGCCCCGGGATCGCGGGCGCCCTGACCAGGCAGGACGGCCCGATTGGTCGAAGGCCCGAATTTCAACAACAATGCACGCCCATGAACGTCGTCGTCTGTGTGAAGCAGATCCCCGATCCGGCCGCCCCCGGCGCCCTCGATCCGGGGACCAACACCCTCGTCCGCGAGGGAAAGCTCATCCTGGACGACTCCGACGCCTACGGCGTCGAGATGGCCCTCCAGCTGGCCGATGCCGCCGGCGGCGGCGAGGTCACCCTGGTCTCGATGGCACCCAACGGCGAGACCTCGGGCCTGCGCACGGCGCTGGCCATGGGCGCGGCCAAGGCCATCCTGATCAGTGACGACGCCCTGGCCGGCACCGACGCCCTGGGGACGGCCAAGGTGCTGGCCGCGGCCATCAAGCGGGCCGAGCCCGACCTCGTCCTGGCCGCCACCGAGTCGACCGACGGCTACACCGGGACCACTCCGGTCCAGGTGGCCGAGCTGCTGGGCCTGCCCTCGGTGACCTTCGCCAAGAAGGTCGCGGTCGACGGCGGCTCGGTCAAGGTCGAGCGCCAGACCGAGGCCGGCTACGACGAGGTCGAGTGCCCGCTGCCCGCCGTGGTCACCGTGACCGCCGGCGTGGTCGAGCCGCGCTACCCGTCCTTCAAGGGGATCATGGCGGCCAAGTCCAAGCCGGTCGACAACCTGACGGTCGCCGACCTCGGCCTCGACGCCGGCGCAGGTCGGCGCGGCCGGCGCCCGCCAGGAGATCACCGACGTGGCCGACGCCGAGGCGCGCGCGGCCGGCGAGATCGTCGTCGACGAGGGCGACGGCTACGAGCGCGTCGTCGCCTTCCTCGAGCAGCTGAAGGTCCTCTAGGGCCGGTAGGAGAACAAGCACACATGTCTGTCGACAAGATCTGGGTCCTCGCCGAAGTGGCCGACGGAGCCCCCATCACCACTTCACTCGAGCTGCTCACCGCCGCCCGCGCGCTGGCGGGCACGGTCGAGGCCGTGGCCTGCGGCGACGACACCGCCTCGGTGGCCGGCACGCTCGGCGAGTACGGCGCGACCACCGTCTACGACGTCGGCGACCTCGGCGGCTCACTGCCCGGCGTCCCGGTGGCCGGCCGCCATCGCCGCCGCCGTGGCCGCCGGCACCGGTCCCGACGCCATCCTGTTCCCCGCCACCTACGACGGCCGGGACATCGCCGGCCGCCTGTCGGTCAAGCTCGACCGCCCGTGCTCACCAACGTGATCGACCTGTCGGCCGCCGACGGCGGCGCTGGTCGTCCCAGCACGCCATCTTCGGCGGCAGCCAGATCGCTCACGGCCCGCTTCACCGGTGAGGGCCCGGGCATCTTCGTGGTCCGGGCCAAGTCGTTCGCCGCCGAGCCCTCGGGCGGCGGCGCGGCCGCCGTCGTGGCCGCGCCGGCGCCCGACACCGGCGCCACCAACGCGGCCAAGATCGTGGCCCGCCACGTCGAGGAGCGCACCGGTCCGAAGCTCGACGAGGCCGACGTGGTCGTCTCGGGTGGCCGTGGCCTCGGCGAGGCGGACCAACTACGCGCTGATCGAGGAGCTGGCCAAGCTGCTGCACGGGGCGGCCGGCGCCAGCCGGGCCATCGTCGACGCCGGCTGGGTCCCCTACTCGCACCAGGTCGGCCAGACCGGCAAGACGGTCAAGCCGACCGTCTACGTGGCCTGCGGCATCTCCGGCGCCACCCAGCACCTGGTGGGCATGAAGGGCTCCAAGAACATCGTCGCCATCAACAAGGACCAGGACGCCCCCATCTTCTCGGTGGCCGACCTCGGGCATCGTGGGCGACGTGCACAAGGTGCTGCCGCAGCTGATCGAGGCGCTGAAGGCCAAGGGCTGACCCTGGCCCGGCCCGCCCCGGGCTGCCGGCCCGCCGGCGGCCCGGGCGCGGCTCGGCGGCGGCGGGCGCCGTCGAGCCGGCGCGCCCGGCGATCACGGGCCGCACAGGCCGGACAGTGTAATGCTCCGGGCACGTGGCGCCCGGCGCGTACATGATCGGCCCAGCTCCCGACTGCCGATCGGCCACGATGCTCTTTCCCACGATCGACTTCGCCATCTTCTTCGCCGTGGTCTTCACGGTGCAAGTGGCTCCTCAACCCGTATCCGCGGGCCGTGGAAGCTGTCCATGATCGTGGCCGAGCTACTTCTTCTACGGCTGGTGGGACTGGCGCTTCATGCTTCCTGCTGGCGGCGTCGACGGTCATCGCCCAGGTCGGCGGGACGGGTCATCGCACCGGGCCGAGCGAACGACCCGCCGGCGGGTCGCCATGTGGGTGCACGCTGGCCGGCCTGCTCGGCCTCCTGGCCTGGTTCAAGTACTACGGCTTCTGGCCGTGAACCTCGACAACGCTGTCCCACGCTGGTGGGCCTGGGCCGACCGCTCCCCCTGCTGGCAGGTCACGCTGCCCGTCGGCATCTCCTTCTTCACCTTCATGGCCATCAGCTACGTGGTCGACATCTACCGGCGCGAGCTCGAGCCGGCCCGGGCCCTCGACTTCGCCGTGTACCTCTCGTTCTTCCCCCACCTGGTGGCCGGACCGATCGTGCGGGGCGACCGAGCTGCTGCCCCAGATCCGGCGCCGGCGGGACCCGAGCTCCACGTCGACTACGTCGAGGCCTGCTGGCTGATCGCGGCCGGCCTGTTCAAGAAGGTGGTGCATCTCGTCCTACCTCGTCGACCTACGATCGTCGACGCCGGTGTTCACCGTCGCCGCGCCAGCACTCGGCGCCTCGAGGTGCTCTTCGCCATCTACGGCTACGCCGTCCAGATCTACGCCGACTTCAGCGGCTACACCGACATCGCCATCGGCCTCGCCCTGCTGCTCGGGTTCCGCTTCCCGCAGAACTTCGACGCGCCCTACACGGCGCGATCAACCTGCAGGACTTCTGGCGGCGCTGGCACATCACCCTGTCGCGCTGGCTGCGCGACTACCTCTACATCCCGCTGGGCGGCAACCGCGGGCAGCGAGCGCGCGGATCGTCGCGCAACATCATGATCACCATGGTCCTCGGCGGGCTCTGGCACGGCGCGGCCTGGACGTTCGTCGCCTGGGGGCTCTACCACGGGCATCGGACAGGTGATCGGCCACCGCCGCCGCAGCCGCCGCGCCGCGCCGGGGCTGCCGCTCGACCCGGTCGGCGGACGGCGGGTCGCGTGGGCTCGCTTCGTGACCTTCCAGTTCGTGTGCCTGGGCTGGCTCTTCTTCAGGGCCGACACCCTGGGCACGGTGTGGGCCATGCTCGCTTCGCCTGGTGGACGGCTGGGGCGAGGCCTCGCCTCTGGTCACACCGCTGGCCGTCCTGGCCATCGCCGCGGGCATCGGGAGCCAGTACATCCCCGACCACTGGCTCGACCGGGTCAAGGCGGTCTTCGCCGACCGCCGTCCGGTCCTGCAGGGGGGCATACTTGGTCTGGTGCTCCTGGTCATCACCACCCTGGGTCCACAGGGCGTGGCTCCGTTCATCTACTACCGGTTCTGACTTCCAGCGAACATGCCCTCCACCTCGCCACCGTCGACCACCGATCCCGCGCCAGGTGCCGCCACCCCTTCTGGGTCCTCCGGTTCGAGCTGGAGTGAGGCCGAACCGGGCGGGGCGGGGGAGCAGAGGTGGCTGCGCTCGGGGACCCGGCCCGGCATCCCTTGGACCCGGATGCTCTTCATCGGGCTGGTGTGCTTCGGGGTGTGGCTGTTGCTCGACGCACCGAGTCTCCAGCGGTCGGCCACGGTGTCGCCCCTGGGCGCGCGCCGGACGGTCTCGTTGGACATCGTCGGCCCGATCGCCGCGTTGAGCCGGACGGTGGGGCTCTCGCACGTGGTGGGCGGAACCGACGCCGCGTTGGGTCGGACCCCCGGGGGTGGTCCCGCCCTGGCTGCGGCGGTACCCGGCCGGGAACCGTCGCGTCCACCGCCCCGCCCGGGCAGCCTGCCGCCGGGCGCCACCACCACCACGACGACACTTCCGGCCCTCAACCGGGCTCCGACCACGGCCGCCCCGTTGCGGGTGCTCATGGTCGGAGACTCGATCGGATTGGACCTCGGCCAGCCGTTGGTCAGCGATCTGGCGGCCACCGGGGTGGCGACGGCCACGCTCGACGGGAGGGTCGACACCGGGCTGTCCCGGCCCGACTACTTCGACTGGCCCGCGGAGCTCCGGGTGGACATGGCCAACGACCAGCCCCGGTTGGTCGTGGTGATGATGGGGGCCAACGATCCGCAGTCCCTGGTGGGTCCCGACGGCAGCATCCCCTATGGCTCGCCGGCGTGGAGCGCCGCCTACGGCCAGCGGGTGGGGGCCCTGATCGACGAGGCCAACGCCGCCGGGGCCCACGTCCTGTGGGTGGGGATGCCTCCAATGGCCGGGGCCCAGCTGAACGGCCAGATGCAGGTGCTCAACGGCATCGTGCAGCAGCAGGTGGCGGCGCGGCCGGGCAAGGCCTCCTACGTGGCATCCGCCGCCTCCCTCGCCGACGCCCAGGGCAACTTCACCGCCTATCTCCCGAACAGCTCGGGGGCGGAAGTGAACATCCGGACCCCCGACGGCATCCATCTGGCCCCCGGAGGCGGGGAGCGCCTGTCTCAGGCGGTCATCGAGTCGATCCGAACCAAACTGCACATGGCGCTGCCCTAGGAGGTGGGAGGGCGCCCCAGGCCGGCTCACTCCTCCTGGCGGCGCCGCGGTCGGCGGGCGGACGGGGGCGGGGGCTGGGGCCCTGGCCTTGCGCTTCCGCGTGGCTCGCTTGGGGACCACCGGGGTCTCGGGCGGGACCCACTGCCACTTTCCGGGCCCACCGAGCAGCTGGAACCCCTGGTGGGTCCGGAGCTGGTGGTGGCGGTGGCACAGTCGGGCCAGATTGGCCAGGGTGGTGGGCCCGCCCTTGGCGTAGTCGGTGACCCAGTGGTCGTTCTCCAGTCCCAGGCGTGCGTCACAGCCCGGGACGACGCACCTCGAGTCCCGTTCGAGGAGGGCCGCCCGGATGGACCGGGGAAGGTGGCGCCCGGGCGAGTAGACCGTCGTGACGTCCACCCCGTCGGTGATGACCAGATGGGTGAGGGCGGCACCGAGCTGGGCGATGGCCGTCTCGACTGGGACCGGTCCGACGCCTGGGACCTCGCACAGCTCATCGCCCTCGGTCCGACCGCGGCGCAGGGCGTCGAGGTCGGCCCGGATGACCAGTTGGGCCCGGGGGTCGGGGACGCGGTCGCCGGTGGCGGGGTGGGGAGCGCCCTTGCGGCCGAGGATGCCCGTCCCGGTGAGGAGAGCCACCAGGGCGTCGGCCCGGTAGGCATCGGCGGTCTCAAAGGCACCCGTCCTCCGGGCCTGCTCGAAGTGCCGGTCCGCCTGGGCCTCCAGAGCGCTGAGCACCCGGGCCCCCGCCTGAGGGGCGAGCACGGCCTGCAGACAGAACGCTCCGTCGTCGTCGGTGAAGCTTCGACACCGGCGGTCGGCGTGGAGGCGGCGGGCGTGACTGGCCTCGTCCTCGGCCGATCGGCCCTGCGCCTTGGCCCGCTGGCAACGGTCCTTCAGTCCGGGCAGGGTGTCGTTCTCGGCCGTCCTGACCAGGTCGGCTTCCCGGCCCGGATTGATCCTGGCCGCCTCGGAGACCAAGGAGGCCCGCCTCCGGGAGAGCTTCCCCTGGCGGAAGGAGTCCTCCAGGTCGGGCTGATCGGCCAGCTGTTGGCCGAGCCGGATGAGCCCCTTGGCCTCGCCGAGGGACTCCCCGGTCTGGGCGGCCAGCAGTTCCGCCGCCGAGCGGTGGCCGGTGCGCACATGGAGGTTCCCCTCGGCCACCCGGGCCGCCGTCAGGGTCCGGGCCGCGGTCACCACCCGTTCGTGCCGGGTCAACCGGTCGAGCACCTCGGCGCCGTCCTCCGCCGAGTACCGGCCCGGGTCGTAGGTGGCGATCCAGGCATCGACGGCGTCGAGGCGGGCGAACAGGTCCCGCGCCCCACTGTCACGTCCGGGCACCTCGGGCCCGTCCGAGCGCTCGGCCTGAGTGGCGGTCACTGCCATGGAGACAGTCAATCAGGAGGGTGTATCACCGCCACCCCCGCCCGCTCCGCCCCGCCCCGCCCCGCCCCCCGCCCCCGCCGGGCCCCGGCCAGGGCCCCCGGGCCAGGGGCCCCCGGGCCAGCCGCCCCCGGGCCAGGGGCCCCCGGGCCAGCCGCCCCCGGGCCAGCCGCCCCCGGGCCAGCCTCGCCCGGCCCGACCACGGAGCCGTCGGCCAGGCGGGGGCAGGGGTCCGATCGGGAGCCGACGCCGTCACACCGAGGACGCCGTCACCCAGAACCGGAACTGACCGCTCAGACGAGCGGCCATGGATAGGGCGGCCGGTCACCGAGGGGCTCCGGGAAGGTGCCGGCACGGGTCAGCCGGTCGATGCGGTCGATGACGGCGTCCCGTTCGTCGTCGTCGAGCAGGTGGGCCATCTCGTCGGGAAGGCCCGAGGCCAGGCGACCGAGGTCGGCGAGCAGGTGGGGGGGGACCGGCTCGTCGGCGAAGTCCCAGATCACCGTGCGCAGCTTGGGCCGGGGATGGAAGCAGAGTCCGTGGTCGATGCCCCACAGGCGACCGGCCTCCCCGAGCAGGACGTGACCGCTCTTGCGGTCGGCGTTGTTGGCCACGATGTCGAAGGCGCACATGGTCACCAGGACGTCTTCGTGTCCCCCCTCGTCGAGAAGGGTGAAGTAGTGCTGCTCGTAGTCGGCGGCCACGAAGAGCTGGAGCGACCCGGCACCGAACGGGCCGTCGTGGCGCACCACGGTGGGTGGGACCAGCCCCCATCCCAGGGCCTCGGACAGGACGTACGCCGCCACCTCCCGGCGGTAGAGCCCGTCGGGGAAGTCCCACAGCGACTGTTCACCGCGGCCCGGCTTGTACACGGCGTAGAGGGGAGTGGGGGCCGGGTCGGGCTCCTCGGCCGCCGCCCCGCCTCCGGTTCGGTCCCCGCCTCCGGTCGCCGCGCCGCCCGGCACGTCCCCTCCGTCGGTCCCGCTTCCCTCCAATGCCACCAGGAAGGTCAGGTTGGAGCTCCAGGGCAGGCGGCCCACGACCGTGAGGTCACACCGGTGGAGGTACTCGGTGGCCGACTCGAGCCCGGGACCGACCGCAGGGCTCCAGCCGTTCACACTGCCGGCGGTCGGTGGCCGTTGGTCCGTGGGCACTCGTGTCCCGAGGGGTCGAGGGGCGATCCGCACAGGGGGCAGGGGGGCCGGCCCGACTCGACGAGGCGGGTCGCCTGGATGGCGAAGGCGGCGGCCTGCTCGCGGGAGATGGACAGCCGGGCGATGGCGCCGGTCTCGTCCTCGGGGACCAGCTCCTCGACGACCAGGACGACCCGGTCCTCGACCTCGTCGTAGGACACGCCGACCGTGCCCACCACCCAGGCCGGATCGGCCGGCTGCTCCAGCTCGAGCTCCTCGGGCAGGTGGCCGGGGCGGGACTGGTCCCGCACGATGCGGGCCAGATAGTCGGCCACCACCGCCACCTGCTGCTTCTCGATCTTGAGGGTCAGGAGGGTGGGTCCCTGCCGGCACTGCAGGAGGAACAGTCGGTCGCCGACCGGGCCCACCGTGCCCACCGTGATGCGGTCGGGGGTCGGCAGGTCGTAGCCCTCGCTCATGCGATGGCCAGTTCGCCGAGTGAGCCGGTCGAGTTCACGGTCAGGACGTGGGGACCGGACGCCGTGTAGGCGAGGGCCGAGACCGAACACGGGGAGACGGTGAGCCGCTGGAAGAGGTCGAGGTGGGTGCCGGCGGCCGAGGCCACGGCGGCCTTGATCGGATCGGCGTGGGACACGGCCACGATGGTCTCCCCGGGATGGAGCTGGACCAGCCGGCTGATGGCCGAGGTGATGCGGGCCTGCATCTCGAGGAACGACTCGCCCCCGGGGAACCGGAACCCGCTCGGCCAGCGCTGCACCTGGGTCCACTCGGGCTTCTTGGCGAGGGCCTTGAGCTGGGCGCCCGTCCACTGCCCGAAGTCGCACTCGAGGAGTCCGCGTTCGGCGCGGACGCGCAGCCCGAGCTGGCGGGCGATGGGCTTGGCCGTCTCGGCGGTCCGCTCCAGTGGCGACGCGTAGACGGCCACCGGACCCGGACGGTCCCCGGCGCCCAGGGCGGCGATCCGCCCGGCGACCGCCTCGGCCTGGGCCTGGCCCTCGTCGGAGAGGTGCAGGCCGCCGGCCCGACCCGGGAGGACCTTGCCGGTGGTCGGCGTCGTGCCGTGGCGGACCAGGAGGACGACGGTGGGTCGTTGGGGAGGGGTCTTTCGGCTGGCCACGCCCGTTCACCGTACTCCCTCGACGCCGGCCCCAATCCGCCCCGCCGACGCTCGGTCGGCACGTCGCCCCCGGGTCCCGTGCCCGTCGCCACCAGGCCTGGGACCCGGTTCGCCCGCTTCCCCGGTCGGCGGAGCGTGGGCCGGCTCAGTCGGAGGACAGCGCTCCGGCCCCGACCAGCGTCCGATCGGGCGGTTCCGGCACGGCGCCGGCCGGGCAGGGCCCGACGCCGCCCGAGCCGTCCGGTCTGCGGGAGCCTCCGGGGCCACCGAGCCCGGACTCTGGCCCGTCGGACCCCGGGTCGCGGACCACCCGGTCGTGGCTGTGGTCCTCGTGGGAGAGCCGGGAGGGCCACCAGTTCCAGCGGCCCAGCAGGACCACCACCGAGGGGACCAGCAGGGTGCGGACGAAGAAGGTGTCGAGCAGGATCCCGGCGGCCAGGCCGAGGCCGATCTGCTGGACCTGGGTGGAGCCGGTGGCGGTCAGCACCCCGAAGGTCCCGGCCAGGATGAGCCCGGCCGACGTCACCGTGGTGCCCGTGGCCTCGACCGCCCGGCGGACGGCCACCCGGATGGGGGCGTGGTGGGCCTCCTCGCGGATGCGGGTCATGACCAGGATGTTGTAGTCCTGGCCCAGGGCCATGATGAAGATGAACATGAAGAAGGGCAGCACGAAGTTGATGCCGTCCTGGCCGCCGATCAGCTCGAAGACCAGCACGGCCAGGCCCAGGGAGGCCAGGTAGGAGAGGCCGACGCTCACCACCAGGTAGATCGGGGCCACCAGGCTGCGCAGGACGATGGCCAGCAGCAGGCCGAGCACGAGCATGACGATGGGGATGATGCGCATCAGGTCGTTGCCGGAGATGGACCCCACGTCGGACGCCACCGGGGCGTAGCCCGCCACTCCCGACGAGGAGGCCCCGATGTCCCGGGCCACCGCGGCCACCGCCCCCCGCACGGCCGGGATGGCGTCGGCGGCCACGGTGCTGGTGGAGGGCCCGGCCCGCAACGACGTCTGGTACTGGAGGGTCGTCCCGTCGGCACTGATGAACTGGGCCGACGCCTGGTAGGCGTCGTAGACCGCCGGGGACACGGCGAGGCCGGCGGGAGGCGCGACCGGCAGTTGGGTCACCGGTTCGGAGGCGCCCAGCTGGAGGTGGGCGGCGGCCAGATCGTCGGCGGTCACCGCGGCGCCGTCGGGGTTCAAGGCGCTGGTGACGGCGCTGAACTGCCCGGAGCGCTCGAGCTCGTGGAGGGCGGTGGCCAGGACCTGGGGTTCGTTCCACACCGAGGTGGGGAGGTGGAACACCACGCTGGTGGGGTCGGAGTCCGAGGAGGGGAACGCCGAGTCGAGCACGGCCTGGCCCCTGCCCGAGTCGGAGCTGGCCGGGGCGGGCGGGTCACCGAACCCCGAGGGGGCGTAGGCCAGCATGGACAGGGCCAGTCCGCCGAAGATGACCAGGCCGATGACCAGGGTCAGGACGGGGCGACCCACCACCCTGGCGGCGATGCGCCCCCAGGTGCCGCCACTCCGCTGGCCCTCGTTGGGGATCCGGGGCCAGAACACACTGCGTCCGAGCACGGCCAGCAGCGCCGGGAGCAGGGTCAGGTTGGCCAGCAGGGCCACGGCGATCCCGATGGCCAGCGCCGGCCCGAGACCCTGGTAGAGCCCGAAGGTGGCCACCACCACGGCGGCCAGCGCCCCGATCACCGTCAGTCCGGAGAAGGTGATCGACTCGCCCACCTTGCACAGCGAGAAGGAGACCGCCTCCTGGACCGGTTTGCCCCGGCGGAGCTCCTCCCGCACCCGGAAGATGAGGAACAGGCCGTAGTCGGTACCCGCCCCCAGGAGGACCACGGTGAGCAGGATGGGGGTGAGGTCGGAGACCTGTACCCCGAGGTGGGTGGAGACGGCGATGACCGGGCCGGCCGCGAGCATGGCCACCACCGACGGCAGGAGGGCCACGAAGGGAGCCAGGAGGGCCCGGAAGGTGAGGAACAGCAGGGCCAGGATGAACAGGACCGACAGCAGTTCGGTGAGGGTCTGGGTGTGGCCGTTCTGCCGCTGCTGGTCGACGGAGGCGGCCACGCCCCCGGTGAGGTGGAGCTCCAGCCCCGGCGGCGCCCCCGATGTGGTGAACGTGGACCGGAGCCCGGCCACGGCGTCGGCGGCCGCCTTGTCCGTGGAGCCCGGGCGGACGGAGAGCTCGACCATGGCCCGACGGGCTTCGCCACTGGCCGAGGTCCCCTGGTCCATCACCGCCGTGACCCGGGGAATGGAGCGCATGGCCTGCTCGACCCGCCCGACTGCGGCGTTGTCTTGGGCGGACAGCCCCCGGCGGGCTGCGGCCGAGGAGGCCACCAGGGTCACCGTCGAGGTGGTCCGGGGGTTGAAGGGCTCGGCCAGGCGGTCGGCCTTCACGCTGGCCGAGGTGGAGGGCAGGAACTGCGAGTTGCTGGACTTCTCGACGCTGGACAGGGTCGGGAGGCACACCATCAGCAGGATCGTCACCGCTATCCAACCGGCGATGATGGGCCAGCGGAAGCGCACGGTGAACCGTCCAAGGGCGGCGAACAAGCGGTGGTCCTCCAGAGATCGTGGGCTGGACCCCTGGGACCGGGCGCACCGCCGGGGGCGGTCGGGGCACCAGGCACGTCGGGGCCAAGAAACCGGGGGCCGTTCGGTCAGCGGTTCGTGCCTGACCCCTCTGGCTCCAGACTAGGGCCGCGACCGCCTGGACTTCAGGGTCTTTGGTCCCAAACGAACGATTATTACGAGATTTTCATGCAGCCCGGGACGGGACGGCGCCGTCAGGCCGTGTCGTCACGCCGTGCCGTCAGGCGGGCCGTCAGGCCTGGCCTGACGGTCGGCGTGGTTCACACAGAGTCGGGCAGGCGGCGGGGCATGGGTACGGCGGTCTCCGGCCACCGCCTCCGGCTGACCCGGGCCAGCCGGTGGAGCAGGGCGATGGCCCCCGGGTCGTCGTCGCCGGGGCGGGTCTCGACGGCCCCGCCGGCGATCATCGACGTCGAGCAGCTCCCGGCCCTGGTCGGTCCGGACCAGGGTCAGGGTCCAGTCGTTGAACGCCCCGATGCCCCCGGTCGAGATGTCGGCGTGCTCGGCCGCGAAGTCCGGGCAGGAGGTGCACCCCTCGCGGGTCCAGGCGTGGGCCTCCTTCAGCGGGATCTCGTGGTAGCCGCCGTCCCGGGTCCACACCTGGAAGACGCCCTTGATGTTCATCTTGGCGATGTCGGCCCGGGCGATCCCGTACCTGGCCTCGAACAGCTCGGGGAAGATGGCGTCGTCGAAGGTCTTGGAGCACAGCAGGCCG
The DNA here is from genome assembly GCA_963817005.1 of uncultured Acidimicrobiaceae bacterium. Classification (GTDB taxonomy): domain Bacteria; phylum Actinomycetota; class Acidimicrobiia; order Acidimicrobiales; family RAAP-2; genus Bog-756. The sequence continues at coordinate 778,971 of CAWFMN010000007.1, forward strand.
ATGGTCAGCGAGAGCCGCCGGGCGATCTTGCCCGCCTTCCGGGCCTTCATGACCGGCGGCGGCCGAGGCCTGGCAGCCCATGCCCACCAGGGCGATGCGCTCGGCCCCGCGCCTCGATGGCCAGGGGGTAGGCCAGCGGGTTGGCCGAGTAGGTGTAGCGGGACCCGGCCGCGGCCAGCACCTCGGCCCGGTTGGTGGCCACGGCCGGGCACCGCCTTCCAGGTGCGAGCCGTCACCCTCGAGGACCGAGACCAGGGCGGCGTCGATCACGTCGTGCTCGAGGGCCCAGATGAGCAGGGCGGAGACCAGGCCGCCGTCCTGGCCCGAGCTCGAGGATCTCGGGGTCGGTGGCCCGGACCAGGAGGATGTCCTGGGACACCCCGGCCACCTCCTCGGCGGTCCGCTCCCGCCCGAACAGGTGGGTGTCGATCTCGGGCTCCCAGAGCCGGAAGCGGGGACAGGCCCGGGTGCACATCGTGCACCCCTTGACGCCGTGGGTGCAGCTCTCCGGGCCGCCGTCGGCGTCGATGTGGAACGGCTTGTACTCGCCGCCGGTGTCGTCGTACGACAGGACGTCGTAGGGGCAGGCCACGATGCAGCCGGCGCAGCCGGTGCACAGCCCGGACGTCACGACCTCGGTGAAGAGCTCGGCCCAGTGGGGCTTCTCGGGGGGCATGGCCGCACCTTAGCGAGGCCCGCCGGAGAGGGGTGCACGCCGGATGGCTACCCTCGGGCCGTGCCCGAGATGCTCGAAGTCGAGACCTACCGTCAACTGGCCGAGACGCGCCCTCGACCGGACCATGGTCTCGGTGGCCTGTCCGGACGCCTGGTTCCTGAAGGGCGCGGCCACCGCCTCGACCCTCCGCCGGGTCCTGGTCGGCCACCGGTTCACCGCGGCCCGGCGCATCGGGAAGCTCCTCCTGCTCGACGTGGACAGCGGCCCGACGCTGGGCATCCGCTTCGGGATGACCGGCACCCTGGTGGTGGACGGGACGCCGGGCGTCGACCAGCTGCGCTACGCCCCCGAGCGCCGGGACCCGGTCTGGGACCGGTGGACGGTGCGGTTCGAGGACGGCGGGTCGCTGGTCGTCCACGATCCCCGGACGGCTGGGCGGCGTGCTGCTCGACCCGGACGTGTCGGCGCTCGGGCCCGACGCCACCACCATCACCCCCGCCCAGTTGGCCGCCACCCTCGGGAGGTCGAAGGCCCCGCTCAAGGCCCGCCTGCTCGACCAGTCGCGGGTGGCCGGGATCGGCAACCTCATCGCCGACGAGTTGCTGTGGCGGGCGGGGCTGTCACCGCTCCGGCCCTCGGAGACTCCTGAGCCGGAACGAGGTCCGGCGCCTCCACCGCCACCTGGGTCGCACCCTCGCCGACCTGAGCGAGGGGGGCGGATCCCACACCGGCGACCTCATGGACGAGCGGCGGCCGGGCGGACGGTGTCCCCGCGACGGGGCCGAGCTGACCCGGTCCACGGTCGGAGGGCGCACCTCGTGGTGGTGCTCCGGCCACCAGCGCTGACACCGGCCCCGGCCCCCGGTCCGGCCCTCGGGGCGACATGGGCCCCTGACCGCGGTGCGGTGCCGCCCACGGCCCGGCCGGCCCCCGTGGGCCGGGCCCGGACGAGGGCCGTCGCTCAGGCCGCCAGCTCGGCCAGCACCTTGGCCGCGTGGCCGTCGGCCTTCACGTGGTACCAGGCCCGGACGATCTTGCCGTCGGCACCGACCAGGAACGTGGACCGGATCACCCCGATCGACTTCTTGCCGTAGAGCGTCTTCTCGCCCCACGCCCCGTAGGCCTCTCCGACCTTGTGGTCGGCGTCGGTCAGGAGCGGGAAGGTGAGCCCGTACTTGGCCCGGAACTTCTGGTGCTTCTCGGCGCTGTCCGCCGAGACCCCGAGGACCTTGACCTTGGCCTTGGCGAAGGCCCGGAGGTTGTCGTTGAACTGACAGGCCTCCTTGGTGCAGCCCGGGGTGTCGTCCCGGGGGTAGAAGTAGAGCGACGAACGGACTACCTGCGAGGTCCTTGAGGGAGACCTTCTTCCCGTCCTGGTCGGGCAAGCTGAATGTCGGGGCCTTGTCGCCGGTGTCGAGCTTTCCCATGGTCGGCTTCCTTTCGTGGAGCGGGCCGGACTCGGTTGTCCGGACCTCGACACAGGGTAGGACCTCCGGTGCGACCGGGTAGCCGTGTTCGGACCGGTTCAGTCGCGCATACGCCGCACGGCGACGACACCGACGCCGAACAGCACGCCCGTTCCCACCGGGTTGAGGAGCGAACGGTGTGCACCTGCAGGGTGCAGTCCCCGAACCCCCCTGGTCCACTGGCGTCCGCGGCCCGCGGCCTCCAGGGCGATCGTCATGTCGGGTCCTCCCCTTCTGCACCATGTGTCGCGGCACCGGGTGGTGCCGCTCGGGGGTCCGGCGCCCTCATGGCCTCGGCGACGAGGGCGGCGATGGCCTCGTCCCCGAGCCCTGCCGCCCGAGCCGAACGGATCCACGCCTCGAGCTGGCCGAGCAGGAGCGGCTGCTCGTCGGGCGCCTCGCACAGGGACCGCGTGACGAAGGTCCCACTCCCGGGACGTCCCTCGGTCAGTCCCTGCTGTTCCAGATCGCGGTACGCCCGGTGCACGGTGTTGGGGTTGATGGCGATCTGCCCGACCACATCGCGGACGGTGGGGAGCTGGTCGCCGGGCCGGAGCAGGCCCAGGCGCAGGGCGTGACGGACCTGGTCGATGAGTTGGCGGTACGCGGGAACACCGGACCACCGGTCGAGCCGGAATTCGATGGACGGCGCCGCCTCCATACGACCAATTGTACTAGTATATTAGTACAGTTGGAAGAAGCGGTCTCACGGCATTCCGGTGATCGGGTCCGGCTCGCCGGCCACTCCGCCGCCATCTGACCTGGTGCAACGACCGACACCCGGTAGACTGGACGTCCGTGGCGGAGCTGGTGCTCTGTCACCGGGGTCTTCCTCATCCTGTTTCCGGCCTGCCGACGCAGACCGGACGATGGCCCGAGGCGGGCCCGCAGGCATCCGTGAATGGCACGGTGTCGACGGTCGGCCTCCGGCCGTCACTGAACGATGAGAGAGAGCTTCTGAACCCCATGACCACCATCGCCGATCCGTCGGATCGCGTCCTCGATCCGTCCGATCCCTCCGGTCTTCCGTCGGTCGACGCCGCCGCCCCACAGACCTTCGCCTCGCTGGGTGTCGACCCGTCACTGGTCAAGGCCCTGGCCGACCAGGGGATCACCCACACCTTCGCCATCCAGGCCATGACCGTGGCCGACGCCCTCGCCGGTCGGGACGTGTGCGGCAAGGCCAAGACCGGCTCGGGCAAGACCCTCGCCTTCGGCGTCCCCCTCCTCCAGCGGACCATGGCGGCCCGGCTCGACGGAGCCCGGGCCGTCCCCGGGCCCTGGTACTGGTTCCCACCCGCGAGCTCGCCGTGCAGGTGAGCGAGGTGCTCGAGCCCCTGGCCAAGGAGGCCGGACTCCGCATCGCCGCCGTCTACGGCGGGGCCGACATCGAGCGGCAGGTGAAGAAGCTGCGACGAGGGCGTCGACGTCATCATCGCCACCCCGGGCCGACTGATCGACCTGGGCGACCGGGGCGAGCTCTCGGTCGCCGACATCGAGACCCTGGTCCTCGACGAGGCCGACCGTATGGCCGACATGGGCTTCATGCCCCAGGTGGAGTGGGTGCTCCGTCGCCTGGAGCGGGACCACCAGACCCTGCTGTTCTCCGCCACCCTCGACGGCGCGGTCGACCGACTGGTGAGCCGGTACCTGAGCGATCCGGTCCTCCACGAGGTGGCCTCGCCCAGCACCGACGGTCGACGCCATGGAGCACCGGTTCCTCGAGGTGCACCAGATGGACCGGGTGAAGGTGTGTGCCGCCATCTGCCGCAACTCCGAGAAGACCCTGGTGTTCGTGCGCACCAAGCGGGGCGCCGACCGACTGGTCGAGCAGCTGCGCAAGGAGGGCGTGAAGGCCGACGCCATCCACGGCGACCTCCGCCAGGCCAACCGGGAGCGGACCCTGAAGGACTTCAGCGAGGGCAAGCTGCCCGCCCTGGTGGCCACCGACGTGGCCGCCCGCGGCCTGGACATCGACATGGTCGACGTGGTGGTCCACTTCGATCCGCCCGAGGACCACAAGGCCTACCTGCACCGCTCGGGCCGCACCGCCCGGGCCGGCGAGGCCGGTCTGGTGGTGACCCTGGTCCAGTGGAACCAGGTGCTCGAGATCGAGCGGATCCAGACCCGCATCGGGCTCCGGTCGCCGATCGTGGAGATCTTCTCCAACGATCCCCGGCTGAAGGACCTGGCCGCCTGGAACCCCCTCCAGGACTGAGTCACCCCACCCCACCCGCCGGCGCAGCTCAGCTCCCTGGAGCCCTGCTGAGCGGACCGGGACCACTCGTCGCACCCCGCCCCGGGTTCGGGATGCGCCCATTCGATCGAGGAGGACGGTGTGCCTGAGCGCCACTTCACCCAACCCATGGTCGTGGGGGCCGGCGCCGACGGCGTCGAACGGATCTTGGTGGTGACGGCGCACCCCGACGACGTCGACTTCGGCGCTGCCGGGTCGGTGGCCGTGTGGACCGCCGAGGGGGTGGAGGTGGCCTACTGCATCGCCACCGACGGAGAGGCCGGGGGCGAGGACCGTTCGTTGCCGCGGACCGAGATGGCGGCCACCCGTCGACGCGAGCAGACTGAGGCAGCCAGCCAGGTCGGGGTCACCGACCTGACCTTCCTCGGCTACCCCGACGGCCGGCTCCAGGCCGACCTCGACCTGCGTCGGGACATCAGCCGGGTCATCCGGCGCTTCCGCCCCGACCGTGTGGTGACCCAGTCCCCCGAGCGGAACTGGGCCCGCATCTATGCCAGCCATCCCGACCACCTGGCCGCCGGTGAGGCCGCCGCCTGCGCCGTCTATCCCGACGCCCGCAATCCCTTCGCCTTCCCCGAGCTCCTGGACGAGGGGCTCGAGCCTCACACCGTGCCCGAGCTGTGGATCATGACCACCGAGCGAGCCGACCGGGCGGTGGACGCCACCGAGTGCTTCGACCGGAAGCTGGCCGCCTTGCGGTCCCACCGGAGCCAGGTGGGCGACGGCGAGCACCTCGACGAGCTCCTGAGGACCTGGATGTCGGGGACAGCCCTGGCCGCCGGGCTGCCCGATGGTCGGCTGGCCGAGGCGTTCCACGTGGTCTCGACGGCGTGACCGGCCCCGGCACCGGCACCGGCATCGCCCCGAACGGTCCCGCCCCGGAGGGATCCTGGGTCATCCTCCAGCACGTCGCCCACGAGGGCCCAGGGCTGATCGCCGACGAGCTCCTGCGGGCCGACCAGCGCGTCAGGGTGGTCCGGCTCGACCGGGGTGACCCGCTCCCCGGATCGGGATCGATCACCGGCCTCGTCGTCATGGGTGGCCCGATGGGGGTCAACGACGACGCCGACCACCCCTGGCTCCCCGTCGAGCGGGAACTGATGGCCGCCTCGGTGGACGACGGGAAGCCGGTACTCGGGGTGTGCCTCGGGGCCCAGCAGCTGGCCATGGCCCTCGGCGCCGAGGTGACCACCGGGGTGGGGCCGGAGATCGGGACGGGCCGGGTCGAGCTGACCGCCCACGGCCGCCTCGACCCGGTGTTCGGTCCGGAGTACGGCGGCCTGTCCACCACTACCGTCCCGTGCGTGCACTGGCACCAGGACACCTTCTCCCTCCCCGACGGGGCGGTCCATCTGGCGGCCTCCCGTCCCTTCCCCCACCAGGCCTTCCGCTGGGGGGACCGGGCCTACGGGCTGCAGTTCCACATCGAGGTCGACAGGACCCTGGCCGTGGCCTGGCAGGAGCACCTTCCGGCCGGGATCACGTTCGATCCGTCCATGTTGGCCGAGGTGGAGTCGGTGGGCCGCCGGCTGCTCCGGCGCTTCGTCCAGCGGGCCCTCGCCCCGCCACCTTCGACCGTCGACGTCGGCGCGCACCCCGACCCGACCGCCTGTGGCACGGCCGTCGCCGACGAGTCGTCCGGCACCCACACCGAGAGGGTGGACCGATGAGTGGGCCGACCGGCACAGTGACCCAGCCACCGGGAGCCGGCGTCGATGCCTCCGAACCGGTCAAGCCACGTCTCCGGGGTGTCTTTCACGAGGTGGCCTTCTTCGTCTCGCTGGTCTCGGGTGCCGCCCTCGTCTGGGCCGCCCCGACGCCGGCCTCGAAGGTGGTCATGGTCGTCTACGCCGTGTCCATCTCGCTGCTGTTCGGGGTCAGCGCGCTGTTCCACCGGCACACCTGGGGTCCCGCCGGCCGTCGGCGGATGCGCCGCGCCGACCATTCGACCATCTTCATCGCCATCGCCGGCTCCTACACCGCGGTGGCCGGGATCGCTCTCAGCGGATGGGCCCGGACCGCCGTGCTGTGCATCGTCTGGGTCGGGGCCGTGCTCGGAATCACCCTGCGCCAGGTGTGGCTGGACGCCCCGAAGTGGGTGATCGCCCTTCCCTACGTGGTGGTGGGGTGGGCCGCCGTGGTGGTGCTGCCCCAGCTCTTCCGGGCCCTGGGCGGGGTGGGCTTCACCCTGCTGCTGGCCGGGGGACTGGCCTACTCGGCCGGTGCCGTGGTCTACGCCCTGAAGAGGCCCAACCCGGTGCCGGGCGTGTTCGGGTACCACGAGGTCTTCCATGCCTGCACCATCGTCGGCGCGGCCCTGCACTTCGTGGTCATCGCCTGGTTCGTCCTACCCCTGGCCAACTGACCGCCGATCGGTTCGGCCGGCAGACGCCGGTCCCGCCGGCGTCCGGCGTGTCCGGCGTGTCCGGCGTGTCCGGTTCAGCCGGCCATCTGGCGCAGCATGTAGGGGAGGATCCCGCCGTTGCGGTAGTACTCGGCCTCCATCGGGGTGTCGATGCGCAGCCGGGCGTCGAACTCCACCACACGGTCGCCGTCCACGGCCCGCACGGCGACCGTCTTGGGGGTCACCCCGTCATTGAGCGGTTCGAGACCGGTGACGGCGAAGACCTCGTGTCCGGTGAGGCCGAGGGTGGCGGCGTTCTGGCCCTCGGCGTACTGCAGCGGCAGGACGCCCATGCCGATCAGGTTGGAGCGGTGGATGCGCTCGTAGCTCTCGGCGATGACCGCCCGGACACCCAGCAGCGCGGTGCCCTTGGCCGCCCAGTCGCGGCGACGATCCCGAGCCGTACTCCTTACCGGCCAGCACGACCAGGGGCACGTCGTCCGCGGCGTAGCGCACCGCGGCCTCGTAGATGGTGGTCTGCTCTCCGTCCGGCAGGTGGAGGGTGATGCCGCCCTCCGTGCCGGGAGCCAGCTGGTTGCGCAGGCGGACGTTGGCGAAGGTGCCCCGCACCATGACCTCGTGGTTGCCCCGCCGGGCCCCGTACGAATTGAAGTCCCCTCGCTCGACGCCCTTGTCGCTCAGGTACTGGCCCGCCGGTGTGGTGGGGCTGATATTGCCGGCCGGGGAGATGTGGTCCGTCGTCACGCTGTCCCCCAGTTGGGCCAGCACCCGGGCGTCCTCCACGTCGGTGACCGGTGCCGGCTCCATGGCCAGGCCCTCGAGGAAGGTGGGCCGCAGCACGTAGGTGGAGTCGCGGTCCCAGCTGAAGGTGTTGCCGGCCGCCGTCTCCACGGCCCCCCACCGGTCGTCTCCGTCGAACACGGCGCCGTACCGCCGGCGGAACATCTCCGAGGTGAGCGACGAGCGGATGGCCTCGGTGACCTCCTCCGGCGACGGCCACAGGTCGGACAGCAGCACCGGCTGGCCGTCGGCGTCGGTGCCCAACGGGTCGGTGGTCAGATCGATGTCCATGGTGCCGGCCAGGGCGTAGGCCACGACCAGCGGGGGAGAGGCCAGGTAGTTCATGCCGGACGTCGGGATGAATGCGTCCCTCGAAGTTGCGGTTCCCCGACAGCACGGAGGCGACCGAGAGGTCGTGCTCGTGGACGGCCTCGGACACCCCGGCGAGGAGGGGACCCGAATTCCCGATGCACGTGGTGCACCCGTACCCGACCAGGTCGAACCCGATCGCGGCCAGTGGCTCGGTCAGCCCGGCCCGGTCCAGGTAGTCCATGACAACCCGTGATCCCGGGGCCAGGGTGGTCTTGACCCAGGGCTTGGGGACGAGGCCCCGCTCCACGGCGCGCTTGGCCACGAGGCCCGCCGCCACCATCACCTGGGGGTTGGAGGTGTTGGTGCAGCTGGTGATGGCGGCCACCACGACCGCCCCGTCCTCCACCGTCGCCGTCGACCCATCGGCCGCGGTGGCCGGCCCCGAACGGGGCTCCCGACCGAGGGACGAGCGGTACGAAGCACCGGCCCCGGCCAGTGTGACGAGGTCCTGGGGCCGGGCCGGCCCGGCGATGCTCGGCACAACCGTGGACAGGTCCAGTTCGATGGTCTCGGAGTAGACGGGCTCCACGCCACCGACCACGTGGAACATGCCCTGCTCCTTGGCGTAGGCCTCCACCAGGTCGACGTGCTTGTCGTCCCGGCCGGTGAACCGCAGGTAGTCGAGTGTCACCTCGTCGACGGGGAAGATGGCGCAGGTGGCACCGTACTCGGGCGACATGTTGCCGATGGTGGCGCGGTTGGCCAGGGGCACCGCCGCCACGCCGGGCCCGTAGAACTCGACGAACTTCCCCACCACGCCGTGTTGGCGCAGCAGGTGCGGTGATGGTGAGGACCAGGTCGGTGGCAGTGGTGCCGGCCGGCTGTTCGCCGGTGAGCCGGAAGCCGACCACCGGTGGCAGGAGCAGCGAAAGCGGTTGGCCCAGCATGGCCGCCTCGGCCTCGATCCCGCCGACGCCCCAGCCCAGCACTCCGAGGCCGTTGACCATGGTGGTGTGGGAGTCAGTCCCCACCAGGGTGTCGCAGTAGGCCTGGCCGTCGTCGGTGGCGAACACCACCCGTGACAGGTACTCCAGGTTGACCTGGTGGCAGATGCCGGTGCCCGGGGGCACGACGCGGAATCCGTCGAAGGCCTGCTGGGCCCACCGCAGAAGCTGGTAGCGCTCGATGTTGCGGTGATACTCGATGTCCACGTTCTCGTCGTAGGACTGGGGCCGGCCCGACGACTCGGCGATCACCGAATGGTCGATGACCAGCTCCACCGGGACCAGGGGATTGACCTTGGCCGGGTCCCCGCCCAGGGTCTCGAGGGCGTCTCGCATGGCAGCCAGATCGACCACACCGGGTACACCGGTGAAGTCCTGCATGAGCACCCGCTCGGGGGTGAGGGCGATCTCGGCCGCGTCCTCACTTCCGAAGCCGTGCCGCTCGGGCCGGTTGCCCCACCCGGCCACGGCCTCGATGTCGGCCGGCCGAACGGCCAGCCCGTCCTCGTGGCGGAGCAGGTTCTCCAATACCACCTTGATGGAGTAGGGCAGCCGGGGGACGTCGAACCGGTCGGCTAGGGCGTTGATCCGGTAGATCTGGTAGGTGGCGTCGCCGACGGCGAGCGAGCCGCGGGCACCGAACGAGTCGGGGGCGACGGAGGGAGGGGTCTGAGCCATGGCCCCATTCTGCCACCGGTCCGGCCATCGCGAACCGGGTCGACCAGGACCTAGGTGCGGTTGCGGTAGCGCCGGACGGCCAGCGGGATGAGGACGATCAGAAGGCCGATCGTCCAGGCCAGCGTCTGGATGACCCATTTGGAGGTGGGCCCCCCGATCATCAGGGCCCGGCAGGCGCTGACGGTCACGCTCACCGGCTGGTAGGTGGCGAATCCCTGGAGCCAACTGGGCATGGAGGCGACCGGGACGAAGGCCGAGGAGACGAAGATGAGCGGGAAGAGGATGGGGAACGACATCACCTGAGCCGTCTCGCTGTTGGGCGCCGAGAGCCCGATCACGGCGAAGCCCCAGGACAGGGCGTAGGCGAAGAGCAGGATCAGCAGGACGGCGGCGACGTAGGCCAGGACGCCGGTAGTGGGCCGGAAGCCCACGGCCAGTCCCACCGCCGTGATGATGATCACGGTGAAGATGTTGCGCACCGTGTCCGCAGTGGTCCGTCCGGTCAGCACGGCCGAGCGGGACATGGGCAGCGCCCGGAACCGCTCGATGAGACCCTTCTGCAGGTCCTCGGCCAGGCCGATGCTGGTGCTCACGGCCCCGAAGGCCACGGTCTGCACGAAGACGCCGGGCATCAGGTAGTTCACGTAGCTGCCCCCGGGGACCTTGATGGCTCCGCCGAACACGTACGTGAACAGCAGGACGAACATGATCGGTTGGACCGTGGAGAAGAACAGCTGCTCAGGGATGCGCAAGAGGGCCAGCAGGTTCCGCTGGGTGATGGTCAGGGTGTCCGATACCGCCCAACGCAGACGGGCGGGCACTGAGTCGGTGTGGGGCGCTCCCGGGACGGAAGGGGCGACGATGGTCGTGGTCATGAGAGCTCTCCGGTCGCGATGGGTAGGGCTTCGCTGGCGGCGCGCCGTCGGGATCGGCTGCGTCGCTGCTTCTCGGGGTCTTCTGTCTCCGTCGGTCTCGTCCTCCGCCCGTCGGCCGGTCAGACCCAGGAAGACGTCGTCCAAGCTGGGCTCGCGCAGGGTGAACGCCGTGGGCGTGATCCCCGCCTGGTCGAGCGATCGGAGTCCGGCCATGGCCGACGTGGGTCCATCGTCCACTGTGACCTCGACGACGGTTCCGTTGACGGTCGGCGTGTGGGGCCCGAGCATCCCGAACAGCTCGGAGGTCCGGCGCGCATGGTCGATGGTGTCCAGGCCGACCTCGAGGACCGTAGCGCCCAGGTTGGCCTTGAGCTGGTTCGGGGTGCCCTCGGCAATGACATGCCCGTGGTCGATGACCACCAGATCGGAGGCCAGCCGGTCGGCCTCCTCCAGGTACTGGGTGGTCAGGAGCACGGTGGTGCCCCCACCGACCAGGCTCTCGATGACCTCCCACAGGTCGTTGCGGCTCTGGGGGTCGAGCCCGGTGGTCGGCTCGTCGAGGAAGAGGACGGTGGGTCGGGCCACCAGAGCTGCAGCCAAGTCCAGCCGCCGGCGCATGCCGCCCGAGTAGGTCTTGAGCGGGCGGTCAGCCGGCGTCGGCCAGGTCGAACTGGGTGAGCAGCTCGGCGGCCCGGAGGGTGACGTACGACGTGTCCAAATGGTTGAGTCTCCCCACCATCCGGAGGTTCTCCCGGCCGGTCAGGTTCTCGTCCACGGCGGCATACTGGCCGGCCAGACCGATGAGGCTTCGGACCAGCGCGGCCTTCTTCCTGACGTCATGGCCCAGCACCCGCGCCGATCCGCCGTCCGCCTTCAGGATGGTGGTGAGGACACGCACGGCGGTGGTCTTGCCGGACCCGTTGGGACCGAGGAGGCCGAACACCCTCCCCTCCTCGACCCTGAATGACACGCCGTCGAGGGCGCGGACCTCGTGCTTGCCCGTGAACGTCTTCTGCAGGGCATCGGCTTCGATGGCGTACGGCATGATGAGATGGTCCTGACTGTTCGGGGAGGTTCGGTCTGGTGGGCGCCGGCACCGGCGGGGTGCCCCGGGCCTGCCGCCCGGTCGGCATCGACGCCTCGGGGCGTCGATGTATCTTACGGCGGCACCCTCCCCCGCCCGACACCCCCGCCGGCGGATCCGGCCCTCCGGGGCCCGACCCCACGGTCGGCACCGCTGGCCGCCGACCGGTAGCCTCAGGTCATGGACAAAGGCGACCAGGCACCGGACTTCGAACTGCCCGACGAGGACGGCAACCCGAGAACGCTGAGTGAGCTGGCCGCCTCCGGCCCCGTCGTCCTGTTCTTCTACCCGGCCGCCATGACCTATGGCTGCACCAAGGAGAGTTGCCACTTCCGGGACATGAAGGCCGAGTTCGAGGCGGTCGGGGCCCAACGGGTGGGGATCAGCGCCGACCAGGTCGAGAAGCAGAAGCGCTTCTCGGACAAGCATTCCTTCGACTACCCGCTGCTGTCCGACCCCGACGGGGCGGTGGCCACCCAGTTCGGGGTCAGGCGGGGCTTCGCCAAGCTCTCGCCCACCAAGCGGGCCACTTTCATCATCGGGAGCGACCTCAAGGTGATCGACGTCATCCAAAGCGAGGTGCGGATGAACGTGCACGCCGACCGGGCCCTCGAGGTGCTCAAGGCCAACGCCGCCGCCTGACCGCGTTCGAGTGCCCCTCCCGGGGTGTCCCCGCAGGGAGCACGCTCCGATGGGATGCTGTGCTGATGGACGTCCGGTCGTCGAACCGACCCCGATGAGCCCGGTCCCAGGATCCGGTCGCGTGGAACAGCTGGCCCAGGCCGTGGCCGAGCGGGTGGTGAGCATCGTCATGGATGCCATCGACATCGACGCGCTTCTCGACCGCATCGACGTCGACGCCCTGATCTCGCGGGTCGACGTCGACAAGCTGATCGACCGGGTCGACGTGGAGAAGCTGATCGAGCGGGTCGACGTCGAGAAGATCGTCGAGCGGGTCGATGTCGAGAAGATCATCGAGCGGGTCGACATCGACTCCCTGATGGAGAAGACCGAACTGGGTACCATCATCGCCCGGTCCACCACCGGTGTGGCCTCAGAGGTCCTCGACGTCATCCGGGCCCAGGGGGTCGGACTGGACGACTTCTTCGCCCGATGGGCCAACCGCATCCTCCGCCGGCCGCCGGCCGAACTCCCCCTCGGCCCGCCGACCCTGGTCGAAGTGGCCTCGACACGGGCCGAGCTGCCGTCGGGGGCAGGCTGATGGCCACGGTGGCCAAACCCGTCGAGGGTCGCCAGGGCCACTATGCCGGTGCGGTGAGCCGGCTGGTCGCCTTCGGGGCCGACGTGGGCGCCTCCTGGGGACTGTTCACCCTCGGCGCGGCGGCCGTGGTCTTCACCATCCAGCTGACGTCGGGCACCAAGTTCTCGCTGGACAACCACCAGATCGTCTCCCTCATCGCCGCGGTGGTCTGGGAGTTCCTGTACTTCGCCTATCAGTGGAGCCTCAGTGGGAAGACCATCGGAATGGCCGTCCTCGGGATCAAGGTGGTCCAGACCGACGGCTCGCCGATCGGCGGCCGTCAGGCGGTCATCCGGACCCTGACCCTGCCGCTCAGCATCATTGCCCTCGGTTTGGGGTTCCTCGGCATCCTGACCAACCGGCGGCGCTACGCCTGGCACGACCGGTTCGCCAAGACAGCCGTCGTCTACTCGTGGGACGCCCGGGCGGCCCGCCTGCGCTGGCTGGCCCGCCAGGACTCCTCCGACCCGACCTGAGCCGCCGACCCGGCCAGACGGGTCCGAGGTCGAGTGCCCCGGGGGCCCTGTGAGGACGCGGCACCGACCGGCCGAGGCCGGCCGAGGTGTGCCAAGGTTTCTCCGGTGCGCAGCCGATCCCGGTCGAACGTAGGTGACGAGGACGTCGGAACAGCGCCAGCCGCCGCCATGGAGTCAGCCTCCGAGCTGACCGGCGCCACTGGCCGTCGGCGGTGGCGTCTCCGTCCCCCGGCCGAGGCGGCGACGGCCGGCACTCGCCCGAGCCGGAACTTCCGGTCGGTGGGACGGTAGGCCGGTGTCGCCACTGTTCGGGCGGGAGCCCGAGATCGTGGCCCCCGGAGCTGTGCTCCTCCCCGGGTGGCTCGAGCCTGAGGCCCAACGGTCCCTGGCCGAGGCGTGCCGCCGGTGGGGCGCCGAGGCCGGCGGTTTCCGGGCGCCCCGCATGCCTCGTGGCGGGGTCATGTCGGTGCAGATCGCCTGTCTTGGGTGGCACTGGTACCCCTACCGCTACTCACGACACATCGACGACGGCGACGGGCGTCCGGTGCCGCCCTTCCCGGACGGGCTGGGTGACCTCAGCGGCCGGGCGGTCGAGGCCGCCGGCACCGTGGACCCGAGGATCCACCCCACGACGGACCTGGTGGCCGCAGCCGATGCTGGCAGGTACCGACCTGATGTGGCCCTCATCAACTGGTACACCCCCGGTTCGCACATGGGCATGCACGTGGACCGCGACGAGCGGAGCCCGGCCCCGGTGGTCTCGCTCAGCGTGGGTGACTCCTGCACGTTCAGATTCGGCAATCCTGCCGGGCGGGGGCGACCGTGGTCCGACGTGCTTCTCGAGTCCGGCGACCTGTTCGTCTTCGGTGGTCCTTCCCGACTGGCGTACCACGGGGTCCCTCGTGTGATCCAGGGCAGCGGCGACCCGACCCTGGGGGTGGGTCATGGACGCTTCAACGTCACCGTGCGACAGTCGGGGTTGTCCGAGCTCGCCTAGCTACCTGATCAGGACGTCACCCATCCGTTCCGACCGGTTTGCAGCCAGAGGACGATACCCAGCTCGACAACCAGGTTGGTCGAGGCGAACATGAACACGCACACGGCCACGAAGTCCGCGCCTTTCAGGAAGGTCGACTTCGAAAGACGGGACGGCACCGGACAGCCGAAGCCCAGGATGCGCACGTCACCGTGACACGCCAGGCTGATCAGCCCACGACGGTGGCCACGTGGCCGACGATCGTCAGATGTCGCCATCCGGCGTCCGGAGTCAACCAGGAAGCGCCCTGAGTTCCTCCAGCTCGGCCAAGCTGGACTCGGCCCGGACCGGATCGAGCCCAGCCAAACCCATGAGCAGTCCTTCCACCAGCACCATGGTCGGAGCATGGCTGGCGAAGAGACCGGGGGACCCCCTCCAGCACACCAGCGTCTCGGCCACGCGGTCCCCGAGGTCCGACTCGAGGACGTCGGTGACCAACACCACGGGCACGGACCGATCTGCCGCCCGTTTCAGGATGGCGGCGACGTGGTGGTGAAGTCGGCCGTAGGTCAACACGACGGCAGCACTGGTCGGCGTCAGCTCCAGGAGATCGTCGGCGACACCTGGTCCGGAGCGGGTCAAAGCCACTGAGGGCCGGCCGAGCCGGCGGCCGAGTAGGGCGGCGTACTCGACAATGGGGGCGGACGGCCCGATGCCACTCCATACCAGACGGTCGGCCGTCCCCATGATCTCGACGGCGTGGTCGAAGCGCCGACCCGACACCTGCTGCAACAGCACGTCGACCGAGGCCACGAGCGAGTTCGCCGAGCTGGCCAGAGCGTCGGTCCCACTCTGGGCCAACGTGTGGTGGAGCCGTTCCGCCAGGGTCAGGCCCTCGACCTGATCGGCGAGGCCCCGACGTAGTTCCGGCAGACCGGAGTAGCCCAGGGCCTGGGCGGTTCGGACCACGGTGGCGTCACTCACCCCGAGCCGGTCGGCGATGACCGAGGCCGAGTCGACCATGGCCGAGCGACCGGACCCCACCAGATACTCGGCGACCAGCCGTTGAGCCGGGCTGAGCGTGCCGAGGGACCGGGCCACCCGTCGGGCCAGGGGCTCCTGTAGCGGATCCTGCACAATTGACTCCGGCATGTAGCAAATACTACAGTCTGGACCGCCGCCGAACGAGGAGACCGGCCCGTTGCACGTCGTGCTGTTGGTACTGAGCACCTTTGCCGCCTCGACGGTAGAGATGGTGGAGGCGCTGACCATCATCTTGGCCGTCGCCGTGACGCGGGGGTGGCGGCCGGTGGTGCTCGGCACGCTGGGGGCCTTGGTGGGATTGGGAGGCCTGGTGGCAGTGCTCGGTCCTGCGGTCACCAGCATCCCACTCAACTCGTTGCGGCTGGTGGTGGGAGGCCTCTTGCTGGTATTCGGACTCCAGTGGCTGCGCAAGGCCATCCTGCGAGCCGGCGGCCTGAAGGCGCTCCACGACGAGGACGCCATCTATCAAGAGGAGCTCCAGCGCCTCAAGGCGGCCGGGGGTGGCCGGGGAAACGTGGACTGGTACGGGGTGACCGTGGCCTTCAAAGGTGTCTTCCTCGAAGGGCTCGAGGTGGTCTTCATCGTGTTGACGTTCGGCGCCAGCCAGGGCCACCTAGGGGCGGCAACCCTGGCCGCGTTGGCTGCGCTGGTACTGGTGGCCACCGTCGGACTTGTCGTCCATCGCCCGCTGTCCCGGGTCCCCGAGAACTCCCTCAAGTTCATTGTCGGGATCATGCTGACCTCGTTCGGACTGTTCTGGTCGGCTGAGGGGGCGGGCACCCGTTGGCCCGGCAACGACCTTTTCATTCTGGTTCTCATCGCCATTACTTCCCTGGTGTCCTGCGCCACGGTGGCTGTGCTGCGCAGCGCGGATGCTGCCCGGATCGGGACCGTCGGGTGATGCAGACGCTCAAGCGCTTCGGGCTGTTCTGGGTCGACTTCATCGTGGGCGACGACTGGACCCTCGCTGTCGTGGTCGTCGTCGGCCTGCTGGTGACCTGGGGGCTGGCTCGCACCAGCTTCCCCGGTTGGGTGGCCCTGCCGGCGATCATCATGACGGCCCTGGTCGGTTCGGTGGCCCGGGCGCGCCGCGCCGCGGCACGGCGGAGGCGGACGGGGTAGGCGGAGCCGGCCGGTGTGCCGGGCTCCCCCTGTGAAGGCGACCCCGACCGGTGGGCGAGGAGAGCGTCACATGCCGGGGTGTCCGGTGAGGTCGATCACTTGGTCGATGCGGCCTCGGCTGACTGTCGGGACCCGGGGGTGAACAAGCCGGAGCTCGCCGATGAGCTCATCAACCGACTGAGTGGAAAGAGGTCCGTCATGTACGTCGTCACCACACGAGAGATACCCGAGCGGAGCTTGCTCTGCCTGAAGCGCAACGTCGACGAACAGGGAGCGTGGGCGCTCGGCAAGGAGTTCCCCACGATCCTGCGCCAACACCACTACCGAAGATGGACGGGCGAGAAGGCGCGATGGTCTCCATTTACTGGGGTGAGATGAGCGCGGACAGCGACGGCCCCGTTGAATGGTGCAGGCCGGTCCCGGAGCCGGACGCGAAGGCGCTTGCATCGTATTACCCGGAGTTGAGCTTGCGGACCGAACCCGCACGCCACGAGGCGTACGTCGCGCTACCGGACGACGCGCTACCGGCTGGCCCGGGAGGGAACCCGGCGGTGCCGTGGCAACTCGCGTCGGAGGCATTGCACGCCTGGGCGGTCGAGCACGTCGTCCCCGAGAGTCTCGCTCTCAAGCCCGAGGATCTCGGCGTGCGAATTACCTTCTTCGCGAGCGAGCCGGTCACGGAAGCGAGCGTCCCGTACTGCGACGTCGCCGTGCCCTTCGCTTGAGGGCCGAGGCCGGCATGGACTGCCCTGCCCTCAATGTGGGATACGCCTGGCAGACTTGCAAAGGCGGGGAGCACTTTCATCCCTCCGTGGCGCGATGACTTTGGTGACCGGTAAACGTCAAATGGACGAGACGACCCTGAGCAGTGTCGCCGGACTACCAGAAGGGAGACGTAATGGACATCATCAACTTGGGTGCGACGGACGGGCTGCCCCCGGTGGACTGGGCGAACGTCGTCGAGAAACTCGCCGCCGGATCGCCGCCGGCTCCTGACGCCCACAACGCTCGCACGACGTGGCTCTCGACGGTGAACGAGGACGGGAGCCCGCACGTGACTGCGGTCGGTGCGCTCTGGCTGGACGGAAGCTTCTGGTTCCAGACCGGATCGGGAACCCGGAAGGGCCGCAACGTCGCCCGCGACCCGCGCTGTTCGATCGCGGTGTCGATTCGCGATGCAGATGTCGTCGCCGAGGGTGAGGCAGAGCGGGAGACCGACCCGACCACACTGACGCGCCTCGCCAAGGCCTGGGCGGACCAGGGGTGGCCCGCCGAACTGGATGAGACGGGGGCCGGCATCACTGCCCCGTTCAACGCGCCGTCGCAGGGACCACCGCCGTGGAACGTATTTCGAATCAAGCCACATTCGGTGACCGTGGCCCTGGGCACCGAGCCGGGCGGGCTGACTCGCTTCAGGTTCTAACCTCAGGCCATCGAGGGGTTTGCCCGGCCTCGACGATGGGGGGTTGCTCGAGTCCGCGCTCCGCTCGCCGGGCCCCAATCCAGAGCGAACAGATCACGGCCCGAAGCCGGTGATCATGACGGTCAGCTTTCCGGGGCCTCGCCGCTCCCCGCCCCGCCCCTCGCCCTCCGTCTCGGGTGGGCTCCGCTCGCCGCCCTCCGTCCGGCCGCCCCGGTCGGCCGCCCTGGTCGCCCTCCCCGGTCTGCGTGCCGGTTCTGGCCCCGCGCGTCGCCGCTTCTCCCTACTACAACGAGACCCGGCCCCATTCGGCCCGGGGCATGATCCCACCCAAGCGGGCCTTCGACGCCCTGGCCAAGGCGACGCCCGACCCCGACACGTACCCCATGGCTCCGAACACCCGGGTCCGCCACGACAAAGTCGACAAGGTCGGGGTATTCACCCTGCGACACGGAACCAGGCTCCACCACGTCGGGGTCGGACGCGCCCACTGTGGCCGTCGGGTGATCGTCCTCGTCGCCGACCTCGACATCAGAGTCCTCAGCGAGGAGGGCGAACTCCTCCGACACCTCACGCTCGACCCTGAGAGGGACTACCAGCCCCTCGCCCCGAAAGCGGAGGTCACCTAGTCTTCGTAGGTTCGTCTGTCCGCGATGTCCTGGGACATCACACTGTGCCCCCGGCAGGACTCGAACCTGCGCCACCGGCTCCGGAGGCCGGTGCTCTATCCGCTGAGCTACGGGGGCGTCTGGCGGGCACGGGCCCGCTCACCTCGACCCGACTGAACACCTGCCGGGGGCCCAACTGTAGTGCGACGGCACGGGACCGGACCCCGTGCTTCACAGCGGTCGACATCGGACGACGTATCCTCGCAGCATCATGTCCACCCGAGACCGACTGGCCGAGGCCATCAGCCGTGCCGCGGACACCGTCGCCGAGCGTGACGGCCTGACCCTCGACGCCACCCCCGACGTCGGTGCACCTGGAGCGTCCATCCCGCCGTGAGCTCGGTGACTGGTCGACCAACATCGCCATGGTGAACGCCAAGCGGGCCGGTACCAACCCGCAGGCGCTGGCCCGCTCGCTGGTGGAGGTCCTGCAGGCCGATCCTCCGGCCCACACCACAACCATCGAGGTCGCCGGGCCGGGGTTCATCAACTTCACACTCGACGACGGCTGGCTGTACGACGCCCTGGCCGAGCTGCTGGCCCAGGGCGAGGAGGCCTACGCCCGACCCGACATAGGTCACGGAGAGCGGGTCCAGGTCGAGTTCATCTCGGCCAACCCCACTGGACCGATCCATGTGGGCAACGGCTGGTGGGGGAGCTACGGCGACGCCCTGGCCCGGGTCCTGGCCCGAGCCGGGCACGAGGTGAGCCGCGAGTACTACGTGAACGACACCGGCGGCCAGATCCGGACGCTGGGCGAGAGCCTGCTGGCCCGACGACGCGGCCGTGACGTGCCCGAGGGTGGCTACTCGGGGGAGTACGTCACCGAGCTGGCCGCGGTCGTACGACGGCCCCGAGGACGTCACCACGGCCGGGCGGTGGGCGGCGGAGCGGATCCTCGACCACATCCGGGCCACCCTGGCCTCGGTGGGCATCGTCTTCGACGAGTGGTACAGCCAGGCCTCCATCGAGGAGAGCGGCGCGGTGGACGAGACCATCGCTCTGCTGGCCGATCGGGGCCTCGTGTTCGAGCAGGACGACGCCACGTGGTTCCGGGCCACTGCGCTGGGGGACAGTCGTGACCGGGTGTTGCGCAAGTCCAACGGCGATGCCACCTACCTCGCCGGCGACCTGGCCTATCACCGCGACAAGTTCCTGGTGCGCGGGTTCGACCGGGTCATCGACGTGTTCGGTGCCGACCACCACGGGCAGGTGGCCAGCTTGAAGGCCGGGGTCGAGGCCCTGGGCGTCGACCCCGGGCGCCTCGAGGTGAAGCTGGGTCAGATGGTGTCGCTGGTGGACGGAGACGAGGCGGTCAAAATGGGCAAGCGGGCCGGCAACGCCATCTCGCTCGACTCGCTGGTGGCCGACATCGGGCCCGATGCCACACGCATCCTCAGCCTGATGAGCTCCCTGGACCAGGCCAGCACCTTCGACCTGGCCTCGGTGCGGGAAGAGTCGGTGGAGAACCCGGTCTTCTATGTGCAGATGGCCAGCGCCCGGATCGGGGGTGTGGGCCGGAAGGCCGTCGAACGGGGTGTGGTGCGGCGACCGCTGGCCGATGTCGACCTGGCGCAGCTCACCCACCCGCGTGAGCTGGAGCTCATCCGCTGCCTCGAGGAGCTGCCCGAGGTGGTGGCCGACGCTGCTGTGGACCGGGCCCCGACCAAGGTCACCACCTGGGTGCGGCGGCTGGCCGGCTGTTTCCACGGCTTCTACCACGACTGCCCGATCCTGGCCGACGACGTGGATCCGGCCCTGACCCAGGCCCGGCTGTGGCTGGTCGAGGCCACCCGCATCGGCCTCGCCATCGGCCTGGGACTTCTCGGGGTGGCCGCACCGGAGGCCATGTGACCGACGCTTCCCCGTCGCAGGTCGGACCTCGAGCCGACCCGTCCGCTCCGGTGGCCCCCGGGCTCTTCCCGCTGACCGCCAGAGTCGACGAACGCGGCCGGCTGCAGGTGGGTGGGTGCGACCTGGTCGAGCTGGCCGAACAGTTCGGCACGCCGCTGTTCGTCTACGACGAGGCCCACCTCCGGGCCCGCTGCCGGGAGGCCGTGGAGGCCTGGGGTGACGGCGTGGCCTACGCCACCAAGGCCTTCCTCTGCGTGGCCATGGCCCGTCTGGCCCACGAGGAGGGCATGTGCCTCGACGTGTCGACCGGCGGCGAGCTCCACGTGGCGCTGTCCGCCGGGGTTCCGGCCGACCGGCTGGTGCTCCACGGGAACAACAAGTCCGACGAGGAGCTGGCCGCCGCGCTGGCCGTCGGGGTGGGCCGGATCGTCGTCGACTCCTTCGACGAGATCGACCGTCTCGAGCGGTTGGTCCCGGAGACCCCGACCCCGACCGACCCGCACGGTTCAGCGTCGTCCCGATCCCGACCGCGGGTGCTGGCCCGGATCACGCCGGGGGTCGAGGTCCACACCCACGAGTTCGTGCGAACTGGCCAGGACGACTCGAAGTTCGGCTTCGGCCTGGCCTCGGGGGCCGCCGCTCGGGCCGTGGACCGTCTGACCCGTCTCGATCAGGCGGGGACGGTTGCCTTCGTCGGGATCCACGCCCACCTCGGGAGCCAGGTGTTCGCCCTGGCCTCCTTCGTCCGGGCCGTCGAGGTGCTGGCCGACTTCTTCGCCCCGCTGGGTCTTCCCGAGCTGGTCGTGGGCGGCGGCCTCGGTGTGCCCTACGTGAACGGTGAGGAGGCCCCGCCCATGGTCAGCTGGGCGGCATCGGTACGCCGGGCCTGCAGCAAGGCGGGTATCTCCGACGCTGTCCGGGTCACGGCCGAACCGGGACGCTCGATCGTGGCCGCCGCCGGCATCACCCTCTACCGGGTGGGCACGGTCAAGGACGTGCCGGGTCACCGGACCTACGTCTCGGTCGACGGCGGTATGAGCGACAACCCACGCCCAGTGCTCTACGGCAGCGGGTACGAGGCCTTCCTGCCCCGGGAGGCGGCGGCGGACCGCCCGGTGCCGGTCCGGGTGGTGGGCAAGCACTGCGAGACCGGGGACGTGGTGGTGTCGGAGGGCTTCGTTCCCGGCGACCTTGCTGTGGGGGACATCCTGGCCACCCCGGTGACCGGCGCCTACGGCCACTCCATGGCCTCCAACTACAACAAGGTCCCCCGCCCGGCCGTGGTCTTCGTCGCCGATGGCGACGCCCGGGTCGTCGTCCGTCGGGAGACCTTCGACGACCTGGTCCGTCTCGACGTCTGATCACCGGGGTCGCCGCCGGCCAGGCGGTAGCGTGACCCGGGTGACCTTGGCTCCGCCTACCGAGCGAGTGATGCGAATCGCCGTGCTCGGCTGCGGGAACGTCGGCTCCGCCCTGGTCGGGATCCTCCAGGACCGGGCCGACGCCCTGGCCGTCCAGAGCGGCGCCCGACTGGAGGTCGCCGGCATCGCCGTCAACGACCTGTCCCGGCGGCGGGAGCCCCACATCCCGGTCGAACTGTTGACGGCGGACCCGGCCGGGCTGGTGGGCGACCCCGCCGTCGACGTGGTGGTGGAACTCATCGGCGACCTGGAGCCGGCCGGAGCCTGGTGCGGGCGGCGCTCGAATCCGGCAAGTCGGTGGTGACGGCCAACAAGGCCCTGCTGGCCTCACGCGAGGGCGTGGCGCTGCGCACCTTGGCCGCTGCAGCAGGGCGTCGACCTGCTCTACGAGGCCGCCGTGGCCGGTGCCATCCCCCTGGTCCGGGCCCTGCGGGAGTCGCTCACCGGCGAGCGGATCCACCGGGTGATGGGGATCGTCAACGGCACCACCAATTTCATCCTGACCAAGATGAGCGAACAGGGCGCCGACTACGCCGACGTGCTGGCGCGAGGCCCAGGGTCTCGGCCTGGCCGAGCGCGACCCCACCGCCGACGTGGAGGGCTACGACGCCGCGGCCAAGGCGGCCATCCTGGCCGGTGTGGCCTTCGGGTACGACGTTGGGGGGGCCGACGTCATCCGCGAGGGGATCACGGCGAGTCCGGGCCGTCGACGTCGAGTTCGGCCGAACGTCTCGGTTACGTCGGTCAAGCTGCTGGCCATCGTCGAGCGGGCTGGGGACGACGCCTTGTCGGTGCGGGTCCACCCGGCTCTCGTGCCCAAGTCGCATCCCCTGGCCGGGGTCCGGGACGCCTTCAACGCCGTGTTCATCGAGGGCGAGGCGGCCGGGGAGCTGATGCTCTACGGCCAGGGGGCAGGAGGGCTTCCGACGGCCAGCGCCGTGGTCGGCGACCTGATCGACGCGGTCCGCAACCGCTCGGCCGGCACTACCGCGCCCACCCCCGACCGCCGGCCGGCCGCGGCTGCTGCCGGAGTCGGAGCTCCGGACGCAGCACTACATCAGCCTCGACGTGACCGACCGCCCCGGCGTGCTGGCCGCCGTGACCAGGGTCTTCGGCGACCACGACGTCTCCATCCGCTCGATGGAGCAGGAGGGCTACGCCGGCGAGGCCCGCCTGCTGTTCGTCACCCACCGGGCGCGGGAGGGGGACGTTCGGGACACTCTGGACGAGTTGGCCCGGTTGGACACCGTGGCGCGGATCGGTGGGGTCATGCGGATCGTCGGGGACGCCGAGTGACCGATCCGAGGAGCGGTCGGGGATGGCGCGGGGTCATCGAGGAGTACCGCGACCTCCTGCCCGTATCGGACGCCACGCCGGTGGTCACCCTGCTCGAAGGGGGGACGCCGCTCCTGCCCGCGCCGCGGCTGTCGGCCCGGGTCGGGGCCAGGGTCCTGCTCAAGGTGGAAGGGGCCAACCCCACCGGCTCGTTCAAGGACCGCGGCATGACCGTGGCCATCTCCAAGGCCGCCGAGGAGGGGGCCAAGGCGGTGGTGTGCGCGTCGACCGGCAACACCTCGGCGTCGGCCGCGGCCTTCGCCGCCCGGGCCGGGCTGACCTGCGCCGTGCTGATCCCCGAGGGGCACATCGCCCTGGGCAAGCTGGCCCAGGCCCTGATCCACGGGGCCCGGGTCCTCCAGGTGCGCGGCAACTTCGACCAGTCTCTGACCATCGTCCGGGACCTCGCCGAGCGGGCTCCGGTCACCGTGGTCAACTCGGTCAACCCCTATCGGATCGAGGGCCAGAAGACGGGAGCCTTCGAGATCGTCGACGAACTGGGGGACGCGCCCGACGTCCACTGCATCCCGGTCGGCAACGCCGGCAATATCACCGCCTACTGGAAGGGCTATCTCGAGTTCAAGGAGGCCGGACGCTCGACCCGGCTGCCCCGCATGTTCGGGTTCCAGGCCGCCGGCGCCGCCCCCATCGTCGACGGCCATCCCGATCGAGCATCCCGAGACGATGGCCACCGCCATCCGGATCGGCAACCCGGCCAGCTGGTACGGCGCCACCTCGGCGGCGTCGGAGTCGGGCGGCGGGATCACGGCGGTGACCGACGACGAGATCCTCGAGGCCTACCGGTTCCTGGCCACCGAGGAGTCGGTGTTCTGCGAAGCCGGCTTCGGCGGCGTCGGTGGCCGGCCTGTTGAGGACGGTCTGCCCGACGGGCTGGGGCCGGGAGCCACCGTCGTGTGCGTGCTGACCGGCCACGGACTGAAGGACCCCGACATCGCCATCAGCCAGATCTCCGTGCCGACGGTGGTGGATGCCGACCTGGGCGCCGTTCGCCACGAGCTGGGCCTGGATTGAACAGGCCTGGTGGGGCGTCGACCGCCGCTTCCGAGCGGATGGTTGCCGGTGCGGCCTTCCCCCTGTACACTGGGTGCACCTTCGCTTCCACAACGTGCCCGATCGGGCTTGTGGGCGGGACTCCCTGTATCGCTTTCTGATGGACGCGATCAGCCCGTAGACGGCGTCGGGGGGAGAAGCAGGCGAGAGACGATCTCGAGACTCGCGACTCCCCACCCCTGATTCCCTGGCAGTGGGACTCACTCCACCTGCCAACAAGGACATGTGAAACGAGGAAGCCGATGACTGCGGAACAGCAGCTCGAGCGCTCGGTATTGGAAGGCAAGGAGCGGGACGAGCTCCACGCCATCGCACAGGCGCTGTCTGTGAAGACCAATACCAGAACGAAGAAAGCCGACATGATCGATGGCATCCTGAAGGCCACCGGCGTCTCCGTCGATGACCAGCCGTCGGCAGGAGCCGGCAGCGCCTCCAACGGGGGCGACGCCGACGGGGCATCCTCCAACGGCCGACGGACCGCCCGGTCCGGTCGCGGGTCGGGCGGGGAAGCCAGCGACGGGGCCGGGACCTCACCGCAGGACGGTGCGGCGGACGACGGTACGTCGACGGAAGGTTCCGAGGAGCGGCCCGCAGGCCGCCGGCCCGCCCGCCGTCAGGCCACCGTGCAGTCGTTCGGCCCCGCCGACGATGCCGATCAGGTAGGGGGATCTGTCGACCTGGACGAGGACTTTCCCGAGCCAGGCTCAAGGGACGCCGCCACTGACCGCAGCGCCTCGCCCGACGGTGACGGCAGCGACGGCTCGACGACCACTACCACGGGAGGCGACGGAGGCCAGCCGGCCGACGGCGCACGACAGGGCAGTTCCGGCGGCGGCAGCAACCAGAACAATCAGAACAGTCAGAACAATCGATCGAACCAGAACAACCGCGGCAACCGTACCAACCAGGGCAACCGTGGCCAGGGAAACCGCAACAACCAGGGCAACCAGGGCGGTGGCAACGACGACATGGGCAATCGCCGGAGCAACCGCCGGCGCCGGGGACGCGACCGCCAGGGCGGCGGGGGCGAGGGCGACCTGCAGGGTGCCGGCGGCCAGGACCAGCAGTACCAGGGCGAACTGATCCCGGTGAAGGGTCTGCTCGACCTGCGCGACGAGGGCTACGGCTTCCTGCGGTGCGAGGGGTACCTGCCCTCGACCAAGGACGTCTACGTCTCCATCAGCCAGGCCCGCCGATTCGCGCTTCGCAAGGGCGACAGCATCGAGGGGTTCTGCCGTCCGGCTGGAAGAACGAGAAGTACCCGGCCCTTCTGCGGATCGACACGGTCTCGGTCACTCGACCCCGAGGAGGCCCGCAACCGGCCCCGCTTCGAGGACCTGACCCCGCTCTTCCCCGACGAGCGGCTCAACCTCGAGATGCCCGGCGAGAAGGAGAACATGACCACCCGGATCGTCGACCTGCTGTCGCCGATCGGCAAGGGCCAGCGCGGACTGATCGTGTCGCCGCCCAAGGCCGGCAAGACCACGGTGATGAAGCAGATCGCCCACTCCATCGAGGCCAACAACCCCGACGTGCACCTGATGGTGCTGCTGGTCGACGAGCGGCCCGAGGAGGTCACCGACATGCGCCGCTCGGTCAAGGGCGAGGTGGTCGCCTCGACCTTCGACCGCCCGGCCGAGGAGCACACCGCGGTGGCCGAGCTGGCCATCGAGCGGGCCAAGCGGCTCGTCGAGCTGGGCAGGGACGTCGTCATCATCCTCGACGGCATCACCCGGCTGGCCCGGGCCTACAACCTGGCCCAGCCGGCCACCGGCCGGATCATGTCCGGTGGCGTCGACTCCGGCGCGCTCTACCCGCCCGAAGAAGTTCTTCGGTGCGGCACGGAACATCGAGGAGGGCGGCTCGCTGACCATCCTGGCCACGGCTCTGGTGGAGACCGGCTCGAAGATGGACGAGGTGATCTTCGAGGAGTTCAAGGGCACCGGCAACATGGAGCTGCGGCTCGACCGCCGTCTGGCCGAGCGACGGCTCTACCCGTCGATCGACGTCAACGCCAGCTCCACCCGCCACGAGGAGCTGCTGTTCGACCGGTCCGAGCTCCAGCAGGTCTGGAAGCTGCGCCGGGTGCTCAACGCCCTGGCCAACGAGGGCAGCGCGGCGGCCGGCCTCGAGCTGCTCATGGACAAGATCCGCACCACCAAGAGCAACGACGAGTTCCTGGCCGAGATCGCCAAGGGCCCGGCCACCTGATCGCTCCGGGCCCTCGTCGGCCGCGGAATAACCGTGGTCCGGGTTCCGTTACACTCTGAGCGCTGCGTGGGGGGTGTCACTCGACACCGCTGCGCCGCCCCCACAGGAGAATCCATGAAGACTGACATCCACCCCTCGTACGTCGAATGCCACGGTGCGCTGCTCGTGCGGCAACACCTTCACCACCCGCTCGACCAAGCCCGAGCTCCACGTCGAGCTGTGCAACGAGTGCCACCCGTTCTTCACCGGCAAGCAGAAGCTGGTGGACTCCGGTGGCCGGGTCGAGCGCTTCCAGCGCCGCTACGCCAAGACCGGATCGCGCAAGAAGAAGGCGCCGCCCGCCTCCTGAGGCAGGCGCCAGGCGGACCAGCGGCCCTCGGGACGATCGGCCGGCCGGTCCGGTCGGCCCGTCGAGAGTCCGGCGGCGGGGCCGCTGCGGACGTTGGGACTACCCTGGACCGGTGTTCAACGAGCGCATGAACGAGCGGATGGCCGAGCTCGAACAGGAGTACGAGGCGGTCCTGGCCGAACTCAGCGACCCCGACCTGTCGTCGGACCCCGAGCCGTCTGCGCGACCGTGTCCCGCCGGCACCGGAGCTCGAGGAGCTCGGTACAGAGCTGGCGTCGACCTGCTGGCCGCCGAGTCCGACCTGGAGGCGGCCCGCGAGATGCTGACCGAGACTCGTCGGGCGACGAACGCGAGCTGGCGCCAGGTCGAGGTGGCCGAGGCCGAAGCCGAGATCGCCCGGCTGGAGGAGGAGCTCCGCCTGCTGCTGGTGCCCCGGGACCCCAACGCCGGTCGCAATGTGATCATGGAGATCCGAGGCGCCGAGGGCGGCGAGGAGGCCAACCTCTTCGCCAGGGACCTCTACGAGATGTACCTCCGCTACGCGCCGAGCGCAGGGCTGGAAGATCGAGGTCCTGTCGTCCGAGCCCGTCCGAGCGGGACGGGCTCAACGAGATCACCTTCGTGGTCAAGGGTGACGACGCCTGGCAGCCGGCTCGAGCACGAGGGCGGACCCCACCGGGTCCAGCGGGTCCCGGTGACCGAGTCCCAGGGGCGGATCCACACTTCGTCGGCCACGGTGACCGTCCTGCCCGAGGCCGAGGAGGTCGACGTCGCACATCGACCCGAACGACCTCAAGGTCGACGTCTACCGGTCGACCGGGCCGGGCGGGCCAGTCGGTCAACACCACCGACTCGGCGGTCCGGATCACCCACCTGCCCACCGGGATCGTGGTGGCCATGCAGGACGAGAAGAGCCAGATCCAGAACCGGGCCAAGGCCATGATCGTGCTGCGGGCCCGGCTGCTGAAGGCGGAGCAGGACCGGCAGTCGGCCGAGCTGTCCGAGCAGCGCCGCAGCCAGGTCGGCGGCGGCGGGCCGGTCCGAGAAGATCCGGACCTACAACTTCAAGGAGAACCGGGTCACCGACCACCGGATCAAGCTGACCCTCCACAAGCTCGACCGGATCCTGATGGGGGACCTCGACGAGCTGACCGACGCGCTGATGGCCGACAAGCGCTATCGCCAGCTGGACGACGACTGAGCCGTGACCGCTCCGGGTTCCCTGTCCGGGCGGGCAGCCATCACCCCGGCTCCCCAGGCCGGGGTGGCAGGCACCCCACTCGAGCGGTCCATCGCCGAGCGCGTGGGCTCGGTCCGCGAAGCCCGCTGGATCGTGGAGCACACCGGCGGGGAAGCCCAGTGGGCTCGGGCCCTGGCTGACCGGCGGGCGGCGGGGGAGCCCCTCCAGTACGTACTCGGCCGGTGGCCGTTCCGCTCCCTCGAGCTGGCGGTGGACCAGCGGGTTCTCATCCCGCGACCGGAGACCGAGCAAGTGGTGGAGGTCGCCTTGGCCGAGCTGGCCTCCCTGATCGTCGGCCACGGGTCACCCGACCGGGCCGTGCCGGGCACCGGCCCGGTGGCCGTGGACCTCGGGACGGGCTCGGGGGCCATCGCGCTCTCCCTGGCCGTCGAAGGGGGCGAGGTGGCACCGGGCCTGGTGGTCTGGGCCACCGACGCGTCGGCCGACGCCCTGGAGGTCGCGGCGTGGAACCGTGACGAGCTGGCCCGATGGGACCCTGAGGCCGCAGGCCGCGTCCGACTGTCGGCGGGCCGGTGGTTCGACGCACTGCCGGCGGAGGTGGCCGGGACGGTGGACCTCCTGGTGTCCAACCCCCCCTACGTGGCCGAGGCCGAGTTCGCCCGCCTCGACCCAACGGTCAGCCGGTGGGAGCCCCGAGACGCCCTGGTGGCGGCAGACGCTGGAGGAGTGGGCGGGATGGCCGACATCGAGGCCGTGGTCGCCGGGGCTCCGCACTGGCTCCGGCCTGCCGGGGCGTTGGTTGTCGAGATCGACCCGGCCCAGGCCGATGCCACGCTCGACGCCGTCCACCGGGCCGGGTTCGCCCGCAGTGGCACGGCGCAGGATCTGGCCGGGAGGGTCCGCATGGTGGTGGCCCGCCGATGACCATGCGGCTGGAGCCCTTGGCGGTGGATGCCGGGTCTCTGGCGCGGGCGGCCAAGGAACTCCGGGCCGGCGCGGTGGTGGCGGTGCCCACCGACACCGTCTACGGATTGGCCGCCGACCTGTCCCAGCCGCAGGCGGTGGCCCAGCTGTTCAAGCTCAAGGAGCGGCCGGCCGAAGTGGCCCTGCCGGTCCTGGTCGACGGCCTGGAGCAGGTCTCGGCCTTGGCCGGCCCCCTGGATGGCGCGGCGGAGGACCTGGCCGAACGGTACTGGCCCGGCCCGCTGACCCTGGTGGTCCGGCGGCGACGCACCTTCACCACCGATCTCGGGGGGACGTCATCGGCCCGCCGGACCGTCGGGATTCGGTGGCCCGACCATGCGGTGGTCCGTTCCCTGTGCCGAGAACTGGGGCCCCTGGCGGTGACCAGCGCCAACCGACACGGCGCGCCACCCGCGGCTACGGCCCGAGAGGTGGCGGACCGCTTCGGCGACGACGACCTGGCGCTGATCCTCGACGGAGGGCTGTGCGACGGGACCCCCTCCACGGTGGTCGAGTGCCAAGGCTCCGATCTCCGGTGCCTACGCGAGGGTGCCATCCCGTGGGCCGTGCTCCTCGGGGGACCGAGGGCCGGGCGTGACCCGGGCTGAGCGACAGGGTCCCGGGCGTTCCCACAGGCCGGCCGGGTCAGGAGCCGGGATCGGCTCCGGGGACCCAGGACCCCCTTTCCGCTACCATCGCCTACGAAGCCCGTGGACCTAGGAGGGAATCACTGTGTTCTCGAACATCGTTGTTGGCACGGACGGATCGGAGACCGCGGGGGCGGCGGTGGCACTGGCTGTCGAGTTGGCGCGGGACCAAGGGGCCAAGATCCACCTGGTGGTCGGGGTGCACACGGCCACTGCGGTGGCCGTACCGGCGGGCGGGGCCAATGTGTCGGACCCATCGGGCGGGGGGCTGCTGCGGGGGATCGCCCAGACCATGCTCGAGGAGGTGGCCGGCGACCTCGAGGGCCTCGAAACCGAGATCCACACCGGTGTCGGAGACCCTGCCGAAGTCATCATCTCCACCGCCGACAAGGTGGGGGCCGATCTCATCGTGGTGGGCAGCAAAGGGCTGCGGGGCACCCGCCGCATCCTCGGTTCAGTGCCCAACACCGTGGCCCACAAGGCCGGTTGCCACGTGCTCATCGCCCGTACGACCTGACGGGATCGGGCCGGCTGAGCCGGGGATTTCCATCTCCGTCCCGTGGGGTTGACGGTCGGCCTCCGGACAGGGGACACTGGGTGTCTGATGGAAACGACATTCGACGCCTCCGGCAGCGTAATCATTATGGACTAGGCATCCACCTGACCGGTGTGTGCCCCTCGACCGTCCACCTGGTGGACGGTTTTTCAATTCGGGCTTCCGTGGGAGAGGGGGGCAGCAGGCCCCCGGGCGGCACGGACCGGTCCGGGCGGGACCCGATGCCGGATGGGCTAGACCTCGGCCGATGGGAGCGCCAGCCGGTGGCGACCGGCGATCACGAACAGGGGACACGGAACAAGCGGCACGAAGCAGCAGATATGGGCCAGCAGACATGAACCAGCCAGGCACGAAGCAGGCAGTCACCGACCAGCCGGGGCGCGCCGGCCAGACGGAGAAAGAGGACAGGAGCACCGTGGGTAGCTATCGAGTGGGTCTGATCGGGGGGGACGGCATCGGTCCTGAGGTGGTTGCCGAGGCGATCAAGGTGGTCCACGCGGCCGGGGTGGCCCTCGAGACCACCGAGTACGACCTTGGCGCAGACCGGTACCTCCGCACCGGTGAGGTGTTGCCCGACCCGGTGATGGAGGAGCTCCGGAACCAGGACGCCATCCTGCTCGGTGCCGTGGGCCCGCCGGTGGGCTCCACCTCCGTCCCGTCTGGCGCCCTCGAGCGGGGCCTGCTTCTCCGTCTGCGGTTCGAGCTGGACCTCTACGTCAACATGCGGCCGTTCACCGGGGTCCCCGGAGCCCTGTCCCCGGAGTGTGACTTCGTGGTCATTCGGGAGAACACCGAAGGCACCTACGCCGGCGAGGGCGGGTTCCTCCGCAAAGGGACCCCTTTCGAAGTGGCCACCCAGGGTTCGGTGAACACGCGCCACGGGGTGGAGCGTTGCGCCCGCTTCGCCTTCGACCTGGCCTCCGCCCGGCCCCGCCACCAGCTGACCCTGGTGCACAAGACCAACGTGCTGACCTTCGCCGGCGACCTGTGGCAGCGCACCGTCGACGAGGTGTCAGTCGACTACCCCGCGGTCGCCCGCGACTACAACCATGTCGACGCCGCATGCATCTACCTGGTGGAGAACGCCGCCCGCTACGACGTGATCGTCACCGACAATCTCTTCGGCGACATCATCACCGACCTGGCCGGTGCGGTGGCCGGGGGGATCGGGTACGCCGCTTCGGCCAACCTCAATCCCGACCGCACGGGGCCGTCTCTGTTCGAGCCGGTGCATGGAGCCGCCCACGACATTGCCGGGACGGGCAAGGCCAATCCGGCCGCCGCCATCCGCTCGGCTTCCCTGATGCTCGACCACCTGGGCGAGCGCTCGGCCGCCGAGAAGGTGACCCAGGCGGTCACCGATTTCATCCATTCCCAACCCCACCCGACGATGTCGACCGCAGCCATCGGTGACGCCATCGCAGAAAGGCTCTGAAGTATGCCCCTGACCCCCACCGAGAAGATCTGGATGGATGGTGAGCTCGTCGACTGGGCTGATGCCACCGTGCACGTGCTGACCCATACGATGCATTACGGCTCCGGCGTGTTCGAGGGCATCCGCGCCTACCCGACACAGCACGGGGTGGCGGTGTTCCGGCTGCGCGACCACATCGAGCGACTGTTCACCTCGGCCAAGGTGTTCCTGATCGACGTCCCCTACACGGTGGACGAGATCGTCGACGCCACCCGGGACCTGGTCCGGTCCAACGGACTCGACGACGGTTGCTACATCCGCCCGTTGGTCTACCTGGGCTACGGGGAGATGGGTCTCAACCCCATGCCCTGCCCGGTGAACGTCTCCATCGCTGCGTGGCCCTGGGGCACCTACCTCGGAGACGACGGGGTGGCCAACGGGGTGTCCATGAAGATCAGCTCGTGGCGGCGCCACGATCCCAATGCCGTGCCCACCGCGGCCAAGGGCACCGGGATGTACGTCAACTCGTCCCTGGCCAAGGTGGAGGCCATCCAGGCCGGGTACGACGAGGCCATCCTGTTGGCCCCGGACGGGAACGTCAGCGAGTGCACCGGCGAGAACATCTTCATCGTCCGCAAGGGCCGGTTGATCACCCCTCCCACTTCGGACTCGGGGGCCCTGGAGGGCATCACGCAACAGTCGGTGGAGACCATCGCACGCGATCTGGGCTACGGGGTCAGCTACGAGCAGATCATCCGCACCGACCTGTACACGGCCGACGAGGCGTTCCTCACCGGGACCGCCGCCGAGGTGGTGCCCATCCGGGCCGTCGACAACCGATCGGTCGGGGACGGCAAACCGGGGCCGATCACCCAGAAGCTGCAGCAGACCTACTTCGCCGCGGTCAGGGGCGAGGTCGACCAGTACAAGGACTGGTTGGACTATGTCGAGTGACGGGCCCACCCTCAACGACGACTCTCCCGGAGGCGGGGGCCATGCCCTCGGTCACGGCCACACCCACGGGAACGGTGTACGCCACACTCATCCGCTGACCCCCGGACAACAGGCCCACGCCCACGGGCGCGAGGCGGGCCGGGATGCCACCAGCTCGGTCGGCTCGGCCGGTCACGACTTCGACCTCCCCAGACTGCCTGAGGCCGTCGACGTCTTCGACACCACCCTCCGGGACGGCTCGCAGCAGGAGGGACTCTCCCTCACCGTGGACGACAAGCTCCGCGTGGCCGAACAGCTCGACCACCTCGGGGTGACCTTCATCGAAGGCGGGTGGCCCGGGGCCAACCCCAAGGACGAAGAGTTCTTCGCCCGTGCTCCCACCGAGCTCTCGCTCCGTCGGTCCACGCTGGTGGCCTTCGGATCGACCCGTCGGGCCGGGGTGAAGGCGGAGGAGGACGAGACCCTGCGGCACCTGGTCGATGCCCAGACCGAGGCGGTCTGTATCGTGGCCAAGTCGTCGGAGGTGCACGTGGTCGACGCCCTGCGCACCACCCTGGACGAGGCGGTGGCCATGGTGGCCGACTCTGTCGAGTTCCTCAGGTCAAACGACCTCCGGGTCTTTCTCGACGCCGAGCACTTCTTCGACGGGTTCAAGGCCAATCCCGAGTTCACCATGAGGATCCTCCGGGCCGCCGAGGAGGCGGGGGCAGAGACGCTGGTCCTCTGTGACACCAACGGCGGCACGCTGCCCTACGAGGTGGAGCGCATCGTGTCCGGGGTCCTGGAAGGCTTCGAGACCCAGGTCGGTGTGCACTTCCACAACGACAGTGGATGCGCGGTGGCCAATTCGCTGGCCGCCGTGGGTGATGGGCGCGACCCATGTCCAGGGTTGCGTCAACGGATACGGT
Source organism: uncultured Acidimicrobiaceae bacterium (assembly GCA_963817005.1). Lineage (GTDB taxonomy): Bacteria > Actinomycetota > Acidimicrobiia > Acidimicrobiales > RAAP-2 > Bog-756. The sequence continues at coordinate 812,319 of CAWFMN010000007.1, forward strand.
GAACGGGCCGGCAACGCCGACCTCTCGGCGGCCATCCCCGACCTCTCCCTCAAGCTGCGAGTGGGCACCATCCCCCCCGAGCGGCTGGAGTTGCTGACCCCGGTGTCGCACCACATCGCCGAGTTGGTCAACATCGCCCCCAACCCGCAGCAACCCTTCGTCGGAGCCTCGGTCTTCGCCCACAAGGCTGGTCTGCACACCTCGGCCATCGCCCGACGGTCCGACGCCTACGAGCACATCTCCCCCGAGCTGGTGGGCAACGGGACCCGCTTCGTGGTCTCCGAGATGGCCGGACGGTCGACCCTGGCCATGAAGGCCACCGAGCTGGGACTCGAGCTCGACTCCCAGGCCATGGCCTCGGTGCTCGACTCCCTGAAGCGGCTGGAGTACGAGGGCTACCACTTCGAGGTGGCCGACGGCTCCCTGGAGCTCCTGCTGCGCAACTCCACCGGCTGGGAACAGGACTTCTTCGAGCTCGAGTCGTATCGGGTCATCGCCGACCACGGCGACGGGCAGACCACCGAGGCCACGGTGAAGATCGTGGTCGGTGCCGAGCGCATCGTGGCCACCTCCGAGGGCAACGGTCCGGTCAACGCCCTGGACGGCGCAGTACGGGCGGCCATCGGCTCGCACTACCCCGCCCTGTCCGACGTCCACCTGGTGGACTACCGGGTGCGGGTGCTCGACTCGGCCAAGGGCACCGGCTCGGTGACCCGGGTACTCATCGACTCCACCGACGGCGACCGTACCTGGACCACCATCGGGGTGTCCGAGAACATCATCGCCGCGTCCTGGCAGGCCCTTTCCGACTCCATCGTCTACGGTCTGCTCCACACCGGCGCGGCCTCGAAGGGGTAGGAGCGCCAAGAGCATGGCCGTCCGATTCCCAGGAGCCCAACCGTGACCCAACCCAGCTTCGTACCCATCGTCGAGGCCGACCAGGTGCGCCCGGCCTACCGGCTACGTGTGCCCAGCATCTGGACGCAGTCCCGCCCCTCGGAGCTGCGCGGCACGTCCCAGCCGGAGGGACGCCTGCTGGGCAAGCCCGGCCCCGATCAGGGGTTCGCGCTCAAGCTGGCCCGTCGGTTCGAGGCCCGGTTGGTCCTGGCCGAGGGTGACTCGGCCGAGGATGCCATTGCCGGCGGCACCGCCGTCGCCATGCGCCGCTGTGCCCGGTTCGGACGGGCCCCGGCCGTCTACGACCTCGAGTTCGCCTTCACGCTGTGGGGCTTCCTCGGAGGCGCCCCGGGGGACCTGGTCGAGACCCGCTCACCACTGTTCCGGTCTGCCGCCCACCACTACCTGGCCCAGCGGACCATCGCCGACAGCGTCAACGAGGAGACCCTCCGTATGACGCCCGACGCCGTGGCTGACCGGATCGGCGAGTGGCGGGACCTGCTGACGCTTCCACCCCGGCACTGAGCTGACCGTCCCCACCGTCGGGCCGGGGGCCGAGACGGTTGCACAAAGATGGCCGATGCGGGTGGCCGGTGGCGGGTGTCCGATGGTTGAGCAGTTGGGCGATCGGGTCAGCGACCCTTGCGCCACCGCTTCTTCGACACCGGGGCACCGATGGTGGCACCGACCACACCGGTCGACCCCTCGGACCCACTGCTGCTATGGGGCGACGAGTTGGCATTCACCGCCGCCATGGACCCGGTGCCGCCGGCCCGCCGCTCCTCGCCGCGTACTTCACCGAGATGTTGTCGGCCACGTGCGAACCCTGGAGTGCCTTCTGGAAGAGGTCGGGGAACTGCGGTCCGACGTGGCTGGCCCGGGACGGGTCGTCGTCCCACCGGCGCCGGGGCACTCCGTCGAGGCCCTGCATCGCCGGAGTGGTGGCGGGCTCCCCCCTCACCGACGGGTGCAACTCGGGCGGGTACCACTTGCCGTCACTGGCTATCCACCAGCCTGGCCCCTCAGATTTGTCACTCATACGGTTTCCTCCACCACTCTATGTGATAATCGATAGCCCGAATGCTAGTCGGTTGAAGGGTGAAATGTCATGTGATCATGTTGTCGACCTGTTCGGGCTTCGACTTGAAAGTTCCTGCTCACGCCTCCCGAGCGGCGGGCAATGTCCCTCCCTCGGTGTGCACTCGGGCCCCCTTCGGGGGGTTTCCGGCACGGTTCCGGGGTTTTCGAAGGGCCCTGGCTACCAGTGAGTATTTTGTCGGGATGGATGCACCGACCTTCGCGTTGACCGATGCCCATCGGGAGTTCCGCGACACGCTCCGCAGGTTCGCCGAGGACCGCGTCGCACCGAATGCCACGCAGGCCGATCGCGACGCCACGTTCCCGCAGAAGTCCTTCGACGCCTGCGTGGAGCTGGAGCTCCCCGCCCTGGGCATCCCGGTCGAGTACGGGGGGGCCGGGGCCGACATGGTGACCCAGGCCATCATGGCCGAGGAGCTGGCCCGGGTCTGCGCCTCCACCTCCCTCACCCTGCTGATCTCCAAGACCGGCATGCTGCCGGTCATGAATTGGGGGACCGAGGAGCTCAAGGCGAAGTACCTCCCCGGAGTGGCCTCCGGGGAGCACCAGGCCAGTTACTGCCTGTCGGAGGCCGATGCGGGAAGCGACGCGGCCGCCATGCGCTCCCGGGCCGTTCGTGACGGCGACCACTATGTGCTGAGCGGGTCCAAGCACTGGATTACCAACGCCGGTGTGTCGGACATCTACACGGTGTTCGCGGTGACCGATCCGGATGCCGGACGGAGCAGGGGGATCAGCTGTTTCGTGGTGGAGGCGGATTGGGGGGTCGAGGTGGCCCCCCACGAGGACAAGATGGGGTTGCGGGGCAGTCCCACCAGGGCCATCGCCCTCGACGAGGTCCGGGTTCCGGCCGCCAACCTGGTGGGGGAGGAGGGCATGGGGTTCAGCATCGCCATGCACACCCTGGACTGCAGCCGTCCCACCATCGGGGCACAGGCGGTAGGGATCGCCCAGGGTGCCATCGACTACGCGGCCGGCTACATGAAGGAGCGCGTGGCGTTCGGCAAGGCCATCGCCGACCACCAGGGCCTCCGGTTCATGCTGGCCGAGATGGCAATGCGCAACGAGGCGGCCCGGACGCTCGTCTACCGAGCCTGCTCGCTCATCGACGGCGGCGATCCGACGGGTGAGCTGAGCATGATCGGGGCCATGGCCAAGTGCTTTGCCTCCGACACGGCCATGGCCGTCACCACCGACGCCGTCCAACTCCTCGGAGGGTACGGCTTCACCAAGGACTTCCCGGTCGAGCGATTCATGCGCGACGCCAAGATCACCCAGATCTACGAGGGCACCAACCAGATCCAGCGGGTGGTGATCGCCAAGAAGCTACTGGGCTAGGGCTTCGACCTGCCGTCCAGCCGGCAGGTCCTCGACGAGGGCCTTGACCTAAAGTCGGCCCGGGGCCGACGTCCGTCGGAGCGGCCCGGCAGCACGGGCCTCGGCGACGGTGTGGCCCTCACCGCATCCCGGGGTGGGGGAGAGCTGAGCGCGGCCGGACCGTGGGGGGAGTACGGTCGGCCGTCGGGGGGAGAGCAGGAGGCAACATGCCGAAGTATCTGATTGAAGTGAACTACACCCTTGACGGTGTCAAGGGCCTGAAAGCCGAAGGCGGTACCGCTCGAGTGACCGCGGCCACGGCACTGATCGAGAGCGTGGGCGGGACGGTCGAATCCTTCCACTTCGCGCTGGGTGAGCGCGACGCCTACGTCATCGTCGACATGCCCGACGTCGTCTCCGCCGCCTCGGCGGCCCTGACCGTCAACTCCGGCGGTGGTGCGATCGTCCGAACGGTGGCACTCCTCACACCGACAGAGGCCGATTCGGCGGCAGCCAAGAAGACCCTGTACCGGCCGCCCGGGAACTGATCGCCGAGCTGAGTCACCGACCGGACCGGCGGCATGGCGCTCACCATCCGCGATGCGCTGCTGTCAGACAAGCACGGCTTGCAGGACGTCTTCCGCCGGTCCTCGCTGTCCAACGAGCGTGACCGGGATGCGCTGCTCCGGCATCCGGAGTCGCTGGTGGTCGCTGAGCATGGCGTCCGCGAGGGGCGGATGCGGGTCGCGGTCGATCCGGGTGACGCAGTGGTCGGCTTTGCCACCTATCGGATCTCGGGCGGAGTGGCCGAGCTCGAGGACCTCTTCGTCCATCCCGACTGGATGCGACGTGGTATCGGGAAGGCGTTGGTCCTCGATCTCTCGGAACGGCTATGCGCCATGGGCTTCGACACGCTCGAGGTGACGGCGAACTCGCACGCCATGGCGTTCTACGTGCACATGGGTTTCGTGGCCACCGGCGTGGTGGACACCGAGTTCACCCCTGCCTCTCGGATGCGGAGGCCGGTCAGCTGAGGCTCGATGACGCCCCGTTCGGGCGGTCAGCGACGGTCCGAGAGCAGGGGGTAGAGCCTGAAGAGGGGGTAGGCGTCGTCCGAGTCCGGTGCGATGAAATGGAATCCGCCTTCTACGTCGTACATCAGTCGGTCGTTGCGCAAGCAAACGTCGCAGGACTCCGGGTCGTGGTCCATTGCTCTCCTCGCTGTGCTCAGTGCCCCGTTGACTGCATCGGCCTTCTTCGCCGAATACTTGATCGCCCGGGTGGCGGGTCAGTCCCCTCAAGGGCACGACCCGGCTGTATCGGCTAGGGGCAGGCACCCCAGGCCTGGTGTTCATCGGACACACAGACGAGGACAGGAGTGTCAGGAAATGCACAGGAGTCAACCAGGAGACGAGGACGGAGGAATTGTCACCAAGACCAGCGCGGGATCGGTAGACGAGGTCGTCGACAGACTCGTCGCTTTGGTGGAAGCCCATGACATGACCGTGTTCGCCGTGATCGACCACGCTGGTGAGGCACGAAGGCACGGTCTGGAGCTGCGCGACACCAAGGTGGTCATCTTCGGCAGTCCGATCGCCGGGACACCCGTAATGGTCGCCTCACCGTTGACGGCGCTCGATCTCCCCCTGCGGGTCCTCGTCTGGAACGACGACGGCCGGACAAGGGTGAGCTACACCGACCCGGCTGCCCTCGCTTCCGGTCACCACCTGTCGGACGACCTGGCGGGCCGCATCGCTGGGATCGGACCTCTCACCGACGCACTTGTCGGCCGACCGTCGGGGCAATCGGAGGGCCTCGGGGGCGGAACGCACACCTGATCGACCAGAGCCCCGCCGATGGTGGTCACGTGACTGCGTGGGCAACGGGATTCCGACCCGACGACCCGACGACATGACGACCCGACGACCCGACGACCCGACGACCCGACGACCGCCGACGACCCGACGACCGGCCCGATCCCCTAGGGACGCAGCATCACCTTGATGCACTCGGCGGAGCGGGCGGCCACAGCCGCGTAGGCCTTCGGGGCCTCGGTCAAGGGGAACTCGTGGGTGAAGATCCCGTCGGTGCGGAGTCGGCCGTTCGTGACCAACGGAAGCAACTCCTTCCACGTCTGGTGGACCGGAGCCGTGGTCATCCTCAGGGTCACGCTGCGGAACAGCCCGATCAGGACGGGGAGGGGGTAGGGGGCCAGATCGTGTACCCCGATCACCGAGACGGTACCGCCGGGCCGCACGCAGGCGAGGGCATCGTCCAGCGTCGCATCGAGGGCCACGGCGTCGATGACCGAATGGGCCCCGCGTCCGCTGGTGGCCTCCATCACCGCCTCCACCGTCGGTGCCTCCACCGGGATCGCCCCCGAGTCGGCGGCCAGAGCCCGTCGACCGGCCACCGGGTCCACGGCCAGCACCCGGCCGGCACCCAGGGCGATGGCGGAACGCACGGCGCAGAGTCCCACCGCGCCGAGGCCCAGGACCACCACGGTGCCGCCCGGCGGAGTGTCGGCCCGCTTGGCCCCGATCCAGCCGGTGTTCAGGTTGTCGGTCAGCAACAGGGCGGCCTCGTCCCCGACGCTGTCGGGGATGGCCAGCATCTGGAAGTCGGCGAAGGGCACCGCTACTTGGGTGGCCTGGCCGGCACCGAGGGTCCCGGATCCGAACACCTGGGGGCCGAACACGCAGGTCACCGGGTCACCGGTGGCGCAGCCGTCACAGCTGCCGCACCCGGCCACCGACGCCGTCAACACCCGGTCACCGACGGCGAACCTCTTCACGGCCCGGCCCACCTCGACCACCGTGCCGATGAACTCGTGGCCCACGGCCAGCCCGTCGCCCACCGGGATGTCGCCGTCGTAGAAGTGGAGGTCCGAACCGCAGATGGCGCTGGCCTCGACGGCCACCACCGCCCCGTCGGGTCCGGGTGGGACGGGGTCCGGCGCCTCCACGACCCGCACCCGACCGCGCCCTTCGATGCACACCTGGAGCACTTGGTCCCCCGACCCCGTAGTAGACAAAAGCGAGAGAATGTGTACTATCACACTTCTGATGGGGCGCCTGACCCGATCGGGGGAAGGGACGGGACATGCGCAACCCGCACGCAGGTCAGCCGTTCGACACATCCGACGAGGCCATCGCCGAGGCGCTCCTCGATGTCAGCATCCCGACCCTGATGCTCTCCCTCGTCCACATGTCCGGCGATCCCGAACTCATCCGCGGTCGCCTCAGGCCGGCCGGTCTGTTCCTCAACGAGGTCCAGGGCTATATGACCGAGGAGGACAAGGACGAGGTCCGGTCGGTCGCCCTCGACGTCATCGGCCGGTACCGCGACCAGGGCTGTCCCGAGCCCGAGCCCATCTCCTCCGACCTCCTTCTCGAGATGATGACCTGGTTGGTCTGCGAGGAGGTCTCGGCCGAGTACGTGCCGATGCTGATGGAGGAGATGGAACTGGACGGGACCGATGTCCGCAGGGTCGAGCCCGTGGCCGGCGACGCCGCCCGGCAGGCGTTCCCGGTGGTGGTGATCGGCTGCGGCCAGTCCGGGCTTACTGGCGGGGATCCGGTTGCAGGAGGCGGGCATCCCTTTCACCATCGTCGAGAAGAATGCCGGGGTCGGCGGCACCTGGTGGGAGAACTCCTACCCCGGGGCGCGTGTCGACGTGGGGAACCATTTCTACTGTTACAGCTTCGAGGCCAGCGACTCCTGGACCGAGTTCTTCGCCCGGCAGCCCGAGCTCCAGGCCTACTTCGAGACCGTCATGAAGCGCCACGGCATCGAGTCGCATGTCAGGTGGGAGACCGAGGTGCTGGGCGCCGAGTGGGACGACCACCGCGCCACCTGGTCGGTGCGGACCCGGGGACCGGATGGTCGGGAGGAGACCCTGGAGGCCCGGGCGGTGATCTCGGCCGTGGGCCAGCTCAACCGACCCAACGTCCCGGAGATCCCCGGGCAGGACCAGTTCGCCGGACCGTCCTTCCACTCGGCACGCTGGGACCACACGGTGGACCTGGCCGGAAAGCGCGTGGCCATGATCGGGGCCGGGGCCAGCGGCTTCCAGATCGCCCCGACCATCGCCCCCGAAGTCGAACACCTGACTGTCTTCCAGCGGACGGCCCAGTGGATGTTCCCCAACCCCAACTACCACGAGTCGGTGGGCCCGGGTGTCCGATGGGCCCTGAGACATCTGCCGTTCTACGGGCGTTGGTACCGGTTCCTGCTGTTCTGGCCCGGATGTGACAAGGGGCTCGAGGCGGCCCGGGTCGACCCGGACTATCCCGACCAGCAGCGGGCGGTGAGCGAGACCAACGAGTTCACCCGCCAGATGTTCACCGAGTGGATCACCAGCCAGGTGGGCGACGACCCCGACCTGATCGCCAAGGTCGTGCCCGACTACCCGGCGACCGGCAAGCGCACGCTGCAGGACAACGGGAGCTGGCTCCGCACCCTGACCCGGGCCAACGTCGACCTGGTCCGGACGGCCATCGACCACATCGAGGCCGACGCCGTGGTCACCCAGGACGGCGTCCGTCACCCCGCTGACGTGCTGGTCTACGCCACCGGTTTCCACGCCAACCGGGTGCTGTGGCCCATGGGGATCACCGGGCGGGACGGCGCCGACCTCCGCTCCCTCTGGGGTGAGCGCCCCGCCGCCTACCTGGGCATCACCGTGCCCGGGTTCCCCAACTTCTTCTGCATGTACGGACCGGGGACCAATCTCGCCCACGGCGGCAGCCTCATCTTCCACTCCGAGTGCCAGATGCGCTACATCACCCAGTGCCTCGACGTGCTGATCGAGGAGGGCCTCAGCTCGATGGAGCCGACCCAGGAGCGCTACGACGACTGGCACGATCGGTCCCAGCGCGAGATCAAGACGCTGGTGTGGTCCCAACCTTCGGTGAAGCACTCGTTCTTCAAGAACGCCTACGGCGAGATCCATGTGCTGAGCCCGTGGCGCCTGGTGGACTACTGGCGCTGGACGAAGGAGCTCGACGTAGGTGACTTCGTCCTCCGGTGAGCCCCACCACGGCCGGATCCCGCCTGGACACCAGGGACCGGATGCTGGACGCCACCGAGCGTTGCCTGCGCCGGTCGGGCCTCCGGCGCACCACCATGACCGAAGTGGCCCTCGAGGCCGGGGTGTCCCGGGCCTGGCTGTACCGGCAGTTCCCGGACAAGGCCTCCCTGGTCCTGGCCACGCTGGCCCGCACCGACCGGCAGTTCTGGACCGAGGCCCACGCCCGGGTCTCGGCGGCCACCGGTCTCCCGGCCCGGGTGGCCGAGGCCGTGGCCCTGGCCCGGGAGCAGCAGCCGGGGGCCCTCCTGCTCGAGCTGAAGGCTCGGGAGCCGGAAGCGTTCGCCGTGGTGATGGGGACGGGGCTGCGTGAGGTGATGCCGGGGATGGCCACGTTCTGGCACGCCTACCTCGAGGAGGCGCGGGCGCTCGGCGAGGTCCGCCCCGACCTCGACGTGGCCCGGGCCGCCGAGTGGGTGATGCGGATGGTCCTGTCCCTGGTCACGGTGCCCGGGCCCGCGGTCGAGGTCGACGACCGCGCCTCGGTGCTGCGGTTCGCGGACGAGTTCCTGGTCTCCGGCCTCGGCTGACCCCGGGGCGGGCCCGTCCCGAGCGGACGCCGGTCCCGCTACCCTGCCGCGGTGTGCCTTCTCGTCTTCGCCTGGCAGACCGAACCGGACTATCCACTGGTGGTGGCGGCCAACCGGGACGAGCGGCTCGACCGCCCGGCCCACACCCTCTGCGTATTGCAGGAGGAGCGCCCGAGGATACTGGGCGGCCGCGACGAGCTGGCCGGTGGTACCTGGCTGGCCGTCAATCAGCACGGCGTGGTGGCTGGGCTGACCAACCGTCCCGCTCCTGGCGGCCGCGACCCGACCATGCGGTCACGCGGGGAGCTCCCCCTCCTGCTGGCCACCCGGACAACCGCAGACGACGCGGTGGCCCATCTGTTGGACGTGGTGGTGCCCGGCCAGTACAACCCGGCATGGCTCCTGGTGGGTGACCGCCGCTCACTCTGGTATGTCGAGCTGGCCGCCGATCTGGCCCCGACGGCCCGTCCCCTGCCCCCCGGTGTCCACGTCCTGGAGAACGTCGCCATCGGGGAGCCGTCACCAAAGGTGGACCGGGTCCGCGCCCTGGTCTCCGAGGGCCGTACCGGCGCGGCCCCGCTGTGGGCGACGCTGCCGGCGGTACTGGCCGACCACATCCTGCCGCGAGGGGCCGCCGAGTCCACCTTCGACGACGATGACCGTTCCCCGCGCCGGGCGGCCACCCTGGCCGCCTGCGTCCACACCGACGACTACGGGACCCGGTCGGCGGCACTCCTGCGGGTTCCTGCCTCCGTCGACCGTCGACCCGAGATGCTGGTCGCCGACGGTCCGCCCTGTACCGCACCGTTCGTGGACGGCAGCCACCGCTGGGGGGGTTGAGCGACCCGCGCTCCTTGGGCGCGCGGTGTGTTGCGTTCCGCGGATCGCTCGGAGCTAGGGCCCGGACCGACCACCGACATCGACGGTGAAGGTCACCGGTTGCGTGGCGGCGTCGGCCGTCGATGCGGTGACGACCACCCGGCCGGTCGCCGAGGTCGCCACGGCTCGTCCTGAGGACACGGCGCCGCTGGTGCGGGACACCACGGTGATCGATCCGCAGCCGCAGCTGCTGAAGAGGACGCCGGGGCCTCCGGCCGTGAAGGTCACCGGGACGCCGAGGAGGGGCCGACCGAGTGAGTCGGTCACCGTGGCCCGCATCGCGGTGACGGGTCGTCGAGGTCCCACCGCCTGCCCTGTATCCGAAGCGGCTACCAGTGCCAATGCAGAGGGGATCTCTGTGGCCCCGGCGACCACCGTCGGCGAGGGGATCGGCGGGATGGTCAGGCTCCAGTCCGGCTGCAGGGCCAGCACCTCCAGATGCTGCACGGTCACCGTGGGTGTCGCACTCGGCGGATAGACCTGGACCCGCGCCCCGGTGACGGATCGGGACGACCAGCCGAGCGGGAGCTTCACGACGGTGCGGACGTGACCGGTGGCGTTGGCCGGGTACCCGGAGTGGAGGTCACTGGCGTACCAGGTCGGGTCACCCGACAGCTGGAGTTCGACGGCGAGCGACGAAACTCCTGACCCGGAGGCGTCGAGGTCGATGGTGGCGTACTGCCGGGCGTCCCCCGGCTCGGGGGAGCGGGGGTCGGTCGAGACGTCCCCGTACCAGCGGGCCACCTCCTGACCCGAGACCTGGTAGGTGAAGGGGTGGGCGTCCATCACCGACTCCCGGGTCTGCCCGGGGGCGGGGCCGGGCACCGGCGCCAGCTGGAACCGGAACGGTGTGGTGCCGGCCACCGAGAAGTCGTTGTTGCCGGTGGCGTCCCGCAGGATCGGGTGATGGCCGTCCCACTCCCCGGTGAACGGCTCGTCCACCTCCTGGAGCGCGCCCTGGCTGTCTGGGAATCCGGTGGCGGGCTCGCCGCCCCATAGGTAGGTGGCCCCCGACGTGGAGCCGTCCGCGGCAACGGTGAAGGCGATGGCGTTCTCGATGTCGGTCATCCGCCCCCAGGTGCCCCACTCGAGGAAGGGGACGAAGCCGGTACCACTGTCCTCGTGGCTCCAGATGAAGGTGTAGGACAGCTGGGTGGTGCCGCCTCCGGCCGGGGTGGCCGTGGCGTCGACCAGCAGGGGGACGTCGTGGAGGGCCGAGGTGGAGCGTCCGAACATGACCGGCGCGTAGGCCGTGGCCAGGTACTGGGGATTGGCCGGGGCGACCACCTCCAGCTGGCGGTCGGCCACGAGCACCCGCGGCGCAGAGGGCCCCTTTGGCCACGACCCACCACCCCTGGGGTGCGCGGGCTCGGCCGCCACGGTCACCTGGTAGCGGTCGGCGGTGGTCACCGGTCCTGTGAAGCCGGCGTAGACGAAAGGAGAGGAGCCGGCGAAGAGGACGAACTGCTGGGCACCCAGGTTGGTCGACGTGGTCAGGTCGGTGAGTGTGGCGTCCACCACCACCGAGCTCGGGTGCAGGCTGCCCCACGATGTGTGGGGCGCCGACAGGGCCAATCGGAGCAGCCCTTCGCCCTGCTCCGGCACGGCCGGTACCTCGGGGGCCGGGAATGCGCCCCCGTACGGGCCGGTCACGGCGTCGCCGGTGGTCAAGTCGCCGGCCAGACCGGCCGTTACCGTCAGACTGACCGGGTGTCCCGCGACGACGGACCGTGACGAGGCCCGGCCGGCCGCCGATGCAGTGCCGCGCCGATGCAGTGCCGGCCGATGCAGTGCCGGCGAGGGAGGGGTCCCAGGCGTCACGGGGCGGGGCGCACGACCCGCGTCGGTCGCAGGCGCCTGTGGCGAAGGTGATGTTCTGGACCAGGATGGACGGCCCTCCCGTCGAGTGCAGCGCCTCCACGGCGACGAAGCACTGCACGACGCGGCAGTCGCTGCTTCCCAGCGACGTGGTCAGCACGGCCTGGGGCTGGAGGGTCGTGGCGGCCACGCCGCCGGCGTCGACGGTGATCACCGAGTTGTGCCGGGCCTCACAGCCATCAGCCGGCGAGGCCCCTCGGCCCAGGAGGGTGAAGGCGGTGGGGTCGCATTCCGCGGCTACGTAGGTCGTGCCCGGGCTCGCTCCGGTTGCCACCACCGAGACCGTCTGGTTGTCGACCAGGCCACTCGACGGTGTCACGGTGAGCGCCGTGGCCACCGTGGCCGACTCGGCTGCTGTGGCATCGGCAGGACCGGACTCGATGACGGGGAGCACACCGACCAGGACGAGGGCGGCCGCCATCGCCGCCGCCCCAGCGGCGCTTCTCCGATCGGTACGCGGTGCGATGAGCCGGCGGGCGCCACCCATCGGTCCGGATGCTGGCCCACGCCCCGTCCGATCGTTGCTCGTGCCCACGTGTCCTACCCCCCGTCTGTGCACCCCACCCGGCCGCCGCAGCCGTCCACGACAGCCCGCCCCGACCCGATCCTGTCCAGACCCGGCCCGCCGACCCCCGGCCGAAGCGGTGGCCCGACCCGATCATCCGGCCCTCAACCTACTCGTCTCGGTGACCGTGAACCCGGGAGGAGGCTTTGGGCTGGCGCTCCGACGGCCGGGTGGCCCTCAGGCGCGGTCCCCTCCCGCACCGCCGGACCGGCGACGCCCGGTCGGGGCCACCACCACGTCCGGCCGGTGCTCGGCCAGCACCGACGGGGAGCGCTGGGGTGGGCGGTTGGGCGCCACCGGTCCTGATCGGAGGTGACGCCGGGTGCCCGACCACGGGGCCGGTGGGGCGGTCAGATGGTCGGCCAGCCGGTAGGCCACCGTCTCGTAGTTGACGCGCCACCCGCGGAAGTCGGGCCACGCCTCCTCGGCGGTTCGCTCCATCGGGAAACCCACGTGCTCCAGCATGGCGACGGCCTCGGCGAACTCCTCGAAGGTGAGGGCGATCGGCCCTTCGGGGTTGGGGTCGGGGTCCACCGCCCAGCCCAGCATCGTGGCCATCCGGTTGAGGGCGGTGAATCCCATGCGCAGGCAGAGGCGCGATTGGGACGAGGCGGTGCTCGGGGCCACGGCCAGATGCATGGCGGCTCCGTCCAGCACGGCGATGAGCCCGACCAGCCACGAGAACCAGGGCTGCGGGGACCGGAACAGCAGCATGACCGGGTAGGTGGTGTGGCTCTCGGCCAGATCGGCAGACCACTCCTCCCACGAGGCGTAGAAGTCAGGCAGGGTGTCGACGATGCCGACCAGCTGGTGGCGGGCCAGCACCTCGGGCCCCCAGGCGGGGATCCCGGCCCGGCTCTCCAGCATGGCCACCAGGCTCTCGCGGCGGTTGAACGCCCCGTAGAGCGCGGGCAGGTAGGCGATCTGGAGGGCCACGATGACCACCCAGGTGGCTCCTGCGGCGATGTCGACGGCTTCATTGGCGGGTCCGCTCAGGTCGACGGTGCCCACGGTGAACACCGCTCCAGCAGCCTGGGCCAGGGCTGAGACCATCGAGTGGGTGGTGCCCTCGAGCATCAGGGCGTACCCGACGATGAAGCCTCCGGCCCAGAACAGCAGTTGGGCGATGAGGGCCACCGGGGCGGTGGGGGCCAGCAGCGCGTCCTTGCCTTCGTAGGTCTTGGCCAGGCGGGACAGGCCGATGAAGATGACCTGCACCAACCGGTTGGCCCACGACGAGACCCGCTCGAACCCCCTCGGCTCCCGGGGGAGCACGATGGTGAACAGGACGCTGGCCGAGGTGAGTAGGACGATGACCAACCCGAGGCCGAAGAGGAGATTGCTCACCGGTCGGCTCCGGTGGTCCCGGCAGCCGGAAGGTCATGCAGGGGGATCGGCTGCGGCTCGACAGGGTCCGGCATCTGCGCCATGGTACGACGAGTGGGTCTCCGGCGCGGCGTGGCGGCTACGTCGGCGGCGTCGATGGACCTGGAGTCCGTCCCCGGGATCGCGACATCCGGACCGGGGGCGCCGATGGCGCCCTAGGGTCGACCGGTGCCTGTGCGGTGCCGGTGCGGTGCCGATACGGTGCCGGTGGGGGTGCGGATCCCGGTTGCATCCGGTGCCGTTTCCGTGAGCGAGCCAAGGGGGCTGAGTCCACCGTGAGCGACATCGTCGATCGTCCCGAGGAGCACAGATTCGTGGTGACGGTCGACGGTCACACGGCGGAGCTCGTGTATCGGCTCCGGAAGGACCGATTGGTCCTGATCCACACCGAGGTGCCCGAGGCCCTCGGAGGACGGGGCCTCGGTGGCGAGCTTGTGGAGGCGGCCATCGACCGTGCGGTCCGGGACGGCCTGACCATCGTGCCGCTCTGCCCCTTCGCCCGTCGATGGCTCGGGAGCCACCCCGACGAGGCGGCCAGGGCATCGATCGACTGGGAGCTCGGCCGGTAGTCCAGGTGAACGGACCCGAACGGCCCACCCGGCGGTGACCGGTAGAACCAGTTCTATACTTGAGTCGCCGCGATCCGGTCGGGCCCTCCGATCCGGTGACGGTCGAGCCGCACCAGTCCGTCTGCACACGAGTCCTCAAGGGGGATCCACCATGGCCCAACCAGTGATCGTCGAAGCGGTCCGCACCCCGATCGGCAAGCGCAACGGTTGGATGTCCGGGTTCCACGCCGCCGAGCTCCTCGGCCACGCGCAGGTGGAGCTGGTCAAGCGGGCCGGCGTCGACCCCGGCGACATCGAGCAGATCGTCGGCGGCTGCGTCACCCAGGCCGGCGAGCAGGCCTCCAACGTCACCCGGACCGCCTGGCTGAGCCAGGGCCTGCCCTACGAGGTGGCGGCCACCACGATCGACTGCCAGTGCGGCTCGGCCCAGCAGGCCAACAACTTCGTGGCCAACCTGGTCAGTGCCGACGCCATCCAGTCCGGCATCGCCTGTGGCGTCGAGGCGATGAGCCGGGTGGGACTCGGGGCCAACGCATTCAACGGCCCGGGTCGCTCTCGCCCCGAGGAGTTCCCCTGGGACATGCCCGACCAGTTCGGGGCAGCCGAGCGCATCGCCCAGAAGTACGACATCACCCGCGATGACGTGGACTGGCTGGGCTTCGAGTCCCAGCGGAAGGCGGCCGTGGCCGTGGCCGAGGGCCGCTTCGAGCGGGAGATCGCCCCGGTCGAGGCTCCGGTGATGGGTCCCGACGGCCCGACCGGCGAGAAGACCCTGGTCTCGAAGGACCAGGGGCCGAGGGACACCACCCGTGAGGGCCTGGCCGGGCTCAAGCCGGTGCTGCCCGACGGGATGCACACCGCCGGCAACAGTTCGCAGATCTCCGACGGCGCGGCCGCCGTGCTGTGGATGTCCGAGGGCAAGGCCAGCGAGGCCGGCTTGCGGCCCCGGGCCCGCATCGTGGCTCAGACGCTGGTCGGCTCGGACCCCTACTACCACCTCGACGGACCGATCGCCGCCACCGCCGACGTCCTGCGCAAGGCCGGGATGACCATGGCCGACATCGACATCTTCGAGGTCAACGAAGCCTTTGCCTCCGTCGTGATGTCGTGGGGCAAGGTCCACGAGGTCGACTGGGACAAGGTCAACGTCAACGGAGGGGCCATCGCCCTCGGCCACCCGGTGGGCTCCACCGGTGCCCGCCTCATCACCACGGCCCTCCACGAGCTTGAGCGGAGCGACAAGAACCTGGCTCTCGTCTCCATGTGCTGCGGCGGGGCCCTGGCCACCGGGACCATCATCGAGCGGATCTGACCCGCCGGGAGCTCGCCTCTCGCCACCCGGCAGAGGAGAGCGACCGGTCATGGCGGGGTCTCCCCGGTTGCGGGTAATAGTGGGGGTATGGCCCCGCTCCGACCCGCCCGCACCCGACCGTCGCTCACCGCCGTCCTGGTGGTGCTCCTGGCCCTGGCCACCGCAGGGGCCTCGTCGGCCCTCGGCAGCCCGGCCGGGGCCTCGGTCTCGCCAGGGTCCCGGCCCTCCGTGGCGGCCGCCTCCGACTGGACCACCTTCGATCACGACCCGCTGCGGTCCGGGGTGGACGGCTCGGGCAACTCCTTCTCCCCGGCCACGCCGGCGTGGACCTCGCCCAACTTCGACGGCCAGCTCTACGGTCAACCCCTGGTCTACGGGGGTCGGGTCTTCGCCGCCACCGAGAACGACACCGTCTACGCCTTGGCGGCCGACTCGGGGCAGGTCCTGTGGTCCAGTCACCTGGGCACCCCCTTCTCGAAGGCCTCCGTCCCGGGCATCTGCGGCAACATCACCCCCACGGTCGGGATCACCGGGACGCCGGTCATCGACCCGTCCCGATCGGAGATCTTCGTGGTGGCCACCGAGACAGCCACCCTCAACGGGTCGCCGAACGCCGCCCACCATCTGATCGGGCTCAACACCTACTCCGGCCTGGTCATGCTCGACGAGGTCATCGACCCGGCCGGCACCAGCCCGGCCTACCAGCTGCAGCGGGTCTCCCTCGGGCTGACCCAGGGTCGGGTGGTGGTCGGCTTCGGCGGCAACTCGGGGGACTGCGACCCCTACCACGGCCTGGTGGTCTCGGCTCCCGAGGACGGCTCCGCCCCGTCGGTGTACACCGTGGCCAACCAGCCCGGTGACAGCCAAGGCGCGGTGTGGATGGGTGGAGCCGCCCCCTCCGTCGACGCCCAGGGCAACGTCTGGGTGGCCACCGGCAACAGCGCCCACCACTCGTCGGCGGACACCTACGACCAGAGCGACAGCGTGCTCAAGCTCAGCCCGACCATGCAGCTGCTGGACTCGTTCGCCCCGGCCAACTGGTACGGGGACAATGCCGCCGACCTCGATCTGGGGTCGGGGGCGCCGGCCCTCCTGCCCAACGGGCTGGCATTCGAGGTGGGCAAGTCCCAGACCGCGTACGTGCTCAACCAGTCCAACCTGGGCGGCGTCGCCGGCCAGGTGAGCCTGACCAACGGTTTCTGCTTCTCCGACGGCGGCTCGGCCGATCTCAACGGCACCCTCTTCGTCCCCTGCAGCAACGGTGTCCACGCGGTCACGGTGACTTCGAGCGCCCCTGCGGCGTCGTGGACCGCGGCCAACGGTTCGGCCAAGGGCTCGCCCATCGTGGCCGGCGGACTGGTGTGGACCATCGGGGGTGGTTCCTTGTTCGCCCTCGACGCGTCGACCGGGGCGGTGGTGCAGAGCTTCGGCATCGGGTCGTCGTCGTCGTCCTTCCCTTCGCCGTCTGCCGCTGACGGCCTGATCCTTGCCCCGTCGTCCACCCAGATCCACGCCTTCGTCGGCCCGGCCGGCCTCCCGGGCCCGCCCACGCCGGTCCCGCCTCGTCCCGGCTACTGGCTGGTGGCCTCCGACGGCGGCATCTTCGCCGAGGGTGGGGCCCCGTTCCTGGGGTCCACCGGCGGGATGCATCTCAACCAGCCCATCGTGGGCATGGCCCCGACCCCCGACCACGCCGGCTACTGGCTGGTGGCCTCCGACGGCGGGATCTTCTCCTTCGGTGACGCGGTCTTCGACGGATCGGCCGGTGGCACCCATCTGAACCAGCCCATCGTGGGCATGGCCGCCACCCCGTCGGGTCACGGCTACTGGCTGGTGGCCTCCGACGGCGGGATCTTCTCCTTCGGTGACGCGGTCTTCAGGGGCTCGACCGGTGGCACCCATCTGAACCGGCCCATCGTGGGCATGGCCGCCACCCCGTCGGGTCACGGCTACTGGCTGGTGGCCTCCGACGGCGGGATCTTCTCCTTCGGCGACGCCGCCTTCCACGGCGGCACCGGTGGCCAGCACCTCAATCAACCGATCGTGGGCATGGCGGCCGACGCCACCGGTTCGGGCTACTGGCTGGTGGCCTCCGACGGCGGGATCTTCTCCTTCGGTGACGCCGCCTTCCACGGCGGCACCGGTGGCCAGCACCTCAATCAGCCGATCGTGGGCATGGCGGCCGACGCCACCGGTTCGGGCTACTGGCTGGTGGCCTCCGACGGCGGCATCTTCGCCTTCGGCGACGCGGTCTTCGAGGGCTCCACCGGTGGCCAGCACCTCAATCGGCCCGTCGTGGGCATGGCCAACGGGCCCGCCTTGGCCTGAGCCACCCACCGCCGAGGGCCGCCCGAGGGTGCCGGCCGGCGGCACCTGCCGGGGGAGCGGCTGGTCCACCGAGGGTGCGGGCGGGCGGCACGTGCCGGGGAGCGGCTAGAAAGTAGAATGCGTTCTAGTTGCTGCCGGTGCCCGTGGCCTCGGGAGCGTGCCTGACCACCCACGACGAATCGAGGACACCGTGACCGGCACCGAACACCTGACCTACGAGCGTGTGGGACCCACCGCGGTCGTGACCATGAACCGCCCCGAGGCCAAGAACGCCCTGTCCGGGCCGATGCTCGTGGGCATGGTCGATGCCTGGACGGAGATCGACGGCAACGACGACATCCGCTGCGCCGTCCTCACCGGCGCGGGCGGGACCTTCTGTGCCGGCATGGACCTCAAGTCGATGTCCGGGCCGGGCAACGAGGAGACCAAGGAGCGGATGGCCGCCGACCCCGACCTCCACTGGAAGGCCCTGCTCCGCCACTACTCGCTGAAGAAGCCGCTCATCGCCGCGGTGGAGGGCTGGGCCGTGGCCGGCGGCACCGAGATCCTCCAGGCCACCGACATCCGTGTGGCCGGCGAGAGCGCCAAGTTCGGGGTGTTCGAGGCCGCGCCGCGGCCTGTTCCCACTGGGGGGCTCCACCGTCCGGCTGCGCCGCCAGATCCCCTTCACCGTGGCGATGGACCTGCTGCTCACCGCCCGGGAGGTCTCCGCCCCGGAGGCCAAGGAGATCGGGTTGATCGGCCGGGTGGTACCGGACGGGACGGCGCTCGAGACGGCACTCGGGATCGCCGAGGTCATCGCCGCCAACGGCCCGCTCGCCGTGGAGGCCATCAAGGCCTCGGTCAAGGCCACCGAGGGCATCCCCGAGGAGGAGGCCCTCAAGATGGAGCTGGAGTTCGGTTGGCCGATCTTCGCCACCGAGGACGCCAAGGAGGGCCAGACGGCGTTCGCCGAGAAGCGCACGCCGAACTACCGGCGCCGGTGAGCGGCCGGTCGGAGGAGGACGTCCCGTTGGACGATCCCCGGCGACGCCTGGCCGCGGCCATGCGTCCCATCATCACCATGACGGTGGCCGCCGAGCTGGACGACGCCACGCTCACCGAGGCGGCCGACGCCATGGAGGCCATCGCCGAACAGTTGACGGCCCGGTCCGGACCCAAACGCACCCGGAACCAGCCCGACCTGGCCCGGGCGGCCCAGGACTTCTTCCCGACCAGTCCGATCATCGGACTGGCCAACCCGGTGGCCCCGCCGGTGCGGGTGGCCGTGGTGGAGGGGGCCGACGGACGCCCCGAGATCCGGGGCCAGGCCAACTTCGGCTTCGCCTACGAGGGGCCGCCCACCTGTGTGCACGGCGGCGTGATCGCCGAGCTGCTCGACGAGGTCCTCGGGGCGGCCAACATCGTGGCCGAACACCCGGCCATGACCGGAACCCTCACCATCCGCTACCGCAAGCCCACACCCATCAACACCGACCTTCGGGTGGAGGCCCGGTTCGTCCGACAGGACGGGAGGAAGATCTACGCCTGGGGCGGGATCTACAGCGGCGACGTCCTGACGGCCGAAGCCGACGGCCTGTTCATCGAGGTGCGGCCCAAACAGATGCTGTCCATCGCCGAGGCCAACGTGGAGAGCGTCGACCCGGGGATGCTGGACGCCATCCGCGCCGAGGCCTTGCGGGAGGGGGCGGCCTCCGACGTGCAGCGTCCCCCCGGGTCCACGGAGCTGCCCTCGGCCTGAGGTGCAATCGGTCCCCACCGGTCCGCACCGGCCGGCACGTTCCCACTGGGGGGAGCCCGGATCGGGACTCAGATCTTCTCCCGTCCCTCCCAGTAGGGGTCACGCAGCTTGCGCTTGTAGAGCTTGCCGTTGGGGTCCCGGGGCATGTCGTCGGTGAAGTCGATGGACTTGGGCGTCTTGAACTTGGCCAGACGCGTCGGCGCAGTACTCCAGGATCTCCTCGGCCAGCTCCGGGGTGGGCTCGACGCCCTCGGCCGGTTCGATGACCGCCTTGACCTCCTCGCCCCAGTCGTCGTGGGGGATGCCGAACGACGGCGGCGTCGCCCACCTTGGGGTGCCCCAGCAGCACGTTCTCGATCTCGGCCGGGTAGATGTTGGCTCCGCCGGAGATGATCATGTCGATCTTGCGGTCCCGCAGGAACAGGTAGCCGTCCTCGTCGATCAGGCCCACGTCGCCGACCGTGAAGAACTTGCCGATGCGGTTGCTCCTGGGTCTTCGTCCGGTCCTTGTGGTACTCGAAGTCGCCCGGTCTGCATGGACATGTACACGGTCCCGATCGACGTCGGGCTCCTCGATGCGGTTTCCCGTCGTCGTCGAAGATGGCGATCTCCGAGATGGGCCAGGCCTTTCCGACGGTGCCCGGCTTCTCGAGCCACTC
Organism: uncultured Acidimicrobiaceae bacterium; assembly: GCA_963817005.1. Lineage (GTDB taxonomy): Bacteria > Actinomycetota > Acidimicrobiia > Acidimicrobiales > RAAP-2 > Bog-756. The sequence goes on from CAWFMN010000007.1 coordinate 832,567, forward strand.
CTCGGCGGTGACCAGCGTGCCCCCGCCCTCGCGAGGCGGCGTAGTACTCGTCGATGGCGTTGCCCCACCACTCGATCATCTTGTACTTCACGTCGACCGGGCAGGGCGCGGCGGCGTGGATCATGTGCTCGAGGGAGGACAGATCGTACCGGGTGCGGGTCTCCTCGGGCAGGGCCAGCAGCCGGTGGAACTGGGTGGGCACCATGTGCGAGCTGGTGACCTTGTACTTCTCGATGAGTCGGAGCATCTCCTCGGGGTTCCACTTGTCCATCAGCACCACGGTGTGGAGCAGGTGGATGGAGGCCCCGGAGTAGCGCAGCACGGCGGTGTGGTAGAGCGGCGAGCCGACGATGTGCACGTTGGCGTCGTCCGGCTGGATCCCGAACAGGAAGAGGAGCCCCGACAGGCCCAGGGCCGCCTCCTCGGGAGTGGCTCCGCTCAGCTTCCGGAACACCCCCTTGGGATTGCCCGTCGTGCCCGATGTGTAGTTCATGACGTCGCCGATGGTCCGGTCCTCGGGGTCGGTGGTCGGCTGGTTGTCGCGCATCATGGCGTAGGAGCTGAAGCCGGCGATCTCCCCGACGGCGAAGCACCGGGAGGAGGGGAGCTCGGCCTCCTCGCGCGCGTCGAGGGCCACTTCGGCGAAGCGTTCGTGGGCGACGAAGGCCTTGGCGTCGGAGTCCTTCAGGATGTAGGCCACCTCGGGGGCGACCAGGTGGTGGTTGATGGGCACCAGGTACCAGCCGGCCTGCAGGGCGGCCAGGTAGAGCTCGAACATCTCCACGCCGTTGGGGAGGAGGGTGGCCACCACGTCGCCGGGCTTGAGGTTCAGCCCCCGCAGCCCGTGGACCACCTGGTTGGTCCGACCCAGCAGCTCGCTCGGCGGTGAACTCGGTGCCGTCCGGGTCGACCAGGGCCAGCTTGCCCGGGTGCTCGTGGGCCAGCGCCCAGAATCCGAAGTCGCCCATGATGATCGTCTCCCCTTACGCCGCGTGGCGGCGGATGTGTGTCGGTTGCGGGTGCTGCCAGCCCGGCGGGCGGGCTGCCAGCCCGGCGGACGTGCTGCCCGCTCCCCGGACGTGCTGCCTGCTCGGAGGGCGTGGTCCCGCCCCCGTGTGGCGCCGTCCTGGTGGGGACGCTAGAACAGGTTCTCGTAATCGGTCAACCGCCGTCGGGCTGTGGCATCGTCGCGGGCACGGAGAGTTAGAGAGGCAGTTGGTAATGGGTGAGTTCCTGGCAGGCAAGGTGGTGGCCATCACCGGAGCGGGTGGCGGCATCGGCCGGGCGGTGGCGCTGGCCGCCGCGGCCGAGGGGTCCAGGGTGGTGGTGGCCGACATCGGCGTGGGCCTGGCCGGCGAGGACCCCAAGAGCGAGGTGGCCGAGGAGTTGGTCGCCGAGATCGAGGCGGCCGGCGGCGAGGCGGTGGCCGTGGGGGAGAGCGTGACCACCCTTGACGGCGGCGAGAGGATCATCGGGGCCGGCGTCGAACGTTGGGGCCGGATCGACGGTGTGGTGGCCATCGCCGGCATCCTCCGCGAGCGGATGCTCTTCAACATGGCCGAGGACGAATGGGACGCGGTCATCGAGACCCACCTGAAGGGCCATTTCACCGTGTTCCGGGCGGCTTCGGCCATCATGCGCAAGCAGGAGGGCGGCGGGTCCCTGGTGGCCTTCACCTCCGGAGCCTTCGCCGGCAGCGTGGCCCAGGCCAACTACGCCGCGGCCAAGGGCGGGATCGTGTCGCTGGTGCGTTCCGCCGCGGCCGGACTCAACCGGTACGGCATCACCGCCAACGCCGTGGCCCCGGTGGCCCGCACCCGTATGTCGGCCAACGTGCCCATGGATCTGGCGGAGATGGGCGACCCCGAGGACGTGGCCCCCCTCGTCGTGTACCTGCTCTCGGACCGGGCCAGGCACGTGACCGGGCAGGTCTATACATCCGTCGGCCCCAAGATCGCCGTCTGGAACCAGCCTCGCGAGGTGCGGGCCGTCTATGCGGAGAGCCGCTGGACCCCGGAGGACATCGCCGCCCGGCTGGACTCGACCGTCGGACAGGAGCGCATGCCCCTGCTCGACCAATTGGAGGCCTACCGCAAGGCCGCCGAGGCCAAGGCGGCCACCGACGGGGCGTAGCACCACCGACGGGGCGTCGGACCGCGCCCCGCGGTGCCCCCCGACCCGTGGACTCAGGGGCCCCTCAGGACGCAGAATTCGTTCCCCTCCGGATCGGCCAGGACCACCCAGCCGTCGTCGCCGCTCTGTCCCACCGAGACCGGGGTCGCGCCCAGCGAGCGGAGGCGATCGACCTCGGCCTCCTGGTCGTCAGGGGTCAGGTCGAGGTGGAGTCGGTTCTTGACGGCCTTGGTCTCGGGCACCTCCTGGAAGAGCAGCGGGCGCACCGTGCCCCGGTCGGGGTGGCCGCCCCCCGGCTCGACCCAGACGTCCCCGTCCTCGTCCTCGCGCCACTCCCAGTCGAGGACCTCGGACCAGAAGCGAGCCAGGGACACCGGGTCCTCGGCGTCGACGGTGACCGTCTCGATGCGTAGTGCCATGCTGCCAGTGTGCCCCGTCCGGGGCCCCGACGGCGGTACGGGCCCGGGATCCCCGAATTTCGATCTGGGTGGGGGCCGGCCCCCGGCCTGATCCCGCTCCCCCGGGACCCGCCGCGCCGCCTGATTCGGCCTGAGTGATACACCCCCGTGGTTGGCTTCGCCCATGGCAGTCGTCGCCACCGAGACCGACCGGACTCCGGACGTTGCCGCGGCCCGGGCCGCCGGTGAGATCGTCAAGACGTTCGTGGCCGGGCTGGAGTCGGCGTGCTACTCCGGAGCCGACTCGGTCTCCCTGGTCGCCTTCTTCACCGAGATGGAGCGGACCGCCGTCGCCGGCAAGACCCTGGCCGCCCGCCGGGTGGAGGAGTCCAATGTCCACCTGCTGCGGGGCCACCGCTCGGCGGCCGAGCTGCTGGCCGCCCAGACCGGGGACTCCCTCGGGGAGGCCAAGGGGCTCATCCGGCTCGGCCGGCAGCTGGCCGAGCAGCCCGAGCTGGAAGTGGCCTTCCGGGGCGGGAAGCTCTCCCGTCGGCGCGCCGCCCTGGTCTCCGATGCGGCCAAGGTCAACCCGGACAAGGAGCGTGACCTGGTCGACGGGGCCCAGACCGACTCCGACGCCTCGCTCAAGGAGCGCTGTCTCAGGGCCAAGGCCGAGGGGCGCTCGAAGGAGGACGCCGAACGCCACCGCCGGCGGCTCCACGAGCAGCGCTCGGCCCGGACCTGGACGGACGCCGACGGGGCGTTCTGTCTCAATGCCGTGTTCGCCCCCGAGGCCGGAGCCGAGCTACAGGCGGCCCTGGAGGCCCAGGCCGACCGCCAGTTCACCGCGGCCCGGCGGGAGGGCCGTTTCGAGACCTCTGACGCCTACCGGGCCGACGCCCTCCTCGCCCTGGTCACCGGGAAGGGGATCCTGGGCCCAATAGGCCGGGGTAGGGGCTCCCAGGGGTCCGTGGCCGGCCCGGACGGCCCGCCACGCCCCCGGGACCCCAAGGCCACTGTCTCGGTCGTGGTCGGCCTCGAGGCCCTGCGCCGGGGGCAGGTCCACGACGGCGAACGCTGCGAGATCCCCGGGGTGGGACCGGTCTCGGTCGAGTACGCCCAAGGCCTGCTGGGTCAAGCGCTGGTCGAGTTGCTGATCGTCGACGCCACCGACGTCGCCGCCGTCTACTCGGCCGGGCGCCACATCCCCCGGAGGATCTACTCGGCCCTCCTGCAACGGGATCCGAGATGCGTGGTGCCGGGCTGTGACACCCGGCTCGGCCTCGAGAACGACCACTGGGTGGTGGACTTCGCCAAGGGCGGCCTGGCCTCCATGGACAACATCGCCCGTCTCTGTCACCACCATCACCTGCTCCGGACACACGACGGGTACCGGCTCCTCGGAGGACCGGAGGAGTGGCAGTGGCTGGCCCCGGACAACCCCAAGGTACCCAAGCGGATGCTGAGGGCACAGCGGCGCGGTCAGAGGCAGAAGGGGCCGGCGAGGCCGTCGTCGACCGGCAAGGTGGCGAAGGAACCGCGGCAAAGCACCGGCCCGCCGCCGAGCAACCGCAAGGAGTGACGTGAGGCGCCGCGTGCGCCGACAGCGGTGGCCGGTACGACGTCCGAGGTCATCGGCGATACACCGCTTGGTTCCCGACACTCCGTAGCATGAGGGTCCGAGCTGGGGCCTCGAGACGCGTGGTCCCGGTCGATCATCGGGAGGTCCGACGTGGTTGCACTGGCCATCGTGTTGAGCGCCGTCGTCCTGTTGCTGGCGGTGTTGGTGGCGGGCCTGCTCCGCAGCCACGCCGACATCCTCAAGGCCCTCCACGATCTCGGCGTCGGTGTGGGCGAGCCCGGTGTCGCCCACGGGGACCGCACCGGCCACGGCCGACCCGCGCCGACGGTGCCGGACGGCGGTGGCCGAGTGGGGGTGCCGCTGACCATCGGTCCCACCCTTCCGAATGAGCGCAGCTCGAGCTCCGCCCCGACCGTGGTCGGAGTCACGCCCCGGGGCGACGCCCTGGCCGTAGCGGTCACCGGCGGCGACCATCTCACGTTGCTGGCCTTCCTGTCCTCGGGCTGTGCGACGTGCGCCGGGTTCTGGCAGGCCTTCCGGACCCCCGACCAGCTGGGCCTGCCCTCCCGCACCCGGCTGGTGGCGGTGACCAAGGGTCCCGAGCTGGAGATTCCGGGGGAAGTGGGTGCCCAGGCCGGCGAGGGCCTCCCGGTGGTCATGTCCACCCAGGCGTGGAGCGACTATGAGGTTCCGGGCTCGCCGTTCTTCGTGCTGGTCGACGGAGGATCGGGCCGACGCATCGGGGAAGGGGTGGCCAACCACTTCAGCCAGGTGGTCGAGTTGGTCCGGCGGGCCGAATCCGATGCTCGGGCGTTCTCCGGCGGCCGCCGGCAATCCGGCACCCGGCGACCCCGGCGACCCCGGCGACCCCGGCGACCCCGGCGACCCCGGCGGCCATGAGGCCCTCGGCGGACCGGAGCGGGAGCTGGACAACGACCGGGAGCTCATCAAGGCCGGCATCCTCCCCGGCGACCCGAGCCTGTACCCCTCATCGCTCGACGGGATCTACGGTCCGTCCGGTCCGGCCCCGCGGGGATCGCTCGAGCGGGACGGCACCGGCCGCACGCCGATCACCAAGGCCGGCTGACCATGGTCCTGCTCCGGGCCCACGGCATCGCCGCGACCCTGCCCGCCGGGTTCGAGGGTCGCATCGTCATCCGTCCGGCCATCGGCCGGGAGGTGCCCTATCCGGTGGCCAATTTCGCCACCTTCGCACTGCCCGCCGAGATGGGTGACTTCGGGAGTGGAGCGGTCAACCTGATGGGCACGTCTGACATCTTCACCACCCTCTTCGAGTACGGTCCCGAGAGCCTGGGCAAGCCCCTCTTCGCGCGCCAGGGGGTTCCGCGGTCCCTGTCCGCCGACGACTTCCGTCCCTACGTGCTCCGCCGCGGACTCAGCGGCCAGTCGGGGTCCCAGTGGTTCTTCACCGAGGCGGGACGGCCGTTCACTCTGTACGTAGTCCTGGGCAGCCACATCCAGCGCAGCCGGCTGGTCCCCCGGGTCAACGACCTCATCGGCACCCTGTCGATCGATCCTAACGCCACCCCCTCCGCCCCGACCCCTCCGGCCGCGCTGACCCCTCCGGCCGCACTGACCACGCCGGCCATGGGAGCTCCGTGGAACTGATCGGCCTCTACCTCGTGGCCTGCGGCCTCCTGATCGCTGCCGGCACCGCCAAAGCCGTGCACCCCGACGACACCGCCCGGGCCCTCGCCGCCGCCGTCCCCCTCGGGCGACACGCCATGCGGGGCGTGGTCCGGGCCGGCTCGGCGGCCGAGGCCGCCCTCGGCATCACGGCCCTGGTCCTGCCCCGACCGTGGTGGGCCGGCCTGGTGGCCCTGTCCTATGCCGCCTTCGCTGGATTCGTGGCCTACGCCCGGTCGACCGGTGGTGCCATCGCCAGCTGCGGTTGCTTCGGCACCCCGGACACTCCGGCCACCCTGGTGCACCTGGTGGTGGACGGCATCCTGGCCCTGTCCGCCGCCGCCGTGGCCGGGGCGGCACCACCAGGGACACTGCTCACTGTCCTGTCCCACCAGCCGGCCGGTGGTATCCCCCTGGTCGCAGTCAGCGCACTGACCGGATGGCTCGTGTACCTGGCCCTCTCGGTGCTGGCCGGCCTGCAGGCGGCACGGGCCCTGACCGGCGTGACCTTCGACCGCCCCGGACGCGGTGCATGAGCATCACACTGGTGGAGCGGGCGTCGGGCTTCCTGGCCACCCGGCTCTCCCGGCGCAGCTTCATCAACCGGTCGGCCTACGCCGGCAGTGCGGTGGCCATCGGATCCGGCCTCGACCTGGTCCTCAGACCGGGCACGGCCTACGGGTTGGTCTGCAACTGCGGCAACAGCAACTGCGGGTGTGGCTCGACCTGTTGTGCCGGCTTCACCGAGTTCTGCTGCTCGGTCAACGGCGGCTACAACTACTGCCCGGCCAACACGGTGATGGGCGGGTGGTGGAAGGCCGACAACTCCACCTTCTGCGGCGGGCCGCGCTACTACATGGACTGCAACGCGACCTGCCAGTGTTCGACGGGCTGTGGCAACGGCTGGGGCTTCTGCGAGCCCGGCTGCGACGGAGTCGCGTGCGGGTGTGGGCCGAACGGCTGCAACTCCTATGTCACCGGGTGCTTCCAGTTCCGCTACGGCCAGTGCAACCAGCAGATCGACTGCATCGGCCGCATCGTGTGCCGGGTGGTGGCCTGCGTCCCCCCGTGGGAGATCGATCCCACCTGCACCACCACCAACGCCCAGGACAACTCCACCGCCCAACAGAACGCCGCGTGCTGGACCCCGGCGTTCCCCACTCCCGCTCCCGCACCCTGTGCGTCCCCCCTCACCAACTGCCAAGTGGTGGGCATGGCCCCGAGTGCCGATGGCGCGGGTTACGGGCTGGTGACCTCGTTCGGGCGGATGCTCGCCTACGGGGACTTCCCCGCCGCCGGCGACGAGTCGGGCGTGGCGTTGGCCAAGCCCATGGTGGGGATGGGCCTGCGAGCAGCCGGTGGCTACTACCTGGTGGCCTCCGACGGCGGTATCTTCACCTTCGGCGGGGCCCCGTTCTTCGGGTCCATGGGCGGCCAGCACCTCAACCAGCCCATCGTGGGCATGGCCGCCACCCCTACCGGGCGCGGCTACTGGTGCGTGGCCGCCGACGGCGGCATCTTCTCGTTCGGTGACGCCCAGTTCTTCGGGTCCATGGGCGGCCAGCACCTCAACCAGCCCATCGTGGGCATGGCCGCCACCCCTACCGGACGCGGCTACTGGTGCGTGGCCGCCGACGGCGGCATCTTCTCGTTCGGTGACGCCCAGTTCTTCGGGTCCATGGGCGGCCAGCACCTCAACCAGCCCATCGTGGGCATGGCCGCCACCCCTACCGGACGCGGCTACTGGTGCGTGGCCGCCGACGGCGGCATCTTCTCGTTCGGTGACGCCCAGTTCTTCGGGTCCATGGGCGGCCAGCACCTCAACCAGCCCATCGTGGGGATGGCCGCTCCCCGCACCAGCCAGGGCTACTGGCTGGTGGCCCGGGACGGCGGCATCTTCACCTTCAACACCGCGTTCTACGGATCGGCGGCCTCGACGTGACCCTCTGCCTTTCGCTGGTGGCGGCCGCGGTCATGGTGGCCGCCGCCGTCCGGTCCACATGGTCCCCGTGCGGTCTGTCCATGCTCTCCACCATCACGCCGTTCTCTGAGCGGGGAAGAGGCCACGCCTACCGGGCTACCGCCACCTGGTTCGTGGTCGGGGCCACCGGGGGCGGAGCCACCCTCGGACTGCTCATGGCCGGCCTGGCCCTGGCCGTATCCCCTCTGCACCTGTCGGCGACGGTCACCGGGACCGTCGCCCTCGCCGCCGCGCTGGTGGCGGCGGGATCCGACTCTGGTGTCGCCGGCGTCCGCCTGCCCTTCCACCGCCGCCAGGTCAACGAGCGGTGGCTCGACCGCTACCGGCCGTGGGTCTACGGCGCCGGCTTCGGCTGGCAGATCGGCTGCGGCCTGGCCACCTACATCACCAGCGCCGCGGTGTACCTGATGATCCTGCTCGGAGCCCTGACCGGACAGCCCCTGACCGCCCTGGCCGTGGGTGTGGGCTTCGGAGGGCTCCGCGGGATGGCCGTGCTGCTCACCCGGCGGCTGACCGATCCGTCCGCCCTGCTCGCCTTCCACCGCCGGTTCTTCGAGCTCGGCCCGCTCGCCGGTCGCTTGGTGGTGACGGTCGAACTGGGCTCGGCCGCCCTGATCGCCCTCTGTCTCCATACGCCCTCGGCAGCGGTCGTGGTCGGAATCGGTGGGTTGGGAACAGTCGGCGCGTACGTCCTGGCCACTCACCGCGGGACCACCGCGGCGGCGACCTGCACGAGGCCGAGCCCCGGGCCGCCGGCCCAGGAGGGACTGGTCGCCGCCGGCCGGTCTCGCCCTGCCGGCTGAGGTCGTCGGACCGCACGGTCGTCGGACCGCACGGTCGCACGGACCCGCACGGTCGTCGGATCGGACGGTGTCAGTCGTCGTCGGTGACGGAGACCGAGGGCACCGACGAGGGCACCGGGGCCGGGAAGACCGAGCCGCCGGCGTCCTCCGGGTCGCCTGACGGGTCCCCGACCTCGCCCTCGACCGAGACCGGGCCGGCCTCTCCAGACGCGCGGCCCGGTGCCGCGCCGTCGGCCGATTCCTCCTCCGGGGTCCCGGGGGAGCCGACGGGCCGGGGGGCCGGGTCACCCCCTTCCCCGCGCCGCCACCGCCGCAGGGGACCCAGGCGGGTGGCCAGCAGCACCCCGCCGACGACAGCCAGGGCGATGCCGGCCCCCTGGACCAGCAGCGAGCCGAGGTGGCCGTCCTCGCCCAGCCACAGGTGCTCGTCGAGGAAGCGCTCGATGCCCCACAGCACCATGCCCACCCCGATGACGATCCCGGCCGGCGGCAGGAGGACCGGACCCGGCCCGGCCGCGCCATCCTCCAGAGCCGGAGCCGGAGCCGACGTGCGCAGCCACCGTTCGACCAGCAGGAGGATGCCGAAGATGGCGAAGTCCTCCATGGCCTGGAAGATCGGCACCGGTAGGCGCTTGCCCGGCTGGCCGGCGTAGTACATCCCGAACCACTGGTGGGTGGGGTGGCCACCGCCGGCCACCATCAGCTGGGGACCGAGGAGCCGCCCGATACCCCAGCACGCCATGAGCACCGGTGCCATGAGGTCGGCGAACCGGAGGACGGGGAGCTCGGGGCACCGGCGCCGGGTGCTCACGATGGCCACCGGCACGGCGAACAGCAGCCCCCCGAACGACGAGAGACCCCCCTGCCAGATGGCGAAGACCTGGCCCGGGTGGTGCGAGTAGAAGGAGAGGTTGGACAGCACGTGGAGGGCCCGGGCCCCGACGATGGCGGCGACGATGACCCACACGAACATCCCGGTGACCCACTGCCACGGGTAGCCGGCCCGGCGCAGCCGGTGCTCGGTGTAGCGGAGGCCGAACCAGAAGGTCAGGGCCAGCCCGATCCCGTAGGTGTGCACCTCGAGGAACCAGACGTGGAACGCGACGGGGATGGGTCTCATGGAGCAGGAGGTCTCATGGTCGAGGGGTGCCTGACCCGAGACGCGATCGGCACCCATCCAGTATGCCCCAGGCGCCCGGTAGGGTGGCACCGGGCCGGCCGAGCAGGCGCACGATCACCGGGCCCACGACAGGCCCACAACGGGCCCACGACGGGCCCCACCAGGGTGGGCACCCCGCACGGCAGCACGGACGGCAGCACGGACGGCGGCAGAGCACACGAGACGGGGGAGATCATGCGAGAACTTGCCGGCACTGTGGCCGTCGTCACCGGGGGCGGATCGGGGATCGGTCTGGCCAGTGCCGAACGCCTGGCCGCCGCCGGTGTCTCGGTGGCCGTGGTGGACCTCGACGGGGAGACGGCGGAGCGCACGGCTGCGGCCATCGGTGGCATCGGCCTGCAGGCCGACGTGGGCCGGTCGGACGAATGGCCCGGCATCGTCGAGGGGGTCACCGCCCGCTTCGGTGGCATCGACCTGGCCCACCTCAACGCCGGAGTGATGACCGGCGAGGCCGACCTCACCGCCCTCTCCGACGAGGCCTACCGCCGGATCATGTCGGTCAACGTGGACGGCGTGGTCTTCGGCGTCCGGGCCCTGGTCCCGGCCCTGGTCGCCCGGGGCGGCGGGGCCATCGTGGCCACCGCCTCGTTGGCCGGACTGATCGGCTTCTCGCCCGACCCCATCTACTGCCTGACCAAGCACGCGGTGGTGGGCCTCGTCCGCTCGTTGGTTCCCCAACTGGCCGAGCAGCACATCACCATCAACGCCGTCTGCCCGAGCATCGTGGACACTCCGATGGTGGGGGACAGCCGCGAACTGCTCCAGAGCAGCGGGTTCCCGCTCATCGATCCCGGGGCGGTGGCGGTGGCGGTGGCCGACCGGCTGGCCGGGGAGGAGTCGGGCCAGGCCATGGTCGTCCAGGCGGGGAGGGAGGCGCTCGCCTACCGGTTTGCCCGGCCTCCCGGCCCTCGTGCCGGCGGGACGGTGGGACAGCTGCCGCCGACTGAGTTCGCCGCTCACGATCAGGGCTGAGGGGCCAGAGGCTCCGCCGGCCCGGGATGACGCAGGCGTCAGCGCGTCAGCGGTCAGCGGTCAGCCGACGCGACCGACGCCGGCGAAGCCGCCGCCGGTGCGGACGCCGGTGATCCAGACCGAGGCTCCGGTGTAGGGCGCTTCGATCATCGATCCGCCCCCGACGTACATGGCCACGTGGTCCGATCCCCCGGGACCGTAGAAGAGCAGGTCACCGGGTTGCATGTCGGCCAGGGAGATGTGGGTGGTGGCCGCATACTGGGCCCCCGAGGTGCGGGGGAGCGAGATGCCGGCCTGCGCGAAGGACCACTGGACCAGGCCGGAGCAGTCGAAGCCGACCCCGGGGGTCTCGCCACCCCAGACGTAGGGGACGTGGAGCTGGCTCTCCGCCGCCTGGATGGCCCCGCCCACCCCGGCCGGGACCGGGGGCGGAGGAGCCGTCGACACCGCGGTGGCCCCGGGCGAGCCGCCCGAGCTCCCCGTCTTGCGGTTGGTCGTCTGGGCCACGGTCTGGGCGGTGGTCTGGGCCTTCTGGGCCGTGGCCAACTTGGCGTTGAAGGCGGCCTTGGCGGCGGCGGCCGCGGCGGCGGCGGCGGCGGCCTGCTGCTGCTGCACGATGGTCTGGATCTGAGCGTTCACACCGTTCAGTGTCTGCTGGTACTGGCCGGCCAACTGGGCGGCCTGGGCCTTCGACTGCTGCAGGCTGTTGAGCGTGCTGGTCTCGGTGGACTGCTGCTGCCGGAGGGCGCCCTGGGTGGCCTGCAGTTGGGTCTGGGCCGTGTGCAGATTGTCGATGGTGGTGGTCACGTTGCCCGTGGCGATGGAGGAGTACTCGGATCGGATACCGGTGGTGTTGGGGTCCGAGGAGAACATCTGGGTGACCTGATTGCTGGTACCGCTGCTCGTGTAGTCGCTGATGGCCTGGGTCCGGAGCTGGGCCTGGTCCTTGTCGACCTCGGCCTGGTCCTTGGCCACCTGCGCCTCGTTGGCGGCGATCTGTGTCTGCAACTGCGACAGTTGATAGTCGGCCGACTGCACCTGACCGGTGAGGGACTGCTCCTGGGACTGGATGGATTGGAGCTTGGCGGTGACGGAGACGGCCTCGGCTTTGGCGTCGGAAAGCTGGTCCGCTGCGGCGGGTCGAGCGGTGGAAATCACCGCAGAGGTGACACCGATAGAGGTGGCCAGTGCGAGTACCGTAAACACCCGTTTACGAGGCAGTTTCCGGGGGGCAGGAGGTGCACTTGGCTCAGACGTCGAGTACTGCTCGGCGTGAGTCATATCGCCCTACTGTCTAGCCCACCTGACAGGCCTCCACAAGGCACCCCCCCCGGGATGACCCTCTCACCTGGTCTTTTCCCTAACGCCACTCCGACCTGGACCGGATGAGACCGAACTCGGTGGCCGTCGTCGCGTCGGTTCGGACCCGCCCCCGAACCAGCTGGAGTGACCGTCTCGAACGGGCACGGTAGGGTCATGACCCATGGGCGAAATCATCGAATTTCCGAGCAATGGGAGCACCGCGGCAGGGCTATATCGCGTCGCCTCCGAATGGTGCGTCGTCGACGTCGGGAATCATCGTGCTCCAGGAGTGGTGGGGCCTGGTCGACCAGATCAAGCGCACCTGTGACCGGTTCGCCGAGGCCGGATTCACCGCCCTGGCCCCCGACCTCTACCACGGGACCACCGTGCCGCTCAGCGAGCCGGACGAGGCCGGCAAGCAGATGATGGCGTTGAAGATGGACGCCGCGGCCAAGGACCTCAGCGGAGCGGTCGACGAGCTGCGGCGTCGGACGGACCGGAGCCAGGTGGGGGTCATCGGGTTCTGCATGGGTGGCGGGCTGGCGTTGGTGCTCGCCACCCAGCGACCCGACGCGGTCAAGGCCGTCGTTCCGGCCTACGGACTGATCCCTTGGCCCGACGCCCAGCCGGACTTCTCGGAGCTGGACGCGGCCGTCTTGGGGCACGCCGCCGGGCAGGACGACTACTTCACGCCCGAGGCGGCCCGGGAGCTCGAGGCTCAGTTGCGGGCGATGGGGAAGGACGTCGAATTTCACCACTACGCCGACGCCGGCCACGCCTTCTTCAACGAGGACCGACCCGAGGCACACCACCTCGAGTCGGCCGATCTCTTGTGGGAGCGCTCTGTCGCCTTCTTCAGGAACACGCTGAGCTGAACGGCCATGGCGCCCCCTGGTCTGGTCGACGGGTACTTGACCCTGGGCCTACGGCTCGGTCGACACATCGACGGGCTGGTGGACGCGTACTACGGTCCGGCCGAGCGATCGGCGTTGATCGGCACGGAGCCGGTGCATCCGCCCGACCAGCTGGTGGCCGAGGCTCGGGCCCTGCTGGCTGCCATCGACGCCGGCGGTCTGCTCGATCCCGTGAACGCCGGCCCCGGGCCCGAGGACGGTTCGGCCCCGGCCCGACGGCACTGGCTCCGGGCCCAGGTCGTCGGTCTCCTGACCACGGCGCGCAAGGTGGCCGGTGAGCCCATCGGGTACGCCGACGAGGTCGAGTCCTGTTACGGGGTTCGTCCCACCCGGGTGGACGAGGAGGTGCTGGTCGACGCCCACCGCCGGCTCGACGCGGTGCTGCCGGGGAGCGGCCCGCTGGCCGATCGGCTGGTCACCTGGAGGGAGTCCCACGCCGTCCCGGTGGACCGGTTGCGTCCGGCCATCGACTCGCTGGCCGAGGATCTCCGCCAGCGGACCGACGACTTGTTCGGACTGCCCGATGGGGAGCACGTCGACTTCGAACTGGTCGCCGATCAGCCGTGGTCGGGGTTCAACTACTACCTGGGCGATCTCCGCAGCCGGGTGGCCATCAACACCGACCTGCCGGTGCTGTCGACGAGCCTGGCCCACCTCGTGGCCCACGAGGCCTACCCCGGTCACCATACCGAGCACACACGCAAGGAGGTCGGGCTGGTGCGGCGCCGCCAGTGGTGGGAGGAGTCGATCTTCCTGGTGGGGACGCCCCAGTGTCTGCTGGCCGAGGGACTGGCCGACCTGGGGCTGGAGGTCGTCATGGGCCGCCGGCCGGAGGCCAGTGTGGCCGACCACCTCCGACCCCTCGGGATCCGTTACGACGCCGAGGTGGTGGCGGCGGTGGCCGAGGCCGGCGAGGCCCTCGGCGCGGTGCGCCAGAACGCCGCCTTCCGACTGCACGAGGACGGGGCCGATCCCGACACCGTGAGCGCCGAGGTGGCCCGCTGGGGGCTGCTCTCGCCGGACCGGGCGGCCAAGGCGGTCGAGTTCCTGACCCACCCCACCTGGCGGGCGTACCTCACCTGCTACGTCGAGGGCCTTCCGCTGTGCCGCGACTTCGTGGGCGGGGACCCGGCCCGCTTCGACCGCCTGCTCTCCGAGCAGCTGACCCCGGACGTGTTGAGCGAACAGATCCGGGTCGACCGCGCCGGTCCGGCCGGTGCGGCCGGTCCAGCCGGTGCGGCCGGTCCAGCCGGTGCGGCCGTCCGGCCGGTCCAGCCGGTGCGGCCGATGCGGGCGGCACCGCCCGAGCCGCCGCCTCGCCCGACCCCAGGCCGACCAGGGCCTGAGCTGCGTTGTCGACGTCCACCATCCCTCCTCCGCGTGCAGCCATGGCCAGGACGGTGCCGTCCGGAGGTGACGGGGACATGGCGGAGGCCGTGGACGCGGCAGCGGCGTGCTACCTCCGGCTCGGTGTGGCCAAGACGACCGCCACCGACATCGCTCGGGAGGCCGGTGTCTCGCGGGCGACGCTCTACCGCCGCTACGGGAGCCACGAGTCCATCTTCCTGGCCCTCCTGACCCGCGAATCCGAGGCCATGGCGGCGGATGCACGGGCCCATCTCGAGGATCTGGCCGTGACCGGTCCGGCCGAGGCCATCGTCGAGGGGATGATGTTCGCCATCAGCCAGATCCGCAGCCGGCCGGTGCACGCCGCGGTGTTCGGCGGGGACTCGGCGGCCTGGGCCGCAGGCCAGGCCATCCGCGTGGAGGCGCTCCGGCGCATCGGCGAGGCCGGGGTGCGGCCCCTCGTGGCTGCCGCCCTGGCCCAGGGTTCGCTCTCCGAGCGGGACCTCCGCGACCTGGTCGACTGGATCCTGCGCATCCTGATCTCCTATGCCGCGGTCCCGGGCGACGGCGATCGGCACCCGGACGAGATCCGTCACCAGCTGACATCGTGGTTCCTCCCCGCCTTCGAGGTCCGACTGGGAACGGGCGCTCCCGGTGTGGCCAGGGCTGCCCATCGGACCCCGCCCCGGCCCCGGTGAGACACTAAGGTCGAGGCGTCTCACGCCCCGGTCGTGGACTCGATGGGCCGTGCACACAGTGACCATGGTCACCGTGACGCTCCGGCCGCCCGGGCCGCCCCGGCAGAGGCACAGGACACCCGGGGCCATGATGCCGCCTACCAGCGAGGGGAGTCGCCATGACGACGATGCGGGCCGTGCAGGTCACCAGCCACGGGCAGCCGGGGGAGGTGCTGGCGGTGCGCGACGGTCGACCGGCCCGAGCCCGAGGCCGGCGAGGTGCGGGTGCAGGTCAGCGCGGCCTCGCTCAACTTCAACGACATCGACCGCTGCCGCGGCAAGCTGGTCTCGGTCCCGACGCCGCCGCCGTTCACGCTGGGCATGGACGTCTGCGGGGTGGTGGACGCGGTCGGCGACGGGCGCCGAGGAGTGGTTGGGCCGCCGGGTGGTGGCCATCACCAAGACGGCGCTCGGCGGCATCGCCGAGTACGCCATCGCCCCGACGGTCTCGGTGTTCGACGCACCTCCCGAGCTCGACGACGCCGAGGCCACGGCGTTCCTGCTGACCTTCCAGACCTCGCACCTGGCCCTGTTCCGACGGGGTCGACTGCGGGCCGGCGAGACCCTGGTGGTGCACTCGGCGGCCAGCGGGCTGGGCACGGCCGGCATCCAGCTCGGGCAAGGCCAGCGGGTGCCCGGGTCATCGCCGTGGCCGGCGGGCCCCGAGAAGGGTGCGCTGTGTGCCTCGCTCGGCGCCGACCTGGTCATCGACCACCTCGAGCGAGGACTTCGTCGAGGCCGTGCTGGTGGCCACCGGCGACGTCGGGTGCCGACGTGGTCTACGACCTGACCGGCGGCGACTTCGTCGAGCGGTCGTGGCGGTGCACGGCGCGCGGTGGCCGGTACCTGGCCGTCGGGTTCGCCGACGACGACGAGAACGGGATGACCGGTCGGCCGCTGCGGATGGCCTGCATCGGCAACATCGACATCGTGGCGGTGATGGTGGCCTGGGCCGACGTCGGTCGACCCGGGCATGCGCCGGTTCGGCTTCAACCCGTTCGGACGGGACGTCGCCGACGAGATCCACGCCGACCTGCTGCGCCTGGTGGCCGACGGGTCGCATCCGGCCCGTCATCGGTCGGCGGGTCGCCATGGAGGAGGCCGGGCGCGGCGCTCGACGAGCACCAAGGCCGCCGTTCACTGGGTCGGACCGTGGTCGAGGTGGCCCGGTGAGCACGACGGTGGGCGCACCGGTGAGCCACGCCCGCCCCGCCGACCCCGTGGAGTACACCTGGCGCGACTCCGAGCTGCGCAGCCCCCCGCTCCGGGCCCTCAACGCGGTCGGGGCCGGGCCGCCAAGCGGCTGGGCCGGGAGGTACCGTCCCTGACGCCCGGCCAGCGTGGTGACGGCGGCGGTCAAGGCAGGCCGGCTCGAGCGACCTCGGCACCGACTCCTACGCGCGAGCCGCTGGAGGTGTTCCTCGCGTTCGTGCGAGGCCGAGGCCGAGCTCACCACCTTCGGCCGGATCCTCGTCTCCAAGATGCTCAGCGCGGCCCTGGCCAACCGCATCGAGCTCCACCGCTGGGCCGGCGACCACCCCGAGGTCCGCCGACGAGCGCATCGACAGCCCGTGGGTCATCGTCGGGCTGCCCCGGACCGGCACCAGCGTGCTGTCCATCCTGCTCGGGCCTCGACCCGATGGCCCGGCCCCTGCTGCAGTGGGAGGCGGCCCACCCCATCCCGCCGCCCACCCTGGAGGGAGCCGGCCGAGGATCCCCGCATCGCCCAGACGGCCAAGGAGCTCGACGGGCTGATGAAGCTCAACCCGCCGCTGAGGGCGATGCACCCCTTCGGGGCCACCCTGGCCCAGGAGTGCGTCTCCCTGTTCATGTACGACGTGCGCACCCTGGCCCTCGAGACCCAGGCCCACGTGCCCACCTACGCCCGCTGGCTGGAGCAGGCCGACATGGCCCCGGCCTACGCCCAGCACCAGCTGGCCCTCCAGACACTGCAGTCCGCGCCAACCCACCGAGCGCTGGATCCTCAAGACGCCCAACCACCTGTGGCACCTCGACGCCCTGCTGGCCGCCTACCCCGACGCCCGGATCATCTGGACCCACCGGGACCCGGGCCCGGTGGTCACCTCGCTGGCCAGCCTGGCCAATGCCGGCCAGCGCCCGCTGACCTCGCGGACCGACCCCCGCCCGACGGCCGAGGAGTGGAAGCGCAAGTGCGCCTTCGCCCTCGGCTCGGCGATGGCCTACGACGAGGCCGCCGGCGGACGGGTGGTGCCAGCACCTCCACTACGACGACCTGATGGCCGACCCGGTCGCGGCCGTCGCGGGCTGTACGAGCGGTTCGGCGACAGAGGTCAGCGACCTGCACGCCCGACGCATGGAGGCCTTCCTCGACCAGCGGCCGAAGGACGCCTTCGGCCGCCATCGCTACGACCCGGCCGACTTCGGCTGGACCTACGCCGGACTTGCCGAGGAGTTCTCCGACTACACGGCCCGGTACCGGGTGGCGCCGGAGGTGCACTGAGTCGGCCACGGCCGCCATTTGGGCCAACGTCCCCCGGCGCCGTACGATTCGGGGCATGTCCGAACGCTCCCGCAACCTCCCCCGCCGCTCCTGTATGTCGTCCCCCGGGTCGAACGAGCGGTTTCTGGCCAAGGCACCCACCGTCCCCGCTGACATGAGCTTCCTCGACCTGGAGGACTCGGTGGCCCCCTTGGAGAAGGAGGCGGCCCG
The DNA here is from genome assembly GCA_963817005.1 of uncultured Acidimicrobiaceae bacterium. GTDB lineage: Bacteria > Actinomycetota > Acidimicrobiia > Acidimicrobiales > RAAP-2 > Bog-756. Next base: position 850,255 of record CAWFMN010000007.1, read on the forward strand.
GGCCAAGGTGGCCGACGCCGTCAAGAACCTGCCCTGGGACGACCGGGTCCTCTGCGTGCGTGTCAACGCATGGGACACCGAGTGGACCTATGGCGATGTGATCGACGTCGTGTCCAATGCCGGGGAGCGCCTCGACGAGCTGATGCTGCCCAAGGTGCAGTCGGCCGCCGAGGTGGTGGCCCTCGACCTGTTGCTGACGCAGGTCGAGCGGAAGAGCGGGTTGCCCGTGGGCCACATCGGGATCGAGGCCCAGATCGAGACCACCGGCGGGCTCATCAACGTGGAGGAGATCTGCGCTGCCTCGCCCCGGTTGGAGACCATCATCTTCGGGCCGGCCGACTTCGCCGCGTCGATGGAGATGCCGGTGCTGACCGGTGGGGTGTCCATCCCCGAGTACCCGGGCGACCACTTCAATTACGTGTTCTCCAAGATCCTCATGGCCGGCCGGGCCAACGGCCTCCAGGTCATCGACGGTCCCTTCCTCAAGATCCGAGAGCTGGACAGCCTGCGGGAGTTCTCCCAGCGGACCCGGGTGCTCGGCTACGACGGCAAGTGGGCCCTCACTCCCGATCAGGTCGGCGTGCTCAACGAGGTCTACTCGCCGACCCAGGAGCAGTTCGACAAGGCATGGGACATCCTCGACGCCTACCGCAAGGCAACCGAGGACGACCGGACCGGTGCAGTCATGTTCGGCGACGAGATGATCGACGAGGCCTCGCGCAAGATGGCCACCAAGTTCGTCACCCGCGGCGAGCGGGCCGGCCTGTCCCGCTCCTCGGGCTGACGGTCCCGGCGCCGGTCCTCTGCCGCCGGTCACCCGGCCGTACATCGCACCTGTCTGCTCCTGTCTGCTCTGGACCGGGGACTCGGGAAGATGGTGGTCCCCGCCCCGGACCCCCTTCTTGTTCAGCTCAACCCAGTGCGGCTGGAACCCCGTTCGGTCGGAAACCCTGTTCGGTCGGAACCTTGTTCGCTCGGGAACCTCGTTCGGTCGGGAACCGACGGGTGGCTCGGGGGCCCCCGTCAGAAGGTGAAACGGCGGTGCCACTCCTCCAGCACGGTGTAGTCCCCGTGCACGTCCACCGGGCTCAGGGTGGGACGGTGGTAGAGGGTGAGCTCGAGGTCGGAGGTGGATCCGCTGACCATCAGGTTGCCGCCCTCATCGTGTGCCTCGTCCTGACCGCGCCGCGTCACCTCGATCCGACCGGGGTTGAGCGCGGCCGACCACTCGGTGCCGAGTTCGCTCGACCGGAGGGTCAGCACGCGGCCGCTGCCCAGGCCGTGGTCGTCACGAGCGGAGAGCAGGACGTCGAAGACCTCGTCGATGCCGTCGGCCGCCAGCTCGGTGGGGATGGGGGTGCAGATCCCGCGTGAGGACTGGGCGTCGTAGCGGTGGACGGCCAGCTCGTGAGCGCCGCGCCGGGCCACGAACCGGGCGGAGTGGTCGCCCTCGAACCACGTCCACACCGGGGTGCCCGGAGGGGTGGCCTCGAGCTGGTCGATGAGGTCGGCGCAAGCATCGGCCACCCACGGGACCAGGTGATCGTCCTCCTCGGGGGGGTCGGGGAGCGGGGTCTTCGGTCGGTTGGTGCCCTCGCACAGGACGTGGCTCCAGAAGCCGCAGAACTGGCCGACGTGGACGGCGAGGTCCCGCACCTCCCAGCCCTCGCAGGTCGGGACCAAGTCGTCCATCTCCCCGGCCTCGAGGGCGAAGGTCAGGGCCGCCGCCTCGGCCCGGACGCTGGCGACGAAAAAGGAGTGTTCCACGCGATTCACGGTAGCCCGCAGGCCGCCGCCGGGGCCGCGTCAGGCTCGGGTCAGGCCGGGTCAGGCTCGGGTCGGGCCGGGGGCGGCCGGACAGCCGACCGTCAGCCCCCGGCGTTGGCGACCAGGCGCCGGGCGATCACTTTGAGGGCCAGGGTCTCGTCGGCCCCCTCGAAGATGGACAGCACCCGGGCATCCACGAAGTAGCGACTGACCGGGAACTCCTCGGCGTAGCCCATGCCGCCGTGGATCTGGAGGGCCTCGCGGGTGACCCACTCGGCCGCCCGACACACGTAGGCCTTGATCATGGAGGCCTCGAGGGTCCCTTCGCCCTTGGCCATCAGCCGCGCCACGTCGTACGAGAACTGCCGGGCGGCCTGGATGAGCACGGCCATCCGGGCCAGCTTGGCTCGGGTGAGCTGGTACTCCAGGATCGGCTGTCCGAACACCACGCGGTTGCCGGCGTACTCCAGCGCGGCCTCGTAGGAGGCCTGCATGACGCCGATGGCGCGGGCCGCCGTCTGCAGGCGACCGTTCTCGAAGCCCTGCATCTGCAGGTAGAAGCCCTTCCCGAGACCGTCCTCGCCGCCGACCAGGTTGGCATCGGGCACGAACCACTGCTCGAAAGCCACCTCGTAGGAGTGCATGCCCCGGTAGCCCAGGGTGTCGATGGCCCTGCCCTCCATCCGGCCCGAGGAGTCGGACGGCCGTCCGCCGGTACCGGCCTCCTGGGCGAAGAGGAAGCCGTGTCCCTCGGCCTGTGGCTTCTCCACCAGGAAGAGGGACAGGCCGCGGTGGGCCTTGGCCCGGTCGGGGTCGGTGCGGGCCAGCAGCATGAGGACGTCGGCCCGGGCAGCGAACGTGCACCACGTCTTCACCCCGTTGATGAGCCAGCCCCCCCTCGTGCGGGTCGCTGCGGTGACCACCCCTGCCACGTCGGAGCCGAAGTCGGGCTCGGTGACCGCCACCGCTCCCATCGCCTCGGCCGTGGCCAACTTGGGCAGCCACTGTTGCTTCTGGTCCTCGGTGCCTCCGTGGACCAGGGCACGGGTCAGGATCTCCGGCCGGGTGATCAGGGAGCCGCCCGCCCCCAGCGAGCCCCACGAGAGCTCCTCGGTAGCCACCACCATGCCCAGATAGTCGGCTTCGCCCCCGGTCGCGAACCCGCCGTACTCCTCCGGGACGGACATGCCGAAGCCACCCATCTCGGCCATGCCCGCGATGATCTCCTCGGGGATGTCGGTGTTGGCCCGGTGGATGTGCTCGGCCCGGGGTCGGATCTGCTCCTCGGCGAAACGGTGGAAGGTCTCCCGAACCAGCTCGAAGTCGGCGTCGAGGTGGCGATCGCCCGGTCGTTCGGCCAACGAGGCCAGGAAGGCGGGATCCCGGAAGGCGGTCACGAAGGCTTCGGCCGGGGCCATCCAGTCGGCGGCCGCGCCCCACTGGGTGGCCCGCCCGATGGTGCGGCTGGCCAGGTCGGCCACGGCGTCGGCGGCGAAGGCGCAAGCCAGCCGGGCCTCGGCGTCGCCGTGGGAGCCGTAGCCGAGGAAGGCCTCTCCGGTGCGAACCCCTGCGGCGGCGTGGGCGACGTCGTAGGCCAGGACCTGCGCGGTGTCGGGACCGCCGGCGTCGATCAGGGCGGCGACGCCGGCGTCGATGACCGTCTTGGACAGGGCCAGCGCGTCGGCGGCGGCCTCCAGGTCAGGGGCGGGGACGGGGTCGGAGGTCACCCTCCAAGGCTACCGGCCCGGGTTCGTCCCGCCCCCAACGGGACCGACCGCTCGCAATCGGGGACCGGACCCCGACCGGGACCGCCGCTTCACCGGAGGGCTCAGGAGGGCGGGGTCACGTAGGAGTAGTCACAGCGGTAGCCGTTGGTGCTGCTGCTCACCGGTGGGTCGTCCTGACGTTGGAAGGTGCCGTTGGCCACCCGACCGATCAGGTAGCAGTTGCCGATTGTCTTGGCCGCCGGGTTGTTGGGGGCGATGATGTGGTTCCCGTCGAAGCTGGTGATCTTGGACAGAGCCTGCAGCAGTGATCCCCGGCTCGGGTTGGTGCCGGCGTTCTTGAGGGCCTGGCCGAAGAGCTGGCCCGACAGCCAGGCGTAGAGCGTGAACAGGTCCGGCTTGAAGCCCGGCGACGCCACCTGGACCCACTTGAGGAAGGTGGTCACCGCCGGGAGGGCCTTGGCGTCCTGGCCGAGGTAGAGCGAGGCGTTCTGCTGGAGGTAAGCGCCGTTGACGGCCGCCGGGCCGCCGGAGTTGGCGATCAGGGTGTTGGTGTAGGTGGCGGCGCCGAGGATGACCACCGGGTGGAAGTTCTGCTGGTTCAGGTCCTTCAACAGCGACGACGCGTAGCTCGCGGCCATCTGGTCGACGAAGAGGATCTTGACCCCCATGTTCTTCATGGCGATGACGTTCTGGGTGAAGTCACTGGTCGACACCGTGTACGTGGGTTCATAGATGACCTTGAAGCCGACCTTGTTGAGCACGTACTTCTCCCCGGCCCAGTCCGTCTGGGCCGAAGGCAGTCCGGCCACCATCGAGGCGGCGTGCTTGAGGGTCTTGGGGAACTTCTTCTTGAAGTACTGAAGCGGGCCTTCCTCCCACCCGCCGTTGAGCGGCACGGCGCTGTAGACGTTCGGGAGCTTGTTGGTGGTCGTGTCCAGCACCACGGAGACGTCGGGCATACCGGGGTTGGCCTTGAGGAGCGCCCCGCCGAAGCTGTCCTCCAGGGAGAAGTTCCCGAGCATGGCGAAGTCGCTGTTGATGGCGTTCTGGGTGGCCTGCTTGTTGGTGGCCCCGGTGAATTGGTCGTCGGAGTCGGAGACGACGAGCTTCCGACCGTTGATGCCACCGGTCGAGTTCACGTAGGCGGCGTAGGCGGCAGCACCGACGGTGGCCCCCTTGAACAGCCCGGCCGACAGGGTGGACACGTTGGCCACCTTGACCTGTGTCTTGGAGATGCCGGTGTGGTCCTGGAAGGCGCTGGATGGGATCTTCGAGCTCGACGCGGCGGAGGCCACGCCCGTGGCACCCACGACCACGGCCGAGGTGGCCACCGCCACCACTGTCGCTAGTACGGCCAGACGCGTCTTCGATGTCGCAGATGCCACAGATCCCCTCGATTTCTCGGTGTATTTCCCAGAATTGCCCGGCCGAAGTGGCCCCCATGGTCGACTCGATCCCGAGCGAAGGGTTGACTCTACGTCACCGGATGGCAGCCATGTCGGACTTTGGGAAATATACCCTTTGAGCAGGCTCTTCATCTCAAAAGAGGTGCGGACTGGTGGTTCGGGAGCCCGCTGACCGGGGTAGGTCGACAGGCCGGCGGGACCAATCTGTTGGGTCACGGCACCGGAGTCCGGGGCCGTGAGACTTAGCAGTTTGATTGTCTCAACTGCCGCAATGACACGCCGGACTCGAGGGCCGCCGGCCGTCAGGCGGATGGCGCCTGAGCCACCACGGTGACCAGTGGGGGGAGCACGACCGGGTCGTCCCCCGGGTCGACCTCGGTCAGCAGCCGGAGGTAGTCGGCCACCGGACCCGGTCCGGCCGCGGCCGGGGCCTCGGCCCAGGCGTCCACCGTGACCAGTCCGGCGTCTCGGGTCAGCGACGGCAACATCGCCCCGATGTCGGGATGGCGGGCCGACGGCATGGAGAACGGGTCGCCGTTGATGCGGCCCGCCGAGGTGATCGGCTCCTGGGCCACCACCCAACCCCCGGGCCGGACGGCGGCGGCCATCCGGGCCAGGACCACGGCCGGATCCGGCACGTGCAGGAGGAGAAAACGGCAGAACGCCAGGTCCACCGGCTCCGGGAGTCGGAGGTCCTCGCCCGACTGGGTGATGGCCAGCACCTGGCTGTGGGCGGCGGCGGCCCCGGCCACCTCGTCCCGGGCCTGGGGATCGCTGTCGACGGCGTAGACCCGGCCGTCGTGCCCGACGATCTCGGCCAGTGCCACCGAGACGTCGCCCCCACCGGCCCCGACGTCGACACAGGTCCACCCCGGCCCGATGCCCAGCCGCTCGAGGGCGGTCGCCAGTGGTCGCCGGTACACGTCGTCGCGCAGACCCCGGAGTTCCATCGCCCCAGGCTACCGGCCCACCCGTCGCGCCCCCAGGGCGCACGGCCGCCCGTGCCGGCATCGGGAGCATCCGGTCCGAGGCCGAGTCCGTGAACCGGCGCCGACGGCGGTCGAGCGCGGGACTTTGTGATGGAGGGCAAGAAGGGACGACCGGTGATCGGCCTGCCCGGCAGAGTCCACGACGACGGCTACCCGCGAGACAGGACAGAACAGACCAGCGGGTCGCGGCGGGCCTGTCTCTGGCCCGGCCGGCCCGCCCGGACCAGGTGGGGCGCTCCGGGGCCTCGGGTCGGTCCCGTCGGTGCCGGGACCGACCCCGGAGCCGGTAACCTCACGGATTGTGCGAGTCACCATGATGCTGTGCGATGCAGCCCAGGTCTCCGACGGCAAGCTCTACGTGCTGGGCGGGGGCTGGAGCATGACCGGCCCCGATCCGGTTCCCTCGGCCATCGCCCTCAAGATCGACGTGGGCTGGCACGAGGCCGAGTCGGCCCATCACTGGGAGCTGTTCCTCGAGGACGCCGACGGTCGTCCTGTCCTCGTCGAGACGCCGGAAGGGGAACATCCCGTCGAGGTGCGAGGGGAGTTCACCGTGGGCCGGCCGCCCGGGATTCCGGAAGGCTCGCCCATCGACGTGGCCCTGGCCGTCAACCTGGGCCCGCTGCCCCTCACGCCCGGCACGCGCTACACCTGGCGGATGGCCATCGACGGTGAGTCCCAGTCCGACTGGGTCCTTGGGTTCACCACTCGGCCCACCCTGGTGCGCGACTGACCGGCGATGACCACCTTCGACCGACCCTTCGGCCGCTACTTCGAGGACTTCGAGCCCGGTGACGTCTATCGCCACTGGCCCGGCAAGACCATCACCGAGGCCGACGACCACCTGTTCTGCATGATCACCATGAACCACCACCCCCTCCACACCGACGCGTGGTTCGCCGAGCACGAGACCGTGCAGGGGCGCAATGTGGTGGTGGGCAACCTGGTCTACTCGCTGGTCCTGGGGATGAGCGTGCCCGACGTCAGCGGCACGGCCATCGCCAACCTCGAGGTCGAGTCACTGATCCACCGGGCGCCCACCTTCCACGGTGACACCATCTACGCCGAGACGAGGGTGATCGACAAGGTCGAGTCGAAATCACGCGACGACCGGGGTGTTGTCACCGTGGAGACCAAGGGGTTCAACCAGCGGGGCGACGAGGTGTGCTTCTTCCGGCGCAAGGTGATGGTGTGGAAGCAGGCCGCGGCGCCGGTGCGCCAACGTCCCTACGGGGACGACGTCTGGGATTGAGCCGAGCCGACCGCGCCGACGTCGCCGACCGCGCCGACCGGGCCGACGTCGCCGGCCGCGCCGACCGGATCCCCTCCGGCGGCACCGGCCCCCCGGTGATCCGGGACCGTCGCCAGCTCGAGGCCATCGGCCGCCAGATCGAAGGCTGGGGGACGGCGGCGGGAGATGCTTCGAGACGGCCGGAGCTGCCCTGGCGGTCCACCCGCGATCCCTGGGCCATCCTGGTCAGCGAGGTGATGGCCCAGCAGACCCAGGTGTCCCGGGTGGTCCCGGCCTACCAGCGGTTCCTCGTCCGGTTTCCGGATCCGACGGCCTGCGCCGGTGCTCCGTTGGGAGAGGTGCTCCGGGCCTGGCAGGGGCTGGGCTACAACCGGCGGGCCCGCAACCTGCACCGGGCCGCCGAGGTCATCGTGTCCGAACACCGGGGTCGGGTCCCTCGCCTTCTCGCCGACCTCCTGTCGCTTCCCGGGGTCGGTGCCTACACCGCCAGGGCCGTGATGGCCTTCGCCTTCGACGCCGATGTCGGTGTCGTCGACACCAACGCCGGACGGGTGGTGGCCCGGGCCGTGGCCGGCCGACCGGTCAGTCCCGGTGAGGCCCAGCGCCTGGTGGACGCCATGGTCCCCCGGGGACGGGGCTGGCACTTTGGGCAGGCCCTACTCGACCTGGGCGCCGAGGTCTGCGTGGCCGGCGAACCCCGGTGCCCGCTGTGCCCGGTGCGCCGTCGCTGCCGGTGGACGGCGTCGGGGAGGGGCGAACACCCCGATCCCGCCGTGGGATCGGCCGGGGTGTCCACCCCCCAGAGCCGTTTCGCGGGATCGGACCGGGAGGGTCGGGGGCGGCTGGTGGACGCCCTCCGGCGCGGTCCGGTCCATCGGGGGCGGGTGTCCATGGTGGTCGGTTGGCCCGGCGACCCCGATCGGGTGGAGCGGGTCGTGGCCGCGCTGGTGGCCGAGGGGTTGATCGTCACCGACCGCTCGGGTCGCCTCGAGCTGCCCTGACGACCCGGACCACGACCCTGAGGACCCCGACGGTTCGAGGGGCCCGGCTTTGATCCCCCGGCTCCGCGGTGGGATCGGGGTGGTTCCCGCCATCGGGTCGGCGGGGGTCGGACCTCCGTGCCTGGCCGCAGAAGGCGCGACCGAAGACCGGGGCCGAGGCCAGGTCCCGGCAGGTCGAGCCCTAGCCGCACAGGCACGGCACCGTGCCGGGCCTCGACCGGGTGTCGGTCCATCAGCAGGGGTGCTCAGGCGGAAATGGGGCGCCACCGTGATGTCCGACTAGCCTGCTCCTTCGGTGAGAATCACCTACTTCGGAGTCCGGGGCTCGTGCCCATGCTCATCCGACCGCTACCGCCGCTACGGGGGGAACACCTCCTGCGTGCTGGTGGAGGTGGCCGGCGAGCCACCTTTGATCATTGATCTGGGGACGGGACTTCGCGCCCTGGGGGAGCATCTGCGGGCCCAGCTGCTGCCCACGGGAGCGCCGCTGGCCGCCAACGTCCTGCTCTCCCATCTGCACTACGACCACGTGCTCGGGCTCCCGTTCTTCTCCCCGATGCGCCACCCGGAGGCCGTCGTCGACGTCTACGGCCCGGCCCAGGAGGTGGGTTCGCTGGAGGAGACCCTGGCCTCTATGGTGCGACCTCCGTTCTTCCCCGTCCACATGTCCCAGTTCCAAGGGTCGTTTCGCTTCCATGACCTCGACGGGTCGGACGAGTTCGCGGTCGGACCGGTGAAGGTCAAGGTCCGGCCCATCCTCCATGTGGGCCACACCCTCGGGTTCCGGCTGGAGGTCGACGGCCAAGTGTTGGCCTACCTGTCTGACCATCAGGCACCGCTGGATCTTCGGACCCTGGAGCCCAACGTGCTCGAGCTGTGCGACGGGGCCGACCTGCTCCTCCACGATGCCCAGTACACCGAGGAGGAGTTTGCCGCTCTGCCCGACTGGGGCCACTCGACGGCCAACTATGCCGTGCTGGTGGCCCGGGAGGCCGGGGTCCGCCGGCTGACTCTGTTCCACCACGATCCGTCGCACTCCGACGATGAGATCGACCGGATGCTCGAGGAAGCCCGGAAGCTGGCCACCACATCACCGTCCCTGGAGGTGACCGCCGCCTCCGAAGGGACGACCGTGGACCTGGGGGCGCTCTGACTGTGTCCTTCGACGTGGACTCGTTCAAGGACGCCATGAGCCGGTTCACCAGCGGAGTGACCATTGTTGCCGGGATGGAGGACGGCCAACCGGTGGGTTTCTCCTGCCAGAGCTTCATCTCGTTGTCCATCGCCCCCCCGTTCGTCGCCGTGGCCCCGGCTCGCACCTCCACCAGCTGGCCGCGGATCGCCCGGGCCGGGAAGTTCTGTGTGAACGTGCTGGGCGATCACCAGGAGGACCTGTGCCGGGGATTCGCCGTCTCCGGAGGGAACAAGTTCGAAGGAGTGGACTGGCACCCGTCCGCCGTCACCGGGGCACCGGTTATCGCCGGCAGCTTGGCCTGGGTCGACTGCCACGTGGAGTTGGTCCATGACGCCGGCGACCACGAGCTGATCATCGGGAAGGTCCTGGATCTCGGGACCAACGACGGATCCCCCCTCCTGTTCTACCGGAGCAAGTTCGCTACTCTTGCCCGGCACTCCGGGGACGGGGGGCATTCGAGCACACCAGATAGGAAGTAGCCCGTGCCTGACATCAAAGAGTCCGAGGTCATCGCCGACGTCATCGTGGTCGAGCCCAACGCCCACGGCGACGAACGGGGTCGGTTCGTCGAGACCTACCGACGGAGCTGGTTCCCACTGGGACGCGAGATGACCCAGGCCAACCGGTCGGAGAAGCAGGCCGGGGCCATCGTCGGACTGCACTACCACCTCCACCAGGCGGACTACTGGTACGTGCTCAGAGGCACCGCACGCGTGGTCCTACACGACCTGCGCCAAGGGTCCCCGACCGATGGCGCCACCTTGACCCTCGATCTCGACGGCGACCACGACCGGGGCCTGTTCATCCCGCCGGGCGTGGCCCACGGCTTCGCCTCCCTGACCGACCTCACGCTGTGGTACCTGGTGGACGGCTACTACAACCCCGAGGACGAGCTCGGCGTGGCCTGGAACGATCCAGCCGTGGCGGCTGACTGGGGCCTCACCGATCCCGTCCTCTCGGCCCGGGACCAGGCCAATCCGATGCGGTCGGAGATCCACCCGGGCGTGCAGCCGAGGGCCGGCCTCCGAACCTAACCAACGCACGCCGTCGGCCAGCGGCTTGGACGTCGACCGCTTCTGTCAGACTGCGCCCATGGCACCTCGCGCAACCCCCCGATCGGCCGCCAAGACCGGGCCGACCAAGAAGGTCCGAACGGCCACCGGTGCGGCGGCGACCGTGCCGGCCGCCAAGCAGTCGACGGCAGCCAGGCGCGCCGTCCCGACGAAGTCGTCCAGCCGCGCCAAGAAGACCGCGGCCACCAAGACGACCAAGAGGACCTCGGCCACCAAGAAGACCAAGAAGCCGACCAAGAAGACCTCGGCCACCAAGAAGACGGCGGCCGGTCGTACCGCTACCCGAGCCACCGCCCGGACCCTGACCCGGAGCGACGAACGGCTGGGGTGGCCGGACACCGGGGTGCTGGTGACCGGGGGTGGCTCGGGCATCGGCCGCCAGTGCGCACTCGTCCTGGCCGAGGTGGGCCGGCCGGTATCGGTCTGGGACGTGGACGCCGCCGGGGCCGAGGAGACCGCCCGCCTCTGCACCGAGCGGTACCGGGTGGCGGCGCACTGGGCGGCGGTCGACGTGGCCGATACCGCCGCCGTCCAGACGGCGGTGCCCGAGGCCGAGACGGCCCTCGGTTCGCTGGGGGGATTCGTCCACGCGGCCGGTGTGTCGGGTGCGATGCCGGTGGACTTCATCGACGACGAGCTCTGGGACGCCACACTCAACGTGAACCTGCGGGCCGGCGTTATGATCTGCCGCGCCCTGATCGAGCCGTTCCGTCGTTCCGGCCCCGGCTCGGCGGTCGTGTTCATCTCCTCCATCGAGGGACTGTTCGGCAGCGTCTTTCTCCCCGCGTACTGCGCGTCGAAGGGCGGCGTCCTCGGAGTCATGCGGTCGGTGGCTCACCGCTTCGCCTCCGAGGGGTTCCGGGTCAACGCGGTATGCCCCGGGGCGGTGGCCACGCCGATGCTGGCCCCGGCCTTCGAACTGCCGGGTTTCCGCCAGCAATTGGAGGAGCGGACCCCCCTCCAGCGGATCTCCACCCCCGATGAGATCGCCCGGCCCATCCGGTTCCTGCTCTCCGAAGAGGCGTCCTTCATCACCGGCACCCACCTGACCATCGACGGGGGGCTCACCGCCATCACAGCGATCTGACCTCGGAGTATCACTTTGGGCGATCGGTAGATCGGGTGGAGATGGCGCACTTTCCCGAGCAGGTGGCCGGGCCCCTCGGACCCAGGGGCCCGAGGGCGGGGCGGGGGTCGCTTCCCGCCGGCGAGCCGCGTCGGGTTGAATAGTCGGGATGTGGATCGCCCTGGCTGCCGTGGCACTGATCGCAGTAGCCGTGGCCATCGTGGTGCTGTTCCGCCGGCCGAGCGGGGACGATCTCGATTCGGTGCGGAGCTACCACTCAGCGCTGGGCACGCTCGAGCACCTCGCTGACCGTACCGCGACGTCGGCCGTCGTCGTGGGACGTGACGAGCGTGCCGACCCCGGACCGGGCGGCGTGGTGCCCCGTACCTACCGCCGGTCCAGTGCCGTGGCGCCAGGTCCGCCGGCCGGGGTCGGCACCGGACGATCCGTCCCCCCGGTCCCGGTCCGGGGCAACGACGAGTTCCCCGATCCCGAGGTCCCGCTCGTCTTCGACGACTCCCGGCCCCGGGACCGGTACCGACGCGACGTGTCGGGTGACGGAGTACCCGTCGCCCGCACCGACCGGGCCCAGCGCCACGCTCTCGACTCCATGAACCATCGGCCCCGTCGGGTCACCACGGCGCTGGTCGTCGTGGCCGCCCTGGTGCTCTTCGGGACGCTGGCCTACGTCGGCTCCAAGCGCTCGTCGCCCGGTCACGGCCACGCCGGGGCCTCCGCCCCGCCCGTCACAACCGGCGCCCCGTCGCACCCCACGGGCTCCACCGCGGTCGGTCACGCCGCCACGTCGTCCACCACCAAGCCCAAGGCCAAGGCCAAGCCCACCCCCACCACACAGCCGGCCCAGGTGGTGGCCCTGACCTCGACCTCCACCTCGGCCACCTACCCGGTGATCAACGCCCACTACAACATCACGGTGACAGGGACCGGAACGTGCTGGGTGGCAGTCACCAGCTCGTCGGGCTCCAGCCTGTGGGCCGGAGAGGTCCAGGCGGGAACGGTCCAGGTGGTGCCGGCCAGCGGGACGGTCACCGTCCAGCTCGGCACCCCATCGGTCACGCTGGCCGTCGACAAGGTCCCGGTGGTCCTGCCCTCCCCGACCCGGGCCCCGTTCGTGGCCACTTTCCAGCCGACGGCCGCCGCCCTGGCGGCCAGTCCGCCCAGCACCCCGACCACCCCGACCACGGTCTCGTCGGGGTCAACGCCTACGGGCTCGACGACTCCTCCGTGAGCCCCAGAGCATCGAGGACGAAGGCGTAGACGAAGGCCTCGTCCCGCCAGGCGTCGTACCGCCCGGAGGGTCCGCCGTGGCCGGCGCCGAGCTCGGTCTTGAGCAGCACCCGGTTCTCGGGGTTGGCGGCCCGGAGCTTGGCCACCCACTTGGCCGGCTCCCAGAAGCCGACCCGGGGATCGGACAGCCCGCCGGTGGCCAGGATGTCGGGATACCGCACGGGATGCCCCGCGTCGTCCACGTCCCGCACGTTGTCGTAGGGGGAGTACGCCTTCATCACCGCGTAGATCTCCGGGTCCTCCACCGGGTTGCCCCACTCCTCCCACTCCAGGACGGTCAGGGGCAGGGATGTCGTCGAGGATGGTGGTCAGACAGTCGACGAACGGCACCTCGGCCACGATGGCGCGGAACAGTTCGGGAGCCAGATTGGCCACCGCCCCCATGAGCAGCCCACCGGCGCTGCCCCCACGGGCCACCAGCCGCTCTGGGACGGTCCACCCCTCGTCGATCAGGGTCCGGGCACAGGCCACGAAGTCGGTGAAGGTGTTGGGCTTGGCCGTGAGCTTGCCCTGCTCGTACCAGCGACCGGCCCATCTCGCCGCCGCCGCGGACGTGGGCGATGGCGAAGACGAAGCCCCGGTCGAGCAGGCTCAGTCGCAGCGACGAGAAGGTGGGGTCGATGGACACCTCGTAGGAGCCGTACCCGTAGAGGAGACACGGTGCCGGACGGGTCGGGCCCGGGTCCCCGACCAGGTCGGGCCGGAAGACCAGCGAGAGGGGGACCTCGGTCCCGTCTTCGGCCACGGCCCAGCGGCGTTCGGTCCGGTAGCGACCGGGGTCGAAGTCGCCCAGGACCGGCTGGCGCTTCCGGAGCGTGGACGCCGCCGCTGTCGAGGTCGAGGTCGTAGACCGAGCGGGGAGTGACCAGGGAGGTGTACTCGTAGCGCAGGGTGGTGGACTCGTACTCGGGGTTGGCCCCGCCCCAGACGCGTGGACGGCGACTCCGGCTCGGTCCAGGGGCCTCGAGGTCCCCGTCGCCGGCGTCGATGACCCGCGACCCGGGTCTCGCCACCCTCCCGCTCGTAGACCACCAGGTGGCCGGCGAAGGGATCGACGGCGTCGAGCCGCACCCCGGGCCGGGCCGGGATGACCTCGCGCCAGGAGCCCCGCCCGGGTGAGCTCGTCGGGTGCCTCCATCAGCCTGAAGTCCTCGGCGCCGTCGTTGGTCACGATGAGGAACCGCTCGGCCCGGCCGGTGGCGGGGTCGCCGCGGTCGTGGTCGACGCTGTACTCGATCCCCTGTCGCCGGGGCTCGATGACCCGGGAACGGCCGCTCGGGTTCGTCGGCCGGGAGCACGTGGCACTCCGAGGTCACCTTGGAGTGCAGCCCGATCAGCACGTAGCGGTCGTCCTTGGTCCGCCCGACCCCGAGGTAGAAGCGGTCGTCCGCCTCCTCGTAGACCAGCGTGTCGGCAGCCTGGTCGGTCCCCACCCGGTGGCGCCACAGCTGGTAGGGGCGCATGGCTTCGTCCACCCGCACGTAGAAGACGGTGGCGTTGTCGTTGGCCCAGGCCACGCCGTAGGACGTGTCCTCGAGGGCCTCGGGCGACACGTCGCCGGCCCTCGAGGTCGACGAACCGCATGGTGTACCGCTCGCCGCCGGTGGTGTCGGTGGAGTAGGCCAGCCAGCGGTGGTCCGGGCTGACCGCGAGGTTGCCCGACGGCGAAGTAGTCGTGGCCCTCGGCCAGCTCGTTCTCGTCCAGCAGGACCTGCTCGTCGGCGGGGATCCCTTCGGGGGCACCGGATCCGGGACCGACGCCGGCCCCGGTCCCCGACCCGGCCTCCGGCCTCGGCCGACCCGTCGGCCGGCCGCCGGCAGTGGATCCCGTAGCTGCTGCCCTCGACGGTACGGCCGTAGTAGAGCCAGGGCCCCTTCGCGACCGGCACCGACAGGTCGGTCTCCTCGATCCGGGCCACCATCTCGTCGAACAGGGCTCGGCGGAGCCCGGCGGTGCCGGCCATGGCCGCCTCGGTGTAGGCGTTCTCGGCCTCGAGGTGCGCGATGACCGCCGGGTCGTCCTTGTCCCGCAGCCAGTACCAGTCGTCGATACGGACGTCGCCGTGGGCCTCGAGCCGACTCGGGCGCCGCTCGGGGCTCGGCGGGGCCATGGCGGGCGCGTCGGGTGGCGAGGTCGATCTGGCTGACATCCGACCAGGATGACACGACTTTCCGGCAGGAGGGCGGCAAGCCGTTCTGCTGGGGCCACAGGGTTGTTACTATCTGTATAGGGGAAATCAGAGCGGTCCGACCCGGACGGCATCCCAGGAGCCCACATGACGACCACCGATCTCGACCTCGGCAAGTACAAGCTGGGGTGGTCCGACGAAGAGGACTACGTCTTCAAGCCCAAGAAGGGGCTCAACGAGTCCATCGTCCGCGAGATGTCGGCCATGAAGAAGGAGCCCGAGTGGATGCGGGACTTCCGCCTCCGGGCCCTGCAGCGCTTCGAGAAGCGCCCGATGGCCGAGTGGTTCGCCGTCAACATGCCCGACCTCGACTTCGACGACATCTACTACTACATCAAGCCGACCGTCGGGTCAGGTGGAGGACTGGAACGACCTTCCCGACGCCATCAAGAACACCTACGAGAAGCTGGGCATCCCCGAGGCGGAGCGCAAGTACCTGGCCGGGGTCACCGCCCAGTACGAGTCGGAGGTCGTCTTCCACCGCAACCGCGAGGACCTCGAGGCCCTGGGCATCATCTTCTGCGACATGGACACGGCGGTGCGCGAGTACCCCGATCTGGTACGCAAGTACTTCGGGACGATCATCCCCCCCAACGACAACAAGTTCGCCGCCCTCAATTCGGCCGTGTGGTCGGGCGGTTCGTTCATCTACGTCCCGCCCAACGTCGTCGTCGACCAGCCGCTGCAGGCCTACTTCCGGATCAACGCCGAGAACATGGGCCAGTTCGAGCGGACCCTGATCATCGCCGACGTCGGCTCCCAGGTGCACTACATCGAGGGGTGCTCGGCCCCGGTGTACACCAGCGACTCGCTGCACTCGGCGGTGGTGGAGCTGGTGGCCCTCGAGGGCTCACGCATCACCTACACCACCATCCAGAACTGGTCCAACAACGTCTACAACCTGGTCACCAAGCGGGCCCGGGCCGAGGCCGAGGCCCACGTGGAGTGGATCGACGGCAACATCGGCTCCCGCCTGACCATGAAGTACCCGAGCGTCTACCTGATGGGGCCGAAGGCCTCGGGCGAGGTGCTCTCGGTGGCCTACGCCGGTGCCGGCCAGCATCAGGACGCCGGGGCCAAGATGGTCCACGCCGCTCCGGAGACCACATCCACCATCGTGTCCAAGTCCATCTCCAAGGATGCCGGCATCACCACCTACCGGGGCCTCGTCCATGTCGACGAGGGAGCCAAGCACGCCAAGAGCTTCGTCCGGTGTGACGCCCTGCTCCTCGACGACACCGCGGTGTCGGAGACCAAGCCATACATGGAGGTGGCCGAGCGGGACGCCCGCATCGGCCACGAGGCCACGGTGTCCAAGGTCGGTGACGACCAGCTCTTCTACCTGATGAGCCGAGGGCTGTCCGAGACCCAGGCCATGGGGATGATCGTCAACGGATTCATCGAGCCGATCACCCGGACCCTGCCCATGGAGTACGCCGTGGAGTGGAGTCGACTGATCGAGCTCCAGATGGAGGGCTCGGTCGGCTAAGTCCCGTCGTGGCGCCGACCCGGGTCGGTGCGCCACATCCGGGCAAGGTGAAAGGCAGAATGGTCCGATGCCGATGAGGGAAGAGTGCAAGCACTTTCAGAGCCGGACCTACGACTCGGGGGAGGTGGCCAGGTTCTGCATTCTCGACCTGGCACCCGAGGCGCCGTGGAAGTGCCCGGACAACTGCCCGTCCTACGCCCCCCGACTGGCCGATGTGGGTTGGTCACACGGCTCGCTGGTGGAACCGGCCCTCGAACCCATGCCCGACGTCCCCGGCGAGGAAGCGGCCCGACTGCTGGACCAGGCCGAGGACATCATCAATACGGTCGGACCGGACATCTTGGCCGAGGTGCGCAAGGAGGACGAGCGCTCCGAGCGCCGTGACCGCCGCTGGTGGCGCCGTCGGCGCTGAGCCAGCCCTACCGGAGGTCCCCGGGGCGGACCACCCGATGGGGTGCCTATTGGCCGGTGAACTCGGCCGGTCGCTTCTCGATGAAGGCCAACATGGCCTCCATGAGGTCGTCGGACGCCAGGAACCCGGCATTCCAGGTCGCCACGTACTCGAGTCCTTCGACGACCGACTGGTCGGCGCCGGCGGTGAGGACCGCCTTGGTCCCCTGCACGGCCAGAGGTGAGTTGGCGGCGATCTCCTCGGCCAGGGCCCTGGCCGCCACCGCCAAGGCCCCGACGTCGGGGCAGACCTGGTTGACCAGCCCGATGGACTCGGCCCGGGCCGCCGTGATGTCCTTGGCCGTATAGGCCAATTCGGCCACGTGCCCCCGGCCGATGATGCCCGGGAGCCGTTGCAGGCTGCCCAGGTCGGCGACGATGGCCACCTTGGCCTCTCGCACCGAGAAGACGGCCTCCTCGCTGGCCAGGCGGATGTCGCAGGCGGCGATGAGGTCGACGCCGCCCCCGATGCAGTAGCCGTGGACAGCGGCGATGACCGGAAGCGGGCAGTCGGCGACGGCGTTGACCGAGGCTTGGAGGCGGAGGATCTCCGCCCGGGCCGACCGGGCCCGGGCGGCCATCGACCGGGGCGCACCCTCACTGGATCCGGCCGCCCCGGTGAGTCCGGACATGGCCACCAGGTCCAGCCCCACGGAGAAGTGGGGTCCGCGGGCGGCCACCACCACCGCCCGGACACCGGGGTCCGACCCGATGGCGGCCATGGCCCGGGGCAGGTCGGACCAGAAGTCCGGACCCATGGCGTTCCGCTTCTCCGGCCGGTCCAGCCACAGGGTGGCCACGTGGCCGTCCACCTCGATGGCCAGGACGTCCGAGGTGAAGCTGGCGATGGTGGATTCCGTAAGTGGCGTCATGGCGCGAGCGTAGGCCGCACGGTCAGCGGCCGTCTCACGCCGACCATCTCCCGGACCTCACCCCGGACCTCACCCCGGAACTCACCGAGACCCTCACCCGGAGCCCTCACCCGGCACGCGGGCGGGCCGACGGCCTGGATTCGGCGGGTAGGATGGCGCCGAGGCTCGTTACCCGGGCCTCGCTGCGCGAGAGGCCCCTGCTCTGTCCACCTTCACCCCCGAATCCGCCGCCGCTCTCCCTGGGCTGCCCTGGCTGCAGCGGCGCCGGACCGCGGCGGCCACCACGTTCGCCTCGTCCCCGCTCCCGACCGAGAAGGACGAGGTGTGGCGGTACAGCCGGATCGATCGATTGGACTTGGACCGGTACCAGCCGGCCGGGGCTGTGCCGCTGCTGGCGGCCAACCATCCCGGACCGTCCCCTTCCGACCGAATCCACTCCCTGGTGGCCAGTCTGGGCGCCCGCTCTGGTCTGGTGGTCACCATCAATGGCGTCCTGGCCACCTTGGCCTCGTCCCTGGGTGACGACGTCCTGACCCTGGGACGGGCCGGCGAGCACCCGGAAGGAGAGACGCTCCTCGGCTCGGTCGTGAGCGAACCCGGCGACTTCCTCCTCCTCAACGAGGCTTTTGCCGTGGATCCGCTGGTCGTAGACATCGCTCCGGGTGCCGTGATCGATGATCCGGTGGTGGTGGTCCACATGGTCAGCGGGGACGGCGGGGAGGCGGTGTTCCCCCGGACCCTGATCCGGTCAGGTGCCGCCTCCCGGGCCGGCGTGGTCGAGATCGTGGTCGATGTCGACGCCGGGCTGTTGGCCGAACTGCCATCGCCTCCCCGGTCGGGCTCGTCGGCTGCGACTCCCGGTTCCGCCGTGGACGGTGCCGGGCACCTGGTCGTCCCCCTCACCGAGATCGAGGTGGCCGATGAGGCCACGCTGTCCTTCGTCAGCATCCAGTCGTTGGGTCCCGACACCTGGCAGTTGGCTCATCAGGGAAGCACCATCGGGGCCCACGCCACCCTCCAGAGCTTCGCGGTGGCCCTCGGAGGGAGCTACGCGCGTCTGCGGACCGACTCGGCGCTGCAAGGCGAGTCGGGGACGAGCCTGCTGCGGGCTGCCTTCATCGGGCGGGACGACCAGATGCTCGACTTCCGGACGTTGCAGGACCACCTGGCCCCGCGTACGACCAGCGATCTCCTGTTCATGGGGGCGGTGGCGGACCACGCCCACTCGGTCTACAGCGGGCTCATCCGGGTCCGCCGGGGGGCGGTGCGGTCCGATGCCATGCAGACCAATCACAACCTGGTCCTGGACGAGGGGGCCCACGCCGACTCGGTGCCCAACCTCGACATCGAGGAGAACGATGTGAAGTGCAGCCACGGATCCACGGTCGGCCCCGTCGACGAGGAGCAGCGGTACTACCTCGAGTCACGGGGTGTCGAGCCCGGCGTGGCCGAACGGCTCATCGTGGCCGGTTTCTTCGAGGACATCGCCGACAAGGTCCCCATCTCCGGAGCGCGGTCCATGGTGGGCCGCGCCCTGGCCGACCGGACCGGGGTGACAAATGCCTGAGCCGGTCTCCGTCCAGAGCGGCGAGACCGTCCGTCTCTGCGGCCGGTCCGACCTGGCCCCCGGCGAGGCCCGCCGATTCGATGTGGCGGGCCTGCGGGTGGCGCTGGTGCGGATCGACGACGACTTCTACGCCGTGGGCGACCGGTGCAGTCATGAGGACTACTCCCTGGCCGAGGGCGAGGTCTGGGCGGGGGAGTGCGAGATCGAGTGCGCCAAACACGGCTCCACCTTCGACCTCCGCACCGGCCAGCCCTGCTCGCTCCCGGCCACGCGGCCGGTCCCGGTCTACGCGCTAATCGTGGACGACGAGACTGTCTCAGTGGTGGTGCCATGAGCGCCGATGGGCTGGTCATCGAAGATCTCCGCGCCGGCATCCCCGGACGTGAGATCCTCCGTGCCGTGTCACTCACCGTTCGCAGCGGAGAAGTGCACGCCGTCATGGGACCCAACGGGTCGGGTAAGAGCACTCTGGCCCACGTACTGATGGGAAGGCCAGGCTATGAGATCTTGGGCGGATCGGTCACGCTCGACGGCGTCGACCTCCTGTCCCTCCCCACGTGGGAGCGAGCCCGAGCCGGTCTGTTCCTGGCCATGCAGCACCCCATTGAGGTGCCCGGTGTCTCCCTCGTCACCTCCCTGACGGCGGCCCGGCCCGGAGCCCCCGCCGACGGGACCGGTGGGGCGTCGGTCGAGGACCGGCTGAGTGACGAGGCGCGGCGCATCGGGTTCGACGAACGGTTCCTGACCCGTCCGCTCAACGTCGACCTCTCGGGTGGGGAACGGAAGCGGAACGAGACCCTCCAGCTGGGAGTGCTCCGGCCGCGCTATGCCGTGCTGGACGAGATCGACTCGGGACTGGATGTCGACGCCCTGGCCGCGGTGGGGCGCCGGGTGGAGGAGGCCACCTCCGAGTGGGGGCTCGGGGTACTGGCCATCACCCACTTCCGTCGGTTGCTCGACGTCCTGCGTCCCGACGTGGTGCACGTCCTGTCGGACGGCCGGGTGGTGGCCACCGGCGGAAGCGAGTTGGCCGAGACCGTCGACCGGACGGGATACGCCGTCCTACAGCTGAGCGAACCGTCCAGGGCACCCCGAATCGATCGGGTGGCGCCACCGGATTGCGGCCCTCGGTTGCTAGCGTCTGCCCATGGCTCGCCGAGATCGTCGAGGGGGTGGCGCCCACAGTGCACCTCGGAAGGGCAGAAGGTCGACCGATCTGCCTTCGGACGCGGCCGGACCCGATGATCCCGAGTCGGCCGCTCCGCCTCCGCCAGCTGCGCCGTACCCGACAGGAGTCGACGCCACCGGGAGCATCGACTCCACCCCTGCCGACGCCCCCGGCACTGCCCAGACCGACGCCGGCGCCGCCACCGGGGCCGTCGACACCGGCGCCGCCACCGGGGCCGTCGACGCTGCCGCCACCGAGGCCGTCTTCACCGATCCGCCCACGGCGCGTGGCGGTGTGCCGATACTCGGACGGTCGGCGGGTCTCGGAGACCAGACGGGGGAGTCGTTCTTCGGCTCGTCCCTGCCGACGGCTGCCGACGCCACCACCGCATCCGACCTACTCCGTCCGGACCCCGGTGCCCCACTGAGCCGGAGGGACCGGCGGTTGGCCGGCTCGTCGGCCCCGACCGGAGCCGGACCGGGCGGGGGCGGCCGAGGGGGAACCAGGCACAACACGAGAGGTAAGAAACGGCGGACCTGGCTCGACCGGGTGCTCCTGGGTGGGATCGTCCTCGTCGTCCTCGCGCTGGTGGCCGTCGGGTCGGGCTATGCCTACGTGACGTACCGGTTCAACCAGGTCAGCAAAGTGACGGTTCGGCACCTGAGGAAGGCGCCGGTCGGCCAGCCGTTCAACGTCCTGCTGATCGGTTCGGATTCCCGGGTAGGTGAGAGTTCCTCCGACGCCGCCCATTTCGGCAACCAGGCCAACGCCGGGGGCCAACGGAGCGATGTGGTCAAGATCGTGCACATCGTCCCGGCCACCGGCCAGGTCAGCGTGCTCTCCATCCCGCGCGACACGGTGGTCACCGTGGGCGGAGACACCACTGACGTCGGCAAGTACAACCGGATCAATGCCACCTACAACACCGGACCCGATCAGCTGGTCCAGACCATCGAAACCAACTTCGGCATTCCCATTGAACATGTGGTGCAGGTCGATTTCGAAGGCCTCCGAGGAGCGGTGGATGCCATCGGCGGGATCAAGCTGAACTTCCCGTATCCGGCCAAGGACACCTACACCGGGCTCAACATCGGTCAGACGGGATGCCAGTTGGTCAATGGGGGCTATTCGCTGGCTCTGGCCCGCAGCCGCCACTACGAGTACTACAAGAACGGGTACTGGCAGTACGACGGCACCAGCGACTTCGGGCGCATCCAGCGCCAGAACGCGTTCCTCAGGGCGGTGATCAACCAGGCCGAGACCAAGTACAACCCCCTGACGCTCAATGCCTTCGTCGGTTCGGTCGTCCAGGGGGTCACGGTGGACTCCACGTTCACGGTGAGCGACCTCATCTCGTTGGCCCGCCAGTTCCACACGTTCTCCTCCAACGCACTGGCCACGGCGACGTTGCCGACCTACTCGGCCTACTCGTCGGAGTTCGGCTACCTGGGCTCGGTCCTGTACGTGCAGCAGCCCCAGGCCCGCCAGGTGATCACCCAGTTCCTCGGCGGTCCACCCGACACGCCGTTCACCCCACCGCCGGGACCCTACGGCGTGGTACCGACGACCACCACGACCACGACCTACCCGCCGGCCACGGTGGCCGGGGGCACCACCCCGAGCACCTCGACGTCGTCCAGCACGACGACCACCATCGAGACGGATTTCGATCCCACGCCCTGTTGACCAACGGCACCGGCTGGCCTTCGATGGCGACCGGTCGGCTCGTCCGGTGCCGCCACTCCGTCCCCTCCGTCCCCCGTCCGCTCCGGCGACCCCCGGCTACGCCTGAGGCTTCAGGCGACGGGCTCGCTCTCGTCGAGGCCCTGGGCCAGGGTGTTCCAGCTGAGGGTGGCGCACTTGATGCGCACCGGGAACTTGACCACGCCCTGCAGCGCGGCCAACTCGCCCAGGGCATCGATGTCGATGACCTCGGGCTCCAGATGCTCGACCTCGGCGGTCGGGGAGCCCGACCTGTCGGCATCGACGGACGGGAGGGTCGACTCGTGGATGGACATCATGCCCTTGAAGGTGCGGATCAGTTCGCGCACCTCGGCGACCGCCTTGCCCTTCACGGCGGCTGACATGAGCGAGGCCGACGACTGACTGATGGAACAGCCGGTGCCGGCGATCTTGATGTCGGCGACCACGCCGTCCTTCACCTCGAGGGTGACGACGATCTCGTCGCCGCACAGAGGGTTGAATCCCTCGACCCGCTGTGCGGGTGGTGACTCCAACTCGCCGCGGTTCCGGGGTGACCGGTAGTGGTCGAGGATGATCTCGCGGTAGAGGTCCTCCAGGCCCGGCATCAGCCTGGCCCCCGGAGGGCCCGGCCACAGTGTGGCCGGTCGTGACCGGATCCGATAGCGCAAAAGGAGGGTCCCACCACCCCAGGATACTGTCCGGTCGTCACGCGAAGAACGCTCCGGCCGCTTCGAGGGCCTCAGCCAGGGCGTCGACGTCGGACTCGTCGTTGTAGAGGGCAAACGAAGCCCGGGCGGTGGCGTTGACGCCGAGCCGACGCATCAACGGTTTGGCACAGTGGTGCCCGGCCCGGACGCACACGCCGTACTGGTCGAGGATCTGCGAGATGTCGTGGGGATGGAGGTCCCGGTAGGCGAAGGAGAGCACCCCGCCACGTGCCCTCGGGTCGACCGGACCGAAGATCCGGAGGTCGTCGCCGAACCGCTCCTGCAGCGAGCTCATGGCATAGGTGGTGAGCGCGATCTCGTGTTCGCGCACGGCCTCCATGCCGACCGCCGACAGGTAGTCGACCGCCGCGCCCAGCCCGATCGCCTCGGTGATGGGCGGGGTCCCAGCCTCGAAGCGCCAGGGAATATCGTTCGGTGTGAAGCCGTCCTTGCGTACGTCGAGGATCATCTCGCCTCCTCCGAGGAAGGGAGGGAGCTCGCTCAGCAGTTCGCCGCGGCCCCAGAGCACACCGATGCCGGTGGGGCCGAGCATCTTGTGGGCGCTGAAGGCCAGGAAGTCGACGCCCAGCTCAGTGACCGACGTCGGCAGGTGGGGAACCGACTGCGCACCGTCGGCGACCACCACCGCACCGGCGGAGTGGGCGACGTCGGCGATCTCGCCGGACGGGGTTGAGGGTGCCCAGCACGTTGGACATGCAGGTGCAGGCCGACCAGCTTGGCTCCGTCCACCAGCGACTCGAGGTCGTCGAGGACCAGGCCTCCGTCGTCGTCCACGGGGATCCACCGGATGGTCGAGGTCCCGTTCGCTGGCCAGCATGTGCCACGGCACGATGTTGGCGTGGTGCTCCATCTCGGTGAGGAGCGATGGTGTCGCCCGGGCGGAGATTGGACACGGCCCCAGGTGTGGGCGACCAGGTTGAGTGCCCTCGGTGGCGTTCTTGGTGAAGACGATCTCGCGGCCCGGATCGGGGGCGCCGATGAACGTCCCCACGGTGTGCCGGGCCGCTTCGAACCGCCGGGTGGCCTCCTCGGCGATGGCGTAGACCCCGCGGTGCACGTTGGCGTGGGTCGTCTCGTCGTACTCCCGCATGGCGTCGAGGACCTGGACGGGGCGCTGGGCCGAGGCGGCCGAGTCCAGATAGATGATGCGGGTGCCCGTGGACTTCGCGCGTCAGTAGCGGGAAGTCCTTTCGGAGGGTGGCCACGTCCAGGCCGTGGTGGGTCTCGTTCAGCGCCATGCGTCGTACCCCTCGGTCTCCAGCGACCGGGCGAGCTCGGGCCCACCCTCGGCCACGATCACGCCGTCGACCAGCAGGTGAACCCGATCGGCGGCCAGCTCGTCCAGCATCCGCTGGTAGTGGGTGATCACCAGCACGCCCAGCTCGGGACGGGCGTCCCGCACGGTGTGGACCCCCTTGGCCACCGTGCGCAGGGCGTCGACGTCGAGACCGGAGTCCGTCTCGTCCAGCACGGCCAGCTCCGGCTCCAGGATGGCCATCTGGAGGATCTCGTTGCGCTTCTTCTCGCCACCCGAGAACCCGTCGTTGAGGTGGCGCTCACCGAAGGCCGGGTCCATGCCCAGCTTCTCCATCCACTCCATCATCATCAGGCGGACCTCGAGCACCGAGAGGTCCATGCCCCGACGTGCCGAGAGGGCCTGGCGCAGGAACTGGATGACCGGGACTCCGCCGATGGCTTCCGGGCTCCTGGAAGGCCAGGAAGATTCCGGCCTTGCCCCGGACGTCGGTGGGCCATCCGGTGATGTCCTCCCCCCGGAACCGGATGGCACCGTCGGTGACCTCGTAGGCCGGATTGCCCAGCAGCACGTTGGCCAGGGTGGACTTGCCCGATCCGTTCGGTCCCATCAGGGCGTGCACCTGTCCCGACCGGACGGTCAGGTCGACGCCCCGGAGGATGGTCGCACCCTCCACCGACACGTGGAGTCCGTCGATCTGGAGGAGGGGAGTCTCCCGTCCGGGCTGGCTGGGGCTTCGCTGGGCACAAGGCCGATCTTAGCCTGATTCCGTAGTTTCCCCTACGGGAATAGGGGGAATCGGCCAGCGACTCCGACGGCGGCTGGGATTGCGCATGTGACCAGGTCGACCGGTACGGTACCCCCCATGGCCGACCCGTGGAACTTCGCCGGCCCGGTCACGCAGCTGGACTCCACGGCCGGGGTGGTCACCCTGGTCGACGAGTCGACCTTCGCCATCAGCGGGGGGGCCGGGGACATGACGCCGGGGGCGGCCCAGGGCCTGTTCGTCCGGGACACCCGGATCCTCTCCCGGTTCGAGGTGCTGGTCGAACGGGGTCCGAACCGAGCCGTTGGCCGCGGTGACCGACGACCCGTTCTCCGCCACCTTCGTCTCGCGCTGCATGCCCGCTCCCGGACGGGCCGACTCCACGTTGATGGTCTTCCGCTCCCGGTACGTGGGCCAAGGGATGCGCGAGGACCTGACCATCCGGAACTTCGCCGACGAGGCCGCCGTCTGCACCGTGCAGGTCTTCGTCGGGTCGGACTTCGCCGACCTCTTCGCCGTCAAGGAAGGACGAGTGGGTGCCGAGCCGGGTGCCGGCGAGCTGTCCACCACGGTGCACGTGGCCGGCCCCACTGACACTCCGGAGCCGGCCGACGCATCCCGTCCCGGCCGTCCCTCGGCACCGTCTGACGTGTTGGGTGCGTCCACGGTGGTCTCGTCGTACCGTCGGGGTGGAGTCGTCCGAGGTGTGGAGATCCGGTTTCACGACCCCACGCTGCTGACCTCGGACCTGGCCACGTTCGAGGTGGTCGTCCCGGCCCGCGCCGAGTGGACCACTTGCATCGAGGTGGGTCCGGTGTTCGAGGGCACGGCTGTCGCCCCGAGGTACCGGTGCGGGCAGCCCGTCGACCGGGCCACGCCCACGGAACGGCTGGCCCAGTGGCGCCGCCAGGTGCCCCAGGTGGAGACCAGCCATCCCGGCCTGAAGGAGGTCATCGCCCGCAGTGCCGAGGACCTCGGCGCCCTGCGCATCTTCGATCCCGACTATCCCGAGCGGGTGGTGGTGGCGGCCGGGGCGCCCTGGTTCATGACCGTGTTCGGACGCGACTCGCTGCTGACCGCCTGGATGGCCCTCCTGGTCGATCCCGACCTGGCCCGGGGCGTGCTCCAGACGCTGGCTCGGTTCCAGGGCAGGGACGTCGACCCCCGGCACGACGAGGAGCCCGGGCGCATCCTCCACGAGATGCGCTTCGGAGACGCGGCTTCGCTGTCGCTCGGGGGCGGCAGCATCTACTACGGGACGGCCGACGCCACGCCCCTCTTCGTCATGCTGCTCGGCGAGATGCGCCGGTGGGGCGTGGCCCGCGAGATGGTCGACGAGCTCCTTCCCAACGCGGCCCGGGCCATCGAGTGGATCGAGCAGTTCGGTGACGCGGACGGTGACGGCTACGTGGAGTACACACCGGGGGACCGATCGGGGTCTGGCCAACCAGGGCTGGAAGGACAGCTGGGACGGCATCCGCTATGCGGACGGGAGGGTCGCCGAGGCTCCCATCGCCCTGTGCGAGGTGCAGGCCTACACCTACGGCGCGTACCTGGCCACCGCGCACTTCGCCTTCGAGGTAGGTGATTCGGCCACGTACGACCGCTTCCGGGCCAAGGCCACCCAGCTGAAGGCGGCGTTCAACCGCGACTTCTGGTTGGAGGAGAAGGGGTGGTACGCCGTCGGGCTCGACGCCGACAAACGCCCGATCGACTCCCTGACGTCCAACATCGGGCACTGCCTGTGGACCGGGATCGTCGACGAGGACAAGGCCCAGCGGGTGGCCGAGAAACTGGTCTCGTCGGCCATGTTCTCCGGTTGGGGCGTCCGCACCCTCGTCCAAGGACAGTGGCGGCTACAACCCGATCAGCTATCACTGCGGCTCGGTGTGGCCGCACGACACGGCCATCGTGGCGGCCGGCCTGGCCCGGTACGGGTACGACGGTGCCGCTCAGAAGCTGATCTTCGGCCTGTTGGACGCGGCCCAGGCGCAGGGTGGTCGACTCCCCGAGCTGTTCAGCGGGCTCGACCGGGGCGAGCTGACCGTTCCGGTCGGCTACCCAACGTCGTGCTCACCGCAGGCGTGGGCGGCGGCGTCGCCACTGTTGTGTCTGCGCACGCTGCTGCGCCTCGATCCGTGGATCCCCTACGGGAAGACCTGGCTGTCCCCCAACCTTCCCGAGGGGATCAGTTACCTGAAGGTGGCCGGCATCCCGCTGGCCGGGTCGAGGGTGACCGTCGAGGTCGGCTCCGAGGTGCCCGGTGGCGTGGCCGTGACCGGTCTCCCGAAGGAGATCGAGCTGATCCGCGAGCCCCGCCGGCCTTCGACCGCCGTCTGATCCGGCTCAGCGGCGGACGACTACCAACCCCGCTCGATCCACTCCTCGAGGTGGGGCGTCTCTGCGCCGATGGTGGTGCCGGCCCCGTGGCCCGGGAGGACCATGGTCTCCGGCGCGAAGGGGGAGAACAGGCGATCTTCGATGGAGCGGATGATGGTGGCGAAGTCGGCGTTCTCGAACGAGGTGTTGCCCGGCCCCCCGGGGAACAGCGTGTCGCCGCTGAACAGCAGGGGGGTCCCCTCCACGGTGAAGCACATCGAGCCCGGGGTGTGGCCGGGGGTGGCGATGGTCCGCGATGCGGAGCCGACCCACCTCGAGTACCGAGCGGTCCTCGAGGAGCTGGTCGTAGGAGGGCAGCATGTCGGCGTCCGCAGCTGGTCACGGCGACGTCGATGCCCGCGTCCCGGACGGCCTCCACCGCCTGGATGTGGTCCCAGTGCCCATGGGTCTCGACCACCTGGCGCACATTCGAGGGCCGAGCACAGCTCGAGGAGCTTGTCGTGCTCGTTGGCCGCGTCGATGAGCAGGGACTCGCCGGTCGAGCGGCACCGGACGATGTACACGTTGTTGTCCACTGGGCCGACCACCAGCCGGTGGACCTCGACGGCCGTGTCCTGGTAGTCGATGATGGTGGCGCTCACGTCGCATGGACCTCCTGGTGGACCGACGGATCCCTCGGGTCGCCCCGCCGTCCGGGAGGGGCGGCGTCCGGGGACGACCGCACTCCACCGTACCGGTCTCCGGGTCCTGGTCAAGCCGTTGTGGGATCCTCCTCCCGCCCGGCGGGTCCGCCCCACCTGTTGGTCAGTCCCGGGCTGGTTCTGGTAGACAGACCTGGTAGACAATCGGGCAGAACTGGCCTCGGTCCGAGGATCGCCCAGGGGAAGAGGGAACAGGATGAACTTCGCCTTCAGCGAGGAGCAGGACGAGCTGCGCAAATCGGTCCGCCGCTTCCTCGAGGACAAGTCTCCCGAGACCGAGGTCCGCCGGCTGATGGAGACGACCGAGGGCTACGACCCGGCGGTCTGGACGCAGATGGCCGAGCAGCTGGGCCTGCAGTCGCTGACCATCCCCGAGGAGTACGGCGGAGCGGGCTTCTCCTACGTCGAGCTCATCGTGGTGCTGGAGGAGATGGGCGCGGCCCTGCTGTGCGCTCCGTTCTTCTCGACCGTGGCCCTGGCCGCCAACGCCGTCCTGACCTCGGGCGACGACCAAGGCCAAGGAGTACCTGCTGCCGGGCATCGCCTCCGGCGAGACCATCGCCACGCTGGCCTTCACCGAGGACTCGGGCCGGTGGGACGCCGAGGGCATCACCCTGGCCGCCGCCAACTCGGGCGACGGACTGGGCGCTCAACGGGCACAAGTCGTTCGTGATCGACGGTCACGTCGCCGACCTGGTCCTCGTGGTGGGCCGCACCCCGGCCGGCCTGTCGCTCTTCGGGGTGAAAGGCGATGCCGCCGGGCTCACCCGCACCCCGCTGGCCACCATGGACCAGACCCGCAAGCAGGCCCGCCTCGAGTTCGCCGACACCCCGGCCTGGCTGATCGGCACCGACGGCGGGGCCGAGGCCGGTCTGTCCAAGACCCTCGACCTGGCCGCGGTGGCGCTGGCCGCCGAGCAGGTGGG
Organism: uncultured Acidimicrobiaceae bacterium; assembly: GCA_963817005.1. Classification (GTDB taxonomy): domain Bacteria; phylum Actinomycetota; class Acidimicrobiia; order Acidimicrobiales; family RAAP-2; genus Bog-756. The sequence continues at coordinate 879,194 of CAWFMN010000007.1, forward strand.
TGGGGCCCAGCGGTGCCTCGACATGTCGGTCGAGTACGCCAAGACCCGCATCCAGTTCGGGCGGCCGATCGGTAGCTTCCAGGCCATCAAGCACAAGTGCGCCGACATGCTCCTCGAGGTGGAGTCGGCCAAGTCGGCCGCCTACTACGCCGGATGGGCCGCCGCCGAGGACTCCGACGAGCTCCCGGTCGTGGCCAGCCTGGCCAAGTCGTACTGCTCGGAGGCCTACTTCCACGCCGCCGCCGAGACCATCCAGATCCACGGGGGCATCGGCTTCACCTGGGAGCACCCGGCCCACCTGTACTTCAAGCGGGCCAAGTCCTCCGAGCTGATGTTCGGCGACCCGACCTACCACCGCGAGCTGCTGGCTCAGCGCATCGGCATCTGAGCCGCAGCGTGATGGTCCTTCCCGGCGTCGGGGTGAGCGCGTCCCGGTCCCCGGACCGGCGGTCGACGCTCCTGTCCCCCGATCTGGCGTAGCGTTCCGACGATGAGCAACGGGCGAAACCTGACCAGCTGGCTCCTCCTGGGCCTCCTCACCGTGGTGGCCCTCGGCGCGGCCATCCTGGGTATCGCCCAGTCGCCCAAGGACGCCCCGCTCATCAGCTGCGCATCACCCCAGCAACCCGTCCAGCAATGCACGGGGGCGGTGCCCAACACTCTCGGGGCGTCCAGCTACTCCGAGGTCCTGAACGAGGTCACGCCGGCGGGCAAGCAGACCGACTACCTCGTCTACCAGGCTCCCGACCGCCTGGGGGGCTACATCCAGAGCGGGAACAAGCGCACCTACGTGTACGTCATCGGGAAGTGGGAGTACCAGAGCCTGACCATGGCCGTGGGCGCCTCCACCGACCACCTGACCTTCTACCGGCAGGCCAGTCAGGGGGCCCAGGCCCTGGACCCGGCCCACGGCTACCTCCCCTATGCCAAGCAGGCCAAGGACATCACCAAGTCGGGTGACACGTACACGTTCACCCTGTCGGAGACCACTTCGCAGGGCAAGCAGACGGGCAAGTTCGCCTACACCGTCTCGGGTCCCTATGTCTCGGAATTCAACTTGAGCGTGGCTTCGGCCTCGGTCAACTTGGTGATCTCCGAGGTGGGCACGTCGCCCCCGGTCCGCCTCCCGGCCGGCTCCAAGGTGGTCACGAGCCGCTGAGCCGCTGAGCCGCTGAGCCGCTGACCCTGCCGCTGAGCCGGGCAAGCCGGCAGCGGGCGGAGAGTGGCGCGTGAGCCGGGCCGGTCGCCGGTCAGCCCGGCTTCAGCGGGCCCGCCTCCTCGATGGCCTCCTCGATGGCCTCACGCAGGCGGTGGGAGTTGACCTCGGGGGTCGTCCGCCTCGGTGAGCCAGCGGACCACCACGAAGTGCCGGCCGCCGGCCGCCGCCATGGGCCCGACCGTGGTGGGATCGACCCCGCCGGTGATCCACACGGGCCAGGGGGAGCGGGCCACTGCCTCGCTGACATAACCGAGGCCGGTCCCGGGCCGGCCGGGCTTGGTCGGCGTCGGGGCCACCGGACCGGCCGACAGGTACTGGACGGGCGCCGGTGCCGAAAGGGGCCGGTTGGCCGGGTCGGCGGCCGACGAGCCCCCACCGGTCTGCGGACCACCGAGGGCCCGCTGCAGATCGGACACGGCGTGGGTGGAGAGCCCGATGATGGCGCCGTCACCCACGAGGCGCCGAGCATCGACCGGGGAGACGTCCTCCTGGCCCACGTGGACCCCGTCGGCGCCGATGGCCGCGGCCAGGTCCGGCCGGTCGTTGAGGATGAACGGCACACCGTGCTCCCGGCAGACCCGGTGCACCAGCGAGGCCCGCTCGGCCAGTCTGGCGTCGTCCAGGTGCTTCTCCCGCAGCTGGACGAGGTCCACCCCGCCCGCCAGGCAGGCCTCGACGAACGGCTCGAGGTCCGGCCGGTCGGGGGTGCACAGGTACAGCCGCCGATCGGCCAGGCCCCAGTGATCCGGGGTCGCCACGGGATGCGTCAGCCGGTCTTGGCCGCCTGGGCCTGGGCGGCCTTGGCCTTGGCCTTCATCTTCTGCTTGTACTGGCGGACCTTGACCAACGACTCGGGCGAGTCGATGTCGGCCACCGACCGGAACGTCCCGGTGTCGCCGTAGGGGGAGGCCGCCTTCTCCCAACCGGGTGGCCGGATGCCGAGCTGCTTCCCCAGCAGGGCGATGAAGATACGGGCCTTCTGCTCGCCGAACCCGGGCAGGGCCTTCACGTTGGCCAGGAGCTCCTTGCCGTCGGCCGCCGATGTCCAGATGCCCGCTGCGTCGCCGCCGTAGGAGTCGACGATGACCGTGCACACGTCCTGCACCCGGCCGGCCATGGACTTGGGGAACCGGTGGAGCGCCGGCCTCTCGCTGAACACCGCGGCCAGGGCCTCGGGGTCCATCGACGCCAGGGCAGCCGCATCCAGGTGTCCACCCAGCCGTTCCTGCAGGTCGTAGGGGGACCTGAAGGCCCGCTCCAGGGGTACCTGCTGGTCCAGGACCATGGCGATAAGTAGGGCCAGTGGATCATCCGAGAGCAGCTGGTCCACGGCGTCGTCGCCGGTCACATGGATCACCGGGTCAGGCTAGCCAGCCTGTGCCGATGCGGGCAATCGTGCGGTCGGGGCCGGGCCGCCACCGGGGAGGGGGCCCGGACCGCCGGCCGCGGGGACTCAGTCCCGGACGGTCCTCCCTTTCGGCCGGACGGCGCTCAGTCGGACCACGGATCGGCGGCGCCGGGATCGATGCCGTACCGATCGATGGCCTCCGCCACGGCGGCAGTGGGCACGGACCCCTCGTCGGCCAGGCTGGACAGCACGGCCACCGTGATGTGGGCCGCGTCCACCTCGAAGTAGCGGCGCAGCACCTCCCGGGTGTCCGAGCGACCGAAGCCGTCGGTGCCCAGTGAGGTGAACCGACGGGGCATCCAACGCGACACCTGGTCGGGCACCGACCGCATGAAGTCGGTCACCGCCACGATGGGCCCGCCCGACCGGTCCAGTGCCTCGGTGACGAAGGGTCGGCGCACCGGCTGGCCGGGGTGGAGCCGGTTCCAGCGCTCCACGGAGATGGCGTCCTCCCGAAGGGACTTGTAGGAGGTCACCGACCAGACTTCGGCATCGACCCCCCAGTCGTTCGCCAGCACCCGTTGCGCTTCCACTGTCTCCTTCCAGGCCGAGCCGGAGAACAGCAAGGTGGCTCGCACCGGCTCGCCCGGTGGCCCGTCCGTCGACACCTCCCATGTGCCCTCGCCGAACCGGTAGAGACCCTTGATGGTCCCGACGCGGACCCGTTCGGCCTCGCCGGGGTCGGGTGGCAGCGCCGGCATGGGATAGTTCTCGTTGTACAGGGTGAGGTACCAGTAGCGGTCTTCGGCCTCGGGCCCGGTCATCCGGTGGATCCCGTCCTCGACGATGGCGGCCAGCTCGTAGGAGAATGCGGGGTCGTAGGCGGCCACACAGGGAACGGTGGAGGCCAGCAGCAGCGAGTGTCCGTCCTGGTGCTGAAGGCCTTCGCCGTTCAGCGTGGTGCGGCCGGCGGTGCACCCGAGCAGGAAGCCCCGGCCCCGGGCATCGGCCAATGCCCAGAGCAGGTCGCCCACCCGCTGGAAGCCGAACATGGAGTAGAAGAGGTAGCAGGGGATCATGGGTTGGCCCCAGGTGGCGTACGAGGTCGCCGCCGCGGTGAAGGTGGCCACGGCACCGGCCTCGCTGATGCCCTCCTGGAGGACCTGGCCGGAAGCGCTCTCGGCGTAGTGGAGGGCCAGCCCGGCATCGACCGGCGTATAGCGCTGACCTTCGGGAGCGTAGATCTGTACCTCGCTGATGAGGGATTCGAGGCCGAAGGTCCGCGCCTCGTCGGAGACGATCGGCACGATGCGGGGGCCGATCGAGGGATCCCGCACCAGGGACCGGAGCAGGCGGGCGAAGGCCATGGTGGTCGACACGGCCTGGCGGCCCGAACCGGCCGACAGGTCGGCGAACCCGTCCTGGTCGGGGGGGGCGAGCGGCTGCGAGCGCACCACCCGCCGGGGGAGAGGACCTCCGAGGGCCCGACGTCGCTCGGCCAGGTACACCGCGGCCTTGGCGTCGGGTTCGGGCCGGAAGTAGGGCGGAAGGTCGGCGTCGAGGGCGTGCTCGGGGATCTCGTCGTGGAGGAACAGCCGGTTCCGGAGGGTCAGCAGCTGAGGCTTGGTCATCTTCTTGATCTGGTGGGTCGCGTTCCGGGCCTCGATCTCGGGACCCAGCGTCCATCCCTTGATGGTCTTGGCCAGGATGGCGGTGGGCGCACCCACATGCTCGGTCGCCGCCTTGTAGGCGGCGTACAGCTTGCGATAGTCGTGCCCGCCCCGGGGCAGGGACTGCAGGTCCTCGTCGGAGAGGTGGGCCACCAGCGCCTGCAGCCGGGGGTCGGGCCCGAAGAAGTGCTCCCGGATGTAGGCCCCCGACTCGGTGGCGTACTTCTGGAATTCACCGTCGACGGTGGAGTTCATCTTGTTGAGGAGGACACCTTCGACGTCCTTGGCCAACAGGTCGTCCCACGTCCGGCCCCAGATGACCTTGATGACGTTCCATCCGGCGCCCCGGAAGAGGGCCTCGAACTCCTGGATGACCTTGCCGTTGCCGCGAACCGGACCGTCGAGCCGCTGGAGGTTGCAGTTGACAACGAAGACCAGGTTGTCCAGGTGTTCCCGTCCGGCCATGCCCAAGGCACCGATGGTCTCGGGCTCGTCGAACTCCCCGTCCCCCACGAATCCCCATACCCGGCTGGCCGAGGTGTCGGCCAGGCCGCGGGCATGGAGGTACCGGCTCATGTGGGCCTGAGCGATGGCATTGAGCGGACCGAGACCCATGGACACGGTCGGGTACTCCCAGAATTCGGGCATCAGCCTCGGGTGGGGGTAGGAGGACAGCCCGTCCACCCCCACCTCGAAGCGGAAGTTGTCGAGGTCCGCCTCGCTCAGCCGACCCTCGACGAACGCCCGGGCGTAGATGCCGGGCGAGGCATGGCCCTGGAAGTACACCTGGTCTCCCGGCCGCCCCGCCGTCCTTGCCCCGGAAGAAGTGGTTGAAGCCCACCTCGTAGAGTGCGGCCGAACTGGCGTAGGTCGAGAGGTGGCCGCCGATGGCCTCGGACCGGACGTTGGCCCGCACCACCATGACCGCGGCGTTCCATCGGATGTAGGCCCGGATCCTCCGCTCGAGGTACTCGTCGCCGGGGAAGTCGGGCTCCTCGTCGGAGGGGATGGTGTTGACGTAGGGCGACGACACGGTGGCCGGGAAGTCCACGTGCTTCTGGCCGGCCCGCTCCAGGATCCGCATCAGCAGATAGCGGGCCCGGGTCCGCCCGTGGACATCGACGACGTCGTCGAAGGCGTCCAGCCACTCGGCGGTCTCGGTGGGGTCAGCATCGGGAAGCTGATGGCTCACTCCGTCGAACAGCACCATCCCATGCTCCCACTCACCGGACGACAAGGGAAGTCAACGGCCGGTGGAGGGCGATCGGCGCGTGGGCCCCGTTCCGATCGGGCATGCTGTGCCGATGCACGCGCCGAAATCCCTACCCGACGGGCCGACCGTGGTCTACACCGACGGCTCCTGCCGGGGGAACCCGGGACCCGGGGGGTGGGCCTGGGCGGTGGACGGCGGGCCGTCGGACAGCGGGGGCGAGGCCCACACCACCAACCAGCGCATGGAGGTCACCGCGGTGGTGCGGGCCCTCGAGGCCCTTCCCGGGCCGGTGCACGTGGTGAGCGACTCGACGTACGTGGTCAACTGCTTCCGCAACGAGTGGTGGGTGGGCTGGAAGCGTCGCGGCTGGCGCAACACGCAGGGCAGGCCCGTCGCCAACCAGGACCTCTGGCAGGAGTTGCTGGCCCTGGCCCTCGACCCCGGCCGCCCAGTGACCTTCGCCTGGGTGAAGGGGCACTCCGGGGACCGGATGAACGACCTGGTCGATCTGCTGGCCACCCAGGCCGCCGACCAGCAGTAGCCCGTCCAGTCATGGAGGGGCCCCGTTTGGGTTCCCGGCCGCCCTCCCGTAACCTGCTGGCATGGAGATCCAAGGAAGTTCAGCAATCATCACCGGCGCGGCGTCGGGCCTCGGCGAGGCCACCGCCCGCAACCTGGCCGCCCGGGGCGTGCGGGTCACGGTGTTCGACCGCAACGAGGAGCGCGGCAAGGAGGTCGCGGCCGAGATCGGGGCCAACGCCAACTTCATCGCCGGCGACGTCACCGAGCCCGACGACTGCCAGAAGGCTGTGGACCAGGCGGCTGAGGGAGGCAACCTCCGTATCGCCGTCAACTGCGCCGGAACCGGCTGGGTCGGTCGGGTGATCAACCGTGACGGTTCGCCCTCACGACCTCCAGCCGTTCCAGTTCATTCAGAACCTCAACGTGGTCGGCACCTTCAACGTGATGACCAAGGCCGCCTCGGTCATCGCCACCGTCGAGCCCCAGGAGAACGGAGAGCGAGGCGTCATCGTCAACACGGCCTCGGTGGCCGCCTTCGACGGGCAGATCGGCCAGTTGGCCTACTCGGCGTCCAAGGGCGCCATCGTGGGCATGACGCTTCCGGCAGCCCGGGACCTGGCGGTGGTGGGTATCCGGGTGCTGGCCATCGCCCCGGGGCTGTTCAACACGCCGCTGCTGGCCATGCTGCCCGACGAAGCCCGCAACGAGTTGGCCAAGTCGGTCAACTTCCCCAAGCGGCTGGGCAACCCGGCGGAGTTCGGCGAGCTGGTGGCCCACATCGCGGCCAACAGCTACCTCAACGCCGAGGTCATCCGCCTGGACGGTGGCATCCGGATGCCACCCAAGTAGCCGGGCGTTGCTCCGGCCCATCGGGGGCCGGCCCTGCGGGAAGGCCGGGTGCGGAGAGGGTGCCGGTCCGCCGGCTGGCGGGGATCCGGTCGGATCCGGGCGGCCGGCAGGGTCGGCGGTAGTCTCGCCGACAGCGCTATGACCTCCGCCCTCTCGACAACGCCCCCCTTTGGATCGACGGGGGGTGACGCCATCATCCGGACCGTCGCGCTCACCAAGGTCTATGCCGGGTCGGCTATCCGGGCCGTCGACAGCCTGGACCTCGAGGTGGCCCCGGGAGAGATCTTCGGTCTCCTGGGGCCCAACGGCGCGGGCAAGACCACGACCGCGGGCATGCTCACTACCCGGGTGATCCCAACGTCGGGAGAGGCCGTCGTCGGGGGGGTCGACGTGGTGGCCCACCCGGCCCTGGCCAAGCAGATCCTCGGAATCGTGAGTCAGCAGAACACTCTCGACCGCCAGCTGACCGTGTGGGAGAACCTCTACTTCCACGGCCGTCTGTTCGGCATCCCGGCCCGGGAGTCACGACGGACCGCCGACGGACTACTCGAGCAGTTCCAACTGGAACGGTGGTCGGGGGCCTCGGTCTACGCCTTGTCCGGAGGGATGGCCCAGCGGTTGATGGTGGCCCGGGCCATCTTCCACCGCCCGGCGGTGCTCTTCCTCGACGAGCCGACGGCGGGACTGGACCCGCAGAGCCGGCTGGCCCTGTGGGACACCCTGCGGTCCCTCAACGCCGAGGGGCAGACCATTCTCCTGACCACCCACTACATGGAAGAGGCCGACCAGCTGTGTGGGCGGGTGGCCATCATGGACCGCGGGAGGATCCTGGCCCTGGACACCCCGACCGCCCTCAAGCAGCAGGTCGATGCCGACACCATCGTCACGGTGATCGCCGGTGGCGACCCGTCCGAGCTGGCCCGTGCCCTCACGGAGCGGATCGACGGGGTGACCCGTTCCAGGACCACCGAACACGGCGCCGAGCTGCACGTGAAGGGCCAGGACCGCCTGCTCCCGCGGGTCGTGAGCGCCGCCGAGGACGCCGGGTTCCCGGTGCTCGACCTCTCGGTCACCGAGCCCACGTTGGAGACCGTCTTCATCAACCTGACCGGCAAGGAGCTGCGGGAGGGATGAGCGCCCTGGAGGCCGGTGCCGCACCCAGGATCCTGCACGTTCACCCGACCCGGACGACGTTCGTCGCGGGCCGGACGGCGCTGTGGGCCCTGATCCTCCGGGACCTCGTGGTCATGCGGAAGCACTGGATCGAGTTCATCATCCGGGTGCTGGTGCAGCCGTTCCTCCTGTGCTTCGTCTTCCTTTACGTGTTCCCGAAGATCGGGCAGGGCATCGGTGGTGGCGGTGGTCCGCTGGCCGAGTCGGCCTTCGCTACGCTGCTGGTCCCCGGGGTGGTGGGGATCTCCATCCTCTTCCAGGGTGTGCAGTCCGTGGCACTGGTGATGTCCCAGGAGTTCGGCTTCACCCGTGAGATCGAGGACCGTGTCCAGGCACCCTGCCCCATCTGGTTGGTGGCCATGGCCAAGGTCCTGTCCGGCGCGGTGCAGGGCCTCATCTCGGCCGTCATCGTCCTTCCCATCGCCTCGGTGGTCCATGCCAAGGGCGTCGAGGCCCATCTCACCCTGCACTGGTGGATCATCGTCACGCTGGTTCCGCTGGCCTGCGTGACGATGGCCTCGCTGGGCCTGTTGCTCGGGACCAGTTTCGAACCGCGCAACATCGGCCTCATGTTCGGGTTCATCATCCTTCCCGTCACCTTCCTCGGAGGCACCTACTACGAGTGGACCCGGTTGGCCCCCATCGAGGTGGGCGGTTGGCACTGGCTCCAGATCTTGGTGCTGGTCAACCCGCTGATCTACGTCAACGAGGGAATGCGGGCGGCCCTGACCAACGCGCCGCACATGCATCTGTTCGTGGTCTACCCGGTCCTGACGGGCTTCCTGGCCCTGTTCCTCGGGCATCGGACTGCGCAATTTCCGTCGCCGGGTGCAGTCCTGAGCCAGGGGCTCACGACCGGGCGGGGGCCGCGCTCTACGATGGACCCGTGGCCCGGGACGAGGGGTACCTGCTCGACAACCAACAGGCCGAGGCGGGCCGCCGGCTCACGGCCTTGGCCTCGCTCTTCGACCCCTCGACCTTCCGTCACCTCGAGGATCTCGGCATCCGGAGCGGCTGGTGCTGCTGGGAGGTGGGGGCAGGCGGGACGTCCGTCCCCACCTGGATGTCCGACCGGGTCGGTCCGGACGGTTCGGTCCTGGCCACCGACATCGACCTGTCGTGGATGGGCCGGCCCGATCGGCTGCCCTTCGAGGTGCAGACGCACGACGTCGGCACGGACCCGCCACCGCAGGGCCCCTTCGACCTCGTTCACGCCCGGCTGGTGCTGGTCCACGTGCCTCGGCGCCGCGAGGCTCTGGCCGCCATGGTGGCGTCCCTCCGGCCGGGGGGTTGGCTCCTCGTCGAAGATGCCGACCCGGCGCTGCAGCCCCTGACCTGCATCGACGAGTACGGATCGGAGCAGGCCCTGGCCAACAAGCTGCGCCGGGACTTCCGGACCCTGCTGCTCGAGCGGGGTGCCGACACCGAGTTCGGTCGGACGCTGCCCCGGGCCCTCAGGACCGCCGGTCTCGTCGGGGTCTCGGCCGACGCCTACTTCCCGGTGGCCGGCAAGGCCTGCACCGACCTCGAGCGGGCCACGGTCGAGCAGATGCGGGAGCGCTTGGTGGCCGCCGGATTGGCTACCGAGGCCGAGATCGACCGTCATCTGGCGGCCGTCGACGCCGGGAGGCTGGACCTCGCCACGTCGCCGATGATCTCGGCGTGGGGACGCAGGGCGGACGTCGGCTGACCGGATGTCGCACCACCGCCGACGCCAGAGCGTCACCCGCCGGTTACCTGCCGGTACCGAGGTGAACCCGGACGGCGGACCGGTAGGCTGGGCCCGGTGCGCGCAGATGGCGTGACCACTGGACGGAGGTGATTCCCACGGCACCCGAGGTGGCATTGGACTCAGCGGCATCGGGGGGAGTCGACGAGGGGATCGACCACGGGAACAGCGAGCAGGACCCGACCGAGACGAGGTTCGACGTGGTCATCATCGGTGGGGGTCCCGGTGGGTACGCCACCGCCCTCTACGGCGCGGCCGCCGGCCTGTCCGTGGCCATCGTGGAGCTCGACAAGGTCGGGGGCACCTGCCTGCACCGCGGGCTGCGTCCCGGCCAAGGAGTTCCTCGAGACCGCCGCGGTGTTCCGCACCGTGGCCGGATCGAGGAGTTCGGCGTGACGGCCGGCACGGACCAGCCCATCGCGCCGGTGGTCGACTTCTCGGTGAGCCAGGCCCGCAAGCAGCAGGTGGTCGACAAGCTGTTCAAGGGGCTGGCCGGCCTGCTGAAGGGGCGAGAGGTCACCGTGTTCAGCGGCAGCGGCACGCTGCTGCCCGACCACAGGGTCGCAGGTCTCGGGCAACGACGGCTCGACCACCGAGATCTCCGGGACCGACGTGGTGCTGGCCGCCGGCTCGGTGCCCCGCACCATCCCCGGGTTCGACGTCGACGGGGCGCTGGTGATGACCTCCGACGAGGTGCTGGCCCTCGACGAGCTGCCCGCCGTCGGTGGCGGTGATCGGCGGCGGGGCGATCGGCTGCGAGTTCGCCTCGATGCTGAGCGACCTGGGCTGCCAGGTGACCGTCCTCGAGGCGCTCCCGAGCATCCTCCCCGGCTGCGACGAGGACGTGGTCGACGACGGTGGCCCGGTCCTTCCGCAAGCGGGGCATCGACGTCGAAGGCCGGCGTCCAGCTCCAGGGCCACACCCCGATCCGTCGGGACGCGGCACCGTGGTCTCCTACGACGACGGCGAGAAGCTGGCCGTCGACGCCGTGGTCGTCTCGGTCGGCCGCCGCCCCCGCGTCCGAGGGCCTGGTGGCTCGCCGGGACCGGTGTGGTCGTGGACGACCGGGGCTTCGTGGTCACCGACGAGCACCATGCGGACCGGCGCGACGGGCGTGTGGGCCGTCGGTGACCTGGTGGCCGGGACCCCGCAGCTGGCCCACGTGGGCTTCGCCGAGGGCATCGTCGTGGTCAAGGGCATCCTGGGTGAGCCGGTCGTGCCGGTCGACTACGACCGGGTGCCCGTGGGCCATCTACTGCCACCCCGAGGTGGCCTTCGCCGGCCTCACCGAGGCGGCGGCCACCGAGGCCGGCTTCGACGTGGTGGTGAAGAAGGACCCCTTCGGCGGCAACAGCCGGGCCCGCATCATCGGCGAGACCGAGGGCCTCGTGAAGGTGATCGCCGAGCGCCGGCCCGACGGCTCGACCGGGCGCATCCTCGGCGTCCACATGGTCGGGCCCTGGGTCACCGAGCAGCTCGGTGCCGGGCTACCTGGCCGTCAACTGGGAGGCCACCGCCGACGAGGTGGCGCAGTTCATCCAGCCACACCCCTCGCTGTCCGAGACGTTCGGCGAGACGGTACTGGCCCTGACCGGAAGGGGACTGCACGTTGCCTGACGTGACCATGCCGCAGCTGGGCGAGACGGTGACCGAGGGGACCATCACCAAGTGGTTCAAGGCGGTCGGCGACCAGGTCGCCCGCGACGAGCCGCTGTTCGAGGTGTCGACCGACAAGGTCGACTCCGAGGTGCCCTCGCCGGCCGCGGGCGTCCTGACCGCGATCCTGGTGCAGGAGGGGGACACCGTCGACGTCGGCGTCACCCTGGCCGTCATCGGCGACGGCGCCTCGCCGAACGGCTCGGCATCCCGGCGAGGACCGCCGATCCCGGTTCCGCCCGTCTCCCCAGGCAACCCCGACCCACGCCGGCCACGCCGTCCCCCCCGGCTCCGGTGGCGACGGAGTCCCCGGCCCCGGCGCCGGTTCCCCGGGCCGCCACGGCTCCCTCCATCACTCCGCCGGCACCGGACCATCCCCTCAACGGGAACGGCGACGGGCTCGTCCTCTCCCCGGTGGTGCGCAGGCTGCTCAGCGAGCACGGCATCGACTCGGCCCGAGGTCCGGGGCACCGGCCTCGGTGGGCGCATCACCCGGGGTGACGTGGAGGCGGTGATCGCCGAGGCGGTCCCCGATGCGCGGTGCCGACTCTGCCGCCGCTCCGGCACGCGTGCCGAGCATCGCCGACCGGCGGGCCCCGGTGCCCGCGCCACGCACCCGCCGCCGTGCCGCCGGTGACGACACCGACCGCCGAACCGGTGGCGGCCCGGGACGAGGTGGTCCCCTTCACCAACATCCGCCGCCGCACGGCCGAGCACATGGTGCGGTCCAAGGCCACCTCGGCCCACACGTTGATGGTCAAGGAGGTCGACTACGAGCGGGTGGAACAGGTGCGCCGGGCCCACGGCGGGCGGTTCAAGGCCGAGGAGGGCTTCACGCTCACGTACCTGCCCTTCGTCGCCCGGGCCACCGTCGAGGCCCTGGCCGACTTCCCCCATCTCAACGCCTCGGTCGGCGAGGACACGCTGATCGTCCACCACGACATCAATCTCGGCATCGCCGTCGATCTCGACAACGAGGGGCTGATCGTCCCGGTCGTCCACAACGCCGAGGAGCTCAACCTGCGGGGCATGGCCCGTCGGATCCGCGACCTGGCCGAACGGGCCCGGACCAAGCGGCTGAGCCTCGACGACATCAGCGGGGGCACGTTCTCGATCACCAACGCCGGGCCGTTCGGCACCTTCATCACCGGGGCCATCATCAACCAGCCCCAGGTGGCCATCCTGTCCACCGACGGCGTGGCCCGGAGGCCGGTCGTGGTCGAGCTCCCCGACGGCACCGAGTCCATCGCCATCCACTCGGTCGGGCTGGCTCGGCCATGACCTTCGACCACCGGGCCGTCGACGGCGCCTACGTGGCCCGGTTCCTGGCCCGGCTCTCCGAGATCCTGAACGAACGTGACTGGGCCGGCGAGCTGTAGGCCGGTGGCACCACCGCGCCCGGCTCGGCGGCCGCGTCCGATGAGGCTCCGCTGGCTGGGGCGGGTGCCCTATCGCGAGGCCTGGGCCCTGCAGCGCGCCATCAGCCGTCACTCCGACCGACGACTACCTGCTCCTGCTGCGAGCACCCTCACGTGTACACCCTGGGCGCGCAACGCCGATGCCGGGCACGTGCTGGTCGACCCGGCCGCCGTCGGGGCCGAGCTGGTCCGCGGTCGACCGGGGCGGCGACGTCACCTACCACGGCCCGGGCCAGCTGGTCGGCTACCCCGTCATCACCGTGGGCCCCGGACCACACCACGGCCGGGCGCACGTGCACCGGGTCGAGCAGGTGGTCATCGACGCGCTGGCCGACCTCGGCCTGCCGGCGGGGCACGTGGGACGGCTTCGCCGGCTACCCGGGGGTCTGGGTCGGCCTGGACGAGCACCGCCGCCGGATCGCCGGCCCGCGCAAGATCGCCGCCATCGGGGTCCGGACCGCCCGGGGCCGCACCACGCACGGGTTCGCCCTCAACGTGACCACCGACCTCGCCGATGTTCGGCCACATCGTGCCGTGCGGGATCGCCGACCGACCGGTCACCTCGCTGGCCGCCGAGGGACTGACCTGTGGGCTGTCCGAGGCGTGGAGGCGGTGGTGGTCGCGGCCGAAGCCGTCTGGGGTCCGGTGGAGGACGTCCAGCTCGTCACGGCCGGTCCCTCGTCGGGCCCTGACGTCGGCCGGCGGGCCGACGGGCCGGTCGGTCCCGCGGCCCGGACCGGAGACGTCGGTGGCCCCGCGCCGGTCCCGGTGGCCCTGGGCCGACGGGCCGATGCCAGTCCTGCTCCAGCGTCGACTGGTCCGGGCCGGGGTCGACCCCGACGCCGGCGTGGCCCTGCGACCAGCGCAAGCCGCCGTGGCTCCGGGTCCCGGTCACGCATGGGCGAGCGACTACCTCGGCCTCAAGCGGACCATGCGCGACCTCGACCTCGTCACGGTGTGCGAGGAGGCCGGCTGCCCCAACATCTACGAGTGCTGGGCCGACGGCACCGCCACCTTCATGATCAACGGCGACGCGCTGCACCCGGGCCTGCGGCTTCTGCCTGGTCGACACCCGCCAGCCGCTGCCCGCTCGACCCCGGCGAGCCCGACCGGGTGGCCGAGGCCGGTCGAGCGGCATGGGCCTGGCCCACGCCGTGGTCACCTGCGTGGCCCGCGACGACCTGGCCGATGGCGGCGCCGGTGGCGTTCGCCGCGACCATCGCCGCCATCCGGCGCCGGTCAGCCCGGCACGACCGTCGAGGTGCTGATCTCGGACTGCAAGGGTGACGAACCGTCGCTCGCAGACCATCTTCGACGCCCGGCCCGACGTCCTCAACCACAACATCGAGACCGTGGCCCGCCTGCAGCGGGCCGTCCGGCCGTCGGCCGGCTACGCCCGCAGCCTGGCCGTCCTGGCCCGGGCCAGGCAGGCCGGCCTCGACCACCAAGTCCGGCATCATCGTCGGGATGGGCGAGAACGAGCGACGAGGTGCTCTCCACGCTGGCCGACCTGCGGGCGGTCGGGGTCGACATCGTGACCGTCGGCCAGTACCTGCGGCCCAGCCGCCGCCACCTCCCGGTGGCCCGCTGGTGGACGCCGGAGGAGTTCGAGTCGGCTGCGCCGGTCGGGGAGGCCCTCGGGATCGCCCACGTGCGAGGCCTCGCCGCTGACCCGGTCGAGCTACCACGCCCGCGAGGCCGCCGAGACCTCGTCCCCGGCAACGTCGGCCACGTCGGTGGCGCCGGTGGCGCCGGGAACGACGATGGCCGCCGGGGCCCCCGCCTGATGGAGCGCCTCAGCGCGGGCGCCCGCCAGTGGCGCCACCAGCGGATGTCCCGGGTCCGGGCCCGCATGGCTGCACTCGGCGTGGACGCCCTGCTGCTGTCCCTCGGTGCCGACCTGCCCTGGCTCACCGGGTACCGGGCCATGCCTCTCGAGCGGCTGACCATGCTGGTGCTCCGCTTGGAGGGCGACCCGGTGCTGGTCGTCCCGGCCCTCGAGGCGCCGCGGGTGCCCGAAGCCGGGGACCTGTTCGCCGTGCGCGCCGTGGGACGACACACGAGGACCCCCTCGATCGGGTGACCGGCCTGCTGGCCGCTGCCCGGTCGTCGGCGTCCACGGGACGTGGGCTGCGGCTGGCCGTCTCCGACCGGACGTGGGCCACCTCGGTCCTGGCCCTGCAGCGCCGGCTGCCCGAAGCCGCCTGGGTGGCGGCGTCCTCGGTCACCTCCCCCATCCGGGCGGTCAAGGACCCGATCGGAGCTGGAGGCCCTGCGGCTGGCCGGGGCGGCGGCCGACCGGGTGGCCGCCATGCTCCAGGGTGGCGCCATCAGCCTGCCGCGGCTGCACCGAGGCCCAGGTCTCGGCCGGCTCGGGGCCCTCCTGATCGAGGAGGGCCACACCGCACGTCAACTTCGCCATCGTCGGCAGCGGGCCCAATGCCGCCAGCCCGCACCACGAGCCGGGCGCTCGGGTCATCGGCCCCGGCGAGACGGTGGTGTGCGACTTCGGGGGCACCTACTCGCTCGACGGCGACGTCGGCTACTGCTCCGACATCACCCGCACGGTGGTGACCGGTGCCCCGTCCGACGAGGTCGAGGCGTGCTACGGGGTGCTGCTGCGAGGCCCAGCAGGCGGCGGTGGTCGTCGGCCCGGTCCGGCGTCACGGCCGAGCACGTCGACGGGGTGGCCCGGGCCATCATCGAGGACGCCGGCTACGGCGCGTACTTCGTGCACCGCACCGGGCACGGGATCGGCATCGAGGAGCACGAGGACCCGTACATGGTGGCGGGCAACGAGGAGTGCCTGCGGCCGGGCCACGCCTTCTCGGTGGAGCCCGGCATCTACCTCCCTGACCGCTTCGGCATGCGGTTCGAGGACATCGTGGTGATCGGAGAGGACGGCGCCCCGGAGCCGCTCAACTCGGCGGACCACGACCTGGTCGTCGTCGACGTCTAGGAAGGGCTCGGATGGATCTCGGAATCGCAGGCCGGGTGGCGCTGGTGATGGCCGGCTCCCGGGGTCTGGGCCGGGCCACCGCCGAGGCGCTGGCCGCTGAAGGGGTGCGGCTGATGCTGTCCTCGCGGAGCCAGGCCGGCCTGGACGCCGCCGCGTCCGCCATGCGGTCCAACGGTGCCGAGGTGGCCACCTGCCCGGCCGACATCACCGACCCCGGTACGCCGGCCCAGCTGGTCGAGGCCACGTTGGAGGCCTTCGGCGCCGTCGACATCGTGATCGCCAACGCCGGCGGACCGCCGCCCGCCCGGGCCCTCGATCTCGACGACGTCCAGTTGGAGGCGGCCCTCAACGCCAACCTGCTCTCCGCCATCCGGCTGATCCGGGAGGCCGTCCCCCATATGCGCAGCCGCGGGTGGGGAAGGCTCTGCTACATCACCTCGTACTCGGTGGTACAGCCGCTGCCCACGCTGGCCCTGTCCAACACGGCCCGGACCGGGCTGTGGGCCTGGGTGAAGACGGCGGCCCAGGACACAGCGGCCGAGGGGAGCGGCATCACCATGAACCTGCTCTGCCCCGGCCCACATGCCACCGACCGAATGAAGGAGCTCGGGGGGACCGGGCCGATGGGCGACCCGGCCGACTTCGGCAGCATCGCCGCGTTTCTCTGCTCCGAACAGGCCCGGTTTGTCAACGGCGCCGCACTGGTCGTCGACGGGGCCTCGACCCTGGCTCTCTAGCACCGACCCGTCCCCTCCGTCCCTCCGTCCCTCCGGTCCCTCGGCCGGCGGCCCGTCGTCGCCATCGACCCGACCAGCCGGTCCGACCGCGCCGGCCAATCCGGCCGTGACCAGACGGTGCCGGAACTCCCGACCGTGCCAGCACCGGCGCTGCAGGGACGAGGGCGGCCACGTCCACCGCTGGCCACGCCGAACCCGATGCCGAGCGCCACTAGGCCCGCTTGACCGGCCGCCGGACTGCCTTCGGTGATCCCGAGCGCAGGCATCGGCCCGGATGGACGGCGTCCACGACATCCCACACCGCGGCGATCTCGTGATCGCTGACCATGGGTCGGATCATCTCCCGGTCGGATCATCTCCCGGTGGGAGCGGATGACGGCCGTCTCGGCATTGTCCACCGTGATCGGTCCCCGCTCCCGCGGTCCCAAACTCCCGCAGCAGGTGGATCACCAAGGCGGCCGCCCCGGCGACCAGATCGCACTCCACGAACGGGCCGACCGAGCCCCCGCCGGACGGGGTCGGCGGTGTCAGCGACCGCCGGGGCCGGGACGCCCGGTCCGCCCTCCGGGCGGTGGGGGCTGCTCCAGCGGCGGCATGGACGCCGGTCCCGGTGCGGCCTCCCCCGGTTGGGCGGATGACGGTGCCGGGGGCGGTGGTGGTGGCGGTGGTGGTGGTGGCGGGGGAGAGGCTGCTGGCCCCACCCCGGCGGACGCGCCGGCGGACGCTGCCGGCCGGGCACCCATGGCGGCGACCGGGTCGAAGGCGGGAACCGGTCCCGGGGGTTCGGAGGAGAAGCTGCCGAACGCCGAGGGCACCGGACGGGGCGCGGGCGGTGCCGAGGCCCCTTGCTTGCGCGTCTTGGCCCGGGTGGGGGCTACGAAGGTGGGGGCCAGTGAGCGGTCGGCGGTGTCGGCCGGCTCCTGCGTCAGTCCTGGTGTCGCCGAGCTGTGACCATAACGGGCCGCGTCAGGGTCGAAGTAGCCGACACTGGCCGCCTTCCTGATCTTCAGATCGTGTTCCCGTCTGGCCCGGATCAAGAGCAGCCCCACGACCAAAGCCGCGGCCAGCACAATCAGGCCCAGCTCGGCCGTCATCGCCTTGTTGGTGGCGGCGGGGCTGGCCCATCGAAGAACTGCGGCTCCGTCCATCCCTGTTCATCGTAGTGACCATCGGTTGCTAACGCACTTGTTTCCGGGGGTCCGGTTCGCCGTCGCCGCTCCCCCCGGGCTCGGAAGGACCGCTGAGGGCTCAGGCCACGAAGTACTTGGCCTGGGGGTGGTGGCAGATGATGGCGTCGGTCGTCTGCTCGGGGTGGAGCTGGAACCCCTCGCTGACCTCGACGCCGATGCGGTCGCCGCCGAGCAGCTCGACGACCTTGGCGTTGTCCTCGAGGTCCGGGCAGGCCGGGTAGCCCCACGAGTAGCGCCCGCCCCGGTACTGCTGGCGGAACAGCCCGGTCAGGGTCGGCCCGTCCTCGTCGGCGAAGCCCAGCTCCTCGCGGATGCGGCGGTGCCAGTACTCGGCCAGGGCCTCGGCCATCTCCACGCCGAGGCCGTGCAGGAAGAGGTAGTTGCTGGTACCGGTTCGTCGGCGAAGAGCCGGGCCGCCTCCTCGGAGACCCGGCGCCCCATGGTGCACCACCATGAAGCTGGCGTAGTCCGGCTCGCCCGAGTCGACCGGCCGGAAGAAGTCGGCGATGCACAGCCACGGCTCCTCGCGCTGGCGGGGGAAGGTGAAGCGCATCCACTCCGTGGTCCGGCTCTCGTCCTCCCAGACGACGAGGTCGTCGCCGTCGGCGTTGGCCGCGAAGTGCCCTAGGCCACCTGGGGCACCAGGAGCTGCTCGGCCTCCTGGCCTTGGCCAGCTGCTCGCGCAGCACGGCCCGGACCCGGTCCTTGAACGTCGGGTCGTTCTCGCCGTTCTCCGGGCCGGAAGCCCCACTGGTTGCGGAACAGCGCGGTCTCGTTGAGGTAGGCGGCGATGTCGTCGATGGCGATGCCCTTGGCCACCCGGCTGCCCGAGGAAGGGCGGCACGAAGAGCGGGTTGTCGGCGGCCACGTCGGGGACGCGTCGGCAGGGCTCGCCGCGCGCCGGGCCTCGGCTGCGGCCTGCGTGCGCAGCTCGCGCTTGCGGGGCGGCAGGTTCCGCCCGCCGATCTCGCGCGCCGAACTCGGGGTCGTCCTCGCCGGTCTTGCGTCAGCTCGACGAGCCGGTCCATGGTGCGCAGGCCCTCGAAGGCGTCCTTGCCGTAGAAGAGCCGGCCGTCGTAGACCTCGCGCAGGTCCCGCTCGACGTAGGTGCGGGTCAGGGCGGCGCCGCCCAGGATGACCGGGATGTGCGAGAGGCCGCGTCGGTTCAGCTCCTCGAGGTTCTCGCGCATGATCAGGGTGGACTTGACCAGCAGGCCGCTCATGCCGATGGCGTCGGCCTTGTGCTCCTCGGCGGCCTCGACCATCTCGTTGATGCCGACCTTGATGCCGAGGTTGACCACCTCGTAGCCGTTGTTGGTGAGGATGATGTCGACCAGGTTCTTGCCGATGTCGTGCACGTCGCCCTTGACCGTGGCCAGGACGATGGTGCCCTTGCCGCCCTGGTCGGCCTTCTCCATGTGCGGCTCGAGGTAGGCGACGGCCGCCTTCATGGTCTCGGCCGACTGCAGCACGAAGGGCAGCTGCATCTCGCCGGAGGCGAACAGCTCGCCGACCATCTTCATGCCGGCCAGCAGGAAGTCGTTGACGATGTCGAGCGGCGCCGTGGCCCGCCGCCGAGCGCCTCGTCGAGGTCGTCCTCGAGGCCGTTGCGGTCGCCGTCGATGATGCGCTGCTCGAGGCGGCGCTCGACCGGCCAGTCGCGTGCGGTCCTCGGTGGCGCCGGCGGCGGCCGAGACGCCCTCGAAGAGGCCGAGCAGCTCCTGGCAGCGGGTCGTAGCCGTCGCGTGCGGCGGTCGTAGATGAGGTCGAGGCAGACCTCGCGGGCCCGCTCGTCGATCTTGGACAGCGGGCAGGATCTTCGAGCGCGTGGACGATGGCCGCGTCGAGGCCGGCCTCCACGCACTCGTGCAGGAAGACCGAGTTGAGCACCTGGCGGGCGGCCGGGTTGAGGCCGAAGGAGACGTTGGACAGCCCGACGATGGTGTAGACGCCGGGCAGCTCGGCCTTGATCCGGCGGATGCCCTCGATGGTCTCGATCCCGTCGCGCCGGCTCTCCTCCATGCCGGTCGACAGCGGCAGGACCAGCGGGTCGAAGAGCAGGTCCTGGGGGCGCGAGCCCGTAGCGCTCGACGGCGATGTCGTGGATGGCGCGTGGCCGCCCGCAGCTTCCACTCGGCCGTGCGGGCCTGGCCCTCCTCGTCGATGCAGGTGCAGACCACGGCCGCGCCGTACTCGCGGGCCAGCGTCAGGAACGTGTCGAGCCGGGTGCCCGGCGTCGTCGCCCTCCTCGAGGTTGACCGAGTTGAGGATCGGCCCGCCCGCCGATCCACTGCAGGGCCGGCCTCGACCACCGGGCGCCTCGGTGGAGTCGACCATGAGCGGGCACGGTCGCCTGGGTGGCGAACCGGCTGGCCACCTCGCTCATGTCGGCCACGCCGTCGGCGCCGGTGTAGTCGACGCACACGTCGAGGACGTGGGCGCCCTCCTTGACCTGGTCGCGGGCCATGGCCACGCAGGTGTCCCAGTCGGCCTCGAGCATGGCCTCGCGGAACTTCTTCGACCCGTTGGCGTTGGTCCGCTCGCCGACGACCAGGAACGAGGTGTCCTGGTCGAAGGGGACCTGGCGTGTAGATCGACGCGGCCGCCGGCTCGTGCACCGGGGTGCCGCGGCGCCGGCGCGAGGTCGGCGCAGCGCTCGACCACCGCGGCCAGGTGGTCCGGGGTGGTCCCGCAGCAGCCGCCGACGACGCGAGACGCCGAACTCGGTGACGAAGCGGTGCGAGGTGCTCGGCCAGCTGCTCGGGGGTGAGGTCGTAGTGCATGCTTGCCGTCGACCACCGAGGGCAGCCCGGCGTTGGGCAGGCAGGAGATCGGGAGCGCGGCTGTGCCGCGGACAGGTAGCGGAGCGGCTCGCTCATCTCGACCGGCCCGGTGGCGCAGTTGAGGCCGATCACGTCGACGCGCATGGCGTCGAGGGCGGTCAGGGCGGCGCCGATCTCGGTGCCCGGCAGCATGCGGCCGGTCAGCTCGATGGTGACCTGGACCTGGAGCGGGACGTGGCGGCCGGCCGCCACCATGGCCCGCCGGGCCCCGTTGATGGCCGCCTTGGCCTGGAGGAGGTCGAACACCGTCTCGATGATGAGCAGGTCGACGCCGCCCTCGAGCGAGCGCGGCGGCCTGCTCCTCGTAGGCGTCGCGCAGCTCGGCGAAGGGGATCTGGCCCGAGCGTGGGGAACTTGGTGCCCGGGCCGATGCAGCCGGCCACCCAGCGGGGCCGGTCCGGCGTGGCGAAGTCGTCGGCCGCCTCGCGGGCCAGGCTGGCGGCGGCCAGGTTGAGCTCGTCGGACCCGGTCGGCCAGCCCGTACTCGGCCAGGACCGAGCGCGAAGGCACCGAAGGTGTCGGTCTCGACCACGTCGCAGCCGACGTCGAAGAAGGAGCGGTGGACCCGGTCGACGACGTCGGGCCGGGTGACCACCAGCAGCTCGTTGCAGCCCTCGAGGTCCGGGCCGCCGAAGTCGTCGGCGGTCGAGGTCGGCGCAGCTGCAGGTTGGTGCCCATGGCGCCGTCGAAGATGACCACCCGCTCGGGAGACGGCCTCGAGGTAGGTGGAGGCGGGTGTCGCAGAGTGGCAGCCATAGCCCAGCAAGGCTATCGGGCGGAGCCGGTGCCACGGGCGGGAACGCTCCCGCCGGCCGCCGCCGTCGGGGTGGGCCGGGCCCCCGGACCCGGTGGGGGCCCTCGGGCGATGTCGTTTAGCATCGTCCCGGTGAGGACGCCGTGCTGAAGATCTACACGAGGACGGGCGACGACGGGACCACCGGGCTGCTCTTCGGCGGTCGGGTGCGCAAGGACTCGGCCGCCATGCGAGCTCAACGGGACCGTCGACGAGGCCCAGGCGGCGATGGGCCTGGCCCGGGCCGAGGCAGAGCCCGGATCGGAGCTCGACCAGCTCCTGACCACGCCTGGAGCGGGACCTGTACGTGCTCATGGCCGAGGTGGCCACCGCCCCGTCCAACCGCACGAAGCTCGTTGCCGGCGCCACCCTGGTGACCGCCGAGATGGTCGCCGGCGCTCGAGGCGCAGATCGACGACCTGCAACGACCGCTTCGAGATGCCCACCGACTTCGTCGTCCCCGGGGCGAACCGGGCCTCGGCCGCTCTGGACCTGGCCCGCACGGTGGTGCGCCGGGCCGAGCGCCTGGCGGTGGCCACCCCGACGGAGGGGTCGCTGGTCGGCCACGTACCTCAACCGGCTCTCCGACCTGTTGTGGGCCATGGCCCGCTGGACCGAGGGCGACCACCACCTGCTGGCGCGCACCACCCTCCGGCGCTCGGAGGTCGCAGCGGGCGAGGCCCGACCCGACCTAGACCCCGACCGCCGACCCCCATCACACCGACCAATCACAAGGAGCATCCTGATGGACATCGAGGTCGCGACCCTCGACGCTCTGCCCGATGGGCTGGTGGCCCTGGGGGTGCCTGTGGTCACCGGCGACGGCGGCCCTCAGCTGGCCTCCGACCCGGGGGCGCTGGCCGGCGTGGCGATGCCCCGGACCCTCGACGCGGTCTGGTGCAAACGTCACGGCTTCGCCGGCAAGGTCGGCCAGACCCTCGCCCTCCGGGCGGCCATGCCGAGCGGAGCGTCCGACGATGCGGGGGAGCCCGAGGCCGATGTGATCCTGGTCGGGGTGGGCGACCTCACGTTGCACGACGGAGGGGCGGCCCCCGAGTCGCTCCGGCGGGCCGCGGCCGCCTACGTTCGGGCCGTGGGACCGGGCTCGGTGGCAGCTCTGCTCCTTCCTGCCGAACCGGGGGTTCCCGACGCCCAGGCCGCGTCGGCCGTGGCCGAGGGCGCCGCGCTCGCCGCCTACCGGTACGACGACTTCCGCACCGGCGAACAACCCGAGCCACTGGACCGGTTGGTCGTGGTGCCCGCTCCGTCATCGGACCCCTCGTCGGTGGCCGCCGGGCTGCAGTGGGGGGCCCGCCTGGCCGAGTCGGTGAGCCTGGCCCGGGACCTGGTCAACGAGCCGCCCAGCTCCCTGACCCCCTCCGCCTTCGCGCGACACCTTCGTCCAGCGCTTTGCCGGCGTCGACGAGCTCACCGTGGAGGTGTGGGACGAGGACCGGATCGTGGCGGAGAAGCTCGGCGGACTGCTCGGCGTGGCCCGAGGCTCGACCCAGCCGCCCCGTCTGGTCACGGTCGACTACACGCCATCCGACCCCATCGAGATCGACGGCCGCGTCCCCCATCTGGCCCTGGTGGGCAAAGGCATCACCTTCGATTCGGGTGGCCTGTCGCTCAAGACGGCCACCGGAATGGAGACCATGAAGACGGACATGGGCGGCGCGGCCGCCGTGCTCGGGGCCGTGGATGCCGCCGCCGCCCTCGGCTCGCGGATCAGGATCACCGCCATCACTCCGTTGACGGAGAACATGCCGGGTGGGTCGGCCATCAAGCCCGGAGACGTCCTGACCACCCGGAGCGGCAAGACCATCGAAGTGCTCAACACCGACGCCGAGGGCCGCCTGGTCCTGTCGGACGGCCTGACCCTGGCCACCGAGTCGGGGCCCGACGCCGTCATCGACCTGGCCACGCTGACCGGTGCGGCCGTCGTGGCGTTGGGCAAGGAGATCGCCGGGCTGCTGGGCAACTCCGAGGCGCTCATCGACGAGGTGCGCCGAGCCGGCGACCGGGCCGGCGAGCCCAACTGGCCCCTGCCCCTCCCCGACGACTACCGCAGCCACATCGACTCCGAGGTGGCCGACATGCGAAACGTCGGTCGGCCGGGCCAGGCCGGCAGCATCGCCGCGGCCATGCTGCTCCGTGAGTTCGTGGGCCCGGTGCCCTGGGCCCACCTCGACATCGCCGGACCAGCCCGGTCCGACGAGAGCAGCCGATACCTGGCCAAGGGGGGGACCGGGTTCGGCGTCCGCACCCTGGTGGCCCTGGTCACCTCCGAGGAATTCGCCCGGACCCTGGTGGCGTTGGACGGGGACTGACCCCCGGGGCCTCCAACGGCATCAGTGCTGCGTGGCACCCCGGGACCGCCGCCCGGCGGGCGGCACCCCGCCGACCGGCCGTTGGCCTACCGTGGGTCCGTGACCTTGTCAGTCGCCTTGCCCAGAGGTGCTGCAGGGAGGGTCGCGGGTCCGGGTCGGCCACCGGGATGACGGTCGCCCGAGCCGGTCGCGGTCGGCGCCGGAGCATGGCGGCATGGGGACTGGTGGCCGGGCTGGCTCTGCCGGTCGTCCTCGGCGGGCTCCCGGCCACACCGTCCGCCCCGACTCGGGGGAGGCTGACCACGGCGAAGCCGCCCCTCAACCCACCCCGGACCGTCGTGTTGTACGGAGACTCCCTCGCCAACCAGGCCGCCCCCTACTTCGTGAAAGCCGTCGAGCGGTCGCCGAACGTGAACGTCCGGGTGAGCACCTGGGACGGAACCGCGCCCTGCGACTGGCTGCCCGACATGTCGGCCGAGGCGAAGACGGGGACCGTCTCTGTCGCCGTCATCGACTTCTCGGGCAACTCCATCACCCCGTGCATGAGAGGTGCGCCCTACACCAGCGCCGCCTACTACCTGAAGTATCTCGATGACGTGACCGCCGCGGCGACCGCCTTCGTCCAGTCCGGCGCACGGGTCGTCCTCGTCGGCTCGCCTCAGTCCTTCAAGCAGTACAAACGCGGGGGCGCCCAGTGGAGCTGGTTGAACCAGGTCCTCGCCGGTATCGCCAACGCTCACCCCTCGGGCGTCTCGTATGACGACGCCGGTCGTGCCGTGATGGTGGACGGTCACTTCACGTGGTCCATGGCGTGTCGGTCGGACGAGCCGTGTCTGGGCGAGCCGGTGTCCGGTGAGAATGTCGTGCGCGCTCCCGACGGATTCCACTTCTGTCCCACGGGCCAGAAGGCGGTGGACGGCCGCGTCCCCCCCTGTGGGACCTATATGTCAGGAGCGTTCCGGTACGGCCTGGACATGGCCGACGCCGCACTGGGTCAGCTCGACAGGTTGCCTCCGGCGGCGGTCCGATTGGACGCGTGAACGCCCACTCGATCGACACTGCGTCGAGGGGCGGCACCGGCCAGTGGTCCGTCCATCGGTCACCCCACGGTGACCCGGCGCGGCCGATCGTCAGGGCGTCCGGGACCCGGCCGCCACCATGGCCCGGGATCAGACGGGCCCGATCATCTGCTCCGGACCGGCGGGCCAGCACCGATGGCCCATCCTGTACCGGCTGACGGCCATGGCCCCCGGGCTCCCGCTCCGGGGCTCCCGCCTCGGGCACACCGCCGGGGGCCGCGGTAGGTTCGCGAGGTGCGGATCGCGGTACTCGGAGCCGGCTCATGGGGGACCACGATGGCCACCCTGGTGGCGCCACGGCACGACACCGTCCTGTGGGCCCGCAACGCCGACGTGGCCAAGTCGATCAATGTCGACCACGCCAATGCCGCCTACCTGCCCGGCTTCGAACTGCCGAAGGAGCTGGCGGCCACCGCCAGTCTCGAGGACGCCGTGTGCGAAGCCGACCTCCTCATCATCGGCGTGCCCACCTCCGGGTTCCGCTCCGTGCTCGAGGCGGCATCGTCCTGTATCCGGCCCTGGATCCCGGTGGTGAGCCTGTCCAAGGGCCTCGAGCGGGGCACGCACCTCCGCATGACCGAAGTCATCAAGGAAGTGGTCCCCGGCCATCCGGTCGCCGCCCTCACCGGACCCAACATCGCCACCGAGATCATGTCGGGCAAGGCCGCGGCTGCAGTCATCGCCACCGAGGACCTCGAGGTGGCCCGGGCCATCCAGAAGGTGGTCACCCGCGGGCTGTTCCGCGTGTACCTCAACGACGACGTGGTCGGTTGCGAGATGGGCGGCGCCCTGAAGAACGTGATCGCCATCGCCGCCGGCATCGGCGAGGGGCTCGGGGTCGGCGACAACACGCGTGCCGCCGTGATGTCGCGAGGGCTGTCCGAGCTGGCCCGTCTGGGGATGGCCATGGGAGCCCAGCCCATCACGTTCGCCGGCCTGGCCGGCATGGGCGACCTCATCGCCACCTGCATGAGCCCCCACAGCCGGAACCGGCGGGTGGGCGAGCTACTCGGCCAGGGCCGCCGGCTGGAGGACATCCTGGCTGAGATGCACATGGTGGCCGAAGGGGTGAAGACCGCCGGCGTGGCCCTCGAGCTGGCCGAGCGCCACCAGCTCGACCTGCCCATCTGCAAGGTGATCGACAAGGTGATCAAGGGGGAGATCGATCCCTCCGGCGCCTATTGGGGGCTCACCCCTGCAGGCCACGAGGACGAGCCGGGCTGAACCGGGCCGAGCCCCACGGCCCGCTCGGCCGCCCGGTAGGCGACGGCCGGATGGAAGTGCCAGTGGGCCAGCCGGCGTTCGATCTCCTCCCGGTCGGCCCCCGAGTCCGCCAGCCCATCGGCCAGTCGTTGGGCCCGTCGTCTCATCTGTTCCGACTCGGGCAACCGTTGTTCGGCGGCCCAACGACGGTGGCTGGCCTGCAGGGAGGCGGGTAGTCGGCTGAGGTGGCGCAGCGGCAGCGGCGGGATGCGGGTGCGGACGGCCAGGGCCGCGGGGCCGTGGGGTCGGGCCAGCTCGAACGTGCACAGGCGCTGGAGGGCCCGTCGGAACGGTGAGTTCTTGCCCATCCGCTCACCCAGGCCCAGCGACCGGGCGATCTCGACCAGGTCGACATCGAGTCCGGCCGGATGCATCTCGAGGCCGTAGGACAGACGGCGGAGGAGCCAGGTCGTCGACGGTCCGACGATCCCGAGCCAGTACAGCTCGACGTACCGGGAGCAGGGGTGGACGCCATGTGGGTCGGCAACGGGGTCGACCCACGGGACGATCCGCAGGCGGTCGACGGTGTTGGGGACGGCGACCGGCCGGCGACGGATGGGCAGGGACTGGGCAGGGGAGATGGCGCTGGGGGTGGGCACGAGGACCTCCGTGGTTGGTCGGGACGCCGCGACCTCGCGGGTCGTTCGGCGTGGGGTCGGTCCCCGTAGGATCGCTCTGCCACCTGTCCTCGAGCTTGCCGGTCACCTTGCCGTCACCGGGTGTCACGTCTCATCGCGGCGATGCCACCCCATTCTGGCTGGGCGCCTCCGGACGCCTCCGGTCTCATTGCGGTGTGCCGCCATCCCGTCCGAGGGGCCGTCGGGTGTTCAGGACACCCGTACCGGCACCGGCAGGTGCCGGTCCTACCATGGCGGTATCGAAGTGGTCACCGGGGGAACCGGACCCTTGCCGAGGTGGAAGCGACCAACGGCAATGTTGTCGATGGTCGTTGGCGCCGCGGCGGCCGCCCTCGCCGCCTGGTGGGTCACCGGGCTGTCCCCTTTCACCATCGCCGCCTACGTGGCCGTCGGACTTCCGGTTGTCGCTCTGGTGGCGGTCGTGGTCGGTCGCTCGTTCGGTCTCCGCCAGTCGATGGTGAAGCCAGGGCCCCCCACGCTGCGCTCCGTGCTCCCTTGGTTGGTGCTCACGGCGCTCGGCATCGGGCTCGAGGCACTGGGGCTGGCGCTCGGAGGTCGGTCGGCAGGGGTTCCTACGCTCAGTACCGTGGTCGACCACGCCCTGGCCTGGCACGGGCTCCGCTTCGTGCTCTTCTGCGGATGGCTGGCCATGGGTTGGGCGCCGGCTCTCCGCTGGGCGTTCGGCGCCCGATGCAGCCGGAGCAGTGGGACCGCCTGACATGGCCGTCATCGTCCTCTGGGTCACGCTCGTGTCCGCTGCGTGCGTCTGGGAGGTCCTGTGCCGCCGAACGGGGGGGCGCTGGACCAGCCTCGCCGACCTCGGAGCCCGTCTGGGCGGCCGCCTCCCGGGCCGCATTCTCCTCATCGGCATCTGGGCATTCGTGGGATGGCACGTCTTCGCCCGTTACACCCTGCCGGGTTGACAGGTGCGGACACGACTGCCCCCACCGACCTGGACTCCCGTGGGTGGAGGCACATGACGGCGACGGTCTCACCCCTCGCCTACTGGTCGACGACCGCCCTGCTGGCCGTGGGCTGCACCGCCCTCTGCCTGGGCGCACGCCGTCACCCCGGAGCATGGGTCGTGGGGGTTGCCCGGGTCATCGGGCTCCTCCTGGCGGCCGATGCCGTGAGCTACACCATCGCCTTGCTGATCGCTCGTGACTGGTCGCCCAAGACCTCGCTCCCACTGGCGCTCTGCAACGTGGCGGTGGTGGTCGGTTCCATCGCCTGCTGGTGGCGAGTGGCGCTGCTCGTCGAACTCACCT
The DNA here is from genome assembly GCA_963817005.1 of uncultured Acidimicrobiaceae bacterium. Classification (GTDB taxonomy): domain Bacteria; phylum Actinomycetota; class Acidimicrobiia; order Acidimicrobiales; family RAAP-2; genus Bog-756. The sequence goes on from CAWFMN010000007.1 coordinate 907,092, forward strand.
ATTTCTGGGGCCTGGCCGGCACCTTGCAGGCGGTGATCACGCCCGATCTCTCGGTCGGCTTCCCGCACCTTGTCTTCTTCCAGTACCTGATCGGCCATCTCGGGATCGTGACGGCCGGACTCTTCCTGGTGGTCGGCCTGCGGATCGTTCCCCGGCCGTACAGCGTCGGGCGCGTCTTCGGGATCACGCTGGCCTACGCCGCATTCGTTGGTCTCATCGACACGCTGACCGGTGCAAACTACATGTTCCTGCGTCGTCCACCGGGCGAGTGGACAGTCCTACGGCTGCTCGGCCCGTGGCCTTGGTATCTCCTGAGCGCCGCGGGCGTGGCCCTCGTGATGTTCACGCTGCTCGACGCTCCGTTCTGGGCGGGGCGTCGGAGGGATGCGGAACACCGGCGGGTGCGAGTAGGCGCCGACCTCGCCCGCGAATCGTCGGTGCCCCCAGCCGCACCCATGGGTTCCACCACGGCCGCTCACAGGCCATGACACCGCCGTCTCCCGATCCGGAGCCCGTTCCGGTCCCGGCCAAACCGCTCCGCTTGCACCGGTGGACCGACCGGAGGGTGGTGGGCGTGGCCTGGGCCGCCGTGGCCTCGGGATTCGGCCAATTCGGCGTGATCGCCGCACTGGGGGACGTGGCCCGTGACCTCGGGCGGGTGGTCCCCGGAGGGACCATCACCGACCAGGTGGGTCTCTCGAGCACTGAGCTCGGGATCGGGCTGGCCGTCATCCGAATGGCGTCGCTGGCCAGTCTGCCGATCGTCGGACTGGCTGACCGGTTCGGGCGACGATCACTGCTTCTCTCCACCCTGTCCGTGGGCCTGGCCCTGACCGTCGTCGCCGCACTCAGCCCCGGCTATTGGTGGTTCGTGGTCATCTTCGCCTTGGGACGACCCTTGCTGAGCTCGACGAACGTCCTCACCGAGGTCATCGCCGCCGAGCAGACCGACGCCCGGGACCGGGCGGCGGCGATCGCCCTGGTGGCGGCCGGCTACGGCGTCGGGGCGGGGTTGACGGCGGTCATCCACAGCCTGGCCTCCAGCACGCTCGGCTTTCGTGGTCTTTTCGGCTTGGCCCTGGTCCCGCTGGCACTGGTCCCGTTCCTCGGGCGGTGGATCGAGGAGCCGGACAGGTTTCGGGTCACCGCGGTCGAACCGGAGCGACCCCGCCCCGTCCTGGGTCCCGTGGGGTTGCGGTACCGCAAGCGCCTGGTGATCATGGCGCTGATCGGGTTCGCCACGTCGGTCATCACCGGTCCGGCCAACAGCTACGTCTTCCTGTACGCCCAGAACGTGCTGCACCAGCGAGGGTACGTGACCGCCGCCATGGTCCTCGGTGCCGGGGTGGCCGGTCTGGCCGGCCTCCTCGTGGGCCGGTGGCTGGCCGACCATCTCGGCCGGCGACCCACCGGGGCCCTGGGGATGATCGGTCTGGCGTTGTTCGGGATGCTCGCCTATCAGGGTTCGAGTGCCGCCTTGGTCGTCGGCTACATCCTCGGGGTGATGGCGGGCTCGGTCTTCGCGCCGGCCATCGGCGCCGTGCTGGCCGAGATATTCCCCACCTCGGTGCGGGCATCGGTGGCCGGGTGGTGGGTGGCGGCCGGGGTACTCGGCGCTGTGCTCGGGCTCGTGGTCTTCGGCGCTACGGCCGACATCGGCAGTCGGTTCGGCATGGCTGCGGTACTCACCTTCGCTCCGGCAGCCCTGGTCGCGGGTCTGTTCTGGATGGTCCCCGAGACACGGGGGCGAGAGCCCGAGGACCTCTGGCCGGACTCCCTGGCGCCGAGCAGTGGCGACCTGGATGCCGGGCGGGCCCCCTAGTGGTCTCGCGTCGTCGACGGACCGAGTCTCGGGTGCTCAGAAGGCGGGTGGGGGTGCCCCCGGCCACGCAGGAGCGTCGTGGTCTGGGCAGGTACCGGGCCGGGATGGAATGCCGCCCATGCGTCAGTCATCGGGGAGGACTAGAAGGATCGCGGAAGCCGACACTGACCCAAGTCAATCTCGAAGCGATCGGCTTCCCCAGCCTACGAGCGCGGTCCACGACCAACTGCACACGGTCACCTGGGCGACAGCTCGCTCGCCTTGGCCGCCACGACGATAGCGGTGGTGTCGGAACTCGGTGCTTGCCTACGATGTTGAAGTTCCCGTAGTCGCGGCGTCAGGAAGCAGGGTCCCGTCCTGTGTATGCCAGGAGCATGTCTTGGGCGGAGGCGTTCGGCGCGACTTCCACCGCTGGCTTGAAGACACCTTGGCGCTGCTCGTCGCTGAAGCGTCCGTGGATCATGTCATAGGCGAGGGCGGGCAGACCCTCCGGCATGGTTGCATCCTGTCCGGTCGCCTTGGCGAGATCCCATCCGTGCAGCAGTTGGTCGGCGCAGGCGATCCCTAGCGCCGGGCCGGTCTTCTCGATCGCGCCAGGTTCGCGGAAAGCTCGCATGAGGTCGGACCGTGACTGCTCGAACGTCGCCACGGGATCATCGCCGAGGAGCTTGGGGGGCGCCGGTGACGGCGGTGATGCGTCCTCGCCCCGAGCAGCGCCGGTGAAGTACCGCTGAGTGTCGAGCATGTGGTTGAGCAAGGTACGAACATCCCACTCGTCGCAAGGCGTCTCCCGGTCCAACTTCCCGGCGGCCCCTCTGACCTTGACGGCTGTCCAGCCGCTCGCTCGGTCGTAGACGTCCAACAGGTCTGTCTGATCAGTCTTTGACACAGACCCACTCCTTACTTGGTGTCCTAGGGTTCATACCCTGATGGTCCTGGCTCGGGTCAGAGGCTGTGAGCTTCGTGCCCAGAATCAGTGCCACCTGGTGCTGCTGTCCGACCCATCATGTCGGTCCATCATCGCAGGCCAGCCTACCTGGACCTCTCTACTGACTCGTATTGCGTCGCCGACGGATCGAGGATCCTGGGCCAGCAGGCGGGGAGCGGGTGCTCCTGACGTCGGGGCTGACACGACCCGGCCGGCCCCGATCGGTGCCGCACCGGGGCCCTCGGCCCCGTCGGTCCGAGGCGACCGTTGCCCCGATGGATCCTGGGGCTCGCCGCCGGGCTCATCGCCGTCAGCATGGGGGGCCGGCTGGCCGTGGTCCTGGTCCCCCTGCTCCTCGGGGCCCGACGCTGGGGGAGCAGGGCCATGGCCGTCGTGGCCGGTGCCGCATTCACCGCGGCCGGGGCCCTGGTGGCGTGGGACCCCAGCGCCGTACCCGGCGCCCACCAGGGGGCGTTCGGCGGCCCGGCCCAGGCCGCGTCAGCGGTGGCCCTGTGTGCCGTGCTCAGCGCCGTGGTGATCGACGGCCGGCGAATCCATGCCGGTGACGGGAGCGGTGCCGATCCGACCGGGCCGTCCGGCCCAGCTGGGTGAGTCCGGAGCGGGCGGCTCAGTCGGGCACCGGCTGGTAGCGGGCCACCGAGAAGGCCAGGATCACCGGCACGTCGACGGCGAACAGCAGCAACATGGCGCTGAACAGGGCCAGCTGACGGCCTGGTGTGCGGTCGTAGACGAAGACGTACTCGAGGATGCCGGCGATGGTCACATAGGCCAGCAGGGCCCAACCGAAGACCTGGCGGAACTTGTCCCAGGCGAAGGCCCTGATCCGGGCCAGCAGGAAGAGGTTGAACAGCAGGAGGATGGCGGCGGCGATGGCCAGCACGAACGGCGGCACCAGGGTGACCGAGCGCCCGATCTGGGCCGCCATGTAGATGCCGCCGATCACGATCAGGCCCAGGGTGACGGTGGCCAGCCGGGCCACGGGGGGCAGGTCGGCCTGCCGGCGGTCGATCTCGTCCCCTTCGGCATGGGCGGAACCGGGCATCTCGGTCACCGGCTGGCCAGGAACGTCATGATGACAATGGTGGCGATCTGCATGACCCCGGTGATCCCCGCGGTGTAGACGAAGATCCTCATCAGCCTCCCGATCCGTTCGGGACTGGGCCGGGGCTTCTTGAGTTCGAACAGCACCGCCAGGTTGGCCGGCTCGAGCAGCCCGAGGGCGATGACCGCCATCACTCCGACGATGATGTACGAGGCCACCAGCCAGCCGTGGTGGGGATAGTTGGCGTCGAGGTTGCCCACGTGCCGGGCCAGCTGGAAGCCGGCGCCCAGGGTCACGGCCACCAGCGTGGGCATGATGACCACCATCTTGGGCATGAAGCGCACGGTGAACTCGATCCGGGCCGGCACCGACAGTCGGCCCAGGATGGGCCCGATGATCAGGCCGAGGAACAGGTCGATACTGGTCCACAGGCCGCCGCCTCCGACGTGGAAGAAGGTCAGGGCCCACAGGTTGTTGGTGGCGATGGCCACGATGAGCCCGACCAGCAGGGCGGCGGCGATCGGGATGCCCTGTACGGGCACGATGGAGAACTCCGGGATGGGAGGTGGCCCGCCACCGGCCTCGGGCGGGGCACTGCCGGGTGCGGGCGGGGTACTGCCAGCTGCGATCGCCGTGTCGGTCAAGCCTCAACCCCCGTCCCGGACGCCCCGGGGGCGCCACCGACGTTCTCGCCCCCTGGCCGCCGATGGTAGGACGCTCGTGTCGGCGATTCAATCGGTGCCCGGCGGCGGCCTTCGTGCACCGCCGGCCCGATCGGCGGACCGGCCACGGGCCACCGCCCGACCGACTACCACCGACCCCGGTGGACGGTGTCCTCCAGGGTCCGCCGGGGCCGGTCCGATGACGACGACGGAGGATCGGGCCCGGCGGCCTCGCCCAGCAGCACCGCGCCCAGCCACCGCAGCCGCTCGGGCACCCCGAGCGTGGCCCGGAGCCGGTCCTCACCCCGGAAGTTGCCGAGGAATGCCGCCCCGATGCCCCGGTCGGTGGCTGCGAGCAGGAGGTTCATGGTGGCGAATGCCGCGTCCACCAGCCAGTAGGGGACCACCCACTCGATCTCGGCGCCGTCGGCCCGGGCCTTGTCCGGCTCCCGGTACCGGGCCGAGTACGCCTCGGGATCGGCGAAGACCAGCACCACCACCGGTGCCCGGGCCAGGCCGGCGAAGCGACGGGAGGCGGCCCGCCAGCGCTCGTCGGTGGTGGCCCTCCAGTACGGCGAGGTCTCCTCGGGGCCTTCGAGGACCACGAAGTCCCGGCCCTGGGTGTTGCCGGCCGACGGGGCGGACAGGGCGGCGGTCAGCAGGTCGTCCACCGCCGCCGGGTCGAGGGGCCGGCCGCTGAAGTTCCTGGTCATGCGGCGGCGGGCGACGGCCTCGGTCAGCTCCAACGTGGCTCCATGGGGCGCACGCTACCGGGCGGCCGGGAGCTCCGGGCGCCTCTCCCCAGCACCGAGGCCGGCGGTCGTTTAGTGTCGTGGTCATGGGGGAATCACGACCGATCTCACGGCGGGCCGTTCTGGGGGGTGCCCTGGCCGGGGCCGCCGCCATCGGGGCCGCCGCCACCACAGGCGGAGCCGGGGCCACCGACGCCCGCGCCGGGTACCGGGGCAAACCGGGGCCGGGCACCCTGCCCAATCCGGCTGCTGCCGCCGGCAGCGACCAACTCCCACTGATCACCAACATCGTGGTGGTGATGATGGAGAACCACTCCTACGACAACATCCTCGGGTTGATGCCGGGCCGCGGGGACGGATTCGTGTTGGGCACCGACGGACTGCCCACCGCCACCAACCCGTGGCCCAAGAACAGCGTCACCCCGCCGCCCATGAAGAACGCCGTGCTCCGGGCGTTCCCCATGCCCAACCCCTGCCAGGAGGCCCACTACCCGTACAACACCTGGGACGCCTACTGGAAGTCGTACGCGGGCGGGCGGATGACCGGCTTCGTGAAGAGCCAGAGCGGCCCGGTCTCGATGGGGTACTTCGAGCCGTCGGTGATGCCCTTCATCAACTCGTTGGCCACCACCTTCCCGGTGTGCGACCGGTACTTCTGCTCGGTGGGCGCCCAGACCTATCCCAACCGGCGGTTCCTCATGGCCGGGACCTCGCTGGGCCTACTCGTCGACACCTTCCCCTCCGACCGTCCGCCCAACGGCACCGTGTTCGAGGCCCTGATGGCCTACTCGATCTCCTGGAAGAACTACTACTCGTCGCTGCCGTCGTCGGCCATCTGGAGCTACCTGGGCGGCGTGCCCGGCTATTCCTCCCACCTCACCACCATCGGTCACTTCTTCACCGACGCCGCGGCCGGCACCCTGCCCTCCTTCAGCCTGGTCGACCCGAACTTCGACAACCAGTCCGAGGAGAACCCCCAGGACGTCCAGTACGGTGACCAGTTCCTTTCCCAGGTGGTCAACGCCGTGATGTCCTCCCCCCAGTGGCCGGGCACCCTCCTGGTGTGGTGCTACGACGAGTCCGGCGGGTACTACGACCACGTCCCCCCGCCCAAGGCGGTCAAGCCGGACAGCGTCGCCCCCATCACCTCGCCGGGGGACCACGGGGGAGCCTTCAACCGGCTGGGGTTCCGGGTGCCGGCCGGCGTGGTCTCGCCCTATGCCCGTCCGGACTACGTGTCCCACGTGGTCCACGACCACACCTCGGTCCTCAAGCTGATCGAGACCAAGTGGAACCTGCCCGCCCTCACCTACCGGGACTACGCCGCCGACAACCTCCTCGACTCGGTCGATCTCGCCAGCCCGCCAGCCTTCCTGACGCCCCCGACGTTGGCGGCGCCGGTGGACCCGTCGCTGGCCGCCGGCTGCCTCTCCACGGGCCCCGGGACCATCCCACCGCCCGGCTCGGTGACCTCCGGCTGATCCCGCTCGCCGACCGGCAGACCACCCCCACGGCCGGCCGGCGCCCGATGGGGCGCTGCTTCCCCGGCGGAGGCGGCGTGCGGTGGCGGGTGGCGCCCACGGTCGGGAACCACCTCCGGGAATGTTGACCCCGCTGGTAGTGTTTACCCCGTTGCTGAGAGGTGCGTGAGCCCCGCAGGCAGGGGGCCGCGCCGATGAAGAAGGATCGTGATCGTCGTGCCCACGTTCAGGGAGATGCTGGCCAACGCCAAGTCGTCCATCCGGGAGGTCGAGCCGGCGGCCGCCGAGGAGGAGATCGCCGCCGGTCCCACGGTGGTGCTCGACGTTCGTGAGCCCGACGAGTACGAGCAGGGCGCCCTGCCCGGTGCCGTCGCACATCCCGCGGGGCCACGCTCGAGATCTCGGTCGAGGGTCGCATCCCCGACAAGTCGCAGCCACGTGGTCGTCTACTGCGCCGGCGGCACCCGTTCGGCCTTCGCCGCCAAGACCATGCAGGAGCTGGGCTACACCGACGTGGCCTCGGTCGTCGGCGGGTTCAACCGGTGGAAGGACGAGGGCCGGCCCTGGGCGGCACCGCGGACCCTCACCCCCGAGCAGCGCAACCGCTACCAGCGCCACCTGCTCCTCCCCGAGGTGGGCGAGGCGGGCCAGCTCAAGCTGCTCGACTCCAAGGTGCTCCTGCTCGGCGCCGGCGGCCTGGGCTCGCCCGCCGCCCTGTACCTGGCCGCCGCCGGTGTCGGCACCATCGGCATCATCGACATGGACGTGGTCGACGCCTCCAACCTGCAGCGCCAGATCCTGCACAACATCGACCGGATCGGCGAGCGCAAGGTCGACTCGGCCAAGAAGACGCTGACGCGATCAACCCGGACGTGAACGTCGTGACCTACGACGTCCGCCTCGGGGCCGACAACATCCTCGACATCATCGACGGCTACGACGTGATCGTGGACGGCACCGACAACTTCCCGACCCGCTACCTGGTCAACGACGCCTCGCTGCTCAAGCGCATCCCGGTGGTGCACGGGTCGATCTTCCGGTTCGAGGGCCAGGCGACCGTGTTCGACCCCTACGACGGGCCCCTGCTACCGGTGCATGATCCCCGAGCCGCCGCCGGCCGAGCTGGCCCCGATCTGCGCCGAGGCCGGCGTGCTCGGCGTGCTGCCCGGCATCGTCGGCTCCATCCAGGCCGTCGAGGCCATCAAGATGCTCCTCGGTCTCGGCGACACCCTCCACGGTCGGCTGCTGGCCTACGACGCCCTGGAGCAGAGCTTCCGGACCTTCAAGGTGCACCGGGACCCCGCACTGCCCGGCCTGCGGTCCCGATGCCGGCGAGCATCGTGATCGCCGAGTACGACGACCTGTGCATGCCCCACGTGCTCGTACCGCCGGCAGGCGCCTGAGGCGGGCCGGTCGGCCGGGCCGCCGGTCGGGCCGGCGTCCCGGTCGGGGACGGGTCGGGTCGACGGTGGGTCACCGGTGCGGTCGACGGTCGCCACCTCCTTTTTCCCGCTGGGAGCGGGAGACCGTAACCTGTGCTCCATGACCACCGAACGCGCGTCAGCCAAGCCTGAGGACCATCGGTTACCGACTCGGGCATCGAGATCCGCCCGGTCTACGGGCCGGCCGATCTCGAGGGCTGGGACCCGGCGAGCCGAGCTGGGCAGCGCCGGGGCAGTACCCCTACACCCGGGGCATCCGCGCCGACATGTACCGCGGTCGGCTGTGGACCATGCGCCAGTACGCCGGTTTCGGCACGGCCGAGTCGACCAACGAGCGGTTCAAGTTCCTCCTCGGGGCCGGCCAGACCGGCCTGTCGTGCGCCTTCGACCTCCCCACCCAGATGGGCTACGACTCCGACCACCCCCGCGCCGAGGGCGAGGTGGGCAAGGTCGGGGTGGCCATCGACTCGCTGGCCGACATGCGCCTGCTCCTGGCCGACCTGCCCCTGGACAAGGTCACGACGTCGATGACCATCAACGCCACCGCGGCCATCCTGCTGCTGCTTCTACGAACTGGTGGCCGAGGAGCAGGGCGTCGACCGCCGAGCGGCTCGGCGGCACCATCCAGAACGACATCCTGAAGGAGTACGTCGCCCGGGGCACCTACATCTACCCGCCGCGGCCGTCGATGCGACTGATCACCGACACCTTCTCCTACTGCGCCGAGCACCTGCCCAGCTGGAACACCATCTCGATCTCCGGCTACCACATCCGCGAGGCCGGTTCGACGGCGGTCCAGGAGATCGCCTTCACCCTCGCCAACGGGATCGCCTACGTGGAGGCGGCGCTGGCCGCCGGCCTCGACGTCGACGCCTTCGCGCCCCGGCTCAGCTTCTTCTGGAACGCCCACAACAACCTGTTCGAGGAGGTGGCCAAGTACCGGGCCGCCCGGCGCATGTGGGCCAGGATCATGACCGAGCGCTTCGGGGCCAAGGACGAGCGGTCCACGCTGCTGCGGTTCCACACCCAGACCGGCGGCTCGACCCTCACCGCCCAGCAGCCCGAGAACAACATCGTGCGGGTCACCCTCCAGGCCCTGGCCGCGGCGCTGGGCGGCACCCAGAGCCTCCACACCAACGGCTTCGACGAGGCCCTCGGGCTGCCCACCGAGCGGGCGGCCAAGATCGCCCTGCGCACCCAGCAGATCGTCGGGCTACGAGTCGGGCATCGCCGACACCGTCGACCCCCTGGCCGGCTCGTGCTTCGTGGAGTCGCTCACCGACGAGGTCGAGCAGGCGCGCCTGGGAGTACCTCGAGCGGATCGACGCCATGGGCGGCGCGGTGGCCGCCATCGAGGCCCGGTACATGCAGGAGGAGATCGAGCAGGCCGCCTACGCCTACGCCAAGGCCGTCGACGACGGCGAGAAGATCGTCGTCGGGGTGAACAGGTTCATCGACGAGGAACTCGAGCCCACCGAGGTGTTCCCCATCGACCCCGAGCTCGCAGCGGTCCCAGATGGCCAGGGTCAAGCGGGTCCGCGAGCCGAGCGGGACCAGGCCGGCGGTGGACGCCGCCCTGGCCGATGTGGAGGCGGCGGCCCGAGGGACCCAGAACCTGCTGGTCCCGATGAAGGCCGCCCTGGCCGCCATGGCCACCCTCGGCGAGGTGTCCGACGTCCTGCGTGGCGTCTTCGGCGAGTTCCACCCGACCGGCTGAGGCCGCACCGGCCGTTCAGCCGCTCAGCCGGCCAGCAGGCGCTGGCGCAGCACCCTCCGTCAGGCGGCGTCGATCGCCGTCCAGGCCATGGCCAGGGCGCCGTCGCGCACGGCCGCGTCGGCCGACGGCGTCACGCAGGCCGCGGCGAACTCCGGCTGGTGGTTGACCGCGCCGCCGGCGTCGATGCCGATCAGCGGGTGGATGGTCGGGCACGGCCAGCGACACGTTGGCCATGTCGGTCGAGATGGTGGGCGCGGCGCGCCGCTCGTCGTCGGCGTCGAAGCGCCGCCCGAGCGCCTCGGCGTTGGCCCGGTAGGCGTCGAGCAGGGCCGGGTCGGACTCCATGTGCGAGTAGACCGGAGCCAGATCGCGTCGAGCTCGAGCGTCGCACCCGGTGGCCAGGGCGCCCGGCCTCGAAGCACGCGCTCGACCCGCGGCTCGCAGGACGGCGAGCCCCTCGAGCGGTCGTCGAGCCGGCACATGAACCGACCGCGTGACCGGCTCGGGGATGATGTTGGCCGCGCCGCCGCCGTCGGTCACGATGCCGTGGACCTGGTCCCCGGGGCGGAGCTGCTGGCGCAGGAGGCCGAGCGCCACCTGGGCGACGGTCATGGCGTCGCCGGCGTTGACCCCCTCCCACGGCGCGGCCGAGGCGTGGGCCTCTCGCCGGTGAAGGTGCACGTCGAAGTGGGCGACGGCCAGGCAGGTGCCGTCGAGCCGGTCGGTCGGCCAGGGGTGGACCATCATCGCCGCGTGGACGTCGTCGAAGGCACCCCGTCTCGAGCATGAGTGATCTTGCCGCCGCCGCCCTCCTCGGCCGGCGTGCCGAGCACGCCGCACGGTCAGCCCGAGCTCGTCGGCCACCGCGGCGAGGCCCAGCCCGGCCCCGACGGCGGCGGCGGCGATGATGTTGTGGCCGCAGGCGTGGCCCGACGCCGGGCAGCGCGTCGTACTCGGCGCACACGGCGACGACCAGGGGTCCGCTCCCCACCTCGGCGCTGAACGCCGTGGGCAGGCCCGCGGCGCCGGTGGTCACCGCGAAGCCCGCCGTCGGCCAGCCGCCCGGCTGTCCAAGCGGCCGCCCGGTCCTCCTCGAAGGCCGTCTCGGGGTGCTCGTGGATCGAGTGGCTCAGCTGCACCAGGTCGTCCAGGCGGTCATCGATCGCCGCCCGTGCCGCGTCCTTGACGGCGGTCGGTTGCGCCATGGTCGACCGCCCCCGCTACTCGATGACCGCGACGACGTCGCCGGCGCCCGACCGAGTCGCCCGGCCGCGACCCGGACCTCCTTGACCGTCGCCGGCCTTCTCGGCGTTGACGGCGTTCTCCATCTTCATGGCCTCGAGGACGCAGACGGTCTGGCCGACCTCGACGGCGTCGCCCACGGCCGACCAGCACCTTGACGATGGTGCCCTGCATGGGCACGGCCACCGTGCCCGAGCCCGCCCGCCGACGGCCGCGGCCTTGCGGCCGCTTCGGCCCGGCCCGCGGGCCGCGCCGGCCGACCGCGGCGACCGCCGCGTCGCCGAGGTCGGGCACCCAGAGCTTGACCTGGTAGCGGCGGCCGTCGACCTCGGCGGTGACGTCGCGCTGCACGCGTGGGCACCGCTCGTCGTCGGCGTCGGCCGCGGGCGGCGGCGTCCGGCGGCCCGGACGCCAGACCGGCTCAGGTCGAGCGTCGTCCTCGACCCACTTGGTCGAGTGCGTCGCCGGCGACGAAGTCGGGGTGCGAGAGGATGGCGACGTCGGCGGGGATGGTGGTGGCGACGCCCTCGATGACGCGTCTCGCCGAGGGCCCGCAGCATGCCGGCGCCGGGCCGCCTCGCGGTCGTGGCCCCACACGATCAGCTTGGCGATCAGGTTGTCGTAGAACTGGCTGACGGTGTCGCCCGCCTCGTAGCCGGCGTCGAGGCGGACGCCGGGGCCCGCCGGCGGCGCGGAAGCGGGTGATGGTGCCCGGCGAGGGCGAGAACGCGCCCGCCGGCCGGGTCCTCGGCGTTGATGCGGACCTCGATGGCGTGGCCGTTGCGCTGCGACGTCGTCCTGGGTGAAGCCGAGCGGCTCGCCCGCCGCGATCCGCGAGCTGCCAGCTCGACGAGGTCGAGGCCGGTGACCAGCTCGGTGACCGGGTGCTCCACCTGCAGCCGGGTGTTCATCTCGAGGAAGAAGAACTCGCCGTCCTGGTAGAGGAACTCGACGGTGCCGGCGTTGACGTAGCCGCAGGCCTGCGGCCACCTTGACCGCGGCCTCGCCCATGGCCCGGCGCACCTCGTCGGGGAAGTCGGGCGCCGGGCTCTCCTCGACCAGCTTCTGGTGGCGGCGCTGGGCCGAGCAGTCGCGCTCGCCCAGCCACAGCGTGTTGCCGTGCGGTGTCGGCGAGGACCTGCATCTCGACGTGCCGCGGCCAGGTCGAGGTAGCGCTCGACGTAGCATCTCGGGCCGGCCGAAGTAGGCCTGGGCCTCGCGCGCGGCCGACTCCAGGGCCTCGGCCGCCTCGTCGGGCGCCGTCGACCACCTTCATGCCCCGACCGCCGCCGCCGTAGGCGGCCTTGATGGCCACGGGCCAGCCGAACTCGTCGCCGAACGCGACGACCTCGTCGGGCGACGTCGAGCGGCTCGGAGCGCCCGGGCACCCCGGCGACGCCGGCCCGCTCGGCGGCGAGGCGGGAGCTGATCTTGTCGCCCATGACCTCGATGGCCTCGGGCGGCGGGCCGATGAAGGTGACGCCGCGCCCGGTGATGGCCCGGGCGAAGTCGGTGTTCTCGGAGAAGAAGCCGTAGCCGGGGTGGACGGCGTCGGCCCCGCTCCGCTCGATGACGTCGAGGATGGCCTCGGTGTTGAGGTAGCTCTCGGCCGCCGTCTGGCCGCCGAGGGCGTAGGCCTCGTCGGCCAGGCGGACGTGCAGGGCGTCGCGGTCGAGCTCGGAGTAGACGGCCACGGTGGCCGACGCCCAGCTCGCGGCAGGTCCGGATGACCCGGACGGCGATCTCGCCGCGGTTGGCGATGAGGACCTTCTTGAGCACGCTGCGCCTTTCGAATCAGATGGGCCGGGGACGGTGGACCACCGCCCCGGGGCGTTCTACACTGTCACGGCCCGTAGGGTGTGTGCCATGCCGGGCCCGCGGTTCACCGACATCCGGCGCTTCGACGACGATCGACTCGACCAATCGGTACCTGCTCGAGCGAGGCCCGGGCCGGGGCTCCCGAGGGCGTGGTGGCCGTGGCCGACCACCAGACGCGCCGGCCGGGGGCGGCTCGACCGCCGCTGGGAGGCACCGCCCGGCGCCAACCTGCTGGTGTCGGTCCTGCTCCGCCCGGACCTGCCGGCCGCGGCAACGCCACCTGTGCCAGTGCCGCGGTGGCCCTGGCCGCCGCCGAGGCGCGCCGAGTCGGTCGCCGGCGTCCGGCCGGGCATCAAGTGGCCCAACGACCTGTTGGGGGGGGACGGTCGGAAGCTGGCCGGGGTCCTGGCCGAGGCCGACCTGGCTCCGGTCCCGGGTCCGGCCGGGGTGGAGCGCCGGCCATCGTCGTCGGGATCGGGATCAACGTGAACTGGCCGGCCAGCGACGACGACCTGCCCGAGGACCTGGTGGGGACGGCCACCTCCCTGAGCCAGTTGGCCGGGCACCCGGTGGACCGGTCCGAGCTCCTCGACGCCCTGCTCGAGGCCCTCGGGCCCCGACGGGTGCGACCTCGGGACGGTGCCCGGCCGCGCCCGCCAGGCCGACGATCTCCGGGACCGCTGCACCACGATCGGCACGCCGGTCCGGGTCGAGCTGGCCGACTGAGGACTTCGCGGGCACGGCGGTCGACATCGACGCGCCGAGGGCCACCTGGTCGTCGACGTGGACGGGCCTGCGGACCGTGGCCGCGGGCGACGTCGTCCATGTCCGGCCGGCGACCTGACGCCCGTCCCGACTGGTCCGGGCCCGACCGGGACCGACCGGCCTGCCGCCCGGCGCCCCGGGCCGTGCACCGGCCCTGAGTAACATTCCCCCATCATGCGACTACTCGTGACCGGCGGTGCCGGCTTCATCGGCTCCAATTTCGTCCGCTACTGGGTCGAGCAGCACCCCGAGCGACCACGTGGTCGCCTACGACGTGCTCACCTACGCCGGCAACCGACCCAACCTGGCCGACGTCGAGGACCGGATCGCCTTCGTCCACGGCGACATCTGCGATCTCGAGGTGGCCGAGCCAAGACGCTGGCCGACCACGAGATCGACATCGATCGTCAACTTCGCCGCCGAGTCGCACAACAGCCTGGCCATCCTCGACCCGGGCCTGTTCTTCCGGACCAACGTGCTCGGGCACCCAGACCCTGCTCGAGGCGGCCCGCCGCGCACGGGGTGACCCGGTTCCACCACATCTCGACCTGCGAGGTCTACGGGGACCTGCCCCTCGACTCCGACGAGGTCTTCACCGAGGAGACGCCCTACCGGCCCCGCACGCCGTACAACGCCTCCAAGGCCGGCGCCGACCACGCCGTGCGGGCCTACGTCGAGACCTACGGGCTGCCCGGTCACCATCACCAACTGCTGCCAACAACTACGGGCCCTACCAGTTCCCCGAGAAGGTCATCCCCCTGTTCACCGCCAAGGCCCTCGACGACCAGCCCCTGCCGCTCTACGCATCGACCCAGAACCGCCGGGAGTGGCTGCACGTGGACGACCACTGCCGGGCCATCGAGCCGGTGCTCGCAGCGCGGGCACGGTCGGCGAGACCTACCACGTCGGCAGCGGGGTCGAGGCCAGCATCGAGGAGATCGCCGACGCCGTCCTCGACGCCACTCGGCAAGCCGCCGAGTCGCTGAAGAAGATCGTCCCCGACCGCCCCGGCCACGACCGCCGCTACCTGCTCGACTCGTCGAAGATCCGCACGGGAGCTGGGCTGGGAGCCCACCGTGCCCTTCGACCAGGGCCTGGCCGACACCGTGGCCTGGTACGCCGACCACCGGAGCTGGTGGGAGCCGCTGCGGGACCGGGCACCGGTCGTCGAGGGTGCGTGGTCGGCTGACCCAACCCCGGGATCGTCCTCGAGTTCGTGAACCGCCCGCTACGGGTCCTGCTCACCGGCGGGAACGGACAGCTGGGGCGGGACCTCAGCGACGTGCTGGCCGGCGCGGGTGCCCGACGGCGGGTCGCCGGCCGGGGAGCGGCGGCTGGCGGGCCCGGGATCCTCCCGCCGGTCGACGGGTCCACCTTCGAGGTGCTGCTCGACCGACATCGACACCCTGGACGTGGCCGACCGCACCGCGGTGCGGGCCGCCGTCGACGCCTTCCGGCCCGACATCGTGCTGCACGGCGGGGCCTACACGGCGGTCGACGCCTGCGAGTCCGACCCGGACACGCGCCTTCGCCGTCAACGCCCTCGGCACCCGGCACGTGGCCGAGGCGGCCGCACGCGGTCGGGGCCCACCTCGTCTACGTCTCGACCGACTACGTCTTCGACGGCACCCTCGACCGCCCCTACGTCGAGTGGGACCGACCCGGCCCGCGCTCGGTCTACGGCGCACAGCAAGCTGGGCGGCGAGCTCGAGGTCCGCGCCGTGTCCGGTCCTCGGCCACCATCGTCCGCACGGCCTGGGTGAGCGGCGCCCACGGGGCCAACATGGTCAAGACCGTGCTCCGTCTGGCCCGGTCCTCCGGGGACACGCTCCGCTTCGTCGACGACCAGCACGGCTGCCCGACCTTCACCGCCGACCTGGCCCGGGCACTGGTCCGCCTGGCCCTCGACCGCCGGCCCGGGACCTTCCACGTGACCAACCAGGGGGAGACCACCTGGTTCGGATTCGCCCGGGCCACGCTGGCCGCCGCGGGCTTCGACCCGACGCGGGTGGAGCCCATCGCCACCGCCGACCTCGACCCGCCCCGACCGGCGCCCCGCCCGGCCAACTCGGTGCTCGACAACGCCGCCTTGCGCCTGTCCGGGCTGCCCCTGCTGCCGGAGTGGACCGACGCCCTCGGACGACTGGTCGCCGCGCTGCCGGCCGACGACGTCGGCCAGGGGCCGGGGCGGTGAGCGTGGGTGACTACAGGACAGAGGAGAATGAGCCGACAGGGAGTAGGTTCGCGAGCCCCGAGGATGGTTCCCAGGTGAAGTCAGGTTCCCGACCGTGATGCCGTCGACCGCCGGGTCCGGCGGGTCTGGCCACCCGTCCGGCGGGCGCCGGGGGCCCGAGGACAGGTCGGCCCCGGGGAGGAACCAGTTCGGCCACGGCGGAGCCGCCGTGCGGGTGCTCCCCCAGGGGAAGGGACGCACCGTCGCCGTCATCGGCGCCGGCTACGTCGGCCTTCCCACCGCGGCCACGCTGGCCCACCTCGGCCACCGTGTGACCTGCGGCGAGCCGACCCGGCCAAGGTGGCCATGCTCCAGCGGGGCCAGGTGCCCATCGTCGAGGACCATCTCGAGGAGCTGGTGCGCGAGGGCCAGGAGGCCGGCCGTCTGCGCTTCGTGGTCGGAGCCTCGACGGCGGTGGAGGGTGCCGAGTTCGTCTTCCTGTGCGTGCCCACCCCCCAGGGGGACGACGGGTCCGCCGACCTCTCGTATGTCGAGGCGGTGGCCAAGGAGATCGGGCCGCTCCTCGCGGCCCGGCACCATCGTCGTCAACAAGTCGACCGTGCCGGTGGGCTCGACCCTGGTGGTCGAGCGGGTCCTCGGCCGTCGCGACGTGACCGTGGTGTCCAACCCGGAGTTCCTCCGCGAGGGCACGGCCGTGCCCGACAGCCTGCACCCGGAGCGCATCGTGGTCGGAGCCGACGACCAGTCGGCGGCGGCCAAGGTCGGCGACCTCTTCGCGGCGACCCACGCACCGCTGATCGTCACCGACGCCGCCACGTCGGAGACGATCAAGTACGCCTCCAACGCCTTCCTGGCCACCAAGCTGAGCTTCGTGAACGCCGTGGCCGGCCTGTGCGAGGCGGTGGGCGCCGACGTCCGCGACGTGCATCCTCGGGCTCGGCTACGACAAGCGCATCGGCTTCGAGTACCTGCGCCCGGGCCCGGGCTGGGGCGGCATCTGCCTGCCCAAGGACACCCGGGCCCTCGTCCACATCGCCGAGCAGGCCGGGTACGACTTCTCGTTCCTGACGGGCGCCATCGCCACCAACGACGAGCAGTTCGAGCGGGTGGTGCACAAGGTCCGCGACGGCGGTGCGGCGGGTCGATCTCGAGGGCGCCGTCATCGCCGTGTGGGGGCTGACCTTCAAGGCCAACACCGACGACCTGCGCAACTCGCCGGCCGTCGAGGTCGTGCAGCGCCTGGTCGAGCGAAGGGGCCATCGTCCAGGTCTTCGACCCCACCGTCGAGGTCCCCATGGATGAGCAGTCGGCCCCCGTCGACGGGCTGGCCGAGTTGTCCTCGACCGGGGCCGGGCGGGCCTCGCCCGCCTGGTCCGGGCCTTCCCCGATGCCTATGCCGCCTGCAAGGACGCCGTGGCCGCCGTGGTCCTGACCGAGTGGGACGAGTTCCGCTGGCTCGACTTCACCAGGGTCCGCGACGCCATGGACCGGCCGGTCGTCGTCGACGCCCGCAACCTCCTCGATCCGGCCGCAGCTGCGCCGCATCGGCTTCGCGTACACCGGGATCGGCCGGCCGAGTGAGCCGACGGTCGGTGGTCGCTCGGTGGCGCCGGATTCCTCGGCTCGCACCTCTGCGACCACCTGCTGGCCCGCGGCGACGAGGTCGTCTGCCTCGACGACCTCTCGACCGGCCGCCGGGCCAACGTGGCCCACCTGGTCGACCATGCCCGGTTTCGCGCTGGTGGTGACCGACGTCAGCGAGCAGGTCGAGCTCGGTGGACGGCCGCGGTCGACGCGGTGCTGCAACCTGGCCAGCCCGGCGTCGCCTCCGGACTACCTGGCCCTGCCGCTCGAGACCCTGGCCGTGGGCAGCGAGGGCACCCGCCGCGGGCTCGAGCTGGCCGCGGCAGCACGGGGCCCGGTTCCTGCTGGCGTCGACCAGCGAGGTCTACGGCGACCCCGACGTGCATCCCCAGACCGAGTCCTACTGGGGCAACGTCAACCCGATCGGCCCGCGGAGCGTCTACGACGAGGCCAAGCGGTTCGCCGAGGCGCTGACCATGGCCCATGCACCGCACGCACGGGCATCGACGTGGCCATCGCCCGGATCTTCAACACCTACGGGCCCCGGCTGCGTCCCGGCGACGGCCGGGTCGTGTCGAACTTCCTCGTCCAGGCGCTGCGGGGCGAGCCCCTGACCGTCTACGGGGACGGGAGCCAGACCCGGAGCCTGTGCTACGTCGACGACGAGGTGCGGGGGCTGCTCGCCCTGTTCGACTCGGAGCTCACCGGACCGGTCAACATCGGCAATCCCGACGAGCACACCGTGCTCGAGCTGGCCCAGACCGTGCTCGAGCTTCACGGGCTCGTCCTCGCCCGATCGTCCACCGCCCGCTGCCGACGGACGACCCCACCCGCCGCCGCCCGGACATCACCCTGGCCCGCACGGCCCTCGGGTGGGAGCCGACCACCGGCCTCCGGGAGGGACTGGCCCGCACCGTGGTCGCCGTGGCCGCCGAGACCGGGCTCGAGGCAGCCGCCTCTGCCGTCAATGGCGCGCCCGGCCCCGACCATGGCAGGGTCTGAGATGGCCGACTCCGGGTATCGACCGAGGTGACGGGTCCCGAGGGCGACGAGATCGCCCGTGGGTAGCGGCACCGCGTCCGACGGGGTCGACGGAGGGCCCGACGACCACCGGTTCAGGCTGCTGTCGGTCATCGTGCCGGTCTTCAACGAGCGCACCACGGTGGCCGAGGTCATCCGCCGGATCCGGGCCGTCGAGCTGCCGGTGGACGTCGAGGTCATCGTGGTCGACGACGGCTCGACCGACGGGACGGACAAGGTGCTGGCCGCCCTCGGGGACTCGACCGTCCGGGTGATCGACCACCAGCGCAACCAGGGCAAGGGCGCCGCCATCCGTACCGGGCTGGCCGCGGCCCGCGGCGACCTGGTCCTGATCCAGGACGCCGACCTCGAGTACGACCCCGAGGACTGGTCCGCGGCTGCTCGACCCGATCCTGCGGGGCAAGGCGCAGGTCGTCTACGGCAGCCGGTTCACCGGTGAGCGCAAGAACATGCTGCCCCTGCACTGGGTCGGCAACCGCTTCCTCTCGCTGGTCACCAACGTGCTCTACTCGCTCGACGCTCTCGGACATGGAGACCTGCTACAAGCTGTTCGACCGCCGGGTGCTCGAGGGGATCACCATCGAGTCGGACCGGTTCGACTTCGAGCCCGAGATCACCGCCAAGGTCCTGCGGCGGGGCTACCGGATCTACGAGGTGCCGATCTCCTATGCCGGCCGGGAGCCCGACGAGGGCAAGAAGATCACCTGGCGCGACGGCTTCGGGGCTCTGAAGACCCTGGTCAAGTACCGCTTCAGCCGGCCGGACCGGTGACGGTGCGCGCCGGGGAGCGCACGGCGTCGACCGACGGCGCCGAACCGGCCGGGCCGGCGGCGGAGGCCGCCGTGGTCATCGTCAACTACGAGTCCGGCCCCGCCCTGGTCCAGTGCGTTGGGGACTGGCGGGCGGACGGTGCCGCCGGGGTGGTGGTGGTGGACAACGGGTCGAGCGACGGATCCGTCGAACGCGTCCGATCCCGCTACCCCGACGTCGAGGTGGTCGTCCCGGGAAGGAACCTGGGGTACGGCGCCGCCGCCAACCGCGGGGTGGCCGCCACGTCCACGCCGCTGGTCGTGGTGAGCAACTCCGACCTCGAGGTCCGGGCGGGGACGCTGGCCCGGCTGACCGGGGCGCTGGCCGACCATCCCGCCTGGGCCCTGGCCGGCCCCCTGGTCCGCACCCCGGCCGGTGAGCGCTACCCGTCGGCTCGCCGGTTCCCCAATCTGGTCGACGCAGGAGGCCACGCCCTGCTGGGCATCTTCGCCCCCGACAACCGATTCACCCGGTCGTACCAGCACAACGAGCTGGACGGTGCCTCGGGCGACGCCGTCGAGGTGGACTGGGTGTCCGGGGCCTGCTTCGTGGTCCGGCGCTCGGCCTTCGAGGAGGTGGGAGGGTTCGACGAGGCCTACTTCATGTACGCCGAGGACGTGGACCTGTGCTGGCGTCTGGGCCGGCACGGGTGGTCGGCGGCGTACGTGCCCACCGCCGAGGTGACCCACCGGCAGGGGGTCTCCACCGATCACCACCCCTACCGGATGATCGTCGAGCACCACCGGTCCCTCCTGAGGTTCGCCGGCCGGTCGACCCGGGGCTGGCGCCGGTTCCTGCTTCCCCTCGTGGCACTCGGGATCCTGACCAGGGCCGGTCTGGCCTGCCTGGCCCGGATGTCCGGCCGATGACCGGTGCGACCTTGGCGCCCGAGCCCAGGCTGTAGGGTGTCCTCCGATCATGGCGAGCAACTCGACGGGCAAGAGCAACTCGACCGGCAAATGGGTGGAGCGTGCCGCCACGACCGGCGGTGGGCGAACCTACCGCGGCCAGATGCCGGTCAACTGGTACGCCAGCCTGGCTGTCATCTGCGTCGTGGGCCTGCTGCTGATCGGGTTCAGCCGATACCAGCGGACCCACCAGACCACCTCGTCGGCAGGTCCCCCGACCACCAGCCAGCAGTGGTTCGCCGGCCTGGGCATCGACATCTGCGGCACCATGCAGCCCAACCTCCCGGCCAGCACCAACGGGGCCAAGACCGGCCTCACCGCCAACGGCAACGGCGTGGTGACCATCCAGCCGAAGAACAGCTCTGAGTCGGGTAGCAACGCCACCCTGGGCCGGTTCGTCGCCGGGTACAAGGGTCTCGAGCTCAACTCCTCCACCCTGCAATACCCGGGCAAGCAGGCCTGGACCAACGGCGACGTGTGCCCCAAGGGGACGCCCGACGCCGGCAAGCCCGGGGTGGTCATCGTTGACAACTGGTCCAGCTTCAACTCCAAGACCGGCACCGAGACCAGCGGCCCGCCTGAGGACCTCCTGTTCCAGAACGGTCAGCTCATCACCATGGCCTTCGTCCCGGCCACCGCCACGGTGCCGAAGCCCCCGGCCCAGGTCATCACATCGCTGATCACTGCGGCCACCGGGGGCTCCACCACCTCGACCACCCTGCCCACCACCTCGACGACGGCGCCGGTCACCACGACGACCGCCGCCCCGTCCACACCCACGACGAAACCCGGCGGAACGACCAAGTGAGAGCGGTCGTCCTCGTGGGCGGGGAGGGCACCCGTCTCCGGCCCCTCACCCTGTCCACCCCGAAGCAGATGCTGCCCATCGTGGAGCAGGCCATGATCGAGCGGGTGCTCGGCCATCTCGCCCAGCACGGCATCGCCGACGCCGTGCTGTCGCTGGGCTACCGTCCCGACGCCTTCATCAACGCCTATCCCAGCGGGACCATCGCCGGGGTCACCTTGACCTACGCCGTGGAGCCGACCCCCCTCGACACCGCCGGCGCCATCCGGTTCGCCGCCCTCCAGGCCGGGATCGACGAGACCTTCGTGGTGGTCAACGGGGACGTGTTGACCGACGCTGACCTCTCGGCCCTGATCGACTTCCACCGGACCTCGGGGGCCGAGGCCACCATCAGCCTGACACCGGTGGACGATCCCGAGCGCGTTCGGCGTGGTCCCCACCGATGACCAGGGCAGGGTCGAGGCGTTCATCGAGAAGCCACCTCGTGACGAGGCCCCGACCGACTACATCAACGCCGGCACCTACGTGTTCGAGCGCTCGGTACTGGACCGCATTCCCGGCGAGCGCCGCGTGTCCATCGAACGGGAGACCTTCCCGGCCCTGGTCGAGGGGGGTGCCCTCTTCGCCCTGGGCTCGGAGGCCTACTGGCTGGATACCGGGACCCCGGACGCCTACCTCCGGGCCCATCGCGACCTCCTGCTGGGCCGACGGCCCACACCGCCGGCCCCCGCCGCCGTGCCGTTCCCGGACGTGGGCCCGGGCTCCTGGCGGATCGGTGACGTCGACGTGCGCGCCACCTCGGTGGCCCGGTCGCTGTTCGGGACGGGCGCCTCGGTGGCGCCCGGTGCGTTGATCGAGGAGTCGGTGATCGGCGCGGGCGCCGTGGTCGAAGAGGGCGCCTCCATCACCGGCTCGATCCTGCTTCCCGGGGCGAGAGTGGCGTCCAAGGCCACCGTCGAGGGTTCGGTGATCGGGCCGGACGCCATCATCGGTCAACGCTGCGTGATCCACGCACTGTCGGTCATCGGTGCCGGTGCGGTCACGGCGTCGGGCACCGTCATCGACGGCCAACGGGTGCCCGCGGGAGTCTGACCGTGCGCATGCTGGTCACCGGTGGGGCCGGGTTCATCGGTTCCACGCTGGTGGATCGGCTGTTGGCCGAAGGGCACACCGTGGACGTCCTCGACGACCTGTCCTCCGGCTCGCTGGCCAATCTCAGCGATGCCCGGGCCGCAGCCGGCCATCAGCTCACCGTGCACCAGATGGACGTCCGCTCGGCCGAGGTGGTCGACCTCATGGCCCGTCGGCGCCCCGAGGTCGTGTTCCACCTGGCCGCCCAGGCCGATGTGCGGGTGTCGGTGGCCGAACCGGTCTTCGACGCCGACGTGAACGTCCTCGGCACGCTCCGGGTCCTCGAAGGGGCCCGGGCGGCCCACTCCGAACGGGTGGTCTTCGCAGCCAGCGGTGGCACCCTCTACGGCGAGCCCGAGGTGTCGGAACTGCCCCTGAAGGAGTCATTGCCCCAGCAACCGCTGTCGCCGTACGGGGTGTCGAAGAAGTCGGCCATCGACTACCTGGTGGCCTACCGCGAACTGCACGCCCTGGAGTTCGCCGCCCTGGCCCTGGCCAACGTGTACGGACCTCGTCAGGACCCGCACGGCGAGGCCGGGGTGGTGGCCATCTTCGCCGAGCGCCTGATCACCGGCGAGCCGGTGACCATCTTCGGGGACGGAGAGCAGACGCGTGACTTCGTCTACGTCGACGACGTGGTCGACGCCTTCGTGCGTGGAGCGACCAAGGGGGGCGGCCTGCTGTGCAACATCGGCACGGGCCGGGAGACCTCGGTGAACGAGCTGTTCCGGGAGATGGCCACCCAGGCCGGCGTGGATCCGACGCCGGTCTTCAAGCCCCTGCGTCCGGGCGAGCTGCAGCGGAGCGCCCTCGACCCGAGCCGGGCCGGGATCCAGTTGGGCTGGAAGTCGTGGACCGAACTGGGGACCGGGGCCGCCGCCGTCCTGGATTTCGTGCGCCGGCGCCTGGCCGGCGACGGGCCCTCCGACGCAGGGGCCTGACAGGGGGGCCTGACGAGGGGGTCTGACCGGGCGTCCGGGCACCGTCCGATGTGCCCACGGTTGCCCCGGCGGGATGGCCGACGGGGCCCTGCGCCAGGCCGGGGCCGGCGAGCCACTAGTGTGGTGGAGTCCTGGTGCGCGGCGTTGGCGGCAGGCCACCACCCGAGACGCACTCCTGCGTCCCCCCTGTCGCACGAAAGTACCTGATGCCCCCCTTGCAGACCTCCTTCGCCTCCCTCGGCGTACCCACCGACATCGTCGCGGCCCTCGACCGCAAGTCGATCTCCGAGCCGTTTCCCATTCAGTCCATGACCATCCCCGACGCACTGGCCGGCCGGGACGTGTGCGGGAAGGCCCCGACCGGATCGGGTAAGACGCTGGCCTTCGGGATCGGCGCCGTGGCCCGGCTGACCGGCAAGCCGGCGCGCCCCAAGCACCCCCGCGTCCTGGTCCTGACCCCGACCCGCGAACTGGCCGCCCAGGTCGCCTCCGAGCTGCAGGTGTTGGCCACCCCCCGGAACCTCAGGGTGGACTCGTTCTACGGAGGGGTCGGTTACGGCCCCCAGCTGAAGGCCCTGTCCCGGGGCGTCGACGTGGCCGTGGCCTGCCCGGGCCGGCTCGGCGACCTCATCGAGCGTGGCAGCATCCGCCTCGATGCGGTGGAGATCGTGATCATCGACGAGGCCGACCGGATGGCCGACATGGGATTCCTCCCCGATGTCAAGCGACTGCTCGACCTGACCCCGTCCGACCGGCAGACCCTGCTGTTCTCGGCCACGCTGGACGGGGACATCGATGTCCTGGTCCGCCGCTACCAGCACGACCCGGCTCGCCACGAGCTCGAGGTCGACGAGGACGACAGCAACGCCGCCGTGCACCTCTTCTGGAAGATGGCCTCGGGCGACCGGGTCGATCGCACGGCCGAGGTTGTGGCGGCCGCCG
The DNA here is from genome assembly GCA_963817005.1 of uncultured Acidimicrobiaceae bacterium. Classification (GTDB taxonomy): domain Bacteria; phylum Actinomycetota; class Acidimicrobiia; order Acidimicrobiales; family RAAP-2; genus Bog-756. Next base: position 931,140 of record CAWFMN010000007.1, read on the forward strand.
GGCCGACCATCGTCTTCAGCCGGACCAAGCATGGCACCGACCGGATCGCGCGGCAGCTCGAGCAGCGTGGCGTCCGGGCCGCGGCCATCCACGGGGACCGCAGCCAGAAGCAACGGGAGAAGGCCCTGGACCTGTTCACCCGGGGCTCCGTCGACGCCCTGGTGGCCACCGACGTCGCCGCCCGCGGCATCCACGTCGACGGGGTGAACGCCGTGGTCCACTTCGACCCGCCGGCAGACGCCAAGGACTACGTGCACCGTTCGGGTCGCACCGCCCGGGCCGGGGCCACCGGGGTGGTCGTCAGCTTCGTGACGCCCGACAAGGCGGCGGCGGTCAAGCGGCTGCAGCGCGATCTGGGCGTGCCCACCGGGGCCACCCCGCCCGACGCCTCGGCCATCACGGCGGTCATCGGGGAGCCGCCCGCCCGCCGTCCCGGCCGCGACCGCGTTCCGGCCGGACCCCCGGCCCGGGGGCACCGTGGCCGCCGGCCGCCGAGCGGGCGGGGTCCGATCCGCGGCGGCCGACCCGGACCGGACCACCGGACGGCCCAGCCCAGGAGAGGTCAGTCCGACGGGGCCCGCACCGCACCGGTGTCGGGCGACGGACAGGCCCGCAACGGCTCGGGACCCGGTGGGAGCCGCTCGGCGGCCAGTCCCGCGGGGCACTCCGTCGAGGGTCGGCGGAAGGCCCGCGCCACCGCCCCCTGGGAGCCTCGCGGCAAGCCCGGCAAGCCCGGCAAGCCCGGCAAGCCCGGCGGAAGCCCGCCCGGCACGGCAAACCGGGTGCCGCGGGGGCCGGCTCGTCGTCCTCACGGCGGGGCCGGAGCGGCGCCTCCGGCGGCGGGTACGCCGGAGGCGGACACGACCAGCGCCGGGGCGGGCCGATCGCGGCCAAGCGGGGCTCGGGTGGCGGCGCCCGGGCCCGGTGACCGGGGGGGCGACCACCGGCTGCCGGGTTGGTGCCTCCCGACTGCCCTAGGGTCGTGGGCATGGCATCCGACACCAAACCCGTCGTCACCATTCCCGCCGGCCCACCTCCCGGCGAACTGCTCGTCGAGGACCTCGAGGTCGGGGACGGGGCCGAGGCGGTGGCCGGCCGGCCGGTCAACGTCCACTACGTGGGGGTGTCCTGGTCGACCGGCGCCGAGTTCGACTCGTCGTGGAGCCGCAGCGAGCTGTTCGGATTCGCGCTGGGGGCCGGGCAGGTGATCTCCGGGTGGGACCAGGGCGTGGCCGGGATGAGAGTCGGTGGGCGTCGACGGCTGACCATCCCTCCCCACCTCGGCTACGGCGCCCAGGGGGCCGGGGGAGTGATCGCGCCCAACGAGACCCTGGTGTTCGTGGTCGACCTCCACGACGTGGGCTGATCCGGCCGCGGCCGAGGTCAGCCCAGCGGGGTCACGGGGCCCTCGGGCCGGGGCCTCCGCTCAGCGGAACAGGTCCTCGTCCGGTGGGCGCACGATCTCGTGGGCCACCGAGGCGGGTCGGAGCCACCGGGGATCGACACCCCTCACCACGGCGGCCGGGATGCCCCGGTCCTTGCCCATGACCAGCTCGGCCGCCCCGGCCAGCTCATCGGCCACGCACACCTCGGTGGCCTCCAGGATCCGGCCGGTCGCATCCACGGTCCCCCGCAGGTCGACGATGCCGGCGATGCCGGCGATGCCGATGGCCACGTCGGTGACCCCTCGCCGCCAGGTGCGGCCGAACGTGTCCGAGATGATCACCCCGACCGAGACCCCGTGGCGGTGCTCCAGGGCCTCCCGGATGCGCCGGGCCGACCGGTCGGGATCGACGGGGAGCAGTGCCGCGGTTCCGGCCTCGACGTTGGACAGGTCGACACCGGCATTGGCGCAGACGAAGCCGTGGCGGGTCTCGGTGATGAGCAGGTCGTCGCGGCGCCGCACGATACGAACGGACTCGGCCTCCACCAGTGCCTGCTTGGCCTTCGGGTCGTCGGGGTCGACGGCCACGATCCGGCCCTCGGCTTTGGAGACCACCTTCTGGGTCACAACCAGGACGTCCCCGTCGATGAGGCCGCCGGGGACGGCCGGCCGGCCGCCGTCGGGAGGGACGAGCACCGCGGCCAGCAGGGAGGCCAGGTCGTCGCCGGCGCCGACCTCGCCCAACCCGGCCACGGGGAGGACGGTGAGTCCGTCGGGACCGGCCGGACGGGTGGCGTCAGTTGACGGCATCGAGGACCGTCCGGGACAGCGCGGCCGACCGCTCCAGGCTGGACATCACGGTCGGGGCCACCAGGCAGCGGACCCCTTCGGCCTCGACGGCGCCCGCCAGCGCGGCGTCGGCTTCGTCGACGACCAGGGTGCCCACCCACGGGGCGTACCAACGGGCCACTCCGACCACCGAGGACTCGAAGCCCATCTCCCTCAGCAGCCGGTCCGCCGGACCCTTCAGCGCGGCGCCGGCGATGATCGGCGAGATGCCGACGATCCGGTCGCGCCGGTTCGAGAGTTGCTCGGTGACGCCCGGCACGGACAGCAACGGTCCGATGGAGACCACCGGGTTGGACGGACACACCACGATGACGTCGGCCGACCCCAGGGCCTCGAGGACCCCCGGCCCCGGCCGGGCCGCCTCGGACCCCTCGAATCGGACCCCGGACACGGGTACGTCGTGGCGGAGCCGGACGAAGTACTCCTGAAAGCCGACCTCGGGCCCGTCCACCAGCTGCAGCCGGGTGCGGAGAGGGTCGTCGGACACGGGGACCAGCCGGACGTCCAGGCCCCACGAACGGGCCAGCTCCGAGGTGACCTGCCCCAGGGTGGCGCCTTCGCTGAGGCGCTGGGTGCGATAGCAGTGCGTGGCCAGATCCTGGTCCCCGAGGTTGAACCAGGTGATCCCGCCCAGGCGGGCCAGCGACTCCATGACCCGCCAGGTCTCCCCGGCCAGGCCCCAGCCGGTCTCCGGGTTGATGGCGTCGGCCAAGGTGTACATCACCGTGTCCAGGTCGGGAGCGATATGGAGCCCGTGGAGCACGGTGTCGTCGCCGGTGTTGACGATGGCGGTGATGTCCGACGGGGGGACGACCTCCACCATCCCCCGCAGGAGCCGGGCCGCGCCGACCCCGCCGGCCAGGGCGGCGATCATGGGCGAAGCCGCTGACTGGGGGTGCTCATCGGGGCAGGCTACCCGCACCCACCCTGGTTGGACCCCATCCGAGCCGCCGTGTGCAAGGCTCCCCTGGTGACGCCGGAGCGATCTGCTACCTCCGACCGGGACCGGCTGTCCGTCGGGTTCGAGGCCACGCCGCTCCTCGGGCGTCCCACCGGCGTCGGCGCCTTCTGCCGTGGCGCGCTGGCCGGACTCGCCGAGAACCCGTCCGTGGAAGTGTCAGCCTTCGCCGTCAGCTGGCGCCGGCGGCGGTACCTCGAGGCGTTGGTCCCCCGGGGGGTCCCGACCGGCCAACGGGCGATGCCGGCCCGCCCGCTGCACGCCGCCTGGTCCCGGGGTTGGGGGCCGCCCGTGGAGTGGTTCGTCGGTCGCCACCAGGTCGTGCACGGGACCAACTTCGTGGTCCCACCGACCAGGAGTGCGGCCCGGGTGATGACGGTCCACGACCTGACCGTCGTGCTCTACCCCGAGCTGTGCGACCCGCCGACCCTGCGTTACCCCGACCTCATCCGCCGGGCCGTGGCCGACGGTGCATGGGTCCACACCCCGTCGCGGTACGTCGCCGATCAGGTGGCGGCCGAGTTCTCGATCCCCCCCGAACGGGTGCGGGCCGTCCATCACGGGATCCCCGTCCCGCCGGCGCCCGGTCCGGGGCCGACGGCCCCCGACGCCCCGGCGGTCCGCCTGCCCGACGGGTGTGACCGCTACGTGCTGGCCGTCGGGACCATCGAGCCGCGCAAGGACTACCCGTTGCTGGTGTCGGCGTTCGACGAGCTGGCCGCCGGCCACCCGTCGGTGGCGCTGGTGGTGGTGGGGGCCGACGGCTGGGGCTCGGAGCGCTTTGCCGCCGCCGTCGAGTCGTCCCCGTGGCGGGACCGGATCGTGCGCCCCGGGTACGTCGACGACCGGGGCCTCGACGCCGTGCTGCGCCACGCCTCGGTGCTGGCCTATCCGTCCCGCTACGAGGGCTTCGGCTTCCCTCCGCTCCAGGCCATGGCGGCCGGTGTGCCGGTGGTGGCCACGGCGGCCGGCGCCCTCCCCGAAGTGGTCGGCGACGGGGCCCTGCTGGTCGATCCCGGTGACCGGGACGGACTGGCCGGCGAGCTGAGCCGCGTCCTCGACGGGGGGAGCGGCATCGAGGACCTGGTGGCGCGGGGCCGCGGCTGGAGCGCCCGGTTCACCTGGACGGCCTGTGCCGCCGGGCTGACCGACCTCTACCGGGACGCCCACGAAGCCAGGACCGCCCCCGGCGGGGCGGCGCAGTGACCGGGCTGCGGCTGCTGGTGATGGTCGAGCAACTGCGCCGACCGGCGTCGGGGGGGATCGGCACCTACATACGAGGCCTGCTCCAGGGCATCGACGACCTGGCCCCGGCCGAGCGGCCCGACCTCACGCTGACGGCCAGCCGCTCGACGTCGGGGAAGGGCGCCCCCGACCCCCTGGCCGGACTGGGCCATCCGGTGCGGGCCCATCCGCTGCCCGGCCCCGTCCTCACCCGGGCCTGGGACCGGGGCCTGCTCCGGGGACCGCGCCGCGTCGACGTGATCCAGGCCACCTCCCTGTCGACGATGGCACCGGGGCGAGCCGCCCTGGTCACCACCGTCCACGATCTGCTCTGGCGACGGGTGCCCGACGCCTACCCACCCCGAGGTCGGGCCTGGCACGAGGCGGCGCTGCGCCGGGCCCTCCGGCGGTCCGACCGGTTCATCGTCCCTGCCGACGTGGTGGCGGCCGACCTGATGGAGGCCGGTGCCTCGCCCGACGCCGTCCACGTGATCCCGATGGGCTCCGATCACCTGCCGCCGCCCGACATGGGGGCGGCCGGCACCCTGCTGTCCTCCATGGGCATCGACGGGCCCTTCCTGCTGAGCGTGGGCACGCTCGAGCCCCGGAAGAACCTGCCACGGCTGGTCGAGGCCTACGAGCGCATCCGCGGCGCCCTGCCGGAGCCGTGGCCGCTGGTGCTGGTGGGCCCGACCGGTTGGGGGGAGCGGGTGAAGCCGGAGACCGGGGTGGTGCTCACCGGACTGGTGGCCCCGTCGGAACTCTCTGCGCTCTATTCCATGGCCCGGCTGCTGGCGTACGTCCCGCTGGTGGAGGGGTTCGGCCTTCCCCCCGTCGAGGGGATGGCCTTCGGGACGCCGGTGGTGGCCAGCCCGCTGCCCAGCACGGCCGGGGCGGCCTTCGAGGTCGACCCGCTCGACACCGACTCCATCGCCGCCGGCCTGCTGGCGGTGGCCACCGACGAGGACCAGCGGTCCCGCCTGCGCCGGCTCGGGCGCGATCGCTCGGCGGCACTGCGCTGGTCGGGCATCGCCCGTCGACACCTGGCGGTGTGGGACGAGGCCGCACGGTCGCGGGCGGGGCAGCCATGACCGACGCCCCGCTGCGGCTCTCCCTCGACGTCTCGGCGGTGCCGGCCCGGGCCGTGGGGGCCGGCCAGTACACCCTCCACCTGGCCGGCGCCCTGGCCGCCCGTTCCGACGTGGACCTGACCCTCCTCGGGCGTCGGGACGACCGGCGGCGGTGGCCGGCGCTGGCCCCCGGCGCCCGACTGGTGTCCGGTGCGCCCGGTCCCCGCCCACTGCGGTTGGCCTGGGAGCAGTTCCGGCTGCCCGGCCTGCTGGCCCGGTCCGGCGTGTCCGTCCACCACGGGCCCCACTACACGATGCCGGAGCGGACCCGGGTACCGACGGTGGTGACCGTCCACGACCTGAGCTTCTTCGAGGCGCCCCAGTGGCACCAGCGGTCCAAGGTGCTGCTCTTCCGCCGGGCGATCACCCGGGCCGCCGCCCGGGCGGCGGCGGTGGTGTGCCCCAGCCGGGTGACCGCCGACGAGCTGGCCCGCTGGTGCCGCGTCGACGCCGAGGTCTTCGTGGTTCCCCACGGTGTCGACACCGGCCTGTTCCGCCCGGACGAGCCCCGGCCCGGGTCGGATCGGGCGGCCCTGGCCGCGGTGGACCACCGGCTGGCCGACGGTCGGGCGTTCCTCCTCTTCGTGGGGACACTGGAGCCTCGCAAGGACGTCCCCACCCTGGTCGGAGCCTTCGCCCGGGTCGCCGACCGCTACCCCGACGCCCTCCTGGTCCTGGCCGGGGGTGACGGCTGGGGCGTGGCGGCGGTGGAGCGGGCCATCGGGGCGTCCGGGGTCGGCTCGCGGGTGGTCCGGACCGGGTACGTGCCCGACGGGACCGTCCCGGCCCTGTTGCGGTCGGCGGTGGCCGCCGTCTACCCGGCCCTCTATGAGGGGTTCGGACTCCCGGCCCTCGAGGCCCTGGCGTGCGGGGTGCCCCTCGTCACCACCTCGGGGACGGCCATGGAGGAGGTGGCGGGCGGGGCCGCCGTCCTGGTCGATCCGGGGGACGGCGCCGCCCTGGCCGAGGCCCTCGAGGCCGCCCTGGCCGGCCCGCCGGGCAACGGGGCGTCCACGGCCCGGCGGCAGCTGGGTCTGGAGATCGTGGCCTCCCACACCTGGGAGCGGAGCGCCGAGCGGCACCTCGATGCGTACCGCCACGCCGCCGGCCACTGAGTGCGCCGGCACGAATCGGCCGAAGGTGCTGGTCCGGTCGGTGAGCCGGTAGGGTGGCCCGTCGTGCGCTCCCTCATCACCGGCGGCCGCGGCTTCGTCGGCCACTGGCTCGCTGACCATCTCCGGGACCTCGGCGACGAGGTGGTCGCCATCGATCGGGAGGTGGAGATCACCGATCCCGCCGCCCTGCTGGCCGCCATGTCCGAGGCGGCCCCCGACGCCGTCTACCACCTGGCCGCCCTGACCCACGTCGGCCAGTCGTGGGACGAGCCGCTGCAGGTGCTGCAGGTCAACATCGTGGGGACGGCCGCCGTGCTGGCCGCGGCCCGCCAGTGCGGAACCGACCCCCGGGTGCTGGTGACCAGCTCGGCCGAGGTCTACGGGGCCGTCACCGACCCCGGGCGTCTCCCCCTCGACGAGGGGTCTCCGACCGCCCCGCTGACCCCGTACGCCGCCAGCAAGCTGGCCGCCGAGGCGGTGGTGGCCCAGGCCCACCTGGGCCACGGCCAGCACGTGATCACGGTGCGGCCGTTCAACCACATCGGGCCGGGCCAGACCCCCAACTTCGCCGTGCCCGCACTGGCCAAGCGCATCGTCGAGGCCGACCGGCGCGGGGCGGCCACCATCCCGGTGGGAAACCTGTCGGCCCGCCGGGACTTCACCGACGTGCGGGACGTGGTCCGGGCCTACCGCCTCCTGGTCGAGACGGGCCGCCCCGGGGGCCTGTACAACGTCTGCTCCGGACGCGACGTCTCGATCCGGGAGATCGCCGACGGGCTGCTGCAGCTGGCCGGCACCACCCTCGAGTTCGAGACCGACCCGTCGCTGGTGCGGCCGGTGGAGGTCCCGGTGTTGCGGGGCGACCCGGGCCGGCTGGCCGAGGCCACCGGGTGGAAGCCCGAGATCCCGTTGGAGCAGACCCTGGCCGACGTACTGGAGTACTGGCGGGAGCACCCCGAGTAGCCCGGCGGCGGGCGGGCCACCGACCGGACGGCGGGCGCGAAGAACGACCCGCACGGGGACGGGCCGTTCTTCATGGGGCCGATTCGGATCGACCCGGGTCGATCCGTGGTGCCGGGGTGGGCGCCGGCCGGCGGAGCTCGCCAGGTCAGGCGGCGGCCGTCGGGATCCGCGAGCGGAGCTGGGAGCGGGCCTCCCTGGCCTGGACGTGGGCCTGCTTGGCCAGGTCACGGGCCTGGCCGGGCAGCCGGTCCTCGAGCGGGGCCACGGCGGCCTCGAGGCGCTCGATGATCTCCTCGAACCGCTCCACCAGCCCTTCGACGGTGAGGTCGACGGAGTGGATGGCGCCGCTCAGGTCGGAGCGGGCCGCGGTGACGCGGTCCTCGAAGCCGGCCTTGGGCTCGGCCAGGCGCTTCATGAGCTCCTGTCGCTGGACCTGGGCCTGCTGGAAGCCGAGGACCCCGGCGCCGATGACCACGTAGGTGGCGTCCTTGGCCACCGCGGCGATCTCCTTGGCCGTCTTGGTGACGTCGGTGTTGAACTGGGGCATCTTGATCTCCGGCACCTTGATGTCGGGCTTCTTGATGGTGGGCATGTCCTGCTCCTTCGACTTGCGGACGATTGCTTCGTTGCCTTGGAGCCGGACGTGCCGACCGTGTGGATGCTGGGAGCACCCCGACGGCCTCCGGCTCGATAGATACAAGTGTATCCGTAGTGGTATACATTTGCAAGCACAGGGCGCTTCCCGGCCCGTAGCCCCGATGACCTGGGAGTTCACCGCAGGGTCACTTCGGCCCGATAGCCTCTGACCCCTGATGGACACACTGGCCCCGCCGGTGGTCGCCGTCGTCGTCGCCCACGACCCGGGTCCGTGGTTCGAGGAGACGCTGGCCTCACTCGCCGCCCAGGACTACGCGGAGCTGTCCGTCCTGATCCTCGATGCCGACAGCCGGGACGACCTCGCCGCCCGGGTGGCGGCGGTGCTGCCGACCGCCTTCGTACGCCGGTTCGACGAGAACCGGGGGTTCGGCGCCACGGTCAACGAGGTGCGGACCATGGTCGAGGGCGCCGACTACTTCCTGGTCTGCCACGACGATGTGGCGCTGTTCCCGGACGCCGTCCACCTCATGGTGGAGGAGGCGTTCCGTTCCAACGCCGGGATCGTCACTCCGAAGGTGGTCAGCTGGGACGACCCCGAGCGCCTGGTCCACGTGGGCATGACGGCGGACAAGGGCGGCTCGGTGGTCGACCGGGTGCAGCCGCACGAGATCGACCACGGCCAACACGACGCCGTCCGTGACGTCTTCGTGGCCCCCGGCGGCTCCAGCCTGATCCGGGCCGACCTCTTCGAGGAGATCGGCGGCTTCGACCCGGCCATCGTGGCCATGGGTGAGGACCTCGATCTGTGCTGGCGGGCCCAGGTGGTCGGGGCCCGGATCATCGTCGCCCCCGATGCCCGGGTCCGCCATCTCGAGGAGCTGGCCGCCGGGTCCCGGTCGGTCGAACCCTCCCTGGTGGGTGACGGCGACGACCCGGGGGGCGCCCGGTGACCCTCCAGGCGCTGCAGCGCCGGCACGAGCTGCTGGCCGTCTTCAAGTGCTACGGCCCGTTCCACCTGGTCAGAGTGGTGCCACAGGTGCTGATCCTGGCCATCGCCGAGGTGGTCGTGGCCGCGCTGGCTGGCAACCGGGCCCGGGCCCGGGCGGTCGTCCATGCCTGGCGGTGGAACCTGGCCCGCCTGTCGGTGACCCGGCAGCAGCGCCAGGAGCTCAAGGCCCACCGCCGGCTGAGCGACAAGGAGGTGCGCGTGCTCCAGGTGGGGGGGAGCGCCCGACTCTCCTCCTACTTCCGACGGGTCTTCCAGCACGGGTTCCACGGGGCCCACGCCGACGAGCTGGCCGCCACCGAGCTGGCCGCCACCGAGCTGGCCGCCGAGGCGGCGCTGGACGGGGACCCCGCCCCGGGCGGCCCCGGCCCCACCCCCGACCTGCCGGCCGAGCCGACGATCGGCACCAGCGGACCGGCCCGCGGCCGCTTGAGCGGACGGGTCCGGGTCACCGTGTGGCTGATCGCCGGCGTGGTGGTGCTGCTCGGGACCCGTGGCGTCCTGACCGGGAGGCTCCCCGCCGTCGGGCAGTTCGTCCCCTTCCCCAGTTGGACGGCCACCCTCTCGCAGTTCGCCACCGGATGGCACCCCTCGGGGGTGGGAACCACGGCGCCGGTCGCGCCCGGGCTCCTGGCCACCGGCCTGGTCGGCACGCTGCTGCTGGGGGCCATGGGTCTCGGCCAGAAGGTGCTGATCTTCGGCTGCGTCCCGCTCGGGGTCTGGGGGGTGGTTCGCCTGTTGCGCCCCTTCGGCTCCCAGCGGGCCGGATTGGTCGCCGGGCTGGCCTACCTGGCCCTCGCCCTGCCCTACAACGGGCTGGCCCTGGGCCGCTGGGGGGCCCTCGTGGTCTACGCCGGAGCGCCCTGGGTGCTGGTCCGGCTCTTCCGGGCCACGGGCGCCGCGCCCTTCGTCCCCGCGGCCCCCGCCGCCCCCCTGGCGCGGGCCGCCCAACCTCCGGCGACCGGCGGGACGGTCCGGAGGTCGCTGACCGACGTGGGCCCTGCACCACCCCTGGGCCCGGGGTGCGGTCGCCCTCGGCGTCCTCGAGGCCGTGATGGTCTCCTTCGTCCCCGCCGCGGCCATCGTGGTGGTCCTGGCCGCCCTGGCCCTCATGGTCTCCTCGGCGCTCTTCCGCGACCTGGCCGCCACCCGCCGGGCCCTCTGGCTGGCCCTGGCCTCGACGGGCGTGGCCGCGGTCGTCTGCCTTCCCTGGGTCGTCGGCGTGGCGTGGGCCGGCCGGGGCGCCGTCGCCGTGTTCGGGGTGCCGATCCCGGCCTCCTCGGCGGCGTCGTGGTCCTCGCTCCTCCGGTTCGCGGCCGGGCCCATCGGCGGCTCGCCCCTGGCCTTCGGCTTCGCCGTGGCCGCCCTGGCCCCCCTGGTCCTGGCCCGGGGGGACCGCTTCCGGTGGGCCGGGCGATTCTGGTCCGTCGCCCTCGTCTTCTGGGTGGTGGCGTGGGTCATCGGTCGGGGGTGGACCGGCAGCCTGGCCGTCGACCCGCTGATCCTGCTGGCCCCGGCGGCCGTGGCCATCGCCGCGGCCATCGGCCTCGGGGTGGCGGCCTTCGAGGAGGACCTCCGGGCGGCCGAGTTCGGCTGGCGGCAGCTGGTCACGGTGGTGGCCACCGGGGCGGTGGTCCTGGGGGCGCTCCCGACGGCCATCTCGGCCCTGCCGGGACGCTGGAACCTCCCGAGCAACGACTTCAGCCAGTCGGTGGCCTGGATGCGGGCCAAGACCGCGGACGGCGCCTTCCGGGTGCTCTGGCTGGGGAACACCAACGCCATCTACCAGGGGTCGTGGGCCGCCGGGGACGGCCTGGCCTACGCCACCTCCGAGAACGGCGGCCCCGATGCCCGCTGGCTGTGGAACCCGGCCGGCCCCGGCCCGGCGGCCGGCCTGGCCTCGGCGGTCGACCTGGCCCGGGACGGGGGCACCGACCGGCTGGGTCGGCTGCTGGCCCCGTCCGGCGTCCGCTACGTGGCCCTGCTGACCTCGTTGGCCCCCGAGATCAACGGCGAACAGAACCCCACGGAGTACCCGGTCCCGGCCGACGTGGCCCCGGCCCTCACCCGGCAGCTCGACCTCAGCCCTGTCCTCACGGGCACCGGCATCACCGTCTACCTCAACAGCGACTGGTTGCCGCAGCGGGCCGAGGTCCGCGCCGGGACGACGGTACCCGACTCGACCCACCCCGACCCCCTGGCCGGGAGCCCGGGATCGGGGGTGGTGCCCGGTGCGGTGGCGGTACTGCCCGGTCCGGCGGCCTCGCGCTCGTTCCAGGGTCCGCTGACCAAGGGGACGGTGCTCGCCGCCTCGGCGCCGGCCGGCCGGTGGAGCCTGACCGGTCCGACCGGGGCCCGTGCCCCGCGGGCACCCTCCTTCGGGTGGGCGGCCCGGTTCCGGGTGGCGACGGCGGGGTCGGGCGCCCTGCGGTTCGACGGGGGCCTGGTGGCCCCGCTGTCGTTCGTGGTCTCGATCGTCACGTGGCTGGTGGCCGTGGCCCTCCTGGTCGGCGACGGGGTGGGACGGCCGTTGCGGCGGGTCCGGCTTCCCCGACCCTGGTCGCGGGAGGACGGGACCGGGACCGGTCCCGAGGGGGAGGACGCCGACGAGGGCACGGGGCCCGGGGACGAGGACAGCCGGTCACCCGACGCCGGGGTCGGAGTGCCGGCCGGTGGACGGCTGACGTGAGCGACTCGGACGGGTCCCTGACCGAACCCGACTGGACCGAGCCCGAGTGGACGGTGCCCGATGACCTTCCGGCCCCGAGGCGCGCCCGCCGGGGCCGGCGGGCACCGGTCGAGCCCGAGCGAGGGCGCACGGCGGCCCTCCTCGCCGTCGTCGCCGTGGTGGTGGTGGTCGCCGGGCTGGCCGCCGCCACCGGCACGCCGTCCCCGGCCCCGGCCCCGGCCGCGGCCGACGGCGTGGCCGTGTCCCCGGTGGGGTCCTACTCGTCCTCGGCCTTCTGCCCCGCCGGGACCGGCACGGCGGCCACCACCACCATCTACCTGACCAATCCGACCGGTGCGGCCGTGCGTGGGGTCATGACCGCCGTCGGCCCGGCCGGGGCCGGCGGGGCGGTGCCCACGGTGCGCCGCGACGTGCGCGTCCCCGCCCTCCACAGCGTGGCCGTCGACCCGGCCGACGGGCTCCCGGCCGGCAGCGTCGCCACCACCTTCGCCTTCTCCGGCGGCGGCGTGGTGGCCAGCCAGGCGGTGACCGGACCCACCGGGTGGAGCACGGCGCCGTGCGCCTCCCAGGTCGCCTCCCAGTGGTCGTTCGCCGGAGGGGCCACCACGGCCGGGAACTCGTTGGCCCTGACCCTCTACAACCCCACGGCCACCGAGGCCGTGGTGAACGTGTCGTTCATCACCGAGAGCGGGTTCGAAACGCCCCAGCAGTACCAGGGCCTGGTGGTCCCGCCCGGCCAGTTGGTCCAGGAGAACGTGGGCGATTTCGTGCAGGACAAGGCCTCCATCGCCACCCTGGTGGCGGCCCAGGCCGGTGGCGTGGTGAGCACGGAGTTCCAGCAGTGGTCGTCGGGTGCCGTCGGCGGGATGTCCCTCCGGCTCGGTGCGCCCCAGCTGTCGACCACCTGGCGTCTGGCCCAGACCACGTCCATGCCTCAGTCCACCGTCTATCTGTACCTGGCCAATCCGGGCCAGTCACCGGCCACGGCCACCATCACGCTGGGCCTGTCGTCCGGGTCGGTGGTACCCCACCGGGTCGCTCTGCCCCCGGTGTCCATCGTGGCCGTCCCGGTCTCGGGGACCCCGGGCCTGCCCCAGCAGACCCCCTACGCCTTGACGGTGACCTCCACCCTGCCCATCGTGGTCGGGCGAGCGGTGCTGGCACCCCCGGGTGCCGCGCCGCCGGTGTGGGGCTCGTCGTCGGCCACCACCTCGGTGGCCGCGCACTGGCTGGTCCCCGGGCCGGGCATCCCGGGCGCACCGGGGACACCCGGGGCCGCGGTGTCCAGCCTGGCGGTGGCCAATCCGGGCCCGGCGCCGGCGCAGGTCGAGGTCACCGTGCTCGGGTCCAGCCGTCCGGTGGCCAGGTTCACGGTGGCTCCGAGCGCCGTGGCCGTACTGGGCCCGGCGCAAATCGGCGGGCTCCCGGTGCTCACCGTGTCGTCCACCCAGCCGGTGGACGTCGAAGAGGACAGCAGGCCGGCCGGCGCCCCGGGGGTGGTCTCCTCCACCGGGTTCCCGCTCGACCTCTGACCGGGCGGCCGGGTGGGCTGCACCCCGTTCCCTCTACTGGTCCTCGGGGATGGCTTCCCACCACTGGCACCACCACTGGGCGCCCACCAGGATGCGGAGCTTGGGGTGCCAGCAGTACGAGAGCTCGTTGTAGGGCTCGAGATAGTAGAGGCAGTTCTCGCACTTCTCGTCGCCGGAGGGCTTCCCCTTGAGGACGGCATTGGAGGCCAGGTGGCGTAGCTCGATCGAGAGGGTCTCGTCGATCTCCTTCGGTTCCGGATCGGGGATCACGTAGTCGGACATGGCCAGCAACCTAATCCGTCCGACCTTCGATCGGCACCTCCCCAGCCGGGATCGGTGGTGGCCCGCCGACGCGCCGAGGGGGCCGTGGGTCGGGTAGACCAGGACCGTGACCACGACCCATGTCAACCGCGGCCCGCCGCCGGTTCCGGGCTCGGGCCGCCCGGATGCGGAGCCCCGGCCCGAGGGTCGTCACCGGGTGAGCGCCGCCGTCCCGTGACCGAGAGGGCGGCGTTTCGTGAGGCCATCGAGGCCGACCGGGCCGACACCAGGGCGCGTGTCCTCGCCCTCCGATCCGAGATCGACGGGATCGCCTCGGGCTCGACCGACGCCAACACCGACGACGAACACGATCCGGAGGGTGCCACCCTCGCTTTCGAGCGGGCACGGGCCTCGGCACTCCTGGCTCACGCCGAAGCCCATCTGACTGCGCTGGACCGGGCCTCGTCCCGTCTGGCCGCCGGCGTCTACTGCGAGTGCGAGCGGTGCCATGGCCCGATCGCCGCCGACCGTCTGGCGGCGCGGCCCGCCACGGTCACCTGCATCGGGTGCGCCACTCCGCCGTCGCCCGGCTAGACCCGGCCGGGTCGGACGACCGGCGCCGGTGCCCGACCCGGGCGGGCGGCCCTTAGCCCCGCCGGGCCGGGATCAGGCCCCCCCGCCGGGCCCCGACTCCACCTCGGCCTTGATCCGCTCGAGGGTGGTGCGCATGTTGTTGCGGTTGGTGCGGCCGCGGGCCCACCCCAGGACGGCCCAGTACAGCCGGAGCAACCCGGTATCGGCCAGTCGGAAGGTCTCGGTGACGTCGGTGCCGTCGCCCGACGGCTCCAACCGGTAGCCCCACACGCTCAAGGCCTTGTCCGGGGCGCCCACACCGAAGGTGAACACCCGGTCCGGCTCACACTCCTGGACGGTGCAGCCCGTCCAGTAGACCGGGCCGATCCCGTTGCGCTTCACGTGGCCGCGGAATCGGGCCCCGACGGCCGGCCCGTCGGCCCCGTCCAGCCACTCGGCTTCGAACGTCTCGGGGCTGTAGCGGCCGATCCTGGTGACATCGCTCACCAGCTCCCAGATCCGCCCGGGCGTCGCTGCCATGTGTACGGTCACCGACTCGTGCATGGACTCACCCTACGGTGGGCCGATGACCGACCGCACCCCGCAGTACGTGCGAGCCAACGCCGAGTGGTGGGAGGGTCGCCGGGCGGACCAGCTGGAGCTGGCCGAACGGCAGTGGTCCGCCGGCGAGCCGTCGTGGGGCATCTTCCACACGCCCGAGTCCTCGGTCGGGCTCTTCCCGGAGGGGTTGGCGGGCCGGGATGTGATCGAGCTCGGCTGTGGGACGGCGTACGTCTCCGCCTGGCTGGCCCGCCGAGGAGCCCGCCCGGTGGGCGTCGATCCCACGCCGGGCCAGCTGGCCATCGCCCGCCGGTGTCAGGACCGTCACCACCTGCACTTCCCTCTGATCCAGGCCGCCGCCGAACAGGTACCCGTGGCCGCCGGCACCTTCGACCTGGCGGTCAGCGAGTACGGTGCGGCCATCTGGGCCGATCCCTACCGGTGGATCCCCGAGGCGGCGAGACTCCTGCGTCCGCGGCGGCCAGCTGGTCTTCCTCGGGAACAGCGCCCTGGTCATGCTGTGCCTGCCCGACGTCGACGGGGTTCCCGTCGGGGACCGCCTGCTCCGGGACCACTTCGGGATGCACCGGTTCGAGTGGCCCGACGACCCGACCGTCGAGTTCCATCTGGGCCACGGTGACTGGATCCGCCTGCTGCGGGCCAACCGCTTCGAGGTGGAGGACCTGATCGAGGTGCGCCCCCCGGCCGGAGCACAGGGGACCCACTACGCGGTCACGGCCCAGTGGGCGGCCCGGTGGCCCTGCGAGGAGGTGTGGGTGGCGCGCCGACGCTAGGTGTGGTCGCCGCCGACCCGGTGGGATGTTCGGTGCCGTCGGGGGCGACGGCTTCGCGCCCTACCGGGAGGTGGGGGGCGGGGGCGGGGGCCACGGGGCCTGCTTGGGCCAGTGGCCGGCCGGGGGTGCGGGCGGTGGTGGCCACGGAGCCGGACCGGTCTGACCCTCCGCGTCGGCCCGGCCGGCATCGGTCGGCTGGGTGGCGCCGGTCTCGTCGCTGGCACGGGTGGCCCCGGTGACCTCGGCGTCGGTGGCCGGGTCGGCCGCCCCCGGCTGGGCGCCGCCGGCGGTCTCCGCACCACGGGTCCCGGTGGGACGACCGTGGGCCGGTGCCTGGGTGGTGCGGTCGGCGTCGTCGGGGGGTCCGTCCACGTTCTCCGAGCCGGTCGGCCCGTGCTGGGAGGCCACGAAGATGGGCGGCACGTTCTTGACGCCGTGCTCGTGCACCGGCCGGCCGTAGGCCGTGTCGACCAGCCGGCCGACCGTCTCGCCGTCGATGGTCTCCTCGTCGAGCAGGGCGCGGGCCACGGCATCCAGGCCGCCCCGGTGACGGGACAGGACCTCGAGGGCCCGCTCCTCCTGGGCGCGCAGGATGCATCTCGACCTCGTCGTCGATGATCTGGCTGGTGTCGCTCGCGAGTAGTCCCGGGTGTGCATGAGGTCCTCGCCCAGGAACACCTGGCCCTGCTGAGCCCCAGGCCATGGGGCCGATCTCGTCGCTCATGCCCCACTCGCGGACCATCTTGCGGGCCAGCTCGGTGTTGCCGACCAGATCGTTGCTGGCGCCGGTGGACAGGTCCCCGTAGACCAGCAGCTCGGCGGCCCGGCCGCCCATCCGGACGGCGAGGGAGTCCTCGATGTGCTCGCGGGGGTGGATGTGGCGTTCCTCGATGGGGAGCTGCTGGTGACGCCGAGAGCCATGCCGGTCGGGAGGATGGTGACCTTGTGGACCGGGTCGGCGTCGGGCAGCACGTAGGCCAGGACGGCGTGGCCCCCTTCGTGGAAGGCCACCCGCTCCTTCTCCGCCCCGGACAGCACCAGGCTCTCGCGCCGCTGACCCATCAGGACCCGGTCCCGGGACGCCTCGAAGTCGACATTCTGGATGAGCTTGGAGCCCCGGCGCACGGCGTGGAGGGCGGCCTCGTTGACCAGGTTGGCCAGGTCGGCACCGCTCATGCCCGGGGTGCCCCGGGCCACCGTGCCCGAGGTCCACGGTCGGGTCGACCATGCGCTTGTCCTTGCAGTGGACCTGCAGGATGGGGAGACGCTCGTCGAGGTCGGGGAGGGGAACCACGATCTGGCGGTCGAACCGGCCGGGGCGCAGGAGGGCGGCGTCCAGGATGTCGGGCCGGTTGGTGGCGGCCATGACCACGATGCCCTCGGTGGTGTCGAAGCCGTCCATCTCGGAGAGCATCTGGTTGAGGGTCTGCTCCCGCTCGTCGTGGCCACCACCGAGTCCGGCGCCCCGCTTGCGGCCGATCGAGTCGATCTCGTCGATGAAGATGATGGCCGGGGCCTGCTTGCGGGCCGTGGCGAACAGGTCGCGGACCCGGCTGGCGCCCACGCCCACGAACATCTCCATGAAGTCCGAGCCGCTCACCGACATGAAGGGCACGCCCGCCTCACCGGCCACGGCCCGGGCCAGCAGGGTCTTGCCCGGTCCCGGGCGGGCCGACCAGCAGGATGCCCTTGGGGATGCGGGCCCCGATCTCCTTGAACCGGCCGGGGTACTTGAGGAAGTCCACCACCTCGCTGATCTCCAGCTTGACACCGTCGTAGCCGGCCACGTCGTCGAAGGTGGTCCGGGGTCGCTCGGTGGTGTAGAGCTTGGCCTTCGAGCGCCCGATGGACATGATGCCCCCCATCTGGCCCTGGGCCTTTCTGCTGATGTAGTAGAAGATCCCGCCGAGGATGGCGAAGGGCAGGATCCAGGTCAGCAAGATCCCGAGCAGGGGGTTCGAGGTGCCCGAGTTGAGGTGGGCGTTGGGCCCCAGCGTCTTCAGGGCGTGCTGCTCCGAGTCGATGATGGGGTTGGGCCCCGAGGTGGTGTAGGTGCCGCCGTTGGCCAGCTCACCGGTGATCACGCCGGTCGACATGTCGACGTTGGCCGTCTTGATCCCCTTGTCCTGGAGGTCGCTGAGCCAGGTGTTGTAACTGAGCGTGTTGGAGGGTGTCTTCGAGAGCAGGTTGGGGATGATCAGCACCGACAGGACGGCCACCACGATGACCACGTACAGGGCCATCCGGTTCTTGTTCTGGCCCGGCGTGTCCTGGCCGGGACCACCGGGCGATGCGGGGCCGTCGGGCAGGTCGGGGTTCGGCGGGGTCACGCCTTCATGCTATTCGCACCGGGCCTCGTCTGACGCATCGCCCCACCCGCCGGGCGGCCCGCCTCCAGGGGGCCGGGATCGGTCGGTATCGTAGGAGGGTGATCGAGCGGTCCGAACAGGGTGCGGACCCCAGCGCCACCGCCGACCGCGGGATCGCCGGGGCGGCAGGGCCGCCACCCGGCGTGGTCCCCGCCGGCGGGCCCGGATGGGCCCCCCCGCCCCCGGCCGGCCCCCCTCCGGGTTGGGCCCCACCCCCTCCCCCCACCCCCGGGGCCGCCACCCCGGCGGGCACCGCCCGGCCGGCGGCCGACGTCTCGCTCGGCGACCAGCTCTCG
Source organism: uncultured Acidimicrobiaceae bacterium (assembly GCA_963817005.1). GTDB lineage: Bacteria > Actinomycetota > Acidimicrobiia > Acidimicrobiales > RAAP-2 > Bog-756. The sequence continues at coordinate 949,441 of CAWFMN010000007.1, forward strand.
GCGGGTGCCGACGTCTCGCTCGGCGACCAGCTGGCGTCGGGTGCCGCCCCGGACTCGCGGTCGTCGGGCTGGATGTGGCTCCTCTTCGCCGCCCTGGGCTTCCTGGGTGGTCAGATCCTGGCCGCCGTCTTCGTGGCCATCGCCGCCGCCATCGACGGCAAGCTGGCCTCGCTGAGCGCCATCACCAGGCTGAGCGAGCCGCCCACCTGGTACATCGTGTCCACGCTGCTCGGGCTGTGGGCCGGCTTCTTCGGGTCGGCCTGGCTGGCCAGTGGGGTCCGGGGGACCAAGAGCCTCGTGGCCGACCTCGGCCTGCGCTTCCGTTGGCGGGACCTGGCCGGCATCCCCATCGGCGTCGGTGGCCAGATCCTGGTGGTCCTGATGTACCTACCCATCTCGCACCATGTCCACGACTTCAACCAGCGCTTCAACGCCCCGAGCCAGCGGCTGACGGGTGGGTCCCACGGGACGGGCTTCCTGGTGATCGCCGTCCTCACCGTGGTCGGCGCGCCGTTCTTCGAGGAGCTGTTCTTCCGGGGGGTGCTGCTGCGGGCCCTGGCCCGCCTGTTCGGCCGGGTGGGGGGCTGGGTGGGACCGACCCTGGCCATCGTGGTGACCGGTGTGCTGTTCGGGCTGGCCCACGCCGAGTCGCTCCAGCTGCTCGGGCTGGCCACGTTCGGCATCGTCTTGTCCCTCGTCTCGTACCGCACCGGCCGGCTGGGCATGAACATGGTCGCCCACGCCACGTTCAACCTCATGGCAGTGGCCGCCGCCGTGGTGGCGCCGATGGCGTTGGGCAACGGGGTGCTCTCCTGAGATGACCGCCCCCGTGGACGTGGCCCCGGCTCCGGCCCCCGTCGCGCCGACCCCGCGGCTGGCCCCTTCGCCGACGTCGTGGACCCGCCGCCTGACCCGCCGGTCCTCCTGGCCGGGATGGGCCAACCTGGCCGTGGTGGTCGGGGTCACCCTGGTGGCCCTCAGCCAGCTGCACCCGTCGCTGCTGCTGGCCAACACCACCACCGCCGGCGGCGACACCGGAGCCCACGTCATGTTGCCGGCATTCCTCAAGTCCCACCTGCTGACCCACGGCCAGGTCACCGGTTGGGACCCCGACTGGTACGACGGCTTCCCGCTCTACACCTTCTACTTCCCCCTGCCCGGCATGATCACCGTGCTGTTCAACGCCCTGGTCTCCTACGACGTGGCCTTCAAGCTGGTCACGGTGCTGGGCACGCTGACCCTGCCCGTCTGCGCCTGGGCCTTCGGCCGGCTGGCCGGCCTGCGCGACCCGGGTCCGGGATGCCTGGCCGCGGCCACGCTCCCGTTCCTCTTCGAACCCAGCTTCTCCATCTACGGCGGCAACATCTTGTCCACACTGGCCGGGGAGTTCTCGTTCTCGCTGAGCCTCTCGTGCTCGCTCCTCTTCCTGGGGGTGTGGGCCCACGGGCTCCGTACCGGCCGGCACCGGGCCCTGGCCGCAGTGCTCTTCGCCGTCACCTTGCTCTGCCACCTGCTCCCGGCCCTGTTCGCGGCGGCCGGCGCGGTGGTCTGGCTCCTCCTCGACGCCGACGTGGTGCGCGGGCTCCACCGGGGGCGGGGTGGCCGCCTGGCCCGGCGCCGGTGGTCGGGGCGCCTGGCCTGGTCGGTGGTGGCCGGGGCGATCGGTGTCGGACTCAGCGCCTGGTGGCTCCTCCCCTTCGCCACCGGTCAGGCCTACACCACCAACATGGGCTACACCAAGGTCCTGGGCTTCCCCCACCTGCTCTTCCCCGCCTCGGCCCGGTGGGTGCTGGCCGCCGACGTGGTGGGGCTGGTGGCCATGGTGCTGCGACGCAGCCGGGTGGCGCTTTTCGTGGTGGTGATGGGCGCCCTCTCCGCCGCCGCCGTCTGCCTCGACCCCGCCAACAAGCTCTACAACGCCCGGTTCCTCCCCTTCTGGTTCCTCTGTCTCTACCTCCTGGCCGGGTACGCCCTGGGCGAGGTGGTGGCTGCGGTGGCCCGATGGAGCCGCCGGCGCCGCCTCGACCAGTGGGTGGAGGTCGTCCGCCAACGACTCGGCGCGGTCCGCGAGGTGCCGTGGCAGCCCGGGGCCCGGGTCAGCCGGTTCCGCCGCCCCTCCCCGGCCGGCTCCCCGGCCGGTGCGGTGGTCGGGCCCCTGGTGGCCCTGGCCGCGGCGTGCCTGGCCGTGGTGCCGCCCCTGGTGCTGCCGGCCTCGGCCCTGAGCCGCGTGGGCGTCACCGTCGGGGCCAACCAGCCCGGCGCCTGGGCCGACTGGAACTACTCGGGCTACGAGCGCAAGCCCGACTATCCCGAGTACCGCGCCGTCATCCAGATGATGTCCAACGTGGGTGCCGCCCAGGGCTGCGGCCGGGCCATGTGGGAGTACGACCCCTCGCTCAACCGGTTCGGGACCACCATGTCGTTGATGCTCCTCCCGTACTGGACCAACGGCTGCGTCGACTCCATGGAAGGACTGCTCTTCGAGTCGGCCTCCTCGACGCCCTTCCACTTCATCAACCAGAACGAGCTCTCGGTCAGCCCGTCCAACGCCGTGGTCGGTCTCCCCTACGGGGGCCTCAACGTCCCCCTCGGCATCCAGCACCTCCAGCAGATGGGCGTCAAGTACTTCCTCGCCGCGTCGAGCACGGTCGAGACGGCGGCCGCGGCCGACCCCAGCCTGACCGAGGTGGGCTCCACCGGCCCCTGGAACACCAGCTACAACGGCCAGGCGCTCGACACCACCTGGAAGGTCTACAAGGTGGCCGACGCCTCGGTGGTCCAGCCTCTGGTCAACCGGCCGGTGGTCTGGAGGGGTGTCTCCCCCACCCAGAGCAGCTGGTTGGCCCCGGCGGTGAGCTGGTACGACGATCCCACGCGGTGGGACGTGGTACCCACCGCGGCCGGTCCGGCGGCCTGGCCGCGGGTGGCGGTCAGCCAGACCCGGCCGACCGCGGTCCCCGAGCCGCCGACGGCGGTGTCCCACGTCGTCCAGACCGACAACTCCATCTCCTTCCACGTGGACCGGGTCGGCACCCCGGTCGAGGTCAAGGTGTCGTACTTCCCCAACTGGAAGGCCACCGGGGCCGCCGGACCGTGGCGGGCCGCGCCCAACCTGATGGTGGTGGTCCCGACCAGCCACGACGTGACGCTCACCTACGGCAGCTCACCCTCCGATGAGATCGGCCAGGTGATCTCCCTGGTCTCCCTGGCCGCCGCGGTGGCCGTGGCGGTGGCGGAGCGCCGGCGCCGGCGGACCCGGTCGCCGGGTGCCCACCGCGCCGCGGTCGGGTCCTGAGCGGACCCTGATGGACGCCCGCACCCTCGGGATGTTCCCGCTGTCCACCGTGCTGTTCCCCGGCGCCGGCCTACCCCTCCACGTGTTCGAAACCCGCTACCGGGCCCTGATGGCCGACTGCCTGGGCCAGAACGGCGAATTCGGCGTGGTCCTGATCGCCCGGGGGTCCGAGGTGGGTGGGGGCGACCAGCGGGTCGACGTCGGTACGGTGGCCCGGATCGACCAGGTCGCCGAGCTCGAGGACGGCCGGATGCTGGTGCTGGCCCGGGGGGACCGGCGGGTCCGGGTGGACCGGTGGCTGGCCGATGACCCCTATCCCCGGGCCGCGGTGGTGGAGCTGCCCGTGGTCAGGGGGGCCGACCAGGGCCGGGCCCTGGCCACCGCCGAGGTGGCCGTCCGCCGGCTCCGGTCGCTCCTCTCGGAGCTCGGGGACGTTCCCGCCCTGCCCCCCGATCTCGAGATCGGGGGGACCGACGAGGCCATCGCCTGGCAGCTCTGCGAGCTGGCCCCCCTCAATCTCATCGACCGCCAGCAGCTGTTGGCGTCGGTCACCCTCGGAGGCCAGCTGGACCAGCTGGCCTCCCTGTGCCGGGCCATGGCCGATGATGTGGTGGCCATGCTGGCCGGGGGGTTCGAGGCCTGAGGGTCCGCCGGCCGGTCGCACCGTGCCCCGGGGAGCCGGTCACGGAGCCTGCTCGGACTCCAGGAACGACGTGATGCCGTCGGCCAGTCCCTGGGCCGCCTGCTGGCGCCACTGGGGGCTCTCGGTCAGGGAGGCGTCCGCCGGGTTCTGCATGTTGGCGCACTCGATCAGGACCTTGGGCACCGTGGTCAGGTTGAGGCCCCCCAGGTCGCTCCGCTGGTCGATCCCCCCCGTCCCGGAGTAGTCCGAGACGGGTTCGCCGGTGTCGGCGGCGAACGACGACCGTACCGACGACGCCAGTCCGGCCGACGCCGGCACCACGGCGGTGTTGTCGCTGATGGGGCTCACCACCGGGAGGGGCTCGATCACGTCGAATCCCCGGCCGCCCGGTGGGCCTCCGTCGGCGTGGACGGAGATGGCCGCATCGGCCCCGGCCGCGTTGCCGACGGCGGCCCGGACATCGACACAGGGGCCCACACCGGCGTCGCTGGTCCGGGTCATCACCACGGTGGCCCCTTCGGCCCGGAGGAGGGCCTCGAGCCGGGTGGCCACGTCGAAATTGAAGGCGTGCTCGGTGTAGCCGGCCGCCGTCTCGGTCCCGACGGTGTCACAGGACTCGGTGAGGCCTCCCCCGTCGATGGGCTGGGCGATGAAGCCGGCCGCCCCGGCGTTGCCCCCGTCGTGTCCGGGGTCGACGGCCACCACCTCACCGACCATGGGGGGGACGTAGACCGAGCCGAAGAAGGGGGCCGTCCCGAAGGGGTAGACGCTGCCGTCGGACGAGACGATCCGGTACCCGCCGACGGTGGCGGCCATCCCCGCCGCCGACCGTCGCAGCCGTCCGGTGGCCGCTCCCGAGAACCCGGCGTCCCCGAAGCTGAACAGTCCGCCGTCCGAGGCCACCAGCCAGTACCCGCCCCCGTCCGGCGCCGCGGCCATGCCCACCACCGGGCGGTTGAGGTGCATCGACCCGGTCGAGCCGAAGAACCCGGCGTCCCCGAAGGCGAAGACCCCGCCGTCCGAGGCCACCAGCCAGTACCCGCCCCCGTCCGGCGCCGCGGCCATGCCCACCACCGGGCGGTTGAGGTGCATCGACCCGGTCGAGCCGAAGAACCCGGCGTCCCCGAAGGTGAAGACCCCGCCGTCCGAGGCCACCAGCCAGTACCCGCCCCCGTCCGGCGCCGCGGCCATGCCGACCACCGGCTGGTTGAGGTGGTGGCCGCCTTCGGAACCGAAGAACCCGGCGTCGCCGTAGGCGAAGACCCCGCCGTCCGAGGCCACCAGCCAGTACCCGCCTCCGTCGGGGGCCGGTGCCGCCCCGACCACCGGTCGGTCCAGGGTCAGGGCCCCGGCCGAGCCGTAGAACGGGGCGTTGAACGAGAAGACCCCACCGTCCGAGGCCACCACCCAGTACCCGCCGGTGGCGGGATCGTCGGCGGTGGCCACCACGGGGTGGGAGCTAGTGGGCTCGCCGGCCGGCGCTCCGTCCAGGGAGCCGGCCACCGCCGTCCGGGTCGCCGTCACGGCACCCGGGGCCGACGCGCTCCCGGCGGCCCCCGCCAGCCCGGCCCCCGCCAGCCCGAGGGCCAGCCCGGCCAGCGCCACCGCCCTGCGGAGGCGCCCCTGCGCCAGACCGTGCACCACGCCCCGATCATCGCACACGCCGTCGGCTCGCCCCTGGGTGGTGGGGCCCTTCGATGGGACGAGGCCTGCTGGCTAGGATGGCCCGGCCATGACCAGCCTGTCCTCTGTCTTCAAGGCGTACGACGTCCGGGGCGTCGTCCCCGACCAGCTCGAACGCCGACCAGTTCCGGGCCATCGGCATGGCGGTCGCCCGGTTCACCGGGGGCCCCAGCGGTCCTGGTGGCCCGGGACATGCGCGAGTCGGGCGATCGAGCTCTCGCGCGGCCTTCGCCGAGGGCGTGCCGGTCCGCGGGGGTCGACCGTGGTCGACCTGGGCCTGGCCTCGACCGACCTCCTGTACTTCGCCGCCGGCAGCCTCGACGCCCCCGGGGCCATGTTCACCGCCTCGCACAACCCGGCCCAGTACAACGGGATCAAGCTGTGCCAGTCCGGGGCCCGACCCATCGGTCGCGACACCGGTCTGGCCGAGATCCAGGCCACGGCCGAGGCGCTCCTGGACGAGTGGGGGGCCGACGGGCCCCCGGACGGCGACCCCGCCGCCTGGCCCCGCTCGAGGAGCGCTCGGTGCTCGAGGCCTACGCCGACCACGTCCGCTCCTTCGTCGACCGTCGACGCCCTGCGGCCCCTGCAAGGTGGTGGCCGACACCGCCAACGGCATGGGCGGACTGGTCGTCCCCAAGGTGTTCGAGGGCCTCCCCTTCGAGGTCGAGATCCTCTTCCCCGAGCTCGACGGGAACTTCCCCAACCACCCGGCCGACCCCATCCAGCCCGAGAACCTGGTCGCCCTGAAGGCCGCCGTCCTGGCCGGCGGGGCCGACGTCGGCCTGGCCTTCGACGGCGACGCCGACCGGGTCTTCCTGGTCGACGAGCAGGCCGAGCCGGTGTCGGGCTCGCTGACCACCGCCCTGGTGGCCGCGTCCATGCTGGACAAGCACCCCGGGTCGACCATCCTCTACAACCTGCATCTGCTCGCAGGGTGGTGCCCGAGGTGATCGCCGAGCAGGGCGGGCGTCGGGATCCGCACCAAGGTCGGGCACTCGCTTCATCAAGCAGGTCATGGCCGAGACCGGTGCCGTCTTCGGCGGCGAGCACTCCGGCCACTACTACTTCCGGGACAACTACCGGGCCGACTCGGGCATCATCGCCGCCATGGTCGTCCTCGAGCTGCTCAGCGTGACCGGCAAGCCCCTGTCCGAGCTGCTCGCGCCGTTCCAGCGCTACGCCGACTCGGGGGAGATCAACACCGAGGTCGACGATCCCGCCGGCGCCGTCGAGCTGATGGCCGCCGAGCGTGGAGGCGGCCGGCGGGGCGCTGGGCACCGCCGACCGGCTGGACGGCCTGACGGTCGACCGCGGGGACTGGTGGTACAACCTGCGGCCGTCGAACACCGAGCCCCTGCTCCGGCTCAACGTGGAGGCACCCGACGCCGACGCCTGTGCCCGCCGGGTGGCCGAGGTCCAGGCGGACATCGACCGCCTGCTCGGGGGCTGACGGTGCGCCGGCACCGGGTGGGCCGGTCACATCCCCGGCCAGACCGACGAGATCGAAGAGAGAGGACTGGACGATGACGCTCGACCCGCTGCTGATCGAGGTGCTGGCCTGTCCCGAGGACAAGGGGCCGCTGCTGTACTTCGCCGACGAGGACCGGCCTCTACAACCCCCGGCTGCACCGCAGCTACGAGGTGCGGGACGGCATCCCGGTCATGCTGATCGACGAGGCCACCGACGGTCGACGAGGCCGAGCACGACCGCCTGGTGGCCAAGGCCGACGCCGGCGGTGCCGTGTCGACCGGCGGGCCCGCACCGTCGTGACCGCCCGCGACGGCGCCACGGCCACGCCGCCCACCCCTCGCCACTGGCCCTCGACACCCTCGACATGTGGTCGGCCACCGCCGGCCTGCCCGAGCAGGTGGCCGCCGCGGCGGCCGCGGCCCGCGGGCTGTCGGCGGCCTGCCCGACGCACGACCGGGTCGAGAACGTCGTGGTCCTCGGCATGGGCGGCAGCGGCATCGCCGGCGACGTGCTGGTGGCCACGGCCGCCCCCTTCATGCCGGTGCCGGTCACGGTGGTCAAGGGCTACGAGCCCCCCGACTTCGTGGGCACCGGCTCGTTGGTGTTCGCCATGTCGTTCTCGGGCGACACCGAGGAGACGTTGGAGGCGGCCGCCGGCGGCCTACGAGGCGGGGGCGTCGCTCATCGTGGTGGCCGGCGGGGGCGCCGCTGGTCGAGCTGGCCGGGGAGTGGGAGGCGCCGGTCGTGCCGGTGCCCACCGACATCCCCCAGCCCCGGGCCGCCCTCGGGGCCATGGCCATCCCGCCGCTGGTGCGTGCTGGAGGAGATCGGCCTGTTCCGCGGGGCCGCCCAGTGGGTGGACCAGGCCGTCGACCAGCTCCGGCGCCGGCGCGACGAGCTGGTCCGGCCCGGCAACCTGGCCGAGGAGGTGGCCCGCCGGATCGGGCGGACCATCCCCCTGGTCCACAGCGCCGGGGACCTCGGCGCCGCCGCCGCGCTGCGGTGGAAGGCCCAGGTCAACGAGAACGCCAAGAGCCCGGCCTTCTGCAACGTCTAGCCCGAGCTGTGCCACAACGAGGTGGCCGGCTGGGGCCAGCACGGGGACGTCACCCGGCAGCTCATCACCCTGGTCAACCTGCGCCACGACGCCGAGCACCCCCAGGTGAGCCGGCGGTTCGACCTGGTGGTCGAGGTGCTGCGCGAGGTGGTGGCCGACGTGATCGAGGTCCGGGCCGCGGGCGAGGGCGACCTGGCCCAGCTGCTCGACCTGGTCCTCGTCGGCGACTTCGTCTCGCTCCACCTGGCCGGGCACGAAGGGATCGACCCGGGTCCGATCCCGGTGCTCGACGAGATGAAACAGCAGCTCAGGCAGGGGTCGGACTGACCCCGGGGCCACCGCGGGCCGCCGCCCGGCCCGGCCCGGTCCGCCTCGTGGACCGGGCGACCTCTGCATGGCCAACATAGCCTCTGAACAGGGGGTGCTTCCGATCCGCCCCGGTCGGGACGCCGCCGCCTCCCGGCGTTGCCGGTGCGTGACGACCGCGTGACGACCTGGTGAACTGGGGCCTCCGGCCCCTGGTTTTCAGGTCGGGGAGGCGTACACTTGTCCCTGTGAGCTGCGCGCGGGTCTGTGGTTGCAAGTCGAAGCCAGTCGCAGGCGAAACGACCCACGTAAGGCAACTCGTGGTTGCTGAGCATGGTGCGGCTTAGGAGTAAGACCTGCCCGTGGCGTCCCCGGCTGTCGGGGGCGGGCGGAGAGGGGAGGACGCGGCCGATCAACGGCTCCGCAGGGCCACCGACCGGACACGGTCGGTGCCGCCGGAGCCGGGCCGCCACGCCCCCTGCAGGCGAGTGTGGGGTCAAAGACCAGGTCAGCCGCGCGCAGCTCACGACATCATCCCGACGACCGACCAGGAGGACCGGCCGACCGCAGAGGTAGTTCCCGAACACCACAACCATGGAGGCGAGTAAGTGGACGTTGTCATTGCCTACGGCAGAAGGATCGTGTCGGACGAAGTGAGGGCCCTGACCAAGGAGAAGGTGGGCCGGCTCGGCCACCTGTGCCCCGGCCTCGAGCGTGCCGAGATCCACTTCTCGGAGGAGCACAATCCGAGGATCGCCGATCGGGAGCGGTGTGAGGTGATCATCGTCGGACACGGCCGGACCATCCGGGCCCGGGCCGCCGCCCCGGCGCCGCTGGTGGCCGTGGACCTGGTGGTGGAGAAGCTCGAGCACCAGCTGGAGAAGACCAAGGGGCGGCTGGTGGCACGGACCCATCCCCGGCGACGGCCGGCCAATTCGGTGTCCGTCCTGCGGGAGCGGGTGCGTACGGCCTGAGGCGGTCCGGCCCCGGGCCCCGACCGCCGATCCGACCGCACCTCACCCTCGGCCGGGAGGGGAGGCGCCCGGCAACCGGGACGTCCGACGGTAGAGTGAGTGGCCCATGAGCGTGCTCACGAAAGTCCTCCGCGCCGGCGAGGGGAAGAAGGTCCGCCGCCTGGCGGAGCTGGTTCCGCTGGTCAACGCGCTCGAGCCGGAGATGGAGGCCCTCTCGGACGAGGAGTTGGCCGCCCTCACCCCGGCGTTCCGTCAGCGCCTCGAGCAACGGCGAGACCCTCGACGACCTGCTGGTCGAGGCCTTCGCCCTGGTCCGCGAGGCCGCCTGGCGGGTGCTCGGCCAGCGGCACTTCGACGTCCAGCTGATGGGGGGCATGGCCCTCCACTTCGGCTGGATCGCCGAGATGAAGACCGGTGAGGGCAAGACCCTGGTCTCGACCCTCCCGGTCTACCTGAACGCCCTGCAGGGCAACGGGCGTCCACGTGGTCACGGTGAACGACTACCTGGCCACGCGGGACGCGGAGTGGATGGGCGAGCTCCACCGGTTCCTCGGGATTGACCGTGGGCCGGGTCGGTCCCGACATCGACGACTCCCGAGGCCAAGCGGGAGGCCTACAACTCCGACGTCACCTACGGCACCAACACCGAGTTCGGCTTCGACTACCTGCGCGACAACATGGCCCGGTCCACGGACGCCATGGTCCAGCGCGGCCACGTCTTCGCCATCGTGGACGAGGTCGACTCGATCCTCATCGACGAGGCCCGGACGCCCGCTCATCATCTCCGGCCCCGCCGCCGAGTCGGCCCAGCTCTACTACCAGTTCGCCGGGATCGTCCGGACCCTGCGGGCCGAGGACGACTACGAGGTCGACGAGGAGAAGCGCATCGTCGTCCCGACCGAGGCCGGCATCGAGAAGGTCGAGAAGCCAGCTCGGCGTCGACAACCTCTACGACGCGGTGTCGGTCAACTACGTCCACCAGCTGACCCAGGCCCTCTAGGCCAAGGAGCTGTACCAGCCGGGACAAGGACTACCTGGTGGCCGCACGGCGAGGTGAAGATCGTCGACGAGTTCACCGGCCGGACCCTCGACGGCCGGCGCTGGTCCGACGGCCTGCACCAGGCGGTCGAGGCCAAGGAGCGGGTGCGGATCAAGGAGGAGAACCACACCTGGGCCACGGTGACCCTGCAGAACTACTTCCGCCTCTACGAGAAGCTGTCCGGGATGACCGGGCACGGCCGAGACCGAGGCCGTCGGAGTTCGCCAGCACCTACGACCTCCCGGTGGTCCCCATCCCGACCAACAAGCCGCATGGTCCGCGAGGACAAGCCCGACCTCATCTACAAGACCGAGGACGCCAAGTTCGAGCGCCGTGGTCGAGGACATCGTCGAGCGCCACGACGCCGGGCCAGCCGGTGCTGGTCGGCACGGCCTCGGTGGCCAAGTCCGAGCAGCTGTCCCGGCTGCTCGAGCAAGCAGGGGCATCCCCCACGAGGTCCTCAACGCCAAGCAGCACTTCCGGGAAGCGGAGATCGTCGCCCAGGCCGGCCGGCTGGGCGCGCGTGACGGTGGCCACCAACATGGCCGGGCGCGGCGTCGACATCCTCCTCGGCGGCAACCCCGAGGGCTGGCCCGCGCGAGGCCAGCGGCCCGCGGCGTCGACCTCGACGACCGAGGAGGGCGCCGCCGCATTGCGAGGCCTCGCTGGCCGAGTTCGAGACGGAGTGCAGACGGCGAGGGCGACGAGGTCCGGGCAGCTCGGCGGGCTCTACGTGCTCGGGCAGCGAGCGCCACGAGAGCCGCCGCATCGACAACCAGCTGCGCGGCCGCTCGGGCCGCCAGGGCGACCCGGGCGAGAGCCGGTTCTTCCTGTCCCTCGAGGACGAGCTGATGCGCCTGTTCGCCACCGGGGCCATGAACTGGGTCATGGGCCGGGCCCTCCCCGACGACGTGCCCATCGAGGCCAAGATGGTGACCAAGGCCATCGAGCGGGCCCAGAACACCGTCGAGGGCCGCAACGCCGAGATCCCGCAAGGACGTCCTCAAGTACGACGAGGTGATGAACGAGCAGCGCAAGGTGATCTACGCGCGCCGCCTCCAGATCATCGAGGGCGAGGACCTCCGGGAGCGAGACCATCGAGCTGCTCGAGTCGACGATGACCGCGTTGGTGGCCTCGTCGTGCCCGTCGGAGTACCCCGAGGAGTGGGACCTCGCCCGGGCTGGTCACCGAGACCACCCAGTACTACCCGACCAAGTTCATGGCCGAGGACCTGGCCGAGCGCGGCCACGGTCGGACAGGTCGACCGAGAGCATCCTGACCGAGGCGCTCGACCTCTACGCCGAGCGCGACGAGACCATCCCCGGCGGCGAGGAGACCGCCCGCCAGCTCGAGCGCGACGTCATGCTGCAGATCATCGACCAGCGCTGGCGGGACCACCTGGCCGAGATGGACTACCTGCGCGAGGGCATCAACCTCCGGGCCATGGGCCAGCAGGATCCGCTGGTGGCCTGGCAGCGGGAGGGCTTCGCCATGTTCGGCAAGCTGATGGACGGCATCGACGACGACTACCTGCGGTACGTCTTCCACGTGCAGGTACTGGCCGAACCGGCCCCCGAGCCGGACCTCGACCGGGCCAGCTACCTGGCCGCCGACGACCCCGTCCAGGGGGACGGCGCCATCACCGCGGCCTTCGCCGCCGCCACGCCGGCCGAGCTGGAGGCGGCCGCCGCCGGCCTCCCCGGGGGGAACGGCGGCCTCCGTCGGCGGTGACCAACCGGCTGACCGACGACGGGGAGTCCCAGGTGCCCATCGTCAAGTCGCGAGCGCGAGAAGATCGGACGCAACGAGCCGTGCTGGTGCGGGAGCGGCAAGAAGTTCAAGCTCTGCCACGGCGCCAACTGAGATGAGCCCGGCCGACGGGGCCCGTCGGGGGTCCGGCGAGCCCGAGCGCGTCGACCTCCCCGAGTCGCTGCACTCCCTGGCCGACCGTCTGGCCGAGGCCGAGCACTTCCTCGGCTCGCGACCGGCTGCTGGAGCGACGCGACCGAGCTCGAGAAGGCCGCCTCCGAGCCCGGGCCTGTGGGACGACCCCGACCACGCCCGGGAGGTCACCACCGAGTTCGGCCGGGTCACCGACGACCTCGAGCAGCTCGCCGCACTGGCCGGGCAGCTGTCCGACGCCGAGACCCTCCACGAGTTGATCGAGGAGGAGTCCGACGACTCGTTGCGCCCCGAGGTCGAGGAGATGCTCGACGATCTCGACCGCCGGCTCGGCGCCCTCGAGCTGCGCGTCGCTGTTCGCCGGTCGAGTACGACGACGGCGACGCCATCGCCGAGATCCACGCCGGGGCCGGGGGCACCGACGCGCAGGACTGGGCCGAGATGATGCTGCGCATGTACCAGCCGCTGGGCCGAGCGACGGGGCTTCGACGTCGAGGTCGACGAGGCGACCGAGGGCCAGGAGGCCGGACTGCTCTCGGCCACCTTCATCGTGAAGGGCCGCTACGCCTTCGGTCTGCTGGCCGCCGAGCGGGGCGTGCACCGACTGGTGCGCATCTCGCCGTTCGACTCGCAGCACCGCCGCCAGACCAGCTTCGCCTCGCTCGACGTGGTCCCGTTCCTCGAGGACGTCTCCGGCGAGGTGGAGATCGACGAGAAGGACCTGCGCATCGACACCTACCGGTCGTCGGGGGCCGGGGGCCAGCACGTCAACAAGACCGACTCGGCGGTGCGGCTCACCCACCTGCCCACCGGGATCGTGGTGTCGTGCCAGAACGAGCGCAGCCAGCACCAGAACAAGGCCAAGGCCATGCAGATCCTCGGGGCCAAGCTGGCCGAGCGGCAGCGGGCCGAGCGCCAGGCCGAGCTGGACCAGCTGTCGGGCGACCGCACCGACAACGCCTGGGGGAACCAGATCCGCTCCTACGTGCTGGCGCCGTACCAGCTGGTCAAGGACCTGCGCACCGACGAGGAGACCGGCAACGTCGAGGCGGTGCTCGACGGCGATCTCGACGCCTTCATCGAGGCCGAGCTCCGGCGTCGCAGGCCGAGGAGCGTCGCCAGCGCCTGCTGATCGGGTGCCCGCCGCGTCGGCGGAGGTCAGGGGGGCTGTCCCAATTCCGGGGTGGGCGCGGGTAGCATTGCACGGAATGGGAACCCCGCTCTCCATGTTTTCGCGCCGACGGTGAAGCCCACCGCATGATCACGCTTCGAGAACGTCACCAAGACGTACAAGGGCTCGACCGTCGCGCTCCGGGACTGCACGGTCGAGATCGACAAGGGCGAGTTCGTCTTCCTGGTCGGACCCTCGGGATCGGGCAAGACCACCTTCATCCGGCTCCTGCTGCGCGAGGAGACGCCCGGACTGCGGTCGCATCTGGGAGGCGGGCAAGGAGATCGGCCATCTCCCCAAGTGGCGGATCCCCTACCTGCGCCGCAACATCGGCTGCGTGTTCCAGGACTTCCGCCTCCTGCCCAACAAGACCGTCTTCGAGAACGTGGCCTTCGCCCTGGAGGTCATCGGCCGCCCCCGCCACGTCATCGCCACCCAGGTGCCCCAGGTCCTCGACCTGGTCGGGCTGACCAAGAAGCGGGACAACCTGCCCCACGAGCTGTCCGGCGGCGAGCAGCAGCGGGTGGCCGTGGCCCGGGCCTTCGTGAACCGGCCGCTCATCCTGCTGGCCGACGAGCCCACCGGGAACCTCGACCCGACCACCAGCCTGGGCATCATGAAGCTGCTCGATCGGATCAACCGCACCGGCACCACGGTGATCATCGCCACCCACGACGCCGGCATGGTCGACCAGATGCGACGCCGCGTCATCGAGCTCGACCGCGGCGTGCTGGTCCGCGACCAGGCCCACGGCGTCTACGGCATCGACAGCGCCACCGCGGCGGCCGGGGCCGGCTCGCCCACCGGGTTGGTCCCCGAGCAGGTGCCGGCGAGGGCCGCGGACGGCGGCTTCCCTGATCGCTTCGCCGCCGGCGCCTGATGCCCGTCTCCGCCGGCTACGTCTCGAAGGAGGCCGCGACCAATCTCTGGCGCAACCGACTCATGACGGTGGCCGCCATCCTCACCGTGGCCGTGTCCCTGGCCCTGGTCGGTTCGTCGCTCCTGTTGAAGCAGGGGGCCTCGAAGGCCACGGTGCAGTGGCAGAACGGCGTGCAGGCCATCGTCTGGGTGAAGCCGGCGGCCGGCGCCCCCTTGACCACGTCCATCGGTACCGAGCTGCACCAGTCGCCCTACATCAAGAGCTGTGTGTTCCGCTCGCAGGCCTATGACTACAACGAGGCCAAGACCATCCTCCCGGCCGACGAGCTGGACGCCACCAGCCAGGCCGACTACCCCTCGTCGTACCGATGCGTGCTGAACGACCCCTCACAGGCCTCGCAGGTCTACCAGCAGTTCACCGGCAAGCCCGGCGTGGCCTCGGTCAAGTACCCCGGCCAGCAGATCAAGACCATGCAGAGCGTGATCCGCATCCTCCAGTGGGTCTTCCTCTCGGTGGCGGTGGTGCTCCTGCTCTCGGCCTCGGTCCTCATCCTCAACACCATCCGCATGGCCATCTTCGCCCGACGACGCGAGGTCTCCGTCATGAAGCTGGTCGGGGCCACCAACTGGTTCATCCGGTTGCCGTTCATGGCCGAGGGACTGATCCAGGGACTGGCCGGCGCCGGTGTGGCCGTACTGGTGGTGCTGGCCCTCTACTTCGGGATCGGTCTCGACACCACGAAGACGGCGGCCAACCAGGGGAACATCATCGCCCAGATGTCCCTGGGCGGCTGGGAGGTGGCCGGCACCTGCATCCTGGTGGCCGTGGTCGGCGTGGTGGTGGGAGTGGTGGGATCGGCCTTCGCCGTCCGCCGCTTCCTCGACGTCTGACCGACCGCCCCGCCACGACGGCGCCCGCCGTGACCAGCGCACCGTTGGACTCTCTGGCCCAGGTGGTCCGGTGGCCGGTCGACCATGTCTCGGTGGCCGTGCTCCGCCTGGGCCCGGCCCCCGCCCCGGGCGGGCCCGCCTCCGGTCCGGTGGAGTGGGTCGCCACCGTCGGCCCCACCGCACGACCCTTCGCCTGGGCCTCGGTGACCAAGCCGGCCACCGCCCTGGCCATCCTGGTGGCGTCGGAGGAGGGGACGCTCTCGCTCGACGAGCCGGCGGGCCCCCCGGGGGGCACGGTGCGTCACCTGCTGGCGCACACCTCCGGACTGGGGCCGGACGGGGGAGCGGCGCTGGCCCGGCCGGGGGCCCGCCGGATCTACTCCAACGCCGGCTACCGGCTGCTGGCCGACCTCGTCGCCGAGCGGGCCGGGATGGCTTTCGCCGAGTACCTGGCCGAAGGGGTCCTCGCCCCGTTGGGCATGACCGGCACCACGCTCGATCCCCATGCCGCCGGGGGGCCGGGCGCCGCCGGGCTGGTGGGGCCCTTGGACGACCTGGTCGCCCTGGCCCGGGAGTGGGCCGTCCCCACCCTGGTGTCCCCCGAGACCCACCGGTCGGCCACCTCGGTGCAGTTCCCGGGCACGGCCGGCGTACTCCCCGGGTTCGGCCGCTTCGACCCCTGCGACTGGGGTCTGGGCGTCGAGATCCGGGGCACCAAGCGGCCCCACTGGACGGGTTCGACCAATTCGGCCGCCACGTTCGGGCACTTCGGGCGCAGCGGCTCCTTCCTGTGGGTGGACCCGGTGGCCGGGGTGGCCTGCACGGGGCTCGTGGACCGCCCCTTCGGGCCGTGGGCGGCGCGGACCTGGCCCGTCCTGGCCGACTCGGTCCTGGCCGAGGTGGCGGCGATCGGCCGGGCCCGGTGAAGGCCGGTCCGCTCCGTCTAGGCTGCGCCGGATGAAGGGCGTCATCCTCGCCGGGGGCACCGGCTCACGACTCCACCCGCTCACCCGGATCACCAACAAGCACCTGCTGCCCATCTACGACCGGCCCATGATCAACTGGGGTATCGAGGCGCTGGTCAACGCCGAGATCACCGAGATCATGCTGGTCACGGGAGGGACCCACGCCGGCGAGTTCCTCCGGCTGCTCGGCAACGGCCAGGAATTCGGCATCGACCGGCTCAGCTACGGCTACCAGGACCGGCCCGGTGGCATCGCCGAGGCCCTGGGCCTGGCCGCCCGGTTCGTCGACGGGGAGCCGGTGCTGGTCATGTTGGCCGACAACATCGTGGAGCGCTCCATCAAGCCCATGGTCGACGCCTTCAAGGCCCAGCCCCGGGGAGCCCGGATCCTGCTGACCCCGGTGGAGGAGGACGAGCACCTGCGCCATCTCGGCGTACCGACCTTCGACGGCCAGCAGCGGGTGGTGGGGATCGTGGAGAAGCCCGAGCGCCCCGACTCCAAGTTCGGGGTCACCGGCATCTACTGCTACGACGCCGACGTCTTCGAGGTCATCCCCACCCTGGTCCCCTCCGGTCGGGGCGAGCTCGAGATCACCGACGTGAACAACTACTACATCGGCCAGGGGACCATGGCCTACGACGTCCTGGAGGGGTTCTGGGGAGACGCCGGCGAGTCGATCGACGCCTACTACGCCGTCAACGACTTCGTCCGCACCCACGGGGCCAACAAGGGTTAGTCGGACGGCGGCCCCGGCCGGCGGCCCGGCGGCCTGACCCGACCGCCTGCTCAGCCCAGCGGCACGCCGGCCCACGCGGCGGCCTCGGCTCGGTGGCGGGCATAGTCCACCTTGCCGGCCGGTGAACGTCCGATGGTGTCCACCAGGCGGACCCGTCGGGGGGCCTTGTACCCGGCCAGCCGGTCCTTCACGTGCTCGATGACCGTCTCGGCGGCCAGCGAGCCGGGCCCGGTCCCCGACGCGGGCTCGACCACGGCCACGATCTCCTCGCCGAACCGGTCGTTGGGGATGCCCACCACCACGGCGTCGGCCACCCCGTCGAGCGTCTTGATGACCTCCTCCACCTCCTCGGGGTAGACCTTCTCGCCCCCGGTGTTGATGCACCACCGAGCCGCGGCCCAGCAGGCGGATGGAGCCGTCCGCCCCCACCTCGGCGTAGTCGCCCGGCACCGAGTACCGGATGCCGTCGATGGTCCGGAAGGTGGCCGACGACTTGTCCTCGTCCTTGTAGTAGCCCACCGGGATCCGCCCGCCCAGGGCCAGCACGCCGCTCGTTCCCGAGCCCGGCTCGACGTCCCGACCGTCGGCGTCGAGGACCCGGACCTCGGGGCCGAGGGAGAACCGGGCGGTGCGGGCCGAGGTGTCGCCCGACGAGACCGAGGTGCCCATCCCGAGGGCCTCCGACGAGGAGAAGGCGTCGACGAGCAGCATGCCCGGGGTAGTGGCGGAGCAGGCCCTGCTTGGTCTCCTCGCTCCACATGACCCCCGACGAGACGATCCCGACCAGGCTGGTCAGGTCCCACCGTCCGGGGTGGGCGTCGAGGGTGGCCAGGATGGGCTTGGCGAAGACGTCGCCCACGATGATCAGGCCGTTGACCTCCTCGCGCACCACGGTGTCGAGGAGCTCCACCGGATCGAACTGCCGTGAGGTGAGGGTGACCACGCGTCCGCCCTCGCTCAGGCACTCGAGGGCGGTGAACCCGCCGGTGCCGTGCATGAGGGGGCAGGCCGGCAGCAGGGTCATGCCACGGCCGCTCCGCTCCAGCTCGGCGCGCACGTCGTCCGGACCGCCGTCCTCGGGGTAGCGCCGGAAGCCCGAGCCGTTCAGCCGGGCGAACAGGTCGTCCTGGCGCCACATGACGCCCTTGGGCATCCCGGTGGTCCCCCCGGTGTAGAGCAGGTAGAGGTCGTCGGGGCTCCGGCCCCAGGGTGCGCCGACCCGACCGGTGGTCGAGGGATCGGCGGCCGAGGCGACCTCCTCGTAGGGCACGGCCCAGCCAGGGCACGGCTGCGGTGCCGTCGTCGACCCACAGCCACGTCCGGATCCGGGGGAGCCGGGACCGGATCCGCTCGATCCGGTCGGTGAACGTGCCATGGAACACCACGGCCACGGTGTCGGCGTTGTCCCACAGGTAGGTGAGCTCGTCGTCGGCGTAGCGGTAGTTGGTGTTGATCGGGCACCAGCCCGAGCTTCAAGCAGGCGAAGGTGGCCTCGAGGTACTCGGGGCAGTTGTAGAGGTAGAGGGCCACCTTGTCCTGGCGGCCGACCCCGGCCTCGAGGAGCCATCCGCGCCACGCCGGTCGGCCCGCCGGTCGAACTCGGACCAGGTCAGCGTGCGGTCCCCGTGGGTCAGGGCGGGGGCGTCGGGCAGGGTGTCGGCCACCGTCTCCCACACGTCGGCGAAGATCCACTGGCTCACGTCGCTCTCCCCACTCCCTGCGCCCGTAACCGGGCCCGTATCCCTGGTCCTCGCCGACCGCTGCTCACCGCGTGGTGCGGACAGCGAACCACGCACCGCCCTCCTGCGTGCCGCCTGCCGCGCCCGGTCCCTGTGCCTGGTGGTCGTGTGGCCTTCGGCCCGCCGGTCCGTCGGGAACAGGACGTCCGAACCCGGTCAGCCTACGCTGAGCGCCATGGACTTCGCGCTGCCGGCCGAGGACGACCCCCGCCGGCTCTCCAGTCCGCCGGTGGTTGGACGCCCACCCCACCCCGACCGGCGCGCCAGTTGGCCGAGCGCGGCCTGGTGGCCCCCCACTGGCCGGCCCCGTGGGGCCTGGGGGCCGACCCCACACACCAGCTGATCGTGGACGACGAGCTTCGCCGGGCCGGGGTGAGGCGACCGGAGAACACCATCGGGATCGGCTGGGCCGGTCCCACCCTCCTCCACGCCGGCACCGCCGGGGCAGAAGGACCGCTACCTACTCCCGCTGCTGGCCGGGGAGGAGATCTGGTGCCAGCTGTTCAGCGAGCCCGGAGCCGGCTCGGACCTGGCCTCCCTGACCACCCGCGCCGAGCCGGACGGAGACCAGTGGGTGGTCCACGGGCAGAAGGTGTGGACCTCGTACGCCCACACGGCCCGCTTCGGCATCCTGCTGGCCCGCACCGAGCCCGAGGCCTCCAAGCACGAGGGGATCTCGTACTTCATCTGCCCCATGGACGCTCCCGGGGTGACCGTCCGGCCGCTCGTCGACATGACCGGGACCCACACGTTCAACGAGGTCACCCTGGACGAGGTGCGCCTGCACGCCGACCACCTGGTCGGGGCCCGGGGGCAGGGGTGGGCACTGGCCAAGGTCACCCTGGGCAACGAGCGGGTCTCGCTGTCCGGCTCCGGAGCCCTGTGGGGCATGGGTCCGACGGCCGCCGACCTGGTCGACCTGGTCCGCCGCTCGGGCCGCCCGGTCGACCCCCTGCTGCGTCAGCGCCTGGCCCGCCTGTGGATCGAGGGCGAGATCCTGGCGCCTGCTGCGGCTGCGGACCGTGTCGGCGGCGGTGGCCGGCCTGGAGCCGGGCCCCGAGGCGTCGGTGCGCAAGGCGCTGGCCGACGAGCACGGCCAGCACATCATGGCCCTGGCCAACGACCTGGCCGGGGCCCGGGGGATGCTGCAGGGCGCCGGCCCCGTGGCCGGGTCGCCGCCCGATCCGATCTGGACCTTCGGGCTCCTGTTCGCCCCGGCCCTCACCATCGGCGGAGGCACGGCCGAGGTGCAGCGCAACATCGTCGCCGAGCGAACCTTGGGTCTGCCCCACGACCTCCCGATCCGCACCGGTCCGGCGGCGACTCAGACGGCCAGCGGTCCCGCGTCCTCGTAGCCCTGGCGAACGCCCTGCCCGGCCTGGCGCACCAGCTGCTCGGGTTCGTAGAGCATCCAGTAGGCGTTGCGGGCGTGCTCGCGGGAGCGGTTGATGCACACGTCGGCCAACGCCGCCGGGTCCTCCTCCTCGTTCTCGTGGACGAACACCTCGAGGATGTGGGTGGACGTCATCAGCTGGGCCTGCATCAGCCCTTGGGACGCCTCGTGGGCGCAGACCTGGTCGATGGCGGCCCGGCCCGGCATGCCCAGGGCCACCACGATCAGGCAGCCCTCGTTCTCGATGAGCCGCTTGCACTCCACGGCCAGGTCCTTGAACCCAGGGACCGTGCGACGCACGACCTCGAAGGTGGTGCCGAAGCCGGGACAACCCTTGAGCTCGTCGATGGCCTCACCCCCCATGTCGTACCGGGCGAACATGGTGTCGACGACGCCGATGCGGTCCATGGTCGGATCCTACCGGCCGGGGTGGCGGCCGCAGCCTGGCCGACCGACGGGGGCTGTTCCGACCGTGCCGGCAGCTCGACCGGGCCGGTTCGACCGGGCCCCACCGGTCGACAAGACTCTGCCCGATGACCACCCGGCGCCCGAACACCACCCGGAACCCGCCTCCGCCCACCCCCGATCCCTGGGTGACCCGGGACGCGGCCGTGGTCTGGCACGGCTTCACCCAGATGGCCGCCTACCCCGACAACTCGCCGGTCACCGTGGAGCGCGCCGAGGGGCGGGAGCTCATCGACGTCAACGGCCGGCGCTACTTCGACGCGCATCTCCTCGCTGTGGGTCACCACCCTCGGCCACCACGTGCCCGAGCTCGACGCCGCCGTGATCGACCAGCTGGGCAAGGTGGCCCACGCCACCCTGCTCGGCAACGGCAGCCGGGCGGCGGTGGAGTTCGCCGAGGCCCTGGCCGCCGTGGTGCCGGTGACCGACCCCCACGTGCTGTTCGCCTCCGACGGTGCGGTGGCCGTGGAACAGGCGCTCAAGATCGCCTTCCAGTACTGGGTCAACCGCGGGGAGTCCGGTCACCAGCAGTTCCTGGCCCTGGGCGACGCCTACCACGGGGACACGGTCGGGGCCCTCTCGCTGGGCGACGGCGGGGTTCGGGACCGCCATCTTCGACCCGCTCCGCTTCCCGGTGCTGCGCACCCCGGGCTACGCCGACCCAGGACTGGGCCACCAAGATGGTCGCGCTGCATCGAGGCCCACGCCGACACGCTGGCTGCCGTGGTCGTCGAGCCCCTGGTGCAGGGGGCGTCGGGCATCCTGGTGGCCGAGCCGTCCGACCTGGCCCGGGTGGGGGAGACGTGTCGTTCGCACGGGGTGCTCCTGATCTGCGACGAGGTGGCCACCGGCTTCGGCCGGACCGGGAAGCTGTTCGCCTCGGAGTGGGCCGGCCCGGCGTTCCGGCCCGACCTCCTCTGCCTGGGCAAGGGCATCACCGGCGGGTACCTGCCCCTGTCGGCCACCGTGGCCTCGGGGCCGGTGTTCGAGGCCTTCGACGGCGCCGATCTCAGCGAGTCGACCTTCTACCACGGCCACTCCTACGGGGGGAACGCCCTGGCCTGCGCGGTGGCGCTCCGGCACCTCCAGCTGATCGGCGAGTGGGACGTCCTGGCCAACGTGCAGACCACCGCGGCCCGGCTCGCCGCCCGCCTGGCCGATTCGGTGGCCGGACGGCCCGGCGTGGGGGCGGTCCGCCAGCGGGGCCTGATGGTCGGGGTCGAGCTCGACCCGCCGCCGGGGGCGGCGCGCTGGGGTCGACGGGTCTGCGCCGGGGCGGTGCGCCGGGGCATCCTGCTCCGCCCGCTGGGGGACGTGGTGGTGGTCATGCCTCCCCTGACCACCACGCTGGAGGAGATCGACCGGGTCATCGACGTGCTGGCCGAGGCGGTCGACGAGGTCTGGGCCGAGGACCGCCGGTGAACCGGGCTGAGCCGGCCGCGTCCAGGGCCGCGCCTCCGGTCGCGTCCGGCTCCTTCGCCGTGGGCGGCCTGGGTCGACGAGTCGTGCCAGGTGGTGGAGGCGGCCGGCCAGTGGCGCCAACCGCGTTCGTTCGACGCCCGGGGTCCGTCGGGAGCGCTGGAGGGCGGCGCCACCGGTGCCGATCCGGGACCGGTGGTCTCGTTCGCCTCCAACGACTACCTCGGACTCACCGCCGACGCCGACGTGGTGGCGGCGGCGCACCGGGCCCTCGACCGCTGGGGCTCCGGCGCGGGCGCTTCTCGGCTGGTCACCGGCTCCCGCCCGGTCCACGCCGAGCTGGAGGAGGCCCTGGCCGCATGGAAGGGGTGCGAGCGCGCCGTGGTGTTCCCCACCGGGTTCGCCGCCAACCTCTCGGTGCTGTCGGTGTTCGGCACCGAGGGGACCCAGGTGTTCTCCGACGAGCTCAACCACGCCTCCATCATCGACGGGTGTCGGCTGGGACGGGCCGAGGTCACGGTCTACCCCCACCGCGACCTGGACACCCTGGACCGGGCCCTGGGTGCCACCACGGCCCGGTCCCTCATCGTCTCCGACAGCGTGTTCTCCATGGACGGCGACCAGGCCGATCTGGCGGGGCTGGCGGCGGTGGCGGCGCGTCACCATGCGCTGCTGGTGCTGGACGAGGCCCACGCCGTCCTCGGACCGGACCTACCGCCCGGTCCCGCCGGGGTCGACGTGTTGCGGATGGGCACGCTGTCCAAGGCCCTCGGATCCCTGGGCGGCTTCGTCGCCGGCCCGGCCCCCTTCGTGGACCTGCTGGTCAACCGGGCCCGTCCCTACATCTTCACCACGGCCAGCACCCCGGCCGACGCAGCCGCGGCGTTGGCCGCGGTGGACATCGTGCGGTCGCCGCGGGGCGAGGCCCTCCGGACCCGGTTGGCCGGTCACGTGGAGCGGGTGGCCCGGTCGGTGGGCCGCCCCGGGCACGGCTCGCCGATCGTCCCGGTCATCATCGGAGACGAAGCCGACGCCGTCCGGGCCTCGTCCGACCTGCTGGCCCTGGGCCTGTGGGTGCCGGCCATCCGGCCCCCCACCGTCCCCCGGGGCACCTCACGCCTCCGGATCACCCTCTCCTCGGCCCACACCGACGACCAGGTGGACCGGCTGGTCGCCGCCCTGGCCCGCCTCGACCTGTCGGGTCCACAGCCACGGCCGACGCCGCCCCCAGGGAGCCCGGCTGACGGGCCGAAGGCCGACGTTGCGTCCTGAGCAGCTGGTGCTGGTGTGCGGCACCGGCACCGAGGTGGGCAAGACCTGGGTGTGCGGACGGCTGCTCACCGAGCTGCGGTCCCGGGGCGTCTCGGTGGCGGCCCGCAAGCCGGCCCAGTCCTTCGACATCGACTCCGAGGGCGGCCGGCTGGGCGGTCCCACCGACGCCGAGCGTCTGGGCGCCGCCTCGGGCGAGCACCCCGAGACGGTCTGCCACTCGTTCCGCTCCTACCACCGGGCCATGGCCCCGCCCATGGCCGCCGAGGCCCTGGGTCTGCCGCCCTTCACCGTGGCCGACCTGGTGGAGGAGATGGTGTGGCCGAGCGAGCGGGTCCGGGTGGGTGTGGTGGAACTGGCCGGTGGCGTCCGGTCCCCCCAGGCCGCCGACGGCGACTGCACCGATCTGGTGGTCGCCCTGGCCCCCGACATCGTCCTCCTGGTGGCCGACGCCGGTCTCGGGACCATCAACGGGGTCCGCCTGTCCGTGGACGCCCTGTCCACCACCGCCGACGCCGTGCCCGGTCCCGGCCCGGTGGTGGTGCTGGACCGCTTCGACGGCCGGCACGACCTCCACCGGCGCAACCGGGAGTGGCTGGCCGGGCGCCTCGGCTACCGCGTCGTGGCCGTACCCGACGAGGTGCCGGGCCTGGCCGACCTGGTCGTCGGGGCCGGCACGCCGTCAGGCCGCTGAGGGCGCGGGCCGCCTGCCCGGCCGGCTCAGTGGTAGGCCAGGGCGTCGGACTCGCGCAGGCGGGTGGCCGTCACGGTCAGGAGCTTGCGGGTCATGCTCGGCACGGCGTCCAGGACGCCGTTGAACTCCCGTTGGCCGAGGACCAGGAGGCGCATCTCCGTGTCGGCGGTGACCGTGGCCGACCGGCCCCGCCGGTCGAGCAGGGAGAGCTCGCCGAAGTAGCGGTCGGGCCCCAGGGTGGCCACCCGCCTCCCTCCGTGGGTGACCGAGGCCGTACCGTCCACGATCAGGAAGAACTCGCGGCCGCCGGCCTTCTCGGCGGTCAGGACGGTGCCCGGCGGTACGGCGACCTCCTCCAGTGCACCCCGGAGCAAGCGGAGCTCCCGGGCCGAGCACGCGGAGAACAGCCAGATGGTCGAGAGGTCGAGTGCGTTCGCCCCGGTCGCCATACCGAAGGGTACCCCCACCGGCCGCCCTGGGGACGGGAGGGCCGGGCGGTCAGAACCCGAAGCCGGCGGCGTCGACCACGGCCCGACTGAACGGGCGGACCAGCGTTCGCAGGTCGGTGCACCGGGCCTCACCGAGGCCCTCGTAGGCGTAGACGGCGGCACGGTCGGTCTGGTCCTCGATGTCCTGTCGGAGCGCGGCCCCCTGGTCGGTGAGGGCCAGCGACGCCCGGTGGGTGTCCGACGGCTGCACCCTCACGACGAGCCCCCGGCCGATCAGCCGGTCCACCCCGGCCTCCCACTCGGGGTCGGGCCACCCCCGGGTGCCCCGCAGGAACCCCTCGGGCAGGTCACCGGTGGCCAGGTGCAGTCCGAGCGCCCCCACCGGATCGAGATCGTGCAGCACGAGGGCGGCGATGTGGCCGTCGCCCCGGAACTCCCGCAGGAGGGTCTGGGCGTGCCAGAGGACCAGGTGGGGTGGGTCCGGCCAGGGCAGACCGGCGTGGGCGGCAAACAGGGGTCGGCCCTCGTAGCGCTCGGCGGCGCGCTGGGCCGCCGTCCGGGCCAGGGACGCCGCGCGCTCCATGTCCGGGGAGCCGACGCGGTCGCCGAGCATCCGGCAGAGCGCGGCGTCGGCGGCGTCGAGCCGGGCGGCCAGCACCACGGAGGGGGAGGCCACGTCCCATGCCGAGGGGATGACGGCGCGGACCAGGTCGGGGTGGAAGTTGTAGAACGTGGCGATCACGGTGTCGGCCCCCACGGCCCCCATGGCCGCCGACCGGGAGGCGAAGTAACCGGCCTCGGGGCGCAGGCCCAGGCGGACGTAGGACTCGGCCGGCTCGGGGGCGAAGTAGATCATGCCGTGCAGCGGTTCCAGGGTGCGGCAGGTCTTGCGGGCGGTGAGGGGGTCCACCGCCTGGGACGCGGTCGGTGCCGGCGAGGGTGCGGGACGGGCGGGTTGAGGGTCCATGGCCCACGGTAACCCGCCCCCCGAGCGCCGTTCCGGACCCGCCTTCCCGGCCGGGCCGGGGCCGGTGCGACATCCACGTCGGCGTCGCCACCGCGGTGCCGTCCCCTCCGCCGTGTCCACCGGAGGAACGCCGTATAGTGCTGATCGAGGGGCAGGAGGCGTGGCCGGATGAGGGCTCGGACTCGAAGTCGGAAACGGAGCGGTCGATGTTGAACGGTGTCTCGGGCATGATCGGCGAGACGGCGGTGGTGAGGAAACCGGTCTCCGACAGCCACCAACCGGGTTCCGTGTTCTCCCGGGGCGAGGAGTGGTACGCGGTGTCGCTGTTCCCCGGCACCACCATCGGCACCGGGACCACCGTGGTGGTGGCCGACGTGGAGCGGGGCCTCCTGGTCGTGTATCCCACGGACGACGCCTGATCCGGCCCTGATCGGTCCCCCGGTCCTCCCGGGGCGACCCGGCGGCGTCTCCGCGCCACCCGCGGCGCGGTCGGGACCCCGGAGTGCCTACAGTGGAGGTCGAGGAGGTGGTCGTCATGATCATCGGTTCAGTAGGGACGTCCATCGCACTGGCGGTGGTGGCGGTGGCCATCTTCGCCTTCATCGTGGTCTTCTTTAAGTCGTGCCTCAAGGTGGTCCAGCAGGGCTGCGTGGGCGTGGTCAAGCGGTTCGGCGAGTTCAAGTCCATCAAGCAGCCCGGACTGCACGTGTTGCTGCCCTTGGCCGACCGGATGGACAAGGTCGACGTTCGCGAGTTCCCCCGCACCGGCGACCAGCAGGCCGTGATCACCAAGGACAACGTCTCGCTGTGGGTGAGCGCCACCATCTTCTGTCAGGTCACCGACGTCAAGCTGGCCCTGTTCGAGGTCAACGACTTCGGCCTGGCCATCGACCAGATGGCCCGCACCGCGCTGCGGGCGGTGTTCGGCGAGCTGACCCTCGACGAGTCGCTCTCGGAGCGGGAGACCATCAACTCCAAGATGCAGGACCACATGGCCGAGGCCACGCTCAAGTGGGGCGTGCGGCTGAACCGCATCGAGATCCTCGACATCACGCCGCCCACCAACGTGCTCCAGGCCATGTCGGAGCAGAAGGAGGCCGAGCAGCACAAGCGGGCCGCCATCTTGAAGTCCGAGGGCGAGCAGCAGTCGGCCATCAACAGCGCCCAGGGTCGCAAGCAGGCCAACGTGCTCGAGGCCGAAGGCCAGAAGCAGGCGTCGATCCTGGCCGCCGAGGCCCAGAAGCAGGTCCTCGAGCTCCGGGCCGACGGTGAGAAGCGCGCCGCCCAGCTGCGGGGCGAGGGGGAGTCGGCGGCGCTGGATGCCATCGACACCTCGGTCATCCACCCCAACACCCTGGCCATCATGCAGCTCCGGGCCCTCCAGGCCCTGGCCACGTCGCCCAACGCCAAGATCGTCGTGCCCTACGAGGCCGCCGGACTGGTGGGCGCGGCCCAGGTGCTGGTGGACGCCATGAAGGACGCCGGGGCGCCGAGCGACCTCAACGCCAACGGGAGCGGCAACGGCCGGACGCCGTCGCCGGCCGGCTGAGCGACGGCACGGCCGGGCTCGCCGCCGGCCCGGTCATCAGGTGGTCCGGTTGGCCTCGCGCCGCTCGACCCACCGGGGTGAGACGGCCAGGAGCAGCCACACGAACGGGGCGTAGTTGGGCGCCACCAGCGCCACCGGGATGGACACCACGATGACCAGGGCCGCGGTGAGACCCCGGGCCACCATGGACCGGACCAGGGTCGGCGTGGCGGCGTCGATGAGCAGGCCCTTGCGAGAGGCCACCACGACCACCAGCGTCGTGGCCATGCTGGCCAGCAACAGGTTCAGCGCGAACTCCACCACGGCCAGCGAGTTGTGGGAGAAGGCACCCATGAGGGCGGCGGAGAACGGGAAGAGGGTGATGGTGAACAGGAACCCGAAGTTCCACCAGGCGATGCCCTCGCGGTGGCCCCGCAGGAGCCGGTACACCCGGTGGTGCACGAGCCAGAAGACGGCGATCACGTAGAAGGAGACCAGGTAGGCGACTAGCTGGGGAGTGCTGTGGGCCAGGTCGTGGTAGAGCGCCGACGGCGAGGTCCGGTTGACCGAATTCTCCGCCGGCACCTTCAGCTGGAGGACGAGGAGGGTGAGGGCGATGGCCACCACGCCGTCGCTCAGGGCCAGGAGACGCTCGGTCCCCGGCTCCTCCAGGGCGTCCTCCTCCGACGGCGACCGGCGGGCCATGTCGAGGCAGTGTTGCAGACGGCGGGCCACCGGGCGCGGAGCGTGGGGGCCTACTTCACCTCCACCTGGTCGAGGTAGTCGTCGTCCCAGTGGGTGAACACCTCGTCGGGCAGCTTGAGGCAGTGGGTCGGGGCCAGCGCCTGGACGAAGGAGCGGTCGTGGCTGACCACCACGATGGTCCCCGGCCAGTGGCTGAGCATGGTGCCCACCGCCTCGATGGACGAGGGGTCGAGGTTGTTGGTCGGCTCGTCGAGCAGGAGGACGTTGGCCCGGCCGGCGGCCAGCATGGCCAGTCCCAGCTTGGCCCGCTCGCCCCCCGACAGCGTCCGGGGCATCTGGTGGGCCGCCTTGCCGGCGATGCCGAACATGCCGAGCAGGGCCCGGCGCTCGGTCTCCTGTACCAGGACGGTGTCGTCGACGTTCTCCAGCACGGTGCGGTCCATGTCGACCTGCTCGTGCTCCTGGGCGAAGTACCCGAGGGCCACGTTGGCTCCCAGCTCGACCTCCCCGCCCGACGGTTCCTGCACCCCGGCCAGGCAGCGCAGCAGGCTGGACTTGCCGGCCCCGTTCCTCCCGATGATCACGGCCCGGTCGCCCCGGCGGCAGTGGAAGTCGACCTTCCGGAGCACGGTGGTGGTGTCGTAGCGGACCGACAGGTCGGTGGCCCGCAGGGGCACCTCGCCGGACCGGCGGGGGGTGGGGAGGCGGAACGAGCTCTGCTCGCTCCCGCTTGTGGACCTCGGTCCTCCCCGACTCCAGCCGCTCCACCCGCTTGTCCAGCGACTTGGCGATCCGGGCCCGGCGGTTGGTGCTGCCCCGCATGGAGTCGGCCAGGGTGGACAGCCGCTTGATCTCCCGGCCCTCCAGCACGGCGGCCCGCTCCCGCTGGCTCTGGTCGGCTTCGAGCTGGACCATGTACGACGAGTAGGTGCCCTTGAACTCGTGGAGACGGCCATCGGACAGGTGCAGCACCTTGTTGATCGACCGGTCGAGCAGCTTGAGATCGTGGCTGACCACCAGGATGGCCCCGGGGAACCGCTCCAGCTCCTCCATCAGCCACCGCTTGGCCGGGAGGTCGAGGTGGTTGGTGGGCTCGTCCAGGATCATGGTGTCGGGCCCCTGGAAGAGGATCCGGATGAGATCGACCCGCCGGCGCTGCCCCCCCGAAAGGCTCTCGATGTCCTCCAGCAGGAGCTCCTGGCGGAGGCCCAGGCCGTCGGCCAACCGGGCCATCGAGGACTCGGCCTCGTAGCCGCCGTTCTCCCGGAACTGCTCCTCGAGGTCCGAGAACAGCTCGATGTTCTCGCTGCTGGGATCCTTGGCCATCTGGCCGCGGGCCTTGTGGAGGGCGTCGTCGAGGACGTCGAGGCCCCGACCGGACAGGACGTGGGAGAACCCGTTGGGCTCCAGACCGAGCCCGTGGGCCACCGGCACCTGGGGGAGGTAGCTGTAGGTGCCACGGATGGCGGCGTTGCCGGTCGAGCGAACGTTGTGCCCGGGCTCGTCGATGATCACCGAGATGAAGGTGGACTTGCCGGTTCCGTTGCGGCCGACCAGGCCGACCTTCTCGCCGGCGCCGACGACGAAGGAGGCGTCACGGAGCAGCGTCCGGTCGCCGATTTCGATGGTGAGGGAGGAGCCGACGATCATCAGGAGGTGGGGTGACCAGGCGAGGTCCGGAGCGTCCGTCCCGGGCCCACGGCGGGGACTCCCGACGCGATCAACCGCCTCCAGTCTCCCACAGCGCCGCCCCGCCCCCGGCGCGGAGCGGCGAACAACGGGGGAGTGACCGCCCGGGCCGGGATCATCCCCCCGAGACCAGCAGGTCGCCGCCGGCCGGGGGTGTGGGGTCGTCCACGTCGTCGAGCCACCCGGCCGGGAGGCGGACCGGGCGGGGGCCGTTGGTGTGCCCCCGGGCCACCCGGAGCGCCTGGGTGGGGAAGGGAAGGGAGCCGTCGAGCCCGTCCAACAGCCCGTGCAGCTCAGCCAGGGTGCCGGCCAGGCCGAGCGAGCGCCGCACCGAGGGGCCGACCGGGAAGCCGGTCAGGTACCACCCGGCGTGCTTGCGGAACTGGCGGACCCCGAGGTCCTCGCCGAACGTCTGGACCAGCAGCTCGACGTGGGTGCGCATCATGGCGACGATCTCGGCCAGCCCCGGGGGTGGTGACACCGGTCGGCCGGCGAACGCGTCGGCCAGGTCGCGGAAGAGCCAGGGGCGACCGAGGCAGCCCCGCCCCACCACGACGCCGTCGCACCCGGTGGCCGCCACCATGGCCAGTGCGTCCGACGCCTCCCACACGTCCCCGTTGCCCAGGACGGGGATGGTGGCGACGGCCCCCTTGAGCTCGGCGATGGCCCGCCAATCGGCGTCACCGGAGTACAGCTGTTCGGCCGTCCGGGCGTGAAGGGTGACCGCCGCCGCGCCCCGGTCCTCGGCGATGGTCCCGGCCTCCAGGAAGGTGACGTGCTCGTCGTCGACACCGATCCGCAGCTTGACGGTGACCGGGACCGGGCCGGCCGCATCGACGGCGGCCCCGACGATGCCGGCGAACAGGGCCCGGTGCACGGGGAGGGCCGCCCCCGCCCCCTGCCGCGTCACCTTGCCGGCCGGGCAGCCGAAGTTGAGGTCGATGTGGTCGACGCCGATCTCGTCGACCAGCCGCGCCACCGCCGCGCCCATCACCCCGGGGTCGACGCCGCACAGCTGCACGCTGCGGACCGGCTCGTCGGCTCCGAAAGCGGCCATGCCCAGGGTCTTGGCGTTGCCCTCGACCAGCGCCCGGGCCGTGATCATCTCGCTCACGTAGAGGCCGGCGCCGAAGGACCGGCACAGCCGGCGGAAGGCCGCGTTGGTGACCCCGGCCATCGGGGCCAGCACCACCGGTGGGTCGACGGCCATCGACCCCAACTTGAGCGACGGAAGCGCCAGCGCCGGTGGGCCGGGAGCCCGGGGGGCGCATCGGGGAGCGTCGTTCACGTGGGCACGCCGGCCCACAGATCGGTGATCGGGATGTCGAGGCGGATGAGCATCGAACGGAGCAGGGGCAGGGAGATCCCGATGACGTTCCCGGGGTCGCCGTCCACACCGTCGACGAACGGAGCCGATCGGCCGTCGAGGGTGAACGCGCCGGCCACGGCCAACGCCTCCCCGGTGGCCAGGTACGCGTCGATCTCGGCGTCGGTGGTCACCCCGAACCGTACGGTGGTGCCGGCCACCTCGGTGAGCCGGCGGCCGGTGGGCTCGTCGATCACGCAGTGCCCGGTGTACAGGGTGCCGGACCGTCCCCGCATGGCCCGGAGCCAGGTCCGGGCCTCGTCGGCCGAGTCCGGCTTCCCGTGCCGGTTCCCCTCGAAGTCGAGCAACGAGTCGCACCCGACCACCACGGCCATCCCGGCCGGGTCGGCCACCGCCGCCGCCTTGTGCTCGGCCAGCGTGGCGACCAGGGTCGGCGTGTCCGCCGCGCTGACCTCGTCCTCGTCCACCCCGCTGACGACCACGGTGGGGTCGAATCCGGCGTCGCGGAGCAGGCGCAGTCGGGCCGGTGATCCCGAGGCCAGGACCAGGGTACGTGGGGCCATGGACAGAGCGTAGGGGGCGGCGGGTGCCGGGTGGATCGCACCGGGTCGTGGAGTTGCGCGATCCTGGTGCCATGACCGACGCCGGTATCACCGTTGCCCCCACCCGGGTCGACCCCGAACTCGACGGGGACCACGAGCGCATGTCGCACATCGTGCTGGAGGGGTTCCGGCCGGAGAAGGGCGACTTCGTCTCGGCCGGTCCGTCGGTCGTGGAGGGCATGGTCAACGGCACCGCGGTGAAGGCCCTGTGCGGGAAGATCTGGGTACCCGGACGGAACCCCAAGCGGTACCCGCTGTGCCCGACCTGCAAGGAGATCGCCGAGTCCCGGGGTTGGAAGGTCCCGGCCGGCTGAGGCCGGCCACGCCGTCCCACCCATCCCCGGGTCGGCCTACGGCGAGCCGAGCTCCCCGTGGTCGCGGCACCGGGCCCGGTACCCCCCGGGGGTGACCTGCACGGTCAGCCGCCGACCGCACTCGGCGCAGAACCGGGGCGGGTCGAGTTCCCGCCCGCACCCGCGGCACGATGAGGACGCCGATCCGCAGCTGGTGCAGAAGGCGGTCGAGGTCGAGGACGCCGCCATCGGGTGGCTCAGAGGATGCCGGTCAGAGCACCGATCGGCATGCGCAGGTCGGCGAGCATCTGGAGGTCCTCGTCGGCCGACCGACCCAGCGTGGTCAGGTAGTTGCCGACGATGAGGGCGTTGATGCCCGCGGTCATGCCCATGGCCTGCAGGTCCCGCAGGGTCACCTCGCGCCCGCCGGCGTAGCGGAGGATCACCCCGGGCAGGGCCAGGCGGAACAGGGCGATCCAACGGATGGCCTCCCAGGCCGCCACCGGCTGCTCGGTCGCCGAGGGGGGTGCCGGGGCGGGGATTGAGGAAGTTGAGCGGCACCTCGGTCGGGTCGAGCTCCTGGAGCTGGACCAGCAGCTCGACCCGCTGGGCGTCGGACTCGCCCATGCCGATGAGGGCGCCGCAGCACAGCTCCATGCCGTGGAGCGCGCACCAGCCGGCAGGTGTCCTGACCGCTCGCTCCCACGTGTGGGTGGTGACGACCTGCGGGAAGAACGACCGCGACGTCTCGAGGTTGTGGTTGTAGCGGTGCACGCCGCCCTCGGCGAGCCGGCGGGCCTGCTCCTCGGTGAGGATGCCGGCGCTGACGGCCACGTTGAGGCCGGTCTCGCTCGCGGACCAGCGGGACCAGCTCGAGGATCCGCTGCATGGTGCGCTCGTCGGGCCCGCGGACGGCCAGCACGATGCAGAACTCGGACGCCCCGAGCGGCCTGGTCTCCCCGGCGGCCCGCAGCACCTCGTCGGTGTCGAGGAACGGCGTGGCCTTCACCGGCGTGTCGAAGCGGGACGACTGGGAGCAGAAGTGGCAGTCCTCGGGGCAGCCCCCGGTCTTGGCCGACAGGATGCCCTCGACCTCGACCTCGGGTCCGCACCAGGCCAGCCGGACCTGGTGGGCCAGCGCGGCCAGGGACGTGACCGCACTCGTCGGGCAGGGCGGCCAGGCCGGCGAGCTCGTCGCCGGTGAGCAGCCGTCGCTCGTCGAGCAGGGCGTGCCGGCGGCGGCCAGGAGCCGCCCGCGCCGTCGACCGAATCGACCGCGGAGCGCTCGGGCTCGACCCGCCGGAGGCCCCGGCTGGGCGCCGAGAGGGTGACGGTGGTACGGATGGGGGTGGCAGCGGTGTCGCCGGGCATGCCGTTACGGTAGTTGGCCCGGGGATCCGACCGGAACTCAGGACAGGAGCACCATCGTGGCATGGGACTTCTCGACCGACCCGGAGTTCGAGGAGCAGCTGGCCTGGATGCGCCGGCTTCGTGCGGGACGAGATCTTCCCGCTCGAGACCCTCGACCTCGACCTACGAGCGCATGATGCGAGGCCGATCAAGCCCCTGCAGGAGGAGGTCAAGGCCCAGGGACCTGTGGGCCGCCCACCTGCCCCCGGAGCTCGGCGGCATGGGCTTCGGCCAGGTCAAGCTGGGTCTGATGCACGAGATCCTGGGCCAGACGCCCTACGGCCCGGTGGTCTTCGGCAACAACGCACCGGACTCGGGCAACGCCGAGCTCCTGGCCATCGGGATCGAGGCCTCCGGGCGGCGACGAGCAGCGGGAACGCTGGCTGCAGCCCCTGCTGGACGGCACGCTCGCGGAGCGGCTTCTCGATGACCGAGCCCGGCACGGCGGGGCCGACCCGACCCTGATCGCCACCACGGCGGTCCGGGACGGCGACGAGTGGGTGATCAACGGCCACAAGTGGTTCACGTCCAACGGCTCGGTGGCCGACTTCCTCATCGTCATGGCGGTGACCAATCCCGACGTCCACCCGTACCAGGGCTGCTCGATGATCGTCGTGCCGGCGGACACCCCGGGAGTGGACATCGTGCGCGACGTCGCCACCATGGAGGACCCGGTGGACGCACTTCGGGCAGTTCGGCAACCACGCCGAGATCGTCTACCGCGACGTGCGGGTGCCCGTCCGAGAACCTGGTCGGGCAGGAGGGCGAGGGCTTCGTCCTGGCCCAGAAGCGGCTGGGCCCGGGCCGGATCCACCACTGCATGCGCTGGCTGGGCCAGTCCCAGCGGGCCTTCGACATGCTGTGCGAGCGGGCCGTGTCCCGCTACACCCACGGCTCGCTGCTGGCCGAGAAGCAGACCATCCAGAACTGGGTGGCCGACTCCCTGGCCGAGATGACCGCCGCCCGGCTCATGACGCTGCAGGCGGCCTGGAAGATGGACCAGGAGGGGGCCTCGGCGGCCCGGGTGGAGATCGCCATGATCAAGTACTACGGCGCCGGCGTGCTCTACAACGTGATCGACCGGGCCATCCAGGTCCACGGGTCGCTCGGGTTCTCGACCGACCTGCCCCTCGAGTCGATGTACCGGCCACGCCCGGGCCGCCCGCATCTACGACGGCCCCGACGAGGTGCACAAGGTGACGGTGGCCCGCCAGATCCTCAAGGGCTACCAGCCGGCCGAGGTGCCGACCGAGCACGTCCCCACCCGCCGGGCCGAGGCCGCCCGGCGCTTCGCCCACCTCCTGGAAGTGGAGACGGCCGACCGCTGAGGGGAACCGACCGGCCGGTACCCTGGTCGCCTCGTGGCCGTCCTCGTCGATCTCCAGCGCGTCACCGTCCGGCGGGCGGACCGGGCGCTGTTCGAGGACCTCTCCCTCACCGTGTCCGACGGCGACCGGGTCGGGGTGGTGGGGATCAACGGCAGCGGCAAGTCCACGTTGCTGCGCCTGGCGGCCGGAGTCGACCGTCCCGACGAGGGCCAGGTCCTCTTTGGCCGCGGCACCCGGATCGGCGTGCTCGACCAGGTGCCGGAGCTGCCGCCGGGCTCGGTCCGGTCGGCCGCCGGGTCGGGGTGGGAGGCCGAATCGGCCCTCGACCGCCTGGGGATGGGGGCGGAGCTCGACACCGACGTGGCCACCTTGTCCGGCGGTCAGGCCAAGCGGGTGGCGCTGGCCCGGGCGCTGGCCCATCCCACCGAACTCCTGGTGCTCGACGAGCCGACCAACCATCTCGACCTGGGCGCGGTGGCTTGGCTCGAGCGGCGCCTGGTCTCATGGCCGGGCGGTGTCGTCCTCGTATCCCACGACCGGCACCTGCTCGACCGGGTGACCACCCGCATGGTGGAGCTCGACCGGGGGCGGTCCTACGTGCACGACGGGGGGTACTCGTCATATCTGGAGGCCCGGGCCGAGCGGGACGAGCAGGCCGCCTCGGCCGAGTCCACCCGTCGGAACCTGGCCCGACGGGAGCTGGCCTGGCTCCGACGGGGGGCCCAGGCCCGATCCCGCAAACCCCAGGCCCGGATCCACGCCGCCCACCGGCTCATCGACCACCGCCCGGACGCCCCGGCCCGGACGACACCGCTGGAACTGTCCGGGGACACTCCCCGGCTGGGCGACAGAGTCATCGAATGCCACGGCGCCGGCTTCCACTACCCGTCGGGCCCGCCGGTGCTGGCCGGGGTCGACCTGGCGCTCGACCGCCGGGAGCGGCTGGGGATCGTCGGAGCCAACGGGACCGGCAAGTCGACACTGGTCGACCTCCTGGCCGGACGTCACCGACCCTCCTCAGGGAGCATCGAGAGCGGGCCGACGGTGGTGGTGGGCATCTACGACCAGCTGGGGATGGACCTCGACCCTGGGGCGCGGGTGCAGGATCTGGTGGCCGGACCCCACCGGTCGCCGGGCTCGCTGGCCGACGTGGCCCTCATGAAACGGTTCTGGTTCGCCGGGGAGCTTCCGTTCGCCCGGGCCGGCACGCTGTCGGGAGGGGAACGGCGCCGGCTGCAGCTGTTGTTGGTTCTGGCCGGACGGCCCAATGTGCTGTTCCTCGACGAGCCCACCAACGACCTCGACCTCGACACCCTTCGCCTCCTGGAGGACTTCCTCGAGCAGTGGCCGGGTGCGCTGGTGGTGGTCAGCCACGACCGCACCTTCCTGGAGCGCACCACCGAGCGGCTGGTATCGGTGGAGCCGGACGGCTCGGTTCGGCCGGTACCGGGGGGTCTGGACGCCTGGGTGCTCCGAGCGGAGAACGGTGGTCCGGGCCCGGCGCTCCCGCCCGCTCCCGGTCGGGCCACCCGGGCCACTCCGACCGGGGCCCGCCCGACCGGTGGGGACTCGACGGTGGCACCCCTCGGCCGGCTCCTGCGGGAGGCCGAGAAGGAGGTGGTCCGCCGGCAGCGGCAACGGGACAGGATCACCCGGGCCCTGACCGAGGCCACCGATCACCAGACGATGACCCGCCTGGGGGCGGAGCTGGACGACGCCCAGCGCGCCCTGGACGAGGCCGAGGAGCGGTGGCTGTTCGTGGCCGAGGAGGCCGAGTCGCGCGGCTGACGGGAACGCACCGGGTCGTCGCAGCGTTGCTCCCGTCGGCGCCCCGGTCGGTGCCGCTACCGGTCGGTGAGCATCCGGCGGGAGACTGGGGGAGACTCTCGCCATGGGCCCGGAGACCTCGGTGTTGGACTGGTACGGGTGCGCCACGTTCCGATTGACGATCGGTGGCCTGGTGGTGTTCCTCGATGCCTACATCGACCGCGTTCCGGGCGCACCGGGCACCGGTCTGCGTGCCGACGACATCGACCGTGCCGACTGGGTCGTCATCGGCCACTCCCACTTCGACCACCTCTGGGGAGCGGAGCGTCTCGCCCGCAACACGGGTGCCGCCGTGATCGGGTCCTACGAGACGTGTCGCATACTCGCCAGCCAGGGAGTTCCGCCGGCCCAGCTGATGGCGGTGTCCGGTGGGGAACGCGTCCGCCTGTCGGACGACGTCGTCGTCGGCGTGTTTCCCTCGCTCCACTCCTGCGTCTGGTCGCACGCGGCCATGAACGGCTCGGACACCGTCTGCATCGGCGATCTCGGACTCACGCATCAGCAACGCCTGGAGCGCTTCGGCGACCTGGCCCGTCACTTCGCCTCGCTCGGCGACGATGTCCTCACCCATCTTCAGGCGTCCGACCAGGGGGCCACGGGCGACGGCGGCGCGCTGGTCTACGTCTTCGAGACTCCACAGGGCACCGTCCTCTACCAGGACACGTCCGGGCACTGGAGTGGGATCCTGAGCGATCTCCGCCCTGACGTGGCCATCCTCGCGGCCGCCGGACGGGGCAACGCCGACGGCGAACCGGTGCAAGGCTCACTCGCCCAATTCGTCGCCCGGCAGGCGTGGCTGGTCCGGGCTCGCCACATCATCCTGTGCCATCACGATGACTGGCTCCCCGGCTTCTCCACGGCCACCGAGACGGAGCCCATCCGAGACGAGGTCGCCCGCTGGCTTCCCGGGTCCGAGATCAGCGACCTCACCTATCTGGACGGTCACCGGCTCTTCGGTTAGCCATCCCCCACGGCACCACTGTTCGCCGACGGCGTCCGCCGCGATCTCCGGCGCTGGGGCCCCTGAGCGGGGCGGGTGGAGCCGGCGGCCGGGAGCCCATCGAAGGGGACGGGTCGGATCCGCACGGAGGGGCGCTCCGGCCGGTTCCGCGGGTTTGGCACGGCCGAGCGCGCAGGGGCTGGCTATAGTCCGGCAGCATGCCGGAGCGCGCGTCGGACCTGTGGCGAGTGCTCGGATCGGCGGCCCGGATCTGGGCTCGACCCGACCTCCACCACGTGGACGAGGAATGGTGGACGGCCTTCAGTGGCCAGAGGAACGTCAACTACAACCTGGCCTGCTGCGGGTCGGCCCGTTCCGATGTGCTGGTCGAGCACTGCCTCCAGCCCACCCTCGATCTGAAGAAACCGGCCGTCATCATGCTCGCCGGACCGGGGTTGGCCACGGCCCAACACCTGGTCGACAGCGGATGGATCACCGTCGGTGCCCTCCCCCTGATGGTGCTCGACGGGCCGGTGCTGTCGTCGGCCGGTCCCGACGAAGCCCGACCGCTCTCGCTCGACGAGCTGCCGTCGGCCCGGGACGTGCTGAGTGAGAGCTACGGATTGGACCGGGCCACCGCCGAAGCCGCCATTCCCGATGACGCCGTCGACGCGTCGGACCGGTCCGTCTGGGGCCTGTACGCCCAAGGAGCGCTCGTGTCCTGTGTCACCACCGTCCTCGACGATGGGCTCACCGTGATCTGGTCCATGGCCACCCGCACCGATCGTCAGGGTCGGGGCTACGGCCGCCGGCTGCTCGAGGCGGTCTTCGTCCGGCAGTTCGCGGCGGGTGCGTCAGGATCACTGCTGCACTCCTCGGTGGCCGGGGAACGGCTCTACCGGCAGCTGGGCTTCCACGTGGTCGAGTATCTCCAGCTCTGGTCCCGGCCCCGCTGGGTCCTGGGTGCCGCCTAGCCGCTCCGGGGACCCGTGCTCCGGTGTCGAGCCACCCCACCTGGGATGTTCTCGTGGGATCCGATCACGCCGAGCGCGAGGTGCTGGCCGGTGCGGGCTGGCCGGCGGGACCCTGGAGGCCTGCCTCCCGGAGCAGTCGACGCTCGTCGAGCTTGCTCGAGGTGGTGAGGGGCAGTTCGCTGACCAGCTCGATCCGATCAGGGAGCATGGAGTCAGGAAGGCGCTGACTGGCTCCCTGACGGAGCTCAAGGGCCGGGACCGGGCGTTCGGTCACCACGAAGGCGGCGATGCCCACCTCGCCCTCGTCGTCGAAGACCACACAGGCGGCGTCGGCCACGCCGGGCAGGTTCCGTACCTCGCCGGCCACCTCCAGGAGCGAGATGCGCACGCCCGACCGCTTGATCACCCGATCGGCGCGCTCCACGTAGACGTAGTCTCCCTGCTGGTTCCGGTAGACGAGGTCGCCGGTACGGTACACGGTCTCCCCGGCGACCACGTCGGTCCGCATGACCCGCTCGGTGAGTTCTTGGGCTCCCCAGTAGCCCGACATCAGCTGGGACCCCCCGATGTACAGCTCACCGACCTGGTCCGCCTGGTCGATCAGACGGCCCCGGTCGTCGGCGAGGTGGAAGGTGACACCGGGGTGCGGCCTCCCGAGGGGTACCGTGCCATCGGCCAGCAGCTCCCTGGTCAGCTCCAGGTGGGTGACGGCGATGGTGGTCTCGGTCGGGCCGTAGCGGTTGAACACCCGGAGTCGGGGCGCCGCCGCCCACAGGGCCCGGATGTCGGCCAGGGCGCTGGCTTCGCCGCCCAGGGCGATGACCTCGAGGGTGCTGTCGTGCAGCTCGTCCATCTGGGGGCTGGCCAGCAGGAGCTTCAGGTAGCTGGGCGAGAAGCCGGTGTAGGTGATGCGCTCCCGCTGGACGGCCCGGAAGAAGGTCCGCGGGAAGAGCAGCGACTCGCGCGGCCGGATGACCACGGCCCCCCCCGCCAACAGGGTGGGGAACAAGGTGCCGAACGAACCGTCGAAGTGGAACGGGGAGACGCACAAGGTTCGGGTGTCCCGATCGAGGCCGAGCGCCTCGGCCGTCGAGCGGGCGGCCGCCAGAAATGCACCGTTGCCGATCACGACGCCCTTGGGTGAGCCGGTGGTCCCCGACGTGTAGATGGCATAGGCCGCCCGGCCGGGAGGTCCCCCCCGAGCCGACGGCACGGCTCCGCCCGAGCCGGTGAGGTCGGGGTAGGGCACCCGCGCCGGACCGGCTCGGAGCGCCCGACCGTGGCTCTCGTCGTGCTCGGCCCCGGTGACCACGATGACCGGCGAGCAGTCGGCCACGATGGCGTCCACCCTGGCCTCGGGGTCGGTGACCGCCAGCGGGACGAACAGCGCCCCGACCCACACGGTGGCCAGCGCGGCCACCACGAAATCGACGGAGTTGGGGAGATGGAGGGCCACCCGGTCCCCCTCACGGACCCCCGACGCGTCGAGCCCCCCGGCCACTCGACCGATCTCGTCGACCAGTTCGCCGTAGCTCAGGGCACGATCCAGATCTCCCACCGCCGGACGGTCTGGTCCCCGCCGGGCCTGCTCGAGGATCGTCGACAGGACGTCGGTCCCCACCGGTGCGGTCATCCGACCGGTGCGGGTTGGGCCCCGCGCACCAGCTGGCCGGGGAGCTCCCCGGTGGGTGTCCCGTCGTCGAAGGTGACCGCCCCGCGCTTCACCGTCCATCGGTAGCCCCGCGCCGCCTGGAGGAGCCGTCGTCCGCCGGCGGGGAGGTCCGCGGTGATCTCCGGGGGAGCACACTCCAGGGCGTCCAGGTCGACCACGTTGAGGTCGGCGAGCAGCCCGGGAGCGACGACCCCACGGTCGAGCCAGCCCAGGTGGGCGGCAGGCCGGCGGGTCATCTGGTGCACCACCGCCTCCACGGGCAGGCCGTTCCGACCGGCGAAGTCCCTGGCCCACATCGAGAGGTAGGTGGTGGTCATGCTGCCGTCGCAGATCTGTCCGCAGTGGGCGCCGGCGTCCGAGAGGCCGAACATGGCCGCCGGTGAGGTGATCATCTCGCGGATGGCACCGAGATCCCGATGGGCGAAGTTGAAGAGCGGCAGGTAGATGAGCTGGCGGCCGTGATGCTGCAACTGCACGTCGTAGGCCAGCTGGCGGGGGTCCTGTCCAGTGCGACGGGCGATGGCACCGAGGGACTGGGAGCTGTCGAAGTCGTAGTCCACCGGGTCGTCGAGGACGTACATGTCGTCGAAGCGGCCGAAGAAGGCATAGCCGGCGAAGGCATCCGGTCCTGACGTCAGGGCGGCGTGACCCTCCACGATCCTCCGGCGACGGTCGGGATCCTGCAGCGCGGCCACCCGTTCGGCCAGCGGGAGGCCGGCGATCTTGCCGTAGGCCCGCGACGGGGTGAAGACGTTGGCCGACGCCTCCAGTCCGAGCAGGACCCCGATGGGTCGGGGCGCCACCTGGGCTTTGACATCCAGGCCCTCGGCCCGGAGGGACATGGCCAGCGCCATCAGGTCCCGCCACCGTTCCGGAGCTTCGATGTCCTGTTGCACGGTGTAGCTCACCGGCCGCCCGCAGGCTCTGGCGAACTCGGTCACCAGTGCGAATTCGGCGTTGGCGAAGTCGTCGTCCGTGGTCCGGTAGCAGTCACTCAGGAACTGGAAGACCCCCCTGCCCGACGATCGAAGGGTCGAGGCCAGGGCCATCAGCTCGGGCTCCCGGGCTCGCAGCGTGCCCAGGTTCTCGCCGCCGCTGGTCCGGTGGCGATCGGTCCGTGAGGTAGTCACGCCGAGCGCTCCGGCGTCGAGCCCCTGGCGGAGGAGGTCGGCCATGGTCTCGAGTTGCGCTGGATCGGGGTGCTCGTTGAGGTCGGCCCCCCGTTCGCCCATGACATAGGCCCGCAGGGCTGCGTGGGGCACGTGGGTCCCCACGTCGATGGTCCGGGGCTGTCGCTGGAGGGCGTCCAGGTACTCGGGGAACGACTCCCAGTCCCACTGGAGACCTTCGTGCAGCGCGGTGCCGGGGATGTCCTCCACCCCTTCCATGGTGGCCACGATCCAGTCGTGGCGGTCCACTTCGACGGGGGCGAAGCCCACACCGCAGTTGCCCATGGCCACGCTGGTCACCCCGTGGTGGGATGACGGCGCCAGCTGCGGGTCCCACGTGGCCTGACCGTCGTAGTGGGTATGGGGGTCGACGAAGCCGGGCGTGACCAGCAGGCCCTCGGCATCGAGCTCCCTCCGACCCCGGGCAAGGCGCTCGCCGACCTCGATGATCCGGTGTCCGGCCACGGCGACGTCGGCCCGCCGTAGCGGACCGCCGGTGCCGTCGGCCAGCAACCCGTTTCGGATGACCAGATCAGCTGACATGCGGGCGATCGCTCATCTCAACCGGCCAGGGCCCATCGGCGCAGGGGCTTCCGGGCAGCGACCAACGTCTCGTACTGCTCGTCGGAGAGCGAGATCTTGCTGGCTGCACCGTTCTCCTCGAGGTGGTCGACCGACGATGTGCCCGGGATGGGCACCATGACCGGGGAGCGACGGAGCAGCCAGGCCAGGCACACCTGGGACACGGTGGCGCCCGCCTGGCGGGCGACGGTGTCGAGAGGGCCACCGCTGCGGGCCAACTTGCCGCTACCCAGCGGGAACCACGGAATGAAGCCGATCGCATGCTGCTCGCAGTAGTCGATGACGTCGTCAGCGCCCCGCTGAGCGATGTTGTACTGGTTCTGCACTGTCGCCACGGGCACGATCCGCCGGGCCGCCTCGATCTCGGCCACGCCGACCTCGGACAGCCCGACCTCGGCGACCTGGCCCGCGTCACGCAACTCCTTCAGTGCGCCGTACTGGTCGTCGGCAGGAACACGTGGATCGACTCGGTGCAGCTGGAAGAGATCGATGTGGTCCACGCCGAGCCGCTGAAGACTCCCTTCGCACTGGCGCTTCAGGTACTCGGGCCGACCGCACTCCTCCCACTGGTCAGGGCCTGGGCGGGTGAACCCGGCCTTGGTGGCGATGACGAGGTCCTGGGGGTAGGGATGGAGGGCCTCCCGGATGAGCTCCTCGGCGACGTCGGGGCCGTAGGAGTCCGCGGTGTCGATGAGGTCGACACCGAGGTCCACCGCCCTTTGCAGCACCCGGATGGCTCCGGCGCGGTCCGCCGGGGGTCCCCATACCCCGGCCCCGGTGAGCTGCATGGTGCCGAATCCGAGACGGTGCACCTCGAAGGCGCCCAACTTCACAGTGTCGAAGGCGTCCGCCATCGTCCCCTCTTTCGTCCTGCCGGGCGCGGCATTCCAGGCCCTCATGACAGTTCCCGCACCGTGCGTTCGGACCATTCTACCGATGGGGCGGCGATTTCGACAGGGTCTTGTGCAACGGTGAACGCGGCATCTACCGTGGTTCATGCATCGGTAGTGGCTGGATTGGTCCGGTGTGCATGTCGTTACTGCAACGGTGAAGAAGGGGCAGCAGTACCCATGATCTCGGCGCGTCCATTGCCATCTACGCCTTTGGCTGACTGGGATGCGGATCCCGTCCGCACTGGCACGATCGACCTGGCCATCGTGGGATTGGGCTCGTGGGGCGTGTGCGTGCTCGAGCGGGCCGTGGCCCAAGCCCGCCGTGTGGAAACCTCCGTCCGGGTGCATGTGATCGAGCCCGGAGCTCTGGGTGGAGGGGTCTATGCGATGGGACAGCCCGACTATCTGGTGCTGAATAACCCCTGCGGTCAATTGTGTCTGTACGCATCCCCTGACGGGGGGGAGGATCCTCCGTATGCGGTCGGTCTCTTCGAATGGGCTGTCCAACAGGGCTACCGGTGGAACGGACACGAGTGCCGTATCACCCGCTCGGGCCGGCCGATCGAGCCCACCGACTACCTGCCTCGCCGTCTGATGGGGGAGTACCTGGTGTGGTTCTACGAGTCCCTCGTGACCAACGCCCCCCCGAACATGGAGGTGGTGCGGCACTACGCCACGGCGGTCGACATCTCCTCGGTCGCCGGTCGGGAAGCCGTGGTGTTGGACAACGGCCGGACGCTGTGTGTCAACCATGTGGTGTTGACCTCCGGGCACACCTGGAACGACGAGTTCGCCGGCCGCCATTCCGCCGTCCGCTACCTGCGCCCCTACCCGGTCGAGTACTTCGACACCCCTGTGCCCCCGGGCGAGTCCGTCGCCATCGCCGGAATGGGCTTGGTCGGCTTCGATCTCCTGACCGCCCTGACCGTCGGCCGCGGCGGTACCTTCGAGGACGTCGGGGACCGGAAGCGGTACAGGCCCAGCGGGAACGAGCCGTTGATCCACCTGTACTCGCGCTCGGGGGTTCCCTACTGCGCCAAGTCGGCGCACGGAGTGGACCCGTACGGGGAGTACCAACCCGTGGTGTGCACGCCGGAGGCCATCGCCGGTCTGACCCACCCGGGCGGGGCATCGGCCCGCCGGCAGGTGGACTTCCGACGTGACCTCCTGCCCCTGCTGTTCGCCGAGATGCAGTCCCGCTACCTCATCCATGCCGCCTTCCTCAAGGGCGGTGCGGACGAGTCGGCCGACGTCCGGGACTGCCTCACCCGCGCCTGGGGGGTCGGGGCCTTCGACGGCGTCGTCGATGGCTATGAGCCGGTCTACGGGCGGTTCGATCCGGCCAGCCACCTGTTCGCCGGGTCAGGACGCTCCTACACCTCGGGTGCGGACTACCAATCACAGGTCTATGACATGGTCGAAGCCGACCTCGAGGAGGCGCTCGTCGTCGGAGGCAGTCCGGTGAAGGCCGCCCTCGAGGTGCTGCGGATCCTTCGCGACCAGCTGCGCCTGGTGATCGAGTTCGGTGGGCTCACCCACGAGTCGTACCTCGATTTCCAAACCAATGTCCGGGGTCGGATCAACCGCATGGAGGCCGGACCACCGCTGCTCCGTTCCCAGCAGCTCCTGGCTCTGCTCGATGCCGGCGTGGTGCAGACGTCGCTCGGGCCGGATCCGGCGGTGGTCGCCGGTCCGGACGGGCGCACGGTGCTCCGCTCCACCCAACTCGACGAGGAGACCACCGTCACCGTCAACGGTGTGGTCCGCGGCCATTTGGATCTTCCGTCCCTGGCCCGGTCCAGCTCGCCCCTCCTCAACCGTTTGTACGCCAGTGGCAGGTTGACCCAGATGAGCTACGGCGACAACCCGGTCGGCAGCGTCTCCATCAGCCAGGACTTCCATCCCTACGATGCCT
This sequence comes from uncultured Acidimicrobiaceae bacterium, assembly GCA_963817005.1. Lineage (GTDB taxonomy): Bacteria > Actinomycetota > Acidimicrobiia > Acidimicrobiales > RAAP-2 > Bog-756. The sequence goes on from CAWFMN010000007.1 coordinate 993,706, forward strand.
GTGGCCGGGTCCAGCCCCATCTCTCCCTCCTCGGGGTGCTGACCGAGGGGGCGCGCTACTTCACGCACTACCTCCCGTCCCCCCGGAGTCGTATCCGGGCGGTGCTCGACGCCCAGGAGTGCATGGAGGCGGTCATCAGCGGACCGTGACGTCGGTCGGCGTCCTGAGGGCCGTCAGGCCGTGGCTTTGGCCAGGGCCTGGTCGAGGTCCTCGACGAGGTCGTCGATGTGCTCGAGTCCGACGGACAGCCGGATGGTCTCCGGGCGGATCCCGGCCGCTTCACGCTCCCCGTCGCTCAGCTGGCGGTGGGTGGTCGAGGCGGGATGGATGGCCAGTGACTTGGCGTCTCCCAGGTTGAGCAGTCGTTTGAAGAGCTGCAGGGAATCGAAGAACGCCAGACCGGCCCGGTAGCCACCCGCCGCCCCGAAGGTGATGATGGAGGGGACGTGCCCGTGCAGATAGCGCTGGGCCAGTTCGTACGAGGGGTGGCCGGGGAAGCCGACGAAGCTCACCCAGTCCACCCTGGGATCGTGGGCCAGGTAGTCGGCCACGGCCCGGGCATTGGACTCGTGCCGTTCGAGACGGACGGACATGGTCTCGAGTCCCTGCAACAACTGGAAGGCGGCCAACGGTGACAGGGTGGCACCGGTATTGCGCAGCTGGACCGACCGGGCCCGGACCGTGAACGGCCGCTCGGGAAAGTCCCGGGCGAAGACGACGCCGTGGAAGGCCGGCTCGGGCTGGTTGAACTGGGGGAAACGCTCGGCGTGCTGGGTCCACGGAAAGGTCCCGGCATCCACGATGGCGCCTCCCAGCGTGGTGCCGTGACCTCCCACGAACTTGGTCAGGGAGTGGACCACGACGTCAGCCCCGTGACGGATCGGCTTCAGCAGGAGTGGGGTGGCCACGGTGTTGTCGACGATGAGAGGGACCCCGGCCTCGTGCGCGGCGGCCGCGACCGCTTCGAGGTCGACGACATTGCCGGCCGGATTGCCGATGGTCTCGCAGAAGAAGGCGCAGGTCTTGTCGTCCACGAGCGCGGCGAGGGACTCGGCCCGGTCGTCGGGGGCGAATCGGACCTCGATCCCGAGCGTGGGCAGCACGTGGGCGAAGTAGGTGAACGTAGCTCCGTACAGCTGGGGCGCCACCACCATGTTGGACCCGGCGACGGCCACGGTGAGGACGGCGTAGCTGACCGCGGCCATGCCTGACGACACCACCAGGGCGGCCGTTCCCCCCTCCAGGGCGGCGATGCGCCGCTCGAGGACGTCGTTCGTGGGGTTGTTGATGCCGGTTGTAGTGGAATCCGGGGACTTCGAGGTCGAGCACCGCCCCGGCATGCTCAGCGTCGATGAAGTCGTGGGCCACGGTCTGGTAGATGGGCACCGCCACGGCGCGAGTACCGTCCGGGGTGAACCCACCGTGGATGGCAATGGTCTCGTCCCGCACGTGCTCAGCGGCTCCTGGCCGGGACGTCGGCCAGCCAGTTGGTGTAGAGCCCGGTGGCCACGGTGTGCCAGGTCCAGGGGGCCCTGGCTTCGATGTCGGCGAACGGAAAGGACTCGACGAGCCTCGGGTCCCGCTCGCCGGCGGCGATCCGTTCCTGCAACGCGTCGAGCCGTTCGGTGTCCTCGGGTGCCGAGCAGTTCCGGGGGAGGACGGGGATGCCTTCCCGTTCGCCGCGGACGTACCGGCGGACGTCCCGCTGGTACTCGCGGAGAAGGCTGGTCGGCCTGTACTCGGGATGGGCCTGCATGAGCACCACGTCGGACTCCTCGACCCGCCTGGTGGCCACGCTCCAGCCGATCTCCTCCGATCGCAGCGGAACCCGGTACCCGGCCGCCCGAACCCGGTGGGTGGGAACGGTGCTCACCCGGGAGTGGGGGAGCACGATGCCCGATCCCAGGCCGACCGTCAGGGGGTCCCCCGGTTCGGCCAGCTGGGGAAAGACGCCGGTGCACTTCGCCGGCAACGGTTCCCGCTCCAGCCCGTCGAAGACGGTCAGGGCGGCATGGGCCGACAGGCAGGACAGGAGCATCGACGGCACCGCGTGGCTGGCCCAGGTGAGCAGCCGGACCATCTCCGCCCAGATCGGCTCCCCCTCCAGGGTCGGCTCGACCGGATTGGACCCGGTGACGATCAGCAGCCGGGGTGGGTGGTCGAACAGTTCGGCCCACGGTGTGTACCGCTGGGCGATCCGAAGGGCGGCGGCCTCTCCCCTCGGGACCCCGGCCATGGTGTACAGGCGGACATCGAGGCCCTGGCGGCCCGAACCGATGTCGAGCAGGTCCAGGAACTGGCGTTCGCTCTGGACGAAGGCCCCGTCGGGCATGTTGTTGACCACGGCGCACGTCCATCGGTTCACCGAGGGGCCGGCGTCGGCCAGGCCCGGGGGGCCGGTCATGGGCGAGTCGAGGTGCAGAACGACCATGACCAGGTATCGGCAGTCGCGTGGCTCTTCCTAAAGGAACGGGTCGGATTATGTCGATAGTGGTCTGGATGGCCCCACCACGGAGTGGGATCGTCCGGCACCATGAGAAGGGGATCGGCATGCCCGTGGAGATCATTGGGATGGTGGGCACCAGGGACGCCTCGGAGATCAAGGGGCCCCTGGTCGACGGCCCGGTGGTCGACTGGATGGACGGCCCGGTCATCGAACCCGACTACCTGGTCGACATCTCCCGTGCCCACGAACAGGCCGGATTCGACCGGGTGCTGGTGGGCTATGGAGCCGTCGCACCCGAGGGATGGGCCGTGGCCGCCACGGTGCTCCACCACACCGAGCGCCTGAAGGTGCTCGTGGCCCATCGCCCCGGCTTCGTCCAACCGGCCCTCCTGGCTCGCAAGGCCGCCACGCTCGATCACCTGACCGGCGGGGGAAGGATCGCCGTCCACTTCATCACCGGAGGCGACGAGGCCGACCAACGACGGGAAGGCGATTTCGTCCCCCACGACGCCCGCTACCGGCGGACCGGTGAGGTCATGTCCATCGTGCGCCGCATGTGGGAGGAGAGCGCCCCGTTCGACTTCGAGGGAGAGTTCTTCCGGTACGAGGGCGCGTTCACCTCGGTCAAGCCGGTGTCTCCCGGAGGGATCCCTCTCTACTTCGCCGGGGCCTCGCCCGCGGCCATCGAGGTCGGCGCGGCCCTCGCCGACGTGTATGCGTTCTGGGGTGAGCCCCGGGCCGCCGTGGCGGAGCGGATGAGCTCCATCGTGCCGGTGGCGGAGAAAGCCGGACGTTCCCTCCGCTTCAGCATCTCACTGCGTCCCATCATCGCCGACACCGAAGACGAGGCCTGGGAGAAGGCCGAGTGGATCGCCGAGACCACCGCCGAGCGGATCGAGCGGGCCAAGGAGCGGATGGCCGGCCGGCAGGATTCCTACCAGGGACTCGGCGGAGCGGCCAATGCCACGCTCTCCGTCGATCGTGACACCGGAGGTACGACGTCGGTCGGGCGCAAACGCCTCATCGCCATGTCGGCCGAGCGCGAGGTCTACGACGAGCGGCTGTGGATGAAGGTGGCCAACCTGACCGGCGCGGCCGGAAACTCGACGGCGCTGGTGGGCACGCCCCAGCAGGTGGCCGAGGCCATGCTGCGCTACTACGACCTCGGCTGCACCACTCTGCTGCTCAAGGGCTTCGATCCCGTGCCCGACGCCGTCGAGTTCGGCAAGGAGCTCCTGCCCATGGTGCGGGAGGGTGTCGAGGACCGCTCGTCATCCCGGCCGCTCACCGCCTGACGTCTCCCGGCCCACGGGCCGTGCACAGCACCGGACCGACCCGGGTAGTGCACGGGAGCGTCCGCTCGCCGACCAATCGGTCCGGGGTATCACGCCAGTCGAGGTCGCCGTAGCGCTCCGACCCCGCGGCCCGAACGGCGGGCCTGGAGCCGCCCGGCCAGAGCCCAGGGAAGGTGGAGCAGGGCATCGAGGGTCAGCACGGCCCCCACCCCAACGGCGACACCTCCCAGCGCGTCGGTCGGGTAGTGCCAACGGAGCACGATGACGGCTGCGCACACACCCGAGGCGGCCAGGGTGCCGACCATGACCACCGCCGGGCGGGCCCGGGCCGGCGCCACCAGGGCCGCCGCCGTCAGCAGGGCGGCCACCGCGGCAACCGTCCCCGACGGGTAGGAGGCACTCCCGGTGATACCCAGATGCCGACCCACCAGAGGCTTGGCCAGGTCCTGGACGATCAGGACGGCCAGCGGAGGGGCGACGGCACAGGCCACGGCCCGGACCCGGTCGCGGAACAGGCCGACGACGAACACCAGGGCCACGCCGCCGAGAAGGGCCGGGAGCGAGCCCGCCGCCACCAGGTCGTGCGCCCAGCGGGAGGCCGAGTCGGCGGGGAGGGCGGTGTAGCCCCAGACGTCGAGCCGGTTGGGCCAGGGACGGTGCACGAACGCCAGTCCGGCGACCGCCGCCGAGGCCAGTGCGGTCAGGCCGACCAGCAGCTGGGCGGTGGTGCCGCCGAGGGTGGCGGCCCGGGGTCCGAGACGGGGGTTGGGCGGGTGCGCTCCCATGCCCCGAGGCTACGGGCCACCGGCCCCGATGTCCGCGCGAGCCGACCGTCGGCGCCGCCCGACCGCTGGGTCGGTCGGAGAAGATGTAGCCGCCGACCGGCGCCCGGGGAGCCAGACGAAGGACCCGTGGAGGTTCGGCCCGACGACCGACTGCCCGCGGCCACCATCCCCTGCGGAGCCGGTGCCATCCGAAGAGGGGTCCGAAGACCACGAAGCAGAGAACCAGGAGGGTCACCACAAGGAGGATCTTGCTGAGGTGTCTCACGCGCCGATGTCGTCGGCGATCCCGGGCCGCCAGATCGGTCTGATCGGGTGCCGCAGCCCACCGCCGCTCCGGGCACCGCCCGGCCCTCCGCCACCGGGGAGGGTGGACGGCCACCCCGGTCCGGACCGGTTCAATCGGCGGGTCGAACCGCCCGGCCGGGCCGGGTGGCATCGGCGGGGAGGTCCCCGTACACAGCCGGCCGCTTCTCGCGGAGGGCGGCCACACCTTCTCGGTAGTCGGGGCCGGCCATCATCGGGTCGAGCAGGGCCTCGGCCACCCCGACCGCCTCGGCCGCCGTCGTGTGGAAGGCCTGGTAGACCTGGCGTTTCGATGCCGCCATGGACGCCGGAGAGACCGAGGTGGCCAGCGCCCGGGCGTACCCGCCAACATGGTCGGCGAGCTGGTCCACCGGCACCACCGCGGCGACCAGGCCCAGGTCCAGCGCCTCCTCGGCGGCGAAGGTGCGGCTGGACAGGATGAGGTCCAGGGCCCGGGGGAGCCCGATGAGCTTGGGCAGCAGCCAGGCCAGCCCGAAGGCGCACGGCAGCCCGAGCTTCCCGTGGGCGGTGGTGAACTTGGCCCCGGCGGCGGCGAAGCGGAGGTCGCAGTAGCAGGACAGGGCGAAGCCGATCCCGGCGGCCGGGCCGTTGACGGCGGCGATGATGGGCTTGGGCACACCGAAGTGGTAAGCCAGCTCGGCATCGAACTCGGGCCGCACCCCGTAACCCGGTCGGGGAAGGTCGTCGGTGTCCCAGGTCCGGTAGGCGCCCCGCTCGGCGTGGCCGGCCAGATCCTCCGACTCGGCCCCGGCACAGAATCCCCGACCGGAGCCGGTGACCACGATGACCCGGACCCCCGGGTCGTCGGCGGCGCGCTGGAGGCAGTCACGGTACTCGGCGTTCATCTGGGCGGTCCAGGCGTTGAGCCGCTCGGGACGGTGGAGGGTGATGGTGGCCACCCGCTCGCTGACGTCGTAGCGCGTCACCTCGAGGTCGGAGGCGTCGATCGGCGGCATCAGCGGGCCCGATCCGACGGGGCGGTGGATCGCCCGCCCCGCGCTCGGGCGGCGCACAGCGGGAGCGGTCGGGCCAATCTCAGTAGCGGTAGGTGTCCGGCTTGTACGGTCCGTCGACGGGGACCCCGATGTACTCGGCCTGCTCCTTGGACAACGTGGTCAGCCTGACCCCGAGGGCGTCGAGGTGGAGTCGGGCCACCTTCTCGTCGAGGTGCTTGGGCAGCACGTACACCTTGTTGTCGTACTGCCCGGCGTTGTTGAACAGCTCCATCTGGGCCATGGTCTGGTTGGTGAACGAGTTGGACATCACGAAGCTGGGGTGACCGGTGGCGTTGCCCAGGTTGAGCAGGCGGCCCTCGGACAGGATGATCACCGCGTGCCCGTCGGGGAAGACCCACTTGTCGACCTGGGGCTTGATGTTGACCCGCTCGACCCCGTCGATCTTCATCAGGCCGGCCATGTCGATCTCGTTGTCGAAGTGGCCGATGTTGCCCACGATGGCCTGGTGCTTCATCTTCCCCATGTGGGCCGCGGTGATGACGTCCTTGTTGCCGGTGGTGGTCACGAAGACGTCGGCGGTGTCCAGCACGTCCTCGAGGGTGGCCACCTGGTAGCCCTCCATGGCCGCCTGCAGGGCGCAGATCGGGTCGATCTCGGTCACCACCACCCGCGCACCCTGACCCCGCAGTGAGTCGGCGCAGCCCTTGCCCACGTCGCCGAAGCCGCACACCACGGCCACCTTGCCGCCGATGAGCACATCGGTGGCCCGGTTGATCCCGTCGATCAGCGAGTGCCGACAGCCGTACTTGTTGTCGAACTTGGACTTGGTCACCGCGTCGTTCACGTTGATGGCGGCGAACAACAGCTCGCCGGCCTGCTCCATCTCGTTGAGCCGGTGCACTCCGGTGGTGGTCTCCTCGGAGACGCCCTTGATGCCGTTGGCGATGGTCGTCCACCGGGTCGGGTCCTCGGCCAGGCTCCTGGCCAGCACCGAGAGCACCACGGCGAACTCCTCGGAGTCGGCCGTCGAGGCGTCGGGCACCGCACCGGCCTTCTCGAACTCGACGCCCTTGTGGACCAGGAGGGTGGCGTCCCCGCCGTCGTCGAGGATCATGGTCGGACCCTGACCGGGCCACAGCAGCGCCCGCTCGGTGCACCACCAGTACTCCTCGAGGGTCTCGCCCTTCCAGGCGAAGACGGGTACGCCGGCCGGGTCGTCGACGGTGCCGGTCGGGCCCACGGCCACGGCCGCCGCCGCGTGATCCTGGGTGGAGAAGATGTTGCAGCTGGCCCAGCGCACCTCGGCGCCGAGCGCCGTGAGGGTCTCGATCAGCACGGCGGTCTGGATGGTCATGTGCAGGGAGCCGGTGATCCGGGCGCCGGCCAGGGGCTGCTCGGACGCATGCTCGGCCCGCATGGCCATCAGGCCGGGCATCTCGTGCTCGGCCAGCTCGATCTCCTTGCGGCCGAACTCGGCGAGGGAGAGGTCGGCCACCTTGAAGTCGGCGGGCTTCGTACTGCTCATTGAGGACTCCTTGGCTGGGGCCGGTCCCGTCGGGGAGGCCAGGTTCGCTCGGACGGGCAATCCGGTCCCGTCCCGGCCGGCTCCGGGGCGGGCTTGACCATCTCGGGAGAGGTCGCGGTGCCCCGGCGTCGACCCCCGCATGGTAGCCGACGGGGCGGCCCGACCCCATGGGCCCTCCTGGTCGCCTGCCCCGGTGGGCTCGTCCCCGTCGGTTCCGGGTCGGGCGCCCCGGCCCGCTACCATCGCTAATGGTGCCCACTGGGCGGTGGCCGGGCGGGCGGAACCGGGGAGGTTCGATGGCTCGAGGTCGCAGGCCGACGGCTGGTGCGGGTGGCCGGGCGGGGCCGGTCCGCCGGGCTGGTTGGCGGCGTCGGGCCGTGGTCGGCGGGGTCACGCTGATGACCGGTGCCCTGCTGACGGCGTGCAGCTCGTCGTCGGCGTCCCCATCGTCGGGCAGCAGTGGCACCGTGCTCCTGGTCGGGACGTTCGACGGCCATGCCGGGAAGTTCAAGACCATCCAGTCGGCGGTGGACGCAGCCAAGAAGGGCGACTGGATCCTCGTCGCCCCCGGCGACTACCACGAAAACGCCGACGAGTCAGGGGCCGCCACCGATCCGGCCCACGGGGACATGGGCGGGGTGATGATCACGACGTCGAACATCCACCTCCGGGGGATGAACCGCTCCGCGGTCGTCGTGGACGGGACCAACAAGGGCGCCTCGGGATCGTGCAGTGCCGACCCGTCGGCCCAGAACTTCGGCGCCACCGGCAGCGACGGCGCGCCGGTCGGCCGGAACGGCATCCTGGTCTGGAAGGCCGACAACGTGTCGGTGGACAACCTCACCGCGTGCAACTTCCTGGCCGGCTCGGGCGATTCGGGTAACGAGATCTGGTGGAACGGAGGAGCCGACAGCGGCAAGATCGGACTGCGTGGCTACTCGGGGAGCTACCTGACCGCCACCACCACGTACTTCAGCAACCAGGGCACGGCCGACCAGCAGGAGGCCACGGCGGCCCAGTACGGGATCTTCTCGTCCAACTCCCGAGGTCCGGCAACGTGGGACCAGCTGTACGCCAGCAACTTCAACGACTCCGGCATGTACGTCGGGGCCTGCCTGCAGCAGTGCGGGATCACCATCAACCACGCCTGGATGGAGTACAACGCCCTCGGCTACTCGGGGACCAACTCCGGTGGGGCCATCGTGGTGGAGCATTCCGAGTTCGACAACAACCAGGACGGATTCGACACCAACACCCAGATCAACGGCGACCCACCGGCTCCCCAGAACGGCAACTGCCCGAACCGCGGGATCAGCCCCATCACCCACACCCGCTCCTGCTGGGTGTTCATGCACAACAACGTGCACGACAACAACAACCCCACCGTCCCCGAAGCCGGCAACGCCGCCGCCGGGCCCACCGGGACCGGCATGACGCTGTCCGGCGGCCGAAACGACACGGTCATGGACAACACCTTCTCCCACAACGGAGCGTGGGGGTTCCTGATGGTGCCGTTCCCCGACTCCGGTACGCCGGAGATGGGCCAGACGTGCTCGGGTACGGGCGGGGTCCAGACGCCCGGCTTCGGCTGCGTGTACGACCCGATGAACAACGCGTTGCTGCACAACACCTTCTCCCACAACGGATTCTTCGGGAACCCCAGCAACGCCGACTACGGCCAGATCACCCTCAACGGCGGCCAGCCCTCGAACTGCTACGTGGGCAACACGGCGCCGAACGGAAGCGCACCACCCAATCTCGAGCAGCTCCAGCCGGTATGCGGGAAGACCACGACGGCCGGCAACACCGGTGGAGCACTGCTGGCCCAGGTGCTGTGCGACTCCGGCTTCGGGAGCTGTCCCGCCGGGGCCGTCTACCCGCCCCGCACCGGCGTGGTCATGCACCCACTGCCCAAGGCCATCCCCACCATGCCCGATCCGTGCGCCGGGGTGCCCTCCAACCCCTGGTGTCCGGACGGCAAGCCGGTCTGAGCCGCCGCCCACCCCGCCCGGTCCCCGTCGTCGCCCCGCTCCGGAGGCGGGGCTATTCGACGAGGTCCTCGTCGGGGGGGCGGATCGGGCCGCCGGCGAAGAAGGCCAGGAACGGTGCCGGGTCGCCCTCCCAGGCCAGGGACCGGAACTGGGCAGGGGAGCGCCGGCCGCCGAACGACCGGAACAGCTCGAAGGTCGGCGCCGAGAGCCGTACCGGAACCGGTGGCTCGCCGAGGACGGCGTGGAAGTCGGGACTGTCCAGCTCGACTCCCGGCAGGCGGCCCTCGGTCACCAGGCCGTCGAGGGCCCCGGCGATGAAGGCCAGCCCGACGTGGACGCTGTCGCTGCCGCGGCCCCCGGGCCGGCCCAGGGCGCCCCGGATGTCGTGCTCGTGGGTGCAGGCGTCGAAGACGAACTGCGCCGCGCTGCGGGCCGGGAAGTCGCCCCCCATCGCCTCGACGGCGGGACTGGCTTCGTTCCACCGCTCCAGCAGCTGGCGCAGACCCCACGGGGCGAACCGCCGGACCTGGTCATCGGCCCACGGTGCCGTGCCGACGCCCTCCAGGTTGCCCTCCAGGATGTCCGACTCCACGCCGTAGAGGTGGGCCACGGCGTCGGTCACGGTCCAGCCCGGGCAGGCCGGCACCGACACGGCGGCGGCCTCGGTGTCGGGCAGTTGGGCCAGGAGGTCGCACACCCGGGAGCGGATCCCCGCGTAGGTGGCCACCGACGCCCCGGCCGGCGGCAGGAGGCTGTCCATCTGCCCACCGTAGGCCGGTCCGACCGGCGCCCGCCTACCATCGGGGGGGTGACGGGCCGACCATGACCGGAGCCGGCGGCCTCCCGATGGTGGACGTGCGGCCCAGTCGGGAGACGGTGGTGGGGGACACCCGGGTCCGGCGCGCCCTGCCCCAGCGGGGGCGTCGCACCGTCGGGGCGTGGTGCTTCATCGACCACATGGGCCCGGTCCCCGCAGGGCTCCCGCCGGGCGGCATCGGGCCCCACCCGCACACCGGGCTGCACACGGTGACCTGGCTGGTCCAAGGGGAGCTCCTCCACCGCGACAGCCTCGGCTCCGAACAGGCCATCCGGCCCGGCCAGCTCAATCTGATGACCGCCGGCCACGGGGTGAGCCATGCCGAGGAGCCGACCGGGAGGCACGGGGACGGGCTCCACGGCGTACAGCTGTGGGTGGCCCAGCCCGAGGCCACCCGGCACGACGGTCCGGCCTTCGAGCACCACTCGACCCTGCCCCAGGTGGAGTTGGGTGCGGCCCGGGCCACCGTGCTGGTCGGGGCTCTGGCCGACGTCACCTCACCGGCCCGGAGGGACACCGAACTGGTCGGGTTGGACCTCCGACTCGCCGTCGGCTCGGCCGAGCTCCCGCTGGTCCCTTCGTTCGAGCACGCCCTGGTGGTGCTGGAGGGCGCCGTGCGGGTCGGGGGCAGGACCGTCTCCCCCGGCCAGTTGGCCTACCTCGGTCCCGGCCGCGAGGAGCTCGGGATCTCCGCCGTCGGGGAGACGCGCCTACTGCTGGTGGGCGGGGCGCCGTTCGAGTCGCACGTCACCATGTGGTGGAACTTCGTGGGTCGCTCGCGGGACGAGGTGGGCGAGGCCGGCCGCCAGTGGAACGCCGGCTCCGACCGGTTCGGCGACACCGGCTCGTCGATGGCCAGGGTGCCGGCACCGCCGGAACCGTGGGCGGCACCCTCCCGGTAGGGGGCGGCCTGCCCCGTCAGGGGGTGCCCAGGGGTAGCGAGAGGGGGAGATCGGAGGAGGAGGTCCCCACGGACAGGGTGTAGGTGCCCGGCACGGTGGCCCACCCGGCACCCAGGTAGGCCCGGAACGCCGTCGTCGGCACGTCCAGCGTGACCGTGCGCGAGTGCCCCGGCGCCAGAGCCACCGGGGCGAACGCCACCAGCTGGGCCGGTGGCTCACCGGCGGCGGCGGGGAAGGTCAGGTAGGCCTGGGGGACGGCGGTCCCGGCCCGGCCCCCGGTGTCCTGCACCCTGACCCGCAAGGCGAACCCGTCCGCCGACCGGGACAGGGTGAGCCGGGAGAGGGAGAACCGGGTGTAGGACAGCCCGTAGCCGAAAGGAAACAGGGGCCGGATCCCGGCGGCATGGTCGTAGCGGTAGCCCACCTCCAGACCTTCGGAGTACGTCGAGGTCAGACCGATCCCCGGCCACTGGGCCGGGGTGCCGACCCCGGTGAGGTCGTTGCCTCCCGGGAAGGTCACCGGCAGCCGACCGGACGGATCGGCGTCACCGAAGAGGAGGGCGGCGATGGCGGCCCCGTCCTCCTCGCCCGGGTACCACGCCTCCAGCACGCCCCGGACCTGCCCGAGCCAGGGCATGAGCACGGGACCCCCGGTGTCCAGGACCACGACGGTGCGCGGGTTGGCCGCGGCCACGGCCGTGATGAGGGCGTTCTCGTCCCCGGGCAGGCTGAGGGAGGGCCGGTCGAACGCCTCCGAGCTGAAGTCACCGGCGAAGACCACGGCCACGTCGGCCCGGCGGGCCGCGGCCACGGCCGCCTCGATCCGCCCGCTGACGTAGGCCCACCCGAGGGTCAACGAGCTGGGCGTGATCGACGTCTCCCCCGAGGGCGTCCGGTTGTCGATGGGCTCCCAGGCCAGGGCCAGCCGGTACCGGTGGCCTCCGTCGAGCGACACCGTCTGGGCCCAACGGCCGAGGGCGTGGCTCAGCGGGTCGGCGACAGCGGCCACGCCGTCGAGGGTGAGGGTGGCGGCCCCCACCCCCTGGAGCGAGAAGGTGTAGAGGCCGGTGTGCGGTGGGGTGAGGGTGCCGGTCCAGGTGGCCGAGACGTCGGACCAGCCCGGTGGGAGGACCACGTGGGTGTGGAGCGGGGAGGTGGCCCGGCCCAGGGAGAGGGCCCCGGTCCCCGCGGCCAGCGGGTTGTGCAGTCGCTCGACCGGCGCGGCGGGGAGCGCGGTGGGCAGGAGGTGGGTGGTGGTGGGATGGGGGCTGAGGGAGACGTCGACGGTGGGCTGGACGGCCTGGACCGAGGTCGGGCCGGTGGCGTCGGGGTCGGTCTGGGTCAGGGTCATGGTCAGTCCCTGGCCCGACCCGGAGGCCGGGGTCAGGAACCTCGAGGGCACGGCGGGAAGGTTGGCGGTGGTGCTCCCGCCGCCCGAGTAGGTGACCCGGGTGCGCCCCCCGGCCCGGCGGCGGATGGCCCCGAGCGGCGAGGAGGTGAACGGGGGCAGCACCCGCGAGCTCCCGTAGCCCGACGTGACCGGCGTGGAGGCGGCGTCGGCGCCGATGACCGCCACCGTCCGGTGGGCGGAGGCGGCCAGGGGCAGGATGCCTCCGGCGTCCTTGAGCAGGACCGCCGATCGCTCGGCGGCGGTCAGGGCGAAGTCGCTGTGCGAGTCCGGGTCCACCGCGGTCCCCGGGGAACCGGCCACCGGCCGGTCCACCAGCCCCTGGGCGAACATCACGGTGAGGATCCGGGTCACGGCGCCGTCCACCGTGGTCAGGCTCAGGCGGTGCTCGCGGACCAGCAGGGCCAGCCGGTTCACCGACGCCGGCTTGATGAGGTCGGTGCCGGCGTCGAGGGCGGCCACCGGGTCGTGGACCGATCCGAGGTCCGAGCGGATGATGCCGGTGAACCCCCACTGGGCCAGCTGGTCCGAGAGGGCCGGGTCCTGGCACTGGTAGGTGCCGTTCAACCGGGGATAGGCGCACATGGCCGCCGCCACGTGGGCCCCGGTGACCACGGCCCGGAAGGGCGGGTAGTAGAGCTCCTCGAGGGCCCGCTGCGACACCTGGTCGTCGAGCACGCCCCGGTCCGTCTCCTGGTTGTAGACGGCGAAGTGCTTGGCCATGGCCAGGGTCCCGGTGGACTGGATGCCCCGGGCGTCGGCCACCCCCATGGCCGCCACCAGACGCGGGTCCTCGCCGAACCCCTCGTACGAGCGCCCGTTCTGCGGGACCCGGTCGATGTTGAGGGTGGGTCCCTGGACGACGTCGATACCCTGGCCGGCGGCTTCGGATCCCAGGACCTGTCCGTACGTGCGGGCCACCCCGGTGTCGAAGGTGGCGGCAATCCCGAGGGGCGACGGCAGTTGGGTCACACCGAGGTCGCCGTAGGCCAGGCCCTGCGGACCGTCCTGGAGGGTCAATGCCGGGATGCACAGACGGGGTACACCGCCGTCGATGTTCTCGTACGGTCCGGCGTGGACCAGGACGATCTCCCCCAGCTTCTCGTGGACGGTCATCCGGCGGACCACGTCACCGGCCAACGCGGCCGGAGCGGTGTGACGGTCCAGTGCCCGTTCGAGCCAGGGGCACCGGGTCACATCCGCCGTGGTCGACGGGACCCGGGGCGGCGCGGTGTGGGCGCCGAAGGCGAGGGCGACGGCACCGTCGGCGAGGGTGTCGCTCATCGGGGTCAGCGACACCAGGACCCCCACCACGATCACCCCCACCGCCGACAGGACCAGGACGAGCCGGCCGCGGCTCCCCTTCGGGAGCGCCTCCCGCACCGGGGCAGTTCTGTCAGGGTTTCGAGGCACGGGCCCCGCCCAAGATAGCGACGACCGGGCACCGGGTTGGGTCAGCTCCCGCGCTCCCGTGTTCCGATGGGAATGACCCCGGGCCCAGGTTCGGGACCACCGACGGGCGGGGCCGGTCCCGTGAGGCGCGCCGAAGGACTAGTTGATCAATCCACTCGGGTTTGCCAAGCTTGGACCCGCGAACGCCGACCCGTGCTGGCGACCGACGCCGAGGGACCGTTCCGAGGAGACCACTGCCATGGCCGAATGGGGATTCGAAACTCGTCAGATCCACGCCGGAGCCGTGCCCGACCCCACCACCGGGGCCCGGGCCGTGCCCATCTACCAGACCACGAGCTACACCTTCCGCGACACCGCCCACGCCGCCGCCCTGTTCGGCCTGGAGGAGCTGGGCAACATCTACACCCGGATCATGAACCCGACCCAGGCCGTGTTCGAGGAGCGGATGGCGGCCCTCGAGGGCGGCGTGGCCGCGCTGGCCGTGGCCAGCGGCCAGGCGGCCGAGTCCATCACCCTCCTCAACCTGGCCGAGAACGGCGGCCATGTGGTCTCCTCGGCCTCCCTCTACGGGGGCACGTACAACCTGCTCCACTACACGCTGCCCAAGTTCGGGGTCGAGGTGAGCTTCGTCGACGACCCCGACGACCTCGACGCCTGGCGGGCCGCTGTCCGGCCCAACACCAGGGCCTTCTATGCGCGAGACGCATCGGCAACCCCAAGGGTGACGTCCTCGACTTCGAGCCCGTGGCGGCGGTCGCCCACGAGCACAAGATCCCCCTGGTGGTGGACAACACCGTGGCCACCCCCTATCTTTGCCAGCCCCTCCGCCACGGTGCGGACATCGTGGTGCACTCGGCCACCAAGTTCATCGGCGGGCACGGGACCTCCATCGGCGGGATCATCGTCGACGGTGGTGCCTTCGACTACGAGGGCAGCGGCCGGTTCCCGGGCTTCACCGAGCCCGATCCCAGCTACCACGGCCTGGTCTTCGGCCAGCTCCCCGAGGCCCTGTTCCCGGCCCGATTCGTGCTGAAGGCCCGGCTCCAGTACCTACGGGACATGGGGGCGTCCATCGCCCCGCTCAACTCGTTCCTGTTCCTGCAGGGCCTCGAGACCCTCAGCCTGCGCATGGAGCGGCACGTGCAGAACGCGGTGGCCGTGGCCGAGTGGCTGGAGGCGCGCGACGACGTCGCCTGGGTGACCTACCCCGGACTGGCCTCGAGCCCGTGGCACCAGCGCCAGCAGCAGTACCTCCCCAACGGTGGCGGGGCCATCATGTCCTTCGGCATCAACGGCGGGATCGAGGCGGGGAAGACCTTCATCGAGGGACTCGAGCTGTTCAGCCACCTGGCCAACGTGGGCGACGTGCGCAGCCTGGCCATCCACCCGGCCTCCACCACCCACTCGCAGCTCACCGAGGCCGAGCAGGTCACCGCCGGGGTCACCCCCGACCTGGTCCGCCTGTGCATCGGCCTCGAGTCGATCGAGGACATCCTCGCCGACCTCGAGGCGGGATTCCGCTCCATCAAGGGCACGTGACCCGGGGCCCGTACCCGGGCGTGTGGGAGCCCGGGGACGAGCCGGGCGGGCGCCAGTTGGTGCGGCTGTTCGGCGACGGGTCCCCGGGCCTCGACCTCGAAGGGGGTGGCCACCTGCCCGACGGTCACCGTGGCCTACGAGACCTGGGGGGAGCTCGATCCCGATCGGGGCAACGCCGTGCTGGTCCTGCACGCCCTGACCGGGGACTCCCACGCCACCGGACCGGCCGGTCCGGGCCACCCGGCACCCGGCTGGTGGGACGGCCTGATCGGACCGGGCGCCTCCATCGACACCGACCGCTACTTCGTGGTCTGCCCCAATGTGCTGGGCGGCTGCCAGGGCACCACCGGGCCGGCCTCGCCGGCGCCCAACGGCCGGCCCTGGGGCTCCCGCTTCCCCGTGGTGACCATCCGGGACCAGGTGGTGGTGGAGGCCGCCCTGGCCGACCGGCTGGGCATCGACCGGTGGGCCGGCTGTGGTCGGGGGTTCGATGGGGGGGATGCGGGTGCTCGAGTGGTGCGTCGGCCATCCCGACCGGGTGCGCCGGGCGGTGGTCCTGGCCGTCGGGGCCATGGCCACCGCCGGGCAGATCGCCCTGTGCTCGTTGCAGATCCGGGCCATCAGGGCCGATCCCGCCTACGCCGGAGGGGACTACTACGCCACCGGGGCCCGCCCCTCGGCCGGACTGGCCCTGGCCCGGGGCATCGGGCAGTACTCCTACCGTACCGACCTCGAGTTCGAGAGCCGCTTCGGTCGGGGCGCCCAGGAGGAGGACCCGCGCCCGGGTGGGCGGTTCGCCATGGAGTCCTATCTCGAGCACCACGGGGACAAGCTGACCCGGCGCTTCGACCCCAACTCCTACATCGCCCTGAGCGAGGCCATGAACCATCACGATGTCGGGCGGGACCGCAACGGGGTGGCGCGGGCCCTGGCCGGGGTGCGGGCCGACGTGGCCGTGGCGGGCATCACCTCCGACCGCCTCTACCCGCTCGGGCTGCAGCACCAGTTGGCCCGGCTCCTGCCCGGTGGGCACCCGGTCACGGTGATCGACTCCACGTCGGGCCACGACGGGTTCCTGCTCGAGATCGAGCAGGTCGGTGCCGTGGTGGCGTCGGTCCTGGCCTGACGCACCACCTGCGACGCGGCCCGGGCCGCCGCGTCGTGCTCCCGGCAGGGGTTGTCGTTTGCCCCCTCTGTGGTAATCTTGTAATTAAGTAATATTCAGGAGGCAGACCATGGAGCAGCACACAACGAGCAGTGGACGGCGAACCCGGGGCCGCCCGGGACGACCGGCTGGTGGATTGTCGGACGAGCACCCGTCGATCGACGGCCTGGCCGGCTGGCTGGCCGGCCGGCTGCCCGACCCGTGGTTCGAGGATGCACCCGCACTGGTGGTCGACCGGGACGAGATCCTCGTCGTGGGGAGACTGTCGGCGCCCGAGGTCCCCGACGGGGCCGACGAGGTGACCGTGGCCGCCGCCGAAGCCGGCCGCCTGTCCCGCTTCCGCGAGGAGACCCGTGAGGAGCGCATGGCGGTCGCCCGCGAGGCCGAGCACCTGTTCGGCCGCAGCGTGGCCTGGGGGGCGGAGGCCGGGGGTACCCGGCAGGTCTTCACCAACCTGTCGGTCCCGGTGATGACCCGGCTCCGCCAGCCCGAGCGGGTGGTGCTCGACACGCTGGTCGACAGCGGGGTGGCCCGCAGCCGCTCCGATGCCCTGCTCTGGTGCGTGAAGCTGGTGGCCACCAACGCCGACACGTGGCTGGCCGACCTACGGGCCGCCATGGAGTCGGTCGAGAGTGTGCGACAGCAGGGCCCGACCGTGGCCTGAGCCAACCGGGTGCGCCTGGGTATCCTGGCGCGGGTGACGAGCGACGCCATGACCGGGTGAGGGTACCGGGCCCGAGTGCCTGCCGAAAGGTGGCGCTGATGGTGTCGGCCCTCTCGGGGCTCACGGTGATGGGCGCGTCGGCTCCCGCCGGATCGGACACCACACCGGTCCCCCCCGACCCGGGGTCCTGGACGGTCTACCACCACGACGTGGCCGGGACCGGGGTGGCCGCCGGCCCGGCGGCCGTGGACACCCGGGCGCGGGCCTGGACGTCGCCGGTGCTGGACGGCGACCTGTACGGCGAACCGCTGGTGTTGGGGGGCAGGGTGTTCGTGGCCACCGAGCGCAACACGGTCTACGCCCTCTCGTCCTCCTCCGGCGCCGTGGTCTGGTCGTCCCACCTGGGCGCCCCGGTCCCCGCCTCCGCCCTCCCCTGCGGCAACATCGAACCCACCGTGGGGATCACCGGCACGCCGGTCATCGACGCCGCGCGGGGCGAGCTCTTCGTGGTGGCCGACGAACTGGTGCACGGTCGGCCCACCCACGTGCTGGCCGGCCTCAACACCGCCACCGGCGCCACCGAGCTCACCCAGGATGTCGATCCCCCCGGATCGGATCCGGCCGCCCTGCTCCAGCGGACCGGGCTCACGTTGGCTTCGGGACGGGTGGTCTTCGGCTTCGGCGGCAATTACGGGGACTGCTCGACCTACCGGGGTTGGGTGGTGGGGACGGATGAGGACGGTGGCCCGCCGGTCGACTTCGGGGTCGACACCGGGAAGGGACAGTCCCAGGGCGCGGTGTGGATGGGCGGTGCGGCCCCGGCCGTCGACGCCAAGGGCGACCTGTGGGTCGGCGTGGGCAACGGATCCGTCACCTCGGCGGGGCAGCCCTACGACCACAGCGACTCGGTGCTCGAGCTCGACCCGGCGCTGCGGCTCGTTCAGTTCTTCGCTCCCTCCCGGTGGGCGTCGGACAACGCGTCGGACCTCGATCTCTCGATGGCGCCGGCGCTGCTCGGGGACGGGCAGGTGGTGATCGCCGGCAAGGCCGGCATCGCCTACCTGTTGGACGGGGCCCGACTCGGGGGGATCGGCGGCCAGCAGGCCTCGCTGGGCTCGGTGTGCCAGGACGACGTGGACGGGGGGAGTGCCGAGGTGGGGAACCTGGTCTACCTGCCGTGTCTGAGCGGCACCGTGGCCGTCAGGGCCGGGACCTCCCCGCCTTCGCTGCGGACGGTGTGGAGCTCCGGCACCGGTGGCGGACCACCCATCGTGGCGGCCGGACTGGTGTGGACCATCGGACAGGAGGGCATGCTCTCCGGACTCGACCCGGCCACGGGGGCCGTCCGCCAGCAGGCCTTCATCGGCGTCCCGGCCAACCACTTCCCGACCCCCAGCGTCGGCGACGGGCTGCTGGTGGCGGCCTCGGCCGACCGGGTGGTGGCGTTCGCCGCCTCCGGAGCCCCGGCCACCTCGCCCACCACCACCGGCCCGATCACGACGGCGCCGGTGCCCCGTCCGATCGGGGCGGCCCGGCGCCACACCCTGCCCGCCGGTGCCGTGGCCGGGATCGCTGCGGTCGCGGTGGGGGTGCTCGGCGGGGTCGGGTGGCTGTTGTGGAGGCGCCGGCCCCGTCGGGATGACCGCGAGGCGTAGCCAGGGTCCTCGCCCCGACGGCCGTGCCATACTCGCCCCGATGACTGACACGCCGGAGCGAGGCCGAGATGCCGGTCGCCCACGCTGAGGGAGCCGAGCTCTTCTACGAGGTGACGGGGACCGGGCCCCGCCTGCTGTTCGTGAACGGATCGGGCACCACCCTCGACGAGTCTGGTCTGATCACGGGGGCGCTGGCGTCGCGGTTCGAGGTCCTGGCCTACGACTACCGGGGGTTGGGCCGGAGCAGCGAGGTGGGCGCCGGCTACACCATGGCGACGTGTGCCACCGACGCCGCGGCGGTCATGGACGCCGCCGGCTGGGGGACGGCGCCGGTGGTCGGGATCAGCTTCGGGGGGATGGTGGCCCTGGAACTCGTGGTTTCCCAGCCGGGCCGGGTCGATCGGCTGGCCCTCCTGTGCACGTCGGCCGGCGGTGGCGGTGGATCGTCCTTCCCCCTGCACGAGCTGGAGGAGCTCGACCCCGAGGCCAGGAACGCCCGCCGGCTCGCGTTGCTGGACTCGAGGTTCGACCGGGCATGGCTGGACGCCCACCCCCACGACCGCACCCTGGTGTCGGCCATGGAGTCCCGGGCCGCGGGTCCCGATCACCCGCGCCGGGAGGGGCTCCGGCTGCAGCTGCAGGCCCGCAGGACCCACGACACCTGGGACCGGCTGGCCACCATCGCCTGCCCCACCTTCATCGGGTGCGGTCGCTACGACGGGATCGCCCCACTGGCCAACAGCCAGGCCATGGCGTCCCGGATCAGTGGCGCCGAGCTCCACGTCTACGAGGGAGGGCACGCCTTCCTGGCCCAGGCCCCGGAGAGTTTCGACGACCTTGCCACCTTCCTCCTGGCCGGTTCGAGCTAGACGGCCGTCGGGAGTTGGCCCGGTGGCCGGGACGGGGGTGCGGAGGGTCCAGTGGGCCTCGGAGGGGCGGCCACCCAGCGGAGCGCGGTGCTGAAGGCCCGGGCCGCTGGCCGCACGGCCAGACGGTCGCCGGCCGGGACAGAGGCCAGACGCAGTTGGCGGCGGGCCCAGGGCGGCAGGACCCCCTGGGCCGCGAACACCAGCAGCCCGTAGGTGGTGACCTCGTGCGGCCAGCGTCCGACGCCCCGCAGGACGAAGTTGCGGGCGGTCCTGGCCTCCCGGGTGAAGCGGAGCTCGGGTCGGACGGCGTCGAAGTAGGCGTCGAGCTCGGCCACATCTCTGGGCACGTCGACGGCGCCCAGCGCCAGGGCCACCCTGGCCATCTCGTTCACGTACCGGTCCTGGTCCGGCGCGGACAGCGGCCGGGGGCCGTAGGCAAGGGTGGCGTTGATGAAGCTCCGCACCTCGGCGGCGTGGACCCAGGCGATGAGGCTGGGGTCGTCCGCCGAGTACGGGCGACCATCCCGGGCCGTGCCCGCCACTCGCCGGTGCACACTGCGGACCCGGGCGATGGCCGCCTCCGCCTCGTCCCGGGACTGGAAGGTGGTGGTGCCGAGGAACGTGGCCGTGCGTTCGAGGCGTCCGAGGGGGTCCTGGCGGTAGTTGGAGAACTCGGCCACCCCGGCCATGGCCAGCGGGTGGAGCATCTGGAACAGCAGCGCGGCCATGCCGCCGATGAGCATGGCGGGCAGGTCGGAGTGGATCTGCCTTGTGATGGAGCCGGGGGGGAAGTAGGCGTCGTCGGGGTCGTCGCACGCCGGCCGGACCTCGCCGGTGATCCCGAGCGAGCGCCGGACCCGGCGCCGCACTTGGGTCCGCACCCTTCGGAGCGACTCCGTCGTCACCAGCTCGCCGGTGGTCCGCGCTTCGTCGATGGGTGGCAGCCGGTACACGATTGAGGACGATACCGGCCCGGCCGGCGGACGTCGCGGCACCCGGCCCGATCGCCGCCCTCATCCCGCCGCCCCCGGCATGTTGCCGGAGATGTCCGTCCTGGGCTACACCGGGCAGCAGGCCACGCTCGAGGCGCCCCGGGGGCGAAGCCGACTGGCGGGAGCCCGGACCGTCCGGCGCGGAGGAAGGAGCCTCATGGTACTGATCGCCCGATTCCGGGTGGACGGCGCAGTGCCGGTCTCGATCGCCGGTCTTGACGGGGACTGGGTCCAGACGCTCCTGTTCTCGAAGACGTTCACGTCGGGGATCGTCGGGAAGGCGACCACCCTCTTCATGGCGGCAGGCAGCGAGGAGGGATCACGCTCCTACGTGGCGACCGAGCGGGTGGAGGGGGCGCACCGACGACGGCCGTGCGGGAACCTTGACCATCCAGCACGGCGGGCTGGAATCGGACCCGGACTCCTGGTTCGGTCACATCGTTCCGATGGCCGGCACGGCCGACTTCGCCGGATGGTCCGGATCAGCCCGCATCGTCCATGATGCCGAGGGCGCCCACTTCGACATCCGGCTGGCCGACTGAGCGTGTGTTCCGAGCACCGCCCAGGGGCCCTTCGATGACGAGAACTTGATGACAAGCTCAGCAACCTGAAGCGCACGGGTCAGCCCGGCACACTGAGGATGCCACGGGCGGGGGACCGACCGCTACGACGCCGCCCCGACCGCCTTCACCGCATCCTTGGCCCGGTCGAGGACCGAGGTGACCGCCTTGGGCAGGACAAGCTCCGCCGGGTGGGCGGGAATGCGGGGATGGGGACGGTGAGGCGCCACCCGCTTCGCCTGCTCCAGTTCGGTACCCAGCTCCAGGAGACGCGTTGGGCCGAACCCGGACCGCAGGAGAGGGAAGAGCTCGCGCTCCTCCTCCTTCACGTGATGCCGCACGTGCTCGGTGAGCACGCTCACCTTGGCCGTGAACCGTTCATCGTTGGGACTGAGGTCGATGAGCTCCTGGAGCTGCCACTTGACCAGGTGATGCTCCTCCAGGGCCTCGAGCACGTCGTCCTCGGCCTCTGCGATCGTCCGCTTGGCGGTTGGGTAGATGACCTGCTCCTCGATGAAGGCGTGCACAGAGAGCTCGTCGATGATCCGGTCGACAAGCTTGCGCCTCGTCTTGTGGGCGCCGGCACCGGTGTGTTCGAACTTCTTGAACAACGTCTCCACCGAGCGGTGGTCCGCCCTCAGGAGGCCTATGGCATCCGGAGCACGCTTTGTCGCACGTCGTGGCGCCGTCCCCGCCTTGGTCGAGGTCGCGTTGGCCAATGGAATTCACCGCTTTCTGTCTGGCCCCCGGGGCGGGGGCTGGGTCTCGTCTCCTCTCTGGCTCTACCCATACGTTCTCCCCCCAACCATCGAATCGGGTACGCCCCCGCGTAGGGCCGGTGCCAACGGGGTGCCGGCCGAGCGAAGGTGCTGCCTTGCGTGCGGTCCGGACCAGGGTCGTCCGCGGTCGTTCTCGTATGGTTTGGCGGAGCGAGGGATTCCCTTGGGAACGATGGGGTTGCCACCCCCGGGGAAGCGTGTTAAGCCAACCCGAGGCGGGTGGCGGGGCGGGCACTCCGGGAGAAGCGTGGAGGAATCATGCGGGTGTTCCGTTTTGCCTTGGTCGTCCCGGTCGCGCTCGGTGCGCTTGCCCTCTTGTCATCGCCGGCCTCCGCAAAGCACAGGCCGACGTCCGTTCCGACCCAGCTGTCGATCGGGCAGGTGCAGCTCGGTCCGCTCGGCGCGTCGGTTTCCGTCCCGCTCACGTTCACCTGTGACCCGACTCTGAACGTCGCGTTCGGAGATGCGAGCGTCACCCAGGTGAGCGGCCACAAGCTGACGCTGGGTACCGGTTCGTTCATCAACGACTTCCCGGGTGTGCCGTGCACCGGCGTGCCGGAGACGGTCACCGTGCAGGTGAACGCCACAGGATCGTTCGCTTACAAGCAGGGCAAGAAGGCAATTGGCAACACTGACCTGAACCTGTTCGATCCGGTATCGGGCAATCTGTCCACGACATCGGTCACCGGGCAGGCTGTCACCATCCGCAAATAGGCGATGAGGAGGTACAGATGCGACGAGTGATTCTCGGTATTGCAGTATTGGCGTTGCCCTTCACGGCCGCCGCCGCGGCGGTTGCCACTGCCGGTACGGCCGGAGCCTCGGCACCAACCAGCTGCACCAACCTGTCCGGCAATGTCGTTGGTGCCCTGACCTTCAAGGGCTGTGGTGGCGGCCTCGGCAAGGGAACAGCGTCGGGATCGTTGTTTCCGGCGGGTGGTGGAACGATCACCTGGAAGGGCACGCACAAGGGGACGACGACGCTTGGGAACGTCACCTTCGCCAGCCCGGGACAAGGTGGCTGCAAGACAGGCTCCGTCGAGCAGGACGTCACCGGCACGGTGACCGCCAACACCTCCAGGGCCCACATTCTGGGCACGACGATGTCCGGTCGGGTCTGCGTCGATGGAGCGGGCAACCAGAGCCTGGTGAAGCACACGACACTGACCTTGTAGCTGACCTTGTAGCTGACCTTGTAACTGGCTTGGAGAATTCGGTGTGCTTGGGGATGAGCCCACCGGCTCGCGCTCCGAGGCACATGTGTCCGCCTTCCGGCGGCGCAGCCTCGCCCTTTTGGGGTCGGTCGGCTGAGGAGCGGTTCCTGCGACAGTTGCGTGGGATCCCGCGGGAGCCCGGGCGTGAGTAGCCCGCCCTCCGAGTGTGGTCATCAACGAAGGCGGCGGCGCTCACCCGTACTGCTGATAGGCGGCGACCCAGTTGGTGGCGATCGCCTGGCGAGCCGCAGCAAGTGTCATCTGGCCGGAGCACACGAGCCTTTTGAGGGTGTTCTCCAATGTGTCCTTTGTGTTGTAGGTCGTCGCTGCTCCTGCTCTGTCATTCGGTTCGACCCAGAGGTTGGCCGGGTCGTTCGGATCCCCGCCCAACTCCAACGAGATCAGATGGTCGTACTCGGCCGTGTGAAGCGAGCCCATGTAATCGTATGCATCCGCCGATCCGATCTTTTCCGGCTCCGTGACGGTCTCCGGCGGACGGATGCTGGCCGTATACCCGGGCGAACAGATCGTCGAAGCGATAGTGACCTGGGTGACCTGTGGGTTGATCGCACCAGGCGTGCATCGGGGATCGGGCAGCGGATAAGAGCCTGAGTAGCCGTAGTGGCACGACCGAGGAGCGGGCTGCGGCTGGATCGTGTAGGTGGCCTGCGGGCCAGGGCCGACCTGAATGCCCGAGGGGAAGGTGGGGGGCGTGGGGGTCGTCGTTGTGCTGGTCGTTGTTGTTGTCGTGCCGGTACTCGTGGTCGAAGGTGCTGAACGGCTGCTGTGGCTGGAGGAGGCGGCGGTGCACGCTGCAAACACGAGCGCAAGGCTCGCCACGATCCCAGGGCCGACGAGCTTCCTCTGACTCATTAGAGCACCAGGGTACTGAGGTATTGGGCCGTCCCCGCACGCCGGTTGGGCGGGGCACAAACCGGTGCCGGGCAGTCTCGGTTAGGGCCTTCGGCGCTCATTCGCCTCCGATCCGATGGGCCGGACCCCCGCAGACGGGACCGTCGGGCGGGCGGCGAAACCACGCACCCGTCCTTCGCACGGAGGACCTGATCGCGCAACCGCCCCCAATCGCCCGGCCTAGCCCCCACCCGACGTTGGATCGCCTGCACAGGAAATCATCTCCTGCCTCGTTTGTTTGGCAATGGGCAGAAGCGCAGGCAGCAACCGGACCGCGGCATAGGTGACGATCAGTCCCAGAACAACAGACCAGCAGGTGATGGCGAGCAAAGGATTCGATGTCTCGTAGCTGTGCACGCTCGGGACGTCGGCAAAGCACGCAACCGCGGAAAGGCCCAGAAGGATCCGCAACGTCCAGGCCTCCGCTACCACCGCTAGAAAGACAAATCCCCAGGTCTCGTACCAAGGCCAAATCACCGGTCCGAGCACAACGAAGGCAAGAAGGCTCCAGCCAAGTACACGCACCGAGTCCATCCGGCCGGAACGCAGGATCAACCCCACCGAGACGACCGCAGCCAGGCCAAGACCCACCGATCTGGCGCTCTCGACGTAGGCCTGCTGATGAGCCCCGAATCCAAGGGCACTGGATAGGTGGCTGAGCGAGAGTCCGACGGCAGTCACCGGGTCGACCCAGGAGACGACCGCACCAGAACTGCTGAGGCCATCGATCCAGCGCCAACCAAGGCCGGAGAAGAATCCGATGGTCGCCATCATGGCCACTGCGATGAGGATGGCTCCAGCTACTCGCGGAAGGCGTTGACGCCAGTTCGCTGCTTCATCGCTCCACCACCAACCGATGAACAGAGCGCCGATCAGAGCCGGGATCTTCACCTCGGCGGCCAGCGAACACATCAGGAGTCCAACCAAGATGTGGTTGCGTCGGGCGAACGCACAGCCAGCTACAAGCAGTCCCAGCATCAACGCATCGTTGTGGGCGCCGCCGAGCAGTACCAACAGAACAAGGGGATTGAGGACCGCCAAGGCACATGCCACCGCAGGGTCTCTTCCAACCGACCGGGCCAGGACGGGAACCCCCCAGGCGATCAACCCGACTCCCACCAGTGCGACCGCCCGGAAACCCACGAGGGCACCCAGAATATTGTGATTGGTCGCCTGAACGATGGCCCCCGAAAGGCGTTCCCATGCCGGACCGTAGGGAACGGTGCCGTGTCGCCATTGGGGTTCGACGAGGCTCAGAAAACGGCTCGGGCCGAGCACACCTACGCTATGTGCGTAAGGGTTCAGCCCACGTGCGACCAGCTCGCCCTGGGCCGCGTAGCTGTAGACGTCCCGGCTGAACAGTGGGGGCATGACCATCACCGGTGTTGCCCAAGCGATCATGATCGCCACTACCGGCCCGAGATCCGTCATCGGAGTTCGCCGAAGCGTGCGGACGATTTCGTACCAAGAACCGATCATGAGAGCGACGCCGACGTACACCAACATGATGCCCAGGAAGGTGGCGTTCTGACTGGTACCCGTCCTGTGACCACTACCAAAGAACCATGCATCCGGCAGTTTCGATACGAAGGGCGACCGGGCTTGTACCACGCCCATCAGAACGCAGAGTGATCCGACGAAGCCCGTAGCCCCGGCAACCGACAGTGGGATCTGCCGAAGGGTGTGGCGCACCTCGACCGCTGGCAGGGCCGGGGTGCTACTCATCGCCCTGGGTCCGGGACCCGATGAGGGAGGGGCACACCGCCACATGGGGCCGTTACCTGCGTCAACACCGTGCAAACGTACCGTCTCAATGCCGGAGGCGCGGGTATTCAGGGGCTTGCCGGCGGGACGGCAGTCGAGGTGGATGATCGATACGGCACTCATGCCAACCTGGTCTTGCCCTCGCTCGGCTCGGGGAAGGGTTCAGGTCCCTGGCGTGCCCGAGGTGCGACCGTCTGTGGCCCTCCGACTGCCCCACTCGACCAACCCACAAGATTGGGGTTCGTGGGGGCTAGTGTCGTCGGGCCAGACACGATCGAAGGCGGTGGGCAGTGAGCAATCTCCCAGTCACGGTGGCGACAACGATCTCCGGTGTCTCGACCGGCGGCACCATCCCGGGTTGCCCGACGGGGACCCAGTGCTTTCCCAATCAGGTCGCCGAGGGCAGCAACGGATTGGGTATCGGCACTTCTTCCGGTGCATTTGCACCATTAGCCGCAGTGCTCATCGAAGTCCTGGCCATTGCGTCGATGGCCGCCTTGGTCGGCATCATTGTCATCGCCATTGTTGCCAACCGGGCCGATCCTGATCCGACGGGCCACCGCCCGCAATCGGTCTACTTCTTCGTCGTGTCCTTCGTCACGATTACGACGTCGATAGTCGGTTCCGCCCTCGTCGTGGCGGCCCTTCTGTGGCAGACAGCGAACCATCCGCCGTCAGCGAGCCACTCGATAGCACGACTTCTACTCCTCAGCGCACTGGTGTTCGCGGTCAGCGTGGGGCTCTTCGTCATTCACCTTCGCCGTGGGCTGACTCTTGCACGGGCGGGTGCCTCGGCCTCGAACCCGTCGCTGCGGGTCGGCCAGAGCTACGTGTCCGTCGTCGCTTTTGTGTCCGTCCTGGCGCTGCTTGTCACTGGGATACTCACCATCTACCTGATCTTTGCCATCGCTGCTCCCGGGACGTTCGGCTCCTTCGGAGGCCGGAGTGCCTCCGTTCGCCTCTTGGTCGAATCGGTGTACCTCGCCGCGGTGGCGATGGTGGTGATCTGGACCCACGGCTCACTGCTCACCCCCAGGCTCGGGATTTTGGCGAGACGCTCTGATCCCACCACCCACGATGGAGCGCCACCGACGACGGTCCCACTCGCCTAGCTCGACTGCCAATCCAACGGGGGAGTAGTCGTGAAGGGGGACCGCCGGGGGGACTGACATGACGGTCGTTCCTGGGGAACCGTCCCTGCTGGCAACATCGGCGGAAAGGTGTCAGCGGTGAGCTGGCGCCACCGACACCCTCGGATGCACTGGTTCTGACAGCCCAGGGGCGATTGGGGGACGGACGACGACTCATCGACCCACGATCCACGCCGGGACACGGGGAACGGAGCGGCCCATCCAAGTCCCAGCTACCTTGGCCTCGTGATTTCACCTCACGTTCGATATCTGAGGGACAAGGTGGGGCATGACCTCCTCCTGCTCCCCTCGACATCAGTGCTGCCGAGAGATGACGCTGGACGCCTCCTGCTCGTACGCCTGATCGATACGGGGAACTGGGCCACCATTGGCGGTGCGGTCGAACCAGACGAGTCTCCCCGTGACGGTGCCGTCCGAGAGGCCGGGGAGGAGGCCGGTGTCAAGGTCGATCTGGGCAACATCCTTGGCGTCTTCGGAGGTCCCGAGTACCGAGTGACCTATCCGAACGGTGACGAGTCGGCTTATGTCGTGACGGTCTTCGATGCCACGGTGAGGGAGGGAACGCCTCGACCGGACGGAGATGAGACCTCCGAAGTGGGCTGGTTCAAGCCCGACGAGTTGCCCGTCAGCGAAATGGGCGAGCTGACCAAGGCGCTTCTTCGTGACCTCGGGCTGACCTGAGCTGAAGGGGGACGACGCGGTCACCCGAGCAGTTCCTGCGGTCGCGCCACGCCGGGCAACGGGCCGAGCAACTGTCGGGCGCCAACTACATGTGGAGGGGTGAGCACTTCGGAGGTCTCTGCCCAGAGGACCGACGGTGCCGCCACGGGCCTCTAGACACTCCGATGGCGGCTTGGCCCGCCGCCGCTCGGCTCTGACCCGGATACGGTTGCAGTCGAGGTCTTGGGGGCAACAAGGCCCTGACGACATGGCCGGACGGAGTGTGGCCCTTGCGGAACAGACCCGCTTTGGTATCGCTGGCAATCGGTGCGATCGGGATACTTGCCGCATGCAGCACAACAACGCCGGGCACCACCGGAAGCACCGTACCCAGCACCACGAAGCCTCTGAATAGCTACGGCCTAGCTCCGGCTGATCTGCGGTTCACAGATCACATCGAACTGAGCAGAGATCGGGCCCCGGCCGGACAAGCGATCTCCGGCGACCTGGTGGTTACCAGCAAGGCAGCCGCAGCGATCAACCTGACATCGCAATGTCGTCCTCAGTTTGAGGTGGTCATCAACAATGCCGCCATCACGCAGCGGCCCGTCTTCACCAGGATGTGTTCGAATGGTCCACTGATCATCAAACCGGGGATCAATCGCTTCCCGATCACTGTGGTCACGAGCTACTTCGAGTGCGTCCAGGCTGGAGTGTCCTCGGCCAGCCCGATACCCGAGTGCACAGCCAGTGGATCACCGCCACCATTGCCTCCTGGCGTCTATCACACGACTCTCGTCGGGAGTGGTGCTACTCCACTGCCCGAGCCCGCCTCGGTGAGAGTCACGGTCACCTAGTGCATTTGCAGACTTCTGTCTGGGGCGAGAGCCGATTCGTCCCTTGTGCGATGAGTCGAAGGGTCCAAAGCCTCTGGGTCACTCGATCAGACGTGGGCAAGCTCGTCATATGAGTGGACCATGGCGAACGATTGCATGCCTGGGGCTGATCGCCGTCACAGCCACGGCGTGCGGTGGCGGGAAGTCTGCGAGCACCACAACCACGTCGATCACCAGCACGAGTAAGTCGTCATCCAGCCCTACCCCGATGGCCTCGACGACGACCACGACGGAGCCGTTGACTGTGCACGTCACGCTCAGTCCTGATCATTTCTTCGTAGGAACGGTGGTGACATTCACCGTAGAGATCCGAGGTCCGGGAACCGGGAACGAAGAAGGCGTTGAGTTTGGCGATGGCGGAACTTCGGGAGCAAATGCTGGGATGATCAAGTGCGGAGACACCGCCAGGGCTGACCACGACAGCGTCTATACGCATTCATATGACGCTCCTGGGTCCTACCACTTCAGGGACGAGGTCAATGTCATTGCCCCTAAGCCTTCCTGTGCATCGGAGGACGTGACGGGAACGGCGACCGTGGTCATCGCATCTTCCCTGCAATCCGCAACGTTGAACGGAGCATTCCTCTCGCCCACGAAGAACATTGCGTGCCTTATCGATGTCACTGCAAATCAACTCGTCCGTTGTGCGACGTTCTCGCCGCCTCGACTGGCGACGATGACGGCCACCCGCTCCATCACTACCTGCTCGGGGAGCCAATGCAATCTCGGCAACCCGGCACTAGGCACGCCAACCTTGGCCTACGGATCAGCGACGGGGGCAGACCCGTTTGAATGTCTTTCGACTGTCAACGGGGTGACTTGCACCGTCACGGGCGGCAAAGGATTTACGATCTCTCGTTCGGGCATCAAGCAGATCGGGAACTGACCCTGACGGTCAGGTGTGAGTCCGGCTAGTGGACAGCCAGGGGGACCGCCGGTGCCAGGTGCCCACCAAAGGCCTCCGAGGCTCGATCTAAGCTGCCCAACCCAGGGGAAACGACCAATCGGAACCCAACTCATTCGATCTTGCACAAAGTGCCTGATCATTGTGGCGTTCTGAATGAAGGAGCAACACCCGATACGGTCGTAACTATGGCTGAACGGAAGAGTGGCTGGACACCAGCGAGCGTGGGTGAGGCCAGGGAATACCTCGATACTCACGAGAGGGATGGCGACCCGGCGATCGTGGAGGCTTGTGAGGCAATGATTGACGTCATCGAGAACCGGTCCGGCTCTGGCAAGCAGAGCAGCGGACGCACGGACACGTCTCCAGTTCCCAAGCCTCCTCTGGAACAGCTGGAGGAAGAGGGAGCCGACTAGACAAGTCGGGGATGAATCGATTCTGCCGGGTTAACGAGCACGTAGATCCGCCAGAGTGCCTTCGATAGCATCGGTCCCCGTGGTTCCGACCTCGACTTCGATCCACTTCCGTCGACTGGTGCCACCACGCACGAGGGATACCGACCGGCGAGGCAGTCCGAGAGCCTTGGCTACCGCCTTCAGTGCAGCCTTGGTTGCTCGCCCCTCATCGGCTGGTTCAACCACCCGCACGACAAGGGCACCGTCGTGTTCTCCGCCCACAATGGTCGTCGATGCACCCGGTCGAACGTGGATTTCGAGGCGCATACTCCCAGCTTGACCTCATCCATCGATTGTGTGGATCGGGACCCACCTCGGGGCGGACCGTCGGTGCCGTACGTGCCACCAGAGCACCCTCGGGCTCGATCTCACCCCACGGAATGCGGGGCAGGTTATCGGGGGCAGTTGATTTGTGCGACGTGTAATGATCAGTATGCGGGCCAATCCGGCCCACGGACCGGGAGACAAATGATGAGTGAGACCAACGACACGCCAGCCGGTGACGATTCCCTGGAGATGGTGGAGGTCGAGACCGTGGGTGTCGACGACGAGGGCGATCTCGTGATTGATGACCTGGTGGCGGCAGTCGACAGAGAGGGCAAGATTGTGGCCACCGACGAGACCGTCGCTGTCATCACGCCAGAAGGCGACGCTGTCATCGACGAGAAGCTCTCGGTGGTCGGCGAAGATGGCAAGCTGCACGCCGTCGAAGAGGACATCTCAGTCATGGAAGAAGACGAGTAATCCCACTCACACCGTGACGGGGCAACGGGCGAGCGTTTCCGCACGTCCGTTCCTATTCGGTCGGCGTACTGTCCTGCTCTGAGCGATACATTCTGAACCTTGCGTTAGCTACGTTGAGGCGGTGCCGCACTTCGGCATCCGCATTGTCGATCTCGCTCGCAGGAACAAACCATCGAACGCAATCGAGCAGGACGTCGGGACCCCCGCCAAACACCCATTCACGGGTTCCTATCCTCTCCGATAGGTCGGCCATCTGGAAGATCTCAGCCCACTCCAGGTCTGGCTTGGCGCTCAACTTCCACTCAACTTCGACCCTGTCGTCGATCTCCTTCTCCGAAGACCGTCCGATGATTGCGATGTCATTCCAATCGGCCTCAGTCATCTCTCGCTCCCATCCCACGGGCTGAATCTGTCGCCACCTCACGGTTTCCACGGCCCCAAGCTGGCCGATGTCACTGTTAGCACCTCATCGATGATGAGGTGGGCCCTGGTGACGCAGAAGAAGCACTTCCCCACGGTGCGTGGTGCCGAAGGCTGATCTCCGCCCAAGACCGACAAACGCAGCTCGATCTCGGGGGCGTGTCGTTGGATGATCCTCAGTCCGGGAGTTCGTATCCTCGCTCGACGATGGCATCCTCCAGGCGACGCCGCTCCTGGGCAGGCCTACGAACCTGCTCCACCCCCACCTCGATTCCGCTTGACGGGAGAACTTCACGAGGACAACTTCGTAGGCGAGATGGTCGGTGGACGTCTCCATCATCGGGAGGTGGACTTTCAAATAGACGCCAAGGACCTTCTTGGTGATGAGCGACGGCGATACCATCAGGATCTCTAGAGCGAGGGAAGACGGGATGGACTTGAGCATCGATTTCGCCACTGTGAGAACCACATGGGGTCGACATGGTTGGCGACATGCAATAGTTTGAGCGCCGCCGCTTGCCACTGGTCCACTTCCTTCGCCGATGGGAGACCGAAAGTGTGGGGCACCTCATGGGCACGGTTGAGCATCGAGTTCGAGTAGCCCAATCCTTTGAGTGCGAACTGCTCCATTCGAGTTGCCTCCGCCGGATCGTATGTCGAGTGGACCCTGGCCAGGTGATCTGACACCTGCGATAGGGATGCTAGGAACATGGCGTGCTCGGCCGTCTGGTGCCAGATCCGTTTGATCTTCCTGCCGCAGCCGCACGGGCATACAACTTCCATCAGACCTCACTCACAAGACTCGACCCGCTCCGGTCAGGTGGTACGCAACATCCCTACTGGTTGATTCTGGCCTCCACACCCGGCTTAGGGCCACTTATGATGCCGCTGGCCAGTTCTCGATCTGAAATACGGCGACTGCTCAGTTGTCGATCACCATGGCTCCGTAGCTCACGGCGCAGACTCCAAATCAGGCCTCGATCGGTCGGAGAGACTTTTCCAACGGATGAACTCATGCTGAATCCGGGGGTTCCGATTGTCAGTCAGATCCCGTCCAACATGGAACAGGAAATCGAGCGCATGACGGGGTATGAGCATGCTTCGGCCTTCCGTTCAATGTCTTGGCCACCGCAGGCTGGCTGGTCCACGCCTATCACTGGGTCGCAATCCCGTCTTGGTCAAAGCACTAGGCCAGCTCCTTTGCGTGGGCATCGGCCCACTGCAAGATGGCGTCGGCTGTTCGCTGTTCAAATATGACGCCCAAGTGCCCAACGTTCGGTATCTCAAGAAACGTGTGCGGTCTGTTCGGTCGTATGGCCCTCTTCGATACCAACCTGTCTCTCGTTCCAACGACTACAAGGATAGGAGGGCGTGGACCAGGGATGGCTTCCACGCTCCTCAGATAGGCGCTGTTCGTCGCCATCTCCCGCATGACCGGCAGCGGACCGAAGCGTGACAGCGAGTGGCCTTGGTGCGGTGTTCCGATAGTCACGACTGCATCGATCGGCGCCCTGAGTGCTCCTGCGTGCTCGGCGACCAGGCCTCCCATCGAATGTCCGACGACCACGATGGTGTCGTGGACCCGGTGCAGATCATCGATCAGGTTGACCAGGCGGCCCGCCGAGGTGGCAATTGGGCCGAAGACCAGTCGCTCGTTGAAATACTTGGTACGCCAGCCCTGCTCACGGGCGCTCCGCCGAATTGGTGTCATCGGCCATTCATTGCCGGGAGCAGCCAAGCCCCCCACGAAGACGAGAGCCTTACTCACTGCTCAGGTCTCCCGCCGGACGGGCCGGCTTCTTGTTCGCCCGCCAGACTCCCTGCCCCGACAACTGCACCACGGCATGCCCCATTATTCCGTCTGCGATCACTGACTTGGTGGAATGCTGACACATCCATACCCGGCTTGGCGTCGTCATATTTGACGGTTGCATCGAATGCAGGGCCTGGTGGGTCATTGGACCCTATCGACGGACCAGACCTCAGCGTAGGTTCGACTTGTGGCAGGGCTGCGGCGGCAGTTGCAGGATCCCGCCTGGTGCAGTCACCGTGGCCCGCCACTTCGGCGAGTAACGGCAAGGTCGGACGGGCCTGGCAGATCGGGAAGGTGGAGCTTTATGCATGCAAACAAGGGAGATCGGATCGTCGTCGAGTCCGTCAAGGTCAACTCCGCTAGGCGGAGCGGCCAGATGCTGGAGGTGATGGGAGGGCCTGCTGGCGAGCACTACCTGGTGCGCTGGGACGACGGCCACGAGAGCGAGTTCTTCCCCGACCCGGAGGCCAAGGGGGTTCCCTCTTCGTCTTGAGCGCAGACGCACATAATGGACCTTCGTCGACCTACACCAGGAGGGAGCGAGGGTGCCGCCAGGTGCCCACGAGCTTCCCTGGTCGTTACGGCAGCGTGGAAGGGAGGTGTGGCCCGAGCTTTCACTGGCGCACTTACTAACTCGCTTCATCGCAGGAGGCTAAGTAGCCAGGCGACTCGTGTCTTTCGGCCCTACTGACGGAGCAGGCGGCGGCGCACCCTTGAACTGTGGCCAGGGCTGCGGTGACGGTCGGATTGGAAGGTCTTCCCAGTAGTCGGCTTCGTCAGCAAGTTGACGTTGAAAGAGAAGGCGATCGTGCGCATACTCCTCAGCGACGGGTCCGGCTTGACCGCAAGACAGGTGGCTACACAGCTTTCGACGACTGGTCATACGGTTGAAGTTCTGAGTCCCGATCCCATGGCACTGACCCGCTTCACCCGCCACGTTCGGCGGGTACACCGAGTTCCGCCGTACGGAGACCACCCATTTGTTTGGCTGGAAGCTGCACTCTCGATCTACAGCTCCAATCATTTTGACGTGCTACTTCCGACCCAAGAGCAGGTTGCCGTTCTATCGAGGTGCTCAGATCGGCTGCTCTCGATGGGGGTCTCATGCCCGGTCCCTTCCTTCGTCGCTCTCAAGAGAGTCCAAGACAAGTTGGCAGCATTCGAGACTTTGACCGGGCTGGGTCTCCCGCAGCCGGAGACTCACGTTGTCACCACCGCCGAAGAGCTGGCAGCGTGGGATCAGTTCCCAATCTTCGTAAAGACGCCGATCGGTACTGCATCCTCCGGGGTGGCGCACGTTGCACATCGGACATCACTCGTGGCCCTGGCAAGCGAGTGGAACTCATCTGGAGTCTTCGAGGGTGGTGGCGTCTTGGTTCAGACTCCCGCAGAAGGTCCGCTGATCATGATTCAATCCGTATTCTCGAAGGGCCGACTTTTGGCCTTTCACGCCAACCTCAGAGTCCGAGAAGGCGCCGGTGGCGGAGCTAGTCACAAGAGAAGCATTATCTTGTCCGAAGCCCGAGATGACCTCGTAACGCTCGGTGGTCACCTCGATTGGAACGGTGCGCTATCAATCGATGCGATTCTCACAAAGGCCGGTCCTCTTTACATCGACGTCAACCCTCGCTTGGTCGAACCGGGCAATGCCTGGCGAGCAGGAGTCGACCTTGTCGCTCCACTTCTGGAGATCGTCCACGACCAGGATCTAGCCACCCAGCAACAAGGTGCGAAGGGGATTTCAACCCACCAGCTCTTACTGGCGGTGCTGGGGACTGCCCAGCATCGTCACACGAGACGAGCCATCTGCTCTGAGTTGTTCTCGGCACTTACCCATCATGGAAGCTATAGGGGCAGCGTTGAAGAGCTAACTCCGGTTCAGAGTGACCTTCGGACTGTCATTCCGGTAGCAGTGGCTTCACTTGCAACCCTTGTCAGTCCAGACCTCTGGCACAAGTTCTCTTCCGGCGCAGTTTCCAACTATGCCCTGACGCCCGGTGGATGGCACGAAATACTTGAGTGCGGATCGGGTTGTTGAAGCTCCACGGGTCGCTAGGACATTCAGACTACGAAGGCACAGCCGTCCCAGGATGCGACCGGGCGGTTGCGGCGGCGACCTTCAAGGGAGAGGTGGAGTTCCTTGGGTCGCATACGTGCCGGGAACTGGGTGAGGACCAGCATCTCCTCTACTACGAATACCTCATAGCCAGCCAGCGATCTCGGCTCCTTGGTGGTGGCCCTTAGAAAGGACACGCCTCGGCCGACGTGCTGCCTTTGACAATGAACAAAGAGCGAACCGCCGTCCTCCATGACGTGCGACCGAAGCTCCGGCGTTGCGGTCACCAGCATGGCCCTGAGTCTAGAGACGGGGCAACGGAGACGACCCAGTTGATCTGATCGCTCTCCACTTCAAACCTGGAACTGGCTGTTCAAAATCGGTCGATTCCGAGGGGCGGCTTGACGACTCAGGCAAGGTAAGGTGCGGACTGGCGCTGTCAATCCGTTGTCATTTGGGTTGGATCAATTGAGCAACGGACAAGGCGTAGTGCTCTGACCTGCGATTTCGAGTGGAGGTTATGCGACTATGTTCGAACCCCTCGTGGCCCGCTGACCAGGGGTTATGCGCCAGCTACGTGTGAACAGTGGCCGGATTCGTGCACTTCGGAGTCCGCTGCAAGGTCGGCAGGTGAAGTAATGCGACTTTGTTCGAACCCCTGCCGAAGCGCCGCTGGCGAATAGCAATCCTGGCAGTGCCACAAGGCAGGAGCGGCTGTCGAGTCAGCGGGTCTCGGCATGACCTGAGGGCCCAATTCCCGCGGGTGCTCGCGGAAGTTTGCCTACCTACCAGGCATCACATCGGGGTTGAGCGCAATCGCTCCGTTCTCATCTGCTGAGGCGGCTGGGTCGCAAACTACTGATCGGATGTCTCGACGATCGTGTTATGGACGTCGCCGAGCGGCTCGACGATGGGAACAGGGAGCCCAGCGGCCGCAATCGCTCCGGCAAAATCTGGGCTCTGGCTGAATTCCGTGAACACTTCTCGGGTCGGGCAGGCATCGAAGACGGTGATCCCATTGTCACGGGCGACGCACACCTGGAACATGATCACGCCAGGAGGGAAGCCTCCGACAAACTGGTCATATGCCTCCAGGAGGTATGACGTGTCGCCGGTGAACTGATACGAGCCTAGAAATATCAAACTTTCCTTTCTTGCGACGTGAGCGGGGTCTTCCACATTTGCGCATGACATACCTTGACATGATGCTTTTCAGAACCCATTGTCGGTCAGCCACGATGACACGATCGCGAAGAAGGTCTCCGGCTTCTCCGCCCACATAAAGTGTCCGTTCTCAGGAAACTCGACAAGTTCAGCGCCGGGAATTCGTCCGGCAATGCGTTCAGCCTGTGGGAACGAACAGAATACGTCCCGTCCTCCACCGAGCACCAAGGTCGGGCAGGATATATCTCTAAGCCGGTCAACGGAACTCCATTTGGCGAGTTCTTCAAATACGGCAACCATCGTTGCGGCATCGACGCTGGGTTCGCGGAGCTGGTCTCGAAGAAAATCCGGGTCACTCCCGTTCATGAAGTGCGGAGCCAGAGCGTCGTACTGTGAAGCGGCCTCGGCGTCATTGGTTGGCGTTCGAGACAGGATCTCGAGTAGCTCAGCCGGCATCGGCGGGCCTTGGTCCACAGTCGACTCGCCGACACCCAATTGGCCAGCAGTACTTGACGCCACGATCAACGCGCCGACAAGGTCGGGGTGCCGAAGCGCAACCTCTTGAGCAACCCACCCACCAAACGAGTGGCCGAACACCGCAGTCCGCCTGATACCGAGATGAGCCGCCAGGGCTGCAGCATCGTCGGCCCACTGTTGCATGCTCAAGGTATCCCGCGAAGGTCGCCCAGAGCGGCCATGTCCACGGTGATCCCAGAACACCAGCCGTCGATGATCACTGAGCGGGTCCAGGCTCCGGTAAGGACCGTGGTGGACGCCTGGCCCTCCATGGAAGATCAGTAAGGGCGAACCTTCACCGACCTCCTCGAAGAAGATCTCAGTGCCCTCGATTACCGCAATGCTCACCGCCCCACTCCTTCACCCGGTCCCATCGGCCACTGGCAACTCGAACACAACATTAGTGACCGGATGAAGCTCCTTCTAGTCCCGATCCATTGAGTTCGTCGCACCCCAATCGTGGCGTGGTCGGAGAGGCAGGAGTCCACGCCTTGAGCTACAAGATCGCACGGGACAGGGCGGCAATTGGCACGGACAAACAGGACCCGGCGGCGCGCAGCCATTCAGTCTTCGCTTGGTCGACGGACTGGGTGGAGGCTCTCGTCCGCTGGAGGTAGCGACGCCAGTTTCGGGCCTAGAACGGGCCGTCCGGATCTTGCTGAACAGCCAGGCTAAGAAGATGAAAGCATGTTGACGGAGGCACCGCACCGTGCGGGCCAGCCCGTCGACAGTCGGCGTGGGGAAGGAGTACTGATGTCAGGTCTCACGGCAAAGAACATCTCCAAGCCCGAGGAAGTCCGTCAGATGAAGGACGGGAAGGGCCGGGTAGAGCTTGTAGACCTCGGCTCCGGCCTCGTGGGTCGAGCCACATTCGAGCCCGGGTGGCGCTGGTCCGAACACGTTAAGCCCATGGCTGGCACAGACAGCTGCCAGGCCGCCCACGTGGGCTATGTAATTTCCGGTCGGATGAAGATCGTGATGGACGACGGCGAGACAGCAGAGGTTGGCCCCGGCGACTTTATGGCGGCGGCACCAGGACACGACGCCTGGATCATCGGCGATGAGCCCTGCGTCATTATTGACTGGCAGGGGATGGCCGACTACGCCAAGGGCAAGTAGCCAAACATAGGCAAGCAGTTTGAGCCGTCGCCGGCGGATATTCCGAGGGCCGTCTCATCACAATCTCCGTGTGATGTGGCCGAGTCACACTGCCAAGACCGACCTATGCGTAGTGGTACCCCGGGTCGTCCGCACCCAGGGCCCCGGTGCCCGCTCAAATCAGTCGAAAGCACTACAAGGAGGAAGTCAAGTCGTCATTCATCCAGATCATGCAGTTGCAGACGTCCAATATCGATGAGATCCGGGCAGCCGTCGACGAGTGGCAGAAGGCCACCGAGGGCAAGCGCACCGTAGGGCGGAGCGCAGTCTGTCAGGACCGGGACAACCCCGGACACTACGTGATCGTTGTCTTCTTCGACTCCTACGAGGACGCCATGAAGAATTCGGCGCTTCCCGAG
This sequence comes from uncultured Acidimicrobiaceae bacterium, assembly GCA_963817005.1. GTDB lineage: Bacteria > Actinomycetota > Acidimicrobiia > Acidimicrobiales > RAAP-2 > Bog-756. The sequence continues at coordinate 1,031,977 of CAWFMN010000007.1, forward strand.
ACGGACGCGCTCTCGAAGAAGACGATGGCCCTGTCTGACGGCCCTCCAACATTCGTCAACCTCGACATCATTGAGGAGCGCCTCGCATAACCCCCTAACGCTCTGGAGGGGGTCATCCCTGAGCCACCACAAGTGGAGGGTGCTGGAGGTGACCACTGGATCGTCGTCCTGCAGGATGTTGCCCCGGAGATCGGTTGTCAACGTGACCGGTGGATGGTTGCGGGTGAGCCTCCAGGAAATCGATGAGCACTCCAGCAGGACCGGCGCTCCAAACCTTCCGTGCAGCAATCCTCAGCTTGTACCCATCGGCGAGATGGTTGAGTACCGCATCCCGCTCGTTCCGAATGCGCGGCGCCACAAAAGGGGGTCATCGCATCCAGGTCATGATCACCAGCGACGATCAGCCGAAGGACATTCCAGAGTTCCTGGACTATCGGCATTCCCCTGTCGGCAACACGTCACAAAACGTTGTCAGCTCGGCCTCACGTCTGTTGATTCCAGTTCTGCACTGAGTTCGCGGTTTAGTTTCGAGGTCAGGTGGTCGCCACTGAGGCCCACGCCCTTCGAGGGCGAGGGCGGATAACCTTCGTGTTGTGAACAGTGATGGTGTGCGCGACCCCGGCCGGGTGCGGCTTGCCGAGTTGGTCGCCGCCCTGTCTCTCGGGATCGACCTGGGATTTGGCCAACCGATGGAGCACGTCCTTCGCCAGTGCATGATCGCCTTGCGATTGGCCGAGTGTGTCGGCCTTGGCGACGAGGAGCGCTCGGTCGTCTACTACACGGCCCTGCTGGTCAACGTGGGCTGCCACTCCGACGCCCACGAGCAGGCCAAGTGGTTCGGCGACGACATCGCTCTGAAGTCCGGCAAGTACGACCACGAGCTCGGATCCCTGAGCGGGGTGCTGGCCACGTTGCGGATGGTAGGAAGCGGCAACCCTCCGCTGCACCGGTTCCGGGTCGGGTTGGAGTTTGCCGTGTCCGGGCACCACGACCTCGACGGGATGATCGAGCAGCACGCGGCTCTGGCCCGACGCCTGGCCGAAGAACTCGGACTGTCCATCGGGGTGCAGGAGGCGGTCGGTGCCGCGTACGAGCAATGGGACGGAAAGGGCTGGCCCGGCGACCTCAAGGGTGGCGAGATCCCCATCGCCTCGAGGCTGGCCCAGATCGGGGAGTTCGTCGAGGTGGCCCACCGCATCGGGGGAACCGGAGCAGCCATCGCGCTGGCGGAGAAACGTGCCGGATCGCAGTTCGACCCCACCCTCGCGGCCGCACTGTGCGCCAACGCCGGGACGATCCTCGATGATCTCGACGCCGGGCCTACCTGGGACGCCGTGATCGGAGCCGAGCCAGCCCTCGGCGTCTTGCTCTCAGACGCCGAGTTCGACCGAGCGTTGCTGGCGATCGCGGATTTCGTCGACCTCAAGTCGCCCTACACGCTCGGTCATGCCCGTGCCGTCTCGGAGCTGGCCGCTGAGGCGGGGACGAAGCTCGGGCTCGAGGACGAAGAGGTCGGGATTCTGCGCCGGGCGGGCCTGGCCAACGACCTGGGGCGTCTCGGCGTGTCGAACGCCATCTGGGACAAACGGGGGACCCTCGGGGCTGGGGAGTGGGAGCGGGTGCGCATGCACCCCTATCTCACCGAACGGATGCTCCACCAGTCGATCGCGCTGGCCCCGCTGGGCGCGATCGCCGTGCAGAACCGCGAGCGTCTCGACGGCTCTGGCTACCCCCGTGGGCTCTCGGGAGGAGCCATCTCCATGCCGGCGCGCGTCCTCGGGGCGGCCGACGCCTACCAGTCGATGTGCGAGCTGCGTCCCTATCGCGAGGCACTGCTGCCGAGGTCGCTGCCAAGGAGCTGCGCGCCGAGGTGAAGGCCGGGCGGATGGACGGCGACGTCGTCGAGGCGGTCCTCGGCGCGGCGGGCCATCGGGTCGCTCGGCGCCGAGAGGGCCCGGCTGGGCTGACTGCCCGCGAGGTCGACGTGCTCCGGCTCGTCTCGCGGGGCTTGTCGAGCAAGGAGATCGCCGCCCGCCTGGTGATCTCGCCGAAGACCGCCAGGAACCACATCGAGCACATCTACGTGAAGATCGGCGCCTCGAACCGGGCAGCGGCCAGCCTGTTCGCGATGCAGCACGGCTTGATCCCCGACGGGGACCTCATCACCTCCTGACTCACACAAAGATGGGGCAATTGCCCCATGCATCGGGACCGCCCGCCTCGTTACGTTGCCATAAGCGATCTCAGCACGACGAAACGAGACAGCCATGACACTCCGAAGCAGGTTCTTCGCCGCGACGTACGACCGCCAGATGGCCAAGGTCGAGAAGGCCGGTCTGCGAGCCCACCGGGAGGCGGTGCTCGCCGAGGCGACCGGCCGGGTCCTGGAGATCGGTGCCGGGACGGGGGGGAACCTGCCCTTCTACGGCCCGGGCGTCGAGTCGCTGACGATGACGGAGCCAGAGGTCCCGATGTTGCGCCGCCTCGAGCGCAAGGTGCGCGACCAGGCGCCGGACGCCACCGTCCTGCGTGCGCCCGCCGAGGACCTCCCCTTCGAGGACGACTCCTTCGACGCCGCCGTCTCGACCCTGGTGCTCTGCGGGGTGGACGACCAGCCGCGGGCTCTGAGGGAGTTGCGCCGGGTGCTGCGACCTGGTGGCCGTCTGCTCTTCATCGAGCACGTCCGGTCCGCCGACCCCAAGCTTGCCCGCAAGCAGGACCGCATGAACGGCATCAACCGGTTCATGGTCGGCTGCGAGTGCAACCGCCCGACCCTCGAGCACCATCGAGGCGGCGGGATTCGACGTCACGAAGATCGAGCACATCACAGCAAAGAAGGTCCCGAAGTTTGTCAGCCCGTTCATCGTGGGTAGCGCTACGGCCACAAGCGGCGTGGGTCTCCGACAGGCGCCCCTCGCCGGGCGAGAGCAGTTCTAGCCACCCAACCACAAAGGAGAATCGTCCGATGTCGAAAGTCTCACGTCAGAGTGCCCCCGAGGTCGTCGACTACGGCATGGCCGAGGACCGGACCGATCACTTCCACGGCTACACCGTGAACTTCACCACCATCCGAGAGGATTCCGACCTCGCTCCGATGCTCAAGGGCCTCCCGGGCGACAGCTGCCAGTGCCCGCACTGGGGCTATATGACCGCCGGCCGCCTGACGGTCCGCTACGCGGACCACGAAGAGGTCATCGAACCCGGTGACGCCTTCTACATGCCCCCCGGCCACGTGCCGGCAGCGCTGGCCGGCTCCGAGTTCGTCATGTTCAGCCCGCAGGAGGAGCTAGCGGTATCAGAAGCGGCGATAAGGGCCAACATGGAGCGGATGATGCAGGCTGGTGGGCCGAGTTAGTCGACGACGGCGCTGAACCCGTAGCGAGACCGACTCCAAATGCAGGTCTGCTGTGGTGGGCTGTTCGCCCCGCCAAGCCAGGCCAGGCTCGACTGCGTCGGCTGATCAAAAGGGTGTAGCCCAGCTTCAAATGCCACGAGGAGTGCGCCCCGGGATTCGCCGGCACCCGCCCAAAGCTGCCTTGTATCGTTCACGAGCTCGAGGCGAATCGCCTCCACCCGGGGTTCGAACATCGCCATTTTCCTCGGTCTGCAATTGCCAATGAAAATTTGCCTTTGACCAGGGAAAACGTTGTGATTTCTACAACTCCGTGGAGGTTATGCGACTATGTTCGAACCCCTTTTGGGTCCCTGAACAGGGGTTATGCGCCTGATAAGTGTGAACGGTGGCCGAATTGGGGCTTCTCGGAGTCCCTGCAACGGCGGCGGGGGAAGTAATGCGACTATGTTCGAACCCCTGCCGGAGCGTCGCTAGCGCCGGGCAATGCTGGCGACGTTTCGAGTCACGAGTATCCATCGAACCAGCTGGTCTCGGCATGACCTGAGGGACCAAATCCCGTCGGCGCTTGCGGGAGATGTCTGCCCCGCAACAGCTCTTATGCCATAGGGCAGCCAGCGCCATAATCTGACGTGATGGCGTTCGATGAAGGTCTCGCAGAGCGAATCCGGGAACATACCGAATCCGACCCTTCGATCTCCGAGCGGAAGATGTTCGGAGGGCTTTGTTTCATGTCCGGTGGGAACATGTCCTTCGGGGTCCTTGGCAGCGAGATCATGGTCCGCGTCGGGCCGGACGCCTATGCAGCAGCCTTGAAACTTCCTCACGCCCGGGAGATGGACTTCACGGGACGATCCATGCGCGGAATGGTCTATGTCGACTCGGACGGGATCACGGAAGACGACGACCTACTGGCGTGGCTTCAACGTGGCCTCTTATACGCCCGTTCGCTCCCGCCCAAGCGTCGCTAGGGTGCCGGCAGGAGGTGCGCATCTCCCGCACCCAGCTAATCCTTGTCCAGCTCAGCGACAAGGGACTTGGGAGCGACGTGGCGGTATGCGTCCCTCAGCAGTGCGCCAACCTCATCCCAATCGACTCGGTCCTCTCCGGCGAGGTCAAGATACGCCCCCAACCATCGTGAGAAGACGCCTCCCGCCGACTTCGGCGGCATGAAGAACCGGCCGGGATCCGTGGACACAAGCTCTACCTGTACGCCCTTGGCGACGGGGCACCAGATCGAAACTCGGCCGTCACCGTTGTGGTTCGCATGGAAGTAGCACAGCGGTTGGCGCTCCCGCACGAAGAAGCATGGTTCACCGTGACTCAGCCGTTCACTCACCGCAGGCAAGGCGAGGGCGATGCTCCGCACCCGGGTGAGTTCTCGATCTCCAAACTGAGTAGCCGCGACTCCTCCTTAGCCCATCGACACGGCTTCATACAGCTTGACCGAGCCACCGCTGCCCAGCCCCGGGCACCCCTTGGCCATTACCACCGCGTCGTGCAGATTGGCGGCCTCGATCACCGTGTAGCCGGTCGCCGGGTCGGATCCGCTTCCCTGGCTGGGCGTCCCGTCTGATGCGATTGTGGCGGATGCAGCGAACGGTGACCCCATGTCCACCACCGCGTCGCCGAGCACACCGAACCAAGCCATCCAGCGGTCCATCGTCTCCTGGGACGGGTCCTCCGGATTCGCCCCTCCGTGAAACATGAGCACAAACTTGGGCATCTCGGACTCCTTGCTAGGCCTGCCTGACGGTTGCCCAAGCCTCGCACACTCCACCCGGAACGGGCAGGTCCCTTGCCCTTTAACTCAAGGAACGTGTCAAGGTGTATTCGCTCGTAGCGCTCAGCAGTCCTCGCTCGTTGACGCTATTTCTTGAGGAGGTCACAGCAATGGCCGTCGATGTCACCACAGTGATCGAAATCAACCGACCTCGGGCCGTCGTCGCCGCCTATGCCAGCGACCCCGACAATGCGGCAGCCTGGTATCAGAACATCAAGTCCGTGGAGTGGAAGTCGTCCAAACCGATGGTGGTGGGCTCCCGGATTGCCTTTGTGGCCCAGTTCCTCGGCCGGACTCTGTCATACACGTACGAGGTAAAGGGGATCGTCCCTAACGAGCGATTCGTCCAGGCCACCGCCGAGGGGCCGTTCCCCATGGAAACGACGTACGCCTGGGAGGACACAGCAGCTGGAGGTACCACGATGACACTGCGCAACCGAGGTGATCCCACCGGCTTCTCGAAAGTGGTCGCTCCCGTGATGGCCCGCGCAATGCGGCGAGCAAACCTGAAGGATCTGGCTCAGCTCAAGGAGATTTTGGAGACATTGAACCCATCGGGTCCGTGAGACGCTGAGATGGATGGCTGTTCCAGATAACCGACTGTGGGCGCAATGGGTGGAGTCGGGTGGTGCCGCCGGCTGACCGAGCCGCACGGGAACTTGTGGGCGACCGGTCCGCGGCGAATTGAAGGTGAAACTCTTGCGGGCCGAGGGGACCGTGCGGCTCGAGATGTACCCGAGCCGGCATCGACGACGGGATCAAGGAGGGCCTGACCACCGACGAACAGAAGGAGATGGTCCGGATGTGTGTTGGTCGAACCGGCGACTCGAGATGGAGACCGAGAAGCACGCTCCGCTGAGCCCACGGACGACCCCGTAGGGCACTCACACCGGCAGCCTCAAGGCGACTCCCTTCTTAGGCCTCTGTTGCCGATGCCCTGAGGTAGTTGCATCTCGTCTTCCCGCGATGGATCCCCGACATGCGCCGGTCCTGGGGACAGAATCGAGGGCGTGGTTGAGACCGACGTGAAAGCCGGGACGCCCCGGTCCGATGCCGATGGCCAAGCACTCGACCGGTTTCACGCCCGGATACAGATCCCCATCGTCCTTGCTGCACTATTGCCACTCGTTCTCGTCCCGGAATCCGGAGGATGGGTCGCGGAGGTGGTGGGCGTCATTGCTTGGGCGGTGTTCGTCGTCGACTTCGTGGTCAGCGAGCGACGACTAACTCGCTATCTGGGCACGTGGTTGGGGCGATTTGATCTCACCGTGGTTGTGCTCACTGCGCCCTGGTACCTGTTGCCCGGGACCCATGAAGGTCGCTTCGTCGTCATCCTTCGACTGGCGAGACTGGCCCGGGTCGTGATGGCGTCCCGGGGAGCACGCCGGCTCATGGAGCGCCTGGGACGCGTCGGCCTCGTTGCACTCGGCGTCCTGGTCATCTCCTCGGCAGTCGCCTATCACGCTGAACACGCAACGAACTCAGAATTCGCCACCTACGGCGACTCTCTGGTGGGGAATCGTGACCATGACCACGGTAGGCTACGGCGACATCGTTCCCAAGACCTCAGTTGGCCGCTGGGCCGCCGTCACGATCATGCTCACCGGTGTTGCCGTCATCGGAGTGCTCGCCGGTTCATTGGCCAGCTTCTTCCGGTTGGAACCGGTTGACCAGAAGGAGGATGAGGCAAGTCCCACCACCGATGCTGGCAGCCCGGCTGATGACTTGTCACCGGCAGTCACGCCCACGCCTGAAATGATCTTCCGCAGGATGGACGAGCTTCGCACGGAGATGGAGCACCTGATGGCGCTGCTATCAACACAACCGCAAGCTCAAGCTGGCGATACCGATTGAGGAATCGGTCAGCGCGGCCCATGGCTGCCCTTCGACTCAGCTGCCGGGTGGGAACACCACTCCTACGTGTCGTGGACCCCGCACCTGTCCGCCGGACCAGGTAACTTCGTCGCCCTCGGCCATCTGGAATGTGGGAATCCGACGAAGCCATTCCTGCAGCCCAACCAGTAACTCCATGCGGGCCAGATTGGACCCGGCACAGCGATGGATCCCCGAGCCAAAGGCCACGTGACGATTGGCGGCACGGTCGATGATGACCTGGCCCGGATTCTCGAACGCATCCGGATCGCGGTTGGCGGCCGGAAAGTTCATCAGTACCCGGTCCCCGGCGTGCATTGGGCAACCAGCGACCTCGATGTCCTCCGTCACGATCCGGGCCATGGTGACTGGCGAACTTCGCTCGGGTTGGCCGTCACCGGGCTGCTCTTCGCAGCGGCAGGTGGCAACTCGACCTCTCCGGTTGTGGTGGCCCATGCGTTCTCCGTCGCCTGCCTGGCGCTCGCCGGAATTGCTGTCGTTGCTGGGCTCGTCGCCGGGTCTTCTGAAGGTGGGCCGATCACGCTATCGACGAGCTCGTCGCCGAATGAGTTCAATGCCCGACAGCCAGCCAGCGCTCGAACCGGATCGACGCAGACTTTCAGTGATGATTCAGTCAGGCCTTCGTTGCCACTCCCTCGTACATGTAGCTCATCGGCTTCGGACCGCCGAGCTGATAGGTGTCCAACTCGATCACTGCGAGCCCAGCTCCCTCGATGAGGTGGTCGATCGGCCGGTTGAGATGGCAGCCTCCTGCCACTCTGCGCTGAAGGGGCGTGAGTCGGTCCTGCCACTTTGCCACCTGGGGCTCGGGAGCCAGACCGTGCTCGACGAAGTGCAGCTGTCCACCGGGACGAAGGATCCGGTAGACCTCGGCTAGCGCCTCGTCCACTTCGGGGATGGTGCACAAGCTCCAGGTCACGAGCACATGGTCGATCGTCGCTGACTCCAAAGGTAGCGACGCGCCATCAACTCCGACGTACTCCACCGGCACGGGAGAGGCCGACACTCGCCCGGCCGCCAGCTTGCGGCCCACGAGTGCTGGGTCGACGGCCAGAACGCGGTTCACGTCCGACGGATAGTGGGGCACGTTGAGGCCGGAGCCGAACCCGACTTCGAGGACGTCCCCGGTCAGACCGGAGGCGACCCGGCTCCGGATCTTGGTGAACTGGCGGCCGCTCAGTAGGAGGTTGGTGCAGCGAGGAAGGATGTGATCCGCGTAGAAGCTCATGGGCGCACCTTGTCGGCTTGGGTCCGGGCTACACATACCCAGTCACTCGCCCCAAAGGTCTCATTAGGGTCAACCCGATGGCATCTCATCGGCCGTCCACGGCACGACTAGCCCGTACGACGGTGTCGATTGCCTCCCTCGGGCCATCGTCGGTATCTACGACACGGACCGCCTGCTCGGCCCGCTCTACGGTCAAGCCGGCGGCGACCGCAGCAACGGTGACGTCGCTCACCTGGTAGAGCACGTCAGGATTCGGTGGGCCTCCATACCCTCGAGTCAGGTTGTCCTGATCGTGGGCCACCACGAGGAGCGTTCCACCCGGGGCCACCGCGGAAGCGGCAACAGCGAGTGCCGCCGCCCGGGCTGGCTGGGGGAGCTGCAAATAGAACACGGCGACGAGGTCGAACCCACCAGGAGGCGGCGTCCAGTCCTCCACGGAGGACTCGATCCAGGTGACCTTCACGTCCCAGAGATCAGCGAACCGCTTCGCTTTGGCCAGGCCCACTGCCGAGAAGTCGACCCCTGTGACCCGCCAGCCCTGCTCGGCGAGCCAAATCGAGTTGCGTCCCTCACCACAGGCGAGGTCCACCGCCCGCCCGACGGGCAAGCCCACCACTTCGGCGACCAAGAACTGATTGGGTCTACTCGTCCACACCAGTTCATCCCCGCTGTAGCGCTCGTCCCACCGTTGGCTCTCCATATTCAGTGGCGCTCCCTGCGGATGATCCTCGCCATCTTCAGGTTGATGGCCGCGAACCGTTCGAGCTGGATGATCAGGTTCTTGCGGGCCCGCAACGTCTTGGCCGTGGGGAGCGGAGCGCTCGCTACGTTGGCTTCGGTGTCGTCCATCGTCGTCTCCTCTCCTACTCGGGGATCAGGTGCCAGCCTGGGCGGGCCTTGGCCTTGTAGATGAACATGTAGTGGAGCAACAGCTTGATCCAGTGGCCGGCGAGGCCGATCTCGCCGAAGGTTTCCTTCAGGCTCCGCCCGGTGTTCGGGTACTTCACAAGGTCCGGAACGACCGGGTACATGGTCATCGAGGCTGCGCTCCCCTGGCGGAGGCCGGAACCAGCCGAGGCCACACAGGCCGCACCCATGTTGGCCATCGACGCTGAGCGGACCACAGCCGAGCTCCCGTGTCGGATCATCTCTGCGATGTTGGTTGCGGCGAGCTTCCCCATGATCCCCGACGGCATGCCGGTGCGTGGAGGCGATGGGGTGATCACGGTGCCGTTGGGTGACTTCCTGGGCCGCGAGATCTGGTGCGGAGGGGCGAAGGCGATCCCCACGGCGAAGATGTTGGGGAACCGGGGCACCTGATAGGTGCGGGGCCAGTCCTCGGCGCGCCACTCCTCAAAGAGTTTGCCAGAATAATCAGCGTCGACCTTCATGAAGCCGTTGGGTGCAAATAGCTCGCCGCTGATGTCCTTGCCTGCGCCGTCAAACGCTTGGAGGGCGACTCCGCGGAAGGGTGGGAGGAGCATGGCGAAGTCGAATTCGAGTGAGTTGATCGAGCCGTCGAGCTGCTCGTAGTGGACGACTCCCTCCTCCACACCCGTGACGTGGGCCCCGGTGATCGGCCGGATGCCTCGCTCCCGGAACAGTGACTCGGTCCAGAGCTTGGAGGTGGTCTGGAATCCCTGCTGGGTGAAGACGAGCCCATCGACCCCGAAGTCGCCGAGCTCGTACTCGTTGGTCAGGTAGACGATGTCCGCCAGGTCCCGAACGCCGGCCTGGCGCACTTCGTGTTCCACGTTGAACGCGTACTCGAAGGCGGCCCCTTCGCAGGTGCAGGTTCCGTGGCCCATGCCGATGACGAGCACCTGATGCTCACCCTGCTTCATCCTCTCGATCGACGCCTGGAGGGCCGAGGCGGCTCCGACAGCATGGCCAGCGGTGCACACCGAGTAGGAGTGGCCGTCCGGTCCGAGGCCGGGGGTGGCCTCAAAGTTGAGCTTCGGGCCGGTGGCGTTGACTAGGTAATCGTACTCGAGCTCGCCGAGCTCGCCCGGACGAGACGGGTCGGTGTAGGTGAACTCGACGTAGGGCGACTGGTGGAGGTCGTCGCCCTCGGGATGGATCGCCGTGGCCAGGGCCTGGCGGTAGTCGATGCCTTGGCGCTTGTAGACCGGGGGGAGCTTGAAGGTCACCTGTTCGGTCTTCATCCGTCCGACCCCGACCCAGATGTTCGACGGGATCCAGTTCCAGTTGGAGTTGGGCGTCACGACCGTGATCTCATCGGGGCGCTTGAGCATCCGGCGGAGGTGGAGCGCTGCGGTGTGGCCGGCGATCCCTCCACCCAAGACGACGACTCGTGCCATGGAAATCCTCCGTTGGTCCCGGAACACCACTCAGGCCAGCTTGGTGAACAGCCGCTGCACCTCATCGAGGGGATAGCCGGACTCGGCCGCCTCCTCGGGGTGCTCCAGGCAGTAGGTCAGGCCGCTGGCGATCAGCCGGAAGCCGACCTGTTCCAGGGCCTTGGTGGCGGCACTGAGCTGGGTGACGATGTCGCGGCACTCGCGTCCGTCGGCCAGCATGGTCTCCACCGCCTGGACCTGGCCTCCGGCACGCTTCAGCCGTTTGCGGAGGTCCGTGACCACTTCATCAGGTAGTTGCACACTCGCTCCTTCGCTCTTCTCGGTCTCGTCGGTCGAGGTTCCCAAGTCAATGGGAGAACTGCACTTTGGGAAGGATACGGCCCAGCCACTTCGGCTGATGCCAGGCGCTGTGGCCGCCCAGGCGAAGGACCACCGGCAGCACGACCAGCCGCACCACCAGGGCATCGAGGGCCACGGCGATGGCCAGGATCACCCCCATCTCCTTGGGTGCCAAAGGGCCGGACAGGGCGAAGGTGAGGAACACGGCGACCATCACTGCAGCGGCCGACAGCACCACCCGTCCCGAGGTCCGCATCGACCCGATCATGGCGTGCTCGGGGTCGGGGTGGGTCTCGTAGCGCTCCTTGGCCGCCGAGAGCATGAACAACGTGTAGTCCATGGCCACCCCGAAGACCATGGCCCCGAAGAAGAGCGGAGCCCAGGCGTCGATGAAGCCTTGGGGCTGGAAGCCGAGCGGGCCGGACAGGAACCCGTTCTGGAAGATGAGGCGCCCGATGCCGAAGGCCCCGGCGACCGAGAGGGCCGTGATGAGGACACCCAGGGCGGCGACTAACGGGGCCCCAAGGGCGATCAGCAGCAGAATGAACCCGAGTACTCCCAGGATCCCGAGCACGAGGGGCGTGTGGGAGGCCAGGGTCTGCTGGAGGTCGTGGTTCTCCGCGGCGGCACCGCCCACCAGCGTCCCGGCGGGAAGCACGCGACGCAGGTGGTCGATGGTGGCGCCGGTCGCAGCAGTGGACGGCCCCGTGGTCGGAACCACCTGGTCAAGTGTCCACCCGGCGTTGGTCGGCCCGGGAACCACCCCGGCCACCCCCGAGGCGTGGGCGAGGACAGCCATCGCCTGGGGCTGCTCATCTGCGGGTACGACTACCTGCAGGGTGCCCGGAGCACCGGGTCCGAAGGCGTTGGTCACCTGGTAGTAGCCCACCCTTGCATTCGCACTGGGCGGGACGATGGTGATCGAAGGCATGTTGGTGCGCATCCCGATGATCGGAGCGGCGGCGAGGAGCAGTAGGGCCAGGGCGGCGGCACCGGCCGGGAAGGGGTGGCGCCAGAGGAACGTGCCCCACCGATGCAACAACCGATCGAGCGGACCCTCACCCTCGGCCGGGGACCTGCGACGGAGCCGGATCTTGCCCTTGTTGATGTTGGTACCCAGCTTGCCGAGGACTGCCGGGAGCAAGGTCAAGGTGGCGGCGAGCACCGCGACAACGGCCAGCATGATCCCGAAGGCCATCGAGCGGAAGGCCGGGCTCGGGACGATGAGGATGGCGGCGAGCGAGGCCAGCACCGTGAGGGCACTGAAGGCCACGGCCTTGCCGGCGGTATCCACCGTTTCTGCCACCGAGGCGACGATGGCCTCGCGGTCACCCGGCTTGGCCCCGCGTCGCTTGAGGGCGGACCGGAAGCGCATGACCAGGAAGAGGGCGTAGTCGATCCCCAGTGCGAGGGCGAACATCAGGGCGAAGTTGAGGGCCCAGATGGACACGGGGGTGAACTTGGTGGTGATCACCAGGGCACCCGCGGCGACCAGCAGCCCAGCCATGGTCAGGAGGAGGGGGAGGCCGGCGGCTACCAGACTGCCGAAAGCGATGATCAGGATGATGATCGTCACGGGCCACGACAGCATCTCCGACTTGAGCATGGCCGACCGGTTGGCCGTGTTGAAGTTGGCCCACAGGGCACTGTCACCGGTGAGCGTCACCGAGACGCCGGACGAGGACAGCGCCGTCAGCTTTGGCTGCACGGCGTCGGCCGCCTGCACCATCTTGTTGGAGTTCGCGGCCGCTCCGGCGGTGATGACGGCGGTCCGGCCGTCTCGAGAGATCGAGACTCCCGCCTGGGGCGGCACAACGGTCGACACCCGGGGATCGCTCCGAAGTGCCTGGGTGGCCTTGGCCAGGAGGGCCTGGGCATGGGGGTCCGTTGCGATCGCTCCGTGATGGTCGACGACAACCACCTGGAGGCCGGTGGCACCAAGCCCGGCGAAGTTCTTCTCGATGACGGCCCGGGCCGCGACGGACTGACTGCCCGAGGCTTGCCACCCGGCACCAGCCAGTGCGCTCTCGACGTGGACGGCGAAGAAGCCGAAGGCGACGATGACGAGGAGCCACGCCACGAGCACTCGGCGGAAGTGGGTTGCCGCCCACGCCCCGAGCCGGGCGAATGGGCGGGGTCGGTCCCCGTTCGTGAGTTCGGATCCGGCGCCATCGTGCTTGACGGCGGAGGATTCCGGAGAAGAGACCACCGGTTCAACGCCAAGTCCCGTACTCGTGGATGCCGTCATGTGTCGTCCTTCCATCCGCTCGTCAATACCCCACTGGGTATACGAGCACGTTACCACGATACCCCTCCGGGTACCATCGACCTCCGTGCCGTACCGGATATTGTGATACCCTATGGGGTATGTGCAGAGCAGCGAAGTGCAAGCAGTGCGGGCGCCCGACCTGGAAGGGCTGCGGAGCTCACGTCGAACAGGTGCTGGGCGACGTGCCCAAGGAGGAACGGTGCCAGTGCCGGACGGCGGCGGCTCCGAAGCCGAGACGGAAGTCATGGTTGTCCCGATGACTGACGCGACCCCTGCACCCACGCGAGTGGTCATCATCGGCGGAGTGGCCGGCGGAATGTCGGCCGCCACCCGGCTTCGCCGGCTCGACGCCGATGCCTCCATCACCGTGCTCGAGCGCTCCGGGCATGTCTCCTTCGCCAACTGCGGACTGCCCTACTTCGTAGGAGGGCTGATCGAGGAAGAGGAAGACCTCACCCTGCAGACTCCCCAACAGCTCTTCGACCGCTTCCGTCTCGATGTACGGGTCAACGATGAGGTCGTGGCCATCGACAGGGCGGCGCACACTGTGACGACGCGTTCCACGGTCGATGGGGAGGAGCTCGTCGTGCCCTACGACAAGCTGATCCTGAGCATGGGAGCAGCCCCGGTCCGGCCGCCGATCCCCGGCTATGACCGGGTCTGCACGCTCCGCACCGTGGAAGACGCCTCCTCCATGGCCGCGGAAGTCGGTGTGGCTCCGGACACGGCTGTGGTGATCGGGGCGGGATTCATCGGCCTCGAGATGGCTGAGAACCTGGTCGCGACGGGCCTGGACACCACGGTCGTCGAGGCTGCCCCCCAGGTGCTTACCCCACTCGATCCGGAGCTGGCCGTCCTTGTCGCTGACGAGTTGGTCGCCCATGGTGTCCAGCTCGAGCTCGGGGCGTCGCTGGCCTCGGTCGGGGAGCATTCGGTCACCCTGTCTGATGGTCGAAGCCTTCCGGCCGACCTGGTCGTCGGGGCCATCGGTGTCCGGCCGGACGTCGGTCTAGCCGAGTTGGCTGGACTCCAGCTCGGCCTGGAGGGTGGACTGGCCGTGAACCACGCCAACCAGACGAGCGATCCGGACGTCTACGCCGTGGGGGACGCGGTCGAGAAGCCGGATGCGGTCTCGCACTCCACCTCACTTATCGCGCTGGCCAGTGTGGCCAACCGCCAGGGACGACGGGTGGCTGACCACATCGCCGGACGCCCCTCTCATGAGGTGGCCTCGCTGGGCACATCGATCGTGAAGGTCTTCGACGTCGTGGCCGCCACCGTGGGGTGGAATGAGCGGAGACTCCGGGCCGCCGGTCGACCATTCCGGGCCATCCACTCTCACCCCTTCGACCATGCCACGTACTACCCCGGGGCCACCCGGATGGCGGCCAAGCTGATCTTCGATCCCGAGGACGGAACCATCCTGGGGGCGCAGATCGTGGGCCGGAACGGTGTCGACAAGAGGATCGACGTGATCGCCACGGCCATGGCCGGCGGCCTCACCGCCCCTCAGCTGGCCGATCTCGAGTTGGCCTACGCCCCACCGTTCTCCTCAGCCAAGGACCCGGTCAACCTCCTCGGGTACATGGCGGAGAACATCCTCAGTGGCGACTGCGACGTTGTCGGACCGGCAGAGCTGGAATCGCTGGTGGAGCAGGGCTGGCCGTTGGTCGATGTGCGGACGGCCGAGGAGCACGCAGCCGGTGCCATCAATGGATCCGTCAACCTGCCCGTCGACCTGCTCCGTGATCATCTGGGGTCGCTGGGCCATGGGCCGGTGGTGGTCTACTGCCAGGTGGGCCAGCGAGGTCACACCGCGACCGCGCTGATGCAAGAGCTTGGGATCAAGGCCCGGAACCTCGACGGTGGTTACCAGACGTGGTTGGCGTGGACCCGGTCGCAGACTGCCGGCGTTCCGGGTTGATCTGAGCGCGGGCTGGCCCAACCGGCGACTATCCGAGGACCGCGAAAACTGAGCGCGATTCTTGGTTCGGCCGTGGTCGCTCCCCAGCCACCCCCTACTCGAGCGCATCATGCCCTCTTTCGCAGCGCGTTGGGGTAGGAGTCTCCATCGCCCGGCCGGCGCTGGGCCAATCAGTTCCGGCGCGAAGGCCCTGATCGCTTGGACCGCTTGGCGCCACGTGGGGTTAACCAGCGCCTGGGCTCCTACGACCAGGGTGGGCACGGTCTCGCTTCCGCCGGTGATCCTTCTGACTACGGCGGCTCCCGAGGGCTCCTCCCAGATGTTCACCTCTGACACCGCGACATGGGATCGGCGGAGCCCGCTCCGCAGCACCATGCAGTAGGGGCACCCAGGGCGCCAGTACAACGTGACGGACAGCGGTTCAGGCAACTTAATCCGCTCTCATGGCGAAGGCCGACCGGTCGCGCTATGTGAAGATGATCTCACCTCCGGCGGCCATGGCATAGAACTCCCCGACGGTGATGATGTCCATCACCTGCTCGATGAGGTCATCTTTGGTCAGTTCAAACAGATCCGTCGACGCCTTGCACGCATAGATCCCCGCACCGGTGTCAGCAATCATCTCCACGAACTCAGGAATGGGGGGAATGTCGAGCTTCTCCATCTTCTTCCCGAGGTAGTGGGTCATTACCGAAGACACCCCTGGCAGCCCGCCGGCGATCGTAGCCAGGTGCATACCGGGGTTGCCGACGGTGGCGACCTTGATGTGATCGATGGTGGACCGATGAACCACGTCGAGACCAAAGAATGTGAAGAAAAGGTTGGCCTCGATCCCCTCGGCGCGTGCACCGTTGGCCATGATCAGCGCCGGATAGACACCCTCAAGGGACCCTTTTGAGACGATGATCGACACCTTTTCGATCGATTCGGGCATTGGTGACCTTCCTTGGGGTTCTCAGACTGCCTGAGTTGTCAGATGCAGCCACGCGGGCTTGGGAATTCCGGCGATCTTTGCCGCTGTCTTGGCCGGACCCTTCGGAAACAGCTGGTAGAGCTCCTTGATCGAAACACCTGACGTCTTGCCCAGAACTCTGACGGTCGGTCCGGTTCCCTTCTCGGCGTACTCGGACCGCATGAACTTGACCACCTGCCAATGAGGTTCGGTCAGCTCGACGATTCCCTGTTCTTTGGCGATCTCGGGCGCCATCGTTTCGGTCCACTGGTTCGGGTCTTCGAAAAAGCCTTCATCGGTGACAGTGATCGTCGTGCCAGCGTAAGTGGCGGTGGGCATGGTCGACTCCTTATCCGTTGGTCCGACGGCGAGTTCGGCTGTTCATTGGCTGATCTCGAAATCCTTGCCCCGGACAGGCATCGCCGGCCCCAGGCCGGGAACATCGCGGCCGGGAAGAAGACTGTGCCAGTAGAGAGGCTGGAACATCAGCTTGCCTAGGTGGTTGAGTCGTGACTCCTTCAGCAGGGGAAGGCCTATCGGCCCGGGAAAGTGCCCGGGCAGTGGTTCGGTGTCGTAGTTGAAATCAATAAGGAGGGCCTTGCCAAACCCGGTCTCGATGAAGCAATTGGTGTGTCCGTCGAAACTTGCGTCGAGAGGTTCATCGGCCAGGAAATGCTGGACGTTCTCAACCAGGACCTCACCCTCGAAATGGGTGACTGATCCCGCCTTCGATGTCGGCACACCGGCGGCATCCCCGACGGCGAAGACATTCGGCTTTGCGAGAGACTGCAACGTGTGGTCGTTTACCGGAACGAAGCCCAACTCGTCCCCGAGGCCGGGTGATCTTCCCACGTAGCTGGCGCCACTGTGTAAGGGCACGACCACGGCCAGGTCGTATCCGACTTCGCGCCCGTCATAGGAGACAAGTCGACCACCAGATCCGTCCACCTCGCCGGTGTTGAACTCGGTCACGAGGGCAACGCCCTTCTCGTCGAGTAGCCCAGCCAACTTCCTTGCGGCCACGGGCTTGGTAAAGGCACCGTCGAGAGGGGTCACATAGGTCAACTCGACGTTGTCGCGAATGCCAGCCTGCTGAAAGAACCAGTCCGCCAAGAAGCAGAACTCGAGAGGCGCGACGGGGCACTTGATGGGCATGTCCACCACGTTGACAACCAGACGTCCTCCGTCGAATCCCTCGAGTGCACGGTGTAGCGCGGCGGCTCCCGGGACGTCGTAGAAGGTGTACGCGTTTTCCATCCAACCGGGTCCAGTCAGACCCTGGGTTTCCTCCGGGACCAAGGTGGAGCCGGTGGCTACGACCAACAGGTCATAGCCGAGCTCCGTTCCATCTGCGAGGCGAACGGTGTCCGAATCGACGTCGACACGATCGATCGGAACCTGGCGGAAATCGATGTGCTCATGGAGTTGGTGGCACCGAGAACGGACAATCTCGTCGATGTGTGCCAACCCGAAGGGCACAAACAGCAGTCCCGGTTGGTAGACGTGGTCGTCGTTTTGGTCCACGACGACGATCTCAACGTCCGTTTTAGACAAGTGACGCCGCAGTCGGTTGGCGCTGAGTGTGCCCCCTGTCCCTCCTCCAAGGATTACCACCCGTTTGTGCATGGGTGAATTCTGAGAGCTTCGTCATGATCTGAATAGGGCCATTCGTCCCTGTTCTCGATTGGTGGGGTGTGTGGATACCAGAGTGAGCGCCTGAAGGAGCACGAACTCGCCGGTCCCTGGCCACGGTCATCCCTCTTTGCAAAGTGCTCGCCTGCCGTGGGCGACGATATAGCTCACTCCCGGCGGCGCTTGGGGCAGGGAGGATCGGTCATACGATCGGAGACATCGGATGAGGACGACATCTTGCCGGCCGATTGGGAACACGGATGCTGTGGCGAACTGCGGCAGCGGAGAACCGAGTGGGTTAGGGCGTTCCGGTGAGGGTGGTCTTTGGGTGGACTGGGAGCACAACGGCTGTACGCGGAGATTGATCAAAGTTGAAGTCATTGACGAGATTCCCAAGGATCTTTTCGTTCTCGCGCACGCCTGGCCGAGGGTCGGGTCGGCCGTCCGTGGCGGGATCGATGCGCTGCCCATTGAGGAAGTCATCTTCGATGAACTTGTCGTAGGCATCGAAGCTCAAGGTCTGGTGGTCGATGTAGCCACGTTTGGCATACGGGCTGATCGTCATGCCCGGGACGCGTAACCCGTAGCCGAGCTGATCGACGGTCGGTGGGACGACGTGGTCGTAGAAGCCACCCCAGTCGTCCCAGGCCAGGAAGATCGCGGTCGAGTTCCAGTCCGGGCTGTGCATCACCGCGTTGACGAGGCTGGTCACATAGCTCTGTCCGAAGCTCACAGGGGACGGAGGATGCTCGCTGACCTCGCCTGACGGGACTACCCACGACACCGCCGGGAGGGTGCCCTTCTTGGCCGCTTGGTAGAAGTTGTCGACCGACTGGATGTTCCCTAGCTGGTTGTCCGCCTTCACCGTATCGAACCAGGGGAGCGGGTTCCAGATCCCCGGGGTGTTGGAGCTCTGCGCTATCGGCGCGCATGTCTCGGCGGCGTCATTCTCGCAGTCGGGCTCCGTTCCGCTCACCACGTAGTACCCCCAACTGACATGGTGCTTGTGGAGCAGATAGGTGAGGTCGGTCCAGGCGTAGATCGGCTGGTGGTTTGGGGTGCTCTTCCCCTTCTTGTTCTTCTTTGGGCCAGCCTCGCCGCCGTAGACGGCCGGCTTGGCGGGCGGTTTGGCAGGGGGATTGTCCGCCGTTCCGTTAACGCAGCTCGAAGGGTTGTCCTCCTGGGTACAGTGGGCAGCCCACTCCGAGACCAGGAAGAGGTGGGCGGGCAGGCTCCATGACGCGTTGGGTTCGAACATGTGGTCCTGGAGGGCGAAATCGTTGGCATAGGTCCAGTAGTTGGGGATGTCGCTCTGTGTGTGATAGCCCATGACGTCCGGTGTCCCCGAGTTGGTGCAAGCCGGGTCAGTCGGATTCGCACAACCCCTCTTCCCGAGCTCGGCCTGCCCGATAAAGCCGTTCATCTGGCCGCCGTTGACGTCACTCGTCGCGTTCGCGTAGTTGTGGGGTCCACCGCCGTTCACGTCCGCATGGTCAACGTAGGGAGCGACACATGTCTCGTTGCTGGGATCGGGCACGCACCCGGTCGGAACGCCGTTGTTCATCGGAATCCCATCGGCGCCGGGAAAGGTGCCGAAGTAGGAGTCGAATGACCGGTTCTCCTGCATGACGACGATGACATGCTTGATCTTGTGGATGCCGGGCGGGACGATGTAGCTGCCGGTGGGTCCGCCGCTCACCCGTTCCACGTGCGCTGTCGGCGGGGAGGAACCACCGCTGCACCCCGTGGCGATGAGAACCAGAGCCGAGACACCGAGGACTAGGCGCCACCGCATGTCACCTAGCTTCGACAAAGGATGTTGGCGAATTGTGATGGCGCCATGATATTCCGTGATCGGTCAGCCCGTCAGGGGCCACCACAAACCAAGCATGTTCCCATGGTGCCGTAGGGCGGTACTAAATCCGCAGACCGGTGTTAGGTGGCCCACCCACTCCGGACGAACCGGACGGGGATGGCGACGTGTTGGTGAGCGCCACGACGGCGGCGCGGACTCAATCGCGAACGAGCTTCAGTGCCACCCTGGGAAGAATGAAGGATGCCAGAAAGATCGGCAAACCTCTTTCCGGTACACCGGAAGGCGACGAGCTCGCTCTCGGCGGCGTCGAAGGATTCGGTACCACTCTACTTTCGGCCATTGCGGACCTGCAGGGAATGACGCGTCTTGCTCCAATATTTGTTCAACTGCTGACTGTCATCTGGATCGGCATCAGCGCCTGGGCGTCAATCGTGGCGGCGGTGGCGGCTGAAAGGTTCGGGGGCTGAAGGAAGCGATAGCGGTGCAGCACCAGGGTCGCCGGGGCGGCTGTAAGCGTGGGGTCGGTGACGGGGACGGAGCCAACTGGTGACGTGAGGTCCATCCCGTTCTGGCCCCAGGCCGCGGCATCACCGGTGCACTGCTGGGGAGACGCGGGGTTCTGGTCCTCGTACACCGTGGAGACCTTGAGCCCGCTGATGTCAGTGTCCAAGGAACGAACGGTGACAAGCGAACCCTGCGGCCCCGAGACCATCTGCCACGCGGCCGGTGGAGTCGACCCGGTCGTAAAGGCGATAGGGGTGACGACATCGGGCTGGCCATCGATCACAACGCTGTTGTTGACCGGGTCCGAGTAGGTCAGCCCGATCGTGTTGGTGACGAAATCGTCGGCGCTTCCATATCCGGGGAGGCCGGCATGCCCACGTAGCTCAGTGACGGTATCCTGGCGATCGGGGTAGAAGACGTCGGTGTTCACTGTGTACTTGTAGCTGTTGGCTCCGATGTAGGAGCGGATAGCGCGCACCGGCCCGGAGATGTTCGCCACGAATGCACCTTCGCCCGGGTTGTTCGCACCGCCGTCGAACGTGTCCTCGCTACGTCCACAAGTTCCGGTCACGTAATAGTGCGTGCGTTCGAGGATGTTGGTACCGGGGGCACCGCCTTGGGTGATCGCCAGTCCGTCGTTGAGCCACCGGTCGCCAAACGTCATCCTGTACGACGGAGTGGTGACCGTGGAGTGCTCAGGATTGAACCCCCACGTGTTGTTGGGAGCGAGCGAGCCCGTGCCCATCTTGTAGCTGGACAGGTATGAGCCAGAGTCGAGACTGAAGTTGTACTCGACTCCGTCAGAGCCGGCTCCTCCTCCGGTGAGCTTGCGGCTGTGGAACAGGTAGACGTAGCCGAACTGTGAAGGAGCGAGCGGGTCGGTGACTTTGACCTGCTCCCGGGTCCTCACCGCGACCCCGGTGGGGCTGGCCACGGAAGGGCCCGCTTGCTTGCCGGTATCGGCGGCGAGGAACGATAGTTCGTCGTTGGCGTCGAACATGGGGTCTGTGTCCGACGGGGTGTAAGTGCCAGCCGACGAGTAGCCCGTCGAAAGGGTCGCTGGCGGTGTGTATACCAAGATCTTGTACGGCGTCGTCGTCCCGTAGAGGTTCGGGTAGCTCGAAGTTGGGAGATGGTAGATGACGCCTGGACTCACATAGTCGCGCTGGTCAACCTGTACCGGTATCTGATGCCAAAGACTGCCGTCCCAGGCGAAGCCGACGATGTGCATCGGGTCAGTACTGAGGAGTTTCGGCAAGGAGCTACCCTCAAGCACAACGGGGGCGGACGGGCGGGAGAGGGACGCACCGAATCGTGTGCACCCGGCCAGGCCGACCATCGCTAGCGCGAGAACCAGCAAGGCAACAGGGCCGTTGCGTCGCAGAACTCTCATCCAACCCCCAGGTTTGATCCGTTACCACCACTAGTAAACATAGGATTGCACGTTTGGGTGCCCAAGTCCGCCGCTGAATGCCAGCAGCGTCCGGATTTGGCACCACCCGTCGGTGTAGCATCGCCTTTGATCGCGGGGCGTGCTCTCGGGCACTGCGGCAGTAATTAACTTCTAGCGGTCAATGGTGAGAGATGTGTGAGATGTTGCCGCTCAAGCCAATGCTCTCCGTCCCGTTCCCGGCCGAAATGACGCTATTCCGGCCGTCCAAAGTCCAACCGGCGGTCTTCTCGGTGGCGCAGTGTTGAAGGCGAGCCTGCGGGCACGCTGACCGCCAACGTCGACTGGTGACATGCCGATCGAGAGGACAGGATCGGATACGGGAGTCCCGGGTGAGGTCCCCTTCGCCGTGCCGGCCAGCTACCGACAGTTCGAGTCCACATCTACCCACCGGGTCTTGATGAGATGCGTGCGGAGCGCCGTCCAGATGCCGTGACCGACGCACTGGAATCGGTCAGAACGCTCGCGCCGGCCGGGAGGCAGAGGCGAATCGTCCGACCTTGGGACAGACTGACTGGGCGGCCATTACTCGTCACTGAGGACGGGGGATCTCGCGGGCAGGATGCAGGCGGAAACAGGTGTGACCGTCCTCATCGTCCATCACGCTGGGCTCCACCCGGTAGCTCGGAAGTGAGCCGAGACATGCTTAGGGGGCGTCGTCGGGGCGAAGGGACTGATGCTCCAATCATGACCGACACGGTCGGATATTCAGGCATCAGACGCGGGACTGACTAGCCATCTGTAAACCCCGGCGGACTACTATGTTTGCGACAGACGTTCGAGGGGGGCCTCATGATCGACGTCATTTCGCTGCAGACGCCGGAACTGGGCGACCGCTCATATGTGCTGCACGATGGTGTAACCGGAGTGGCGATCGACCCGCAACGGGACACCGACCGTGTCCTAAGGGCTGCCGCTGCCGCCGATATTCGCATTGCGTCCGTCGCCGAGACCCACATCCACAACGATTATGTCTCCGGCGGACGGGCATTAGCCCAGGAACTCGGCGTGCCGTACTTGGTCGCTGCATCCGAGGCGGTCTCGTTTGAGCGCCGCCCCGTGAGCGATGGCGATGTAATCCCTCTGGGCCAACACTTCTCACTGCAGGTCGTGGCCACTCCCGGCCACACTCCCCACCACGTCTCGTACATTGCACTGGACCGAGGAAGCCCAGTTGTTGCGTGTACCGGCGGGTCGCTCCTCTACGGATCGGTCGGACGGACCGATCTGCTCGGGTTCGACCAGGCCAGATCGTTGGCCCATCAGCAGTACCGTTCGGCCCACGTGCTGGGTCAATTGCCGGGTTCGGTCGAGGTGCTTCCCACTCACGGGTTCGGAAGTTTCTGTACCGTTGGACCGTCAACAGTGGAGACCTCGACCATCGAGGAGCAGCTGCAGACGAACCTGGCATTTCGGGCCAGAAATGCGGAAGCCTTCGTCGACGCGCTCTTGGCCGCCTTCGGTGACTACCCTCGGTACTACCATCGAATGGGCGCCGTGAACCGCCAGGGCGCACCTGCCCCCGATCTTTCGCCCCCGCCCCGGCTCGATGGTGAGGGGCTTCGCCAGATCGCCAGCTCGGACGCATGGGTAGTCGATGTCCGAGGGCGAGGGGCGTTCGCCGCCGCCCACCTCGCCGGAACCATCAATGTCGAACTGGACAGACCGTTCACGACCTACCTCGGCTGGCTCCTTCCTGATGACGCGCCGCTGGTTCTGATGTCCGACAGCCGAAAATTCTCGCTTCTGCCCAGGTCGATCTGGCACGAATCGGTATCGACCAGCTGGCCGGCCAGTATGTTGGCTCCCTCCCGCCGGTCACTAGGCCCCCGGCATGGCGGTCTTACCCCGTGCGGGGATTCGTCGACTTGGCCCGGGTGATCGATGATCCTAGGCATGTGGCTCTCGATGTACGCCGTCAAGATGAGTGGGAGGAAGCCCATCTCGACAGCGCTCTCCACATCCCTCTTCACCTGCTAGAGCAACGGATGGACCATCTGCCGCCGGGGACGATTTGGGTCTACTGCGCTGCTGGCTATCGAGCGGCCATTGCGGCCAGCCTCCTAGCACGACGTGGTCGCGAGGTCGTTTTGGTCGACGGTCGTTTCACAGACCCAACGTGATCGAGCGGGCGAAACAGTTGAGCGAGCCACGAACCGTTCTCATCACCGGCGCCACCGATGGGCTCGGGCGCGCACTTGCTCATCGGGTGGTCGCCGACGGTGCCACCGTGGTCCTCCACGGTCGAGACCCTGCGAAGCTCGACCAGATTGCCGTTGGCATCAGTGAGACCCACGGCGTGCCTCGTCCGCTCACCGTTCTTGCCGACCTGGCCGATCTGGCCCAGGTTCGCCAACTGGCCAGCGACGTGAGGGGCGAAGTCGCCCGGCTCGACGTCCTCGTCAACAACGCCGGTATTGGAGCCGGCAATCCTGACGGCCGAAGTCGCCGCGTCAGCGTTGACGGCTACGAGCTCCGCTTCGCCGTGAACTACCTCGCGGGTGTTCTCCTCTCCGTCGAACTGCTTTCCCTACTGCGCCAGTCATCGGCAGCGCGCATTGTCAACGTTGCCTCGATCCGTCAGCGAGCGCTTGACTTCGATGACCTCATGCTCGAGCGTTCCTATAGCGGCATTCGTGCCTACGAGCAGAGCAAGCTCGCCCAGGTCATGTCAGGCTTCGAACTTGCCAGCCGGGTCCCAGCCTCCGAAGTCACCGTGAACAGCCTGCACCCTGCGACGTACATGCCCACGAAGATTGTGCTGGACGAGGTGGGAGAGAGTATCGACAGCCTCGAGGAGGGTGTGACTAACACTTTGCGGCTCGTGAGGGATCGGGGACTCTTGGGCACTACGGGCAAGTTCTTCGACCGGACCCGCGCCGCCAGCGCAAATGCGCAAGCGTACGACCTCTCCGTCCGAGCCGAGCTCTGGACGCGAACGCTGGCAATGGTTGATCATCCCGGTGTGCAGTAGCCCAGGCGGAAACGTCATCGGATCGCCAGGTACCCGCCGGCGTTTCTCTATCTCGCCTTCGTCAATGACAGAGCCACGAAACGTTGTCGCGGTCGCTCCGGAGAAGCACCAGGGCAACGTCCCGGATAAAGTTCTTGGCACCCACAGGCTCGAGGGACCAGGATCAGGTCAGATCGACACCTAGAGATACGATCAACAGTTCCACATGAACTCGGATCTCGTCACGAATGCGCCGAACCGCTTCGACATCCAGGCCAGCAGGATCGTCGAGACTCCAGTCTTCGTAGCGTTTGCCTGAGTAGACGGGGCAAGCGTCACCACAGCCCATGGTGACAACGACGTCGGCGGCCCGAACAATGTCATCGTTCCACGGCTTAGGGAACTCCCCGGTTATGTCTATTCCGATCTCGTCCATCACGGCGATGGCTGCGGGGTTGATCTCGGAGGCCGGTTCCGAACCCCCGGACCAAACGACGACAGCATCGCGGGCAAGGTGGCGGAGCCACCCGGCGGCCATCTGCGAACGACCGGCGTTCTGCACGCACAGGAACAGTACGCCGGGAACCAGCGAGGGAAGTGACCCCTCGGTCCTCCCGATGGCGTTCAGACGCTCCCGGGCAAACTTCTCGGCGATGATGGGAAGGTAGAGCTTGGTTTTGGCGGTGGGGAGCAGACTCTCATAACAATCCAGTAGTACTCGTTCAATGGTTTCGTGTCCGAAGACACCCTTGAATCTGTCCTCAAGTTCGCTGATCGACCGCCTCAGAGAGAGTTGCTGCTCAGGGCTTATCTGGTCGAAGCGTCGGTCAGCCATGAGACGATCTCCTTCAACTCGGGCCGGGCGCTTCAAGTCACCGTCGGCACTGGCTCCATGTCTGGAATCAACTCAGCCAGAAGAGCCTGAACTCTGCGGTCAATCTCCGCGACGATTGGTCGGACCTTTCCGATCGGCTGTCCTGCCGGGTCTGGGAGTTCCCAGTCGACATACCGCTTTCCGGGGTAGACGGGGCAGGTGTCTCCGCAGCCCATGGTGACGATGACATCTGCCATTCGAGCGGTTTCGTCGGTCAGAGGCTTCGGGAACTCGTGGCTAGGATCAAATCCGCGTTCGACCAAGATCGCAACTACCGAAGGGTTGAGTTCGTCGCCCGGCTCTGACCCGGCTGACTCGACCCTGATGCGGCCCCGTGCGTAGTGATCGAGCAGCACCCGCGCCGCCAAGCTGCGGCCAGCGTTGTGGGTGCACAGGAACAGCACTACCGGCTTTTCATTCATGATGACTCCTTCGACATGGCACCTGGTACGGAGCCATCCGGGTGCTGGGCGGTAACGGTCACCGACTGCGGGCTTCGATCGGGATCGGAGAGGTGATGGGGGAACATGATGTCGGCGGCCTCGGACGGCGTGATGTCGGGATAGAGCAACTTGATGATGACCACCGCGAGCGCCCCGCCCACCACCTGGGCAGCCACGAAGCTCGGGACCGAAGAAGGTGCGATTCCGGCGAACGTGTTCGAGAACATCCTCCCGACCGAGATAGCGGGGTTGGCGAAGCTGGTCGAACTGGTGAAGAAGTAGGCGGCCCCGATGTAGGCACCGACCGCCGCAGCCGCACTGCTGGAACGTCCACTTCGAGCCAAGGAGAAGATGACCAGGATGAGGCCCAGGGTGGCGACGATCTCGGAGAGGAAGTGGGCTGGGGAGGCACGATGGTGAGTGGAGATGGAGATGGCCGCCTTCGAGAACATCAGGTTGGCGACCACCGCCCCGCCGACGCATCCCACAACCTGGGCGGGAAGGTAGGCGGCGGCGGTTCTCCATTTCAACCCGCCAAAGACGGCGTCCACGAACGACACCACGGGATTGAAGTGGGCACCCGATACCGGGCCGAACATGAGGATGATGGCGTACAGACCAGCGGCGGTCGCGGCTGCGTTCTCAAACAGTTGGAGGCCGGTGTTTCCTGGCGACAACTGCTGAGCGGCGATGCCGGACCCTATGACGATGGCAGCTAGGAAGGCACTCCCGAGCAACTCGGCCAGCAGCCTGCGCCAGAGCGGGCTATCAGTCATTGTGCGGTCTCCGCTACCTCTCGTTGTCTCAGCAGCAAGATTCGCTTCCCGTACTACCCACGGCTACTGGAATGCCTTCAGCGGCAGGCGTGCAGCAGGTCCCGTCCCCGGCGATGCCAGAGTCGGAGGGCGCATCGGCCAGCACGGTGTAGACCTCCCACGGTGCCCCGTCGGGGTCGTTCACCCAGACCTTGTCCTGCACGGCGAAGCAGCAGGTGGTCCCTTCCTGAACCTCGGTGTCGAGGCCCGCACCGGTGAGCTTCCCGGTTGCCTGTGCCACCTCGCCAGCCGACTCGACCTCCACGCCGAGATGGTTGAGCGCGCCGACAACGCCCTCCCCCCGATCGTCGTGGACCTCCATCAGCACCAGCTTCAGGGGAGGGTCCGAGACAGCGAAGTTGGCATAGCGGGGTTCACGTTTCGCCGGTCCGATCCCGAACAGTTTGGTGTAGAACTCGACCGACTCCTCAATGTCGCTGACGTTGAGAGCAAGTTGGACTCTTGACATGACTGCCTCCGGGATGCATTGAACTTGGTCGATGGGTCGATTATGATTGACGCATTGATAGCTGTCAATGGATCATGGAGAAAAGATGCCCGGACGTAGCTCCACCATCGAGGTCGCACCGCCGACACAGTGCTGTCCATCAGTGCTGGCTGCACCTCTTGACGCCTCTGACGCCGCCGAACTGGCAAAGGGGTTCGCGGCCCTCTCTGACCCCGTTCGACTCCGGGTCTTGAGCATGTTGGCAGCGGCGGACGATGGTGAGGTTTGTGTCTGCGACTTCGTGGATCCTCTCGGGAAATCCCAGCCCACCATCTCCCATCATCTGAAGATCCTGGGCGAAGCGGGACTGGTTCGGGGCGACCGTCGGGGGAAGTGGGTCTGGTACTCGCTGAACCGTGCTCGACTCGCCGAACTACGGGCAACCATCGACAGTTGATTGTAGGGTGCCCCTGATCGCCGAAGAGATGGAACCGAAACGCCCCTCACAGGTGGCCCTACGAATCCACCCGTAGGTTGATCGATGCCGAGTCCGTGGAGCCGGGGTGCCCCCCATCCCCGTGCTCCGGACTTGGCGCCATCCGATCCGCTGGACGGCATCCAAGTCCGCCCGGCGTCCCGTGACACGCCCACGCCGAAGGCCACCTGGACCACCCTCCTCGGCGACTACCACCCAGAGGGCTGAGTTGACGCCGGTCACGGTGGGCTGGCGCCAGAGCCCCGTCCACGCGGGCCTCTCGCCGCACACTGCATCCACGAGCCGGCGTTGTGGGGCACGGAGGAGCCTTCCCCACCTTTCGTCGCTGATTCGACGAGGTCTGACACACTGACCAAGTGACCGACACCACGGGCAAAGCTGATCAGCGTTGGCTCCTGAGGCGGGGACGACTGCTGGAAACCGCCACGCTCGGATGGAACGTGATGGGCGTCTTCGTGCTTGCGGCGGCGGCAATAGAGGCACGCTCTGTGGCACTGGCAGGATTCGGACTCGACAGCCTCATCGAGATCGGTGCATCGACGGTTGTGCTCTGGGAACTCGCCGACGTTGCACAGGAACGCCAACAACGGGCAATGCGCCTGATCGGGTTCGCCTTTGTGGGATTGGCTGTCTACCTGGCAATACAGAGCACCGCCGTCATTGCGCTTGGGTTTCACCCCCGACACAGCCCACTCGGAATCGTCTGGACGGGAGCCACCGCCATAGTGATGTTCACCCTTGCGGCGGCCAAGGCGAAGACCGGAGCGACGCTGGGGAACCCCGTGCTCAGTGCCGAGGGCCGAATCACCATGATCGACGGGATCCTGGCAACAGCGGTGTTGGTAGGGCTAATACTCAATGCCCTCCTGGGCTGGTGGTGGGCCGATCCTCTCGCCGGGTATGTTCT
Organism: uncultured Acidimicrobiaceae bacterium; assembly: GCA_963817005.1. GTDB lineage: Bacteria > Actinomycetota > Acidimicrobiia > Acidimicrobiales > RAAP-2 > Bog-756. The sequence goes on from CAWFMN010000007.1 coordinate 1,060,376, forward strand.
CCTCTACTTCGCCATTCGGGGGGCACGGGAGGCACTCACACGCTGACCATCAGTGTGCGGCAGAAGTACCGGTCAGCCACGGTCGATAACCGCCATCGACCCGGCGTTGGGTCCCCTCTTCATTGCCGACTGTGACTGCAAGCGCCAGGCGGTTGCGAACCGCCCGCAACATGCAAAGGTGGGAACGAGCCACCAGACTGGACCCATGTCCGAAGCAGGTCACCAGCATGGTGATCACGACCACGATCACGGCCATGACCATTATGACAATCACGAACACAACGGCGTAGCCGGTGTTCTCCGAGGGTTCATAGCCCCGCACTCACACGACGCCACGGACTCCTTAGATCAGTCCCTGGAAGGCAGTAGCGACGGCATCCGGGCTCTCGCAATCTCGCTGGCGCTCCTCTTGGCGACGGCCGGTGTGCAGGCACTTGTCGTGGTGGCAAGCGGGTCCGTTGCGTTGTTGGGCGACACCCTGCACAACGCAGCCGATGCACTGACTGCCGTACCACTGTGGCTGGCATTCCGACTCAGTCGCAGGCCGCCGACTTCCCGGTTCACCTACGGCTACGGCAAGGCGGAGGACCTGGCCGGTCTGGCAGTGATCGCACTCATAGCCGCTTCTGCGGCCTTAGCCGGATATGAGGCCATCGACAGGCTGCTTCACCCAGAGAAGGTGTCCCACCTGGGATTTGTGATGGTGGCGGCGGTTGTCGGAGCGGTCGGGAACGAGGTGGTGGCCCAGTATCGGATCAGGGTGGGCCGCCGCATCGGCTCTGCGGCGTTGGAGGCCGACGGCATCCACGCCCGCACCGATGGAGTGACCTCACTCTTGGTGCTGATCGGTGCTGTGGGCGTGGCCCTCGGCGCGCAGTGGGCCGATGCGGTTGTCGGACTGGTGATCACCGCCGCCATCGTCATCGTGGGCTACCAGGCCGTTCGCAGTGTCGGGCAGCGGCTCCTCGATGCAGTTGATCCGGCCATCGTCCAACGCATCTCGACGGTCGTCGGGGCAGTAGACGGCGTGGAGTCAGTTACGGAGGTTCGGGCACGCTGGGCCGGACATCGGCTCCTGGCCCAGGTGCGACTCAGCGTCGATGGGGACCTATCGGTCATAAGGGCGCACGAAATCGCCGAAGTGGCCCACCACGAACTCTTACACCATGTATCGAATCTCTCCGAGGCGATCATCCACGTCGATCCCTCGGGGCCCGGTATCGACCCTCACGCTGCGACCCGCCATCATCAGAGCGACGGTTAGGCCCTCGACGAGTTAGCTGAGGCCGTTTGGCCCTACCGGACACCGCCGAATCGGGCCATGTTGGAGACGTGGCTACTACGGAATCTGCTTCGGCTTGGGTGCCAGATACGGCGTCACGGAAACGCACGCTCCTACTCCTGGCGGCAACCATCCTGGGCATTGGCGTTCTTGTCTTGCTCGGATACGCAGCAGCCGGTGGATTCGACTCTGGATCGTCGAACCAGCAGGCCGCCTCAATCCAGCGGGCGTGCGAACAGTGGGTGGCTGGAGGGAATGGCTCCGGGAACACACAGGCTTGCGCTTCGATGGCTGCTTGGATGGGAGAGCGGGTCAACGATGGACGTACCTCCGGTGCGATGATGTGGGGCACTCCTTCTGCATTCGACAACGCGTGCCATAACTGGTCCATCTCAAATGCCGATTCGCTCGGGGGCACTAACGCCGCGTCCTGGTGCGATGGCATGGTGGCTTGGATGCAGCAGCATGCAGGGGCCAACTGGGGCAGTTGGATGATGAGCGGCGGAATGATGGGCGCCTAGCTCCTCGGCGCCGACCATCCCCGATGAGCCGATCATGGACAGGCCAGCGTCGTAGGGTCGGACCGTGGCGTACCTAGCCGTCACGGCAATCGTCTTCGGGATCAATCTCCTCCCGGCCTTCGGACCGCCCACTTGGGCAGTGCTGGTGTTTACTCGGCTTCACTGGCATCTGAATCCCTTGGCTCTTGTTGTGCTGGGCGCGGTCGCAGCGATGGCAGGCAGGTACCTTCTGGCCCGTATGGCGAGGCACTTCAAGGGACGGTTGCCCGCCAGACTTCGGGACAACCTGGAGGACGCCCGCACCCTGATCGAACGTAGACGCATCGGGGCGTTCGCCCTGTTCGGCATCTTTGTGATTTCACCTCTTCCTTCGGCCCAGCTCTTCCTCGCCGCAGGTCTCCTCGACCTGCCCCTCGGATTGCTCACCTGGGCTTTCTTCCTCGGCCGTCTGGTGAGCTACTCGATCTACGTGAGCCTGGCGACACTGGCTTACAAGCAGTTCGGTGGTGTCATCGACAAGGTGTTCGGCTCTCCCTGGTCCATAGCCCTCCAGGTAGTCCTGCTGGTCGTGGTCTGCCTGCTGCCGTTCGTCCGCTGGCGTCGATTCCTGTCCAGGAGTGATTGATGGCCACCGAAGACGTGATTCCGCCTCAACCACATGAATCGCTGAGGCGCCGCGGCATCAGGCTGGAGTGGGCAACGAACGGGTGGAACCTCTTGGAGGTGTTCATCTCGATCTCCCTTGGCATCCAGGCGCACTCACTGGCTCTCATCGCCTTTGGGCTCGACTCAGTGGTCGAAGTCTTCGCCTCCACCATTGTCATTCGGAACCTCTTGGACCAACGCCGTGACCCCGGTGACCGACGTATTCATCGGTCGCTGAGGCTGCTCTCCGTTGCCTTCTGGTTGCTCGGTGGCTTTCTCATACTGGCGAGCATGAGAGGTCTCGTACTTGCAAGCCACCCGATGAACTCTCCCCTTGGTATTGGTTGGCTGGCAGTGACCGCCATCGTCATGTTCAGCCTCGCCTGGATGAAGCGGATTACCGGCCAAGCGATGAAGAGCGAGACTCTCGTCGCCGAATCGGCGATGTCATTTCTCGACGGATGTCTGAGTTCCGGGGTACTTCTCGCTCTGATCCTCAACCTCACACTTGGCTGGTGGTGGACGGATGCATGCGCCGCCGTGATCGTGGCTGGATTCGGAATCGCCGAAGGAGTACGGCATTGGCTGGATTCAGCACCGCATCCCGATTCCCCGGACATCTGAGGCCTGTCACCGATGTTGCGTTGAGAGCTGAATGGAAGGCTCGGGGAGCGAGGGAGGAACGGCCTTTGGGATCTTCGAGACTCCAGATCTCTGGAGTCTCGACCGGCACGCCCTCTGGGATTGACTCTTCACGAATACGTCAGTCTCAACTGTCATATTGGCTTTAACCAGGTCGCTCTCGGACCGGCCGCAGAAGGGGGGACTCTAGAGATGGAACTCGAACTGACCGGCGAACAGGCGTCAGAAGCATCGGTGTATCTCCGAGCGATGGCGGGGGCCGTTGAGGTTGCGAATTGCGCTGATGATGCGGAGAGCAGGCAATCGTGGTCCGCCGCCTACTTCGACAATCACGCGAAGTTGCAGAGACTGATCCCCAGTGTCGGGTCCGCCTGGCGGATGAATGAGCGCCCGTTCGGGCTGCTTGCCTGCTAAATCGTCTTCGCTATGCAGGCGCCCACATCAGTGAACTCGGCCTGCATGGACTCGACGAGCCGAGCGAAACGTCGCTCGGTGATGTCTCCTAGCCCCTTCATCGAGCCTCTCCGTTGACTCCCACAGACTGTCAAGACCCGGTACCCGCTTTACGAATTGGCTCCGGTAGGTGTTTTACGGTCCAAACCCATCAAGCGGACTTCTTGATGCGGGGACGACCCTTGGGGGTGGCGAAGGCGCCGTGCTCTTTGGAGCGGTCGTGTTTGATCTGGTGGACCCGGACGACCTTGCCGTTCTCGGAGATCTGTACGGACCCAGCCACGATGGCCACCTCGACGCTGCGTCCCCGCCAGCTGCGCCCGACCCGATAGGGCGCTCCAGCAAACGAGATCGATCCGCCTCCGTCGACGGCTCGAGTCACCGACAGTCCCGAGCTGGCCGGGCGGGCGCGCCCGGCCCTCGGTGCCTTCGTGACCGTGGTCTCGTCCCGACGCCGCTCGGCGTGGGTAGCGACGAGGACGCCTTGATGGAGGATCTCGACGAGGCCGTTCTGGACGACGACTTCGACTGCTTCGCCGGCGAAGGTCGGACCGACCCGATAGCGGAAGCTGTTGAGCCCGATCGAGCCCCGTTGATCGACCCATCGGCTGACGCCCGGCGGCCGCGGGGAAGGTGTCGGCCCTTCGATCTCCACGACCTCGACGGAGGTCTCGACCGGGACCCTGGGGGCAGCCAGGGCGAACCGCTCAGCCGGCGGTCGGTCACCCAGGGACTGGTGGGGGCGCTCGGTGTTGTACTTCTCCACCCAGGCATCGAGGGCCATCTGGGCTTCTTCGATGGTGGCATGTGTTCGGTCGTGATCGACCAGGAACTCGTCCCGATAGGTCCGATGGAAGCGTTCCACTTTGCCCGTCGTGGTCGGCGAGTACGGGGCCGTGAGGCGGTGTTTGATCCCGTTGTTGTGGCAGATCCGGTCGAAGAGCACCGGTCCTGGGCCCTGGCCGAATCGAGCGGTGAAGACCTTGCCGTTGTCAGTGAGGATCTCGTTTGGGGCACCGTGTTGCTTCAAGGCGAACAGGAGCGCGTCACAGACCGGCTTGGCCGTCGCTCGGGCCACGATGCGGGCACAGACGCAGTATCGGCTGTGGTCGTCGACGCCGGTGACCGCTTTCACCTCGGTGCCGTCGGTCAGATAGAACCGGCCCACGATGTCCATCTGCCAGAGCTCCATGGTCTTCGATCGTTCCCATCGCTTGTAGTCGGAACGGGCCCGCTTGCGAGGCGTGGGATCGAGCAACCGGTGGCGGACCAGGGCCCGATAGATCGAGGACCGCCCCGGCAGCGGTGTGATGTCCTCGCGGGCCAGGTGGGTGCGGATGGTCCGCGGTCCCCAACCAGGATGGGTCCGCCGCATCTCGACGATCCGGGCCTCGACCACTGGGGTCATCTGATGGGGACAGGACTCGGGCTTGGAGGTCTTGTCCACCAACCCGGCGACGCCCGAACTCGCATACCGGCGGAGCCAGGTGTGGACCGTTTGGCGGGTCACCCCATTCCGCTTGGCCACGTCGGTCACGGTCGCACCGTCGAGGACCTCTTGCACTGCCCGCAACCTCTGTTCCACCAGTCCCAGCTCCACCAGCATCTGTGGCCTCCTTCGCATCTGTGGACGTGACTCTCCACAGCAAAGAAGGTGGCTGAAGGCACCAGGTGGACCCTGGTCAGGCGGGAGGTGTCAAGCAGGTACCGGAGCCACTGTCGCCCAGGTACCGGAGCCGGATACGGGGAGTGTCAACCAGGAGCCGGAGCCACAGTGGAAAGCATGAACCGGAATTTCACATGACTCCCACAGACTCTTCGTTTACAAACGGTTGACAAGAGGACCCGCTTGCGACACGACAAGGTGCCATTTGGTGCCTCTGAACTGCCCTTTTGAGTGGAGGCGATGGGACTCGAACCCACGAACCTCTTGACTGCCAGTCAAGCGCTCTACCAGCTGAGCTACGCCCCCGAAGGTCCTTAGAGGGTACACGATGGCGCCGGGCCGTTCGGCGGTTCAGAAGGGGGGAGTCGTAGCTACTTTCGTTGCTACTCGGTGGCGACCCCAAGACCCAGTCCATAGCCTGAATATGGCCCGTCACGGTTGTGCTGGTGGAGTGTCGGTACCTCTTGACGAGCATGGTCAGGTCCACATGCCCAGAAGATCCGAAATGGTCCCGAGAGGTACCCCGGCATCTACTAGATATGAGGCTGCCGTGTGTCGGAGGGTATGGGGAGTGACCCCTTTGGTAGCTACTTCTGCCCTCAATAGTAGCAACCGGAAGCGCCGGCGATAGGTGTCTTGACCCATAGGGCGCCCATCCTCGGTCGTGAATATCAGTCCTAGCGGGTTCGCGGTTCGGATTGCTGGACCGCTCGCCTTCGCTCAATCGCTTCTTCCACAGGCTAACGGAATTGGCAAGATCCGCATTGACGCCATCGTCTTGAGCTGGTCCCGTGGACGGAGGGTTCGCCCTCTCGCCTCTGGCTATGACGGACGTGATTACTCTGCCTCAGTCCCCCGGACTCTCTTGATGGACATAGCCCTCCTCTTAGGGCGGCGATATTGGGGGCATCGGTCGGTGCTCGGAGTCAGTGCGGTCACAGTGTTCCGTGATAAATAAAGTGAGAACGTGAACGTGGACGATTGGTGAGGTGCGGGGTGAACAGGCAATGGCATGCAGACCATCGGTTGCCGCACGGTGCGAACCTCGAAGAGCGCATGGATTGGCATGTTGCGCATGCGCAGGCTTGCGGATGTCGCCCAATCCCACCGGAGATCGCTCAGGCGATCGAGGTCAGGCGTACTTCAAAGCCGAACTAGCCTCCCTCCCGGTGCTCTGAGAAAGACAACGGCTAAGGGCGCTCGGTGTCCCAGGCACGACTGCTCTGAGACGCCCCTCAGCGTCCCCCTAAGCGCCTCAAATGAGGTCTAGGCATAGATCAAGTGAGCAATAACATTATCCCTGGTCAAAGGTTATTCGGAGCAGTGGCTTGCAATCGCTTGAGTTGATCAACGATGCCTTGTGAGACACCCGGAGGCTCTTGGCTTAAGTCGATCGGCGGATTCCCAAACTGTTGCTCAAATGAACTGACATACAGTGCCGCGTCCGAAGACAGAGCGGCGTCAAGTTCGCAGAAGTTCAAGAGCCGAGCTTGAGCTTGCTGCTGAGAGATGGTCGCTTGAGTTGTCGACACGTCAGACCAACCTCCGCCCCACCGATGTGGCTGGTCCACGGTGTCCGGGGATCCTAGGGCCCAATGACCCATTGTCAGATCGTCGTAAGTCAGGGGTGGCTCAGGTCCCAGGCTTGAAGATGGCGATCCCCGAGGCCGAGTACATGGCCGTGCCGAATGTAGCTAGGCCTTGGAGCTACACAGGGGAACCACTAGACCCATTTGGTCTGCGTCGCCGGGCACCGCTGGACTTCCTCCCGCAACCGGGACCTTCCTGGCGCATTCCAAGGCCTATCGGAAGATTGAGGACATCAACCGGTGCTGCCCATGGGTTCGCCTGGCTCTTATGTTGGGCCGTCGAAAACGTCCGAAATACCGCACGGAATCTTATTCAGCGGTTCAGGACGATGAGGGCAACCCCCCCCGCCTTCCCAGAAACTACAGGCTGACCGTTGTTCCTTTGACGAGCCCGATCAAGCCGCCCACTTTTTCGCAGAGTCGCATCGAGACGGGGTCACCGATCTGAGTCGAACTAGCAGTACCGCCAGTAACGCTGCCGGAAACGTCCTCTTCAGTCCCTCCCTTTGGACAATCGCCTCGACCAGGCGACGAGGAACTGACCGAAATCTCCGTCGTCTCACCGCTCGGGGACCAAGTGAGCGTCCCACCCGACAGGAGGCCGCCGAACACGATCGCCGAGGTCGTGTCAGTCGATGATGCAGGTGTGCAGCGCAAGAGGGTGACTGACCCATTCGTGCTACCAGTGGCCCTGGCACACGACGTGGGGGGCACCGTGAGGTCAAACACTGCGGAAACCGAGTGTCCCGAATTCTTCCCAATGCCCGTCACGGTGCGTTCTCCCGCTAGTCCGGCGGTCGGCTCCTTGGGCAAGGCTGCGGAGCAGACGGCCCGATTGAATTCGCCCTGGGCGGTCGCAGAGCACAGTTTTATGTTGCCTTCGCCAGAGAGCCCTGTCCCGTAGGTGAAGGTGACCCTTTCGTTCGGCTCGAATCCCTCTGCCCACATCTGGATCCGTTGATGAGGCAACGCTTGCGCAAGACTGAAATTTCCCACGGTGTAGAGGCCGAGATCCTGCAGCCGCAGGTCGACCGTACCGGTCGCCGTTCCCGAGCAGCTCTGGACCATGATCAACCAGGTCCCGGGAGTGGCGATGTCAGCTCCAGTCCCGTAAGCAGGATTGCAGGCTCCTGCCCGGTCGCCATTGGGGCCATAAAAGAGAAAGGCCGGATCAAAATTGGCCGAGGTGTACGAAAACGTGATTGCGGCAAAGTCGAGCGGTGTTGTCAGGACGTAGCAGTCGGCAGCTGCTGCTTGTGACACGGCACTCGTGATGAGATTGGGTCCGTAATCGACTGTTTGGCACCCCACGGGGTTGGCCAAGCTCTGGATGGTGATGACGAAAGAGCCGGGAGAGGGGTCGGATTCTTCAATGGTCCAGTCGCCCGACGCGTTGAGTAAGCAGTTCGCTCCAGTCGTGTTGAGCATGAAGCCGCACTGAAAGCTGGACGTTCCATTGGCCACATGTGTCGTTGGCGTCGATCCTCCCGAGGTCGAATCAACATTCACGAGTACCGTGTCGTTGGGAGCGGGATCGGTGAAGGTGAAGCATGCATCCTGCGTCGACCCGACGATCGAGCCCGCAATGGGCGCTGCGCCGAAACTGGTGGGCTGAGTGAACGAGCAAATATCGCCGTCCAAACTCTGCGTGGGGACAGTCCCGCTACGCACCATCACATGTTGGGGACTGATTGTCGACACAGTCCTTGCGACCGCAAGGTGAGGCGTTGCCGCTGTTGCCGGAACGATCGCTCCAATCGCAAGAGCGAGAACAGCGCTTACGGCAATAGCGGCCTTCAGAACGATAGTCCCATGCACGTTGCCCTCCTTGACGATCGCCATCATTGAATCATCTTCAGCGGTAGCGACACCGAAGAGTAGGGCCGAAGGTCAATTGGAGTCCATGCCCAAGGGAATGAACACTGCGACTCCGGCCGTCTCAGTACATGGGCCGGTGCCAACTCGCCAAGAAGTTCTGTGAGCCCGGCACCCCGCCACCCATTTGTAGCCCGCCACTGTCGAGGCGACGGTCCTTTCGACGGCGATATGACAAATGTTCGGCTCGATGCCGAAAGCGGCTTGAGCGGTAGGTCAGGGATCGATTGAATTGAGGGGCTGGCTCAGCTCCCCGGCTTGAACACGACGATGCCCGAGGCCCAGTACATAGTGGTGCCGAACGTCCCGGTGAAGCTCTGTTGGATGCGAGTGGCATAGTCAGGCTCTCCTGCCCAGGGTGAGACCTACTCGCCGCAACACCGCAATCCCAAGCCTTCTCCGGCATGCCCACCCCGTCGCCTCTCCGGGTTTGGGTTGTTGCGTCCTAGTGACCCGAGTCATAATTTCTTGTCCTTTGGGAATTTCCCTCTCACCTCGCGCGTTCCCGTCGTTATCGACGACGATGGGAGACAACGATGGGACCGCAGCGGACGCAACCGAACGGGCTCGTACTGAGCGATGAGGAGCGCCAGACCCTGGAGCGTTGGGCACGTCGCCCGAAGAGTGCACAGGCTCTGGCCGCGCGCTGTCGCATCGTGTTGGCGTGCGCCGAAGGCGGCACCGACATCGAAGTGGCCAGTCGTGTCGGCGTCAGTCGCCACACCGTGGGCAAGTGGCGCAGGCGGTTCATGGCCCATCGGCTCGATGGCCTCAACGACGATCCCCGCCCGGGTGCTCCACGACAGATCGGCGATGACGCCGTCGAAGCGGTGATCGTGAAGACGCTGGAGGAAACCCCGAAGAACGCGACCCATTGGTCGACGCGCTCGATGGCCCAGGCCACAGGGATGAGCCAGTCGGCCATCAGCCGCATCTGGCGGGCATTCGGACTGAAGCCCCATCTGGTCGAGTCCTTCAAGCTCTCCCCCGACCCTCAGTTCGTCGAGAAGGTCCGCGATGTGGTGGGGCTCTATGTCAATCCGCCCGAGGGAGCGCTGGTGCTCTGTGTCGACGAGAAGTCCCAGATCCAGGCGCTCGATCGGACAGCACCCGTGCTTCCGCTTCGACCGGGACTGCCCGAGCGGCGGACCCATGACTACGTCCGCCATGGGACGACCAACCTCTTTGCCGCCTTGGACGTCGCCTCGGGGAAGGTCATCGCCGACATGACCGACAAGCACCGGGCGGTCGAGTTCCGGTCCTTCCTGAACCTGATCAACCGGAGCGTCCCCGAGGATCTCGACGTGCACCTGGTGGTCGACAACTACGCCACCCACAAGTCCCCCGAGATCCAGCGGTGGCTCATCCGCCACCCACGCTTCCATCTCCACTTCACACCCACCTACAGCTCGTGGCTCAACCTGATCGAGCGATGGTTTGCCGAGCTGACCAACAAATGGCTCCGTCGTGGCACCCATCGGTCGACCAAGGAACTCGAGTCAGCCATCACTGCGTGGGTGGACAACTGGAACGACGAACCGAAACCGTTCGTCTGGCACAAGACAGCCGACGAGATACTCGACACCCTGGCTGCCTACTGTCAGCGGATCTCTGACTCGGGTCACTAGGTGATAGTCAACAATGCGCTCGTTACCACGCCGTACCCTCCCGCAGCGCCATTGGTCACTCTGACAGGCAGATTGAGGCCGGGAGTGGCGGTAGCGGACACCTTCATAACGAGAGTGATCTGAGTGGAGCTCACCATGGCCACCAAGGAGCATCGGACACCTCTCGGTCCCTTGACCGTGGCACCAGCGGCGAATCCCGTACCAGTGAGAGTCACTGTAGAAGTGGTCCCTGGGGAGAGGCTCGAAGGGGTGATGGCGGTCAGGGTCGGAGCTGGGATCACCGAGAAGCAAGTCGAGCAGGACGCCGTGGTGTGATCAGGATTGGTCACCGTGACTGTGTAGGAACCGGTCGGGGTGCCAGATGCCACTTTGATCTTGGCGCTGATCGAGGTGGTGGTGACGATCACCGATCGCTTCAACGCCTTGACGGCACCAGGGATACCGCTGAAGGTGAGTGCTGCTCCGGCTTCAAATCCGGCACCCCGATTCCAGTACATGGTGCCAAACGGGGGCGGAAGGACCTTCGCCTCTGGCGGCGATGGCGAATCCACGTCAGAGTGACAAGCAAGGTTCACTAAGGGGGCTGGGAGACGAACATGGGTCTTTGGAGCAGTCGGGACTAATTCGGCATGTCCATGTACCAGCGGTTTCTCGGTCTGGCCCTCGACGAGACCTCCAACGTCGATGATGGCCGTTCCGCTGGCGAAGCGGTAGCCCAAGTGTTGCTGTGCCGGAGACAACTACACGGCCGGGATGACGGAACCGACGGGTCGAGCGGCATTGCGTCGGCTCTGGGTGAAGAGTTGGACTACGACATTGCCTTGCTCAGACTCGCTCGACTCTTAGGAATCCAGGTAGATGTTCAGGCATTTGACCGGCCTCATGCCGAGCGGACACGCCTCGAACAGGCAATTGAGATCCGTGGGATCCGGTTGAGTGATTTGGATACCTAGTTGGAAGGGTATGACTCAGGTCCAGGTTCCTGCGCTGTCAGGTCCTGAGCCGACCGCTCATTGAGCCGGGTCGCATAGATTGCCGCTTGCGTGCGACGTTCCAAGCCGAGCTTGGACAGGAGATTGGACACGTAGTTCTTCACCGTCTTTTCGGCGAGGAACAGCGCATCGGCAATCTCCCGATTGGTGCATCCTTCAGTAATGAGCTCAAGGATCCGACGTTCTTGAGGCGTGAGACTGGCCAACAGCGGATCTTGGTGCTGCCCGCTGCGAAGTCTCATCACAACCCTTTCCGCTAGAGCGGGATCGAGCAGTGACTCTCCTTTTGCTACACGACGAATGTCGCTCGCCAGGTCACTTCCACCGACTTGCTTCAACACGTACCCGGCGGCCCCTGCCATGATCGCCGCAAGGAGCGCTTCGTCGTCGGCATAGGAGGTCAGCATCAGACAGGCGATTTCTCGGCGCTGAGACCGAACCTCTCTACACACGTCGATCCCGCTACCGTCGGGAAGCTGGACGTCCAGGATCGCCACATGGGGTCGCAGGGGAGGGATCCGGGCCTGCGCCTCAGCCACGGTCGCCGCCTCGCCCACCACAGCCAGGTCGTCCGTGCCCTCGATGAGCGTTCGAATCCCCTTGCGGACAATCTCATGATCGTCAACGAGAAACACACGGATCTCCACTGAATGAGCCTTACAGTCCCCAGGCTCCAGCGCAATGAGCCCCAACCTCGGGGCCATAATCGTGTCAGGGAGTACTCGTCCCTGGTCTTTTCAACGTTTCCATGGTCTACTGGAAATGGTCACTCTGAACGAAGGGGATCGCCGAGAAACCGAGACAAAATCGTGCCTTACCGCTCCATTGAAGATCCGGTCAAACTGCGCCGAGTGCTCGAAGCGACCCTCCTGCTGGAAGCCGACCTGGAACTACCGATCCTCTTGCGGCACGTCATCGATGAGGCACTGTCGATCACCAACGCCCGATATGGTGCGATCGGAGTACTGAACGACGACCACAACGCACTCGTCGAGTTCATGACGTCGGGATTGACCGACGAAGCGGAGGTGCTGATCGGCGCTCGACCGACCGGTCGGGGCGTACTCGGTCTGCTCATCGCTGATCCGAAGCCCCTCCGAATGGCTCAGATCGGCGATCATCCTGAGAGTTTCGGTTTCCCCCCTCATCATCCTCCAATGGAGTCCTTCCTGGGCGTGCCCATCAAGGTTCGAGACGAGGTGTATGGAAACCTCTACCTGACGGACAAGATTGGCTGGTCCGAGTTCACCGACGATGATGAAGCACTGGTCGGCGCACTCGCTGTTGCCGCCGGTATCGCCATCGAGAACACCAGGCTCCACCAGCGAGTGCAGGAGATGGCGGTCTTCGACGAGCGGGATCGCCTTGCCCGGGATCTCCACGACACGGTGATCCAACGACTGTTCGCCGTCGGGCTGACGATACAGAGCATCGCTGGAACAGTCACCACCCCGAAGGTGACGGACCGGCTAAACGGTGTCATTGCCGACATTGACGACACCATCCGGCAGGTGCGGACCACGATCTTTGAACTCGGACTCGACAAGGGCAGTGAAGGACCACGGGCCAGCGTCATCGCTCTCGTCCACGAGTTGTCTCCGGTCATTGGATTTGAGATCGGAGTCTCGATCGACGGTCCCATTGACACTGCCCTGTCGGACGAGATCGAGGAGCATCTCCTGGCTACCCTCCGAGAGGCGTTGACCAATGTGGGCCGACACGCCAATGCTTCTCAGGCGAGTGTGCTCCTCACCGTCGACACGGAGGCATGTCGCCTTCGGGTCCTGGACAACGGCCAGGGAATGGAAGCAGGCAAGGGCAGTTCGAGGGGTGGAGGGCTTGGGCTCGTCAACATGAGAAGACGGGCGGAGAAGCTGCACGGAGATCTGGAGATCGAGACCCCCGAGACAGGGGGAACCCTTCTGATCTGGCAAGTGCCCATTCGGATCGACTAGTCCACGGTCCTCTGACGCTGAGGGTCGGTCCGGTGCGGTGGTGGGTGGATCGATGACGTGGCGTCAGCTTGCCGCATCCCAAGGTTGATCCACCGGACGTGGTTCTGCCTGCCATCCTGATGCATGGCGTGGTGTAGTTCGGTGGACGGTGAGGGTGAACTCTTGACACGCATCGTGTGATGAGCCGTGGAAAGCCGTGACATTGATCGGATACCGACCGACAGTGCCCAACCCTGGCTTGCCCGCCAGGATCGCTGTGCCATCGCCCATGTCTGTAAAGGTCACGCCACAGGGCAATGGACCCCATTCCGAAAACGACGGAGGCAATGACTTCAGTGTCGTTGTGAACTTGAACTCTCCAGGCACACCGACCATGAACGTCGTGTGATCAATGCTGGTAATCGCCGGCGAATCGAGAACCCTGGGCACTATGCCAGACCTACTCTCTGGCCCCTCCGTTTGCGGTCCGACCCCGTAGGGGATGGCTATCAGGTCGGAAGCTACGCCGGAGCCGAGGTGGTCACCAGGGCCGAAGGTCCCAAATCCATGTGAGTGGGGCTCCAAGGCAAGATCTGATCAAATGGTGCCTCCTACTGTGGCTGGCCCACGGTGACTGACCCTGGGCGAGATCCTGTGATCTCGACGGCTACCGCAGTCCTAGCCACAGTTCAAGGGTGCGCCGACGCCTCCCCGACGAGTAGGGACCTACGGCACATGCTCGACCACCAGACGGAACTAGGAAGTAGCACTAAATCCGATACTCGAATGGTGTGCCATTTGCGAGGTTTACGATGTAGGCCGCTGATTCCTTCCCAGTCGCAATCGTCCACGACTCCCCGGACCTCATCGCAAGTCCCACCTTGCAGGTATTCTTCCGCTCGGAACTCACCCTCGCATGGCGAATGTCAGCCAGCGGCCAGATGATCGGTAGTCCTCCGTTCGGAACGAAGAAGATTCGCCTATCGCTCAAGGCAATGAAGCCCTCCTGGACCGGTGAACTTTCACCTCCGACCGAGTGAAGGCAACTGACACCAGTTTCCCAGTCAATGTTCTCCCCAGACTCTAAGATTGGTTGGAGATGCTGCTGGCGCCCGATCCTTTCCACGAGTTCCTCATGAAGTCTCGCATCCGACCCTCGGCTCATCAGAAACCCTTTCCGCTCTTTGCTTAGGCGATCCCCCGGTCCCTACAGTCACTCAAGATCGGCCATATTTCGAACCTACGCCTACGCCTCCCCGGTCAATAGGGGCGAACGTCACAGATCCCGGCAATACCCCATGGACTGTCAGGGCGTCACGATGAGGCTGGTGGCGGCTACCTTCGTCCCAAGGTGCTGCTCCCAATCGGGGAGGAGTCGGTTGAGTGTGGTCGACGACGACCTGTACGACTGGGTTGCTCAGTGGAAGTGGAGCGCCCACCGCAGCAAGCAACGCTGGTACGCCGTCCGCACCGTCCGGTCAGACAGCTGCCCATCTGGGATCACAACAGTCAAACTCCACCGGGTCATTTGGGAGCACTTCCACGGACCCATTCCTGAATCCGTTCAGATCGACCACATCAATGGCGATGGTCTGGACAATCGCATGGAGAACTTGGACTCGCTACGAACGCTCAGAACCAGCGGAACCGAGGTCCCAACCAGAACAACCTCTGGCTATAAGGGCGTTGGTTGGGACAAGCGAGCCGAACGATGGCGGGTCCAGATCATGGTCGATGGCTCTATGCGCCATCTCGGGACGTTTGAACGAAAGATCATCGGCGCATTGCACTACGACCGGGCAGCCATCGAGGGCTTTGATGAGTTCGCCTATCTCAACTTCCCGAACATCAGCCGATGATTGCCGAGGGTCGGCTCAAGGTGAATCTGAAGCCCAACGAGTCACGGTTCTGAGCGCCGTAGCTACTTCGGTAGCTACTCGTCGGAGTCTTCACCCTCACCGAGCTGGGGTCGGATGGCTCGTTCGCACTTTCCTGCCAGTCAAGCGCTCTACCAGCTGAGCTACGCCCACGAGGGTCGAGTCAGGATAGCAGTAGCCCGTAGCGGCCTCGCCGGTCTGCACGCACCGGCCCGCCGGGCCTCCTCCCCGCCGATACATCGCGGACTGCGGTCACTACGCTGTGCACCGGGACAGGAAGGGCCGCCGAAGGCGGCCGGCCCGATGTCGGACGGCCAGGCGGCCGGGAACCGACGAGGGCCTCGACCGACGGGTACCGCCTCCGGCGGTCCGCGACAGCAGAGAAGGGGCATCCCACAGTGAACGAGCTGATCAAGCACCCCGACGGCACCATGGTGCACGTAGCCGAGGAGCCCCGAGGGGCCCTTGTCCCGCGTCCCGACGCCTCGCTGGCATCACCGGGCCCGTCTCCCGTCGCCGCGGCCTCGGCGGCGACGCCGAGGAGGGGCCCTGGCCGGCTGGCCATCGCGGTGGTCGGTGCCTCGATCCTGGCCGCCGTCGCCGTGGGGGCAGCCGCCTTCAGCGGCGGATCCACGGCCGGTGGGTCCGGCTCCCCCGAGGCGGACGGCTCCGCCGCCACCCACGGGAGCCTGGCCGCATCGGCCACAGACTCGGCGGCGGCCTCGAGCGTGGCCTTCAGCGTGTCCGCCACCGAGACGACCTCCTCGTCGACCACGTCGCTTCTCGACGGACACGGCTCCGTCGACCTGGCCAAGGGCGTCGGCCGGGTGACCGCCTCCGTCCCCGGCCTGTCGTCGCTGGCCGGCGGAGGATCGCAGGGATCGGTGGACGTCATCTCGGACGGCACCAACGTCTACCTGAAGGTTCCGGGCGTCGCCTCGCTCACCGGCGGCAAGCCCTGGGTGGAGACCTCGTTGTCCAGTCTGGCCTCGCTGACCGGCTCCTCGGTCTCCTCGCTGTCCCTGTCCACCCTGGCCGACCCCTCCCAGGCGTTGAACATGCTCGGATCCCTCGGATCGCCGGTGACCAAGGTGGGCACCGTCCCGCTCAACGGCGAGCAGACGACGGAGTACCAGACCACCATCACGGTGGCCGACATCGTGTCGCGGCTCTCCCACGGATCCGCCGCCTCGAGTGCTGCGGCCAAGGCCATCCAGCAGCTGGGCGTCCCCAGCGTTCCGGTGACCGCCTGGGTCGGCGATGACGGCCTGCTCCGCCAGCTCTCGGTCACCGTCGACCTGAGCCACGCCTCCCTCGGTGGCCTGGTGGGAGGCCTAGCCCCCGACCCCTCCGGCTCCTCGACCGAGGGGGCCAAGGTGAACCTCACGGTCGGGCTGTCCCACTACGGCGAGCCGGTATCGGTGAGCGTTCCTTCCGCCTCGGACGTCACCGACCTCAACTCGATCGCCTCGTCGCTCAAGGGCATGGCCTCGCAGCTGGGCGGCGCCCTATCCGGTATCGCTTCGCACGTCTGATCCAGCCGCCCGCCGGGGAGACCCCACCCCGGTACGATCGTGACCCATGGCACGGGCCTACGACGTCATCGGGGTGGAGAAGAAGTGGCAACAACGATGGGCCGATGAAGGCACCTACGAGGTCGACAACGACGACCCCCGGCCTCCGTGGTACGTGCTCTGCATGTACCCCTACCCGACCGGTCCGGCCCACATGGGTCACGTCCGCAACTACACCTTCGGCGATCTGCTGGTCCGGCACCGCACCATGCTGGGCTACGCCGTGCTCTCGCCCGATCGGGTTCGACTGCTTCGGCCTGCCGGCCGAGAACGCCGCCATCAAGACCGGCACCCACCCCCGGATCTTCACCGACGCCCGCATCGACGAGCTGAAGGAGTCGATCACCGCGCTCGGCGCCGTCTACGACTGGCGCCGGGAGATCCGCAGCCACGACCCGGAGTACATCCGGTGGAACCAGGTCATCTTCCAGCGGTTCCTGGAGGCCGGCCTGGCCTACCGGGCCAACGCCCCGGTCAACTGGTGCCCGGGCTGCCAGACCGTGCTGGCCAACGAGCAGGTGCTGGCCGACGGCACCTGCGAGCGATCGGGCGACGTGGTGGTGAAGCGGGACCTCGAGCAGTGGTTCTTCCGGATCACCGCGCTACGCCGACGAGCTGCTGGCCGGCCTCGACGATCTCGAGTGGCCCGAGCGGGTCAAGACCATGCAGCGCAACTGGATCGGCCGGTCCGAGGGAGCCGAGTTCGACCTGCTCGTCGAGGGTCGGGACGGCACGACGGTCCGACCGACTGGCCCTGCGGGTCTTCACCACCCGGCCGGACACCGCGCTTCGGGATGACCTACGCGGTGCTGGCCCCCGAGCACCCCCTGGTCGACCAGCTCACCACCGCCGAGCATCGGGACGCGGTGGATGACCTGCGCAGCCGCGCCGCCGCCAGCACCGACGTCGAGCGGATGTCGGAGACCGGCGCCGCTGAGCCTGGCCAAGCGGGGCGTCTTCACCGGCGTCGTCGGTGATCAACCCCTTCACCGGGCAGCCGGTGCCGGTCTACGTGGCCGACTACGTGCTGATGGGCTACGGCACCGGGGCGATCATGGCCGTGCCGGCCGAGGACCACCGGGACTGGGACTTCGCCCAGGCCTACGGCCTGCCCGATCGTGCGCACCGTGCAGCCGCCCGAGGGCTGGGACGAGCCGACGGGCGGAGGCGTACACCGGCGACGGGCGCGAAGATCAACAGCGAGTGGCTCGACGGCCTGGACATCGCCGACGGCCAAGGCCCGGGCCATCGACTGGCTGGAGGCGGAGGGCATCGGCGAGCGCACGGTCAACTACCGGCTGCGCGACTGGCTGGTGTCCCGCCAGCGCTTCTGGGGCTGCCCGATCCCGGTCGTCTACTGCCCCGACCACGGCATCGTCCCCGTGCCCGACCGATCAGCTGCCGGTGCTGGCGCCCGACGACGTGGAGTTCCGCCCGACCGGCGAGTCGCCCCTGCGCTACCACGACGGCTTCCTGCACACCACCTGCCCGATCTGCGGCGGCCCGGCCGCCCGCGAGACCGACACCATGGACACCTTCGTCGACTCGTCGTGGTACTTCCTGCGCTTCCGCGACCCGTGGACCCCGGACGTGCCCGTTCGATCCGGACGATCGCCGGCCACTGGATGCCGGTCGACCAGTACATCGGCGGCATCGAGCACGCCATCCTGCACCTGCTCTACGCCCGCTTCTACACCAGGGCGCTGGCCGACGTCGGCCTGGCCCCCGAGGGGCTGCGCGAGCCGTTCGCCCGCCTGTTCACCCAGGGCATGATCCGGATGGACGGCACGAAGATGTCCAAGTCCAAGGGCAACCTGGTCGCGCCCGTCGCAGCTACTTCGACGACGGTGGGGGCCGACGCCCTCCGTCTCTTCCACCTCTTCGTCGGGCCGCCGGCCGACGACGTCGACTGGACCGATCAGACCGACAGCGTGATCGAGGGGTGCGGCCGGTTCCTCGACCGGGTGTGGCGGCTGGCCGTGCCGCCGGCCGGTGGAGCGGGCCGACGCGTCGGCCGGCACCGCCGACCGACGAGGACGTGGCGATGCGAGCGGGCCACCCACCGGCTGATCGACCGGGTCAGCCGACGACTTCGACCGCTGGTCCTACAACACCGCGGTGGCCGCCTGCATGGAGTTCGTCAACCTGGTCCAGCCCTACGTGCGCGGAAGGCGGGCACGCGACTCGTGGCCGCCGAGGCGGTCGACACCCTGTTGCTGCTGCTGGCTCCGATGACCCCGCACGTGACGGCCGAGGCCTGGGAGCGCCGGCACGGCGACCACATCCACCTCCAGTCCGTGGCCGGTCGCCGACCCGCGAGCTGGCCGCCGAGGACAGCGTGACCATGGTGGTGCAGGTCAACGGCAAGGTCCGCGACCGGATCGAGGTGTCCCCGTCCATCGGCGAGGCCGAGGCCGAGGCCCTGGCGCTGGCCTCCGCGGCCGGTGACGGAAGCGCTCGCAGGGTCGTGCGCCGCGCCGGGTGATCGCCAAGCCGCCCAAGCTGGTCAACGTCGTGGTCTGACGGCCCGGGACCGTCCCGGGCCGTAAAGGGTGCCGGCCCGGGCTACTTGAAGCCGGCCAGCACCTCGGCCCACCGCTCGGGCTCCATGGCGTAGGGGGCGTAGAAGTTGAACCGGTCGACCACGCCCTCGAAGCGCCGGAGGATCTCGGGGGCCAGGTCGTCGAGCTCGCCGACCACGGCGAAGGTGTTGAGCATCTCGTCGTCGATGAGCTCGGCCATCTCGTCCCAGGACCCCCGTTTGGACAGGGTGTTGAGCTCGGTCTGGAGATCGCCCCAGCCGTGCAGTTCGAGGACCGGGCGGTAGGCCGGGGTCGACGCGTAGAAGGCCAGCTGGGTCTTGACGGCCCTGGCCGCCCGCGGCGAACCCCGCCTCGTCCTGGCCGGTGACCATCATGCCGGGGTAGGAGATCTCGAGATCGGTGCGGGTCCGTCCACTCGAGGCCAGTCCCCGCTCGAGGGCCGGCACGGTGACCTCCCGTAGGTACCGCTCGGTGGTGAACCCGTGGGCCAGCATCCCGTCGGCCACCTCCCCGGCCACTTCGGTCATCTTCTCGCCCACGGCGGCCAGGAAGATCGGCGGGTTGCCGTAGGGATTGGGTCCGGGGTCGAACATCGGGGTCATCAGGGTGTGGCGGTAGAACTCGCCCCGGAAGGCCAGGCGACTTCCGTCGGACCAGCTGGCCCAGATGGCCCGGATGGCCTCGATGAGCTCCCGCATCCGCGGCGCCGGGTGCGACCAGGGCATGGAGAACCGCTTCTCGATGTGCGGCTTGATCTGGGAGCCGAGGCCCAGCATGAAGCGCCCCCGGGAGGTGGTCTGGAGGTCGTTGGCCACCATGGCCAGGTTCATGGGATTGCGGGCGAAGGCCACCGCGATTCCGGTGCCGAGCTGGATCCGCTCGGTGTGCTCGGCGGCCACCATCAGGGGCAGGAACGGGTCGTGGTTGGTCTCGGCGGACCAGATGCCGTCGTAGCCCACCCGCTCGGCCAGCCGGGCCGACTCGATGACCCCGCTGGGGTCGAAACCGATGCCTCCGTCGACGTGCATGGGCCACGCTAACCCGCTCGTTGGAGCCGTCCCGGAGGTCCTCCCCACCCGTGCAGTTGCATCGCGGCGGTCGGTGGCCCACAATTCCTCGGATGACCGACAACTTCGACACCGGTCATTCCACGCGGCGGAGGCGTTTGCAGGGACGTCGGCGGTCATGGACCCCGTGGCCGTCCCGACCGTCCTGGTCTTCAACGACGTGGCCTCACTGGTGGAGTCGCTCCGGCCCCCTGAGAGCGAGCTGCCCATTGAGCGTGAGCAGCCGACTACGGTCCGTGGTGCATCCCCGATGGCGCGGCCGACCGCCGTAGCCGTGAACAGTGGGTACGCCGTCCCCGACCAGGCGGCGGACCCGGCTCCCGCCCCCACCGTGGCCCGGACCCCGAGTCCGCCGGCCGCCCCTCCGGGCCCTCCTCCCGCACCCGAGGCGTCCACCCAGACGGACCCGGTGGACGTCATCACCGACGAGGAGCGCACCCGCTACGGGCTCCTCCTCGACAGCGCCGCCGAGCGCGGCCTGCTCGATCCCGCCGACTACGAGATCCGGCTCCGTGAGCTGGCCGAGGCGACGACCACGGCGCAGATGACGGACATCGTCGCCGAGCTCCCCGCCTTTGCCGGCGGGTCGGCCGGCCCCGCGGCGACCCGATCCCGACGGTCCATCCAGTCGGCCAACCGGGCGGACAGACCGGCCGGTCAGCGGCGCCGGCTGATCATGTGGGCGGTGATGGGACTGCTGGTGGTCGTGGCGCTGGTGTCGCTGGTGATCCTGGCCCTCTCGGCCGAGCGCCTGTCACGCAGCCGCAACTCGAGTCTGCCGCCGACGCCGGTGGCGACCCGACCGGTCAGCGCCCTTCGCCTCTGAGGAACTGCTCCAACTCGGCGGCGATCTCGTCACCGCTGGGTACGTCCGAGTCCAGGACCACCGGGGGGACCTCCTCGGAGTCGAGGGCGGACTCGAGCCGTCGCACCATCTCGAGGTGCTCGGGATTGGCCCCGATGAGCTCGTCCACCTGGCGACGTGATGCCTCGGCGGCCTCCCGGAGGGACGAGCTGTCGAGCACCGTCCCGGTCACCGCGCAGAGCCCTTCGATGAGGGCGGCACTCGCTTCGGGATAGGGCATGGCCGACACGTAGTGGGGCACCCGGGCCCACAGCCCGATCACCGGCACCCCGGCCTGGCCCAACGCCACCTCCAGCGCCGCCTGCACCCCGGCCGGCACCTCGAGGGTCCCGCGCACCGTCCCCACGCGCCCGGCCAGTTCGACCGAGTGGGGCGGGACGGTCGAGGCCAGCCGCACCGGACGCGTGTGGGGCGTGGGCGCCGGGAAGGCACCGAACCCGACGACGGTGCGCACATCGAGGATCTGGACGAGGCCGACCACGGCGTCGATGAAGGTCGGCCAGCGGAAGTCAGGCTCCGGACCGGTCAGGAACAGGATGTCGGCCCCGACCCGGTCCTTACCCGCCACCACCCGGATGGCCGGCCAGGTCAGTTCGGTGGTCACCCCGTCCTCGAGGCGGGCGATCGGCCGCCGGGCCCGCTGGTCGATCAACGGCTCGGTGTCGAACGAGGCCACCACCGCGGTCGGGGACGCCGTGAGCAGATCGGCTACAGCAGCGGACGCCCCCAATCCGGCGTCCACCCATCCCTCGAGAGCCACCACCATGATCGGGCGGGACAGCCGTTGCCGCGCGGCCCGGTCCCAGTTGGGATCGAACTCGTAGAGCCACGACGGATCGTGATCAGTCACAACGACTCCACCTCGGCCAGAGCCCGCTCACCCAGGCGACCGACATGAGCGGCGAACTGCTCGACGCCCGACCGGTCACCGGCGGCGGCCCCTCCGGCATAGCGAACATGGACCCCCTGGAGGATACAGGCCAGCTTCCAGAATCCGAACGCCCGGTAGTAGGCAATGGCCGAGACGTCGCGCCCGGAGGCCTGGGCGTAGCGGGCCAGCAGGTCCGAACGGCGGGCGAACCCGGGAACGGTGGTGGGGGCCACGCCCAGCAGGGCCTGGTCGCCGTCGCCGGGCTCGGCCCAGTACACGAGCAACAGGCCCAGATCGGCCAGCGGGTCGCCCAGGGTGCAGATCTCCCAGTCCAGGACGGCTCGCACCGTCCCCTCGTCGTCGAGCACCGTGTTGTCCAGGCGGTAGTCGCCGTGCACGATGCTGACCCCCTGCTGCTCGGGGATGCCGGCGGCCAGGAGCTGGTGGACCTGGTCGACCACGGCCGGCCCGGGCACCCCGTCCATGGTGGACTGGGTGAACTGGCCGTGCCACCGTTTGAGTTGACGGGCGATGTAACCGTCGCGCCGGGCGAAGTCGCCCAGGCCGACGGCGTCGACGTCCACCGCGTGCAACTGGGCCAGTGTGTCGACCAGCGAGTCGCCGGCGTGGGACCGGCTGGCCTCGGAGAGCTCGGTGGCGGTCCGCTCGTCCCGCACGATGTGGCCGTCGACGAACGACATCACGTAGAAGGGCGCCCCGTTGACCGAGTCGTCGGTGCACAGACCGAGGGTGCGGGGCACCGGCACCCCGGTGCGGCCCAGTGCGGTGATCACGGTGTGCTCGCGCTGCATGTCGTGTGCCGTGGGGAGCACGTGGCTGACCGGCGGTCGCCGCAGGGCGAAGACCTGCCCGGCGTCGTCGGTCACCCGGTAGGTGAGGTTGGACCGGCCACCGGCGATCAGTTCGAAGGCAAAGGGGGCCTTGGCCCCGGGCACGGTGGCCGACAACCACCCGGTCACCCGGTCTCGGTCGATCCCCTCGACCTCGACCTCGGCTGTCGGTGACCCCGCTTCCATGCCCACGACGCTACCCGCGCTGCGTTCGACCTTCGGGCCAGGCCCGGACCTGCCGGTGCGGGGCAGCCCCACACCCCACCCGTAGCCGGTCGGACCCACCTGGTGCTCCCGGTATCGTCTCGGTACATGGTCGACGTCACCGATGCCACATTCGAGGAGGAAGTCCTCAAGCGATCCTCTGAGGTCCCCGTGGTGGTGGACCTCTGGGCCCCCTGGTGCGGTCCGTGCCGGACGCTCGGACCGATCATCGAGAAGGTGGTCGACGCCACCGAGGGGGCGGTGGCGCTGGCCAAGGTCAATGTCGACGAGAACCCGGCCATCTCCGGCAGCTTCCAGGTCCAGTCCATCCCCGCCGTGTTCGCGTTGAAGGACGGCAAGGTGGTGGACGGGTTCATCGGCGCGCAGCCGGAGGCGGCGGTGGACGAGTTCGTGGCCAAGCTCGTTCCGGCGCCGTCCGAGGCCGACGTCCTGGTGGCCGAGGGCCGACGGGACGGGACCGAGGCACCGCTGCGCCAGGCGCTCGAGCTGCAGCCCGACCATGAAGAGGCCATCGTGGCCCTGGCCGGGCTCCTGGTGGCCCGGGGCGAGACCGACGAGGCCATCGCCCTGCTCCGACGCATCCCCGAGACGGCCGATACCCGCCGACTTCTGGCCGAGGCCCGGCTGGTCTCCCAGCGGGTCGATGTCGGGGCCGACGACGTCGAGGGGTTGTTGGACGGGCTGCTCGACCGGGTCACCGGGGACCCCACCGCCCGGCAGGAGTTCCTCGACCTGCTGGAGACCCTCGGGCCCGACGACCCCCGCACGTCCCGCTACCGCAAGGCGCTGGCCGCCCGCCTGTTCTGACCCCGGTGTCCGGGCCGCGCCGCCCACCAGGGACCGGGATGCCCGTCCCCCCGACCGGGGGATAGCGTCACGCCCGTGCGAGCAACCCGCCTGACCCTCGGCGAGCGGTCCTTCGACATCACCGACCGGGCCCTGGTCATGGGAATCCTCAACCGCACCCCCGACTCCTTCTACGACAAGGGGGCCACCTACGCCCTCGACGACCTCCTGCAACGGGCGGAGGTGCTGGTCGACGCGGGTGCAGACCTGCTCGACGTGGGCGGGGTCAAAGCCGGCCCCGGTCCGGCCGTGGACGAGCCCGAGGAGCTGGACCGGGTGATCCCGGCGCTGGAGGCCCTGCGGGCCCGGTTCGACATGCCGTTGTCGGTCGACACCTGGCGGGCGTCGGTGGCCAAGGAGGCCTATGCCGTCGGGGCCGTGGTGGGCAACGACATCAGCGGCTTCGCCGATCCCGAGTACCTGGCCGTGGCCGCGGCCGCCGGGGCCACGGTGGTGGCCACCCACATCCGGCTCGGGCCCCGGATCCCCGATCCCGACCCGGTGTACGACGACGTCGTGGAGGCGGTGCGGTCCTACCTGCAGGACCGGGCGACCCGGGCCACGACGGCCGGGCTGCCTCCGGATCGGATCGTGCTCGACGCCGGACTGGATCTGGGCAAGACAGCCCAGCAGTCCCTGACCCTGCTCCGTGCGTCGGACCGACTGGCCGACCTGGGCTACCCGCTGCTCCTGTCGGCATCCAACAAGACGTTCCTCGGTGTCGTCCTGGGGCTCGAGATCGGCGAGCGGCGGGAGGCGTCGCTGGCGGCCACGGCACTGGGCGCGGCGCTGGGGTGCCGGATCGTGCGGGTGCACGACGTCGCCGCCCACCGCGAGGTCTGCGCCGTGCTCGGTGCCGTCGACGCGGCCCGCCGGACCGATCGCACCACAATCGGGCCCGGGCGCGGAGCCGGCCGGTGAGCGCGGCCGGCCCGGTCGCCCCGTCCGACGTGCACGCCGATCCCGCCGACCGGTCGAGCGCCGCCTATCTGGTCCGGGGGGGCGACCCGTCCCTGGTGGCCCAGGCCGCCCACGCCCTCACCGAGCGCCTGGTGGCCGGAGGGGACCCGTCGCTCATGGTCGAGGAGTTCGGTGGGCCGGGTGGGGAACCGTTCGACGTCGGCGCCGTGATCGACGCCTGCACTACCCCGCCGTTCCTGGTGGAACGCCGGGTGGTCGTGGTGCGGGACATCGGCCAGCTCACGCCGGGTGACGCCAAGCGCCTGGTGGAGTACCTGGGGGACCCGCTGCCCACCACGGCGCTGGTGCTGGTGGCCGGAGGGGGGACCCTGCCCCAGGCCCTGTCCAAATCGGTGGGCGCCTCCGGCGAGGTGGTGGACACGTCGGTGGGCACCGGGCGGGCTCGGACCCAGTGGCTGTCCGACCACCTGAAGGAAGGCCCCGTACGTCTGGACGGCTCGGCCACCGCCGTCCTCTCCGAGCATCTGGGGGAGGACATGGGCCGGCTCGAGGGCCTGCTCGACACCCTGGCCTCGGCCTACGGTGACGGGGCCACCGTCTCGGTCGACGACCTCGAGCCGTTCCTGGGAACGGCGGGGGCCTTGGCCCCGTGGGACCTCACCGATGCCATCGATGCCGGCAAGACGGCGAAGGCGCTCGGCGTGCTGCAGCGGATGTTGGACGGCCCCGACTCCCACCCCCTCCGGGTGATGTCCGTCCTCCACAGCCACTACCGCAAGATGCTGCAGCTGGACGGATCCGGGGTGACCTCCGCAGAGGAGGCGGCCCGGGTACTCGGGATGAGGAGCGCCTTCCCGGCCAAGAAGGCCCTGGCCGGGTCGCGTCGGTTGGGGATCGACCGGATCGCCCGGGCCTTCCGGCTGTTGGCCCAGGCCGATCTGGACCTGCGGGGTGCGACGGGGCTGTCGGGGGAGACGGTGCTGGAGGTCCTGGTGGCCCGACTCAGCCGACTGTCCGGCTCCGGACGCTAGCGGTCCGGTCTCCGGTCAGGAGGCCACCGCGTCCCGTGACTGCTCCCCGGCGTCAGCCACGTTCTCGGTCCAGTGGAACCCGTCCCAGTAGCGGAACTGGTGACGTCCGGTCGGGTCGGCCTTCCACCCGGCGGGCACGGTGGACACGGGGTCGCCCACCACCGCCAGGCTCGTCCGCTGCTTGGGCCGGTAGGTGCGGGACAGACCGACCGGCGGACGGGTCTTGGTGGCGGTCCCGCCGCTGCTGAAGAAGGTGCCGGACACCTCGACGGGTGCCGATTCGGTGAGCGGGCCGACCGGGTCGGCCTCGCCCCGGTGGCCGTTGGCCCGGTTGAAGACGTCGAACCCGACCGGAGCGGCGACAGCTCCGACCGGCCAGTGCTCGTCGCGCTGGGCCCCGGCGTGGGTCTGCTCCCCGAAGCGTTCGAAGGGGAGGCTGGCGGCCTTGCCGGCGGCGGCGATGGTCGCGACCTTGGGCCGTCCCTTGAAGACGTAGAGGGAGAGCCCCACGATGGGGACCAGCACCACCAGGATGAGATAGGCGGCCTTGCTCTCCTCGGCCCGCTTCCAGGCCCAGCCGGGTTGGCGGATGAGGTCCACGGCCCCGGCGATCGTGGCCAGCCCCACGATCAGGGCCACCAGCTCGAGCGAGAACAAGCTCGGTCCTGCAATTTGTCCAGTCATTGGCCACAGCCTCCTGTTGTTCCGATTACACCAACATCGCGGTCAGCACCGGGGAGTCACCCCGTGGTGGGGTGTCCGGCGGTGGTGCCGGGTACAGCTGTCGGGTCAGGCGCTCGATGCGCTGACGGTCAGTGGGCGAGTGCAGTATCGAAATAATCGGAGAAGCTGTGGCACTCGTGAAGCATCACTATCAGTGTTTATCACAACGCTAAGAGTAGGCAAACCCTACTCTTAGCGAAAATCCCTCGATGACGGCACCGGACCGAGCTCGAGCGGCTCGAACCGCTCGGCCACGAGGGTCATCGACCCCTCCGAACGCTCGATCCGTCCCCGTACCAGCAGCGCCGGGCACGACCGGGCCACCGGCTTCCACCGGATCCAGGCCCCCCGGGAGCAGACGATGTTGACCATGCCCGGTCTCGTCCTCGAGGTTCACGAAGACGGCGCCGTGCGCGCTCTCGGGCTGCTGGCGGTGGGTCACCACGCCCGCCAACGGTGATCCGGTCGCCGGCCGGCCTCGACCGCAGCGCCGCCGCGGCCAGCACCCCCCGTCTGTCCAGTCCCTCGCGGGCCAGCTCCATGGCCGTGGTGTCGGGGGCCATCCCGAGCGACCACAGGTCGTCGGCCACCCCCTCCCACGAGGTGGGCCGGGGCAGGGGCGGGGGCTCCGACCCGGTGACCACCCCGGGCAGCCGGTCCGGCGGTGGCCTGGGCGGCCGCCCCCGCCCCCCACACCAGGGACCGCCGGTCGTGACCGGCGGTCTTCCGCCACCCCCGTCCCCAGGCCGTCGAGGGCGCCGGCCGTGGCCAGCGCCTCCAGCTGGGCCCGGGAGACGCCGGCCCGGCGGACCAGGTCCTCCATGCTCGACCAGGGTCGCCCCTCGGCGATCCGCTCCGCCGTCTCGCCGCCGATCCCGCGCACCGAGGACACGCCCAGCCGGACAGCCGGTCCTGACGGCCCCCCGCTCCGCTCCACCCCCACGGTCCACCCCCACCTCTTCGAGCCCGGCGTCGGCCCCGCCGGCGTTCACGTCGGGCCGGCGGACCACCACCCCGTGGCGCCGGGCGTCGGCCACCAGCGTCTGCGGCGACCAGAACCCCATGGGCTGGGCGTTGAGCAGGCCGGCGGAGAACGCCGCCGGGTAGTGCAGCTTGCACCAGGCCGAGGAGTACACGAGGTGGGCGAAGGACACCGAGTGGCTCTCGGGGAAGCCGAAGTTGGCGAAGGCGGCCAGCGCTGTCGTACGATCTGGTCGGCCACCTCGCCGGTGACCTGCCGCGCGGCCATGCCGGCGAAGAGCCGGCCCCGCAGCTGCTCCATGCGCTCGCCCGACCGCTTGGCGCTCATGGCCTGGCGCAGCTCGTCGGCCTCGGCCGGGGTGAAGCCGGCCACGTCGATGGCCATCTGCATCAGCTGCTCCTGGAACAGCGGCACCCCGAGGGTGCGCTCGAGGGCCGGCTCGAGCAGCGGGTGCAGGTAGGTGACGGGCTCGGTCCCGTTGCGCCGCCGGATGTAGGGGTGGACCGCGTTCCCCTGGATGGGCCCGGGCCGGATGAGGGCCACCTCGATGACCAGGTCGTAGAAGCACGCGCGGCTGGACGCGGGGCAGCGTCGCCATCTGGGCCCGGCTCTCGACCTGGAAGACCCCGACGGTGTCGGCCCGGCACAGCAGGTCGTAGACGCTCGGGCTCCTGGTGCGAGGCGGGCCAGGTCGACGTCGACGCCGTGGAACTCGCGCACCAGGTCGACCATGCGGTGCAGCGCCGTCGAGCATGCCGAGGCCGAGCAGGTCGAACTTGACCAGCCCGGCCGCGGCGCAGTCGTCCTTGTCCCACTGCAGCACGCTGCGGCCCGGCATGCGGGCCCACTCGACCGGGCACACCTCGACCACCGGCCGGTCGCAGAGCACCATGCCGCCCGAGTGGATGCCGAGGTGGCGGGGGAAGTCGAGCACCTCGCCGGCCAGGTCCACGACCAGGGGCCGGGATGTCGCGGTCGCCGCTGGCGTGCGAGCGGCTCGCCGCCGGTCGACCTGCTTCGACCAGGCGTCCACCTGCCTCGGGGCGTGAGCCGAGCGCCTTGCCCACGTCGCGCACGGCCGAGCGTGGCCGGTAGGTGATGACGTTGGCCACCTGGGCGGCGTGGCGCCGGCCGTAGCGCTCGTAGACGTACTGGATGACCTCCTCGCGCCGGCCCGACTCGATGTCGACGTCGATGTCCGGCGGCCCGTCGCGCGCCGGGGAGAGGAAGCGCTCGAACAGCAGGCCGAGGGCGACGGCGTCGACGTTGGTGATGCCGAGGGCGTAACAGACCGCCGAGTTGGCCGCCGAGCCCCGGCCCTGGCAGTAGATGTCCTGCCGCCGGCAGAACTCGCACGATGTCCCACACGATGAGGAAGTAGCCGGCGAAGCCGAGCGTGCCCGATCACGTCGAGCTCGTGGTCGATCTGGGCCCAGGCCCCCGGCACCCGCTCGGCCTCGCGGCGGCCCGTAGCGCGTCGGTGGCGCCCTCGGCGGACCAGCTCGACGCAGCCAGCTCTGCTCGGTCGTGCCCGGCCGGGACCGGGAAGTCGGGGAGCCGGGGGGCCACCAGGCGCAGGTCGAAGGCGCAGGCGGCGGCCAGCTCGGCGGCCCGCTCGACCACGCCGGGCCAGCGGGCGAAGCGCCGGCGCCTGCTCGGCCGCCGCAGCGCAGGCAGGCCGGTGGCCGACGGCGGCAGCCAGCCCTCGAGCTCGGCCAGGGTGCGGCGGGCCCGCACCGCGGCCAGCGCGGTGGCCAGGCGGGAACCGGGCCGGGGTGGCGTAGTGCACGTTGTTGGTGGCCACCGCGGCCACGCCCCGCTCGACGGCCAGCAGGGCCAGGGCGTCGTTGCGGGCCGCGTCGAGCGGGTCGCCGTGGTCCCACAGCTCGACGGCCACGTGGTCGCGGCCGAACGCGTCGATCAGGCGGTCGAGCGTCCCGGGCCGCCGCCGCCGGGCCCGCTCGGTCGGCGAGGGCGGCGGCCACCGCCCCCTTGCGGCACCCGGTGAGCACCAGCCAGTGGCCCCCGATGCCGGTCCGGCCAGCGCGTCGAGGGTGATGACCGGCTCGCCCTTCTCCCCGCCGGCCAGGTGGGCTTCGGCGATGACCCGGCTGAGGCGGGCGTAGCCCTCGGGGTCCCGGGCCAGCACCACCAGGTGGGCGCCGTCGGGGTCGGGCACCCCGGTCCGGGCCCCGGCCGGGCCCACCCCGGCGAGGGTGAGCTCGGCGCCGAAGACGGTGGGCAGCCCGAAGGCCCGGGCCGCCTCGGCGAAGCGCACCACACCGTAGAGGCCGTCGTGGTCGGTCAGCGCCAGCGCGGCCAGGCCGAGCCGGGCCGCCTCGGCGACCAGCTCCTCGGGATGGCTGGCGCCGTCGAGGAAGCTGAAGTTGGAGTGGGCGTGCAGCTCGGCGTAGGCCATGTCGATCGGACGGCTCCGGCTCATCCGTAGGTCGCTTCGACCCACCACCGACCCCGCTCGACCAGCAGCAGGTGGGCGGCCGGCCCGGTGACGACCTGCAGCCGCGCACTCCGCCGACGGGACCTCGACCACCATCGTTCGTCAGACGGCCAGGGACCGGCCCAGGCGGTCACCGCCGACCACGGGCTCTCCTCCACCGACAGCCGGCCCGGGATGCCGGTGAGGAGCCCCCGGGCCGACACCGCGATGGGCTCCCCGTCGGCGTCGACCAGCTCGGCCCGCAGGGGGGCGGGATGCACGACGGCCGGGGCCGGCGGCGGGATCTGGCCGGGCCACGGCCCGCCCGGGGACGTGTCGGGAGGGGCCTCCCGGCCACCCCAGGTCACGAAGCGGGCCCGTTGGGCCGGCCCACGGCCTCCTTGCAGGCGAGCGGTCACCACCCCGTCCGGGCCCAGGAGGTCCTGCACGGCGGCCAGGGCCCGGCCGGCGCGGGCGTCGGTGTCGCTCACGCCACCCCAGAAACCGGACTGGCCTCCTGTCGCCGCGACGGCCCGGTCGGGGGCCCGTCGTCCGGTCGTCGGCCGGCGCAGGCCCTCGAGTTCCCCGCTCCGGCCCCGGGCCACGCAGTGGCCGGCTCTCCCGTCCGACCCGAACCGACCCAGCACATGGGCCTCGGGCAGGGCGGCGAACTCGCCCAGGGTGCGGACGCCCAGCCGGTTCAGCAGTTCGGCCAGTTCGGGCTGGCCCAGGACGCCCACCGGGAAGGGCGCGAGGAAGTCGGCCGTCCCCCCGGCCGGGACGATGACGCCGTCTTGGGCGGCGAGCACCGCGGCGAACAGGCCGTCAGCCACACCGACCTCGGCGGCGGCGACGGCAGAGGCCGTCTCGGCCACCAGGCGGGCCAACCGGTCCTCGCCGCCGAAGTAGCGGGCCGGCCCGCGTGCGGGGAGCGAGCAGATCCCCGGCCGGACGGCGGTGACCCAGGGGCAGTAGGCCTCCACGGCCCCGATCACCCGGTCGAACGACCGGAGGGCCTCTCCACCCTCGTCCTCGTCGAGCAGGTCGGGGCAGCGCACCACCACCAGGCGGTTCATGTCGGTCCGCCCGGGCCGGCATCGGCCAGCGCACCGCTGGTGGATGGGAGCCACAACCGGTGGTGTCGGGGTCGAGCCGCCGACCGCCGGCCGGTGGCGGTCACCGTCATCCGCCGGCGGGACAGGAATCCCTCGCCGGTCCCGGCTCCGTCCCAGTGGGTCTCGCCGATGGTCAGACACAGGTCGGGAGGGTCGGGCCAGCCGGCCCGGCCCGGCACCACCACCAGGACGGACCGGCGGTCCCGGGCCCGGGCGGCCAGCCTGCGGGCCATGGCCCGGCGGGGGGGAACGGGGGGCAGAGCACCACCAGGTCCACGCCGTCGATCACCGCCGCGGTGGCTTCGGCCCAGGCCACACCGGGGCGGGGGACCACCGCCAGTCGACCCAGGTCGATACCGAGCTCGTGCGCCGCGACCCCACCCAGGCCGTCCAGTCCGACCAGCGCGCACCACGACCCCGCCCCCGATGCTGCCGCCAGGAGGGCCAGGGCCACGCTGATGCTGCCGTCAGCGGCCCGGCTGGTCTCGGTGCGCCCCGGTCCACTGACCACGACGGTGGTCCCCCGGCGCAGGCTGCCGTCGGGGAGCAGGGCGCCGAGGGGTGGGGCCACCGGGAGGAGGCGGGTCTGGCTCGACGAGACCGGCCGCGTGCGCTCGGCCAGCACGGCCAGGGAGGCGAGGTCCCGGTGACGCCCGGGCGGCCGGCCCGGAGGCGGCCCCTCCGGCTCCTGGGTATCCACGCCCGGACGGTGGGGAGGTGCTACGAACATATGTTCGATAGTACTGATCCGTCGGGCGGTCTGCCCAGTCCGCCCCACCCCCGGTCCCGGGCCCTTCCCCGACCTCCCGAGGTGCCGCCCGCCCGCCGCGCCATCCGGCGCCCGGCTGACACCTCGGCACCCCTCCGGCCGCTTGCGAAACATCGCGGCCGAATGGAGCCGACTGGGCGGTGGCCGGCGCTACCATGGGCCCACCAGAGAGAGGAGGTGGTCCAACTGAGCAGTCAACGTTTCGGGACCCTGGAGGTGGCTGGCCGCTGAGGCGGCTCGCTGTACCACCTGGCGAATCCCAGCCAGACACCCACTGGGCGACCTAGCCGGACCCAGGTCCCATCCGGCGGCTCACGGGAACCCCAGTGCAACAAATCAGCACATCGGTACCTGCAGGGCGTCTCTTCGGAGGCGCCCTGCAGCGCGTCCGGGGACCGATGACCGGCACGCCCGCACCGGCCGCGACACCGAACCGGGCGGCGGTCTCAGGGCCGCATGGTGGTCTCGTCGACGTCGAGTGCGGCCCGCACCCCCTCGGCCACCCGCTCACTGACCTTCCGGCGGGACAGCAGCTGGTCGAGCTCGGTCCGCTCGGTGGCGATCACCAGCTTGCGCAGCTCACGCTCGGCGTGCAGATGACTCCCGTTGCCGGCGGTTAACCGGTCACCTCCCCCCGGGTCACCCCCGTCCCCGTCCGCCGACGCCAGTGCCTCCAGCCGACGATCGATGCGGGCCAGCTGGGACTCGTACCCGATGCGGATGCGGTCCACCACCTCGTCGGGGAACCGCTCTTCGTGGACGAGGTC
This sequence comes from uncultured Acidimicrobiaceae bacterium, assembly GCA_963817005.1. Taxonomy (GTDB): domain Bacteria; phylum Actinomycetota; class Acidimicrobiia; order Acidimicrobiales; family RAAP-2; genus Bog-756. The sequence goes on from CAWFMN010000007.1 coordinate 1,093,067, forward strand.
GTCGAGGCTGGTCAGGGCCACCACCGTCAGCCGTCGCCGGGCCTCGGCGACCAGCATCCCCTCCTGCTCGTCGCGTGTCACCAGGCCGAGTCGGCGGATCAGCGACGGGAGGGTCAGGCCCTGGCCCACCAGCGTGGCCACGATGACGGCGAAGGTCAGGAAGACCAGCAGGTCCCGATGGGGGAACGAAGGGGGCAGGGCCAGCGACGCGGCCAGGCTCACCGCTCCACGCATGCCCGCCCAGCCGATCACCGTCGATTCCCGCCACGGGTGGGTCGGGCGACGGCCGGAGCCGAGCAGGCGTTGCGCGCCGGGGACCGCGGTGGCCCCGAAGATCCACACCATGCGCACCACCATGACCACACCGATGACGGCCAGCGCCTCCAGCGCCAGCGAGCCGGACTCGCGGTTGGTGAGGCTGTCGAGGATGGGGCGGAGCTCGAGGCCGACCAGGAGGAACGACATGCCCGTCAGCAGGAAGACGACCAGGTCCCAGATCTCCCGCTGCTGCAGACGGGCCCCGGCGGTCAGCGACGACGAGCCGTAGCGGCCGAAGTACAGCCCGGCCGCCACTACGGCCAGCACCCCCGAGGCCCCCAGTTTGTCGGCGGGCAGGTAGGCGGCGAACGGCAGGATCAGGAGCACGGTGTTCTCGATCACCGGGGTCTCGGTGAACCGGAGGACCCGGGCCCCCAGCCATCCCACGGCCAGGCCGATGCCCACGCCCGCCACCACGGCGAACGAGAATTTCCAGGCCACGTCGGCCACGGTGAAGGCCGAGCCCACCGCGGCCACGGCCACCTGGTAGGCGGTCAGCGCGGTGGCGTCGTTCATCATCCCCTCACCGCCGAGGATGGTGACCAGGCGGCGGGGGAGGCCCAGCTTGCCGGCGATCTGGGTGGCGGCCACGGAGTCGGGCGGCGACACGATGGCGCCGAGGGCGAAGGCCACCGCCCAGCTCATGTCCTGGACCATCGAGTGGATGACCACCGCCACCACGGTCATGGTGGCCACCACCAGGCCCACGGCCAGAAAGAGGATCGGACGGATCTGGGACCGGACCTCCCGGGCTGACGTGTCGAGGGAGGCGTCGTAGATCAGGGGTGGCAGGAACACCAGCAGGACCAGCTCGGGCTGGAGCTCGACGCGGTGCTGGGTGGGGATCAGGGCCACGCCGATGCCGGCGATCACCAGCAGGATGGGGTAGGGGATCCGCAGCCGGTCGGCGACGGTGGCGATGACCACGATGCCGATCAGCAACCCGATGCCGTCGGCGATGCTGATCATCCGGGCTCCACCCCGCCGGCTCCGGCGGGTCCCGGGACCACGGTCGCTGTCGGCGTGCCGGGGCTCACTCCACGAAGGCGGCACGTGCCGCCTCGAGGCCTTCTGCGGACTGCTCCAGGAATCCGAACGTCCCCTCCTCGAGGAGCTCGGCGGCGGCCCGTGCCACGGCGCCGAGCCCGGCGAAGCACAGTGCCCCTCCCACCGACACCCGGGCTACGCCGACCCCGGCCAACTGGCCCACGGTGGGTCCCCCGGGTCTGGCCAGCACGTTGACCGGGCGGTCCACGGAGATCACCACCTGCCGGATGTCCTCGAGGTCGGTCAGTCCCGGTGCGTAGAGGACGTCGGCTCCGGCCTCCGCATAGGCCTGGAGCCGGCCGATGGTGTCCCCGAGGTCGGCGACCCCGTGGAGCAGGTTCTCCGCCCGGCCGGTGAGCACCAGGTGCACCGGTCCGGCGTGGGCCGCCTCGGCCGCCGCCGCCATCCGCTCGACGGCCAGCGCCACGTCGTAGATCGGTGCCTCCGTCCGACCGGTGGCGTCCTCGATGGAGCAGCCGGCCAGCCCACAGCCGACGGCCAGCCGCACCGTCTCGGCCACGGTGTCCGGATCGTCACCGAAGCCGTGCTCGAGATCGGCGGAGACGGGCAGCGTGGTGGCCTCGACGATGTCCGACACCTGCTGGAGGATCTCGTCCCGACCCATGGAGCCGTCGAGCTTGCCGCGTGTGGCGGCGATGCCGCTGCTGGTGGTGGCCAGGGCCTCGAAGCCGAGCCAGGTCAGCAGTCTCGCCGAACCCCGGTCCCAGGGGTTCGGGAGCAGGAGGGGGGTCGGTCCACGGTGGGAAGCGAGAAACCTCGCCGCTTTCGCACGCTGGGACTCCACGGGCAAACCCTACCCAGGGCCCGGTCGGGAATCCCCACCGGCCCGGCAGCCCGAGAGGATCATCGGTCCCCTGGTAGCCTCCGCCACAGGAGGTGGGTCTCCGATCGCCGGTCGGCCCCACCGCTTGCCGATGGAGGAGACCATGGTGGAGGTGGGCCCGTGTTCAAGGTGATCGTCGTCGGGACGGACGGCTCGGAGCGGGCGGCCGTCGCCGTCGAGCAGGCCCTGGTCCTGGCCAAGTTGAGCGACGCCAAGGTGCACGGCGTCCACGTGCTGCGCCCCATCCTCAGCGCGGCCACCGCCCAGCTGGACGCCGGCGCCGTGGCCATCACCAACGAGGACCGGAAGCAGGATGCCCAGAGGATCCGGACCGAGTTCTTGGCCGAGGCGGAGCGCCACGGCGTGCCGGCCGAGATGGAGACCTACGACGGCGAGCCGGCTGACGCACTGGTCAAGGCGGCCGAGGCGGTACAGGCCGACCTGCTCGTGGTGGGGAACCGGGGCATGTCCGGGGTGCGGCGGTTCGTGCTCGGCAGCGTGCCCAACAAGGTCTCCCACCACAGCCCGTGCAGCCTGCTGATCGTCGACACCGACCGGTCCTGAGCCGCTAGTCGAGGGGAGCTCGGGCCGCACCCCGGCGTCGGCCACCCGCCCGAGGAGCCGAGGAGGAGGCCGCGGTGAGCACCACGAGGGCCCTGGTCCTGGGAGGCGGGGGGCTGGCCGGGATCGCCTGGCACGCCGGGATGCTCCTCGGCCTGTCCGACGCCGGTCTGGACCTCGATGCAGCCGACCTCATCGTCGGGACGTCGGCCGGTGCCACGGTGGCCGCGCAGGTGGCCAGCGGCATGACGCCCAAGGAGTGCTTCGAACGACAGGTCGACCCGGCCCTCCAGAACCGCGAGCTGCGGCCCGCCGGGATGTCCGTCGCCGAGCTGTGGGACACCATGGCGGCTCTGATCGGGGAGGTCGCCGACCCCGCGGAACGCCGCCGTCGGATCGGGGCCATGGCCCTGGCCGCCGACACCGTGGATGAGCCGGCCCGGCGGGCGGTGGTGGCCGGCCGGCTCCCTTCCGAGGCGTGGCCGGAGCGGCCGGTGGTGGCGGTGGCCGTGGAGGCCGCCACGGGCGACCGACGGGCGTTCGACTCGGGGTCGGGCGTGGGAGTGGTGGACGCGGTGGCGGCCAGCAGTGCCGTCCCGGGCATCTGGCCCCCGGCCACCATCGAGGGGTCCCGGTACGTGGACGGAGGCGTCTACTCGCTGGCCAACGCCGACCTGGCCGTCGGCTATCAGCGTGTGGTGGTCCTGGCCCCGATGGTCGACCCCGCCCTCGCCGCCCAGCTGGAGGCGGTGGAGGTCACCGGCCGGGCGGCCGTGGTCTCGCCCGACGACGAGGCGCTGGCCGCCTTCGGTGCCGACCCCCTCGACCCGGCGGTGCGGGCCCCCTCGGCCCGTGCCGGTCGTACCCAGGGGGCCGCGGTCGCCCCGTCCCTCCGGGAGGTGTGGACGGCCTAGGACCCCGAGTGGCAGACGGCCTCGATGTTGTTGCCGTCGGGGTCGCGGACGAAGGCTCCGAAGTAGGCCGGGTGGTACTCGGGCCACAGCTTCGGCGCATGGAGGACCTCGGACCCCGTGGCCACGGCGGCGTCGAAGAAGGCGCGCACCGCATCCCGGTCGGGGGCCACGAAGGCGACGTGGCACTCCCGGAATCCGGTGCCGGTGGCGCGAGGTCCCAGCCAGAAGGTGGGCCGGGGCGGGAGGCCGAACCCGACCGCCGGGCCCTCCTCCATCAGGCGTTGCCCGCCCAGGGGGGCGAGCACGGCGTCGTAGAAGGCGGCGCTGACGGTCACATCGGCGCACTGGAGGGAGAGGTGGTCGATCACGACCACCATGCTGCCACTACGGGGACCGGGCCATGGGCTGGGGCCGTCCTCTCGACCACGGGGCGGCTGCCCGCCACCTGCTGGCCGTGGTCCAACGGCGCGGGGGCTGGATGTCCTGGCGGGCGGAGTCCCGACCGCGGGTCGGGCACCACGGCGGTCGGGAGTGCCAAGCTTCGGGCCGTGACCCCGGACCCGTTCCCCGCCCCCCTGCCCCCGTTGCCGTCACAGCCGGCCGACGTGCCGTGGCCCGGGGCGGAGTGGCCCGAGGGCCCGCCGCCCGACGGCGTCGACCTGACCCCCGCCATGGACCAGGCCTTCGACCCCGAGGGGCCGCTGCATCAGACCTACGCCGTGGTCGTGGTCCACGGCGGCCGCCTGGTGTACGAGCGGTACGGAGGGCTCCTGCCCCAGTGGGGGAAGCCGGGGAAGCCGGTGGTGCGCGACACCCCCCTGCTCTCGTGGTCCATCGCCAAGTCCGTGCTCCACGCCGTGGTCGGCCTGCTGGTGGCCGATGGTCGGCTGGCCCTCGACGCCCCGGCCCCGGTGCCGGCTTGGCAGGCCGCCGGCGACCCGCGTGGGTCGATCACCCTCCAGCACCTGCTGGACATGCGCGACGGGCTGGACTTCGTGGAGGAGTACGAGGACGCCGAGTCCTCCGACGTCCTGCAGATGCTGTTCGGCCGAGGCCAGCAGGACATGGCCGCCTTCGCCGCCGACCGACCGCTGGCCGCGCCACCCGGGTCCCGCTTCAACTACTCCAGCGGCACCAGCCTCATTCTCTCGGGCATCGTGGCCCGTACCCTCGGACCCGGCGAGCCCTACCGCAGGTTCCTGGCCGACCGGCTGTTCGGCCCTCTGGGGATGACCTCGGCCACCACCACCTTCGACGAGGCCGGGACGTGGGTGGCCGCCTCCTACGCGTACGCCACCGCCCGGGACTACGCCCGGTTCGGCCTCTGGTACCTACGCGACGGGGTGTGGGCCGGGGAGCGGCTGCTGCCCGAGGGGTGGGTGGACCACGGCCGCCGGCCCCGATCGGTCGATCCCGAGGACGGCGAGGTCTACGGCTCCCACTGGTGGACTCGCTCCGACCCCCACGGCACGACGTTCTGGGCCGCCGGCCACGAGGGCCAGTACATCGACGTCTGCCCCGACCTCGATCTGGTCCTGGTGCGCATGGGCCGGAACGATGCGGAGAGCTCGGAGGAGATCAGGGCGTGGCGCACCGGGGTCATCCAGTCCTTCGCACCCGGCTGACCCCGGTGGGCGTTACACGCCCTCCCACAGGTCGACCGGGGCCTGGCCGACCCGGTAGTGGCCCGGTTGCCGCTTGCCCGATGCCGACTTCTCGAGTCGCTTCTGCATGCCCGGGGTGAGCACGCCGGCGTTGATCATCTCGATGAAGGTGGCGGTTGCGTTGCCCACGTCGAAGAAGTCCCGCTGCCAGGACCACTGGAAGTCGCCGGCATAGCGGAACCAGCTCCCGCCCAGACCGGCGATCTCGTAGTGGCTGCCGTCGGGACGGGTGACATCGGCGATCTGCTTCCACAGGCCGAGGATCTCGCCCTGGACGTCGTCGATGAGCACCCGCTGGTACGGGTAGGTCCATCCCCCCAGGCCCTCCATCTCCAGGCCGAGGGCGTACTCCCGGATCTCGTCCTTGCCCACGGCCATGAACTCGTCGGTCGGGCCGACGTTCCAACCGTAGGTGGCGTCGTCGGTGTACATCTCGGCCATGGGTGCCCAGTCCAGCTTCTCTTCGCAGCGCCGGTTGATGTCCAGCCACTTCTGCATCATCGCTTCGAGCTCACTTCGGGGGAACGACGGCATGGTTACTCCTCTTCGACGATGGATAGGGCGGAGGTGGGGCAGTAGCGGACAGCCGCCTCGACCGCCGGGCGCGCCTCCTCGGGAGGCGACGGGTCCAGGACGGACACTGTCTCACGTTTGGCCAGTTCGAACACGGTGGGGGCCTCCGACTCGCACACCCCGTGTCCCTGGCACAGGTCGAGGTCGACGACGACCCGCATCAGGCCCCGGCCCGGGCGTCCGCCTTGCGCCGGTACCGGACCACGCAGGGCTGCTGGAGCTGGACCACCATCTTCGAGTGGTCGTTCCGGTAGGAGTCCGCCGGCTGGGCCAGTTCGAACTCCCAGTCCAGCAGCAGCACCGAGAAGATGGCCTTGAGCTGCATCATGGCGAAGGCCGCCCCCACGCAGCGGTGCCGACCGGCACCGAAGGGGATCCACGTCCAGGGGTTGGTCCGGTCCTCCTCACGCGGCTCGAGGTAGCGGGAGGGCTGGAACCGGTCGGCGTCGGGGAAGTCCTCGGGGATGCGGTTGGACACCGACGGGCTGGCCCCCACCATCTGGCCCTCCTCGATGGTGAACCCGTTCACCTCGAGGTCCTCCTTGGCCACCCGGAGCAGCAGGATCAGCGGCGGGTGGAGGCGGAGCGCCTCCTTCACCGCCGACTCCAGGCGGGGCATGGCCCGGAGGGCCTGATAGCTGACCTCGGCCCCGTCGGCATAGAGCTCGTCGAGCTCGTTGTCCACCGCGGCCCGCTCGTCGGGATGCCGGAGCAGCTCGATCAGCGTCCACGCCGCGGTGCCGGAGGTGGTGTGGTGGCCGGCGAACATCATGGAGATGAACATGCCCGTCACCTCGTCGGCCAGGAACCGCGGGGAACCGTCCTCGTTCGTGATGGACATGAGGACGTCGAGCAGGTCCCGGTCGTCGTCCCCGGACGGCGGGACGGCGGCCCGCCGCTCCATGATCCCCTCGACCAGCTGGACCAGGCCGGCCCGTGCCGCGTCGCGGCGGCGGAAGCTCTCGATGGGGGCGTAGGGGTCGACGTAGGCGATGGCGTCGGTGCCCTGTTCGAGGTCGTGGTAGAGCTCGGCGAACCGTTTGTCCAGCTCGTTGCGGAACCGCCGGCCGATGAGGCAGGCCGAGGAGGTGTAGATGGTCAGCTCGGCGAACCAGTCGAGCAGGTCGATCTCACCCTCGTCGTCCCATCCCGCCACCATCTGCTCCACCTCGGCGGCGATGGTGGCGGCGTGGCCCCGCATGAACTTGTCCCGGAGGGCCTGGTTGTGGAGCATCTCGCGCCGACGCTCCGGCGGGGCGTCGAACACCACCCCCTCCCCGAAGACCGGCGTCATGAACGGGATAGGCCTCGGCCTGGTCGAGGACCTCCTCGGGGGCGCGGAAGAAGAACTCGTTGGCGTCGGCCCCGGACAGCAGCACCACGTCCCGCTGGGCCAGTCGGAACACACCCACGTCACCGCACTCGGCCCGCACCCGGTTCATGAGGGCGATGGGGTCGACCCGGAGCTCCTCCAGGTGGCCGTTCTCGTGTTCACCGCCGGACACCCGGGGTGGCTGCTTGTGGTCCAGGGCGATGGTCATGGCTCTCCCAGTTCGTCGGGTCCAGCGTGGTTCGGATCGGTCTGCAGGGGCGCTTCCGGTTGGAGCTCGATGACCGTGGCATGGGTGCCGCGGGGGAGGCCCACCACGGCCACGATGGCCTGGGCCACGCCGGTCGGCCGCATGAAGTTGGAGTGGCGGGCGAAGCCCCACGCCGCCCACTGCTCGATGACCTTGCCGGTGGCGTCGGGGTCCCAGTCCATCCCCATGCCGGTCAGGGTGGGACCGGGCCGGACGATCGTGGCCCGCACCCCGGTGCCCTCCAGCTCCATCTGCAGCGAGCGGACGTAGCCCTCGAGCCCCCATTTCGACGTGACGTAGGCCGCCATCGACGGCCGGGGTCGCTCGGCCACGTCGGAGGTGACGAACACGATGTCGCCGCGCCGGCGGCCGGTCATGCCCGGGGTCAGGGCCCGGACGAGGCGGTGGGTGCCGCTGAGGTTGACGGCCAGGACGCCGTCGAACGCCTCGGGGTCGGTGTCGAGGACGGCGCCGGCGATGTTGAGGGCGGCGTTGGACACCAGGATCTCGACGGCGCCGAGGGTGTCCACGCAGGCTTGGGCGAACCGGTCCACCGACCGGCCGTCGGCCAGGTCGAGGTGGATGGCCACCGCCTCGCCGCCGTCGTCCCTGATGGCCGCGGCCGTGGCCTCGCACTCGTCCACCCGCCGGGCGCCCAGGGCGACCGGGTGACCCTGGGCGGCCAGGGCCCGGGCCGTGGCCTGGCCGATGCCCGAGGAGGCTCCGGTGACGACGGCCGGGCGCCGTTCGGGGTGGGGGTCGAAGCGGGGCATCAGCAGCCGGGCATCAGCGGAGCGTGACCGTGGTGGGGAGGGCGGCCAGACCCCGCACGTTGATGGAGTGGACCCGCTCGATCCGGTCGGGGTCGACGTCGTAGGTGGCCACCCGCTCGACCAGCTCGCCGAGGCCGACGCGGGCCTCCAATCGGGCCAAGGGGGCGCCCATGCAGAAGTGTCGGCCGCTGCCGAAGCTGACCAGCCGGCTGGTGTCGCGGTCGAGGTCGTACCGGTGGGCGTCGGGGAAGACGGACTCGTCCCGGTTGGCCGAGCCGACCAGCAGCAGGACCCGGCTGCCCTCGGGGATCTCGACGCCGTGCAGCTCCATGGGGAGACGGGTGACCCGGAGCAACATCTGGCTGGAGGTGTCGAAGCGGAGGGTCTCCTCGATCCAGTCGGGACCACCCGGTCGGGGTCGGCGAAGGGCTTGGCCCGCTGGTCGGGGTGGCGCCAGCCCCAGTACCAGGCGTTGCCCAGCAGCTTGGTGGTCGTCTCGTTCCCGGCCACCACCATCAGGAACAGGAAGGCGATGATCTCGTCGTCGGTCAGCTTGTCCCCGTCGATCTCGGCCTCGAGCAGGGCCGAGGTCAGATCGTCGCGACGGCCCCGCCGTCGTTGGTCGACCATGTCCTGGTAGTAGCCGACCAGGGTCATGGCCGCCTCCATGCCGGCCGGGGGGACGTCGAACACGCCGTCGTCGCGGTGCACCACCATGTCGGCGAGCCGGCGGATCTCGGCCCGGTCGGCCCTCGGCACCCCGACCAGCTCCGAGATCACGTCCATGGGCAGCTTGCCGGCGAAGTCGGCGATGAAGTCGAACGTCCCCTGCTCGAGGGCCGGCTCGAGGTGCTCGACGGCGATGGCCCGGATGTGCTCCTCCATCTGGGCCACCTTGGAGGGGGTGAACCCCTTGCCCACCAGGGAGCGCATCCGGGTGTGACGGGGCGGGTCGAGGGCCAGGAAGGACATGAACCGGTGGGCGTCGGGGCCGAAGGCGCTGGGCTCGAGGGACACCCCTTGCGCATTGGAGAACCCGTCGAGGTTTCGGAAGGCGGCCAGGACGTCCTCGTGGCGGGAGAGGGCGTAGAAGTCGAGTTCGTCGTTGCGGTACACCGGGGCCTCGGCCCGCAGCCGGGCGTAGACCGGGTAGGGATCCTCGTGGATCTGGTAGGCGTACGGGCTGTAGGCGACGGGCTGGCTGACCGTGGTCATCGACGACCCCGTTTGCTGGTGGCGGTCCGGCGGCCGCCGGCGGCCGGGTCGAGCATCAGGTCGGCGGCGGCGGCGACGAACTCGGGGATGTCCGGCGAGGACAGGTGGCCCATCCCGGCGGCCAGCAGCGCCCCGGAGAAGGAGGTCTCGAGGACCCGCACCACCATCGGGTCGACGCCGGGGCCCACCGCGGCGGCCAACCGGCGGTGGATGTCCGCTCCGATCCGGTCGCGGAGGTGCTTGACGTCGGGCGTGGTGCTGAGCAGGGCGACGGTGCAGGCGTCGACCAGGGCAGGGCTCTCCGTGGTGAACAGCACCATGTCCCGCACCGTGTCGGCCACCCGGTCGTGCACCGGCCGGTCGAGGTCGCCGTCGGCCGGGGCCAGCCCCTGCATGCGCCGCCACAGGACCTCGGCCAGCAGGTGGTCCTTCGAGCTGAAGTAGTTGTAGGCGGTGGCCGGGGCCACCCCCGCCCGCCGGGCCACGCTGCGGACGGTCAGGCCCTGGTAGCCGACCGCCTCGATCTCGTCCTCGGTGGCCCGCACCAGCTGGGCCACGACCTCGGCCTGGCGGGGCGAGAGGCGCCGGCGGGTGGCCTCGAAGACGGGAAGACCGTCGGGGGATCCCAGTACGGCCGCCTCGCTCACGGGGCCGCCCCCGTCGACAGGGGTCCGGAGGCGGTGGTGTCGCTCATTGTGTTGGACTATAGTCTGGACAGCTGTCCAAGTAAACCGGCACCTGGTGGGTGGAGACCGTGCTCACCGCAGCGGGGTGGTGGCGGCGACGGGCTCCTACCGCAGCATGCCATCATCACCTGACCGAGCACCGACAGCGGCCCGGGACAGCAGCGACCGACAGGGGGACCCAGTGCCGAACGACCAACCAGCCCACGGGGCCCGCCCCCCCTCCTCGCCGACCGTCGGGGTCATCGGCCTCGGTGCCATCGGGAACGGCGTGGCCACCAGCGTGCTCCGGGCCGGACTCCCGCTGGTGGTGTGCGACGTGCGGGCCGAGGCCACCGAGCGGTATGCGGACCGGGCCCTGGTGGCGTCCTCAGCCCTCGACCTGGTCGGCCGTTCGGACGTAGTGCTCGTGGCCGTGGTCAACGACGAACAGGTCCGGGGGCTGTTGTCCGGTCCGGAGGGCGGACTGGCCGCCGCCGGCCCCGACACCATCTTCATCGTGGTCAGCACCATCTCGGCATCCTGCGTCCAGGCCATCGGAGCCGAGGCCGACCGACTCGGGGTGGCCGTCCTCGACTGCGGGGTGACCGGCGGGCCGGACGCCGCGGCGAGCGGCGAGCTGGTGTGCATGGTGGGCGGCGACCCGACGGTCATCGAGCGGGCCGAACCGGTGTTCGATGCCATCAGCTCGCTGGCCGTGACCATGGGGCCATTCGGGTGCGGACTGGCCGCCAAGCTGGCCCGCAACCTCATCACCTACGGCTCGTGGCTGGCCGCCCACGAGGGCCAGCAGCTGGCCGAGGCCGCCGGCATCTCCCTGGCCAAGCTGGCCGAGGTGGTCAAGGCCAGCGACGTCCACATCGGCGGCGCCTCCCGTCTCATGTTCCGCCCGACGGTGGCGCCGTTCACCGAGGCCGATGACAAGGGACTGGTGGGGGCCATGCAGGCGGGAGCGTCCCTGGCCCACAAGGACCTGGCCGCCGCCCTCGAACTGGCTGCGTCGCTCCACGTCGACCTGCCCCTGGCCGCCATGGCCGAACGCCGGACCGACGAGGTCTTCGGACTGGGAGAGGTGTCCGCGTGACGGCGTCGGTGGGGCCGGTGGCCGGCGAGGAGCGCATGCTCGTCGACGGGCAGCTGCGGACGGCCCGGTCGGGCAGGACCTTCGAGATGGTCAACCCGGCCACCGAAGAGGTCATCGGAGTGGTGGCCGACGGAGGGCCCGAGGACCTCGACGCCGCCGTCACCGCGGCCCGCCGGGCCTTCGACGAGACGGCGTGGTCCACCGACGTCGGACTGCGGGTGCGAGGCCTCCGCCAGCTCCAGGCGGCCTTGGGCGCCCATGCCGACGATCTCCGGGCCATGACCGTGGCCGAGACGGGCTCGCCGGTCTCCTTCACCTACTCGGCCCAGCTCGACGCGCCGGTCGAGGGCCTCGGCTGGGTGGCCGACCTGGCTGAGGCCTACCAGTGGGAGACCGACCTGGGTGACGCCTCGCCCATGGGCATCCCCTCGCACCGATGGGTGCGCCGCGAGGCCACCGGCGTGGTGGGGGCCATCACCCCGTGGAACGTCCCCCATCAGATCAACCTGGCCAAGCTGGGTCCGGCCTTGGCCGCCGGCAACACCGTGGTCCTCAAGCCGGCCCCGGACACCCCGTGGTGCGCCACCGTGCTCGGCCGGCTCATCGCCGAGGAGACGGACATCCCGCCCGGGGTGGTCAACATCGTCCCGTCCTCCGAGCACACCGTCGGGGCACTGCTGTCCGCCGACCCGAGGGTCGACCAGATCAGCTTCACCGGCTCGACGGCCACCGGCAGGCGGGTCATGACGTCCGCCGCCGAGTCGCTCAAGAAGGTCTTCTTGGAGCTGGGGGGCAAGTCGGCCTTCGTCATCCTGGACGACGCCGACCTGCGGGGAGCGTGTGCCACCGCCGCCTTCACCGTGTGCACCCATGCCGGCCAGGGCTGCGCCATCACCACCCGCCTCCTGGTGCCCCGCCGGCAGTTCGACGAGGCCGTGGCGTCGACGGCCAAGGTGCTGGGCAAGCTGCCGGCCGGGGATCCCCTCGATCCCGGCACCATCTGCGGACCGCTCATCAGCGCCCGTCAACGCGACCGGGTGGAGGGCTACCTGTCCCTGGCCCTCGAAGAGGGGGGGACCGTCGTGACCGGTGGCGGGCGGCCCGAGCATCCGGAGCGCGGCTACTTCGTCGAGCCGACCCTGATCGTCGGGCTGCCCAACACGGCCCGGGTGGCCCAGGAGGAGATCTTCGGGCCGGTGCTGGTGGTCATCCCCCACGACGGGGACGACGACGCGGTGGCGTTGGCCAACGAGTCCACCTACGGGCTGTCCGGTTCGGTGTGGTCGGCCGACCGGGACCGGGCCATCGGCGTGGCCGACCGGATCCGCACCGGCACCGTCGGGATCAACGGAGGCCTGTGGTTCAGCCCCGACATGCCCTTCGGGGGCTACAAGCAGTCCGGGATCGGGCGTGAGTTCGGCGTCGCCGGTTTCGAGGAGTACCTCGAGACCAAGTCGATCGCCGAGCCGGCGTGATCCGGCCCGGGCGGGAAGGTGGCAACCGTGGGTGAGCAGCAGGCCGAAGCGGGCGAGGGGAGTGCCGGGCACGATCGCGACTCGGTCCGGGCCCAGGGCATCGCCAAGATGGAAGAGGTGTACGGCTTCTCGGTCGACCCCGACGAGATCGCCGGGCCTTACGTGGACTTCACCGTCGACCACCTGTTCGGCACGGTGTGGACCCGGCCCGGGTTGGACAACCGCGACCGCCGGCTGATGACCATCGGCGTCCTGGCCGCTCTGGGCCAGTCGTCACTGATCGAGATCCAGTTCCGGTCGGCCCTCGAACGGGGTGAGCTGACCGAGGAACAGGTCCGCGAGACCGTCCTCCACCTGACCCACTACATCGGTTGGCCGTTGTCCACCGGGGTCAACGCCGTCGCCGAGAAGGTCATCGCCCAGCGCCAGCAGGCGAAGCGGGAGGAGCAGGCGTGAGCCCCCACGACGAGCCGGACCCGGTGGCGTCGTCTCCCATGGTCCGATTCGACTTCTCGGGCAAGGTGGCCATCGTCACCGGTTCCGGCGGTGGCATCGGCCAGGCCTACGCCGAGGCGCTGGCCGCGGCGGGCGCCTCGGTCATGGTGGCCGACATCGCCGGGGAGAAGGCCGCCGAGGTGGCCAGGTCCATCGTCGACGCCGGAGGTGTGGCCCGGTCGGTCCGGGTGGACGTGGCCGATCCCGACTCGGCCCGGACCATGGCCGAGGCCACCGTGGAGGCCTTCGGTGGCCTCGACTACCTGGTCAACAACGCCGCCATCTTCGGGGGCATGCAGCTCGACCTGTTGCTGACCGTGGACTGGGAGTACCTCAACCGCTTCTTGTCGGTCAACCTCCTCGGTGCGCTCAACTGCGTCCGGGCCTGCTACCCGGCCCTGCGAGAGGCGGGCGGCGGGGCCATCGTGAACCAGTCGTCCACGGCGGCGTACCTGTACGCCGGGTTCTACGGACTGGCCAAGGCCGGGGTCAACTCGCTGACCCAGCAGATGGCCCACGAACTCGGCGGCCAGCACATCCGGATCAACGCCATCGCCCCGGGCCCCATCGACACCGAGGCCTCCCGGACGGTGGTGCCCGACTCCTTCATGCAGCCGATCCTGGCCGGCCTGGCCCTCAAGCGCCAGGGGCTGACCACCGACCTGGTGGGCATGTGCCTGTTCCTGCTGTCCGACGAGGCCTCGTGGATCACGGGCCATGTGTTCAACGTCGACGGCGGCCAGGTGGTCCGTCCGTGACCGACACCCCGGAGGGCCCTGCCGGGCCCGTGCACCGGGTCGAGGTCGAGGACGCCGACGGTGTCCGACTGCTCGCCTTCGACCGCCCCGAGGTCCGCAACGCCTTTGACGCGCCCATGTACCGGGCGGTCACCGACGCGCTGGCCGACGCGCTGGCCGACGACGGGATCCACGCCGTGGTGCTCACCGGGCGCGGCCGGGCCTTCAGCGCCGGCCAGGACCTGCACGAGATGGCGGCCATCGCCACCGGTCATCCCGGTCCCGAGGCCGGCTCGGGCTTCGGCGACCTGCTGGACACCCTGCTGGCCTTCGACAAGCCGCTGCTGGCCGCCGTCCACGGCGTGGGCGTGGGGCTCGGGTGCACCCTGCTCGGCCACGTTGACCTGGTGCTGATGGAACGGGGTGCCCGGCTCCGGGCCCCCTTCGCCCAGATGGGCGTGCCCCCCGAGGCGGCCAGCAGCTGGCTGCTCCCCGAGCGCCTGGGGTGGCAGCAGGCGGCCGCCGTCCTGTTGGCCTCGGAGTGGATCGACGCCGACCGGGCGGTGGCGTCCGGCCTGGCCCTGCGGGTCTGTGAGGAGGGAACGGTGGTCGAGGAGACACTGGCCCTGGCCCGCACGATCGCCTCCTTCCCGCCGCAGGGCACACGGCAGATCAAGCGCCTGATGATGACCGCCCGCCGCCCGGCCGTCGAGGCCGCCCGGGCCCGGGAGGAGGCCGCCTTCGCCGCCCTCTTCGCCGACCCGGCCACCAACCCCGGGGACCGTCTCACCGCCGGCCTGGAGCGCTGAGACCCCGTGCGCCTGGGGATCACCGCCTTCCTCACCGACCGCGACATGTCCCCGGCCGACCTGGCCCGGGCCGCTGAGGAGCGGGGCTTCTACTCGCTCTACGTCCCCGAGCACACCCACCTGCCGGTGCGGGACTCGACCCCGCCCGCCCTCGTCGAGGGGGTCCACCGGGACGACTACCGACGCAGTCTCGACCCGTTCGTGGCCCTGTCCACCGCGGCCTCGGTGACCGAACGGATCCGGTTGGGCACGGGCGTGGTGCTGGCCGCCCAGCACGACCCCATCGTGCTGGCCAAGCAGGTCGCCACCCTCGACCACCTGAGCGGGGGACGGGTGGTGTTCGGTACGGGCTTCGGGTGGAACCGTTCGGAAGCCGCCGACCACGGGGTGGAGTTCGCCGTGCGTCGCGAGATGGCCCGCGAGCACGTCCTGTGCATGCAGGCGCTGTGGAGCCAGGAGCAGGCCGCCTTCCACGGTGAGTTCGTCTCGCTCGACCCGTGTTGGAGCTGGCCCAAGCCGGTGCAGCAGCCCCGGGTGCCCACGCTCATCGGGGGAGGGGCCAACCCCAGGGTGTTCGCGGCCGTCGCCGAGTACGCCGACGGATGGATGCCCATCGGGGGGTCGGGGCTCTCCGAGGCCCTGCCCCGGCTGCGCCGGGCCGTGGAGGAGCGGGACCGGGATCCCGACGCGGTGCGGGTGGTCCCCTTCGGCACCGTCCCCAGCCCGCAGAAACTGGCCCACTACCAGCAGCTGGGCATCGACGAGGTGGTGCTGCGGGTGCCGTCGGGGACCGCCGCGGAGATGCTGGCCACCCTCGACGCCCACGCCGACCATCTCGAGCGCTTCGGAGGCGGGGATGCCTGAGAACCCAACACAGGCGGCCGCCCCACCGGCCAAGCCGTGGAGCGGTGGGGGTCGCGAGGAGTTGGCCGACGCCGTCCGGCGACTGATGGCCCTGACGGTGACGGCGGCGGCGCCGTCCGGGGTGCTGGCGGAGGTGGCCCGAGAGGCCCGGGCTCTGGCCGATGCGCTGGACGGCCACGTGCCGCCGGCCGGCGCCGAGCCCAGGGAGCGGTTCGCCGAGCACTCGGTCGGGCCGGCGGAGGCCCACACCCTGGCTGCGGCCATGCCCTTCGACGTGGTCATCGGCTCCTGCAACCCGGTGGCCCTGCCCCTCACCGTCGAGTTCGATCCGCCTCGGGCCCTCGGGCTCGCCACCTTCACTGCTCCCTACGAAGGGGCCCCGGGCTGCGTGCACGGGGCCGTGCTGGCCGGGGCCTTCGACATGATGCTGACCGCGGCCAACGTCATCGCCGAGGGGGCGGGGCCGACGGTGAAGCTCGCCCTCCGCTTTCGGAAGCCGACGCTCATCAGCCAGCCGTGCCACTTCGAGGCCTGGGTCACCGAGCGTACCGATCGGCGCACCTTCAGCGAGGGCCGCCTGACCCAGGGAGGCGTGGTCACCGTGGAGGCACGCGGGGAGTTCGCCACCCTGGACCGGTCGAGGATCCAGGCCATGCACCGGCGGGAGTCCCCCGGTCCCGGGCCCGACGGGCTGCCCACGCTGGCCCCCGTGACGGGGGCGACTACACGCGAGGGCGGGCCAGTCTCTAGAGTCTCGGGCGACCACACCGCCGGGGGGACAGATCCATGATCTGCCGGTCGTCGACGAGCAGGGGAGAACCGATCGCATGACCACCACGTCAGACCGCCGGGCAACCACGCGCCACCGGACCCGTTGGGCCGTCGTGCCCGTCTCGGTGGTGCTGGCCGCCTCGCTGGTCCTCAGCTCGTCGATCACCGGCATCGCCGCGGCGTCCACCACCCAGTCCACCATTCCGCCGTCGGCCTTCAGCGACCACACCGGCATCACGGCCAAGACGGTGTCCATCGGCAACGTCTCGACCCTGGTGGCCGGTCTGTTCAAGGGGGCGGCGGTGGGGGCCCAGGCCTTCGCCGACTACGTCAACACCGTGGGCGGCGTCTACGGGCGCAAGATCATCGTCGACAGCAGCGACGACGGCTACTCCGGTGGGCCCAACAAGCAGCAGACGCAGGCCGACATCCAAAAGGACGTGGCCATGGTGGGAGGGTTCTCGCTCGAGGACAACTTCGGTGGTGCCGTCCTCAAGGCCAACCCCCAGGTGCCCAACGTGACCGTCTCCCTCGACCTGGCCACCAACAACCTCCCCAACTCCTTCAGCCCGGCCCCGGCGGCCAACGGGTGGCAGCTCGGACCACTGGCCTACTTCAAGAAGAAGTACCCCAACGCCGTCACCCATGCCGCGGCCATGGTGGCCGGTGAACCGTCGGCCATCGCCAAGTGGAACGCCGAGAAGTCGGCCATGCAGTCCATCGGCTACAAGGTGGTCTACGACCCGACCTTCGAGATCAGCCAGACCCAGTTCGACCAGAACGTGATCGCCATGAAGAACAAGGGCGTGAAGATCCTGTTCCTCGAGCAGATGCCCCAGAACTACGCCGCTGCGGTGGTCCAGGCCCTCAATCAGCAGGACTTCCACCCCGTACTGGTCCTGGGCGGGTCGACCTACAGCGAGCAGCTGATCCCCAGCGCCGGGGGCCCGTCGGCCATCAACGGCTCGTACATGGAGCAGAACACCTCGCTGTACCTGGGCGAGGACGCCGCCGCCATCCCGGCCATCGCCGCCTTCCAGACCTGGGTCCAGAAGGCCTCGCCCGGGTTCAAGGCCGACCTCTACACGCTGTTCGGGTGGCTGTCGGCCGAACTGTTCACGCAGGCCCTGAAGGCCGCCGGACCCCATCCGAGCCGCGGGTCCATCCTCCAGCAGCTCCGGAAGATCACCTCGTTCTCGGCAGGCAACCTGGTGGGCACGGCCAATCCGGCAGCCAAGGTCCCCACCAACTGCTACATCATCGCCAAGATCACCAACGGGAAGTTCCAACGGGTGGACGACCCGTCGGCCAACGGCTCCAACCACGGCTACCGGTGCGACCAGCCGTACTACTACGCCAAGTCGTAGCTACCGGGCCGGCCCCGGCCGCCGCTCGGTGCCCAGCGAACCAGCCGGACCCGGGATCCGTGAAGGAAGATGCGTGAAGGAGGCAGTACCGGGGGAGAAGGCGCCCCGGTGGGCCGGGACCAACCGGTGGATCAGGCGTCCGCGCCCTGCGCCGCCGCCCGCTTCATCAGCCGGGATTTGCGGTTGGCCGCCTGGTTCTTGTGGATGACGCCCTTGGCCGCGGCCTTGTCGATCCGCTTGATGGCCAGGCGCAGCGCCTCGTCGGCGTGCTCCGTGCCCTCCTCGATGGCGGCCTGGGCCGTCTTGGTCCGGGTCCGGAGCTCGGAGCGCACCGCCTTGTTGCGGGCCGTGCGCTTGACGGACTGACGGTTGCGCTTGATCTGGCTCTTGATGTTGGCCACGGGGTTCCTCTGCTGCTGGTCGGTGGTGCATGCCTGCCGGTTCCGTGGGCGTGGGCGCCCTGTCCGACGGGAGATTTGAGCCCCGGGTCGGCCCAGGGGGCCATGTCCGGAGACAGAACACGATAGCAGCCCGGTCGGCGCCGTTCCCACCGGACCGACCGGCCGCCGCCTGCGGGCCACCCCGCCCGATGGGTGCCCGGGGACGGGGGCCGCGCCGGCTTGGGTACGCTGGCCTCCCCGTGCTTCCCGTCGACCGCATCCGAAACTTCTCGATCATCAGCCATGTCGACCACGGCAAGTCGACCCTGTCCGACCGCATTCTGGAGCTGACCGGGGCGGTCGACCCCCGGCTGATGCGGGAGCAGTACCTGGACTCGATGGACATCGAACGCGAGCGGGGCATCACCATCAAGGCCCAGAACGTCCGGGTGTCCTGGAAGGACCACACCCTCCACCTCATCGACACCCCCGGTCACGTCGACTTCGGCTACGAGGTCAGCCGGTCGCTGGCCGCCTGTGAGGGGGCCGTCCTGCTGGTCGACGCCTCGCAGGGCATCCAGGCCCAGACGCTGGCCAACTGCTACCAGGCCCTCGAGAACGACCTCGAGATCGTGGCCGTCCTCAACAAGATCGACCTGCCCGCCGCCGACCCCGACCGCTGCGCCGCCGAGATCGAGCAGGTCCTGGGCATCGAGGCCTCCGGCATCCTCCACCTCTCGGCCAAGACCGGCGAGGGCGTACCCGAACTCCTCGACGCCGTGGTGGCCCGGATCCCGCCGCCCCAGGGCGACCCGTCGGCCCCACTGCAGGCGCTCATCTTCGACTCCGCCTACGACCAGTACCGGGGAGTGGTCAGCTCCATCCGGGTGATGGCGGGCACCCTGGTGGGGACGGAGCGGTTGCGGTTCATGCAGGCGGCCAGCAACCACGAGATCGAGGAGATCGGCGTCCGCACCCCGGCCACCGTTCCCGTCGCCCAGCTGGGCCCGGGCGAGGTGGGGTACCTCATCGCCGGCATCAAGGACGTGGGTGGCGCCCGCTCGGGTGAGACGGTGACCACGGCCAGCCACCCGGCCGCCTCGGTGCTGGCCGGCTACCGCGACCCCAAGCCCATGGTGTTCTGCGGGCTGTTCCCCATCGACGGGGACGAGCTCCCCGACCTGCGGGACGCCCTGGAGAAGCTCCGGCTGAACGACGCCAGCTTCACCTACGAGCCCGAGTCGTCCCGGGCCCTCGGCTTCGGCTTCCGCTGCGGATTCCTCGGCCTGCTGCACATGGAGATCGTCCGGGAGCGCCTCGAGCGGGAGTTCGACCTGTCCCTCATCGCCACCGCCCCGTCCGTGGCCTACCGGGCCTACCTCAACACCGGCACCGAGGTCGACGTGGACAACCCGAGCGAGCTGCCCGAGCCCAGCCACCTCGACCACGTCGACGAGCCCATGCTGCGGGCCACCATCCTGACCCCGGCCGAGTACACGGGCACCATCATGGACCTGTGCCAGGGCCACCGGGCCGAGATGGTCAAGATGGAGTACCTCTCCCCGGAGCGGGTGGAGTTCGTCTACGCCATCCCCCTGGCCGAGGTGGTGGTCAACTTCTTCGACCAGCTGAAGAGCCGGACCAAGGGGTACGCCAGCCTCGACTACGAGCCCGAGGGCTACGCCACCGCCGACCTGGTCAAGGTGGACCTGCTGATCAACCACACCCCGGTGGACGCCTTCTCCACCATCGTCCACCGCTCCCAGGCCGACTTCTACGGTCGCCGGATGACCGAGAAGCTGCGCCAGCTGATCCCCCGCCAGATGTTCGACGTGCCCATCCAGGCCGCCATCGGGGGCCGGGTCCTGTCCCGGGAGACGGTCAAGGCTCGGCGCAAGGACGTCCTGGCCAAGTGCTACGGCGGGGACATCACCCGTAAGCGCAAGCTGCTCGAGAAGCAGAAGGAGGGGAAGAAGAAGATGAAGAACATCGGCCGGGTCGAGGTCCCCCAGGAGGCCTTCGTCTCTGCGCTCAAGCTGGACGACTGACGTGTCGATCCTCTCTAGCAGGACTTCTGCCCGCAATCGAGGATCGAGTGGTACTCCGACAACTGCCGTCCAGCCCCCCTCCGGTGCCCACCGACGGGGCGACCTCGGTCCCCACCTGGTCGGGGACCGGCCGGATCCTCCGCCAGGGGGGCCGAGACACCGGCGCGCCCGGGATCCTCGGCGAGCGCGCCCGGGGACCGGAGCTGTCCGGGGGGCTCGGCCGACACGGGGTCCCGGTCCCGACCGGTGGGTCCGCCGGAGGCCATCACCGTGACCTGGATCCTCCGGCGACCCCGATGGTGGTCGCCCCACCGACCGGTCCCGCGGTCATGGGCGATCACCCTGACGGTGACCGGGAGCTCCGCCGACCTGGTCTGACCGGCCGGGTCGGGGAAGAGGGCGGTGGCGGCCGGCGGGGCGGGCTCGACCGGTCCGGAGGGCCCGAGCCGTTCCCGGACGCCCGTCCATCATCGGGGACCACGAGGGTGGCGCCACCCCGGTACCGGTCGTCCCCCGCCGGGCGGACGAGCACCGGCCCACACCGGCCTGTCGGGCGGTGGGGGTAGCGGTGTCCGTGGTCAGCGAAGGGAGGGCTGCTGGTGTTCCCGATGACGACGGACCCGAGGACGTGAGCACGGGCGGGCATCCCCCCCCGGCCAACGCCAGCGGACGCCAGCTGCTCCACAACATCGTCAACTCCTACGCCGGGTACCTCATCGGTCTGGCCATGACCCTGGTCCTGACCCGGGCCCTCCTCCGCCATTTGGGCCCCGGCACCTACGGCCTGTGGGTGGTGCTGCTCGGCCTGGTGGGCTACCTCGGACTGCTCGACGTCGGCGTGGGGACGGCGGCCATGCTGCGGGTGTCCCGACTGATGGCCAGCCACGACACCGACGGCGTGGCCGACCTGATCCGGACGACCTGGGTGTTCTTCTCGGTCTCGGCCGTCCTGGCCGTGGCCGTCACCGTGGGTCTGGCCCCGTTCCTGTCCTCCATCCTCAACCTCGGCGGCATCAGTCCCGCCCTGGCCGGCTCGACCCTGGTCGTCCTCGGGGTCATGTCCGCCCTGATGTTCCTGTCCACGGTCCCGAACGCCGTGCTGTTCGGGTCGGGGCGCAACGACCGGATGTCCCAGATCGGCGTGGTGACGCTGATCCTCATGCAGGCCGCCCAGATCATCGCCGTGGTCCTGGGCGCGGGCCTGATGGCCGTGGCCGTGCTCCAGACCGCCGGCGTGGCCGTCACCCTCGTCATCAGCGCCTCGGTGGTCCACCGGATCACCGGATCGTCCATCCTGCACGGGCGCTTCAGCCGGAAGCTGCTGGGCGAGCTCCTCCGGTTCGGGGGCGTGCAGTCGGTGGTGTCCCTCAGCGGCATGGTGGCCTACCAGCTCGATGCGCTGGTGATCGGCATCATCCTCCCGGTCGCCCAGGTGGCGCCGTACAACGTGGCACTGAAGGCCACGAACCTCACCCGCACGCTGAGCACCCAGGCCACCAACTCCCTCCTGCCGTCCTACGCCCACTTCGACGAGGTGGGAGATCGAGAACGCCAGGCGCAGTACTACATCCGGGCCGTCATGGGCTGTTTGGTCCTCTCCGTCCCCATGGTCATCGCGCTGGCCGCCTACGGGGAGCCGATCCTCCAACTCTGGCTGGGCAAGGTTCCCCCGAAGACCTACGAGATCATGGTCGCCCTGGGCCTGGTGACCGCCCTGCAGCTCCCCGGCCACCAGAGCTTCATGTTCCTGACCGGCGTCGGCCAGAACCGGAAGCTCATCCGGTACGGGCTGGTGGGGGCCACCGTCAACCTGGCCGGGAGCGTGGTGGCGACGTATCTGTGGGGTCCCATCGGCCCGGCACTGGGCTCACTGCCCGTGGTGCTGATCCTCGACTCGGTGATCCTGCCCGTGGTGGTCTGCCGGTACCTCGAGGTGCCAGTGGGCCGCTACGTGACCTCCGGCCTGCTCCCGGTGGTCCCGGTGGGGTGCACGGCCGGTGCCGTGGCCCTCCTCCTGCTCCGCTTCCACCCCGTGCACGGTGGCCTGGCGGCGATCTTCAGCGCCATGGTCGTGTGCGCGGCGGCGTGGGCCGTCCTGGCCGTGGTGGTCTCCCGGTGTGAGCCCGAACTACGCGATGCCGTCCGCAAACGGCTCCCGTTCTTCCGGACCCGTCCCGGGGTGCCCTGATCCGACGGGCGGCACCGGGGGCGGGCCGCCCCGGGCTGCTCCACGGCGAATGAGCCGGGTCAGTGGTCGGGTGGGCCCTCCCGGGCCTGCGCCTCGATGGCCGTCACGCCGACCCGCTCGAGGACCTCCCGGTCGGTGCGCCGGAACATCGACCGCGCCGTGCGCCGGGCCCGCAGGGCCCGGGGAAGCCGACGGAACGCGGAGATGGAGCCGTTGAGGGTCCCGGCATCCCCGCGGATCAGGGCCACGAGGAGGCGCGGGAGCAGCCAGAAGGCGTGGTCGAGGAGCAGGGCGCGATCGGTCACGTCCTTCCAGACCGTGAGCAGTTCGTTCTGGCGTACGAAGGACCGCAGCTGCGTGGCCGTGAACACCCGTCGGCTCGTCTTCCCACCCATGTGGTGGCAGACCGAGCGCGGCGCGTAGACGATCCGGTAGCCGTTCTTCCAGGCCCGGTAGGACAGCTCGATGTCCTCGTGGTACATGGGCCAGAGCAGCTCGTCGATGGAGCCCATCTGGTTCAGGACGTCCCGCCGGAAGAAGGACTGGCCCCCCACCGCGAAGAAGCAGTCTGTCGACTCGGCGCTGTGGGGAAGCGGTTCGTAGAACAGCAGACCACGACGCCAGTAGCCGGCGGTCCGGGTGCCCTGCTCGGCTCCGTTCCGGTCGAGCACGCGCGAGCAGGCGGCGAAGATGTCGTCGGCGACGAAGCAGTTCAGCGCCTCCTCCACGAAGTTGGGCTCCACCACCATGTCGTTGTTGCAGAAGGCCACGAACTCACCGCGGGCCACGGCCAGACCGGCGTTGAGCGAGAAGATGTACCGGTTCTCGGGGAGGGGGACCAGTCGGACCGAGGGGAACTGCTCCCTGACCGCCGCCGCGCTCCCGTCCGACGAGCCGTTGTCCACCACGATGATCTCGTCCTCCGGACCGATGGCCGCGAGCATGCTGCGGACACAGTCCAGGAGGAGTTGGCGCTCGTCGTAGTTGAGGACCACCAGCGAGCAACGCACGAACGACTCGTCATGGACGACGTCGCCAGTCGGGCGGTCGCTTCGGGGAGTCGCGGCATCGGCCATTCCGCCCGACGCTACTGCAGGGCTCTCCGGAGTCCCGTTGATGCACAGCCACGGCGTCGGCGTCCGGCGGCCGGACGGCCGTGACGTGGGGGACGGTGGGCCGACTCCGACGGCGCACTCACTACTATGTGGGCCTGTCGGGGTCAGCACCGGTTTTGCTCGTCCCGAGCCGACCCCACCCGGCCGTAGGTTGCCACCGTGCCCCGAGAGGATCGAGCGTTGCCACCCACCGAGTCGATCGACGTCATCTGCCTCTCGCTCGAGCCGTGGGACGAGGTGTGGCGACGGAACCAGCACCTGGCCCAACGGCTCCTGGCCCTCCGGTCGACCCTACGGATCCTGTTCGTCGAACCACCGGTCGACGTGGTGTGGACCCTCCGGAGGGGGCGGTGGCCCAAGCGGACCGGCCTGCGCCCGGTGGGCGAGTCGGGTCGTCTCTGGGCGGTGGCCCCGTCCAAGTGGCTGCCCCGGAGGGTCTGGCCCCGCGGGGACCGGTCGCTGGGCCGCCAGGTGGTGGCGGCCGGCCGACGGTTGCACTTCGACCGCCCACTCCTGTGGGTCAACGACAGCACCTACGCCCACCTGGTCGGGCAGACCGGCTGGCCGAGCGTCTACGACGTCACGGACGACTGGCTCCTGGCCTCGGGCTCCCCACAGGAGATGCGGCGCCAGCAGGACAACGATGCCCAACTGCTGCGCGACGCCTCCGAGGTGGTGGTGTGCTCGCCGGCCCTGGTCCAGACCCGCAGCCGGGACCGTACGGTCCACCTCATCCCCAACGGTGTGGACATCGACCATCTGCGGACGCCGATGCCGCGGCCCGGGGATCTCCCCGACGGGCCGGTGGCTCTGTACCAGGGCACCGTCAGCGCCGGCCGGCTCGACATGGATCTCTGTACCGAACTGGCCCGGGCCCTGGCCGGCCGGGCGTCGCTGGTCTTCGTCGGACCGAGCACGCTCGGTGCCGAGGTCGGACGCGGGCTGACCGACGCCGGCGCCCTCGTCCTGGGCAGTCGGCCCTATTCCGACCTGCCGGCCTACCTGCAGCACGCCGACGTCATGGTCGTGCCCCATCAGGTCTCGCCGTTCATCCAGAGCCTCGACCCCATCAAGGCCCGCGAGTTCATCGCCGTGGGTCGGCCGGTGGTGGCGACCCCGGTCTCGGGGTTCCAGGACCAGGATCCGCCGATCCGGGTGGCCGACCGGGAGCACTTCGTGGACGCGGTGCAGTCGGTCCTCGACCGACCCGGCCTGGCGCCCGGGCCGGGCCCGTTGCTCGGCCGTCCGAAGACCTGGACCGATCTGGCCTCCGAGTTCCTGGCCGTCCTGGACACAGCGGCAGCCGAGGGGTCGAGGGGTGGGGGGTCCGTGCGCCGCTAGCCCGGCCCGTCTATCGGGGTCGAGCCGAAGGTCCCGGTGATGTGGGCCTCGAGCACGTCGATCAGGAGGTGCCGCTGACGCATGACCCACGAGGCGTGGTCGAGTTCGCTGAGCTCCTCGAGGTGGAAGCGCCCGCTCTCCTGCAGTTTCCGGATGCGCCCCCCGGCCCCGAGGGCGATGGGCAGGAGGTCCCCCGGTCCCACCACCAGTTGGGTGTCGACGCCGGCGGCCACGATCTGCTCGAGGGTACTGATCCCGGTGTTCTCGAGCAGTGTGCGATTGACCAGCGGCCACAGCCAGGAGGGAAGGCGTGGGTGGCGCTTGGCCAGGGCCGCCGGCCACGTTCCCACCTGCAGGGCCCTGCTCCAGCGCTCGGACTCCATCGGGTCGCGGGTGCGGAGCGCCCACCTCATCGGCGCGCCGGCGGTGGTGGCGAACCACCGCCTGGTGACCTGCCGGGCCGGGCGTGCCGCGGTGCCCGCCGGTTCTGGAGGGGAGAAGGAGACCGACGGGTTGACCACCGAGATGCCGCGGGGGGATGGGCCAGGGCCTGCTCGAGGACCTGGTAGGCGCCGGAGCAGAACCCCACCAGCACCACGTCGGTGGACGAGTCGGGGGAGATGCCGATCATGGCCTGGTAGACGTCGTCGATCGCCTCGACGGCCCGGGCCACGTGGGCGACCTGCCCGGGCCGGGTGCCGCTGTCGCCGTTGCCGCTGAGGTCGAACCGCAGGACCCGGAACCCGGTGGCTCCCAGGCGGCGGGCCAGGTCCACCCAGATCCTGGCCTGGCCGATGTGATGGGTGTTGCCCTCGGCGACGAGCACGATGGCCGGACCGGCGGCGGTGGGCCCGCACTCGGTGACGATGCCGAACAGACCCAGGGATCCCAACCGGACCGGGCGCTCCGTGATCGGCGCCCCGGCATGGCCACGGCCGACGGTGGCCATCGGGCGATCGGGCACGGGCACGGACACGGGCTCATTCCAGAGGGCGGTGGCCAGCCAGTCGGTGAGCCGCCCGACGACCTCGAGGGCCGGCTCCTGAAGATTGGAGTCGAGCAGTCGGTCCTGGCCGGTCGCCTCCTGCCACTCGACCGGCTCACCTTCGAGGCGACGCTGCAGCCGCTTGGGTGGTGACTGGTCGCGGGCGAGGAGGACCAGGGTCTGTCGGGCCAGTGTCCCCTCCATCTCGACCAGGTCCAGGTCACCGAGCGTCTTGACCGTCTCGACCTCGAACCGGAGGCCGGGGGCCTCGACGGCGTCGTCGCCCGTCTCCCCCCCGGTGCTGCTCATCTGGCGCAGGAACCGCTGCTCGCGCAGGAACGACCGCCCCGACAGCGACGGATCCCACAGGACCAGCGCGTCGACGCCGCCGCGGCGGGCGGCCTCGTGCGCAGCGAACAGCCCACCCAGTCGCATGCCCACCAGACCCAGTGCGGTCACGCCCGAGGCGGCCAGGAGGTCGGTGGCGGCGGTGACACTGGCCAGCCAGTGGTCCAGCCGGTCGGGGTCGGTCTCCCCGCCGCAGGAGTCGCCGGTGCCGTCGTAGTCGAACCGCAGCACGGCCAGACCGCGGTCGGCCAGGCGCTCGGCGAGCAGCCGGTAGGTGAAGTAGGCGCAGATGGCCTCGATGCCGAACGGTTGGCAGAGCACCACGCCTCCGTGCACCACCCGGTCGGCCGGGAGGTGCATCCACCCGAACAGCTGCCGGTCGCCCGGACCGAACCACAGCGGCGTAGCGGTGCTGCGCGGTGCCTCTGATTGCTCCTCCAACGCTGCTCCTTGCCTTGTCGCGATCACCGCCCGTCCGCCGTGGCCTGGTCGTCCATCGGTTGCCTCGGCCGCCGCCGCTCCGCCCGGTCGGCTCCCTGAAGGCCAGGTGGCGACCAATTCCGGTCACCTCATGTATCGGTCCCGGGCCACCGCAGCTTGAGCCTGGCCGGTGCGCCCGTCGACCCCTGTCCGTCCCCGGAGGCTGCCGCCTCGGGCCCTGTCGGAGGCCCCGTCGATCCGGAATCCGTCGGGTCAGCCGGGCAGGAGGGCATAGGCGGCCAGGGTCGACCGACCCACGTGGGCCCAGGTGTAGTGATCGAGGATCCAGGGCCGGAGACCGGGTGACGGTGGTGTGTCCCAGCCCTGACGGACCGCGGCCAGGATGGAGTCGGGGAAGGCCGGATCGCAGTAGTGGGCGAAGTCGCCGAGGTACTCACGGGCGTACCCACGGGTGGTCGACACGACACTGCAGCCGCTCAGTCCGGCCTCCAGCGAGACCAGCCCGGTCGTCTCGAACCAGCTGGGAACGGCGTGCACCCGCGCGCCGTGGTAGAGCTCGGCCAGCCCCCCGGCATCGTGGTCGACGTGTCCGGTGAAGGTGACCCAACCCTCCCCGGCCGCCCGGCACTCGGCTGCGTACCCCGCATGGTCGGGGTGCTCGCCCCCGGCGATGACGAGGGGGAGTCCCGAGTCCCGCAACGCGGTGATCAGGCCGAGTTGGTTCTTGTGGGGCTCGATCCGGCCGGCATAGAGGACGTAGCGGCGATCCTCGAACGGTGTCGTCGACGGGACGAAGCGATCGGGGTCGACGCCGTTGGGTACCGGGTGGATCGGGGTCGTGACCCCGAGGTCGCGGCGGATGCTCTCGCCTTCGCCGGTGGCGTTGGGAAGCAGGAGGTCCGCCGATTCGAAGGCCGCGAAGGTCCGCGTCTCGTTTCCGTCCATGGTCATGCACGCCTCGATGAGCCGGTTCCTGCCCTGGAGGGCGGCGTGGGCGAACCGCGCCGAACGCACGGCACGACCGGCGAGGGCCCGAGCAGAGGGTCGGCGGCCGCCGTCCATGCGGTAGGACCGTTCCCAGTAGACGGTGGACAGGGCCACGGGGGTGCGTCGACTGTGCCAGTACCGGATGTCCGCGGCGCCGAGCCCGAACCCGTGGACCAGATCGAAGTCGTCGGCCGTCGGAACGGGCGAGAAGTCCGTCTCGGCCTCCAGACCGGCATCGGTCAGCGCGGCGGCGGTCTTCTCCAACTGGACCACGTGCCCTCCGTGGACGCGTCGTCCCGAGGGCATCCACAACAGCACGCGCCGGAGGTGGTGACGCGGGACGGCGGGACGGGTCGGGGAGGAGTTGGGCGGGTCGCCGCCGCTCATCGGCCCGGCCCTCCGGGGACGAACCGCCGCCGCCCGGACTTCACAGGGACCGGCCAGTCCATCGGGGCCGTCCGGGCATGGCGCAATGATAGCGAGGCCCCGAACAGCGCCGGAACGCCGGTCAGGCTGTGTTCGACCTGGTGGTGGGGGCCGATGGCGGCCGGCGGCCGCACGGCACCGATAGTCTTGATGAGGTGCTCCCGCCGGACACCAGGCGTCCGGGCCGAACCAGTGTGGAGGCCGAGGGGTGGCGAGAGGCCGACGCTTCCCCCACCGACACGGCCAGCTGGTGGCCGGACTGGCGCTGCTGGCGCTGACTGCAGTCGGAGGTCTGGCCCTGGCTCGGGGCAGCGGTCCCTCGATCGTCGACCGGTGGGTGCCCAGCTTCGGGGGCTTCCTGCGCAACCCCGCCCTGACCGACGTGACCGTGCTCCGCTATCCGCAGGCGATCGTGGTCGGGGCGCTGCTCGTGGCCCTGCTCGTCCTGCCTCGGGACCCCGTCCGTGCGCTGGCCTGCGCCATAGGACCGCCCCTGGCCCTGCTCACCTGTGAGTCGGTGATCAAGCCGTTGGTGGGGAGGACGCTCGGCTCCGGGCTCTCCTATCCGTCGGGGTCGACCGTCGGGGCCGCCGCGCTGATGACCGCCGTGGTGCTGGCCACCCCGTCCCGATGGCGACCGGTGGCCATCGGGATGGGGGCGATCTACGTGCTGTGGATGTCCGAGGCCGTCATCGCCCTCCAGTGGCACTATCCGACCGACGCCCTGGCCGGGATCGCCTACGGCACCGGGGTGATGCTGCTGGTCGACGGGGCCGTTTCGACGCTGGGCGGGATGGTGCGCACCCGCGCCGGTCGTCGCTCCACCCCCTCACCGGGGGGCTGACGCTACTCGGGCCCCTCGGCCACCGGTGGTCGTCGGATGATGGCCACGGTGTCGGCCGGACTGTCCGGGTCGAACTTCAGGTCGATGGGGCGGTTGGGGTCCTCGGGCTCCCCCGATGCCTCGATGACGAAGGCCGGCTCCTGACGGGGCAGCTCCAGGGCCTGTTGCAGGCCCACGGCGATGCCGGACATGACCACCCCTGCGGCGGAGCGCTTCCGCCAGCTGTTGAAGCGCAGGGGGTCCCGGCCCGCTCCGTCCTCCCCCGCATCCGCGCCCGCGCCCGGGTCACCCCGGTCGCGGCCCGGCTCCCCGGGATCGGTCCCCTCGGAGCCGTCGGGCGAGGCATCCGGGCCGTGATCCCCGTTCGGGCCGACGGCTCCGCTCTCGTCGTCGACCGGCTCCGGTCCTGGGCTGTCGTCCACTTGTCCACGGTACCCGTGGAGCGGCTCGCCGCGGTCCCGACGGCCGGGGTGGGACCCGTCGACGAACCCGTCCGGGCCGGCGTGCCCTAGGATCGAGCCCGTGCTTGACCGATTCCACCCCCCGGTCGAGGAGTACCTCGAGACCATCTTCGCCCTCGAGGAGGAGGGGATCCCGGTGATCCAGGCCCGGCTGGCCGAGCGGCTGGAGAAGGCGGCCCCGTCGGTGTCGGAGATGCTGGACCGGCTCGAGGCGGACGACCTCATCGTGCGCAGCGCGCGACAGATCGCCATGACGTCCAAGGGCACGGCCCTGGCCGAGGGCGTGGTGCGCAAGCACCGTCTGGCCGAGCGTCTGCTGGTGGACATCATCGGCCTCGACTGGGACAAGGCCCACATCGAGGCCGGTCGCTGGGAGCACGTGATCTCCGACGACGTGGAGGAACGCCTGGTGGTGCTCCTCGGCAATCCGACCACCTGTCCTCATGGCAACCCCATTCCCGGCGTGGACCCGGTGGGTCCGGCCCAACAGCGCCTGGCCGAGGCCCAGCCCGGCGACCGGATCCGGCTGGAACGCATCACCGAGAGCGTCGAACACGAATCGGACTCGCTCTCCTACCTCGGCGATCACGGCCTGACCCCGGGCACCACGGCCGTGGTCGGCTCCCGCGCCCCCGACGGCACCCTCACCCTCGTGGTCGGTGATGACACCTTCGCCCTCGGTCCGGCCATGACCGAGCGGATGTTCGTGGCCCCCGTCTGAGCTGGGCCTGCGGGTATCGACCACGCCCGGATCCGGTCCTGCCCGGCCGCGACCGGTCAGCACTCACTAGAGTGGAGTGCCAACACGAAGCGAACTTGGTCCTGGCCGCTTCCCTGGCCTCCCGGTTCCGACGTGGCTCGAGACGCCCATGCCGACGACCGACGACAGCCGTACCGACGACCGGCTCCCCGACGAGGGGGGCCTCGACGCGCGGAAGGCCGCCATCCTCAACGCCGTGGTCACCGAGTACATCGCCTCCGCCCAACCGGTCGGCTCCCAACATGTGGTCGACGCTCCCGGCGTGAGCGTGTCGTCGGCCACCGTGCGATCGGACATGTCCTCGCTCGAGCGGGACGGTTTCCTGGCCCAGCCCCACACCAGCGCCGGCCGGATCCCCACCGACAAGGGCTACCGGTTCTTCGTCGACCATCTGGCCGGGCCGGGCTCCCTCGATCCGGTCGGCCGTCAGCAGGTCCGCCAGTTCTTCGACCACGCCCACGGCGAGATCGAGCTCATGCTGGAGCAGACCTCCGGGCTCCTGGCCGACCTCACCGACTGCACGGCCATGGTGGTCGGGCCGTCCCACGAGTCCGCCGCCATCCGCTCGGTCCAGCTGGTGGGCCTGGGCCCCCGCCTCGCCCTCCTGGTGGTGGTCCTGGCCGACGGAGCGGTCCAGAAGCAGTCCATCGAATTCGACGACGAGGTCGACGAGGCCCACCTGGCCGACGCCGCCGCCCGCCTGGCCGCCCACGCCCTGGGCCTGCCCCTGACCCAGGTCGCGGAGGCGGTCACCAGCGCCGGCGATCCGGCCACCGACGCCGTGGTCTCGGCCGGCCTGTCCGGGCTGCGGGCCTTGGGCCACGTCGAGGGGGCCGAGCAGCTCTTCGTGGGGGGGTCGTCGCGCATGGCGGCGGCCTTCGATGCCGTCGACACCGTACGGTCGGTGCTGACCATCCTCGAGCAGCAGCTGGTCGTGGTCACCCTGTTGCGTGACATCCTCGACACCGGCCTGTCGGTGGCCATCGGGACCGAGCACGGGGTGGAGCCGCTGGCGTCGTGCGCCATCGTCGTCATGCCGGTGTCGGTGGACGGAGCCGAGGCCGGGACCATCGGCCTGCTCGGCCCCACCCGGATGAATTACCCCTTGGCCCTGGCGGCCGCCCGCGTGGTCGGTGACGGCCTGGGTCAGCGCCTCAGTGAGTCGGGACGATGAGGGCTGGCGGGGAGGGGACCGGGCCATGACCACCGCCGACCTCTACGAGGTGCTGGGCGTCCGTCGCGACGCCTCCGACGAGGAGCTGAAGCGGGCCTACCGGTCCAAGGCCCGGGAGTTCCACCCCGACGCCAACCAGGGCGACTCCGACTCCTCCGAGCAGTTCAAGGAGGTCAGCCTGGCCTACGAGGTGCTGAAGGACCCGGAGCGCCGGGCGCGGTACGACCGCTACGGGGCCGAGGGGGTCTTCGGCCCCGGCGCCGGCGGTGCTCCCGGGGACCCATTCGGTGGCGGTCTGGGCGACCTGTTCGACGCCTTCTTCAACGGCATGGGGGGTGCGGGGTCCGGCGGGCGGGCCCGCCGGACCGGCCCGATGCCGGGGCCCGACGCCGAGATGGTCGTCCGCCTGAGCTTCCGGGAGGCGGTGTTCGGGGTCCAGCGCGAGGTCGAGGTGCAGACTCCGGTGCACTGCGACACCTGTGAGGGTTCGGGGGCCCAGCCGGGCACCAGCGCGGCCAGGTGCCCGGAGTGCCAGGGAGCCGGTGAGCTGCGCCGGGTGCGCCAGTCGATCCTGGGTCAGGTCATCACCGCCGTGCCCTGCCCCCGCTGCCAGGGCACGGGCGAGTTCATCCAGACGCCGTGCGCCGACTGCCGGGGTGAGGGGCGGAGGAACGAGTCCCGGACGCTGACCGTCGACATCCCGGGAGGCGTCGACGAAGGGTCGACCCTCCGGTTGGCCGGCCACGGGCCGGCCGGGTTCCGCGGTGGCCCCAACGGCGCCCTGTTCGTCCACCTCACCGTGGAGGCCGACCCCACCTTCGAGCGCTCCGGCACCGACCTCCACGCCGCCGTCCACGTGCCGGTGACCCTGGCCGCCCTGGGCGGCAGCGTGCCCTTCGACACCCTGGATGACGCCCGGGACCTGGCCATCGCCGCCGGGACCCAGTCCGGTGCGGTGATCCCCCTCAAGGGCCTGGGCGTGCCCAAGATCCGGGGACGCGGCCGCGGCGACCTCTTCGTCCACGTCCAGGTGGACACGCCCACCGGCCTCGACGAGGGGCAGCGGGACCTGCTGGCGACGCTGGCCCAGGCCCGCGGCGAGGACCTGGGCACGGCCCCGCAGGCCGAGGGTCTCTTCTCGAAGCTGCGCTCCGCGCTCAGCTGACCATGACGCCGGACGCGGCGTCGGACGCGTCACCCCCACCCACCCCCGACCCCGTCCTGGTGTCGGCGTCGGCCATGGTCTTCGTTACGGACCCGACGACGCCGATCCTCACGCAGGGTGATGCCCATCACCTGCTCGACGTCCTCCGCCTCCGCCCGGGCGAGTCGGTGGTGGCCGCAGACGGGGCCGGCTCGTGGTGCCCGTGCCGGGTCGCCGCGGCCACCGACGGGCGCGGTGGGCGGCAGGTGGACCCGGCCGCCGTCCTGGTCCCGGACGGTCCGGTAGCCCACCAGCTCCGTGCCCTCCCGCCCATCACCGTGGCCTTCGCTCCCACCAAGGGGGAGCGGCCCGAGTGGGTGGTCCAGAAGTTGACCGAGCTGGGCGTGGACCGCATCGTGCCCATCCGAACGGCCCGCTCGGTGGTCCGCTGGGAAGGGGAGCGGGGCGGCCGCGCCGTGGCCAAGCTCGCCCGGGTGGCCCGGGAGGCCGCGGCCCAGTGCCGCCGGACCTGGCTGCCCGAGGTCGAACCGGTCGCCTCCCTCGGCGACCTGGTCTTTTTGACCGGGGTGGAGCCGGTGCTGGCCCGGCCCGGAGGCACCCCACCGACCCTCGCCCGACCGGTGGTGGCGGTGGGTCCCGAGGGGGGCTGGGACACCGACGAGGAGGCCCGGTTCGGGCCGGGAGTGGGCCTCGGGCCGACGGTGCTGCGAGCCGAGACCGCCGCGGTGGCCGTGGGCACCCTCCTGTGCGGTCTCCGCACGGGTCTGACCGGACCGCTTGCGTAACCACGCTCCGTGAGGGAAACTACTCAGGGAGGCAGGGACTCCTGTGAGGGAGGACGATCGTTAGGACCCGCATCGCGGATCCTACGTTCTGTTGACATGCACCTGCGTCACATTGGCAGAGCCGGAGCTCGGGGGGCGATCGGTGGAGAGGAGCGGAGGTGCAGATGTCGGTGATCGACAAGAGCGTTGATGTACTTGACGAGGATGAGCAGGAGGAGGCGGCCAGGGTCGCCTACGCCCGTGCCGTCGGAGCCAGGCTTCGGACCATGCGCAAGCAGATGCGCCTGTCCCTGCAGGCCGTCGAGGCCATGTCCGAACAGGAGTTCAAGGCCTCGGTGCTGGGCGCCTACGAGCGGGGCGAACGGGCCATCTCGGTGCCCCGGCTCCAGCGGTTGGCCAAGCTCTACGACGTGCCGGTCGACCAGCTCCTCCCGCCCGACGACGCCACCATGACCCGGTGGGGGGCCACAGGGACCACCGAGGAGATCGTCACCACCTCGGCCCGCCGGGCCAACCTCACGGCCTCGGGGACCGAGAAGGTGGCCATCGACCTGACCAAGCTGCACACGGTGAGCGGTCCCGAGCGGGACCTCCTGCGCCGGTTCCTCAGCATGATCCAGGTGCACCGCCAGGACTTCAACGGTCGGATGATCACCATCCGGGCCGAGGACGTGCGGGCCATCGCCTGCCTGTTCGGGGTGACCCCGGACTCCATGGGCACCCGGCTGGACGAGCTCGGGCTGCTCGTCAGCGTCTGATGTCCGCCGGAGAGCGGCCGTGACCGAGCAGATCCGCTGGTTGAGCACCAAGGAGGCCTCGGAACTGCTGGGCGTCACCCTGCGCAGCCTGTACCGGTTCATCGACGAGGGTGACCTGGTGGCCTACAAGTTCGGCCGGGTCATCCGCATCCAGCAGACCGACGTGGAGCGGTTCATCGCGGCCAGCCGTATCGCCCCGGGCAGCCTGGAGCACCTCTATCCGGAGATCAAGGGCAACGGCAACGGCAACGGCCGTGCCCATGTGACCCCGGACGGGCTCACCGCCGCCGAGGACTGACTCTCCGGTGGCCGACTGCCTGTTCTGTGGCATCGTGGCCGGCGACGTCCCCGCCGAGGTGGTCCGGACCGATGAGCGCACGGTGGCGTTCCGGGACATCAACCCGCAGGCGCCCACGCACGTGCTGGTGATCCCGAAGCGACATCTGGCCAACGCCGGGGTCGTGACCGCCGAGGATGCCGAGGACGTGGCCGCCCTCCTGGTGGCGGCCCGGGCGGTGGCCGACGCCGAAGGGGTCGGCGGGGACGACCGTGGCTACCGGCTGGTCTTCAACGTGGGTCCGGACGCGCTCAACTCGGTGGACCACCTCCACCTCCACGTGCTCGGGGGCCGGACGTTCGACTGGCCACCCGGCTGAGCGGTCCCGGCCGTACCGGTCCGGGTGCTCCCCGTTCCCGGACCCGAGCCGGCCGGGCTGCGGCGGGCCGGGTGACCATGGGATCGGGCCTCCCGAGCGCGCTGGTAGGGTCGGGACAGAGCGCACGTGGCAGGCACCCAGGTCAAAATCCTCGTTCCCGGTAACCACCTCATGGCCGGCCTGCTCGGCCAGCGTGACGAACTGTTACGGCTGGTGGAAGGGGCGTTCGACGATGTGAAGATCGCCGTCCGGGGGAACGAGATCTCCATCGAGGGCGACGGGGCCGAACGGGTCGGGGCGCTGTTCGAGGAGCTGATCATCCTGCTCGAGTCGGGCCAGGGCCTCGACGCCGTGCAGGTGCACCGGACGATCGACATGATGCACGACGACGTCCGCCCCTCCGAGGTGCTCACCGCCGAGCTGCTGCGCTCCTCCCGGGGCCGGGCCGTGCGGCCCAAGACCGGCGGGCAGAAGCAGTACGCCGACGCCATCGCCGCCAACGTCGTCACCTTCGGGATCGGCCCGGCCGGCACCGGCAAGTCCTACCTGGCCGTGGCCCTGGCCGTGCAGGCACTGCAGGCCCGTCAGGTCAATCGGATCATTCTGACCCGTCCGGCGGTCGAGGCCGGCGAACGCCTGGGCTTCCTCCCCGGCGATCTGATGGCCAAGGTCGACCCCTATCTGCGCCCCCTGTACGACGCCCTCCACGACCTGCTGGAGCCCGAGGGGGCCCAGCGTCTGATCGACCGGGGTGCGGTGGAGGTGGCGCCGCTGGCCTTCATGCGGGGCCGGACTCTCAACAACTGCTTCATCATCCTCGACGAGGCCCAGAACACCAGCCCGGAGCAGATGAAGATGTTCCTCACCCGTATCGGGTTCGGGTCCAAGGCGGTGATCACCGGGGACATCACCCAGGTGGACGTGCCCGGAGGGCGGTCCGGCCTGGTCGGCCTGGAAGCGGTGCTGACCGGGGTGCCCGACCTGGCCTTCGTCCATCTCAACCAGCGGGACGTGGTCCGCCACCGGATCGTGGCCGACATCGTCGCCGCCTACGAGCGCAGCACGCCGCCGGAGGGCCCCAGGTGAGCCTCGACGTCTACGCCGCCGACGAGCAGACCGATCACCCGGTCAACGTCGAGCGGTGGTCGTCGCTGGCCCGTTCCGTCCTGGAGGCCGAGGGCGTCGTGAGCGACACCGAGGTGTCGCTGCTCTTCGTGGACGAGGTCACCATCGCTTCGCTCAACGAGCGGTTCCTCGAGAAGGAGGGGCCCACCGACGTACTCTCGTTCCCCATCGAGGACGATTCGGACCGGAGCGGACGGTCTCCCGACGAGGGGGGCACCGGACCGGGCTCCATCGAGGTCGACACCGGCGAGGCTGGTCCTCTTGGGGGACGTGGTGATCTGTCCGGCGGTGGCGGCCCGCAACGCCGTCGACCACGGGGTCACCTTCGATGACGAGATCGCCCTGCTGGTGGTCCACGGGCTCCTCCACCTCCTCGGCATGGACCACGAGGTCGACGCCGAGGCCGAGCGGATGGAGCGACGCGAGCAGCAGCTGCTGGCCCTGTTCTACCGGGTGGCCTCGTGACGGGCCGCGGCTCATGACCCAGGGCCGATGAGCGGGCTCCCCGACCCGCCCGTCGCCGCCTCGTTCACTGCCGTCGACGGGGTCCTCTTGGTGGTGGTGGTGGTCCTGCTCGGGGTCTCGGCACTGCTGGCCCTGGCCGAGACCAGCCTGGTCCGCACGAGCCGGGCCAAGGCCAAGGCCCTGGTCGACGACGGGCGCCGTGGGGCCAAGGTGCTCCTCCGCCTGACCGAGAACCCGCAGGGCTTCCTCAACCCCGTCCTCCTGATGGTGCTGATCTGCCAGCTGGTGGTGGCCACCCTGGTGGGGATCCTGGCCGCCGACTGGTTCGGGGCCTGGGGCGTGGTGGCCGCCACCGTGTTCGAGATCGTGATCATCTTCGTCCTGGGCGAGGCGGTGCCCAAGAACTGGGCCGTCCACCATCCCGAGCGGGCCGCCCTGTTCAGCGCCCCCCTCGTCTCCGCCATCGTCCGATTCTGGCCGGTGCGGATCGTCTCGGGCGCCCTGATCGGCTTGGCCAACCTGTTCATCGGCGAGAAGGGCCGGTACCTGGGGTCCGACGTGACCGAGTCCGAGCTGCTGGCCATGGCCGACGTGGCCCTCGAGGGGGATGTGATCGAGACCGAGGAGCGGGCCCTGATCCACTCCATCATCGAGTTCGGGGACACCGTGGTGCGCGAGGTGATGGTGCCGCGGCCCGACATGGTCACCATCGGGGCCGACGAGACGGTGGAGGCCGCCCTGGAGCGGGCGCTCGAGGTCGGGTTCAGCCGGATGCCGGCGGTGGAACAGCAGGTGGACGACGTGGTGGGCATCGCCTACACCAAGGACATGATCCGCACCGTCCGGCAGGGTCACGGTTCCCACGCGGTACGGGACCATCTCCGGACGGCCCGGTTCGTCCCGGAGACCAAGCGGGTGTCCGACCTCATGCGCGAGATGCAGGCCGACAAGTTCCACCAGGCCGTGGTCGTGAACGAGTACGGCGGGGTGGCCGGGCTGGTGACACTGGAGGACCTCATCGAGGAGCTGGTCGGCGAGATCGTCGACGAGTTCGACGTCGAGGAGGCCACCGTCGAGCGGCTGGAGAAAGGGGAGCTCCGGGTCAGCGCCCGCCTCCCGGTCGACGAGGTCAACGAATTGATCCACGCCGACCTGCCCGACGGAGCCTGGGACACCGTCGGCGGCCTGGTCTTCGACCTGTTGGGCCACGTGCCCGTCGCCGGTGAGTCCGTGGACGTGGGCGGCCTGCGCCTGGTGGCCGACCGGGTGACCGGCCGCCGGATCGAGCGGGTCCGGATCGTCCCGATGGTGGCCCCGGTGTCCGAGGACCGGGCATGAGCTCCTTCCGGTCGGGATTCGCCGCCGTGGTGGGCCGTCCCAATGTCGGGAAGTCGACCCTGGTCAACGCCATGGTCGGCACCAAGGTCTCCATCACCTCGCCCCGGCCCAACACCACCCGGGCCCAGGTGCGGGGGGTGCTCAACCGGTCCGATGCCCAGGTGGTGTTCGTCGACACCCCGGGCCTGCACAAGCCGCGCACGGCGCTGGGCGAGCGGATGAACGAGTCGGCCACCTCCTCGCTGGACGACGTGGACGTCGTGGTGGCCATGGTGGAGGCCACCGGAGCCGTGGGTCCCGGTGACCGGATGGTGCTCGCCGCCTCGGCCCACCGGGTGCGGGCCATGGCCCGGGCCGCGGCGCTCCAGGAGGAGGTGGGGACGGCGGACCCGGCGACGGTCGGCGACCCGACCCTGCTGGTGGTGGTCAACAAGATCGACCGGGTGGGTGGGGACGGGGTCCTCACGCATCTGACCGCCGTCGCCGAGGTGGTCGAGACCATCGACCGGGAGGGGGGCGGGGCCCCGGTGCCGGTGGAGTACTTCCCGGTG
This sequence comes from uncultured Acidimicrobiaceae bacterium, assembly GCA_963817005.1. Classification (GTDB taxonomy): domain Bacteria; phylum Actinomycetota; class Acidimicrobiia; order Acidimicrobiales; family RAAP-2; genus Bog-756. The sequence goes on from CAWFMN010000007.1 coordinate 1,131,182, forward strand.
TCGGCGGCCACCGGCGAGGGCGTGCCGTCCCTCGTCGACGCGGTGGTGGACCGGATGCCCGAGGGCCCCCGCTACTACCCCGAAGGCATGGTCACCGACGTGGCCGAGGCGTTCTGGGTGGCGGACCTGGTCCGCGAGGAGCTGCTCCACCGGGTCGAGGACGAGCTGCCCCACAGCATCGCCTGCCGGGTCACCGAGTGGGAGTGGCCCCGGGTCCGCTGTGAGATCCTGGTCGAGCGGGACTCGCAGAAGGGGATCGTGATCGGCAAGGGGGGGCGGACGTTGAAGGAGGTGGGCACGGCCGTGCGCAAACAGATGCCGCCCGGCGCCTACCTCGAGCTCTTCGTCCGGGTCGAGAAACGCTGGCAGCACCGCGAGGACGCCTTGGACCGCCTGGGGTTCTGACCCGGCCGGCCAGTGGCGCCGGTGGGGATCAGGCGACGGCGTCGACCAGCCGCTGTTCGATGGCGTCCACCATGCTGGCCTTGGAGAAGTGCCGGGCCACGTGGGCGGTGCAGGCCTGGCCCAGGCCCGGCTCCCCCTCCCGCCAGTCGAGCACCGCCTCCAGGCGCTCCCGGAGGGCCTCGGCGTCCGACGGGGGGACCAGGAAGCGGGCGAACTCCCCGGTGAGCTCTTCGGGGATCCCGCCGGTCGACGACGCCACGACCGGTCGGCCGGTGGCCATGGCCTCGAGCACGGTGCGGGGGAACGGGTCGTCGTAGACGGAGGGGACCACCACCACGTCGGCGGCATGCAGGGGGGTCACCACGTCGGTCGCCATCGGCAGGTGACGGACGGGAACACCGCCGGCCGCGGCGAACAGCGCGTCCCCGTAGGTCTCCTCGAGGTACGGACCCATGAGGAGCAGCTCCACCGGAGGCTGTCGCGCGCTCAGCCCGGCCACCGCGTCGACCAGCACGTTCACGCCCTTCTCGGGTGCCACCCGGCCGTAGAACATCACGATGGTGGCCTGTTCGGGCAGTCCGAGCTGCATCCGGGCCGCAGTCCGCTCGGGCAGGCCCCCCACCGGGTAGTCCTGCTGGTCGATCCCGTTGTGGATCACGTCGGTGCGGGCCGGGTCACCGCCGGCCGCCACGAACCGGTCGCGGATGAAGTGCGAGACGCAGATGAACCGCTGGGTCCGCCGGCTCAAGGTCCGGTTGACCACCGGGGTGCCGATGCCCACCACGCCGTGGAGATGGCAGACCACCGGGGCGCGGGTGAGCAGTGACGAGGCCAGCGCCCAGGGCAGGGGTTTGAACCGGTTGAGATAGATCACGTCGGGGCGGGTGCGGGCCGCCGCCCGGACCGCCGGGACCAGGCGGGGAGCCTGGCGGAGGGCTCCGTGGACCTCGAGATCGAGGGCGGGGACCTGCTGCATGGTGTCGCAGAACGACCGGTACTCGTCCCGGTACGGACCGTCGTGGATGTACACCAGGTCCAGCCGGTGCCCGCGCTCGGCCAGCTCCCTGGCCACCTGCAGGGTCTGCACGGAGATGCCGGTGTTGGGTGACAGCGTCTCGGAGTTGACCAGGATCCTCATCGAGTCCGGACCGCGGCCCCCACGGGCGTCGACGTCCCTGTGCCCATCGGAAACCTCCTGGCCGCACCCGGGGGCGTGCCGTGGTTCTGAAATCTACGGCAGCATAGTGAACCGAACGCGTCAGGCCGGCGACCGGGGGTCGATCAGGTCTGGGCGTCGATCTCCTGCAGGAACGCCACCACCTCGTCGCGGCGCACTGTCCGCTTCATGGGCGGCACCCGGGCCAGCAGGGCCCCCCGGTAGCGGGCCGTGGCCAAGCGGCTGTCGAGCACGGCCACCACGCCCCGGTCGTTGGTCGACCGGATGAGGCGTCCCGCCCCCTGGGCCAGCAGGGTGCCGGCCCGCGGGAGGTCGACCACGCTGAACGCTCCCGATCCGGCCCGCTCGCGGCGGGCCTGGAGCACGGGCTCGTCGGGCCGGGGGAACGGGATCCGGTCCAGCGTCACCAGGCTGAGGGTGGGCCCGGGCACGTCCACCCCCTGCCAGTAGCCCAGGGTGGCGAACAGACAGGTGGCGTCGTCGGAGCGGAACGCCTCGACCAGCGCCGGCTTGGGCAGGTCGGACTGGGCCAGCAGTGGCACCTCCAACCGGTCCCGGAGGGCGTCGACGGCGGCGTGCATGGCCCGCCAGCTGGTGAACAGGGCCAGCGTCCGCCCACCCGCCGCCTTGATCAGCACCTCCAGCTCGTCGTGGAGGGCCGGTTCGGCCTCGGGGCTCCGGCGGTCGGGCAGGGCCTGGGCCACGTACAGGAGGGCGTGCCGGCGGTAGTCGAACGGGCTGCCCACATCGGCCTCGTCCCACCGCCCGGCCGGGAGGCCGAGTCGCTCGGCCAGGCCGAGGGGCACGGTGGCCGAGGTGAGCACCCCGGTGACCGTGCCCCACAACTGGTCGGCCAGGAGGGGGCCGACATCGATGGGCGAGACCCGCAGGCCCGGGGAACGGGCGCCGCCGTCCACCCAGGCCACCTCGTCGTCGGTCAGCGTGGCCAGCCGGGCCAGGTCGGCGGCCAGGTGGTCGGCGGCCAGCAACGCCCGGTCCCGCCGGGACCGGGCGGCCGGTGCCTCGTCGTCCCCGGTCAGCCGTTCCGCGTGGCGGAGGTGATCGATGAGGCGGCTCACCCGGCCGACGGCCAGGGCGACCACCTGGTCCAGCGGCGGGTCGCCCGGGGGAGGACCGCCGCGCTCCCGGGCCGGGGGAGGGGGAGGGGGCCCGTCCAGCCCCAGCTCGAGCCCCTGCGGTTCGGCCCGGACGCCTGCCGGGACGTCGGGGCCGTCGGGTCCGGTCCCATCTTCGGCCCCCACCAGGGCGGCCTGGGTGATCCGGTGACCGGCGAGGGGGCGCAGGACCCGGTGCCACAGATCGCCGACGGCGGCCACCCCCTCGGCGGTGTCGAGGGCTCCCGACGACGCCGGGTCGAGCAGCGGCCGGGCGGTGGCGGCCAGGGCCCGGAAGCGGCCGGGACCGATCTCCACACCGAGGCTGTCGGTCATCACCTCCTCCACCTCGTGGGCCTCGTCGAGCACCACCACCTGATGGGGCGGGAGCACGGCGCCCCCGCTGGCCAGGTGGGCCCCGTAGAGATGGGTGTTGACCACGACGACATCGGCCTCGGCGGCCCGGGCCCGGGCGGCCTCGGCGAAGCACTCCCGGCCGGAGGGGCACCGGAAGGCCCCGGGGCACTCCCGTGCCGTGGTCGAGACCATGGACCAGGCCCGGAAGTGGGGTTCGAACTCGAGTTCGGACCGGTCCCCGGTGGTGGTGTCGTCGGCCCACCGCACGAGACGACGGACCTGCTCGCCGAGACGGCCCACCTCGGCCGGGTCGTCCGGCGCGGCGGCGTCGCCGCCCGAGATGGCGGTGAGGGGGTCGTCGGAGTCGGGGGGGTCGGCCGATCCGGGCTGGAGGGTCATCTGCTCGCCCCGTCCGCCGATCTCGGCGACCCGCTGCCGGCAGAGGTAGTTGCTCCGCCCTTTCAGCACGGCGAAGGAGAAGCCCCTGTCGACGGCGGCGGCCACCAGTGGCAGGTCGTTGTGGGCCAGCTGGTCCTGGAGGGCCTTGGTGGCCGTCGCCACCACCACTCGTTCACCGGAGAGGGCCGCCGGGATCAGGTAGGCCAGGGACTTGCCGGTGCCCGTGCCGGCCTGGACCACCAGGTGACGCCGGTCGGCGATGGCCCGTTCCACCGCCTCGGCCATCGCCTGCTGCCCCGGTCGGGACTCGCCGCCGTCGGGGAGGCCCGCCGCCACCGCGGCCAGCGTGCCGGTCACGTCGTCGGACATGTGCCGACCCTATCGGCGTCCCCGGACCGCCTCCGACGGCCCGGCCGGGGGCTCGGTCATCCGGCCGACGCGCTGACGACCGTCAGTGCCACTCGACGGCCAGCCCCACCGCCACGCCCAGACCCACGACCACGATGACCCACCGCAACAGTGGGGCGGGGAGTCGTCGGCCGTACCGCCCGCCGACCTGGCCGCCGATGATGGAGCCGGCGGCGATCAGGCCGGCCACCGACCACGAGATGTGGGTGGTGGCGATGAACAACAGCCCGGCCACGGCGTTGACGATGAGGGCCAGGACGTTCTTGGTGCCGTTGAGGCGTTGCAGGTCGTCGTCGATGAAGATGGCCAGCAGGGCGATCAGGATGACCCCCTGGGCGGCACCGAAGTAGCCGCCGTAGACGCCGGTCAGGAACACCCCGACCAGCAGCCCGGCCCCCCCGTGGAGTCGCCGGCTGCCCCGCCGCTCGAGACCGGCACTGATGCGGGGCTGGGCCGCCATCAACAGGGCGGCGACGGCGATGAGGGCCGGGACGGCCGCCTTGAACACGCTCCCGGGCAGCGACAGGAGGAGGATGGCCCCGGACAGGCCACCGAGCAGTGACGCCCCGCCCAGCTGGAGCAGCGCGTGTGCGCTGGCCGACCAGCTCCCGGCGGTAGGCCACCACTGCGCTCACGCTGCCGGGGACCAGGCCCACCGTGTTGGACACGTTGGCCAACACGGGCGGGTAGCCCAGGGCCAGGAGGGTGGGGAAGGTGATCAGGGACCCCGAGCCCACGATGACGTTGACCGTCCCGGCCGCCAGTCCGGCGGCGAAGATGGCCAAGGCGTCCAGCGGTGACATGGAGAGGGTCTAGCTCCCACAGCGGGGGTGCTCAACCATCCGCCCTCGGGATCGGTGGGCGCCTGGGACGGGACGGGCTTGGCAGGACCGGGTGCACGCGAGGAGGCGATAGGTTCGCAGGGTGGAACCGGACCAGTCAGGGGCTGATGAGGCGTATGAGCCGCGTCGGCCCACGGTGAGCGCATCAGACCTCGCCGGAGGGCCCATACCGGTCCACGTGGCCTGCGTGATGGACGGCAACGGCCGCTGGGCGTCGCCGTCGGGGGCTGCCCCGCACCGAGGGCCACGCCGCCGGGGAGGCCGCCCTGCTCGACGCGGTGGAGGGCGCCCTCGACCTGGGGATCCCCTGGATCACCATGTACGCCTTCTCCACCGAGAACTGGCGGCGGCCGGCCGACGAGGTCCGCTACCTCATGGGATTCAACGAGAGCCTGCTGATGCGACGCCGTGACGAGCTGCACGAGAAGGGGGTCCGGATCCGGTTCGCCGGGCGCCGCGACTGGCGGGTGCCCAAGCGGGTCCTGAAGCGGATGGACGAGTCCATCGCTCTGACCAAGTCCAATCGCCGCTGCACGCTGACCATGGCCTTCAACTACGGGGGAAGGGCCGAGATCGTCGACGCCGTCCGCCGTCTGGTGGCCGACGGGGTGGCGGAGGACAAGGTCAGTGAGAAGGCCATACGGTCGCGTCTGTACTTCCCCGACCAGCCCGATCCCGACCTGGTCATCCGGACCTCGGGCGAGCACCGCATCTCCAACTTCCTGCTCTGGCAGCTGGCCTACAGCGAACTGGTCTTCGACGAGGTGCTGTGGCCCGACTTCCGGCGCGGTCACCTCTTCGAGGCGGTGCGCGACTTCCAGCGGCGCCAGCGCCGCTACGGGGGCGTCCAGTGAGACCGGCCGCGAAGCGCCCGCCGCCCCGCACCGACGACGGGGGCGTCTGGATCGTGACCGGCCTGGTGCTGGGGGGCATCGTGTATGCCGGCATGGTCGCCATGCTGGTGGCCGGATTCACCCCGGTGGCGCCGCTGGTGGTCGTCCCGCCGGTGCTGCTCGCCCTCATCGCCGCCAACAACCTCCTCGGCGGCGGTCGGAGCCACGGGCGCTCGGCGGGACGGCCGGTCGGCCAGGGCCGGGCTCCGCTGTCGTCCAGCGGGCCCAACGGGCCGGTGCCCTCCGCCGCCGCGCCCGAGGAGGGAAGCGAGCCCCGATGACCCTCTTCCGGGACCGGGGCATGGTGCTGCGCACCATCCGACTGGGGGAGGCCGACCGGATCGTGACCCTGATGACCGAGGAGCACGGCAAGGTGCGGGCCGTGGCCAAGGGGGTGCGGAGGACCACCTCCAAGTTCGGGTCGCGTCTGGAGCCGCTCAGCCACGTGTCCCTCCTCGGGTGGCAGGGGCGCGGCGACCTCGACACCATCAACCAGGTCGAGGTGATCGACACCAACCGAGCGGTCCGCGAGGATCTCGACCGGATGGCCGCGGCCATGTCCATGTTGGAGGTGGTGGACCAGATCGGTCAGGAGCGCCACGCCAACCCGCGTCTGTACGAGATGCTGGTCGGGGCCATCGCCGCGCTGGCTCAGCAGCGATCGCCCATGGTGGCTCCGGCCTTCTTCCTCAAGGTCCTGGCGCTCGAGGGCTCGGCGCCGGTCCTGGACGGGTGCGTCTCCTGCGGCGAGGAGGACCCCGGCCAGCTGGTGGCCTTCGATCTGGTCGAAGGCGGTGTGCTGTGCCGGAACTGTCGCCGGGGCCGGCCGCTCTCGCCGGCGGGCCTGGCCCTCCTGCGCCGGACCCTCGGGGGAGGGCTGGCCGGGGTGTTGGCCGAACCCCGCTCGACGGTCACCGACGAGATCACCTCACTGGCCACCGAGGCCATGGAGGCCCATCTCGACCGCCGGCTCCGGTCGGTGCGCTCGAGCCAGGTGTCCTGACGTGCCCGGGAGGACGTGGCCGTCCGGTCCCGTCGGCCGGACCACGGTCCTCTGGTTCCGCCGCGACCTGAGGGTCACCGACCACCCGGCCCTCCGGGCCGCCGTCGAGGAGGCGTCGTCCGCCGGCGGAGCGGTGGCGCCGCTCTTCGTGGTGGACGACGCCCTGGTGGCCGCGTCCGGGGCCAACCGGCGGTCGTTCCTCGCCGGCTCGCTCGCCTCGCTCGACGAGCAGCTGGACGGCGCACTGGCCATCCGACGTGGCCGCCCCGACCAGGTGGTGCCGGCCTTCGCCGCCGAAGTGGGGGCCCGCACCGTCTTCGCCACCGGCGACACCGCGCCGTTCGGCCGGCGACGTGACGCACGGGTGGCCGGTGCGCTGGCCGCGTCCGGGGCCGAGCTGGCCCTGGTCGGCTCACCCTATGCCGTGTCCCCGGGGCGGGTGCGGACCGGGGGCGGCCTGCCCTACCGTGTGTTCACGCCGTTCCGACGGGCCTGGGAGGCCGCCGGATGGCCCGGTCCGTCAGCCCCGCCGGACCGGGCGCGCTGGCACGCTGCCGGGTCCGAGGTCACCGCCGAGGCAGTCGGCACCGAGCCCACCTCGCCGTCGTTGCCGGCCCCCGGTGAGGCCGCCGCCCTGGAGGCGTTGGCGTCGTTCCTGCGAGGTCCCGTGGACCACTACCGGGACGAACGGGACCGGCCCGACCATCCGGGGACGTCCCGGCTCTCGGCCTACCTCCGGTTCGGGTGCGTGCATCCGCGCCAGGTCCTGGCCCGCCTGCCCGACGGTCCCTCGGCCGATGGGTTCCGGTCGGAGCTGGCCTGGCGGGAGTTCTACGCCGACGTCCTCTGGCACCATCCGGCCTCGGCATGGGAGCCGTTCCAGCCCATCGGGCACCACATCCGGTGGGACGTCGGGGAGCGGGCGGACGGTCGGTTCGAGGCCTGGTCCGCCGGATGCACCGGGTTCCCCCTGGTCGACGCGGGCATGCGCCAGCTGCGGGCGGAGGGATGGATGCACAACCGCGTGCGCATGCTGACGGCGTCCTTCCTGGTCAAGGACCTGCACCTGGACTGGCGTCGCGGGGCCCGCCACTTCCTCGACCTCCTGGTGGACGGCGACGTGGCCTCCAACAACCACGGCTGGCAGTGGGCCGCGGGCACCGGGACCGACGCCGCGCCGTTCCACCGGGTGTTCAACCCGGCGCGGCAGGCCGAACGGTTCGACCCCGACGGTGCGTACGTCCGGCGGTACGTGCCCGAGGCCGACGGCACCGGCTACCCGGCCCCCATCGTGGACCACGCCACCGAGCGGGTCGAGGCCCTGCGGCGGTGGGAGGAGGCCAGGCTCGCGCTGGCGGCCGCCGGGGTCGGGGACCGGTGAACCCCCGGTCGCCCTTCGGGGTCTACGTGCACGTCCCGTTCTGCCGGGCCGCGCTGCGACTACTGCGCCTTCGCCACCTACACCGACCGCGACCACCTCATGGAGCGCCTACGCCGCCGCCTGCGTGGCCGAGCTGCGGCCGGGCGCCGCGCCGACGAGGCCATGCCCGCGGCGACGTCGGTCTTCTTCGGCGGGGGCACGCCCGTCGCGGCTGCCGCGCCGACCTCCTGGTGCGGATCCTCGACGCCGTGCCCCGGCGCCCGGCGGCCGAGGTCACCGTCGAGTGCAACCCCGAGGACGTCGACGCCGACCGGCTGGCCACCTACCGGCGCCGCCGGGGTGACCCGCATCTCCCTCGGGCGTGCAGTCCACGGTGCCCCACGTGCTGGCCGGCCTGGGCCGGCGCCACGGTGCCGAGCAGGCCGCCGAGGCGGCCCGGCCGCGTGGCCGGCGGCCGGCTTCGCCTCGTGGAACCTCGACCTCATCTTCGGCGGCGCCGGCGAGACCGACGCCGACTGGGAGCGCAGCCTCGACGACGTCCTCGCCCTCGAGCCCCGCCGCCCCACGTGAGCGCCTACGCCCTGACCGTCGAGCCGGGCACCCCGCTGGCCGCCGACCCGGACCGCCATCCCGACGACGACGCCCAGGCCCGGCCGCTACGAGCACGACCGACGCGCGTCCTGACCGGCCGCGGGCTACCGGTGGGAGGAGATCTCCAACTGGGCCCTGCCCGGGCCACGAGTGCCGGCACAACGGCCTCTACTGGGACCAGGGCGACTACCGGGGCATCGGGTCCGCGGCCCACTCCCACCGCCGGCGGGCACCGGTGGTGGAACGTGCGCACCCCCGACCGCTACGTCGCCGCCATCGAGGCCGGGCGCCCGGCCCGGACGGGTCAGGAGGTGCTCACCGACGAGCAGCGCAGCTTCGAGGCCCTGGCCCTGGCGCTGCGCACCCCGGCCGGGGTCCCGCTCGCCGCACTGCCCGACGACCCCGACCTGGACGGACTGGTGGACCGGTCGGGCGAGCGGGCCGTGCTCACCGTCCGGGGACGCCTCCTGGCCAACGCGGTCACCGCCCGACTGCTCGACCCCGGTGGGCCGGGTCCGCCGGGCCGGCGCGGTGGCCGGGGCCACCGGGTCAACCGGTACGATTGCTCCCCATGCCTGACCCGGACGCTGCTCCCGACGCGCCTGACGACCTGATGGAGAAGGTCGTCAACCTGTGCAAGCGCCGCGGCTTCATCTTCCCGTCGGCCGAGATCTACGGCGGCTTCCGCTCCACCTACGACTACGGGCCGCTCGGCGTCAACATGCTGCGCAACGTCAAGGACGCCTGGTGGCGCGCGATGGTCCAGCTGCGCGACGACGTGGTCGGCCTCGACGCCGCCATCCTCTCGCCGCCGGCGGTCTGGGAGGCCTCCGGCCACCTGTCCAACTTCACCGACCCCCTGGTCGACTGCCGCAACTGCCACGAGCGCTGGCGTGCCGACAAGATCGACGGCGTCTGCCCCAACTGCGGCTCGACCGACCTCACCGAGGCCCGGGCCTTCAACCTGATGTTCAAGACCCACGCCGGCCCGGTGGAGGACGAGGGCCACGGTCGCCTACCTGCGCCCCGAGACCGCCCAGGGCATGTTCATCAACTTCGCCAACGTGCTCCAGACCACCCGCAAGAAGCCGCCCTTCGGCATCGCCCAGGTGGGCAAGTCGTTCCGCAACGAGATCACCCCGCAGAACTTCGTCTTCCGCACCCGCGAGTTCGAGCAGATGGAGATGGAGTACTTCGTCCCGCCCGACGAGGCCGACCAGTGGTTCGAGTACTGGCTCGACGAGCGCATGCGCTGGTACCTCGACCTCGGCATCCCCGAGCGACCAGCTGCGCCTGCGCCACCACGACGCCGACGAGCTCTCGCACTACTCGGCGGGCACCGCCGACGTCGAGTTCCTCTTCCCCTGGGGCTGGGACGAGCTCGAGGGCATCGCCAACCGCACCGACTTCGACCTCAAGGCCCACGCCGCCGCCTCCGGCGAGCAGCTCGAGTACTTCGACCAGGCGACCGGCGAGCGCTACGTCGCCCTACGTGATCGAGCCGGCCGCCGGCGCCACCCGCACCATGATGGCCTTCCTGCTGGCCGCCTACGACGAGGACGAGGTCGGCGGCGAGGCCCGCACCGTGCTGCGCCTCGACCCCCGGCTCGCGCCCTACCAGGTGGCGGTGCTGCCCCTGTCGAAGAAGGACGACGCTCGAGCCGCTGGCCCGCCAGGTCCTCGGACTCGCTCCAGCCGCACTTCATGTGCGACTACGACGTGACCCAGTCCATCGGCAGGCGCTACCGCCGCCAGGACGAGGTCGGCACGCCGTGGTGCGTGACCGTCGACTTCGACTCGCTCGAGGACCACGCCGTCACGGTGCGCGACCGGGACACGACCGAGCAGGTCCGGGTGCCCATCGACGGGCTGGTGGCCGAGCTGCGCTCGAGGATGGACCGGGTCTGACCCCGCCGGCCGGCCCGGCCCCCCGTCGGCGCCCGTAGTCCGGCCCGGGGCCACCGAGTCGACCGGCGCCGCACCGACGTGGGGCACGGTGTCGCCGATGGCCCGACAGGCGCCAGGTAGGCTGGATGGCCTGGGCCGGCGCACCCCGCCGGTCGTGCCGCACCCCCCGCATCCAGTCCAGGAGCCCTCGTACCGATGCCGTTCGTCTTCGACTTCGACCACGCGCACCGCCAGCCCCCCATGGAGATGAAGGACCTCCTCGGCGGCAAGGGCGCCAACCTGGCCGAGATGACGTCGGTGCTCGACGCTGCCGGTGCCCCCCGGCTTCACCATCGCCACCGACGCCTGCCGGGCCTACATGGACGGCGGCTGGCCCGAGGGGCTGACCGCCGAGGTGGCCAAGGCCCGGGCCCGGCTCGAGAAGAAGATGGGCAAGCGCATCGGCGATCCGAGCGACCCGCTGCTGGTGTCGGTGCGGTCGGGGGCCAAGTTCTCCATGCCCGGGATGATGGACACGGTCCTCAACCTGGGCCTCAACGACCAGTCGGTCGAGGGTCTGGCCAAGCAGACCGACGACGAGCGGTTCGCCTTCGACTCCTACCGCCGGTTCGTCGCCATGTACGGCCGCATCGTGCTCGGACATCCCCGGCGAGGAGTTCGACACCCTCCTCGAGGCGGCCAAGGAGCTCGCCGGCACCACCTCGGACGCCGAGGTGCCCGTCGAGCTGCTCCGCTACCTCGTCGACGCCTACCAGCAGATCGTCGAGCGCCACACCGGCAGGCCGTTCCCCCAGGACCCCGACGACCAGCTGCGCGGCGCCATCGAGGCGGTGTTCGCGCTCGCTGGAACGGTCCCCGGGCCATCGCCTACCGCGACCGCGAGCGCATCGCCCACGACCTCGGCACCGCGGTCAACGTCCAGGCCATGGTGTTCGGCAACCGCGACGACACGTCGGGCACCGGCGTGGGCTTCACCCGTGACCCGGCCACCGGGGCCAAGGGCGAGTACGGCGACTTCCTGGTCAACGCCCAGGGCGAGGACGTCGTGGCCGGCATCCGCAACACCGAGCCCCTCTCGGCGCTGAAGGACGCAGTTCCCCAAGATCCACGCCGAGCTGCTGGCCATCTTCGCCCGCCTGGAGGCGCCACTACCGGGACATGTGCGACACCGAGTTCACCATCGAGCAGGGCAAGCTCTGGATGCTCCAGACCCGGGTGGGCAAGCGCACCGGCCGCGGCCGCCCTCAAGATGGCGGTCGACATGGTGGCGGAGCAGACCATCAGGCTCTCCAGGGCCGAGGCGGTGGACGCGGATCACCGACGAGCACCTCGAGCAGGTCCTCCACCCCCAGTTCGCCGGGTCCGGCCACAGCGTGCTGGCCAAGGGCCTCGGGGCGTCGCCCGGGCGCCGCCGTCGGCCGCGTCTACTTCACCGCCGACGACGCCGCGGCGGCCGCCGAGCGGGGCGAGAAGGTGGTGCTGGTCCGCAGCGAGACCTCGCCCGAGGACGTGCACGGCATGCTGGCCGCCGAGGGCATCCTGACCGCCCGGGGCGGCCTGGTCAGCCACGCCGCCGTGGTGGCCCGGGGCTGGGGCAAGCCGGCCGTGGTCGGCGCCGAGGCGCTGCGGATCTCGGGTCCGTCGTTCACGGTGGGGGACACCGTGGTCGACGAGGGCGACTGGATCTCGATCGACGGCACCAACGGGACGGTCGTGCTGGGCCAGGTCCCGCTGACCGAGGGCGAGACGCCACCCGAGTTCGAGACCATCCTGGGCTGGGCCGACGACATCCGGGCGGGCCACCTGGGTGTGCGGGCCAACGCCGACACCGGCCCCGACGCCGCCAACGCCCGGCGTCATCGGGGCCGAGGGCATCGGCCTGTGCCGGACCGAGCACATGTTCCTGGCCGAGGACCGCCTGCCCATCGTGCGCCGGATGATCCTGGCGTCGACACCCCGCCGAGGAGGAGCGCGGCGCTCGAGGAGCTCCGGGTGGCCCAGCGCGCCGACTTCTGCGAGATCCTCGAGGCCATGGACGGCCTGCCGGTCACCGTCCGGCTGCTCGACCCGCCGCTGCACGAGTTCCTGCCCGACACCGAGGAGCTGGCCATCAAGGAGGCCACCGTCGGGCTCACCGACGAGGAGCGGCCGGCTCTACGAGGCGGCCAAGCCGTGGCACGAGTACAACCCCATGCTCGGCACCCGGGGCGTGCGCCTCGGGGTGATCAAGCCCGGCCTCTACGCCATGCAGGTGCGGGCCCTGATGGAGGCGGCCATCGACCGGGTGGCGGACGGCGGGCACCCGGTCGTCGAGATCATGATCCCGCTCACCGTGACCCGCGAGGAGCTGGCCCTGGCCCGCTCCTGGGTGGAGGAGGCCGTCGCCGACGGCCGAGGCGGACACCGGGTACCAGGCCGCGTGCCGTGGCAGGGGCAAGCTCGAGGTGCTCATCGGGACCATGATCGAGACCCCGCGGGCCGCCCTGCGGGCCGGCGAGATCGCCGAGGAGGCCGACTTCTTCTCCTTCGGCACCAACGACCTGACCCAGATGACCTTCGGCTTCAGCCGCGACGACGTCGAGGGCCGGATGATGTCGGCCTACCTCGAGCAGGGACTGCTGCAAGCGCAACCCGTTCGAGGTCGTCGACCCCGACGGGGTCGGCGAGCTGGTGCGCCTCGGCGTCGAGCGGGGCCGGGCCACCCGCCCGTCGCTCAAGGTCGGGGTGTGCGGCGAGCACGGCGGCGACCCCGAGTCCATCGCCATCTTCGCCCGACGCCGGGCTCGACTACGTGAGCTGCTCGCCCTTCCGGGTGCCCATCGCCCGGCTGGCCGCGCCCAGGCGGTGCTGGCCGGACTGACCCCCGGTAAACCTGCGGCGAAGGCCAAGGCCAAGGCCAAGACGGCAAAGTCCGCCCCCAAGGCAACCGCGAAGGCCAAGACCAAGCGGTAGCCGGAGGCCCGGGCGACGTCCTAGAGGCGGGCGCTCTCGGCCGTGCCCACGATGGCCTCGACCCGTTCGAAGGCGGCCGACCAGCTCAGCTCCAGGGCCCGTTTCCGAGCCCGGGCGGCCTGGCGTCGGCGCCGCTCGGGGTCGGTGATCAGCGCCTCCAACGCCGCCGCCAACCCGTCGGCGTCGTCGACGTAGTCGATGGCTTGCGCCCCGATCTCGGGGATGCCGCCCCGGCGCGTGGCCACCGTGGCCAGGCCGGACGCCAGACCCTCGAAGAGGACCAGCGGGCAGGGGTCGTCGAACTGAGAAGGCACGACGAGGATGTCGTGCTGTCGGTAGATGGAGGGCACGTCGGTGTTGGGCACGAACGGCCGGAGCGTGACGCTCCCGCCCAGGTCCCGCTGATCCTGGCGGAGGCGCTCTTCGTACTCGGAGAGCGGGAGGCCCACGGCGTGGGTCGAGCTCCCGAGGAAGGTGGCCTCGAACGGGATGCCACGCGAGCGAAGGGCCCGGAGGGCGGCCATCAGCACGTGGGGTCCTTTGAACTCGCGCATCATGCCGACGAACAGGATGGACACCGCCGACCCCGACCTGTCACCGGGGTGGAAGCGCGTGGCGTCGACTCCATTGTGGACCACGACGAGCTTCTGACCCGTCGGATGGTCCCCGAGCTGCGCGGCCACCGCGTCCTTCGTGGCTCTGCTCACGCAGATGACGGCGTCGGTCAGCGCGATGAAGCGGCGCAGCTCCCGGCGCGAGTAGCCCCGGGACAGCGAGTTGTGGACGTAGAGAAAGAGCGGACGTCGGGGGTGACGGGCCTTGATGGTGGCCAGACCGGCGGCGCCGAGGAACCCGTCGTGCACCACGATCGGTCCGCTGGTGGCATCGAGGGCCTCGGCCACCGGGCGGAAGAGCCGCCTCACGTTGGGCCGTCGCAGGCCGAGATGGCCGACGAGGACGTCCTGGCGGGCCTCCCACTTGGTGAGGTACTCCCGCGAAAGGTAGGTGAGGAAGGCCACCGGGAGGAGGTCGGCATCGGGGAACACGTTCCCCCGGTTGTCTGAGGCGGCCACCGCCGAGCGGATACCGTGGCGGCTGGCCTCACGGGTCAGCTCTCGGATGACGTTGTTGACCGCGCTCCCGTCGGTGCAGAGGGCCTGGGTGACGTGTGACCAGCAACGGGCACCGTCGATGGCACCCTGCCCGGTGGCAGGGCCGGCGACATCGACCGCCGGGCGGAGTCCCGGGGAGACGAATTCCTGACCACGGGGCTCTGCGATGACCCTTCCTCCTCGGTTCGGCCAGTACCCAACGGATAGTCATCGACCCACCCGGGCGGCAACTTGAGACTGGTCCCTCGGGACCGTCACGCCGGCGGAGGCGCGACAGGCGACGGGCCATGGATCCCCGACGGCCCGGTACCGGCGGGTGACATCGGCGCCGGGCCGGACGGAGCCGGCTGTCCACGCGGTACCGTCGACACCCATGGGCATCCCAGACGAGGACGTGGCCCGGGTCCGGGCCGAGACCGACATCGTCGCCCTGATCGGGGAACACGCCGCCCTGAAGCGACAGGGGCGGCGGTGGGTGGGGCTGTGCCCGTTCCACGGCGAGAGCACGCCCTCGTTCAGCGTGAACGCCGAAGAGGGCTTCTACTACTGCTTCGGGTGCCTGGCCAAGGGAGATGCCATCAGCTTCGTGCGGGCCATCGAGCACCTCGACTTCGTCGACGCCGTCCGCCGACTGGCCGACCGAGCCGGCATCACCATCCGGGAGGACGCCGCCTCCGGCCGGGACAGCCAGCGGCGCAAGGTGTTCCTCGACGCCATGGAGCAGGCCACCGGGTGGTACCACGAGCGCCTGCTCACGTCACCCGACGCCGGCCAGGCCAGGGACTATCTGCGCAGCCGGGGCTACGACGGGGAGGTGGTCCGCCGGTTCCGGCTGGGCTGGGCACCCGATGACTGGGACGCCCTGTGCCAGGGACTGGGCCTGAGTCAGGAGGTCGCCGTGGGGGCAGGCCTGGGATTCGTCAATCGACGCCAACGGCTGCAGGACGCCTTCCGGGCCCGGATCCTGTTCCCGATCTGTGACCCCTCCGGGCGTCCCGTGGCCCTCGGGGGACGGGTGCTGCCCGGGAGCTCCGACCCGGCCAAGTACAAGAACTCCACCGAGACGCCCATCTACTCCAAACGGAAGACGCTCTACGCCCTCAACTGGGCCAAGCAGGAGATCATCGCCTCCGACGAGGTCGTGGTCTGCGAGGGGTACACCGATGTCATCGGGCTGTTCGGGGCGGGTGTGGAGCGGGCGGTGGCCACGTGCGGGACGGCCCTGGCCGAGGAGCACGTGAAGCTCCTCCGGGGCTTCGCCTCTCGGGTGGTGCTGGCCTTCGACGCCGACGGCGCCGGTCAGTCGGCCGCCGGCCGCTTCTACGAGTGGGAGCGCAAGCTGTCCATCGACGTGGCCGTGGCCGCGCTGCCGGCCGGCACCGACCCCGGTGAACTGGCCCGGAGCGACCCCGAGGGGTTGCGGGCCGCAATCGTCGGGGCCAAGCCCTTTCTCCAGTTCCGGGTGGAGCGGATCCTCGCCTCGGCCGAGCTGGGTACCCCCGAGGGCCGGGCCCGGGCCGCCGACTCGGCCCTGGCCGCAGTGGCCGAGCATCCCGACAACCTGGTCCGTGACCAGTACCTGATGCAGGTGTCCGAGCGCTGCCGCCTCGAGCCACTCCTCTTGCGGGAGCGGCTGGAGCAGATCCGTTCTGCGGGGCCCCGGCCCGACGATCCGGTGTCCCGCGGCCGCCGATCGGGAGGGACACCACCGGGCGACGGCAGTGATCGGAGGCGCGGTGGGCCCTCGGGTGGCCCGGACGATCCCTGGGTGCGCGAGCCCGAGATGGAGGGCGACTGGGACGCCGACCGATTCGACGGCGGCGGGGGCGGGCCCGCCGACCATGGTCCGGTCCGTGCCGGCCGGAACGGCCGCGGCCGGTCCATCCAGGAGTTCCGCCCGGGTCTCGAAGCCCTGCGGCTGGCCATCCACCGGCCCGAGGAGGTGGCCGACCACCTGGAGGCCGCCCTGTTCCGTGACGAACTCCAGCGGGCCGCCTTCGAGCTACTGGCCGGCGCCAACCGTGAGCCCCTCCACGAGGTCATCGAGCAGGCCCCACCCGAGATCCGGGCCCTGTTGGTCCGCCTGACCGTGGAGGAGCCGGTGGGCCAACCCGACGAGGTGGTCCTCCAGCTGGTCAGGGACGCCGCCCGTGGCGAGCTCACCGTGATCACCGCCGAGGCCAGGACCTCGCCAGACGCTGTGGGCGAGGCCGCCCAGGTCGCCTCCTGGGTCCAGGAGCTGGATGATCCCGGTGCCTCGGCCGCAGCCACCTCGAGGTTGGTAGCCTGGCTGGTGGTGAGGGCACAGAAGACAACTCCGGGACACGGATCGTGATCGCCAGGCAGGTGGCGGCTCCCCCGGGAGGCGCGGCGCCCGAATCCATCGATTCGCCACCTCTGTTGTCAACGCCGCCCCACGGTGGGGTGGCCGACGTACTCCCGGCCGATCAGTTCGACGCGCTGATCAGGATGGGGCGGGCCCGGGGAGGCCTGACCCAGGACGATGTGATGACCGTCCTGCGGTCGGTCGAGCTGAGCGCCGATCTCATCGTCGAGGTGGTGCACCGGATCAGCCAGGCCGGGATCGAATTCACGTATGACACCGGGGAGACCACGGTGGTGCCGATGACCGGTGCCGTGGCCGACGACGTCTCGGGCCGGCTCCGGGACGACCTGGCCGCCCACCCCACCGCCCCTGAGGACGGTGTCGCCGGCGAAGGCCTGCCCGCCCCGCGAATCGTGGCCCTCGAGCCGGTCCGCGACCCGGCCCGCCACAACGGACATGTCGGGGTGGGCACCGGTCCGACGGAAGGGACCGGCCGAACCGAGTCTCCGTCCGCCGGATCGATCAAGAAGGAACGGGCCCCACGCCGGACGGCGGCCAGGGACGGGTACTCCGACACCGACGGCTTCCGGGGATCGGCGGCCGATCCCGTCCACATGTACCTGAAGGAGATCGGCAAGGTCAAGCTCCTCGACGCGGCGCTCGAAGTCGAACTGGCCGAGCGCATCGTGGCCGGCAACGAGGCCGCGGCGCGGCTGGCCGAGCACGAACCCAGCGGCGAGTCCTACAGCGGCCGGGCGGCCGATCGGGTGATGATGCGCCGGGGCCTGTCGGCCAAGGAGGCACTGATCGAGGCCAACCTGCGGCTGGTGGTCTCGATCGCCAAGCGGTACCGCAACCGGGGACTGGCCTTCCTCGACCTCATCCAGGAAGGCAACCTCGGCCTCATGCGGGCGGTGGAGAAGTTCGATCACACCAAGGGGTTCAAGTTCTCCACCTACGCCACCTGGTGGATCCGTCAGGCCATCACCCGGGCCATCGCCGATCAGGCCCGGACCATCCGCATCCCGGTCCACATGGTGGAGACGATCAACAAGGTGGTGTGGGCGCAGCGACAGCTCCTCCAGGAGCTCGGGCGGGAGCCCAGCGCCGAGGAGGTGGCCGGTCGAGTCGATTTCTCGATCGAGCGGGTGCGCGAGATCCAGCGGATCAATCAGGACACGGTCTCGCTCGAGCAGCCCATGGGGGACGAGGACGACTTCAGCCTGTCCGATCTGATCGAGGACCGTGAGGCCGTCGTACCCGACGACGCCGCCGCTCGGACGATGCTGGACGACGCCGTGCGGGAGGCGCTCGGCCACTTGTCGCCAGCGCGAGCAGGACGTGGTCCGACTTCGCTTCGGACTGGAGGATGGCAAGATCCGGACCCTCGAGGAGGTGGGCAAGGCGTTCGGGGTCACCCGGGAGCGGATCCGCCAGATCGAGGCCAAGACGTTGGCCAAGCTCCGTCGTCCCGAGTCGGCCCAGCTCCTGCGCGACTACCTCGACGAGGCCTGACGGCCGGAGCGCCGGAGTCAGATCTCCGAATGGTTCCGGCGGTCGACGGCAGTGCGGCGGTCGGGGAGGCGGCGGCGACTGTTGAGGGCGATGGCCAGGTCTTCGGCCAGATCGAGGGCGATGGCGTCGGCCGCCTGGTCGCCGTTGCGCCAGCCCAGTCGGACACCGATGGTGTCCTTCATCCGCTCCACGCCCAGGGCGACCACGGCCTTCGATTTCTCCGTGACCAGGGTGGTCGTTCCGGCGACCGGCGCGGAGCTGCTCAGCTGCCGGGCCGCCCGGGTGATCTGCAGGTACCGCTCGCGGCCCGCCCTGGTGCCAAGCAGATAGCCGACGCCGAACCCGACGGCGGTGCCGATGCGGAACCTCACCGACCCATTGTGCCCGCCGTGGTCCGACGGCGCACTTTTGCCCGTCGGATGGGCCACCACCGGCTAGTCTCCTCAGGCACGCCGAGGCGCAGCACGCCTCGGCGGGTGCTCCTTCCGGGGTAGCTCAATCGGCAGAGCGAGCGGCTGTTAACCGCTAGGTTGAGAGTTCGAGTCTCTCCCCCGGAGCTTTCTCCAGTTCAGAGGTGTGTCGGGTGGCGATCTGGACGGAAGGTGTGGGACGCCCTCCGGCGAGGGCCGGGGGGCACCACCTGACTCAGGGGGGCGATCGGTCCCCGGGCGGGTTCCAACTACCGTCAGGTGACTGCCACCATCCGGGCGCAGCCGAGGGCACGGGCTTGCGGAGTCCGGCCGATGGCACTGCCCACGTGGCGGGTCGAGGGTCCTCGGGCATGGCGGATTCGATGTCCGAGTCGTCGGCGTGGGGCTCCGTCACCGGGCCCACCAGATCGACTCCCTGGTCGGCAAACAGGGATTTCCACGCCTGCAAGGGGTGGGCCTTCGACGTGAGGATGACCAGTGTGTGTGATCCGGCGGGTCCCACGAACGGATCGTCGCAGACCACGGCGATGGCGTAGTCCCTGATATCCCGGGCCAGGCCAGGGTGCGCGGCGAGAGCGGGCAGATCCTCGACCCTGGTGGCGACCGCTGAGTGGACCCGGTCCCAGGAGTACTCCCATTGACGCTGTACCGAGGGATCGTCGTACTCGCAGAGGAAGGTGAGGCCGTACGCTCCAGTGGTGATGGCCCCGTCTTCGTGCTCCCTGTCGATGCGTTCCCACCATCCCGCACCCCACGGATAGCCGTTGACAGGAACGTGGGGTTCGGCCACGTCGAGATGCGGGTCGGGGTCGATTCGGGGTGCCGGGGTCGGCACCGGTGGGACTCGGGCCGTCCCACGGGCCGTTGAACCGCCCCTGTCCTCGGGGAGGGAGAAGGGAGCCGAGGCCAGGACGGCGAGCCGGTGGGCCGCGAGGAAGAAGATCCAGGTCCCGGTGATGAGGTAGGCGATGCCCCAGCCGACGCCGTGGCTGAATATGAGCACCGCCAACGCGATATCGATGAGAAGGGCCACCAGCATGAGGGTGGCGTAGACCTCTTGGCCTACGGTCGTGAGCTTCTTCACGAGGTCGACTCCGCTTTCCGCCCCGTCGCCTTTCTACTCGACTCCCGTTCCGGCGGCAGCCCCGAGGGGTCCTGACGGACGGGACGGCCGGAGCAGGTGGGCGAGGGGCATCCCTGTTGGGGTACGGTGCGTGGCCAACGTTCGAGTCTCCACCTGAGCGGTAGTCCGCTGGCTACACCGGACGCCTGGGTCCGGTAGGGGGATGGGGGGTGGGGTTGGGTTGGCCTCGCCGTCGCCACCGGCGACACACCTCGTGGGGCCCCGACGGCGACGACACCGATGGACGGAGGGCGAGATCATGGATGGTTGGGTACTGACCGTCGAACGGATGATCCGAGCGACCCCCGAGGTCATCTTCGACGTCCTGGCGGACCCGTCGAGGCATGCGCTCATTGACGGCTCCGGAATGCTCCAGGGGGCCAGCGCGGGAGCATCGCCGCGGCTGTCCCTGGGATCGACCTTCGGCATGTCGATGAAGCTGGGAGTCCGCTACTCGACGGTCAGCACGGTGGTGGAGTTCGAGGAGAATCGACGCATCGCCTGGCAGACGGGGCCAAAGGGCAAACTCGAACGATTCGTCGCCGGACGCATCTGGCGCTACGACCTCGAACCCCGGGATGGCGGCACGTTGGTGAGGGAGAGCTGGGATATCACCGGAGACCACCAACGGTATTTCTTGCGACTGGGGGGTATCTGGTCGGGCAAGACCCGACGGGACATGGAGCTGACCCTGGCCCGGCTCGACGCACTGGTCACCGCGCCGAACTCGGCTGGCGAGTCCCCGTAGCGGGCCGACTGGATCTCGACCCCGTCAATCGGAGTCAGGCCGATCCGGTTCGTCCGCGCTTCCCTGTGTGCCGAACCGCCTGAACCGGGGGAGGTGGACGTCATCGTCCGTCTCGCCCCGGGTGACCAGCAGCACCAGGATCACCGCACCGGCGAGTATCAGGACCAGGGCGGCGAACCCACCGGCAATGACCCACGTCGCCATGGCCGGATGGTAACCGGTGGCCAGATCGGAGCGAACCGGACCGGGCGGGTGTGATTGACTGACAGGATTCCGCGCACGGTGGCCTGGTGATCGTCCAGGTGGAGCGTTCGAGTCCCTCCCCCGGAGCCATGGCCACCACCGAACCCACCGCGACCGACTGCCCCTTCTGCGGGCATCCAGGGGTCCATGCCTCGAACGATCGTCTCAGCTCGGGTGGTGCCCGGTCCTGTGAGGACTGCGACCGTTGCTGGATGGAGCAGCAACGTCACGAGCGACCCCCGCACCACTCCTGACCCCCGCCCGGCCACGCTCTCCGCCAGGTCGTCGGAGCCGGGCGGGTCCGAAGGGTCGGTGACGACGCCGGCCGCCGGTACAGTGGCCCGTCGTGCGCATCGCCTTCGCCACCACGACTCCAGAGGTCCTGGGCGACGAGGACGCGGACCGGCCACTGCACGAGGAGGCCTTCGCCCGGGCCGGCGTCGACCTCGACCACTGTGTCTGGTGGGATCCCGAGATCGAGTGGGACCGGTGCGACCTGGTGGTCATCCGGTCGACGTGGGACTACGTATCCCGACTCGACGAGTACCGGCAGTGGCTGGGGTCGATGGACCGGCTCGGCACCCTCCGCAATCCGGCGGAACTGGTGGCGTGGAACATCGACAAGCGGTACCTGTTGGAGCTCGGTGCCGCCGGGGTGCCGGTGATCCCCACCCAGATCGCCACCTCGGTGGAGGAGCTGACCAGCGTGCTGGCCACGATGGCCGGGGAGACCGTGGTCAAGCCGGTGGTATCGGCCGGCAGCGCCGACACGGGGCATTTCTGCCTGGGTGACCCAAAGGCGCTGGCGTTGGGAAGGTCGATCCTCGACGGTGGGACTCCGGTCATGGTCCAGCCGGCTGTGCCGTCGGTCGGCACCGAGGGCGAGGTGGGTACCGTCCTGTTCGGCGGCACCGTCTCCCACTCCTTCCGGAAGGGTCCGATGCTGGCGCTCGGCGGAGGCCACCGGGGAGACCGCCATGAGGAACAGGTGGCACCGGAGTGGCTGAGCGCCGAGCAGGAGCGAGTGGTGGCGACGGCCGTCGACGCCGTCGCCCACATCGCCGCCGGTCGGCTCGGGGTCGCCCTCCCGCTGGTCTACGCCCGCGTCGACCTGGTGCGGGCCGACGACGGCCGGGCGCTCGTCCTCGAGGTCGAGCTGAACGAGCCGTCGTTCTCTCTGGCGGTGGATCCCGGAGCGGCCGATCGATTCGCGGCCGCCACGATCGCTCAGGTGGAGATGCCGGGACTCGGGCGGCCAGATGAAACGGCTACCCGGGGCTCGACGGGCGCTCGCGCACCCTCCTCCGGCCGGGGGCCCAGGACACCTCGGACGTCATGGCAGGATGAAGGCAACGACACCCGAGGTCAGCGGCGGGGCAGTAGCTCAGTGGTCAGAGCAGGGGACTCATAATCCCTCGGTCGCAGGTTCGATCCCTGCCTGCCCCACAAAATTCCGTAAGACACGCCTGATCCTTGACGGATCGTTAACGGCTGATCTTGGACACGATCACGGCTGATCCTTTACGGAGTAACGGCTGATTCTTGACACCCCGGCCCCATCGGCCTGCGCTCGAAGGGGCCACGGGGTGGCCGAGTGCTCGTGGGTCTCGGCAAGATGGAACAGCGGGAGGACGCGGTCCTCGGAGTGATCAGGGACGGCTGCAGCGTGGGTGACGCGGCCGAGGCTCGTGGCTGCTCCGGGCGGAGAGTCGGTGGACGTCGTCGCCGAGAGCCTCGAAAGTCCTTGGGGTGGATTCGGCGTGGACCGGGCGGGATGGTTCGACGAGGCCTGAGCACCGGGCCCGGTTCGGGAACCGGTCAGCGGGGTTCGATCAACAGGCTGGCGGTTGCTCGGCCGAAGCGGCCCTGCACATCGTGGAGCTCCCCGTCGCCGAGACCGATGCCCGTGCTCTGCGCAAGTGGGTCGCAGGCTACGCCGATCCACGGTCCCTCGGGAGGCCGGACGAGCTGAACGGTGAGGTCGAGACTCATGAACGACCAGTGCTTGAAGGACATGTTGGAGAAGCCACCGTTCGCGTAGTCAGCCGCCACCACGGCGTGCTGGACGCCGGTGGGCCGTTCACCGGACACGACGGGCACGAGGAGCTTCAGCCAGGTGACCGGCACGGCGCGCCGGCCG
Source organism: uncultured Acidimicrobiaceae bacterium (assembly GCA_963817005.1). Lineage (GTDB taxonomy): Bacteria > Actinomycetota > Acidimicrobiia > Acidimicrobiales > RAAP-2 > Bog-756. Next base: position 1,154,251 of record CAWFMN010000007.1, read on the forward strand.
ATCGACCGGGTGGTGACACGCATGGCCACGGCATGACTCACGAAGCTCGGGTAGCCCACCCGACGGACGATCGCAGCCTGCTCTATTCTCGGATCCTGTCCTTCGTCCTCGGACGGGCCGGGAATGGGGTCATCGACCGGAGGTGGTACGTCGACGTGCCGATCGGGAAGGAAGAGTCCCTCGGCCTTCGCCACAATCCGGTCGCCGGCCCACAGCTCCACGCTCTTCCGTCGCACTCGACGGGACGCCCATGGCTTCCCGTCGACCAGTCGAAGCGGAGTCCGAGGCACCCGTCCCAACAGGTCCATGGTCATTCGGGCGAGGGCGTAGCCGTCTGACTCGAGGCCGCGGGCGAGAAGTCCGGCCACCGCCCCTCCGTGCAATCCGTCCGGCCTCCATGGGCCAAGAGCAGCCGCAGTGGGCACCAACAGGCTGCCGTCCTGGTCAAAGAGTCCCTCAACGTCCTCCATCGTGGGATCCTAACGTCGCCCATCCCCTGCCCATCAGTCGATGGTGTGGACGATGGGCTAGGGCGGCAGGTCGTCATGGCTAGGCTCCGTCTGGTCGTCGAGGCACCTCGGGAGGAGCACCACCGGGGCCGGCCCTGTGGGCCCCCGTCCGTCCGAGTGCCTGAGCCACCCCACCGGACCAGGAGTACACATGGCCAGTCCGTTCTCCGCCAAAGTCATGGACGGCACCGCGCTCGCCGAGAAACTCCTCGTCTCCACCGCGGCGCGGGCGGCTGCCTTCCGGTCTCAGGCCGGGAGACCCCCGTGCCTGGCCGCCGTGCTGGTCGGTGAGGACGCGGCGTCCGTGACCTACGTGAAGATGAAAAGGGCGCGCTGCCAGGCCACCGGACTCGACTCGAGGCTCATCCAGCTGCGGGCCAGCGCCACGACCACGCAGGTGGTGGGCGAGGTCAGACGACTGGCCGACGACCCCGAGGTTGACGGGATCCTCGTCCAGCATCCGGTTCCCCCACGGGTCGATGAACGTTCGGTGTTCGAGGCCATCGGGGCCGAGAAGGATGTTGACGGTGTCACGACCACTTCATTTGCCGCGATGTCTCTCGGACTCCCCGGGTTCATGTCATGCACGCCGGCCGGGATCCTGCGGCTGCTTGACGAACACGCCGTCGATCCACGGGGCATGCATGCCGTTGTCATCGGGCGCAGCCCCATTCTGGGAAGACCCATCGGCATGCTCCTTCTCGGTCGGGACGCAACGGTCACCTTCTGTCATTCAAAGACCCGCGATCTGCCGACCGTCGTGAGATCGGCGGACATCGTCGTCGCCGCGGTCGGACAGCCGCATCTGGTCAGAGGAAGCTGGCTGAAGGCCGATGCGGTGGTGGTCGACGCCGGCTATTACCAGGGGCCGACGGGGGATGTGCACTTTGCCGAAGCGCTCCCTGTCGTTTCGCTCATCACGCCTGTGCCCGGAGGGGTGGGACCGATGACCGTCGCCGTGCTCCTCGAACAGACGGTGACGGCCGCCGAGCAGCGGATGTCGTCTCCGGACCGTCCTCGCCAAGGTGCCTCGTGATCAAGCACGAGCGCGCCGGTACATTGGGGAGGTGGAGCGAACGATCACGGGTTTCCACGAGGATGACTGCGACGACTATGTCGCCGATCTGGCCTGTGGGCACGGCCAGCATGTCCGGCACCAGCCACCGTTTCGACTTCGGCCCTGGATCGTCGATCCCGTGCAACGCGCCGAACGGATCGGTGCGACCCTCGACTGCCCGCTGTGCGATCGGGCCGAACGGCCGAGCGGCCTCCGATTTGCACGGTCGGGCCCGGTCTGGGACGAGCAGACGATTCCGGTCGCGTTGCTCCGATCACACCGGGTGGCCGCAGGAATCTGGGGCGAGCTGGAGGTGCACGAGGGTCGGATGCGTTTCGTGATGGCCGCCGAGCCCGTCCTCGACGTGGTCGTCCGCCCCGACGCCATCCAGGTCATACCGCCCGAGGTCGAACACCGGGTCGAGCTACTCGGTCCGGTTCGCTTCTCGATCACCTACTTCACGACCGAGAGGCACGCTGACCCAGGCGATCCCCGGGATGGACCGGCGACCGACCGCCGCCGAGGCCGTCCGGCGCCACTGCCGGCCGAGGGAGGCGAACCCGCCTGCTGGGTTGCGTGGACCTGTACGGAGTGCGGATCGGTGCTCGACGGCAGCCCCCACTCCCGGGGCTGCAGTCGGGATCCGGCACCGTGAGACCCGGGAGCGGGTTCGATCAGGGGACCGACGACCGACACGCCCACGGTCAGTCGGGATCCGGTGGTGGCTGAGCTCTCGACGCCGTGGTCGCGAGCCATGGGGCTCGAAGCTCCCATCGTCAATGCCCCCATGGGGGGAGTGGCCGGTGGCCGATTGGCCTCGGCCGTGTCCAAGGCCGGCGGACTGGGCATGATCGGGGTCGGGAGCGCCGGGTCGGTGGAACTGTTGGAGCGGGAAACGGTGCATCCGCGGCGGGCGGACCTTCCGTTCGGCATCGGCCTTCTGGATTGGGCACTGGCCCGCCAGCCGCAACTGCTCGACGCGGCGATCGCCGCTTCTCCCGCGCTCATCTCGGTGAGCTTCGGCGAGGCGTGGCGTTGGTCCGAGCGCGTCCGTGACGAGGGAATCGTGACGGCAGTCCAGGTCTCCCGCGTGGAGACAGCCAGGGCGGCCGTCGATGCCGGAATCGAAGTCCTGGTGGCAAGGGGAGCGGAAGGTGGAGGCCACGGTGATCCGGCGGTCGGCACGCTCCCGCTGCTCGAAGGGGTGCTCGACTCGTGCCCGGTCCCTGTGCTGGCCGCCGGAGGGATCGCCACCTCACGGGGGTTGGCCGCCGTCCTGGCCGCGGGTGCCTCGGGCGCCTGGTTGGGTACCGCCTTTGCTGCCTGCCCCGAGTCGCTGGCGTCTGACGCGGTCCGCTCGGCCCTCATCGCCGCGAACGGTACCGACACGGTGACGACGAGCGTGTTCGATATCGCCCTCGGGTACCCGTGGCCCACCGGGTATCCCGAGCGAATCCTCCGAAATGAACTCTCGGAACGCTGGCAGGGGCGAGAGGGGGAGCTCTCGGCAGATCCGGAGGCGATGGCCGAGTTCAAGGCGTCCTGTGCGCGGGAAGGCGCCCGATCCACGCACGTGGACGCCGGCCAGGGGGTCGGCGGGACCACGCAGGTCCGCACGGCAGCTGACGTGGTCGGACGATTGTGTGCCGGCGCCGTTGGACTCCTGGGCGCTTGGGCCTCCGATTCGAACTCGGCCGAACGGCGGTAGCGCGGCGCGATCCGTTGCAGCCGGTCCTCCAGGACGGAGGCCACATCCGGTCCAGGATGATGCTTGACTCTCAACGTCAACTTGGACCTCGAGGGCCGATGGACCCTGCCGAGTGCCGGCCAGGCTCAGCGGTCTGATGGGGTGAGGCCAGACCCCCGGGCGCCCGGACGTCACCGCCATCGGGACCGAAGGAAGGAAGGGATCGCCAGTGAGGGCAGTTGTCGGTGAGATCCTCCCGCTCGCTCTGGTCGTGACCCTCTCACCACTCAACATCATCCCGGCCATTCTTCTGCTGTTCACCTCCAAGCCCTTGGTCAGCGCCACGAACTTCCTGATCGGGTTCGTCCTGGGCGTCGGCGCCGTGCTCGTCCTGTTCGTCGCCGTCGCCGGGGCCGTGGATCTGTCGTCCGACTCCGGTCACTCGCGATGGGGGGCGGTGCTGAAGCTGGTGCTCGGCGTCTACCTCCTGGTCGCCGCAGTGCGGAAGTTCCGCGGTCGGCCCCGGGCCGGCGAGCAGGGAGCCATGCCCAGTTGGATGGACGGTGTCGCCGGCTACACCCCGATCCGGGCCTTCGGCGCGGGTACGGCCCTGGGCGCCCTCAACCCGAAGAACGTGGTGGTTGCCTTGGCCGCCGCGGCAGACATCGCCGCCGGTGATCTGTCGGTGGGGCAGGTCACCGGTGTGGCCGTGATCTATGTGGCGGTTGCCGCGCTCGGAGTCGCCGCACCCATCCTGGTCACCCTCTGGCTCGGGGACCGGGCACCGGATGTGCTCACGGGGTGGAACGTGTGGCTGCGTCAGAACAACACCACGGTGATGTCCGTCTTGTTCCTGGTGTTCGGCATCGTGCTGATCGCCCAGGGAGTTGCCGGGGCCTAGGGGAGCCGACTCCGAATCGGCACGACCAGGGAGTCCGCTGATCTGCCCCTATGCAATACTCTTCGGCAACAAGCCACAGCGGGCTGCCTGCGGACCGGCCCGTGGTCGCAGAACCGACCGCGGTCCGTCCGGCAGCCTGCCGCGGGACGCCGACCGTCACCGGTCGCTCCGGGCCGGCGGTCCGGCGATGCCGCGACGTGGCCGGCCGCAGTCGAGCAGCCTTCCCAACGAGGAGAGTCATGGACATCGAGGAGTTCTACAGCAGCGACGAGCGCCGGCGGCAGTCGGCCGAGGTCGAGTTGGGCACGAACTGGTTCGATGCCAACGGGAGCCGGTACGAGCTCAGCTGGGTCGAGGACACCGGGGAGCTCTACGTGATGCTGGAACTCGTCCCGGAGGTCGACTCATGGACCCCCTTCGGGGACAGCGAGGTCGAGCAGATCCCCCTGGACCGGGTGCTGGTCATGGTGGTCGGCTACATCCCCACGCTCGATCAGGTGGAGTCCATCCTGGCCGGGTGGCCCGAACGGATGGCCAAACCCGACGGTGTCTCCTGGGTGGCCGAGCGCCTGCGGGCCAGCGGGGTGCCGACCGCCCCCCCGACCTGAGCCTCCTTTTTTTGTAGCGGGCGGAAGGCCCTCCGGTGGCTCCCGGGTCGCGCCTCGGGAACCAGACGATGTAGGGTCCCGGACATCACCGGATCGAGTCAGGAGCGGGGGTACGGATGGAGTTAGTGGTCGACCTTTCCACCGGGGGTGTCATGCTCCGGGAGCGTGAGGACATGCGGCGGTTCTCTGTGCAGGCGCTCCCGCTGCATCCAGGGGACGGGCCTGACGCAGGGGCGCTCGGCGCCCTGGCCGCAGCCCTGAGCGTCCACCACGCGGGCACCGTGGGACCCGACGGGCACGTGTTGGTCCCCACCGCCGTCGTGCACCGTCTGGCCGCCGATGCGGCCCGGGGGGACGGGACGTCACTCGATCCCCGCTGGGAGCAGGAGTTCATCGGCATGGTCGAGTACGCGGCCACCAAGGGGTGGACCTCCGACGACGGCGCCCTCCGGGCCCATGTCGAGTGGGGATCCTGAGCCATGCGCTTCGCCTACGCCGAGTCGATGGTCGACCCGACGTTCTACCTGTCCCTGGCCCAGGCCGCGGAGGATGCTGGCTATGACGGCATGGTCATCCCCGACAGTCTCTGCTACCCCAAGGAGTCCGACTCCACGTACCCCTTCTCGCCCGATCACACCCGGGAGTTCCTCGAAGACAAGCCGTTCATCGAGCCGTTCTCGCTCATCCCGGCCCTGGGCGTGGTCACCGAGCGCCTTCGCTTCATCACCTTCGTCCTCAAGCTGCCCATGCGCCATCCGCTGTTGGTGGCCAAGCAGGCCTCATCGGTCGCCGTGATGACCAACAACCGACTGGCGCTCGGTGTGGGATCCAGCCCGTGGCCCGAGGACTACGAGCTGGTCGACGTGCCCTGGGAGGGCCGCGGCAAGCGCATGGACGAAGCCATGGCCATCGTCCGGGGGCTCTCGGCCGGCGGATACTTCGAGTACCACGGCGAGGTCTACGACCTCCCTCCGATCAAGATCTCGCCGACACCCACCGAGCCCCTACCCCTGCTGGTGGGGGGTCACGCCAAGGCGGCCCTTCGCCGGGCGGCCCGTTCGGACGGCTGGCTCCACGGCGGCGGCGACCCCGACGACCTGCCCGGCCTGCTCGAGCGCCTGGGCCAGCTGCGGGAGGAGGAGGGCACCGCCGGGCGGCCCTTCGAGGTGCACGTGATCTCCCTCGACGCCTACACCGCCGACGGCATCCAGCGACTCGAGGAGCAGGGGGTCACCGATGTGATCGTCGGGTTCCGCTGGCCCTATGCCGTAGGCCCGGACACCGAGGTCCTCCAGACCAAGCTGGACAACCTGCGCCGCTTCGCCGATGACGTGATGGGCAAGGTCCGGACGTGATCACCGCCCGAGAGTTGGGACAGCGGTCGATGGCCGCCGTCGAGGCGCGTGATCGGGAAGCCTGGTTGGCTCTCTTCGCCGACGACGGTGTGGTGGAGGACCCCATCGGACCCTCGGCCTTCGATCCCGAGGGGACAGGCCACCGCGGCCCCGAGGCCATCGCCGCCTTCTACGATTCGGTCATCGCCGCCAACGAGTCGATCAGGTTCGACATCCGGCAATCGTTCCTGTGCGGCGACGAGGCAGCCAACGTCGGGATCATCCGCATCACCTTTGCCGGCGGCTCGGCCGTCGAGGTGGACGGGATCTACATCTACCGCCGGTCACCGGACGACAAGATCTCCTCGTTGCGAGCCTTCTGGGAGCCCGACGCCATCCGCACGGTCTCCTAGTCACGAAGGCTCATCGGGGCCTCCCAGTCGGGCATGGCCATGATCATCTGGACATCGCTGATGTGCCGCTCGGCGAAGGCCCCGGCGCAGTAGCAGAGATACAGGTCCCACAGGCGTTGGAACCGGACGTCGAGTCCGAGGGCTGCGATCTCGTCCCGGTGCTCCTGGACGTTTGCGTACCACCGGTGCAGGGTCTCCACGTAGTGCTGCCCGATGTCCTCCAGGTCCACCACGACCAGGGGTGTGGACCGGCGGAGGGAGCGGGTGATGGCCTCCAGCGAGGGGATGCACGCCCCGGGAAAGATCATGTCGCGGATGAAGTCCGGGCCGGTCTTGGCCCGCGCGTAGCTTCGGTCGTCCATGGTGATGGCCTGCAGGGCCATGAGTCCGTGGGGTCGGAGGAGGGAGGCGCAGGTGCGGAAGAAGGTGTCGTGCTGACGCCAGTCGACTGCCTCGATCATCTCGATGGAGACCAGCTTGTCGTAGCTGCCGGTGAGGTCCCGGTAGTCCAGGTCGAGCACGGTCACCCGATCGCTCAGTCCGGCGTCGGCCACCCGCTTGGCGGCGAAGCGGAACTGGGCGTCGGAGATGGTGGTGGTGGTCACCCGGCAGCCGTAGGTCGATGCCGCGTGGATGGCGAACCCGCCCCAGCCGGTCCCGACTTCGACGACCTGGTCGGACGGCTGAAGACCGAGTTTGGTGCACAGCCGGTCGAGCTTGGCCCGCTGGGCGTCGGCCAGGTCCATCCCCGGTCGTTCGAAGACGGCCGAGGAGTACATCATGGTCTCGTCGAGCATGAGTCGGAAGAACTCGTTGGACAGGTCGTAGTGGGCGTGGATGTTGTCACGATCGGCCTCCCGGTCCGGGGGTCGGAGGCGACGGGCCCAGTCGGTGGCCGACCCCCACCACTGGCCGACTCGGTCCTGGACCGCCGTCACCGGTCGGAGCCCGACGGTCAGGATCCTGACCAGGGCGGTGAGGTCGTCGCAGTCCCACAGGCCGTCGGCGTAGGTCCGCCCGAACCCTACCGATCCCTCCCTCAGGACGGCCGGGTAGACCGAGGGGTGGTGGATGACCATGGTGGCCTCCGGGAGCCCGGACCCGAACCGGTGGACCCCCTGCTGATCGACCACGGTCAGTGATCCCCGGTGGAGGTGGGCGGCCATCAGTCGGAGGAAGCGGGCGGCCAGTGGTTCGGCCACCCGGCTCACCGCACCATCTCCGGCCCCGCTCGGTCGGGGTGTGGATGGACGGGCACGCCCCGGCGGCGGAGGGTCAGGGCCTGCCGGTAGATGCCCCACGACACCCGCATGGTCATGAGCGGGAAGCGCCACAGGACCCGGCCCAGCGATCGGCGGTCGACCGGGCGCCGCTGGAGCACCATGGACGCGGCGAACAGCAGGGCCCCACCGCGGAGATCGTCCACGCCGAGCACCAGGCGCGGCCCGGGGTCGCCGATGACGAACCGGTGGTGGAGGTCCATGGGCAGGAACGGTGACACATGGAGCTGCTTGTCCACCACATGGGTGCCCGATCCCGGCAGCACGTAGGTCGTCTGCTCGTGCCACGGGGTGTTGGTGACCTCCACGACGACGGCATCCACCGTCTCCCCGTCCGGGGCGAAGCAGTAGTAGAGGCTGATCGGATTGAACAGCCAGCCCCAGGTCCGTAGCTGGGTGAGCAGCGCGATGGGTCCGTCCGGGCGACGGCCGGTCCGCTGCTCCACCAGGTCCCGGACCGAGCGGTCCAGCGGCAGCGAGGGGTCGCCGAGGTAGTCGCGCCGCCGGAAGGACACGGCGTTGACCCGCTCCCGGGACCAGAGAGGGTGGTGCCGGCACACCGCATCCACCTCGGCCAGGTCGAGCCACGTCATGGTGATCCGGTAGGAGAATCGATGGTCGACCGGTTCGAACCGGTGGTGGACCACCGCTCCCTCGTAGATGCCGCTGCGCAGCCGGGTCGTGGTCCCGGGCCGTCGACCGTGACCGGGGAACGGCAGCACCACGCCGGCGGGGGCCTCGGCCTCGAGCGGGAGGGTCACAGGTCTTCGCCGGCCAGGCGTCGGCATACGGTCAAGGCGCTCTGCACCCCGTCCTCGTGGAAGCCGTAGCCCCAGTAGGCACCGCAGAACCAGGTCCGGCGCGGGCCGTTGAGCTCCTCGTGCCGGCGCTGGGCGGCGATGGCCGCGGCATCGAACACCGGGTGGGCGTAGTCGAACCGGGCCAGGACCCGGTCCTCCCGGATGGCATCGTCGCGGTTGAGCGTGATCAGGATCTCGTGGGCAGAGTCGATGCCCTGCAGGCTACGCAACCGGTACGTGAGGGTGGCCCTCTCCGGCTGGTCGGCCAGCCGGTGGTAGTTCCAGCTGGCCCAGGCCCGGCGGTTGGCGGGCAGGAGTCGCTCGTCGGTGTGGAGGGTGGCCCGGTTGGGCTGGTACCGGACGGCACCAAGGACGTCGCGCTCGAGCCCGGAGGCGTCGGACAGCAGTCGCAGGGCCTGGTCGCTGTGGGTGGCCAGGACCACGTGGTCGAACCACTCCGGGCCCGCGTCCGAGTGGAGCTCCACTCCGTCCCGCCGGCGGGTGACCTTGGCCACCGGGGAGCACAGGCGGACTGCGTCGCCGAGCGGGGACACAATGGCTTCCACGTACCGACGGGATCCTCCGTCCACCGTCCGCCACGACGGTTGGTTGCCGTGGTCGAGCAGCCCGTGGTTGTCGAAGAACCGGGCGAAGGTCACCGCAGGCATGTCGAGGAGGGTCCCCGGGTCCGCGGACCAGATGGACGAGCCCATGGGGACCAGGTACCAGTCGACGAACTGGGACGACCAGCGCCCGTCGGCCAGCAGATCGGACAGCGACCGGTCGGTGGGGTGCTCGTCGAGGAGGAGCGCCCGAGCGGCCCGGTTGAACCGGACGACGTCGGTCAGCATGCGGAGAAAGGCCGGCCGGAGCGGCGTTGCGGCGTTGGGCGAACATGGTGGAGAGGGAGGTGCCCCGCCACTCGACGCCACTGATGTCATCGGACACGCCGAAGCTCATGTCGCTGGGCTTGGTGGCCACACCCAGGGTGTCGAACAGGCGGACGAGTCCCGGGTAGTTCCGTTCGTTGTAGACCAGGAACCCGGTGTCCACCTCGTGGGTCTCGTCGGGCAGGTCGATCCTGACGGTGTGGGCGTGACCTCCGGGCCGGCGGTCGGCCTCGAAGACGGTGACGTCGTGTCGTCGGGACAGCACGTGGGCACAGACCAGACCGGAAACGCCGGTTCCCACAATGGCGATCCTCATGGATATGGAGACTCCTCGTCGATCGTCGATTCCGACAGTCGGTCTTCGGAGCGACCACGGTGGTCGGATGACCCGGCCTGTTGTAGGAGAACCCCCAGTATATTGACCGTGGGGTCGACCGGCCGGGCCTGCGCTGGGTGGGTCGGCGAGACGGAGGAGCACCGATGTCCGGCTACCGGGGAACCGTCGTGTCGGAGCGTTCGGCCGAGGAGACCTTCGACTATCTGGCTCGCTTCTCCAACGCCGCCGAGTGGGACCCTGGCGTGGCCCACGCCGAGCGGCTGGACGACGACCCGATCGGCCTCGGCGCCACCTTCCGGCTCGGCGTACGGATCGGCTCCCGGGTCATCCCGCTCGACTACCGCATCGTGGCCTACGACCGTCCCCGCCGGATCGTGCTGTTGGGCGAGAGCCGCTCCGTACGTTCGGAGGACACCGTGACCGTGGCGGCGAGGCCGGAGGGCGGCTCCGTGCTGACCTACGACGCCGACCTCCGGCTGCTCGGTGCGCTGGCCGTGCTCAATCCGTTGCTCCCGCTGCACCTCCGCCGGGTCGGCGACCGGGGCCTCGGTGGGCTTCGCCGTGTGCTGTCCGGGCCGTCCGAGGCGACACCCGACCTCCCTCCCCTCGGCTCCCTGGCCGCCGGAGTGGTCGACAAGGCGCTGGAAGCCACCGTGGTGGGCAGTTTCTCGTGCATCGGCCCCGAGGTGCGCCGGCGCATGTCCGGCTGGTCGCAGCCCCCGTCGGCCGAGGGAAAGGTGGCCCTGGTGACCGGGGCAACCTCCGGTTTGGGACTGGCCACGGCCATCGGCTTGGCCCGGCTCGGGGCCACGGTCCGCGGCACGGCCCGCAGCCCCGAACGGGCCGAGCGGGCCCGGGCGACCATTCTCGAGTCCGTCCCGGGCAGCGACGTCGACTTCCTGTTGGCCGACATGAGTCGACTGGACCAGGTCCGTGCACTGGCCGAGGCCTTCCTGTCGACCAATGGCCGGTTGGACGTCCTGGTCCACAACGCCGGTGCCTTGAGCCGCCAGTACACCGCTACCGACACGGGGACCGAGGTCACCGTGGCCACCCAGCTGGTGGCCCCGTTCCTCCTGAGCGGACTGCTCCTGGACGAGCTCAGGGCCACCGCGCCCTCCCGGATCATCCAGGTCTCCTCGGGTGGCCTGTACACCCAGCGCTTCGACCTGGCCACCTTGGAGATGGGACCGGGGGAGTACGACGGGACGCTGGCCTACGCCAGGGTCAAGCGGGCCCAGCTGGTGCTGATGCACGAGTGGGTCCGACGGCTGGGTGGGAGCGGCGTGATCGTCCACGCCATGCATCCCGGCTGGGCCGACACCCCGGGCCTGCGCAACGGCCTGCCCGGCTTCGCCAAGGCCGTGGGCCCGGTGCTCCGCACGCCCGAGCAGGGGGCCGACACCGTGGTGTGGCTGGCGACGGCACCCGGGCCCTCGCTGGTCTCGGGACGGTTCTGGCTGGACCGCCGGCCGCGGTGGGAGCACAAGGTGCCGTGGACCCGACTGGACGGGCCCGACTTCGTACGGGCGGGCGCCACCCTGTGGGCGTGGTGCGCGGACCGGGCCGGCTGGGACGGCCTGCCCAGCCCGGCCTGACGCCGCCGGCCGCCGGCCGGACGGTTCAGTCCCAGCCGGTGAATCCGTACTGCTGGTGGGGGCCCATCACCGCGCACTCGAACATCCCGTAGCCCACCTGACCGTCACTAGGTGAACCTGGCCGCGTACTCGGTCAGGGCCCATGTGGAGTAGGACGGGTCGGCCGGCGGGACGCTCTGCCCCTGGACCACCAACTCGCCCTGGTACATCCCGTGCTTCCAGTCCGGCTCGAGGCCGTAGCCGCTGCCCAGCAGGAGCGGGAAGGGCAGCAGGGTCTCCACCTCGACCTCGGCCGTCTTCTGCCCGTGGGCCCCGAAATAGGTGAGGGTGGCCCCGACCACGGAGCGGGTCCCCGGGGCGAAGCGCAGCTGGTGCTCCGGGCGGCCGAGCCACTCGGCCTCGCGCCCCGAGCCCAGGGGGAAGACCCGGTGGGCGTCCTGCATGATCCGCTCGCCGCTGGGGCGCTCCTGGACGATGGTGACCAGGGCGTGGTCGTCGAACCGGACCGGGGCGTAGATCCAGAAGAACCCGCCCTCCGTGTCGGTGGCCCGGATGCCGGGCGGCTCGGGCTCGCCCACCGGCCGCACCCCCCACGAGCGGTCCCTCGACCCCCAGAACCGGTCGGGGGTCAGGGCCAGCTCCCGGTCGCCCACCTTGAGGGTGCCGGTCCAGGACCCCACCTGGGCGAAGCGCGTGGAGTCGAAGGTCACCCGACTGAACTGACGGTCGAAGTGCCGCGACTCCAGGTGCGCCTCGGAGAACCCGTCGTAGACGGCGTCGAGCTCGAGCCCCCACTCGTTGGGCTCCACGATGACCCGGACCTGCTCGAGGCCCTTCAGGACCTCCACCCGGATGGGGCCGACCGACGCGTCCATCCGGTCCGCCCCCAGGGTCTTGGACGAGCGCACCACCCGGTGGTCCCCGCCCCACAGCACCGAGACGAAGGCGTCGGCCACGCTGAGGTTGGGGTACTGGCCCACCCCGATCACGGCGAACAGCTCGTCCTCGGTGCCGTGCACGCCGGCGGCCCCGTGGACGTTGAAGTAGTAGCGGTCGTAGAAGTTGCGGTCCGAGGTCCCGACGAAGCGCATGGGCTCGGAGATCTGGTGGACCGGGTAGTCGTCAAGGGGGGAGAGCATCGGTGGCTCCTCGGGATCGCTGGTGGTCTCGGACGGGTCGCGGCACCGGTTCGAGCCGGCTCCCCCCGTGCGTTCGGAGCGTAGCCAGGTTCGAGGTGACGATGCGTCAGATCGGCGACCCGGCTACGATTTCCCATGTCAGCCCGGTGTGTCGCCGTCCGTGGGCCGCACCGCCGGTAGTCGCCGGTTCCGATTCGAGCTCTGGAGGACCCATGAAGACGTACGATCGCCTGTTCATCGGGGGGGAGTGGGTCGAGCCGTCCTCGACCGAGGTGTTCGACGTGGTGTCACCCACCACCGAGGAGGTGGTCGGCCGGGTGCCCGAGGCCCGCGAGGCCGATGTGGACCGGGCGGTGGCCGCGGCCCGCCAGGCCTTCGACCACGGCCCGTGGCCCCGCATGACCCCCGCCGAGCGGGGTGCGGTGCTGGCCAAGGTGGCCGACGCCATCCGCAACGACATGCAGGGCATCGCCGAGCTCATCTCCAACGAGATGGGTTCGCCCGTCGCCTGGGGCACGCTGGCCCAGGTGCTGGCCCCCACCATGATCCTCGACTACTACGCCGGCCTCAGTTCCACGTTCGCCTTCGACACCGTGCGGGACGGACTGATGGGCCCGGTGCTCGTGGCCAAGGAACCCGTCGGCGTGGTGGCCGCCATCACCCCGTGGAACGTCCCGCTCTTCCTGGCCTGCGCGAAGCTGGCCCCGGCCCTCCTGTCCGGGAGCACCGTGGTGTTCAAGCCCGCGCCCGAGACGCCGCTCGACGCCAACGTGCTGGCCGAGATCTTCGTCGAGGCCGGGCTGCCGGACGGTGTGCTCAACGTGGTGCCGGCCGGCCGCGAGGTGGGGGCCCATCTGGTCAACCACCCCGGCGTGGACAAGGTCTCCTTCACGGGCTCCACGGTGGCCGGCCGGACCATCGGGGCCGCCTGCGGGCAGAACCTCAAGCGGGTCAGCCTCGAACTGGGTGGCAAGTCGGCGGCCATCCTGCTGGACGACGCGGACCTGGCCGAGTCCATCCCCCTGCTGCTCCCCAACGCCATCATGAACAACGGGGAGGCCTGCATCTCCCTGACCCGCATCCTGGCCCCGCAGGACCGGTACAACGAGGTCACCGAGGCCCTCGTCGAACAGGTCCGAGCCATGAAGGTCGGCGACGCCCTGGACCCGGCGACCGAGGTCGGGCCGCTGGTGGCCGAGCGCCAGCGGGACCGGGTGGAGAACTACATCCGCATCGGCCAGGAGGAAGGGGCCAAGGTCGCGGTGGGCGGTGGTCGGCCCGAGGGAATCGACAAGGGGTGGTTCGTCGAGCCCACCGTGTTCGTGGACGTGGACAACTCCATGCGCATCGCCCGGGAGGAGATCTTCGGACCGGTGCTCTCGGTCATCCCCTACGACCGACGAGGCCGATGCCGTCCGCATCGCCAACGACTCCGACTACGGCCTGTGCGGCGGGGTGTTCACCGGTGACAACGACCGCGGCCTGGCCGTGGCCCGCCAGGTGCGCACCGGTACGTACATGGTCAACTCCAACATTCCCATCGACTTCTCGTCGCCTTTCGGTGGCTACAAGGCGTCGGGGGTGGGCCGCGAGTTCGGCGAGGACGGTCTCGAGCTGTTCCTCGAGAAGAAGACCATCAACCTCCCCGCCGGCTATACCCCGGCTGTCTGAGCCGGATCGCCCTGAGGGTCGGCCGGGTCGGAGCAGGTCCGGCCCGGCTTTGGTACCTGACGGAACCTGGCGGTGGCTGGGCAGGCCCGACGGCCCGGGCCCGGCGTGACGGCGCCCCGATCCCTGCCTGGCACGCCTGGGTGGAATTAGCGCGTGCGTAACTGCATGGGGACCTGCGAATATATATGGAACGGTGCAGGGCCCTGGGGCCAGGCCGCACCGGTCCGGCGTGGGTGGAGGCAGGCAACCAGATGAGCACAGGCGTCCACACGGCCCCGAGACGGGCGCGCAGGTCACCGCTCGACACCAGCGCGGGCCGTGGCCGGGCCATCGTGCTTCAGCTATGTCCCCGCCCTCGACGGGCTCCGGGCCGTGGCCGTGCTGGGGGTCATGCTGTACCACGGAGGCGCCCCCATGGCCGGTGGGGGGTTCCTCGGCGTGGACGTGTTCTTCGTCCTGTCCGGCTTCCTGATCACTTCGCTGCTGCTCGGTGAGTGGACCCGGACCCTGACGGTCAAGCTGGGCCAGTTCTGGGCCCGCCGGGCCCGTCGTCTGCTACCCGCCCTGCTGGTGATGCTCGTGGGTGTGGCCATCTTCGTCAAGGTCTTCTCCGGGCCCGGCGAGTTCGCCGGGCTGCGGCTCGACTCGCTGTCCACGCTGTTCTACGTGGCCAACTGGCACTTCATCGTGGCCGGCGGCAACTACTTCGATGCCACCGCCCAGCCCTCGCCACTCCAACACATGTGGACCCTGTCCATCGAGGAACAGTTCTACATCCTGTGGCCACCGGTGGTACTCCTCCTGCTGCACCTCGGACGGAAGCTCCGCCCGGCGCGGCGCCTGTGGCCCGTGCTGGCCGTCGCCGTGGCCGGCGCCGTTGCTTCCGCCGTCGACATGCGTCTGTCCTTCCAGGGTGGGGCGTCCGTCATGCGCCTGTACGAGGGTACGGACACCCGCAGCCAGGACATCCTGATCGGCGCGGCCCTGGCCATCGGCATGGCCATGTGGGCCCAGCGGCGCGCCTCGCTGCCCGCCGCCCAGGCCGATGGCGACGACCGGGCCCGGGTGGTACGGGCCCATCCCGCCATCGGGACGGCCGGTACCTTCCCGGCACCACCGCACCGGCGCGACCTCCGCCGCCGGCGCGGACTCGGCATCAAGCCCATCACCGCCTGGGAGATCACGCCCGCGCCGGTCCGGGCCGCCCTGCAGGTGGCCGGCTGGCTGGCCGTGGTGGCCGGTGCAGCCGTCGTCTGGCGGGTGACGGCCCCCGGGGCGTTCCTGTTCGAAGGTGGCTACTTCTTGTTCGCCCTCGGCGTGGCCCTGGTCATCTTCTGCGTGGTCACGACGCAGGGCGACTCGTTGTCCCGCTCCCTGGGGAACCCGGTCTTCCGCTATGTGGGGAAGATCTCGTACGGCACCTACCTGTGGCACGTGCCCCTCTTCGCCCTGTTCAGCGCCCAGCGACTCCACCTCTACGGCTATCCGCTGCTGGCCGTCCGCATGGCCGTCACCCTGGTGGTGGCCACGGGTTCGTACTACCTCGTGGAGGAGCCGATCCGCCGCCGGAAGACCCGGACCTTCACCGAGTGGCGGGCCTGGCTCCTGACCGCCGGTTCCTTCGTGGGCGTGGTGGCGGTGACGGTGGCCGCCACACTCCCGTCAGCCGCCGAGGCGGCCAGCCCGGTCCGCGCCCAGGGAACGGCCTACGTGGGTCCTCCGGTAAAGGTCCTGGTGTTCGGGGACTCGGTGGCCTGGCGCCTCGGCTTCGCCATGCTGGCCAGCCAACCCCAGACCAGCTACGACGTGAGCATCGACAACGGGGCCATCATCGGGTGCGGCTTGCTGCGTTCCACCCAGTACCTCCTGTACGGCCTGGCCCATCCCGAGGTCGCCCAGTGCGACCCGGCGTCGCCGGCCGCCGACCAGTGGCCGGCCCAGTGGAAGGGCGACCTCAGTCAGTTCCAACCCAACGTGGTGGTCGTGCTGGCCGGCCGTTGGGAGGTGTCGGACCGGTTGATCGACGGGCAATGGATCCACATCGGCCAGCCGGCCTTCGATGCCGCGGTCAAGCAGTCGTTGGAGCAGGCCGTCCAGGTGGGCACGTCCACCGGGGCCCTGATGGTCCTGATGACGTCACCCTGCTTCGCCCCCATCGAGCAGGACAACGGCCAAGTCTGGCCCGAGGACACCCCGACGCGGCTGAATGCCTACAACTCGATCGTGCGACAGGTGGCCGCAGAGCACCCGGGCACCGTGGCGCTCGATGACTTCGGAGCCCAGCTCTGTCCGGGTGGGCAGTACCAGGAGTCGCTCAACGGGGTGCAGATCCGGGACGGGGACGGGATGCACATCGTCCCGACGGCTGCCGCCGGCCAGTGGCTGGACGCCCGGGTCCTACCCGAGGTGATCAGGGTGGGCCGGCTGCAGATGGCCGGCCAGCAGCTGGTTCCGGCGGGGTCCGCCTCCACCACCTCGACGGCGGGTTCTCTCTCGGCCAGCGGCGCCGGTCGCCGGCCCTGAGCCCGCACCCGGTGCGCCGCGGACCGGCTCAGGGTGACGAGGTGAAGGGGGCGGGCGGGGGGATGGACGAGGGCGGCGGGGCCTGCCCGAATGCCGACCTGTCCGCCTGCTGGCAC
Organism: uncultured Acidimicrobiaceae bacterium; assembly: GCA_963817005.1. GTDB lineage: Bacteria > Actinomycetota > Acidimicrobiia > Acidimicrobiales > RAAP-2 > Bog-756. Next base: position 1,171,114 of record CAWFMN010000007.1, read on the forward strand.
TGGGCCCGGAGGGAACTGACCAGCGTCGTCTCCGGAACGCGATTGGACTCGGACACCGTGGTCATGAGGGCCTGCCACTGGCCGTCGTGGTAGGCGGCCTGAGCGGCGATGGGCAGGGCCTGGCGGAGCTGGACGTAGGCCTCCTGTTGGAGCTGGCCGGCCTCGGTGGCATCGGTCTGGTGGGCGGCCTGGGTCAGCAGGCTCAGCGACCGGTTCACGTGGGTGCACGCCTGCTTGGCCAGGGCCGTCCCGTCGTTGCCACAGGCGCTGAGCCCGGTACCGAGTCCCACCACCAACACGGTTCCGGCGGCCAGACGCCAGAACCGGGCCGGAAGAGGGGGGAGCCTCACCCCAGCCAGCTACCGGAGGAGTCGAGGAGGTAGCGGCTCACGGCCAGGCACCGGTCGAACACCTCGCACATCATCTCCTCGCCGGCCAGGATCCGGGTGAGGGACACGGGGGAGCGGGCCACGATGTTGAGCCGCCGCTCGGCGGCGTCGGTGGCCGAGGCGTACGAGTCGATGGCCGAGACCTCGAGGGGCAGCTCGATGCCGCCCACGCCGGCGAGGTCGATGGCCAGCCGCAGCAGGTCGGGCCCGTGGGGGAGCGGGGGCAGGGCCCAGGTGAAGGTCAGGGGAAAGTGGAACTCGTCGGGAGGCTCGTCGTCTTCGGGCAGGCCGAAGACGGCGTCTTCGAACGAGAGCAGCGTCCTCGGGTCCACCTCGAGAGCCAGATGGAGGTCGAGCGGTCCACCGCAGCCGTCCTCGGGATGGAGCTCGACCTCCCAGACCTGACGCAGGGAGTAGGTCTCCACGAAGTGGCGCTCGTCGTGCACGTGGAAGCCATGGTCGACCGAGTGATCCTTGAGGTCGGCCACGTATCCGGCCACATCGATGACAGCCACAGGAAGCTCAGCCTACCGGGACCTGGGTGGCTCCGGTATCGTCCCCGCATGGACGATGACGCCCTGCTCGAGGTACTCCACGCCACGGCGTCGGCGGTGGCCGCACGCCCTCGGCGGCCTGGGCGACTGGGGCTTGGCCGGGACGCGCGACGGACAGTACCGCTCGGACCTGGCCGCCGACGCCGCCGCGCTGTCGGTGCTTGACGGGGGCCGGGCTCGGAGTCATGTCCGAGGAGTCGGGTACCCACCCGTCGGAGGGTCGGGTGGTCGTGGTCGTCGACCCGGTGGACGGCTCGACCAACGCAGCCCGGGGTATCCCCTGGTTCGCCACCAGTCTGTGCGCCGTGGACGCCGAGGGGCCGCGGGTGGCCGTGGTGGTCAACCAGGCCTCGGGGATCCGCTTCGAGGCCGTACGGGGAGGTGGAGCCCGCAAGGACGGTGCTCCGATCCGGCCGTCCGGGTGTCGAGTCCTGGGACAGTCCATCGTGGGGTTCTCGGGCTATCCGGCGCAGTACTTCGGGTGGTCGCAGTGCCGGATGCTGGGAGCCGCCGCCCTCGACCTCTGCGCCGTGGCCGAAGGGGTACTCGACGGGTACGCGGTGGTGGGAGGGTCGCAGCTGGGGAGCTGGGACTACCTCGGAGGCATGCTGGTCTGCACCGAGGCCGGCGCCGTGGTGGGTGAACTCGAGGGTCGGTCGCTCGTGACGCTGGACCACACCGCCCGACGGACACCGGTGGCGGCGGCCACGCCGGACCTGTTGCTGGCACTGTCCGCGGCGGCTGGGCAGTAGCGTGTTCGCTCGGGCGTTTAGCTCAGTTGGTCAGAGCAGCTGGCTTACAACCAGCAGGTCATCGGTTCGAGTCCGATAGCGCCCACTACCTGGACTCCGCGAATGTGGGTGGCACAGCGCTTGCAGCGCGGCGATCAATGACCTCCCTGAGCTTGAGCGGCGATTCGAGCTCAGGCCGCGTGCCCGCCACCGGTCGTCCAAGACCATCGAGAGCTAGGAACGACGGGCCAAGTACCCGGACTGTCATTCATTCTTGAGCCAGAACAGATAATTCCGGTTGTCGCGAGAGTCTCAGTCGCAGCTTTAGGCTTGGCCCAACCCGCGTCCTCCGCTCAATGGGCTGCGGAGCTTCAAACGCGAACATGAGGCCTCGCAGGGACGAGGCTGTCGTGGAGGTGGCCAGCTTCGATTCATCGTCCGGAGCCGTCATCAGGAGCTGATCGAGTGTCTTCGCGGCTCGTTCCACCTGGCCGTCGACTGACTGGCGACCCTCGGTTGTCGCCCTGACCTCGGGGTCCTGAAGCAGTTCCTTTGAGGAATTTGCCTGTTGCAGGGCCGATTGCGCAGCTTGGTTCCAGGCGGACCGTGCTGCTCGCCGGGACCGAGCCAATAGGAACAGCACTAGGGCCAGCACAAGGCCCGCCAACACGACGACTCCGCCAATGATCCAGAGCTCACCGACGTCCGCCTTTGTTCGAGAGTTCGGGTAGGGCTCACCGCCGATGTCCCTTTCGCCGAGATGGTCGCAAAAGCCAGCGGAAGGCCGAGGAGAAGGCCAGATTCTGCTCGCGCCAGACAAGTCCGACCACCGCGCCGAGGATGATGACGACACCGATGGCAATCAGCCAGGACATGAGGGCGAATACGACCCCGATGGGACCGTACTTCTTGTCATCCGATATCACTGTTCCAGAAAAGATGATCGAAAATACGATCTCCATTCCGACCCAAAAGACCGCGGTCGCGACCGCGGAAGGAAGAGAGCGCGCCACGATCTCCGGGCAGAGAGCAAGAACCACATCGTCACCCACCAATAGAGGGTCAGACCGATGAGGGCCAGGATGGCCACGAGCCACAAGCCCACTGCACTGTGCAACCACGGCCCGGCTACGGCGGCCAGTGAGGCGCAGCCAACAGTCACTGCGAGCCATGCGAGCCGACGGAAGATGTCTCGCAGGCCTCGAGACTCCAACTCGAACGATCGCTCGTAGAGATCTTGCACCGCGGACGCCGCCGCGATTCCGCCAAGGATGAAAAATAGGTAGGCGGTTCCGGTGACGGCATTCGAAGTCGTCGAGGATGACGCGAAGAGGTCGCTGACGTCTCGCGCCGCCTCTTGATTCAGACCAAGGTGACGCACCAAGCCCGTCACTGCTGACTGCCCGACAAGAGCGTTCGCCACGATGATGAAGGGAAAGAAGCACAACAGAAGAATCGCACCAAAGAGCATTCCCTTGTTGATGAAGTCGAGAGCATTGAGTCGGTTCCACAGGTGCTCCGCTGAGGAACCCGTGTAGGTGGCTTCGAGCGATTTCATGCCTCGCCGCGCCCTCTTTGGTATGGGGATTCGGTCCACGCCTCCGCCGGAGTCGTCGGTTGGAGTCATGACCGTGGGGCTGTATCGGGGAGGCCCGCGAGGAGGTGGCTCTCGGAGGTGCACCGTGGATCGATCCAGGTCAACGACAGGGTGGCCTCACAAACCATCAGCGGTCGGCGCATCGTCAGGATCTCCGGGGCCCGGCTCCCCATCTTGAAGGCCACGCCTCCCGGGCCGATACGTATTGATGACTTTGGCGACTGCGGTGACCAGGAACAATTGCCCGATGAGCATCTCCGCAAGTGCAAAGGTCTGACCCGGGTTCTGTGCCGGGACGAGATTTCCGTATCCCGTTGTCGTGAGCGTCGTGAACGAGAAGAACAGGTCCTGAGCAAAGCTGCCGTCGCCCTGGGCACCGAAGAAGGCCGTCGCATCGTTCGCGGCAGCCGCTCGATAGACAAAGGCGAAGAACATCCCGATGAGGAGATACGCCGCGACCGCACCCAGTACGGTCTCTTGATCGACGACCGTCCTCCGCACGAGGTGGCGGAATATCGAGATGGGTGCGATCAGATAGAGCAGACTACTGACAGCTGGCAGGAACCTGCCGGCGACGTCGCGATGAAGAAACAGTGCCAGAATGGCCGCTACAACGGCGACGATCAGGCTGACGGCGGCAATGACTCGGATCAGTTGGGGCGCTCTCGAAATTCGTAGAATGATCGAGACGGTTGCTATTTGGACAACGATGATGGCCGACGGGCCCCAGGACTTCGTCAGATTGATCGTGAGCACATAGGTGACCAAGATGAGGATCACCACGCCGCCGTAGCTGTCGAATTCAAGGACCGACCTCAGCGCCGGAATCCGGGACGACGATGCAACGGCGGCTAGCCACTGGTCGTCCCCGGAATGATGTCCATGGGCGTGCAGCAGATTCGTCGTGTGCCCTCGTCATTCTTGCCGGTCCTCCGTGGAGACGTTGGCCAGGTCGCCTTGACCGTCCACGCTCGGAGCGTCCGGAGTGACCTTCGGCTCCCCCGATGTGTGCAATGCCGACAAGGTGAGGACCGTCAGATAGGCGATGACGACAGCCACGATGATGAGAGGCGTGGTGGAGAGTCCGGCTTGGGATACGACCATCGCAATGATGATCGAAGACAAAGGAAGTCGAAGGATGGAAACAGTGCCCGCTCCCATCAGCGCGGCCACCGCGGGTGTCTCGGAGAACCCCGGAAGGTGGGCGCACAGCAGTCCAGCAACGATGCCGAGGAACATGGCCGGGAAGGTTGGCCCCCCACGGGCGCTTCCCAGAGAAACCCCGTAGGCCAAGCCTTTGAGGATAAGGAACAGGACAAAAGCCCATTGGGAGAAGCTCGCTGCCTGATTGACCACTGCGCCCATAGTGTCCTGACCTGAAAAGAGCACCAGATCCTCTGGCTTGCCACTCAAATGTCCGAACACGATTGCCAGCGCTCCGACAGTGAGCGCAGCCAGAGGGACGATGACGAATGGGCGTCGGGATGTCGCCGCGTTGACCCATACTCCGATCCGCGCTATGGCGAAGATGCCCAAGGCGACGATGGCGGCCAGCAGGATGGTCCACGCGAAGGCTGAGACCGTCGGTGAGTGATACTTGGGAAGGGACAGAGGTGCGACAGCGTAGGAACTGGTGCTCAAACCGGTCAGCGAGCCCATTCCGATGAACACCAGCGAACCGATACCGGCGGCCAGCAGCCCCGGTAGCAAGATGACCGGAAGGATCGCCCCACCCAATCCCGCTGCCTCGATGATGATCACGGCCCCGACGACGGGAGAGCCGAAAAGAGAAGACATTGCAGCGAAACTGGCTGCGGCAGCAATCAGGCCGACCACCTGGTCAGGAGCCTCTTTGCGCACAGCTCGAACCGCAAGGATCGCGAGTCCCCCGGCAAGCGCTATGAGGGGAGCTTCCGGGCCGAGGACCATACCGAAACCGATGGAGGCGATCGAGGCGAGCAGCACGCCGGGAAGCTCGATCGGTTGGGTGGGAGGTCCGGCCTTGAGGCCTTCGGCGGGCTTGTGGCCACCGCTCCCGGGCAAGCGAGCGATGGCGAAGGCGATCGGCACCGCCGCAACGGTAAGGACGATCAACGGCCACCACGTGGGGACGGGTGTCAGGCCCAGCCCACTCGGGAGATCCTTGTAGAGCCATTGCTGAAGGTAGTGGATCAGTTCGAGGTATCCCCACGAGGCCAGTGACACCATCACGCCGATCACTGCCGCAAACACAAGCAGTACCCGGTAGTCCCTGGTGCGAAGCAGGGAGCCGGGATCGGATGGAGAGGGAGCAACTGCCGAGGCGTGATCTTCCATCAGTCCGGATGTGCTGCCCGGCCGCCGCGGTGCGATGTCGGGGGATTCCGGTCGGACATTCAGATCCCGCTCTCAGCGGAGATGGTGCCCGAGGCAATTGCTGCGCGCAACGCTTCATAGTCACGCTCGTTCTGGTCGGCGTACGAGCGGGCGAAGTCGGCTAGAGCTTGGTCGAACACGTCACTCGAGCCGAGATAGGCCCCAATGGCTGTGGCGCTGCCGGACCGTGCGTGGGCTCGGGCCAGTGTCCAGGCGCAGATACTGGCATAGATCCCAAGGATCTCGGGGTCCATCGATTCAAACGAGGCGGACGCCTTCCAGTCCCACAGCTGGCGCACATAGAAGTCCCGATGGTTGCCGTCGGGCAGCTCGAGTCGTTGCCACCCCAAGAAGATGTCACTTGTCGCCTGCATCAGCCGCTGTCCCTCGACGACTCTTTGGCCATGGTTCGCCACGGTGCTCTTGGAGGTGAATCGCTCCAGCACTGACTCGCCAGCCTCCTTCACCTGGAGGAACAGCACATCATCCGAATTCTCGCCGACAAACAAGGCAACCCAGCAACGGGTGCCGACGCTGCCAACACCGACGACCTTGCGGGCGAGTGCGACGTACCGATACTGAGCAAGCAGATGTCGGCGATTCGGAGCGAGCGTCGCCCTGTAGGAGCTGAGCGCGCCTTCGATTGCTCGCTCGACTTCCACCGCCTGGTCCGGTTCGCTATAGACGTCCTCCACGGGCATGAGGAGCGGAGGATCGCTCAGGAACCGGAGTGTGCCATTGGTGAAGGTTGTGAGTTTGTCACGAGCTCGTAACCGATCCTTCGATTCGGCCTTGGTTGCGGCGCGTTGAAGGTTTTTGACGGCTTTGGTTCCGGCCTTCGAACCCCACCTCTCCAAAATGGTGGAGACGTCGAGTCGTGCGTACCAGGTGTCGAGCTTGCTGGTCCGCCCGAACAAACGAATCGTCTTTCGGTACGTGCGGGCGCCTTGCAGGATGATGTCGCGCAGGCGCCGGTCCGGATACCCTAGTTCTCGTCCGGCGACCTCGAAACTGGTGGCCAGCCTCTTCACGTCCCACTCGAACGGACCGACAGCGGTTTCGTCAAAGTCATTGATGTCGAAGACAAGATCGCGCTCGGGCGACGCAAATCCGCCAAAATTCGACAAATGCGCATCACCGCACAGTTGAACATCGAGTCCCGTGCTTGAGTTCGTTGACAAGTCCGCAGCCATCGGCAGTGCGGCTCCTCGATAGAATGCGAAGGCCGAAGCGGCCATGCGATCGTGTCGGATGGGTACAAGCTCTGGCACTCGCGAGGCCTCCTGGTCGATCAGAAGAACTAGCGGGTCGGACTGGCGCGAGCTGTTTCTCCACTCTCCTTGAGCTTCTCTTGGGGCTCGCACGCGAGCCCTCTTTCCTCGATCGATAAGCTGCTCCCGGCTCAACGGCCCGGTTCTTCCACCTGCGTTCATCCCCTTGACCTCGTGTTCATGGTGACCCCTAACGGATGAGGATTCGATTCCGGCGCATCGAGCTCGGGCCCTCGCCCCCATTCAGGGCCCAAGCCTCGACGGGTGCGGTAGAGGTGCTTGTCGCCAATTGGTCATCAGCGCCGATCTTCTCGCTCATCGCGGCGGTCCCCGCGGCGGTCCTCACGGCGGCGCACACCGTGCGTCACCACGGCCGCAGTTCCGAACGGCTGCCGTACGGACGACCGGGGCCCCGATCACTCCGCCAGATGATGAAGAAGAACATCAGAGCGACGCCGAAGAAGATCAACACCGTCCAAAAAAGGCCCAACAGTGGATAGACGTAGGCCAACAAGTTCAAATCCTCCTGTGGTCGATGCCTTGTGGGTCCGGGCCATTTGCCGCACTCGCACTTCGGGTGGGCCGCCCTTTGGACCAATGGCTCACCGCGAAAGCCGAGTACTCATCAGCGGAGTGCTTTGGCTTTCTGGTCTTGAAACTCTTCATCGGTGATGACACCCTGATCCCGTAGCTGAGCAAGCGTGGCCAGTTGGTCGGCCGACGTTCCGCCGGTGTTCGCAACGTTCTTCACGTAGTTGTCAAAGTCCTGTTGTTGTTCCTCGACGTCGCGTTCAGCTCGTTGGTGCATCTTTCCGCCGCGGGCGATGAGGTAGATGAGTACACCAATCAGAGGGATCAAGATGACGAACAGAACCCACAGTGCTTTGGCAAACCCACCCATGTCGTGGCTGCGAAAGATGTCGCCGAAAACGACGATCAGGAGCCAGATCCAGACGAAGAACCCGAAGAAGAGCAGCATCGTCCAGAAGATGCTGAGAAGCGGATATGTATACGCAAGCATCGATCCTCCATGGCTATGAGGTCCTACTTACGACCACTATGGAGTGCTGCGATCGCCGCGTCATCACCCCTTCAGGGGTGATTGTCGCCGACAGGGAGCGGGCTGGATACGGGTCAGAGGAGGCCGAGGGCCTTGGCGCGGGTGACGGCGTCAGCCCGCGAAGTCGCACCAAGTTTGCGATTGATGCTCTTGAGGTGGGATTTGAGCGTGTTCATGGAGATATAGAGCTCGGCTGTGATCTCCCTGGTCGTGAGCCGGGTCTGCAGACAGCTCAGAACTTCCTGCTCCCGCTCGCTCAGGGCGACGCCCCCCCGGGCAGCCCTGGCGCCGCGACGCGCTTCGAAGCGGTGGGCCGCGGTGAGGAGCGAGTCGGTGTAGTCGTCGCGGGGCGAGCGCATGAGGTGGGTGATCAAATCGCCGAGAAGGCCGGCGGGCCCGTCGAGGACTGTCCGGCAAAAGTCCTGCGCACGTGCGATCTCGATAACGCGTTGCAGATCCACGTGGCTCAGGCCCCTCCTACGGCCTATCTCTGCCCTGGTGACAGATAGTTCGAGAGTCTGGCGGACGTCTTGCTCAGGAACCTCGAGACCGGCTGTCGCGTCATCGGCCCGTTCGACCTGTCCCAGGGACAGCCAGGCCGCGGCCTCGATGAGGTGGCGACGCGGCGCGGGTGGGAGTGCTCGAGCCAGTGCCAATGCGTGCTGGGCCTCTCCGATGTCGATACGAATCCTGGCTTCGAGTGCGTCCGCCCGGTGGTAGAGGGGTGAGTCGACTCCGGCCGGCAGGATCGCCCTCCCTCGTTCGAGCATTGCGAGACCTTCGACCAGTTCACCCCGAGCACGGAAGAGCCCGGCCCTCTCGACGAGGGCCATCACGGCAAAGGGAGGCCGGATTCGCTCAGAGCGCCGCGTGGCCTCTTCGATGAGATGCTCGGCCTCATCGAGCCGGTCGGCTTCAAGTTTGAGTCCGCCCAAGGTGAGCAGGGCATCGAAGAGGCCCACATGGTGTTCGATCCCGGACCGGCGCGCCACCTCGACGGCTTCCTCTGCGGCCTCATGGGCGAGATGGAGCTGGCCGAGCTCGAACAAGGCCCGCCCTCGAACACCCAGCAGGACTGCACGGGAAGCAGGGTCGGCAACGCTGAGTCCTCGGTCGCAGGTGGCAATGGCGGTGGTCGGGTCCCCGTTGTAAAGATGAGCTCGGGAGGAGATGATCGGGAATTGGTCAAGGACGAAGTCAGTGCCCGGCTTCACGCGAGGAAAGACATCACGCTCAAATGCAATGGCGGGATCAGGGTTCCCGCGCATTCCTTGCCAGTGCGCGATCGCTGCGGCCATCCTGATGTCGAAGGCGCTCTCGCCGTCCCTATCGTCGTGGCCTTGACTCGAGGCGAGAGCCAGCCATCGACCCTGTTCTTCCACCTTCCCCGCCAACCCGAGGGCGATTGCGTAGTCGACCATGCGCCCGCGATGTGCTCTGACGTCCTCGTCAGAGAGGTGATCCAGCCAGGCGTCGAAATCGGTGGGGTTGTTGGCGAACCAGTCGTGGGCGACGTGCTCGTGCAGGATGCCAAAGGCGTGGTCGAGGTCACGGGCGCGCACGAACTGCTCGACGGCCAGTACATACTGGCCGGACTTTTCGTACCACTCGCCGGCTCGTGAGCGAAGCACCTGAGCACGACGCGGATCCTCGGCCAGCTGGGCCTGCAGCAGCTCTCGGAAGAGCTGGTGATAGCGGTAGCGGCTCGGATCGCCACCTAAAGGCGAGATGAACAGCCCAGCGCTCACGGCTTCTCGTAGCAGATGGGCGCCGTCCCCATCGCCGAGGAGGCAGTTAGCCAGCTCGACGTCGAATTCGTCGACCACCGAGGTGGCCTTCAAGAACTCGACCATCCGTTCGGACTGCCGATCGAACACCTCGTCCACCAAGAAATCGGCGACGACCTGTTCGCTGCCCGCGAACCGACGAATGAAGGAGGGCGCATCCTCCCCCCGCCGGAGCGACAGAGCGGCCAGCTGCAGGCCGGCAAGCCAACCCTCGGTTCGTTCGGTGAGGGCTCTGATGTCACCGTCGGAGAGGTGCAGACCAAAATTCGCCATGAACGCCCCGACGTTGTCTTCATCGAATCGGAGGTCATTGTCACGGATCTCGGCCAGCTGCCCCCGGGCCCGCCAGCGCTGGAGGGGAAGCACCGGGTCAACTCGGCTGGCGATGACCACGTGGACAGCTGGGGGCAGTCGCTCAACGAATGTGGCGAGTCCGCTGAGGGCCGAGGAGGGGACGACGTGAAGATCGTCGAGGATCAGCCACATCGGTCCTGGCCGCGTAGCCAGCTCGTTCACCAGCGAGGCCACGACGTCTTCAATGCTGTCCGGATCCTCGATGAGAACGTCGAGCGTGTCGGTGGTCGAGCCGGGCTCCAGGACGGCGAAGGTCGAGGCGATGGAGGTCCAGAGCCGGAGCTCGTCGTGATCCCAGCGGTCACACGAGATCCAGGCGCAGCGGGCGTCGGACCGCTCGGCGATCCACGAGGAGAGCAGTACGGTCTTGCCGACGCCAGGGCTGCCTGCGACGAGTGTGCAGGGATACTGAGCGGCCGCGTCGAGCCTGCTCAGGAGGTCCTGCCGTCTGACGACGGTGCCCGGGACCATCGGGGGTGAGAACTTGGTGACCGCCGGCCTGGCGCCGATCATGGAGGGAAGGCTAGCAAGACAATCCCCCAATCACCCCTTCCGGGGTGAGGACACTCAGCCCGCAACGGTTCAGACTGAACACCAGGACTATGGAACCGACCACCTACGCACTCACCTTCAGGGGTGAGGCTGGCAAGGGCGTGCAGGCGGCCTTCAGCGATCTTGATCTTTCCACGAAGGACGGGTTCACGACTTTGCGCGCCGAACTTCCGGACCAGGCTGCCTTGCACGGTGTGATCGAACGGATTCGGGCGCTCGGACTCGAGCTCATCGACGTGCGACGGGAGGACGATGTGCCGGATTGATCGGTCCGTTCAACCCCATGGCCGCCGCGATCATTCTCAACAGATCGCAATAGCGATCACGTTGTGTTTTCGCACTGTTCATACATCATCAAAGACACAATCACCACAACAACGCAATGGCATCAACAAAAAGCATGCCGAGGCACCACGACCAGGAGGAAGACAACGATGAGCGACGTCGATCGCAGCCATCTCCCGATCCGCAGGCCCCACTTCGCCGGAAAAATAGGTAGGACGTTGGACGGTTCGCAACCCGACTGGAATCTGATGGGCCATCCCACACCGCCCGATGGCGCGCCCAACGTCCTTCTGGTGCTCATCGATGATGCGGGATTTGGAAACCCGAGTACGTTCGGTGGCCCGATCGAGACGCCCAACTACTCCCGCGCCGCCGACAAGGGGCTTCGCTACAACCGTCTCCATGTCACAGCGCTTTGCTCACCGACCCGCGCCTCGCTGCTGACGGGGCGCAACAACCACGCGGTGGGCTTCGGTTCGATCGGTGAGTTCGCCGGTGGATTCCCGGGATACTCCGCAAACTTGCCACGCGACTGCGCACCCCTTCCGCGGATCCTGAGAGACAATGGCTACAGCACGGCCATATTCGGGAAATGGCACCTGACCCCCGATGGTCAGCAGGGTGCCGCCGGCCCCTTCGACCGTTGGCCCAACGGCTGGGGATTCGACCACTTCTACGGGATCCTCGGCGGAGGATCGAGCCAGTGGGACCCCTGCCTCGCCGAGAATCAGAAGATCATCGGTACCCCGGAGAGGTACTACGACTCGAATGAACCGTTCTACTTTCCCGATGCCATGGCCGATCGGACCATCGAGTGGTTGCACGCCGTTCGAGCGCAGGACGCCGACAAGCCATTCTTCGTCTATTACTCCACCGGCTGCAGCCACGCCCCCCACCACGTAACCAAGACGTGGGCCGACAAGTACAAGGGAAAGTTCAACCAGGGGTGGGACAAGCTGCGCGAGGAGACGTTCGCTCGGCAGAAGGAGCTCGGGGTGATTCCTGCCGATACTGAGCTCACCCCCCGGGACGATGCATTCCCGGCGTGGGATGAGGTCCCGGACAAGCTGAAGGCGTTCTACATCCGCCAGATGGAGGTCTATTCCGGGTTCTCGGAAAACGCCGACTACAACGTCGGCCGAGTGATCGACGCGATCGATGAATTGGGCGAACTTGACGACACACTCATTCTGTGGATTTGGGGCGACAACGGGGCGAGCATGGAAGGCACTATCACCGGATCGTTCAACGAGCTCACGATGCAAAATGGAATCCCACTCACCGACGAGATGCAGCTCCAATTGGCGGAGCGTTACGGCGGCCTCGAAGAGTGGGGTAGCCCGATTATGGACCCCCACTACTCGGCGGCATGGGCGTGGGCCGGCGCCACGCCCTTCCAATGGGGCAAGCAGGTCGGCTCACACCTCGGCGGAACCCGCAATCCGATGGTCGTCCAGTGGCCCGATCGCATCAAGGGTGCTGGGGAGCTGAGGTCCCAGTTCGCCCACGTCATCGACGTGGCCCCCACCATACTTTCGGTCGCCGGTATCCCAGAGCCCGAAACCGTCGACGGGATCAACCAAGAGCCGATGCACGGCAGATCGTTTGCAACGTCGTTCACCGATGGCGCCGCGAGGGAGCACCGGACCCAGCAGTACTTCGAGACCCTCGGCAACCGCGGCATGTACAAAGACGGCTGGTGGCTCGCGATGAAGACCGAGCGGATTCCCTGGGTGCTCACTCCCGAGGCGCTTGCTCCTTACGCACCGGGGGTTTGGGACCCCGATGCGGGGCCCGCAGAGCTCTACTACCTACCCGACGACTTCTCGCAGGCAAAGAACGTCGCAGCCGACCACCCCGAGAAGGTCCAGGAGCTCAAGGACCTCTTCTGGGAGGAGGCGGAGAAATACAAGGTGCTGCCTCTCCTGGGTGCCCTCTCCACATTCTTCGGCATTCTGCCCCCCATTCCTGAAAAGACGACCTACGAGTATCGGGGCGACGTCCAGAATGTGATGCCGGGCATGATTCCCAGGATCTACAACCGTTCGTATACCATCACGGCCGATCTCGTCGTACCAGAGGGGGGCGCCGAAGGCGTGATCGTGGCCGAAGCCGACCATCTCGGGGGCTTCTCGCTCTACGTCATGGACGGCAAGCTCACTCATACCTACTCGATGATGGGCGTTTTCATCTTCAAGCAAGTGGCTGAAGAGGATCTGCCTCGAGGGGACGTCACCGTACGGATGGAGTTCGCCGCCGACGGCGCCAAACCGGCGACGGGAGGCGACGTAACTCTGTTCGTTGACGACCGGCAAGTCGGCAAAGGGCGAATGGACCACAGTGTGCCAATCAGGTTCTCCGGGTACGCCGGAATGGACATCGGCCGTGACAATGGTGGGGTCGTGGACCTCGCGTACGAGGACAAGAAGCCATTTGCGTTTACCGGCACGGTCAAGAAGGTCGTGTTCGACATCAACCCTCATGTCGCCGACCAGGACGAACTCGATGTGCATACGGCGGAGGAGCACGGTCGCACAGTGCACGCCCTGTCGGAATGACCAAGGGTCAGGAGACCATCATGTCGGCCGATGACGAGGCGACGCATGTCCTCATAGTGATCAGCCTTCCCTTGGTGCCATAGGAGCGCCCGGCGAATGCATGGGCGGTCGAGGCGCCAGCGGGCGCGGGTGCCTCGCCGTCGGGACGTAACGATGACGGTTGTCGGCGTTCTGGCAGGAATTCCAGCTTGAGCCGTCGATTCCAGATCCGTCGGGAAGCGTTGGGTGACGATGGCATCGCTGGTCTGGTGCTGGGAATTGAGAGCGTTCCCGACGGATTGGCCGCCGGGCTACTAGCCGGTGTCAACCCGCTCTCGGGCCTGTACGCCTATATGTTCGGGACTCTGTCGGGGTCGGTCGCCACAAGTTCCCCGTTCATGGCCGTCCAGGCCACCGGGGCGATGGCAGTCATCATCTCCGATGTCCCAACCGTGCACACGTCGAGTGACCCGGCCAGGGCGTTGTTCACCCTGGCCATGGTTACTGGCCTCATCATGATCATCGCCGGATTCCTCAAACTCGGCTCTGCACTCCGATTTGTATCGAATGCCGTCATGGTCGGTTTCATCAGTGCCGTCGGGGTGAACATCGTGCTCGGCCAGTTCTCCAATTTCACCGGCTACAAGGCAGAGGGAGCCAACCGGGTCGTGCGGGCCATCAACACCCTGATCCATCCCGGCCAGCTGCATCTAGGCACCGTACTGATCGGCACTGCCACCATCGTCCTCATCATCCTCCTCGAGCGGACCAGACTCCGCGCCCTAGGCCTGGTGGTGGCCGTCGTCGCTACCTCCGCCGCGGTGGCCATCTTTCATCTGGCCGATGTGGCCATCTTGGACGACCTCAGCACGATTCCGCGATCATTGCCCTTGCCGCAAGCTCCACTTCTGGGACTGGTCCCCGTGTTACTGCTCCCCGCATTGTCGCTGGCTTTCGTTGGCCTGGTCCAGGGCGCTGCGGTCTCGGCCAACTTCCCCAATCCCGACGGCAGCTACCCAGACGCTTCGGGTGACTTCGTCGGTCAAGGGGTGGCCAATGTCGTTTCTGGGCTCTTTCAGGGGATGCCCGTGGGCGGCTCGATGTCAGCCTCGGCGCTCAACAAGGTGGCAGGGGCAAGGACCCGCATGGCCCTGGTGATTTCCTCGCTGGTGATGGCCACTGTCGTCCTGGTCTTCGCCGGCCTGGTAGGCCACATCGCCATGCCCTCGCTAGCCGGCCTGCTGATGGTGGTCGGATTCCGAACGATCAAGCCCGACGACCTCTGGTCGGTCTGGAAGACCGGACTCGTGCAGAAGGTCGTGGTGACCACGACCTTCGTGCTGACCATGCTCATCGCCCTCCAGTACGCGGTGCTGGTCGGGGTGGGCCTTTCGATCATCCTCCACGTCGTCCGGCAGTCGAACGAGGTGACAATCAAGCGCTGGACGTTCGATCGTCACGGCAACACCATCGAAGGTGACCCACCGGACCTGTTGCCCGCCGACGAGTCGGTTGTCCTCCAACCGTATGGGAGCCTTTTCTTCGCGGCTGCACCGGTGTTCGAGTCGGGACTCCCCGAGGTAGCCGACGGCTCAGGCAATTGTGTCGTGATCCTGCGTCTGCGGGGCCGCACCGATCTGGACACCACCTTCATGGATGTGCTCACTCGTTATGCCCAGGCACTTGCTGCGGTTGACAGCAAACTGGTCATTGTTTCAGCCAGTGAGCGGGTACAAGAGCAGCTAGAGCTGGCCGGCGTGACATCAATCGTGGGACGAGAGAACATCTACATCGGTGACGAACGGGTGGGGGCCGCCGTGAAACGAGCCAATCGGGATGCTCTGAACTGGATCGCAACACATGGCAAAGGTGGTGAAGCCGAGTCGCCGTAGCTCCGATACCAACCAACCTTTTCTCGATTCTGTGGTTGGTTCCGGCAATCTCGCCATTGGCACTAGGTCCTGATCGTGAGTACGTCCTTTGTTATCTGGGCAGGGGGCTTGCTATTGCGCGGTGACCGCAACTCCATGCGGGGTAGGCCCAATGATGGGGGCACTAGAGGGCCAAATGACGGAGGGCCAGGGTAGGCACCCTCAGGAGAAATGTTAAGCCTCTACCTCTCGTGATCCATGTTGGGGCAATTGCCGTGACGACGATTCCGATTTTGCCCATGCCGGCATGGGCAAGCGTGCGGAGTGACCGCACCGCAAGAAGTTCCCGAGCGGGCTCCGCCATGTTGGGATAGATCGCTAGACCGGAAGGCGTGGTGCTACTCGCCACCAAGAGGAATGATGACCTGGGTGATCGCCCCACGGGCAACCAGTCTTCCTGTGTCATCCGTACAGGTCACATCGACGGTGCCCATACGTCGCCCACGGTGGACGACCAATCCCTCTATCCGCACCGAGCCCTCGCTCACCGGTCTGAAGTACGACACATTGAGGCCGGCCGTAGTGAAGGTTTCCGATTCTTGCAGCGTGGACATGAAAGCGAGCCCACCCAGGGAATCGATGAGCGTCGCAAGATAGCCACCGAAGACCACCCCTCGCTCGTTGAACATCGCCGGGTCGACCTTCCAGTCCACCCAGACCCGGCCGTGCTCCCAGCCCGAAATCAGCGGCAGTCGTAGGGTGGACACCATCGGCGGCCGAGAGCCGATTCCTTGAACGATCCCATTGAGCAACTCACTCCAACGTCCAGCCACTACCCCTCAGCCTTTTCCCGACCAATGCACGGTGGCAGTTTACGCAGGGACGGGGCACCTTCTGGGTAGGCCATACCACCGGGAGTGGGAAATCTACTGTGCCTGGTCAGCCCTCATGAAATAGGCCCGACCGGCGTCATACTCTCAGGTGATGGCATTCGAAGCACGCAGTACCGGCTGCTTCCTAGGCTGTCCAAAAGACCTGGCGTGAAGCCCAAGAGCCTCGTGATCGCGGTGCCGCTCGGGAACCATGTCGACGAGCGTGCTGTTGAGCCATACGCGGAACGATTGGCATGCCAACCGTGTATCGAAGGATCAATCGCTCCAGTCGACGCCGTAGATCCGAATGGGTTCGGTGAGCCCCTTGAGACTGTGTTCGCCGCGGTCGTCAAAGCGGAACGATTTACCGATGCAGAGTTCACGGACGGCCACCGAGACCGCGATGTCACCGTCGGATGCGGCAGCGCAGAGCCGGGCGGCGAGCTGGACCGCCGCACCAAACAGGTCGTCGTTGTCATCCGTGACCGGTTCACCCACGCTGATGCCAATACTGATGTGGAACGGCATGTCGGCCGACTGGTTCCGTTCGTGAAGGCGCCGTTGGACCGCCACCGAAAAGCTGACAGCGGATACAACGGAGGTGAAGGCGGCCATGATGCCATCGCCCGTGTGTTTCACCTCGCGACCGTCATGGGTAGCGAGCTCATCCCGAACGATCGAATTGTGTTCGCCGAGCAATCGCATGTGTCCCTCATCGCCGAGTTGCTGCGTTTGGGCGACCGAACCACAGACATCGGTGAACACAATCGCCCGCATGGCTGGTGCGGTGTAGGCCGTGCCCGGGGGATGATCGGGCATGGACCCCATAAACGCGTTCAGCGGTGTCCTCGTGTCGAACTCCAAGACCGTGCTGGCCACCATCCCGTGTGACTCCTCGTGCACGGCCACGACCGCTTGTTTGGTCGGCCCCTCAGCGAGACAGAAGACTGATCCGTTCTCCGGGTCGAACCAGTAGGTGTGGTATTTCACACCGTGTTTCTCCTGCACGCCCAGGTCCAGGAGGTGGGCTGCGGCCAGTTGTTCGGCGGACGACCCCGGAGCGTCATGGCGGTCGATATACATCGGCACAAATCCAAAACGTACACCTCAACCCGGATGTGATGGGTGCAAACCTGGGAACCTCAGCCGTGGGGGTCGGCTCGGTCGCCGGCCTGACCTCGGCACTCGCTGGGTAGCAGGACCGGGCCAGGTCGTGCCCGAGCTGGTAGCACGCCGGACCCGTCTGCGGTCGGTGAGGGCCGCACCGTGACCGCCGACCTTGGTCTATCGTGAAATGACGTGTCGACGGAGTATCCGTTCGCCTGCGAGTTCTGCGGCAGCGTCGGCATGACGCTACCCAAACCTTCGGAAAGCACTCTGATGGGGAACGTGGTGATCGGGCTCGACCCGGAGTGTGAGGGCTGCCAGGCCCTCGCTCGAGACGCTGGAGTCGTCTTCACCCCTCGTTTCGGCACCCCGCCAATCGACGGGTAGGCCTTGTCTGCCGGCCATCCGGCATTACCTCTTCGTGGTTCTGACCGTACGCAAGGACCCTGACGCCCCCGTGGACCGGCCAGACCCACCTCGGAACACTGATGCCCGGGCAGGTGCTGCAGATCTCTCAGGTCCGGCTGGCTACGCTCTTGCTGTGGAAAAGGGTAGGCACAGCGGATTCGATCACGTCACGATGGCCGTAGTCGACCTCGATGAGGCCAAGGAGTTCTTCGCTCTGCTGGGCTTCGAGGAGACCAAGGAGACCGTGGTCTCCGGGGAGGAGATGTCCCGCTATATGGGTATCCCTGACTGGGAGGCTGACCACGTCACTCTCGAACTCACCGGTGCGATGACCCACCAAGAGGTTCAGCTTCTTCGCTTCCATCATCCGACGCTCCCGGAACGTCCGTCTGAGTCCGATCTGGCCCGCTTGGGGTTCAACCATGTCTGTTTCGCCGTAGACGACCTCGACACCACGCTCGACCGGCTGCGAGCAGGGGGAGTCCGTGCCCGAAACGAGGTCATGGAGTTCCACGACCGGCGCTTGGTCTTTCTCGTCGGTCCCGGAGACGTGACCATTGAGCTGGCCGAGTGGAAGGTCCCCTGACTGCCGCCAGGTCCCCACACCTCGGGGCGCGGAACAGCTAGCTCGGCGTTCTCGACCGCTGCCGGGCGGCGAGGGCGCCGATCGAAAGCGCAACACAGAGGGGGGAGTAGAGGTGCCGATCGAGCCGGACGAACCGCTCCGAGTTACTCCCGTGGGCGATGGCCTCCGTCTTCCCCGTCCACCCGAGGAGCCCACGCAGACCGAGGGCCGAGGACACTCCCAGGAGGAATGGGCGACGGATCCGCGGTGGCTGCGGGCCGACACCGGCGACGAGTACGGCGCTGGCGGCCAGAGCCCCAGCCACGGCCATGCAGGCCGCTGGCCGAGGCACGGCCGACGAGCCTACGACCGCGTCGGCCAGGTCGTCCCGGGTCCGGAAGGGAAACGGTGATCCACAGCCCCACGCCACATGCAGCGCGGCCAGACCAGCCAGGATCGCCGCGGTCAGCGGCTGGACGAGAACCATCCGACCGAGGGTAGTGCTGCACGGGAGGCGACTGGCCCGGGCCGGCCGACCCGGACGCCGATCTCCCCCCTCCCAGGCCTGCCACACGCATCGGGTCTGGGGGTGGGTCATCCCCGAGGTCCTGGCCGTGCCCCCGTCCTTGTTTGTTGCTCCGGGTTGCCTTCTGTAGGGTCGGGTCTGGGGACCGGGACGCGAACCCGGCCCCGGCGGTCACCAGAACGGCGGATCCGGTTGCCACGAGGTGGGCGCCCTCTCCCCAACCGCGGCAAGGCTGCATTCCTCAATTCGGGAGGTCGCGATGAACACCGGACGGCGGCCTCGGCGGAGCCGAGAGGAGCTTCGTACACTCCTGTTGGCGGCCGGACGGTCGATCCTGCTCGAGGAAGGACTCGGCCCCGGGGCCGATGCCCTGAACTTCAAGCGCGCCTTCGACCTGGTCGAAGCGGAGACGGGCTCAAAGCTCACCAATGCCTCGGTGATCGGTCGGGTGTGGGGAAACCTCGCCGACTATCAGACGGATGTGCTGGTCGAGTTGGCGTCGGACACGAGCCGCTCCAATGTCCCCGAGGTCGCCGAGTTGGTGGCGGGTGTCCTGGCCGGATGCGACCTGTCGTCAGCCCCGGGACGCGCCGCCGCCCTCACCGAGGTCTGTCGAGTCGTCGGTGAGGCGCTCAGTGCCGCGCTCCGTAGCTCGGCGAGCTGGTCGGTCTGGATCAACCTCTGGGCAACCGCGGTCTCCAGCGACCTGCCCGACAGGCACCGGAGGGTGTTGGAGAAGCTCATGGAGAGCTACGACGCCATCAACCAGCAAGGAGAAGAGGCCTTCGGTGGTCTGATGACCATCCTCGGGTACCGACCCAGAGAGCCCTTGACGGTCCCGCAGTTCCTCAATGCGGCCGGCGCTCTGGCCGAGGGGTGTTCGCTCCGTGACCGGGTCGACTCGAAGATGATGGGGATCGTCCGCCCCACCGGAGCGCACGGGAAGGCCCAGACCTGGACCGTCTATGGCATCGGGCTCCACGCTCTCGTCATGGAGTTCTTCGAGCCAGACCCGGACCATTGACCGAGGAGCTGGGCGTCCGACTCGGAAGGCAGCCACCGGTCGGCCCACGGACTTGACCGAACAGGAGGCCGGCCGACCGGTGCGGCATCCCAGTCGTTCGTCTTGTTCGTCTCCGTGTAGACGGTGTCGCCCGCTTCGTACCACGGTCCACCGTCACCGGTCCGGGGCCAGATGTCGGCGGGGCTCGACCAGCCCTGCGGGCGTCAACGAGGGTCCGATCCGGGTTTGCGGGCGACGAACCGGAAGTCGTACTCGCCCTGTTCCACGCCGACCTGCGTGAAGCCGATCGAACCCAGACGATCGGGAAGCGCCGCAGGGTCGAGCGGGACGAACAAGTCGTCGATGTGGTGCTGTCTGGTTCCCTCATTGTCGTAGCCGTCGGACGCGACCAACGTTCCGCCGGGCCGGAGCACCCGGAAGATCTCGGTGAAGATTTGGTCCTGCACATCGGCCGAGGGGACGTGGTGCAGTACGCCGAAGCAGGCGGTGGCCGAGAACCGTCCCGCCGGGAACCCTGTGTCGGCCGCGTTCCCGTTGACGACGACCACGTTCGTGCCCGCGAGCCTGTCGGCCAGGCGCTCCGCCAGGACAGGATCGATTTCGACGGCCGTGAGCCGGGCTGTGCGCTGCCGGAGCAGATCGGTGGTGAGGCCGGGTCCGGGTCCGATCTCCAGCACGTCGTCACCAAGGTCGGCCACCGCAGCGACCCACGGAAGCAGGTCGCGCTCCAGCATCTCGGCCCATCGCGGGCTGGACAGCATCTCCAGATGAAATTCGTTCATTGCGCCGGCCACCTCCCGCCACCGCTCCAACCTGCGTCTACCACGATCTACCATCGGGGTGTGCCTGTCCCAGCCCCGGCGGCCAAGATGGTGACCGCCCCGGCCAAGCTCGGTCACCGAGATGTCCGCAGCGGTGGAACGGCCATGGCCGGCACCTACGCCTTCGAGGTCGGTGACGAGATCGTCACCGGATGGCACGTCCACGACCTCCATCAACTCGAGTACGCCTTCGAAGGAGTGGCGCAGGTGGAGACGGCCACCGCCCGGTACCTCCTGCCGCCGCAGCAGGCCGTCTGGATCCCAGCAGGGCTCGAACACTGTACGACGTTGAGCCGGGTGCGGACCTTGTCGGTCTTCTTCGATCCGGAACTCGGACTCGACGCTGGGGACCGGGTGCGCGTCCTGCCCGCTCGTCCCGTCATCCGCGAAATGATCCTCCATGCGGGGCGCTGGCCGATCGGCCGGACGGCGAGCGATCCGCTGGCCGACGCGTTCTTCGACACACTGGGCCAGCTGGTGGTGACGGAGCTCGACCACGAGATGCCTCTCTGCCTGCCCACCTCACGGGAGCCACTCGTCGCCGCGGCGATGGCGTTTACCCTGGAGCATCTCGCCGAGGCGACCCTGAGCGCGGTGTGTGAAGCGGTGGGGACCTCTGAGCGATCACTCCGACGGGCGTTTGTGCTCGAGACGGGAATGCCATGGCGCCAGTACCTTCTCGAGAGCCGACTGCTCCGGGCCATGGCGCTGCTCGCTCAAGCCGGACCGAACATTCTTTCGATTGCGACATCGGTTGGGTTCCAGAGTACGAGTGGCTTCGCCCGGGCCTTCCGTCGCCATACCGGCGAGACGCCGTATGCCTATCGGCAGCGGGTCATGCCGGACATGGTCCCATCCCGGCAAGGCATCCGACTGCAGGCAGACGGGTCCTTGGCCCCTTCGCCTCCGAGACGTCCGTAGACGATCGGGGACGCGTGCCGTACCGGGAGCATGGGACGGCTGGGTCCTGGAGGCCTCGGACGCAGTCTCGGTGGAGTCGGGGGTCCTGCGCAGCGGCGGCAGTGTGGTCGGAGGGTTGGGGTAACGTCCCAAGTACCTCGTCGACCCGCGGTGGGGAGCGCCGGCTGACGCGGTTGCGGATGCGGTATTCGCTATGGGGGCTCACAACCTTGGGAGGGAAATGACCGGTTCACTCGTGTTCTACGGGACCCTGGGCATCGTCACCACAGTGGTTGCCTTCGTGGTCAACCGGCGCCTGTTCGTCGGAGGCGGGGCTGGTCGCGTGACGCTCCTCGAAGGTCTGTACTACCTCTTGGGGGTGGCCTCGCTCGGACTGGGCTGGTATTTCAACATTCGCTACGTTCACCTCTACGGCCACCGCGCCACGTACGTCGGCTACACCAAGGCCCTGTTCTCCAACTGGGCGGCAGACTCGGCGGCCCAGGACTACATCATGGTCAACCTCGTACTGCTGCCCCTCTGGACCATCGTCGACGGGCGTCGACGGGGACTTCGGGCACCGTGGATCTTCTTCGTCGCCAGCCTCTTTACCAGCCTGGCCTTCTCCATGGCCCTCTACCTGGCCTTCGTGGAGCGTCAGATCCGGTTCAGTCGCCGCGCGTGGAGTCGACGGGGCCGCCGCACCGGACCGCGCCACCGGACTCGGAGCCATGGACAGTCCTGGCGCGCCGGCCAACGGCGTCACCGCCATCGATACCGTTTGAGGTCGACCCGTCCCTCGCGTACCTCGACACCCTCGGCCCGGAGGCGTCGCCCCTGTTCCGCGGCCAGGCCCTCGACCAGCCGGCCGCTGGCCGGGAGCACCCGGTGCCATGGCATGGGCTGGCTTCCACGGGCCAGGACCGCGCCGACCTGCCGCGGTGACTTGAGACCCAGCTGGCGGGCGATCGCTCCGTAGGTCGTCACGTACCCCTCAGGGACGGATCGTACGGCAGCCACGATGCGATCCTCCGCTGATCGGTTGTCGGGAGTGGTCATTCCGGTCCTCCATTCTGGCCGCCGCAACGTTGACCGGGAAACGTAGCTAGTGTCGCCGCGGCCCGCTCGCGACCCCGAGGAGGTCCCGTGTCACCTGATCGCGTCTCTGCCACCAGGCGCATTGCCGCTCCCGCCGGTCGGCTCTGTTCAGATCGTCGCCACGCCGTCGGGCCAGGTGGCCATCGACGGCTCCGGGATGCTGGAGGCCGTCGCCTGACGACCGGCCACTGACGACGGTCGGGGAGACGTTCGACATGGACATGGATCGCCAACCCCTCGGCGACATCCCCAATCTGACCAAGTACCAGGTACGTAACACCGTCACCCGGATCACCCCCGATCGCCTCATCGAGTGGACGATCGGGCTTCGGAGACCATCCTCCGTTCGGCCACGTGTACGGCTGGGTGCTCGACCCGGTGGGCGATGCCGAGACCGATGTGACCAACTACTGCGACTGGTCGAACGCGTCCGAGGAGTTGCGTTCCGGAGTGACCTGGCCGGTGGTGCCGGTGGCCATGCTGGAGCAGTCGGTGGAGAACCTCGACCGGATGGCGACGGGCACCTGATTCCGGGCGGAAGGATCGCGGGCCAGGAGAAGCGCTGGCCGCGACTGGTGATCCGGGTCAACATCCCGGCATTCCTCGCTCGTCTACTGGTTCGTCGTCCGTACGAAGTTCATCGCTGTGGAACCAGCCGGTCCTCCGATTTCGGTGGACGGAGCACATCTGGGGACGACGGCCGTCCGTCTCGTAGTGGGCGACCAGGCGACGGCCGGTGGCGCTACGCTCGCGACGAAGGGGGAACCTTGGGCACCGCACGCAACGGCGTCGTAGAGATCTATTTCGAGACGTTTGGCAATCCGGCCCAGCCGACGCTATTGCTGGTCAACGGGCTCGGCTCGCAGTGCATCAATTATGCGACCGACTGGTGCCAACGGTTCTGCGACGAAGGGTTCCGTGTCGTCCGATTCGACAATCGCGACGTAGGACTGTCCTCGAAGCTGGACGGTTCCGGCTACTCGCTGGTCGACATGGCCAATGACGCCATCGCCGTCCTGGACGAGCTGGGTGTCGAGAAGGCCCATGTCATGGGGTGTTCGATGGGAGGGATGATCGTCCAACGTCTGGCCATCGACCATCCCGACCGGCTGCTCTCGATGACCTCGGTCATGTCGCGCACGGGCGAGCCGGGCTACGGCGACAGCTCCGAGGCTGCCCTGGCCATCCTGACTTCTCCTCCCGCCCCGTCTCGCTCGGCGTACATCGACCGCCAAGTCGCTGCCCTGCACGTGTACGGATCGAAACCGGAGTGGATCGACGAACCCGCCATCCGCTCCCGGGCTGCCGCTGCCTACGATCGGTGCTTCTGTCCTGCGGGGGTCGGCCGACAGATGAAGGCAGTAGCGGCCGACGGGTCCCGCGCCGACCAATTGCGGGCGGTCGCGCTTCCCGCCCTGGTGATCCACGGGAGCCGGGACACCCTCATCGACCCGAGCGGTGGACGGCAGACCGCTGCGCTCATTCCTGGGGCCCGTTACGTGGAGATCGAGGGCATGGGCCACGACTACCCTCCCCCCGTGTGGGGGCAGTGGGTCGCGGCATGGTCGGAGTTCGTGCGGGCCACCGCCGCCGCCTAGGCGATCGGGCGACAGCGCTCGGTGGCAGCCTGTAGTGGTCGGCCAGGTTCACGAGGTCCACGGAGGGGGGACGGGACGTGCGGCCGGAGCTCATCGGTCTCCCGGGCGCTCCACGTCGACGGACTGCCGCTCCGTACTCCCCTGGGTCATCGGGCCCGCCGGGCCACGCCGTCGGGGTCGGTGATGACGATCCGACCTCGGGACAGCGTGAGCAGGCCTTCGTCCTGGGCCTGGCCGAGGACGCGGTTGACCGTCTGGCGGGTGGTCCCGGCCATCGTGGCCAGGTCGTCCTGGGTCAGCGGGATGGACTGCGATGCGTGGGTGGCGTAGACGTCGGCGAGATAGTGCAGCCGACGCATGACCCGGGTGTCGGCCGGGAGGTAGAGGGCGTCCAGCAGCGCCCGCGAGGTGGCCCGCAGCCGGGATTCGAGCATCTTGGCCACGACCATGGCCACGTCGGGGTTTTCCCAGAGCGACGTGAACTCCCGCCGGTGGAACCGCATCGTCTCGGTCCGCTCCAGGGCCACCACCGTGGCCGACCGGACCGACCCCTCGTCGATCAGTGCCTGTTCGCCGAAGACGTCCCCGGGCCGCAGAACGTCCAGCGTGACCAGGTCACCCGAGGGACCGGTGACCCGCACGGCCACGGTTCCGCTGTCGATGAGATGCGCACTGTCCCCGGTCTCCCCCTCGTGGAAGACAAATCCGCCTTTGGGATACCGCTGCCGCTGACACCGGGCCAGCAGGGCCCTCCGGTCCTCCTCGGACAACGAGCTCAACAGCCGCCACTCCACTGCTGCCTCCCCGAGCCGATCGGTCTGGAACCTGGAATCCCCCAGGGATCCTATCCGTGGACGACCCGGACGTCTGAGTGTCTTGGGCATGACGCTGACTGTGTCACCTGGCCGACAGACCGAACCCCGGCTGAGGCGCACGATGGAGGTGTCCGACGAGTTCCCACCAAGGAGGGTCACCATGACCAACATTCGTCTCAGAATCGAAGACGCAATCCCCGCGGTGGGCTTCGGCTCAGTCGGCACGGCCCACTTCTCCGGTACCACCACGGGGAGCCGGGAGCCGAGCACCACCCCGGTGGCCTACCGCACGGCCCCGGTGGCCTACCGCATGGCCCCGGTGTCCCCGGCCAAGGTGGAGACCATCTGATCGGGGCCGGGGACCCGGCGACGACCGGACCCGAGATCGTGACATGACCGCCGACGAGGAGCCGGCGAGCGTGTCGCCCATTCCTCCGGGCAGGGGCAGGCGGAGCCCCTGCCCTGGGGTTTACCGAACGGGGGCTCACGGCCACCGGATCGGCACGGGCCGTTGGGCGTCGGTGGTGTCGATGACGATGTCGGCCGCCTCTCCCGGGTCGTCCCGGTCGAGATAGAGGGCGAACCCCCGGGCCCGACGGGTGGAGCGATCGGCCGTGGCGCCGTCATCCTGACCGGTGCCCTCCGGCCCGAACGGAGCCGTCTCGAGCAACACCCCGAGGCTCCAGTACCCGCGAAGGGCCTTGCGGAGGAGGAAGGGCCCGTCCACGATGACCACGGCATTCTCGGGGACCTGTTCTGCCGGTACGTAGACCGGATCGTCCGTCGACGGGTCTCTGATCCTCCGGACGACGGAGCGGTCGCCATCGGTCAGGGGCGCGAGGACCAAGTGCCGGAGCGCGGCGTAGTCGAAGGTGTCCTCGAAGAATCCTTCTGCGTCCTCGCTGCCCCGGCGGTCGCGGATGCGGTGGGGTTGGAGAAAGTCCTGTTCGGCGATCCGCACGACCGGGCGCCCCTGGGACCGGCACGCGGCGGCCAGGCGATCGGCCAGCGTGGAGCGTCCCGATCCGTCCGGGCCGTCGATGGCCACGGTCACCGGTCGGCCTCGATCCATCGGGTCGAGCTCGGCGGCCAGGGCCTTGACTAGTTCGAATGGATCCATCGGTCGGCCTTCGTCGGGTTCGGATCTGCGGGCCTACCGTGCCCACGGGATCGGGCGCTCCGCACGAAGCCCCCCTGGGATTGTCCCCGATCCGGCGGGCGGGCGTGGGCACGA
Organism: uncultured Acidimicrobiaceae bacterium; assembly: GCA_963817005.1. GTDB lineage: Bacteria > Actinomycetota > Acidimicrobiia > Acidimicrobiales > RAAP-2 > Bog-756. The sequence continues at coordinate 1,197,425 of CAWFMN010000007.1, forward strand.
GGCACGAGCAGTGGTCGGCCGACCACCTCCCGCGTGACCGGTTGGACTCGTCAGGACCGGATTGCGGCGCCGGCCCACCGGGTGCCCCGATCGGGTGGCCGTCGCTCCTCGTGTTCGGGCGCTGGCGGTGCCAGGACCCGGGATCCAGCCGGGTCGTTCGCTCCGGTCAGGGTCGGCCCTCACAGAACCCTCATACTTTCTGCACAGATTTTGAAGGTTTTCCTGCCAGCATTGGGGTCTAGTCCCGCCCAGAAGGAGTCCCAACGTGTTCAAGAAGTTCGTCGCCCCCGTCGTGATCGCCGGCGTGTTGCTGGGAGGCGCCACGGCCGCCACCGCCGGGGTCGCGTCTGCCGCCTCCCCGACGACCGCCTCGGCCCCCGCCGGGCACCACGCCCTCAAGAGCTGGATCAGGGCCCACCGACGCCAGATCCGCCAGGCGGCCCTGGCCGTCAGCGCCAAGAGCATCGGCATCTCCCCCCAGGCCCTCAGGGCCGAGCTCAAGTCGGGCAAGTCGGTCGCCCAGGTGGCCGGCGAGCACGGTGTGACGGCCCAGACGGTGATCGGAGCGCTGGTCGCTGCGGCCGATGCCCGGATCGACCAGGCCGTCACGAACCACAAGCTCTCCTCGGACCTGGCCACCAAGATCAAGGACGCATTGCCGGCCCGGGTGGCCAAGGCCGTCAACCACGTGTTCTGAGCACCGCCCGGTCCGGCTGAGCCGGGGCGGGGATCGGGAGGTCGGGTGGCCGGCCGTCTCCTCGCCGGGTCCGGTGCCGTACCATGACCCCCGTGCCACCTGATCTGATGCCGGCGGCGATCTATCGGGGCGATGGCCGGATCGAGGTGGACGTCGTCCCGGTGCCCGAGCCGCAACCCGGCGAGTTGCTGATCGAGGTGGCGGGGTGCGGCATCTGCGGCTCCGACCTTCACCTGGTGTTGGAACAGTACGCCCGGCCCGGGGCCATCCTCGGCCACGAGTGGTCGGGCACCGTGGTGGCGGGCAACGACGTCGGTCCCGGCCGTCCCCTGGGCGCCCGGGTCGTAGGAAACTCAACCCCGGGATGCGGGGTCTGCCGCCCGTGCCGCCGGGGCCGCCCCTCGGTATGCCGCCGCCGGGAGACCTCCGACATGCGGGACATGCGTGGTGCGTTCGCCCGGTACGTGGCGGTGCCGGCGGCCCATACCCTCGTCATCCCCGACTCGCTGGACATCCGGGCCGCCGCCCTGGCCGAGCCGACGGCCATCGCCCACCATGCCGTGGAGCTCGCCGGCATCGAGCCCGACGACCGGGTCCTGGTCACCGGGGCGGGACCCATGGGTCTGCTGATCGTGTCGGTGCTGCGGGCCCGGGGGGTCCGAGACATCACCGTCAGCGAGCCCTCTGACCTCCGTGGCCGGCGGGCTGACGCGGTGGGTGCCGCCCGGACCGTCCGACCCGAGGAGCTGGGCCGGCCCCGGGCCGGCGGGGTGGTGCCGGCCCCGGTGGACGTCGCCTTCGAGTGCTCGGGCAACCCGGTTGCCGCGGCCCAGGCCCTCGATCAACTGGACGCAGCCGGATCGCTGGTCTTCGTGGGCACCGGGCGGGCACCGGTGCCGGTCAACCACAACCGGGCGATCATCCTCGAGCTCCAGGTGCTCGGGGCCTACAACTACAGTGCCGAGGGCTTCGGGCCGGCCCTGGACCTGCTGGTCGGCGGGGCAGTGCCGGTGGACCTGCTCCTCGAGGCCGAGGACGTGCCGCTCGGCGGCGTGATGGACGCCATGGAGCGCCTGTCCCGGGGCGAGATCCCGTCCAAGGTGCTCGTCAACCCGGAGGTGGCCTGACCGTGATCGAACGCCGCCGACCCGTCATCAACCACGTGGCCATCACGGTGGATGCTGCCGTGTTGGACGAGGCCGGACGCGCTGCGCTGCTCGACTTCTTCGGCCGGGTGTTCGGCTGGACGGAAGGGGACAACAGTACCGAGCAGGGGAACCCCCTCATCCTCTACACCGGCGAGATGCGCCAGTTCCTCTACCTGCTCCCGGGCTCCGACGAGTTCCTCCGGGCGCCCCGTCTCGACCACTTCGGTCTGGAGGTGGGCTCGCCCGACGAGCTCGTCGAGATCCTGGAGCGGGCCAAGGAGTACCAGAAGCGTGACGACCGGGTCACCATCATCGACCTCGACGAGATGATCACCCACGGTCCGACCGCCGACTACACGCTGACCAACGCCTATATCGGCTTCCTCATCCCCTTGATGATCGAGCTCCAGCACATCGCCGAGCGGCCCACCGGCTGACCGGGCCGAAACCAGCCCGGCTGGCGGAAGTCGAAGGACCATGCAGTAGTGCGGCGAGCACTCCCACCGAGCCGGTGGTTCGACCCCGCTCTACCGCGCCGCCCGACGGATGCGGTGGCCGGGGGTCATCGGGTCATCGGATCAGCAGGGCCAGGGCCAGGCCTATGGGAAGGAACGGCCACCCCCGGCGGACAGCGATCATCACCAGACCCGACCGATAGCCGTAGAGCACCGCCTGTTGGGGGGGATTGAAGGCCGGCGGCCCGAAGGCCGACAGGACGGCGACGACGGCCACCGCCGTGGACCCGGTGACGATCGCCGTCACGGCCAGGTAGACGACGCGGATCACCGTCAGCAGGATCCAGCGGTGGCTCTCGGCCGCGGTACGGGCCACCTCGGCGTTGTGGGGGTGGAAGACCGACCCGGTGTAGAGCGCGGCCCCGACGAACGCCAGCAGCGGTCCGGCGACCGTCAGCACCCAGTGCGACGCCGCCGGCGCCGGTCCACTGAGATGCAGCAGCAGACCCACCCCCACCGCCATCACCATGGACTGGTCGAGCCAGCTGGTGGAGTGCCGCTGGGGGAAGGGGGCGTCCCGGCGCATCAGGTGGATGCACACGGCGTTGGGGATGGCGTAGACGGCGTTGGTCAACGCCGCGATGAGGCTGGCCGGGGGCCCGACCAGGGCCCCGCCGATGGGGAGGACCCAGAAGGTGGAGTTGGGGAAGACCGCCCACCCCTCCAGTTGGGACAGGCCGATGCTGCGCCGGCCTCGGACCAGATAGGAGGCACCGAGCAGGATGCCGCCGACCCCGGCGATGACGATGGGCGCCACGATCTGTTGGGGGGAGGTCAGGCGCCACGCCGAGAACAGACCGAGCAGGGCGGCGGTGGCCACCAGCTGGATCCGGAGGTACACCGGCCAGCCCCGGCGCAGACGGGGACCGCTCCGGTGCACCACCAGGCCGGTGAGCGCGCCGGCGGCGTAGGCAGCGAAGGTGATGGCCAGGCTCAAGTGACGACAGTAACCCGCCGTTGCCGCGATGGCGCCCGCCGCGGAGGTCGGGTGGGACGACCTTCCTCCGACCCCGGAGAGTTTCCCCGGCCCACCGGCTCTGCGACCATGGGGCGATGGATGCGGAACGAGTGGTGTTCGACGGCTTCGAGGGCGTGCGCCTGGTGGCCGACGCCCGGGGGGACATCGACGACTGGCCCGTCCTCTTCCTCCACGGCGGCGGGCAGACCCGGCACGCCTGGGGCCGAACGGCCGGGGTCGTGGCCGGCAACGGCTGGCGGACCGTGGCCCTCGACCTGCGCGGGCACGGTGAGAGCGACTGGGCGCCCAACGGCGACTACTCCTTTACCGCGTTCTGCGCCGACTGCGTTGCCGTGGCCGACGCCCTGGGCCGGCCGCCGGTACTGGTGGGCGCCTCCCTCGGGGGGATGTCGGCCATGCTGGCCGAGGGGACCAGCGATCGGGTCGTCTCGTGCGGCCTGGTCCTGGTGGACATCACCCCCAAGACCAACGACGAGGGGATCCAGCGGATCACCTCGTTCATGCGGTCGGGGGTGGACGGATTCGACACCCTGGAGGAGGCCGCCGCCGCCATCGCCGCCTACACCCCCAATCGCGCCCGGACCGTGAACCCCGCCGGCCTGATGAAGGTCCTGCGCCAGCGGGACGGCCGGTGGTACTGGCACTGGGACCCGACGTTCATCTTCCAGGACCGGACCGAGGTGGTGCCCGACCGGCTGGCCGGTCTGCTGGACGTGGCCCTGAGCAACATCCACGTGCCCACCATGCTGGTCCACGGTCTCCTCAGCGACGTGGTCACCCAGGAGGGCGTCGACGACTTGGTGGCCCGGATCCCGGACGCCACCGTGGTGGCGGTCGACGGGGCCGCCCACATGATCGCCGGGGACCGCAACGACGTCTTCTCCGATGCCGTGGTCACCTTCCTCGAGGCCCGGATCCGCCCGACCCTGCCCTGACTCTCCGGGAACCGGCGCCACCGGTCGGCCCCGCCGCGGTGGCCTCGCCCTCGAGGTTTGGGGCGGAGCCGGGGCACGGGGTTGCGCGTCTCCTCGTACCCACCGGCCACCCGGGTCCCGGTGACCCGTGACCCTCAGCGAAGATGGGTGGCGGCGCGTCCGGTGTAGGAGGGAAGGTCGAGGTAGGTGCGGATGCCCGGCGCCGCGGCGACAACGGCCGGAATCGCGCTCACACAGTGGGTGGCCGTGGCCACCACCCCCGGGTTGCGCTCCAGACCGGCCTCGACGGACGCCGGGTGCCAGCCGCGGAAGGTCACCCGGGCGGACGGGTCGCCGGTCACCTCCACCTCGAACCGCTCGCCCTCGGGACCGAAGGTCCAGGCCGGGTCCAGGTGGTCCTGGCCCATGAACCAGTTGGTCCGGACGGTGATGACGGGGGTGCCGCGGACGCTGGCCTCCCAACAGAACTTCTGGGCGGCGATGCGTCCCGGCTGGATGGGCCCGATGGGTGAGCCGATCGGCGCGGTGGCCAACGCGACCTCGTGGCGCACGGCCAGCTCCGCATCGAGGGCGAAGCCCAGGGCGTGGGCCACCATGGCCACGGACTGACCGAATCCGTCACCCAGGATGGCCGGCATCATGCTGGAGTCCGCCTCCTCGGGGGTCTTGCCGAAGAGCATGATGTCGCCCACGACCCCAGGGGCCCCGTAGCTGCGGATGTCGGAGAACTCCTCGGCCCGGACGTGGGTGATGGACTGGGACAGGGCGGAGACGGTCAGCGGGAAGCGCTCGGTGATCCCTCCGGGGTGGATCCCGGTTCCGTGGACGCTCGACCCGCCCTCACGGCAGGCCGCCTCGATGCGGCCCTCGTCGCGATCCCCGGGGAAGAACCAATTGAGCGGGGTGACGACGTTCTTGCCCGAGGCCAGCAGCCGCGCCACCACCGCCGGGTCGGCCATGATCGGCGAGTAGACGACGCAGTCGGCGTCCAGGCCGACCAGCCGGTCGACGTCGGCGGTGGCCACCACTCCGAGCGGCTCGAGCCCGCAGAGTTCACCGACGTCCCGTCCGGCCTTCTCCGGGCTGTGGACCCAGCACCCCACCAGCTCCAGCTCGGGATGGGCCACGATGCCGGCCACCGCGGCCCGTCCCACCCCACCGGTGGCCCACTGGATGACCCGGATCGCCATGGGCGTCCCCCTGTTCGCTCCCTCGACACCGGACGGCGTCGGCTCCTCAGACTAGGAGGCGGTACCGACGGGGGCAGGGTCCGGGCGGACCCTCATGGCCTAATAAGTGGGGATTAGGTCATTGACGCCATAGAGCCCGTCGTTCAGGCTGACGTCCATGAGGACGCGCAACGTCGTGGTGGTGGCCTACCCGGGCATGCAGTCGCTCGACGCCGTGGGACCCTACGAGGTCTTCGCCGCGGCCACCCGGGTGGTCGGCGGGTCACCTGCGTCCGGGTACGCCGTGCGACTGGTCTCGGTCGACGGTCGACCGGTCCGAGCCGGGAGCGGGGTGGTCCTGGGCGCCGAACCGCTGCCTGGACCCGAGGAGCGGATCGACACGATGGTATTGCCGGGTGGGGACCAGGCCCGGACGGCGCGCTCCGACCCCACCCTCATGCCGTGGATCGCCGACACCGCCCCCCGCTGCCGACGGGTGGCGACCGTGTGCACGGGGGCGTTCCTGGCCGCCGAGGCCGGCCTGCTGGACGGTCGGCGGGTCACCACCCACTGGGCGTCGGCCGCGCAGCTGGCCCGCGAGTACCCGCGGCTCGAGGTGGACGCCGATCCCATCTACCTCCGCGACGGCAAGTACTGGACCAGCGCCGGGGTGACCGCCGGCATCGACCTGGCCCTGGCCCTGGTCGAGGACGACCTGGGCGCGCAGGTGGCCCAGACGGTGGCCCGGTGGTTGGTCATGTTCCTCCACCGACCGGGGGGGCAGACGCAGTTCGCCTCGCCGGTGTGGCTCCGGCGGGCGGAGCGCTCCACCGTGCGGGCCGTTCAGACCCTGGTGGAGTCGGCCCCGGCCGGCGACCACCGGCTGCCGGCCCTCGCCGCGGCGGCGGCCATGAGCGTGCGCCACTTCACCCGGGTGTTCGCCGACGAGGTGGGGGAAACGCCCGGCCGGTTCGTGGAGCGGGTCCGCCTCGAGGCGGCACGTCACGAGTTGGAGACCACCTCGGACACCCTGGAGGTCGTCGCCTCCCGGTGCGGCTTCGGTTCGGCCGAGACCCTGCGGCGGACCTTCCAGCGCCGTCTCAACGTCACGCCCGACAGCTACCGCCGACGCTTTCGGACCGGCGGTACCGAAAGGAGATCCGCATGAACGACGACCTCCAGGTGGCCATCCCCCTGTTCCCCCGCTTCACCGCCCTCGACGCCATCGGCCCCTACGAGGTGCTGCAACGAATCCCCACCATCGGGATCACCTTCATCGGACACGAGCGGGGCGAGGTGCGGAGCGACAACGGGCTGCTGGGCATCACGGTCGACGCCACCTTCGAGGAGTGTCCCGCGCCCGATGTGGTGGTCTTCCCGGGCGGCATCGGCACCCGGGTCCTGGAGGAGGACCGGCGCGTGCTGGCGTGGCTGGGCCACGCCCATCGGACCTCCCGCATGACCACCTCGGTCTGCACCGGCTCCCTGGTCCTGGCGGCCGCCGGCCTCCTCGACGGGCTCACCGCCACCACCCACTGGGCCAGCTACGCCGACCTGGCCGCCCTCGGGGTCACGCCCACCGCCGAGCGGGTGGTCGAGCACCTGGACCGGCGCATCATCACCGCGGCCGGCGTGTCGAGCGGCATCGACATGGCGCTGCGGCTGGTGGAGCTCCTCGTCGACCGCACGGCGGCCCAGGCTGCCCAACTGATGATCGAGTACGACCCCCAGCCACCCTTCGACTGCGGTTCGGCGGCCAAGGCCGACGATGTCATCCTCGGGCGGGTCATCGACTACGCCCAACTCCGCCACTAGCCCGTCGCGTCCTCCTCCGACTCCGACCCGGGACCGGGGCCGGGGGCACGCCCGAGTACACTGGACGGGTCGGCGCCGCTCAACACGGCCCGACGCGTCACCGTCGGAGAGGGAAGTGGCTGTGCGACGAAGGATGATGAACGGGAAGATCCACCGGGCCAGGGTCACCGATGCCGACCTCAACTACGTGGGGTCCATCTCCATCGACCCCATCCTGATGAAGGCCGCCGACATCCTCCCCAACGAGCAGGTGTCGGTGTACAACCTGAACAACGGCTCCCGGCTGGAGACGTACGCCATCGAGGGAAACGAGGGGCAGATCTGCCTCAACGGTGCCGCGGCGCGGTTGGCCCAGATCGGGGACCGGGTCATCGTCGTGACCTACGTCGACCTCGAGGACGGTGAGCTCTCCGGTCATCGCCCGTCGGTCATCGTCGTGGACGAGGACAACCGCCCGGTGGAGATGGGCTGAGCCGGTCTCCTGGGGTCCCGAACGTGGGGACGCTCAATCGACACCCTCGGGAAGCTGGCTGTGGGACGGGCCCTTGTGGAGGACCTTGGCGAACCGGGCGCTGAACTCCTCCATGTCGGCACACCCGCGCACTCCGGTGACCACGGCGTCCATACGTTCGTCGACCCGCGTCCGGCCGACCTCGTGGAGCCACCGCGGGATGCTCGGACGGAACGGTGGCTGGCCCGGGTCGCGACGGAGCTCCCGACCGACGTCGGGATCGATGGCGTCGTAGACGAAGAGCAGCACGTAGCGCGCCCACCCGACCGACCGCTGCTTCGCCGGCGTGCCCTCCAGCCGAGCCAGCTCGCCCCAGAACTCCTTGGGGAACCGCGACGCCCATGAGCCGATGTCCTCGGCGATGAAGGCCAGCAGGTCCCGCTGGGCCGCCTGCCTGGCCCGCACCTTGGCGTACCCGGTGGCGTCGTCGACGAGCCCGTTGAGGCCGGCGGTGGCGGCAGCCCGTACGATGGCCTCGGCCGCGGCGGCGGCCCGGGCCGGCTGCTTCTTGAGGGGGCCGGCCGCCCGGGCCGACAGGAAGCGGTCGGCGACCGTCGCGACCGTCGCCGTCTCGAACCCGACCGAGGTGCCTGCCCGTCCGGGCACCCGGTAGGGAACGGTGGTGAGGTCCAGGGGACGGCGGGCGTACCCGGGGAGCTTGTCGAGCACGCGCTCCAGCCCGTCCGGGCCGGTGTCCCCGGCGAACGCCTCCACCACGTGGTCCCAGCCCAGGACCCGGCGTCCGTCGTCCAGCACGTGGGCTTCGAATCCGATGTCCCCCACGGTCAGTGGTCCGCGGAACAGCGAGCGGGGAACCTCGTCCCGGACCGCGGTGTCGACCGGTGCCGTGCCCACCTTCCCGGACTTGGCCCAGCGGGCCCGGACGGCGCGACGGGCGATCTCGCTCCGTTCTGCCGGGGTCAGCGACCGCGCCCGGGCCCGTCCGCCCTTCTTTGCCCCCAGTCGACCGAGCTCCCGCCCGGCACTGCTGGCCTTCTTGCGGTCGTCCGCCATCAGTCCCCCTTGCCCGAGGTCTCTCTCCCGGTGATCTTCCGACCCGGGCAAGTATAGAACGCACCCGGGCAAGTAAAATACCCACCCGGGTAAGTACAGGGCGGACGGGTTCGGGTGCGATCGGAGTCGGCCGGCTCCGCGTCGTCGACTTCGTCGGTCCGGCCCCGTCGGTGACCCGGTGGTGGCGGATCGGCGCATCGTCCCGGCCCCGCGCGCCGGACGGCACGGGAGTGACAGGCGCCCGAACGCACTGCGTGACCGACGGTGCCGATTGTGCTCCGCGCCCTACCGCCGCAGGAGGGCCGTCGGTATACTTCGCATGGTTCGCAGGTCTCGCCCCGGGGCAGCGATGGCCAGTGTCGCTCGAGCCACCCGCCGAGTGCCGCGTGCCGGGGGAACCCGCAAGACCATCCCGTGGATGACGCAGTGTCGATGAAGGGGCGCTTCGGTTGAAGAGTTGGGCTCAGGGCATGAGGCAGTGGCTGTTGTGGCTGTTCGGCGAGGCGCCACTGCCCGACAAGCGGGCACGCGCCCTTCTCGGTGCCACCGCGGTGGCCCTGGTCGTCGTGGCCGTGGCCGCGGGGCTGCTGCTCCAGGGTTCGCCGGCCCCGGTGAGCTCCGCGGCCAGCGAGGCGGCTGCGCACTCCTCGCATTCCGGCTCGTTCTCATCCGGTTCGTCCCCCTCGGCCACGACGCCCACCGCCTCGACGGCCGCTCCCGCCGCCGGCGCCACCGGCCCGGTGGCCGGTGCCTCCACGTCGACCACGGTCACGTCGCATCCGGCGGGCTCGGTGACACCGCCGGCGAGCACCAAGGTGAAGCACCACAATCACAACGGGGCCAAGGCCAGGGCCAAGGCCCACCCGGCCTCGCCCACCCCGGTCACCACCAGCCCCACGACGACGCCGGTGCGGGTGCCCTCCGACGCCGGCGCCGCACCGCTCAGCCCCGCCGCCACCCCCGCCCCGGCCGCCACCCCTGCCGTGTCACCCATCGTGGCCGCCATCATGGCCAACGCCCGGGCGCAGACCACGGCCCCGGCGTCGGCGCTCGCCCCGCCGAGTCCTCCCACCGCGGTCCGGGCCGGCATCGGGCACAGTTCGTCACGGGTGACCTGGTCGCCCCCGATCGCCAGCGGCAGCGCCCCGGTGTCCGGAGTGAACGTCTACGTGGGCACGGTTCCGGGGGGGGAGGGCTTCACCCCGGCCAACGGCGGAACGCCGATCACCGGACGCTCCTACGTGGTGGCCAACCTCCAGGCCGGTACCACCTACTACTTCGTCGTGCGGGCGGTGAGCGCGGCCGGCCTGTCGGCGCGCTCGACCGAGGTGTCCTCGACCCCGACGGCGGCCCACCAGCTCGTCGGTGGCATGGCCCCCCCGGTCACCGGGATGGCCTCCAACCCGCAGGGCACCGGATACTGGCTGGTCGACGAAGGCGGTGCGGTCTCGGCCCACGGGGCCGTGGCCAACGACGGGTCAGCCGCCACGCTCAGCCTCAACGCGCCGATCGTGGGCCTGGCGTCGACCGCTGACGGCAAGGGCTACTGGGAGGTGGCCAGTGACGGCGGGGTCTTCGCCTTCGGCGACGCCACCTTCTACGGCGGCATGGCCGGCCAGCCGCTCAACGGCTCGGTGGTCGGGATCTCGTCGACCGCCGACGGCAAGGGCTACTGGGAGGTGGCCAGTGACGGCGGCGTCTTCGCCTTCGGCGACGCCACCTTCTACGGCGGCATGGGCGGCCAGAGGCTCACCGCCCCGGTGGTCGGCCTGATGACGAACCACGACGGCAAGGGCTACTGGGAGGTGGCCAGTGACGGCGGCGTCTTCGCCTTCGGCGACGCCACCTTCTACGGCGGCATGGGCGGCCAGAGGCTCAACGCCCCGGTGGTGGCCATGGCTGCGGCGCCCGACGGGCACGGCTACTGGTTGGTGGGCAGCGACGGCGGGGTCTTCACCTTCGGTTCGGCCCCGTTCCACGGAGGCGCCGGCCAGACGCCCCTGGACGCGCCGGTGACCGGCATGACGGTCGATCAGGCCACCGCCGGCTACTGGCTGGTCGCCTGGGACGGAGGGGTCTTCTCGTACGGGGCACCCTTCTTCGGGGCGGGCTGAGCCGACCACGCTACGTGGTCGGCCCCGACGGACCGACCGACCTGTCTTTGCCTGCTCCCGACCCGCCCGCCGCTCGGCTCCGCAGCCTCAACCCACCGATACTTACCCGGGCAGGAACGATTGACCGGACGTGGGCGCCATACTTGCCCGGGTAAGCGAAGGTCCCACCGTGGCCGGGTCGGTGCCCCTCCCCGTTCGGCCCAGTCGGAGATCCTCCGGCCGGACCGGGAGTGAGGCCCGCTCCTTCGCCGGCCACGGGTGATGCCGCGCGCCGGCCCGGGGCCGCGCCAGCTAGCCGCCGATGACCCGGTCCAGTGCGGTGGCGTGCCAGGTGGCCCTGCCGGCCCGCTCCTCCGCGTGATCCGCGCTGGCCGCCAGCCGCAGCCCGGCGTTGATCCCGAGAAAGCGCAGCGGCTCCGGCTCCCACCGCTTCGACCGGTGGCCGACCCAGGGCAGCGCGGTGAGGTCGGTGTCCCGCCGGAGGATGAGATCCCGCAGGGTCCGACCGGCCAGATTGGTGGTGGACACCCCGTCGCCCACGTACCCGCCGGCCCACCCCATCCCGGTCGCCGGGTCGAGCCCGACCGAGGTGAACCAGTCCCGGGCGATCCCGAGCGGCCCGCCCCAGCGGTGGGTGATCTCGGCGCCGGACAGGTCGGGGAACAGGTCCACCAGGGTGTGCCGCAGGGCCTCGTGGACGTCGGGGTCACGGTCGTACTCGGACCGGATGGCCGACCCGAAGTGGTAGGGCGCCCCCCGGCCGCCGAAGGCCATGCGGCCGTCCTCGGTGCGCTGACCGTAGATGACCAGATGGCGGTGGTCGGCGAAGGTCTCCCGTCGGGCCAGGCCGGCCCGGTCCCAGAACGCGGTGGGCAGCGGCTCGGTGGCGATCATCAGCGAGTACACCGGCACCAGGGTGCGCCCCTCCCCGCGGAGGGTCCGGGTGTAGCCCTCGGTGGCCCGCACCACGGTGGCCGCCCGCACCGTGCCCTGAGCCGTCTCGACGACGCCGGGCCGGAGGGAGCGGGCCTCGGTCTGTTCGTAGATGGCCACCCCCCGTCGCTCCACCGCCCGCGCCAGGCCGCGGACCAGCCGGGCCGGGTCCACCGCCGCGCAGTGCGGCGTGTAGGTGCCGCCGAGGACGCTGGTCGCCCGGGCCATGGACGAGGCTTCCGCCGCCGACAGCAGGCGGAGGTCGGCCTCCCCGACGCCCCGGGCACGAGCCTCGGCCACCTCGTGCCGGGCGCGCTCCAGTTGCACCCCGGTCCGGGCCAGGACCACCGTCCCGCCGTGGGCGAAGGCGCACTCGATCGATTCGGCCTCCACCACCCGGCCCACCTCGGGGACGGTCTCGACCATGGCCCGTCGCATGGCGACCCCGGCCCCCGGCCCGCCCGCCTGGTCCAGCTTGGCCTCGGGGACTGCGAACAGCGCCGAGCACCAGCCTCCGTTCCGGCCCGAGGCGCCGAAACCCACCACGTCCCGCTCGATCACCGCGATGCGCAACCCGGGATCGGCCTCGGCCAGGTAGTAGGCCGTCCACAGGCCGGTGAAGCCACCGCCCACCACGGCCACGTCGACGTCGAGGTCGCCGGGCAGCGCGGCCCGGACCTCCAGAGGACCGGGGAGCCCGTCCCACCACAGGGAGAGCTGTCGGTACCGCTCGCCCGAGGACGGGCTCAGAGCTGCTTCCACGCTTCGGTCAGCACCGACCGCAGGATGGACGTCATGACCTCGAACTCCTCGTGCCCGCAGGTGAGCGGGGGTGCCAGCTGCACCACCGGGTCACCCCGGTCGTCGGCCCGGCAGATCAGCCCGGCCTCGTAGAGGGCCCCGGACAGGAAGCCACGCAGCAGGCGCTCGGCCTCGTCGTCGTCGAAGGTCTCCCGGGTGTCCTTGTCCTTGACCATCTCGATGCCGTAGAAGTAGCCGGCACCCCGGACGTCGCCCACGATGGGCAGGTCCCGCAGTGTGTCGAGGGACGCCCTGAACTCGGCCTCGTGCTCCCGGACGTGCTCGAGCAGACCCTCCTTCTCGAACACGTCGAGGTTGGCCAGGGCCACGGCCGCAGCTCACCGGGTGCCCGCCGAACGTGACACCGTGCAGGAAGCTCTCGCCCTGGAGGAACGGCTCCACCAGGCGGTCGCTGACGGCCATGGCCCCGAGGGGCGAGTACCCGCTGGTCAGCCCCTTGGCCATGGTGACGATGTCCGGCTCGTAGTCGTAGCGCTCGGCCCCGAAGTAGTGGCCCAGACGTCCGAAGGCACAGATGACCTCGTCGGACACCAGGAGCACGCCGTAGCGGTCACAGATCTGGCGGACCCGCTGGAAGTAGCCCGGGGGAGGTGGGAAGCAGCCGCCGGCGTTCTGTACCGGCTCGAGGAAGACGGCGGCCACCGTCTCCGGCCCTTCGAAGAGGATGGCCTGCTCGATGGCGTCGGCCGCCCACCGGCCGAAGGCCTCGAGGTCGTCGGCGAAGTACGGTGGCCCGGTAGAAGTTGGTGTTGGGCACCTTGACCGCCCCGGCCACCAACGGCTCGAACGGCGACCTGATCTCGGTGACCCCGGTGATGGAGAGCGCTCCCATGGTCGCCCCGTGGTAGGCGATGTTGCGGCTGATCACCTTCTTGCGCTCCGGCTGGCCGGTGACGGCGAAGTACTGGCGGGCCAGCTTCCAGGCCGACTCCACCGCCTCGGAGCCACCGGTGGTGAAGAAGATCCGGTTGAGTCCCCCGGGGTCAGTTCGGCCAGGCGGTCGGCCAGCTCGATGGCCGTGGGGTGGGCGTAGCTCCAGAGGGGGAAGTAGGCCAGGGTGCTGGCCTGGCGGGCCGCCGGCCTCGGCCAGCTCGGTGCGACCGTGGCCCACCTGACTGGTGAACAGGCCGGACAGGCCGTCCAGGTAGCGCTTGCCGTACTGGTCGTACACCCACACGCCTTCGCCGCGCACGATCACCGGGACCTCGGACTCGACTCCGACATCCGGGTGAAGTGCATCCACAGGTGCCGGTGGGCGTTCTCTTGCATGGTGATCAGTTCGAAATATCGCTCATCTGGTCCCCCAGGTGTAGGTCTGCTTGGTCAACTTCAGGTACATGAACGTCTCGGTGTCGCGCACACCCGGGATCTCGCGGATCGACCCGTTGAGCAGCTCGAGCAAGGTGGCTCGTCGTCCTCGGTGACCAGCTCGACCAGGACGTCGAACGAGCCCGTGCACATCACCACGTAGTCGATGTCGTCCACCGCGGCGAGACGTTCGGCCACCACCCGGGTGTCGCCGTCGGCGCGGATCCCGACCATGGCCTGGCAGCGGAAGCCCACCTGCAGCGGGTCGGTGACGGCCACGATCTGCATGACCCCGGCGTCGCGCATCTTCTGGACCCGCTGGCGAACCGCGGCCTCGGACAGGCCGACGGCCTCGGCGATGGAGCCGTAGGTCCGTCGGCCGTCCTGCTGGAGCTCCTCGACGATGGCCTTGTTCACGTCGTCCAGCAGCCCGTTGGGGCCCGGGGCCGGGGTGCTCACCGCAGGCCGCCGGGTCGACGGGTCGGGCGCCCGGGAGGGTCGGATCGGTAGCGGTCCATGCGTCTTCAGTTATAGCAGTTCGAGCGGAAATAGTGGAAAATGGCGAAGGAATCCGTAGCCGGATAGAAATTCCCATCAGAAAAAACTTGTCTGGCGACCGTTCATCGGTAACTATGACGACGTCGTAGTTGTGGAGTGACGGTCGACCAGCCCGTCAGAGTGCACCACCCGACGGGCTGGTCGGAGAACCCGGGGAGGGTCAATGAGCAGCCAGGGCTCGCAGGGAACCACAGAGGCCTCGGGCCTGTCGAACTTCGTCGGCGGGAAGTACGTGGCCACGACGGACGGGACCACCTCCATGCTGGTCGACCCCAGTACGGGCGAGCCCTATCTCGAGGCGCCGGTGTCCGGGGCCGGGGACGTCGACGCGGCCATGGCCGCGGCGCAGGCGGCCTTCCCGGGCTGGCGGGACGCCACCCCGTCGGAGCGGAGCCTGGCCCTGTTCCGGATCGCCGACGCCCTCGAGGGGCGGGCGGACGACCTGGTCCGGGTGGAGTGCGAGAACACCGGCAAGCCGTTGGCCGTCACCCTGTCCGAGGAGATCCCTCCGATGGTCGACCAGATCCGCTTCTTCGCCGGGGCCGCCCGCCACCTCGAGGGCAAGTCGGCCGGCGAGTACATGACAGGACCACACGTCCTTCATCCGCCGGGAGCCCATCGGGGTCTGCGCGGCGGTCACGCCGTGGAACTACCCGATGATGATGGCGGTCTGGAAGTGGGCACCGGCCCTGGCCGCCGGCAACACCATGGTGCTGAAGCCGTCCGACACCACGCCGGCCTCCAGCCTGCTGATGGCCGAGATCATGTCGGAGTTCCTCCCCGACGGGGCCTTCAACGTGGTCTGCGGCGACCGCGACACCGGACGGCTGCTGGTGGACCACCCCGTACCGGCCATGGTCTCGATCACCGGCAGCGTGCGGGCCGGGATGGAGGTGGCCGAGGCAGCCTCCGCCGATCTGAAGCGGGTCCATCTCGAGCTGGGGGGCAAAGCGCCCTGCGTGGTCTTCGACGACGCCGACATCGCCGCCGCCGCCGAGGGCATCGCCATCGCCGGGTACTTCAATGCCGGCCAGGACTGCACGGCTGCCACCCGGGTGCTGGCCGGACCGGCCGTCTACGACGACTTCGTCTCGGCCCTGGTCGAGCAGGCCCAGGCCCAGACGGTCGGAGGACTGGACGTGCCGGACGCGGACTACGGGCCGCTCAACAGCGCCGCCCAGCTTGTCCAGGCTGTCCGGCTTCTTCGACCGCCTCCCGTCCCACGCCGAGGTGGTCACCGGGGGCTCCCCGGTCGGGGCGCGCGGCTTCTGCTTCGCTCCCTCGGTCGTCGCCGGGCTGGAGCAGGCCGACGAGGTCATCCAGGAGGAGATGTTCGGACCGGTCATCACGGTCCAGCGCTTCTCCGACGAGGAGCAGGCCCTGGCCTGGGCCAACGGGGTGCAGTACGGCCTGGCCTCCAGCGTGTGGACCAAGGACCACGGCCGGGCCATGCGTATGGCCAAGGGCCTCGACTTCGGTGCGGTGTGGATCAACACCCACATCCCCATCGTGGCCGAGATGCCCCACGGGGGGTTCAAGCACTCGGGCTACGGCAAGGACCTCTCGTCCTACGGCTTCGAGGACTACACCCGCATCAAGCACGTCATGAGCTACATCGGCGGTGAGACCACTGAGTGACGCACGACCGGCGAGGCTCCACGGTGCGGCGGCCTCGGCCCGCCGTACCGGATCACCGCAAGGGGAGAGCACGTGAACACTGATCCTGGGCCTGCCGCCGGTGACCCTGGCCCGGACCACCGCCGAGGGCGACTTCTGCAGGCAGCCGCCCGTGGCCTGCCCGTCGATCGAGGAGTGAGGTCGTCCCGATGATCGTCGGCGTGCCCAAGGAGGTGAAGGACGACGAGTACCGGGTGGCCATCACCCCCGCCGGGGTGCGCGAGCTCACGTCCGCCGGGCACACGGTCTACGTGGAGGAGGGCGCCGGAGTCGGCTCGTCCATCCCCGACGAGGACTTCATCGCCACCGGGGCCACCCTGGTGGCCGACCCCGACGACATCTGGTCGGCCTCGGACATGATCCTCGAGGTCAAGGAGCCGACGGCCGAGGAGTACCCCCGTCTGGGCCTGCGCCAGGGCCAGGTCCTCTTCACCTACCTCCACCTGGCCGCCTCCCTGCCCTGCACCGAGGCGCTGGTGGCCGCGGGCAACACGGCCATCGCCTACGAGACGGTGCGCCTGGCCGACCACTCCTTGCCGCTGCTCACCCCGATGAGCGAGGTGGCCGGGCGGATGGCCCCGCTGATGGGCTCCCACCACCTGATGCGTCCGGGTGGTGGGCGCGGGGTCCTGGTCTGCGGGGTGCCCGGGGTGCGGTGTGCCAAGGTGGTCATCCTGGGGGCCGGGGTGGCCGGGATGGCCGCCGCCACCCTGGCCGTGGGGATGCACTCGGAGGTCTACATCCTCGACCGCAACCTCGAACGCCTCCGCCAGGTCGACCACCACTTCCGCGGCGGCCTCGAGACGGTGGCCTCCAGCACCCACGCCATCGAGGAGACCTGTGTCGACGCCGATATCGTCATCGGTGCGGTGCTGGTGGTCGGGGCCAAGGCCCCGAAGCTGGTCTCCAACGACCTGGTGGGCCGGATGCGGGACGGCTCGGTGCTGGTGGACATCTCGGTGGACCAGGGTGGCTGCTTCGAGTCCACCCGGCCCACCACCCACTCCGACCCCACCTTCGAGGTCAACGGCTCCATCTTCTACTGCGTGGCCAACATGCCCGGAGCGGTACCCCACTCGTCCACCCATGCCCTGGTCAACGCCACCCTGCCCTACGTCCTGGACATCGCCAACCACGGCTGGCGAGACGCCGTCCGGGCCGACCCGGCCCTGGCCGAAGGGGTCAACGTGGTGGACGGCTCGGTGGTCTACGAGCCGGTGGCCGACGCTCACGGGATGAGTGCCGCATCGCTGGCCTCCTTCCTCAACTGAACGAGGCGATGCCGCGTGCCGTCCTCACCGCCGATCGACGTCCAGCTGGCGCCACGGGATGGCGCCCGGGCCGGTCCCGCCGTCCCGCAGATGGCGGGGCAGTTCGATCCCCGCCCGCAGGACCGGATCGGCCACCGGGTCGAGCCGGACCGTCCGCAGTGGGACCTCGCCGGCCCACACGTCGAGGTCGCCGTCGGGCCCGAGCCCGTCGTCGGGCGGCCCCTCACTGACCTTGACCGACGCCTCGTCCAGCCCGAGCCGGAGCACGGTGGTGGCGGCCAGCTCCTTGTCCGACGGGAACCGGGCGTACTCCCACTGCCCGGGGGCCACGTGGTCGCTGATGGCCCGGAGGCCGGTCAGCTTCTCTTCCGCGTCGGTGACCACCTCGGGGACCCCGAAGACCATGGCGCAGCGGTAGTTGACCGAGTGGTTGAAGACCGACCGGGCCAGCACCACCCCGTCGACCAGGGTCACCGTCACACACACCGGGGTGGGTCGTCGGGCCGCCCGCAGGCTGCGACTGGCCGCCGAGCCGTGCAGGAACAAGGTGTCCCCCGACCGCCCGTAGGTGGTCGGGACGACCATGAGGCCGCCGTCCACCTCGATGCCGAGATGGCAGACGAACCCGGCATCGAGCACGGCGAGGAGGTCCTCCCGCCGGTGCGATCCCTGCTCGGGCAGGCGGCGGAGCCGGGTCCGCTCGGTCGGCGGCTCGTCTCCGGTCGGGGTGGCGTCGGGCACGGTCGCGAGTCTGCCACCGAACCCGTCGTCGACGGCCTCCCCGGGGCGCAGCGCCGTGCCGCCCGGCCGCAGGGTGAGCAGTCCGGGCAAGGGAGTGAGTGCACATGAAGTGGATCGGGACATCCTTGGAGGGCGACCGTGCCCGCACGGCGCCGGTGTTCGACCCGGCGTCCGGCGAGGTGACCGGGACGGTGGTCCTGGCCTCGTCGGCCGACGTGGCCGAGGCGGTGGGGCGGTCGCACGTCGCCTCGGCGGGTTGGCGGGACACGTCCCTCACCGCCCGCACCCGCATACTCTTCGCCTTCCGGGAGCTGGCCGACCGCCACCGCGACGACCTGGCCCGTCTGATCACCGCCGAGCACGGCAAGGTGCTGGAGGACGCCCGCGGCGAGGTGGCCCGGGGCATCGAGGTGATCGAATTCGCCTGCGGCATCCCCCACCTGCTGAAGGGGGAGTTCTCCGAGGACGTCTCCAACGGCGTGGACGCCTCCTCCATCCGCCAGCCCCTCGGCGTGGTGGCCGGCATCACGCCCTTCAATTTCCCGGTGATGGTCCCCATGTGGATGTACCCGGTGGCCATCGCCTGTGGGAACACCTTCATCCTGAAGCCGTCCGAGCGCGACCCGTCCCCCTCGCTGCTCATCGCCGACCTGTGGCGGGAGGCCGGCCTCCCCGACGACGTCTTCACCGTGGTCCACGGCGACTCGGTGGCCGTGGACGCCCTCCTCGACCATCCCGGTGTCCGTGCGGTGTCCTTCGTCGGGTCGACGCCGGTGGCCCGCCACGTGTTCGAGCGGGCCACGGCGGCCGGCAAGCGCTGCCAGGCCCTCGGCGGTGCCAAGAACCACGCCGTCGTGCTCCCCGACGCCGACCCCGAGGCCACCGCCGACGCCCTCACCGCCGCGGGGTACGGCTCGGCCGGTGAGCGGTGCATGGCCGTCTCGGCGGTGGTGGCCGTCGGCGACGCCGACCCCCTGGTCCGGGCCCTGGCCGATCGGGCCGCCGCTCTGGTCACCGGCCCGGGCACCGACCCCGGCTCGGACATGGGCCCGCTGGTCACCGCGGCCCACCGCGACCGCGTGGCCGGGTACGTGGGATCGGCCGAGGAGGAAGGGGCCACCGTGGTGCTGGACGGCCGGGACGTGAAGGTGCCCGGTGGCGACGCGGGGTTCTTCCTGGGGCCGACCCTGGTCGACCGGGTCACCCCCGCCATGCAGGTGTACCGCGACGAGATCTTCGGCCCGGTCCTCTCGGTGCTCCGGGTGGGAACGCTCGACGAGGCCGTCGAACTGGTCAACGCCAACCCCTACGGCAACGGGACGGCCATCTTCACCAGGGACGGCCACGCCGCCCGGCGGTTCCGCCGCGACGTCCAGGTGGGCATGGTCGGCGTCAACGTGGCCATCCCGGTGCCCATGGCCTACTACTCCTTCGGCGGTTGGAAGGACTCCCTCTTCGGCGACGCCCACATCCACGGCATGGAGGGGGTCCGGTTCAACACCCGGCTCAAGTCCGTGACCACCCGCTGGCCCGAACCGCCCGTCTCCGGCCGGCCCGCCGCACCGGTCCCGCTCCACTTCCCGTCGGGTGACGACCGCTGAGCACGCCGCCCTCCACGGCCCCCACCGCTCCGGCCGGTAGCCTCGGCCGGGTGCGTGCACCCTTCCCGGCCGGCGCCACGTCCCGGCTGCTCGACGCCGACGGGCCGGTCCACCTCCTCGACATGGGGGGCCCGGCCGACGGCCCGCTCATCGTGGGGCTGCACGGATTGGGTGGGTCCCACCTCAATTGGACGGCCATCGCTCCCGAGCTGACCCGGCACGCCCGCCTGGTGGCGGTCGACCTGGTGGGTCACGGGCTCACCCCGGTGGCCGGTCGCACCGCCGACATGGAGGGTCACCGCCGGCTGGTCGGTGGCGTCCTCCACTCCCTGGCGGCCGGGTCGGGACGGCCACGGCCGGCCATCCTCATGGGCAACTCCATGGGGGGACTGGTGGCGGCCCTGCAGGCGGCCGAGGAGCCGGGCACGGTGGCCGGTCTCATCCTGGTGGACCCGGCCCTCCCCACCTCGCGCCTGGGCCTGGTCCACCCACGGGTGGTGGCCAACTTCCTGCTGTGCGCCGTGCCCGGGGTGGGGGAGACCTACCTCACCCAGCGCCGGCAGCGCACCACGGCCGAACGGACCGTGCACCGGGTGCTCGGCGTCTGCTGCGTGGATGCCTCCCGGGTGCCCGCCGACGTGGTGGAGGCCCACATCGAGCTCACCGAGCGACTCGACCGGTCCCAGGCCGACGCCGCCTACCTCCGGTCGGCCCGCTCCCTGTCCGCCCTCCTGGCCCGGCCGGCCCAGACCATGGCGCGCCTCGGACGGGTGACCCAGCCCACCCTGCTCCTGCACGGAGCCCGCGACGTGCTGGTCCCGGTGGCGTCGGCCCGACGGATGGGCGCCGCCCATCCCGGGTGGCGCCTCGAGGTGGCGCCCGACGTCGGGCACGTCCCCATGCTGGAAGCACCGGCGTGGACCTCCCGGAAGGTGTTGGCGTGGTTGGACGACGGGGGCGCCGGTGCGGCCTCGGCGGCCTCGGCGGTCGGGGCGGCGGTCCAGGCGGCGCCGGGGCCCCCACCCACCACCCCCGTCAGTTGACCTGGCGGTCCCTTCCCTCCCAGTAGGGGGCCCGCAGGCGGAACTTCTGGAGCTTGCCGGTGGCCGTGCGGGGCAGCCCGTCGCGCAGCTCCACCCGCTTGGGGCACTTGTACCCGGCCAGCGCCGTGTGGCAATGGGCGATGACCCGCTCCTCGGTCAGGCCGGCGCCGTCGGCCGGCACCACCAGGGCGATCACCATCTCGCCCCACCGCTCGTCGGGGATCCCGATCACCGCCACCTCGGCCACCCCCTCCATCGAGAAGATGGCGTCCTCCACCTCGATGGACGAGACGTTCTCCCCGCCGGTGATGATCACGTCCTTCTTGCGGTCGAGGATGCTCAGGTGGCCCTCCTCGTCGACCAGCCCCCCGTCGCCGGTGTGGAACCAGCCGCCGCCGAGCGCCCGCGCCGTCTCCTCGGGCTGGTTCCAGTACCCCTCCATCACCGTGTTGCTGCGCGCCACCACCTCGCCGTCGGCACCCACCCGGAGCGAGGTCCCGACGGCCGGCACCCCGGCCCGCATCAGCTTCCGGGCCCGATGGCCGTGGTCATGGTCGTCCCACTCGGTCCGGTGCCGGTTGATGGTGAGGAGGGGGGACGTCTCGGTGAGCCCGTAGATCTGGTTGAACTGCCAGCCCAGCTCGGTCTGGACCCGTTCGATGGTCCGGCTCGGCGGCGGGGCCCCGGCCACCACGACGCGGGTCCGGTCCCGCCCGGGGATCGGGCCGTCCCACTCCGGGGCCGCCTCCAGCACGGCGTTGACCACGGCCGGCGCCGCGCACAGCAGGCTCACCCCGTGGCGTTGCACCCGCCGGAGGATCTCGGTGCCGTCCACCTTGCGCAGGGCCACCTGGGGGCAGCCCATGGCTGTGGTCGCCCACGGCATGCCCCACCCGTTGGCATGGAACATGGGCAGGGTGTGGAGGTAGACGTCGCGGTCGGAGACCTCCATGTGCCAGCCGAACAGGGAGGCGTTGACCCAGCAGTTGCGGTGGGTCAGCTGGACACCCTTGGGCCGGGCCGTGGTGCCCGAGGTGTAGTTGATGGTGGCGGTGGCGTCCTCGTCGGCCGGCCACTCGAGCGGGGCCTCCCCTCCGGCGTCGCCGGCGTCGGCGGGGAACAGGACCTCGTCGCTCTCGGCCCCCAGCACGAACCGGTGGGGGACGTCGATGCCGCCCAGGTCGGCCTCCACCTCCGGGTCGACCAGGAGCACGGAGGCCCCCGAGTGCCCCACGATGTACTCGATCTCGGCCGGCGCCAGTCGGAAGTTGATGGGCACCAGGATCCGGCCCCAGCCGCACACCCCGTAGAACGACGTCAGCAGTCGGGACGAGTTGTGCGACACGATGGCCACCCGCTCCCCGCGGCCCACGCCCAGCCGGTCCAGACCCACCGCCTGGGCCCTCGCCCGGGCGGCCAGGCCGGCGAACGTCAGCGGCGTCCAGGGCTCGGCCGGCTGATCGGGCTCGTCGACGAGCCCGATCCGCTCCGGATACGACATCTCGGCCCGGTCCAGGAAGTCCCGGACGTTGAACTGCACGATCATTCGGTCCCCCTCCTCTCCGAGCGCACCGCGGTCGGCGGGCCGCGTCACCCATTGAATCAAATCGGCGGCCGCCGCGACCGGTGGCGGCGGGGCCGGGGAGTGGGCCCGACCCGCGTGCACCGGCCGCCCGACCCGGCGGTCCGGTCGATAGTCTGCGGCGATGGCCCCACCCCGCGTCGCCCTCGGTCCCCGTCACGCCTCCTTCGCCACCGACGCCATCGCCGAGGGAGGTGGGATCCTCGTCGACGTCACCGAGGAGCCCGACGCCCTGGTCTGGCTGGATCCCATGGAGGTCGAGGGCCTGGCCCGGCAGGTGTCGGCCACCCCCACCCTCCGCTGGGTGCAGCTGCCCTTCGCCGGCGTGGAGCGGGTGCTGGCCTTCGGGCTGTTGGACCACGACCACCTCTGGACCTGCGCCAAGGGCTCCTACGCCGAGCCGGTGGCCGAGCACGCCCTGGCCCTGTCCCTGGCCGGCCTGCGGCAGCTGCGCACCCGCATCTCGGCCCGGTCGTGGGGCGAGGCCGCCGGTACCAGCCTCTACGACCAGAAGGTGACCATCCTCGGTGGCGGGGGCATCACCGCCAAGCTGCTGGAGCAGCTGGCCCCGTTCCGGGTGGAGGCCACCGTCGTCCGGCGGAAGGCCGAACCCGTGCCCGGGGCGGCCCGGACCGTCCCGATCGACGCGTTGGGGGACGTGCTTCCGGGCGCCCTGGTGGTCTACCTGGCCCTGGCCCTCACCCCCGAGACGACCGGCATCATCGGGCCCCGCGAGCTCGAACGCATGGAGGAGACGGCCTGGCTGGTCAACGTGGCCCGGGGCGCCCATGTGGACACCGACGCCCTGGTGGCTGCCCTGGCGTCGGGCTCGATCGCCGGGGCGGCCCTCGACGTCACCGACCCGGAGCCGCTGCCCGACGGCCATCCGCTCTGGGAACTGCCCAACTGCATCGTCACGCCCCACACCGCCGACACCATCGAGATGATCCGCCCCCTGCTGGCCGAGCGCATCCGCACCAATGTGGTGCGGTTCGCCGCCGGCCACGAGCTGGTCGGGCTGGTCGACCCCGACGCCGGCTACTGAACGGCTGGGCTTCGGGGTCCCCCGACCGGCCCCGGCCCGGCGCCGCCCCACCGGGACCCTCCACTCCGCCCGGCCGTCCGACCGGGTTGGTGCCGGGCGCTCCGGTGCGGGTGTCACACCCTCCTGCTCGGATCGGTTCATGGATCTCGATTCACGTGAGGTGGTCCACGCCGGTGACGGGTCGATGGGGGCGCTCCTCCGACAGAAGGCACAGGTGGATGCGGCCGTGGCCGTGGCCACCGCCGAGTTCGAGGCGTCGGGGGCCTGGGACGTCGACGGGGCCCGGTCCGTCGTGGCCTGGCTGAAGGCCGAGGGCCACCTCTCGGGGCGGGAGGCCAGGACCCTGGTCCGGCGGGGACGGGCGCTCCGCCACCTGCCCCACACCCGGGGGGCCTGGGCCGCCGGGGAGGTCACCGGGGCCCATGTGGACGTCCTGGTCTCCCTCCGGGACGAGACGACCGAGACGGCCCTCCGGCGTGACGAGGAGCTCCTGGTCGGGCTGGCCCGCACCCTCACCTACGACCAGTTCGTGAGAGCGGCCGCCTACTGGAGGCTGCGGGCCGACCCCGACGGCGCCGACCGGGACGCCGACGCCCGCCGGGCCCGCCGGGACGCCTACCTGGTGCCCAGCTTCTCGGGCACCTGGTTCGGCCAGCTCACCCTCGACCCGGTCTCGGGGGCCATCGTGGGCAACGAGCTCCACCGTCTGGACGCGCTGCTCTTCGCCGACGACTGGGCGGAGGCCCGGGCCCGCCTCGGCCGGGAGCCGACCGTCGCCGACCTTCCCCGCACCCCGGCCCAGCGCCGGGCCGACGCCCTCGTCGAGATGGCCACCCGCTCGAGGACCGCTCCCCCGGACGGCCGCCGTCCCGAACCCCTCTTCACCGTCCTGGTCGGCTACGAGACCCTGCACGGGAGGATCGCCGAGCTGGAGGGCGGGACCGTCGTGCCCCCGGGCACCCTGCTGGCCTGGCTCGGGGAGGCCGACGTGGAGCGGGCCGAGTACCGGTCGGACGGTACCGTCGCCGTCGGGGCCCGGGCCAAGCTCGAGACGTTGGACGCCACCGGTTTCGAACGGGCTGTCTCCACCCCGATCACCCGGGTGGAGTGCGACCCGCAGGACCGCTGCTTCACCGGGGCCACCCGGCGGGCCATCGAGGTCCGGGACCGGCAGTGCTGTCATCCGACCTGTGACCTCCCGGCCTCGTGGTGCCAGGTGGACCACATCCGGCCCTATGCCGACGGGGGACCCACCACCCAGGAGAACGGGCGGCTGCTGTGCGGCCCCCACAACAGGATGCGCAACCACCACGACCAACGCCCGCCGCCGCGGGAGTGAGCACGCGCACGACAACATCCCAGTTCACAGCGGTGTCACACCCCCGTCTCATGATGCCCTGGACATGGAGACCATGACCGGATCCGCCAACCCAGGAGGCTGCACCATGCCGTTCACCACCGTTCCTGTCTCGCTGCCCCGCGTCCGGTCGCCCCTCGGTGCGCGGCCACCGCAGGCGTTCACCATCGACTGTGCCGACTGCGCCCACCAGCACACCTCGGTCTGCGACGACTGCGTGGTCTCGTTCATCGTCGACCGTCAACCGGACGACGCCGTCGTGGTCGACGTCGAGGAGGCACGGGCCGTGCGACTGCTGGAGGAGGCCGGGCTGGTCCCCGGAGTTCGCCATGCCCGCCATGCCGGCTGACCGATGGTCCGCGGGCCCGGGCGACCGAACCGACGCCGGTCTCGTGCCAGCATGGGACCGTGTCCCGAGCCGCGGTATCCGAGCCGCTCACACCAGGTGGTCCCGACGAGGGCGCCACACTGAGTGACGCCCTGGTGGGCGTCGGTCGGGCCGCCGGGCTGCACGCCGTCGGGGTCACCACCGCCGACGTCTTCGAGGAGACCCGACGTCACCTGCTGGAACGCCGGGGCCGGGGACTCCACGGCAACATGCAGTTCACCTACCGGAATCCCGAGCGGTCGACCGATCCGACCCGCATCCTTCCCGGCGCCCGATCCCTGGTCGTCGGGGCCTGGAGCTACCGACAGTCGGACGCCGACCTCCCGCCGGCCGACCCGGCGGCCGAGGCCGAGCGACCGGCAGGACGCGTGGCCCGCTACGCCCGTTGCGACCACTACACCTCCCTCCGGCGGGCCCTCGCCCGGGTGGGCGCCCACCTGCAGGCGCTGGGCTGGCGGGCCACCGTGGTCTGCGATGACAACGCCCTCGTGGACCGGGCCGCCGCCCACCGGGCCGGGCTGGGGTGGTTCGGGAAGAACTCCCTCCTGCTCCTGCCCGACGCCGGTTCGTGGTTCGTCCTGGGCTCGGTGGTCACCGACGCCCCGCTCCGCCCCACCCTCCCCGGAGCACCGGCCGCCCAGGCCCACGACGGCGGCTGTGGGAGCTGTTCCCGCTGCCTCTCCGCCTGTCCGACCGGCGCCCTGGTGGCGCCCGGGGTGCTCGACGCCCGCCGGTGCCTGGCCTGGCTGGTCCAGGCGCCGGGCCCCTTCCCCGTCGAGTTCCGAGAGGCTCTCGGTGACCGGATCTACGGCTGCGACGACTGCCAGCAGGTCTGCCCCGTCAACAAGACGGCGGACCGCCGCCACCCGCCGCCACCGCCCACGGCGGACTCGACCGCCGAGGCCGCGGTCGACCTCCTCACCGTCCTCGAGGCCACCGACGAGCAGCTGCTGGCCGACCACGGGCGGTGGTACATCCCCCAACGGGACCCCAGGTACCTGCGACGGAACGCCCTGGTGGCCCTCGGGAACATCGGTGACGGCAACCACCCCGGCACCGAACGGGCCCTCCGACGCTGGTTGTCGGCGGCGGACCCCCTCCTGGTCGAGCACGCGGCATGGGCGGCCCACCGCCTGGGCCGGGACGACCTGGTCACCCGCCACCCGTGACCCACCTGCTGGTGACCAACGACTTCCCTCCCAAGGTGGGGGGCATCCAGGCCTACCTGTGGGAACTCTGGTCCCGGCTGGATCCCGACTCCTTCGTGGTGCTCACCGCCAGTTCCCACCGCGACGCCGCCGCCTTCGACCGCGCCCAGGCCGAGCGCGGCATCCGTATCGAGCGGGTCCCCGGTCGAGTGCTGGCCCCGACCCCCCGCCTGGTCCGACGGATCCGTGAGACGGCGGGCCGTTTCGGTGCCGGCCTGGTGGTGGTGGACCCGGTCTTCCCCCTCGGCCTCCTCGGTCCCCGCCTCGACCTGCCCTACGCCGTGCTCCTGCACGGGGCCGAGGTGGCTGTCCCGGGCCGGCTCCCGGTCAGCCGGCAGCTGGTGGGTCACGTGATCCGTCACAGCGTGCTGGCCATCTCGGCCGGGGGCTACCCGGCGGTCGAGGCGACCCGTGCCCTCCGCCGGGGGGGCATGCCGCCGGTGGTCGAGATCCCCCCCGGGGTCGACCTCCGTCGGTTCCACCCGCTGACCCCGGCCGAGCGGGCCGAGGCCCGGGCCGACCTCGGACTGCCGGCCGACGGGCCGCTGGTGGTCAGCGTCAGCCGCCTGGTGCCCCGCAAGGGGATGGACGTCCTGATCGACGCCGCCGTCAGGCTCCGGGCCGATCGACCCGACCTCACCGTGGCCATCGCCGGGCGGGGCCGGGACTCGGACCGCCTGGCCGGCCGGATCGCCGAGTACTCGGCCCCGGTGCGTCTCCTCGGCGCCGTGTCCGACACCGACCTGCCCCGACTGGTGGGCGCGGCCGATGTCTTCGTCATGGTGTGCCGCAACCGGTGGCTGGGCCTGGAGCAGGAGGGGTTCGGCATCGTCTTCCTCGAGGCCGCCGCGGCCGGGGTGCCCCAAGTGGCCGGCCGGTCCGGTGGCGCCGGTGAGGCCGTCGAGTCCGGGATCACCGGGACGGTGGTCCGCCGGTCCACCGATGTGGGTGCGGTGACCCGGGCCATCGACGACCTCCTGGCCGATGCGGACCTCCGGGCGCGGATGGGCGCGGCATCCCGGCGGCGGGTCGAGGCATCCTTCGACTATGACAAACTCGCCCCTAGGCTGGCCGCGTCGCTCGCCGACGTGGAAGGCTGAGGAACCGCCCGGCCACGGGGCAGGCCGGTAGACCGAGAAGAGGAGGGCTGATCGTGGCGGAACAAGCCACCGAACGAATGGTGGTGTCGGCCTCACCGGCACGCTGTTTCGAGGTCAGCTCCGATATCGAGGCCTACCCCCAGTGGGCGGCCGACATCAAAGACGTCACCATCGAGTCCCGCGACGACCAGGGACGTCCCGAGCTGGTCACCTTCCGGGCCGCCGCCTTCGGGCGGAGCACCAGCTACACCCTGGCCTACGACTACAGCGAGGCACCCGAGACGTTGTCGTGGGTGCAGACCCGGGGGGACATCACCTCCAAGCTGGACGGCCAGTACGTGTTCGCCCCGAGCGACGACGGACGCACCGAGGTCACCTACCACCTCGAGGTGGAGATGAAGGTGCCGTTGCCCGGGTTCATCAAGATGCGGGCCCAGAGCCGCATCATGTCGATCGCCCTACGGGAGCTGAAGGCCCGGGTCGAGTCGACGGCATGACCGGCATGACCGGGCATGACCGGGCTGACCGGAGGGGCCGGCGGGGCCGGAACCCGGCCCCCAGGCACGGACCGCCACCGTCTGGTCCGGCGTTCCTGCGCCCCGACCACCGGAGGCAGGATGGGGCGGCGCTCCCCGTGCGGGTAGGGATCACCGTCCCGCAGTTCGAGGAGGAGGCCGACTCCGCCCTGGACGCCGCCCGCCGGGCCGAGGACCTGGGCATCGACGGGATCTTCTGCTTCGACCACCTCTGGCCCATGGGACAGCCGGGACGGCCGGCCCTCTCCTCGGGCCCGCTGCTCGGCGCTCTGGTCGCTTCGACCTCCACCATCGCCGTCGGGACCTTGGTGGCCAGGATCGGCCTCCTGCCCGACGACGTGCTGGTGGCCGTCCTGTCGAGCCTGGCCTCGATGAGCGACGGCCGTCTCATCGCCGGGATCGGTACCGGGGACCACCTCAGCCGGGCGGAGAACGAGGCCTACGGCATCCCCTTCGAGCCGGCCTCGGAGCGCCGGGTCCGGCTGGCCTCGGTGGCGGCCGCCGCACGCGACCGGGGTATCCCCGTGTGGATCGGCGGCGGCCTGCCCAAGACCGTGGCCCTGGCCCGCACCCTGTCGGTGGCGGTCAACCTGTGGGAGGGGGAGGCGCTGCAGGTGGCCGAGCTCACGGCCACGGACCTCGAGGTGACCTGGGGCGGGCCGGTGGGGGACACCGTCGAGGCGGCCACCGCCCGGCTCAAGGAGGTGGCCGAGGCCGGGGCCACCTGGGCCGTGTGCGCGTGGCCCGACTCCCTCGAGGTGGTGGCCGAGGCGGCTGACGCGGTCCGGGCCCTCGAGTGAGGACCGGGGCGGGGGTGTCCGAGCCGGCCGGGGACCGGCAGTAACCTTGTCCGATGGAGTTCCGCCGGATCAACAGCCTCCCGCCGTATGTGTTCGCCACCATCAACGAACTGCGGGACGCCGGCCGGCAAACACGGCCGTGACGTCATCGACATGGGATTCGGCAATCCCGACCTGCCCTCGCCCGACGTGGCCGTCGAGAAGCTGGCCGAGGCCGGTCGCAACCCGCGCAACCACCGCTATTCGGCCAGCCGGGGCATCCCCAAGATCCGCCAGGCCATCACCGACCTCTATCTGCGCAAGTTCGAGGTGGAGCTGGACCCCGACACCGAGGTGGTGACCACCATCGGGGCCAAGGAGGGGCTCTCCCATCTGATGTGGGTCCTGGTCGGCCCCGGCGACACCGCCCTGGTGCCCGTCGCCGTCGTACCCCATCCACATCTACGCCCCGCTGTTCGCCGGCGCCGACGTGCGCCACGTCCGACTCGACGCCCCGGGTGACGAGACCGGGGGCAGCCCGGGCGAGGCGTTCTTCGACAATCTGATGGAGGCGTGGGAGTCGGCCTGGCCGAAGCCCCGGGTGGTGGTGCTGTCGTTTCCCCACAACCCGACCACCGAGTGCGTCGACCTGGCCTGGATGACCCGGTTGGTGGAGTTCGCCAGGGAGCACGAGATCGTCCTGGTCCACGACTTCGCCTACGCCGACATCGCCTTCGACGGGTACACGCCCGCCCTCGATCCTGCAGGTGCCCGGGGCCAAGGACGTGGCCGTCGAGCTGTACACCCTGACCAAGTCGTTCTCCATGGCCGGTTGGCGGGTGGGCTTCCTGGTGGGCAACGCCGCCATCGTCCAGGCCCTGACCAAGCTCAAGAGCTACCTCGACTACGGGACGTTCCAGCCCATCCAGATCGCCGCCATCGTGGCCATGAACGAGGCACCCGACTATCCCAAGGTCGATCAACGAGACCTACCAGGCCCGCCGGGACGCCCTGTGCGACGGGCTCAACCGGATCGGCTGGGAGATCACTCCGCCCCGGGGGACCATGTTCGTGTGGGCCCCGATCCCCGAGCCCTACCGGGAGATGGGCTCGCTGGAGTTCTCCAAGTTCCTGGTCACCGAGGCCGACGTGGCCACCTCGCCGGGCGTGGGCTTCGGGCCCGGCGGCGACGACCACGTGCGGTTCGCCCTCATCGAGAACGAGCAGCGGATCGGCCAGGGCGTCCGCAGCCTGCGCAAGTCACTCACCCGGCTGCGCTGAGCCGTCAGGGAAGCCCGGCCCCGCCCACGTCGACCCGGGCCTGCTCGATCCGACCGGACCGGGTCACGCTCACCACCGACTCGGTGCTGGTCGGCGCGGTGACCAGGTACAGGGTGCGCCGGTCGTCGCCGCCCAGCATGCAGGCGAAGCAGGGCTGCGAGGTGGCCACCCGGCTCACGATCCCGCCGCCCTCGGTCACCAGGAGGCACTCCGAGGTGATGGCATTGGCCACCCACACCCGGCCCTCGGCGTCGAGACAGATCCCGTCGGGTGCGCACCAGGGTAGGGCCGCCCACTCCCGACGCCCGCTGAGCGAACCGTCGTCGCCGACGTCGAAGGCGGTGAGCCGGCCGCCCAGGGTCTCGGCCACGATGAGGGTCCGTCCGTCCGCCGTGATCACCGTCCCGTTGGGGAAGCGGAGTTCACCGGCCGCCCGATGGACGGAACCGTCGGGGTCGACGCGGATGAGCGACGAGGTGGGTGGCCCGGGGGGCTCCACCAGGGCGGCCCGGCCGCGTTCCTCCACGAACCCGTCGAGATCGAATCCGAAGTTGCCCACGAAGGCCCGTCCGGCGCCATCGACCACCATGTCGTTGCCGTGGAAGGTGGCCAGCGGATTGAGGTCGCCGTGCTCGACCAGCCGGCCGTCGGGCTCGAGGCGGAGCACGGTGCGGGGCTTGCGCGACACCACCAGGAGCCGGCCGTCGGGCAGCCATCCCAGCCCGGCCGGTTCCCCGGGGACCTCCAGCTCCACCCGCACGTCGCCCTCCGCGCCGGCCGAGGCCACCGTGCCCGCGTAGAAGTCCGCGAACCACAGGCGGCCCAGGTGCCAGCGGGGGCACTCGCCGAACCGGAGACCGTCGACGAACGGCCGGGCCACCACCGGCGGCCCGGTCACGCGATCCTCCGGGCGGCAGCCGGACCGCTGGCCAGGTAGCCCTGCCGGCAGAAGGCGATGGCGGCGTCGGCCACCGTGTCGGCGTCCTGACCCTGGCCCAGGACCAGCTCCCGGGCCAAGTGGGCGGTGACCCCGAGGATGGCCATGGTCAGGACCTCGGGGTCCTCACCCCGCAGCAACCCGGCGGTGATCCCGGCGCTCACGTGGGGGAGGGCGTCGGCCACCGTCTGGTCGTCCCCGCGGCGGACGATGGGGGCGAAGCGCTCCTCGGTCCGGGCCAACTCCATCAGGGCGTAGAGGTGCCGGTGCTCGGACAGCCAGCGCAGCGAAGCCCGGATGCCCCACTCGATGCGCCGGGCCGGGTCCGGCTCACCGGCGATGGCGTCGCGCTGGGCCAGGCGCATGGAGTGGAGGGCGTCGACCAGGATCTCGCCCAAGAGCTCGTCCTTGGAGTCGAAGTACCAGTAGAAGACGCCCTTCCCGACCCCCATCCCGTCCACGATGCTGGTGACCGAGGTGGCGTGATAGCCCTCGGTGGCGAAGCGGCGGGCGGCCACGTCCATCAGTTCCTGGCGACGCCGTGCGCCCTTGGGTGTGAGGCGGCGGGCCATGGCGCCCCAACGCTAGGGGGAGGGACGGAGCGGGGTCAACGGGCGGGCGGAGGCCGGACCGTGACGGTCTCCGCACCACCGAAGGAGGCCCGCATCCGGGCGGCCGACGACGAGAACAGGGCCCGTCTGGGCAGCCCGAGCGATCGGAGCTCGTCGGCCATGGGATGGTCGCCGAGGACCAGGGAGGCACCGCCTACCCGCCCGGCCGTCCCCTCCGACGACGTGGTCCACAGGGTCCGGCGGAGGACGCCGTCGGCGAACGAGTAGCTCGGCGGGGCCTGGGAGGGCAGGCGCAGCCGGCCCCCGGCCGCCACGGTCAGGGTCAGGATGTGGACCCCGTCGTCGACCAGCCGCACGGTGGTGCCGGTCCCGGCCCGGGCGGAACCCCGGCCGCCCCCGACCACGCCGGCCGGCTCGTCGATGTCGATGGTCGTCACCCACTTCGGGAAGCCCCAGATGTCGCGGCCGGCGGCACAGGTGAACTCCTGGTCCACCGGGAGCCGGTGGATGTAGGCCCCGATGGCCCCGGAGAAGAACTCCCGGGCCCGCTGGCCCGCCGAGGCCAGCGGCGGGGCGTCGTGCGGCCGGACCACGAAGCTCACCGCCACCTCGTGGTAGGGGTCGAGGTCGGTGTCGTCGTACCGGCACACGGCCAGGGCCACGAGGGCCCTCCCGGGGACAGGTCCGGTGACCTCGAGACCGGTCGGCCCGACGATCCTCTGGGCGGCGGCCGCCGGCACCAGGTACTGGACGCCCCACTGGGCGGCCCGGCGCACCTCCACCGGCAACCGGATGGTACGGCCCAGCACGGTCCACGACGGTGCCGGGTCAGCCCCCTGGTCGGGGTGGGTCCCGGAGATCGGGCCGAAGGGGTCGGCGGTCGTGGCGGCCACGGGATGCAGTACACCACACGTGGCGGTACCGTGGCTCGTGGCCTACTGGATCCTGAAGGTGGTGCTGAGCCCGATCTTCTTCCTGTTCTGGCGGGTCAGGATCGAGGGGCGGGAGCACATCCCGGTGCACGGCCCGGCGGTGCTGGCCGCCAACCACCAGTCGTTCTGCGACTCCTTCTTCCTGCCCCTGGTGCTCCGGCGTCGGGTGACCTACGTGGCCAAGGCCGAGTACTTCGACAACTGGAAGACGGCGTGGTTCTTCCGGGCCGCCGGGCAGATCCCCATGAACCGAAGCGGGGGGGATGCCTCCCAGCGGGCCCTCGACACGGCCACCGCGGTGCTCGACCGCGGCGGCCTGCTGGGCATCTACCCGGAGGGGACCCGGGCCCCCGACCCCCGGCTGCACAAGGGCCACACGGGGGTGGCCCGGTTGTCCCTGCGATGCGACGTACCGGTCATCCCGGTGGGGATCGTGGGCACCCGGGCCGTGCAGCCGCCGGGGAGCAACATCATGCGCCCGTTCCATGCCGTGACCGTTCGGTTCGGGCCGCCGGTGACCTATGTGCATGCCGGTCGGACCCTCACCACCGGCCGGTGCGGCGAGTCCGGCGGCCCCGGCCGGGGGTCGGGACCGGTCGGGGACCTCGACCAGCTGGAGCTGCGCTGCCTCACTGACGCGCTCATGCAGGAGATCGCCCGGCTGTCCGGCCAGGAGTACGTGGACCGCTACGCCAGTCGGGCGAAGACCGGCGGGGCCGAGGCCGCCGGGGCCAAGGCCGGTTGAACCTCCGGCCCCGGTCGGGGCAGCCGGACCGGTGGCCGCCCCCATGTGCGGGCCGGGTATCGGTCGTCCGGATGACGGTGATCGGCCCACCCGATGTCGTAACCGGCCGGAAACAGTCCGGACACAGACGCGGCCTAGCCTGAGGTGGTGTTCAACTACCTGATCAGGGTGCAGCTCCCCGATCGGCCCGGGGCCCTCGGGGCGGTGGCCAGCCGGATCGGTTCCGTCGGCGGGGACGTGGTCTCCATCGAGATCCTCCAGCGAGACCACGGCGTGGTCGTGGACGAGCTGGGGGTCGGCTTGGGCGGTGACCACCTCATCGACCTGCTGTCCGACGAGATCCTCGAGGTGGACGGCGTGGTCATCGAGTCGGTGCGCCCGGTCGAGGGCGCGCTGCCCGACCGGCACACCGAGCTGCTGGAGGTGGCCACCGAGCTGTTCAAGCTGGACTCGGCGGCGGGGCTGCTCGAACACCTGACCGGCCAGGTGTGTCGCAGCCTGGCCGCCGACTATGCCGCGGTGCTCGACGCCCATGCGTGGGAGGTGGCGGCGTTCCAGGGCGCACTCCCGGACCGTGACGAACTCGTGACTGCGGCCCTGCAGGCCACGAGCCCACCGCCGGACCCAGTCCACGCCGAGGGTTCGGTGGCCACGGCCGTCCTGGTGTCGGCCGACCTCATCCTGGTGGTGGGGCGCCGCCATCCCGTCCTCCGGAACCGCGAGCGGCAGTGGCTTTCCATCATGGCCGAGCTGGCTGACCACCGGTGGCGAGAGCTGGCCTGACCGGGGGAACACCGGAGCCAGCCCCGGCCCGCCACTAGGGGAGCTCGGACGGGGCGTCCCCCTCGACCCAGTGCCGGGACCGGTCGACGGCGCGTCGCCAGGCGTGGTGGGTCGGCCCGGTGTCGGCCGGGGTCGCACTCGGAGCGAAGGCCCGCTCCTCGGTCCACAGGCCGGCCAGCTCGTCGAGGGATGCCCAGAGACCCTCGGCCAGGCCGGCCAGGGTGGCGGCCCCGATGGCCGTCGTCTCCACCGACTGCGGCCGGACCACGTCCAGCTGGACCTGGTCGGCCACCAGCTCCAAGAGCAGGTCCATGGCCGACGCCCCGCCGTCGACCCGGAGCACCGACGGAGCCGTCGGGCCGTCGGCCATGGCCTCGATCACGTCCCGCACCTGGAAGGCCATGGCCTCGACCATGGCCCGGGCCAGATGGGCCCGGCCCGTGCCGCGGCTGAGCCCGAGGATCGTGCCCCGGGCGCCCGGATCCCAGTGGGGACTCCCGAGGCCGGTGAAGGCCGGCACCACCACGACGCCCTCGCTGCTGTCCACCGAACGGGCCAGGGGCTCGAGGTCGGCGGCGTGGTCGATGACGCCCAGGCCGTCGCGGAGCCACTGCACGCCGGCCCCCGAGACGAAGACCGAGCCCTCGAGGGCGTAGGCCACCGCCGGGCGTTCGGGCGTCGTCAGGCCGTCCGCAGCGACGGCCGCATCCGACGCGGTCCCGAGGTCCCAGGCCAGCGTGGTGATCAGGCCGGCGACCGGCTCGGGGCAGACCGGGCCGGCGTTCATCAGGACGAAGCTGCCGGTCCCGAAGGTCACCTTGGTCATGCCCCGGTCGAAGCAGGCCTGGCCGAACAGGGCGGCATGCTGGTCGCCGGCGATCCCGCTGACGGGCACACCCCTGAGGGGCGAGTCGGCGCCCAGGGCGGCGGCGGACAGGAGGCCGAAGCGCCCGCAGGACGGGCGCACCTCGGGGAGGGTGGCGGCCGGGACGCCGAAGAGCTCGCCCAGCTCGGGGGACCACCGCCGGGCCACGATGTCGTAGAGGAGGGTCCGGGAGGCGTTGGTGGCGTCGGTGGCGAACACCCCGCCGTCGGTGCCCCCGGTGAGGTTCCACAGGACCCAGGAGTCGACGGTCCCGAAGGCCAGGTCGCCCTGGGGGGCCGTCCCGAGACCCCCGTCCTGGAGGAGCCAACGCATCTTGGTGCGCCGAGAAGTAGGGGTCGAGCACCAGCCCGGTGCGCTCCCGGACCAGGGGGAGGTGTCCGGCCTCGGTGAGCTCGCGGCAGAAGCCGGCCGTGCGGCGGTCCTGCCAGACGATGGCCCGGTGGAGGGGCGGAGCCGGTGCGCCGGTCCCAGGCCACCACGGTCTCACGCTGGTTGGTGATGCCGATGGCCCGGGCCACGCGGCCGTGGTCGGCCCAGCCGGCCGGCCACCTCGTCCAGGGTGGAGCGGACGCACGCCCAGATCTCGCCCGCGTCGTGCTCCACCCAGCCGGGGCGCGGGTAGTGCTGGGTGAGCTCGCGGTAGGCCACGTCGACCACCCGGGCCCGGTCGTCGACGACGAGGGCCCTGACCCCGGTGGTCCCGGCGTCGATGGCAACGGACACGGGGGAGCGGGCGGCCACACCCGGACTGTAGTGACAGCGCCCGCCCCGCACCGCCGCCGTGGCCCCGGATTGTGCTAGCGACCAGCAATCATTTGCAATTCTTCGCGAGCAGCCTCTCAGCAGGGAATTCGCGGCCGGCAACCTGGCCGAATCGGAAAGAAGTCGTTGACAGAGGTGTAACTACGCTGCTGTAATAGACCCACTATCTCGTACCTCGGGGGAGGGTAAACCACAACATATTGTGTCTGACTGCAGCTTGGCTGACGATTGTCGGAGTCGGCGAGGATGGTGGCAAACCGGGAGGTTCGACGTCTCGGAGTATCCGGCGGAGGGGTCCGGACTCCGACCCCGATCCGTCCGGTGGCCGGTCCACAGGGAGGCGGGTGACACCGAGCAGCCACCCGGTGAACCGTCCCGGTGGAGGGCCAGCCCTGAACCGCCAGTTCCGTCAGCCACACCGACGACGGCCAGACGACCGAACGACCGACTCAGTAGCAACTGCACAGCAGCTCCGTCGCACCAGCAACCATCCAGAAAGAGGTTCACCACATGGCCATCGCCCCTCAGCGCGTCGGCATCGGCATCCGCCGTCACTTCACCACCGCCGGTGTCCATCCCTACGACGAGGTGCGTGTGGGAGCGACGCGACGCCCGGATCACGCAACTTCCGGGACGGGACCGTGGCCTTCGAGCAGCTGGACGTCGAGGTGCCCGAGGGCTGGAGCCTGAACGCCACCAACATCCTGGCCCAGAAGTACTTCCGGGGGACGCTCGGCACCGCCGAGCGCGAGTCGTCGCTGCGCCAGGTGGCCGACCGGGTGGTCGACACGATCACCGCCTGGGGGATCAAGGACGGCTACTTCGTCGACGACGAGGAGGCCGAGATCTTCCGCGACGAGCTCAAGTACCTGATCGTCCACCAGATGGCCGCCTTCAACTCGCCGGTGTGGTTCAACATCGGGGTGGCCGGCGTGCCGCAGCAGGGATCGCCTGCTTCATCCTCTCGGTCGAGGACACCGATGGACTCCATCCTCAACTGGTACACCGAGGAGGGCATCATCTTCAAGGGCGGCTCGGGCGCCGGGGTCAACCTGTCCCGCATCCGCTCCTCCCACGAGCTCCTGAAGGGCGGCGGCACGGCGTCGGGCCCGGTCAGCTTCATGCGCGGCGCCGACGCGTCGGCCGGCACCATCAAGTCGGGCGGCAAGACCCGCCGGGCGGCCAAGATGGTCATCCTCGACGCCGACCACCCCGACATCGAGGACTTCATCTGGTGCAAGGCCATCGAGGAGCGCAAGGCCCGGGTGCTGCGCGACGCCGGCTTCGACATGGACCTCGACGGCAAGGACAGCCACTCGACTCCAGTACCAGAACGCCAACAACTCGGTGCGGGTGACCGACGAGTTCATGGACGCCGTGGTCGACGGGCGGCGACTGGGACCTGACCGGCCGGACGCGACGGCGCGGCCATCCGCACGGTGCCGGCCCGCGACCTGTTCCGCCAGATCGCCCAGGCCGCCTGGGAGTGCGCCGACCCCGGCATGCAGTTCGACACGACCATCAACCAGTGGCACACGGCGCCGAACACCGGGCGGATCAACGGGTCCAACCCCTGCTCGGAGTACATGCACCTCGACAACTCGGCCTGCAACCTGGCCAGTCCTTCAACCTGCTGCACGTTCCTCGACGACGACGACTCGTTCGACGTGGACGGCTTCAAGGCCGCGGTCGAGGTCGTCTTCACCGCCCAGGAGATCATCGTCGGCAACGCCGACTACCCGACGGAGAAGATCGCCGAGAACTCGCGGCGCTTCCGCCAGCTCGGGCATCGGCTACGCCAACCTCGGGCGCGCTGCTCATGGCCCAGGGCCTGCCCTACGACTCCGACGCAGGGCCGGGCCTGGGCCGGCGCCATCACCGCGCTGATGACCGGGCACGCCTACGCCACCTCGGCCCGCACGGCGGCCCGCATGGGGCCGTTCGCCGGCTACCACGAGAACGTCGAGCCGATGCTCAACGTGCTGCGCATGCACCGGACGAGGTGGCCGCGCATCGACGAGGAAGTGGTGCCCACCGAGCTGCTGTCGGCCGCCCAGGAGGCATGGGACGCCGCCGTCGAGCTCGGCCGAGCAGTACGGCGTGCGCAACTCGCAGGCCAGCGTGCTCGCCCCGACCGGCACCATCGGTCTGCTGATGGACTGCGACACGACCGGCGTCGAGCCCGACCTCGGGCTGGTCAAGACCAAGAAGCTGGTCGGCGGCGGGCACGATGTCGATCGTCAACCAGACGGTGCCCCGGGCGCTGGCCAAGCTGGGCTACGCGCCGGACCAGGTCGACGACATCGTCGCCTACATCGACGAGCACAAGTCGATCGTCGGCGCGCCGCACCTGGCGCCGGAGCACCTGCCCGTGTTCGCCTGCTCGATGGGCGACAACACCATCCACTACCTCGGCCACGTCCGCATGATGGGAGCGGTCCAGCCGTTCATCTCCGGCGCCATCTCCAAGACGGTCAACATGCCCGAGGACGTGACGGTCGAGGACGTCGAGCAGCTGCACATCGACGCCTGGCGCCTGGGGATCAAGGCGGTGGCCATCTACCGCGACAACTGCAAGGTGGCCCAGCCGCTCTCGACGACCAAGAAGGAGGCCGCGGCCGGTCGAGGGCGGCGACGACGCCCCGGCCGGGTCCGAGGCCGAGGCCCACGCCCGTGAGCTGACCGAGCAAGATCGCCGAGCTCGAGGCGGCTCTGGCCCACGAGCAGACCGCGCACCGCCGACACCGTGGTCGTCGGGGCGGTGCGCGAGCGCCTGCCCCGCCGGCGCAAGTCGAAGACCTTCGCCTTCCGGGTGGCCGACTGCGAGGGCTACGTGACCGTGGGCGAGTACGAGGACGGCCGTCCGGGCGAGGTGTTCATGAAGGTGTCCAAGCAGGGCTCGACCCTGGCCGGGATCATGGACGCCTTCTCCATCTCGGTCAGCCTCGGGCTGCAGCACGGCGTGCCGCTGGCCACCTACGTCCGCAAGTACACCAACATGCAGTTCGAGCCGGCCGGCATCACCGACGACCCCGAGCTGCGCATCGCCACCAGCCTGGTCGACTACATCTTCCGCCGGCTGGCCGTCGACTACCTGCCCGCTCGAGGAGCGGGCCGAGCTCGGCGTGCTCTCGACCGCCGAGCGGATGCAGCCGACCCTTCCCGGGGTCGAGGAGACGGCCACCGCCTCGAGCGGCATCGTCGAGGTCGAGCCGGTCGACGAGGCGGCCGCGCTGACCGACGGGAGGCCCGACGAGGGCGGCACCCCCTCGTTCGACAGCCTGCTGGTCGACCCCGGGGAGCCCACCGGGCACCCGGCCCCGGTGCCGCAGATCGACTCGCCGGTGCCGTCGGATCAGCCGCTGGCCCGAGCCGAGCCCCGTGATGCGCCGTACTGCTACCAGTGCGGCAACGCCATGCAGCGGGCCGGGTCGTGCTACGTGTGCGGGAGCTGCGGTACCACCAGCGGGTGCTCCTAGTCGGACGCCGGCTCCGGAGCCAGAGACGCGCTCGTCGATGATCAGCTCCACGGGGGCCCCGGCCCGGGCGTTCGGTCCCGCCAACGGCTCGGGGTCGGAGGTCATCGGTACGATGGGGGCGTGGCCTACGACGAGGAGCTGGCGTGGCGGATCCGCGAGCTGCTGAGCGCCGAGCGCCACATCGACGAGAGGAAGATGTTCGGTGGTCTCGCCTTTCTGGTCGGGGGCAACATGGCGATCGCCGCCAGTGGCCAAGGCGGGGTGCTCGTTCGCGTCGACCCCGCGCAATCAGACCGGCTCGTCATGACGACGAAGGCGGAGATCGCCATCATGAGCGGGCGGCCGATGCAGGGTTGGCTTCGGGTGGCGGCCGAGCACCTGGGCACCAAACGCCAACTCGCCAAATGGGTGCAGTTGGGCGCCGCCTATGCCCGGTCACTCCCGGCCAAGCGGTAGCCACACCGCCATGAGGTGGGACGTCGAGGAGGCGCTGGCGTGAACAGGAACGCCCTCCGGGACCGGGCGCCGGCCGGGTCGTGTCATCTGAACGTCAGAATCTCCTGCCTACCCTTCGGGAATGGGCTCTCCGTCTCGGCAACGCTCCATGCACTTCGGCCCCACGATCGACCGCCTGTTGGCACTGGTCAAGGTGGACTTCGCCCCAGATCCGGCGCAGCCGTCGTGGGCCCGCCTGGCCGTCGCCACCGTGGTCTCCCTGATCGGGTCGTTGGCGGCCGATGCCGGACTCGTGGCTCTGGGCACCAGGTTCTTCCCCTCGACCAAGGGGTACGTCCACTTCCAGTTCTCCGACTACGCCAAGCTGACCGTCATCGGGGTGGTCATCGCCTGCGCGGCATGGCCCGTCGTCACCAGGATCTCGTCCCAGCCGCGATGGCTCTTCTTGCGCATGGCCGTCCTCGTGACCGTGGTCCTCTTCCTGCCCGACCTGTGGATCTACCTCAACGGCTCACCAGGCCGGGCGGTGGACGTCCTGCTGCTCATGCACGTGGCCATCGCCGTGGTCACGTACAGTGCGCTCGTCCACCTCGCGCCGGTGGGCGTCGCCCGCCCGAACCGCAGGTAGTCGAGCCACGTAGCGGGCTCGGACCAGGTGGTTGGGCCCGGACGGCCCGGTGACTGGGCCGCCTGCCGATGGTCCGGACCGGCCTCCGTCCGGCCCTCCCGCCCCGGACCCCGGCGCGGTGGGCCCCCTCGACGAGCCGGCCCGAGACGAGCACCACGACCGCTCGGTGGTGTGGTTGGCCGACTACGTCTACGGGACCATCGCCACGCTGGTGGCCATCGCCGGCCTCACCTTCGAGACCAATCCGGGGGCCCTGACCACGGCGGGTGTGGTGGTTGTGGGTGCGGTGGCCATCTGGTTCGCCCACGCCCTCTCCCAACTGGTCATCCTCCGCTCGTGGCAGAGCCTCGAGCTCCACGGGTCCCACATCCTGCTGGAGTTGCGGGGCTCCTGGGCCATCGTCACGGCAGCCGTTCCCGCCACCCTCATCTTCATCCTGGCCGGAGCGGGACTGTGGACGATGAAGACGGCGTTCACCCTGGCCGAGATCGTCGGGGTCCTGGCTCTGGCCGTCGTGGGTGTCGGAACGGTCGGCGGTCGGAGCCAGCCGCTGGGCCGGAGGCTCCTCTACATCACGGGCCTGGTGCTGGTCGGCGTACTGATCGTCCTGCTCGAACTGCTGGTCCACCTGCTGTAGCGATCGGGCGATCGGGCGGTCGGAGCCCCGGGGCCCAGGACGAGGGCACCGACCCGTGTGGTGTTCGCCGTGGGTAGGCTGGGTGGCCAGCCGAGCACCGAGCGTCGTCCGGAGGGAGCCCGATGGCCGATGACCAGGATCTGAAGGCCCCGGAGGGTCAGACATTCACGGAGGCGGAGCTCACGGCCCTGGCACTGAGCGCCGATCCCGACGGTCCGCTGGACGACGACGCCGTGCCGCTGGCCCAGTACCTCGGGGAGCGGGCCGGGCTCCTCCCGGACTGGTACATGCCCACCCCGATGGCCCGGACGGGTCAGCGGTGGCGCATTCCGGTGGTGGTGGCCATCGTGGCCGCCTTCGTCATCATCGAGGCCTTCGGCCTGTGCAGCACCTTCGGACAGCTCGTCCCGGCCTGATCCGGGCCCGAGACAGGGTCTGAGACGCCGTTTTTGGCATTAATTCGCGCGGAACGAGTTGGTCCTACTACGCACAGTGGTGGTCAGAGTCATTTGTCCGGGTCCGCGTTGCCTAAGCCTCCGACCGGCCTGCACTATGGATCCACGGGTCGTGGGTCCACCGAAGGGTCCGAGACTCGAGTTTTGGGTGAACGTGGAGGCGGTGCCTCTACGGGAAGAAGGGCAACCATCATGTGGGCAAGACGATTGATTGTGGGTACCGGACTGGCGGTGGCCTCCATGGCCATGGTGCCGGGCATCGCCGGCGCCGATCCGGCCTCGGGCTGTCTGCCGGCCGGTTCGGTCACCGAGCCGGGCAACTGTGTAGTCACGCCGGCGGCCTCGGGCCGGACCATCGACCCGGTGCCGCAGGTTCCGGTGAAGACGGTAACGACCACCTCCAGCCTTCCCTTCACGGGGGCCGACGTGGCCGAATTGGCTGTCGTCGGTACAGGTGCCGTACTGGCCGGTGGCGTGCTGATGCGCCGTCGCCGCCGAGTCCTCGCCTGATCGCGCTGATCGACCTGATCGGTCACCGGATTCCCCCGGGATCCGCCGCCGACCGGCCGATCTGATTCGCCGACCTCAGCCGACCGCATCGGGCCGTTCCGGTCTCTGGACCGTGACCCGACGGGGTCGGCTCGGTCGCGTCGGCAACCCGATGCAGGTGCTCCGAGCCCCGGTACCGTGTTCAGTAGCTGGCCGGCAGCAGGGGGGCCACCGCCTGGAAGAAGAAGAACACCACCACCAACCAGACCGCGGTCCCGGCCAGGATCGTCAGGGCCCGGCGGAGCCGGTGGGTGCGCAGGGCCACCGCCCACACCCCGGCGGCGAGAGCGGCCACGACGACCCCCCAGAGGATGGCCGGCGTCCACTGCTTGGCCGGCGGGGGCGGGGCAGCCGCATGGTGGGTGGTGACCGCTACCGGCGTGGCCGTGGGGTGGGCCAGCTCGCTGGCCACCAGCAGGGCGTGGACCACCAGGCGTTGGCTGGCGCTGTAGCGGGGGTTGCAGGTGGTGAGGGTGAGCTGGGGCGTGGGCGTGGGATCGACCACCGCCACGTCGGTGGGGTCGACCACCTGGGCCGAGAGGACGTGGTAGAGGAAGGTCCCCTGCAGGGTGGTGACGAAGATCACGTCGCCCGGCACCAGCGCATCGAGGCTGTAGAAGGGGTGGAGGTAGGTGGTGCGGTGGCCGGCGATGGCCGCGTTTCCGGCCTCACCCGGCAGCGGGGTGGTCGGGTAGTGGCCCGGCCCCATGGCCAACTGGGCCTCGTCGGTGCCCTCGACCACGGTCATGGCCAGGTTGATCTTGGGGATCTGGATGGTCCCGACCGGGCTGCCGACGGGGGGGTCGGGGACGGTCGGGGCCACCTGGGGGGCGGCCGGGGTGGTGCCGTGCACCGGCGCCGGAATGGTCTTGGCCGGGTGGGAATCCGACTTCTTCTGGGCCGCCTCGAACTGTGCGGTCAGGGCCGACTGGTTGCGCGCCGTGATCAGGCCGGTGCCCCAGAGGAGGTAGGGGATGAACAGGAGGATCAGGATGCCGGCGACCAGCACTACCCGACCGACAGCCACCCGGATGGTCGTGAACGACACGCAGGGATGCTAGCGGTCCACCGGGTCGGTTCCCGGCCGCCCCACGGGGCCGACGCCCGGCGCCGCCCGACAGGAAGCGTCATTGACCAGGGATTGCGCCGCGGCTCCGGTACCATCGACGGCGGAGACGCCTGTCCGCCGCGTCGATCCGTGCGGCCTCTCGCACCGAGGTCCCGGGGCCCCGACGCCTGGAGTAGCGAGTGGTTGCCGTGAGCGAGAGAGTCGGTAGGCGGCGTCGCACCTGGCTGATCGTCGGCGGCATCGCCCTCGTGCTCCTGGTCTGGTTCGCCCTCCTGGCCGCCAGGACCTGGTCGGCCTACCGCCATGACCAGCGGGGGCTGGCCAGCCTGGAGCAGGTCAAGGCCGACCTGACCCCGGGCCAGCTCACCTCCGCGGGATCCGTGCACCTGCTGGACACGGCCCGGGCGGAGTTCGATGCCGCCCAGTCCGATCTCTCGTCCCCCCTGTTCACGCCCATCACCATCGTGCCGGTCATCGGCCGGCAGGTGCGCTCGGTCCGGTCCCTGAGCACCGCCGCGGGGACGGTCTCGGCGGTGGGCTCGACGTTCATCACCCAAGTCCACGCCGTGCTCGACGAGCCCCACACTGCCGGCCCCGACCGGGTGACCTCCCTGCGCCAGCTCTCGGCCATCGCCGCCTCGGCCCAGCGGCGGCTGGCCGCCATCGACACCGGACCCTCGCAGGCTCTGGTGGGACCGCTGGCCAAGAAGCACGACGAGTTCGTCACCCAGCTGGGCGACGCCCGGCTGCGGCTGACCAAGGCTGCCGGGGTGTCGGCCGCGGTGGCCACCATCCTGCAGGGACCGCAGACCTACGTGGTGCTGGCCTCCAACAACGCCGAGATGCGCTCGGGCTCGGGCGCCTTCCTCGACGTCGGCTCGGCCGCCACGTCCGGCGGGTCGGTGGCGCTCGGTGACCTGAGCCCGTCGGGGGAGCGAGCCCTCCCGGTCGGTGCGGTGCCGGTCGCGGGGGACTTCGCCCGGAACTGGGGCTGGCTCAACCCCACCCTGGACATGCGCAACCTGGGCTGGACGCCGCAGTTCGACGTGACCGCACCGTATGCGGCGGCCATGTGGACCAAGCTGACCGGCCAGCCGGTCGACGGGGTGCTCTCCCTCGACGTGGCCGGGCTCCGCCAGCTCCTCCAGGCCACCGGTCCGGTGCAGGCTGACGGACAGACCGTCAGCGCCGACAACGTCGAGCAGTTCCTCCTCCACGACCAGTACAACGGCCTGACCGACGACGCCACCGGGGACGGCTCCCGACAGGACGCCCTGGGCTCCCTGACCGGTGCCGTGCTCCGCCAGCTGCAGGGGCAGAGCCTGGACATCAAGGCCCTGTCCTCGGCGGTGTCCTCGGCCGTGGCCGGACGCCACCTGATGGTGTGGTCCAGGAACCGGGTGGACCAGGCGGCCTGGGTGGTCAGCGGCGTGAGCGGCGGCCTCACCCCGCGTTCGGTCGATGTATCGGTCATCAACCTGGGGGGCAACAAACTGGACCAGTACCTGCCGGTGCACGTGGCCGTGACCACCGCCCCGGCCGGAGCCGACACCCGGGTCACCCTGACGGCACGCCTGGACAACAG
The DNA here is from genome assembly GCA_963817005.1 of uncultured Acidimicrobiaceae bacterium. GTDB lineage: Bacteria > Actinomycetota > Acidimicrobiia > Acidimicrobiales > RAAP-2 > Bog-756. Next base: position 1,242,027 of record CAWFMN010000007.1, read on the forward strand.
CACGCCCGGCGGCCAGTCGCAGTTCATCGCCGGCCCCTCCCCCGGGGAGCCGGTGAGCTACGGCGGCTACCGCGGGCTCATCGCCGCCAACCTGCCCGCCCGGGCATCGCACCTGTCCATGACCGGTGCGGGCCCGCTGGCGGTGAAGGGGGCCGAGGGTCCCACGTGGGTCCTGGCCGCACCGGTGACCATCCCCCAGGGCACCACCTCGACGGTGGCGATCCGCTTCCAGATGCCGGGCCACCACGGATCGATGACCCTCGAGCCCTCGGCCCGGATCCCGGCCGAGCAGTGGACCTCGAACGGCACGTCGTTCGACGACGGCGCCCCGGCCACGATCTCGTGGTGACGGCCGGGTCGGGTCAGGCAGCAGGAAGCCCGACCTCCCGGCCGCTGCGCGTGCTCCGCATCTCCAAGAGCGGCGTGGTGACGGCATGGCGGGAGCGCGAGCGTCTGCTCCGCTCGTTGGGCGCCGACCTCACGCTGATGACGGCGGCCCGGTGGGAGGAGGGCGGCTCGATGGTGCCGTTCACGGCCGACGGCGACACCTTCGCGGTGCCGGTCCGGACCGTCGGGCACCATCCCAACCTCTTCGTCTATGACCCTCGGGCGCTGTGGCGGTTGCTGGGCTCATCGCCGTGGGACCTCATCGACATGCACGAGGAGCCGTTCGGCCTGGCCGTGGCCGAGGTGCTGGCGCTGTGCCGGATCCGGTCGCTCCGCATCCCGTTCGTGGTGTCGTCGGCCCAGAACATCGACAAGCGCTACCCGCCACCGTTCCGGTGGTTCGAGCGCTGGTCCCTCCGCGGGGCGGCCGGTGCCTACACCTGCAATGTGGAGGCCGGCGAGATCCTCCGGCGGAAGGGCCTCGGCGGGGAGCTGGCGCTGCTGCCGCTCGGCGTCGACGTCGAGCGGTTCCAGCCCCGGGAGCACGCCGAGCCGGGGGAACGGTTGCGCATCGGGTTCGTGGGCCGTCTGATTCCCCACAAGGGGGTGGACGTGCTGCTCGAGGCGGTGGCCGGTGACCGCCGGATGACGGTCGAGGTCTTCGGGGCCGGACCCGAGGCGGATGCCCTGGTGGCCACCGCGGCCCGACTGGGGATCACCGACCGGGTGACGTTCCACGGGCACGTGGGGGAGGAGGCCATTCCCGACACCTACCGGTGCTTCGACGTCCTGGCCGTGCCCTCGGTACCCATGCCCGGATGGCTCGAGCAATTCGGGCGGGTGGTGGTGGAGGCCCAGGCATCGGGCATCCCGGTGGTGGCCAGTGCCAGCGGTGCCCTGCCCGACGTGGTGGGGGAGGAGGGCTTGTTGGTCCCACCGCGGGACCCCGACGCCCTGCGTGCGGCCCTCACCCGCCTGCTCGACGAGCCCGGTCTGTGGGCCCGGCTCCGGGGGGCGGGGCTCGCCGGCGCCGATCGGTACTCGTGGGCGAGCGTGGCCGAGACCCAGATGGCCCTGTACCGGGCTACGGCCGCACCCGACCGCTAGACGGGTTGCAGTACTCCGTCCACCAGCTCGCGGTACAGGCGCTCGAGCCGGTCGACGTGCCGGGACAGGGTGAAGCGGTCCTGCTGACGGTGACGGAGGGCGATCCCGACCGAGCGGCGTAGCCCGAGGTCCCGGCCCAGCGCCGCCAGGTCGGCGGCGGCGGCCAGCGCGTCGCCCGGAGGGAAGAGCAGCCCGTCCTCCCCGACCGTCTCGAGGTGGGCCCCGGCGCCGGCGGCCACCACAGGGAGTCCGTGGGCCATGGCCTCGACCACCGAGAGACCGAAGGGCTCGAGGGGCGCCGGTGCCAGCAGCACCGACGACCCGGCCAGCAGCCGGTCGGTCCGGGCCACGTGGCCGACCAGTTCCACACTCCCGACCAGGTCCAGCTCGTCGACCAGCTCGAGCAACGACGGCCCGAGCACGCCCTGGCCCGCCACCACCAGGTGCCAGCCCTGCTGGGCCAGTCCGCTGAGGGCGAACGCCCGGATGCCGACGTCGGGTGCCTTCTCGGTGTCGAGCCGTTGCAGCATGACCACGGTGGGGGCCTCCAGCGCGGCCTGGGGCCGGGCCGGTACCCCGTTGGGGATGACGAGTGAGGGTGAGCCTATGGTCTCGGCCACGAACCGGCTGATGGCGATGTCCTGCCGGACCACCCGGCTGGTGACGCGGGCCAGGGTCCGGGACAGGGGGTTGGACCCTCGGCCGGCGGCGAAGTGCCGGGTGGCCACCACGGTGGCCCGCTGGAACGGCCGGGCCAGCCACGCCGCCCCCTCGGCTGCGGTCATGTGCGCATGGACCAGGTCGACGCCCCCGTCCGCGGCCAGGGCGGCGGCCGCCGACACCAGGTGGCCGGCCGGCCGGTGGGGGACGGAGTCGGGCAGCTCCGACCGCATCCGCACCGGATCGCCCCCGATGACGCTGAGCCGGTGGCCGCGCCGTTCCAGCTCCTCTGCCACCTGGCAGACGTAGCGCTCGACGCCGGCGAATCCGTCGGTGACCACCACGTGGGCCACCGACAGCGGACGGTCCGGGTCGCCGGTCACTGCCGGGCCTCGACCCGGCAGGGGCCGTGCCGATAGAGGTGGAACCGCTTCACCGCCGCCCAACCGCGGGCACCGGGCAGCACCACGGCCCGGATGGCCGCTCCCACCATGACCCCCCACCGGTAGCGTTGCCAACCACCCGGCCCGAAGTACTTGCGTAGGTAGCGCTCCTGGGAGGCATGGAAGTGGGTCTCGCGCTCCGTGGCGTCACCCCCGGTCCCCGCGCCGACGTGCACCGCCGTGACCTCGGGGCAGAGGGCCACGCGCCATCCGAGGTCCCGCGCCCGCCGTTGCCAGTCGGTCTCCTCGGCATAGAGGAAGAACTGCTCGTCGAACGGCCCGACGGCGTCCAGGGCCTCCGAGCGCAGCAGCAGGACGGAGCCGATCACGAAGTCGACGCGCCGTCGGAACCGGCCCAGCCCCACCGCCTCCACCCAGGCGCCCATGGGCGTGGGGAACGGCCAGCCGACCCGGTCGTCGGGGCCGCCGGCCCCGCCCACCTGCCGCGGGGCCACACAGGCCACGTGGGGGGAGGCCAGCAGGCACCGCTGTAGGCGGGTCACCGCCTCGGCGCCGATCTCGGCGTCGGGATTCAGGAGCAGCACCTGGCCGCCGACGGCCTGCCGGCAGCCCAGACCGACATTGACCCCGCCGGCGAACCCGAGGTTGCGGCCGGGGTCGACGTAGCGGGCTCCGCGGGCCTGGGACACGGCACGGACATCGGGACGCGACGAGTTGTCCACCACCACGACGGGGAGCTCCCCTCCGAGCGCGCCCAGGCAGGCATCGAGGAGGTCAGGGGCGCCGTAGGCCACCACCACCACCTCGACCTCGGCGTCGACCCTTCCCTCCGGGCGGGTGTCGGCGGCCGCCGTCATCATGGTCGCCCTCCAGCGGTGGCCCCCGGGTTGGGTGCGGCAGGCAGGTCGGCAAGCGGCCGGTCGGACCGCACCGTGGCCGACGTGCTCATTGCTTGTAGGCGTAGGCCTGATACGAATTGGCCGAGGCACGGCGCACCCGATTGAGCGCGACCCCGAGGACCCGGCAGTTGGTCGACTCCAGCCGGTGCAGCGTCCGCTCGAGGTCGGCGCGGTCGGTCTTCCCTTCGGCGGCCACCACCACCGCTCCGCGGGTGTAGCTGCCGATGATGGCGGTGTCCGGTACCACCAGCACCGGTGGGGTGTCCACCAGCACGACGTCGGCCAGCAGTCGCAGCTGATCGACGACCGGCTGCATGCCCGGACTCCCGAACAGTTCGCTCGGATTGTCCAGTTGGATGCCGGCCGGCAGGATCTGCAGTCCCCAGATCCCGCTGTCCACCAGGTGGGAGGCGACCGACGACGGATCGGATTCGGGCGGATGGTCCGGCCCGTCGGCCCGGAGGCCCACCCCGGCCAGCGGGGGCATCCCGTTGGTGGCCCCGCCGTCCCGACCGAGCCCCTGGACCGGCGACCCGGGGGCCTCCCGCATCCCAGCCGGGCGTCGGGCCGGCTCCGGGGTCTTCCAGTTGGACCGGATCAGATCGGCCAGGCCCGGTCGACTGCCGACGGGCAGACCGAAGATCTCCTCGAGGCGGGGGCGCCGGAAGTCGGCCGAGACCACGATGACCTTGCTGCCGCTCATGGCCCACGCCGCCGCCAGGTTGGCGGCGACGAACGTCTTGCCGTCACCGGGCTCGGGACTGGTCAGGGTGATCATCGGGCACGGGGTGTCGTCGAGGATCACCCGCAGGCTGGTGCGCAGCTCCCGGACGGCCTCGGCCATCTGCGACTGGGGGGCCTGGACCATGGCGATGGATACCGTGCCCGAACGCACGTCGGCGTCCTGGGGGAGTTCGGCCAGCACCGGGGCATCGGTGATGGACCCCAGGTCGGGATGGTTGCGGAGCCGGGTGTCGAGCTGGTCGCGGGCCAGGGCGAGGCCGGCGCCGGCCAGGAGCCCGGCGAAGATGCCGATGAGCACCAACTTCTTGGTGCCCAGTCCCGAAGGGCTGCCGGGCAGGCTCGCCGCCACCTGGATGCTGGCATAGGGCTCCCCGAACTGGATGCTGGTCAGTTGGGACTGGAGTGAGCTCAAGGCGGTGGTGAGCCCCGTGATCTGGGCGTTGATCACCGGGTCGGTGCCCGAGGGATTGCTCTCGTGCAGGGCGGCGATCTGGTGCTGGAGCGTGCCCAGCTCAGTGTTCAACTTGTCGGTCTGCACCTGCACCAGCGCTTGGATCTGGTCGACGTACGCCTGGGAGTACGCCCTGGCCACAGCCTGGGCCCGGGCCGCGTTGGCATCGGTGGCGGTGATGCTCAGCTGACCGGTGGTCGGATCGACGGTGCCGGTGACGTCAGCGGCCACGCCGGTGGCGTCGGCGTCACCCAGGATCTTGGCCGCCCGGACCTGCACCGCCGTGCTGCCCAGCTCCTGCACCGGGTCGGGGAGGGTGACGGGCGAGCTCTGACCCGTCGCCGTCGTAGAGGTGGTGCCGTTCTGCTGGACCATGGCCGACGACTGGTACTTGGGCGTCTGGATCATCGAGTAGGCGAGCGCGGCCACCACAGCCACCACGACGGTGATGGCGATGGTCAGCCGCCTGCGCCACAGGGTCGAGAGGATCTCGCGGAACGTCAGGGGAAGCTCACTTTCAATGCAGTGACTGGCTGGTCACATGGCGGAGTAGCGATCACTGAGAGGGTCGTCACAGTCGTGGGCGACCTTGAGCGCCAATCGCCGGAACCACCGGGTGGAACGCGCCCCCGGTGCCACGGCTCAAGTCGCCCGGTGCTTGCAACCGATGGTTCAGAGGTCCGATGAGCAAGCCACCGACCTCTCCATTGAGCCAGATCCATGCGTTCGGGCTGGACCGGTGGTCCCGCCGCGGCAGGGCTGACGCCGGTCCCGGACGGGCGGCCCGGTCCGTGGCGGCCTGGACGGCGGTGGTCCTGGTCGCCGCCGTGATCGGTGTGGCCGCCAACGGGGGCGACCGTCTGGCCCTGGCCCTCGGCGGTGTGCTCCTCATCTTCGGGATCTTCGTGGCCGACCCCATCCTGTTGGTGGTGATGGTCCTGCCCGGTTCGCTGCTCCTGCAACGGGTCGGCGGCGCCAGCACCAACCTCAGCGTGGCCGACCTCTTGGTGTTCATGGGCGCGCTCGGTGTCCCTCCTCCACGTGCGCTGGAGCGAGGCGCCGTTCCTCCGCCAGTTCTTCAAAGGCATCCTCTGGTACCAGGCGATGCTGATCCTGGTGGTGGTGGCCAACCCCAATCGGTACGACATCGTCGAGTGGTTCCACCGCTTCTCCTACCTGGGCGGGAGCGTGCTGGTGGGGTGGACGATCGCCCACTCCGGCAGATCGCGGCAGGCCTTCCGGCTCTTCCTGTGGGGGGCCATGGTGGTGGCCCTGATCTCCAGTCGAGCAGGCCGCCGCCTCCCACTTCCTGCCGGCCCAGTGGGGCGGCTACCAGAAGAACTCCATCGGGGCGGTGATGTGGGTGGCCGTGGTCCTGGCCCAGGTCAACCCCCCCTGGGGTGGGCTCGGCCGTACCGAGGCCCGGATCGCCAAATACGTGTGCTTCGCCGGGTTGCTGGCATCGCAGTCCCGGCAGGCCGCCGTGGCCCTGATCCTGGCCATCTCCGTGGCCACCTTCCTCAACCCCGACGTCCGCCGGCGCTCGAAGCTGGTGCTGCTGGGCTGCCTGCCCCTGGCGGCCGCCCTGTACTACAGCTTCTCGTTGGCGGCCAAGAACAATCCCAAATTCAACTCGGTCTCCATCCGGGTGGACCAGATCAACGCCGCGGTGCACGTCTGGCACCTCAGCCCCATGCTGGGCCAAGGGATGCGCTTCTACAATCTTCCCCAGTTCCTCTACGTCACCGCGCCCCCCAACGTGATCATCGACAATCTGGCCTCCACCGGGATCGTCGGGTCGCTGGCCTTCTGCTACCTGGTCTTGGTGACCATGCGCACCATGGGCCGCTTGCCCCGGGTCTTCGGCACGCTCGGGCTGGTCATCCTGCTCGGCCACTACGTCGATGGCCTCTTCGACATCTTCTGGATCGGCGCCAACATGATCCCCCCTCTGGTCATCGTGGGGATGTCCCTGGGCATGGCCGACACGGCCGACCGCCATTCGCACGCCACCCCGACGCCCGGGGGTGGATCGCCGCCGGGGGTGCGCGGGGACCGGCCGGCGACCGGGTCGGCACGACCGACCGGACGGGTGGCCAACTGGGCCCGGTCCACCCTGGTCCCACCGTCGAGGGGCGCCCTCGGGCTCGGTCCGGCGCCCGAGCCGTCGTGAGCCCGGCACGGCCCCGCGTCCTGTACAACGCACTGCCGCTGGACGCCAGGGGCGGCGGCGTCAGCACCTACATCCGCGAGCTGCTCGGCGCCCTCGTGCACGAGATCGACGCCGACCTGGTGGCCGCCGTCCGACCCGACGGGCGGCTCGAGCTCCCCGCCGGGGTGACGCCCCTGGTGGCCCGGGAGTCCCGGGGGGTGGCGCGGGCGACGACGGGGGCCCTCGGGTTCGGCGCGGCCGACCTGTTCCACGGCCTCGACGTCGACCTCCCCCTGCGGCGCTCTGCACCCACCGTGTCCACCGTCCACGATCTGGCCATCTTCGACGCACCCTGGGCGTTCCCCAGGGCCCGGGTGGCCGGCGAGCGGGTGCTGGTCAGGCACGCCCTCCACCGGGCCGACCTCATCGTGTCCGTGTCGGCCTTCACCGCCGAACGGGTCGGCGCCCTGGTGGGACGGTCGTCGCTCGTGGTCCACTCGGCCCCGGGGCCCGACATGACGCCGGCCGCCGACGAGGAGGTGGAGCGGGCCCTCTCCCGCTACGGCCTGCCGCCGCGGTTCGTGCTGCACGTGGGCAACATCGAGCCGCGCAAGGACATCGCCACGCTGGCTGACGCCTGTCGGCGTGTCGGCGTGCCCCTGGTGCTGACCGGGCACAGCCTGTGGGGCCACCAGGCCCCCGAGGGGGTGCGGGAGATCGGTCACGTCCCCACCTCGGACCTCCCGGCCCTGTACGGGGCGGCCACCGTGGTCGGCTACGCCTCCCGCTACGAGGGCTTCGGATTGCCCCCGGTGGAGGCCATGGCGTGCGGCGCCGCGGTGGTCAGCACGCCGGTGCCGTCGGTGGTCGAGGTGGTGGGGGACGGAGCCGCCATCTTCCGACCGGGCGATGTCGAGGGCCTCACCGGTACCCTGCGGGACCTGTTGGGAGACGAGGCCCGCCGCGCCGAGCTGGCCCGGCGGGGCGCCGAACGGGTCCGCACGTTGAGCTGGCCGGGGACGGCACGGGGGACGGCGGAGGCCTACCGGTCCCTCGGACTGTCCGTCTGACGGCTCCCCGCCCGGATCCGGGGAAGCGCCCGACGGGGGACTTCAGGCCCGGTCCCGTTGTGCCGATACCGGTGGGTGGTGTGGGTGCGGAGCAAGGTGCGGCGGAGGACCGGGCAACGAACGCTGGTCGCCGCGGTCACCGCCTCCGACCTGCTGGCCCGCCCCGCCCCGGTCGCTGTCCCCTCGGCCGTCGACGACGAGGCGGCCATCCCGGCCGGGATGCTGGCCGATCTTCACCATCCGCGACTGATCATCACCGACGACTACGTCGGACCCGACCGCCGCGCGCTGGACCGACGGGAGCTCCGTGCCCAGCGACGGGAGGAGCGCCGGTACCGGGCGTGGCGACCGGGATCGGACCTCTCCACCGGCCGGTCTCCGCGGACCCGGGCCGGTACGCGGCGCGCCGGTCACCTCTGGGCGGCCGTGGCCTTCACCGCCATCACCGTGGCGCCGGTCACCCTGGTGGCCTCCCACCTGGCCGGAGCCAATGCACCTGCGCGGGCCCCGCACGCCACCGTGCCGTCGGATCACCGTCCGACCCCTCGCTGACCGGCCGGCCGGCCCCTCAGCGGATCACGCCCCGGTCACCACTCCAGGCACGATCCGAGCAGGGGCGGCGCTTCAGGTCCGTCCCGAATCTGCCGATCAAACGGCATGGCGTCGATCGTGACGGAAGAGACTTCCGCCCCCGGGACACTCGCGGACGCGCCGCGTCCTCAGGCCTGGCCCGACGCCGTCCCGGCCCCGGCGGAATCGGTCCCCGAGACGGCCCTCCCGTCCGAGTTGCTGACCGATCTCGACGATCCCTCGCTCGTCCTGTCCGATGCCTACATCGGGCCCGACCGACGGACCGACGGCCTGTGGGCCGGCCTCCGGCGGGCCACGTTCTCCCAACGCCGCTCCCTGCTCCGTGTGGAAGGTGCGGTGGCAGCCCTGGTGGCCATCGTGGTGATGGCCTCGGTGCTGCTGGTCGGCTCCGGATCACCCTCCCGCGCCTCGGCCACGTCGGTCGACCATCCCACCGGCCGGCACGCTGCCCGGGCCGCGACCCCGGCGGCCACCGCGCCGGCCACGACGCCCCCGACCACGACACCCCCGACCACGGCCCCCGCGACGACCGACCCGGCCGCGGCCTCGGCCACCACGGGTCCGGCGACCGCCACACCGGTGCCGGCCGCGGCCCCCGCCCCGCCCGCCACCGCGCCTCCTGCGGCACCGGCGTCGTTGACGCCGGACCAGCTGGGAGCGCAGGCCCTGGCCCTGGTCCGCTATCCGTGGCAGAACATTCCCGGGTACTCCATCCAGTTCCAGCCCATCGCCGCCGCGCCCTCCCCGACCTTCTACGGCAACACCACGTTCACCTGGGGCCACAGCGGGGGCACATCGGTGCTGTACGTCTACCCGGGCGAGACCGTTGAGCGCCTGGCCGGCATCACCGCGTTCGAGATCGCCCACGAGGTCGATGCCGCCGCAGTCCAGCCCCAGGGTGGGGAGGCCCAGATCGAGAACATCCTGGGCCTCCACCCGGCCAGCTGGGCGCCCACCTGCGACTGCGCCGAGCAGGGCTACCTCTCCGGCTGGTACGCCGCGGCGTTCTCCAACTACTGGTCTCCCGGGGTGGGGGACTGGAGCCCATTGGCGCCGATGCCCACCGGGGCCACCTTGACCGCCGTCGAACCCTGGCTGAACCCGACCATCCCTTGAGACCATCCATGCATACACTCCCGCGCCCCGAGTCGTCTCCGCCCACCAGGGTGACCGGTGGACCCGACGCGTCAACACCGAGATCGGACGGACGGCCATGACCCGGGTGGCCCTCCTTCCCAGCGCCTACCCTCCCGCCGTCGGCGGCGTGGAGGAGCTGACCCGCCACCTGGCTCTGGCCCTGGTCGACGCAGGCGACGAGGTCGAGGTGTGGACCCTGCACGGGAACGACGCCGCGCCCGAGACCGTCGAGGTCCGGGACGGCCTCGTCGTTCGTCGGTTCCCGATGCCCCTCCCCGCCACCAAGTGGTCGTCGCTCCGCCGCACGGCCGGCATCGGGCCCAGCACCCTGTTCTCGATGCGGAACGCCGTCGACGCCTTCCGCCCCGACCTCCTCCACGTGATGTGCTTCGGCCCCAACGGTGCCTATGCCACCGCCCTGGCCCGGCTCACACGGCTCCCCCTGGTGGTCACCCTCCAAGGGGAGACGGTCATGGACGACGCCGACATCTTCGAGACATCCCGCGTGCTCCGGTCCTCACTGCGTCGCGGCCTACGTGCTGCAGCCCGTGTGACGGGATGCTCAGCGTTCACGTTGGCCGACGCCGAGCAGCGGTTCGGGTTGGAGCCAGGCCGAGGCCTGGTCGTGCCCAACGGTGTCGACGTGGCCGGTGCCCATCCCGGGACGGATGAACCGGCGGCGGACCAACCCGATCACGAGCGGCCGTTCCACCGTCCCGACCGTCCCTACGTGCTCGCCCTCGGCCGGGTGGTGGAGAAGAAGGGATTCGACCTGCTGCTGGCGGCCTATGCCGCCACCCGCCGAGCGCGACAGACCGCAGACCTGGTCATCGGTGGCGCCGGTTCGGCCCTCGACGGGCTGCGTTCGACGGCTGAGAATCTCGGAGTGGCCGACCGGGTGCACTTCCCGGGCCGGCTCGGTCGCCAGCAGGTGGCCGAGGCCATGGCCGGGGCCGACCTGTTCGTCATGCCCAGCCGGCTGGAGCCGTTCGGCATCGTCGTCCTCGAGGGGTGGCGCGCCGGGGTCGCGGTCGTGGCCACCACCCATGGCGGACCCCCGGAGTTCGTGCACGACGGACAGGACGGCGTCCTGGTCGACCCGTTCGACACCAGCGCCTTTGCCGCGGCGCTCGACCAGATGGTGACGGACGACGACCACCGCCGGTCGGTGGCCGCCGCCGGACGGGCCCGGGTGGCCGCGTTCGCCTGGCCGGTCGTGGCCGAGCGCTACCGGGCCGTGTACGCCTCGGTGGTCGACGGCGACGTCCCCCGCCCGCCGGAGACCGAGCTCAGCCGGCCCCAAGGTGAGTCGGTCCCATGAGTGCCCTGACCCCGGTCATGACGACCGAGTCCCAGGCCCGGATCGTCGAGTCGCTCCGGTCGGAGACCCTTCGCCGGTTCGCTCGGACCGTCCCCACCGACGCCCGTCGGCGCCGGGCTCCCGACGGGGACCCCGACCCGGGGTGGCTCCGGGTGGGTATCGACCTGGTGCTGGTGACCGAGGTGGCCGAGTCCGTCAGCCGCCTGGGCCGCCGCTACCTCTACCGGGTCTTCACGCCCCACGAGCGGGCCTGCGCCCGGATGGGTGCCGATCGATCGCGTCGCTCCTGTCCGCCACCCGTGGCCGGAGGCGTCGACATCGCCGGCTACTCGATGGAGTCGCTGGCGGCACGGTTCGCCGCCAAGGAGGCGGCGGTGAAGGTGCTTCGTCCGGTGGCGGCCCGACCGGAGTGGCGCAGCATCGAGGTGCGCCGGGTCGAGGGGGGCTGGTGCGAGCTACGGCTCACCGGCCTGGCCGCCGACCTGGCCGCCGAGGCGGGCATCACGACCCTGGCAGTCAGCGTGACGCATGAACCGAGGATGGCAGCCGCATGTGTCGTCGGAACGAGGAGGGGCGGGGTTCCGGCTTGGCGCCGGACGCCGCCCCCTGACCGGAGAGGGAAGTAGGCATGGACGAGACCATTCGAGAGGTGCTCACCGAGCACGGCCGCCTGGCCGTGGACGCGAGCTCGATCGACGAGAACGACGATCTCTTCGCCGCGGGGATGACCTCGCACGCCAGCGTGAACGTGATGCTGGCCCTGGAGGACGCGTTCGACATCGAATTCTCCGAGAAGATGCTGCGGAAGTCCACGTTCGAGTCGATCGCCGCCATCCGGGCCGGCGTCGCCGAGATGCAGGACGCGTGAGACGGTCGTGACCAGCCTGATCCACGAGCCGACGGCCCTCTCCGACTCGACCGATGTGGTGGCCCTCATGACGCGGATCGCCGACCAGGTGGCCGCACCGGCCGCCGACGAGGTGGACGTGCAGGGCCGGTTCCCGGCCGAGACCATCAGTGCGCTCCGGGCCGAGGGCCTGCTCTCCGCCCTGGTCCCCCGGTCCCTCGGGGGGATGGGGGCCACCTACTCCGACGTGTCCCGGGGCCTGGTGGCCATGGGGCGCCAGTGCGCGTCGAGCGCCATGGTGACGGCCATGCACCACATCCAGGTGGCCTGCCTGGTCCGTCACGGCCGGAACGACCTCCTGCGCAACTACCAGGTGGAGCTGGTCGATCGCCAGTACCTGCTGGCCTCGGCCACCACCGAGGTGGGGACCGGCGGTGACGTGGGGTCCAGCGTGTGCGCCGTCGACGTGGCCGGGGGCACCTTCAAGCTGGAGAAGCAGGCACCGGTCATCTCCTACGGCCGGTTCGCCGACGGGATCCTGGCCACGGCCCGCCGGTCGGCCGACAGCCCGGAGAACGATCAGGTGCTCGCCCTGTGCCGTCCCCCAGAACTGGAGCTGGAGCAGGTCGGGGAGTGGAACGCCCTCGGGTTCCGAGGCACGTGCAGCCCCGGGTTCGTCCTCCGGGCCAGCGGTGATGCCAGCGCCATCCTCGACGACCCCTATGCCGACGTGTCCAGTCAGACCATGCTGCCCGTGGCCCACCTGCTGTGGAGCTCCCTGTGGCTGGGCATCGCCACCTCGGCCACCGACCGCGCCCGCCGGTTCGTCCAGGCCGAGGCCAGGAAGCGCCCGGGCATGACCCCGGCGGCCGCCCTGCGGCTGGCCGACACCACCGCGCTGCTCCAGCAGTTCACCGATCTGGTGCGGGGGGCCGTCACCCGGTTCGAGGACATCCAGGACGATCCGGACCGCCTCTCGGCCCTGGGTTTCGCCATCGCCATGAACTCGCTCAAGGTGTCGGCGTCGACCCTGGTCGTCGACATCGTCCGTCAGTGCATGGTGATCTGCGGCCTGGCCTCGTACCGCATGGACACCCCCTACAGCCTGGGCCGCCACCTGCGGGACTCGATGGGGGCGTCGCTCATGGTCAACAACGACCGGATCATGGGCAACAACGCCCAGATGCTGCTGGTCCACCGGGGCGAGTGAGGAGGACGCGATGAGCCAGACCATCAGTGAGGACGCGGCCTTGTCGGCGGCGCGGGCCCACCGCGCCCAGGAGGAGGCCTGGGCCCCGTTCCGTCGAGCAGCTGCTGGAGGGCGGTCTGCTCATCCCCACCGGAGTGGACGGCCTCTACGGCCGGTCCGGAACCTACGAGGCCGTCGCCGACGCCATGGACCGACTGGTCCTGCGGGTCGGGGCCGACCAGGAAGCCACCTCGGTCCGCTTCCCCCCGGTGATGCCCTGGGCCACGTTCGAGAAGAACGGGTACCTCGAGTCGTTCCCCGACCAGATGGGATCGGTGCACACCTTCCGAGGGCGACGAGGGCCAGCACTCCGAGCTCCTGCGAGCGGACCGAGGCCCACGAGGACCGGGGCCCGATGCTCGAGACCACCGACATGGTGCTCTGCCCGGCGGTGTGCCACCCCGTCTACCCCACCATGGGGGGCACCCTGCCCGACGGCGGCCGGCGGGTGGAGGTGTACGGATACTGCTTCCGGCACGAGCCGAGCACCGACCCGTTCCGGATGCAGTCCTTCCGCCAGCATGACTACGTCTTCCTGGGAAGCCCCGACGGGGCCCGGGCCCACCGCGACCTGTGGATCCTGCGGGGGCTCGAGGTGTTGACCAGCTTGGGCCTGGCGGTGTCCTCGGTCGTGGCCAACGACCCGTTCTTCGGCCGTCCCGGGCGCATGCTGGCCGCCAACCAGCGCATGGAGGAGTTGAAGTACGAAATCGTCACGCCGGTCTACGCCATCGAGCGGGAGACCGCCATCTCCTCGTCGAACTGTCACCTCGACCACTTCGGCCGGCCCTTCGGGATCGAGACCGCCGACGGCGAGGTGGCCCACACCGCGTGCTTCGGTTTCGGCATCGACCGGATCACCCTGGCCCTCCTGCACCGTCACGGCCCGGACCCGGATCGCTGGCCCGGAGCGGTGCGGGACCGTCTGTGGCCCTGACCCGTCGATCGGTGACCGACCCATGACCCTCACCCTGCTCCCTCTCTCCGCCGATCGGTACCAGCCCCACGGTCTGCACGCGGTCGAGCGGAACTGGACGGAGACCAACTGCTACGTGGACGTCTGGATCGAGGTGCTGAACGCCCTGGGGTTGGACCCGGTGGCCGCCGCCGCCTTCACCCTGAGCGCCGACTTCGAGGGCGACCAGTGGGCGTTCTTCAAGTTCCCGCCCGAGGACCTGCGAACGCTGTTCGGGCTGAAGGTGTCGGAGCTCAATGTCTGGCGCCCGGTGGTCGACCATGTCGAGGAGCAGCTCGGCCTGGGCCGGCTGTGCACGGTCGAGGTGGACTCGTGGTTCCTGCCCGACACCGCGAGGCGTCTCCTACGGCACCGCCCACGTCAAGAGCACCATCGTCCCCCAGATGCTCGACCGGCCCGGTCGACGGCTGGGCTACTTCCACAACGCCGGCTACTTCGAGCTCGAGGGTGACGACTTCGACGGCGTCTTCCGCCTGGGCGGGCATACCGAGGCCGCCGGCCTGCCACCCTATGTGGAGGTCATCCGGCTGGACGGCATCCGCCGCAACGACCCCGAGCTGGCGTCGCAGGTCGTGGCCCTCACGGCCGAGCACCTGGCCCGCCGTCCCGGCGACAACCCCGTCACCCGGCTCGGCGGGCGGTTGGCCGACGACCTGCCCTGGTTGGCCGAGCAGGACCTCGACACCTTCCACCTGTACTCGTTCGGAATATGCCGCCAGTGCGGCGCCACCGCCGAGTTGGCCGCCGACTTCGTCGGATGGCTGAACCGTCACGACCGGCCGGGCACGGAGCCGGCCGCCGCCGCCTTCCTCGAGCTGGCCGCCGGGGCCAAGTCCCTGCAGTTCGCCCTGGCCCGCGTGGTCCGGGGCCGTCAGGTGGACCTGGCCGCCGTCATCGGGCCCATGGAGGAGCATTGGGCCCTGGCCATGGCCGCACTGGTCGACCGCTATGGGACCTGACGCCGATCTGCTCGGGGCCGTCGAGTGGACGTGCGCGTCGACGGCGCCGGGGGCCGCCACCGGACCCGAGGACCTGGGCTCGCTGACCCTGCCGTGGATCCCCGCCCAGGTGCCGGGCACGGCGGCCGGGGCCCTCCGAACGGCCGGCCTGCCCGAAAGGACCTCGGCCCAACTGGACGGCGAGGACTGGTGGTTCCGCTGCCGGTTCACCGCTCCCGATCACCGCGACGGAACCTGGCTGCTGGCGATGGACGGCCTGGCCACCATCGCCGACCTGTGGCTGAACGGCGAGCACGTGGCCCACTCCGAGGCCATGTTCACACCCCTCCGGCTGCGACTGGCCTCGCTCCCGTCCAGCAACGAGCTGGTCATCCGGTTCGCCGCCGTCACGCCCTGGTTGGCCACCAAGCGCCCGCGTCCGCGCTGGAAGACCAACGGGGCCACCCACCAGAACCTGCGGTGGCTCCGGACCACCCTGCTGGGCCGCCAGCCCGGATGGGCGGTGACGCCGGCCCCGGTCGGTCCGTGGCGCCCGGTCCGACTGGTCCCGTGGGCCTCCCACCTGGTGGTCGATCGTCGGCTCCTGACCAGCTGCGCCACCCAGGACGACGGGACGACCGTGGGGACGGTCTCGGTGGAGCTGACGGTGACCGCGGAGGACCGGGCGGCGGGCCTCCCCGACCGGGCCACCCTCGAGGTGGGAGGCGTCACCGTCCCCCTCCGCGTGGACGTCGAGCCCGGCCACCTGCGCCTCACCGGCTCGGCCACCCTCGACGGTATCGACCGCTGGTGGCCTCACTCCCACGGGGCGCAGCCGCTCTACCCGGTGTCCGTGCGCCTCGGCGCGGCCTGCCTCCGGCTGGGGAGCGTGGGGTTCCGGACCCTGGCCGCGGACACCGTGGACGGCGGCTTCGGTGTGGCGGTCAACGGCACGCGCGTGTTCTGCCGGGGCGGGTGCTGGTATCCCGTCGACCCGGTGACCTTCCAGGCGTCGGAGGAGGAGCTCCGGGGAACGCTGACCCTGGTGAGGGAGGCCGGGATGAACATGGTGCGGATCCCCGGCGGGACGGTGTACGAGGACGAGACGTTCTTCGCCCTGTGCGACCAACTCGGCCTGTTGGTGTGGCAGGACGCCATGTTCGCCTTCCTCGACCCGCCCGACGACCCCGATTTCCTCACCGTGGTGGCCGAGGAGCTGACGGGCGTGCTCTCGTCGGCCGCCTCCCATCCGTCGCTGAGCGTGGTCTGCGGCGGCCAGGAGCTGGAGGAGCAGCCGGCCATGTTCGGCCTGCCCCGGAGCCGGTGGTCCACCACCCTGGCCGACGAGGTGGTTCCCGCCCTGTCCGCCGTGCTGGCGCCGGGCGTACCCTATGTGGCGGCGTCGCCCGGCGGGGGGTCCCTCCCGTTCCAGATGGACCGAGGCGTCAGTCACTACACCGGGGTGGGGGTCTTCCTCCGGCCGCTCGACGACTTGCGCCGATCCGACGTCCGGTTCGTCAGCGAGGGCCTTGCCTTCGCCATCCCCCCCGAGCGGGACACGGTCGACGAGGTCTGCGGCGGTGCCCGTCGTGCCGGTCACGATCCCACCTGGAAGCAGGCCATCCATCACGACACCGGGGGGTCGTGGGACCTCGAGGACGTCCGCGACCACTACGTCCGGCTGCTCTTCGCCGAGGATCCCGCCCTCCTCCGCCGCCACGACCCCGAACGGGCCCTCGATCTGGGTCGGGCTGCGGTGACTCACGTGATGGCCGAGGCCATGGCCGAGTGGCGCCGGACCGACTCTCGCTGTGCCGGTTTGCTATTGGTGGGCGTCCGAGATCTCCGGGCCGGAGCCGGATGGGGTGTGATCGACGCCGTCGGGATGCCCAAGGCCCCATGGTTCGCGCTGGCCCGGGCCTCCCAGCCGGTGGGCCTCCTCCTGACCGACGAGGGACTGAACGGGCTGGCGCTCCATCTGGTCAACGACGGAGACTCCGACGTGGCGGGCCAGGTGGACATCGAGGTGTACTCCGCCGACCACCGAATCGACCAGGCGTCGGGTGCGGCCAAGGTGCCGGCCCGGGGCGGGGTCCGACTGGCTGTCGAGGACCTGTTCGACGGCTTCCGAGATCTGACCTACGCCTACCGGTTCGGCCCCCGGACCACCGAGGTGGTCGTGGCCCGGCTGATGGGGGAGGACGGCGCCGCACTGGCCGCCGCCACCTTCCTCCCTGACGGTCCGAGGCGCCCGGTCCAGGCCGAAGTGGGGCTTCAGGCCACCCTGCATCATGTCGATGAAGAGGCATGGTCTCTGTCGGTCTCGACCCGTCGATTCGCCCAGTTCGTCTCGGTCGACATCCCTGGGTTCCGAGCGGACGACTCGTGGTTCCACCTGGAGCCCGGGGGGACCGCGGTGCTCGAGCTGTCCCGGGTGACCCCGGGCAGTGGCCAGCCCAAGGGCCAGGTCAGAGCCCTCAATTCGGAAGAGGTGGTCCGGGTCACGCCCTAGGGCAACCGGCGCCCCACCCGAGGGCGGAGCGTCTTGTCCGACCGGAGCCCGGCGGAACCATGGAGTCGGTGAGGGGGCGGGTCCACGGTGGATGATGGCTCCGACCCGCTGATCGGCGGGAAGGGCGGGAACGGCGACAGCGGGGCGCAGGGCGCCAACGGCGCCAACGGCGCCAACGGCGGCGCGACTGACCATCCGCTGACCGGCGGCGCCGGCCGGGGCCGGCCGGCTGGCATGGCAATTCTCGATCCCGAACTGCATCTGCCGCTGCAGGAGGTGGAGGGCACTGGCGCCCCCGTGCGCGGGACGGCAGAGGCGGGTCCCGGTGGCGACATCGCGGCCCGGGTCCGCAGGCACACGCTCCGTCGCCTGATGCTGGCCGATGTCATCGGACTGGCCTTCGCCGCCTACCTCGGCCCCCTGCTCCTGTCCGTCCTCGCCCACGGTCCGGACCTCCCGGCCGGCCGCAGCTCTCGGATCTACATCATCGACCTGGCCATGATCCCGGTGTTCCTCGCCGTCTTCGCCGTCTACGGCCTGTACCGGGGGACGACCCGTCGCATCTCGACCAGCGTCTTCTCGGATCTCCGCAATATCGTGCACGCCCTGATGATCAGTGGGCTCGTCTATGCCGCGGTGGCCTACTCGGCCCTGCGGGCGTTGAGTCTCGAGGCGGATCAGGTGACCGCGGGAACGATCGTCACCATGTGCGTCGTGGCGGTGGTCACCGTGCCGTTGGCCCGGGTGGTGTCGTTCGGCCTGCTCGGTCGGGCCTCCGACGGATCGGTGCCGGTGATCGTGGTGGGCACGGGCAAGCTGGCCCAGACCGTGGCCAGCCACCTGCGGGCCCATTCGACGGTGCAGTTCGTGGGGTTCGTCGACGACAACCCGCTCGGGTCCGGCGATGTGATCGGCGAGCTCGACGAGCTGCCCGAGCTGTGCCGCAAGTTCCGGGTGGCCCGGGTGGTGGTGTGCTTCTCGAGGACGCATCCCGAGCGGACCACCGAGATGCTCAAGACCCTGACCGGCCAGGTGGGGGTGTCCATCGTCCCGCGGTACTACGAGCTGATCACCGCCCGGTCCCATGTCGAGGACCTCTCGGGCCTTCCCATGCTGGACATCGCGCCGGCATCGCTCAGTGCCGGGTCCCGCTTCCTCAAGCGCACCTTCGACATCGCGGTGTCCTCACTGATACTCCTGCTGGTGTCCCCGGCCATCGCCGTGGTGGCCGCCATGATCAAAGCCACCAGCGCCGGCCCGGTCTTCTTCCGGCAGGTCCGCACGGGTCGGGACGAGGAGCCGTTCTCGATGATGAAGTTCCGCACCATGTACCACGACGCCGAGTCCCGTCGTCACGAACTCGAACACCTCAATGAGATGGACGGTCCGCTGTTCAAGGTCAGCGACGACCCCCGGGTGACCCGGGTCGGCCGCTTCCTGCGGAAGACCAGCCTGGATGAGATCCCCCAGCTGTTCAATGTGTGGAAAGGGGACATGTCCCTGGTCGGCCCCCGTCCCTTCGTGGTGGCCGAGGCCATGGAGATCGAAGGATGGGCCCGCAAGCGTTTCGAGGCCCGACCGGGCATGACCGGCCTGTGGCAGGTGTCGGGTCGCAACGAACTCTCCCACCTCGAACTGTGCCGGCTCGACTACCTCTACGTGGCGTCGTGGTCCTTCTGGTGGGACATGCAGATCCTCTGGCAGACCCCGGCCACGGTGTTCCGGGGACGCGGCGCCTCCTGACCCGGCCACCCGCGGGAGGCCGGCCGGGCCGATGCGCTCATGGCGCGTTGCGCTCCTCGGCGACCACTTCGCCGATCCTCCGGACGAACCGGGCGACCGAGAACCGCTCCGCGTGGGAGCGGAGGACCTCCTCGCTCCACCGGGTCCCGGACAGCTCGGTGATGGCCTCGGCGACGAGCGAGGGCTCAGGCCGATCCATGAACACCCCGGTCACCCCCTCCACCATGGTGTCCAGGAAGCCACCCCAGCGGAGGGCCGCGGTGGGCTTTCCGAAGCCGGCCGCTTCCACCGGGGTGAGCCCGAAGTCCTCGTGCGACGCCGCCACCAGACCGGCACAGGACCGATAGAGCCAACGGAGCGAGGGGTCGTCGACCCCGCCCAGGACGGTGACGTTGGGTGGGGCAGCGGCCCGGAGGGCGCCGGCCATCGGTCCCGACCCCACCACCACCAGCCGCTGATCGGGTAGGCGCCGGAAGGCCTCGGTAACCACGTCCACGTTCTTGTAGGGCAGTAGCCTCGATACGCAGAGGTAGAAGCCGGCAACCAGGCCGTCCACCTCGGTGGCGGGCCCGTCCGGGTCGACCTCGACCGGCGGGGGCACCACTTCGGCGTCGATCCCGTAGAGGTCGCTGACCCGCTGGCGGACGGCCGAGGAGTTGACCAGGTAGCGGTCGGCGCTGGCCGCGGCCCTCCGATCCCACGAGCGTAGGGGAGGCCCGAGCACCCACAGGACGGCCTTCGGGCCGGCGGAGGAGCCGTCCAGGTAGCGCTGGGTCTGATAGAGCCAACGGGCCGGCGTGTGGCAGTAGACGACCTTCCGACCGGTGACGTGCGCCCCGTGGGCCCATCCGCTGGTGGAGCAGATGGTCACCTCGGCGTCGACGGTGAGTCGGGAGAACGCCGGGGCCAGAAGGGGGAGAGCGAGGCGATGGTGGGCCCGGAGGGCGCCGACGCGGTTGAGGGGAAGGGTGCGGATGTCCAGTCCGGTGAAGTCGGGGAACGTGCCCGCGGGGTCGTAGAACGAGGTGTGGATCGGTGCCCCGGGATACGCCGAGGCCAGGGTCAGCACCACCCGCTCGGCGCCGCCCCGCTGGGTCAGGTAGTCGTGGACCAGCGCCACCGGGTCGAGTGCGGTCACGCGAAGGCGGCGCCCACGGCTGCGGTGTCCAGGAGGGTGTCGACCGACTGGACCTTGCCGTCGGCCAGCTGCCAGATCTGGACCTCCTCCATGTCCACCTCCCGCCCCTTGGGGCTGGTGAAGGCCACATGCAGCCAGGTGATGACCAGGTCCCCGTCGGACACCGTGGCTTTCAGCGTGAAGTCGGAGAAGGTGACCTGGGCCAACTCGGCGAAGAAGTCGGGCAGGCTCCGCTTCCCCTGGTAGACCCGGAACCAGGGTGCCGCCTCGCGGTCGGCGGCATTCACGGCCCAGCGGACGTCTTTGGAGACCAGGCCCATGACGGCCAGGAGGTCGCCGCGTCCGAGGGCCTCGGTCACGGTCTTGACGATGTCAGCGTTGGTCGGCACCACTTCCTCCTGTCGCTCGGTCGGCGCGGCCGGCTCCCGGCCCGCCGGAGGCGTTGTCGGGCCGCGCCCACCCGGAGCCCGCCTCCGCCACCGTGAGCGTACGCGCCGGGGCCGGTCGACAGGGCGATGTCCGCCACCACGGTCCCCCTCCGGGTCATCGGTGGAACGACGGGCACCGGGTACACTCCGCGGGTTCACCTCCTCTTTGTCTGCACCGCAAACATCTGCCGCTCCCCGATGGCCGCCGCCCTGTTCGCCGAGCAGAACGAGCAGCGGTCCGAACCGGTCGAGGTGTCCTCGGCGGGCATCGCGGCCACCGGCGGATTGGCCGACCGGCCGGTTCCCGACGAGGTGCTCGAGGTGATGGCGCCCTATGGGATCGATCTCCGGGCCCACCGAAGCCGGGCCCTGACCCAGGCCCTGGTCGAAGGGGCCGACCTGATCATCGGCATGGGACGCCGCCACGTGCAAGAGGCCGTCCTCCTCGACCCGCCGAGCTGGCCTCAGTCGTTCATGCTCAAGGAGCTGGTCCGACGGGGGGTCCAACTGGGGCCTCGACGCCCTGATCAGGGGTTCCGTTCGTGGATCGACGCAGCCCATGGGGATCGGACCCGCCAGGAGTTGGTCCGGCGGTCTGCGGTGGACGAGGTCGACGACCCCTACGGTCGGTCACTGGCCCAGTACCGGGCCACGGCGGCCGAGCTGGCCGAGCTCACCGGCCAGCTGGCCCTGCTCCTGTGGCCCGACGGGGGGGTACGACCCGACGCGGCCGTTCGGCGGTAGCGGTCCCCGGGCGCGGCCGGTCGGCGGTGGCCTTCCCGTCCCCGCCGACGACGACTGAAGGCACGAAGCAGGGAACGATCGAGTGGCCGATCGATGTGCGACCAAAGGGTGCACGTGCGAACATGGCGACGTGGTCGAAGGCTGTCTGATCAGAGAGCTTCCTGACGGTGGTCGGGAGTTCGTGCTCGAGGAGCCGGCCCTCTCGTTCATCCGGATCGACCACCAGTCGCGCCTGCGATTCGGTCGCACCGAGGTGATGATCGGTGGCCCGTTCACCTTGGAGCTGGGTGGGACGGTCCATCACCTGAGCCCGCAGCGGTGGGGCGCCCTCGGGCCGCTGGTGGCGCTGTACCCGAGCTCGGTCCGGTGGCTGTGGAGCTCGGCCCAGGGTGAGTTGAAGATGGTGTTCCAACATGGGGCGGTGCTCACCGTCCCTACCGATCCGATCAGCACTGCGTGGTCGGTGGGGAACATCTTCGCCCAGTCGGTCGGGCCCGGACCCCCCGCCGCCTGAGGTCGCTCCCCTCCGACCCGGCCGGAGGGCCGGTGAGGTTCAGTCGGACAGCAGTTCGGGGTGGCGGGCCGCCACCATCCGCCGCATGCCGTCCTGCCACCCGACCGTGGTGTTCCCGATCAGCTGGTGCATCCGGGTCAGGTCGATCTGGACGCTGTCGATGGTGTGTTCGGTGGGGGCGAAGGCGGCCGGCACCCCGGTCAGCTCCGAGAAGTAGCCGCACCACGCCTCGATGCTGACGGCATCGTCGCCTCCCCAGTTGACGGTGGTGGCCGGCGTCCGGGCCGCTCCCAGCAGACCCGGGACCATGGCGATGATGTCATCCTGGTGCAGCGGGTGGTAGACGCTCGGTGCGTCGACGTGGACCGGGATCTCGCTGCCGTTGATCATCATCTCGAGGTGGATGGCCGGCCACCCACCCCGGTCGCCGTAGGGCACCGACAGGCGGGCCACGGTGGTAGGGAGACCGAACCGCTGGGCCGCCCACCGGGCCGTCGCCTCGGCGGCGATCTTGGAGATGCTGTAGGTGCGGAGGAAGGGCCACACCCCGTGGTTGTCCCCGAGCTGGTCCTCCTCGGCGAACACGTGGTGACCGAGGGGCTTGTAGACACCGGTGGTGGAGCAGTGGAGGAAGGCGGTGGCGTCCTGGTGGTGCTCCATCAGCCAGGCCAGGCCCCCACTGTTGGCCTGAAGGTCGAGGTTCCAGTCGTTGGTCTTGGACACAGCGAAGTTGACCACGTAGTCGGCGTCCCGGGGCAGGCCGGCCACGTCGCCGGCCGCCAGGTCGATGGGGACGCAGCGAACCCCCGCCTCCTCGAGCCGGGCCCGGGCCGCCTGGTCCTGGAAGCGGGCGGCACCCACCACCTCGTTCTGGGCGGCCAGGGCCATCGCCACCGGCTCGGCCACCTGGCCGGTCACCCCGGTCACGACGATCTTCTTCCCTTGGAGGGGGGCGGCGGGCATGGGCGGGCTCCTTGGCGAGGTGGGCAGGGGGACGCTCACCGAGGAAGGGGTGCGTCGGCTGCCGAGGGCTGTCGGGAGATACTAGGCAGGTCAGCCACGGGCCGGCCCCTCGGAGCTTGCTCTGGACCTATGGCGGGCGGGGGCCCGGATCGGGGGGCGGCGGCGCAGGGCGGCCCCGGACACCATCCCGCTGTGGACACCGCGGCCCTGCCTGAGCCATACTGTCATTTCCGCCTGTTTTCGCCGGGGGGCCACATTCTCCCAGGTCACCGGAGGTTACACCAGGCGAATCGACCAGTGAACCCAACCGCGATTTAGGAAGTGACGTTTTCATGAGTGCCACCTGGCGCAAGCACGCAGCCTGCCGGGGCATCGATCCTGATGTGTTCTACCCGGTCTCCGACGAGGAGGCCGGTGAGGCCAAGGCCATCTGCGATCAGTGCGCCGTGCGC
This sequence comes from uncultured Acidimicrobiaceae bacterium, assembly GCA_963817005.1. Lineage (GTDB taxonomy): Bacteria > Actinomycetota > Acidimicrobiia > Acidimicrobiales > RAAP-2 > Bog-756. The sequence continues at coordinate 1,265,454 of CAWFMN010000007.1, forward strand.
GAGTCGTGCCTCGAGCATGCTCTGGCCAGCCGTGAGCGCGAAGGGGTCTGGGGCGGCACCACCGAGCGGGAGCGGCGGCGCATCCACCGCCAGCGGCGCAAGTCTGCCTGAGACTCCGCCCTGTCGGTCCGGACCATCAGGCCCCTCCGACCCCCCGATGACGGACCCCGGGTCGAAGTCGATGCCGCCTTCCGGTGACGGACAGGGGGGCCACGCCGGAGATTCGCTCGCCGCGGCGGTGGATCCGCGGGTAGCCGCGGTGATCAGGTCGGTGCGGGCCCACCGGCCGGCCGACGATCGTGAGGACCTGTCCCGGTCCATCATCCTGGCCGAGTTGGAACGGTTGGAACGGCCCCTCGACGGCGATGCCGACCCGACCCACGTGACGGCGTCCGCCATCGTGGTCGGTCCCAGCGGCGTGATCCTGCACCGCCACCGGCGGCTCCACCGGTGGCTCCAACCGGGGGGGCACCTCGAGGCCGGCGAGACACCGTCCGCCGCCGCCCTCCGCGAGTGCATCGAGGAGACCGGCCTGCCCGTGATCCACTCGGAAACGACGCCGACGCTGGTCCATGTGGACGTGCACGCTGCGGCCCGGGGTCATGTCCACCTGGACCTGCGCTACCTGCTGTGGGCCCCGGACCTCCCACCGGCACCCGGACCGGGCGAGAGCCAGGAGGTGGCCTGGTTCGGTTGGGACGACGCCCTGGCCGTGGCCGACGACGCCCTGGCCGGCGGCCTGGCGTCCGCCCGTAGGCTGGTCCGGGCCTCGACCGGCCACGGTGTCGGACCCCGGGCACCCCAGCGAGAGGATCCGTGATGGCCGAGCCGTTCGACACCCTGCTGCAGGTCCAACAGCACGACACCACCCTCGACCAGCTGCGGCGCAAGAAGGAGGCGTTGTCGGAGCGCGCCGCCTTGGCCACGCTGCAGGGGCAGCGGGCCGAGCTCGAGCGCTCCATGACCGAGGCCCAAGCCCTGGTGGATGACCTGGCCGGGCGTCAGAGCCGTCTCGAAGAGCACATCGCCGCCTCGGCCAAGCGGCGCCACGAGATCGAGCAGCGGATGCAGTCCGGCGCGGTCTCGGCGTCGCGGGACCTCCAGGCCATGGACCACGAGGTCCACCAACTGGCCGAGCGACAGACCCGCCTCGAGGAGGAGGAGCTGGTCCTCCTCGAGGAGCAGGAGCCCCTCGACACCCGGCTGGGTACGGACCGGGCCCAGGCCGCCGCACTGGACGTCGAGGCCGGTCGGCTGGCTGCCGCCATCGCCGAGTCCGAGGCCGAGCTCGATGCCGCCATCGCCACCGAGACCGCCATCCGCGACGAGCTGGCCCCCGGTCTTCCCGCCGACCTGGCCCAGCGGTACGAGGTGCTGCGATCGCACCTGGGGGGAGTGGGTGCAGCAAAGCTGGTCGACGACCGGTGCGACGGGTGTCACCTGACCCTGCCATCGGTGGAGGTCGAGCGGATCCGCCACCTCCCGCCTGACGAGTTCGCCACCTGCCCGCAGTGCGATCGCATCCTGGTGCACTGACGTCGTGCCCTTCCAAGTGCTCCACCGATGTTGATCCTGGTCCGCCACGGAGAGTCCACGGGCAACGCCGAGGGGCTCCTGCTCGGCCGGATCGACGCGCCGCTGACCGAACGGGGGGAGGCGCAGGCCCGGAGCGTGGGACCGGTGGTGGCCGGCGCCACCCGGGTGATCTCCAGCCCGCTCCAGCGGGCACGCTGTACAGCCGAGGCCCTGGGCACCGGCCTGCCCGTCGAGATCGATGAGCGGTGGGTCGAGGTGGACTACGGGGAGTACGACGGCCGCCCCCTCGGCGCCCTCTCCGAGGAGGTGTGGACCAGGTGGCGATCGGACCCCGACTTCCGACCACCGGGAGGGGAGACGCTGCGCGAGGCCGGGGATCGGGTGCGATCGGCCTGCGAAGAGCTGTTCGCGGTGGACGGGGAGGGTGCGCGTGACACCGGCGCCGTCGTGGTGGTCAGCCACGTGTCTCCCATCAAGGCGGCCGCATGCTGGGCATTGGGTCTCGGGGACCAGGGGGCGTGGCGCCTGTACCTGGCCACCGCGTCGGTGACCCGGATCACCTGGGGGGCCGCGGGACCGGTACTCGCCCAATTCAACCAAACGCCGTGGACCGAGCGCGCCTGACGCAGAGGCACGGGAGGCCGGGCCGAGCGCCTCGCCGGCGGCGCAGCGATCAGTCCAGCACCTGGGCCACGGTGAAGACGATGCTCCGCTCGGCCTGGGCTGCCGAGTACCCGAAGTCGAAACGGAGGAGGCTCCAGTACCGCCATCCGGTGAAGTCGACCAACACGTCCAGCACCGCCGGGGCCCGAGGACCCAGCCTGTCGAGCTCCGGTGACAGGGTCCGGGCCAACTGGTCGCGGAGGACCCCCTGCTGCCGGTCGAGGATCTCGGCCAACGCAGCGCTGGGGGGCAGGCGGAGGTCGGTCGCCTGCAGCACCGGTCCGACGGCATCGAAGAGCCGGCGTCGCTGACCGGCGAGGATACCGATCCGTGCCGCCGCCGGGCCGTGGGGCGGGATGGCGGTGATCAGAGTCCGGTGGTGGGACAACTGGCGCTCGACGGCGGCAGTCCAGAGGGCCTCCAGCCGCCCGAAGTGGTGGTAGAGCGTGCGCACGGCCACTCCCGTCCGCTCGGCCACCTGCTTGCCGGTGGGCGTGAGGTGGCCACCGTCGATCAACTCGATGACGGCGTCCATGAGGTCATCCCGCGTGCGCCTGCCTCTGGCGACCCTGCGATCCGACCCGGGGTCCGGACTGCGCTGTCGGGTCTTGCCTCCGCGCCTCGCCTCGTCGGCCGCCTTCCCGGGCGGCTTGTCGTGCCGCGCCCTTGCCGGGCGGCTTGTCGTGCCGCGCCCCTGCCGGGCGGCTTGTCGTGCGCGCCCCTGCCGGGCGGCTTCATTCGGCCTGCCATCTGCCCCTCGTACCTCTACTGCTGGTTCATCCAGTCTAGGGACGGTAGACGGAATCATTTGAAAATAAGCCTAAAGAATCACTAAATAGTGGATAAGAGTCCCGGAAAATACGATTTAGATTGAATGGATCGCTAGTGGCTACGGTCGGGAAGCTGGTCACGGACCAGCCGGCCCCCCTGCATCACGGCCAGGAGGTTACCCGGGTCCCCGAGGAGCGAGAGGTCCTCGACCGGATCGCCGTCCACGACCACCAGGTCGGCCAGCTTGCCCTCGGTCACCGTACCCAGCTCGTGCTGGCGGCCCATGAGTTCGGCCCCGTGCTTGGTCGCCCACCGGATGACGTCGAGCGGCGGGATCCCGATCTCGACGCCGTAGTAGGCCAGCTCCTCGCCGTAGCGGCCGTGGGGGAGGCCGATGGCACCGTAGTCGTCGCCCAGGACCAGCCGCATGCCCGCCGCGTTGGCCCGGGGCAGGATCTCGGCCATGGCGTCGATGTCCTCCTTCATGCTGTCGGTGAAGCCCGAGCTTGGCGCCACCCATCGAGCGGAGGAAGCGGGCGGGGAACATCATCGACGGGACCACCGGGGTTCCGGAGGCCACGATCCGCTCGATGCACTCGTCGTCCATGCCGTCCCCGTGGTCGATCACGTCGATGCCGAGGTCGAGGGCCATGTGGATGGCTTCTCGGTTGGCGATGTGCCCTCGCACCTTGGCGCCCCGCAGGTGGGCGGCCTCGATGCCCGCCGCCATCTCCTCACGGGTCATCTCCAGCTGTTCCTTGGGGCCGATGGTCCCGTGCCCGCCGGTGACGAACATCTTGATCATCTCGGCGCCCTCCTTGATCTCGGCCCGCACCGCGCGGCGGAAGTCGTCGGGACCGTCGCTCGGCCGGATGGCCCCGAGGGCACCGACCTGCCAGTGGGGCGGATAGCTCCGGTCACCGGCGTGTCCGGTGGTACTGACGTCCCGACTGCACGGAACCAGTCGTGGCCCCGGGATGAGTCCCCGGTCGATGGCCACCTTCATGGAGGCATCGATGGCGAACGGAGCACCCGCGGAGACGGCACTGGTGAACCCACTCTCCACCAGGAGACCGAGGCTGTTCACGGCGCGGACGGCCTGCAGAGCCATCGGCTCCTCCAGCCCGAAGGGAGCCGGCACGGTGCCGAGGTCGTGGTACGTGGCGTGGAAGTGGCAGTTGACCATGCCCGGCATGACTGTCCGGCCCGAGAGGTCGACCACCCGGTCGTCGGGTCGGGGTTCGGGGAGCGGACCCGAGCCCACCGAGGCGATCCGGTCGCCGTCCACCACCACATGGGAGTCGTGCAGCACCCCGCGGTCGCCGTCGACCACGGTGGCGTGGGTCAGGGTCACGCGGGTCACGGGTCCACCACCACCTTGATGGCCCCCGAGGTCGGGTCGGCAGCCACCCGGAAGGCCTCCGGGGCATCATCGAGCGGGAAGCGGTGCGTGATCACGGCTCCAGGGAGGTCCGGCGTGTCGGTGAGGACCCGGACCGCCTCCTCGAACTCCGAGCCCCGGTGGGTGTGGCCGTAGGTGAAGGCGGGGACCAGGTTCGCTTCCTTGACCAGGAGACCCATGCCGATGGTCACCGGGTCCCAGAAGTTGGCCAGGACCCCGATGGTCCCACCCGGTCGCACCCGTTCGCTGGCCAGGTCCATGGAGCCCTGGGTGCCGGCCGCGTCGAGCACGACGTCGTAGTCGGAGCCGAGGGTGGGACCGGCTCCGAGTCGCTCGGCGGCGGCCAGTCGCTCCGGCCGGTGGCCCTGGACGTCGACGGTGGCACCCAGGGCGCGGACGACGGCCACCGCGCACAGGCCGATGGGCCCGGCCCCGATGACCAGCACGGTGGCGCCCGGGACGACGCCGGACCGGTGTGCGCCGTGGAGCGCCACTGCCACCGGCTCCACAAGGCAGGCCACCGACAGGGGAAGGGTTGGGGGAAGCGGGATGGCACAGGACGGATCGACCCAGGCTTCGTCGGCCAGACCACCATCGAGGCTGGTTCCGTAGAGGGACCCGAAGACCTCGGTGCACTGCTGCTCCTGTCCGGCCCGGCAGCGGTCGCACCGACCGCATCGGACCGCGGGGAGGACGGCCACGGGCGTGCCGTCGTCCAGCCGGCCGCAGAACTCGTGGCCCAGGGTCACCGGCGAAGGCCCGTAGCTGACCATGTGCAGGTCCGAGCCGCAGATGCCGGAACTGGACACCGAGACCCGCACCCCCTTCGTGGGGCCCTCGGGCACCTCGACCAGCCGGATCCCCTCCGAGGTGTTCCTCACGCCGCGCACCGGCCTAGTCCCCTCCGACCGGGCGGCCTCTGGTAGCCGTCGGCACCGGGGCGTAGCCCCGTTCCGCGGGACGGAAGTGCAGATAGCCCGTGAGCGAATGCATACAGGTCCCCGTTTCCTCGATGCCCCCGGTGATGACCTCAGGATGGCCCTACGCCCCCGGCGCCGAAATCTAACAGTCTGGGATGTCCGGGGGGACGTCGTCGCGTCGCCCGGGCAGAGCGGGACGGTCCCGCCCGGCGAGGTCGACATGGCCCCGGAGCAGCCTGATTCAAGGCGGTTGCTCGACGCAACCGATCAGGACCGGCCGGTCAGCGCCCGCCGATCAGCACCCGTGCTCTCGCACCTCGCGGGCGTACCGGGCGGCCAGCTGTCGTGAGAACCCCCAGGCCCGAGCGATCTCACCGATGCTCATCCCCTCCTCCAGGGCGGCGGCGGTGAGGGCCAGACGGGTGCGGTGACGATGGCGTTCGAACTCGGCCAGGGTGTCGGTCAGCTCCTGCCGCGCCGAGCGCGCCCCGCTGGCCTCCATCACGTCCTCGAGTGATGACCCCTTCTCGAGGCGTCGTGCCGTCTGCCGATAGGCGGTCTCCTTCAGCCGGAGATCGGCGCGGAGCCGCCTGGCTGACTCGAGGAGGTCTTCGATCTCGTCCAACGCCGCGTCGCGCAAGTTGCTCACGCGGGAAATCCTAGGCGCTCCAACCGAAATCGTGTGGCCGATGGTCACGCGGAATCCCGGCGCGGCGTCCCGGCGTCCCGTGCAACAACGCCCGTCGGCGGTGCCGAGACGGACGGTCGGCGCCCTGGAAGTGCGGGCACCCCTCACCGGGTGCCCGCACTTCCACCGGACCGGGCCCGGTCACTGGAACTCCGGGTCCGGATCGATCCCGAACAAACCGACCTCAGTGCCGATGCTCTCGGGGACCTTGGTGGGCGTGTCCCGATTGAGCACCTCCCCTCGGAAGAAGGGGGGGCGGATGGCGGCGTAGACGAACATCAGGACCACGCCCATGACTAGGGCGAAGAAGTCGATCAGGAACACCCCGCCGATGTCCCAGTGGGGCCAGAAGGTCATCTGCCATCCGGTGTAGCTGTTGACCGGCTGCCAGTAGAACCACAGGTTGTAACCGAGGGCCGCCCACAGCATCACGCCGCCCAGAACGGGCAGGATGCCTCGCATCCACAGGCTGCGGGCACTCTCAGACAGCGTGGCCCGGTAGTACCAGGCACAGGAGAAGCCGGTCAGGCCGTAGTAGAAGGCGATCATGACGCCGAGGGCCGAGACGGCGTCGGAGATGACCGTCCCGGCGGAGATGTAGTTCATGATCACGTAGAGCACGATGGAGGCCAGGCCCATGACCACGGTGGAGAACGTCGGTGTGAGGAACCGTCGGCTGACCTTCGAGAAGGCGCTGGGGATCGCCTTGTACACGCCCATGGCCAGTGTGGTCCGGGCCGTGGGGAGGATGGTGGTCTGGGTGCGACGCGGCCGCCGAGCTCAGGACCATCAGCAACAGCAGGTGGACCAGGAGGTTCCCGAACCCGCTGGTTCCGAACACCGAGTGGCCGAGGACCGACAGCACGTCGCCCTGGTTGTTGGGGTTCCCGAGCCCGATGCCCTTGGTCCCGATGCCGGCATAGCTCTGGGCCGCGAGGATTACCAGCACGTAGGTGAGCAGCAGGATGACGGTGGACAGCACCGCGGCCCGTCCCGGTACGGTCTCCGGGTCGGCGGTCTCCTCGTTGACCGACACCGTGGTGTCCCATCCCCAGTAGATGAACAGCATCAGGAGCACGCCGTTGATGAAGGCCGAGGCCGAGGGGACGTCGAACGGGTTGAACCAGGACCACGCCGGGGTGAGGTGACCGAGCGGTGCCGTGCCGTTCCCCACCTTGACCAAGGCGACCACCGACAGTATGAGCAGCATGGTCAGCTCGATGCCGAGCAGGACCTTTTGGAAGTTGGCCGACACCTCGATGCCGACGTAGCAGATCCCCGTCATGACCACGATCCAGGCGATCCCCACCAGCAGTACCCAGCCGCTGCTCGGATCGGTGCCGATGCCGTTGGCATTGAACAGCAGAAAGACGTACTGCCCGGCCACCTGGGCCAGGCTGGCCATGACCAGCACGTCGGCAGCCACGATGGCCCATCCACCCAACCAACCGGTCTTGGGTCCGAAGGCTCGGACCCCCCAGGTGAAGGTGGTGCCGCAGTCGGGATCGGCGTTGTTCAGCTCCTTGTACCCGTAGGCGATGAACAGCATGGGGATGAAGGCGACGATCGTGATGACGGGGGCCTGCAACCCGATGGCCGCCACGACGAAACCGAGAGTGGCGGCCAGGCTGTAGGCCGGAGCCGTCGATGCCACGCCCACCACCGTGCTGGAGATGAGGCCCAAAGCCCCGTGCTTCAGTCCCTTCTCCGGTCGCTCGGTCGTCGGCAGGGATTTCACTTCGGTGACCATGGATTCACCTTGCTTCAGGCGGCTGCCGCCAGGCAACCGATCGGATGAATGGACGTGTGTTCGGGTCCCTCTCCCCTCGGTGCCAAAGGTAACGCGGACGGATGCGCCGCGCATCCCCCGGTGGAGGCCGCCCGCCCCCCGAGCTGCCTTCCCCTCTGCTCATCGGGCCGGGGACCGGGCCCGCACCGGTCGGTAGAATCGGTGGCGGCAGTTCCGCCGGCGGAGGAGTGGCCTTGAGGACGTTTGCTCGGCTCCGGGGCTACGGCGCACGGGTGTGGCGGCAGGAGGTGCACATGCTCAAGCGGGTGTTCGTGGCCATCGATCAGCGTGAATCCCGCCAATCCGTGGTGGAGTTCGCCGCTCGTCTGGCCACCGAGACCGTCGCCGCCGTGCAGGTGTTCCATGGGATCGAGTTCGCCGGCCGGGGCTGCAGCGCACCACTCGAGCCCCGGGACGAAGCGGAGCTGATGGTGGAGGAGTCGGTCTTCGACCTGCGTATGTCCGGTGTGGGGGCCGCGGGTCAGGTGCGGGCATGTGTCCGGCAGGATGTCGGGAAGGTGATCGTGGCCGAGGCCACACGGTGGGAAGCCGACGTGATCGTCGTGGGCGGTCGGCGGGGCCGGGGGCGCGGTCGGCTGCTGGGGCACGGTGTGCGCGAGCGGGTGATGCGCCGATCCCCGTTGCCGGTCGTGGTGGCACCGTCGCCGCCACCGGTGCGGGATCGAAGGCGGACGAAGCTCCGGGCCGAGGGCGCGTAGCGCCGCGGTCCGGCCGGCGCCAGCGGGGAGACCGATCAATACCGGCGTTGGTCGCTGAGGACGGCGAACGTGGTGGCGATCATGCCGATGAGGCCCTCGATCTCCTGATTGATGACCTTGAGATTCGGACTGCTGGGATGGGCGGCCTCGAGTTCGAACAGCCGGGCCAGGACGCGGGTGGACCGAAGAGTGCGACGGAGTCGTTCGTCGATCTCGGCGAGCGGGCACTGGTGCTCGGCCAACCACAGGCGGGCGTCACGGGCCGAGCACCCGAGCTGATCACTGGCGGCGAGGAGTGCTGACGGGCCGTTCCCGGCCGCCCGCTCCGCTGCGGACAACGTGGCCAACATCCGTTGGAATATCGGGGAAACGTCGGCTTCCCACTGGTCGATCTCCTCGAATCGGATCACTTGGCCCGCTTCCCTTCGGTCAAGCCCCGAGGAGAAGTTAGGCCGTACGGTTGCTGCCGTCTAGGGGAACTTTGCAAGTCATGATAGTAAAGACCCAGCTCAGCCGGGTCGGCCACGCCTGGCTCAGGGTCGTCGAATTTCGCCGTCTAGCCTGCCCGTGGGGTGCCGGGTAGCTACCCTGGCAGCATGTTCGTCCTCGTCCACGGCGTGCCGGAGACCGCCGGGCTCTGGAGGAAGCTGCAGCCGCTCCTCGGAGGGGAGTCGGTGGCGCTGGGGCTGCCTGGCTTCGGGGTACCCCGGCCGGTCGGCTTCGGGGCCACCAAGGACGAGTACGTGGACTGGCTGGTCGGCGAGCTCGAGCGTCTCGACGGCCCCATCGATCTCATCGGCCACGATTGGGGAGCCGGTCTGACGTACCGGGTGGCGGGGGCCCATGGTGACCGAATCCATGCCTGGTCGGCCGACGTGGCCAATGTCATGCACCCCGACTACGTGTGGCACGACGTCGCCCAGATCTGGCAGACACCCGGCAACGGGGAGGCGTTCTTCCAGGCCCAGCTGGATTCACCGCCCGGTGATCAGGCCCAGATCTTCGAGGCCTTCGGTGTGCCGCACGACGATGCCGTCGAACTGGCGCACTGGCCCGACGAGACGATGGGTGCATGCATCCTCGACCTCTACCGGTCCGCTATTCCCAACCCGGCGGCCGACTGGGGTGCCGGGGGGCCCACCGCGGCACCGGGGCTCGTGCTCTGCCCGACCGAGGATCCCTTCGGGGACGAGACGCTGTCCCGTCAGGTGGCCGAAGCCCTGGGCGCCCGCCACGAGCTGCTGGACGGCGCCGGCCACTGGTGGCCCCTGCAGGCGCCAGAGACCGCCACCGCGCTGCTCAACGACTTCTTCTCGTCCATCGACTGACGGGGGACGTCGTCTGCCGCGCATCGGGTCGCTCCGGCCCACCGTGGTCATCGCTCGTCGGGATGGCGAGGTGAGACTGGGTGGTCTCCGGTCGGCCACGGCCCGCCGGACGACGAACGGGTGTCCAGCGGCTCAGGCGGGGAGTCGGTGGATGCGCAGCTGGACCCGGCGCATCTGCGATCGCAGGGTGAGCCCGCGGAGCGTGTAGTAGTCGATGCCCAGATAGGCCATCACGGCCTCGTCGTAGAGTGCACCCGGATCGCTACGGTCGAGTGCCCAGTCGATGAACTGCTCCGAGGTGGTGCCGACGGCCGCGGCGGCCTGGGGCACCGAGTGGCCTTGCTCGGAGAGGGTCCGGGTCAGCGCTTCGCCGAGGGTCTGGAGCCGCTCGGGAATCGGCCCGGCGGCACGTGGTCGAGGCGGCGCCACATGAGCCTCCGGCTCGAATCCGTCGATGTGGTGCCGGGCCCATTCGTCGTACTGCGGGGCCCGGTTCCGGGACGGACCCCGACGGGCGGCCACGCCCGACTCCCACCAGATGATCCTCTTCCGACGCTTCATCGCTGCCCCCCGTCTTCTGCCCCCCCGAAGCCGTCCTGAGTCTCCGCATCAGGAGTGGCCACGGTGTTGCCCGCTCGTACGTCCCGCGAGCAGCCATCTCAGTCAGTGTGGAGGGCCGTGTCAATGCGGCGTACGCGTTGCCGCCCGGTTTTGCACCGGCTGTGACGGCTCCGTCACGCGGCGTGCACGAGTGAGCGCCGACGGCCCCCACTCTCGCTACTGGGAGCTCCGGTAGGGGTACCGACCAAACTGGGAGTGCCAGTCTCTGCAGACGTCCGGGCAGCGTGCGGCGTCGGGCGTCGACCGGGGACCAAGCGGGCGGGGACCTTGCCTCCGGCGAGCCTGCTCAGGTAGGAAGTCCCATGGGAGAACGGAGCCGTGCGACCGACGAGCGCTGTCGGTGGGAGTTGTTCGCCTCGGGTGAATGGCACCGATGCAACAAGGCGCGGCGCCACGAGGGTGCCCACCAGCTCGGCGGTGTGACCATCGGCAGGCGCGCCATCGTCCGACTCCGGATGCAACGCAATCCCACCGTCAGACGAACGAGGGCCCGGCTCGAGGGGTGATCAGCGGGCAGGCTCGGAGATCGGCTCGGATCCGTCCCGGCCGCTCGGTTGCTCTGGTGGTTTCGGCAGCGTGTCCGAAGCCAACGGTGGTCCTGGATTCGGAGCGTCCCCTCGCTTGACCGTGAGGCCAGGAGGGATTGCCTCGCCGCCTCGTCGGACGAAGAGGCCGTTCCGATGAGTGGAGGGAGGTGGCTGGCCTCGCCCGGCGGAGTGAGGACCGGAAGCGTCAGGGCGACCGAGGCACCGCCCCATCAGGATCGTTGAGGACGTCCATCCCCGAGCGGGCCGGGTTCTCCGGTCTGGTCACTACGCCGTCCATGATCGGTACGGCAAGTACCTCTTCGATGCACGCTCTGTGCCCGGCCAGGTAGCTCCAGTTGAAATCGGTATCGGTGCACAGGCACCAGGCGCGGTCGTCAGGCCACCAGTAGCTCGGGTCATTGGAGAAGTGGACGTACGAGTCGAGCGGCCCCCGCAGGAGGTAGAAGTCCCGCATCGCGTGGCTGACCTTCGGAACCCTGGGGTTGAACACCTGGTCGTTGAGGTCTCCGAAGCCATCCCAGAGCAAGAACCACCCGTGCTCCGAGGCAGTATGACGGGCGACGATCGGCAGCAGCGCGGCAAACTGCTCCGGACTCAGGTTCCGGGCGCACTGGAGACCATCCAGGCCTGCTCCGGTGGACGACCCGCTGATCGTCTCCTGTTCCATGAGGGCGTGGGGAGTCTTGGCGTTGGCCCGGGCCAGGTCGGTCCAACGTACAGGCCGCTCGTACCACTCACCCTCATCGAGACCTGACTGGATGAACGGAAAGAAGATACGGGCGTACGCTTCATACCCCTGCGGAGCCGTCATCCAGACTTCAAACGATCCAGGGACGAGCAGAGGCTCCAGCCACTGTGCAGGCGTCAGATCGGTCTCCATGGTGAGACCTGCGTATCGAGTCGGGTTCCAGGCGTGTTGGTCGTACCACTCCGAGTACTCGTCATCTGACGTCGTCGTGCCCAGCGGAAGCAGGGGAGCGAAACTCCGGCTGCGTCGAGGCGGGTGGAATCGCACCGCTTGAGGCTATCGCTGCTGCGGACGCCCCCCACCGGGATGCCCACTGGTCACAGGCTGTTCAGTCCGAGATCTCCCTGGACGGCGATCGCCTCCATCAGGTCCGGGCCGTCATTGCGCACATTGCCCACGCCCTTCCCGACAGGGTGGTGGACGAGCGTGCCCTCCGTCGTGGGCACCAGGAGCGTCTCGAGTTCACTCGGGTTGGTGACACCGGGGTCTAGCCAGTGATCCCACGCCCCCGGTTCGAGCACCACGGGCTGCCGGTTGTGGATGGGCATGTCCGGTCCCGCCACGGTGGTGATGATCGTGGCGGTGTTCAGCTCGGCGCCGTCATGGCCACGCCACCACTCTCGTAGCCCGGCGAAGACAACGGGTTGGCCGTCGGCTCGTCGGAAGGCATAGGGCTGCTTTTCCTTGGGTCCAAGCGTGGCCCATTCGTAGAAGGCGTCGACGGGCACCAGGATTCGTCCCTTCCTGAACGCCGTTCGGAACGTGGGCTTGGTGGCCACGGTCTCCGCCCGGGCGTTGAAGGTGCCCTTCATGTCGGGTGATCTGGACCAACTCGGGACGAGGCCCCAGCGATAGGACCGGAGGGTGCGCTCCCCATGGCGTTCGGAACCACCCAGGATGCTGTCCGTCGGAGCCACGTTCCACGCCGGCTTCCACTCCGTGAGCAGCTCCGGGTCGACGCCGGCGTCGAGGAGCCGGGCCAGGTGATCCGGGTCGTCGTAGAGGGCGATTCTCCCGCACATGATGGGGAGCCTAGGGTCTGGTGGGTCGCGCCCTGGGCGCCCACCGTGCGTCGGGGGACATGTCGAGGCCATCGTGCTTGCCCGTCTCTCGAACGGCACGGATCCTCCATACCCATCGTCGCAGTTCAGCCGGGCAATGGCGGTGAGCCGGCCTGCAGGCGGGATTCAACCAGGCAACGTCGTTGAGGGGCGTTGCGTGGTATCGAAAGGCGCTGACCAGGGGAAATAGGGGAGCGCTCGCCTCCCAGACGGGACGATTGCGGCGAGTTAGCAGGGACATAGTCGGGATGTTTCGACGGGCTCAGCCCGTCGCGGTCGGGGGAATTCTCGGGCTGCCAGGCGGCCTCCGCCGGACTGTATACGGACTGTATTTTGCGTCCTGCCCTGGTCCGATTGTCCAGCTCGCCCACGATGCCGAGGCCTTGACTGACACAGTCGACGGTGCCGCTCCGACGGGTAGCGATTTCCTCGTTGCACAGGGCCCAGCGGTGACTTCGACAAGCCAGGGATCGCTGGCCCGCCAGTGAGGTTCAGAGTGGTAAACGTCGAGGTCACCACCACGCAGATGCGGGCGATTCTTACCGCCGAGGGCGTGTTCACGGACATTGCGGAAGTCGACCTAGAGGCTCTCCAGATGCTTTGGATGGCCCGTCAATCTCCCGAGTACAAGCGCCGACTGGCACAGCCCCGCCCTACCCTGGCCGGATGGCTCAGCTCGCGCACTATGCCGAGGCCTTCTATCTCCAGTCAGAGTGCTGCTTCCGGCTGATCCACGTCGAGGACGGGACAGGGCATGCCCAGCACTGCCCGTACTTCACCGAGTGGCGGGGGCGGTTCCAGGACGGGGCCGGCAAGCGGTGGGCGGTCGAGTCCTGCGATGGGCACCGGGCCGACCTGGACTCCGACCTGGACTCTGTCCAGCGCCTCACCGGATCGGCGCGACTCCGCTCAGAACTTTCCCTGGAGCCGCTGAAACGGGCGAGGTGGACAGAGGGGATTCAAAACCGATTCCTTCCTCTTCCTTGGACAAAGTACAACTGACGGAACTCCCGATGTGCTCCAGCACCCCTTCCAGTTCCCGCACACGGGCCTTGACCGTGAGCAGCTGTTCGTTCGCCACCTCCAGTTCTGCGACGAGTACGGTCCTTTTTTCGGCAAGACAAGCACACTCAGCGGTCGCGATTTCAAGCGCCTTGGCCAGCTGCGCGGTCACTCCGCTCAGCCGCTCCTCCTTTGGCTCCGCCTCGGGTTCTGGCTCCGGTTCTGCTTCTGCTGGTTCCACCACCAGCCGGGGAGGATTGATCCCATCCACAATTTGGTTAACCGTTCCCTCTTCCGGCTTCTTCTTGGCTACTGACTTCTTCCGTTTCATTTTCGATCTCCTCCGCCATGCCCGTCGGGCCCAGATCTTCGATTGTGAGGGACTCGGGAGGCGTTGGCCAGAGGAAACCTCGCTCGGTGGTCGCTCGACCACCGTCTCAGGATTGCCCGGGCCGGCAAACGCACACTGTCGTGTCCTGCGATGGTCACCGGGTTCCGATGCACCTCTTGCAGCGATGAGGCCGCCCTACACCTGGAACAAGGATCAGGTCCCGAGCAGGGCGGCCAGGACCGTTTCGGTGTCGGAGAGATCTGGGAGGAGGAAGTCAGGGCTGAGGCCGCTGAGTGAACCCAGCCCTTCCCTGCCCGTGCCGACCAGAAGGCAGCGCACTCCTCCCGCCCTGGCACAGCGCAAGTCGTTGGCGGTGTCACCGACGATCCATACCTCTGACGGCGAGTAGCGCTCGTCTCGGAGCCGGGCGACGCGGTCGAGTGCAATAGGAACGAGATTGTCCCGATTCGCATGGTCGTCGCCGTAAGCGCCGACTGCAAAGTCGAAGAAACCGGCCAGGCCGAAAGTTTCAACCTTGACGAAGGCGTTGGCCCGGACGTTGCCGGTCAGGAGGGACTGGCGTACACCCCCAATAGCGTCGAGTCGCTCGAGCACATTGCGTACGCCAGGGTGCACCCGTCCGTCAGCCACCATTCGGCTTCGCCCTTGGGCCAGAAGGCCTTCTGCCGTGGCCAAGGCTTTTGGGACAAGTCCCGTGATGAGTCGGTCCGGTACTCCTGAGGCAGCCAGGATCTCTGCGATGATTTGGGGATCGGTCTTTCCGCCCATGGAGACCTCCGGGACGGTGTCGAGCCCAGCCGCTTCGGCAGCTCCGCCTTCGAGTGCTCGGCGTCCGATCACACCGGTGGTGATCAGGGTTCCGTCGATATCCCAGAGGATGAGGCAGCGAGCCATGTTGACATACTGCCGCCATTCCTTCCCCGCACTGGACATGCCGATGGCGAGAAGACTCAGACTGTCCCAGATCGGGTCGGGGGCGTTATCGCCTGCCACCGACCGGCACATGCGGGATGCTTTCCAGAGCTGCGGTCGGAGCATTAGGGGGCACGGGACCGTATGGCAGAACGGTAGTGCCGCCTCGGTAGTCAGCCACGATGCGGTCAACCGCTTGGTCCTTCCCATGCTCGATGAGCGGCTGGACGGCGTTGGCAGGCTGTTTCAGGACACCGGGTGCTTTGACGTCATCGAACGTCGCGGGAGTGTCTGGTCGGTGCTCAGTGTCAACAACGCCCCGGCGGGGCACGATGTCTGATTGCGCACGCAGCAATCGGAGAGCAGAAGTAGATCCCACCTGGCCGCCCTGCAAGCCCTCGAGCAGCTCCCCGGTCGGGCTGGACACTGACGACCCGTTCGCCGAGCTGCTGGTCGAGTTGGGGACGCCCACGAGGGGCGACGAGCCCCGACTCCGAGCGGTAGGGCGGCGTTACGCCACAGGTTGGCCACAAGCACCCGCACTCACCACACGCCCTTCTAGGTCAGAGGCCGTAGTGACGGTGAGCCGGCCTGTAGGCGGGATTCAGAAGACGCCGGATCGCTGATCAGCCGTTTTCACCTACAGGGCATTTGCGCCTGGTAGTTCGTGCCAGGTGCTGCCAGTAGAAGACGTCCCGATACGGATGCTTGTCGCACGGATGTCGCACGGTAGTTGCGGGCAGCCGTGTCTCGGATTCCCTGGTCGGACGTGACGTGGTGGCACTGGCTGGCGACACGTGAGCACGTAAGGCTACGTTTGCGACTGCCGTAACTCAACAGGAGGCGGCGGACTTCGGTTCGCCGTATCACGCCAGCAGGTGAATGTTCGGTTGAGCTTGCGAAGGGGTCCCTTAGTGGAGCCGAAGTCGAAGGTATCTGGAGAGAACCAGTCCTACCACCCGCTCTATGACTGGGACGGAGCAGGGGAATGGCTCGGTGTGACCGGGCGCATGGTCCGAGACCTGTGGGCAAGGCGGGAACTCGGTGGCGTGAAGGTGGGTCGGCTCGTTCGCTTCAGAGAAGAGGATCTTGTCGAGTACATCCTCCGCCATCGTGTTGAGGCGAAGCGATGACAGGTGCAGCTCGCGCCGCCGTCCGCTTTGGCGCTTGCCAGCCTGGGGCGGGGGTCCTCAACGTGTCGACGCATCGATTCGGCGAGCGGGCCGCTGGACCTCCGACCCACTATCTGGCAATCCGGGTCCAGTTGAAGGCGGCATTGTGACGACCACCCGCCAACCGTGGCTTTTGGCCGGACTGGCGTCCTCAGAGAGCCACCCGCGAGCTACTCGCCCAGATCGAGTCCGTCCTGGCCGAGTACCGGCTCGACGACCGGTAACGGTTCGGCAAATCTTCTACCGGCTGGTCGGAATCCATGATTACGAGAAAACTGAGAGGGCTTACTCCCGGCTCGAACACGTCAGCAACGCTCGGCGGGCAGGGATCGTCGCCTTCAACGACATTCGGGACGATGGGATCACTGAAGAGCGTCCCTATGGTTTCGACGACAAGGCGGAGTTCTTGGATGAGGTTGCACGCCTTGCCGCCGAATACCGCAGGAATCGCCTCTCCGGTCAAAAGGCTGACCTGGAGGTCTGGTGTCAAGCGGCGGGAATGGTGCCTCAGATGGTGCGTGTGGCCGAGGATGGGCTACCACAAGGGGTATCAGTACGACCACGACTACGAGGAAGGGTACGCCGGGCAGGAATGCCTGCCGGAAAAACTGGCCGGACGGAAGTTCTACGAGCCCAAGGGACACGGCTATGAGAAGAACATCCTGGAGCGGATGGAGTGGCTGCGGCAAAAGAAAGGAAAATAGTTAATTTTGTGTTGTATGAAATGTAACTTAAAGTTAAAACTCGAAGACCTTGAGGATACGCGGGACATTCGTGAATACCGTGCAAATCCGGGAGAGTCCTTTCCTGCTGCCGTAATGAATCAACTCATAGACGGCTCGCATCCCTTGAAGGTATTCCGGGAGTATCGAGGCATGACGCTTGAGGAACTCGGTTTGGCCTGCGGTGTCTCGGCCGCCGCGCTCTCCCAGATCGAGAACGGAAAGCGGGAACCGTCGGTAAACCTGTTGAAGAAGCTTTCCGAGACGCTTCGGGTGGATGTGGATATCTTGATCGGGTAACACGGGAGTGTCTTTCGACCTCCGCTCCCGGCCACTTCAACAACTTTTCTAATAAACCTATAAAAAGCATTTGAACCACAAAGACACAAAGAACACGAAGGAAAATCAGTCAGTTGTCTTACCAAAGTCTTTCACCTGATTGGTTCGAGTCTTTATTTTCATAAGCATTTGAATTTCTTTGTGCCCTTTGTGTCTTTGTGGTTACTAACTGCCGTTCTTTAGGATAAAATTATCCGATGTATTCTGCTTGAGGAGGCTTTTGCATGAAGCGACTCGCCATTCTTACCAGCGGCGGTGACTGTTCCGGCATGAACGCCGTGATCCGCGCCGCGGCACGCACCGCCATCGCCAACGACGTGGAGATGATCGGCTACCGCAAAGGGTTTGCCGGGCTGTTGAAGAACGACTACCTGGTGCTGACAAGCAGGGCGGTTTCCGGGGTGCTCCAGCGGGGCGGCACCTTCCTGCAGTCGGCCCGCTCCCCGGAATTCCGCTGCGATGAGGGGCGCCGCAAGGCGCTGGACAACCTGTTGAAGGAAAAGGTGGAAGGGCTGATCGTGATCGGCGGCGACGGCTCGCTCTGCGGCGCCCACGCCCTAGACCAGCTGGGTTTCCCGGTGATCGGCATCCCGGCCAGCATCGATAATGACATCCCGTACACCGACATGGCGTTGGGGGTGGATACGGCCCTGAACAACATCCTCTACGCAGTGGACTGCATCAAGGATACCGCCAGCTCCCACGACCGGGCCTTCATCGTGGAGGTAATGGGTCGCAACTCCGGCTACCTGGCCTCGACCTCGGCCATCGCCACCGGCGCGGAATTCGCCATTGTGCCGGAGGTGGACCTCGACCTGACAGAGATGTGCCACCAGTTGCGGCACCGCTACGAGGAGGGGCGCACCAATGCACTGATCATCATGGCCGAGGGGGCCGGGCATGCCCAGGAGATCGCCGACAGCATCAAGGATTGCGCCGGCTTCGAAACCCGGGTGACCGTGTTGGGTCACTACCAGCGAGGCGGCGCGCCTACGGTCTTCGATCGCCTTCTGGGAAGCCGTTTCGGCCTGAAAGCGGTGGAGTTGTTGCTCTCCGGGACCAAGGGGGTCATGATCGGCCTGTCGGCCAATTCGCTGACCACCACGCTGCTGGAGATGGTCGTCAAGGGGGGCCAGAAAAAACTGAACCATGAGCTGGTGCACATGGCCGACATCCTGGGGATGTGATGATGCCGGCCATCGCAGCGGCGATGGTCCTCTATTTAAAACCTGAATCCGTGACGCCTCCATGCCTCCGCTGGTCCGGAAGGCCTCTGCCTTTGCGTTTGAAGAGTTTGCGACCATCAGTGCGGCGGACCAGCCGAGTGAGTGAGCTGTCACGACAGGGCGGCGTGCGGGCCCCGGCTCTTCCGGACACTACGGCATTCCGGCGTCACGGATTCAGGTAAAAGAATACAACGGTTATAGGAGGAAACCATGACACGACTCATCCTCACCTGGGCATTGAACTCCTTTGCCCTCTTCCTTGTTATGAAACTGGTCCCGGGCATTCAGATCGACCGCTTTCAGGACCTGCTGGCAGGAGCGTTGGTGATCGGATTACTGAATACCTTCCTGCGGCCGGTCATCATCCTGTTGACCCTCCCGGTAACCGTGCTGACCCTGGGGCTTTTTACCCTGGTCATCAATGGGGTGATGTTTTACCTGGCCGCAACGCTGGTCCACGGTTTCAGGGTATCCGGCTTTAGCACCGCTTTCGTGGCGGCGCTGCTCTTCAGCCTGTTCAGTTTTTTCCTCAGCATGTTCGTCCGCAGGGACAGCTGATTTAGAACTTGTCCGTAAATAACTGCTTATTTGCGGATAAGTTCTTAGACAGTCCCACCCGCCACCTCGGCAATGCACTGTTCTATTGCGGCAAACAGGTCCGGGCAGTGAACCGGTTTGAAAAGATAATGATCCACCGTTATGCTGGACAAGGTAGCGTCTTTCCGAACCGACCTTTCGGAGTCGGCCGTAATCACGATGAGCTTGGTACCGGGCTTGACGGAAGGGATGCGCTCCACCATCCGGGCATCGTCCAACCCCGGCATGATGATATCCGTGATAACGATATCCGGCTGGTGCGTTTCCATGAGGTCCAGGCCTGCTTTACCGTTGGCAGCCGAGTACACGACGGCATGGGGAAACCTCTTCGGGATGATGGTTGCAAGGATTTCGCGGGATAAATCGTCCTCCTCCACAACCAGTATTGAAATCGCTGGGGCGAGCTTATGGACCATCTCCATGGCAGACATCTCCGGCAGGGCGGTACGGGCAATAAAAAAACCCGCTTTTAACGGGTTATTTCTAGCAACAATTGTACCTATTCATATGCCCTCATTGCATAAATCAACTGACCTGGGGGGCATCGCATCATTTTCCGTTCCGGAAAATTACCCGTAAACCGAAAAACTGTCCCGCGGAGAGTTTGTCTTCAAGAGCGCCTTTTTTTCCTCGTTGCTCACCGGCTTCGAGGCGTTTCTCTTGGTGGAAGAGCTATCGCGGCGGGAGGAGGAAAGGGTAACGACATCTTCAGGCAAGCTCAGCGGTTGAGTAGTGGCCGTGGTGGCCTTCCTGGCCACGGTTGCCACACTCACGGACTGGCGTTTCTACCTGCTTACGGGGTACCACTGCAGGAGCTGATTGTGTTGCACCACGTACCGGAGATTGCATAGCGTGAATCCTCTATAATTAGTTTCCGTCCGGAAAGGGTTCTTTTCCGCCCATGCGGCGTCAATCTTCGGGCTTGCTTGTGCGGCGTACCGATGTACGCCTCCGCGCAATCCCTTGATTTCCTTGCCTGGACAAAAAATCCCTCCTTTCCGAATCGTAAACCAATAGTTTCACATCCGGGGTTTCCGAATGGAAACTAATTAACTGTTTTTAGTTTACATTCCCGTATCACGTAATGCAAGCAGACAAATTAAGCGGGATTACAACCACGCTTTTTTCTGGTATAGTGCGCAGGCATTGCAAACAGAAACTGCATCCAATACCCGCGAGGTGACTTCACATGAATCCACGCATCCCCTTCCTGCTGCTTTTGGGACTCCTTATGATTTTGTCGGGACTGGCCGGCTGTGCCACGGTCGATCAAAAGATCGCCCTGAACTACGCGCCAGTGGACCGCCCCTTTGGCAGACACGACGGAGAGATCGTCGTATCACGGGTCGAACCCCCTTCGTCCGTCCAAAACAGCAAGGGTGAGTGGATCATCGGCTCCCTCAACAATGTCCACGGGGTGCACCGGGCCGACCTTCTCTCCGACCGCCGCCTGGGCGAATGGATAACCGACGCCATGGTGCTCGAACTGAAGCACGCGGGCTATACCATAACCTCCGCCCCATCCCTTCCTGCCGCTGTTTCGCGGGGCATCCTCATTACCGATATCAACGTGTCCCTGAACGTCAACAAGGGTCTGGCAAGCGACCAGATCAAACATGAACTCACATTCAACGTCGGAGTATTCCTGAACGGCGCCAAGGTGAAAACCTTCACGGTGTCCTCCCGCGACAACAGCACCCTGATCACCGCTTCAAGGGAGACCAAGGAAAAGATCATGCTCCAGTCCCTGCAGGACGCCATGCAGCAGATCATCCCCGACATCATCGCCCTGATCGAGAAAAAGTGACCACCATCTCCACGACCCTCCCCGCACGGGTCGCTCGCAGCATCCGCGAGCAAAGGCTCTTTGCGCCGGGCGACACCATCATCGTGGCCCTCTCCGGCGGGGCCGATTCCACCGCCCTGCTCGATCTGTTCTCCCGACTGCCCGGATCTTCGCCGCGGCTCGTGGCGGCCCACCTGAACCATTGCCTGCGCGGCCCGGAATCGGACAGGGACGAGGAGTTCGTCCGGTCCCTTGCCGCCCAATACCGCATTCCCCTGGAATGCCGCCGTGTCGATGTGAAAGAATATTCCCAAAGAGAGCGGCTCAATCTGGAAGATGCCGGCCGGCGGGCGCGCATTGGTTTTCTCTCTGAACTCCGAGATTCATGGCACGCAACGGCAGTCGCCCTGGCGCACCATGCCGACGACCAGGCCGAGACCGTTTTGATGCGTCTTCTGCGGGGAGCGGGTCCGGGCGGACTGGCCGGCATGCCCTACCGGAACGGACGGGGATTCATCCGCCCCCTGCTGGGGGTCACCAGGGCCGAATTGGCGGCCTACCTGACGGAGCGGGGGTTGGCATGGCGCGAAGACGCCAGCAACCAGGACACCGCCTTTCTGCGCAACCGTATCCGCCATGAGTTGCTGCCCCTGCTGGAGCAGTACAACCCCGCCATCAGGGAGCGCCTGGCCGCAACCGCCGCCGTGCTGTCGGATGAACACCATCTCCTCGATCAGCTTACGAAGGAGGTCGTTGACCGGGCCTGCACCGAGGATGGCGATGCGTTTGCCTGTTCCGTCACACAGCTGGCGGAGCAGCCGCCTGCACTGCGCCGCAGGTTTCTTCGCCTTCTGCTGGAACGCCTGGCCGGCAACCTGGACCACTTTTCAAGCCGGCACATTGCGGCCATGGAACAGTTGCTGAATTCACCCCGTCCCAATGCGGTCCTGAACCTGCCCCAGGGCATCACCGCCCTCCGCGAGTACGGTTCCCTCGTGCTGCGGCGCACGTTTGCGCCTCAGCCGCCGGTCATTGGTGAGTTGGCGATCACGGGTACCGGACATTTCCTGCTCCCCGGAGACGCATCCCTGACCCTGACCTCTGTCCCCGCATCGGTCGTTGCTGAGCCACTTGCGGCCAACACCGCCCTCTTCAACCCGGATCGCACCCCCTTTCCCTGGCATGTGCGCATGTTCCAAAACGGCGACCGCATGGTCCCCTTTGGCATGTCCGGCAGCAAAAAGGTCAAGGATATTTTCATTGACGCAAAGGTCCCCTGTTCCCAACGCCGGAGCATTCCCCTGCTCTTCTGCGGCGATACGCTTCTCTGGGTCTGCGGCCTGCGCACCTCCCAACTTGCCCGCCTCGACGACACATCTGACCGCGCTATCAAGGCAGTTTTCTCGGAAACATAAGACAGCATAGCCTTCCGAGCCGTTTGCCGGTAATCTTTGAGAGCCCGCAAAAACCATGTCTTCAATCAATTGAACTTGTCAATAAGCACTTCTTATGGTAATAAATTCAATTTAAACGAAATAATTCGCATATTCAGTTACGGGGGTAACCGTGAACCAATTCTATAAAAATCTCGCACTCTGGCTGGTCATCAGCCTGATGATGATCCTGCTCTTCAACATGTTTAACAAGCCGCGCACCACAGCGGAAAAGGTCAATTTCAGCGATTTCATCGCCCAGGTGGACGCCGGCAAGATCACATCGGTCACCATCCAGGGCAACGACATTACCGGTAAATTCGAGGGCAAGGACGGCAAGGAGTTCCATACCTACAAACCGTACTCCGACGCCGACCTGACCAAAAAACTCCTGGAGAAAAAGGTCACCATCATCGCCAAACCGGAAGAAGAGAAATTTTCCTGGTTCTCGATCTTCATCTCCTGGTTCCCGCTGCTGCTCTTGGTGGGCATATGGATCTTTTTCATGCGCCAGATGCAGGTCGGCGGCGGCAAGGCCATGTCGTTCGGCAAGAGCCGCGCAAAGCTCCTGACCGAGGCCCAGGGCAAGATCACCTTCGAGGATGTGGCCGGCATTGAGGAGGCCAAGGAAGAGCTGAACGAGATCATTGCCTTCCTGAAGGACCCTAAGAAATTCACCAAGCTGGGCGGCAGAATCCCCAAAGGGGTGCTACTGATGGGGCCTCCGGGCACCGGCAAGACCCTTCTGGCCAGGGCTATCGCCGGCGAGGCCGGCGTGCCCTTCTTCTCCATCTCCGGCTCAGACTTTGTGGAGATGTTTGTCGGCGTCGGCGCAAGCCGGGTGCGCGACCTGTTCCTGCAAGGCAAGAAGAGCGCCCCCTGCATCATCTTCATCGATGAGATCGACGCCGTGGGACGTCACCGCGGGGCCGGGCTGGGAGGCGGACACGACGAGCGCGAGCAGACCCTCAACCAGTTGCTGGTGGAGATGGACGGCTTCGAATCCAACGAGGGGGTCATCCTGATCGCCGCCACTAACCGGCCCGACGTGCTTGATCCGGCACTGCTGCGTCCCGGCCGTTTCGACCGCCAGGTGGTGGTGCCCCGTCCCGACGTCAAGGGGCGGGAGGCGATCCTCAAGGTGCACGCCAAAAAGGTTCCGCTCTCACCCGATGTGGATCTGGCGGTGATCGCCCGCGGCACCCCCGGTTTCTCCGGGGCCGATCTGGCCAACGTGGTCAACGAGGCGGCGCTCCTGGCGGCGCGGGTGGACAAGGCCGTCGTGGAATCCATCGATTTCGACAACGCCAAGGACAAGGTCCTGATGGGCGTGGAGCGGCGCAGCATGGTCATTTCCGACGAAGAGAAGAAGAGCACCGCCTACCACGAAGCCGGCCACACCCTGGTGGCCAAGCTGGTCCCAGGCACCGATCCGGTCCACAAGGTCTCCATCATCCCCCGCGGCCGGGCTCTGGGCGTAACCATGCAACTCCCCATCGAGGACAAGCACAGTTACTCCCGCGAAGCTCTTCTGGCACGCATTGCCGTGTTGATGGGCGGCCGTGCGGCTGAGGACATCATCTTCAACACCTTTACCACCGGCGCGGGCAATGACATCGAACAGGCTACCGAGATGGCCCGCAAGATGGTCTGCGAATGGGGCATGAGCGACAAGATGGGGCCGCTTTCCTTCGGCAAGAAGGACGAACAGATCTTTTTGGGCCGGGAGATGTCCACCCACAAGAATTACAGCGAAGCCACCGCCGTGGAGATCGACACCGAGATCAAGCGCATCGTCGATGGGGGCTATGACCGCGCCTTGACCCTGCTCAAGGAGAATATCCAGAACCTGCACAACCTCTCCGAATGCCTGATCGAGAAAGAAAACCTGACCGGAGCGGAGGTGGACGAGATCATTGCCGCCGGTACGCCGATCTATGGCCACGACGGGAAGCAGACTGCCGGAGAAGAGGCGGCAGCACAGGCAGCACAGCAGCATACCGATCTCAAGGCCTGATATGAACGCCTTCCCGGCCCGGCTGCTTGCCGTTACCTCCCGGGAGGAAGCCGAGCGGGAGTTGGCAAGGATCGGCGTTGACCCGCGCGGCATCGGCATGATGTCCTCCAAGATGCTGACCCGCTGCGTACATCTGAGCAAGCTCCTCTGCCGCCAGGCCAACATCCTCAAGCAGGAGATGATGGGCCTGGGGGGCGATGCGGCGGTTGCCCGCGGTACGGTAGCATGCAGCATCGACACCACCGACGTCATCCTGATGGGCACGGATAAACAGCTCGGACGGCTCTGTGAAAAACTCGTCCACCAGCCGTTCGGTCTTGCCGACCTGGCGGAAGAATTGACCGCCCTTCTGACAAACGTCTCTCCGGCCCCTCGAACATGGAAAACTGCTCGCCGCGAGTTGGCGCTTGATCGCCCGCTCATCATGGGCATCCTCAACGTAACCCCCGACTCCTTTTCAGACGGCGGCAGGTTTCTCGACCCGCACAGGGCTGTGGAACGCGCCCTGGAGATGGAGGCCGAGGGCGCCGACATCATCGACATCGGCGGGGAAAGCACCCGGCCTGGGGCTCCCCAGGTCCCGGCCGCTGAAGAGCTTCACCGGATCGTTTCGGTCATAGAGCAGCTTGCGAAGAGGCTCTCCTGCCCCATTTCTGTGGACACCTGGAAGGGTGAAGTGGCCCGGGGGGCTCTTGCAGCCGGGGCCGAGATCATCAATGACATCAGCGGATTCGGGTTCGATCCCGTTATGGCGCCGTTGGCGGCAGAAAGCGGCGCCGGCGTGGTCCTGATGCACACCCGCGGCACGCCCGACAGGATGCAGTCCCAAACAGGCTACGAAGATCTGCTTGGCGAGGTCATTGCAGAGCTGCGCTGTTCGTTGGACCGTGCTGTTTCGGCAGGGGTGGAACGGGAGCGGATCGTCATCGACCCCGGCATCGGTTTCGCCAAAGACGCCGCCGCTAACATGGAGATCCTGCGGAGGCTGCGCGAATTCACCAGTCTTGGCCTGCCGCTGTTGGTGGGGACGTCCCGCAAGTCATTCATCGGAAAGACGCTGGGGCGGGAAACGGTCGAACGCGTGGTCGGCACTGCCGCAACCGTTGCCCTGGCCGTGGCCAACGGCGCTTCCATCCTGCGGGTGCACGATGTCCGCGCGATGCGCGATGCGGCCGACATGGCCCACGCGATTGTCACCAGCTGAATGACCCGATAGGCGGCAGCAAACCTGCCGCTTTCAGAGGGAAAGAATGCCCGGATTGCTCGACAACAGCACCCTGCTCGACCTCTTCGACATCCTTATCGTGGCGGTCCTTGTTTACCATTTTTCCCTTGTCCTGAAAAAGGACGCCGCGGTCAGGCTGCTGATCTTTCTGCTGCTGTTCTTCGCCTGCTTCTACTTTGCGCAGCTTTCAGGGTTTTCCTCCACCACCTGGCTGCTGCGAACCATATTTCAATCGGCATTGATCATTCTGGCTATCATTTTCCAGGGGGATATCCGCCGGGCCATCCTTTCCCTGGGGCGACGCTCCTCGACAGACCACAGCCCAGGACGAAGTGACCGAGACCATCGAGGAGTTGGTAAGGGCGGTCAGCGAGATGTCGAAGAAGCGGATCGGGGCTTTGATCGTCATTGTGCGTCGGCTTCCCATCGACCATCTGGTCGAGGTCGGCACCGAGATCGACGCCAAGGTGACCAGCGAACTGCTCAATTCCATCTTTCTCCCCTACTCCCCGATCCATGACGGAGCAGTGATCATCCATAACGGAAAACTCACCAAGGCCGGCTGCCTGCTCCCCCTGTCCAAGAACCCCGACATAGCCAAGAGCTTCGGCACGCGGCACAGGGCGGCGCTGGGTTTATCCGAACTGGTGGATGCCCTGGTCATGGTGGTCTCTGAAGAAACCGGCAATATCTCACTGGTGCATGACGGCAAGATCTATTACGATCTGGAGCAGACCGAAATACGGCGCATGCTGAGGAAATCCCTGGATTTCAAACGCCTCGGCAAGTCGGCTGCGGCCGGAGAGGTAACGCCATGACCTGGAATCTTGCCGCCGTCAAACGCCTCTGCAGGAGGAACTGGAGTCTCAAGCTCTTAAGCCTCATGCTGGCGATCTGCATATGGAGCTTTTCATCGCTTTCACGGGAAACGCGTTATGAGTTAGTCCTTCCCGTGGAGTTGCGCAACATCCCGCCCGGCTACACGGTGGCAGCGCCATTGCCTGGCGAGGTACATTTCACCCTCACCGGACCGTCCATCCTGATCGACGGAGCGCGGCGCGCCAATTCCCGCCTAATCCTCAGCCTGCGGGGCGCCAAGCCCGGAAAAACGCTCTTTTCCCATCTTGAAACCAATCTGAAGCTGCCGGAGGGGATCAAGGTGACCCGCATTTCACCGGCAACGTTGGAGATTGAACTGATCAGGGAACAGACAAATTCAGATCAAGGAGCCCCAAAACCGTGAAAAAACTCTTCGGAACCGATGGCGTTCGCGGTGTTGCCAACGTCTACCCCATGACCTGCGAGATGGCCATGCAGATGGGCCGGGCCGCGGCATACATCTTCAAAAGCGCCGGCAAACGGCGACACCGCATCGTCATCGGCAAGGATACGCGCCTGTCGGGCTATATGCTCGAAAACGCTCTGGTGGCGGGCATCTGCTCCATGGGGGTGGATGTGCTCGTGGTGGGGCCGCTTCCCACGCCGGGTATCGCCAATATCACCTCTTCCATGCGGGCCGACGCCGGCGTGGTCATCTCGGCATCGCACAACGCCTTCCAGGACAACGGCATCAAATTTTTCTCCGCCGACGGCTTCAAGCTGCCGGATGAGATCGAACTGAAAATCGAGAACCTGATCGAAACGAATCACATCGATTCCCTGCGCCCGACCGCAGCCGAAGTGGGCAAGGCCTTCCGCATCGATGATGCCGCCGGCCGCTACATCGTGTTCCTCAAAAACACCTTTCCCCAGGAGATGGACCTGTCCGGCCTGAAAATCGTCCTGGATTGCGCCAACGGCGCCGCCTACAAGGTTGCGCCGGCCGTCTTCGAGGAATTGGGGGCCGAGGTGATCCCCCTGGGGGTCAAACCCAACGGCACCAATATCAACGCCGGGTGCGGCTCGCTTCACCCGGAGGTGATCAGTGAGGCCGTCAAGGAGCATCGCGCCGACATCGGCATCGCCCTGGACGGTGATGCTGACCGGGTAATCGTCTGCGACGAATTCGGCAACGAGGTGGACGGCGACCACATCATGGCGATCTGCGCCACGGACATGCTGCGCCGCACCATCCTGAAAAAGAAGACCCTGGTGGCCACCGTCATGAGCAACATGGGGCTGGACATCGCCATCAGAAAGGCGGGTGGCACGGTGGTCAAAACGGCCGTTGGCGACCGCTACGTGGTTGAGGAGATGCGCAAGGGGGGTTACAACCTGGGGGGCGAGCAGTCCGGGCACATGATCTTCCTGGACCACAGCACCACCGGCGACGGCATCCTCTCGGCCCTCCAGCTTCTGGCGGTCATGCGCCGCGAGGAGAAACCCCTCTCCGAATTGGCCAAGCTGATGATCGCCCTTCCCCAGGTGCTGGTCAACGCACGGGTCGCCGAAAAAAGGGACATCATGACCATTCCCGAGATCGCCGCCAGGATCGGCGACGTGGAGAAAAAGCTGGGCAACGAGGGACGCGTGCTGATCCGTTATTCCGGCACCGAACCTCTCCTGCGCGTCATGATCGAAGGTCAGGACAAGTACGAGATCACCACCTGGGCCAACGAAATCGCCGAGATGGTGAAGCTTCATATCGGGGAGCATTAACCTAGATTCTGCCACAGAGACACCGAAACACGGAGAACGGCAAAATCAATTGATACATGGATGGACAGGATGAACGGGATAAAAATCAGAATCTGAAATTCGGTTCTGTTATAATTAAAAGATTTGTCTTGCATCCTGTTTATCCTGTTCATCCATGTAAAATTAAGATTGTTACTTTGTTTTCCTCTGTGTCTCTGTGTCTCTGTGGCAGATGTGAAGTATAATGTATTAGATTTGTCTCTGTGGCAAATTCAGGAGGTTTGTACGTGGCAAAGCTGGGATTGAACGTCGATCACATTGCAACCGTGCGCCAGGCCCGAGGCGGGGTGGAACCCGATCCGGTGGCGGCGGCCGCCATGGGTGAGTTGGCCGGGGCCGAGGGGATCACCATACACCTGCGGGAGGACCGGCGCCACATCCAGGACCGCGACCTGGAAATCCTGCGCCAGACCGTGAAAACCAAGCTGAACCTGGAGATGGCCGCTACCCAGGAGATGGTGCGCATCGCCCTGAGGGTCAAACCGGAACAGGTCACCCTGGTGCCGGAAAAACGCCAGGAGCTGACCACCGAGGGGGGCCTGGACGTCATCCTCAACCTCAAATCCGTTACCGACGCCGCCAAGCGCCTGCGCGACAACGGCATCATCGTCAGCCTGTTCGTCGATCCGAACCAGGAGCAGATCAAGGCAGCCAACAAGAGCGGCGCCGATTACATCGAGATTCATACCGGCGCCTACGCCGAGGCCAGGGATTGGGCCAAACAGGAGAAGGAGTTGGAGGCCATCGACACGGCCATCAAGCTGGCCCGCAAGGTCGGCTTGGGGGTTAATGCCGGGCACGGTCTCAACTACGTCAACATCAAGGCGATTGCCGCCCTGGGCGGCATCGAGGAATACAACATCGGCCACTCCATCATCTCCCGCGCCATGCTGGTGGGCCTCGACCGGGCCGTGCGCGACATGGTGGAGTTGATCAAGTACGCATGATCTCCGGCATCGGCATCGATACCGTGGAGATCGCCCGGTTCCGGCGATTTCTGGACGAGGGCAACCAGGCGATCATCGCACGGCTCTTCAACCAGCAGGAGCTCGACCGGTGCAGCGCCCGCAAGGATGCCGCCTCGTGCTATGCCGCCCGTTTCGCGGCCAAAGAGGCCTTTCTGAAGGCCCTGGGCAGCGGTCTGCGTGACGGCATCACCTGGCACGACATGGAGATCGTCAGCAACGAGTCCGGCAAACCGGAATTGAGGCTCACGGGGCGGGCTCGGGAGCTCTTCGCGAAGCAGGGTTTGGGCGCAGTCTTCCTCTCCCTGTCCCATGACGGCGGACAGGCCGTTGCCATGGTAGTTCTGGAGGCACCATGAAGGTCATATCGGCGCAGACCATGCAGGAACTGGACCGGCAGGCCATTCAGGAACAGGGCATACCGGGGCTGGAGTTGATGGAGCATGCCGGCCACGCCTGCATGGAGGCCATCTTTCAGGAGTTCGGCTATAACGGAGGCAAGCGGGCCTTCATCTTTGCCGGAAGGGGCAATAACGGCGGCGACGGTTACGTCATCGCGCGCCTCTTGCTGCAAAGCGGCTGGCAGGTCCGGGTCTGCATCATGGCGGAACGGGATCGGATCGAGGGAGATGCGGCCATAAACCTCGAACAGATGCCCCCAGCCGTCATTTCCTACTGCACCGCTCCCGGACAACCGGCGGATCGGCATCAGGAGGAGATCCGCCAGGCTGACGTCATCGTGGACGCCCTGCTGGGGACCGGGCTGAACAGCGAGGTCAGCGGCGTCTACCGGGAGGCTGTCGAGCTGATCAACGCCTCCGGCCGGCCGGTACTTGCAGTGGACATCCCTTCCGGCATCCACGGCAGCTCCGGCAGGGTGCTGGGCTGCGCGGTGCGGGCAACCGTCACCGTGACCTTTGCCGCCGCCAAACTGGGGCATGTGCTCTATCCGGGCGCCGACCACACCGGCCGCCTGGTGGTGGCCGACATCGGCATCCCGGTCCGGCTCGTGGAAGAAGCCGACGGCTGCGAATTCCTCACCGCCGACAGCATCCGTCCCCTGCTGCACCGCCGCGACCGGCAGGCCCACAAAGGACACTTCGGCCACTGCCTGATCGTCGCGGGCTCTTGCGGCAAGACCGGCGCTGCCGCGCTCTCCGCCAACAGCGCCGTACGGGCCGGCTCGGGCCTGGTGACCCTCGCGGTCCCGGAGAGCCTCCACCCGATCCTGGAGATCAAGACCACCGAGGCCATGACCGTACCCCTGCCCGATTCCGGCAGCGGCTACCTTTCCGACGACGCATTCCCCGCCATCGAAGGGTTGCTCACCGGCAAGGATGCCCTGGCCATCGGCCCCGGGCTGGGCCAGCATCCCGCTACTGCTGCCCTGGTGCAGACCCTGGTGAAATCGGCCGGCCTCCCCCTGGTAATCGATGCCGACGGCCTGAATGCCGTGGCCCAGGACACGAACTGCCTCCTGGAGAAAAAAAGCGCCAGCGTGGTGCTCACCCCCCATCCGGGGGAGATGGCCCGCCTGCTGGGGGTATCCGTTGCCGACGTGGAAGCCGACCGCATCGCCGCGGCCCGGGGGTTCGCCGCAACCTACGGCGTTCACCTGATCCTCAAAGGCTCCCGCACCATCATCGCCGCACCCGACGGCAGCGTGGCCATCAACGGCAGCGGTAATCCCGGCATGGCCAGCGGCGGCATGGGTGACGTGCTGACCGGCATCATCGTCTCGCTGCTGGGCCAGGGTCATGGCTGCCGGGATGCCTGTCGCCTGGGGGTCTTCATCCATGGCTACGCCGCCGACCTGGTGGCGCAGGACAAGGGCGAGATCGGCATGAGCGCCGGCGATGTGCAGGAAAAGCTCCCCTATGCATATAATAAACTGGTATCATTATCCTGAATCCGTGACACCGGAATGCCGTAGTGCCCGGAAGAGCCGGGGCCCGCGGGCCTTCGTGTCGTGACAACACACTAACGCGGCTGATACCCCGACTGGTAGATGCAAACTCTTCAAACGCAAAGGCAGAGGCCTTCCGGACCAAGGCATGGAGGCGTCACGGATTCAGGATTATCAAAGGAGAACACCACATGCAGACCGTAGCCGATATCATGACAAAAGACGTTGTTACCGTGAAAAAAGAAACCAACCTGCGGGAATTGGCCGGAATATTCGAGACCCGCCGTTTCGGCAGCCTGCCGGTGGTGGACGAGGCCGGCAACCTGACCGGGATCGTGACCGCCTCCGACCTGATCGAACAGGGGCGTAACCTGCACATTCCCACGGTCATCTCGATCTTTGACTGGGTGATCCCCCTGCAGGGTGAACGAACCCTGGAGCGGGAGTTGCAGAAGATGACCGCCCAGACCGTGGGCGAGATCTGCTCCAGCGACGTGGTGACGATCGCCCCAACCGACCCGGTCAGTACGGCGGCCGACGTCATGAGCGACCGCAAGCTGCACGCGCTGCCGGTGGTCGAAGGGCGAAAGCTGGTGGGAATCGTCTCCCGTATCGACATCATCCGCAACCTGGTCACGAAGTGACCAAAGAGGAATTCCTCACCAATTCGCCGGAGGAAACCGAGGAGTTGGGACGGCACCTGGGGTCGCTGCTGGGACCGGGCGCCTTTCTGGCGTTACGCGGTGATCTGGGGGGGGGCAAAACCTGCTTCACCCGCGGCGTGGTCCAGGCGGTTGCGCCGGAAAGCGCCCATCTGGTCGCCAGCCCAACCTTTGCCATCATGAATCATTATCCCGGCATACTGCCGGTCTATCACTTCGACTTCTACCGCATGGCGACAGAGGATGACATCACCGACCTGGGCTTCATGGATTACCTGTACGGCGAGGGCGTCTGCATCGTGGAATGGTCAGAACGCCTGGAAAGCCTGCTTCCCGCCAATCACCTGCGGGTTACGTTTCATTACGAAGGCTTCGAGAAACGCAGGATCACCGTCGAAGCAAGGGGTGCCTGCCCGGAGATTCTGCTGTCACGCTTGCTAAAGCGTATACGGAGCGATAAAATTTCTTTGACCTGAACGCTAATAATCTGTTATAGAGCTTTACCTTCGGCTATTCTTTGCCACCATATCTTGTGAAGGAGCGATGTATGGCACTTGTAGTCCAGAAATACGGCGGCACATCGGTCGGCACCGCAGACCGCATCAAAAACGTCGCCAAGCGGATCATCAAGACCTATGAAGCCGGCAATGACGTGATCGTCGTGGTGTCCGCCATGTCCGGAGAGACCAACAAGCTGGTCGCCCTGGCCAACGAGATGAGCGAAATCCCCGACGGGCGGGAATATGACGTGGTGGTCGCCACCGGCGAGCAGGTAACCATCGGCCTGTTGGCCATGCACCTCAAGTCCCTGGGTTACAAGGCCAGATCCTACCAGGGGTGGCAGGTGCCGATCGTCACCGACAGCACCGCCAGCAAGGCCCGCATAGAAAACATTGACGACAAGAACATCCGCGCCGATCTCAAGGACGGGGCCATCGTGATCGTGGCCGGCTTCCAGGGGATCGATGCGGCCCGTAACGTCACCACCCTGGGCCGCGGCGGTTCCGACACCTCCGCGGTGGCCATTGCGGCAGCCCTCAAGGCCGACGTCTGCGAGATCTACACCGACGTGGACGGCGTCTATACCACCGATCCCAACATCTGCAAGGAAGCCCGCAAGGTCGAGAAAATATCCTATGACGAGATGCTCGAACTGGCCAGCCTTGGCGCCAAGGTACTGCAGATCCGATCGGTGGAGTTCGCCAAGAAATACAATGTTGACGTGCATGTTCGCTCCAGCCTTAATGAAAACACCGGTACCATGGTTACCAGGGAGGATAAGGAAATGGAAGGTATTCTCGTATCAGGGGTAGCGTACGACAAGAATGAAGCCAAGATTGCCGTCATGGGAGTACCCGACAAGCCGGGCATCGCCGCCAAGATCCTCACACCGCTCTCCGATGCGGCCATCTCGGTGGACATGATCGTTCAGAACGTCAGCCAGGCCGGCATGACCGACTTCACCTTCACCGTGACCAAGGCTGACCTGAAACAGGCCCTGTTGATCACCAATGAAGTCGCCAAAACCATTCAGGCCAAGGAAGTCCTTTCGGACGAAGACATCAGCAAGGTATCCATTGTCGGCCTCGGCATGCGAAGTCACGCCGGCGTCGCCACCCAGATGTTCGCCGCCCTGGCCTCCAACGGCATCAACATCCAGATGATCTCCACCTCGGAAATCAAGATTTCGGTCGTGATGGACGAGAAATACACCGAACTGGCCGTACGCGTGCTGCACGAAACCTTTGGGCTGGAAGGCTGATCTTCTCCCCACAACCCAGAACTCGAAACGCCTCTCCGGATTGCCGGAGGGGCGTTTCGCATTGTCTGGCCCCGGCGATTGTACTACACTGGTCGGCAGGAGAACGCAATGGACAGACAACAGACCTCTGGACCGATCCACGGCATAACCGCCGTGATCCTGGCCGGCGGCGTATCCAGCCGCATGGGCAGCAACAAGGCGCTGTTGGCGGTTGATGGCGCACCGCTGATCGAAAAGATCTACCGCACCATGACCCAACTCTTCCGGGAGGTGATCCTTGTCACCAACACGCCCGAAGAATACGCCTTTCTCCCCTGCCCCATGGTAGCTGACCGGTATTCCGGCGTCGGTCCCCTGGCTGGCCTTCATGCCGGCCTGATGGCCAGCACCAGGGAGTGGATTTTTTTAACGGCGTGCGACACGCCCTTTCTCAATCCTGATGTGATACGTATGATTTGCACTGTTGAAGGGGAATATGACGCCGTGGTGCCACTCAGCCCAGGCGGAAAGGAGCCGTTGCAGGCCCTGTACGGGCAGCGCTGCCTGGCAATGGTGGAACAGGCTCTTGAACAGGGGGACTGGAAACTGTTGAACCTGCTGGATCGCGTGCGGACGAGATTCGTAACACCGAAGGAGTTGGCCGCCATCCCGGGCGCAGAGCTGTCTTTTTGCAACGTGAACACACCGGATGAGTACGACCGGCTCTGCGCCGTCACTCCGGGACAGCTGATTTCTTGCGCCTGCGGAGATCGGCAAAGAAAGAACTGAGCAGGCTGGAGCATTCGCCTTCCAGCACGCACGGCACCAGTTCCACCCGGTGATTGAGGCGGGGGTCGTCTGAGAGGTCGTACAGGGTGCCGGCCGCGCCCCCCTTGGGGTCGTGGCAGCCAAACACAACGGTGTGTATGCGGGCCAGGATGATGGCCCCCATACACATGATGCAGGGTTCGAGGGTGACATAGAGCGTCGTATCCAGAAGCCGCCAGGAATCGAGTTTCCTGGCGGCTTTTCTGATGGCGATCAGCTCGGCATGGGCTGCGGGGTCTTGGGCGGATTCGCGCAGGTTGTGGCCGCGGGCGATGATCTTTCCGTCACGCACGATCACGCAGCCGATGGGGACCTCGTCCTTGGCCCGGGCCTTGGCAGCTTCGGTGATGGCCTTGGCCATCCAGTAATCGTGATCCTTTTTCATAGAGTCTTAACTTCCTGTCCAGGGTTTCATATATCATGATCCATGACATGAGTACAATTATCGCTTGACCGAAGCGCGTAATCCATATTAGTTTCCACACGTGAATTCACGGAAATGCAGTAAACCGTGAATTCAGCAATGACGTCCTTAATCGATAAACACCAGGTGGTGCCGGATGAAGTCTCACGACAGAGCTATTCATGAATTGCGTAAGGAGTTGCGGGCGGCTATGGGAGATCATGGCAAGCTGAGCAAGCTGCACTCCCTTGTCACGGAAAAGATCAACCATGTGGAAACCTTCGGCGAAGAGAAGGAAAACCTCACCAGATTCAGGAAGGAAGTCAGGGATGCCCTAAACTGCTGCACCACGAGACCAGGGTTTTAGTGTCCTATGGGTTTTTAATCACTTTCAGGATCTGCCCCTCTCTATCCACAACCCGGACAGAGTCTCCCACCTGTAACACCTCATCGGCATAGCAGCCCCACTCGTCGGCGCCCATTACGGCAATGCGGAACCGTACCGTCCCCCGGCCGTAGCTGTCCTCCGTTCCCCAGATGATGATGCCGGTTTCTCCCACAATCCGCTCTTTCGATTGTGCGGCATGGGTTCTGTTGGCCTTTGGTTTTAAGTATTTGAACCACATCACGGTGAAACTGATGGACGACACGGTCCATAGAAACAACTGTCCGGCCAGCGGGAATTCAGGCCAGAGTGCCTTCAGCACGCCAACCACCAGCGCTCCGAGGCCGAACCAGATGATCGTAAAGGAGGGCACGATCAACTCCAGGCCGATCAGGCAAAAACCGGCTATT
Source organism: uncultured Acidimicrobiaceae bacterium (assembly GCA_963817005.1). GTDB lineage: Bacteria > Actinomycetota > Acidimicrobiia > Acidimicrobiales > RAAP-2 > Bog-756. The sequence goes on from CAWFMN010000007.1 coordinate 1,300,968, forward strand.
ATCCAATACCACCATTCAAACTGCATTGTGCGGCCTCTTCCAAACTGTGTCGCGCTGCGTTCTTTCATTCCCGGAAAGTATATCAGAAAATAACGACTTTTAACCTATAATCAACACCTGCCACAGAGACACGGAGACTCAGAGGAACTCAGAGAAAAGCACAATAATTTTGGGGCAAGCAAGAATCAAAATCATCAGGATGTATCTTTCTTACTCCTGATTTTCTCCGTGTCTCTGTGGCTCTGTGGCAGATTATGATGTAAAGCTTTAAGCTTTTACTATCCAAGTTTTTAGTTGCTTTCAGGGGGACATATTGCAATACTGGCGCAAAGGGAGGAGCGTTATGGATACCAGCACGATTGCAGGAGCAGCATTACTGATGAAAGCCGGGCAGACGCAGCAGCTTCTGTCGACAGCCATGGTAAAACAGAACGCCAACCAGCAGAACCAGATGGCCGGCCTGCTGGCCCAAAACGTTCAGCAGGCCCCTACCCCGGACAGCGCCTACACCTTTTCCGTCTACGCCTGAGGCGTTTGTTTCCGTAACACCGGGCCAAAGCCGTTCCCCTGTCAGGTCACAACCCTCAAAACGGGTATCAAAGACAAATCCAACGCTGCCATATCCTCTTTGCCAAGCTGCTCAAGCGCCTCACGCACCCTGTCGCTGGCGGCTATGAATGCCGCGACATCCACCCACTGACAAACCTCAGACACACGAACCAGGTACGCCACCCCACCCTTCAGGAGGGTGATCGCCCCGCCGAAGTTGCCGCTTCTCCAATGGTGCAGGGCCACCGCAACCTGCAGGACACCTTGGTAGAATTCGCGCACTTCCCCCTCTTCCCCCACCCAGAGGTCTTCCAGGGTTTCGTGGCATTCAAACCAGTCACCGGTATTGAATTGGCGAATAGCCTCCAGCAGTTGCCGTGGCGGTGATTCTTCACAGTAGCGCATATGGTTTGCCCCGCTCATGACAAAGGCGTTCTGAAAGCCTGAAAATCAATGCTGTGTTCGCAATTCTGTATATATACTACAGCTTCAGCTTCGTAGTCGCAACCTCTGCCGGGTCATTTTAATCGGGTAGGAGGCGGGATTACTCCCGCCGTCCTCCCACACCACCGTGCGTACGGTTCCGTACACGGCGGTTCACGTTAAAGTTGAAAGCGGTGAAACTGGTTGAGTAGCGAGAGTAGTCCCAGTTTCGTGAAGTAGGATGTATCGAAGGCTTGGTTCATATGCGAGGCTCCTGAGTTCCACCAGGGGCCTCGTTTATTGAGGACGCTTCTCCATGCCCTCGCCTCTGACAATCCGCGTTGCATCAGTTTCTTTACCCTTGTGAATGGGCGCTTCCACTGCCGCCACAGTATGCACCGCAGTTTCCGACGTATCCATTTATCAAGTTCCTCAAAGGGGCTCTTTACTTCGGATAATTTGAAGTAGTTCGACCATCCACGCAGTATCGGAGTGATTTCCTCGATGACTCGCTTCATGTTTCTCCCTCTCCCTTTACGACTGATTTCTCGGATTTTCGACTTGATTCGCTCCTGCGCCTTTTCCCCTATTTTGAGTTTGGGGATGCGGTGGCTCGTCATGCCATAGCCAAGAAAGATTCGCTTCCAGGGACGGTCAACAGCGCTTTTGTCCTGATTGACCGTGAGTTTCAGGCGCGTTTCAAGGAAGTTCGTGATGGAGGTCATGACCCGTTCTGCTGATCGCCGTGTTCTGACGTAGGTGTTACAGTCGTCGGCATAGCGGCAGAAGGTATGGCCTCGTTTCTCAAGTTCCTTGTCCAGTTCGTCAAGAAGGATGTTGGACAACAGGGGAGATAACGGCCCTCCCTGTGGCGTTCCTTCTTGTCTCGGAGAGATGATGCCCCCCTCGAACAGGCCGGCTTGCAGGTAGCTGCGGATGAGATGCAACACCCGCTTGTCTTTGACCTTCCTGGCTACCCGCGACATGAGGATGTCGTGGTTGACTCGGTCAAAGAATTTGGCAAGGTCGATATCCACCACCCACCGCAGCCCGTCTGATACTGCTTTACGGGCGGCCTGTACTGCCTGATGGGCGCTCTTGCCGGGACGAAACCCGTAGGAGCTTGCGCTAAAGCCGGGTTCAAACAACGGCCCAAGTTCCTGATGCACTGCCTGCTGGATGAGACGATCAAGGACGGTTGGAATTCCCAACATCCGTGTGCCCCCTCCCGGTTTGGGAATTTCTACTTTCCGCACCGGTTGAGGTTGATACGTCCCGTTCAGCAATTCTTCTTTGATGCGTGGCCAGTCTGTTTGCAGGTATCCTTTGAGTTGACCGGTAGACATGTTGTCCACGCCTGCCGCTCCTTTGTTGGATACCACCCGGTTGTAGGCCTTGTGCATGTTGGCGCGGCTGATAATTTCTTCCATCAGACGCGTCCCCGCTTCCGCCCAGTAGGTCTCTCTCGTTACCGTGACGCCTGATGCACCATTGTCATGCTCTCGGGACTTCCGGCCCCTACCCTCCAACACGGCCCCCGGTATCTCTTCCGGGGCTTCTGCCTTTGCTCGCGCCATCGAAATTCAAGGCTCCTGTTCGTTCCAACGTGTTCAGCCCTTTGTCGGGTGGTTAATCCGACTCGTATGGCTTCTGCTGACTTCTGCCGAACATAAGGACAATCTGTTTCCAGATCGCCATGCCCCGGATTTCGCCCAGTGCAGAACGGCAGATCTCCCCGGGTAATGCGCGTGACCTTCACTCCATATACCCGCCGCATATACAGACATATCCTCCTGGATGGTTATGGGGCTTTGAAGAGCATTGCCTTCTCGCCCGGATATGCCTGCCTCGTATGCGATTCCTGTTCGTCGGGCCGGAGTTTTGCCTGCGGCTTCCTTCAGATTCCGGGTCACCCCGGACACCCTTGCCGTTCGGCTAACGGTTCCCACCATCAGGGTCCGTAGAGGACTTGCACCTCCAAGTCACAAATCGGCTACCATGGCCGATTTGATGGGGCTTACGCCCCACGCGCCCTGCCGGGCGCACAACAATGAAAGGGCCGCTCAGAAAGCGGCCCTTTTCCTTTTGCTTGGAAGAAGTGGTTGTATCAGGATAGTTTCAAAAGTGGGTGCATGGTTACGACCGCGGTTATTTCTTGTGATTGCCTCTGCCGAGTGAGAGGATTTCCGCCTGCTGTTGCGGTGTCATCCTGTCAAATCGGATGCCGATGCCGGGGATTTCGTTGGTTATCCCCCATTCCCGTTTCCAGCATACAGTGGACGCAATGGGCGATTGGTCGTTCAGGGCGGTCAGCCGTATCCATACGGTCGATTGGAGGGTGATCTCATCGTTGACGCAGAACAGGAAACAGCCTCCCGGTGAGAAATCGATACAGGCGGTACGCTCGGCATCCGCCATATCCGGGGAGCGTGACAGCACGGCATTCAGATTAAGCGGGATCCTGTTGCGAATGAGAGCAACTCTCGGGGCCTGTTCGCAGCAATATCTGAGGTGCTCCTCGGCGCTACGGGTGCCTGCCTGGATATCCCAGGAAACCAGCATGCGGATTTTCCGGGTTTTGGCCACAATGTTGAGGCGAGCGTTGGGGATGGCGTGCAAAGCATCTTCCACCAGGCTTTTTTCGTATCGGGAGGCCTTTATGATCAGCGGCATGTCCAGAAAGATGGCGTTATAGGGTTGCCGGGGTGCCTGGTTCGCCACGTCGCGCAGCGAGGAGACCGTATGGCAGATCGCCTGTTCTTTTCTGATGAACGCCTCATAGACGAGGCGTCGCTCTTCATCCTCAACGGCCAGCAGTATTTGAGGCTGCATCCATCATCTCCTCTGTTTCACTCGGTGCTTAAACCATTGCAAAGCACATTATTACACTGTTAACCGGTTGTTCAATCACAAAAATCGATTGACTGTGCCGCTGGACAATCCAATCGGCGTTGAGAATCGTCACCTAGTGTCCCGTCCGAGACATTTTGGCTGGTACCAAGGCGCGGTGAACAGGCGTAGCAGGGTCTCCATCAAGGCAAGGAGCCGCAACGACGGCAAAGGCCTTAAGAGCCGGAAGTACGACTACGAACTAACCGCACGGGACACTAGCTGAGAATTCCATAAGCCAATTTTACTCACAATAATTTTATAAGCAGTTTTGGTAAAAGATGATTCAAATTTATACTTAAGTAAATTATACCAGCTTGATTTTTTACCAAAGGAGGTTAGACTGGTTTCTGAAAAGAGACTATCTATGCCCGTCAGAAAAATCAAGCAAAGTTATACCGTAGTTACCGGTTCGGTGTCGAGCATCAAAAACGACGATCCGGGAGATTTCGAAGGCCCGCTTGAATGGCAGTTCCTGATACTGCTCGAATTCGACTGGGACAACGAAATCGAGAGCTTTGAGGTACAGCCTGTCAAAATACTCTACGGTACGAGCCCCCGCGGTCGACAGTATTCTTACACCCCCGACGTACTTGTCCACTATCGCGACGGTAGACCTCCCTGCCTTTTCGAGGTCAAGTCCCGCGAATTCCTAAAAAAGAATTGGTCTGAGCTTAAACCGAAACTTGGAGCAGGTATTCATTATGCCCGCTTGCATTCGATGCGCTTCAAAATTGTAACCAACAAGGAGATCTTTACACCCTTCCTCGAGAACGCCCGCTTCTTCCGCCAGTACAAGACTGAAATCCCGCAAGCCTCAGAGATTGGTATTCTGCTGCAGAGACTGAACGAAAACGGCAAAACGACCCCAAATGCGCTGCTTGCTTCCGTCTCCGACGACATCCGGAGACAGGCGGCTCTCATCCCCGCCCTCTGGCACCTGGTCGCCACGCGCCGAATCGGCGCAGACATCGAACAGAAAATTCACATGGAAAGCCCAATTTGGCCCATCGGCGAAACGGAGGAGGCCCCCCAATGGCGCGAGAACTGGTAATCGCTCCCGGTGAGAAGGTTGTCCACAACAATATTGGCTACGTAATTACCAAGATCAAAGACGAGAGGAATGTCGTGGCCATAAGGTGCGGCACCAAGACTCACTCTACCCTACCCCTTCTCGAACTCCGATCGATTGACACTCTGGATGACGCCTCACAGCAGATAGAAGCAGAAGGAATGCCCGATGCGACCGATAAGGAATGGGCAAAGGCGGAACATCGTAGGAGCCTGATCGAACCGCTGCTCGCTACGTCGCGCCGAACACGCGCTATGGTTAACGATGCGGCAAAGAAGGCCGGGGTAACAACTGCAACCATCTATAACTGGATAAGAAGATACAACGACGCCGGCTTGCTGTCATCCCTGCTCGACGAAGCGCGTGAGGGAGGCCGGGGACAAGGCAGGCTGAATCCTGAAACCGAATCCATTGTCGACGCAACGATTCGTTCCCTCTATCTCGAAAAACGCAAGAGTGTCAAAAAGACCTTCGAAGAAATCAAGAAAAAGTGCAAAAACTCCGATCTGCCCGTACCCAACATCAATACGATTTACCGCCGGATCAACTGGCTTACCGAGTACGACAAGATCGCCGCCACAAAAGGCAAGGAGTTGGCGGAGCAACTGACCTCGCCGAAACCCGGTCTGATTTTCGGCGCCGACACCCTGCTTTCAATGGTGCAGATCGACCACATGAAACTTGACATCGAAATTGTCGACGACCGCGACCGGTTACCGATTGGACGGGTATGGCTCACTTTGGCAATTGAATGCATGTCCCGCATGGTAGCAGGAATTTACATCTCTCTCGACCCACCATCCGCGTTCTCGGCTGGAATGTGCATTGTACATGCAATTCTGCCGAAGGATGTCTGGCTTCAGAAACTGGGGGTCGAAGCTGAATGGCCCTGTTGCGGCAAGATGATGACAATTCACATGGACAACGCACGCGAGTTCCGCGGCAAAGGGCCATTCAGCTTCGACCCAGTTTCTGAAGCCGAATACCTCGGCAGAATTGCATGTACAATGCACATTCCAGCCGAGAACGCGGATGGTGGGTCGAGAGAGATGTAAATTCCTGCTACCATGCGGGACATGCATTCAATTGCCAAAGTGAGCCATACCCGTCCAATCGGTAACCGGTCGCATCAGTTCGATGTCGAGCCCCATGTGGCGTCAATCTGCACCATTGAAAGCAGGGTGTCGGCGCCGAAAATCGTTCCGGGGTTTCGGCGAGGTCGCATTACTCCGCCAACTCCTTGCCTTCTGTGGGCGGCGGAGATCTTGTCGTACTCGGTAAGCCAGTTGATCCGGCGGTAAATCGTATTGATGTTGGGTACGGGCAGATCGGAGTTTTTGCACTTTTTCTTGATTTCTTCGAAGGTCTTTTTGACACTCTTGCGTTTTTCTAGAAATCGAGGGAACGAATCAGTTTTCAGGATTCAGCCTGCCTTGTCCCCGGCCTCCCTCACGCGCCTTCGTCGAGCAGGATGACGGCGAGCCAGCGTCGGTTGTATCTTCTTATCCAGTTATAGATGGTTCCGCTGCTTACCCGGCCCTTCTTTGCATCGTTAACCATAGCGCGTGTTCGGCGCGACGTAGCGAGCAGCGGTTCGATCAGGCTACTACGATGTTCCGCCTTTGCCCATTCCTTATCGGTCGCATGGCATTCCTTCTGCTTCTACCTGCTGTGAGGCGTCATCCGGGAGTTCGATCGATCGGAGTTCGAGAAGGGGTAGGGTAGAGTGAGTCTTGGTGCCGCACCTTATGGCCACGACATTCCTCTCGTCTTTGATCTTCGAATTACGTAGCCAATATTGTTGTGGACAACCTCGGAGCAATTACCAGTTCTCGCGCCATTGGGGGGCCTCCTCCGTTTCGCCGATGGGCCAAATTGGGCTTTCCATGTGAATTTTTTGTTCCGATGTCTGCGCCGATTCGGCGCGTGGCGACCGGGCCAGAGGGCGGGGATGAGAGCCGCCTGTCTCCGGATGTCGTCGGAGACGGAAGCGAGCGGCGCATTTGGGGTCGTTTTGCCGTTTTCGTTCAGTCTCTGCAGCAGAATACCAATCTCTGAGGCTTGCGGGATTTCAGTCTTGTACTGGCGGAAGAAGCGGCGTTCTCGAGGAAGGGTGTAAACCTCCTTGTTGGTTACAATTTTGAAGCGCATCGAATGCAAGCGGGCATAATGAATACCTGCTCCAAGTTTCGGTTTAAGCTCAGACCAATTCTTTTTTTAGGAATTCGCGGGACTTGACCTCGAAAAGGCAGGGAGGTCTACCGTCGCGATAGTGGACAAGTACGTCAGGGGGGTGTAAGAATACTGTCAACCGCGGGGCTCGTACCGTAGAGTATTTTGACAGGCTGTACCTCAAAGCTCTCGATTTCGTTGTCCCAGTCGAATTCGAGCAGTATCAGGAACTGCCATTCAAGCGGGCCTTCGAAATCTCCCGGATCGTCGTTTTTGATGCTCGACACCGAACCGGTAACTACGGTATAACTTTGCTTGATTTTTCTGACAATGATGGTCTCTTTTCAGAAACCAGTCTAACCTCCTTTGGTAAAAAATCAAGCTGGTATAATTTACTTAAGTATAAATTTGAATCATCTTTTACCAAAACTGCTTATAAAATTATTGTGAGTAAAATTGGCTTATGGAATTCTCATAGTGTCCCGTGCGGTTAGTTCGTAGTCGTACTTCCCACTCTAAGGCCTTTGCCGTCGTTGCGGCTCCTTGCTTGATGGAGACCCTGCTACGCCTGTTCACCGCGCCCCTTTGGTACCACCAAAATGTCGGACGGGACACTAGGTGACGATTCTGCAGACGCCGATTGGATTGTCCCAGCGGCACGGTGATTGGATTTTTGTGATTGAACAACCGGTTAACAGTGTAATAATGTGCTTTGCAACTAAGCGCCGGAGTAACAGAGGAGATGATGGATGCAGCCTCAAATACTGCTGGCCGTTGAGGATGAAGAGCGACGCCTCGTCTATGAGGCGTTCATCAGAAAAGAACAGGCGATCTGCATCTCGCTGCGCGACGTGGCGAACCAGGCACCCACAATTCCTATAACGCCATCTTTCTGGACATGCCGCCGTCATTGGAGGGTACCCCGATACGAAAAAAGCCTGGTGGAAGATGCTTTGCACGCCATCCCCAACGCCTCACCCTGCGACATTGTGGCCAGAACCCGGAAAATCCGCATGTGTTCCTGGGATATCCAGGCAGGCACCCGTAGCGCCGAGGAGCACCTCATTGCTGCGAACAGGCGAGAGTTGCTTCATCCGCAACAGGATCCCGCTTAATCTGAATGCCGTGCTGTCACGCTCCCCGGATATGGCGGATGCCGAGCGTACCGCCTGTATGTTTTTCTCACCGGGAGGCTGTTTCCTGTTCTGCGTCAACGATGAGATTGGCCCTCCAATCGACCGTATGGATACGGCTGACCCGCCCTGGAAGAACGACCAATCGCCCATTGCGTCACTGCTGTGTGGAAACGGGAATGGGGGATAACCAACAAAATGCAGCATGCGGCATCCGATTTGACAGGATGACACCGCAACAGCAGGCGGAAATCCTCTCACTCGGCAGAGGCAATCACAAGAAATAACCGCGGTCAGACCCGTGCACCCACTTTTGAAACTATCCTGATACAACCACTTCTTCCAAGCAAAAGGAAAAGGGCCGCTTTCTCAGCGGCCCATTTCATTGTTGTGCGCCCAGCAGGGCGTGTGGGGGATTAAGCCCCATCAAATTGGCCATGGTAGCCGATTTGTGAGGTTGGGGCCCCGGACCCTGATGGTGGGAACCGTTAGCCGAACGGCAAGGGTGTCCGGGGTGACCCGGAATCTGAAGGAAGCCGCAGGCAAAACTACAACAAACAGGAATCGCATACGAGGCAGGCATATCCGGGCGAGAAGGCAACATCAAAGCCCCATAACCATCCAGGAGGAGGATATGTCTGTATATGCGGCGGGTATATGGAGTGAAGGTCACGCGCATTACCCGGGGAGATTGCTCCCCGTTCTGCACTGGGCGAAATCCGGGGCATGGCGATCTGGAAACAGATTGTCCTTATGTTCGGCAGAAGTCACAGAAGCCATACGAGTCGGATTAACCACCCGACAAAGGGCTGAACACGTTGGAACGAACAGGAGCTTGAATTTCGATGGCGCGAGCAAAGGCAAAAAATGCGGGGCCGTGTTGGAGGGTAGGGGCCGGAAGTCCGAGAGCATGACAATGGTGCCGTAGGCGTCACGGTAACGAGAGAGACCTACTGGGCGGAAGCGGGACGCATATTAAATGAGAAATTATCAGCCGCGCCAAGAGAGGCGCAGTACAAGGCCTACAACCGGGTGGTCCAACAAAGGAGCGGCGGGCGTGGACGACGTGTCTACCGGTCAACTCAAAGGATACCTGCAAACAGGCTGGGCCACGCATCAAAGAAGAATTGCTGAACATATGAGACCTCCAACCGGTGCCGGAAAGTAGAAATTCCCAACCGGGAGGGTCAGAAAATGCAACCGTCCTTGATCGTCTCATCCAGCGGGCCGTGCATCAGGAACTTGGGCCGTTGTTTGAACCCCAGCTTTAGCGACTTCCTACGGGTTTCGTCCGCCGTAGGGCCGTACAGCCACCCGTAAAGCAGTATCAGACGGGCTGCGGTGGGTGGTGGATATCGACCTTGCCAAATTCTTTGACCGAGTCAACCACGACATCCTGATGTCACAGGGTCCGGAAGGTCAAAGACAAGCGGGTGTTGCATCTCATCCGCAGCTACCTGCAAGCCGGCCTGTTCAAGGGGGCGTCATCTCTCCGAGACAAGAAGGAACGCCACAGGGAGGGGCCGTTATCTCCCCTGCTGTCCAACATCCTTCTTAACGAACTGGACAAGGAACTTGAGAGAACGAGGCCATACCTTCTGCCGCTATGCAGACGACTGTAACACCTACGTCAGAACACGGCGACCAGAACGGTCATGACCTCCATCACGAACTTCCCTGAAACGCGCCTGAAACTCACGGTCGATCAGGACAACTCGCTGTTGACCGTCCCTGGAAGCGAATCTTTCTTGGCTATGGCATGACGAGCCACCGCATCCCCAAACTCAAAATAGGGGAAAAGGCGCAGGAGCGAATCAAGTCGAAAATCCGAGAAATCAGTCGTAAAGGGAGAGGGAGAACATGAAGCGAGTCATCGAGGAAATCACTCCGATACTGCGTGGATGGTCGAACTACTTCAAATTATCCGAAGTAAAGAGCCCCTTTGAGGAACTTGATAAATGGATACGTCGGAAACTGCATGCATACTGTGGCGGCAGTGGAAGCGCCCAATTAGCAAGGGTAAAGAAACTGATGCAACGCGTGTCAGAGGCGAGGGCATGGAGAAGCGTCCTGACGACCCTGGTGGAACTCAGGGAGCCTCGCA
>CAWFMN010000008.1:0-22613 GCA_963817005.1 uncultured Acidimicrobiaceae bacterium
GCACGCTCGCGGCCGACCAGCCGTTCGCGGGCCACGAGCATCGCCTCGGCCAAGATGCTCACGCTCGAGCCCACCACGACGAACAGCACCATCGCACCGCGTCCAGCCGTTCGACGATCGCGTCGCCGTCGCGACTGGTGTAGAAGGGGATCGACGGCCAGTCCCAGGCCGACCGCCAACAGTCCGGCGCAGTCCGCCCAGCCAGGCGGCCGCCACCACCGGCGCCATGAATAGCACAAAGGGGAACTGGCGGACCGACCAGGGCGTCGAAAAACGAGCGGCGAACCAGGACCACCAGCGCGGTCATCGCCAAGGCAACGAGATAGCCTTGGCCGCCTCGCGTTCGAACCATCGGATCATGCCGCAAAGCGAGGTCCTCGCTCCGCGCAAGAATACCTGCCGCGGACGATAGGAAATTGGATCGGGGCCCTCCCCCGTCACCACCCCCGTCAGCGTCGCCATTATATCGGCGCCGCGCAAGAATGCCGAGTCGGCCGCGGCAAGTCGCGGCTCGTTTTCCAGTGCAACTACACGCGAGGGACATCCGTGTCGAGCGGCAAACCGTCGAAGCGCGACTCTCAATAGCCGGCGTGCGCGGCGGCGTGCAGCTTGGCCTGGTCGGCGATTGCCAGTCCGGCGATGCGGCGCGGTTGAACGAGTGGTCGCGCGTCAGGTGCTCCCAGAAGGTCATGCCCTCGACGCCGGCCTCGGGCACCTCGATCGTTTTCAGCCACACCCGTAGCTCGTCGGAGTGCAGGCTGCGCAACCAGCGGCTCGGCGGCCGGCCGTGACGGGCACGCCGCATCGGGTTCGACTTGCCCGGGTCGTCCTCGACCGCGCCGTCGTCAAGGATCGGGCGTGGCCGGCCGTTCGCCGTAACGCACGTTGTCGGGCACCAGCTTGTCGTCCAGATAACCGTCGCCGCTGTGCCGTTCGCCGGTCCGCTTGTGCATCGGCGTGGTGATGCCGGTCAGCTTCCAGTGCCCATCAATCAGGTGCTCTCGCTCGAACCAGGTCCAGGTATTGTTCTCACTGGCGGTCCAATGCTCGGCGAGCCCGACTCAGCGGGCGGCGGCGCGACCGGGTATTCGCTCTCGGTGGCTCGCATGGCGGCGGCGGCCAGGCGATCGAAACGGTCGCTGCCCAGCGTCTCGGCAAGCTGGAACAGACCCAGGCCGAACCAGAAGGCGAAAACGGCGGCGCGTGAGCGTGAAGTCGCGAAGCGTGTGGCGTGACATCGAGAGCCCCTCGCAAGAAAGTGTCGGCCAGACACCATTCCAGCCTCTGGGGGCGCATCCGAACGCCAAACGCGAACGTCCGTTAGCGAAAAGTAATAGGCGTGCGGCATCCGGATGCGAGCCGTCGATTCGCGATTTTCCGGCTTTTTTGGCCGTATTTCCGCCCCATCGCGCCGCCACCAACCCACGCCTGCGGCCCGCGCTACTCCCAATAGCCGCGCGTGAGCAGGGTGTCGCCGGTGCCGAAGTACAGGCTGGCGAACGAGCTACCGCCCTCGGCCGGATAGTAGCTGAGGTGCGGCTTGCCGTCTTGCCACATGTAGTAGATCAGCGAGTACTTTCCCTCCCCTTTCTCCACGCGCCCATGGACTGCGTGTTCTGAGTGGGCACCGAGCGACGGGCTTTCGCGTCGACCGTCACGTAGGCCGCCAACGTCGCGCTGTCCGCGAGGCTAGCTTATACGTGCCCTTCACGACGTACAGGTTGCCCGGCTTGAAGGTGCTCGCCGTGCCACGCACTTCGTCGACCGTGATCACGTCGTCATGGCGGAGGTAGGCGGTGCCCACTTGGAAGGCGACTTTATGGTCCAGGTCATAGCCGGACCTCGGCTCTGAGCTCGGATCGGAGTTCGGCACCGCGAGCACCGCCACCGTGAAACAGCTCCCCAGGTAGCAACGGCGCAATGCCGGCGGATTTGCGAATGCTGAGGCGAGTCATCGTATTCCTTTCGGCAGAAACAAGTCCGGCCACGCAGCAGGTTTCGAGCCGGCCAGGCGATGAGAAGAATCCGACGCCAAACAAGGGAATTCGCGTCCGCGGCAGCGAGGTCGCCACCCGCCCAGCAACGTGCCCGCACGTAATCACCCGGTGCGACAACCCGCAGTGCATGCGTCTCGCGCGGGCTTCCTCGCAGGCCCGATCGAGCCGTCGATTGACCACGTGCACCAACGGGTGAAACCACAGCAAAGCCGCCAGCACGCGCTGATAAAAGCCGACCAGCAGATGCACCGCGCGCGTCGCCGCACTCGTGCAACAGCACGGCCGGCACAGACCGATCCTCATCCCACGATTTCGCAAGATGCACCGGCAGGACGACCGCCGGTTGCAACCAGCCCACGACCAACGGCACGGCCGCTTCGCCGGTCACCAGGATGGGCGGCACGCGAGCCGCCGGCGCGCCAGGGCCAGTTGCGCGTGCAATCTCGGATCGAGGGGCCGCGCATACGCACGGGCCCCTGCACCACCGTCCGCGCGGCCAGCAGCACACCATGCACGATCCGCGCGAAGCTCAACATCGCGCCGGCGGCCCGGAGAAGCCGGCCAGCCAGGGCACGATGCTTCGCGTGCCCGGCGGGTCGCGATTCAAGTCCGCGTCCTGCGCAATCGGTCGATCGCCGACCGTGCGATTGGCCGCCGCGCCCTCGACTGCCTCCCGAAGAACGGCCGCGCGCCGAACCACGGGGGTCGGCAGGATCTCGCGGGCCATCGGCGATCGGGACGCGGCCACGATCAGAGGGCTCGCGCCGACCGTCACCATTGCCCAAAACAGGATCGCGTATCGCGATGCCGCCGACCGCGCCCCTAGCGCACACAGTGCCAGCACGGCGAGCACCAGCGTGACCGACGCCACGAGCACGGCCACAGCACAGTGAGGTCGTGCGATGTGGGCGTAAGCAACGCTAGTGGATTCATGGCTTGCCTCGCTCGGCCCGATCGATCAACTGGCGAATCCGCTCCGCCTCGGAGGCCGAAATCCGCTGGCGGTCGAGCAAAGTGGCGATCAGCCGGCTCGTCGAGCCCGCGAAGACCGTGTCGACCAATTGGCCCACGATGCCGCGCACCCAGGCATCGCGGCGCACGCCAAAGTAATGGGCATTGCCATCGGCGCGCTGCCGCAGCCAGCCCTTCTCGACCAGCCGCGCCAGCGTGGTTTGCGCCGTATTGCGCACGATCTCGCACCGCTGGCGAAGCAGGTTCCAGGCCTGGGCCACGCCCAAGCTCGCCATGATCCCAGAACAGATTCATGACCTCGAGCTGGGTGACCATGTCGGTTTTCGCGAAGCTTTGCCATCATCTGCCTTTGACCCCAGCGGAACGAACAAATGTCACCTACAACCGTAGGCACGTATACCTACATGTGTAGGCATCGTGGCGCCAGGCAAAGCGATGTCGACGAAAATAAAAAGAGGCCGCCGCCGGCGGACCAACTACCGTCGCCGCTTAGCCCGTCAGGCCCGCTAGCGGGCCGTCGCCGCAGTAGTCGGGGTTGCCGAAACGGTCGATCCGATGGCCCATGCCGTGCGCCAGCGACAGCAGCAGGCGGTTGTGAGGCGCCGGGTACTGAGCGAGCGGCCCATGCGGAAGTCGAGGCCGCCGCCGACCAGCACGAAGGGAATGTTGTCGAGCGTGTGGCGTTGCCCTTGCCCAACTCGTTCGTCCACACGATCAGGTGTTGTCGAGCAAGCTGCCCGTCGCCGCCCGGCTCCGGCGTGTCGGCCAGGCGATGCGCCAGATACGCGAGCTGCTCGCAGTACCAGGCGTTGATCTTCGTGAGCTGTTCCTGGGCCGGGCGGTCGCTGTCCGGCTTTGTGCGACAGATCGTGATGGCGCTCGTCGATGTCGAGCCAGGGCATCGTGGCGTTGCCGACGGAATTGGTGTATTGCAGCGTCGCCACGCGGGTGAAGTCGGCGACGAAGCTGTTGACCATTAGGTCGATCTGCATCTTGCTGAGCGCGCGGCATGTTGTCGTTTTCGTCTTCAGCCGGCTCCAGTTCGGGCACGGCATGGCCGACGGCTCTCGGTTCGCTCGCTGCAGCTCCTGTTCCATCTCGCGCACGAACGTGCATGCTCGTCGAGCAGCCGGCGGTCCTCGGCGCTGACCTCGCGGCCGACCTGCGCAAATCCTCCCGCAGGTCGTCGAGCACGCTCGTGCAGGCTTTCTTGATCCTTCATCCGGCCGTAGAGCTTGGCGAACATCTGATAGGGATCGTCGATCGGCGCGATCGGCTTGTTCGCACCGGCATAGACCATGCGCGTCCAGGTGTCGGCACGGTCGGGCACCATGACGCCGAATTCGAGCGAGCCGAACCGGGTGCGCGTGGCGGGCCGGCTCTGCAGGAAGTTCTTGATCTCCTGATCGATCGAGAGGCCGCTGGCCCAGCCGGCCGGATGCTCGGTGCAGCCCCCCTAGCACGTTGCCGGGAAACAGCTCGACGCCGGTGAGCAGGCAGCCCATGCCGCGCATGTGCTGATCGCCGTCGCCCTTCACGCGATCGCAGACGCCGTGCAGGATGAGGCTTCGCTCGCGCCAACCCGCCGGTGATCGACGAGCGCTGGTCGGCCCGGATCGCCGAGCTGGTGCGAGCTGCCCCGCGGCTGCTCGCCACCAGCGTGTTCGAGCTGATCAGGGCCGAGGGCTACGCCGGCTCCTATGTGAGCGTGGCCCGGCACCTTATCGACCTGCGGGGGCCCGGTTCACCGCCGCCCCGGCGGCCTCGACCCGGATCGTGACGGCACCGGGCGAGGAGTGCCAGTTCGACTGGTCCGACGTCTCCGCACTGGACGAGGGGTGGGGACTGGGCGACATCCAGTGCTTCCGGCGATCCTGTCGTGGTCTCGGGTGCGGCATCTGGTGGTTCGCCCGGTCCATCGACCGGGAGCACACCTTCGAGGGCCTGGTCCGGTTCTTCGAGCGGGTCGGCGGGGTCCCCAAGGTGCTGCGCACCGATCGGATGGGGGCGCTCGGCACGTCCCAGGGCCGACGGTTCTCCCTCCATCCGCCGGCAGCCGAGTTCGCCCAGTTCCACGGCACCGAGATCCGGGCCTGCCAGGCCCGGGACGCCAAACGCAAGGGCAAGGTGGAGCGACCCTTCCGGGATGTGAAGGAGCGGTTCCTCGAGGAGTGCGCCGCCACCGGGCCCCCGAGAGCCTGTCCGAGCTCAACGAGCGGGCGGCCACCTGGATCGAGGAGCGCATCCACGCCCGGCTCCACCGGGGCATGGGCGAGATCCCCGACGACCGGTTCGCCATCGAGGGCCCGATGCTCGGAGCGCTTGCCCCGCCGTCGGTTCGACACCGCCTATGTCGAGGCCCGCCGGGTGCATGTGGCCATCCCCCAGATCGAGTGGCGGGGCGTGCACTACTCGGTGCCACCGACGTGTCTCGGCCAGACGGTCGAGGTCCGCCACGAGGTCGACTCGTCCACCATCGAGATCCGCTGGGCCGGGGAGGTGGTGGGCACGCCACACCGTCGCCGATCCCGAGCACCGGCGAGGTGTGGGACGCCGGCCACTGGCAGGCCGCCCAAGCAGCAGCCCTTTCGCCGCAGCCGCGGCCGTCACCTGTCAGTCGTGCTCCCCGACGAACGACCGGTCCAGGTGCCACTGCGCCTCGACATCGAGGGCGACGTCGACGTCGAGGCCCCGGACCTGTCCCGCTATGGAGACCGAGGCCGGGTCGTGACCAACTCCCTCTATGAGCAGCTGAAAGACGACCTCGGCTATCTGCGGTCTGAACCGCTCGGCCGAGTGCTTCGCCACCCTGGCCGAAGAGGCCAAGGACCAGGAGTGGAGCCACATCGAGTTCCTGGCCCGGGTCATCGCCGAGCAGGCCTCGGCCACCGTCAACCGGCGGCTGGCCGCCCGACTGCGCTTCGCCCGGTTCCCCTTCCGGCGCACGCTCGACGACTTCGACTTCGAGTTCCAGCCCAGCGTCGACCGCAAACTGGTCGAGGACCTGGCCACCCTGCGGTTCATCGAGGAGAACCGGCCCGATCCTCTTCCTCGGCCAGCCCGGCTGCGGCAAGACCCATCTGGCCGTGGCCTTGGCCACCCCCGCCGTCGAGGCCGGGTACCGGGGCTACTTCACCACCGCCGACGACATGGTCAACACCTTGGTCAAGGCCAAGCGGGAAGGCACCTTCGCCACCAAGCTCAAGACCCTACACCGCCCCGACCGTGCTCGTCATCGACGACGTCGGGCTGCTCCCCATCGAACGGGGCGGGGCCGGCGTCTTCTTCCACGTCGTCAACACCCGCTACGAGACAAGGCCACCCCACCCTCGTCACCACCAACCGGGGCCTGCCCGAGTGGGGCGAGATCTTCGGCGACGCCGTCGTCGCCGCCGCCATCCTGGACCGGCTCATGCACAACGCCGTCGTCTTCAACATCAAGGGACCGTCCTGGCGGATGCGCGAGCACCACGCCCTCGAGCAGGCCGCCACCGACCCCGAGCAGGACTCAGAAAGGAGGCGCCGCTAACCTTTCACCCTGAGGAACCGGGATCAGCTCAGCGCGACTTTCGCTGATCGCCAAACGCGACATTCACTGATCACGAAGCGCGAGATTCAGTGATCGCAGATCGCGGGGTTCGGTGAGAGCGCACAGAGGTTATGAGTCCCCGACTCAGCCGCTTCTTGGCTGAGGCCATGACTCCCCTACTCAGCCGCTTTGGGTTGCGCCCCCGTCGCTGCGAGACGGTGGCTTGGGCCGATCGGGATTCCCCATTCGGTGAAATGGGACCGTCGGGGCTTACGGTTCCACTCCCGGTTCTGCTTCGCTCTGGCCTCCATCGCGGCATTCTCCTCCTCCTTCTCGGCAATCCTCTTCTGGAGCAGCTCATCGTTCAGTGACCACGGCGACCTTCGCGTCGGCGTGGTGCGTCGATTCCCCACACCTTGGCTCGGCGATCGCGGATCCGGAGGGTCCGGTCGACGACGGCCAGGTCGATGCTGCGCTCGATCAGGGGCTCGCCCGTGTAGGGGTCGAGCACGACCTTGCCCCGATCAACCACCGGACGTGGCCGGTACAGAGCATCGAAGAGGCCCAGGTCGACCGAGTCGAGCTTGGCTTGCTCGCCGCGCCGCCACTTGACCTGGTGCCGCCCCACTCGATCGTGTCACCCCAGCTCGCTGAAGGCGTCACCGTCATCCAGATGGTCCCATGCGGCTCTCTGGGCGGTTCCGCTGCTGTAGACGCCGCTGCTGGGCGCGGAACTCCCGACGCTGGCGTTTCAGAAGGGTTGTCCCGGGCTTCCATGTCTCTTGCCCATCCCTTCCTGCGCTGCATAAGCGGATCGGTCGATCGAGGGCCGACCGCAGCGATGGCTTGCCCCTCTAAACACTTTGGCCGACCGACCTGATGAGGTCCTGGGATGGTCGAACCACCCGGGCAGATCGTGGGAGATGGAGTTCAGCCCTGGACGCGGCACCAGACCCCCGGGGTCTGAAGGAAGCATCCCGGCGTGTCCGTCACCACCATCCCCAAATCTCCCCGACCCGCGCCCGTACCATCGGAATTGGGCCGCCTTCGTCGTCACGGTGCGGGCACCCAGATGTGCCCGATGCCGTCCGCGGGTGGGGACAGAACTCCAACCCTGACAAGGAGGCCGTCGTGGCCATCGCAAAGAATCCACCCTTCGACGGCGATCCCGGGGTCGAGGGCCCATGGCGTCGTCGGAGCCGTCGTCCGCCCCTCGAGGCCGGCGCCGGCAAGCGGAAGCGGGGCGGCGGTCCCCGCACCGCCGAGGGCAAGCAGATCTCGTCCCGGAACGCCACGGAGGCACGGGATCCTGTCACGGAGCCCGACCGTCGGCGACGAGAGGCCGAGGACTGGGAGGAGCATCTCGCCGGCATGCGGCTGTCGCTGGCTCCGAGGGGGCATCTCGAGGACTCCCTGGTACACCAGCTGGCCATGAACCGGTGGCAGCGACACCGGCTGGACCGGTGGCACGACGACCAGGTCCGGCTCCAGATCGAGGGGGCATCCCTCCAGACGCGGGATGCCCTGGAGCTGGCCCACGACTCCCTTCCCAAGGATGAGCGACCTGGAGCGGCTACGACGCTGAGGCCGTCCTGGCCCTGTTGGACTCGATGACGGCGGCGGCGATGCCCAAGAGGTCGATCCGGACGTGGCCGCCGGCGTCCTCCTGGCCGTGGCGATCGCCGCCGACCAGGCCGGCCGGCTCCCGACGACCGATGAGGTCGGCCAGCTCCTCGACCCACCCGATGGGCACTGTCCCGGGGACGGAGCTGCGCCGCCGCGTGGAGCAGGTGGCCCAGTGCTGTGGAACGACCTACGACACCATCCTGGCCGACGCCCGGGCCGAGGCTGACGCAGCGGCCCTCTACCAGGCCAAGCGGGCGGACGAGGACCGGCACCGCCAGGCCGGCCGGATGACTTCGGCCTACGTCCTGAACGATCACGATCTCGACAAGTTCCTGCGCTACGGGAGCCAGCTCGAGCGGGAGTACGACCGCACCCTTAAGCAGCTGGAGACGGTCCAGTCGGCCAGACAGGGGGTGCAGTCGCCCCGGCTGCGGGTGGAGGTGGATGGCGGGGAGGGCTGACGGCCGGCACCTGGTACCCCGAATTACGAAACGAACTCGACCGGAGCGTCCAGGCTCACCGCCCCGCCGCAGGGTCCGAGCCGGCGGGCCAGGCACCCTTTCCACCCCGGCAGTCCGGGCGGGCAAGTCATCCGGTGGCCGCCGATAGGACATGAGGTAGGCCAGGAGAGCCTGCCAGCCCGAGCTTTATAGCCCTTGACCTGGGGGAACCGGGGCCCCCGGCCGTCCCCCCTCAGCCTTTGTTTGGGCTGAGGCAATGCCTTCGCCACTCAGCCGCTTCTGAGCTGAGGCCGTCTCCTCCCTCTCTGGCGGGCGGGAGCCTGGATACCGGGGTCCGATACGGCTTGACAGCAGTTGGCCAAATGGGCGCCGGCCGGGTGGCGTCCGACAGCTTTTCTCCTCCGGACAACCGTTCAGTGGACTCCGCCCCGTGGGGCCTCAGCCTCGTTCAAGAGCCATGGTCTAACAGGCCATAAGTGGCCTAAGGCCAACGCTGGAGAGCGGCCGCCAACGACCGAAGCGGCCAGACAATCCCTCGGGTACTCTGCGCCATGGTCTTGCGGCCCTGGCGGAGCGGCTCCTAGCGGTGACCCGGTTCACCGACCCTTTAGTGTCGTCCGGGGCGTCGGTGGTCAGGCGGGGGGCGCGCCATCGCCACGGTGTTCCGTTCCGCCCTCGGGAACCCCGTGCTCCGACGGGTTGGCTATGCCTACGCCCTATTCGGGGCGGCTGAGTTCGGCGTCTGGATCGCCCTGTTGGTCTTCGCCTACGACCATGGCGGGGCAACGGCCGGCATGGTGATGGTCCTCGTCCAGTTGCTGCCCTGCGTACTCTTCTCTCCGTTCCTTGGCGCCCTGGCCGACCGGCACCGAGTGGCCAACGTTCTGCGCATCGGCTACGGGTTCCAGACCGGATCCATGGCCGCTCTGGCCGTAACCATCGCCACTGGCGTTCCCGATGTCGTCGTATTCTTGCTGGCCCCGCTGACCGCACTCAGCCTCACCGTGACCCGGCCACCCCAGGCCGCCCTGCTGCCCTCCATCGTGCGCACGGCCGACGAACTGACGGCAGCGAACGTCATGACCGGGTGGACGGACGGGGCTGCCAGTCTGGCCGGGCCCCTCGTGGCGGGACTCCTTCTCGCCTGGCGGGGACCGGCACTGGCCGTGGCGGCAATGGCCGCAATGGCCTGCGGCTCTCTGGTCCTCATGCTGGGGGTGGCCGGACCAGAGGCCGCCGTTCCCCCTGTGGCCTCTGCGGCCCACCGAGGCGACGGCGAAGCTGAGGCCGATGGGGCCACCGGCAACCACGCGGTCGAGCCGGAGGCCGAGCAGCACGGCCTCGGAGCGGTGCTGGCGTCCGCCCGTTCGAACCTCCGTACGGCCACCCAGACACCAGAGCTGCGTGTCCTGTTCGTGCTCCACACCTTCTACTTCGTCCTCGTCGGCTCGCTCGACCTGCTCTGTGTGGTCCTGGCCGTCGAACTCCTCCACATGGGCGCCGGGGGCCCAGGGTTCCTCAATGCGGCCCTCGGCGCCGGGGCGCTGGTGGCGGGTTTCGTGACCGCCTTTCTGGTGGGTCGGCAGCACCTGGCGACCACCCTCACCGTCTCCGTGGCAGTGGCTGTCCTGGCGCTGGCGGCGATCGAGCTCGTGCCCCGGGTGACTCCGGCGATCCTCCTCTTGGGCACGGTCGGGCTGGCCGGAGCGGTGTTCGACGTGACCGGCCGAACGCTCCTGCAGCGGTCGGCGCCTCCGGACGCCATTGCCGGTGCCTTTTCGATCTACGAGGCCCTCACGGACCTCGGTCTCGCCCTCGGGGCGATCCTGGTCCGTGTGGCTTTGGCCGTCGGCGGCATTCCGGCCGCTCTGTGCAGCCCTGCCGTGGTGGCGGCCGTACTTGTCGCTGTGGTGTGGCACCGGCTTCGGACCATCGATTCGGCAGCCACCGTGCCTCAGGTGGAGATTCAGCTTCTTCGGGCGATCCCCCTGTTCTCCGCTCTGCCCGCCCCCTCCATCGAAGGCATTGCCCGCCAGATGGAATCTTTGACGGTGGCGGAAGGGACGGTGGTCGTCACCGAGGGGGACCTCGGCGTCCACTATTACGCAGTGGCCGACGGCGAGCTCGCTGTGTCTCGATACGGACAGAGGCTGGGCACCCTGTCCAGAGGCGACGGCTTCGGTGAGATCGCCCTCATCCGTCAGGTGCCCCGGACAGCGTCCGTTACCGCCCTGTCGGACGTGCGCCGGATACGTGCTCGGGAAGGAGCCGTTCGTGGTAAACGTGACCGGTCATGCCCCAACGGCATCGGCGGTGGGGTCAATCATCGCCGACCACCTGCGGAGCCACGACAACGCACCAGAAGTTGTTGATCCGGACCGAGATGACCCCGTGTGAAGCGACCGAAAGGTCGCGCCCGTGGTCCAGACCAGGGTCGGGGCAGGAGGTCTCGCCATCGCCGCCTCCTCCGACAGTGGGACGTCGACCCCGGCCCGAGCTCCCAGTGGGCATCGAGCTTGCGGCCATTTATCGTGTCATCGGTGTTGAAGACGTGCCTGTGGAGATTGACCCCGGCGGCCTGACTCAGCGGTTCGAGTTTCCCGAGCCGGAAGTAGTCCTGGCCGGATCTGGAAGCGGGAAGACATCGTCGCGTGGGCCAAATGCAACCCTCGCAAGCCGGGGCGTCCTCCTCGGCGATGACCCTCCCGGCGGCGGTCACGCCGGGGTGTCAAGGACACGGAGGTGAGCTTGTGGCCTCAGCCGCTTCGGGGCTGAGACCGCCACCCCCCTACTCAGCCGCTTCGGGGCTAGGCCGTAGAGACCATTCACGCCCGCCTCGGGGCCACGCCTTGCCTTCTCTGGGCTGTCCGAACTCGTTCCCTTGATCGAGGTTGCACCCGCCGATCGACAGAGCCCTCCAGGGCTGTACCCGCTGAAAGCACCATCCGCGTGACTCCGCAGGTGCCGGTCGTACCATCGATTAGAGGTAGCACATCGGGCGATTCTGGTGGCTACGGAGAGGAGGAGCAGAGCTGGCTACGATCCCATGACCATCGGCAGGACCCATGGCTGACCTGTGCCATTCGCGAGCGATCGCACTCTGGCCCTCCGTCTGACGAGATCGGGGCTCCTCCTCGCCGCGGAGGGCGGCCCGAGTGCTCAACTCCGGCACCCCGCACAGGAGCCCGACGCCCGACTCGTCGCCGACGACCACCGCAACGGCACCATCACCGTCGTATGTTGGCACAGGATGCACCACGACTGGTTCGGGAAGGCCCCGCATCACCTTGTTGCAACCGCCGATCGCATACGGAGCGTGGTCAAGTGGAGGTCGAGCACCTCCCCAAAGGCAACCATCAAGGTGAGAACTAATCACAAATCGAAGGAACAGCGTGGGAAATCAGCAGAGCGTAGAAGGCCAGAAGAAATACTGCGGCGCACGCAAACGCCAAGGCGAGGGGACCTGTCGGCGCCCAGCCGGCTGGGGCACCGACCACGTCGGCATCGGTACCTGCAAGCTCCACGGCGGTGCAACGAAGTCGCACCGGGCTCAAGCGGCAGCCATCATTGTCGACGTCGGAGCAAGAGAGGCAGTGCGCCGTCAGGAGTTACACCCATCCATGATCCTCTCGCCCAGCTCTCCCCTTCTGGCTGGCGAGTTGGTGGCCCTCAAGGATGTGCTCGGAGGCGAAGTGGCGGAGCTGAGGTCCTGGTCCTACCGAGGGGAGGGCCAGAAGGAAGAGGTGAGCGTGCTCGTCACTCTCTACGAGCGGATGCTGGCCCAGTGTCATCGGGTCCTGACTGACATGGCCCGCTTGGATCTGGACACCAGGCTGGTCGAGATTGGGCGAAGCGGCCACAACGATTGCGATGCCCGTGATCCCTGGTAGATCCCTTGCGCCCGCCCCTCGAGGGCGGGGCCGACGAGTGACGACGCCCACGCCTTGCCGACACCGTCGGTGCAGGCCGCGAATATGCCGGCGGCTGGTGCATAAGCGGAGCCCTAGAGGCCCCACCCACCCCACCCACAAAGGGATCGGGGGAGGCAGGTGTGATGGGGGCAGTTGCGACAGTAGGGTGCCCGATGGATCGCCGATCCAACTATCCAGGGGAACCCCGGAGCGGCGGCCCTCTAAAATTGCGACGAGATCGGGAAATGGGCGGTCAGTGGTCGTAGTGGTGATAGTGCTGGCAGGTGCCTTCGCCATCGTCAATGGCGTCCATGATGCGGGCAACGCCATCGCCGCACCCGTGGTGACGCGTGCGATCCGCCCCGGTCCGGCGGTGGTTGGCGCCGCGGCGCTCCACGTGATCGGCGCCCTGGCGGTGGGGACAGCCGTGGCCGCCACCATTAGTGGCATCGTCGTCGTGCCGTCCGACCAGATGCTCAAGGTCCTTGCCGCTGCCACGCTGGCGGCCCTCGTGTGGAGCCTGCTGACGCTGTGGTGGGGACTTCCCTGCAGTTCGGGCCATTGTCTGGTCGGGGCCCTCGCCGGGGCTGGCCTGGCCGAAGGGGGGAGCAGCGCGGTGAACTGGGGTGGGATGGACGGGCTTCGTCCCGTGGGTGTCGTGGGCTCACTGCTATGGCTCCTGTTCTCCTCTGCCATCGTGGTTCCGATGGCCATGGCCGGTATCCATCTGGCCAGACGGGGACTACGACGGGGCAAACGGTCGATCGAGCGCCCAGTGCGCCATGGTGAGGTGGTGGCGTCAGGAGGATTGGCCTTTGCCCATGGTTCCAACGATGCGCAGAAGTCGATGGGGCTGATGACTGGGGCGCTTGTCGCAGGGGGACACCTCTCCCACTTCGCCGTACCCTTTTCCGTGGCGCTCGCCTCCGGCCTGCTGTTGACTCTCGGCACACTGCTTGGCGGATGGCGCGTCGTTCGCACCCTAGGTCGGAGGATCTACCCGATACAGGCCCTTGACGGGCTGGTCAGCCAGAGTTCGTCTGCCGTCGTGGTGCTGGTCGCCTCGTTGGCTGGCGCTCCGATTAGCACGACCGACGTGGTCGCCCCCGCCATTGTCGGGGTCGGGTCGGGCCAGCGGTGGCGCCACGTGCGATGGTCGGTGGTCGGTGAGATCGGACTGGCGTGGCTGGTCACACTGCCGGTCACCGCGATTTTGGGAGCCGCCTTCTTCGAGATGTGGAGGTAGTTGGTATGAAACGTTGGTTCCTTCCCAAGTCACCGGACCTGCTCGGCCTGCTCGGGAGACAGGGTGAGATCACGGTTGCCGCCATGGACGCACTCTGCGCATGGTCGGAAGGAGATCGATCGGCGGCCGCCACGGTCCATGCCCTCGAGCACGACGGGGACCGGGCCAGTCGTGAGGTGCTCGCTGCCGTGAAGTCATCGTTCGTGACTCCGATCAGTCCCGAGGACATCTACGAGATCTCGGAGCGGCTGGACCACATCCTCAATTCGGCCAAGAACCTGGTCCGCGAATCCGAGCTCGTGGACATCGACCCCGATGCACCAATGGTCGAGATGACCAGCCTGGCTGGCCTTGGCGTGCGGAGCTTGGTCCTCGCCTTCCCGGAGCTGTCGGACCACCCCGATCGCGCCACCGGCTACGCCGACGCCGCGGTGCGTCAGCAGCGGGCCATCGAGCACGTCTACCGGAAGGCCATGTCGGCGCTTCTGAGGATTGACAACGTCCGTGAAGTGACCGGCCGCCGCGAGCTCTACCGCCGATGCGCACGGATGGGTGACGCCATTGAGGGCGTGGCTCATCGGATCTGGTACGCCGTGGTGAAGGAGGGCTGAAGGCAGCGGGATCGACCGTCGGTCACTCAGCTGGTGATGTTGAAGGTGCCAAGGATCTCATCCGGCCAAGAGGATGAAGTGGCCAGAACTTCGGACAATGACATTCCGTCCTCAAAAGCCGGGGCGCCCTCCTCGCTGACTACGGTTGCCGTCGTGCCGTGCCGTCGAGACAGGTCCAGTCGAGCAACAGGGTCTGAGCTCTGCTCCTCAGCCGCTTCGCGCTGAGACCGCTATTCCCCTACTCGGCTGTTCGGGGCTAGGCAGTAGAGAGCATTCACGCCCGCCTCAGGTCTCGTGCCGCCTCACATCCGTTAGGGCTCACTCCGTGCTGCTGCATCGGTCCTCCCCGGTGCTGTCAAGCCTCCGCACAGGACGTGAGAGCACCGCTAGAGCCGGTGACCGTTCGACCCGGGAGGGTTCAGACGGCGTGACGACCCACGAGTCCCACCTTTGACAAGGGAGGACGCTCTAGGCTCGATGCAGCATGTCGGTCCAGATCGCCGTGGTCGGGGGAAGCGAGGCAGCGCCGCCCGCTGTGGCGCTGGCCGAACAGGTCGGCTACGGATTGGCCAAGTCGGGGGCGGTCGTCGTCTGCGGCGGGCTCGGCGGCGTCATGGCCGCGGCCTGCCGGGGAGCCAAGTCGGCCGGCGGGCTGACGGTGGGCTTGTTGCCGGGCACGGATCCCTCGGCCGCCAATCCCTGGGTGGACCTGGTGATCCCCACCGGACTCGGCGAGGCACGCAACACCCTCGTCGTCGCCTCCGGCTCCGTCGTGATCGCCATCGCCGGCGAGTACGGCACGCTCTCCGAGATCGCCCTGGCCCTCCGCTCGGGTACGCCCGTGATCGGCCTGGGGACCTGGGCCCTCACCCATCCGTCGGGGGACGCCGACACCGGGATCATCCCGGTGTTGGATCCGACCGAGGCGGTGTCGGTGGCCATGGACCTCACCGCCGAGACGTGACGGGAGAGGTCCCCGCTCGAGGGACCTTCGTCGCCCACGAGCAGCTCAGTAGGGACCGATCCTCTGATCCGGGTTGGTGTCGATCAGATGGTGGCCGTCGGTCGAGACCTGCGACGTCCACTGGGTCCCGTCCCACCACCGGTAGTGGAACCGCCCGCTCGGGTCGGGATGCCAGGCCGGCGGCGACCCCGCCCAACCGGTGGAGGCATCGAGATCGGATGGCGGGCCCGGGTCGCCTGCCGTGGGTGCATCCGGCGCATCGACGGGTGGCTCCTCGACGTCGGCGGGCGTCGAGTTGGCCGGCCGCGGATAGGCCGGGAACAGGTCGGAGGCGGTCGGGGTCCGACCGGCGGGCGTCCTCATCCCCATGGGCGGCGGCGGTCCCGACCCCGGCGCACCCATGGCCGGCGGGTTCCGCTGGGCCTGTCGCACCCCGACGGAGTGGGCGATCAGGTACAGGATCAGGCCCAGGATGAGCGAGAGGAACCAGAAGAAGGCCCAGAGCATCGACGGGAGGCCCCACGGGGTGCGCCCCAGCATCTTGCGGTCGTTCTCGGACAGGCGGTAGCCCAGGAAGGCCCAGACCACCGACAGCACGCCGTAGAAGATCCACTGACCGACGCTCAGGTGAAGCACGGAAGAAAGCCTACGCCGGTTGCCACCCCGCCGCGGTCACCGGCCCGTCGCCGGAGAGCCCTCCCCCGCTGGTCAGAACCCGTAGACGCCGGTCCTGCGGCCCTTCTGCCGGTAGGCCGACTGCAGGTCCCCCACCGAGTACTGGCCCGGCGACTGGTCGGTCACCGCATACCAGTAGAGGGCGGCGTTGAACGCCGCCGTGGCCACCGTCAGGACCAACAAGATGGCGGCCAGGCCGATGACGCCCACCACCGCGCCCAGCGGGGCGAAGACGAGGCCCAGCACCACGGCCACCAGCACGTCGAGGAGGATGGCGGCGAAGGCGATGAGTCCGAGGGCGCCGTTGCCCACGATGTTCTCCCCCCACCGGGCCCGGCACAGCTCGACCGACCGCTTGATGGCCGCCACCGCCCCCTTGTCCTCGAACAGGATGACCGGCACCACGAAGAAGCTGGCCAGCATCCAGCCGGCCCGGAGGAGCACGCCGACCACGGCCCCGAGGATCCCCCGGTTGCCGATGCTGCGGAGGACGCTGATCACCACGTAGTTGATGAACGCCCAGGCCAGGAGCTGCGGGGTCTTGGTCAGGGCCGCCCGGGCCGCCTGGGCGTTGGTCACGCTCTGCCCGTGGAACCGGGCCATCACCCTGGCGATGATGGTGGCGTGGGAGACCACGGACACGAACATCACGAGCACCCCCACCAGCACCATCACCCCCCACTGTCCGGCGGAGAGGTGGACCGGCTGTCCCTCGTTGGCGTGCATCGACCGCAGGGTCGGGAGCAGGACCAGCGCCCCGATCCCGAAGATCACCAGCTGGAGGAGGAAGGCCAGCACCGGCACCATCATCAGGCCCGGCTCGTCCCTGGCCATGGTGAACCCGATGCCCACCAGCCGGAAGCCCCGACTGACCTTCCCCCCGGAGGAGGGAGCGGGGACGATCGGCTGCCAGCCCTGCGGGTAGGAGGGTCCGGCCGAGGTGGGCGGCCCGAACGGTCCGGCCGGGTCGGGCGTCCCGGGGCCGGCCTGCGGATACGCCGCCACCGCCGGCGCCTCCATGGGTGCGGCCGCCGCCGGCGCCCAGCTCGACAGGGCTTCCTCGGCGGGGTGGGCGGACAGGTCGGCGGGCTGGCCCACCGGCCGGGCGGCCCCTGGGTGCAGCTCCGGTGGGTACCACTTCCCGTCCGACGCCAGCCACCACCCCGGCCCCTGAGACATGTCGCTCATCCTGCCCCTCCTTCTCGCCGCCGTGCCCTTGTCCGGGGCACCGCCCGTGGGTCGACCGTACCGCCTGATCCGGCCTTCCTTTCTACCTCGGCAGGGATCCCCGGGGGATTAAGAGGGAAGTGGATGGGCCTCGAAGAACGACCACATGGTGTCGTTGGCGCTGATGGCCGAGCTCTGGGGGCCGAGCGACCGGGTGATCGACCGGGGCAGGCGCGGCCCTCCGGGCCACTCGTGGCCCTCCCCGGCGATGGTGTACAGCTGGACCTCCGACCCGTCCGAGCACGGCGCGTACGTGGTCAGGGTCACTCCGGCGGCCGGTCGGGTGGTGCCCGCCGACCTGGCGCACCCGTTGTGGGCGGCCCACCGGCTGGCCGCCACCGGCACGCTGTAGGTCCAGTACGGCTGGCCGTTGCCGGCATAGGGGTCGACCGGGTCGGCGGTCCCGTGGAACGCCACCACGGGCACGGCCCGGGCCGAGGGACACGGTGCGGGCAGACGCAGCCCGCTGACCGGGGCCACGGCGGCGAACACGGTCGAGGCGTCGCACCCCAGCTGGCTGGCCATGCGGGCCCCTCCCGAGAAGCCGGTGGCGAAGACCCGGTGCTGGTCGATGCAGTACTGCTGCCCGAGCGCGGTGACCAGCTGCTCGATGAACGAGACGTCGTCGGCCGACCCGGCCGGCACGGGCGTCCCACCGACGAGGAGCTGGCCGGGGACGTTCCACTCGTACCCGCGCCCGGCCGGGATGCCCGCCTGGGGGTAGGCCACGAGGAAGGTGTCGGCGTCGGCCGTGGCGTCCATGCCGGTGAGGACCTCCTGCTCGGCGGCGGTGGACTGGCTCCCGTGCATGTTGATCACCAGCGGGACCGGCGTCGGGGGGGTGTACCCGCTCGGGACGTGGACGATGGCCGTCCGCTGCCTGCCCCCGATGGTCGGTGTGAGGGTCACGGTGCCCGGGGCGACCTTGTTCAGCAGGGCACAGCCGCCACTCGGGGCCGGGGTCACCGTGCTGGCCGCAGTCGACGAGGAGCTCCCCGGTCCGCCGGTGGTGGTCGGCGTGGGACGGGTGGAGGTGGTGGTCGGGCTCGACGTCGATCCGCCGCACGCCGAACAGACCAGGGCCACCGCCAGAACCGCTCCTCCCCACCAGGTCACTCGCCTGCTGCTTGGGTTCCCGTGCACGGCGCCCGTCCCCATGTCCTCGCTGGTTGTGTAAACGTTTACAGTAAGGTGGGGCGGTGGCCGCGTCAACCGATCCGCCCCCACGGTCGTCCCGGTGAGGCCGAACATCCGTCAGGTGGCGGCCGAGGCCGGGGTCAGCACGGCCACCGTGTCCCGGGTGTTGACCGGACGGGGGCCGGCCAGTCCGGAGGCCACCCGCAGGGTCCGGGCCGCCGCCGAGGCCCTGGGCTACTCCCCCAGCGCGCCGGCCCGCAGCCTGCGCACCGAGCGGTCGATGATCATCGGGGTGCTGGTGCCCAACCTGGCCAATCCGGTGTTCCTGCCCTTCCTGCGGGCCGTCGAGCACCGGGCCCAGCGCCACGGGTACGCGGTGATCGTGGCCGACGCCCAGCGCTCGACGGCGGTGGAACGCCGACAGCTCGACCGGCTGAGCGCCCAGCGGATCGACGCCCTGGTGGTGGCCGGCCGGCCGGCCGACCCGGACCACATCCGGCGCCTGGCCGAGTCGGGGCTGGCCGTCGCCGACGCTGAGGCGTTCCAGGCCCAGGCCGACGGGCCTGGCCGCCTCGACGGCCCGGGCCATCGACCAGGCGTGCACCCACCTGGCCGACCTGGGCCACCGCCGGGTGGCCTTCCTGACCCGCGGGGGGCCACCCTCGGGATCCTCGGCGACCCGCTGGGGACTCATCGAGGCGTCCGCTGCGCCCCGGGGGATCACCGTGGACCGGGTGCTCGTGGGCCGGCCTGGCCACCCGCCGAGCCGACGGCCTGGGCCTGGCCGGGCTGCTCGGACGGATGGTCCGCTCCCCCGGCGGACCCACCGCCCTGTGGTCGAGCTCGCACACCTTGGCGCCCCTGCTCCTCGAGGCCCTCGCCCTCGGCGCGCTGGAGGTTCCGCTCGAGTGCTCGTTCCTGACCTTCGGCGACTCCCCGTGGGCCGCCGCCTACCGGCCGTCCATCAGCGTCCTGACCAGCGACCTCGGGTCGGTGGGGGCGTTCATGGCCGAGGCCCTCCTCCACGACCTGGGTGTCACCGGTGCCGCTCCCGACTGGGAGGTCGAGCCCGATCGCTTCGTTCCCAAGGGCAGCCTGGGGCCGGCCCCTCCGGCTGATTTCGCCGCCGGGTCCGAACGCCGGACTCGCACCGCGGGCACCTGGGACGATGCACCGGCAGGGGTGCGGTGTCGCCCTGAATTCGCACGCCTGGGCTGCGTCCGGCGGTGAACACGGTCGCGCAGAGGTGTAGCGTGTCGGGATTCGGGTAGGTGGGAGCAGCGGTCACAGATCGAAAACCGAGGCCGCCATGCGGTCGAGGTGCCGGCCCGTCCGAACCAACCGGGCTGATCGGCTCGTTGGTGGGCGCGCCGTCACGCCGTGTCTGGCCACTGGATCCCGGGCAGGAGCGGCCTCGACGGGACCTGATCGCTCTTGACCGACCGGCCACGTCACCGACATCGAACGAACACGTGCCGACCTTGTAGAGGAGTTGTCCAATCACCATGATCAAACCGATGAGCCGCCGGAAACTGTTCGCCGCCGTGGGCGCGGTCGTCTTCCTCCTGAGCTCGGTGGCCGTCGTCGAGATCTCGTCGGCGGCCTCGGGGACGGTGGAGTTCGATCAGCCGGTGTCCGCCGCGACCTACGTGTCGTGGAACTCGTCGGAGCACCAACTTCGACGGCAGCACCTTGGTCAGTGCCAGCCATATCTCCTATCGGGCCCTGCTCCAGTTCGCCACCGGCATTCCCGACGGCTCCACCGTCGACTCGGCCACCCTCACCATCGACGCGGCGAACGCCGGGGGTGGCGTGTTCAGCGTGTACAACGTGGGGCAGTTCGATCCGACCACGGTGACCTGGAACACCCGCCCGGCCCTGGCCGGCGGTCCCCTGGGGACCACCGGCTCTCCCACGGGAACCGGTACCCAGACCATCCCCTTGACCGGGCTCAACGTGGGGGACGTGACCAACCTGGCCCTCACCTACTCCCAGCCGGGCATGATCGCCCGACTCTTCGGAGCCCCCGACAACCCCCCCATCCTCGACGTCGTCTACTCCCCCCGGGATCCACCACCACCACGGGCCCGGCCGACACCACGACCACGACGGGCGCCGGGAGCTCGACCACCGAACCGCCGAGCACCACCACGACGACCACCGCCCCCCCGACCTCCACCACGATGCCCCCGACCACCACGACGCAGCCCTCGACCGGTACCGGTCACAAGGTCCTGGTGATCATGGAGGAGAACCACAGTGAGTCCGAGGCCCTGTCCCAGATGCCCACCCTGGCCGGCTACGCCGCCCAGTACGGGGAAGCCACCAACTACTTCGCCATCAGCCACCCGAGCCTCCCCAACTACGTGGCCATCTGGAGCGGCGACACGCAGGGCATCAGCTCGGACTGCGGTGTCGGGCCCGGCTGCCAGCCGTCGGGACCGACGGTCTGGGGCCAGACCATCGCCGCCGGGGAGACGGCCAAGGCGTACCAGGAGTCGATGACGTCGAACTGCCAGACGTCGGGCGGCGGGGCCTACGTCGCCCGCCACGGTCCCTGGCCCTACTTCACCGACGCCACCGAGCAGGCCGACTGCGCCGCCAATGATGTGCCGCTCGGAACGACCACCGGCGGCAACCTGTTGACCGACGTGCAGAGTGGCAACCTCCCGGTCACGGGGGAGATCACCCCCAACCTCGACAACGACGCCCACGACGGGACCCTGGCCCAGGCCGACTCCTGGCTGCAGGGCTGGCTCCCGATCATCATGGCGGGGCCCGACTACCAGTCGGGCGACCTCACCATCGTGGTGACGTTCGACGAGGACGACTCGAGCCAGGGGAACAACGTCCCCTGGCGGTGATCGACCCGCGCCTCAGCAATGTCCAGGTGACCGGCACGTTCAACCACTACTCCTCACTCGCTGGTTGGAGGACAACGCCGGGGTATCGCTGCTCAGGAACGCCGCCTCGGCTCCCGACCTGCGAGTCGATCTTCGGGTTGTGACGGCGGGGCCGGGGCGTGCCCGTCGATGCTCCGCCCGCTCGCGTCGGGCCTGCGTGGTCAGCGGTGGAAGGCCACCGTGGCCTGCAGGTCACGGTGGTCGCTGCCCGGACCGTTGTCGGTGGCGATGGTGGTGACCGCCAGGCCGGACCCGGTCAGCACGTGGTCGATCCGGACCAGCGGCGGGATGATCGGCTTGGTCTGGGACCAGGTCATCTCGAACGGACGGGCCCGGGCGGCGGCCCCGTCGGTCATCCCGGCGGCCAGGATCTGGCGGAACCCCTGGTTGTTCCAGGTGCTGTTGAAGTCCCCGACCAGCAGCAGGCCGGCCGGGCCCCGCTGGCGCACCTGTCGGTCGATCTCGGCCACCTGGCCCCGCCAGGTGGTGAACGACCTGGGCACCGGCCCGATGGTGTGGACCACCCAGAGCTCCTGGGGTCCCGAGGGCAGGTGCACGGTCGACTTCACGATGAGGGGCAGATCGAAGAGGTAGTCGACGTGCACGTCGGTCAGCGGGTACCTGGAGGCGATGAAGAAGGCCAGCGGATCGTTCCGCTTGATCTGGACGGTGTAGGGCAGGTGGGCCAGCGCCCCGTCCGACTTGAACTGGGCCACGTCGGAGGGGACAGCCTCCTCCAAGGTCACCAGCTGGGGCCGGTACTGCTTGATCTGGGCGGCGTACCCGGCCATGGACGGGTTGGGGGCGTAGACGTTGGCGTCGAACAGGCGGATCGTCGGAGCGCTGGCCGCCCACGAGGGCAGCGGCTCGGCCGCGGTGAGCTCGGGGAGCATGAAGACGATCTGGGCCACCACCACCAGCAGGGCCGCCAGCGGCCAGGGCGTACCGCTTGCCCACCGCCGCCACCACGGCCACGATCCAGGCCGGGAGGTAGATGAAGGCGGTCACCGAGTTGAGAATGGCGAAGAGGTCGTAGTGGTCCCAGGCCACGATGCGCATGATGGCCACCACGCCGAGGGCGGCCACGACGACCCAGAGGACGATGGTGATCCAGAGGGGCAGGCGTCGGACCGGCTTGGCGTGCCGTGGCCCGGTCCTCGGGAGCACGCGGGGCGGCGGCGCCACGACGGTCATCGGTGCATGGTACGACGTGACCCGGTCGGGGGTCGGCAGGCCGGCCCACCGCATCGGGCGGTGACCGGGCTGCCACGTGTCCCGGATACTCGGCGTTGCCACGCGCTACCCCAGGTCAGAGGCCTGTCAGGCAGTCATGGCGCCGCACCTGGCCGGCCGC